>NZ_JACCFG010000002.1 GCF_013416555.1 Sphingomonas sp. R-74633 | reverse complement strand
TGAGGATCGGGGCGAGCGCGAAGCCCATATTGGCGGTGCCGAGCGTCTCCAGCACCGCAATCGACAGGCTGACCGGGAGCCCTTGCCCGCCATGCTCCGCCGGCGAGCCGATCGTGCCCCAACCGCCCTCGACATAGGCTTGGTAGGCATCGGCGAACCCGGCCGGCATCTTCACGCCGTCCGGCGTCCATTTGGGGCCATCGGTGTCGCCGAGCCGCTCGAGCGGCGCCCATTCGCCGGTCGCGAACTGGCCCGCGCCTTCAAGCACCGCGTCGGTCATTTCCGCGGCTTCTTCGCTGATCTCGCCCAGGCGGACGATGGTCTCGAGGACGAAGCGCTGGTCGGCGGTGGCGGGGGTGAACATGAGGCCTCTCTTGTGGTCTGGTTTCGCGCCGTATAGCTCGCCCAAAGTGAGCCCGACAAATCCGCGCATCTTACCCTACGGCACGGCGGCGATCGCCGAGGCCGCCGCGCTGATTCGCGCCGGCGAATGCGTCGCGGTGCCCACCGAAACCGTCTACGGGCTCGCTGCCGACGCCACCGAGTCGCGCGCGGTGGCGGGGATCTATGCCGCCAAGGGCCGTCCGAGCTTTAACCCGCTGATCGTCCATGTCCCCGACCTTGCCGCCGCCGAGCGGATCGCAGTGTTCGACGATGCCGCGCGCGATCTGGCGCGGCGCTTCTGGCCGGGGCCGTTGACTCTGGTGCTGCCCGTGCGGGCGGATGCGGGGATCGCTTCGCTGGTGACCGCAGGGCTCGACACGATTGCGATCCGGGTGCCGGCGCATCGGGCGATGCAGGCGCTGCTCGCGGCTTCGGGCAAGCCGCTGGCGGCGCCATCGGCCAATGTGAGTGGGGGGATCAGCCCGACTCGCGCCGAGCATGTCGCGAAGAGCCTGGTGGGGCGAATTCCGATAGTGATCGATGATGGCGCCACCTCGGCGGGGGTGGAGTCGACGATCATAATGGGCTCGACGATCCTGAGGCCAGGCCCGCTTACCGAAGCCGAATTGTTTCTCAACCCTGGGCCCCGGCTTTCACCGGGGAGCAGCGACGGGATTGTCGCGCCGGGGCAGTTGGACAGTCACTATGCACCGAGCAAGCCGGTGCGGCTCGAAGCGACGGAGGCGCAGGACGGCGAATATCTGATCGGCTTCGGCGCTGTCCCCGGCACCGAAACCCTCTCCGCCAGCGGCAACCTCACCGAGGCCGCCGCGAATCTGTTCGATGCGCTGCACCGTGCGGACGCGAGCGGCGCGGCTGCGATTGCCGTCGCGCCGATCCCGGAGGCGGGCATCGGCGTGGCGATCAACGATCGCCTGCGCCGCGCCGCCTTTCCGCGCTAGGCCGAAGCACCTTCCTTCGAACGTGCCGCAAAGCTCTTGCGGAGCTTGCGCAGCTTGGGCGGAATCACCGCCAGGCAATACGGATTACGCTGGCCATCGCCCTGCCAATATTCTTGGTGGTAATCCTCGGCCGACCACCATTCGCCGAGCGGCTCGATCGCCGTCACGATCGGCTCGGGCCAGTCGGGGCGCGACCGCTCGATCGCGTCCAGCGCCTCGCGCTCCTGCTCCGCCGAATGCGGGAAGATCGCCGAGCGATATTGGGTGCCGATATCATTGCCCTGGCGGTTGAGCTGAGTCGGGTCGTGCGTCGCCAGGAAGATGTCGAGGATCTCGCCATACGAGATCTGGTCGGTATCGAAGCTCACCCGGATCGCCTCGGCATGGCCGGTCGTGCCCGAGCAGACTTCCTTGTAGGTCGGGTTTTCCTTGGTTCCCCCGATATAGCCGCTTTCGACCGACTGGACGCCGATCACGTCATTGAACACGGCCTCAGTGCACCAGAAGCAGCCACCGGCCAGCGTTGCGGTTTCAATGCTCATCGCGAACTCCTTGCTATCGACGCATAGATAGGATTGAGCGGGGCCGGAACAAAGTACGGGATTGAAGAATGCGCGAAGGCACGGTGCTGGTGACGGGCGGGGCAGGCTATATCGGCAGCCATGCCGTACTGGCGCTGCTCGATGCCGGGTGGAAAGTCGTGGTGGTCGACAACCTCGTCACCGGGTTCGACTGGGCGGTCGACAAGCGCGCTTCGCTGGTCGTTGCGAGCATCGAGGACGACAAGGCTGTGCGTGCCGCGATCCGCGATCACGGCGTGATCGCAATCATGCACTTCGCCGGATCGGTGGTGGTGCCCGAGAGCGTGACCGATCCGCTTAAATATTACCGCAACAACACCGCCGCCAGCCGGTCGCTGATCGAGAGCGCCGTCGTTGAGGGAGTGAAGCACTTTATCTTCTCTTCCACCGCCGCGACCTATGGCATTCCCGAGGCGGTGCCGGTGCGCGAGGACAGTCCCAAGCAGCCGATCAATCCCTATGGCATGTCCAAGCTGATGACGGAGGTCATGCTCAAGGACGTCGCCGCGGCACACCCGATCAACTATGCGGCGCTGCGCTATTTCAACGTCGCCGGCGCCGATCCGCAGGGCCGCAGCGGCCAGTCGACGGCAGGGGCGACGCACCTGATCAAGGTTGCAGTCGAGGCCGCCACCGGCAAGCGTGCCTCGGTGGGCGTGTTCGGCACCGATTTCGACACGCCCGACGGCACCGGGGTGCGCGATTATATCCATGTCAGCGACCTTGCCGCCGCGCATGTCGATGCACTCGATCTGCTGATCGCAAAGCCAGGTGAGAGCCACACGATGAACGCCGGCTATGGCCGTGGCTTCTCGGTGCTGCAGGTGCTCGACGCGGTCGACCGGGTGACCAACGTCACGATCGAGCGCAAGCTCGAGGGACGGCGTGCCGGGGACCCCGATGCGCTGGTCGCCGACAACAGCGCCATCCTCGCGGCGCTGCCGTGGCGACCGAAGCACGATGACCTCGAGGGTATCGTCAAGGATGCGCTGGCCTGGGAGCGCAGGCTCGCCGAGCGTCAGGGCTGACCGCGCGCGAGCCACTCCAGCTCGATCCGCCACCAGAGCACTGCCCAGACTCCGCCGAATGCCCAGCCGGCGACGACGTCGCTCGGCCAGTGGACGCCGAGATAGACGCGGCTGATCCCCACCGACACAGTGAGGAACAGCGCCACCGCTACGGCGAAGATGCGCACGCGGCGATCGGGCAACACCGGGAAGAGCAGGGTCGCGAGGGTCAGGTAGACGATCGCGCTCAGTGCGGCATGGCCGCTCGGGAAGCTGCGCGACGTCTCTTCCATCAGCCTGCCGATCAGATCGGGACGTGAGCGGCCGATGAGCGCCTTGATCGTCTCGACGGTGATCGAGCCGAGCGCGGTTGCGCCGACGACAAGCAGCGCGGTGCGCATCCTGCCGCCGAGCCACAGGAAGATTGCACTGACCAGCACGATGAAGGCGAGGACGGTCGAACTGCCCAGCGCGGTCACATCGCGCACCGCCGAGGGGAGCCAGGCCGGGCCGATCGGGTGGCCGTTATGGCGCATCGCCAGCATGATCGCGCGATCGACGCTCGCGCCGTCGCCTTCGACGAGTTCGTGGCCGAACCAGATCAGGCCGAGCAGGAACAGCGCGAAGCCTGCACCGATCAGGATCGGCCATGGCAGGCGGCGGGAGGTTGGCGGTGCTTCAGGGGTGGGAATGGGCATGGGCATCGGATCGCCCAACGGGGCGAGAAGCGCAATGATCCCTCTTCTCCCTCTCCCCCTCGGGGGAGAGGGCTTAGTTAGGTCAGATCTGCACCCGCGCGGTCACACGGATGTCGCGGCCGGGGAGGGGGGCATAGTCCTTGAGCACGCTCGCGGCGCGGCGGGCCTCGACGTCGAAGATGTTGTTCGCCGAGAGCATCAGGCTGGTATTCGAGCCGGCGCCCCAAGGCTTCCACGAGACCGAGGCGTTGACGAAGGTGAAGCCGTCGGTCGGCGTCTCGAAGGCCGAGATGCGGGTCTGGTCGAAGACATGTTCGACTTCGCCGTGGATCGTGAACGAATCCGACGTTGCCTCGAGCCCGCCATTGACGCGCAGCGGCGGGATGCGCGGGGCAGGGCCATTACCGACGATATCGGCATGGACATAGTCGGCCAGCGCGGTGGCGTTGATCGTGAAGTCCTTCACCGTCGCCAGACGGAGCGACCCTTCGGCCTCGAAGCCGTAATAGCGGGCGTCGGCCTGGTTGTACTGGAACACCGGCAGGTCGTCCTGCGTCGCGCCGGTCGGGGCGTCGTAGATATAGCCGGTGAACCAGTTGTAATAGGCTGCGGTCGAGAAGGCGAAGCCGTCTCCGCCGCCCTTGAAGGTCGCCTCGACGCCCCAGCTCTTCTCGCTGCCGAAATTCGGGTTGCCGATCTCGAACGCCTGGGTGCCGGCGTGCGGGCCGTTGGCGAACAGCTCTTCCGGGGTCGGCGCACGCTCGGCGCGCGAGACGTTGACGCCGAAGCGCATGCCCTCGGCCACGGCATAGCTGGCGCCGAGCGAGGCGGAGAAGCTGTTGAAGCTGCGGCTATAGGCCGGGTTGCCGATATCGGCGTCGGCCTGAGCGCTCACATCATTGTGCTCGAAGCGCGCTGCCGCCTCACCCTTGAACGGGCCGGCATCGAACGACTGGAGCGTGAACAGGCTGAACTGCTGCGCCGAGTTCTTGGGCAGGAACTTCTCGTCGCCGATCACATGCATGTCGCGCAGCGAGAACTGGCCGCCGACCAGGCCTTCCCAGCCGCCGCGTGCCGACTGGACCATCTCGAGCCGGCCTTCATAGCCCTGGCTGAAGAAAGTGGTGCCGATCGCGCCGGTATCCTCGATCTCCGAGTGCTTATAGTCGGCCGCGGCCCAGCGGGTGCGGAGCTGCTTGAAGAAGCCGTCGCCGATATTGACCTCGCCGCGGATGTCGACGCGGGTCTGCTGGGCGTGGAGACGCACCTGCTCGGCCTCGATCGAGGGATCGAGCGAATAGCGGATCGGCACGCCGTAGAAGGTGTCGAAATGGCTGACCGAGAAGCCGAGATTGTTGGTGCCGTCGATGATCGCGGCGCCGCCGGCGACGTCCCAGGTCTTGGCAGCGGTGTTGGGCACCTTGCCCTTCAGATCGGCGAGGTCGGCGATATCCGAATCGGCACTCGCCGCGGCCTGGGCGCGCAGCGCCGGGGAGAGGACATAGCCGCCGGTGCGCTCGTCGCCGGTCTGCGAGAAGCTGCCATCGGCGTGGAGCACGATCTTGCTTGCCACCGGCACATCGGCCGAGCCCGAGACCGAGCGCTCATTGGCGGCGCTGCCATAAGTGGCGATGCCGTCGAAATGGACGGCCTCTTCGGGCATGTGGCGCGGGATGCGGCTGTCGATGACGTTGACCACGCCGCCGATTGCGGAGGGGCCGAAGATCAGTGCGGTCGGGCCACGCAGCACTTCGATGCGGTCGGCAGTGAGCGGGTTGATGATCGGTGCGTGATCGGCCGAGGTGTTCGACACGTCGATGCTGCCGATGCCGTCGGTCAGCAGCGGTGCGCGCGCGCCGATGAAGCCGCGCAGGACGGGGCGCGAGGCGTTGGGGCCGAACGAACTCGCCGACACGCCCGGCTGCTGCGCCAGCGTTTCGCCGATCGTCGGGCGCAGGTCGTTGGTCAGCTCTTCCTTGGCGAGCACCGCAGTCCCGCCGAGCACGTCGGCGGTGTTGCGGGCGCGGGTGCCGGTAACGACGATCTGCGCGCCGGGCTGGTCATGGTCCTGATCGCTTGCGGTCGGTGCAGGCGTGTCCGCGCTCGCGGCTGCCGGGGCGTCATTGGTGCTCGCCGGCTTGTTGTCCTCGGCATGGGCGGGGAGGGCGAGCAGGGCAGCGGAGGCGAGCAGCAGGGGACGCAACAACATCAAAACGAATCTTCCCGAACATGGAACGTGCTGCGCTGCGGTACCGGCGATGATATAAAGTATCAACCCCCTTCGTCGCGCCGTCGAACCGATTTGTCGCCCGGAAATTGCCGGACCTCCGCATCGGAAACGATGGCGGCCCAACATCTCCGGATTGTTGCACTTGCGGAAACATTGCGATGCCGCTGCCGTGGCTAATCGGCGGCGCGCGTTGCGCCTACATGCGCGCCGGTTGATTGGAGGAAATTGTGATGGCGTATCTCGATAGCCAGTCCGGGCTGCTCGAGGGTCTGGCGGGCAGCGTGCCCAGCGAGGCGATGTTGACTCCGCTGGAACTGCGGACGCTCCAGCTTTCCCAGGCCGATGGCCGCGCCTCGCTACGCGCGCCCAATCGGATCGAGCGGCTGGGGGCGATGCTGTTCGGCTCGCGTCGGGTGGCGGGCCTCGCCAATCCGCGGCTCGAGGCGCTTCGCCGCTTCGCCATCCTTTACCGGCTCGACGGCGCGGCGATCGACGCCGCCGAGATGATGCGTGCGGAGGCCGCGGGACTGTCCGCCGGGATGCTCGACCGCGTCCGCCGAATCGTCGATGGCTGGCCGCGTCATGCCGGTCCGCTGCTGCGCGCCGCATCGCTGCTGGTAGCGGTAGCGCTTGCGACCACGGCCGGCCTCACGCTCTATTTCTGGCTGGCGGACGAGCTCGACCGGCCGGTGGCGGCAATCCTGCTCGGCGCCATTGCCGTGACGCTCGCGCCGATCTTCGCCCGCGGCTCACGCGGATGACCGGATCCGGTTAAATGGTATAGAACCACTGGACCCAATCCGGTCCGGTGAATTGGTATTTAAATTGGCTTGCACGCCCTGATCCTGACTGGTAGGCCACTCGTATCGGCCATCAGAGCCGGTTGGGAGGATCCGTTGCGACCTTGGGCGCTGTCGATGGTGTTGGTTGCGGTGTCTGCCTGTCCGGCAGCCGCGCGCGACACGCTTGTCCACAATCAGCAGGAATATGCCGCCGCGGCGAAGGCGCTGGCGCCGGGCGATCGCGTGATCCTCGCCAATGGCGAGTGGCGCGATTTCGCGGTGCGCTTTTCGGGCGCGGGCAGTGCGGACAAGGTGATCACGCTGACTGCGGAGACGCCGGGCAAGGTGATCCTTTCCGGCAAGTCCAGCCTGCGGATGTCGGGCAACTGGCTCGTTGTGTCGAATCTGGTGTTCAGGGACGGGCATGGCGGCGACGAAGAACTGATCGCCTTTCGCGACGGCACCAGGCGTTGGGCGGAGAATTCACGGCTGACCGGCGTCGTGGTCGATGGCTATGGCCCGCCCGACGCGGCCAAGACCGATCATTGGGTGTCGCTCTACGGCCGCAACAACCGCGTCGATCACTCGACCTTCATCGGCAAGGCGCATGGCGGCGCGATGCTCGTCGTGGTCCGTGCGGCGAACGTGCCGCTCGATAACCACCACCGGATCGATCATAATTACTTCGGCCCGCGGCCTCCCTTGGGGGAAAATGGTGGTGAGACGATCCGCATCGGCACCAGCCAGGAATCGCAGAGCGACTCGTTCACGATCGTCGAGGACAATTTCTTCGAGCGCTGCGACGGCGAGGTCGAGATCGTCTCGATCAAGTCGGGCGCGAACATCCTGCGTCGCAACACCGTGGTCGAGAGCCAGGGCGCGTTCGTGATGCGTCATGGCCACGGCAATCGAATCGAGGACAATGTCTTCTTCGGCAACGGCGTGAAGCGGACCGGCGGCATCCGCGTGATCAATCGGCATCAGGTCGTGCGGAACAACTATATCGAGGGCGTGACCGGCGACGGCCCGTACAGCGCGATCACGCTGATGAACGGCGTGCCGAATTCGCCGCTCAACCGCTATGTTCAGGTCGAGGACGCACTGATCGAGCGCAACAGCGTGATCGATGCGAGCAATGTGACGCTGGGCAATGGCGCGGATGCGGAGCTGTCGCTGCCGCCGATTTCGACGCGCTTCGTCGGCAATCTGTTCGTCAACCGCAAGCGCGGCGATCCGTTCGTCGCTAGGGCGGATATCGCCGGGATCAGCTTCACGGGTAACGTCATGTCGGTGACCGGGCCTGCCACGCTGCCGATCGCGATGGATCGCCGCCAGGTGGCGCTCAGGCGCGCCGCCAATGGCCTGCTCTATCCGACCGATCCGGCGCTGACCAAGACAGGTGCCGACCGCATGCTCAAGCCCATCACGCGCAAGGAGACGGGTGTCTCCTGGTACGCCAAGCCTGCGGCCTCGCCGCTTCCGGGAAGCAATTGATGACTCGTTTCGCGTTTCTCCTCGCCGGTACCACCCTGCTCGCCACGCCTGCCATCGCGCAGACCGCGCCGGGCGCGCAGCCCACATTGTTCCGCGCGTCAGAAATGGCGGCGACTGCCAAGGACGCCACGGCCTATCCCCTGTTCAACGCCGAGCTGAAGCGCGTTCGGCGCGAAGTCGACAAGGCGATCAAGGCCGGTGTGGTCGTGCCAGTGCCCAAGGATCCGGGCGGCGGCTACACGCACGAACAGCACAAGCGGAACTACACCGCCATCTATGGCGCGGGGCTGCTGTTCCGCATCACCGGCGAGCAGCGCTATGCCGATTTCGCCAAGGCGGAATTGCTGGAGTACGCCAAGCTCTATCCGACGCTCGGCAACCATCCGGCGGCGAGCGACCAGCGGCCCGGCCGGCTGTTCTGGCAGAGCCTCAACGACGCCGTCTGGGCGGTCTATGCGGTGCAGGGCTATGACGCGATCCGCGACAGCCTGAGCGCTGCCGACCGCGCGACGATCGACGACAACGTCTTCCGCCCGATGGCGACCTTCCTCTCGGCCGGCCAGGCCGAGGAGTTCGACCAGATCCACAACCATGCGACCTGGGCCTGCGCCGCGGTCGGCATGATCGGCTATACGCTGCGCGACAAGGATTTCGTCGAGGTGGCGCTCAAGGGGCTTAAGCGCGACGGCAAGTTCGGCTTCCTTGCGCAGATCGACCAGCTCTTCTCGCCCGACGGCTATTATGTCGAAGGGCCGTACTACCAGCGCTACGCGATGCTGCCCTTCGTGCTGTTCGCGCGCTTCATCGAGGCGAACCAGCCCGAGCAGAAAATCTTCCAGCACCATGACGGCGTGTTGTTGAAGGCGATCCGGACCTCGATCCAGACGACGTACGACGGCTATTTCTTCCCGTTCAACGACGCGATGCCAGACAAGAGCCTGAAGACGGACGAGCTCTACCAGTCGGTGGCGATCGGCTATGAAGTGACCAAGGACCCGGCTTTGCTCTCGATTGCGCAGTGGCAGGGCCGCACCACGCTGACCCCGGACGGGCTGGCGGTGGCGCGCGACCTGGCCGCGGGCAAGGCCAAGCCCTTCCCCTATGCCTCGCAGTTCCTCAGCGACGGGCCCAAGGGCGAGATGGGCGGGCTGGCGATCATGCGCTCGGGCGCGGGCGACACCGACCAGGTGCTCGTCGCCAAGAACAGCGCGATGGGCATGGGCCATGGCCATTTCGACAAGCTGAACTGGATTCTCTACGATAACGGCCACGCCATCGTGACCGACTATGGCGCCGCGCGCTTCCTCAATGTCGAGAGCAAGGACGGCGGGCGCTACCTCAAGGAAAACGAGACCTGGGCTAAGCAGACCGTCGCCCACAACACCCTCGTCGTGAACGAGACCAGCAATTTCGGTGGCAAGTGGAAGGCCGGCGACAGCCTGGCGCCCAAGCAGCTGTTCTGGGCGAGCACGCCGCAGGCAACGGTGAGCACCGCCGAGATGGTCGGCGCCTATCCCGGCGTCCGCTATCGCCGCACGCTGATCCAGTTGCCGGTGGACGGCGTCGAGAGCCCGATGATCGTCGACCTGCTCGACGTGACCGGCGACAAACCCGCCACCTATGACCTGCCGCTCCACTATGCCGGCCAGATCACGGCGATCGGCTTCCCGCTCCAGTCGAACACCGCCGACCGGCCGGTGCTCGGCAAGGCGAACGGCTATCAGCACATCTGGGTCGATGCGACGGGCACACCGACCGCGGACAATGGCGCGGTCACCTGGATCAATGACAACCGCTTCTACACCTACCGGATGATCGCGCCGGCGGGCGCCAGCGTGATCCTGGGCGAGAGCGGGGCGAATGATTCCAGGTTCAACCTGCGCCGTGAGCCGCTGCTGATCGAGCGCGTCGCGAACGCGACCAACGCTCAGTTCGTCAATTTGCTCGAGCCGCATGGCAATTACGATGCGGGCGAAGAGAAGACGACCGCGAGCAACAGCCGGGTGAAGGGCTTCACGCATGTCCGCACGAGCGACGCGGACGTGATCACGATCAAGCTCGCCGATGGCCGCAGCATCACCCTTGCGATCGCCTTCTCGGCCGATGCGAACGCCGCGCACAGCGCGACGGTCGACGGCAAGAAGCGCGACTGGAAGGGTCATTTCGCCCGCTTCGACACAGCGAAGGGAAACTGAGCCGATGACCAGGGTCAAAGGGCTTCGCTGGCTCGTCATCAGCCTGATCGGGCTGGTCACGGTGATCAACTATATCGACCGTAACGCGCTCGCTGTGATGTGGCCGGCGGTGTCGAAGGACATCGGCGCCGACAAGGCCGATTATGCGCTGCTCGTGACCGTGTTCATGGTCGCCTATGCCTTCGGCCAGTCGCTGTTCGGCAAGCTGCTCGACCGGATCGGCACGCGCATCGGCTTCGTCATCGCGATCGCGGTGTGGTCGGTGTCGATCGGTGCGCATGCACTGGTCCGCTCGCTTGCGGCCCTGCTCTGCCTGCGCTTCACGCTCGGCGTGTCGGAGGCGGGCAACTGGCCGGGTGCGGTCAAGGCCAATGCGCTGTGGTTTCCGCCGCAGGAGCGCGCCTTTGCACAGGGCATCTTCAACGCCGGTGCTGCAATAGGCGCAATCATCGCCGCGCCTGCGGTGGCGGCGCTCTACGGATCGTTCGGCTGGCGCGCGACCTTCGTGCTGGTTGGCGTGCTCGGGCTGGTCTGGCTGATCCCCTGGTTCTTCATCTACCGCGCCGACCCCGATCGCCATCCCTGGCTGAGCGACGAGGAACGTGCCCATATCAATGCGCGCCCCGCGACCGCGGATGCACCCGAGAGCGAGGCGCCCGCGCCCGGCATGCTCGAGCTGCTGCGCTATCGCCAGAGCTGGGCGATCCTGATCGCGCGCTTCTTCATCGATCCGGTCTGGTGGCTGTTCGTCTCCTGGCTGCCGATCTACCTGGCCGAGACCTTCGGCTTCGACGTCAAGCAGATCGGCATGTTCGGCTGGGTGCCGTTCGTCGGCGCGATGCTCGGCAGCCTGCTCGGCGGCTGGTTCTCGGGCCTGCTCATCGCGCGCGGCTGGAGCGCCTTGGCGGCGCGCAAGCTCGCCATCGCCATTGGCTGCGTGATCATGCTGCCCGCGCTGCTGCTCACCGCGAACGCATCGACCCCGCTCACCGCGGTGCTGCTGATCGCGGTGATCCTGTTCGGCTTCCAGGTAGCGATCAATAACATCCAGACCATGCCGGGCGACTATTTCGCCGGCGGCGCGGTCGGCTCGCTCGCCGGCATCAGCGGCACCGCCGCGGTGGCCGGCACGCTGATCACCACCTGGCTCGTCCCGGTGATGACCACCCAGGGCTATGCGCCGATCTTCGCGCTCGCCGCGGCGATCGTGCCGCTCGCGCTCCTCGCCATCCTCATCCTCGGCCGCGGAGTCCCGCGTGTCGAAACCTCTCCCCAGACCAAGCAGGACCCAGCATGAAATTGAAGGATAAAGTCGCCATCGTAACGGGCGGCGGGCGTGACATCGGCAAGTCGGTTTCGCTGCAGCTCGCGGCCGAAGGTTGCAAGGTCGCAGTCAACTATCGCAGCGACGAAGGCGCAGCGAAGGCGACCGTGGCGGAGATCGAGGCGGCCGGTGGCACCGCGATCCTGATCCAGGCCGATGTGACCAAGCCCGAGGAGGTGGCCAAGCTGGTTTCGGAGACCACCAAGGCATTCGGCGAACGCGTGGATGTGCTGGTCAACGTTGCCGGCGGCATGGTCGCCCGAAAGACGCTGGCGGACATGGACGAGGCGTTCTTCGACCATGTCATGGAGCTCAACCTCAAATCGACCTTCCTCGTCACCAAGGCGGTGCTGCCGCATCTCGGCGAGGGCAGCACGATCGTGAACCTGTCGTCGCTCGCCGGCCGCGACGGCGGCGGGCCGGGCGCGTCGATCTACGCGACCGCCAAGGGCGCGGTGATGACCTTCACCCGCAGCCTGGCCAAGGAACTGGGTCCGCAGGGCATTCGCGTCAATTCGCTGTGCCCCGGCCTGATCGGCACCAGCTTCCACGACACGTTCTCGAAGCCCGAGGGCCGCAAGGCAGTGGCGGGCAACACCCCGCTGCGCCGCGAGGGCCATCCGGACGAAGTGGCGTCGGCCGTCGTCTTCCTCGCTTCGAACGAGTCGTCGTTCCTGACGGGCGTCAACATGGACATCAACGGCGGTCTCGCCTTCTCCTGATCGAGGGACAGAATGCCGCAACTGGGAGGGTATGAAATGCTGAAAATGGCGATCACGCTGGCGGCGTTGCTGGCGGTTCCGGGGGCGGCCTTCGCCCAGACTTCGGAGGCCCAGCCTCCGATCGAAAAGCGGGAGAAGCGCGTCGATGCGCCGCCGATCTCCGCCTACAAGATCATCCTGGTCGGGGACTCGACCATGGCGCCCGGCAGCGGCTGGGCGTCGGTGTTCTGCGCCTATCACGTCAAGTCGAACATCGCGTGCCTGAACATGGGCCGCGGCGGCCGCTCAACCCGCAGCTACCGCGCCGAGGGTTCGTGGGACATCGCGATGAACGAGGCCCGGGCGGCCGGCTATGCGAAGAAATATGTCCTGATCCAGTTCGGCCATAATGATCAGTCGACCAAGGCCGAGCGCTGGACCGACCTCAACACCGATTTCCAGTCGAACCTGAAGCAGATGGTGCTCGACGTGCGCGCCGCCGGTGCGGTGCCGGTGCTGGTCACGCCGATGTCGCGCCGCGAGTTCCGCGGCGGCAAGCTCAACAACACGCTCGCTGCATGGGCCGATGCGATCCGCAAGATCGGCGTCGAGATGAAGACCCCGGTGATCGAGCTGAACCGCGACAGCGCCAAGGCAGTCGAGCAGCTTGGCCCGGTCGAGGCGATGAAGCTGGCGATGACCGACCCGCTGCCCGAGGAAATCGCGGCGGCCAAGACGGGCACTACGCTGCGCCCGCGCGCCGCGCCCGAATCGCCGCCGGCATCGAGTCTGCCCAAGACCGGCCCGCGCGGCCGCACGGTCGCGAAGTTCGATTACACCCATGTCGGCGAGGGCGGCGCCAAGGTGGTCGCCAAGATCGTCGCCTATGACCTGGCCGTCGCCGTTCCCGAACTGAGCAGCCAGCTGCTTCCCTAACGAGCTCCATCCCTGGAGGCGCGACCGACTCCCTCGGCCGCGCCTCCTCTTTTTATTGGGGCCGGGCCGCCCTATCGGGCTGGCAATGCACCTTACCCCCGACATTCTCGCCTTCCTCATCACCATGGCGCTGCTTGCCGGCACGATCGATGCGATGGCGGGCGGGGGCGGGCTGATCTCGCTGCCCGCGCTGCTGGCGGCGGGCATCCCGCCGGTCTCGGCGATCGCTACCAACAAGCTGGCCAGCGCCTGCGGCACCGGATCCGCGCTGCTCACCTATGCGCGCGCCGGCCATGTCGACTTCCGGCGGTTCGCGATTCCGGCATGCGGCGCCTTTGCCGGATCGGCGGCGGGAGCGGTTACGCTGCAGCATATCGACCCGAGCTTCCTCGCCGCCTTCGTCCCAGTGCTGCTGATCCTGATCGGGCTCTATTTCCTGCTGGCACCCAAGATGCGTGCGGAGGATCGCGATGCCCGGCTGGGCACGGCGGGGATCACGCTGATCGTGGCCGCGATCGGCTTTTATGACGGGTTCTTCGGGCCGGGTACCGGATCGTTCCTGACCACGGTGCTGGTCGCCTTGGCGGGTTTGGGGCTGGTCCGCGCGATCGGCAACACCAAGTTCCTCAACCTCGCCACCAACCTGGCCGGCCTGCTCGCGATGATCGCCGGAGGCAAGCTGCTCTGGGGGCTCGGTATCTCGATGGCGGTGGCGAACATGACGGGCAACCAGATCGGCGCGCGGCTGGCGATCCGCTTCGGGGGCAAGGGCGTGCGGCCGCTGCTGGTGGTGATGTCCGCCGCGTTGACAGTGAAGCTGCTGGCCGATCCGGCGAACCCGATCTGGAAGCTGTTCTAGCGTTTCACATCGGCGCCTTCGCCAGAGAAACCTTCCACGTCGGCACGCGGAAAGAGCGCCATGTCGCCGGGGACGCTGTGCTTGAGGCAGGCGAGCGCCAGCCCGAGTTCGGCGGCGCGCGGCACGTCGGTGCCCTCGATCAGTCCGTGCAGCACGCCGGCGGCAAAGGCGTCGCCGCCGCCGATCCGGTCGATAATGCCGGGCATCAGAACCTCGCGCGTCTGGAAGCCGGTCTCGAGCGTGTCGATCCGCGCGGCGAGGCGGTGGCAGTCGCTGGTCTCGACGTGGCGCGCGGTCGAGGCGATCCATTTGAGGTTGGGGAAGGCCTCGAACCCGGCGAGCGCCGCCTCGCGCCGCCGTGCCTCGCCGTCGCCTGAGAAGGGGTGATCGAGCAGCAGCGCCATGTCGCGGTGGTTGGCGAAGAACAGATCGGCTTGGCGGACCAGCTCGGTGAGGATCGCGCGGGGATTGCTGTCCCAGCTCTCCCACAAGGCCGGCCGGTAATTGCCGTCGAACGAGATGCGCAGGCCGAGCGCGCGCGCCGCGGCCATCGCGGTGTGCGTCGCCAGGGCGAGATCGGGGCCGAGGGCAGGGGTGATGCCCGAGACGTGCAGCCACTCGGCGCCCGCAAGCGCCGCTTGCCAGTCGAACCCGGCCCAGTCGTGCAGAGCGAAGGCGCTGCCGGCGCGGTCATAGAGGATCTCGGAAGCGCGCAGCGATCCGCCGGGTGTGAGGAAATAGAGCCCCTGCCGGCCCGGCGCGCGTACACTGTGGCGCAGGTCGACCCCGGCTGCGCTCAGCGCGCGCCAGGCGCTGTCGCCGAGCCCGTGATGCGGAATCGCTGAGACCATCGCGGTGCGGTGGCCGAGCGATGCCAGCGCCGCCGCGACATTGGCTTCTGCCCCGCCAATATGGAGATCGAGGCTGCGCGCCTGCGCGAGTTGGACCCGGCCCTGCGTGGCGAGGCGGGTGAGCACTTCGCCGAAGCCGATAAGCCGTGCTGGTCCGCTACCCGCTGGTCCGGTTGCCATCCAATCCTCCTGTCCTGTTTTGTTGCGGCGCACTAAGCGGATTGGAGAATTGGTATCAAGATATCATTGACATTATCCTGACCTGTGGTTCATAGAATTGGTATAAAAATAGAATCTGGGAGGATTTGAATGGCTCTGGTCTCCGTCCGTACGCGCGCGCGCTCGGTTCTTCTGGCGGGCGTGTCGGTCGCTGCGGCGCTGGCAGTTACGCCGGCCTGGGCGCAGGACAGCGCACCGGCCTCTGCCGAGCAGGCCGCCCCTGAGGCGGCACCCGAAACGGCGCAGGAAGACCAGATCGTCGTCACCGCGATCCGCGAGACGATCCAGAGCTCGATCCAGTCCAAGCGCGATTCGGATGCGATCGTCGATGCGGTCTCATCAAAGGAAATCGGCGAGCTGCCAGGGCAGTCGGTCGGCGAAGTGATCGCGACGATCACCGGCGCCTCGATCGACCGCGCCAATTACGGCCCCACCGAAGTCTCGATCCGCGGCCTCGGCTCGGGTCTCAGCATGACCACGCTCAACGGCCGCGAAGCGACCAACGGGTCGGGCGACCGCGCCGTCAATTTCGGCCAGTTCCCGTCCGAGCTGTTCAACGCGATCAAGATCTACAAGACGCAGCAGGCCGACTTGATCGAAGGCGGCGTCGCCGGCCAGATCCAGCTCGAGACGCGCAAGCCGCTCGACTACAAGCGCCGCCAGATCCAGGGCGAGATCAAGGGCAACTACAACCCCTATCAGGACCGGATCAGCGGCCAGAGCGGCTATGGCTACCGCGCTACCGCCAGCTATATCGACCAGTTCAACCTGGGCGGCCTTGGCCGGCTCGGCGTCTCGATCGGCTATCAGCGCAACGACGTGAACGATCCGGTCGAGCGCTTCTATACCAGCTCGACCTGGTTCACCTGCAACGCCGCGGTTGTCTCCACCACCAACTGCACCGAAGTGACTCGCCAGCAGGGCAATTCGGGCACGCCTTTTTACCACGCGTCCAACTCGTATCTCTATCGCCAGATGATCACCTCGGACCTGCGCAACGCCGTGTTCGGCGCGGTCCAGTGGCAGCCGAGCCCGACGATCGACGTCAATTTCGATCTGCAATATTCGCGGCGCCAGTACAGCGAAGAGCGCCACGATTTCGGCACCGCCGAGGGCCGCTACAATCTCCACAACGTCGTGATCGGTGACAACCACCAGCTGCTCTCGGCCGATGGTTCGGCAACGATGCAGGTGCAGTCGGGCCTGTTCCAGCGCGACGAGAAATATCTGGGCTTCGGCGGCAATATCGAATGGAAGCCGACCGACCGCCTGACCGTGACCGGCGACTTCGGCTATTCGCACACCACGCGCCTCGACATCACCCGCACGACACGCCTGCGCACCGATCCGTTCGACATCAATGGCGTGCGCACGGCGATCAACAACCAGCGCATTCCCTATCATGTCGACTTCACGCAGAGCTTCCTGCCGAACTTCACCTATGATTCGCGCTTCAGCCCGACCGACTACACGGCGTTCAGCGACGACGCGCAGCTGACCCGATCGCAGGATGGCCGCGACGACGAGATCCTCTCGGCGCGGTTCGACGCCAGCTACAAGCTCGACGGCTTCATCCAGCGGATCGACGTCGGCGGCCGCTGGGCGCAACGCAAGTTCTTCGGCTACAGCAACGACAAGATCATCACCCAGGACAGCCTGGCGGTGGACCGCGCGGTGAATCTGGCCTGCCGCACGCCGTTTGCGGAGAAGAACTTCTTCTCCGATGCGCCGAGCCAGGGCCTGGGCAGCTTCGCGGCCTTCGACGCGCTCTGCCAGTTCCGCAACTATCTGGGCACCGAGGATCCCGGCAACACCGGCGACCTGCGCGCGGTCGAGAATTCGGACGTCACCGAAGAGACCTGGGCGGGCTATGCGATGGCGAGCTTCTCGGGTGATCTTGGCGGGCTGGGCGTGCGCGGCAATTTCGGCCTGCGCGGTGTGCATACGCAGGTGACCGCGCGGGGTCTGCGCTCCGGCCTCGATGTGATCAACAACAGCGATGGCTCGATCTCGCTGCGAGAGAACGGCACCTTCACCAATACCGAAGTCACCGCGGGCACGATGCGCTGGCTGCCGAGCGTCAACGCGATCTTCGACCTGTCGCCGAAGATGCGCATCCGCACCGGCATCTACCGCGCAATGTCGCGCCCCGCGCCGAGCGCGCTGGGTGCCGGCCGCTCGATCACGCTGGAAGTGGGCACGGGCTTCACCTCGGTGACCGACGCGATCAACTCGATCATCGCCACTGGCAGCCCGCGGCTGAAGCCGACCATGTCGTGGAATGCCGACGCGGCATTCGAATATTACGCGAACAAGGACACGCTGTTCGCGGCGACGGTCTATTACAAGAAGTTCACCGGCGGGAAGATCCCAATCACCACCGACGAGAACTTCACGATCGGCGGGCAGGATTACGCCGTGCCGGTCACCCAGACCACCAACAGCGACGACAAGGCCGACCTCTACGGCGTCGAGATCACGGCATCGAACCAGTTCACCTGGCTGCCGCATCCGCTCGACGGGTTCGGCGTGAAGCTGAGCTACAATTATGCCTGGTCGAACTACAAGACGCAGGACATCCGCTACGGCGATATCGTCGACAGCGTGACCGGCGACGTGACCCCCGGGCTGATCCCGGCGGCCGGCCTAAGCGGCTATTCGAAGCACGTCTTCTCGGCCCAGGCATTCTACGAGATCGGGCCGATCTCGCTGCAGGGCATCTATCGCTATCGCTCGCGCTATTATCAGGCGTTCACCACCGACAATACGCAGCTGCGCTATGTCGAGGGCAACAACACCTTCGATGCGAACATCAGCTACAAGATCAACAAGCTTGCCGATATTCGCTTCCAGGCGCTCAACCTCTTCAACGAGCCGCGCGTCGAGTACATGCCGGTCGTCGGCAGCACCCGGAATGTCGAATATTATGGGCCGCAATATTTCCTGAGCTTCCGCCTTCGCCTGCGCTAATCCACGGCGAATGCGGTGGTGCGGACCAATTGCCTATTCCAAATGGGCGCAGTCTAAGGCATTGCATTCGCTTACGATCAAGAACTGAGGGCTTTATGGCCGAACGCCGTCTCTTCCAGGATATCGCCGAGCGGATTGCCGCGATGGTCGCGGAGGGCACTTTCCCTCCCGGATCGCGACTGCCCGGCGAGCGGGAGATGGCGGAACGGCTGGGCGTGAGCCGGGTCACTATCCGCGAGGCCGAGATCGCGCTCCAGGCGCAGGGGCTGGTGCGGATCAAGACCGGCTCGGGCGTCTATGTTTGCGATCGCAACGAGGCGAGCGCCGGCGCGCTGCCGACGGTCAGCGCGTTCGAACTGACCGAGGCGCGTTCGCTGTTCGAGTCCGAGGCGGCCGCGTTGGCTGCTCCGACGATCAGCGACGAGCAGATTGAAGTGCTGGAGGCGCTGGTCGCCGCCATGTCCGAAGCCGAGGAGGGCAGCGCCGCCGCGACGGATGCGGACCGCGCCTTCCACCTGACCATTGCCTCCGCCTCGGGCAATCAGGCGATCATGTTCGTGATCAACACGCTGTGGCGGATGCGCACCGAAATCCCTGAGATCTGCGCACTCCATGCCTCGGTGTGCCACAAGGACGACGACACCCGGCACGACGAGCATGCCGCCGTGCTCGAGGCGCTCAAGCAGCGCGATTCGACTGCGGCGCGCACGGCGATGCGCAAGCATTTCAGCCGCCTGCTCGAGGCGATGCTGAAGGCGAACGAGGAAAAGGAAATCCTGGAGCTCCGCCGCAAGGCCGAGGCCAGCCGCAACCGCTTCCTGATCAGCGCCCAGCTCAGCTGATTCCGGCGCGCCGTAGCGCGCAGCTTTCCCGAGGCTTTGTCTGTCGTCACGCGGGTCGTGGCGGGATGTCGCATGCCTGGGCTTTGAATGTGGCCTGACCACTGCTTGACTCTCCGCGAAAAATGCCCCCTATTGGTATGACACCGGTAACCAAAGACATCTGACAACAAGATGCCCGGTCGGGGAGAGGGTTGATATGCCTAGATACGCGATAGCTGTACCTTAGGGCCCGGAGCCCTCCGGGGATTCGCCAGAATGAGCATCGAAGAACTGGCCTGACCGCGTGCGGCTATGCGCTGTGCGGGAGGACGAGTTACGCCTTAAGCGCGCCTATCGGCGTGCCTTGCGGCGTGACGCGGTGCGACCGGTTCTGGCGCGAACCACCGGATTACAAAGATTCCCGAAATTGGACCGGACCAGTATCTTATTTCTGGACTAACCATTCTATTGACTCCGGACCGGAGATCGGGCCTTATCACCACAATTCCGCAACTGGTCCGTCTGGGCCGGGATAGCCGGATGCGAGCAGAGAGGTGTGCGATGGGAGAGCAAGCGAGGATGCCGATTCCGGCCTAGCGCCAGATAACGTCGCCCGGGGGCGGCGAGGGCGGGCGCCGCGGCGCGCGCTCACGAAAATCACAAGCAGCCAGACGACTGGCGAGACCAATGCGGCTGAACGCGCCGCCTTTGGGGAGGAAGACTCATGACTTTTTCGATCCGCGCCCGCAGCATGCGCACCCGCCTGCTCCTTTCGGCCTGCTTCGTGGCGCTGCCCACGGTGGCACATGCGCAGAACACCACCATCGGCGCCGGCACGACCCGCACGACCAACCTCAACATGGATGCCGACGACACGCTGACCGTGGCCTCGGGTGGCACGATCCAGGTCTCGGGCAATCGCGCGGTGACGATCAACGGCGCCAGCACCGGCACCGGCATCGTTATCACCAATAACGGCACGATCGAGGGCGTGCCGAACGGCACAACAAACGGCCGTGCGATCAGTGGCACCGGCGATACCGCCACCCCTCCGGCGGCATGGCTGCGTACAATCACGATCAACAACACCGGCCTTATCCGCGGCGGCAATGACGCGATCCAGATCACCGCGACCGCGGCTGACACGGGTGTGGTGACGATCAACAATTCGGGCACGATCATCAGCACCGGGACCACCAATACGACTGGGGTCGGCCAGGCGGCACAGGGCGTCGAGATGACGATCCCGGGCGCAACGTTGATTCTCAACAACAGTGCCGGTGGGTCGATCACGGGCAACGAAGGGGTGCTAAGTTCGGGCGCTACCACGATCGTCAACGCGGGAAACATCACGGGCACGGGCGCGGTGGTGGTCACCAACCTCGGCACCGGTGCGACCTCAGCCACTCAGGGTGAAGGCGTGCGCGCCAACAGCACGTTGACCCTCACCAACGAGGCGACCGGCGTGATCAGCGGCGTCTATGGGATCATCGGCACCGGCAACACAACGATCGTCAATCGCGGCACGATCACCGGTGGCGACGGCGGTCTCACCACTTCAACGCTTACGCGTGAGGCGATCCGCATCAACCTCAGCGCGACGAGCACCATCAACAACGTCACGCTTGCCGCGGGCAGCGTCACCACCGCCGGTACTGGCCTCAATGCCAGCGGCGTCGCAGTGACCTTCGGCGGGGCGGCGGCGAACGTTGCGCCGGGCACCGTCAACACGGTTACGGTCGAGACCGGCGCGATCATCAACGGAACGATCACCGCGGCATCGAGCACGAACGCTACCGACATTCTCAACCTGACCGGCAGCGGCTCGCAGGTGCTGGTTAGCGCTAGCAATTTCGATACGCTGAACGTCCAGGGTGGCACTTGGGGGATCACCAACGGGCAGACGCTGCGAAACGGCGCGACCATCTCGACCGGTGCGACGCTACGTTATGACGACAGCGGCAGCTCGGGCGGCTCGGTTGCCGGCACGATCGTCAACAACGGCACGCTGATCCAGAACCGTACCAGCACGGTGGCGAACACCGGTACGATAACCGGTACCGGCGGGGTGCAGATCGTCAACACGGGCCAGTTCACCCTGTTCGGGCAGAACAGCTATTCGGGCGACACGGTGGTGAGCAACGGGCGGCTGCGCTCGGGCATGACCGACAACAGCTTCTCTGCCAATTCGGCGTTGATCGTCACGGGCGCGGGCGTCGTCGACATGACAGACTCGACGACGACGGTGATCGACGGCGCGTCGGTCAGCACCCCGATCGCGCGCAACCAGACGGTGTCCAATCTTTCGGGCGATGGCTCGGTGCGGACCAGCGGCGGCACTTCGGGTGGTGCGATCCTCACCACCGGCTCGGGCGGCGGCAACACCGAATTCTCGGGGGTGATCAGCGGTCTTGGCGGTCTAACCAAGGTCGGCACCGGCACGCTGACCTTGTCGGGCGCCAATACGGCAACCGGGCAACTCACCGTCAGCGGCGGTACCGTCGCGCTTACCCGCTGGAGCGGGGCGACCAGCGTGATCAACGGCGCCACGCTCACCGGGGCGGCGCGCATCTACGGTGTGCTCACGGTGGGCAACGGCACGCTCGCGCCGGGCAGTAATGGAATCGGCACGCTCAATGTCGATGGCCTCGTGCTGTCGGCGGATACGGTACTCAACTATGACCTCGCCGCCCCCGGCACCGGTGACCGTATCCAGGTCAATGGCGACCTCACCCTCGACGGCACGCTCAATATCGCCGATGTCGGCGGCTTCGGCGAAGGCGTGTACCGGCTGGTCAACTATACCGGCGCGCTCACCGATAATGGCCTGCTGATCGGCGGCGTGCCTGCCGGCGCGAACGGCAGTCTGATGACGATCCAGACCTCGGTCGCGACGCAGGTGAACCTGGTCTATGGCACCCCGGCGGCGACCACGATCCAGTTCTGGGATGGCACCGACAATTCGGGTGACGGCGTGGCGCAGGGCGGCAGCGGCAGCTGGACCAACGCCTTCCCCAACTGGACCGACGCAGCCGCGACCAACAATAGCGGCTGGGCCGGCGCGTTCGGCGTGTTCGGCGGTGCGGCGGGTACCGTCACGGTGGACGACGCGATCCTGTTCTCGGGCGCGCAGTTCATGACCGACGGCTATGAGATCGCCGCCGGCACGGGCACGCTGACCACCAACACCGCACTGACCAATATTCGCGTCGATCCGGGCCTTACCGCCACGATCAGCGCCGCGATCACGGGCAGCGGCGGCATCCTCAAGAACGACGCCGGCACGCTGATCCTCTCGGGCGCAAACAGCTATGCCGGCGCGACCAACATCCAGGTCGGCACCGTCGTCGCGCTGAACGGCGGCGCGCTGCCGGCGACGAGCAACGTCTCGGTCGCCTCGGGCGCGGCGCTCGACATCCGCGCCGACCAGACCATCGGCGGCCTCAACGGCGCGGGCAATGTGCTGCTCGGCGCGACCCTGACCACCGGCGGGCTCAACGCCAATGACAGCTTCACCGGCGCGGCGAGCGGCAATGGCGGGCTGACCAAGACCGGCACTGGCACGCTAACGCTCGGCGGCGCCAACAGCTATCTCGGCGCGACCCAGGTGAGCAGCGGCACGCTGCAGCTCGACGGCAGCGTCGCGGGCGCGGTCAACGTCGCCAGCGGCGCGACGCTGAGCGGCTCGGGCAGCGCGGCGGGTGTGGTCACCATCGCCGACGGCGCGCATCTCGCAGCAGGCGGCGCCGGGGCGGGGACCTTCACCGCGGGCGGGCTGGTCCTGTCCTCGGGCTCGGTACTCGACATGGGGCTCGGCGCGCCGAACGTGGCGGGGGTCAGCGACCGGATCCAGGTCAATGGCGACCTGACGCTCGACGGCACGCTCAACGTCATCGATCTCGGTGGCTTCGGCGTCGGCGTCTATCGCCTGATCGACTATACCGGCACGCTCACCAACAACGGCCTGGACATCGGCACGCTGCCGGCCGGGTCGAACGCGCCGCACATCAATCTGCAGACCTCGGTCGGCCAGCAGGTCAATCTGGTCTATGACAATATCGTCCCCGAGATTCAGTTCTGGGACGGTGCCGGTACCACCGCCAACGGCGCGATTGGCGGCGGCTCGGGTAGCTGGAACACCAGCGGTACCAACTGGACCGATGCCAATGGCACCGCGAATGACAGCTGGGGCGGGCGCTTCGCCGTGTTCCAGGGCGCGGCCGGCACCGTGACCGTCGACGGGGCGATCAGCGTCACCGGCATGCAGTTCATGACCAGCGGCTATGTGCTCGCCGCGGGCACGGGTGCGCTGAGCCTGGCCGACGCGCAGACCAATATCCGCGTCGATCCGGGCGTGAGCGCGACGATCAGCGCGGTAATCGGCGGCACCGGCGGGATCAACAAGCTCGACAGCGGCACGCTGATCCTCGGCGGCGCCAACAGCTATGCGGGCGCGACCACTATTGCCGGCGGCACGTTGCGCGCCGGCGTGGGCGGCGCGCTGCCGACGGGTACCACCGTCACGATCGCGGCAGGCGCGACGCTCGACCTCACCGCATCGCAGACGATCGCCAGCCTGGCCGGCGCAGGCAGCGTGACGCTGTCGGGCGGCAGCCTGACCACCGGCGGCGGCAACACCGATACTAGCTATGCCGGCATCATCAGCGGCAGCGGCGGCCTGACCAAGGCGGGCGCCGGGGTGTTCACCCTGGTCGGCGCGAACAGCTATACCGGCGCCACCACGGTCTCGGCCGGCACGCTGCGGCTGAATGGCGGCACGATCGGCAGCGGCGCGCTGAGCGTGGCGGCGGGCGCGACCTTCGACGTCAATGGCGGCACCGCGTCGGTCTCGGGCCTGAGCGGCGCGGGCCGGATCCTGCTCGGCAGCGGTTCGCTTACCGCGAACACCAGCGCGACCAGCAGCTTCACCGGCGTGATCAGTGGCACCGGCAGCTTCGCCAAGGCGGGCACCGGTAACCTGACGCTGGGCGCGGCCAACACCTATTCGGGTGGCACTGTCGTGACCGGGGGCACGCTGACCGCGGGCATCGCCAATGCCTTCGGTACCGGCACGCTCACCGTCACGGCGCCCGGCACGGTCAACCTCGCCAACTTCGCCACCACCGTGGGCGGGCTTGCCGGCGACGGCAATATCGCGCTCGGCACCGCGATCCTGACCGTCAACAGCACCGGCTCGACTGCCTATTCGGGCATCCTCTCGGGCACTGGCCGCCTGATCAAGTCGGGCACCGGCACGCTGACGCTGAACGGCGCCAACACCTATACCGGCTCGACCACGATCAACGACGGTCTGCTGGTGGTGAACGGCTCGCTCGCGGGCACGCTGACGATCGGCGCGACCGGACGGCTGGGCGGATCGGGCAGGATCGGTTCGCTGAGCGTCTCGGGCATCGTCGCTCCGGGCAATTCGATCGGCACGCTCAACGTGGCCGGGAGCCTGACCTTCGCGGCGGGATCGACCTATCAGGTCGAAGTGTCGCCGACGGGGATCTCGGACCAGATCATCGCCACCGGCGCAGTGACGATCAACGGCGGCACCGTCTCGGTGCTGACCGGCGGGCAGACCAACTTCTCGCCGCTCACCACCTATACGATCCTCACCGGATCGGCGGTGACGGGCAGTTTCGGCAGCGTCGTCACCGATCTCGCCTTCCTCAATCCGAGCCTGGTCTACAATGCCACCACCGTGCAGCTTCGCTTGCTACGCAATGATGTGAGCCTGGGCTCGGTCGCGCAGACGCCGAATCAGATCGCGGTGGCAGCCGCGGTGGGAGCGACCAGCTCGGGCGGGGTGTTCGATGCGGTGATCGGCCTCAACGCCGCCGATGCGCGGGGTGCCTTCGACCAGCTTTCGGGCGAGGTGTTCACTGCGGCCATGACCGTGGCCTCACGCGACGGGCATGACGCGGGCCGCGAGCTGATCGGCCGGATCGACGGACCGCGCGACCAGAAGCGCGCCTTCTGGATCGCCGGTGACATGGGCCAGCTCAAGGCGGGCGCTCAGGATGGCCTGGCCGGGTTCGACTCGGATCGTCAGGTGCTCTCGGGCGGCATCGAGATGACGGGCGATAACCTGCGCTGGGGCGTCTCCTATCGCTATGCGAAGAACAAGATCAGCCTCGATGCGGGGCTGGGCGACGCGAAGCTGGTGAGCAATTCGGCCTTTGCCTATCTCGGCTATAATCTCGGCGACCTGCGCTTCGCCGGCGGCTTCGGCTATTCGGCGAACACCGTCTCCACCGATCGCCATGTCGCGTTCGGCAGCCTGTCCAACCAGCTGGTTTCGGCGGGCGACGGCCATAGCTACACCGCGTTCGGGGAGCTGGCCTATTTCGCCAAGCTGGGCGGCGGCGTGCGCGTCGGCCCCTATGTCGGCGGCAGCATCAATTCGGCGACCTTCGACCAGGCGCAGGAATGGGGCGGGGCGGCGGCGCTGGTCGCCGGCAAGGCGCGGACCACCACCAGCCTGGCCAGCTACGGCCTACGCGGCACGGCGCTGATCAACGGCGTGACGCTGACCGGCGATATTGGCGGGCGCACCTATCTCGACAGCCCGGAATCGGTGCGGATGTTCCGCTTTCTCGACACCGGTACCGGCTTCACCGCGAACGGCGTCCAGTTCGGCAAGACCGTGGTGGCGGGCCGTCTTGATGCCTCGACCAATGTCGGCCGGCTCGTGCTTGGGCTCGGCCTGCGGGGCGAGACGGGCGAGGGCGGCTCGAGCGTGAGCGCGCGGGCTAGCGCCGGCTTCCGTTTCTGATCAAATACAAGAACCTAAGGAGAGTTGGACCATGAAGAGTGTGAAGATTGCCGTCACCGTCGGTGCCCTGCTGATCTCGGGCCAGGCGCTCGCCCAGAAGGCCGGCCAGACCAAGGCGGAGGCCCAGGCGGCATCGGCCAAGAAGTTCAAGAATCTCGACACCGACGGCAATGGCAAGGGCAGCCCGGTCGAGCTGATGGCGTTCATGACCAAGGCGGCGGAGAAGCGCGGCGAGACGATGGACCGGGCCAAGGTCGATCGTCGCCTCAAGCGCCTCGACACCGACGGCGACGGCAATGTCAGCGCCGCCGAGCTGGCTGCCGAGGACATGGCCAAGTTCGACAAGGCCGATGCGAACAAGAATGGCGTAATCGACGCGGACGAAGCCGCGCAGTGACGGGCGTGCGCCTTGCCCGCTGGTTATAGCCGGGCAAGGCGCGGTTCCTTGACCGCATAGCCGCGACCACCCCATGCTGCCGCCAAAGGGCGGGATGTGAGGGAGAGAAGATGGTCGCGATGATACGCCTTCGGGCCCTGGCAGCCGCCGGCGCGCTGCTTGTCACCAGCGCCGCCGCACCGGCGCCGCTACCGCCTTTCCATGCCGCCGCTCCCCACAAGGTCCAGCTCGCCCCGGCCTTTGCCGAAGTCGAGGCCTGGGTCGGCAAGGCCTTTCCCGGCGCGGTGCTCGCGGTGGGGCAGCATGGCAAGCTGCTCGCGATCAAGGCGTTCGGCCATATCGACAGCGACGCGAAAGCGCCGGCGATGCCGCGGAATGCGATCTTCGATCTCGCTTCGCTCACCAAGGTGACTGCGACGACCACCGCGGCCGAGATTCTCTTTGATCGCGGCCAGCTCGATCTCGATGCGCCGGTGCAGCGCTACCTCCCCGAATTCGCCGGCACGCCGGGCCATGATGCGATCACCGTGCGGCATCTGCTCAGCCACAGCTCGGGCTTCAAACCGGTATCGGGGTTGCTCTGGGGGCACGCCAATGATCGCGCGGGAATCCTCAAGCAGCTCTACACCATGCCGGTCGGCAGCCCGCCGGGCACGACCTATGTCTATCAGGACTTCAACCTGATCCTGGTCGGCGAGATCGTCTCGCGGATCACCGGGCAGCCGCTCGACGCGTTCCTGCACAAGGAAGTGTTCGGGCCGCTCGGCATGAAGGACACCGGGTTTAATCCGCCCAAGGCCAAGCTCGCCCGGATCGCGCCGACCGAGCTGGACACGAGCTTCCGCCACATGCTGGTGCGCGGCGTGGTGCATGACGAGAATGCGTATGTGATGGGCGGGGTCGCCGGCCATGCTGGGCTATTCTCGACCGCGGCGGACCTGGCGAAGATCACCCAGCTCTATCTCGATCACGGGCGCCATCATGGCCGCCAGATCATCAAGGCGGAGACGATCAAGCTGTTCATGCAGCCCCAGGGCCTGCCGGCGGGAAGCAGCCGCGCGCTTGGCTGGGACATGCCTTCGGTCAACGGCTTTTCCGGCCCGCTCGCCTCGCCCCGTGCGATCATCCATACCGGCTTCACCGGCACATCGCTCTATATCGACCCGGACCGCGACGCCTTCATTATCCTGCTGACCAACCGGGTGAACCCGACGCGGAACAATGCCGAGATCTTCAAGGCGCGTCCGGCGATCCACACTGCGGTGCTGACCGCGCTGGATGCCGCGAAGTGAAGCGGCTCCTCCTCCTCCTGCTCGCGCTGCTCGTCGCGATGCCGGCCGCCGCGCAGGTGCGTACCGGGATCGACGTGCTGCAGGACACGCATTTCGCGCCGCTGCGCGCGATCGCCGCGCGGCATGGCGGCAAGCTGCGCATCGCGGTGCTCGCCAACCCGATCAGCGTCGACGGGCAGGGACGGCGGACAATCGACGTGCTGCGGCGCGATGGGCAGGCGGCGGTGTCGGGGCTCCAGGTCGTCAAGCTGTTCAGCGGCGAGCACGGCATCAACGCCGCGACCGACGACATGAACATCGACGACAAGCTCGATGCGGCGAGCGGGCTGGAGATCGTCAGCCTGTACGGCCGCACCGATGCGGAGAAGCGCCCGAGCGCGGCGCAGCTTGCCGGGCTCGACGCCGTGGTGATCGACCTGCAGGATGCCGGGGTGCGCTACTGGACCTTCCAGACGCTCGCCAAATATTTCCTCCAGGCCTGTGCGGCCAACCATGTCGAAGTGATCATCCTCGACCGGCCGAACCCGCTGGGCGGGCTGGCGGTGCAGGGGCCGGTCTCGACGCCGGGGACCGAGACCTACACCAACCCCCATGCCGAGCCGATGCGCCCGGGCATGACGATGGGCGAGCTGGCGACCCTGTTCAACGCCGAGGACAAGCTCGGCGCGCAGCTCAGCGTGATCCGGATGACCGGCTGGAAGCGCGCCGACTGGTATGACGACACCGGGCTCCTCTGGATCAACCCGTCGCCCAATCTGCGCAGCATCACGCAAGCGACCGCCTATGCCGGCACCGCGCTGCTCGAAGGCACCAACGTCAACATCAAGGGGCCGGGCGAGGCGCCGTTCCTCCGCTTCGGCGCGCCCTGGATCAAGGGGACACAGCTGGCCGCCTATCTCAACGCGCGGGCTATCCCCGGGGTGAGCTTCCTGGCGGTCACCTATGTGCCGGCGAACGACAAGCTCTACCCGTTCGCGGGGCAGCGCGTCGAAGGCGTGGAGGTGATCATCCACGACCGGACCAAGCTCGATGCGCCCGCGCTCGGCGTCGAGACGGTCGCGGCCCTGTGGAAGCTCTACGGCGACAAGTTCCAGATCGAGAAGGTCGATCGGCTGCTGCGCAATCGCGCGGTGCTCGACCAGATCAAGGCCGGCGTGGATCCGCGCAAGATCGCTGCCGACTGGCAGGCTGGGCTTAATGCTTTCAAGGCGCGGCGCGCGCGCTACCTCCTTTACTAGGACGCCCATGCACCTGCCCTTCAGCCTGACCGACTGGATCGTCATCCTTCTCTATCTGGTGCTGCTGATCGCCGGCGGCTGGCTGTTCACGCCGCGCCACACCGGCACGGCGAAGGAGTATTTCCTCGCGGGCGGCAACGTCCCCGCCTGGCTCGCGGCGATCTCGGTGCTTTCCGCGACGCAATCGGCGGCGACGTTCCTGGGTGCGCCCGACTTCGGCTATCATGGTGACTTCACCTATCTCGGCACTAATCTGGGCGGGCTGATCGGCGCGATCTTCGTCGCGCATGTGCTGATCCCGCGCTTCTATGCGGCGCGGGTGACCACGGTGTATGAGTTGCTCGGCCAGCGCTTCGGCACGCTGGCGACCCGCTGGGCGGGCGGCATGTTCCTGTTCGGCCGTGTACTCGCCGGGGGCGCGCGCATCTATCTTGCGGCGATCGCGATCGCGATGGTGATGAGCGGGACGGTGAGCGCACAGGGCATCTTTATCGCCGCTGGGTTCCTTGTCGCCGCTGCTTTCCTCTCGACCTTTGTCGGCGGGCTGAAATCGGTGTTGTGGATCGACCTCGTCCAGTTCGTGATCTTCGTCGGATCGGCGATCGCGGTGCTGGTCTATCTGCGTGCGGGCATCCCCGCGAGCAATGCCGAGATCCTCCAGGGGCTGCTCCATGCACCCGACGGGGCGAACAAGCTGCGGCTGTTCGACTTCACCACCGACCTCTCCAAGCCCTTCTCGCTGCTCGCGATCGTGACCGGTATCGCGCTGCTCTATGTCGCATCCTCCGGGCTCGACCAGGACACGACCCAGCGCCTGCTCGCCTGCAAGGACGCGAAGACGGGTGCGCGCAGCCTCTATTGGTCGGTGATCGGCACGGTGCCGGTGGTGGCGCTGTTCATCACGATCGGGCTGCTGCTCCACGTCTTCTACGACCGGCCCGAGCTGATGGGTGGCGCTACCGCGGGGGCCAGCCTGGCGTTCGGCGGCGAGAAGATCAGCATCTTCATGCACTATATCCTGACCCAGCTGCCGTCTGGGCTGCGCGGGCTGGTCACCGCCGGGATCATCGCCGCGGCGGTGGCGACGACCAATTCGGCGCTCAATGCGATGTCGTCGGTGCTGATCGAGGATTTCTACCGGCCATGGCGCAGCGGCCGCCAGGAAATGCCCGAGCATCATTATGTCCAGGCAGGCCGCGCCGGCATGGGGGTGATCGGCGTCGCGATGCTGATCGTCGCGGTGCTCTCCTTCTACTGGCAGCATTATACCAGGCAGGGGATGCTCGAATTCGTGCTGGGGGTGATGGGGTTCGCCTATGCCGGGCTGATCGGCGTCTACCTGACCGCAATCTTCACCCCGCGCGGGACCACGGCTTCGGTAATCGCCGCGCTGATCGCGGGCTTCTTCACGGTGCTGCTGCTCCAGCCCGCCATTGCCGGCCCGATCGGCCTGCCCGCGCCGTTCGACCATCTGGCTTTCCCGTTTCAGCTCTGCATTGGCACGGTGATCGCCTTCGTCGTAGCGGCGGCACCGTCCGGACGCGTCAGGCAGCCAGCGCCTCACCAACCAGCCTGAAGAAGGCGCGGCTGCCGGCCTGGCGCTCAACATCCCATTCGGGATGCCATTGCACCGCCAGCACCTGCGCGCCGTTGGGCCGGGCGGAGAAGCCCTCGACCAGCCCATCTTCGGGTGACAGCGCCTCGACATCGAGGCCCACTCCCAGCCGGTCGATTCCCTGGCGGTGCACCGAATTGACGGCGAGCCGGCGCGCGCCGGTCGCCGCGGCGAGCACGCCGGCCCCCTGCAATTCCACGTCATGGCCGTGGGTGAACAGGCACTCGAACGGCCGGCTCTCGTCCTCGAGATGATGCCCTTCAAGGTCGCCGCGCAGCGTGCCGCCGAACAGCACATTCAGCTCCTGCATCCCGCGGCAGATGCCGAACACCGGGCGCCCGGCTTCGATCATCGCATCGGCCAGCGCGAGCGCCACTTCATCGCGCTGTTCGTCGAGCGGAGTCTGGTCCCATGCCCCGCCATAACGCGATGCGGCGATGTTGGAGCGGGAGCCGGTGAGCAGCAGCCCGTCGAGCCGGCCGGCGATCGATCGTGCGTCGAACGCATCTGCGAGTGCCGGGACTAGTAGCACCGTCGCGTCGGAGACTTTGGTCAGCGGCGCGATGAAGCGGCTCGCCACGACCTGGATCGGCCGCTCGGCGACTTCATTGCAGCACAGCACCCCGATCAATGGCTTCATGCGCCATGCTCCGCCAGTCGCGCGCCGAGTTGGTGCGCCTGATCTTCTTTTAGACGGATCGCGCCGGGTTGGACGATCAGGGAGTGTGCCGGGACATCGTCGAGCAGCCAGACATTGCCGCCGATCGTGCTGCCGCGCCCGATGGTGACGCGGCCGAGGATCGTCGCGCCGGCATAGACGATCACGTCATCCTCGAGGATCGGGTGCCGGGCGTGGCGGGTGCGCGGCCCCGCCGGCGCCAGCCCGAGCGGACTGCGGGCGCCGAGCGTGACATGCTGGTAGAGCCGTACATTGCGGCCGATGATCGCGGTTTCGCCGATCACCACGCCGGTGCCGTGATCGATGAAGAAGCTTGGGCCGATCGTCGCGCCGGGATGGATGTCGATGCCGGTGCGGGCATTGGCGAATTCGGAGACGATGCGTGCCACGATCACCGCGCCGAGTGCGTGCAGCTCGTGCGCGATGCGGTGATAGCGGATCGCGAGTGCGCCCGGGTAGCTGATCAGGATCTCGTCGACGCTGCGTGCGGCGGGATCGCCGACAAAGGCGGCCTCGACATCGGCATCGATCGCCGCGCGAATCTCGGGGAGCGTTGCGGCGAACAGGCGGACGATCGTCTGGGCCTGGTCCGGATCGAAGGGCTGGTCGGTCTCGCGCTGCCAATAATCGAACTCGGCGTCGATCTCCTGCCCGAGCAGTGCAAAGGCCCCGCCGAGCCGCTCCGCGACGAAATCATCCTCGCGCGCCACCCCGCCGCGAAAGCCGCCGAGCCGGGCGGGGAACAGTGCGGCGGAGAGGTGCTCCACCGCCTCGGACAGTACGGTCGGCGATGGGAAGCGCGCCACCGCGTGGCGCCCGGCCTGACGTTCCCGCCAGGCCGAGCGCGCGGCATTGAGCGCGGAGACCGTTTGCGAGATCTCTGCCGTGAACGGCGACGAGAGCGGAAGTGCCGTCACGACTTTGCTCGATGCACCGAGCCGGGCTGCACCACGGTGCGCTGATATGGGGTGGCCCCCGGAATGAAGTCGGGAACGGTGTCGAAGAGCTTGAGCGACATGCGGATACCCTCGCGCGGTAGTTTCAGGCCGGTGCAGGGGGCACAATATCCTACTAGATTAGTGGGTGAATAAACAAATGCTTCGGGCCGGGCAGAGCGAAACTAGGCGCCCACCGGAACCAGCAGGGGCGGCCCCGAGTTGTTGCGGAGCCACAATCGTTCCCCGGGAGAATCCATGTCCAAGTCCATCATCGAACGCGGGTTGGAGCTGGCGAACAGCGGTGCCTATCGCCGCGTCGAAGAGATCGAGCGCGAAGTGTCGTTCGAAGGCTATATGAACGCCGCGCAGCACTTTGCCGCACCTACGTTCCGCAAGCAGTTGCGCGGGCTGATGCAGTCGGCGCGGATGGCCCGGAGCGAAGCCGCCTGAGAGTCGTTCGCAGCAGGAACTCCCGCAATCGCAAAGCTTTGAAACGGCGAAGCGAACAGGGAGAAATTCCATGGCGGATCAAGACTATACCGATGCGATCGCACTGCTGAAGGCGGATCACCGCAAGGTCGAGAAGCTGTTCGAGCAGTATGAAGGCGCGAGCGGTTCGGCAACCAAGAAGAAGCTTGCCCATCAGATCTGCGTCGAGCTCAAGATCCACACGACGCTCGAGGAAGAGATCTTCTACCCCGCCTATCGCGGCAAGATCGAAGGCGACATGCTCGACGAAGCCTATGTCGAGCATGACGGCGCCAAGGTGCTGATCAACGATATCGAGGCCGGCAATCCGGGCGACGATTTCTACGACGCCAAGGTGCACGTGCTGTCCGAGGAGATCGCGCATCACGTCCATGAGGAGGAGATGCCGTCCGAGGGCATGTTCGCCGCGTGCCGCAAGGTCGAGGAAGTCGATTTGGTCGCGCTGCGCGACGCCATGCTCGCGCGCAAGCAGGAGCTGATGGCGCAGGAGGAAAGCGGCGGCCTGCCGCCGGCCCAACCGCGCGCGGTGAACCTGCAGCCGGCCTAGGCCGGCATCAGGGCGAGTGGCGCTCCGTCGAGCGTCACTGCCTCGACGCCGATGCAGCGGCCCATCTTCTCCGCCAGGATCCTGCCGGCATGTCCCCCCGGATCTGGAAGGTCGAGCCACAGCTGCATCGTGCTGGCCGTGACCTGCACTTCCATGTCGGGCGCAGCCAGGTCGAGCTGGGCAATCAGACCGAGCACGCGGCACAGCAATGTCGCGCTCGGCTCGGCAACAATGTCGAAGCGCATGGCCGGGCTCAGGCGGCTTCGCGCACGGGGCTGGTCGGCGCGGCGGTGATCCGCGCGCGGGCGAGCGCATCGGCGGCGCGGTGCGGCGCCAGCCCTTCGCGTGCCGCATGCGCGAGCACCGCGCCGAGCCGCAGGCCGGTGGCATGGACGCGCGTCGCCACTTCGTCGACGCTCCAGCCGAGATATTCCCCCGCGACGCTGATGATCCCGCCCGCATTCACGACATAATCGGGCGCATAGAGGATGCCGCGATCGGCGAGCCGGTCGCCGTCCTCGGGGGTAGCGAGCACATTGTTGGCAGCGCCGCAGACCAGCTTGGCACGCAGCCGGCCGACCGTCTCGCGGTCGAGTACGCCGCCCAGTGCGCAGGGGGCGAAGATCGCGCAGCGCGCATCGAGGATGCTGTCGCGGCCCATGATCTCGGCGTCGTAGCGGCAGGCGATTTCGGCGGCGACGCCGGGCCGGGGTTCCGCCACGATCAGCCGCGCGCCGGCCTGGTGGAGCATCCCGCACAGAGCCGAGCCGACATTGCCCAGCCCCTGTACCGCGACGCGCAGGCCCTTGAGCTCACTGCCGAGCTGGCGCCGTGCCGCTTCCTCCATCGCCAGGAACACGCCGCGCGCGGTCCAGGGCGAGGGATCGCCGCCGGGCCGCCCGTCGCGCGGAGGGAGGCCCGCGACATGGCGGGTCTCGCCGCGTACCGCTTCCATGTCCGCCACGCTGGTCCCGACATCCTCGGCGGTGACATAGTCCCCTTCGAGCCGGGCGACGGCGCGGCCGAAGGCAGCGAACAGCTTGCGTCGGTCGAAATCGCCTTCGGGCAGGTTGAGGACCGCCTTGCCGCCGCCGAGCGGCAGGTCGGCCATCGCGTTCTTGTAGGTCATGCCCTCGGCCAGCCGCATCGCGTCGCCGACCAGTGCGGCATGATCGCCGTAACGCCACAGCCGGCAGCCGCCCGCGGCAGGGCCGCGCCGGGTCGAGTGCATCACGATCACCCCGCGCAACCCTGCTTCATCGTCGCGCAGCACGTGCACGCTTTCGGGCGGGGTGGCGGAAACTTGCGGGGTATCGACCATGAAAGGGCTCCTGAAATCCAGGGTGACTCTTCCATGGTTTCGCAGGATAATGTGGTCCTTCTTTGCGGCTTGCTGCGCATAATCTGCAAGGAATGACCTGCTTATCGCGAATTGGAGAATAGATTTGCCCGCCGAGCTCGATCCATTCGAACGCAAGATCCTCCAGGTGCTCCAGGAAGACGCCTCGATGCCCACCGCCAAACTGGGCGAGATGGTCGGGCTGTCGAGTTCTCCCTGTTGGCGCCGGGTCGACCGGCTGGAGAAGGACGGGATCATCACCAAAAGGGTGGCGCTGGTCGATCGGCACAAGGTCGGGCTGAAGGCGCACATCTTCGCGCAGATCAAGCTGAACGCGCATGGCCGCGCCAATCTCGACGAGTTCGCGGCGGCGATCCGCTCCTTTCCCGAGGTGCTGGAGGCCTATGTGCTGATGGGCGTGTTCGACTTCATGCTGCGCATCGTCGCCGCCGACATCGAAGCCTATGAGCGCTTTTTCTTCACCAAGCTCTCCAAGCTGCCCGGCGTACAGGAAATCAACTCGACCGTGGCGCTGAGCCAGGTGAAGGCAACGACGGCGCTGCCGATCCCCTGATCCGGCAGCTCAGAGCTGGGCGAGGCTGCGCGCCAGGTCGCTCTGCTTGAACGGCTTGGTCAGCCGCGGGGTATCGGGCGAGATGCCCTTGCCCTCGGCATAGCCGGACACGACGAGGACGTGCATGTCGGGCCGCTGGGTGCGGACGCGTGCGGCCAGGTCGATGCCGGTGATGCCGGGCATCAGATGGTCGGTCACCAGCAGCTCGACTTCTCCGGCGCTCTCCAGCAACAGCAGCGCCTCCTCGGCGGACTCTGCCTCGATAACCCGGTAGCCGAGTTCGCTCAGCATATGTGCAGTGCTGGCGCGCACCAGATCCTCGTCGTCGACGACCATAGCGGTGCCGCGATCGACGCGGCTCAACTCGATCTCGGCGATCGCCGCGACCTGGTCCGGCGCCGATTCGGTCATGGGCAGCCAAAGATGGATTGCGGTGCCCTGGCCGAGCGCGCTCTCGATCGCCAGCCCGCCGCCGAGCTGCGCGGCGAGGCCGTGGACCATCGACAGGCCGAGGCCCGTGCCCTGGCCGACGCCCTTGGTGGTGAAGAAGGGCTCGATCGCCTTGGCGATCGTGTCGTCGTCCATGCCGGTGCCCGTATCGGCGACGCTGAGATGGACATAGCTGCCCGCGCGCAGCCCATCCCGGTCGGCGGCGAACTCGTCGTGCGTGGCGGAGATGGTCAGCGTGCCGCCGTCCGGCATCGCGTCGCGCGCGTTCACGGTGAGGTTGAGCAGCGCCATCTCGATCTGGTTGGCATCGGCCCGGGCCGGAGGCAGATCCTCGGCAATGTCGATCTCCAGCCGGATGCGCGGGCCGCAGGTGCTGGCGATCAGGTCGGTGAGGTTATGGACCAGCTTGCCGATGTCGATCGCAGTGGCCTGGAGCGGCTGGCGGCGGGCAAAAGCGAGCAGGCGCTGGACGAGCGTGCGCGCGCGCTCGGCGGACTGGACCGCGCCTTCGATCAGCCGCCGCTCGCGGTCGCCGCCAAAACCACGCCGCTGGAGCAGGTCGAGGCTGCCGACGATCGGAGTCAGAAGATTGTTGAAGTCGTGCGCGACGCCGCCGGTGAGCTGGCCCATCGATTCGAGCTTCTGCGACTGGCGTAGCGCCTCCTGCGTCAGCTCGAGCGCGCGGGTGCGCTCGTCGACGCGCTCCTCCAGCGTCTCGTTGAGCGCGCGCAGCCGCTCCTCGCTTTCCCGGAGTGCCTGCTCGATCCGGCGGCGCTGCGAGACGTCGTTGAACAGCACGGCGACCTGATTTGCCGACGGGTCGCCGGCCTTGAAGGCATAGACGTCGTACCAGATGTCGCCCAGCGCCTCGGCATGTTCCTCGAAGCGCGTGCTCTGCCCGGTGCTCGCGACCCTCCCATAGATGTCGAACCAATGCTGCTCATGCCCGGGTACCAGCGCGCGCATCGACTTGCCGACTGCATCGTGCAGGCCGGTCTGGCGCTCGAACGCCGGATTGGCTTCGATGAAGACATAATCGACCGGCGTGCCGGCATCGTCGAAGACCATGTCGATCAGGCAGAAACCAGCATCGATCGATTCGAACAGCGAGCGATATTTGTCGGCGCCGCGGTGCAGCTCCTCGAGCCTGGCGCGCGCGTCATATTGGCGCTTGCGGCCGCGGAGTGCCGACTGGGCAAGGCTCACCAACGTGGTCGGGTGAAACGGCCGCTCGAGGAAGGTGACATTGCCGAGCATGTCGAGGAAGCGCTTGGCGGCAGGGTTGCGCTCGATGCCGCCGCCCTTCTGGGTCAGCAGCACGAACGGGAAGTCGGACCATTCGGGCTGCGCCTCCAGCCATTTCGCGAGCGGCTGGAGATTGGCCGAGCGCATGCCCTCCTCGGTGAGCAACGCAAAGCCCGCACCCTTCTCGATTTCGCCGACAAGCTCGCCCAGCGAAGTGCAGACCGCGGATCGCAGCCCGGCTTCGTTTAGGATCGATGCAGCGATCGCGGCGTCGCGACCGCGGGGTGCCAGGATGATTGCGCGTTCGGAGAGGTGGGGGATCACCGTTCCTCGTCTTCGAGCAGCGTCGTGCTGCCGGGTCCGCCAACAAAGTTCGGCACGCCGCGCAACACACCCTGGAAGCCGACCAACGGCTCGCCCAGACGGATGCCGTAATGGCCGATGCGGAACTCGCGGATCGTGTCTTCATGCGCGCCGGTGCGCTTCTTGATGATCGAGATTGCGCGGCGCACCCGGCCGAGCGCTTCGAAATAGCGCAGCAGCACCACCGTGTCGGCCAGATAGGTGACGTCGACCGGCGCCTTCATGTCGCCGACCAGCCCGTGCTGCGCGACGGTGAGGAAGGTCGTCGCGCCCTGGCGGTTCAGATATTGGAGCAGCTCGTGCATGTGCAGGACCAGGGCATTCTCTTCCGGCATCGCCGCCTGATATCCGTTCAGGCTGTCGATGATGATCGTCCGGGCGCCATGTTTCTCAACACAATGGCGCACACGCTGGGAGAACTCCCCAGGCGACAATTCGGCAGCATCGACCTGTTCGATAACGAGTTTTCCGCTGTCGACCATCGCGCGCAGGTCGATGCCCAGGCCCAGTGCGCGATCGAACAGCAGGCCCAGCTCCTCGTCGAACGCGAACATCGCCGCGCGCTCGCCGCGCTGCACTGCTGCTGCGATGAAGGTCAGGCACAGCAGCGACTTGCCGGTGCCTGCCGGCCCGAGCACCAGCACGCTGGAGCCGCGTTCGATGCCGCCCCCGAGCAGCGCGTCGAGCGCGGCGGAATCGCTCTTCACGACGTCGCGCAGATATTCGGTCTTGTGCTCGGCCGAGACGAGACGGGGGAAGACGCGGACGCCGCCGGTCTCGATCACGAAGTCGTGGAAGCCGCCGCGGAAGCGCCGGCCGCGATATTTGATCACCCGCATCCGCCGACGTTCAGGGCCATATTCGGGCGCCAGTTCCTCCAGCCGAACCACGCCATGCGCGACGCTGTGCACGGTCTTGTCGAGCGTGTCGGCGGTCAGGTCATCGAGCATCAGCACCGTGGCCTTCTGCGTCGAGAAGAAGTGCTTCAGGGCGAGGATCTGGCGGCGATAGCGCAGCGAGCTTTGCGCGAGGAGGCGGATCTCTGACAGGCTGTCGAGCACCACGCGGTCGGGCTTCACTCGCTCGAACGCCTCGAAGATGCGCCGCGTCGTCTCGCCCAGTTCCAGGTCGGAGGAATAAAGGAGGCTCTGCTGCTGCTCCTCGTCGAGCAGGCTTTCGGGCGGCACCAGCTCGAACAGCTCGATGCCCGCCAGGTCCCAGCCGTGCGAGGCGGCACCGTCGCGCATCTCGTCCTCGGTTTCGGACAGGCTGACATAGAGACAGCTCTCGCCGCGCGCTGTACCTTCCATCAGGAATTGGGTGGCGATGGTGGTCTTGCCGGTGCCGGGACTGCCCTCGAGCAGGAAGACGCGGCCACGGGTGAGCCCGCCTGCCAGGATGTCGTCAAGTCCGTCAACGCCGGTGAATGCCAGATCGGTCGAGGTCGTGGTCACGCTGTTTTCCCGTGCAGCCTTTAAAGTTTTGCGCTGACTAGCATCAGCCAGCCGAGGACCAACTGATCGAGATCAGTCCGGTTCCGAAACGGGCGGGGTGATCGATGCCGGGGCACGAAGGAAAGGGGGCCGGCGGGGCGCTTCCCCGCCGGCTGGCGCGATCAGGGCTTGAGGGCCTTGGCCATGTTGAGATGCGCCGTAACGGTCGGCACCAGCTCGGTGGCGAAGGTCTTGAACTGCGGGACGTCGCCGGTCGCCGCATAGTCCTTGAGCCCGGCCAGCGCCTTGATGTGTGCATCGACCTGTGCGGCGGCATAGGCCTTGTCGAATTCGGCACCCTTCAGCCCGCCGAGGGTGTCCAGAGTCGTCTGCTGCTCCGCACTCAGCGTCGGATCGGGCGTGACCGCCGGGGAGGCGGCGTTTGCTGCATTCTTGAGCTTGCCCGTCGATTCGGTGTGCGCCTTGATCATCGCGGTCGCAAACTTCTTGATCGCGGCCGACTGGCTGTTGGCGGCGGCCAGCGTCGATGCCTGTACCTCGAAGGTATCGCTTGCTGCGGCCATGTTGGCGAATGCCTGGCCCGGCGCTGCGGCGGCCGGCGTTGTGACATTCTCGGTTACGACGGTGTTGGTGGTGCTGGTGGTTTCGGTCTTCTGGCCACAGGCCGAGAGCGCGAGCGCCGAAGCGCCAAGCGCGAACCAATGCAATGCCTTCATAAATCCTCCCTGTTCGGGGGCGCGGAGAGCCCGAGCCTCAACGTCTCGTCGCTTGCGACGTTCCGAGCGAACCCTTTGAGGATGCCCGACGTTTAGCCCGCATCCACACAGGCACGGGAGCAGGACATGAGCATCTTCGGCGACATCATGGGCAAGATCTTCGGGCACAAGACGGCAACGGCCGCACCGGCTCCGAACGCGTCTCCCGCTCCCGCAGCGCCTACTCCGGCGCCGGCTGCCGCCCCGGCAGCTGCGCCCGCCGCCGCGGTCGATGTCGGCGCGGTGCTTTCCGAGATGGCGAGCATGAAGGACGGCGGGGGCAATTATCAGAGCTCGATCGTCGACCTGCTCAAGCTGCTGGATCTCGATTCGAGCCTCGATGCGCGCAAGCAGCTGGCGGAGGAACTGAACGTCCATGCCGGCGAGGCGGGCAGCGCCGAACAGAATATCGCGCTGCACAAGGCGGTGATGGCCAAGCTCGCCGAAAATGGCGGCGTCGTGCCGGACAGTTTGCGGAACTGACGCCCAGCCCGGTCAGCGCTGCTTCTTCGCAATGGTCGCGGTGAAGTCCGGGTCCTTGTTCGCCACCCAGTCCACGAATTTGCGCACATTCGGATTATCGAGCAGGCCCGCCACCTCCATCCCGTGGCGCTGCAATTCCGAATTCGTGAAATTTGCGATCAGCGTCTGCTGGCAGATCGAGTGCATCGGCACGACATCGCGGCCTCCGCGGCTCTTGGGTATCGGATGATGCCAGATGATGGTCTTGCCGGTCGGCCGGCCACAGAGCCAGCAGAGCACCGGCGCTGCCGGCGTCTCGTCTTCTTGCGGAAGATGGTCATAGGGGTCGTGTTTAGAGCGCTTGCGGGCCATAGGTCGATCTAGCTGCCTTGATTTCGTTCAGCCTATAGCGGCGCGAACGGCGCGATCACATTGGCAAATTCACGGCGCGCTCTTGGGCGCGAACCGATTGGGAAAGAGCGATGACGAATCCGTCGAAACCTTGGGATGGCGAACTGGTCCGCAAATGGCTTGCGCGCCGTTTCGAGGTATCGCGGCTGGATCAGGCGGCGGCGGACCGTCGCGGCTATGAGGCGCGCGACGACTATGACAAGGCCGCCGCCGAGGAATGGGCCTGCCGCGCGTTGAAGGACGCCGACTGCACCAACGACCAGGCGGCTTTCGCCACGCGGCTCAAGGAGCTTATCGGTCAGGACGACTATCCGGCGACGAGCACCTATGACGATGTGCGGTTCGAACGGCATGTCCGCACGCATCTGCGGAAGATCGCCAAGATGGCCAAGGCGAATGAAGGCTTCGAGAAAACCCTGCGGCACCAGTAAGGTGGGTGCGCCGCTGCCGGCGTGCTAAGGGCATGACATGCTTCATACGCGCGGCCCGGGCGGCACTGTCGAAATCGACGGGTTCAAATATGACTGGGAGCTTCTGAGCGAGCCGCAGCTGTCTTCGAAAGATGGCTGGAAGGGCATGACGGTCTCGCTGCGTCAGCAAGACATGCCGCGCGAGGCAGTGCTGGAATTTCCTACGCCGAAGCGGCTTCTGAAGGGGTTGCCGAAAGGACGCACCCACATCAACGATGCGATTGCCGCAAAAGGGGTGCGGGCAGCGTTGTTGGCGGGATGGAATCCGGCGTCGCGCGGCAAGCCGATGGTCTTCATGGTCGATGCCAATGGCGACTAGGATTGCAGGGGCGCGAGATCGCCGGAAACCCGCTGCGCCGGAACGGTGGTGGGTCCGCCGGGATTCGAACCCGGGACCTCTCGATTAAAAGTCGCTTGCTCTACCAACTGAGCTACGGACCCACACCGGCCCTGCCCCTAGATGCGGGCTTTCGGCGGGTCAACCGGCTGTAGAGTTGGCGCACGCTGAGGCCGGTCACCGGATCGCGCCAGCCGGGCGCCACCTGCACGAGCGGCGCCAGCACGAAATCGCGCGCGCGGAACAGCCGGTGCGGCACGGTAAGCGCGGGTCCGCCCCAGCTGCCGCCCGACCACAGGACGATGTCGAGATCGATCACCCGCGCGCCCCAGCTCTGTCCGCGCCGCCGGCCAAAGGCGCGCTCGATCGCCTTGAGCCTGTGCAGCAGGGCAGGGGGCGCCTCATCACTTTGAATCAGCGCCACGGCATTGGCGAAGCGCCGCTTCGAGGGGCCGAGCGGCGGCGTGTGGAGGATTGGCGAGACCGCGGTCACGCCGTCCAGTGCGCGAATCGCGGCCAGCACTTCGCGCGCCGGGCTGCCGTGGCGGCCCCGCCGGTTCGATCCGATCGCGATGGCATAGCTTGTCCTCACCACGTTCCGGGGCCTATCGCGCGTGCATGCTCGAGCCAAGCCGCGATTGCCCGCTCTGTCCGCGCCTCGTGGCGTTGCGTGAACAATTGCGCGCCGAACACCCCGATTGGTGGAATGCCCCCGTGCCCGCGCTCGGCGACCTTTCCGCGCCGATCGCGATCGTCGGCCTCGCGCCGGGCAAGCACGGCGCCAACCGCACCGGCCGCGCCTTTACCGGCGATGCCTCGGGCGACTTGCTGTTCGCGACGCTGGAGAAGTTCGGCCTGGCCGAAGCCGGCGAGCCGCGCGGCGTGGTCATCCTCAACGCGGTCCGCTGCCTGCCGCCCGAGAACAAGCCCGAGCCCACCGAGATCCATGCCTGCCGTCCCTTCCTGGCGGCGGAGCTCAAGGCGCCGATAGTGATCGCGCTCGGCCAGATCGCGCACCAGTCGGCGGTCAAAGCGATGGGCGGCAAGCTGCCCAAGCACCGCTTCGCGCACGGCGCCGAACACCATATGCATCGCGGCCAGTGGCTGCTCGATAGCTATCACTGCTCGCGCTACAACCAGAATACCGGCCGGCTGACGCCCGACATGCTCGAGGCGGTGGTGGCGCGGGCTATTGCTTTGGCGAACGCGGAAGCGCGCTGATATCGAGCGCCCAGGGCAGCGCGGCTTCGCACCAGATCTGGCTTTGCGGCGGCAGCTCGGCGCGCTGATCGACGCTGCCGAGGCGGATCGCATAGACGCGCGGGTCGGCGGGGGTGAAGGCGTAGAGCCCCGAGCCGCATTCACCGCAAAAAGCCTGGCCGCGCTTGGTCCCGCTTTCGGCGGTCTTCACATAGACTTTTGGTTCACCAACTACCTGGAAATCGGCCGCATCGACGCGCGCCGAGGCCCGCCACGCCGAGCCGCTGAGCGTCTGGCAATCATTGCAATGGCAGAGCGCGACGCGGGCGGGATCGGCCTCGGCCTGGTAGCGGATCGCGCCGCAGTGACAGCTTCCGGTGATGTGCATGGCGCGAGCATAGCGCATGCGCCGCACCTTGCCACGGCGGTTGGGTAAAACCGTTTCGGTTGCATCTCGCGGCGCGACGGGTGACGGAAATCATGGTAGCGGGGCTCCAAGCAAAGGAGAGCCCATGCGTATTGTCGTACTCGCCCTCGCCCTGTTGCCTGCCGCTGCGGTTGCCGGCGAGCGGGACACGCCGATGCCGGCCCCGCACTTCGCGCTGCCCGCAGCACCCAAGGCGCAGTGCCAGAATGCTCGCGTCGATCATGCCGCATCGTCCGACCAGCCGGTCCGCGTGCGCACGCTCAAGCAGGAGCCGCTCGCCGGCCAGTATCTCGGCGTGCTGCGCATGGAAGACGGCTGCGACATGCCGGTGAAGATCGCCGACGGCGTGGGCGACCAGCAGCGCTGACGGACTACTCCTTGCTGTAGCGCTGCTCGTCCCACGGGTCGCCGCGCATGTGATAGCCGTTGACCTCCCAGAAGCCCGGCTTGTCCGCACCGATCAACTCGATCTTGCGGATCCACTTGGCGCTCTTCCAGAAATAGAGGTGCGGGATTACCAGCCGCGCCGGCCCGCCATGGTCGCGCGCCAGCGGCTGGCCCGCCCAGCCATGCGCGACGATCGCGTCGGCGGCGGCGAAATCGCGCAGCAGCACATTGGTGGTGTAGCCGTCATAGCCGTGGAGCATCACCGCCTGCGCCTCGTCGTGCGGCTCGACAGCGGCAAGCAGGTCGCGGGTCAGCACGCCTTGCCAGTCATTGTCGTAGCGCGACCAGCTGGTGACGCAGTGGATGTCGCTCCTGAGCCGCGTCTGCGGCAGCGCCATCAGCCCCGCCCAGTCGAGCGTCACCGGCCGCGCGACCATGCCGGTCACTTCGAGCTTCCAGCGCTCGCGGGCGATGTCGGGCTGGCGGCCAAGGTCGAGCACCGGCCATTTGACCGTGAGATGCTGGCCGGGCGGCAGCCGCTCTTCCTCGGGCCGGCTGTGCACCCCGGTCAGGAACTTGCCCTGGCTCGCCCATTGCTGTTTCGAGCGGGTGAGCTTGCTGTCCTCGGGCGGAAGGTCGGCGTCATCCATCGAGTCGCTCCTGCGTCAGGCCGCGAGGATGCGCCTCGCGCGCCTGCCGGGGCAAGCCACCCGAAAGTGTAGGGTCAGATGTCCTGCACCAGCCGGCCGTACAGCTCCGGTCGGCGATCGCGGAAGAAGCCGAAGGCCGCGCGGTGGCGCTTGACGCGGTCGAGGTCGAGTGTGGCGGTGATCACGCCTTCTTCGGTGCGGCCCAGCTCGGCAAGGATGTCGCCGCGCTCGTCGGTGATGAAGCTGGTGCCGTAGAAGGTCTGGCCATGCTCCACGCCGACGCGGTTGGCGGCGACGACGGGCACGACGTTCGACACCGCATGGCCCACCATCGCCCGGCGCCACAGGCGCGCGGTGTCGAGGCTGTCGTCATGCGGCTCGCTGCCGATCGCAGTCGGGTAGAACAACACCTGCGCGCCCATCAGCATCATCGCGCGGGCAGTCTCGGGATACCATTGGTCCCAGCACACGCCGACGCCGAGCGTGGTCTTGTTCGGGCCGTCCCACACCTTGAAGCCGGTATTGCCGGGGCGGAAATAGAACTTCTCCTCGTAGCCGGGGCCGTCGGGGATGTGGCTCTTGCGGTAGACGCCGGCGACCTTGCCGTCCGGGCCGATCATCGCGAGGCTGTTATAGTGATGCGGGCCGTCGGCTTCGAAGAAGCTGGTCGGGATGTGGATCTTCAGCTCGGCGGCAAGCGCCTGCATCGCCAGCACCGCCTTGTGCTCGGCGGTGGGCTTGGCGTTTGCGAACAGCCCCTCGTCCTCGACCCGGCAGAAATACTCGCCTTCGAACAGTTCGGGCGGCAGCACCACCTGCGCGCCCTTCGCGGCAGCCTCGCGCACATAAGCGGAGACCTTCGCGATGTTCGCGTCGATATCGTTGGAAAAGGCGAGCTGCAGGGCGGCGACTGTGATCTCGGTCATGGCGCGCCACATAATGTGGCCGGGCCGATTCTGCTACCCACTCCCCTCGCGCGGGGGGATCGGTTAAGCACGCTGCCGATGCTGACCCGCCCCCTGCTCGTCGCGCTGCTCGCCGGCTTCCTTTCCGCTACCGGATTCGCCCCCCTCGACCTGTGGCCGGTCACGCTCGCCTGTCTGGCGGTGCTGCTGCACCTGACTTGGCACGCGCCGAGCCTGAGGAGCGCGCTTTTGCGCGGCTGGGTGTTCGGCGTCGGGCATTTCACGCTCGGCAATAACTGGATCCAGCACGCCTTCGACTATCAGGACAAGATGCCGCCGGTCCTCGGCTATTTCGCCGTGGTGCTGCTCGCGCTCTATCTGGCGATCTACCCGGCGATCGCGATGGGCCTGGCCTGGCGCTTTGCGCGCAGCGTGAAGGCGCGCTGGAACGAGCCCGACATCGCCTTCGTCCTCGCCGCCGCAGCAGCCTGGATCCTCAGCGAATATCTGCGCGGCACGCTGTTCACCGGCTATCCGTGGAACCCGATGGGCGTGATCTGGGTGCCGGTTCCGATCGCGCAGCTCGCCGGCTTTGTCGGCACCTATGCGCTGTCAGGGCTGACGATAGTCATCGCCGGCGCGCTCTATCTCGCGACCCAGCACCAATACCGGGTGCCGGCGATCATCGTCGCGTTGCTGCTCGTCGCCGGCTTCGCGCTCAATCCCGGCCAGCCGGTCGAGGACATGACCCGCCCGCACGTCCGCGTCGTTCAGCCCAATATCGGCCAGGACGGCGTCAACCTGCCCGACTACGCCCCGCGCGTGCTCAACAAGCTCGCCGACTGGAGCGGCCAGCCCGGCGCCGTGCCGCGCCTCGTCGTCTGGCCCGAGGGCATGGTCAATTACTTCATCGAGGACGGCTATCCGCGCGACTATTACCGCCAGGGCGATCCGCGCTGGGTGCGCGGACGGATCGGCGCGCTGCTCGGTCCCCGCGACCGCGCGATGGTCGGCGGCAACGCGCTGTTCTTCTCCGGGACCGAACTCGCCGGTGCGGGCAATTCGGTATGGGTGGTCGATCCCGCCGGCATGCTCGGCGCGCGTTACGACAAGGGGCATCTGGTGCCCTATGGCGAATATCTCCCGATGCGCAGCTTGCTCGCGCCGCTCGGTCTTGCGCGGCTCGTGATGGGCGATGTCGATTTCCTTCCCGGCCCGGGCCCGCGCAATTTGCCGGCAGAGGGCTTTGGCGAGGCGGGGGTGGCGATCTGCTATGAGATCATCTTCTCCGGCCAGATCGTCGATCCCGCCCACCGGCCCGACTTCCTGTTCAATCCGTCCAACGACGCCTGGTTCGGCAGCTGGGGCCCGGTGCAGCATCTCGCCCAGGCCCGCCTCCGTGCGATCGAGGAGGGTCTGCCGATCCTGCGCGCCACCCCCACCGGCGTCTCGGCGATCATCGATGCGCATGGCCGGCTGATCGGCACGGTGCCGGCGGGGCAGGAGGGCGCGGTCGAAGCGCCGCTGCCGCTGCCGCTGCCGCCCACCCTGTTTTCCCTGCTCGGCAACTGGCTGGCGCTCATTGCGGGGCTGGCCTCCGTAGTCTTGGCAATTGCGTTCAGGCGCCTGGCCCGCTAGGGCGGCATATAAGGAAAGCTTTATATGGCATGGCAACGGCCGCGCTTTCCTCCCATTGTTTGAGGAAAACCATGCGTTCCAATTATCTCTTCACGTCCGAATCGGTCTCGGAAGGCCATCCCGACAAGGTCGCCGACCAGATTTCCGACGCCATCGTCGATCTGTTCCTCTCGAAGGACCCCGAAGCCCGCATCGCCTGCGAGACGCTGACCACCACGCAGCTGGTCGTCCTCGCCGGTGAAATCCGCGGCAAGGGCATCATGGACACCGAGGGCAACTGGGCCCCGGGCGTTCAGGAAGAGGTCGAGCAGACCGTCCGCGATACCGTCAAGCGTATCGGCTATGAGCAGGACGGCTTCCACTGGAAGACCTTCCGCTTCGAGAACAATTTGCACCCGCAGTCGGCCCATATTGCCCAGGGCGTCGACGCCTCGGGCAACAAGGACGAAGGCGCCGGCGACCAGGGCATCATGTTCGGCTATGCCGCGAACGATACCCCGGACCTGATGCCGGCGACGCTCTACTACAGCCACAAGATCCTCGAGCAGATGGCGGCCGACCGCCACTCGGGCAAGGCGCCGTTCCTGGAGCCCGACGCCAAGAGCCAGGTCACGCTGCGCTATGAGGGCAGCAAGCCGGTCGCGGCCACCGCGATCGTCGTGTCGACCCAGCATGGCAAGGGCTATGACGAGGGTGACAAGGAAGCCGAGCTCCACGCTTATGTGAAGTCGGTGGTTGCCGATGTGATCCCGGCCGCGCTGCTCAGCGACGAGACCGTCTACCACATCAACCCGACCGGCTCGTTTGAGATCGGCGGCCCCGACGGCGACGCCGGCGTGACCGGCCGCAAGATCATCGTCGACACGTACGGCGGCGCAGCTCCGCACGGCGGCGGCGCCTTCTCGGGCAAGGATCCGACCAAGGTCGACCGCTCGGCAGCGTACATCACTCGCTACCTCGCCAAGAACATTGTCGCCGCCGGCCTCGCCCAGCGCGTGACGATCCAGCTGGCGTACGCGATCGGCGTGTCCAAGCCGCTGTCGCTCTATGTCGACACGCACGGCACCGGCACCGTCGGCGACGACCAGATCGAAGCAGCGATCGCAGGCATCGAGAAGCTGGGTGGCCTCACCCCGCGCGGCATCCGCACGCATCTGCAGCTCAACAAGCCGATCTATTCGAAGACGGCGGCCTATGGTCACTTCGGCCGCAAGGCCGAGGGCGACTTCTTCCCCTGGGAGAAGACCGACCTGGTCGACGATCTCAAGGCGGCTCTCGCCTGACCCTTCGCTTCGGCGACTGAACAACGAAAGCCCCGCGCCGGACCGTCCGGCGCGGGGCTTTTGCTTTTTGGGGCGGGGTCAGCCGCGCCGGCGGAAGCTGAGCAGCAGCGCCGAGACGAGGAAATAAAAGGCGCCGAACGCGGCATAGGGCGCCACGTCGCGGATGCCCGGCACCGCGCTTCCCAGCGAACGCGAGAGGAAGAAGCTGCCGGCAAGCGCCGATTGCGCGCCGCTCAGGATCATCGTCCACTGCGCGCCATAGCTTTTCCAGCGCCGCACGCCGGTAGCGAGCTGCAACAGCCCAGCCAGGATCGCCCAGGCACCGAACACCGCGAGCACAGCCTTCATGTCGCCGATCACCACCGCCACCGCGGCCGCGGTGACCAGGCTGACCGCGACATTGAGTGCCTGGGTCGGATTGCGCGCCAGCCCACCGTTGCGCGCGGCATCGCCGAAGTTCGCCGCCGCGTCCCAGGCCGGATAGGCGATGAGCAGGATCGCGCCGGCCAGCCAGCTCGTGCCGCCGATCGTGAAGGCGGCGGCGACCCAGGCCCCCGCGACGAGTGCGCGGAGCAGATAATAGTTACGCAGTCCGGCGGGGCTTTCCGGGAGCGTGCGCGCGGCGGTGTCCGCCTGATGTTCGACGACTTGAGCCATCTCGATTCTCCAATCTACCATCTAGTAGGTAGATTCGCGCCCTAGGCCCTTGCCGACGCTGCTGCAAGCAAATATCTACCTATTGGAAGGTAGGAGTTAGATGCGCGATACCGCCCAGCAGATCGTCGACGAGGCGCGCCGCCTGATCATGACGCGTGGCTATAACGGCTTCAGCTATGCCGACATCGCCGACACGGTCGGCATCCGGAAGGCGAGCATCCATCACCATTTCGCGGCGAAGAGCGATCTCGCCCGGGCCGTGGTGGAGGAGTCGCGCGCGATCATCCACGCGCAGGCCGAGGCGCTGGCAGCGGCCGATCCCGCCGCGGATACGGCGCTGCGCGCCTATACCGGCTATTGGGAACGCTGCATCGCCGACAACAGCGCCCCCTTCTGCGTCGCCGCGATGCTGGCCGCAGAACTGCCCAGCCTGCCCGAGGATCTCGCCACAGCGGTGCGCGGGCATTTCGCCGAGCTGCGCGCCTGGCTGACCGGGCTGCTCGCGCTCGGCGTCCGCCAGGGCAGCGTCTCGCTTGCCCGGTCGCCGCAGGAGGAGGCCGATGCGTTCATGTCGGCCGTCTATGGCGCGATGCTGTCGGCGCGCGCCTTTGGTGAGCCAGGGCGCTTCGCGGCGATTCTCGAGACCTTGCTGTCGCGCACGATCCGCCTGCGCTGAGGCGATCCGGGCATCCGGCGCAGGATCTGCGCGCTAACGCGCTGTATTCCTACCAATCCTCCTATAAATGATTCGGAAACCGCAATTCTTCACTACGGGAAGGATGGAAAGGAGCGAGTCTGTGGAGTCGGAAAATTCGATGGTCGGTCAGGAAACGGCGGCGTCGGCCGCGGCCAGCTCGGGTCTCGCGATTGCCTTCCAGCCCATCGCCCAGATCTCAGGCGGACGCATCCATGCCTATGAGGCGCAGGTGCTGCGCGACGGCCTGCCCGCCACGCATGATTTCGACCAGCTCTCCGCTGAATCGCGCCGCGATGTCGATCGCCGCTGTGCCGTCGCCGCGATCCGCTGGGCCGCAACCGCCGGCTTCGCCAATTCGGGCGGCCGCCTCGCCATTCCGCTGAGCGCCCCGGCGATCGGCGACCCGGCCGAGCATATCGCTCCGGCGCTGCACACCGCGCGCCAGTACGGCATCGTCGCCGAGCGGCTGGTGTTCACGCTCCACCATTATCAGGCGATCACCAGCTCTCAGCTGGCCGACGTCATGCATGTCTTCAACAAGCTTGGCCCGGTCGTCGCCTTTCACGGCATCGGCCCCAATGAATCGGGCCTCGCCGCCTGCGGCAAGTTCGCGCCGCATGCCGTGACGATCGAACCCGACCTGGTCAGCACCATTGCCTCCAGCTGGTCGCGCCGCATCGCGATCGAGGATCTTGTCCGCCGGATGCAGGCGCTGAGCCTGCGCATCGTCGCCGCGGGCGTCGACAGCGAGCCGGTCTATGAGCGGCTGCGCAGCTTCGGCGTGCCGCTCGTCCAGGGCAGCTATGTCGGCGAACCCGCCACCGGCACCTTGCCCCAGCCGGCGCTGCGCAACGCCGCCTGATCGGGGCAATCTCCGGCTTTGCAGCCTGCCGGCCTTCCCCTAGCCTCGCGGCGAATAAGGGGGATATTCCATGCGTTACACGTTTCTGCTTGCCCTGGCGCTGGGCGTCGGCGCCGTCATGCCCGCCGCTGCGCAGAACCACAGCCAGGCGCAGATCAACGTGCCGGCCAATGTCAGCTGGATGCATGAAGGCACCGGCCTGATCCTGCGCTCGAAGATCGCGGGGCTGCCGCGCGGTACGATCCTCGATTCGACCAGGTCCGGGCTCGATGTGATGGTGCAATATGCCGAAGGGCAGGCGACCGCGGTCACGCTCTATATCTATCGCCCTGCACTGATGAGCGTGCCGGTGTGGTTCGACCGCTCCGAAACCCAGATCCTGATGCGGACCGATGTATTCGGCACGTCGGCTCCCACCGGCCCGGCACGTGCCTTCACCCCGCCCAAGGCTGCCACCGCTTCGGCGCTGCGGCGCAGCTATGTGCCCGGCCGCGGCCCCAACAAGAGCACCGGCCTCGCAATCATCCCGCTGGGCGAGTGGCTCGTCGCGGTGCGCGTCAGCTCGCAGGAGCTCGACCCCGCGGCGCTCGATGCCAAGATCGACGAGGTCATCGCCGGCATCGTCTGGCCGGACAAGCAGGTCGAGTCACCGGTGGCGGTCCCGATCGCAGCCTGCCCGGGCTCGCTGGCCTATGACCGCAAGGCCAAGCTGATGCAGCCCGATCCGCAGCAGTCGATAATGGGTGCGTTGATCCTCGGCGTCGCGGCGGATGCGGCCAAGAACAAGGAAGGCAAGCCGGTTCCTCCGGTGCTGTTCTGCCGCGACGGCGCCCCCGTTCAGCAATATGGCGTCTATCGCGCCGCGGATGCGAAGGATTCCTACACGCTGGCGCTCGGTGATGCGGGGCGCGTGATGACCGTCTCGCCGGGGTTCGCGCTCGAGAAGAAGGATGTCGGCTATCAGCTCAGCCTTGGCGATCTCGATCGGCAGCTGGTCTATCCGAACTTCGACAAGCTGCCGACGCCAACCGCCGCGCTCCAAGCGATGATGCAGTCGCGCCCGGTGTCGAGCGTCGCGCGCGGCAGCAAGAACGTGAACATCTACGTCCCCAAGTGATTCGCGGCGGCTGTGCGGCGGGAAATCACGCCGATCCGGCGGGAAATATCGCGCGTTCGTTTCGTACCCGATTTGAATCTCCGACCGCGACTCGCGGATTTGCGTGGAGCAAGCGGAATCCTGCACTTTCGATCTTGGTAGATTCCCCAAGGGGAGAATCCCGCTTCGGGGACGCACGGAATGGAGTTGATAGCGTTAACCATCTTTAAAGGGTCGCAGAAAGGAAGCGTCCCAATGCTCAATGAAGCTGCCAATCCCGACACCGTTCTTGTCATCGCGTTCCAGCCGATGATCGCCACGGCATCGGGCATGCCCTTTGCCTGGCAGGCAGTCGCCACCAGTCAGGGCCGCAGCTTCTCCCAGCTCGCCGCCGCACTTGCGCCCGAGGCCCGCCCGCAGCTTGAAATGGCGCGGATCAGCGCCGCGATCGCCGGTGCCGCTTCGGCCGGGCTGCTCGACGGCGAGGCATTGCTCGCCATTCCCGTCGGCGCCGCCGGCCGTGCTCCTGAGGCGCTGCTCGCCCATCTCTTCCGCACCGCGATCGAGCATCGCGTCCCGGTCGAGCGCATCGTCGTCGAGATCAACGCGGACGAGCGCGGCGACCTCGCCTGCGTCACGGCGCTTGCCCAGGCCTGTGTCGAGCGCGGCATCGCCATCGCGTTCGACAGCTTCGCCGTCGGCCCGCTCGCCGTCCGCCTGCTCGGCCGCTTCACCCCGCGTTTCGTCAAGCTCGATGCCGGGCTGGTCCGCAACATCTCCGACAGCAGCTCGCGCCGGGTGATCATCGAAGGCGTGCTGCGCCTCGCCCGCAACATGGATGTGACGCTGATCGCCAACGGCATCGTCCGCCGCGAAGACCTCGTCATGCTGTGCACCATGGGCATCCGCCATATGCAGGGCGACTGGATCGCTCCGGCGCTCGCCCATCCGCTGCCGCGCCCGCATCTCGCCCGCCGCGAGCCGCGCACCAATGTCCCCCAGCATCGCCGCCTCGCCGCGCACCAGCGCAGCGCCCCGACCCGCCCTGCAACCGCCACCAGCATCGCCCAGGCGCTCTAAAGCTTGTCCTCTCCGCAGGGGACGCTAACAGGCGGCCCGTGTCCGATCCCGTTTCCATCCGTCGCCTCTATGGCCGCCGCCAGGGCCACAAGCTCCGCCAGGGCCAGTCCGAACTCGTCGAGACGCTCCTGCCCGAAGTGAGCGTCCCCGAATCGGGTCCGCTCGATTCGCAGATCCTGTTCGGTGACAGCCGCCCGCTCGAATTCGAGATCGGCTTCGGCGCAGGCGAGCATCTCGCCGGCCAGGCCGCGATGCGCCCCGATCATGGCTTTATCGGCTGCGAGCCCTTCCTCAACGGCGTGGTCGGCGCGCTCGGCCATATCCGTGACGAGAATCTCGGCAATGTCCGCCTGCACATGGGCGACGCGCTCGAAGTGCTCGAGCGGCTCCCCGCTGCCAGCCTCGACCGGCTCTACCTCCTCCACCCCGATCCCTGGCGCAAGGCGCGCCACGCCAAGCGCCGCATGGTCAATCATGGCCCGATGGACGTCATCGCCGCCAAGCTGAAGCCCGGTTGCGAGTTCCGTCTCGGCACCGATCACCCGGTCTATGTCCGCTGGGCGATGATGATCATGAACCAGCGCCGCGACTTCGAATGGCAGGCGAAGACCGCGCAGGATTTCCTCACGCGACCCGACGACTGGCCCGAGACGCGCTATGAGCGCAAGGCACGCCGGCTGGGGCATGAGGTCTGGTACTTCAAGTACCTACGGGTTTGACATATTTTTGATATGCTCGATTTCTAGTAATTCCAATTACTTACCTACGCTATGGCCGCCGAACCTATCCGGCAGTTTCCTAAACGGTGATTGCCCGGTGCTTACTTTTGTGGTACCTGAGGTACTGCAATGGCGACCGGAAAAATCACCAAGCGGACCCTCGACGCCCTTCAGGCCGGATCGGTCGAAGGCTTTCTGTGGGATCAGGATTTGCGGGGCTTCGGCCTGCGGATCACAGCCGGGGGAGCAGCGAGCTATGTCGTGCAATATCGCATGGGAGGTCGAGAGGCTAAGACCCGGCGATACACTATTGGAGGTCATGGCTCACCCTGGACTCCTTCGACGGCGCGTGAAGAAGCCGGGCGATTGCTGCGCCTCGTCGCGCAAGGCATCGATCCGGTAGAGTCGGATAAGCAGCGGCGCAGGGAAGCTGTCGATCTTGCCTTCTCGGCTTATGCTGATCGCTTTGCCGGTGCCTGCAAAGGCAAGGGGTGGAAGGCGCTCGTCGTGCGCATCTTGAAGATGCACGTCAAACCGGTGCTTCGAGACAAGGCACTGCCAACGATCACTCGAATCGACATCGTCGCGGTGCTCGATCGAATGCCGGAGGAGCAAGCAGCTAACCGGCGAAATGCATTTGCGGTGATGCGTCGCCTTTTCCGATGGAGCATCAGCCGCGGCGATATTGCGGCGAGTCCCATGGAGGGCATGGAGACGCCACCGGCTGTAAAGGCCCGCGAACGCTGGCTGACTGACGCAGAACTCAAACGTGTCTGGCTGCAGGCGCCGAATTGCCATCGCTGCTTCGGGCCGATCGTGCGGCTGCTCATTGCAACGGGTCAGCGCCGTGAGGAGATCACAGGCCTCGATTGGTCAGAATTGAGCCGTGATGAGCGCGACATGCGGCTCTCCGGTGACCGCACCAAGAATGGCGAACCCACGAACGTGCCACTGAACGATCTGGCCGTAGCAGAGCTGGATCGAGTCGCCGGCACAACCACGTGGCCAAAGCGCGGTCTCGTCTTCAAGACGTCGACTGGAGCAGGGTTCACGGCACATGCCAAAGGCAAGCGTACCATCGATAAACTCATCGCCGACGAGGATGACGGCGCCATCCCGCCTTGGCGCCTCCATGACCTACGGCGTACTCTCGCGACAGGATTCCAGCGCATTGGCGTCCGGTTCGAGGTGACCGAAGCTGTTCTCAACCATGTGAGCGGATCACGCTCTGGAGTTGCCGCTATCTATCAGCGGCACGACTGGAAACCTGAGAAGCGGCAGGCACTGGACGCGTGGAATGATCACATACAGCGCGCGCTCAGGTAACGCGGCCTCCTGCAGCAGTTCGGTTTCCGAGGGTCCACCAAGCTCCCTGCTACCCCGCTTGGCGCGATGTGCCAGGACAGCGACTAACCTCGCCATGCGAACACCCTCGACCCCAAGTCCCAAGCGAAGCACGAGCTGCGGAGAGATGTCATTCCGAATGCTTATTCTAGAATAAACTTCGTTTAGCCGAAACGAGCCATAGTCGAATTGTCCATGTATTTTGACAATGCGATGTTTTTGCTATGAATAGTTGCATAGCAGATTCGCTCTGGCGGCTACCTTGAGAAGTTGTCCGTCCACGGGCCCTAGTTAGGCGTTCTCTGGAACATGCGGGTTGGGGTCCGCAATCCGGGTCGGCCAGGGTGCGTATGCCACGTTTGGCGATTGCAGAAGTGTTCGTTCAGAATGCGAAGGTCGCCACGACGGCCGATGCCTTGCGGGCTTCTCTCCTGCAAAGTTGCGAAGCAATGGGAGTGCGATATTTTGCTCTCACCCATCATATCAATTTCGGCCACGATGGTGGCCCGGCTGTCCGGCTGCACAATTATCCCCCGAGCTGGGAAGAGTGGTTTGACCAAAACGAACTAGGCCGCTCTGACCCAATCCATCGTGCCTGCCACAAAGCCAGCTTCGGATTTCCGTGGGCGGCAGTCCCTGACATGATAAAGCTGACACCGGACGACCGCTGTGTGCTCGATCGAGCCTATTTGGTCGGCATCGGCGAAGGCTTCACCATTCCGGCAAGCATCCCGGGCGAGATCCTGGGTTCATGCTCTTTCGCGGTCGATGCAGGCCAGCCCTTCCCGGAGGAATTTCACTACGTCTGCCAGCTGGTCGGCGGGTTCGCGTTCGAAGCGGCTCGCCGCCTCTCCGGAGTTCGAGATATGTCTATCGACCATGCCGCCATTCTTACCGATCGTCAGCGCGATTGCGTGCTTTGGGCAGCCCGCGGAAAGACCGATTGGGAAATCGCGGTGATACTCGGCGTCAGCCATGAGACGGTCATTCAGCATTTGAAGCATGCGCGCGAACGCTACGGCGTCCAGAAGCGCGCCATGCTTGCGGTCCGGGCGCTGTTCGACGGCTTGATCAGCTTCTCCGACATTTTGAAACACTGACGCTACCCCCATTTCTTGGAATACCGCGCCGTAGCTCCGATGCGGATGCTGGCCCCCTCTCCAATCCGAGGGGGCACGCTCCATGGTTTTACTCATCGACTCCAGTACCGGCAGCATCAGCGACGTCGCATTCCGCTCAATGTTCGCGGCGCGGAAAAGCGTCTTTATCGATCTCCTCAAATGGGATCTCCCTGTCCTCGAAGGGCGATATGAGATCGACCAGTTCGATGACGCGCATGCCCGCTATCTGATCATCACAGACCTCGATCATCAGCACCTTGCTTCGGCGCGACTGCTGCCGACGACACGTCCGCATATCCTCGACTCGATTTTCGCTGCGCTGTGCGCAGGCGAGCCACCACGCGGCCCGGCGGTCTGGGAAATCACCCGCTTCTGCCTGGATCGCCGGCTGCGGTCCGCGGAGCGTCGCCAGGTGCGCGACCACCTTGTCACTGCACTGGCAGCGCACGCACTCGAAACTGGGATCGACACCTACACCGGCGTTGCCGAGATGGGATGGCTCCAGCAGATCCTAAGCTTTGGCTGGGATTGCCGTGCCATCGGCGAACCGCTGCGATGCGGCGGCAGCCTGCTTGGCGCGCTCGAGATCACGATCACTCCGAATACGCCCGTGGAGTTGGCGGCCGGTGGGGTCTGGTCACCCCTATCCATTCACGAAATGCCGGCGCGCAGCGCCGTGAACGCATGAGAACCGCTATGACAAACGCACAAAATCCGAAGCCCGCCGGCTTTGACGCCGCCACTGACTTGCTCAAGACGCAGGGTTGGTGCGTCATTCCAAACGCCATGCCGGTCGAGACGATCGCAGCGCTCGCTGCCGATCTCGCTCCGATCTACGAAGCGACGCCGTTCTGCGAAGGCGACTTCTATGGCGGGCGTACCAAGCGGTTTGGCAGCTTGCTCAAGCGTTCGCGGCACGCCGCGGACCTGGCGCTTGAGAAGCTGGTCCTCAGCGTCGCGACCGGGCTGCTCGCTCCTTGGTGCGATACGATCCAACTCAACCTGATGCAGGCGATTGCCTTACATCCAGGCGCTCCCGCGCAATTCCCGCACCGCGATCAGGACATGTGGCAAGGTGTGAAGGGCGAGGTCGAGTATCTCGTCAACGTGATGTGGCCACTGACGCCCTTCACTGTCGAGAACGGCGCAACGATCCTTTATCCGGGAAGCCATGGGCGCGAAGCGCTCAACGAAGTCATATCAGAGCGTTCCACCGTCGCCGTATTCAACCCAGGGGATGCATTCCTTTTCCTCGGCTCGACCCTTCACGGTGCGGGCGCAAACCTGAGCCACGAGATTCGCAAGGCCGTGATCGTGAGCTACTGCCTCGGCTGGCTCAAGCCCTACGAGAACCAGTGGCTCTCCTATCCGCCCGAGGTTGCGCGCACCTTCTCGCCCGAACTCGCCGGACTGGTCGGGTACCGCCAGCACCGGCCCAACCTCGGCAATTATGAGGGCGTGTGCCCCTCAGTCCTCCTTACCGGCAATCTCCCCGACCATATCGGCGCGGTCGATGCGCTTCGACCAGACCAGGCGGAAGCCGTAACGGCCCACCGGGTGGCGCAGGAGGCTGCGACATGAGCCCGATCCAGGCGATGGAGCGCAGCTATTCAGCGCTCAAGCAAATGCTGCGGGAGGGCCGGTATGCACCTGGGGCCCGCCTCGAAGCCAATCGCCTAGCTGAAGAGCTGGGTGTGAGCATGACGCCGGTGCGCGATGTCCTTCACCGGCTTGTGGGCGAGCGCCTGATCGAGGCGGCCAGTGGCGAAGGCTTTCATGTGCCGCGCCTGACGGAGAGCGAGCTTCGGGATCTCTACGAGTGGAACTCCGCACTGCTACTCATTGCAGTGAGAACAGCTCGCGAAGAGCCGCAAACCTTGTCGATCGAAGATCTGCTGGGAACGACGGCGGACCAGACAGCTCTGGTTTTCGACCGCATGGCGTCGGCGGCCCCCAACCAGGAAATACGCGCCTCCATCGCGAGCGCGAGCGATCGCCTTCACGCATTCCGGATGCTCGAGGACACAATTCTCGAGCCGATGATCGGCGAACTCGATGAAATCATGATTCGGGATCAAGGCCAGCCCCAGTCGATCCGGCGATATCATTTGCGACGGATGCGCGCCGTTCCGTTGCTTCTGCGCGAGCGCGACAAAGGCTGAAGATCAGCGAGCGATTATAATCGGATTATAAACTTCTTATAAGCTCGCCGCCGTTCGATCTTCTTCCGGTCGCATCCAGCGACACGGAGAATGACCATGGACCGCGAACCCATCGAGCCCGTCGATCTCATCGACCTCGGCGCAGCCAGCGCCGAAACCCAGGGCGCCCTCGACGGCAAGTATGACGTCGTCGGGCTCATCCCGCGCGAAGGGCTGTCGGACGACTGATCTGAGAGCGCCGGTCCGGCTTCGCGCCGGGCCGGCGCAACCCATTCGGCATTCCAACGCAAGACGGAGAATCCCCATGCAAACCGAACATGACCAGGCCGTCGACCTCATCGACCTCGGCGCAGCCAGCACCGAGACCCAGGGGTCCATCATGGGCACCTACGACACCTTCGGGCTGATCGAGCACGAAGGCCTGTCGGACGACTGATCCGCAAGCGCCGGCCCGGCTCCGTGCCGGGCCGGCGATCCATCCAGACGGAGAATTCCCATGAAAAACGAACAGGACCAGGTCGTCGACCTAATCGATCTGGGCGCGGCCAGCGTCGAGACAAAGGGCAACTGCACCGGCGTATTCGAGTTTATCGGCTTCTTCCTGCCCGAAGGGCTTTCGGACGACTGACCGCTCCACCGAAAGGTCCCGGCACCCGGCATGCTCTGGCGCATACTGCCCCACGCGACCGCCTGCGTCGCATCCGACACGCTGTTCCTGCTGGATGTGCGGCAGGACCGGTATTTTCGGGTGCCGGCTGCTGCATCGCCCGACATGCTGGCATGGCTCGATCGAAACTATGCCGGCGTCGTGCCAAAGGCAGTGACCGACACGCTCGTTCGCGCGCGCATCCTCCGGCAGGGCGACCCGGAACCGACCAACGTGCTCAAGGAGGGGGTGCGTGTTCCCGCAGGCTTGGACACGAGCGACACCCTGAAGCCAGGTAACGGCCGTCCATTTCGGGTCGCGATGAGCGTCGCCGGCATGCGGCTCTCGCTTCGCACTTTCTCGCTCCACCATATCCTGACGGGCATCCAATCGCGGGCGCCGCTGCCAAGGCGCGGACAGGCTGCACTCGCTGAAGCGCAAGCCTTTGAGCGAGCCCGGCGCATGGTGCCGGTCGCCCGCAACTGCCTGCTCGACTCGCTCGCACTTGAGCGGTGGCTCGCCAAGCGCGGTCTTGGGTCGCAGCTGGTATTCGGCATCGCGCCCGAGCCATTCGCGGCGCATTGCTGGCTGCAGACGCCCGACGCGATCCTCAACGACAGCTTCGATCACGTATCGGGCTTCACGCCGATCCTCGCGATATGAACAAAGCGGCCTATCTGGCGTGCGTGACGCGGCCAGGCTCGCAAGCGGCGGGGCACATGCGCAGTCTCGCCGACCAGCTGCGGTCGCCGGCCATGACCGAGCTGGTCGATGCGCCCGGCCTCTTCATCCTCGGAGATCCGGCCGCCGCGCAACTGGTGCTGCCGAACGGAGATGGCATCATCCTGGGCCATTTGTTCGGCCGAGCGGACAGCGCGCGAATCACCAGCCCGGCTCAGCTGGGGAACCTTCCCGTCGCCGATTTCGTGAAGGCCTATTGGGGCGGCTATGTCGCGATCCGCGCCTTCGAAGAGCGGGTCGAAGTGCTTCGCGACCCCTCTGGGATGATGGCCTGCTATCACGCGGAAGTTGGAGGCGTGCATGTCCTGACCTCGCGGCCGGAGCTGCTGTTCGTTCCAGGGGGGATCGAGCCCGTCATCGACTGGACGATCGTCGCGCAGAGCCTCGCCTTTCGCGACTTTCGCCCGGCGCGCACGTGCCTCCGGGGGGTAAGCGAGTTGCTCCCGGGTATGGTGCTCGGCCTTGGCGAGCTCGGCACCTCCACCCACTGCGTCTGGTCGCCTTGGCAATTCGCCGCCCCCTCGGCCCGCATCACCGATCCCGCAGTCGCGATCACGACACTGCGCGACGTGGCGAGTGCGACGCTCGGCGCATGGGCCGGTTGCTTCGAGCGGCCGATGATCGAGATCTCCGGCGGCCTCGATTCCTCGATCGTCGCGGCCGGAATGCGCGTCCCGGGGCCGGACACGCACTGTCTTACCTTCGGCCCGGCCGCCGGAGACGCGAGCGAGCTGCCCTGGGCGAGGGCGGTCGCCGAGCGTCTTGGATATCCGCTTACCGAGCTGGTTGCCGATGCCGCGACCGTCGATATCGCCCACAGCGATTCGCAGGATTTGCCACGGCCGTGCGCGCGCGCTTTCTCCCAGGCGCTCGATCGTCCGATCCAGAAGCTGGCTGCAGAGCTTGGCAGCGATGCCTTCTTCGGCGGCGGCGGCGGGGACAGCATGTTCTGCCTCACACATTCGGCGCTCCCGGTGATCGACCGGCTGACCGCGGAGGGCCTTGGCAAGGGCGTCTTCGAAACCGCGGGCGATATCGCGCAGCTGACGCGGACCAATTTCTGGAAAGTGCTCGCGACCGCCGCCCGACGCTGGCGCCGGTCCAGCTCGACCATGCCCAAACCGATGGCCAATGCGTTCCTGGCGCGGCATGTCCGGGAGGCATTGCCCTGGCCCGAGGGAAATCCTTGGCTCGCCGCCCCTCCCGGAATCCCGCCGGGGAAGCGCAAGCATGTCTGGGCGATCATCGGCATCCAGAACCAGCTCGAAGGCTATGGCCGCGAGGCCCTGGCTCCGCTGCTGGCGCCGTTGATGTCGCAGCCGATCGCCGAGACCTGCATCGCCATTCCGAGCTGGCACTGGTGCGCCGGCGGCAACAACCGGGCGGTCGCGCGCGAGGCGTTCCGGGGTCGCCTGCCCGCATCGGTCATCGACCGCCGCACCAAGGTGTCATTCAGCAGCCTCGCCTACCGGATGATCCGCGCGAACATGCCCATTCTACGCGACATGCTCATGGAGGGATCGCTCGCACACCAAGGATTGCTCGACCGGGAGCGCATCGCCGCCTTTCTGGAAGGCACTATGGCCGACGGCGAAGCGCTCCCCGAGCTCATGGCGCTCGTCGAAGTCGAGGCGTGGGTCCGCCATTGGGAAGGACGCTCACGGTAACGCCGACCGCATGGCCTTCCACCGCGCGATCTCGGCGGCTCGCTCGGGATCGCTTGATCCAAGCCCGAGTAGCCAGAAATCGAACCAGGCGATGTTGCGTCTGTAGATGGCAAGTCGGTGCGCCGGATGGTTCTTGGTGTGCCACTCGTCGGGATAGACATACATCTCGACCGGCGCGCCATGTGCCTTCAGCGCGGCAAAGGGCTCCTGCGCCATCCGGAACTCGCCGTCGGGCAAGTTCATCAGCAGCGGCACGCGGAGATGGTCGGCGTTCACCGAGATCGACTGGGCCCGCCAGAACTCCCGGCTATCCGCACCCGCGGGCGGGTAGCCCACGCCCTGCACGACATTGTTGCCATAGCCCGGGCCCGCGTTGAACACGACGTTGGGTTCGTCACAGCAGCTCGACATGATCGCGGCCTTGAAGCGGGGCGAGTTGTTGAGCGCGAACTGGACGGTGCTCGCCCCGTCGCTCAACCCGGTGATGCCGATCAGCTCGGGGTTTACGACGTCCCTGGCGATGGCGGTGTCTATCCCGGCCTCCAGCGCGGTGAAGATCCGGCGGCGCCCCGACCAGTTCCTGACCCTGACGCGCTGGGCGGCCTCTTCGCTGGCTTTCGCGGCGGCCTCGGGGGCGTCGGCCGGCCACTGGAAGTTGAGCACGGCGTAGCCGCGTGCGGCGAGCAGCTGGATGGGATATTCGTCGCCCTGCCCCCCGCGCTGAAAGCCTCGCGAAATATATTGGACGATGATAAGCGGATGGCGCTCGCCCGCCTTGTGGGTCGGCGGAAGCGTCAGGTCGCCATAGGTGCGCACGCCGTCCCGGTCGGCCCAGGTCAGCCGCTCGACCTTGCCCAGTTGCACTTGCGCGAACTCGGGATTGGGGTCGAAGACAGTCGTGCTGCTGCCGGTCGCCGGATCGAAGCGCACCAGGGCGCGGGGGTGGGTGAACGTCTCGCGAGCGCAGATCAGCGTCGCGCCCGCCAGCGCGCAGCCAGGCAGGAAGTCGTCGGTCTCGAGCAACAGGCGCGGACCCGGCTCGGCGCTCGGGCGCCACCGGTAAAGCGCACTGCGGCCGCCATTGTCGGCATTGCCGCCTCGCAGGATGTAGAGGGTGTCAGCCCCGCTCCACCACAGAGCGGCGATCGGCTCGCGGCAGGCCGAGCTCGTGCAAGGCACGCTCTTTCCGTCCGCCTCCACCCGCAGCAAGGTCGGGCCGCGAGGCAGATCGGCACGCTCGCTCGCCACCCAGGCTCGGTTGCCGGACGGCGAGGTCGCGCTGGCGCCGGCGTCCGCGGGAAATCCGACCGCAGCGTCACCCTTCATCGCGGCTGACTCATCCGCTGTGACCACACGGTTTTCCCCGGTCGCGAGGTCGAGCGCGTTGATCTCGGTCGGCAGCGGCAACCTGGGGGTCGGCCTTGCATAAGCGACCGACCAGAAGCGCTCGTCATAGAGATAGCCGGACCGACCCTCGCGCTCGATCTCGGCGACCCCGGCGTCGAACAGCCTGCGCGTCGTGAAAAGGAGGCTCCGGCCATCCTTGCTCCAGGCAAGGTTGCGCGGCTCGGTCGTGAGGCTGGTGACCTGTTTCGCGGGCGAGCCGTCGAGGCCGACCCGCCAGATCTGGGCCTGGCCCTTGTCGCGGCGCAGATAAGCAAGCGAGGTACCGTCGGGCGACCAGATTGGCGGCTCGGTGACGGGCAAGCCCGAAGGCACGCCGGTCACGCCATAAGGGTCGGTCATCGCCTGGATGAACTCGCCGCCGACATCGAGCAGCCGCGGCGCGGTCCGCCCGTCCAGCGCTACAAGCATCACGCCGAAGCAGTAGCTGTCGGTGTCGGGATCCGCTCGCCGCAGGATCAGCGACGCATACCTGCCGTCTGGAGACAGGCTGAACGCGGGCCTTTTGGCGCTGTCGAACATCATCCCGAAGTCGCGAAGCTCGATCAGATCGCGGGCAGCGACCGCCCGTTGGCCTGTTGCCGCCCTGGGGGAGGGCGGCAACAGGCGCTCCCCGCATGCCGAGGGCGTTGCGTGCGCCACCCCGGTCATGCAGGCGAGCAAGGCCAAGGCGGCAGCGCCGATCATGTGCCTCACCATGATTTGGAGACCTGCAGCGCGACGAAGCGGCCCATCGGGTTCGCATTCTCGCCGTCGAAGCCGACCGCGAGCGTGCCGACGACATAGCTCACATAGGGCGGATCGGAATCGAACAGGTTGCTTGCGTTGAGCGCAACGCGAAGCCCCTTGAACGGCCCCGAGGTCTGCTGGAAGCTGTAGCTCAGATTGAGGTCGATCGTCGTCCAGGACGAGACGCGCTGCGCCGGGGTGACGGTCCTGTTCTGATAGCCGTCGGCGTAAGTGGCGAACAATGCGACCCCGAACCCACCCTTATTCCAGGAAGCGCGCCCGCGGAGCCGGAGGTCGATCGGGTTGCCGACGCTATCGACCACATCGACCGGCGCCGAGGTTGCGGTCAGCTGCTGCTTGATCCCGAAGATATAGGTCCCGGTCGCGCCGATCGTGGCGTTGCCGCCGCCCAGCCCGAAATCATATTGCATGTCGAGATCGAGCCCGGACTGCTTGACGATCGACAGGTTGCGCGTCCGCGCATCAGCGATCGCGACGATCGGCGCGCTGCTGGGGATACCCGCCAGGTCCAGATAATATGGCGAGGCGAACAATTCGGCGATGCGCGCCGCCGACGGATTGAAGGTCAGTATCGGTGCATAAATATCGCGGTTGATCAGATAGGTCGTGACGCTTGAGGCGACCGAGGCGATCCGGTCGCGGTAGTTGACGTCGAACCAGGTAACGCCAAGCCGCAGTCCCGGCAGCGCCGCCGGTTTCAGGTCCGCTCCCAGCGTCCAGGTCGTGGCGCGCTCGGGCCCCAGATCCGGGTCGTTGCCGCGAATGACCATGATGTTCGACATGCCGGTCGGGGACTGGGGATCGACCACCGGATAGGCGAACTGCCCGAACGTGTCGGGATCTTGGCGAAGTTCGGTGACGCCGGGCGCGCGGAACGACTTACCGTAGCTTCCGCGCAGCGTAATTCCGCCTAGCGGTTCCCAGGCGAAGCTGACCTTCGGGTTCGTGGTGCTGCCGAAGTCACTATAATGTTCCGAACGAACCGCCGCCGAAAGATCGAGGCGGCGGAACAGCGGCACTGCCATCGCCTCGTTGAACACGGGAATGCGCAACTCGGCATAGGCGCCCTTCACAGTGCGCGGCCCGGGCAACGGGGTCAGCGCATTGGCGCGCGGGGCGAGCGTGGATGTGTAGGAGATATTCTCGCGGTCCCGGTAACGGTCCTCGCGATATTCCGCGCCCACCGCGAGGCGGACATCGCCTGCCGGCAGTGCGAACAGCGGACCGTCCGCGCGCAGCGAAGCCGACCAGACCAAGGCGTCCCAGCGCCTCTTGTTGTAGCCTCGGATCGACTCGATCGTGGCGGGATTGGTCGAAGGACCGTCGCCCAGCAGGTTATAGGCGGTGGCGGGGTTGGTGTCGGCAAGCGCTAGTGCGAGGCGTGCAGAGTTGACGCGGTTCAGATAGTCGTAGCGCTCATCCTGCTTGCCCCAGGTCCCGTGGGAGTCGACCGACCAGCCGCCGAGCGTCAACTCGAGGCCTGCGGTGCCGCCATAAGCGAGTACGTCGCCACGATAGCGCTCGTTGCCGAGGTCGCGCACGAAGCTGTAGTTCACGCCGATCGGCAAGTGCGTGCCGATCGGATCGACATAATAGGGATTGGTGACCGGGACCGTGCGGCGCGTATCGGCGCCGCTGCGGACCGCGACGTCGAACTTGCGCCAAGTCCCCAGTCCGCGAGCGTAGAGGCGCAGATTGCTGGTCAGGTCCTGGCTGAACGAGACGAACAGCGAATGGCGCTGCTGCTCGGGCAGGATGTCGGTGCCGTCCCAGCCATCTCCGCGATTGATCACCCCGCGCGTCAGTTGCGCTGCCGTCAGCCCGTTGCCGAACTGGCCGCGGGGGATGGCGAAGTTGATTCCTCCCGCGACGATCGTGCCGGGGCTCGCATAATTGCCGCGATAGTCGCCGCCGCCAAAGGGGCGAAGGTCGTCGGTAATATAGGGCCGGTCGTCGGCGGAGAGATTGTCGCGGTGGTAGAATTCATAGGCCACGACCACATTTCCTGTGGACCATTTCGCGCCGAGAACCTGGCTGAACTGATATTCCTGGGCGTCGCCGTCGGCTGTGCCGATCCGGAAGCTGGTCTCGGCGCCGCTGAAATTGTTGCGTGTCACCACGTTCACCACGCCCGCGACTGCATCCGACCCATAGATCGCGGAGGAGCCGTCGGGGACGATCTCGATGCGTTCGATCGCCGAAGCGGGGATGACGGAGAGGTCGGAGAAGGTGCCCGAGAATCCCCCGAGGGGTGGCCGGTCTCCGTTGATGAGGACCAGAGTCGAGCCCTGGCCAAGGCCGCGCAGATTGACACCGACTCCGCGGCTGACATTGCCGTTGCCCGCGCCGGTGATCAGCCCGCTCATCCCCTCGATCGCGCCGCCGCTGTAATTCTGCGGAATGGATTGGACGATCTGCTGCGTCGTCGAGAAGCCTGCTTCGGCCATGTCCTTGCGGTCGATCGTGATGACCGGCACACCCACGGGTCCGCTACCGCGGATGCGGGTTCCGGTGACCAGGATTTCGCGATCACCTTCTGCGTTCTGGTTTCCCTCCGGGGCGGGATCGTCGCGCTGCACGACCAGCGTTGCGCCGACGGTAACGACGCGCAGGTGGCTGCCTCGCAGCAACTGCCCCACCGCCTCCGCGGGAAGGTAGCGACCCTTGAGTGCCGGCGAGGTAAGGCCATCGACAAGGTCGGTCGGCACGATGACCGGCGTGCCCGATTGCTGCGCGACCTGACGCAATGCGGCTCCCAGATCCTGGCTCGGCACGTCGTAATTGCGCGCGCCGTCGGCCTGTTGCGCAATGGCGACCGGCATTGTCATCACGATCGCCGTGCTCGCCAACGCCAGCACACCCATCTTCCCCAACCGCATATTCTGCTCCCCATTCTGCCGTCGTGATGACGGTCTGGGAGGCGAGACAATGCGGCGCGGAAAACCCGCCCGAATTTATTTCGACGAGGCGATGGCTAGCGTTTGAGGACGAAATCGCCCTGTGAACTGCGCTCGACCCGCAGCGAAAATGCCGCCGCGAGGCTCGCGGCAAGCTGCTCCACGGGGACCGGTCGAAACGCGCCGGTGACGCGCAGGGAAGCAAGCGCAGGGTCGCCAAGCTGGATTTTCAGCGCCGAATAGCGATTGGTCTGCTGGAGCACGTCGCCGAGCGGGACCGCGTCGAAGTCGAGCATCCCCGATACCCATTGCTGTGCGCCGATGCTCGCCTTTGCGACCCGCGGACGCGCGGGCACGTCGGTAAAGCACTCGCCCGGCGCAAGCCGCGTGACCGGGGCCACGCCACCGGCGGGCGCCAGGCCGCGAACATCGACCGCGCCGCGGAACAGAGTCACTCTCACGCCTTCCGGCTCGAACCCGACGTCGAACAGCGTCCCGCGCGCGGTGACGGTCCGGCCAGCCGCCTCTACCCGGAAGGGCCGCGAAGCGTCATGAAATACGTCGAACCGTGCGCGGCCCCGGGTCAGGCGCACGACTCGCGCGCCGGCGGAGAATCGAACATCGATTGCGCTGTCGGTGTCGAGCGTGACGGTCGTGCCGTCGGCGAGCTTGAAGGTGCGGATCTCCCCGACCCGGCTAGCCTGAGGATCGTCAGCGGCGACAAGTGTGGGCGAAGGCCCCCTAGTTGGCGCGCGAAGCAGCCAGAAGCCGGCCAGCAAGGCGAGAACGATCGCCGCCAGCGCGAAGCCCGGACGCGCGGCCGGCAATTGCCAGAATGGCGGACTCCGCTCGGGGAGCTGTCTGGACCGGCCCATCTCGGTGCCGGCCAGGCCCGCCGTAATCTGCCATTGCCGCTCTGCCTCCGCATAGGCTGCGCGATGCGATGGGTCGGCAGCGCGCCAGCGCTCGAACGCCAGCTGCGCTGCGTCGCGGTCGGGACCCTGCATCCGCGCGAACCACGCGGCTGCCTGATCGTCGATCGTGTCAGTGCGGCCGCTTCCGCCACTCGCCATCAGTCTCGGCCTGCATTCTTCAACAGCATCGCCATCGCCTTGGCCATTTGCTTCTCAACGCCCGAGACCGTCATGCCCGTGCGCTCCGCAATTTCGGCATAACTCATTCCGTCGAGGCGAACCGCCATGAATATTTCCCGAGTCTTGGGCTTCATACGGCGCATTACAGCTTCGACCCGCGCGAGGCCATCACGCGCTTCGAGCCGGGCCACCTCATTCGCATCCGAAACGGCCTCATCGTCATAGACGATTTGAAGCCGCTCGCCGCGCCCCGCCGCGCTCTTGGCCTGGTTGCGCATCAAATTGCGCGCGATCTGCCAAAGAAAGGCGCGAGGCTGGAGGATGGCGTCCGATCGTCCCTGCTCGCTCTGGGCCAGCCTCAAAAAAGCTTCCTGCGCGACGTCGCCGGCGTCCTCGGGATTGGAGCGATACCGCGTGATGAACCGCACCAGCGCGTGGCGCTCATTGCGGTAAATCATCTCGATGCCGAGCGCGGCGGGCTCGGCGTCCTCCAGTACCGGCGCGATCGAAGGCGATGGGGGCGACATTCATGCCGCTCCCGTTACCCGATGCGAAGTCTGCCTAGCCTTGTTCACCCAGCACATCGTCATGCCTCCCGTGGCGAGGCATCCGGCTGGAAGCCGGGTGTTGAGAACACAAGTTTGAGGACTTGCGCCGACGCCTTTAGCCGCGAACGGCTTGGACATGCGCGTCGGCCACCCGGCCGCGAGGGCCTGGATAGGGGATCTCAAACAAGGTTCTCAAGCCTCGGCGCCGTGCTTTGAACGACGCATTCCAAGACTAGGATTGGAACGACTTCAAACGCAAGCCAATCGATAAACCGAGGAATCGCAGCCACTTCGGATCAATTCTGGCGGCGACCGGTGCAATCGGGCAACAGGGCCAGCTCCCCAAAGTCCTCGCCGTCACTTGCCCTCGAGCGAAGGAAACGCAGTCACGATTTCGCCGTCACGAACGATGACCACGGCGATCCTCGTCCTGACCAGGGTGCCGCCACCCTTGCGAAAGCCTTCCCCCACCTCGCGGTCGAACTCGAACCGAAACCGGCCGCCAGCGGGACGGCCCCCCGCTGCCCAATGCTCCAGCGCGGAGACGGCGCATTCGAGCAGGTCGGCATGGTGCAGCCATCGGCTCGAGGCGACCGGCTTCCCAACGACGCCGGACACCTCGAGCATGCCGGTCTCGGCGCGTCGGAGCACTTCGCTGCTCATCAGCATCGGGCCGTGGCGCTCGAGATAGTGGGAGCCGGGTCCGGCAAGATCGATGAGCGCAAAGAACTCGTCGAGTTCCACCAGCGCAGGCGCGATCCTCTTCAGCGTCCGCGCCGTCCGGCCGAGACCAAGCCACCACCGCCGGATAACCATAGCGGCACCGGCGAGCATGATCAGTCCGAGGCCATAGGCCAGCCAATGCATCTCGATCTCCAGGAAGCGGCCTTACCGGAAGCTGACAGTATGCATAGTCGGAAGCATTCGGACCTTTCGCGCACCCCCATTTCTTAGAATGGCGGTTCCGCAACTTGAACGTGATGGTGCGGACATCGTGATCGCCGGCTTAACCACCGGCCGCGCAACTCGGCAGAGGGGCTTGGATGATCGAGGTTCATTTGCTGCGCTACGCGCTGGCGGCAGCCGACACCGGGAGCTTCAGCAAGGCAGCCGACCGGTTCGGGGTCAAGCAATCGACGCTGAGCAAGCAGGTCCATTACCTCGAAGACCGGATCGGACTCGCGCTGTTCCGCCGCTCGACGCACGGCGTGATCCCGACCAGCCCCGGCGAAGGCTTCCTGCGCAAGGCCCGCAACATCGTCGCCGACATCGACGCGCTCGACCAGGAATGCGCCGCGATCGCACGCGGGACGGCCGGGCTGCTGCGGTTCGGCTTCCACGGGTCGCTCGGAAGCGGCGACCTGTCGGCGGTCGTCCGCGACTTCCGCGCCGCCTGCCCCGATGTCGAGCTCTCGGCGAAGGAGCGCAGCCGCACGCGGCTGCTGCGCGGGCTGGAGCGTGACCAGCTCGACTTCGCGGTGATGTGCGGTCAGGCGGAACGTCCCGGCATCACCTCGCTCTCCTTCTGGAGCGAGCAAGTGATGATCGGTCTCGCGCACGGCGATCCGCTTTGCGCTCGCGTGCCGCTATACTGGACAGACCTCAGGGGGATGACCTTCGTCATCTCCCAGGTCGATCCCGGGCCGTACCTCAACGACCTGGTCACCTCCCGCCTGTCGGGTCCCGGCTTTGGTCCGAGCGTGCGCATCCAGGACGTGCGGCGCGAGAACCTGCTGCCCTTCGCGGGGAACGGAAGCGTCGTCGTGACCACCGGGGTGGCGCGCGACGGCGATGCCTGCGTGCTGTGCCCGGTCCATGATGCGTTCGGTCCCACTCATCTCGAGCAGGCGATCCACTGGCGGCGCGACAACCAGAGTGCCGCTCTCCAGCGCTTCCTGGAGATGCTCGCGAAGCGGTACGGCAGGACACTGCCTTGCCATTGAATCCAGCGCCCACGAATCGAAGGGCCGCCGCGCGAGGGGGGAGCGCGACGGCCCTTCCCGCTTCCCGGCCGCCCCCCACAGGGGGGCTTGGGAGACAGCCGGAGCGGATCAGCGAAGGCTGGTGACGATGTTCGTCGCCTGGTTGCCGACAGCGACGGCGCTGACCTGATTGCCGGTCAGCGCGAGGCTGCTGCCGGACATGGTGGTCAGAGGCACCGTGAACTGGTTGCCGGTCGCGAATGCCGTCACCGGACCGTAGTTGGTCTGGCTGCTGACGATCGCGGCGGTTGGCGCCCGGCCGAGCGACGAGCCGCTCACCGTGTTGGCGGCAGTGTTGCCATAGGCGGCGGCTGCCACGGTGTTACCGCGGACCTCCATCGACGCGCCGGTCATACCGGCAAGCGGGCCGTTGAACGCCGAGCCGATCAGACTGGATGCCGATGCGCTGACCGCGCCATAGTTGGTCTGCGCGTTGAGCAATGGCGCTCCGGCTTCCGCCCAGATGGCGTATCGCGATGACTGGCTGGACGCCTGCGGATCGAACGACGCGCTTCCACTGACGGTCAACTGGTTGTCGGCGGCGTTGCCCCGCGACAGCGCGCTGGCCACATTGTCGGCGATCGTCACCGACGAAGCGTCGATCAGCGGCATCGCCGCAGCCGATGCGCGGTATCCCATGTCGATGGTCGCGCTCGCCGAGATGTCGGCGGTGCTCATCTGCATGCTGCCCAAGCCAGCCGAAACGCCGCTTCCCACGAGCGTGCCCATATCGACCGTGTTGATCGCGCGGTTGGCGGAGGCCTCGGCGGAGGTCACATTGCCCGTGATGCCGAAGCGCGACGAGATGAGGCCATCTCCCGCGTCGCCATGCTCGACCGATGTGCTGGCAATTGCGGAGATCCGGCCGCCCGCGAACTGCAGATTGCCGAGCACGTCGTCACCGCTCACTGCGGTGGTGGTGCCGCTCGCCACATGGGCATCGCGCCCGCTGAGAAGCCCCGCCGTCACGGAATGGGCGCTCAGTCCATTGTCGGCCTGATTGATGGCGGCAATCGCCTGATTGATGTTGCCGTCGAGCGAGACGGCCGAGCCCGACAGAGAGCCTGGTGCCACCAGCGTGGAGGAAGAGTAGGCCTGCCCGATGACCTGCGCATATTGCGCCGACGACAGCGCCGTACCGGGTGCCGGCGAGCCAAGGTCGCCCAGGGTTGCCGCGGTCACCGACAGCCGGTTGGCGGCGGTGTTGCCGAGGACCGTCGAACCGACCGCATTGCCCGACACATCATAGGACGAAGCATAGGTTCGCGAATCGCCGAGCATTCCGAAGCGGCCAATGACGGTGCTGGAGACGGCAACGGCGTCCTCGGGCGAGCCCGACAGGCCGAGCTTCTGGCTGTTGGCGAGCGCGAAGTCGGCGGCGGCGCCATAGCCGTCGGCCAGGGGCCCCGAGATCGCCTCGCCGTGCCCGCTGCCATTGGCGAGCGTCGCGCCTTCGATCGTCATCGCGTTCGATGCCGAATTCGCGGTCGCGGTACCGGCGAGATCGTTGTCCCGAACCGACAGATCCGAGCCGCGCACCGTGCCGGACAAGGCCAGCACGACACCAAGCGGGGTTACCGCGTCGCCGGCCTGGACCCGCACGGTGCCGTTGGCCGCCTGGACATTGTTGAGATCCGCGCTGGTGCGCAGCATCGGAGCCTTGAGGCTGAGACCATTGGTGGCGGCATTGCCGGTGGCCGCGACGCTGACGTTATTGCCGTCGGCGGACAGGCTCGACTGCTCGACCGGACCGAGCACGCCGAGCTTCAATGCGCTGGTCGATGCGGCGCCGACCTTGGCCTCGCCGATATCCTGGACGTTCTGGACGCTGAACGCTGCGGTCGTGCTGATGCTGTTGTCGTTGCCGACCGAGGCGGTGCCGACCGGGCCCGTCTCGAGACCTCCCATCGTGTCGATGCCATTGGCCTCGACGTTCAACTGGTTGCCCTCGGCCAGGTTGGCCACCGCGACGGTGCGTACTGCGTTGCGCGACAGCGACAGGCGTGAGCCGTCCACCTCGCCCAGCACATTGGTGCGAATGCCGCCCAGCGTCTCGGCGCTGATGCTCGAATCCGCGGCGCGCTGGAGGTTGGTGATATTGGCGACGGGGCCGCTGCCCGAGACCATGCCGACCTGCAAATCCATCGCGTTGCGCGACTGATTGCCGTAGCCGCCGGCCACGAGCGCGTCGCCGTCATGCAGTGCCGCCGAACCGGCAAGCCCGCCGAAGACGACCAGATGGAACGGGTCGGAACCGAGGGCATCGCCGGCATGGACGCTGACCGTTCCACCCTGCTCCTGGTGGCTCAGCGTGGCGAAGGTCGCCGAGACCGTGGCATCGCCATCGGCGGAACTCGCGACCTGGGACGCGGGACGGCCATCGCGATCGCCCAGCGCGGCCGCGCCGGTGGCGGTGAAGTCGCTCGAGAAGGCGTTGCCATAGCCAAGCGCGCGGACGAGATTGCCCGACATCGTGATATCGCTGCCGGTGCTCGCACCCGTGCCGACGCGCACCGCAGCCGTGTTGGTCGAGGTGACGCTCGAACGCCTGTCGTTCGACTGATAGCCGAGGATGCCGCCGGCGAGCGGCTCGGGGACATCGGTGAGCGAAAGCGCCGCGCTGGCGTCGTTGCCGAGCGCGAGCGTCTCGAGCGTGTTGTCGGAGACCGCGACATGGCTGTCGCGGGTCGTGTCGGTGCTGATCGCGACGACATTGTCGATACCGCGGGCCGTCACGGGCGAAGCGACACTGCGCTGGGTCGTGACGATCAGCGCCGTGCCATCGGCGGCCACGCCGCCATTCCCCGTCGTCAGAAGCGTGGGCCAGCCGTACTCCGCCACATCGAGCGGCTCGGTCGTAAGGACGCTGTCCGAACGATTGGCACGCACTTCGGCGCTGACGGCATTGCCGCGCAACGCCAAGTCGGACGTTTCGACCGGCGGGGCTGCCACCATGATGTTGAGACCGCTGGTATCTGCGACGGCCTGGGCATGGTCGGACCGCTGATGACTGGCGACGACGCGGGCACCGGTGATCTGGTCAGTGCTCGACTGGGCCGAGGCGGGCGAAGCCAGCAGCATCGCGGCAAGCGCCGCGCTTGCGCCGCCGAACATCAGCGAGGCGCGGGAACGAGAGATACGGGACATGGGAGTACTCCGGATGGTGGGATGATGGGCGTGTTCGATGAGAGAATTCGGCTGGCGGGCGGGCGCCTCCATCGTTCGAGGGGAGGCGGGCTCAGTTGCCGATGCGGAGCCGGGCGAGATCCTGGAGACCGGCGTCGTTGCGGTGGAGGGTCGTGTCCGAGGGCGCGGGCCGCCAGCGAAGCGCCACCTTTACGATGCCGCGCGCGGCAAGGGCGCCGGCCACTGCCGCGATGCGCTTGTCGGTCAGCGCATCTCGTGCGCTGGGTTCGAGCACTTCGATATCCCGCGCGGCGATCCGCAACTCGACCGGATGCTGGCGCGCTGCGGCCACGATGCGATCGAGCACTGCCAGGGCCGGGCCGGCAAGATCGGATGATCCGGGCTCGAACGACAGCTTCGCGTCGCCGCCGCTGTCGCCGCTGGCGGAGATGCCGTCGTTGAGCGGAGTCGCTGCCTTCACGGCGGCGCGGGCTGCCCCCGCGACCTCGGCCGCGAAGCGAATCGTGGGATCCGGAAGCACCGGCTCCCAGGAGCGCCCGGCGATGCAGGGCCGCGGATCCACACCGGCAACCGCGCCGACGAGCCGCATCGTCGCTTCCTCAAGCGTGGCGCGGATGCCGAGCTGAAGCGGTTCCTGGCCCTTGGCGCCGATGTTCACGTCGAACAGCTCGGAGCCGAAAAAGCGGAAGGTGTTGAAGCCGACCTCATAGCCGGTGAACTGCTTGGTCAGGCTTACTGTCCTGACGACCAGCAGCGAGCGCGTATCGACGATCCTGAGATCGATCGCGATCGACTGCGTGTAGGTCCGGACCTTCGGTCCGACCTGGCCGACCCGCACCTCGGCACCGCCCGAGCGGATGTTGTAGTTGAGCTCGGTGATGCCGCCGACGATGTAATAGTCGGACGCCGTGATGCTGCCGCCATAATAAGGTAGCCACGGCACGTTCGACGAGCCTGCCGTTCCCGGGACCATATGGGCGTTGCCGTCGCCGAGCTGTCGCCGATCGGTGTAGCCGAGTTCGCGCTCGCCGATCGTCGGGTCGAATCGCTCGGCGAGCACGACCGGGCCGGAGAGCTTGCCAAGCGCCGAGGCGACCATCAGCGCGCCGCCCTGGGTGATGGCGGTGCCCTCGTTGACCGAATATTTTCCGGTGAAGTCGCGCACGTCGCCGACCGCGATGACGAGACGACGCGACTGGGCCGAGAGCCTGGCGCCGAAGCACACAAAGGCCGGGTCCATAGGCGTGCGGTTGTCGCGCGCCGAAGGGCCAATCAATATCGGCTCCTCCTCCGGCGCCAGGCGCTGCTGCTTCATGCTCACGCAACCGGAGAGCGAAGTGGCGAGCAATGCCGCGGCAAGGATGCGGGCACGACGACGCGGCTGGAATGCAGGATGCGCCAACATCAGTTGATCGGCCCGAAACCGCAGGCGGTGCTGCCTTGAACGCTCGCTTGCTGATCGCCCGAATTGGACTGCGACGAATTGAGCGCCTGCCAGGCAGGGCCGTTGGCCGTCGCACCCGTCGCACCGATCGCGGTCGAGGCAACGGGTCCATTATTGCGCTGGTCGAGAGTGATATCGGGGCCACCCTCGCCTGCGACCTGCGCGCTTCCGGCATTGCCCGTCGCCGCCGAATTGGCGCCGGTCACGGTGGGGGAGTTGGCCACCGCGCTCTGCGCGTCGCTGTTGCCGACCGCGCTCGCCGCGACCGAGCAATTATACTGGCGAGCGATCGTCGTGTTGTAGATCGGCGCCGCGTAAACGCCGGCGCGCTGCCTGGCGATCAAGTCGGCGACGGCGGCACGCGCGGCGATGTCCTGCGGGGTTTCGAATTGCCAGGCGCGGTTCTCGCTGATCTCCTGGGCGAACGCCGGACCGCCGGCGAAGCCGGCGAGAATGGCCGCGGCGACGGCGGCGCGTCGCCAGCCCCGAGCCTGAATCTTGAACCGTTCGATCATGAGATTGCTCCTCTTGCCGGGGCGGTTGCGCGGCGTCGGGAGCAAGGAAGAGAAGCGCGATTGCGCGCGTGGCAACAGGTTTTGGCAGCCGTCGTAGGCTAGCGAAGGATTAGAAAGCGCCGGCGTGAACGCTCAGCGATCTGACGAGGGGATTCGAAGGCCAAGGTGCTTGGACGTTATCGAGCCGGGCCGGAGTCGTTGCCGATTCGGTCCGCTTCTGCGCGCCCGGAGCGGACGCGATTCTGGGCGAGCCATGACGCAAGCCCGGAACCCCGCCGCTTACCTTGGCGCCCGTGGCCCGCGCGGAAAGTTGATCTTCCAGGGACGTATCGCCGATGGAAGCATGATGCCGAGCTGTCCCGCCCGTCCCCGGATAGCGTCCTGGGTCCGCCCCATCCCACGGGCGATCACCGCCGGGGGCTGGCGCGCAGCCGCGCGCTGCGTCAGCTCCGCGTCGGCTTCGGGCGTCCAGGCGCCCCCGCTGTTTCGGCGGACCGTCACATCGGCAGGCCGGCCGCCGCGCGCCTGCGCGACCTCGGCTCCGATGCGGGGCCAAGCTCAAGCATCGCGATAAGCCAGGAGCCGCAACGCGTTGAAGACGACAATAAGCGTCGAGCCCTCGTGCATGGCCACCGCGGGTCCGATGCCAAGGCCGAAGATCGTGGCGGGCACCAGCACCGCCACTACCCCCAGGCTGACGAACACATTCTGCCGGATGATCGAGCGCGTGCGGCGGCTCAGGCCGACCGCGAACGGAAGATGCGCGAGGTCGTCGGCCATCAGCGCGACATCGGCGGTTTCCAGGGCGACGTCCGAGCCGGCCGCGCCCATTGCGATGCCGACCGTTGCGTTCGCCATTGCGGGTGCATCGTTGACGCCGTCGCCGACCATCGCGACCTGAGTGCCGGCGCTGAGCTTGCGGATCGCCTCGACCTTGTCCTCGGGCATCAGGTCGCCCCACGCCTCGTCAAGGCCGACTTCCTTGGCGACCGCTTCGGCAACCTTTTGGTGGTCGCCAGAGATCATGATCATTCGCTTGATGCCGAGCGCCCGGAGCCGCTCCAGCGTTGCCTTTGCCGATGCCCGCGGCGTGTCCATCAGGCCTATCGCACCGAGATCCCGATCGCCCTGGCGGACGATCATCGTCGTGCGTCCGCCCTCACGCAGTTCGCCGATCGCTTTCTCCATTGCCTCGGAAAGCGCGGCGGTGCCATCGCTGCCGAACATCTCCGCCTTGCCGATCAAGACGATTTCGCCGTCGATCTTCGCCTTCACACCCCGTCCGGTGAGACTTTCAAGATCGGAAGCCTCTGACGGTGCGGTTTCCCCCAGCCGCTCGCGGCCGTCCCGGGCGATCGCCCGGGCAAGCGGATGATCGCTGAGGCTCTCGACGGCGACCGCGACCTTGAGCAACTCCTCCTCGGTAACGTCCGGGGCGGGAACGACGTCGGTGATGCGTGGCCGGCCTTCGGTGAGGGTCCCGGTCTTGTCGAACGCAATCGCGGTCAGCGACCCGAGATTCTCGAGCGGGGCGCCGCCTTTCACCAGCACGCCGCCACGGGCAGCACGCGCGACGCCGGAAAGCACAGCGCTGGGCGTTGCGATTGCGAGCGCACACGGGCTGGCGGCGACCAGCACGGCCATTGCCCGATAGAAGCTGTCGCGGAAGGGTTCGTCGATGACGACCCATGCGAACAGCAACACGAAGACTAGGCCGAGGACGGTCGGCACGAAATAGCGTTCGAAGCGATCGGTGAAACGCTGGGTAGGCGACTTCTGCGTTTCCGCCTCGCTGACCATTTTTACGACCTTGGCGAGCGCGCTGTCGGTCGATTTGCGCGTTACCTCGATCTCGATTGCGCCGCTGCCGTTGATGGTGCCGGCAAATGCCCGATAGGCCGCCTCTATCGCGTCTGGCTTGGCGCGGGCGGCCGCATCGTCCATCACCGCGCGCTTGTCGACCGGCATGCTCTCGCCCGTCACCGGCGCCTGGTCGATCGCAGTCGTGCCCTTGACCAGAAAGCCATCCGCGGGGAGCCGCTCGTCGGGCTTCACCAGCACCACGTCGCCGATCTCCAGCTCCTCGACCGGGATTTCGCTGACCTTGCCGTCGCGGCGGACCTGAGCCGTGCGCGGCGCCAGCTCGGCTAGCGCCTCGATCGCCCGCTTGGCGCGGCCCATCGCATAATGCTCTAGCGCGTGTCCGGTGCTGAACAGGAAGAGGAGCAGCGATCCTTCTGCCCAAGCCCCAAGCGCTGCCGCGCCGGCTGCAGCCACCAGCATGAGCGTGTCGATCTCAAAGCGCTTCTTCCTGAGGTTCTGGAAAGCCTCAAGCACGGTGAAGAACCCGCCCAGGAAATAGGCAACGAGATAACCCGCAAGAGGAACCCATGTGGGCGCTTCGGTAAGCTTATCGATTGCGAATCCGATGGCGAGGAATGCGCCGCAGAGCAGAGCGAAAATGATCTCGGTATTCGGACCGAATATCCCGCCATGGGCATGCTCGTCATGATCGTGGTCTTCGACACCGACCGGGTGGCTTCCCGCGACCGCTTCGGGCGCGTGCCCGGTGTCGACGCCCTGCGATTGCTGGTCGGTGTCGGGCTTCTTTGGAGTCATGTTCTGCAGCACTCTTCGGATTGAGGGGTAGGTGTCTCAAATGGTTGAACTGGCGCCGGGCGAACGCTCGGCAGCCACGAATGGCGCGTTTTCGGAAAATCCGGCGTCAACCCATCAACTCCTCGATGACGAGCAGCCCGAGAAAGCCGACGAAGAACATCACCGCGACCAGCGGCGTGTCGGGTTTTCTGTGGGCGTCGGCGAGAAGCTCCTCGGTGACGAGGTAGAGCAGCGCCATCAGGCCAAAGCTCAGGAAGCCGACGATAACCGCCATGGGCAGTTCGGCGACCGAAAGGCCTATCGCCGCACCACCCGGCAGGAGCAGGGCGATTGCGCCCACGATCATGACGACCTTTGCCTTGGAGCGGATCGTCTCGCCCAGTTCGGCGGTCAGCGTGAGGCCAAGAAACAGCACTTCCAGAGTAAGGGCGACCGTCAGCAGTATCCCTGCCTTCGCGCCGGCCACGAAAGCGAGACCGAGGACGAGCCCGTCGATCGCTATGTCGATCGAGACCGCTCCCAGCAGCGCCGCCGGCCCTTTGAACCGGCTCTCGAAGGCCTTGAGCCCCAGCATGGCGGCAACGCCAAGCGCGCCGCCTACAAGCGTTGCAACCGGGGACGCGCCGTGCATGACCTGCGGGAGTATTTCCGTCGCGGCCGCGGCGAACACGACGCCCGCCGCGAGATGCTGCATGGCGCTCACGAGGCGCTCGCCCGGCGGCCGGGTCACCGCGGCGATCGACCCCAGCAGGATCGCGACCAGCGGAATAAGGGTGTAGTTCAATGCTCCCATCGCTGGTCCCCCCGTCTCAGGTCGTTGCCCCAGAACAGCCGGCATGCCGCATCGAGCCTTCGCGACGTGGTTGCTTCGCCCATTCCGATGCGGCGCCGGTGCATCAGGCGGCTCCTGCCGGCGCCAGGGTCGTGTCGCCCCCCAGGACCTCGACCGCTTCCAGCGTGATCAGCCCGATCCCGTGCACATCGGCAAGGGAAGCGGCGAAATCCCGAAGTCGGGACTCCTCATCGACGATCTCGATCACGAGCGACTGGTCGTCCTCGAGAAAGTGCTTGCGATGCTGGTGTGCCGAATGTCCGAAGCCAAACAATGCCTGGAGAACGGTCGCACCCGCCATCTTGGCCTCGCGGGCTCGCGACACGACCTCCTCGAACAATTTGCGGTCGCCGAAATAGGCGGCCTCGTCGGTGTAGATTCGCAGCAGCTTCATGCTGGTTGCCATTGTCCGTCTCCCGTCTTCATGCCGTGGCCGGCGAAGCATCGCCCCTGCTCTTGCGTCGCGACCGCCACCCCTCGCCAAGGCCGAGAACGACCTTGGCGATGGCGGGCAGGACGAGCAGCGTAAGGATGGTCGCGGCGACGAGGCCTCCAATCACGACCATGGCGAGCGGCTTCTGGACCTCCGCGCCAGTGCCGTGGGCGAGCGCCATCGGCACGAAGCCGATCGCGGGAACGAAGCCGGTCATGACGACGGCGCGCATCTTCTCGATGCTCCCCTCGACGATAGCCCGGCTGAGCTCCACGCCAGCCTCCAGCCGTTCCCTGATCGCGCTCATCACGACCAGTCCGTTGAGTACCGCGACGCCGGCCAGGCAGATGAAGCCGACCGCCGCCGACACCGAGAAGGCGATGCCGGTCATCAACAAGGTGAACACGCCGCCCGCCAGCCCCAGCGGCACCGCCGCGAACACCGCGAATGCCCGACCGAGACTGCCGAGCGCCATGTAGAGCAGCCCGAAGATGATCGCGAAGCAGATCGGGACGACGATCGCGAGCCGGTCGGAAGCCGCCTGCAGATTCTGGAATTGGCCTCCCCATTCGAGATAGGAACCGGTCGGCAACTGGATCCGCTCCACTTGAGGCCGGGCCTCCGCGACGAACGATCCGACATCGCGGCCACGCACATTGGCCTGGATGACCACACGCCGCCGTCCATTCTCGCGACTGATCTGGTTCAACCCTTCGCTGAACCGGAATGTCGCCACCTGCGACAAGGGCACCGACTTGCGCTTCTCGCCGGCTTCCTGCGGCAACATTACCGGCAGGCTCTGGAGCGCGTCGAGATTGTCGCGCGATGCCGCCGGCACACGGACGGTCACCGCGAAACGGCGGTCGCCTTCGAACACCAGGCCTGCTTCGCGCCCTCCCATGGCCGCGGACACGGTGTCGGCGACCTCCTCGACGGTGAGCCCGAACCGCGCAATCGCGGCTCGGTCGAAGCTCACTTCCAGCGTCGGCGAGCCGCTGGTCTGCTCGGCCTTCACATCCGCCGCGCCGGGTATGGCCTTCAGCGCCTGGACGATCCGCGCCGCGGTCGCGCTCAGCTGGTCGAGATCGTCGCCATAGAGCTTGATCGCAACATCGCCACGCACGCCGGCGATCAGCTCGTTGAAGCGCAACTGGATCGGCTGGCTGACTTCATAGGCGTTGCCGATCTGCGCGCCGGACACGCGCTCGATGCGCTCGAGCACCTGTTCCTTGGTGGCGATTCCGGCGGGCCATTGATCCTGGGGTTTGAGGATCACGAAGCCGTCCGAGATATTCGACGGCATGGGATCGGTGGCGACTTCGGCAGTGCCGGTTTTGGAGAACATCATCGCGACTTCGGGCAGGCTGGTGATCGCCCGCTCGACTCCGCGTTGCATCGCGAGCGACTGTTCCATCGATACCGATGGCACCCTGCTCGAAGCCATCGCGACATTTTTTTCGTCGAGCTGAGGGATGAACTCCTGCCCGAGAAAGCCGAACGCGAAGACCGCCGCCCCGAAGAAGGCGAAGCCCGCGCCGATGAAGCGCCACGGCTTGGCGACCGCCAGCTCGAGGATCGGGATGTAGCGTGACTTGGTCTTGGCGACGATCCACACTTCCTTCTCGGCGACCTTGCCGCGGATCAGCAGCGCGACCATTGCCGGCACGAAGGTGAGCGCCAGGATGAACGCGGCGGCGAGCGCCAGCATGATGGTGATCGCCATCGGCGAGAAGGTCTTGCCCTCGACACCGGTGAACATCAGCAATGGCGTGAAGGCGAGGAAGATGATCGCCTGGCCGAAGACCGTCGGCTTGATCATCTCCTGCGAGGCTCGCATCGTTTCCTCGAGCCGCTCGCGAAGCGAGAGCAGCCGGCCCTCCTGGTGCTGCCGGTGCGCCAGCCGCGCCAGGCAGTTTTCGATGATGATCACCGCGCCATCGACGATCAGGCCGAAGTCGAGCGCGCCAAGGCTCATCAAATTGCCCGGAACGCCGAAGGCATTCATCCCCATCGCCATCATCAGGAACGAGAATGGGATGACCAGCACGGCGATGACCGCCGCGCGCCAGTTGCCGAGCAGTAGGAACAGCGCCGCCGCGACAAGGATCGCGCCTTCGATCAAATTCCTCTGAACGGTCTCGACGGTGGCGTTGACGAGCTTCGAGCGGTCGAGAGTCGTGGTGACCTTGACCCCGGGCGGCAGCGACTTGACGATCGTCTCCATCCGTTCGCCGACGCTCCGCGCGACGACGCGGCTGTTCTCGCCGATCAGCATCAGCGCGGTACCGATGACGACCTCATGGCCGTTCATGCTGGCTGCACCCGTGCGCAGGTCGCCGCCGATCCGCACCGTTGCGACATTCTTGACGGCAACGGGAATGCCGCCGCGCGTCGCGATGACCGCTTCGGCAATCTCGCCGATATCGCGGATGCGGGCGTCGGCTCGCAGCAGGAACGCTTCACCCCCGCGATTGAAGAAGTTCGCCCCGACCGCAAGGTTGGCGGCCTCCAGTGCCTTGGCGAGCTCGGAATAGGACACGCCGAACTCGGCCAGCTTCACGGGGTCGGGCTCGACAACATAGGTCTTCTCGAACCCGCCGATCGAATCAATGCCCGCAACACCCTGGACGGTGCGCAGCTGCGGCCGGATGATCCAGTCCTGCACGGTCCGCAGATAGGCCGAACGCGACACGTCGTCGGTCAACCGGTCGCCCTCAGGGGTGAGAAAGCTCCCGTCGGTCTGCCAGCCAGGCTGGCCGTCGACCGGCTTCGCTCCCTTGCCGCCGGGATTGGCGTAGTCGACCGCGTACATGAAGATTTCGCCGAGCCCGGTCGTCACCGGGCCGATCTGCGGCTGAACGTCCCCGGGCAAACTGTCGCGCGCCTGAGCGATGCGCTCGCTCACCTGCTGGCGGGCGAAATAGAGATCGGTGCCATCGGTGAAGATCGCTGTGACCTGGCTGAAGCCGTTGCGCGACAGCGAGCGCGTCGTCTCAAGGCCGGGAATGCCGGCAAGTGCGGTTTCGATCGGGAAGGTAACGCGCTTCTCGATCTCGATCGGCGAGAGTCCGCGCTCGACCGTGTTGATCTGGACCTGGTTGTTGGTGATGTCGGGTACGGCATCGATCGGCAGCTTGGTGAGCTGCCACAAGCCAATGCCGGCGACGGCGAGAAAGAAGGCGACGACCGCCCAGCGCGCCCTGACGGACAGCGCCATGAGGTTGGCAATCATGGCTCAGTGCTCCTCGCCAGCGGATTTGCCGAGCTCGGCCTTGAGCAGGAAGGCGTTGGTCGTGGCGATCGTCTGGCCCGGCGTGAGCCCGGAGACGATTTCGATCCGTCCGGCGCTGCGCTGGCCGGTCTTGACCGGAACTGCGCGGAACCCCTCGGGCGTCCGGACGAACACCACATCCTTGCCTTCGACGGACTGGACGGCCTCTTCGGGCACGACGATCGCCGTGGTAGAGCCGCCTCGGCTCGGCATGAGCCGCACGCGCACCGCGAGGCCCGGCTGCAGGCCGACGCCATCGACGTCGAGCAACGCCGTTGCGGAGCGGGTTTCGCCGCTGAGCGTCGGCGTGACGGCGCGCACCCGCGCTTCGATCGTGGAGCCGCCGGCAATTTCGACGATGGCGCGGTCGCCCGGCGCGAGCCGGGCCGCGTCGGCAGGACCGACGGCGGCTTCGATCTGGATTCGACGCGGATCGGAGATGCGGAACATCTCCGCTTCGGGCTGGACGAACGCGCCCAGCGTGACGTTCTGGGAGGTTATCCGGCCCGAGATGGGGCTGGCGAGAATGACGCCGCGGCCATCGCTGGTAATCTTGGCGTTCTGGGCCGCGAGCTGCGCGCGGCGCGCCTCAGCTGCCGCCGCAGCGGCATCCGCTTCAGCCGCCTCGAGCGTCACGCGGGCCGAGACTTTCTGCTGATACAGATAGCGCTCTCTGGCGAGCGCGCGCTGCGCTTGCACCAGACGCGCAGCCGTGGACGTGCGCTCGGCGGCGATCTGGCTCGCCTCCCGGCTTTCGACGATGGCGAGTGCCTCGCCGGCACGCACGGGATCGCCGAGCCGCTTGAACACGCGAATCACGGTGCCGCTGGCGCGGGCTGTGACGATCGCCTCGCCCTCGGTGGAAGCCGTGACAGTGGCCTGGGACAGGATCTCGGCGCCAAGGCCTCCTGCGGTAACGGTCTCGGTGCCGATCGCCGCGACTTTGATTGCGTCGGCGGTCATGGCGATGCTGTCGGTGCTTTCCTCATGCTCGGATTCTGCCTTGGCCGGCGCCTCGACCGGCGCAGGCGCCGCAGTCCAACGGGCGATGCCGAAGCCGCCCAGGGCGGCAACAAGCGCGATGCCGGCTGCGCCCCCGAGGAGGCGCTTGTCATGCAAGTTCATCAAAATTCTCCGGAGAAATCGGGCGCCGGGGCGGTAAGCCGCCTCAACCGGGCCGCAGCATCATGATAGGCGACGAGGGCATCGATCGCGGCGGCTCGCGTCTGGGCGAGCGTCCGCTCGGCATCGAGCAGCTCGATCTGGGTGAGCGCGCCTTCACCATAGCCGACGCGGGCGATCCGTGCGCCTTCGATAGCCGCGTCCAGAGCGGGTCCGCGTGTCGTCTCGACCATGGCCAACGCGTTGGCCAGATCCGCCTGCGCGCTCGCGATCGCCTGTTCGGCATCCGCCTTTGCGAGCCGGGTACGAGCCTCGAACTGGTCGCGCTCCGCGCGCGCCTGGGCCTCGCCTGCCCTGCCGCTGTTGAAGAGCGGCAGCGGCACGGACACGCCGAAGACAGCTGCGACGTCGTTGGTGGCCTCCAGCCTGCGGGTCCCGGCGGTCAAAGTCAGGTCGGGCATGCGCTGGGTGCGTGCCAGCCTGACCTGCGCGTTGCCGATCGCAAGGTCGGCATTGGCCGCCGCATAAGCGAGCGTCCCTTCCACCCGGATCGGCGCGACCGGGCCATAGGCCGCAACACGGTCGAACCATGCCATGTCGAGCGGCCCGGAAACCGGGGTGCCGATCAACCGGCCCAGATTTGCGCGCGACACCTCGACAGTCCGCCGCGCCCGAGCGAGCTCTCCTTGGGCGTTGGCTTGCAGAACCGCCGCGCGCTGTTCCTCGATCGGCGACGCCGCGCCGACCATCACCCGGTCCTTGGCAACCCGCAGCAGCTCGTCGGCGATACGAGCTTGCTCGATCGCGATCGCCAGCCGGCGCTCGGCTGCGGCGGCCTCGATATAGGCTTGCGTCACCCGGAGCCGGAGGTCCTCCAGGACGACCAAAGCCTCGATCCGCGCGCGGATGACGCGCGCATCGGCCACGGCCACGCGCGCGGAGCGCTTGCGGCCGAGTTCGATCGGCAATTCAAAGCCGATCGTTGTCTCCGAGCTGTCCAATCCCCGATAGGGACCGGTGCCGGCGACATTCTCGGTCTGGATGTTGACGCTAGGGTTGGGACGGAGTCCGGCAACGGTCCGCCCGGCATCCGCGGCGCGGATCCCGGTCTGCCCGACATCGGCCGAAGGCGAAGTAGCACCTGCACTGGCGAGTGCCTGATCGAGTGTGAGGACCGGACCGTCCTGTTCGGACGGCGCGGTTTGCGCCTGCGCAATGGCTGCGCATGACGCCACGGCGAGAAGCGCCGCGATAATTCGGGACATTTTGGGATTCTCCCTGACGTTCGCAAAGGCTCCACGCGCCAGAAGGCGGGCAGAGGGACGGCGACGTCAGGCGATCGGCGGTCTCAGGTCGCGAGCGGTCAGGATCGATGGGAGCGAGGGTCCGGCGGCGATACCGCTCGGCGTTGAAGTGCCGGAAATCGGCGTTGCGGCCAGGTGCTTTGCCGGCACGCCGATATCGTGGCTGTGGACTGCACTGTGATGGTGCGGTGTCGCCTTGTCGCTGTCGCCCGGTACTTCGTCGCTGTCGCCTGGAGCATGGCCCGGCTCGCTATCGGCAACGATTGCGCCGCAGGTTGCTGGCTCAGCGGCAGCCGCCGCCGATGCCTGAAGCCCGGTGACCAGGGTCAAGGCAAGCATCATCGTCAAAACCAGGGAAAACAGCTTCCGCACGGGCCCGCCATTAGAGGAAGCGGGCGCGAGCGCAAAATCATTTCCGACCGGACTGCGCCAGAGCCTGCCGGCGCGGGAAGATTACTGCCGTCTCACCTTTGCGAAACCACGATCCGTTGCCATGAACTGGGCGAGCATCGGAACGACGAGCTTGGCGGGACCTTGGGAGGCTTGACCGGTCGCCGCCGCATGCGCCTCGGCATAGGCGGAGAGATCGCGATACACATCGGCGGGCACTTCGATCGTGATCTTGACCGGCTTGTCGTCTGCGATCGGTCCGAGCTTGAGCGTCATTTCGCACCTCCTTCCGCCGGAGCCATCACGATGTCGCGCGTCACGATCACGCGAAGCTGGAACCCCGGCCGTACCGTTAGCGTCGGCTGCACATTCATCTGGCGGCGCACGAGATCCTGTCCGGTACGACCGATCGACTCGGATGCGCCCTGGCGAAGCGCGCGGACGAGATCGCTATCATCGCCGTTGCCGACTTCGGTGCCGACACCGAGCAACGTCGAAACCAGAGCGGCCCGGAGCATCCCGCCCCAATGCTGGTTCACCCGGTCCTCAAGCCCGGAATATCCCGAAGCGTCCGAACCGGGAAGCCGATCGAGCTGGATCGAGCGCCCGTCGGGAAGGATCAGCCTGTCCCAAGCGAGAAGCACGCGGTTCTGCCCGAACGAAACCTGTGAATCATACTCACCGATCAGCCGACTGCCCTGCGGGATCAACAGGAACCGGCCGGTCACGCTGTCAAAGATGTTCTGCGTCACCTGGGCCGTGATGGTGCCGGGCAGATCCGATCGGATGCCGGTGATCAGCGCGGCGGGAATGATGCTGCCCGCCTGGACGACATAGGGCGAGGACGGCTGGACCACCCGATATGCGCTTTGCGTCTGCACGCCCTCGGCGGGCCGCAGGAAGTTGCGCTTCGCAGATTGGCCGTCACCGCCGTCACCACTCGCTGCCGCTGTCGGCGCGGCAGGTGCGCCCGTGGCGGAAGAAAGCTGCAGTGGCGCGGGAGGAGCCGCACCTGCTGAATTGGCGGCGCTTTCGCTGCCGACGAACACCTTGCTGGTGCGCGCGGCATCGCGCTCCTGGCGAACGCGCTCCCGAGCTGCCTGGGCGGCGTGGGCTGCCGGCCCTGCGGGAGACGGCGACGGGGCACCGATGGGCGGCGGCGTCACGTCGACGCCGCGCTGCTGGGCGGAGAGGATCGGCCTGCCTAGATCGCCCGGCAGCGGTGGGCCGAGCCGGGGAACCTGCGAATAATCCTTGGGCGCCCCGGCCAGACTGTCGGAGGTCGCGCGATTGTCGGTCGCGTAGAGTTCGGTCTGGCTCTTCGGCGCCGAGGGCTGGAGGGCATAGATCAGCGCACCGCCGATACCGGCTGTCGTGACCAGACCGACGGCCGCCAGCGCCTTGCGCGAAAGCCGCATCACCCGGGGAGGATCGCCGCGCAGGCGCAGGTCGGCGGCGGCCACCGGTGCTGTTTCGGTCGCGGCGCTCATTTCGACGTCTCCACGGGCATGGCGGTGTCCCGCAGGATGCGAACGCGTCTCTCGGACTTCCCCGCGGCGAGCCGCATTTCGGCGCCGGCGAACAGGCGATCGACCACCATGTAACGGCCGCGAACGCGGTAGTTGACGAGTTCGCCCGCTCCCTTGGCGCCCGCGATGAAGAGCGGGGGAAGATCGCTCTGGCCAATGTTCGACGGGAGCTCAATGAAGACCTGTCGCCCGTCGTCGAAGGCGCGCAGCGGACGCCATGAAGTACGATCTCCCTCGATCCGGTAGCGGAAGTTCAGCGCATCGATATCGATATTGGGCACCACCGGCACCGTGGCCGCCGCTTCGCGACTTCGCACGGTAAGTGCGATCAGCGCGTCCTGGGGGTAGGTCCAGGAAACCGAAGCCATGTACGTCTCCGGTGTCGAGCGCAGCTCGAGATGATAGGTCCGCCGGTCGGTGTTGATGACGAGGTTGGTGACGAGCCCGGCCCTGGTCGGCTTGATGAGGATATGGACACGTTGCCCGGGACCGGATCCGCTGACCGTGTCACCGATGATCCAGCGCACGGTATCGCCGGCAGCCACCGGTCCCGGCCCAACCAGTTGCTCGCCTTCCTGCAGCGCGATGTCGGTGACCTGGCCGGGAGCGGTGTAGAGTTGATAAAGTGCGCCCTCGGCCCAGGGGTAAAGCTGGATCGCGTTCAGAAATCCGTCACGGACCGGTTGCATGCGTGCCGCCGCATTGGCGGTGCCGATCCGGGTCCTTGGGTCGGAGGCCTCCGGTGCGGGCGCCGTCGAGACCGGCTTCAGCTGTCCAGGAAGCGGCAGCGGCGCGGGAATACGGATGATCTCGACCGGCTTCGGCTGCTCGGGTTCGGGTACCGCCACAGGCGCCGCGTCGAACGTCAGCGGGCGGGTCTGGGCATGAGACGCGCCGCAAGCCGCTAGCGGGAAGGCCGCGAGCATCAGCATTGCAGGCAGGATCGCCGTACGGATCGGGGTCATTGCGTGAGCTCCTTTGACCAGTTGAGGGCGTTGACGAACACGCCGAGGGGATTCTTGCGGAGCGCCTCGGGAGTGCGCGGGGTCTGGATCACTACGCTAGCGATCGCAGACCAGCGTTCGGTCGCGGCGAGGCTGCCGTCCTGGTAACGCCGCTCGGTCCACGAGATGCGGAAGCTGTTGTCGGAGGCGCGAATCACGCTGGAGACGTCGACTGCGACCTGGAATTTTCCGACCTGCGCGAACGGGTCGTTGTTCCGGGCATAATCGTTGAGCGCGAGCGCACCCTTTGCCGTCGTGAAGTCATAAGCGCGCAGCCAGCTTTGGCGCAGCACGACCGGGTCGGCGGGAATCCCCCGGAAATTCTCGATGAAGCGCGCCAGATGGTACGCAATCTGCGGGTCGCTTGGATGATAGTCCGCGTCGGCGGGCGCCACGGCCTGGGCCTCACCCATCTTGTCGACCTGGACGATCCACGGGGTGATCGTGCCGCGCATCGCCATTGCGATCAGACCGGCGATGGACAGCGCCAGCAGCGCGAGCGCTGCAAAGCATGCGAGCCGCCAGTTCCGCGCCTGAACCCGGCCCGAGCCGATGCGGTCGTCCCATGCCTGTCCGGCCCGCTGGTAGGGCGTCTCGGGTTCTGGGGTAGCGCCGTAGCGCACGGTCGATCGTCGAAACATGGCAATTCACTCCTTGTCGGTCACGCTGACGGAGGCGCCGGGGCCCCGGCTGTCGCCGCCGCGCAGCGTGTGGGTGGCGACGCTGGCGCCGTGGACGATTGCCTGATGGCGGCGCATCGACCGGGCCCAGGCCGGGGGTTCGCTGCGGGGGGCGTCGGGCACAGGTGAAGCCGCGTCCGATGCTGGCTCGGATGCCGCAGACGCCGGGGCGCCCGGAGAGGCTTCGGACTGGGGGAGTGGAACGCCGCCGCTGTCGCGCTCGACGGGGCCTGCGCCAGTCTGGGGCTTGGGAACACCGCCCGAGTCTCGCTCGACTGCTGCCGCTGCCGCCGCTGGGCTTCCGCCGCCGCCGCCGGACCCACCAGAACCAGCACCCGTTCCACCGGAGCCGCTGGAGGATCCGCCCGCCGCGCGCCGGAGCGGCGACATGGCGCTTTGGGCGGCGGTGCGGCCGACATTGCTCAGGCCCGATGCGACGCCGGACATGCCCGACTTGCCCTCGGCTCCGGCGCGATATGCGCTGGTGGCGGTGCTGACGGTCCGGCCAGCTCCCGCGAGCGCGCCACCGGCAGCACCGAGCGCCGCGCCCCCGGCAGCCGCGCCGGCTGCGATCACGCCGCCTGCCGCGAGAGCGGTGCCAGCCGCCGCACCAGCGCCAAGCTGCGGTCCGCCAGAGACGATGCCGCTCGCGATGCCGGGGCCGAAGATGCCAAGGCCCAGCAGGCACAGCGCGCCCAGCACGATGGCCATGGCGTCCTCGATCGTCGGCTGCGCGTTGCCGATGGCGTCGGTGAATTCTGAGAAGAGCGTAGAGCCGATGCCGACAATGACCGCGAGCACCAGCACCTTGATGCCGGAAGACACGACATTGCCGAGGACGCGTTCGGCCATGAACGCGGTCTTGCCGAACAGTCCGAACGGGATCAGCACGAACCCGCACAGCACCGTCAGCTTGAATTCAATGAGGGTGACGAACAACTGCACGGCCAGCACGAAGAACGCGAGCAGGACGATCACCCAGGCGAACAGCAGGACGACGATCTGGATGAAGTTCTCGAAGAAACTGATGTAGCCCATCAGTCCGGAGATCGAGTCGAGGATCGGACGCCCGGCGTCGAGCCCGACCTGCGCGACCCGCCCAGGTTGCAGGAGCTCGGCTGTCGTGAACCCGGTCCCGGAGGCTTTGAGGCCAAGGCCTGCAAAGCTCTCGAACACGATCCGCGCGAGCATGTTCCAGTTGCCGATGATGTAGGCGAAGATGCCGACGAACAGCGTCTTCTTGACCAGCCGGGCGATGATGTCGTCGCCCTCGCCGAAGGTCCAGAACAACGCCGCGAGCGTCACGTCGATGACGATCAGCGTTGTTGCGAGGAAGGCAACCTCGCCCTGAAGCAGGCCGAAACCGGAATCGATGTAAGAGGTGAAGACCTCGAGAAACCGGTCGACGACGCCTGTGCCGCCCATGTCACTGCTCCTGCTGGGTATTGGCGATGGCCTCGTCCACGAGGCTCGCCGGTTCGGAGGATTTGCCGGGCGCATAGTCCGCAGCCGGTTCGACGAGCCGCGATCGCTGGCCCAGGAACCGTCGGCGGTTCTCGGCCCAGGCTGCGAGGCAGCCCGGGTCCGAGCCCGCCGCCTGCCCGGCCAACTGGCAGCTCCGCAGCTTTGCCTGGAGCGGGTCTGTGGGCAGGTCGGTCGAGAGGGTAACGGGAGGCGATGACGGCTTCGGCTCGTCGCGCAGGGCGAGCAGACCCATGGCGATTGCAACGCCAAGACATGCGAAGGCACCAATGCGAGCCGGAAGCCGTACGTTCATCGCCCCGGCCTCAGCGGTGGAACATCTGCGCCGGGGTCGGTCGGTAACCGGTCCCGGGTGCGAGGAACCGGCGCAGTTGTTCGCGCGCCTGATCCTGAGCGGCGGCACGCTGCGACGCCTCGAGCGCTTGGGCGCGACCCTGCGCCGCGACCACCGCGGTCAGGTCGGCAAGCTGCCGAGCTTGCAGCGCGAGAAGCTGATTCCCGGCCTGAGCGGCCTGCAGAGCACCCGATGCCGACTGGCTGGAGCCGACGATGCGGTTCATCGCGTCGCGCGAGCCTTCGATATTGCCGACGACGCCGGCCTGTACCTTGAGCGCGTCTTCAAACCCGGCGACAGTGTCTTCCCATCGGGCGCGGGCATTGTCGACCAGCGCCTTGTCGGTCGCCGACATGGGGGCGCCGCGGTACCGGCTGGTGAAGGCCTGGTCGATCGACTGGACCGAATAAGCTATCCGCTGGGCGTTGCCGAGCAGCTGCTGAGTTTGCCGCACCTGCGACTGGAGCTCCGCGAGCGAGGAGGTCGGCAAGGACGCCAGATTCTTCGCATCGTTGATCAGCGACTCCGCTTCGTTCTGAAGCGATTTGATCTGGTTGTTGATCTGCTCGAGCGTGCGGGCCGCGGTCAGCACGTTCTGCGAATAGTTGGTCGGGTCGTAAACGATCCCGCCGAACTGGGCATGGGCGGGAGCCGCGGCGAAGGCGATCAGCAGGGCCGAGCCGCATGAAAGGGCATAGCGGCGAAGCGACGAGGTACGCATGACATTCACTCCTGGGCAGTGAGAGGGAGAAGATCCGCGGCCCAATCGAGGCCGCGGGCGCGCAGCCACGCGGCGGCGAAACCGGCGCGGCCATGGGCTTCGAGAAGTTCGGCGATGCGGCGCTGGTCGGTGCGCGACGAAGCGGCCGTGAAGGCGAGCGCGACCTCGCCCAATCCAAGATCGAACAGGCGATTGCCGCGGCGCGACTGGCAGTAATAGTCGCGCTTGGGGGTCGCCCGGGCGAGGATTTCGATCTGGCGCTCGTTCAACCCGAACCGGCGGTAGATGGCGGCGATCTGCGGCTCGAACGCGCGTTCGTTCGGAAGAAATATCCGGGTCGGGCAGCTCTCGACGATCGCCGGCGCAATTGCCGAGGTCTCGATATCCGCGAGGCTCTGGGTCGCGAACACGACGCTCGCATTCTTCTTGCGTAGCGTCTTGAGCCATTCTCGCAACTGCGCGGCGAAGGCGGGGCTGTCGAGAACGAGCCAGCCTTCGTCGATGATGATCATCGTCGGCGCGCCGTCGAGATGCGCTTCGATGCGGTGGAACAGATAGGAGAGCACTGCCGGAGCGGCGGCGCTCCCGACCAGGCCCTCGGTCTCGAACGCCTGCACCCGCGCCTCACCGAGGTGTTCGGACTCCGCATCGAGCAACTGACCATGCGGTCCGCCGACGCAATAGGGCCCTAGCGCCTGCTTGAGCTGTTGCGACTGGAGCAGCACCGCGAGGCCGGTGAGCGTTCGTTCGGGCACCGGCGCGGATGCCAGCGAGTTCAGCGCCGCCCAAAGATGCTCCTTGGCCTGGGGATCTAGCGGCACGCCCTCGGCGGCAAAGATTGCCGCCAGCCACTCGGCGGCCCAGCTGCGCTCGGCCAGCTCGTCTATCCGAGCCAGCGGTTGCAGCCGGACACCTTGCCCGCTCTCATCCTGCGGCGCAGACCCAAGGTCCTGCCAGTCGCCGCCCATCGCCAATGCAGCTGCACGGATCGATCCGCCGAAGTCGAACGCGAAGATCTGCGCATTCTCGTAGCGGCGAAACTGCATCGCCATCAGCGCCAGCAGCACAGACTTGCCGGCGCCGGTTGGGCCGACGATCAGGGTGTGACCGACATCGCCGACGTGCAGGGAGAAGCGGAACGGCGTGGAGCCCTCGGTCCGCGCGAAGAAGAGCGGTGGCGCGTCGAAATGCTCATCGGCCACCGGCCCCGCCCAGACGGCGGACAGCGGCACCATGTGCGCCAGGTTGAGGGTGGAGATCGGGGGCTGCCGGACGTTGGCATACACATGGCCGGGCAGGCTGCCGAGCCATGCCTCGACCGCATTCATCCCTTCGGCGATCACCGTGAAGTCGCGGCCCTGCACGACTTTCTCGACCAGCCGCAGTTTTTCGGCCGCGAGGCCGGGATCGGCGTCCCAGACGCTGATTGTCGCGGTGACATATGCCTGCCCAACCATATCGGCGCCGAGTTCCTGCAGCGCGAGATCGGCATCCGCCGCCTTGTTCGAGGCGTCGCTGTCGACCAGCACCGATGCCTCGTTGGTCATCACCTCTTTCAGGATCGCAGCGATGGACTTGCGCTTGGCGAACCACTGCCGCCGAATGCGGCCGAGCAGCTTTGTCGCGTCGGTCTTGTCGAGCGTGATCGCGCGCGTGACCCAACGGTACGGGAACGCCAGCCGGTTGAGGTCGTCGAGCAGCCCTGGGAAGGTGGCGCTCGGAAATCCGGTAACTGTCAGCGTCCGGAGATGCTGGCTGCCCAGCCGTGGCTCGAGGCCACCGACCAGCGGCTCATCGGCGAGGATCGCATCGAGGTACATCGGCGTCTCGGGGACACGGACGCGCTGGCGCTTGGTGGAAATCGCCGAGTGAAGATAGGTGAGCGTATCGCCGTCATCGAGCCAGTGCGCCTCGGGCAGGAAGCCCTCGAGCAGCTGCAGAAGGCGGGCGCTGCGATCGGTGAAATTGGCAAGCAACTCGTTCGGGTCGACACCGCTTCGCGACCGCCCCTCATACAGCCAGCCTTCGGCGCGCGCGGCGTCTTCGGCTGGCGGCATCCATTGCAGCGTCAGGAAATAGGCGCTTTCGAAATGCGCGCCTTCCTCGGCAAACTGCTCACGGCGCTCCCGTTCGACCAGGGCCGACGCGGGGTCGGGGAACCCGTTCTCGGGATAGTCCTGGGCGGGCACGCGCTGCGCCTCGACGAAGATCGCCCAGCCAGAACCCAGCCGGCGAAGTGCGCTGTTGAGACGGCCCGCGGTCGCGACCAGTTCGGCCGGCGTGGCGGAGTCGAGGTCGGGGCCGCGGATCGCGGCCGTACGCTGGAACGAGCCGTCCTTGTTCAGGACGACACCCGGAGCGACCAGCGCAGCCCAGGGCAGGAAGTCGGCGAGCGTCGAGCCGCGTGCGCGATATTCGCGGAGGGACATCATGGCCGCCTCACGCGCGCAGGAAGGCGGGATAACGCATGTGGCGCCGCCCGACTTCGAGGAACTGGGGATCCCGGCGCGCGGCCCAGACGGCCGCGGCATGGCCGACTGCCCAGATGAGCAGGCCGACCAGCCACAGGCGCAGGCCGAGCCCGACCGCACCGGCCAGCGTGCCGTTGACGATGGCGACCGAGCGCGGCGCGCCGCCGAGCAGTATCTGCTCGGTCAGCGCACGGTGGACGGGCGCGAAATAGCCGGGAATGGCGGCGCCGGGATCGAGGCTTTCCATCAGATCAGCGCCCCGCCGCCGAAGCTGAAGAAGCTCAGGAAGAAGGAGCTGGCGGCAAATGCGATGCTCAGCCCGAAGACGATCTGGATGAGCCGGCGGAACCCGCCCGAGGTCTCGCCGAATGCGAGCGTCAGGCCCGTCACGATGATGATGATCACCGCGATGATCTTGGCGACGGGCCCTTCGATGCTCTCCAGGATCGACTGGAGCGGACTTTCCCAGGGCATCGACGATCCCGATGCGTGCGCCGTGCCGGCGGTAAGCGCGACCAGGGCACAGGTGTAGAGCGCCGCCCCGCGGGTGCGGGCGGCGGAAAGCGAGACGTTCATTCGGACTCTCCGTTGGTGAGGAAGCGAAGGCGGTATTCGCCGGAGGCATCGAGACCCTCGATGCGGGCGAGTTCTGCGAGGCGCCGGCCGGTGCCGTCCCTGGCCAGCACCGCGATCATGCCGATTGTCTCGGCGATCAGCGGGCGCGGCACGGTGGTGACGGCTTCCTGGATCAGCTGCTCGAGCCGGCGCAACGCGCCGAGCGCGGTGCCGGCATGGATGGTCCCGAAGCCGCCCGGATGTCCGGTGCCCCACGCCTTGAGAAGGTCGAGCGCTTCGGCGCCCCGCACCTCGCCGATCGGAATCCGATCCGGCCGGAGGCGAAGCGACGAGCGCACCAGGTCGGAGAGGGTTGCCACCCCTTCCTTGGTCCGCATCGCGACTAGATTGGGCGCGGTGCATTGCAGTTCGCGCGTATCCTCGATCAGCACGATGCGGTCGCTGGTCTGCGAGATCTCGGCGAGCAGCGCGTTGGTCAGCGTGGTCTTGCCAGTGCCGGTCCCGCCGGCGACGAGGATATTCTCGCGCATCGTCACCGCTTCGCGGAGGGACCCGCATTGCACGGGTGAGATGATGCCCGACGCGACATAGTCGTCGAGCGTGAACACGGAGACGGCCGGCTTGCGGATCGCAAAGGCAGGTGCGGTCACGACCGGCGGCAGCAGCCCTTCGAAACGCTCCCCCGATTCCGGCAGCTCGGCCGAGACGCGCGGCGAGCGGGCATGGACCTCGGTGCCGACATGATGCGCGACCAGACGGATGATCCGCTCGCCGTCGGCCGCAGGGATGGTCATCCCTGTGTCCGCCAGGCCGGCACCAAGCCGATCGATCCACAGGCGGCCATCGGGATTGAGCATCACCTCAACGATCTCGGGGTCATCCAGCCAGGCGGCGATCGAGGTGCCGAGCGCAGTCCGCAGCATGCGCGCGCCGCGGCGCGAAGCTTCCGAACGGACTGGAGTTGCGTTCACCGATCGACACCCTGGCTTCAGGCCGGTGCGAAGCTGCTCCGGCGACAGGGATGACTAAGGAGGCAGTAAAAACGGGTCTGACAACAACTACTTCAATTGATCGTAGCGTGGCGTAGAAGTAGAAAGCTTTGGCGCTTTCGTCCCGCCAAGCTAGCGGCGGCTTCAGCCCTACCAGACGAGAATGCGGGCCGCGTCACTATCCATTGCGGCCCGACTCGGGCATCGCCACGGTTGGGCGCCACCGAGCAGGTTACAGATGCTGGTCTTGATATTGAAAGCCTTGGTCATCGCGATTGCGATGGTGTTGACGATCATTTGGAGGACAATGGATTTGGTCGATTTTTTGCGGGAATGGCAGACCCTCATTGGCAGCTTCATCGCGCTGGTCGCTGCCTGGATCGCGGTGCGGCCCGTTTGGCGTCAACTCAACCGCATGGAAATCCAGACCGATGCAATGGTGCGCGATGCTGCGGTTGCGAGAATTAGGGATGCCGAGTGGTCGCTCGACCATATGGGGACGCCGATCCGGAACTTCCTTGATCAGGCTACCAACGACCTTGAGCCTTATGAGGACGAGGAAATTGAGATCTCGGCAGAGTCATCCCACAATTGGGCAGGGACGTTGGGTGTGGCCAGAACTACATTTTTGGAGATGGCTGCGACGCGCCTCGATATCGCCTCACTCGAGAAACGGAAAGAAGAGCTCGGGGCCGCTGCAGAGCGCCTCATCAGCACCCTGTATGCGATCAGCGCGCCTGTGACCGTGGATCCGGAAGAACATGGGCTCGATGAGGGCGATATTGCGAAACTCGAAGAGGACGCAGTCGCGGCTCAATCCGCTACACCAGAGTTGATGACATTACTGCGCCGAGCATTGAGCGCGATGGATGATGAACGAAAGCAGGAAATTGCGCTCCTTCGAAAGCGGCTGCGCGCGATCGACGACCGACTGGCCGAGGGCTAACAGTAGCGGGTCAATGCTCGCCGGGTTCGGACGGTTCGATGTCTTGCGAAATCTCATTCTTCAGCCGCGGTCCGAACTCCATCCGGCGATTGAGTGTTTCGATGAACCGCTCCCAGCGCTCCTTCCCCATCGCCTGCGCGGCGGCGAGAGCGGTGTCCGGAAGTGGCGGATTGTTCACCAGCCAGAACCGCACGAACAGAGCCAACGTCTCATTGCTGAGCTCGACATGCCATGCGAGCCGATCCGCCTGGCGCGACAGCCGGTCGAGCCTGCGACTGAGCACGGCCTCGAGATGTTCGCCACTGTCGCCGGATAGAAATGATGAGAGCGCTGTCTCCATCACCAGCGCTTGGGTCACCCGTTTCCGCGCGGCGTAGTCGGCGAGCTGCGCGGACAAGTCGGGTGGCAGGCGGAACGTGTGCTTGATCCGTAAGCCGCTCATAGGTCGATCCCATCTTTCGGATCCAGCGAGGCCTGACGGGCATTTCCGCGCATTCGGTCGTTGAGCCGTCGCGTGACCACCGCGTCTTCGCTGGTGCCATCATCGAATTCGAACTCGCCGGGCGGCGCAGGCGGCGGCGGAACGATCTCCTGTTCCACGGGCAGCTCGGGCTCGCGGCGGATGCCGCCATTGGCCTGGTCGTCCGCCCCTTCCTGCGTGTCAAGGGCAGAACGAATCTGTCCGGGGACCGGCAGGAGGGTCCAGTCACTCACGCACGACCCGCGCGCCGTGGCCGGCGTTGGCGGGTTCATAATCCGCGCGGTCAGGCGGCGGTCGGTATAGTATCGAACCTTCAGCGCCCGGATCGGGTGAATGCCTGCCACCATCACGATCTCGTCATCGGGCGGCAGCTGCATGACTTCGCCCGGGGTGAGCAACGCACGCGCGGTTTCGGTGCGAGATACCATCAGGTGGCCGAGCCAGGGTGACAGCCGGTGGCCCGCATAGTTCTTCATCGCGCGCATCTCGGTGGCCGTGCCGAGCGCGTCCGAGATCCGCTTCGCCGTCCGCTCATCGTTGGTCGCAAAGCTTACCCTGACATGGCAATTGTCGAGGATCGCGTTGTTGGGTCCGTACGCCTTTTCGATCTGGTTGAGCGACTGGGCGATCAGGAACGCTTTCAGCCCGTAGCCGGCCATGAAGGCGAGCGCGGACTCGAAGAAATCCAGCCGGCCCAGGGCCGGAAACTCGTCGAGCATCAACAGCACCTTGGGCCGCTTCGCGCTGGGCGTCAGTTCCTCGGTCAGCCGCCTGCCGATCTGGTTGAGCAGCAGACGGATCAGCGGCTTGGTGCGGCTGATGTCCGACGGCGGTACCACCAGGTAAAGCGTGGCCGGTCGGTCGGCCTCGACCAAATCGGCAATCCGCCACTCGGATTTGCTGGTGACACGCGCGATGATTGGATCGCGGTAGAGTCCCAAGAACGACATGGCGGTCGAGAGCACGCCCGACCGCTCATTCTCGGACTTGTTGAGGAGCTCGCGCGCGGCGGATGCCACCACCGGGTGCACGCCGGCTTCGCCCAGATGCCGGGTCGCCATCATCGCGTCGAGCGTCGCCTCGATCGTGCGCCCAGGATCGGAGAGGAATGCCGCGACTCCCGCAAGCGTCTTGTCGGGCTCGGCATAGAGGACGTGGAGGATGGCGCCCACCAGCAGCGCGTGACTGGTCTTTTCCCAATGGTTTCGCCGCTCGAGCGAGCCTTCGGGATCCACCAGCACATCGGCGACATTCTGAACGTCGCGGACTTCCCATTCGCCTTTCCGCACCTCGAGCAACGGGTTGTAGGCGGCGGAGGCCGGGTTGGTCGGATCGAACAGCAGCACCTTGCCGACCCGTGCACGAAAGCCCGCGGTCAACGTCCAGTTCTCGCCCTTGATGTCATGGACGATCGCCGAGCCGGCCCAGGTCAGCAGCGACGGGATGACGAGGCCGACGCCCTTGCCCGACCTTGTCGGCGCGAAGCACAGCACGTGTTCGGGCCCGTCATGGCGAAGATAGTCGCTGTCGAGCCGGCCGAGCACGACGCCGTCATCGCCGAGCAGGCCGGCTTGTTCGACCTCGCGTGTCGTCGCCCAGCGCGCCGAGCCGTAAGTTTGGGCGACCTTGAGCTCGCGCGCGCGCCACACCGACATTGCGATCGCCACGACCACCGCCGCGACCCCACCCGACGCAGCGATATAGGCACCCGTCACGAAGATGGCGGGCGCATAAGCGTCGTAGCTGAACCACCACCAGAAGAACGCAGGCGGCGGGTAGACCGGATAGTCCGCCAGCCAGAACCAGGGCGGGCCAAGCGCCGCCTGATATCCGAGCGCATCGGCGGTCCATTGCGTCGCGCCCCACACCGCGCCGGTCACGATCAGCAGAACGATGATCACCTGGCCCCAGAGGATCTTGGTCGATTGCACTTGCCGGTCTCCTAAATGCCGAGGCCGCGGCTGCGGCCGATGGTCCAGTCGATGCCGCCACCTGCGGCCATGGTGCCGGTCACGCTTGCCCCAAGCTGGCGGTCGAGCGCGGGGCGCCAAGGCACGAGCTGGAAGCCGAGACCATCGTCGATCATCGCGAAGCGGCCGGATGCGAGCGTCACGCGCTCGCGATAGGTGCCGGCGATCGTCGATCCCGGCCTGGGCTCATAGGGCGTCAGTCCGGTGCGCTGCGCGATCCGTGCCGCCGCCTCGCGCAGGTCGGCAGCGCGGAGCGTCTCGATAAGGTTAGGTGCAAGGGCGGCGCGGCCGCCGCGCCGGGATGCCAGACCCTCCGCGATCAAATGCTCCTCGCGCGCCGCCATCGCGTCTCTGACCTCGGCGCCAAAGCCCTGATTGCCAGGCGCGAAGTCGCGGGCGAGCAACTGGCGATCGAGCCAGGTCGCCCCAAGCGCCGTGACCTGCTGGCCGATCGGCAGATCGCTGCGCACAGCAAGCGCGCTGCGGGTCGTGCCGCCCCGGTCCTGCCAGGTGCGCAGTTCAACGATCGCGCCCGGGGCGGCATCGCTCGTGAACTCCAGATCGCGAAGGCGCAGATGGTGGTGACGGCCATCGATCCCGTCGACGATCGCATAAGCGGTGCCGGCAAGCTCGTCCTGATGCCCGCGAGCGACCAGCCTGCCGATCACCGGCGCGACTTCGCCAGGCGGGTGGATTGCGAGGCGACTTTCATTGATGGCGCGCCCGGCATCACGCATCGCGCGGTGCATCGTCTTGATGATGTCGCCGCGATCGCCGAGTTCGCGGAGCCGCGCTTCGACATCGGGCTTGAGGATCCAGCGCGCGGGGCCTGCCGGCGTGGCGACACCCAGCCGCTCGAGCTTCTGCGCCCGCCCGATCAGAAGCAGATTGCGGCGGTCGGGGGTGGCTCCTGCTTCGGGCCGCAGATCGATGATCCCATCCTCACTTACTCGCGCGCGCAATCCCCGGTCGAGGCTGGTCCATCGATCCGATTCGACTTCTCGCCCCAGCGCCTGGTCGATCTCGCGCGCGCTGCGCGGCCCAAGCTCGAGCGTCGCCCGGGCCTCGGCGCGATTGCGCATGCCATGCGAAATATAGTCGCGGTCGATCACGAGATCGGCGCCGTCGTCGGCGACCCCGCGGACCAGGATATGGACGTGCGGATTGTCGGTGTTCCAATGGTCGACCGCGACCCAGTCGAGCCGCGTGCCCAGATCCTTGGACATGTCGTCCATCAGCTCACGGGTGAACGCTTTCAGATCGGCAAGCTGGCCGCCGTCTTCAGGCGAGACGATGAAGCGGAAATGATGGCGATCGTCGGCGCAGCGCCCGGCGAATGCGTCGCCGCTTGCCTGATCGGACCGCGCGTCGAACATCGAGGCGTCACGGCCGTCGCGGGTCACGCCGTCGCGCTCGAGATAGGCGACATGCCGGCCAAGCGGCGCCGATGTGAAGCGTGGCCCCGAATGGCGGACGACCCGTGCCTTGATCACCACCCGGCGCGACATGGCCGAACGCCGGCCCGCGAGCGCGGCGACGCGGCCGCGACCGAGCCGCCCGGTACCGCCTCCGCGGCGCGCCCCGCGCCGTGCGAAGCCGGCGCGGGCGGCCGAACGTTTGACCTGCGCGGCCAGGCTCAGCGGTTTGACGCTGCCGGAACCCCGGCTTCGTCCCTTTCCGGGCTTGATGCGAAAATCGTCCTCGTCGGTCACGATGGTGCTCCCGGCGAGGCTGCCAGCGCTTCGAGTGTTGATTTTCCAAGATAAAATCGGGGAGGCGACGGCAGGGGCATGACGGCGACGGCGCTATTTCGGCAATCAGAACAACCACATGCACCCCCGCAGACGGCGGTGCTTTTATCTCGCCATCCCCTGCTACCCCTCCCTGCCGCTACCCTTAAGTCCTCACAGCCCTCTCCATTGACCGGGCAAAGGAGATCCACCGCGGCAAACCAGCCAGTCATTTCGGAACCCCAGTCCGAGGTACGAAGACAGAGTCGCGTGGCGGAGCGGACGACTTTGATTGGGGCATCGATGTGAGTTCGGGAGACGAAGAATCGCGTGGTTGAGATGCTTCATTCTCCGCCAACTGGGGTGTGCGGACGAACAGGTCACCGCGCCGCCAGGCCCCGGGATCGGGCAGTTCCCGGTCCCGAATTCGGGCATCGCCGCCCATCATCCGGCCAGACAATTTGGCGACATAGGCAATGGTTTCGGAAGGAAGCGGACGGCCGGCCAGATAGGCTTCGTAGCGGCTCGGACCCGCATTATAGGCTGCGAGAAAGCCAGGATCGCCGTAGCGATCCAGCAACTCGCGAAGATATGCGGCGCCGGCGAGGATGTTGTCGCACGGGTCGAATGGATCGACCCCGAGGCCATAACGCTGGCGCAGTTCGGCCCAGGTTCCGGGCATAAGCTGCATCAACCCCATCGCTCCCTTGGGCGATACCGCAAAGACCACACCGCCGCTTTCGACCGCGATCACCGCGCGAATGAGCGTGTCCGGCAGGGCAAAGCGCCGGGCTGCGTGTGCGATCGGCGCGTCGAGGTTGATGGCCGGCGAGCATGCCGATGTGGCGGGCCGTGCCTGCGCGCTCGCCATGGCAGCGCACAGGCATGCCAGCACGGCGATACCCTTCGATCGACGGCCGATCGCCCCAAGCATTACTGCTGCTCGGTTTCGCGGCGGCGCTGATTGCGCTGCCAGAAAAGCAGATGCGGCTGCCCCTCTATCGTCGGCCGGAACAGGTTCGCGCGGATCGGCCGGGGAAGAATGGGATCGTCGATGACGATCGCGACATAGGCACCGGCCTTCTCACCGGTGCGCTTCCAGCCGGCGCCGACCTCGGGCCCGTCACCGGTCTCGCCGACATGGACGCGGTAGTCGGGCGCGTTCCTGATATCACTCCGCGTCGCGGGCACGATCGTCAGCGCGGCGCCGATCGCGAGGGTCTCGAGGCGCCCGGTAAAGCCGTCGTCGCGCGCGTTGAACTCACCGATATTGATCATCTCTTGCTCCATTGTGCGTCGGGTTCAGGGGAGATTTCGCGCCCGTGGGCGCGCTTGCCGGTGCGGTTTCACCGCCGCCGGGAAGCCAGAGCGGATCGAGCACCGCGATGATTCCGCGAGCTGGTACCGGCCCGAAATAGCGGCCGTCGAAGCTTTCGGCGGATGCGGGATTGAGCAGGAAGACCTCGCCGCCGCGCAGCGTGCGGCAACCGCTCCAGATCGGCAGCGGACGGCCGATCCGGTCGCGCGGCCGTGCCTCGGCTACGCGCTTTCCATCGATCAGGATCGTCAGGCCGGTGCGGCAAACTGTCTGTCCGGCCACGCCGGCCACATGCTTCAGCATGGGCACGCGGAGCGGCAGGTAATGGCGTTCGGCCATCAGCAGGGCGACCGGCGCAGGCGCATGCGCCGCGACGAGATCGCCGAGTTTCGCGGTGCGCGCCGGGCGCGCTGAATAGAGACCGACCGGCACGCTGGCGCTCGCGTTCCAGACCAGACGCGGCGCCGGGCGGATGAACACCGGAAGGACAACGGCGCCGATCGCGCAATAACCGGTGAGCAGGATATGGAAGCGCTTCATGCCTTCAGGCTCCGGCGCAGCAGCCACGCGCGATGGCGCGCCAGCGAATATGCGCGCGGCGTGCAGCCGGCGATCAGCCTGTTGTGTGCGTGGCGCCAATAATCGGGTGCGACCGCGCACGGATCGACGCCGAGATCCTCGATGGCGTCGATCAGGAGCAGGCATGTGCGAACCTTCGGCCATCCGCCGAGATGCAGGAGCAACTCGCCGCCGGGCGAGACGCAAGGCAAGGTCGAATAGGCCTCGCTGGGGGCGACAGCGCGAACGATATCGAGCCGCGACAACAGCGTGCCATAGTCGTTGGACGCCCAGCGGACGAACGCAAAGACGCTGCCTGCGGCGAAGGAAAGCAGGCGGCGCCGGCGATCCAGGACCTGGTCGAGGATCGGTGCGCCGAAGCGTATCCAGCGTTCGGTGGCCTGCTCGACCCAGGTCAGTTCGACCGTGGTTATCCCCGCGCCGGCAGAGCCTTGTCCGCTCGGCGGGAGAGCGCCTGGCGCTTGTGCGGAGGCGATGGCGGCTCTCATCGCCGCACCGCGCCTTTCTTCTCCAGGACGCTGGTGTCGATGGGTTTGGCTGGATGCACGATGTTCGCGGTGGCGTCCGAGGTCGAGCGCCGAACGCCTTGGTCGGCCCAGGTCAGCAGGTCCTCGACCGCGTAGACGACGCGCCCGCCAAGCTTGCGGTAGGCGGGCCCCGTGCCATAGCAGCGATGCTTCTCCAGCGTGCGCGCCGACAGGCCGAGCAGGATCGCGGCATCGGGTGTGCGCAGCAGGGGCTGCGTCGTCTCACTGGGCATCTGCGTCTCCGGGCGTTGACCCGGCAAGCGCGGCGGGTCCGTTCCAATCACGGGCTTCCAATGGCGGCAGATGGCGGGACCGGAGGAGCGGGCAAAACCGCCACCCGGGAAATGTCGCCCCTAGGCCCGCAGCAGGTCGCGATAGCCCGATGCGGCAAGGTCGCGGGCCTCCGCGACGAGCCGCTGGACCCGCCTGCGCTCGCTCGTCGCCTTCCATGCCAGCGCATCGGTTCCGGCGAGCCAGGGATAGACGAGGCGAAGGCCGATCTCGCGGTTGCTGGCGCCGGCCAGCGACCCGTCGAGGACGTGCAGGAGCAGCGTCAGGCGTTGCCGCTGCAAGGCGCTTGGCCGCATCACGGAAGCCGGCTCGGCCATGCTCAGACCCGCAAATAGACGGCGCGCGGCATCCCACGCGGCGGCGCGGAGCGCATCGCCGAGCGGCGGCAACAGGATCGCGAGCGGCTCGCTCGGCGAGGCAGCGAGGACGCGCCAACGATGCCGGACGCCGGCGATGTCGAAGACGAGGTGGCGTCCATCGGCCGCGCGATGATCGGCGGCCGGGGCGATATCGGGAAGCCGCGCCGCGTCGGCGAAGCCGCCAGGCGCAGCCACCAGCGATACGATTGTCGATGCGCACTCGGCGCGCCAGATAGCGGGTGCGGATCTCACCGAACGATCCGGATCGAACAGCCGCACCAGACCCCAGCGGCCGGCTTCGTCGTCCGCAAGCGATAAGGATTCAGCCGCCGCCGATGCGTCGCGCGCGGCCCAGGCTGCGCGATAGCCGGCATTTCGCCGCAGGAATTCCTGCGCGAAATCGGCCCGGTCGTGCTTGGCAAAAGCGGAGGAACCGGTTGCGGCAAGAGGCAGACGGGTAGCGACTGCGGGCGCTCCGGCTCGGGACTATTCCCGGCCGCCACGCTCGCGAGCCTTGCGCGTTGCTCGAAGACCCGCGGATTGCGGAGCATTCTCCCGTCGCGAGGAGAGCGGCGCCTTCACGGCGTTCGCGAGGCCCCAATGCGAAAGGCGCCCCGCCTTCCGGCGGGGCGCCTTGGCCTCGATCAGTCGTTGGCGGAGCGCCGCGGGCGCGACCAGATCAGGCTGTAGGTTTCACCGCCCTCGTCGTCGAAGAGGTTCGCGAAGATGGGCTGGTTGAAGCTGGGATCGTCGAGCTTGACCGAGAGATAGTCGCGCTGTTCCGCGGACTTCTTGGTCCAGGCGGCGCCGATTTCCGCGCGGCCGACATAGATCCGATGGGTGGGTGCGTTGTCGTTCGGGCGGTTTTCCTCCGGAACGATCCGGACGCCCTTGGCCTGGACGCTGAGGGTCACGATCGAGCCCTGATATTCGTCGCCGACCTTCTTGAAGCTGCCGATGTTCGCCATTGTATTAGTCCTCATTCTCGGGCCGCCCCATGCGGCCTCGATGGCGTTCGAAGGCCGGGTGCGCATGACGCCGCAGCTTTGCCCGCAGCGAAGCGGAGGACTGCAGGAGCGGACTTTCTTGCCTCGCGAGGAATGGGCGCAGCCCAGGGGAAGAAAGTCCTGGCGACGCAGTTGCGGCTAGTCAGGCGAGGCGCAGCCGTCGCCCGGCCAGATAGCCATATGAGAGGCCTAAGTGGCGGCCGGGGTACGGGACGAAAACGGCGAACCATCTGCGTCACAGGTATCGGCGTGGCACGTGGAGCCGGTGACCCGCCTCCTGGCAGGGCATCCTGGATCTCCGGAAATGCACTCGCAACGAATGCACTCTCCCCGGCTAACGCCCCACGCGCTGATCGGCGTCGCCAAGGCCAGTCCAGCCCCGAACGGCTCATTCAAGCGTCAGCCGCGACCCGCCAACCTGCCGACTATTGCGCTTCCGACGACGTGGCGGGACCTCTGCCATCGGTGCGTCCCCGGGATCCGTCCATGGCAGTTCGAGAGCGGGCCCCCGCCGAGACGGGGAGTACTATCGTCAGGCCGAGCCGGCTTTCGGCGCGCGAACGGATGAGGAAACCTTCTCGGAGATCTCTGCGAGCGACGCGGCGAGCCGGTTCAGCTCGGAGCTGTCGGTCGGCGCGCAATCATAGCGCGTCGTCAGATATTCGCGGCGCTCGGAAAGTCGCGCGAGATGGCTGAGCGTGCGCTGCTTAAGCACCAGCTTTGCGCCCACGGCGCACCTCGAACGCGAGGCGAAATCGTGCTGGAGGCGCCGGACCGCGAGGGGGGAATGACCGGTCGCGAGCAGATAGGCATTCAAGTAGAGCTCGATCGCGTGGATGGCGAGAAGCCGATAGGGCGCGCGCGACAGCGGCGCGCGCCGGCGACCGATAGGGAGCAAGGCTTCGGCGGCGCGCCGATATTCATCGGCGAGCGCCAGCACATCGCACGGACTCGCCGTGTCCCCCGGGTATATCGTCTGCCCCTCGATCGACATCCCGGTCAGCTTAAGCAGGGACCGGCAAACACTTCCCTAATGGGTCCCGTCGCAGCACGGCGAAGCGACCAGCCTATCGAAGAAAGGGATCGTATTCGCGGACGATCGACGAAGGATCGCCGTCATATTCCTTGGCCTCGGCGACGCCGAACTTGCTGCCGTTGATCCGGAACACCACGACGATGGTCATCAGCGTGCGGGCGAGGCTCCAGGCGTTTTTCTGGGCGAGGTTCAGCGGCATTTCGAAGCTCCTGTCTCGGAGCGAGGACCGTCCCCGCTCGACAGGCGCCCGAAGTGTCCGGCGCACGGCCGCAATCACCGCGCAGCCGCAGGCAAGCGGCCGCATGCACAGCATAGCGGACCCTTTACGGGTTGATGGCGTCAGGCCGTGCGCCGGTCCAAGGAAGTGCCTCCAAGAGCGGAGACGCGTCCGACGCGGGCAGCGGGCCGATGTGGTGAACAGCCTAATCCGGAAAACGGCAATTGCTGCTGAGAGTGAGCAGTTCCCCGGCTTCGCGACTGGGTCGCGAGGGGATCGAAATGGACTTTTCACGCTCCGCGTGGCATATCATCAGCACGTCAGGACACACTGCGCGATAGCGCGGACCAAAGTGTCGCCCGGCAGCAATGCCGGCGCCGCAAAGGCTCGAAACGAGCCGCCGGTGACCGAACCCGCGACCATATGGCCGCGGGCGAGGTCTCGGTATGCCCCTCCGCCAGAAACCTCGCAAAAAAGTTGGGGCGCGAGGAATGAAACATGAAAAGAAGTTTGCTCAAACGGCTCCCCGAGGACTTTGGCGAGATCTGGCTGAGACGGAAGCGGCGTCACAAACTGCGTATCCGCGTGCTTGACGAAGTCGATCCGAAAGGCACGCGCTGGACGGCGGAGCTGCCGCTCATAAGAGCCAGCGTGCTCGGATTCGGAGGTCTGGCCGGGTTTACCGACAAAGCCGCCATCCGAGGGGACTGGCACGGCTTCGAGGTGCTCGGGCGGCCGAAAGTGCGCGGCTTTCTAACGGCAATGGCTCCCCTCCTCCGGGCGGGCCTGATTGATCTAAAGGTCGATGGGCGCTCGGTCGGGTTGACGCCGGAACCTTCGCGCCCGCGTGCCGTAGCCGTGCGACGTTCCGTCGCCAGGGCGATCAAGCCAGCAGAGCGCAGTGTGGTTCATAAGCGCGAGCGGAGGCTTAAGCTGCGTCGTTGATCCGCTTCTCGAGGTCGGCGAGGCCCGCCAGCAATTCCTTGAATGCTGGCGGGTCCTCCATGAACATGTCGGCCATGGCTTCGTAATCTCGCGCGAGCGCCTCGCGGATCGCATCCGATGGCGACAGGCGTAGCGTCGCCAGTACCGCAGTCGCATAGGATGCCGAGGCATCGGCGAACATCAGGCTCTTGTTACGCACGACCTGCTCGAGCAGTTCGGGCTCTGCGAGCGCGGCTGCGGTAACGTCGGCGCGGTCGAGCATCAGCAGGTCGTAATAATGCCGCGAAAGGCCGTCGCGCAGTTTGCCGTTATGGTGCAGCGCGTGGAGGATCGTCGCCTTCTCCCAGAAGGTGCGCTCTACGCTCAGCGTGTCGACCAGGGTCTCGGCATCGGGCAGCGCGTCGGGGAACTCTTCGGCGACATAGGGCCGGATCGCGCGCGCGTCGTGAGGGTCGGGATCGCCGCGCGCGCCGAATTCGAGCTTGATGCGCGGTTTGATATAGTCGGTACCGGCGTCGCCTCCATAAGCGCCGCCATAGTTCAGGCCATAGCCAGAGGTGCGCGGATAGTTGAACAGCAATGTCTGGCGACCAGGGTCCTCGGGATCGGGCTCGATCGTCCAGCCGTCGGTGGTGCCTAGCGCCGCTTCAACGGCGCGCCCCAGTGCCGGCAAGGCGATGGTCTCGACATAGGCTTGGGCAGCGGCCGCGAGCGCCTTGGTGCGGCGCTGGCGCTCGTTGCTGCTGATGCCCGTCTCCATCGGGGAGGCGACCTTGTCCAGCAAGGGCGCGGTTCGCCGGATCGTCAGGTCGATATCTTCGGAGAAGCGCTGGATGATCCCATAGGCCTTGGAGAGCGAGGTCCCGCCCTTGAAGGTCATATGGCCGGCAAGGTCTTCCGAGCGGGTCAGGCGCCGGAGGGTCCAGCACACCCAGAAGTCCTTTTCGATGATGACTGGGGTGAGGTTCCTGCGACTGGCGGCCTCGGTGATAAAGGCGCGGCGATCAGCGGTGCCCAGCCTTGCGAAGTCATCCATTATGGAGGCTGCCGATCTTGAGGATGACGTCCCCCATCCAGCCGGGCATGGCAGGGCGCGCCTGGAGCAGTTGCTTCATGTCGGCATCATCGACACGTGCCGCCAGTCGCTGAATGACGTCGGCATCGACATCCTTCCGGCCAAGCTGGGCCAGTGCCTGCAGCACCGCATTGGCGGTGTCGGATGCTTGGTCTAGGACCGGCGCGCGGCTGTGGCGCAGCGTCAGGCTGCGCCCCGCCGCCTTTCCAACGCGCGTACGGCCGCTGGTCGCATAGCTCGCCCTTGCCGGCACCTGGGTCGAAAGGCCGAGCTGGTTCGCGGCAGTGGCACCCGAGGGTGCGAGCTTGTCGCCGGTCTGCACCGCGAGCGCATCGGCCAGGACCGCAGGGTCGGGGCTCAAAGCGCCAAGCGTGTCGTGCAGGCGGGGATAGTCGTAGATGCCCCTTCCGATGCGCCGTATTGCATTGGACTGGGCCAAGCGTGAGATAGCCATATCCACCGCCCCCCGGCTGCCGAAGTCGAGAAAGTGCTTGGGCGTGAACACCCAACCGCGTCCCTTGCCGCGGATACGCTTCATGATTCTATCGGCCATAGCAGACACGGGTTAGCTCCTTTCTTGTTAGATAATAGCGCAGTTATTTCTAACAAGCTACCCACGGCGAAATTAGCGCTAACGGACGGAATTCAGCTATCATGTGTGCTAGACCATACCCTAAGTGCCCTAATGTCTAAGGGTATCGACAACCTCGGTTGTTCGACGATCGCTTTGAGGAAGCGAATGCCCACGGGACCAGGTGTCTAGTAATCGCGAATCAGGCGCCAACATCGCCTGATCCCCGCCGCAGGCCGACAAAAGCGCACCCTCGCGAAAGGCCGGCCGGCAGGGCGGCGTGCGCGCGGGCCTGTGGGCCAGCCGCCGCCCTGACCTCCGGCCGCGCGAGCGTGCCACGCGGCAAGCAAAGACGCGCGACCCCTGGTGGCTCCGCAGGTGCCGCCAGAGTGCGCACCAATTAAGCCCGCGTTCCACAGATTCCCCACCAAGAATGGCCCGCTAGCCGACCTACAGCTTTCAAAACGTCGCGCGCCCAAAGCAATCTGACGCCTCGGCGCTGTACTTATTCGCATTTATGTTCTTTGTTTGTTCTACCAAGCGTGCCGCTCCAGCACCATAAAGACTCGAAATGACCGCAACTCCATGCAGAAAGCCAGAAAGACAGATTTCGTTATTTCTTGCTTTCGTTATTTCGGTCTTTCTGGTTTTCTGGCTTTCGGGATTGCCAGAAAGACGGAAATCTGTATTTTCAGCACAGCCCATGCGGCCTGTGGGGGGCGATCGTTCGGTAAGGGGATGCGAGTTGGCAAACAGCCGAGACGATGGTCCCGCGGACGACACCGCCGTCGAGGGCGAAAACAAGACACTCAATTTCAAGGTCAGCCCGGACTTCAAGAAGGAGTTCAAGGGCTTCGCCGGCTCGCAGGGAATCACGATGACGGACCTCCTCAAGGAGGGCTTCGCCTTGTCGAAGAAACGGCGGCAGAAGTGAGGATGAGCGTGGCCCATCGGCTGTCTGCTCGCTTCGCGCGGCGGTCGGCATGACGTACGAGCGGCGCGACGCGTTCGTGGCGGCCGACTGGTTGTTCGCCATCGGTGATGGCGCCGGGGTACCGGCCGTGGACGGCCTTGTCGCGGTCGACGGCTACGCGCCCCAGGATCGCCCACCCGAGGAAGTCGCCGTAATGGAGAAGGCGCAGGGCTATGGCGCGCGCGCGGTCTTCTTCGAGGCCGGCCGGCACGGCCGGGCTCCAGTGGCGCAAGCGCTGATCTTCGATTCAGGCGAAGGACTGGACGACGCCGGCTTCGCCGAGCTGCACAAGCGGCTGTGGAGCTGGGGCGGGGTTCCGCTGGTATATCGCGCCTCCCCCGGCCGCATCCAGCTGTTCCGCTGCGCGCATGAGCCGGACTTCCTGGGGCCGGACGATGTTCCGGTGTGCCGGCCCATTCGAACATTGTCCCTGGCTGCCGACATCGCCGATGGCCTCGATGCGTGGTGGAATGCCGATCAAATCCGCAACGGCACCATCTGGGACGATCCCTTCGCCTGCGATCTCATGCTCTCCGCCCAGAAAGCGGCGCATCGCACGCTGGTCGAAGAGGTGCGCGCGCTCGCCAAACAACTGACCGAAAGCGCGCTACTCGAGCCGCGGCTGAGGCGGCGGCTGCTGATCCTTTCGCTGTTGATCGCATATTTGGAAGAGCGTTCTGTGCTCAGGCCCGACGACTTCTCGCGCGCCAAGCCGGGCGCGGTGAAGTTCTTCGAAGTGCTCGGCGATGGACCGGCCCTGGTCCAATTGCTGGAGGCACTGGAAGATCGATTCAACGGTCACGTATTCCGGCTGACCGACACCGAGCGTGCCACGCTGGCGGAAAGCTGCGAACTCGCCAATTACGCGCGACTTGTGGAGGGCCGGGCGGACTCGACAGGGCAGCTCAGCCTGTGGCGGCTCTACTCGTTCCGGGATCTGCCCGTCGAGTTGATCAGCAACATCTATCAGCTTTTCGTCAAGGACGCCTCGAGCTCGATATACACGCCGCCGGCGCTGGTCCGCCTCATGCTCGAGGAAACATTGAGCTGGGAGCGGCTCGACGCATTAATGGCGGGCGACGGCGTGATCCTGGACCCAGCTTGCGGCTCGGGCGTGTTCCTGGTCGAGGCGTATAAGCGACTCGTCCTCCACTGGCGCATGCGCAACGATTGGGCACGGCCGGAGATCGACCAGCTGCGGCCGCTGCTTCGGCGCGTGCACGGCATCGACGTCGAGGAAGGTGCAATCGAGCTGGCTGCGTTCAGCCTGTGCCTGAGCCTGTGCGATGCGCTGCAGCCGGAGGACATTCGTGCCAGCGTGAAGCTGTTTCCGCCGCTTGCCGGGGTGACGCTGCGCTGGAGCTGCTTCTTCCAGGCCAAGGCGGATTTGCTGGTGGACGCGCCGGTCGCGGTGATTGTAGGCAACCCGCCGTTTGAATCCGCCCTGACTACCGAAGGCGCGAAGAAGAGCTACGCCGCCTATCAAAAGGCACATGGCCTGCTGGCGGATACCCAGCTCGCCTATCTGTTCTTGCACGAGGCGATGGAGCTGTTGGAGCCGGGCGGTGTGCTCGCCTTGGTCGAGCCGGCAGGTTTCCTGTACAATCAGAATGCCGATGCGTTTCGGCGGCGCTTTTTCGAGCGTTGGGCGGTTCGCGAGATATTGGACTTTGTCTCGGTCCGCGGGCTGTTCAAGAAGGGCAATGCGGATCCGAAGGTTGTCGTGGTTCTGGCGGAAGCGGCAAAGCCCGCGCCCGAGGGTCGCCTGCTGCACGCCGTCTTCCGCCGCAATGGACGTGCCACGGCCGAGCAGGGCTTCGACATCGACTATTATGATCTGCACTGGATCGAGAACCGGCATGCCGAGAAGGCGCCGTCGGTATGGCGCGCCAACCTTCTGGGCGGCGCGCGCGTGCGCGACCTTATCGAACGACTTCGTGCCTATCCGACGCTGCGCGATTTCGCGCGGGGCCGCGGCTGGGATTGCGGCGAGGGATATATTGCCGGCAAGAAGGGTATTGGACGCCCGGCCGACCATTTGATCGGAAAGCCTCTGCTGCCGACCGAGGCGCTGTCGGCGTCCGGCATCGATTCCAGCGATCTGGAGACCGTGCCGGACCTGCCCATCAAGGATACCAAGAGCGAGCGGCGCTTCACGCCGCCGTTCCTGTTGGTGAAAGAGAATGAGGATCTGCATCACGGGCTGTGGGACGGGCATTATCTGACCTACAAGCATCGCATCGTCGGTCTCGCTGCCGCCAGGACCGACATTGCGCAGCTCCAGGCCATCGAGGCGTGGCTCCAGCGCGAAGCCATGGTCCTCAAGGCCTATGTGGCTGGTATCAGTGCGAGCCTGTTCGTGCAGCGTGCTACCGCAATTCTGGGCGCCGACATTCTGGCGCTGCCGTATGCGAATGGCGACGATCTCGATCTGAGCCCCAATGAGCGGATCATCGCGGCGGACATCGTCGAATATCAGCGCGAATTCATCCGACGCGGCACGGCCTCTCCCTTGATGAAGGTAGCGCCCGACGCCGCACTCAAGCTCTTCGACGCCACGCTGATCAGCCAGATCAGCGCCGTGTATTCGCGAAAGCCGCTGCGCGCCGTCGTGGGCTTTCAATGGCCTGGCGCAATCTGCCAGGCCTATGCGTTCGGCGACGGCAAGGTCGATTGGTCGAACGCAGAGGAACTGCGCACCAAGCTCGATACCCTGCTGCGCGAGCGTCGCGGTTCGAGCCTCACAATTACGCGCATCACGCGGTTATATGACCGCGACTTCGTTTTCCTGCTCAAGCCCGACCGGCACCGGTTCTGGACACGATCGATCGCACTTCGCGATGCGGACGATATTCTGGCCGACTTGCGGGCGCAGGGCTTCTAGCGGTGCTGGCCGACCAGGGCGACGGTCAGGCGGCAACGGGTGCGCTCGACATCAGCCTGCACTTGCCCGGCGAATGGCTATCGGCGCTGGTCGGCTTCATTGCAGGCGCCTTGCCGGCGTGGCGCGACGATCCGGCGCGCGATGTGGCCGCCGGCGAGACTAAGCTGACAGCGCAGCTTTGCTCGCGCCTCAACAGCGTGACGCGTCACACGCCCGGCTGGGATTTCCTGCAATTCAAGCGGGAGGAGCCCGATGAGGCCAACGGTAACCGTTCGATCGATCTCGCGGTTGCGCCCAGCGGCCAAGTGATCTGGATCGAGGGCCGCGAATATAATGAGTATCGCACGATGCTGCCGATCGAGTGCAAGCGGCTGCCGACGCCCACAGGAAGCAACCGCGATGAACGCGAATATCTGATCAGCCGCTTCAGCTCCACGGGCGGCGTGCAACGCTTCAAGGCCGGACATCATGCTGCGGTGCACGCGCGCGCTGCGATGATCGGCTATATCCAGGAACGCGATGTCACCCATTGGCAGGCGCAAATCGACGGCTGGATCGACGGGGTCGTCGCCGCTTCGGTGCCGGGCTGGTCGATCCGGGACAGGCTGGAGCTCGTGGCGCATGACGGGGTCTCCCGCACGGCGGCGCTGCGATCGAGCCATGCGAGGATCAACGGATCTCCGCCCATCGACATCGATCATCTGTGGATCGAGCTCTGAGCTGATTCAGTCGAGATGTGCGCGCATGTCCGCGTAGCGCAAGCCCGGCGGCGCCAGCGCCTGGTGCTGAACCATGAGCGCGGGCTGCGCCATCTTCGCCACAATCCCCTCATGCTCTGCCTGCTTGTGGCGAAGCAGCTGGGCCGGAAAGCCGCCGCCGCTCTCGATCGCGGCATTCGCAGCCTCGCCGGCCGCGTTCAGTGCAGCGTGGTAGGAATAGACTGCGCGGCCGGGACGCAAGGCATGGTCGAGCACGAGCAGGTCGCCCGAAAGACTGATCTGCGGGTCGACCAGGTTCAAGGTGATGTCGACCTTGCGGCCCTGATACTCGTTCCAGGCATGCGAGATCATGATATCGTCGGTGCCGTCGTTCACATAGCCAACGACCGGAACCGTGATGATGCCGCGCTCATCGGCCAGATATCGGTGGAGGAACATGGTGGTGAGGTAGCAGCCGCCTGTATAGCGGTTTGGCAAAACGAACCGCTCGAACAGCTGGATCGCCGCGGTGGCGACCGCATGCGATTGCGGATCGGCCAAACCTGCGAAAAGCCCGGCCTTGGCCTCTCCATAGGCGCGGGCACGCTGCGTTGCCTCACCCATGGTTGCGCCCTTTCGGTCGGCGGCCGCGCGGAAATACTGCAAGTATCGGTGCGGTCATGGTTCGAATTCCGGCGCGCAGGACGGTATGACGCGAGCTCGCATTACTCTATAGGATAGCTAGTGGCACTTGTCGTCCCGCCGGTGTGCGTACGCGCGATCTTTACCCGGGTGCGCGGCATGCTATCGTCTCAGCTCGCAGGCACGTAAAACATGACCGCTATATTCTCCCGCCGCTGCGTCATCGCCTCAATCGATACGATGGAAGCGGCCTGGTATCACAAGGACTTCACCGCGTTCCTCGTTGAGCTGGGTCCGGAAATCTATACCCGGATCCGCAGCGAGCCGATCAGCCTCAAGAACCGGGCAAGCGACCTGAAGCGGCTGTTCGATCTCAATCCAACGATGCTGGTCGATGGCGAACCGCTGGCATCGGTGTTGGTCGAGCGCGCGGTCCAGCTGCTGCCCCCTGAGCCGGAATATGAATGGTCCAGGCCGGCCCGGCTCACCCCGGAGATAGAGACCTTCAAGCGCACGCTCGAGATGGATGGATATACGGTCGCAGACGGTGCGCTTCGGCGAATCCTTCCCGCCGATATCGGGCTGCCGGAAACCGAGTCGGAGCTAATGCGCCTGCTTGGCAAACACGGCCTTGAGACGCCCAAGGGCCATTTGCAGCAGGCGATGGATGCGCATGCTCGCGGCAATTGGGCGGGCGCAAATGGCCAGATCCGGACCTTTTTCGACGCCCTCCTCGACGCGATCGCCGAGCGGATCGATCCAAGCGCGAAAGCACTGCCGACCGGCCAGCCGCGCCGGTCCAAATTGGCCTCGCACGGGTTCCTGAGTGTCGCGCTCAACGAATGGGCCGATGACGGCAAGGGCTATATCAACGGGCTGGTCAAACGACTCCACCCGGCGGGGCCGCATCCCGGCCTGTCGGACGAGGATGACAGCACGTTCCGGCTGCACACGGTTCTGCTCGCGACCACCTTGCTGCTGCGGCGCTTCGATCGCGGCCCGACGGCCGCCCCCTGAGGACACCTGTGATAATGGAGCCTCTGACACCGGACGAACTGGGTGATGTCGGCGAAAGCCTGTTCCGCACCTTGTGTGGCCAGGCGAAGCTGGTGTGCAACAAGAGCGACCGGGACCGCACCGGATGGGATTTTCGGGTCGAATTCCCGATGGCTGCGGGCACGGGCGAGCTGCTCGACCAACGCGCGCCAAAGGCATGCCAGATCCAGGTAAAGTCCACCGCCGGCGAGAGCGGCACGCGGATCAGCGCACGGCTATCGTCGATCGAACGCCTCGCCAAGGATGTGGCGCCCGCGGCGGTGGTGATCTTCCGAATGCGTCCCGACGGCACGGCGCTGATGGGATATTTGATCCATCTCATCGACGACGAGCTTGGCCGCGTCCTGCACCGGCTGCGGCGGGTGGAGGCGGCAGGACGCACAGACGTCAATCACATGACGATGTCGTTCGACTACCACAAAGGCATCCGTTTCAAGCCGACGCCCGAGGGACTTCGCGACGCGCTCGCAGCGCTGGTCGCCGAGCAGCCGGGCGCCTATTCGGACCGCAAGCAAAGCCAGCTGGCGCATCTGGGCTATGAGGGGGGCGGCATCGAGGCGGATGCGCTGATCTGGGTGGAGAGCAAGGACCAGCTCATCAAGATGCTGTCCGGGCTGGAGCCGCTGAAGCCCTTGCAGATGCAGGCCTATGACCGCCGCTTCGACATAAGGGTTCCCTATCAGGGTTCGCTGCTGGATGGTGTCGAGGAATTCGCGATCCAGCTACCGACGGTGGGCGCGTGCGACATCGTGATGCGCAACGGTCCGCGTCGGCCGGCGGCGCTGTTCCGCTGCGAGGCGTTCGCCTCGCCGCCGCTGGAGGGCGGTCCGATCCTGGTGATCAAGCATCGGGTGCTGACCGCCTGGTTCAGGGAAGACGGGCTCGACGTCCAGACCAACGGCACCTTCACGGAAGAGGGCCGCGGCTTGGACGAATGGGTCCTGCTGCTTCGCGGCCTCACCTATCTGGCCAGCGGAACGGGCACGATGGAGCTTGAATTCCGGGAGCTGCGGCTGCCGCCGATGACCGTGCCGGCCGGCGGTCTCGATGGCCCCTATCTCGAGCAGCTGCCCCGCTTGCTGGAGTTCGTAGAGCGCTGGCAAAGCGTGCTGGCGCTGGCCGGCACCACGGCGCGTGCCGATTTCGCAATCGGCGAAATCTGGGAGGCGGATGCAGTACAGATGGCGACCGACATCCTGCTTAACCCGGCGCCGCTCGCTCGTATCGAATTCGATATCCTGGAAGGAGCGGAGGGCGAAGACCCGGTCGAAGCGCTCTATTTCGACAGTATCGCGTTTGCCGGAGCCGCCGTCAGCTTCGCGGTGAAGGTGATCCTGACGCGCGAGGCGCCCGAGCACCCGAGGTTTGCCTCGACGCGGTTCGAACTGCTCGATATCCGCCCGGGGGTCACCGATCTCGACGCATATGGCGCGGAGCTCGCCACCGCCAATGCGGTCAGCATTTTGATCGATCCCAAGAACCTCATTCTCGTGCCCCAGGGCCCCGAAGACTAGCCTGCTATTTCAGCGGCGCAATCGCGGGATCGACGTCGCCGAACTCGAATTCGATCCAGTCGTCGGAATCATCCTCGTCGGTCGGTATCACCGTGACCGCGGCGGGCAGCCGCCCCTCGGCGAGATTCCGCGCGAACGCGGCTTGGACGATGTTCGGCCGCGCGGGCGCGGATCCTCGGCCGGGAAATTTGGCGCCATCGTCGGCAAGGGTGCGCTGGCCCGCCAACACCTCAATCAATTCGCGCGCGCCGATGCGCACCTTGCGTCCGCCCAATTGATATCCTCCATGGTGTCCGAGATCATAGCCCGGTTCCTGTGCACGCAGCGCACCGTTCGTCGGCATCATTACGGGCGGTGGCAGAGCCGCCATCATCCTGCGAAACAGGGCGTCGAAGGCTGCCGCCTGGGCGTGTCGCCCGCGCATTTCCAGCAGCGCCCAATTACCGCGTTCGGGCCGGCCCGGCCGCGCCCAATCGTTCGGCGCCTCGCGCACCGACAGCAGCAGGACAAAGTCGATCGAGCTATATTGGCGCAGCAGCTCGGCGGCGATCTGCCGTGCGCTCAGCCCGTCGCCGCCTGGGCCGCGGTCGGCGAGCGCTCGGCAGCCAGCGTCGCCGACAATGATCCCCTTGAGGCCCTCTGCGGCACGGAGCTGATCGGCCTTGGCCTTCATCGCCGAATAGAGCGGATTCTTGTCGCGGATCGTCGGGATGTCATAGGCCGCGTAATGGCCGCTATTATAGGGCGACTTCTTCGGGTCGATGGTGATGCTCAGCCCGACATTCTCATCCTCAAGCGAGATTCGCAGGATAGGCTCCTTCGCCGCGATCTGCTCGCGCAGCCGGGGCAATACATCCTCGCGGACGAAATCGGGGATGCGCGCCCGTTCGGGCAAGCGCAAGGTCGTCACCGTGCCGCGCCGGCGCTGCTCGCGGACCGACTGGACATCGAGATGCAGGCCGCCGGTCGCCAGACCGAGCCGGGTCTTGGACAATTCGATTTCGTGCATCAGGGTCGAGAAGGGATTACGGCTATCGAGACCGTCGTCGGAGACCGAGGTGATATCGGCGACGAAGCCCAGCTCCGCCGAGGCGAATGCGATATCGGGACGGCGCCCGGACGATAAGGGCACTTCGTTTTGCACCGATCCAAGTCCCGACAGTGCGTGCAGGACGGCCACTTCCCACATCGCGGCCATGCGGTCGCGCCCCGACCGATTAAGACGAGCCGCAAGCGCAGTGACCGCCGCCTCGCCTAATATCGGGCGAAGCGCATCGAGCCTTTGTTGCAATGCCCGCCGCGCATAGATCAAACTGCAAGCCCCTCCTCAATCGCCGCATAGCCATATCAGGCACGTCACCGACCGTCGCGGCCGAACACCGACCCATTCTCGAGACCGCATTGGAAAATTATTGAGGAAAAAGCTGACGTCCGTCAGGCATTCGCTCCCGAACGCAGTATCTCCAACTGCTCTAGGCTTAACGCTTCCACGATGTTGCGCAACCGGCTCACCGACGCCGCCAGCACGGCGAGATCGTCAGTCCTGATCACATAGCTGGGTGAATACCGTGCCTCGACATAGGCGCGCTTCAACAGTTCGAAACGGCGTCGATCGAGACGCGTCGCCCGCGGCCACGCGTCTACCAACCGGGGCTCCTTGTCCTCGGACAGCGACCGCAAAAATTTGATGTTGTGGGAGCGCGGGAAGTAAAGCGTGCGAACCAACAAGAAGCAAATGTATAGCCGTTCTGTCGCTTGGTGGAGATCAAATGCCGCCTTGTTCAGATCGCCGTCGGCCATAGCATAGCCCGCACCTCTGACGAATGCATCAACGCTCGGAAGCCAATGGTCGAAATACTCCCGCGCCATCGTTAGCGCATCAACCGTGGTCAACGGCTTCGGGGCGGCGAGCGAGTGCTGGGGCAACTCGTACAGTACCACGCCGTCGCGCACGATATCGACCCAGAAATACTCGCCGCGCTGCAGCGCCTGATTTACTTCGTTGAGTGTGTGGACGATGATGTTGACTGGACGCTGCACGGCAGGATCGTGGAGGATCTTGTCCTCGGCGATATACCAGTAGGCAGCGATATCGGTCAGGTCTTCGTGGCTGACGATCACCAAGAGGTCAAAGTCGGACTGATAGCCGTTGTCCGGCTCATCGACCCAGTCGTCACGCGCGTAACTGCCGAACAGGATGATCTTGAGGATCTTGCCGTTCTTCTTCCACGGCTGCGTCGAGGTGGAGATCGCCTGCGCAAATTCCGCCATCAGCGTGTCGCGCACGCGCGCCAGCTCGGCCTGCTGGACATCGGGAAGGTGGTCGAGATCGACGCGCATGATCATTTCCTAGCTGTGGCTGGCCGTTTCCTCAATGTTCCTGCCCGTCATTTCGGAAATTGCATGAGATGCAGCATCGCGGAGGCGAGAAGGCGCTCGACCTCGGGAACCGCGATGTCGAGCTCCGCCGCGATCCGAAAAAAGTCGAGGTCCCGGTAGCGCGCCCCATCGAACACCTGCCATTCAGAGTCGGGCATGGCGGCGATCGCTCGGCGAAGCCTACGAAGTTCGCGGTTCATGATCATTCTCCATCGCATATCGGCCGAAGCCGGGGGGAGAGACGGTGCGGGCCCGCGACGGGAGGCGGGGTGCACCCGCAGGGCCGGAACGAAGTGGAGTACGTGGGCCGAGGCCCGCGTTGCAGCCCGCCGGCGCGGGCCCAGGCCCGGCTCGCCCGGCTTCGGCTTCGTGGGAGGCGGCGATCATCGTTGCCTGTGGTCGATGATCGCGATGCCGGCGCTGCGAGCCTTGTCGAACAAATTGTCCTGGATGCCGCCGCCCGGGAAGATGATGATGCCCCGGGGCATGCAGGCGATCACGCGGTCGTTGCGCTTGAACGGAGCCGATGCACGATTGTGCCTCGCGAAGTCGGGCTTGAAAGGAACCTGCGGGACCTTGCGCTCACTCGCCCAGAGTGCAGCGATGTGCTCGGCGCCCCTGGTCGATCCCCCGTGGATCAGGACCATCGCCGGATGGCGGGTATGGACATTGTCGAGCACCTGCCAGATCGTGCGATGATCCATATAATCGGTGCCGCCGCTCACATAGATGCGCTCACCCGGGGGCACGAGGAGTTGGGCATCGGTCCAGCGCCGATCGTTCACGAACTCGCGGCTCTCGATCACCGCCGCGGTCATCGCGGTCCGGTTGATCACCGACCCGCTCTTGGGAAGCCAGGGTTTGCGGAAATAGTGGCGAAACTGCTCGGCGAATGCTTCGCGGTACGCCTCCATCGCGTCGCGGCGTTCGATCATCGATCGGCCCTCGGCGATCAGCGTTTCCAGCTCGACCGACTTGACCTCGGAGCCGTCCTGCTCGCGCTGCAGCCGCTTCTGCGCCAGTTCGTTGGAGTCCAGCTGGCGGTCGGCCCGCTCGGTCGCGCGGTGAAAGACATTGGTAAAACCCCAAAGGAGTTCCTCGAGTTCGGGCTCAAGGCGGGTATCTGCCAGGCTGGCGCCCATCGCATCGAAGGTGTCGGCTGCCGCTGCCTCGACCAGGCGACCCTCGGGGAGCGGCCTCGGATCGAGATCATCGTCGAATGGCCGCCGGCCAAAGAGCTCCAGTTCCTCCAGCAAATGGGCGAATTGCGATCCGCCCTCGCCTGTCACGTCGTGTACGTCGTCCATCCGAGTTGCTCCAAGCTGCGGCCGCGTCCTTGCGGCCTTCCTGGCGACAAGAGGCGGCGGCGCCCGCGCCCGCGCATCGCCGAGCGCAGCGACCGGCAACGCCGGCGGCGGCCGAAGCGCAGCGGAGGACCCGGGAGCGCGGCTATTTTGCTTCGCGATGCAAAGCGGGCGCTCAGCCCGCGGCGGAAAATAGCCGCGCGGACGGGTTGCGCTGGCGCGGACGCTGCCGACCCGTCGCCCTCTGGGAAGGCGCATGGCGCGGACTCTCGTCAGCGGAGTTAAGGCAGCGACGAACCGCGATTTCAGGATCGGGGACGATCTTCGGGCAATATCTGTGCGAGGAGCCGCGCGCGCACCGCGTCCAGACCCAACGCGCGAAGATCCGAGTTGAGATCGCCTAGTTCGGAATCGAGTGGGCAGACATGGACCCCGTGCAGTCTGGCGCGACCCGTCAGCGTGGCAAATGCGTTGCGCCCGGCGGGGTCGGCCTCGCGGGCGACATAGAGCCGTCGAAGAATCGGCGGAAATTCCAGGGCAGCGAGATGCGCCGACGACAGCGCTGCAATCGCCGGCAGTGTTGGGACTGCGGCGTAAAGCGATAGAGTCGATTCGATACCCTCGCCGGCGGCCATGATCGGAGCGGAAATCCCGAAACGGACGCCATGGCCGAGGAGATGGCCCATGGCTCGACGCGGATAGGCGACGGGCGCCTTGTCCGATCCGTGCGGGGTCAACCAGGTGCGATGCGCACCGGTGACATTGCCGACGATGTCGGTCACCGCGGCGATCATCGCTGGCATGGCCGACGGAACCTCACCTTGGTCGTCGATCGAGCGACGGTACCAGCATCGTGGGTGGAAATGCAGGGCGTCCAGTCCGGGCATCGGCGGAATGCCGCGGCCGCGCAGATAGGTTTCGACCTGCGTGCCGGCGATGGACTTGCAAATCGCCAACAGGCGCCGAGCTGCTCCAGGCGAGCCCGTCGGCTCATTGCGGGTCGCCCGAGTGTCTGCCGAGACTGGAGGGTCGGGCAGGCTTAGAAGGCGCCGCGCTTCGGCAAGGGCTTCAGCGAGCGTGCCGGTCAGCGTCGATGCGCGGATGATGTCGAGCAGGTCGCCATGTTCGCCCGACTCCGCGTCGGTCCATTTGCCCGCCCGGCCGGTTCCGTTGGGACTGTCGCGGAGGCGGACATAGAGGCTGCGGCCCGGCGTGTTGCGAACATCACCGACCAGCCAATAATTGCCTTCGCGGCGCCCGTTGGAGAGATAGCGCCGGCATAACCGTTCGGCTTGGCCGGCCAGATCGCGTGCGATCGCGCTCGCAGGATGCTCCATCGCCCGTCTCCCGCTCAGGCCACGCCAGCCGTGCGCGCCTCGACCCGCGAGACTGGAAAGCGTTCCAGCAGCCGGGCCAGGATCGCCGGGCCGTCGCCGCCGGTCGGCACGAACAGCCGAAGCTTCCACGACACGATCTCGGACATCAGGCCCATCGCCTTGAGGCGCTCGACGCCGAGGTCGTTGAAGCCCGTCAGCTCGATGCGGTGCAGGTGCATCGCGAGCACGCGCTGGAGCCGCTGACCTTCGGCGAGGTGCAGCGCGGCCTCGCCTGCCATGAGCATCTGCCAAGCCTGGTCAGGCGTGATGGCCGGCGCGTCAGCGCCGAGCGTGGCGGCGACCCATGCCGGCGGCACGCGGCGGCCGACGATCCGCTCACCGGCATCGGTCTGGAGCCGATAGACCCGCGTGGATTCGCCGGGTAGCCGCCGCCAGATCGGGAGGAGCAGCCCCGCGACGACATGCATTTCGGTGGTTTCGAACTCGGGAACCTCGGCGCATTCGGCTTCCCAGGCGGCACTGAACCGCGCGCGGTCGGCGGCTCGCCAGAAGGTCTCGGCCAGCGCGTCCAGCGGCATCGCCGGGCTTTCCATCGGCTTGATCAGGCGGATGCGCTCTTCAACCCCGCCATCCTCGAGCATCATGCTGCGTGCGCGCATGCGGACCGCGGCGCGCCCGGAGCGTTCGTTGACCAGCAGCACCGCGTCGGGCTCGCGCCCCATCGCCAGCGCTTGCTCCAGGCCAAGCGGACGATTGCGGTCCTTGCGCGCGATGGTGATGAGTACCGTTTCCGCGCCGGTGCCGGGATGCACATAGATCGTCCGGCGACCGGTGACAGTGAAGCTTTCGGCGGTCAGGGTCTCGAGTCCGGTCTCATAGGTGCCCGACGCCACCGCGCCCTCGATCCGCCGTTCGAGCAAAGCTTCGAACGCATCGAACACGGTCCGCTGCATCGCGATTGTGAGCGCGAGCATGCGGTTGAGGAAGGTGGTGATCGGCGGCAGCTCGTCGCGCAGGCCATTGTCATCGCCGAGCTCAAGACCGGTCGCCGCCTCGAAATCGTCGAGCGAGGATCCGTCGATCTTGCCGCGGAAGATCAGCCCATAGAGCTGGCGAAGCGCATCGCGGGCATAAGCGGATTCTAGATTGTCCTCGGGCCGGAACATGTTCTGCCCGCCGGTCTGGCGCTGCCCGCGCGTGATTGCGCCGAGCGTGTCGAGGCGGCGGGCGATGGTTGAGATGAAGCGCTTCTGCGCGCGGACATCGGTGGTCACTGGCCGGAAGCGCGGCGGTTGCTTCTGGTTGGTGCGATTGGTCCGCCCGAACCCTTGGATCGCGGTGTCTGCCTTCCAGCCCGCCTCCAGCAGATAGTGGACGCGCAGCCGCTGGTTCGCGGCGCCCAGATCGGCATGGTAGGAGCGGCCAGTGCCGCCCGCCTCGGAGAAGACGAGGATGGGCTTGCGGTCGTCCATGAATGCCTGCGCCTCGGCGAGGTTGGAAGCGCCGGGCCGGGTCTCGACGGCGAAGCGAGTTGAACCGTCGGCGCGCAGCCGGGGAACGACGCGGCGCCCGCGACCGGTGACCTCGGCCACGCGGTCGGGCCCGAAATGCTGGACGATCTGATCGAGCGCTCCGGGAACCGCGGGCAAGGCTGCGAGCCGCTCGATCATGGCCTGGCGCCGGGCGACCGCGTCGCGGGACTCGACGATATTGCCATCGTGCATGACTGGGCGCGAGCAGAGGTTGCCCGAGCTGTCGGTGAATGGCTCGTAGAGCTGGACCGGGAAACTGTTGGCGAGATAGTCGAGCACATATTCGCGCGGTGTGATGTCGACATCGACATCGGCCCATTGCTCGGTCGGGATCTCGGCCAGCCGACGCTCCATCAGCGCTTCGCCGGTCGAGACGATCTGCACGACGGGGCTCGCGCCCACCGCGAGGTCGCGCTCCATGCTGGCGATGACGCTCGGCGTCTGCATCGCAGTGATCAGATGATTGAAGAAGCGCTGCTTGGCGCTCTCGAACGCAGAGCGCGCCGCGGACTTGGCCTGACGGTTGAGCGTGCCTTCGATGCCGATGACGTTCGCGGCCCTCAGCGCTGCGTCGAGATTGTTGTGGATGACCTGGAATGCCCCGGCATAGGCATCGTAGATGCGCTTCTGCTCCGGCGTCAGCGCGTGCTCCAGCAACTCATATTCGACCCCGTCGAACGACAGCGAGCGTGCCGAATAGAGGCCGAGCGCCTTCAGGTCGCGCGCCACGACCTCCATCGCCGCGACCCCGCCCTCTTCGATCGCGGACACGAAGTCGGCCCGCGTCGCGAACGGGAAATCCTCGCCCAGCCACAGGCCGAGCCGCTCGGCATAGGCCAGGTTCTGGACGGTAGTGGCCCCCGTCGCCGAGACGTAGATGATGCGGGCATTGGGCAGCGCATGTTGCAGGCGCAGCCCCGCGCGGCCCTGTTGCGAGGCGGCCTGCTCGCCACGCTCGGTCTTGCCGCCGGCCGCATTGGCCATGGCATGCGCCTCATCAAACACGATCACGCCGTCGAAATCGCTCCCGAGAAAATCGACGATCTGCTGGACGCGGCTGGCCTTGCCGCCCCGCTCTTCACTGCGCAAAGTCGCATAGGTCGTGAACAAGATGCCCTCGCCCAGGTGGATCGGCATGCCCTGACGAAAGCGCGAGAGCGGCGACACCCGAAGCGGCTCCTGGCCAAGTGCACGCCAGTCGCGCTGAGCATCCTCGAGCAGCTTGTCCGAGAGCGAGATCCACAGCGCGCGCCGACGGCCCTGCAGCCAATTGTCGAGGATGATGCCCGCGACCTCGCGGCCCTTTCCCGCGCCGGTGCCATCGCCGCAGAACCAGCCGCGGCGAAAGCGGATGGCGGCCTCGTTGCCTTCGGCGACCGCACTCAGCGCGTCAAAACCGGGATCGACGGTCCATGACCCGGCGAGGAAGCCGGCATGCGCCTGGCCTGCATAGATGATCGATTCGAGCTGGGCATCGGAGAGTATGCCCTGATCAATCAACCGCCGCGGCAACACCGGGCGATAGTCGGGCCGGGGTGGTGCGACCGAGGCCATCGCGGCCGACTGGACCAGCGTCGTCGGATGCGGGCGTGCGCCGGGAATGCGGATCGATTGAAGCTCGAACGGCTCATAGATCGAAGTCGAGAGTCGCGCACCTTCGGCTGGCTTCCAGTCGATCGCCGCGTAGTCGAGCGGCGCGGCGTCCGTCGGCGCAGGATCGACTCCGTCGGTCGCGACGGAAACGGTGGCGCGTCGCATCACGGCCGCATTCACCGAAGGCGGCGGCGGTGCCGACGGCATGGGCGCGCGGGGCGGAACCGAGGCTTGCACCCATTCGAGCAAGGTGGCGAGGTCCGCCGCCTTCCCGTGATCGGGGGAGAATGCATCCTGCCGATCGGCGGGCACGCGGTCGATGACGGTCAGCCGTGTCTCGGTGGTCGTGCCATGGCGCGCATAGACGCGGCCATCGACCGACGCAGTGAACACGACTCGGCCGCGCTCCTGGAGCGCGATGAACGCGTCGCGCCATGCCGGCGCCTCGGGCGCGCAGCCCGCGCCGGTGACCGCGACCAGCCGCCCGCCCGGGCGCAGCCGGGCAAGCGCCGAGGCGATATGCCGAAGCGCCGTCCCGGGCATGCGCCGGTCGATGCCGGCCATTGCCGAGAAAGGCGGGTTCATGAGCACGATGTCGGGGACGAGATCGGGCGCCAGCCGATCGTCGATCTGCGCGGCATCGTGGCGAGTGACGCTGGCGCCAGCGAAGAGCCGTTCGAGAAGGGCCGCCCGTGCCGGGGCAAGTTCGTTTAGCATCACCTGCCCTGCGAACAGCTGCGCTGCCACCGCGAGCATGCCGGTCCCGGCAGACGGTTCGAGAACGGTCTCGCCCGCGCCGATCTGCCCGGCGATCGCCGCCACCAGCGCGAAGGCGAGCGGGGTCGAGAATTGCTGCATCGCCTGCCCCGCCCCCGACCGGCGCGTGTGCGTCGGCGCGAGCGCGGCGATGCGTTCGACGAGGCGTAGCCAGGCTTGAGGGTCGGACGACGACCGAACGATGGCTGGTCCGTGCCGGCGGAGGAACAGGATTTCGGCTGCCTCGCAGGCGTCATAGGCCTGCTTCCAGTCCCAGCCACCATCGGCATCGCTCGCGCCAAACGCGGTCACCATCGCCGCGCGAAGGGTCGCCGCGTCGATCCGGGCGCCGCGTTCAAGGATCGGCAACAGGTCGAGCGCGGTACGATGAAGGCCATCGGCAACCGCATTGGCGGGATCAGGGCAAGTCGAGGAAGCGGGCGCGCCGAGCGACGCCCCGCCGAGGATCGGCAGGTTCATGGCAAGTCTCCAGAAGATCGAAGGGAAGAGGAGCGGGACGCCGTGGGCGCCCCGCCCCAATCGGTCACTCGGCCGCAATCGCCATCGGCTCTTCGTCGCCGGACACATCCGGCTCGGCGAGGAAGGCAGGCAGCTCGCTCGTCGCCGGGGCCTCGAGCAGGTCGGCCTGGGCAGGCAGCTCGGGCGTGCGCAGCGGCTCGGGCAACCAGCCCGCGCCGTCCATCAGCCGCTCGGCCTCGCGGGCCATGTCCGGCTTCTTCAGATGGTCGATCAGCGCCGCCGTCTCGCCGCCCTTGCCTTCGGTCACCGCGGCAATGATGCGGGCCTTGGTCACCTTGCCGAAGAAATTGTCGGCAGTGGGCTTCCAGCCAGATGCGACCATGTCGAGCCCGACCGCGCGGGCAAGGACATGGCTGTGCACCAGCCGGCGCTCGACGGTGTGCGCCGAGATGCGCCCATTGTCGTACTTCGGCGCCACTTCGTAGAGCGCGTTCACCGAGTAAGCGGCGCAGTGCGCGAAGAGCTCGGCCTGCTCGTTGGCGTCGAGCATTTGAAGCGCGTCCCACAGATCGCGGTCGGATTCGGGCAAGCGCTCCTTCCACATCGCATGCCGGGCCTCGATCGCGACGGCGGCGGGACTGTCCTTCATGCCGCTGGGCTGGAAGCCAAATCCGACCTTGGTCAGGGTGACCATCAGGCAGCTTTCGGCGCGACCGTAATAGAATGTGGCAAGCACGAGATTGTGCAGCACCGCCGCGAAAGCCACTTGGGGATTGCCGGCAATCGCATCCTGGAGCGCAAGCGTGCGCTCGGCCGTCAGTTCGGAGATGAGGCGGTCAGGCAGCGGCTTGATCCCCTCGTCCTCCTCTTCGGTCTGCACCTCGTCCTCGCCGGATTCGGGAGCGAGGCCCGGCTGACGGTGATCGCCATCGACACCGTCTTCCCGCTGCGCGCCCTCGCCCTCACCATGAGGCTCGGACTCGACGACCGGCTCGTCCTCGGCGCGAACCCAGCCGGGATCGACCGACAATTCACCGTTCCGCTCGATCGTGACGAAGACGCCCGCCATCGCCATCTCGGCGGGATCATAATTCCAGCTGCCACCGGCGAGCTCCGCGATCCGCTCGTCGAGCGCATTCACCCGGGCATCGATTTCGTCCGGGATCTCGTCGGCACCGCTCCATTCATTCTCGAGCGCCTCGGCCTCAGCCTGGAGCGTTGCCACTTCGGCCAGCTTCGCCTCGGTCGGCGGGGTGTGCGTCGCCTCGATCGGGCGCAGGCCATGGTGATAGCCATAGGGCAGGTCGATCGCCGCCTCGACCCACTTCCATCCCTCGGCCCGGATGCGATCGGCCTCGGCGCCGAGCTTTTCGAGCACGAGCCGGTCGAGCAAAGCGGCATCCTGCAGCCAGCCGCCGCGATCTTCCTCGAACAGGTCGCGGACCACGCAACCACCGCCCGCGACATAGGTGTCGATGCCGACGAACAGCGCTCGCGGATCGCGCGCAGGGACCGTGGATTCGTTCAGACGCGCACGGATGAAGTGTGCCGACTGGTTATGATGACTCTGGATCAGCTCCCAGACCTGCTCCTGGCGAGCATGGTCGTCGGAGACGGTGAACGCCATCAGCTGCTCAAGCGTCATGCCGTCGGCGGCATAGATTTCGTGCAGCACCGGCGACACGCAAGCGAGCTTGAGCCGCTGGCGCACGACCGCGGGCGTGACGTGGAAACGCGCCGCGACATCCTCGATCTTGCCGCCCTGATCGACCAGCTGCTGCATGCCGCGAAATTCGTCAAGGGGATGAAGCGGCTCGCGGAACGCGTTCTCGGCATAGCTGTCTTCCTCGGCGGAGACGTCACCGTCGGCGGGCTTGACCACACAGGGAATGACCGCGTCGGGAGCGAGACGATTGCGCTTGACGAGGATCTCGAGCGCCCGGAAGCGCCGGCCACCGGCGGGCACGTGGAACGTGCCGGTATCCTGGCCCCCCGCGTCGAGCAGCGGCCGGACGCTGAGGCCCTGAAGCAGGCCGCGACGTTCGATATCGACGGCCAGGTCATCGATCGTGACGCCGTTCTTCACGCGGCGGACGTTCGACTGGGACAGGACCAGGAGGTTGAAGGGAATCCCCTGCGCGGGCGCGAGGACAAGCTTGGGTTGGCGCTTTGCCATGTCGGTTCTCCACATGGCGGGTGACCGGGAGACTCTCTCCCGACCTTCATCCCGCCATGGGAACGGCGCAGCCCTCTACCTCTAGGAGGAGGACTGCGCCGCCTGGCGATACGGACGTGGATCAGTGGACCGCCCAGAGTAGCTTCGAGGCCTTGCCTTCGAGATCGAGCCGCGCATCCTGGTGCGGCTTGTCGCGGGCGAGCGCAGTGATCCCCTGGACGAAATCGAAGATCGAGGCGGGCGGATGCCCCTCCTCGTCAAGCACGGTCGCGATGATCCGGCCGGTCTCCGCCTTGGAGAAACCGCGCTTGCGCAGGAAATCCTGCCGGTCCTCGTCGGTGCGGGCGACGATGCGCTGCCGCGCGGCCATGATCCCGGACATGAACGGCTGGGGCGAGGAGGTCGCGAAATTCTCCAGCGCCGGCGCCGCCTCGTGCGCGAAGCGGTTCGCGGCGAACTTGCTGTGCCGGATGCTGATCTCCTCGAAGCCCTCGGCGCCCCAGATGTTGCGGTTCATGCAGACCGCGCGGAGATAGAAGCTGGCCATGCCGAGCGCCTTCGCGCCGACCTCGCTGTTCCAGCAATAGAAGCCGCGGAAGAACAGGTCGGGGTCGCCATTGGGCAGCCGGCCGGCCTCGATCGGATGGGCGTCATCGACGAGGAACAGGAACACGTCGCGGTCGCTCGCATAGAGCGTGGTGGTGTCCTTGGTGATCTCGACATGCGGATTGTGCATCATCGTCGACCAGTCGAGCAGGCCGGGCACCTTCCAGCGCGTGTCGCCCGTGCCGTTGCCGGCGATCTTCATCACCGCCTCGACCAGCTCGTGATCCCAGATCCGGCCATAGTCGGGACCCGTGACGGCGCGCAGCTCGGTTCGCCCGTCCTCGGTCTCCAGCGTCTTCATCAGCTCGCCGCGATGCGTGAGCAGCCCGTGCTGGAGATTGATGCCGGCGAGCGGCGCGGGAAGCTGGCGCAGATAGCCCGAAGGCGCGCCGACCAGGCTGGCCAGCTGCCCGAACGACCAGTGGGTAGGCGCGACCGGTTCGTCCCGGCCGGGAACGATGAGGGCGAGCCGTTCTGCATCGTCGCGGCTCGCCTCCACCCGGACCGCCCGGGTCTCGACGGTGTGCGAGGTGGCGCGCTGTGCCCGCGCCAGGGTCGCGGCATGAAGCTCGCGCAGTGAGAGGTATCGCTCGTCGTCGGGCCGCGAGAACCATTCGGACGAGACACGCCTTATCCGGGACCCACGCGATATATCGACTTTGTAGGGACCCGGACGCCGGGGCGGCGCGGATGCGTGATTGAGGACAGTCGCCATGGAAATTCTCCGCGACGGGCGCCGAGAGACTCTCTCTCAGCCCTGACCCGTCACGGCCGAACCGGCCGCGCTCTTCCTCTCACCGGGGCGTTGCGGGGCGGAGCGCCCGCAGAAGGGGTACCGTCAGACCCAGGCTGGCCGTCAGGGGAAGACTTTCCACTTCCCGCTTCTATGGGTGGAAACTCGGGTGGCTAGGTTGCAACGTCAAAGCGAGCTGGGTGCCAGCGCTTCAATCCGTTCGGGCATCTCCAACAGCTTCAACGCCGCTGCCGTGATCGCCTCTGCAATGGTGGGGTAGGATTCGGCCGAGCTCACCGACACGCCTGCGGGGAAAGTGACGGTAGCTTGGTAGCCGTTGCCCTTGGGCGTGGCAGACAGTTTGACTTCGGTCATCGGACGCTCCCGTTGCGGCTGATCGGAGGGTACCGCAACATATTGGCAGTTTGAACCGCCTCGGAATCTGGCTTGCCGTCAGGGGAAGTCCTTTCCTCAATGAAAATCGTGGCTGCGCACCTTGATCAGATTCTCGGGATCCACGCCGTTCGGGAAAGGCGGCGAGTAGAGATCGCGCGGCCCCGGTCGCCAGCCAGCCTCGCCGCGGTCGGGACTGCCGGCATGGGTAGCACCGTCTCCCCGGCCGAACGTTACCGCCAAGTCCATGCGCCCGACCGAGCGCAGCATGTCGTCGCGGGGCACCACACGGTCGACGATGACATGGATCACCGCCCCCTCCTTCTGGAGCCGCCCGCGCAAGGAGACCATTGAGGCCGACATCACGACGCGACGCTGCTTCTCGAATCGGTCTGGCCAGAGGATGCCGTTGGCGACGCCGGTCTCGTCCTCGATCGTGATGAACAGCACCCCGCGCGCCGAGCCCGGACGCTGACGCACCAGGATCACACCGGCGACCTCTACATGCCGCCCGTCGCGGATGCCGGCGAGATCGCCGCAGCGCACGACGCCTTCGTCCGCGAGCTGCTCGCGCAGAAACTGCAGCGGGTGGGCGCGTAGCGACAGCGCCAGCGTGCGATAATCCTCGACCACCTCGCGCCCATCGGTGAGCGGCTGGAGCATGACGCTGGGCTCCACCCCTTCGGGCGAGAAGCCGCCCTCTCGCGCATCGGCCGCCGCGAACAAAGGCAAAGGCGCCTCTCCGAGGCCCTTGACCTTCCACAGCCCCTGCCGGCGATCCTCGGCGATGCAGTGGAAGGCATCGGCCTCGGCGAGCCGCTCGATCGCGGCGCGCGGGGTGCCGGCACGACGCCACACCTCCTCGATACTTTCATAGGGCAGGCCGCCCTCGCCACGCGGCCCGCGCGCCCCGGCGATCGCCGCGCCATGGACATTGGCGAGTCCGCGCACCTGCCGGAAGCCGAGCCGGACGGCGAGATAGCGCCCGGTGCCAGGATTCTCAGGCGGCTCAAGCGTGCAGTCCCAATGGCTGTCGTTGATCGAGACCGGCCGGATTTCGACGCCGTGGCGCTGCGCGTCCTGGACGATCTGGGCGGGCGCATAGAAGCCCATCGGCTGGGCGTTGAGCAAGGCTGCGCAAAACACGTCGGGGTGATGATGCTTCACCCAGCAGGACGCATAGGCGATCTTGGCGAACGAGGCGGCGTGGCTCTCAGGGAAGCCGTAGGAGCCAAATCCCTCGATCTGCTTGAAGGTGCGCTCGGCAAAGTCCTTGGGATAGCCGCGCGCGATCATGCCCCCGACCAGCTTGTCGTAGAAATGGCTGACCCCGCCGGTCAGCTTGAACGTCGCCATCGCGCGGCGAAGCTGGTCGGCCTCGGCGGGCGTGAACCCTGCGCCGACGATCGCGACCTTCATCGCCTGCTCCTGGAACAGCGGCACGCCCAAGGTCTTCTCGAGCACGGCGCGCAGCTCGGGCTTGGGATATTCGGGCTTCTCCTTGCCTTCGCGTCTACGCAGATAGGGATGGACCATGTCGCCCTGGATAGGCCCGGGCCGGACGATCGCGACCTCGATGACGAGATCGTAGAAGCGGGTCGGCTTCATGCGCGGCAGCATCGACATCTGGGCGCGGCTCTCGATCTGGAAAACGCCCAGCGTGTCGGCCTTCTGGATCATCTTGTAGACCTCGGGATCGTCGTCCTGGAGGTCGGCCATGCCGATGCGGATGCCCTTCTCGCATTCGAGCAGGTTGAAGGCGCGGTTCATGCAGCCGAGCATGCCGAGACCCAGGATGTCGACCTTCATGAAACGCAGCGCGTCGATATCGTCCTTGTCCCATTCGATGATCTGGCGGTCGTCCATCCGCGCCGGCTCGATCGGCACCAGATCGTCGAGCCGGTCCTGGGTCAGCACGAAGCCGCCGGGGTGCTGGGAGAGATGGCGCGGCGTGCCGATCAATTGCCGGGCAAGCCGCAGCGTCAGCTTCAGGCGATGGTCGTTCGAATTGAGGTTGAGGCTGGCGATCTGCTCATCCGAGATGCCGTCCATCGACCAGCCCCAGACGAGCCCGGTCAGCATCTTGGTCAGGTCGCGCGGCAGGCCCAGCGCCTTGCCGACCTCGGCGACCGCGCCGCGGGTGCGGTAACGCGTCACCACCGCGGTCAGCGCGCTATGCTGGCGCCCATAGGTTTCATAGATCCACTGGATGATCTCCTCGCGGCGCTCATGCTCGAAATCGACATCGATGTCGGGCGGCTCCTTGCGCTCGCCCGAGACGAAACGCTCGAACAGCAATTCGTGCTGGATCGGATCGATCGAGGTAATGCCGAGCAGATAACAGACGCAGCTGTTCGCGGCGGATCCGCGCCCTTGGCAGAGGATGCCGCGGCGCCTGCTCTCTTCGACGATCGAGCGGACGGTCAGGAAGTAAGGCGCATAGCCAAGCTCTCCGATCAGCCGCAGCTCATGCGCGATCTGGTCGGCATAGGGCTTCGGCACCCCGTCCGGAAACTTCGCCGCGGCCGCGTCCTCGGTCAGCAGGGTCAGCGCTTCCTGGGCGGTCTTGCCGGCGATCACCTGCTCATAGGGATATTGGTAGCGGATCTCGCCGAGGTCGAAGGTGCATGTCGCGGCGATGTCGGCGCTGGCGGCGATCGCATCCGGAAAGGCGGCGAAGCGGCGCTCCATTTCCTCGGGCGATTTCAGGTGCCGGTCCATGAAGCGCTCGCGCCGATAGCCGAGCGCATCGACCGTGGCCTTCAGCCGAATCGCGGTCACCACGTCCTGCAGCGGACGTGCCTCGGGCGAATGGTAGAGAATGTCGCCGGTCGCTACCGCACGGACTCCTGCCGCGCGCGCCAGCGCGTCGAGCCCGTGGAGCCGCTCGAGATCGTCGGGCCGGCGCCGGAAGGACAGAGCGAGATAGGCGCGCGCGCCAAAGGCGGCGGCCAGCTCGGTTAAATGTCCTTCGGTCACCGTGTCTGGCAGATCGGGAACGAGGATAGCGACAAGTCCCTCGGCATAATGGAGCACATCGCTCCAGCCGAGGATGCAGCGGCCCTTGCCGCCGCGCGCTTTGCCGGTCGTCAGCAACCGGGTGAGCTGCGACCAGGCCGCGCGGTCGGTGGGATATAGCAACAGCGCCCGCCCGTCGGTCAGGTCGACGCGCGCGCCGGGGATCATCCGGACGCCGGTCGCCTTCTGCCCGTCCCAGCCGCGAACGACGCCGGCGACGCTGCTCCAGTCGGCCAAGCCCAGCGCTATGTGTCCGAGCAGGCCGGCCGCCGCGAACAATTCTTCCGGTGCGCTGCTGCCGCGCAGGAACGAGAAATGGCTGGTGACCTGCAGCTCGACATAGGTCGTCATCCCCGGGCCTCGCGATGCAGGTCCGGCCTGACCGCGATCCTATTTCGCAAAGGCGGACCGATAACGATCGCCCTTCGTTGGGGCGGAATGGATGGCCGGGATGACATTGTCGCAGTTGGGCTGCTGAGCGCGCGCGACCTGGAACGCCTGGGGAGCGGCTTCACCCGGGCGTATCCGGTCGAGGTCGCACGCAGCTTCGGCGACATCCTCGCCAAGCTGGAAGCCATCGACTGGCCGGCCGGCGACAAGGACTGAACCGGCTCCCGTTGCCCGCGATGCATCAGCCGAAAAAGCCGTGCATGTGCCAGCTGAGATCGCCGGTTTCGGGAACGACGCCGTCGCCGCGGCGGAACAGCCAGAAGCGTTGGCCGCCCTCGACCTCGACCCGGAAATAGTCGCGCACCGCCCAGAGCTCGCGATCGGTCCGCCACCATTCGCCATGGATGCGCTCGGGCCCGTCACCCGCGACGACGGGGTAGACACGCCCGCGCCAGGTGAAGCGGCGCGGCGGATGGTCGGGCAGCAGCGCTACAACATGGGTTAGGATTTCGGGCCGGGACAGAATCCGCACCGGCCGCTTCCAGGCAGGCCATCCGATCGGGTCCACCAGCGGTGCCAGGCGCCGCACCGCGCGTTCGGGCACATCGCTCGGCTCCAGCCCCATGCGGAACACCGCATCCTCGCCGGCGCGCCCGGCAAGCTGGTCGATCGCGGGCGCGAGGTCCGGCGGCGCATTGCCATCGGGGATCAGCGCCCCGGCGAGACGCGCGCCGAGCGGCTCGCTGTGGGGCACGACCAAATGCATGGCCTCGATGCCGAGCCCGGGCTCGAGCCGGTCGATCCTGAGCCCGAACATCCGCACCAGATGCCCGGGATCGCGGGTAGCGCGCGACGCGCCGATCCCGAGATGCTGGTCGGCGCCATCGACACGCTCGGCGATGATCCGCGCGGTGCGCACCCCGAGACCGCGCTCCTGCAGCACCCGCACCAGATCATCGACCAGGTCGGCGATCACCTTTGCGATCGACTCGGGCGTGGTGATCGGCTCGAGCAGCCGCCGCGTGACGCTGGGCGCCTCGAACGGGACCACCGGCACGATCGGCTCGGCGGCGCGGCCGAGCGCCTGGTCGAGCCGGTTGACGCTCGCCAGCCCGAGCCGCTTGGCCAGCGGCCCGCGTGGCATCGGATACAGATCACCGACGCGTTCGAGCCCGAACCTTGCCGCCGCCGCCAATGCCGAAGGCTCAAGCCGGAGCGCCGCAATCGGTAGCCCGGCGAGCGCGGCCGCTTCCTGCCCGGGTGGCAGGATCGATAATGCCTCGCCACCATAGCGGGCGAGCGCATGCGCCGCGCCCGGCGTCCCGGCGACGGCAATGCGCGCGGTGAAGCCGAGCTTTCCCAGAAAATGCAGGACGCGCCGGCAGAAGTGCTTCTCGCCACCGAACAAATGGCTGGCACCAGTCAGGTCGAGCCAGATGCCGTCGGCTCCCGAGGGACTGGCGATCGGCGTCCAGCGCGCGACCGCGTGGAGTGCGAGCCGGTCAAGCCAGGCAGCGTCACGCGCGGGATCGGCATCCTGGACGTCGAGATCGCTAACCAGCGCCCGCGCGTGCGCGGCGGCCATGCCCGGCACCAGCTCCAGCGACAGTGCGACGGGGCACGCCGCGGTCACGACCTCACGCTGGCCGACCCGCTCGATCAGGATCGTCGGCCGTCCCCATAAGGGCTGCGCGGGCGCCAGGCCGTGCAGCGATGCCCGGCCGCCTTCATCGCGCGGCATTGCCCGAAACGGCTGCTCGGCTGCCTCGGAACGCCGGCCCAGCTCGCGCATCGGCGGCCGCTGGTGCGCCGGGAGCCCGGCGATATGCTCCGCTTCCCCTTCCCGGCCGAGCGCACTCCCCTGTGCCCAGCGCGCGCCGGGGCGCCAGCCGCCGCCGCGCGGGACCGAGCAGGCACCAGGCGGCTCCGCCCGGTCAACGGCCGGTGGCAGCACCGGTGCAAAGGACCAGGGCCGCTCAGGCGGCGCGGCGGGACGCGCTGCCCGCCGCAGCCGCTCGATCGCGAGCTGGGGCAGGTAGAGCGAGGCGACCCTTGCCATCGCAAGCCTCGACAATGAGAGAAAAGGGATTGCCGCCGCGCTGGCGAACAAGTTCGACCGACCAGCAGCTGCGGCCGACCCCGGGGTGCGGCAACGGCACCGACGGCGCGCAGCCGATCCGCCAGCGGGTGCAGGCGGCGGAAGGCTTTTCCAGTGGATCGCTTGCCGCCCGCGCCCAGCGCCGCAGCAACAGCATCGGCGTGTGCCCGTCGGCCGCGGCGAGTTGCAGGCGGCGCATCGCGGTCTGATCGGCATGCTTCACCTCGGCCACGACCGCGGCGAAACTGCCGTCGCGCAGGCAATCCTCGGCAAGCGCCAGCGCCATCACCTCGTCGCGCCCTTCGCAGTAAAGGAGCTTTGCCGGAGGCAGCCCGGCCTGCTCGAGCCCGGGCGCATAGAGATCGAAGCGCGTCAGCGTCCAGGCGACGCTCGCATTGGGATCGCCGGCGAAACGGGCCGCCGCGCCAGCCGCGAACAATGTCGCGGCGGCATCGTCGCCTAGCGTGGGGGACGCCGCCGCGACCTCGTGCAGGCCACCGCCATCAAGTCCGCCGCCGCCCAGCCGCGCGTCGATCGCCTCGACGCCGAACGGCAGCAGCGGCGCGCTGCTCGCCACGGGCATGGCGATGCGCGCCTTGAGCTCGGCGAGCAGGCGTGCCCGATCGGTCTCGGCAAGGGCGGCAACGGTTTGCATAAGGGAATCACGACTCGCACGTTCCCTTAATGTTCCGCCTCTCCCGGCTTTTCGTCAACCCGCCGAATCGGCGAGGCTCCGTGTCGCGGATCGCATCGTCAGGCGTTTTGCCAGTCGCTCTCGGCATCCTCGAGCGCCTGGAACGCGTCGCCATCGGCCTGCTGCTTGCGCAGATGCGCGCGCACCGCCTCGGGATCGCCATCCTTGGGGAAGGTGCGGTCCGCACGCGCCGCATCGGCGATGCCGTCGATCCAGTCGCCGCGGTCGCGCTGCGCTAGAAGCCAGCGCCCGAACGGCATGCCCGCAGCTTCGGAGTCCATCTCGTCGGTCATCGCCCGCACCTCGTCCAATCGAGAAGCACAAAGCGTGTTCCCGATGCGTTCCCTCTTACGCCGACGCGGCGGGTAAGCAATCGGGAACCAATCCAGCCGGTCCCGGTTGAACATGCGAGACACGATTCCCCCCTTCGCGGTCTCGAAATTCGTCACGCGCCCCGTCCGGCTCCCCCCGCCGGCGGGGCGTTTTCGTGCAATACCGGGAGCGCTCCGATCCGGCCGCGGCCATGATGCCCAGCCGGGCGTCAGTCCTCCAGCAGTGCGAGGGTGGCCATGTCACGCGCTCCTGCGAACCAGCGATCCAACGCCGCGGCGAGCAACGGGCTCGGCTCGACCGCCTCGAACAAGGTCAGCGACGATCGCAGCTTCACCGCATCGACCTCGCCGAACACCGCGACCGAATCGCTGGTGACGAGATCCTGCAACGCCGCAACGCATTCGAAATAGCGCTTCCCGAGCAGAGGGTGCGCCAGATAGGCCCGCGCTTCCTCGATCGAGCGGACACCGAAGAAACGGGCGGTTTCGCTGCGCCCGAGGCCGGCCAGCTGAGGAAAGACGAACCACATCCAGTGCGAGCGCTTGGCGCCGCGCCGGATCTCCGCGAGCGCCGCGGCATAGACCGGTGCCTGCGCCTCGACGAAGCGCTCGAGCGAATCCGCCGCCGCGGTCACAGCAACGCCGCCTGGGCAGGCTCCGGCGGATAGACCCGCACCGGCAGGAGGCTGCCCTTGGGCAGGGTGCCGAGCACATCCTCGGCCGGCACCTGCGGGTCGAGCCAGGCCGCCCAGCGGTCGCGCGGCAACGGGATGATCTGGCGGTGATGATAGGGTGCGACGTCATCCCCGGCATCGAGGGTGAGCATGGTGAACGCCTCGCCGAGCGGACTCTCGCGCCAGATACCGGCGATGCAGAACCAGCGGTGGTCCGCCATCGTGAACAGCCATTTATCGAGCCGCTTCTGCCTGGGCGCCTCGGGGTCGGTGAATTCGTAGAAGCCGTCGGCGAGGATCAGGCAGCGGTTGGATTCGAACGCCCGGCCCTCGGCGCGGAAGTTATAGACCGGCTTGCCCTTGGCGCCCGGCCAGCTCCAGCGCCGGTTGACCAGTTCGCCGCCCCTTGCGCCGCCTGAGGCTGTGCGCACGATCGGCGCGATATCGGTGATCTTGATGTCTTCGCGCGCGGCGATGTTGGGAGTGCCTTCGGGAAGGTCGATCTTGATCTTTAGATCCTCGAAGTCCTCCATGATCGAGGCGATGTCGACCTCGAGCCTATAGTCATTGCACATCGACAGTCTCCGATTTGCACCGCACGTTCGTTCGCATTATGTTCTCACCATGAAAGCGAGTCCCTTCGAGTCGGAATCCCCGCTTGGCAGCCGCCGGCCCATCATCCGGCGGAACCCGGCCAATGTGCAAGAGGTGGAGATGGTCGAGGCAGGCTGGGGTCTCCAGCCGTTCGACGGGCCGGCCAAGCCGTTCAAGTTCATCCGTTCGGAAGACAAGATTTTCCCCACCCATCGCTGCCTCGTCCCGGCAAGCGAGTTCCAAATCAAGAATGGCGACCGGCGGTTCCGGGTCAGCCTCGAGGACGGCAATTTCTTCTACCTCGCCGGGGTGTGGCGCCCCGCCAATCCCGACTGGCCGCTCAGCTTCGCGGTGGTGACGGTTCCCGCCAATCCGGAGGTGTTCTTCTATCAGGAGCGGCAAGGCGCGGTGCTGCTCAGGCGCCAGCGCATGGCCTGGCTCGATCTGACGGTTCCGCAGGAAGAACTGCTCCAGCCCTTGCCGGCCCGCAGCTTCGCGATCGAAGAGATCGCCCCGCGCGAGCCGCAGCTGCGCCAGACCGAATTGGCACTCTGAGGAAGAACGACATGCTCCCGATGCAGCAGGCGGCGATGCCCCACTCTACAGAACCGAGCGCGGCCGACCGGCTCAACGCCGTGCCCGTCAGCGGACCGCAGCTCGAAGCGGCGCTCGAGATCCTTACGGCGCTGCCGGCACATCTTCGTGCGCGGCCCGTCGCCCAGGCGCTCGCGCTCCAGGCCTATGCCAGCGAAGCCGGGTTCGAGGAAGAGGCGGCGTCGGCGGCGCTCCATGCCCGCGTCACCGCGCTGGCGAAATGGACCGCGGCGCACGATCCCGAACGGCAGTCCGATGCCCGGTCGGTGCTGGAGGCCGCCGCGCGCTTTCCGCTGGGCGAGACCGAGGCGGGGATAGGGTTCGAGCCTGGCGGATTCCAGGAGCTCATCCTGTTCATCGACGACCTGCCCTGGTAGCCGGCCGACACCTTCCCTCTTGCCGGAAAAGGGGGCGTTGCGGGGGCTTTCCCCCGCAGAAGGGGTAGCGCGAGACCGTCGGGCTCGCGCTCAGGGGAAGACTTTCCCCTCCATGCGGCTGTCCCGCCGGCAAACGCAGGAAGATCCAAAAACGAGACCTGGCAGTTGGAGGTCTGCGCAGCCGATATGATGCCCGTATCCGTTCCCGGTCGATCGCCCCATCGGCAACACGCCCGGCATCCCCCCGACCGCTTGACGGTTCGATAGTACGGATATATCCGTACTATCATCGAGTCGTCAGGAGACAGTCCATGAAGCGCATGCATCTGCACGTCAGCGTGCCCGATCTCACCCAGTCGATCCAGTTCTACGAGACGCTGTTCGGCGCGGCGCCCGTCGTGGTGAAGGACGACTATGCCAAGTGGATGCTCGACGATCCCAAGGTCAACTTCGCGATCTCGGAGCGGGTCCGCTCGGCGGGCGTCGATCACATCGGCATCCAGGTCGACAGCGCCGAGGAGCTTGGCGAGCTGGCGGATCGGCTCAAGGCCGCCGGCGCCGATACGTTCGACCAGGAAGCGACGACCTGCTGCTATGCCAAGTCGGACAAGAGCTGGGTGCGCGATCCGGCGGGCGTGCGCTGGGAGACCTTCTTCACTTTCGGCGAAGCGACCAGCTACGGCGAGGACGAAGTGCTGCCCGAGGCGTCCGCCGCCGCTTGCTGCGGTCCTGCCGATGGTTCGGCGCCGAAGCAGGCATGCGGCTGATGGAAGCGAACGCCGCGATCGCCGCATTGTCGGCGCTGGCGCACGCCGGAAGACTCGAGGTCTTCCGGCTGCTGGTCCGTGCCGGCAAGGACGGCATGGCCGCGGGCGAGATCGCGCAGGCGACCGGCCATGTCCCCCAGACCCTGTCGGGCAACCTCAACATCCTGGGGCACGCCGGGCTGGTCGCGTCGCGCCGCGAGGGCCGCTCGATCATCTACACCGCCGACTATGCGCGGATGAGCGGCCTGCTCGGATTTCTGATGGAGGATTGCTGCGCGGGCTCGTCGGAGATCTGTGCGCCGCTGGTCGATATCGCCACCCGCGCGGCATGCTGTCCGCCGCAAGGCGCGGTGCAGTGAGCGATATCGTCATCTATCACAACCCGGACTGCGGCACTTCGCGCAACACGCTCGCGATGATCCGCAATGCCGGCATCGAGCCGCATGTCGTCGAGTATCTGAAGACCCCACCCTCGCGGCCGATGCTGGTCTCGCTGATCGAGCGCATGGGGCTCACGCCGCGCGATCTGCTCCGCGAGAAGGGCACGCCGTTCGCCGAACTGGGCCTCGGCGATCCGTCGCTCGGCGACGCGCAGTTGCTCGATGCGATGATGGAGCATCCGATCCTGATCAACCGGCCGATCGTCGTCTCGCCGCTGGGCGTGAAGCTGTGCCGCCCATCGGAAGTCGTGCTCGACCTGCTGCCAGCCGCGCAGCTTGGCGCGTTCGCCAAGGAGGACGGCGAACAAGTGATCGACGCCGCCGGCGATCGGGTCGGCGCGTGAGCGCCGCTGCGCCGGCCAAGCCCGCGATCAGCACGTTCGAACGCTATCTGAGCCTGTGGGTGGCGCTCTGCATCGTCGCGGGAATCGCGCTCGGCTATGCGCTGCCGGGCGTGTTCGCGATCATCGCCGGGGCGGAAGTGGCACGGGTCAACTTCGTGGTCGCGGTGCTGATCTGGCTGATGATCATCCCCATGCTGCTCAAGATCGACATCGGCGCGCTCGGGTCGGTCCGGCAGCACTGGAAGGGTGTCGGCGTCACACTGTTCATCAACTGGGCGGTCAAGCCCTTCTCGATGGCATTGCTCGGCACCTTGTTCCTGGGATGGCTGTTCCGGCCGCTGCTGCCCGAAGCCGAGATCAGCTCGTATATCGCCGGGCTGATCCTGCTCGCCGCCGCACCCTGCACCGCGATGGTGTTCGTCTGGTCCAACCTGTGCGACGGCGATCCCGCCTATACTCTGAGCCAGGTCGCGCTGAACGACATCATCATGGTGTTCGCGTTCGCGCCGCTGGTCGCTTTGCTGCTCGGGGTCGCCTCGATCACCGTGCCATGGGACACGCTGCTGATCTCGGTCGTCCTCTATATCGTCGTGCCCGTGATCGTGGCGCAGATCCTGCGGCGCGCCGTCATCGCCAGCGGCGGGCAAGCCGCGCTCGACCGGCTGCTCGGCCGGCTCGGGCCGGTGTCGCTGATCGCGCTGCTCAGCACGCTGGTGCTGCTGTTCGGATTCCAGGGCGAGGCGATCATCGCCCATCCGCTGGTGATCGCGCTCATCGCCGTGCCGATCCTGATCCAGGTATATTTCAATGCCGGCCTGGCTTACTGGCTGAGCCGCCGGTTCGGCGTGGCATGGTGCGTGGCCGCGCCCGCCGCGTTGATCGGCGCCTCCAATTTCTTCGAGCTGGCGGTCGCCGCGGCGATCAGCCTGTTCGGCCTGACCTCCGGTGCCGCGCTGGCGACGGTAGTCGGCGTGCTCGTCGAGGTGCCGGTCATGCTGTCGGTGGTGTCGATCGTGAAGCGCACACGCCCCTGGTATGAAGGGCGCCTTGACGCCTGAGCGCTGCGAATGTCTTCAATCGGCGCATAGTGTTTCGAGCAAGGGGCAGCCCGCATCATCCCCTGCCTCGCATGCGCTGACCGCCTCATCGAGGACCCGCTCCATGCGCGCGAGATCGGCGATCTTGGAGCGCACGTCCCCCAGTTGCGCCTCAGCCAGGTCGCGCGCCTGCGCGCAGGACGCCGCGCCGCCATCGGCGAGCGCGAGCAGTGTCCGGATCGCATCGATCGGGAAGCCGAGCTCGCGCGCGCGTCGCACGAACGCGAGCCGCCGCACGTCTGGCTGGCGATAGCTGCGATACCGACCCCGCCGCAGCGCCTGCGGCAGGAGGCCGATTCGCTCATAATAGCGGATCGTCTCGATGTTGCAGCGCGTCAGCCGCGACAGTTCGCCGATCGGGATGGCACCGTGGAGAGGGGTCATCGTCAAAATACCGCTTGAGTCTGTAGTGGCTACAGACGCTAGGACATGAATCGACCGACCGCAAGGAACCGAACATGACCCAGCAATCCGCGCCGCCGCCCACAGGTATTGGCGCCGCCACGCTTACCCTGGCTGGCATCGCGGCGGCATTCGGGGTCGCCGCATGCTGCGCGCTGCCGATCCTGTTGGCCTCGGCCGGGATCGGCGCGGCCTGGCTCGGCGGCATCGCGATAACGACCGCGCCGTACCGCACGCTGCTGCTCGCGCTCGGCGCGCTGTGTCTGCTCGCCGGAGCGGCGCTGCTGCTGCGACAGCAGATTGCGGCAACGCGGTGCGGCCCCGGTGGCACCTGCACCCCGCGCTGGGTGCGCGTTCTGACCCTGGTCGGGTTGCTGATCGGCGCCGCGCTGCTCTGGGGGGGCTGGCGTTATGTCTGACGTCGTCCCAGAGCTCCTCTCGACGCTGACCTGTCCGCAGTGCGGCCACGAGGCGACCGAGACAATGCCGACCGACTCCTGCCAGTTCTTCTACGATTGCCTAGGTTGCGGCGTGCTTCTCAGGCCGCTGCCGGGCCACTGCTGCGTCTATTGTTCCTACGGAACCGTGCCATGCCCGCCCATCCAGATCGACGGCAAGGATGGAGGCTGCTGCGGCTGAAGGGATCGAAGGCGCAAACAACGGCTGGAAGCGCCGCAGCCATGATCCGATTTCCATGCCGCTCCGTGGTTCCAGGCTGGAGCGCCGTCACGACCCCGAACGCCCATGCAGCCATTGGATCACGGCTGCGCCAAGGCCCACTTATCTCCGCTGCGCAGGAAGCCACCGGCAGATCGCGATCGCCTGCCCCAAAAAGCTGCTAACAGCGGTGCGGCGCAGCAACGGTTCGAGTATCGGTGGGTCGATACGGCTACGGACTGGCACATCGCTTTCGCGACGGCTCAGCGGCGCTGCAAGATAGCCTTCATCTGGTCAATCTCCTGGCGCTGCGACTGGATGATCCGGGCGCACAGCGCGACGATCTCGGGATCGCGCAGCGATGCTTCCCTGCACATCAGGATCGCGCCCGAATGGTGCGGGATCATCGACCTCAGAAATTGCCGGTCGCCGATCGTCGTTTGGGTGCGGATCATCGCAAAGCACCCCACAAAGACGATGACCGACCCTGCGAGCAGCGCGGCATTGAGCGATCTTGACGGGAACATGTGGCGCATGGCGAGGACCATCAGCACCACCATCGGCGCGACCATCATCAGCGTCATGTAGACCATGTTGAGATTGTTGTAGAAGCTGCCGAGACTGTCGATCATCACGAACATCACCAGGTACATGACGACGGCGCCGACGATCGTTTGCAGCGCAAGGCTGGCATAGGGATTCTTCGTCATCGTCCTTCTCCGGTCGCCCCCCAGGGATCCTAACTTGAGCTTTCGGCCAGCTTGCGCCGCGCCCGCCGGCGGATCGGCCACCGCATGTAGAGCAGGATGGCTCCGCCCAGCCAAAACACCAGCCCGCCAATTGCGAAAGCGAGCAGCCACGGCGTGTTGAAGTTCTCGTGGTTCTTCCAGTCCATGATGTGGAGGCCCCAGAAGAAGTCGTAGAGTCGCCACGTGCTGGTACGCACCGCCGTGATCTTGCCAGTGTCGGCGGCTACAAAGACCCGCGTCGCGTCCTTGTCCGCCAGTTCAACCTGCCATGCGGGCAGCGGACCACGGTATTCCGTGCTTTCCGTCTCGATCCTGTCAATCTTCGCGGCGGGCCGGCCCTCGCCACGCCAGGCGCTTCGCACGATCCGCTCGGCCTCGGCCGCACCCGGCGGCGCCAGCGGCGCACCCGTGGCGGCATCGAACAATCTGGTTCCACGCGCGGTCACGATCTCGACGACCGGGCGCCCCAATAGCATTCGATGCGTCAGCGACTGGACGGGCGCGCCCGCCGCCCGCGCAAGCCGGGCCGGATCGGGCAAAACCGTGTCGGCGGGAAGCGTCGCCGGCGAGCGATCGACAAGATGCTCGCCCCGGACGCGCTCGATCGGAAGCACGCTCATCAGCGTGCCGCTCGCGAACCATAGCAGAAGCTGGATCCCTATGATGATCGCCAGCCATTTGTGAACGCGGCTTGCAAGCAGGTGGAGGCGGGTCCGCACCCCGCTCAAAACCAGAACCTCAAGCCCACGACGAGGCTGGTGTTTTCGACATCCTTGCCATCGATCCGCGCATATCTGGCCGTGTCGCCAATCTTACGGTCATAAGAAATGCCGATATAGGGGGCGAACTCGCGCCTGATCTCATAGCGAAGGCGCAGTCCCAGCTCTGCGTTTGACAGCCCCGAACCGATCCGGCTCTCCGGCACGTCCTGGGCTGCGAAGTTGAATTCGACACGCGGCTGGAGGATCAGCCGCTGGGTAATGCGCTGGTCATAATATGCACCCGCCCGGGCATACAGGTCCCCCTTCGTGGACAGGAACACCGCGCCATCGACGTCGAACCAATAAGGCGCGAGGCCTTCGATCGCGATCGTCGCGTAGGTCCGCGAGGGACCCGAACCGAAGTCCTGGCGGACGCCGGCCTGCAGGTTCCAGTATGGATCGAGCGGGCGGCTGTAGAGACCCTGCACTTCGGCATGCTCGACACCGTCACCCGCCGTCCCTTCGCCTTCGCTCTTGAGGACGAACCGGCTGGCGTCGCTCCCGATCCACGCCTCACCGTCCCAGCGATAGCCGTTCCGGCCGTCACGAATCTGAAATTCGGCGACGTTGAAAATGACCTGAGAAACGACGCTTCCCCCGTGTTCGCGAGTCAGCATCGCGCGTGACGGCGCCATCTGATCGGGCGGATAGATGCGGTCGGCGTAATGATCGGTGGGAGGCACCGGCGCGGGCGCGTTCCCGGGGGGAAGGCTCGTGCCGCCGGTACCATGCTGGCCCGCCGCCTCGTCGGCCGCCATGCCGGGCATCGCGGACATATTGTGCCCGGCATGCGGGTCCGGCGCCGCTGCGGGCGGGACCGGTTGCTCGGGGGGCGGTCTCATGCCTTCCATCGTCGACATGTCGTGTCCGGCATGTGGATCGCTAGCGGGCGTCTGCTGCTGGGGGGAGCCGCCTTGCTGTGCCGCAGCGGGCATGGCGAACATCATGGGCGCGAAAACCGCGATCACGGGAAGCGCTCTCATGCCGCTTCTCCGCGTGGGCGCACCGAGACGACCCGCATCATTCCGGCGTGCATATGGTAGAGCATGTGGCAGTGGAACGCCCAGTCGCCGATCGCGTCCGCGGTCACGTCGAAGCTCACCTTGCCGCCAGGCGGCACGTTCACCGTGTGCTTGCGCGGCGCGTATTCACCGTGCCCGGTCACCAGCTCGAAGAAATGCCCGTGCAGGTGAATCGGGTGCGACATCATCGAGTCGTTGACGAGCGTGACGCGGACTCGTTCATTCTCGACGAACGGGATCGGCGCCGTCACTTCGTTGAACTTCTGCCCGTCGAACGACCACATGAACCGTTCCATGTTCCCGGTCAGGTGGATCTCCATGGCGCGATCTGGCGCGCGGACGTCGGGGTTTCGTGTCAGCGCCATCAGGTCGCGATAGACGAGCACCTTGTGCCCGGCATTCTCGAGGCCCTGGCCCGGCTCGCCGGTGCGATCCGCCGGCATCGGCGATATGGTCTGGACGCCGGGACCCATCTTCACCTGGGGCGCATTGCTCGGGGCCCGCATGTTCATGCTCATCCCGCCCATCGCTGAATGATCCATCCCGGGCATGGCGCTGTCGGGTTTGCTGAGGTCGATCGTGCCGCCACTTGGTTCGCTCGCCCCCCCGGCGGGAACAGCGCCTTCGGGCTTGCTGAGGTCTATGGTCCCGCCGGTTGAACCGCTCATGTCCATGCCGGGCATGTCCATGCCCGCCATATCCATTCCCATGTCCTTCATCGTCGCGAGCGGGCGCTCTCGCAGCGGTGGTACTTGTGCCGACATTCCTTCACGCGGCGCGAGCGTGGCGCGGGCAAGCCCGGAGCGGTCGACCGCCTCGCCGACAAAGGTGTAGGCGCGCTCGTCGGGGGGCGTGACGATGACGTCATAGGTCTCCGCCACCGCGATCTGAAACTCATCGACGGTCACGGGCCGGACATGCTGGCCATCGGCCTGGACGACGGTCATCGGCAAGCCGGGGATGCGCACATTGAAGTTGGTCATCGCCGACGCATTGATGATGCGCAGCCGCACCCGCTCGCCCGGCCGGAACAGCGCCGTCCAATTGTCCTTCGGCCCGTGGCCGTTGACGAGATAGGTGTACGTAGCCCCCGTCACGTCGGAGACGTCGCTGGGGTCCATGCGCATCCGGCCCCATTCGAGCCTGTCCTTTTGAGGCTGGTCCTTTCCGGCGAGCAGGCTCGCAAGCGTCTGCTTCTGGTAGTTGAAATAGCCCGCCTGCTGCTTCAGCTTCCGGAAGATCGCATGCGGATGCATCTGGCTATGATCCGAGAGCACGATGACGTGCTCGCGCTCCGACCGGATCGGATCTTCCCCTTCCGGATCGATCACGATCGGGCCGTAATGCCCCATCTGCTCCTGCAGGCCCGAATGGCTGTGATACCAATAGGTGCCCGACTGGACGATCGGGAACTCATAGACGAAGGTTGATTTCGGCTTGACGCCCGGAAAGCTGATTCCAGGAACGCCGTCGAACTGAAAGGGCACGAGCAGGCCGTGCCAATGGATCGAGCTGTCTTCGTCATGAAGGTCGTTCGTGACCGACAACCGTACCGTCTGACCCTGCCGCAAGCGGATCAACGGTGCAGGCACCGTGCCGTTGATGCCGATCGCGTGGCTTTCGCGGCCATCGACCATCATCATCTGATGCGCGATGCGAAGCGCGATATCGGTGCCGCTTACGGTCGGCAGGGGCCGGACGATGCCGCGCGACACAGGTTGCGCCCAGGCCGGAAACCAGCTCGCGAGTGCGGCGCCTCCGCCGCCGATGGCCGCGCCACGCAAAAGCGTCCGACGGTCGAGATTCGATACGCGCATTGACTAGAGGCCCCTGTCACCAAGCTTTTGCAGGGAATACGCGCCGATCGCCTCAATCCCTCAGTTTCTCCTCAAGTTTCGAGCGCGCCCGATAGAGGCGCGTCTCGACAGCCTTCTCGCTGATGCCGAGCACCCCTGCGGTTTCGGCTTGCGACATCCCTTCGACCGTCCGCAGGATAAGCGTGTCCTTGAGCGAAGCAGGCAGCGCGGCAATCGCCGCCATGGTTCTGCGAAGCTCCTCGCGATCTGAAAGGATCGTCTCCGGAGAGGGTGCCTCATCGGCGAGATCATGTGCCTCGTCGATCGGAAGCGAAAAGGACAGGAGGCGGCGAACCGCGCGGCGGCGGGCCCAATCCCGGCACTTGTTGATCGCGATGCGAGAGATCCAGAACTTGAACGGTCGGGCACCGTCGTAACGCGCGAGCGCCGCAAAGGCGGCGACGAAACTCTGCTGTGTGATGTCGAGCGCGGCTTCGGCATCTCCGGTGTGACTGCGGGCGACGCGATACACCGCCTCGCGATGGCGATTCATGAGTTCGCGATAGGCAGTCTGGCGCCCCGCCTGCGCCAGCGCGGCCAGCTCGCCGTCCGAGCAGTCCGCAAGATCGAGCGTCACTGCCCTTTGGCCGTCAGCGCTTTCACTACCGCTGCGTCGAATCTGGCAGCCTGATCGGGACGCAGTACGCTGCGCATGGCGAAGATATGTTCGAGCGTTTCCTTCTGGAGCTGTCCCATCGCCTGATGCGAGCGATCGACCGCCGCTGCCACACGGGGCCCGTAGCCATGCTCGGCCTCGATGGCCTCCGCGAGCCGGATATTGTCCGCGCGAAGCTCGAGCTCGAGCGCTTGCTTGCGAACCGCGAAACGGGCTTCGATCGCCTCGATCCTGGACTTTTGCGCATCGTCCAGATCTAGCTGATGGTGAAGGAGGACGTGGAGTTCGGTTTCGACCGGCCCCTGCTGTGCGACATAGGCGCGTCCAATGAATACCCCCGCCAGCGCAGCGGCAAAGGCGATCAGCGCGACCATCAGGAGGCGACGGCGGTCGGTCATTCGCCGGCGCTCAGCAAGGCCGAAGGCGCGAGCGTCGACGACGTCCCGAACGGTGCCACCGGGGCCGCGCTGGCAACGGTGCTGGGCAGAGCCGTGCTGGCGATGCCCGTGACGAGGGCGGCTACTGCAGCGAAACCGAACACCGAGGCGGAAAGCGGATGCGATTGTGCAGCCCGGGCCACCTCGTCGAGGACGGCTGCATCGATCGAGGCTAGCCGCGGATCGACGGACAGCGCGCGAACGCGGGCAATTGCTGAATCAATGTCGGTCATTCATTCGTCTCCACGCCTTCCAAGAGCAGTACGCGTCGGCGTCCGTGATCCCTCATAGCAGCGTCAGGGCTCCCGGGTGAGGGGTTGGGTTTCGGCCCGCGTATTACCGGTGAACCCACAATCGGAGCTGGACATGAATTTCACCCGTACGCTCGGCGTCGCCGCCGCTGTTGCGATCGTCGCCATCGCAACCCCAGCCTTTGCGCACCCCAAGCTCGTGTCCTCGACGCCGGCAGCGAAGTCGGTGGTCAGTAACGTCCGGCAGGTGGCGTTGACGTTCAGCGAGCGTCTCATCCCCACATTGTCCGGCATCGATCTTGTGATGACCGGCATGCCGGGCATGGCGAACCACAATCCGATGAAGGTGACAGGCTTCGCGATATCAGTGGGCGCAGACGGAAAAACCCTGGTGGCATCGCTTCCCCGCAAGCTGCCGGCTGGGGCCTATCTCCTGACCTGGCACGCTGTGTCGGCGGATACGCATCGGGTCACCGGAACGATCTCCTTTACCGTCAAATAGCAGGTGGGCGACGCGCTCCTCATCGCGATCAGGCTGGCGCTATATATTGACCTCGGCCTGCTCTTCGGGGTGCCGCTCTTCGGCCTGTACGCGCTGAAAGGGGACGAGAGGTCGGACGTTGTTCCGTTCCGGCGGCTCGTCGCCGTCCTCGCGGGCTTCGGCATCGTATCGAGCCTGTTCGGCTTTGCTCTGCTCGCCGCGGCCATGTCCGGAACCGATCTCACGGGCATCGAAAGCGCAACGCTGACGATGCTGCTTGGCGAGACGTCGGTTGGCTGGGCGTTCATCGCACGCGAGGTGGCGCTGGTCCTCGCTCTCGCGGTCGCGATCTTGCTGCGGCGGCGGGGTCCGACCTTATTCATTCTGGCATCGGTGTTGGGCGCAATCGCAGTCGCGACACTCGCCTGGGCTGGCCACGGTGCAGCAAGCGAAGGTGGCCTCGGCATTTTCCATCTCACCAGCGACATAGCGCACCTTCTTGCCGCTTCCGCCTGGCTCGGAGCGCTTGCGATGTTGGGGCTGATGCTGCTGCCCGGACGCGCGGCGCAAATCGAGCATGTCCGCATCGTCCATCGCGCCTTGGCGGGTTTCGCCACGGTCGGATCCATCTTTGTCGGCCTGATCGTGCTCACGGGCGTAGTGAACGGCCTGTTCCTGATCGGCTTGGAGAACCTCGGGTCCCTCGGGTCATCGCTCTACGGCCAGTTGATGATCGCGAAGTTGCTCCTGTTTAGCGCAATGGTCGCGCTGGCTGCGTCCAATCGCTTCAGGCTGGCGCCCGATCTGGAACGATCGCTAGACGCGGCCGAACCAGTCGTGGCGTTGCGCGCGCTCCGGCGCAGCCTGGCGTTCGAAACCGGCTGCGCCATCGCCGTTCTGGCACTGGTCGCGTGGCTGGGAACGCTCGAGCCACCCATGTCGGCAACGTGAGCAAATGCAGACGAATCAATTTGGGCCTTGACCCTGACATGATGTCAAACCCCACATGAGGCAGCATCGGAGGACCGTCAGATGAATCATGCCGACCACCATGCGAATTCCGGCAGCGATTGCTGCGCTGGCCAAGCGAAGGGGAAACTGACGGACCCGGTCTGCGGCATGTCCGTCGATCCTGAAACCTCGCCGCATCACGCTTCATATGATGGCAAAGACTATCATTTCTGCAGCGCCGGCTGCCGGACCAAGTTCATCGCGGACCCGAAAGCCTATCTCGGCCGCGAGCGACCGGAGCCGAAGGGGGCACCCGGAGCAATCTGGACCTGCCCGATGCATCCCGAAGTCCGGCAAGCGGGGCCCGGCACCTGCCCGATCTGCGGGATGGCGCTCGAACCCGAGCAGCCGTCGCTCGACGATGCCCCCAATCCAGAGCTGGTCGATTTCACGCGCCGCCTGTGGGTGTCTGGCGTGCTCACGGTGCCGCTGCTGGCGATATCGATGGGCGCGGAGATGCTAGGTATCCACATCGTCGATCCGATGCACTCGTCCTGGATCCAGCTGCTGCTGACGGCGCCGATCGTCTTGTGGGGCGGGCTTCCCTTCTTCGAGCGCGGCTGGGCGTCGCTCAGGACCCGCCGCTACAATATGTTCACGCTGATCGCGATCGGCGTGGGCGCGGCATTCCTCTACAGTCTGGTCGCGACGGTCGCACCCGGCCTGTTCCCCGTCAGCTTTCGCGAACATGACGCGATGGTGCCGGTCTATTACGAGGCTGCAGGCGTGGTGGTGACGCTCGTTCTCCTCGGGCAGGTGCTCGAGCTGCGCGCCCGCGCCGCCACCGGGCGGGCCATTCGCGCGCTGCTCAATCTCGCGCCCAAGACGGCACGTCGCCTCGCACCTGACGGCGCGGAAAGTGAAGTGCCGCTGGCCGACATCGTCGTCGGCGACCAGTTGCGCGTGCGGCCGGGCGAGGCCATCCCCGTAGACGGAATCGTGATCGACGGGCGATCGTCGGTCGATGAAGCGATGCTCACCGGCGAGCCGGAACCGGTGCTCAAGGAAGCGCAAGCGGCGGTCACGGGCGGTACGGTCAACGGCATCGGGAGCCTGGTCATCGAGGCGCGCGCGGTCGGCTCCGACACTATGCTGGCGCGAATCGTCAAGATGGTTGCCGAGGCGCAGCGGAGCCGGGCCCCTATCCAGGGCGTGGCGGACCGCATCTCGGGATGGTTCGTGCCCTTGGTGGTGTTGATCGCAATCGCGACATTCGTGGTCTGGAATCTCGCCGGACCCGAACCCCGCTTCGGCCACGCGCTCCTGAACGCGATCGCGGTGCTGATCATCGCCTGCCCTTGCGCGCTCGGGCTGGCGACACCCATGTCGATCATGGTTGGCACCGGACGGGGAGCGCTTGCCGGCGTGCTCGTCAAGAACGCCGAGGCGCTGCAGGCGCTTGAGAAGGTCGATACGCTCGTCATCGACAAGACCGGCACACTGACCGAAGGACGGCCCAAGCTGATCTCCGCCGAGCCGCTCGACGGAGTAGCCGAAGGCGCACTCCTTGCCGCGGCGGCGGCAGTCGAAAGCCGGTCGGAGCACCCGCTTGCGCGCGCCATTGTCGAGGCGGCCGAAGCCGCGGGGCACAAGCCGGCGCCAGTCGAGAATTTCGAATCGCAGACGGGCCTGGGCATCAGCGGCCGAGTCGACGGACGCGATGTCGTCGTCGGCAACGCCGCGCAGATGCAACGCGTTGGCGTCGATCCAGGCCCGCTCGACGCGGCGGCGGAGCGTCACCGGAGCGCCGGTGCCGGCGTCATGCTCGTGGCGATCGACGGGCGTCTCGCCGGCCTGCTCGCGGTTGCCGATCCGCTCAAGGAATCGGCGCGCGACGCGATCGCCGAGCTGCACCGCAGTGGTCTCAGAATCGTCATGCTGACAGGCGACAGCCGCGGTACGGCGGAAGCAGTCGCGCGCCAGATCGGCGGGATTGACGAAGTCCATGCCGACTTGAAGCCGGAGGACAAGGCGAGGATCGTCGGCGAACTGAAAGCGCGTGGCGCGACGGTCGCGATGGCAGGAGACGGCATCAACGACGCACCGGCCCTCGCTGCCGCCGATGTCGGCGTTGCAATGGGCACGGGGACCGACGTTGCGATCGAAAGTGCCGGACTGACGCTGACGCGCGGTGACCTCTCGGCGATGGTCCGGGCACGACGGCTCGCGCACGCGACGATGGCGAATATCCGCCAGAACCTGTTCTTCTCATTCCTGTTCAACGGCATCGGCATCCCGATTGCGGCTGGCGTCCTCTATCCCGTGACCGGCATTCTCATGTCGCCGATGTTCGCGGGCGCCGCGATGGCGCTCTCGAGCTTCACGGTGGTGCTCAACGCGCTCCGCCTGAATACAGTGAAGCTATGAATATCGGCCAGGCCACGGAGGCGAGCGGCGTCTCGCAGCGGATGATCCGCCACTATGAGAAGATCGGCCTGATTCCGCACGCGCCGCGCCGCGACAGCGGCTACCGCGACTATTCGCCTGCCGACGTGCATCGCCTGCATTTCATCGCCAACGCGCGGGACCTCGGCTTTCCCATCGAGGAGATCCGGCTGCTGCTCGAGCTGTGGACCGACCGTGACCGATCAAGCGCAGAGGTGAAGGCATTGGCGACCGCGCGCGCGGAAGAACTCAGGCGCAAAGCCGCGGCACTCGATGCGATGCGCCGGACGCTGGTCGATCTCGCCGAGCGCTGCCACGGCGACGCGCGTCCCGATTGCCCGATCCTGGACGGCCTGGCGCGCGAATAGCGATGGCGCGCGATCAATTGACTCAAGCCATGCCATCACGCATCCCCATGCGCGTGCTGAAGCTGCTTCGCTACCTTCTCTGCCTGGGCATTCTGTTCGGCCTCGCCGGAAACGGCGTTGCGATGGCAGCGCCGTGCCTCTTCATGGCCAAGAGCGAGCCAGCGGCAATGGCGGCCATGCCCGGCTGCGAGATGGGCGCCGATTGCCCCGACTGCGGCTCGAAGAGCGACAGCGACAAGAGCGGCAAGGGCATGAAGCCCGGCTGTATGTTGATGGCAGGGTGCACGGTCGTGATGGCGCTCAAGGAGCCCGCTGCGGCGTCGGCCCTCTCGCGCGAACCGCCGGTCTCCGACTACTGGCCCGTCGCTGCCAACCTCACCGGGCGCGAGGTCGTACCCGAACCGGAACCACCGACACTCCTTGGCTGAATCCGCGCGCGCGCGACTGACCGGACGGCGTCCCTGACGCTGCGCTCGGGCTGATCGGCGCGACTCGACTTTCGATTCATCCAGGGATTTCGATCGATGCGATTATTGCTGCTTGCGGCCGGCTGCCTTTGGCTGCCCTCTGCCGCGCTGGCGGATCCGCTCACTTATTCCGAGGCGCTCGAGCGCGCCACCGCCAATGCGCCAAGCCTCAAAGCGCGCGCGGCCTCGACCGCTGGCGCACGGTCGTCGGCGACCGCTGCCGACCGTCTACCCGATCCGACCCTCGATCTGGGCATCAGGGATTTCCCGGTGACGGGCCCGCATGCGGGCAGCTTCACCGGCGACGATTTCACGATGACGACGATCGGGTTCAGCCAGCTATTCCCAAACCTCGCCAAACGCCACGCGCGTGCCGAACGGGCGACCGCCGAGATCGGCATGGCCGAGGCAAGCGAATTGGCCGAGCGACGCTCGGTCCGGCTGGAGACCGCGCTCGCGTGGATCGATCTCTATTATGGCGAACGGCGGCTGGCGCAGCTGGACCTGCTGCTTGCCAGTCTCGATGACTTGCAGAAAACCGTCACCGCGCGGCTGGCATCGGGAAGCGCCCGGCCGTCCCAGGCTCTGGAGCCCGAGCAGCTTCGCGCGGCGATCGCCGACCGCCGTGCGGAGATGGTCGCGGTCATCGCGCAGGCCCGGGCGCGGCTTGCGCAGTACACCGGCGATCCCAATCCGGAGGTCTCAGGCGACCCGCCCGATCTGACGGTAGATCCCGACCGCTTGAGGGCGGGCATCGACTCGTTGCCCGGAATGCGTGTCCTCGACGCTAATATCGCCGGGGCCGACGCCGACGTGCGGCTCGCGCGTGCCGACAAGCGGCCGGATTGGCGGGTCGGTGTCTCGTACGGCCGGCGTGCTCCCGCTTTTGGCGATCTCGCCTCGGTAAATGTGTCCGTCGATCTCCCGCTGTTCGCGGGGAGGCGCCAGAATCCGAGGGTCGATGCCAGCAACAGCAGGGCACAAGGCGCGCGCTTCGACCGCGAAGCCGGCAGGCGGCAACTCCTGGCATCCCTGGAAGCCGATCTCGCGGATCACGCGATGCATCATGCCCGGCTGCGCAATGCGCGCGAGGTACTCGTTCCGCTGGCCAAGCGCCGCGCCGTGCTCGATCGCGACAGCTACGCGGCGGGAAAGCTCGACCTGGGCACCGCCTTGCTATCGACGCTCGCGCTCGCCGAAGCCGAAGTCGAGGCGCTCAACCGCGAAGCCGATGTCGCACGCGATGCTGTCCGCATCACCATCACTTATGGGGAGGAGCGGCCATGACGCTCGCATCGAAAACAGCATCGCTCTGGGGCGCCTCGCTTCTGGCAGTCGCGCTCGCCGCGGGCGGTACCGGCTATTGGCTGGGGCATCGCGGCGATGCACAGCCAGCGACGGCCAGCACGGCGGGCAGCGGCAATGTGCTCTATTATTATGATCCGATGTTCCCGAACCAGAAGTTCGACAAGCCGGGCAAATCCCCGTTCATGGATATGCAGCTCGTCCCGAAATATGCCGGCGAAGGCGGCGCAGGCGGCCCCGCCGGCGTGACGATCGATCCGGCTGCGCAGCAGAGCCTTGGGATGCGGGTGGTCACGGCGCAGATGGGCAGCCTCGCTGCCACGCTCGACGTCACCGGCACGATCGACTTCAACCAGCGCGACGTCGCCGTGATCCAGGCACGCGCGGGCGGATTCGTGCAGCGCGTCTACGGCCGTGCGCCGGGCGATGTCGTTCGCGCGGGCGCACCGATGGCGGACCTGCTGCTGCCCGAATGGGGCGGCGCGCAGGTCGAGTATCTGAGCGTGCGGCGCCTCGGAAAGCCCGATCTCACCGCGGCGGCGCGGCAGCGGCTCAAGCTGCTGGGCATGTCCGACGGATTGATCGCAAGCGTCGAGCGCAGCGGGCGTCCGAACGGCATCGTCACCGTCACCACGCCGATCTCCGGGGTCATCCAGACGCTCGACGCGCGGCAGGGCGTGACCCTGGCATCGGGCCAGACGCTCGCCCAGGTCAGCGGCCTCGGGTCCGTCTGGCTCAATGCCGCGGTGCCCGAGGCGCGTGCCGGCGATGTCCGAATGGGCCAGAGCGCGACCGCGACACTGACCAGCTTTCCCGGCGAGACGTTCGGGGGCCGGGTGATCGCGGTGCTCCCGACAGCCCAGGCCGACAGCCGCACGCTGACCGTGCGGATCGAGCTGGCGAACCGCGGAGGCCGATTGCGGCCGGGCATGTTCGCCACCGTCGCGCTCGGCGGCGATGCGCGCCCCGCTTTGCTGGTGCCGAGCGAAGCCGTTATCCGCACCGGCACGCGAACCCTGGTCATGCTGGCAACCGGCGACGGCCGCTATCACCCGGCCGAGATCAGAATTGGCCGCGAGGCTGGCGGGCAGACCGAAGTCCTTGCCGGGCTGTCGCCAGGCGAGAAGGTCGTCGCGTCTGGCCAGTTCCTGCTCGATTCCGAAGCGAGCCTCACCGGCATCCAGGTCCGCCCGCTGACGGACGCCAAGCGGTGATCGCGCGCATCATCCGAGCCTCGGTCAAGGCGCGCGGCTTCATCCTGCTTGCCGCGCTAGTGCTGGTCGTGGTCGGGATCGGCGCGGTCCGCACGACGCCGATCGACGCCCTGCCCGACCTTTCCGACGTGCAGGTCATCATCCGCACCTCCTACCCGGGGCAGGCGCCGCAGATCGTAGAGAACCAGGTCACCTATCCGCTGGCGACAACGATGCTGTCGGTTCCGGGCGCCAGGGTCGTGCGCGGCTATTCGTTCGTCGGCGACAGCTTCGTCTACGTCCTGTTCGACGACGGCACCGATCTCTATTGGGCGCGCAGCCGCGTCCTCGAATATCTGAGCCAGGTGCAGGGACGCCTGCCGCCCGGCGCGACTGCGTCGCTTGGGCCCGATGCGACCGGGGTCGGCTGGATCTATGAATATGCGCTGGTCGACAGGACAGGCCGGCATGACCTGAGCCAGCTGCGCTCGCTGCAGGACTGGTTCCTGCGCTCCGAGCTCAAATCCGTGCCCGGCGTCGCCGAGGTCGCGAGCATCGGCGGCATGGTCAGGCAGTACCAGGTGGTGGTCGATCCCCGGAAGCTCGCCTCCTACGGCGTCACCCAGAGCGAGCTGGTCGATGCGCTCAAGCGCGCCAATCAGGAGACCGGTGGCTCGGTCGTCGAGATGGCCGAGGCCGAATATGTCGTCCGGGCGCCGGGCTATCTTACCTCGCTCGACGATTTTCGCAGCGTCCCGATCCGCACCGCGGCGGGCGGCGTGCCCGTGTTGCTGAGCGACGTCGCGACGGTTCAGGTTGGTCCCGAAATGCGGCGCGGCATCGCCGAGCTGAACGGCGAAGGCGAAGTCGCCGGCGGCGTCATCGTCATGCGCCAGGGCAAGAACGCCCGTGAGGTGATCGATGGCGTCAAGGTCAAGCTCGCCGAATTGCGCGCGAGCCTGCCGCCCGGGGTCGAGGTCGTCACCACCTATGATCGCTCGGGGCTGATCGACCGCGCGGTCGATAATCTGACCGGCAAGCTGCTGGAGGAATTCCTCGTCGTCGCGATCGTCTGCGCGCTGTTCCTGTGGCACGTCCGCTCGGCGCTGGTCGCGATCCTGACCCTTCCGCTCGGCATCCTCGCCGCCTTCGTCGTGATGCGGGTCCAGGGCGTGAACGCCAACATCATGTCCCTCGGCGGGATCGCGATCGCGATCGGCGCGATGGTCGATGCCGCGGTGGTGATGATCGAGAACGCGCACAAGCATCTCGAACGCTGGGCGCACGATCACCCGGACGAGGAACTGAAGGGCGACGCGCGCTGGCGGGTGATCACCGATGCCGCGGCCGAGGTCGGGCCGGCGCTGTTCCTTAGCCTGCTGATCATCACCTTCTCGTTCATTCCGATCTTCTCGCTGCAGGGGCAGGAAGGCAGGCTGTTCGCCCCGCTCGCTTTCACCAAGACCTATGCGATGGCGGCCGCCGCGATCCTGTCGATCACGCTGGTGCCGGTTTTGATGGGTTGGCTGATCCGCGGCCGCATTCCCGGCGAAGAAGCCAATCCGGTCAACCGATGGCTTGCCCGAAGCTATCGTCCGCTCCTCGATTGGGTGCTCGAACGTCCCAAGGCGACATTGCTGATCGCGGCGCTGGTGCTTGCCTCGAGCCTGTGGCCGATCAGCCAGACCGGCGGCGAGTTCATGCCCGCGATGAACGAAGGCGATTTGCTGTACATGCCCTCTGCGTTGCCGGGGATTTCGACCGCCAAGGCCGGACAGTTGCTCCAGCTAACCGACCGGCTGATCAAGACGGTACCGGAGGTCGAAAGCGTGTTCGGCAAGGCCGGGCGGGCCGAGACCGCCACCGATCCCGCTCCGCTGGAGATGTTCGAGACGACGATCCGATTCAAGCCCAGGGATCAATGGCGGCCCGGCATGACGCAGGAGAAGCTGATCGAGGAACTGGACGCCCGCGTGAAGGTGCCGGGCCTCGCCAATTTCTGGATCCCGCCGATCCGCAACCGGATCGACATGCTGGCGACCGGCATCAAGAGCCCGATCGGGATCAAGGTCTCGGGTTCGAACCTCGCCGAGATCGACAGCACCGCGCGCGCGATCGAGGCGGTGGCGAAGACGGTGCCGGGCGTCAGCTCGGCGCTCGCCGAGCGGCTGACCGGCGGGCGCTATATCGATGTCAGCGTCAACCGGGCGGCGGCGGCGCGCTACGGGATGAACGTCGCCGACGTGCAGGCGGTCGTCTCTGGCGCGATCGGCGGCGAGGCGATTGGCCAGACCGTGGAAGGCCTCGCGCGCTATCCGATCAGCGTCCGTTATCCGCGCGAGCTGCGCGACAGTCCCGACAAGCTGGTCAATTTGCCGGTCCTCACGCCGTCGCGTCAGCAGATCACTCTCGGCACGGTGGCCGATGTACGCATCGTCTCGGGTCCGCCGATGCTGCGCAGCGAGAACGGCAGACCCGCGACCTGGGTCTATGTCGATGGGCGCGGGCGGGCACTGACCGCGATCGTTCAGGACCTCCAGGCCGCCGTTGCAGAAAAGGTCAAGCTGCCGCCCGGGATCAGTGTCGCCTATACGGGGCAGTTCGAGTTCCTCGAGCGCGCCACGGCGCGGCTCCAGATCGTGGTCCCGGCCACGCTCGCGATCATCTTCCTGCTGCTCTATCTGACGTTCCGGCGCCTGGACGAAGCCGCGCTGATCATGGCGACGCTTCCGTTCGCGCTGACCGGCGGTGTCTGGCTGCTCTATCTGCTCGGCTATAACCAGTCGGTCGCGACCGGGGTCGGGTTCATCGCGCTTGCCGGGGTAGCCGCCGAGTTCGGCGTGGTGATGCTCATCTACCTGAAGCACGCGCTCGCCGACCGCGGGGAGGCGCCCGATGCCGGGCAGGTCATGGATGCGGTGCGCGAAGGCGCACTGCTGCGCGTGCGCCCCAAGGCGATGACCGTCGCGGTGATCCTCGCCGGCCTGATGCCGATCCTGCTTGGGACTGGCACCGGCTCGGAAGTCATGAGCCGGATCGCCGCGCCGATGATCGGCGGCATGCTGACAGCGCCCTTGCTCTCGATGTTCGTGATCCCCGCCGCCTATCTGCTGATGCGGCGCCGACACACGAAGCCCCTCAATCAACCTATTCAACCCTGAAGGAGACGACGACGATGAAACCTCTCTACCTGGCCACGCTCGGTCTGACTGCCCTGCTCGCTGGCTGCGGCGAGAAAGCCGCGACCAATGTATCCGCGCCGGCGAATACTGCGGAAAGCATGGGCAATATGGCCATGCCTGCGGATACCACCGCCAAGACGGGCAAGGGCACCGGCACCGTCACCGCGATCGACAAGGCGGCCGGCAAGATCACGCTTGATCACGGGCCAATCCCCGAGGTCGGCTGGCCAGCGATGACGATGGCGTTCAAGGCAAGCCCTGCGCTGCTCGACAGTGTCGCGGTAGGAGACAAGGTGGCGTTCGATCTTGCACTGACCGGCAACGCTGGCGAAGTGACGGCAATTCGGAAGCAACCCTGACCCCTGCGTTCTTGCAGGGGAAAGCGCGCCACCGGGAAGGAGCGAATGATCTTGCGGTTCAGTCCTGCACCCGGAATCGTGGCGGCATTGGCGTCGGCGGTGCTGTTCGGCGCGAGCACGCCGTTCGCCAAGCTTCTGCTGGCGAACGGCGTCAATGCGTGGCTGCTCGCGAGCCTGCTCTACCTCGGGTCGGGCGTTGGGCTATTCGCATTCCGACTCACCCGCAAACTTCTCCGCCGGGAAGCGGCCGAAGCGCCGTTGACGCGCGCCGAGCTGCCCTGGCTGTTTCTCGTGGTCCTGAGCGGCGGCGTGGCTGGGCCTGTTTTGCTGATGCTGGGCCTGGCGGGAACGCCGGCATCAACGGCTTCGCTGCTGCTCAACGTCGAGGGATTGGCGACGCTGGCTATCGCGTGGATCGCCTTTCGCGAGAATGTCGATCGGCGCCTGCTGCTGGGTGCGGCGGCGATCCTGAGCGGCGCGGTCCTCCTGTCATGGAGCGGCGGCCCGACTGGAGGCGGGCTCGGAGCATTGGCGGTTATCGGGGCATGCCTGGCATGGGGGATCGACAATAATTTCACTCGCAAGCTGAGCGCCGCCGATCCGGTCCAGATCGCGATGCTGAAGGGCCTGGCCGCCGGCACCACCAACCTCATTCTCGCACTGGCGCTGGGCGCAAGTTTCCCCGCGCCTGCTATGCTCGGCGCGGCGGCGCTGGTCGGCTTGCTGGGCTATGGCATCAGTCTCGCGCTGTTCGTCCTCGCCATGCGACACCTCGGCACCGCGCGGTCAGGGGCGTATTTCTCGACCGCGCCCTTCATCGGTGCGCTATTGTCGATTCCGATGTTCGGTGAGCCGCTGAGCGTCCCACTGATCCTGGCGGGGCTGCTGATGGCGGTCGGCCTTTGGCTCCATCTCAGCGAAGCGCACGAGCATGAACACACGCATTTGGCGCTCGAGCACGCACACCGCCACATCCATGACGCGCACCACCAGCACGAGCACGAGCCGGGTGTCGATCCGCGCGCGCCGCACAGCCACCGGCATCGCCACGCGCCGATGGTGCACCGCCATGCCCATTATCCGGACCTGCATCACCGGCACTCGCATCCTCACTGACCGAGATCGCTTCGGATCGTTAGCATTGCCGTTCGCTGGCCGAAACTTGCGTCCGGCACGCGCCCTTTCGGCGCGAACGCCCGATATCGCTTGACCCTCTAGCTGGTAGAGGGTCGATAGCGCGAATCATTCGCAACAAGGGTTCTCACCATATGCCCACCGCCGTCCGCCTCGTAGACGAACGCGTGCTCCGGATTTCGGCCTGGCGGCGCGTCTCGCTGCTCCTACTCGCGGCGGCAGCGCTGCTCTGCTCAGGGTCGGCATTCGCGAACGATGCCGAGGTTCAGACAACCTGGCGGCTGCTCGATTACGTCGCCGTCGACTATGCCGGCGCGGTCTCGGCAGGCAAGGTGACCAGCACGTCCGAATTCGCGGAAATGAACGAGTTCGCCGGACAGATCGTCGCGAGGATCATGCAATTGCCGGCGAATGGCGCGAAATCGCGACTGCTCGGCGATGCGAAACGGCTCCAGTCGGCGATCGCCGCGCGCGCTGAACCAGCCGATGTCGCCGCCCAGTCGCGCGCGCTGGCCCAAGGGCTGCTCGCGGCCTATCCGGTGCCGCTCGCACCTGCGACGCTCCCCGACATCGGTCGCGGCGCGACGCTCTACGCGCAGCATTGTTCGGCCTGCCACGGTGCCACCGGCGACGGTCGCGGCCCCAATGCCGCCAAGCTCAACCCTCCGCCGATCGCCTTCGCTGACGTCACCCGGGCGCGGCAGCGCAGCTTGTTCGCGCTCTATCAGGTGATCACCCAGGGGCTCGACGGCACCGCGATGGTCAGCTTCGACACCTTGCCCGAGCAGGACCGCTGGGCGCTCGCTTTCTACGCCGGCGGCTTCGCCTTTCCGGACGCACAGGCAAAGGCAGGCGAGCACCTCTGGCAAAATGATGGCGCGCTGCGGTCGCGCTACCCCAATCTCGCAGCCTTTGTCGGCGCCACCCCCGCCTCGCTTGCCGCCGACCTCGGCGATACGCGCGCGAACGCAGTCACTGCCTATCTGCGGCGTCACCCCGATGCCGTCACCGCGCGCCCGGCTGGTTCGCTGGCACTCGCGCGCGAACGGCTCGATGCCAGCCTCAAGGCCTATGCCGCAGGCGACCGGAAGGCTGCCAGCGATCTTGCTCTGTCGGCCTATCTCGACGGGTTCGAGCCGGTCGAGCCGATCCTCGGCGCGCGCGACGCTGCGCTGATGACCCGGATCGAAACCGCGATGGGAGCGCTGCGCGCCGCGATCGGAAGCGGCCGTCCACTCAGCGAAGTGCAGGAGGCCAATCGGCAGCTCGACGCGCTGTTCGGCGAAGCCGAGGCGGCGCTTGCGCCCGAGAAGGCGAGCAGTGCCACCACCTTCTTCGGCGCGTTCGGAGTATTGCTGCGCGAAGGCCTGGAAGCCCTGCTGATCGTGGTCGCGATGATCGCGTTCCTGCGCAAGACCGAGCGCGGCGAAGTGCTCGGCTATGTCCATGCCGGATGGATCGCGGCGCTGGGCGTCGGTGCGCTGACCTGGGTTGCCGCGACTTATGTCATCGGCATCAGCGGCGCATCGCGCGAGCTCACCGAAGGGTTCGGCTCGCTGTTCGCAGCGATCATCCTGCTGACGGTGGGCATCTGGATGCACGGCAAGAGCAATGCCCAATCCTGGCAGCGCTATATCAACGAGAAGATGACGAACGCGCTATCGCGTCGCTCCGGCTGGTTCCTGTTCCTGCTGGCGTTTGTGGTCGTCTACCGCGAAGTGTTCGAGACGATCCTGTTCTATGCGGCGCTTTGGGCCGAAGGCACTGGCCTCGCCATGTTGGCGGGCGCCGGAGCGGCGGTCGTGCTGCTGGCCGTCATTGCCTGGGCGATGCTCCGCTACAGCCGGCAATTGCCGATCACCCAGTTTTTCGCATGGAGCGCGGTCCTGATCGCGATCCTGACGGTCGTCCTGGCCGGCAAGGGAATAGCGGGTCTCCAGGAGGCAGGGCTTATCGGTATCACGCCGCTTTCTGACGTGCCCCGTGTCGAAGTACTCGGGCTGTTCCCGACGCTGCAGACCGTGCTGGCGCAACTCGTGGCGATCGCTGCGCTGGTGTTCGGCTTCCTGCTCAATCGGCGGCGAGCCAGGAAAGGCGCGACCGCCTAGCCTCCGTTCGCGCCAGAACTCACCGAAGGCATCGAGCCTTCATGGCCGTTCTGGCAAGCTTCGGGCTGGCCCCAGCGCTTCGATGATCCGGCATTCCGAAATCGCGCCTTGGGTGCATTGGCTGATGATTCCGTCCAGTTCCTGCCGGAGCGCGCGCAGGTCGGAGATCTTTTGGTCGATTTGCGCCAGATGTTCGCGTGCGACCTTATCGACTGCACTGCAGGACTGGTCGCGGTCGTCCGCCAGCGCGAGTAGCGCGCGGACCTGGTCGAGCGTGAACCCAAGATCGCGCGCCCGGCGAATGAACGAAAGCCGCGCGAGATGGCGTTCGCCATAGTCGCGGTAATTGCCGCCGGTGCGCGCCGGCGGCGCCAGCAGGCCGATCTTTTCGTAGAATCGGATCGTCTCGACCTTGGTCGAGGTGGCCCGTGCGAGCTGTCCGATCTGCATGCGAAGTCCGCCTTGACCCTGTAGTTGCTAGAGGCTCCATATAGGATCCGAATCGTGACCATGCGAGAGGAACGACCCATGGCCTGCTCGAGCTGTGCCTCGGAGAAAACGACCGCGCTCAACGATCCCCGCTGGCGGCGCGCGCTCTGGATCGCCTTGGCGGTCAACGCGGCGATGTTCGCCGCCGAGATGATCGCCGGGTTCGCGGCTGGATCGAAAGCGTTGCAGGCCGACGCGCTCGATTTCCTGAGCGATGCCGCCAATTATGCGATCAGCTTGGGCGTCGCGGGAATGGCGCTCTCGGTGCGTTCGCGTGCGGCGCTCTTCAAGGGCGGCAGCCTGGCATTGCTTGGTTTGTATATCTTCGCATCAACGATTTGGGCGATCTGGAGCGGCCACCCGCCGCGTGCCGAGGTGATGGGGATTGTCGGCCTCACTGCGCTCATCGCCAATGGTGGCGTCGCGCTGATGCTTTACCGGTTCCGCACTGGCGACGCGAACATGCGCTCCGTCTGGATCTGCTCGCGCAATGACGCGATCGGAAATGTCGCGGTGCTGCTCGCCGCCGCTGGCGTCTTCGGAACGGGAACGGCTTGGCCCGATCTCATCGTTGCAGGGCTGATGGCGGGACTGGGATTATGGGGTGGATTTCAGATCGTGCAGCAAGCGCGGGGCGAATTGCGGGGAGCCGCGGGAGCGACACCGAAAGCCACTCCCTTTCAGACTAGCCCGTAATTGCCATGGCGCCAGCAGCACGCCAGGGCTTCCGATTTGGTGATTGCCGGGTGATTACCTTGACCGTAGAATCACGCACGCTTTAGCTGGAATAGCGTTTTCTTACAACATGTTAGACGTTTCTGGCCGCGACGTCTGGTATTTCCGGTACATCCGGGTCTGAAGGGGAGGGGCATGATGGACCGCAGGACCTTGCTCGGCGCAACCGCCGCAACCGCCATCACCCCCGCCTTTGCCATGGATGAGGATCGCTGGGCCGCAATCGCTGCCCAGTATGACGTGACCCGCAAGACCGTTCAGCTCGAGCATGGCAATTGGGGGATGATGGCGCGGCCCGTCCTCGCCACCTATCGCGCCCAGCTCGAGCGGGTGAACCGCGACACCAGCTTCTATGCCCGGCGCGAGATGCCCGGCGAGGTCGAGGCGATCCGCGCCCGCGCCGCCGCCTTCTTCGGCGTGAAGACCGAGGAATTCGCCTTCACCCGCAACGCGACCGAGGCGATGCGTGCGCTGATCCTCGGCTACAACAAGCTGCGCCCCGGCGACGCGGTGCTCCACGCCGATCTCGATTATGATTCGATGCAGGCCTGCATGGAGAGCCTGCACGCCCGGCGCGGGGTCGAAGTGATCAAGATCGCTTTGCCGCTGCCCGCCACCCATCAGGCGCTGATCGAGGCCTATGCCCAGGCCTTCATCCGGCATCCCAATCTCCGCATGGTGCTGCTCACTCATGTCAGCCACCGCACTGGGCTGGTGCTGCCGGTCGCCGAGATCGCGGCGATGGCGAAGCTCCACGACATCGACGCGATCGTCGATGCCGCGCACGGCGTCGGCCAGATCGATTACAAGCTGCCCGAGCTCGAAGCGGACTTCATCGGGGTCAATCTGCACAAATGGATCGGCGCGCCGATCGGGGTAGGCGGGATCGTGATCCGCGAGGGCCGTCTGGCCGACATCGATGTCGATCCCGCGGAGCTGGGTGCCAAGGCGGATGATATCCGCGCGCGCGTCCATACCGGCACGGTCGACTATGCCGCGCAGCTCGCCGTGCCCGCTGCACTCGATTTCCACGAGAGCATCGGCGCCGCCGCCAAGCAGGCGCGGCTACGTGCGCTGCGCGACCGCTGGGTCCGCCCGGCACGCGAACTGGCCGGGGTCGAAGTCCTCGTGCCTGACGAACCGGGCAGCTACGGCGCGATCACGGCGTTCCGGCTGAAGGGCCAGACCTCGCACGACGCCTGCGTCGCGCTGGCGAAGCGGCTGCTCGACGAGCACGGCATCTTCACCGTCCACCGCGACGGGCTGGCCTCGGGAAGTTGCGTGCGCGTCACGCCGGCGCTGGCGACAAGCATGGAAGAGGTCGATCGCTTCGTGGCGGCGCTGCGGAAGATCGCGGGCTAGTCCTTCAGCTCCACCCACACCGGCGCATGATCGCTGGTCTTCTCCCAGCCGCGCACATGGCTATCCACTTCGGCCCGCTTCAGCCGCTTGGCCGCCGCCGCATTCAACAGCAGGTGATCGATCCTGAGCCCGGCATTCCGCGCATAGGCGTTCCGGAAATAGTCCCAGAACGTATAGATCGTCTCGCCCGGATGCAGGTGCCGCAGCGCATCGGTCCAGCCCTGTTCGAGCAGCGCGAAATAGGCCGCGCGCGCCTCGGGCGCGAACAGCGCGTCGTCGAGCCAGCGCTCGGGCTTGTAGACGTCGAGGTCGGTCGGCATCACGTTGTAGTCGCCCGCCAGCACCACCGGCTCGTCCAGCCCGACCAGATCCGCCGCGCGCGCCGCGAAGCGCTCCATCCATTTGAGTTTATAGTCGAACTTGGGCCCCGGCCTGGGATTGCCGTTGGGCAGATACAGCCCGCCGATCAGCACCCCGTTCACTGCCGCTTCGATATAGCGGCTCTGCACATCCTCGGGATCGCCGGGCAGCCCTCGATGCGTCTCCACCGGATCGCAGCCGCGCGCGAGGATCGCGACGCCGTTCCAGCTCTTCTGGCCATGCCACACCGCGCCATAACCGGCGTCGCGGATCGCAGCCTCGGGGAATTTCTCCTGCGGCGCCTTCAACTCCTGCAGGCACACCGCATCGGGCTGCGCCTCCGCCAGCCAGCGCAGCAGCACGGGGAGGCGTCCGTTGACGCCGTTGACGTTGTAGGTCGCGATCTTCACCCCGCCTGATCTCCCGGGCGGGCAAAGGGTTCCCTCAGGCCGCTTCCAGCTTCGCCCGGTCCCGGATCGTGATCCCGCGCGCGCCCATCAGGTTGATCGCACCCTCGGCCTTGAGCCTGGTCAGCTGGCGGCTCACCGTCTCGATCGTCAGCCCGAGCACTTCGGCCATCTCGCCGCGGGTCAGCGGCAGGTCGAAGGTCACCGGACCGAACGCCGTGGCGCGGCAGCCCTGGGCGCGGTCCGCGAGGTCGATCAGTAGGCCGGCCAACTTCTCGCGCGCCGACATCCGGGCGAGGGTGAGCATCCGCGCCCGCGCCTCGTCGAGCGCAGCCAGGGTCCGTTGCAGCAGCAGCCGCTCCATCCGGGCATGATCCTCGAGCACGCGCTCGAAGGGTTGGCGCGGGAAGACGCACAGCTCGGCATCGCCCAGCGCAGTCACGGTGAAATCGGCGAGCTCGGCCCAAGGGCGGCCGACGAAATCAGCCGGGTAGAGCAGCCCCACCACCTGCTCGCGTCCGTCGGGCGTGGTGGCGGAGAGCTTGAGCACGCCGGAGAGGAGGTTGGCGCAGACCAGGCTTTCCTCGCCCGCCCATTGCAGCGTCTGCCCGCGCGCCAGTTTGCGCTTCTGGCCGAGCGTATTGAGCGCGCCCAGCTCGTCATCGTCGAGGCTGGCGCAGAGCGCCCGGTCGCGCACTGCACATTCGGAGCAGGTTTGGGCAGCCATCATGCCGCTTCATACCGCCCGCATTTGACGGTCGTCAAAGCGACGGATTGTCCCAGGGCGCAGCGCAGGATCATCATCCAACCAGGGAGCGATCCGATGTTCCTCGATCTAGTCCTCGCCGCCGGTACGCTTTTCGTCGCTGTCGTCACCTTTTGCAGTGTCGAGGACGCCATCCGCTTCCACGGCCGCTGAACTGGTCTCGGCCCGGCCGGTGCGCTTCCAGGCAGCGCGGAGCAGCTTGCCTGCCAGCGCCTCGATCCCGGGCCGGATGAACAGCCAGTCGCGGATCGCCGGGCCCTTTTCGGCGCCGATCACCTGCTTGTAGCCGCTGTCGCCGGCGCCCCAGTCGACCGTCGTGATGCCGTCCTCGATCGCGCGGACGAGGTTGCGATAATAGAGCAGCTTGCCCGGCGAATGCTTGGCGACGCGCGGATCATAGCTGTTGGCGATCGCGTATTTCAGTGCGCCCGCATTCATGTCGAACGAGAAGGCGGCGGGTGCGCCGTCGATGCGGAGCATGGCTGCCCACATCATCTCGGCGATCACCGGATCCTCGGCCGCCGCGCGCCAGAAGCCGCCATGGCCGCGCGTAGTGAACTTGGCGTCCGAACCGTCGGTCTTGGCCGCGATCCAGCTCTTTTCCTCGATCTCGGCCAAGGCATCGAAGGCACCGTCGTTCCACGCTGCCCCATGGACGAAGCTCCAGTCGAGCGCGCCATGCGAGCCCAGATGCTTCTCGTGGAAACGGTTCTTCTTGAGCGTCGAACCCCGCGGCCATGCGCCTTCGCCGCGCGCCGCCGTGATGTCTAGCAGGAAGCTGTCCGCGACGAACCGGTCGAGCACGGCCCAGCCCTTGGCCCGCGCCGCTTCCTTGAGCAGCTCGAGCGCCGGGTCGCCGTCATAGACCGGGCCCAGCCGCAGCGCGCGTGCCTCACGGGCGAGCTTGGGAAGCAAGGCCTCCATCGCCTCGACTCCGGCATCCTCGCGCACCGGGAAGCTGCGGAACGGCCAGTAGCAGCCGGGTACCGCGACCAGCTTTGCCCAGGTGGGACCGGCGGAAACGATCGGCAGCGCGGCGACGGCCTCGCCTTCGCGGGCCACTGTCAGCGTGCGGGCATGGCCGCCATAGGCGCGCAGCGCGGCGGCGAACCAGCCATAGCGCAGGAAACGGTGCGACGGTGCAGCGCGCGCTGCAACCGCGTCGATCGCGCCGGCCAGCCCATCGACGCAATCGACGGTGAGCGCCGGCGGCAGGCGCGTGAATTCCTCAAGCAGCATCGGCTTCGACATGGCCATGGCTGTAGCGCGGTACCCGTTACCAACCCGTGATGACGCTTATCCCCGCGCCCAGGCGCGTGCCTGGTCCAGCTCCTCGGGCGTGAAGATCTTCTGCTCGCCGGGCATCATCCAGCTGGTCGCGCGGCTGGCGGTGATGATCCAGCCGATATCGGTAACCACCGCGACGCGGCCGATCTTGGTCAGGTGACCGACGCCCCAGCTGATGTCCTTCCACCAGGCGGCGAGCTCCATGCCGGCGAAATCCTCGATCACCGCCACGGCGCGCAGCTTGCCGTGCTGGCCGATCACCGCCTCCATCTCGGCGGACGCGGCGTCATATTCGGCGCGTTTCACTTCGCCGTTTACCGTGAACTCGATCACCCCGGCATCGCTGTCGGTCTCGAATGTCATCATGGGCTTCACTCCACACAGTTACGCGGTCATAACGTACAGCGCATGGAAGGCCCCTATCTCTCCACAGTCTCCGAAACCATCCAGGCGGCGATCGCGCCGGTGTTCCTGCTGGCGGGTATCGGCGCCTTCCTCAACGTGATGGTCGGGCGGCTCGCGCGCATCGTCGACCGGGCGCGCAATATCGAGCAGCTCCACCCGCGCTCCACCGGCCCCGAGCATGACCGCCATGTCTGGGAGCTGCGCATCATCGATCGCCGCATCTCGGTGATCAACAATGCGATCTTCCTGTGCACCGCCAGCGGCCTTGCCATCTGCCTGGTCGTCGCGCTGATGTTCTGCGCCCGCCTGCTCAACCTGCATGTCGGCCTCTGGGTCGCGAGCGCATTCATCGTCTCGATGCTGCTGCTGATGGCCGGGCTGATCTACTTCCTCATCGAAGTGCGCATGTCGCTCGAGGCGATCCATGTCCGCGAGGAACTGCTCGAGCTCGACCGGAAGAAATAGGGCAGGCGTCCTCGCGACTACCCCGTCACCCCGGCCTTGTGCCGGGGTCCACCGGGAGGCGAGTCATGGACAAGCGGCTCTACTGGTGTTGCGTGCTGCACCGTGGACCCCGGCACAAGGCCGGGGTGACGATAAGGGGCCTCGGTGACGCCCGTTACTTCATCGGCCCCAAATCGGCCGGGATCGTCGGCAGGTATTGCGGCGCCACCCGGGCATGCGTCGCCTGCTCATAGGCATAGCCTGCCTTTAGCAGCAGCGCGTCCGACCAGGCCGTGCCGATGAACGACAGCCCCGCCGGCAGCCCGTTGACCAGCCCCATCGGCACAGTGAGGTGCGGATAGCCCGAAACCGCCGGCAGCTCGCTGGCCGAGGGCCCCTGGAACTGGTCGCCATGCGCCGGATCGCTCAGCCAGGGCGTGCCATAGGTCGGGGTGACGAGGATCTGCGCGTCCGCCGCCTTGAGCATCGCGTCGATCCCCTCGGGGCCCGCCATCCGCGCCGAATTCTCGCGTGCCGCCTTATAGTCGGGATCGTCGAGGCCCTTGGTCTTCTCGGCCTTGAGGAAGGTCTCCTGTCCGAAGAAGCGCATCTCGCTGTCCTTGTGCGCGTCGTTGAACGCGATCAGGTCGGCGAGCGTCTTCGGACCCACGCTGGCCGGGGTGGTGGCGAGATAGGTCGCCATGTCCGCCTTCAATTCGGTGTAGAGCACCAGGCTCTCGGCCTCGCCCAGGCCCTTCATCTCGGGGACCTTGACCTCGACCAGCACCGCGCCTGCCGCGGTCAGCTCCTCTAGCGCCTTGTCAAAGCGCGCGGCCAGGTCCGCCGCCATCTCCGGCTTCCAGTATCCGACCCGCACGCCCTTCAGCGCATCGGGGCTCAGGCCCGCGGCAAAGTCGGTCTTGTGCTTGTCGGCGCTCGCGGTCGCCGGATCGGCGGGATCGCTGCCCGCCATCGCGCCGAGTAGGATCGCCGCGTCCTTGACCGTCCGCGCCATCGGCCCCGGCGTGTCCTGGCTATGGCTGATCGGCACCACGCCGGTGCGGCTCACCAGCCCGAGCGTCGGCTTGAGCCCGACCAGTCCGTTCATCGATGCCGGGCAGACCACCGAACCATCGGTCTCGGTACCGACCGCGACCGCCGCCAGGCTCGCCGCGATCGCCGCACCCGAGCCGCTCGACGATCCGCAGGAGGAGCGGTCGAGCGCATAGGGATTGCGCACCAGCCCGCCGACTGCGCTCCACCCGCTCATCGAATTGTTCGAGCGGATGTTCGCCCATTCGCTGAGATTGGTCTTGCCCAGGATGATCGCACCCTGCGCCCTGAGCCGCGCGACCAATGGCGCATCACGCCCGGTATCGTTGTTGGCGAGCGCCAGGCTGCCCGCAGTGGTGGGCATGTTCTGCGTCTCGATATTGTCCTTGATCAGCACCGGGATGCCGTCGAGCGGGCCGAGCAGCTTGCCCGCCTTGCGCCGGTCGTCGCTGTCGCGGCCGTCCGAACGCAGGTCCTTTGCGGGCGCAGTGACGATTACCGCGCGCAGCGTCGGCCCGTCGCGGTCGAGCTTGCCGATCCGCTCGACATAGAGGTCGGCGAGCTTGCCCGTCGTCATCCGGCCCGCGGCGAGCATCGCCTGGAGGTCGTCGATCGACTTCTCGGCGACCATGTTGGCCGGCGCGTCGTCGGTGCTGACCACCACCGCGTCCGTCGGCAGCGGCGCGGGGGTGATCGATGGCGCGGGAGCGATCGCCGCCCCCTGCGCCCATGCGGGCGATGCCCAGGCCAGAGCCACTGCCAGCGCCGTCATTCCCGTCCGCATATGCCGTCCCCGAATCCGTTTCGGGGCCAGCCTAGCGCGGCTTGGCTCAGTCCCCAACCTCCACGCTCGCCTCGACCGACATGCCCGGCCGCAGCCGTGCCGCTGCCGGCTGGTTCCGGTCGATCCTGATCCGCACTGCGATACGCTGCGGGATCTTGACGAAATTGCCCGTCGCATTGTCGCTGCGGATCACCGAGAATTCCGATCCCGCCGCCGGCGCGAGCTGCTCGACCACCCCGGTCAGCTTCGCGCCCGCCAGCGCATCGACCTTGAAGCTCGCCTTCTGCCCTGGCCGGATCTTCGCGGTCTGCGCTTCCTTGAACGCGGCGGTGACCCAGAGCGTCTGCGGCACCAGTGCCATCAGCTGGGTCCCCGCAGTGACATATTGCCCCTGCCGCCCGCCGACTTCGCCCAATTGCCCCGCCACCGGCGCGCGGATCACTGTGTTGGCCAGGTCGATCTCGGCGAGCCGCAACGCCGCCCGTGCCGCATCGACTGACGCGACCAGCCCGCCTTTGTTGACCTTCACGCTCTGAATGTCCTCGCTGGCGATCGTCCGCGAGGCCTGGGCCTGCGCCACCGCCGCCTGGGCAGATTGCAGCGTGGCCAGCGCCGCGTCGCGGTCGCGCCGGGTGACGAACCCGTCCTTCGCCAGCGAATCGATCCGCGCATAATCGGCCCGCGCCTTGGCGAGCTGCGCCTGGGCAGAGGCTACCGCGGCCTCCTGCGAGCCATAGGTCGCGGTCTTCGACGCCGCCTGTTGCGGATTGTTGGCGAGCGCCGCCTGCGCGCTGGCAACGTTCGCCTTCGCCTGGTCGACGCGCTGGCGATAGATCCGGTCGTCGATCGTCGCGAGCACATCGCCCGCCTTGACGCTGGCAAAATCCTGCACCGGCACGCTGGTCAGATAGCCGTTCACCTGCGGGCTGATGATCGTCACCTGCCCGCGGACATAGGCATTCTCGGTCGACTGGACGGTGCCGGCGAACGGCCAGACCCGCCACGCCATCAGCACCGCGGTCACGCCAGCGACGATCAGCAGCGCCGCGATCGCGATCGCCGTCCAGCTCAGCTTGGGCGGGCTCCAGCGCCGCGCGGCGACTTCCGGCGCGGGCGGCGGATCGGCGCCCTCGCTTACCGCAGGGGCAGGGACGGGTGGCTTTTCCGCCTCGATCACCGGGGGTGTCGGCTCAGCCATTCGTCGCTCCTGCTTGTGCTTGCTGCTCGGCGGCCATCCGCGCGAGATTTTCGCGCCGGATCCGCATGATCGGGATGAAGACCCACGCTATCGTCCCCGCCGCGATCGCCGCGATCAGCAGGAAGGTATCGTTATAGGCCAGGATGTTCGCCTCGCGCGTCACCGTCTGGGTAAGGATCGCCGCGCCCTCGGCCTGGCGCAAAGTCGGATCGACCAGCACCCGGCCATAGGCGCCGGCATATTGCTGGAGCCGCTGCGCCACCTGCGGATCGCCGCTCATCAGCTGCGCGACGATCGCATTGTTATGGGCATGTTCGCGGACCACCTGGAAGGTGCCGAGCATCGCCGATCCGAACAGCCCGCCCAGATTCTGGGTGATGCCGAACAGCGCCGAGAAGCTGACGAAATGCGTCGGGCCTTCGCGCAAGGCGCGCGTCAGCCCGATCAGCATCGCCGGCCCGATGAACAGCGCGCTCGCAAACCCCAGTAGCGCCTGGCTGAAATACATGTCGTGCGGGCGAATGAGGTTGGTCGAATCCGAATCGAGCCACGCTCCCAGGGCGATCAGCGCCAGCGCGATCAGGATCGGCTTGCCAAGGAAATTGGGGTCGAGCGTCAGCGCCCCCACCGCCACGCCGGCCAGGGTCGCCAGCAGCACGACGAGATAGAGCATCCGCAGCTGGTCATTGCCCATGCCGACCACGCCGAGCAGCCCCGACGCGCCGATCGTCTGCTCGGACAACACGACGCGCACCAAGATCGATACGCCGGCGAAGCGCAAAATGTCGCGGCTCGCCAGCCAGCGCGTGTTGAGCAGCGGCCGCGCCCGGTGATGCTCGATCAGCCAGGCGATCGGCAGCAGCACGATCGCCCCGATCAGCGCCGGTGCGATCCACGGCGCCTCGAACCACCACAGGGTCCGCCCGAGCCCGAGCACCGCGCAGAGCAGCCCGATGCCCGTCGCAAAGATCGGGAAGGTCACGAAGTCGAGCGGCTCGAACACCTTCATCCGCTCGACCGGCGGCAGCACGAGCAGGCGCACTGCCGCCAGGCAGAACAGCGCCAGTCCCAGCTCGAACAGATACATGGTCTGCCAGCGATCGGGCTCAAAGGCTTCGCTGGGGAAGAGGCGGGCGAGGGGGACGGCGATCTGCGGCAGGCTGATCGCGATCACGATGCCCTTCAGCCGGTGCTCGGGCGTCCAGGCCTGCACCATGTAGAGCAGCCCGACCGTGCTGCACGCCGCCGCCGCGACGCCGCTCAGCGCGCGCACCGCCACTGCCGTCGCGAAGCTGTGCGCGAACAAATGCCCCGCCGTGGTCAGCGCAAAGGCGATCAGGAAGATCTGGGTGAACAGGCGGATGCCGAATTGCTGGCGGAACTTGATCAGCACCATGTTGGCGCAGACATTGGTCATCACATAGACGGTCGGCAGCCACTGGATCTCGGCCGAATAGAGCCCCAGCGATCCCTGCAGGCTGGTCAGGTTCGCAGTGACGATCGCATTGCCCAGCGAGCCCGACAGCACCACCAGCAGCGCCACGCAGATATAGGCGGCGCGGCGGAGCGGCGGGTGCCAGGGCGTGGGCGGCGAGCCCGGGATCGGCGAGCGCTCGTGTGGAGCCGGCTGCCACGCCGCCTGCTCCTCCACTGCCCCGTTCGTTGCCATCCCGACATAATCCCGCTCGCGGCGGAACGATCCGCCAAAGGACTGCCTCTAGACGGGCGCAACCTTGATTGAATATCGCGCAATCGGCAACGCTCGGTTGCGTTAGCTGCAACTGCCCCATTCGAGCGGCAAGCGGAAGCGGGAGCAGCTACGCAAAAGGAGGACGGCAGCGCCGTCCCCCTTCTTCTCGTCGCTCGGCGGTGGTCAGTTGCTGCTCGCGCTGGCATTCTCGAGCTTGTGCATCGCCGTCTCGAGCGCCTTGTGCATGCTCAGCGTGTCCGCTGCCTGGCGCGGCGGATAGGCCTGCAGGCTCTTGAGATGCTCGGCGATATAGGGCGTCGCCGCAGTCGGCGCCCACAACTTCGACGCGAAGAATTTGCGGCCGATATAGCCCCATTCCTCGCTCTCCGGATCCATCTTCTCCATCGGATCCATGCGCAGGTTGAAGATGTACGGCACCGAGGGATAGCTCTTGGCGTTCCACCAGCTGCCGTCCTTCTTCACGCCGATATGCATCTTCCAGTTGCCGACGCGCACCGCAGTCAGCTCGGTCTCGTCATAGTAGAAATAGGCCTTGCGGGCCGAGACCTTGCTCTTGCCGGTCCACATGTCGAGCTGGTTGAAGCCGTCGAGATGCACCTTGTAGGTGAGCGCGCTGTCGCCGAGCTTGGTGCCCTTGAGCAGCTTCTCCTTGATGTCGGTCAGTCCCGCCGCTGCCGCGAGCGTGACATAGACGTCCTCATGGCTCTGCAGCCCGTTGCAGTTGCTGCCTGCCGGGATATTGCCCGGCCAGCGCGCCAGCATCGGCACCCGGACGCCGCCTTCCCAAGTAGTGCCCTTCTCGCCGCGGAACGGCGCGTAGCCGCCGTCGGGCCAGAAGGCCATCTCGTTGCCGTTGTCGGTCGAGTAGATCACGATCGTATCGTCGGCGAGATTATTGTCGTCGAGCCATTTGAGCAGCACGCCGATCTGCTCGTCATGCTCGAGCATCTTTGCGCGGACCACGTCCTCCTCGGCGCGGCCCTCGTCGACCGCCATCTGGATATACTTCTTCGGCGAGTGCGAGAAGATGTGGATCGCGGTGGTGTTGAACCAGCAGAAGAACGGGCCCTCCTTGTTGCGATCGAGCCAGTCGATCGTGTGCTCAAGCACCTCGCCGTCGAACGTCTCCATCCGCTTGCGGGTCAGGGGGCCGGTATTCTCGATCTTCTGCTTGCCGCGCTTGCCGAACACGCCGTCGTCGGTGGGGTCGTCCTTGTCGGTCGCCCAGGCGTGCATGACGCCGCGCGGGCCGTATTTCTTCTTGTATTCGGGATCCTTCTGGCCCGGATAGTCGAGCTCCTCCGGCTCTTCCTCGGCGTTGAGGTGATAGAGGTTGCCGAACCACTCGTCGAAGCCATGTGCGGTCGGCAGGAAATCGTTGCGGTCGCCCAGATGGTTCTTGCCGAACTGCCCGGTCTTGTACCCGGCCGACTTGAGCACCTCGGCGATCGACGGGTCTTCCTTCTGGATGCCGCGCGGCGAACCGGGGATGCCGATCGTCGTCATGCCGGTGCGCACCGGCATCTGGCCCATCACGAAGGCGGCGCGGCCGGCAGTGCAGCTCGGCTGGCCATAGTGATCGGTGAAGATGCAGCCTTCCTTGGCGATGCGATCGATGTTCGGGGTCTCCCCCATCATGCCATGGGTATAGGCACCGACATTCCACATGCCGATGTCGTCGCCCCAGATGACGAGGATATTTGGCTTCTTGGCAGGCATCGTGGTCGCTCCTTCCGCTGGTCCGTGTTCGATCCGGCTCGGGGCGCACGCTCTCGAGCGACAGCAATTGCTTCCGAGTCCGGATTTCACTGGAAGGATAGGGTTGTGCCAAAGCGGCGGTATCGGGGTTTGCCACCAGGAATGAACGGGGGAAGTCCCCGATCCGCCGGGCGCCCTGCCTGAAATGGGGTGGCCGCGTTGCGGCTGGCGAAAGTCACCATCTGTGGTGGCTTTCAGCGACCGACCACAACCGCTTGTGGTCGCGTCGATTCCTCCACACGAAAAAAATATAAATTCGGCGTTTGTCCCCTTGCCTTTCGAGAACCCTAGGAAAGTCCGCGCGTCGCGGCATTGCAGCACCTGCGCAGGTGCTGTGAAGCGACTCTTTTTAGCGACGAAACGTTGTGGACATTAACCATTTCCCATCTTGTGTCCGGACTCGGTTTGGCACAATCTGTTGTGGTTGCACTGAGGGGCAAGCTCAAGCACTGGTGGGATCGCCGCCGCATACCCATATGCGGAACAGGTCGACTCGTGCCTGAGACTGAGTGCGATGGACATGTTTTGTTCTTCGCGCGCAGTAGAGCCGATGCTATGATCGGCAGCCCCTTGAGTCGGATGTTGGTGCCTCCCCTCGGGGATTGGCCGGTACGCTTTGTCAGGGGTGAGACACATGGAATTCAGGGACACGGAAAACAGCGTGAACGATACCGTCACCGAAGCCCCCACCGCCGCGAAGACGGCCACTGACGCCGCCGCGAAGACGGCTTCGGATGGCGCCGCGAAGGCTGCCAGCGCGGCGAAGTCGGCCGCCGAGGACGCCAAGGCGAGCGTGAAGGTGCGCAAGAAGAATGATTCCAAGGCCGTCGCGCCCCAGGCGTATGACGTCGAGGTCGATCATTCGCGCGACGCGCTGCTCACCGAGTTCGGCAAGGAGACGCTGCGCGACCGCTATCTGCTGCCCGGCGAGTCGTTCCAGGACCTGTTCGTCCGCGTCGCCTCGGCCTATGCCGACGATGCCGGCCACGCCCAGCGCATCTACGACTATATCTCGAAGCTGTGGTTCATGCCCGCCACCCCGGTTCTGTCGAACGGCGGCACCGGCCGCGGCCTGCCGATCTCGTGCTTCCTCAACTCTGTGCCCGACAGCCTGAACGGCATCGTCGACACCTGGAACGAGAATGTCTGGCTCGCCTCGCGCGGCGGCGGCATCGGCACCTATTGGGGCAATGTCCGCGGCATCGGCGAGCCGGTCGGCCTCAACGGCAAGACCAGCGGCATCATCCCCTTCGTCCGCGTGATGGACTCGCTGACGCTCGCGATCTCGCAGGGCTCGCTGCGCCGTGGTTCGGCCGCCTGCTATCTCGACATCTCGCACCCCGAGATCGAGGAGTTCCTCGAGATCCGCAAGCCGTCGGGCGACTTCAACCGCAAGGCGCTCAACCTCCACCACGGCGTGCTCATCCCCGACGCGTTCATGGAAGCCGTGCGCAACGGCGAGGAATGGGTGCTGCGTTCGCCCAAGGACCAGTCGGAGCGCGCCCGCGTCGATGCCCGCGCGCTGTTCCAGAAGCTGGTCGAGACCCGTCTCGCCACCGGCGAGCCCTATATCGTGTTCGCCGATCACGTGAACTCGAACATGCCCAAGCATCACCGCGATCTGGGCCTCAAGGTCTCGACTTCGAACCTCTGCTCGGAAATCACGCTGCCGACGGGCAAGGATCATCTGGGCAATGAGCGCACCGCAGTGTGCTGCCTCTCGTCGCTCAACCTCGAGACCTGGGACCAGTGGAAGGGCGAGAAGACGCTGATCGAGGACGTGATGCGCTTCCTCGACAATGTCCTGCAGGACTATATCGACCGCGCCGAGCCCGGCATGGAGCGCGCCGCCTATTCCGCCGCGCGTGAGCGTTCGGTCGGTCTTGGCGTCATGGGCTTCCACTCGTTCCTCCAGGCCCGCAACATCCCGTTCGAAGGCGCGATGGCGAAGTCGTGGAACCTGCGGATGTTCAAGCACATCAAGACGCAGGTCGACGAAGCCTCGATGCAGCTCGCGATCGAGCGCGGGCCGTGCCCCGACGCCGCCGATATGGGCGTGATGGAGCGGTTCAGCTGCAAGATGGCGATCGCGCCGACCGCGTCGATCTCGATCATCTGTGGCGGCACCTCGGCGTGCATCGAGCCGATCCCGGCGAACATCTACACGCACAAGACGCTGTCGGGCTCGTTCTCGGTCAAGAACCCGTATCTCGAGAAGCTGCTCAGCGAGAAGAGCAAGAACTCGGATGCGGTGTGGAACTCGATCCTCGAGCAGGGCGGCTCGGTCCAGCACCTCGACTTCCTCTCGCCGGAAGAGAAGGACGTCTACAAGACCAGCTTCGAGATCGACCAGCGCTGGCTGCTCGAGCTCGCCGGCGATCGCACGCCCTATATCGACCAGGCGCAGTCGCTGAACCTGTTCATCCCGGCGGACGTCGAGAAGTGGGACCTGCTGATGCTCCACTTCCGCGCCTGGGAGCTCGGCATCAAGTCGCTCTATTATCTCCGCTCCAAGTCGGTGCAGCGCGCCGGCTTCGCGGGTGGCGTGGAGGCCGACAACACGATCGACAAGCCGCAGTTCAACCTCGGCGAATCGACCGACTACGATGAGTGCCTGGCCTGCCAGTGAGCTAATTTCCCTCTCCCTTTGGGAGAGGGAGGGAGCCGCCAAAGGCGGCGGAAGGGTGAGGGCAGATGCGCCTTTACGCGGACCAACCGATCGGAACGGTACCTCGCGCGCGGCAGCTCTGGCGCGAGGCGCCCGAGCCCGAGCGTCGGTTGCTCCGGGCGCTGCGTGAGGCCTTCCCGGCGCGCAAATGGCGGCATCAGGCTCCGGTCGGTCCGTTCTTTGCGGATATTCTATGCTTTTCGGAGGCTTTGGTGATTGAAGTGGACGGCGATACCCATGCCGATGCAGCGCAGCGCGACGCTGCCCGCACGGCGGTTATCGCTGCCGAGGGCCTCCGTGTGATCCGCTTCGCCAATGACGATGTGATCGGCAATCTCGACGGCGTGCTGGCTGCCGTTTCCTCTGCACTTGCTTCGGGCAAGGAAAAGGGCACCGCTGCGTGAACGACGCTGCCCTCACCCTTCCGGCGCTGCGCGCCTCCCTCCCTCTCCCGATGGGAGAGGGAAAGCGCGGCTCAGGCCTCTTCCTCGAAGATCTCGACCGCGACGTCCGCATTGGCCGAGAGGCGCACCTTGTCGCCCTCGACGCCGGCGACCAGGCCGATCGAGACATAATGATGGTGCCCGGCATGCGAGCCCTCGGCGCCTTCGATCTCGGCGCCGCTGTCCTTCTTGGTCAGCTTGATCCGGTCGCCCTCGACATGGTCGACAGTGCCGACATGCACGCCGTCGGCGCCGATCACTTCCATATGCTCCTGGATTGCACTCGCGTCGGTCATCTGCGTTCTCCTTGGGGGAATGGTTCGCACGCACAACGCGCGCGGCGGCGAAACGATGCAGGCCCGCGCACCATCTGTCACTCACCCGAAAGGGGGATCGCATGAAGCACTTCCGCGCACCCGTCCGCACGCTGGGCCTCGCCGCCTTCCTGCTGCTCGCCGCCTGCGCGAAGCAGCTGCCGAGCGCCGTCGAGCCCGCGGCGCCCGGCTTCCTGCTCGGCCTGTGGCACGGCTTCATCTTCCCGGTCGCGTGGTTCCTCTCGCTGATCGCGCCCGACGTCGCCGTCTACGCCGTGCCCAATAATGGCGGCTGGTACGACTTCGGCTATTTCCTCGGCATCTGCGTGTTCGGCGTCGGCGCCAATCGCGGGACCAAGGTGACCAAAATCGTCTACCGCGACCGCGTCGTCCGCCGCGGCGACACCACGGTGATCGACCACGAATGACGCGCAGCCTCGCCTTGATGGCCGGCATTGCCGGAGCCGCGGGTGCCGCGGGCCTCACCACCTTGGTGAAGCCCGAAGCCGCGCGCGCCCTGCTCCGCCTGCCGGAGGGCGAGGCCACGAGCTATGCGCTGCGCATCGCCGGCATGATGCTCTTCGCGCTCGGCCTGTTCCTCGGCGGCTTCGCGGCGGTATTCACGCTTGTGGGAAGCGCGGTATGAGCGCGCTTCCCTTCCTCCTCGCCGCGCTGGTCGCCGGCGCCGTGTTCCTGGTGGCCGGCTGGCTGGTCTCCCGCCTACTCGAACCGCTGCTCGGTCCGGAGGCGCGCGTCGCCCGGCTCAGCCAGCGCCGCGCAGAGCGCCTCGCCGGCGATCCGGACCGCTATTTCGAGGAGCTGCGCAGCATCGACGCCACGCTCGCCCAGTTCGAGGCGCAGGCCGCGCATCCCCGGCAGAACTGGTTTGCCCTGCCGCTGGTGCTGTTGCTGCCGTTCATGATGCTGTGCTTCGGCATGCTGGTGCTTCGCCTCGCCTTGCCGCTGCCCGCGCTGGGGCTGGGCGAGGCGCCGCGCTGGAGCGAGATCGTCACGCCGGGCGTCTGGCTGCTCCTCGGCCTGCGCTACCTGGTCGCTCCCGGCTTCGAAAACGCCCGTACCATGCGCATCACCGGTTTGGTCTTCGTCGGGTTGTTCCTGGCCTTCTTCGCTTTCAAAATCCTCTAGTTCGTCACGGAGTAATCCCCATGCCGCTTCTCGAAGCCCGCAAAACCTACAAGCCCTTCGAATATCCCTGGGCGTTCGAGTTCTGGAAGCGCCAGCAGCAGATCCATTGGCTGCCCGAGGAAGTGCCGCTCGGCGAGGATTGCCGCGACTGGGCGCAGAAGCTCACCGATCATGAGCGCAACCTGCTCACCCAGATCTTCCGCTTCTTCACCCAGGCCGATGTCGAGGTGCAGGATTGCTACCACGAGAAATATGGCCGCGTGTTCAAGCCGACCGAGATCAAGATGATGCTGACCGCGTTCAGCAACATGGAGACGGTCCACATCGCCGCCTATTCGCACCTGCTCGACACGATCGGCATGCCCGAGACCGAATATGCCGCCTTCCTCCAGTACAAGGAGATGAAGGACAAGCACGACTATCTCGCCACCTTCGGCGTCGACACCGATGAGGACATCGCCAAGACGCTCGCCATGTTCGGCGGCTTCACCGAGGGGCTGCAGCTCTTCGCCTCGTTCGCGATGCTGATGAACTTCCCGCGCTTCAACAAGATGAAGGGCATGGGCCAGATCGTGTCCTGGTCGGTGCGCGACGAAAGCCTGCACTGCGAGGGCATCATCAAGATGTTCCACGCCTTCTGCAAGGAGCGCAACTGCCTCACCCCGTCGGTCCGCGACGACATTCTCGACATGTGCCAGAAGACCGTGCGCATCGAGGACGCGTTCATCGACCTCGTCTTCGAGATGGGCCCGGTCAACGGCATGACCCCCAAGGAGATCAAGAAGTACGTCCGCTACATCGCGGACTGGCGCCTGGGCCAGCTCGGCCTCAAGCCGATCTACATGATCGAGGAGCACCCGCTCCCCTGGCTCGCCCCGCTGCTCAACGGCGTCGAGCACGCCAATTTCTTCGAGACCCGCGCGACCGAATATTCGAAGGCAGCGACCCGCGGCAATTGGGGCGAGGTCTGGGACAGCTTCGACAAGCGCCAGAAGGCGAAGGCCCCGGTGGCGAATGAGGACGGCGCCGGCGAGGGCGGGCCGGACATGTTCTCGAAGGCGGGGATTGCGGCGGAGTAAGTACCAATTTAGACCCCTCGCAGATAAGTAGGTAAGCAATCTACCTGCGGGGGGCAACATGCACGCTATAACGTTGTATAATCATAAGGGTGGGGTTTCAAAAACTACCACGACGTTTAATCTTGCATATCTTCTTGCGAGTAGGGGCAATAAGGTTCTTGTCATTGATGCCGATCCACAGTGCAATCTGACAGAGCTTCTAATTTCCCAAGTAATTCAGCAGGCTGACGAGGCCGAGGCTGAAACCGGTGAACCGCAGCCCCTTCCTGGATCGACGATTCTAGACGCATTGCGGCCAAGAATTGACGGCGACGTGCCAGAGGTTGACGTAGATACCGTCCAATTGATCAGCGTTACTGATAACATCCTTCTTTTGCGGGGCGATGTAAATTTAAGCGATATCGAAGACTCGTTGGCTGAGGCTCACACGCAAAGGTTCTCGAATAAGACTCATGAGAAGCGTACTTACGTTGCTCTAGGGTCGTTTTTCGAACGGCTCGCTGCCAAGCATGAAATTGATTTTGTTCTTATCGACGTGGGGCCAAGTTCTGGCGCTCTTACAAGGGCATGTTTTCTGGTATGCGACGCGTTCTTCGTCCCATCGATGCCGGACCGCTTTAACGTCCAAGCGATCGGAACACTTTCCACACTTCTTAACCGATGGATATCTGAGCACCAGCAGATAGTTCCCAGCTTCATCGAGCAAGGCCTCCCAGTTCGGCCCGGGCGCCCGGAATTCCTGGGGATAATATCCCAGAACTTCAAAATGATGAGTGGTAAACCAAAGAAAAGCTATGATCTCTGGATTTCGAGAATGCCGGGAAGATTTGAGGAAAAACTTAAACCAGTCCTCGATAATGTTATCCCTGGCGTCTCTCTTTCAGGAGGAATGACGGCCGCAAACTGCATTGTTGCAAAGATTCCAGATTTTGTCGGGCTCGCGCCCTTGATGCAAGAAACCGGGAAACCTGTATTTGGAATCGAGAAGGCTGATACAAAAATAATCAACGATGGTGTGCCGTGGCAGGGTAATGTCTGGGCTCAAGCGCAGGATCGTATGGAAAAATATAAAACTGAACTCGGGCACCTCGCGAACAAAGTCGAGGATCTTCGACTGTGATCAGTTTCAGCTTTGTCGGGTTTATAGATATACTGGGATTTAGCGATCTTGTTATAAGGGATTGCGAGAGCGCGGCTCCCGGGGAAATGCACCTTCCTAGTCTGAAAAGTGCGATTCATGCGGCGCTAGCAATTGCGGAGGCCGCAGAGGCTCGTATATCTCAGTTCTCAGACAGTATAGTCGTCGCGGCTCCATTTTATCCTGAGGCTGGAAAACTTGAGCAATTTCTTGTGCTGTCCAAGGAATTGCAGGCAAATCTATTTAAGGCTGGGATACTATGCCGGGGGGGTGTGAGTCATGGAAGGCACTTCCACGACGAGACTATATTATTTAGTCAAGGATTAATTGAGGCATATCAGCTTGAGAGCGCTGTTGCTAGGAACCCTAGGATAATCATATCTTTGGACACGCTAGACCTTATTTATCCTTCTGGGAAAATTTCAGATATACTTCTACTTGACGATGATGGTCTTCCGTTCATTGATTTCGCCTCAGGGATATCGGAGGCTGAACTAAATGATATCATGCTTAAATTTCGACCTATGCTAAAGACAGAGAACGCGAGCATTCGTTCAAAAATTGCATGGTTGTTCCGCTATATTAACTTCTGTTTTCCGGCGATCGATTTGCCGGAAGAGATACAAATGCGAACGGCAGTTTGAGTACGGCAGAAACACCCTGTCCTACACGAACCAATATGGTTATCTAGCCCGACTCTCTTCAAACCAAGGAAGGAGTCGACACCATGCACCACCAGCCGATCCAGCCGGAAGCCCCGGCCGATCCGCTCGCGGACTATATCCCGGTAACGCTCAGCCCCCGCCATGACGGCTGGACCGCCGAGCGCCAGCGGATCTTCCTCACTGCGCTCGCCGAGACCGGCTGCATTTCCGACGCCTGCAAGGCCGCCGGCGTCACGGCGCGCTCGGCCTATCGGTTGCGGCACCGGGCCGATGCGGATGCCTTTGCGCGGGCCTGGGACGATGCGCTGCTCGCCTCGGTCTCGCGCCTCGCCGCGCTGGCGTTCGAGCGGGCGACCTATGGTTCGACGCGCGAGCTGTGGAAGAATGGCGCGCTGGTCGCCGAGAGCCGCGAGCCTTCGGACAAGCTGCTGATGTTCCTGCTCCAGCATCTGCGCAGCGAGTGGTTCCGCCCGAAGAAGGCGACATCGAATTCGCCGAGCCGGGGCGCCTGGGGCCGCTTCAATGCATTGCTGGACGAGCTGGCCGACAATGGCGAGCCGGCTGATCCGCTGCTTGCCCGGCATTATGAGCCCGAGCCGCCGCAGACGCTGCCCGATCCGCTGGGCGAGGCGGATGAGGAATGGTGAGCGCGTCATGCCCCTCGCGCGCGTGCCCGCGCGTGAGTGTCGTGACTTTCGTGACTTTCGGCGCCGAAACCGGCCCTCCGATCAGGCCCGCTTGCGCGCCCGGCCCTCGCCATGATCGCACAGGCTTTCGCCGTCGCAGATCAGCCGGTCATAGCCGCTGCCCGGGCAGATGGCGTGCGCGGTCAGGATCGCCGGGGTCAGTGCCTCGAGGCCGATGCCGCGCCGGTCGAGCAGGCGCTTCACCGGGCGGCGCGAGCCGACCCAGGCCTGATGCCCGGCCTTCACCGCCGGCGGCGGCGTCACCAGCAGGCCGACCGGGCGGTAATCGCCCGTGGCGAGCTTGGGGAACACGCCGCGCGCGATCTTGCGCGCCCAGCCCGGCGTATTGGGGCTGAGCGGCAGATGGGGGACGACATCGCCCGGCATCTCGTAGCGCAGGCAGGCGATGCGGGTCCGGTCATAGCTGGCGGCGAAATCGGCATTGCCGGCGCGCGCCGCGGCGATCGTCGCCACGCTCACCGGCACGTCGCTCCATTCGCCGACGCTCGCCGCGCGCATCGCGGCAAGGTTGGCGAGCGCGCCGCCCTTCGAATGGCCGGTCACGAAGATATGGCGCCGTGCCTTGCGGTCGAGCAGGCTCTGGTCGAGCATCGCCTGGATCGCGGTGCGCACGCCGGGGCCCGAGCCCGCGTCGCTCCACAGCCGGCGCATCGATTCGGCAAAGCCGAAATGTACGCCGCCGCCATAATGCGAATCCTCGATGCACAGCGAAAAGGCATCGTTCAGCCAGTCGAGCACGACGTCCCAGCCGTCATGCGCGCTGCCGAAGAAGGGGGGAAGCGAGCCGCGGAATGCCACGACCACGCCCTCGGCAGTGCGGCCGACCAGTGCCTGGTCGATCTGGCGCTGGCCAAGCGCGGTTTCGCGGCGCACGACGAAGGGCGCCTCGAGCCAGCCGACATTGCGGCCCTGGACCAGCATGGCGGGCTGATAGGCCTGGCTCGATGCGTAGAGCAGGCGGCGTTTCATGCAATCGTGCATCGGCATTACTCCCCGAACCATCGTCCCTTGCCCCGGGCGACAGTGCACAAGCAATTATGGTTAACACCGCTCCGTAGAATCGCGAAGCGGCGCTTTCGGGAGGCTGAACGGGCGCCGGGCCGGATCGGGACGCGCGGGACAGCGTTCCGATCCGGGACGGCGATGCCGGAAGCGGCGCCGCGTCTAGTGGCTCTGCGGCTTGCGATAGGTGTCGTGGCACGCCTTGCACGTGCCGCCGACCACGGCGAACTGCGCCGCGAAGCCGGGCTTGTCGCCGGCCTTGGCGAGATCGGCGAGCTTGGTCGCGGCCGCGGCATAGTCCGCTGCCTTGGCCTCGAAGCCGGCACGGTCGCTCCAGATCACCGGCAGCGCCTCGGAATTGGCGGCGGTGCTGCCGGCGGGGAACATGCCCGGGATAGCCTTGGCCCAGCCGGCGAGCGAGCGTGCGGCAAAGCCCAGCGTCTTGGGTTCGTCGCCGCGGTCGACGCCCGCCTTGATCTGGCCGAACAGCGCGGCGGAGAGCAGGAAAGCCGCCTGGCGCCCGGCGATCACGTCGGCGGTCGGGTCGGCGGCGGCGATGGGGGCGACGGCGTGGCTGCTGCGGGCCGTGGCGGCGGCGGAAACGAACAGCGCCGCGGCGGCGCCGAGTGCGAGCATATGGGTGCGCATGGTCTTCTCCCTTGGTCGGAGGCGCACAGGCTAGGCCTGCGCGGGCTGGCCCGCAACGGCGAAGCAACCTTGTCCGAAATGGAGAGGGTTGCCGCCGAAACGGAGCAAGGATCGCCTATCCTGCCGGACGTGGCAGACGGCGAAGCTCCTCGGGTCGAACATGCGTGCGAGCGTTGCGGCGGCATTGCCGTCACCCGCGACGCCTGGGCCGAATGGGACGTCAGTTCCCAGGCCTGGGTGCTCAGCGAAACGTTCGATTTCGCCTTCTGCCACCAATGCCACCGCGAGACGCGGCTGGTGGTGCGGGCGGTGGCGGCAGGTGGACGGGAGGGCGGCGGCTAGGCGGTCACGCCCAGCTGCCACAGGACAAAGGCATTTTCCTCCGCGGCTTCCTTCAGGCTCTCCCACCGGCCCGATTTGCCGCCGTGCCCGGCGCCCATATTGGTCTTGAGGACGAGGATGTTGGAGTCGGTCTTGGTCGCGCGGAGCTTGGCGGCCCATTTCGCCGGCTCCCAATAGGTGACCCGCGGATCGTTGAGCCCGCCCGAGATGAACAACGGCGGATAGGCCTGGGCGGAGACGTTGTCGTACGGCGAATAGGAGCGGATCAGCGTGAAGGCATCGGCGTCCTCCACCGGATTGCCCCATTCGGGCCATTCGCCCGGGGTTAGCGGCAGGCTCTCGTCGAGCATGGTGTTGAGCACGTCGACGAACGGCACATCGGCGACGACGACGCCCCACAGATCGGGGTCGGAGTTGACCACCGCGCCCATCAGCTCGCCGCCCGCCGAGCGACCGGCGATGGCGATGCCGCCCTTATGGGTGAAGCCTTTGTCGATCAGTCCCTTGGCGACGTCGACAAAGTCGTTGAACGTGTTGTTCCGCTTCTCGAGCTTGCCGTCGAGATACCATTGCTGGCCCAGATCGTCGCCGCCGCGGATATGGGCAATGGCGAAGGCGACGCCGCGGTCGAGGAAGGAGATGCGGCTGGTCGAGAAGCCCGGCGGAATGGCGTAGCCATAGGCGCCATAGGCGTAGAGGTAGAGCTTGCCGGTCCCGTCCCTGGGGAAGTCCTTGGGATAGACGATCGACACCGGCACCTCGGTGCCGTCGCGGGCCGCGATCTTGAGGCGTTCGGTGCGGTATTTGCTCCCGTCATAGCCCGACGGGATCTCCTGCACCTTCAGCGTCTCGAGCGTCCCGTCGGCGACGGTATAGTCGAACACGGTGCCCGGGGTGACCATCGACTCATAGCCGATGCGCAGCTTGTCCATCGCGTATTCGGGATTGTCGCCCAGCCCGGCGACATAGCTCGCCTCGGGGAAGGCCAGCCGGGTCGGAGCGATGGCCGGGTCGTAGCGATGCAGCTCGATCGCATCGAGCCCGTCCTCGCGCCCCTCGACGATGAAATAGTCGGCGAAGCAAGTGACGCCGGTCATGTAGAAATGCTTGGACGGCCCGATCCGCTCGACCCATTCGCCGGGGTTGTCGACCGAAGCGGTGACCAGCCGGAACTGCGGGTCGGTGTCGTTGGTGTGGATGAACAAAGTGCCGTCATGCTCGTCGACATCATATTCGCGGCCCGGCTTGCGGGGCGACACGCAGACCATCGGCTTCGACGGATCGGCGGGGTCGAGCAGATAGACTTCGCTCGTCACATGGTCGCCGGTCGAGAGCAGCAGATACTTCCGCGACTGGGTCTCGCCCACCCCGACGCGGTAGCCTTCATCGGCTTCCTTGAAGAGCTCGACGTCCTTCTCGATCGGCTCGCCCAGCTTGTGCCAGCGGGCATTGTCGGTCCGCCAATTCTCGTTGGCGAGGCCGTAGAGGAAGCCCTTCGAGTCCGAAGTCCACACGATCTCGGAAAGCATGCCGGGGATCACGTCCGCCAGCAGCGCACCGCTCGCCAGGTCCTTCACCCGAACCTCGAACCGCTCCGAGCCATTATCGTCCACCGCATAGGCAAGCAGCTTGCCGTCGGGGCTCACCGAAAAGGCGCCGAGCCGGAAATATTCCTTATCCTTGGCCAGCGCCGGCTCGTCGAGGATCATCACGTCCTCGCCGCCGCTGACGGGCTTGCGCCACCAGCGCGGATATTCGCCGCCGGTCTCGTAATCGGTCCAGTAGAGCCAGTCGCCGTCCTTTTGCGGGACCGAGGATTCATCCTCCTTGATCCGCCCGCGCATCTCCTTGAACAGCGTGTCGCTGAGCGGCTTCAACGGCTCCATCACTTTCTCGAAGAAGCTATTCTCCTCCTCGAGATAGGCGAGCACGTCCTTGTCGGTGACGGTCGGATAGGCGGGGTCCTTGAGCCAGGCCCAGGGATCCTCGATCGTGACACCGTGTGCGGTGAAGCTGTGGGGGCGGGTGGCGGCGACGGGCGGCTTGGGAAGATCGGTCATCCGCTTTCCTTTAGCCTAGCCGGGCCGTCTGTCGAACCCCGCGGCAGGCGATCACCCGCGGCCGGGCCGCTTGACCACCATCACCCGGAACGCCGCGGCCCCCTTCACCGGAGCGCCCGCCGGGTTCTTCGCCGGGGTGAACAGCCTCTGCCCGATCAGCGGCGTGCAGCCGGCCTTCTCCGCCGGGTCATTCGCCTTGGCCTCGTCGCGCCTGCAGCTTTCGATGCTGCCGTCGGCCGCGATGACGACATGGTAGAGATAGTCGATGCCCATCGCGCTGGAGGTGGCGGCGACGCCCATCAGCTGGCCATTGCTGAGCCAATGGTCGCGATCCTTGAGCGCGACCGGGCGCGTGCCGCCCGGCGCGAACTGGGCGGGATCGGCGCCCCATTCGGCAAGCTGGTCGTCGATGCACTGGCGCAGCGCCGCAACTGCGCTGGCGGCGCGCGGCACCTCGAAGCTGGCGAAGCTGTTCGTGCCGCTGCCTACGCTCACGCTGCGCGCCGCCGCGAAGCTGTCGAGCATCGCCGGCTTGAACGGCGCGACCTGCAGCGTCGGCCCGGCGGCGAGCCGGCCGAGCGGCGTCGCGGTCGCCTCGATCGGCGCGGTGCCGTCGAAGCGCATCTGCACGGTGAAGCGTGCATCCCTGGCGCGGTCGGGGACATCCTTGCCGCTCACTACCACGGCGAACTCATCGGTGCCGGGCGCCGTCCGCACCCCGAGCAACGCGGGCGAGTCGCCCTGGACGCCGCGGAACAGCGAGCATTCGGCCGGCGCGACCTTCACTTCCCATTTGCCGGTGTTCTGCGCCTGTGCGGCAAGCGGCGCGAACAGCGTCGCGGTCAACATAATGCGGATCATGGCAAAGCCCCCTTTGCGAAACCGGCAGTCTCCGCAATCGACCGCCGGCACGCAAGGGGTTCAGGCGAGCGCCGGCCGCCGCCGCGCCAGCTTGGGCGCGAACACCATCGCCAGTCCGGCCAGCGCCATCGCGGCGCCGGCAAGCGACACTGCCGGATAGCCGAGCCCCTCGCGGATCACTTCGCCGCCCAGCGCCGCGCCGATCGCATTGCCCAGGTTGAACGCGCCGATGTTCATCGCCGAGGCGAGGTTGGGCGCCTCGTGCGCGGCGTCCATCACCCGCATCTGCAGCGGCGGCACCAGCGCGAAGCTGGCGGCACCCCAGAGCGGCAGCATGACCATCGCCAGCGGCAGCGAGAACATGCCGAAGGCGAACGCCACCAGCAGCACCGCCAGTGCCGCCATCATGGTGATCAGCGCCTTGTCGACCGACTTGTCGGCATAGCGCCCGCCCAGCCAGTTGCCGGCGGTCAGCCCGATGCCGAACAGCACCAGCGCGGCGGTCACCCAACCGGTCGAGGCGTGCGAGGCCTCGCGCAGGATCGGCGCGATGTAGGTGAACACGGTGAACATCGCGCTGAACCCGACCATGGTCAGGGCAAGCGCGAACAGAACCGGGCCGCGGCCGAGCACGCGCAGCTCGGCCATCATGTCGGCATCCTTCGAGCCGGGGAGGGCGGGGACGAAGAGGCGCAGCGCGATCATCGTGACCACGCCGATCGCCGCGATCCCGGCGAATACCGCGCGCCAGCCGAACGCCTCGCCCGCCCAGGTGGCGAGCGGCACGCCGCCGATCGTCGCGATCGTCAGGCCCATGAACATCGTTGCGATCGCGCCGGCACGGCGCTCGGGCGCGACCAGCCCGGCGGCGACCACGGATCCGACGCCGAAGAACGCACCGTGATTGAACGAAGTGACGATCCGCGCCGCCATCAGCATCGCATAGCTGTCCGAGACCGCCGCCAGCAAATTGCCGAGCGTGAAGATGCCCGCGAGCGCGATCAGCAAGGTGCGGCGTGGGACCCGCCCGGTGGTCAGCGTCATCAGCGGCGCGCCGATCAGCACGCCGATCGCATAGGCGCTGACCAGCAGCCCGGCGGTGGGGATCGAGACGCCCAGGTCGCCGGCAATCACGGGCAACAAGCCCATCGGGGTGAATTCGGTGACGCCGATGCCAAAGGCACCGATGGCGAGCGCGGTAAGGGCGAGGCGGGGACTCATGGCAGGCTCCGATTTATGCAGCTGCGTAAATGGACTGTGCCTCCGCCTTCCGGTAGATACCCAAAAGGGGAAGCATCTATGCGCTGGAATCACGAATGAGCCGTACCCATGCGGATCGCTCGGGCGAGATGGAGATCTTCGTCACGGCCGTGCGCGAGGGCAGCCTGTCCGCCGCCGCGCGCCGGCTCGACCTCACCCCGTCGGCGGTGAGCCGCGCGCTGGCCAGGATCGAGGCGCGGCTCGGCGTCCGCCTGATCACCCGCACCACGCGGCGGCTGGTGCTGACGCCCGAGGGCGATGCCTATCTCCACGCCGCCCAGCGCATCCTCGCCGACATCGCCGAGGTCGAGGGCGAGCTGGCCGACCAGGCCTCGCCGCGCGGTCGCCTTCGGGTCAGTGCCTCGCTCGCGCATGGCCGGCTGTCGATCGTGCCGTTGCTCGGCGAATTCGTCGCGCGCTATCCCGAGATACTGGTCGACATCAGCCTGAGCGACATGCTCGAGGATGTCGCCGGCGGCCGCGCCGATGTCGCGATCCGCTTCGGGCCTCTGGCCGACAGCCTGCTGACGGCGCGCAAGATCGGCGAAACGGGCCGGTCCATCGTTGCTTCGCCCGCCTATCTCGCCCGCCACGGCACACCCCGGGTCCCCGAGGACCTCCATGCGCACAATTGCCTCAACTTCAACTTCCGCCGCGCCGAGCCGGTCTGGCCCTTTCGCCAGGATGGGCGCGACTATGCGCTGCCGGTGGGCGGCAATATCGAGGCGAACAATGGCGAGACGCTCGTCCAGCTCGCGCTCGACGGGGTCGGTATCGCCCGTGTCGGTAGCTTCAACGTGGCCGACCATATCGCCGCGGGGCGCCTCTTGGCGCTGCTCGAGCCGTTCAACCCCGGCGACCGCGAGGACATCCATGCGCTCTATGTCGGCGGTGCCACGCGCCCGGCGCGAGTGCGGGTGTTCGTCGATTTCCTGGTGGAGAAGCTGGGGCGCTAGCGGTCCGGCCGGTCGTAGAGCTGCCACTCCTGCTCACCCGTCACCACATCGGCATAGGGCCTGCCGCGCACATCGCGGCTGGGTTCGTAGCGGAAGCGCTTGAGGATCAGCCGGCAGGTCGTCTCGTCGAGATCGGCATTGCCGCTCGATCGCGTCACCCGGCAATCGCTCGGGCGTCCGTCCACGCCGACGGTGAAGCGCATTGCGACCGTCCCCTGCGCGCCCGCCTCCGCCGCCGCCTTGGGATAGTCGCGCCCGGTGATGTCGCCGCGGAGCAGCCGCAGGATCGTGCCGCCACCGCCGCCCGCGCCATTTCCGCGACCGCCGCTTCCGGTGCCGTCGCCGACACCGCCTGCGCCGGTGCCCGGCCCTGCGATCGGCGCATTGCCCGAGCTGGCGTCGTTCCCCTGCGCCGGCTTGGGCGCGGCGGGCAAAGGCGGCGGCGTTGGAGCGGAGACCGGCGCAACGATTTCGGTGGCGCGCGAAACCTTGTTGGGGGGCGAGGCCTTGCCTTCTTCCTTGGGTGCCTGCGGCTTGGGTTTGGGTGCCACCTCGGGTTCGGGAGGGGGAGGCGGTGGTATCGTGAAGCGCAGCAGCTGCAACGCCGGCACCTGCGCGCCGCCGATGCGCACGGTCAGTCCGCTCAGCAGCAGCCAGCCAAGCAACGCGACCATGGCCAGCGCACCAAATGCGCCGCCCAGCCGCTCGCGCGGCGTAGAGATGCCAGCCTGCCGGTCCATCTCCTTTCAATGCCTTGTCAGGGCCGAACGATCCCCGGCGCATGCGATGAACGCATTGTTGTTTTCAGTTCATGCAACTCTCCTGTGTCCATGCAGGTTGTCCCCACATGTCCTGATCAACGCAGGAGGAGTGTCATGCGTAAGATGATTGCCACGCTCAGCGCCTTTGCGCTGGCCATGCCCGTTGCGGCCATTCCGATGGCCCCTGCTTCGGCCCAGTCTCACTATAAGGGCAAGTCGACCAAGTCGCGTGCCTATTACAAGAAGTGCCGCCATTCGCCGGGTCATGCCGGCCTGATCGGCGGTGCCGCGGTTGGCGTGCTCGCCGGTCCGGCGATCATCGGCCACGGCCTGCTCGGTGCAGCAGTCGGCGGTGTCGGCGGTGCCTTTGGCGGCCGCGCGATCGATCGCACGATCAGCGCCAAGAACCGCTGTTATTACGTCCGCCGCTAGGTCCGCGCACAGACCTTCAGGTGGAACGGCCCCTGGCGGTCACCGGCCACGCGCCGGTGACCGTCCCGCCGTCCACCAGGTGATAGGCGTCGTATAGATTTACCGTCGGGTCGCAGTGTGGCGGAACGAGCGTAACGCGTTCCGCCAGACCCGGCAGGTCCTCGCCGATCAGCGCACCCTGCTCGTCGCCCATGAAGGCGAAGCGGGCCGTGCCTGTCGCGACTATGGGCACCCCGGCATCGGTGGCGAACGACTTCAATCCCGCATCGATCGTCACCATGCCGGGCGTGTTCGCGCTGACCACGGTGGAATCCACCCACAAGGCCTGTTCGAACACCGGCCCCGCCAGCTCGCAATCGCGATATTCGCGGTCGAGGAAGATGTAGCTGCCGACCTGCAGTTCGGTGAGCACGCCCAACTCCGCATCGATCGCGAAAGTACCAGTGCCCGCGCCGGTCACCACCGGAATCGCGAATCCCGCATCCTTGAGCGCCGCCAGCACGGTGCGCAGATAGTCGGTCTTCTCGACGATCGCGGCGTGCCGGTCGGCGAAAGTCGTGATGTGCTGCTCGGAACCGCAATAATATTGCACCCCGCCGAGTAGCAGTCCCGCCTCTGCGATCGCCCGCGCCAGCGCCACGGCCGCCTCGGGCGAAGTCACCCCGGTGCGATGCTTGCCCGGATCGACATCGATGAAGAATGTCGCCCCGCATCCTGCCAGCCGCCGCACCACGTCCGGGTGGTCCGCGACCATCGAAAGCCGGATCTTCGCCGCAAGCGCAGTCACCCGCGCGATCCCGCCCGTGGTCACCACCGGCGAGGTGAGGTGGATATCGCCCACCCCGTCCGCCGCCAGCGCCTCGGCCTCGCCCAGCTTGGCGCAGCAGATGCCCACGGCACCCGCCGCGACCTGCCGCCGCGCGATCTCGCCGCTCTTGTGCGTCTTGGCATGCGGCCGCAGCGCCAGCCCGCGTTCCTTCGCGAAGCCCGCCATCGCCGCGATATTGCGGTCCATCGCCGCGACGTCGAGTAGCAGGGCGGGGGTGGCCAGGTCGGTGCGGGGCAAAGGGAAATGGGTCATCGCCGAAGCGATAGCCCAAGGTGTGACTTTTGCCGAATATCGGCGCAAAGCAGCCCCATAGATTTCAGCTAAGAGTGAGTTCCCATGTCCAGCTATGCCGACCGCCTCAAGGCTCTTCGCGAGCAGCTGAAGCGCGACCGTCTCGACGGGTTCGTCGTGCCCCTCACCGACGAGCACATGTCCGAATATGTCGGCGCCTATGCCCAGCGCCTCGCCTGGCTGACCGGCTTCCAGGGCTCGGCCGGCAGTGCGGTCGTGCTCTCCAGCGAAGCCGCGATCTTCACCGACGGGCGTTACACGCTCCAGGTTCGCCAGCAGGTTTCGGCCGACGATTGGGAATATGTCGGCGTGCCCGCCACCAGCATCGCCACCTGGCTTGGCAAGCATGCGCCCGAGGGCGGCCGGATCGGCTATGACCCCTGGCTGCACACCCGCGCCTGGGTCGAAGAAGCGAAGAAGGCGCTGGCAGAGAAGGGCGCCGAGCTGGTCGCGGTGAACACCAATCCGATCGACGCGGTATGGCCCGACAAGCCCGCCCCGTCGGACGCGACGCTCGCGGTGCAGACCGACGACCTCGCCGGCAAGTCCTCGCCCGCCAAGCGCGCCGAGATCGCCGACTGGCTGGCCGAGCGCAAGGCCGACGCCGTCGTCCTCTCCGCGCTCGATTCGATCGCCTGGGCGTTCAACATCCGAGGCACTGATGTGAGCCACACGCCGGTCGCGCTCGCCTATGCGATCGTCAATGCCGACGGCACCGCCGATTTCTTCGTCGCGCCCGAAAAGGTCACCGACGAAGTCCGCAAGCATCTCGGCAATGCGATCCGTATCCATGACCGCAGCGCATTCGCTCCTGCGCTCCAGGGCTTTGCCGGCAAGCGCGTCGCCGCCGATCCGGGCAGCGCGGTCGCTGCGGTGTTCGATGCGCTCGATGCCGGCGGCGCCAAGGTGCTGCCGCTGCGCGATCCGGTGATCCTCGCCAAGGCGGTGAAGAACCCCGCCGAGATCGCCGGGCAGAAAGCGGCGCAGGCGCGTGACGGTGCCGCACTCAGCCGCTTCCTGAAATGGTTCGAGGAAACCGCGCCGCAGGGTGGCCTCACCGAAATGTCCGCCGCCGACAAGCTGCGCGAATTCCGCGACCAGACCGGCGTGCTCAAGGACCTGAGCTTCGACACGATCTCGGCCACCGGCCCGAACGGCGCGATCCCGCACTATAAGGTTACCGACGAATCGAGCCTGCCGATCGAGCTAGGCCAGCTCTACCTCGTCGATTCGGGCGGCCAATATGCCGACGGCACCACCGACGTGACGCGCGTGATGCCGGTGGGCAGCGCGAGCGAGGAGATGAAGGACCGCTTCACCCGCGTGCTCAAGGGCCATATCGCCATCGCCACCGCGATCTTCCCCGACGGCACCACCGGCGCCCAGCTCGACAGCTTCGCGCGGCGCCCGCTCTGGGAAGTCGGGCTCGACTATGGCCACGGCACTGGCCACGGCGTCGGCTCCTATCTGTCAGTGCATGAAGGCCCGCAGCGTATCGCGCAGCCCTTTTATCCCGGCGGCCAGAGCCTTGAGTCACTGCGCGAGGGCATGTTCCTGTCGAACGAGCCGGGTTACTATAAAGCGCAGGAATTCGGCATCCGGATCGAGAACCTGGTGCTGGTCACCAAGCAGTTGATTTCGGGTGCGGAACAACAAATGCTCGGCTTCGAGACGTTGACCTTCGCGCCGATAGAGCGAACGCTAATTTTACCATCTCTGCTAACCGAGCAGGAACTCGCCTGGCTTAATGCCTATCATGCTGAAGTTATGCGGGTTTTGGGACCGCAGCTGAGCGGGGACGAGTATAAATGGTTAGAAGCGAAAACCGCACCTATCGGGTGATGTGGTTCTTGGCCGGCGCGGTGGCGATGGCGATGTACCTTCAGGGGCCGCACGCAATCGCGCGTAACGCCTATGATGCGGCCGAGGGCGCCTCGCTCTGGTTCGGATCACTCTGAGAATCGCCTGAATCGGCAGGCGAGTCCGTGAGCAGGTCGCCGACAGCGGCCTGCTCACGCGCCTGCGCCTTCCGTTTCCTCAGATTGGCCCGCAACGCTTCCGCCAGCCGGGCTTTCTTTTCCGCTTCGCTCATGTTCCTGCGATAAACCGCCTGTACGCGGGTTGACAATCGGTCGTCCCCAAGCACATAGGCGCGCTCCCGCTTGGGACCCGGCACCCGCCGGACCGTTCGAGCGAGTGCTGCCGTAGCTCAGTGGTAGAGCGCATCCTTGGTAAGGCTGAGGTCGTGAGTTCAATCCTCACCGGCAGCACCATTCGCTTTCTAGAACGCGAATAAATCCCCCATACGGGGCTCCCGCTCGATAAATTCCGTCACCGTCGCGTAGACCGCGTCGAGATCGCCATCCTCGATGCAATAGGGCGGCATCACATAGAGCGTGTTGCCCAGCGGCCGCAGCAGCACGCCGCGCTCCAGCGCGAAGGCGCGCAGCCGCGGCCCCATCGAATCGAGATAGGCCGATTCGCCCGCCCCGATCTCCGCTGCGACGATCGTACCTAGCCGGCGCGGGTTGCGGATCAGCGGATGCTGGCTGAGCCGGTCGAGCCGGTCCTGCTGGCGGTCGCCCAGGTCGGCGATGCGATCGAGCACCGGCTCCTCGCGCCAAATCGCCAGGTTCGCATTGGCCGCGGCGCAGGCGATCGGATTGGCGGTGTAGCTCGACGAGTGGAAGAACATGCGCGCGCGGTCGTCCGAGAGATGCGCGTCGAAGATCGGCGCGGTCGCCATCGTCACCGCCAGCGGGATCGCACCGCCGGTCAGCCCCTTGGACAGGCAGAGTATGTCGGGCACCACGCCCGCCCGCTCGCAGGCGAGCAGCGTGCCGGTGCGCCCCCAGCCGGTCATCACTTCGTCGGCGATGAACAGCACGCCGTGCGCCGCGCAGATCTTGCGCATCTCGGCGAGCAGGCTGGCCGAATAGAATTTCATGCCCCCGGCGCCCAGCACCAGCGGCTCGACCAGCAACGCGGCGGGCTTTTCCCGGCACTGCGCCTCGAGCGCGTCGAGCGTCGCCTGGGCGCGGCCGGGTTCGGGGAAGGGGATCGTCGCCACGTCGAACAGCAGCGGCTGATAGGGCCGGTTGAACACCCCGCGCGCGCCGACCGACATGCCGCCGATCGTATCGCCGTGATAGCCATGCTCCATCACGACGATGCGGTGACGGGGCTCGCCGCGATTGTCCCAGAAGCCGAGCGCCATCTTCAGCGCGACCTCGACGCTGGTCGAGCCGCTGTCCGAGTAGAAGACATGGCTTAGCGGTTCGGTCGTGATCGCCACCAATTCGCGCGCCAGCGTCTCAGCGGGTTCGTGCGTCCAGCCGGCGAAGATGATCTGGTCCATGCGCGCCGCCTGCTCGGCGATCGCGGCCATGATCCGCGGGTGGCAATGGCCATGCGTCGTCACCCACCAGGACGAGATCGCATCGACGAAGCGCCCCCCGTCCTTCGTATGCAGCGCCGCGCCCTCGGTGCGCACCACTTCGGGGATCGGCTCGTTCAGGCCATGCTGGGTGAAGGGGTGCCAGACGGGCGAAGTCATGCCTGAAAGTCTCTGAGGTCGAAGGCCTGGGCGAAGGCAGTGGAAAGCGCGTCGCGGTTCAGCGGGGCGAGGATCGGCAGCCGCCCGAGCCGGCGGACCTTGCCAGTCGCAGCGATCGTCGCCTCGCTGTCCTCATTCGCTTCGCCGACAAAGGCGAGGCCGAGGATCGGCACGCCGCGTGCACGCAGCGCCTCGATCGACAACAGGCTGTGGTTGATCGTCCCCAGGCTCGTCCGCGCGACCAGCACGGTCGGAAAGCCCCATCGCGCGAACAAATCGGCATAGAGCAGCTCGCGCGTAACAGGCACCAGCACGCCGCCCGCGCCCTCGATCACCAGCGGATCGACCACAAAGGGATCGATCTGCGGCGGCATCAGCCGCTCGGGGTCGATCGTCACGCCGTCGATCTCGGCCGCGAGATGCGGCGAACTCGGCGTGGTCAGCCGATAGGCTTCGGACAGCACCGCCACGCCCGCCAGTGCCGCGACTCGCTCGGCGTCGCTACCGCCATCGAGCCCGCTCTGGATCGGCTTCCAATAGCTTGCGCCCAGTGCCCCGGCCAGGCCGGCGGCGAACACGGTCTTGCCGATATCGGTATCGGTGCCGGTGACGACTATCCGCATGCCAGGCTCCCCAGCGCATCGGCGAGCGCGGCGACATCGTCCTCGCGCACGTTGAGCGTCACCGAGATGCGCAGCCGCGAGGTGCCGGCCGGCACCGTTGGCGGGCGGATGCCGCGCACATCGAAGCCGCGTTCCTGCAATGCCGCCGCCGCCGCCATTGTCCGCGCATCCTCGCCGAGCACCAGCGGAAGAATCTGCGATCCCGTCGCCTGCACGTCCACCGGAGCGAGCAGCGCCTCAGCCCTGGCGATCAGCGCATGCAGCCGTGCGCGGCGCTCCGGCTCGGCGATCAGCCTGAGCGCCACGCGCACCGCTTCCGCCATCAGCGGCGAGGGCGCAGTCGAGAAGATGAAAGCGCGCCCGCGATTGACCAGGAAGTCGCGCACCACCTGTGGCCCGCAGAGCAGCGCGCCTTCGCAGCCCAGCGCCTTGCCGCAGGTGTGCAGCGTGATGAGGTTCTCGCGCCCGGCCAGCCCGGCGGCCAGTCCGCGGCCGGAGTCGCCGAACACGCCGGTGGCATGCGCCTCATCCACGAGCAGGATTGCCTCGTGCCGGTCAGCCAGCGCGGCGAGCGCATCGAGTGGTGCGCGGTCGCCGTCCATCGAATAGAGGCTCTCCACGGCGATCCACACGCGACCGACGCCACCTTCGTGCCGCCAGTCCAGGATCGCATCCTCGAAGTCGCCGACGTCGTTATGCCCGGCGGACCGCACCTCGGCCCGGCTCAGCCTCGTCCCTTCATGCGCGCTGGCATGGACCAGCGCATCGTGCACGACCAGGTCGCCACGCTGGGGCAGGGTGGCGAGGAGCGCCGCGTTTGCCGCATAGCCGGTCGAGAAATAGAGCGCGCTCTCCGCCCCGAAAAAGGTCGCGGCCTCGGCCTCCAGCCGTTCATGCGCGTCGTGATTGCCGCGCAGCAGCCGCGATCCGCCAGATCCGATCGGTACGCCTGCGTCGATGGCGCCCCGCACCGCCACCGCGAGTTCGGGATCGCTGGCCAGCGCCAGATAATCGTTCGAGGAGAAATCCCGTCCGGCCCGCTTGGTCAGGCGCCGCGCGCGGCTCCGCTCGGCAAGGTCGGCAAGGTCGCGGGCTTGGGCTTCGAAATAGGCCATTACAGCTGCCCATAAGCGCAACTTGCCCGCTCGGCCAACGGCCCAGGCTTGCCGCGCCGGACTTATGAGTGTATTATGGTAGCAACACACACGGGAGACAGGCGATGCAGCGCCCCTTTATCGGCGATAGCGGAAGGCCCTTCGGCACGGTTGCGGCCTTGCTCTGCCTGTTGTTCACGATCGCGCTGATCGTGCTGGGCGACGTCGCGCACGACCTGGCCGGTGCGGCAGACCCGTTCACTGCGATTGCTCGGGGCAAGCTCGAACCGGCGCAGGCCTATTGGGGGCTGTTGCTGGCGAGCGAGATCGTCCGCTGCGTGTTCGCCGGCGCGCTGCTGCTCGCGATGTGGACGCTCGCCGGGCCGATCGGGCCACGCACGCCGGGGCGCGACGTCGCGCTGTTTACCGGGGTCGCCGGCATCCTCTGCCTGGTCGTCGCCGCGCATTTCACCATCGAGGCGGCGGCTTTCCTCGGTCAGGGCAGGGTTTCGCCGCGTGCCGACCTCGTCGCCACGCTCACCTTGCTCGGCCACGCCGGGATTGCGCTCTGGGTGACGCTGACGGTGCGCGAGGCCCGCTCCGCGCGCAGCCTGCCGGGCTGGGTGCAACTCGCCGGGCTGGTCTTTGCGGGTCTCGTCTTCGTCTCGGGCTTTTCGCGCCCCTTCCTCGAATTCGCCGGGTTCGCGGGCATTCTCTGGTGGGGCGGCATCTTCCTCACCCTTTACCGCCCCGAAGACCGGCGTGCGCGCTGACGGCTTGATGCCTTGCAACTCGGCGGCGTTTCCACGATCACGCCGGCGAACAAGGAGCAAGCCCCATGAAGACCCGCGCCGCCGTCGCCTTCGAAGCGAAACAGCCGCTCGAAATCGTTGAGCTCGACCTCGAAGGCCCCAAGGCGGGCGAGGTCCTGGTCGAGATCATGGCGACGGGCATCTGCCACACCGATGCCTACACGCTCGACGGCTTCGACTCGGAAGGCATCTTTCCCAGCGTGCTCGGCCATGAAGGCGCCGGTATCGTCCGCGAAGTCGGCCCGGGCGTGACCAGCGTGAAGCCCGGCGACCATGTCATCCCGCTCTACACCCCCGAATGCCGCCAGTGTAAGTCGTGCCTTTCGGGCAAGACGAACCTGTGCACTGCGATCCGCGCCACGCAGGGCAAGGGGCTGATGCCCGACGGCACGTCGCGGTTCAGCTACAAGGGCCAGACAATCTTCCACTATATGGGCTGCTCGACCTTCTCGAACTTCACCGTGCTGCCCGAGATCGCCGTCGCGAAGATCCGTGAGGACGCGCCGTTCAAGACCAGCTGCTATATCGGCTGCGGCGTCACCACCGGCGTCGGCGCGGTGGTCAACACCGCCAAGGTGCAGGTCGGCGACAATATCGTCGTGTTCGGTCTGGGCGGCATCGGCCTCAACGTGCTGCAGGGCGCGAAGATGGCGGGCGCCAACAAGATCATCGGCGTCGACATCAACCCGGACCGCGAGGAATGGGGCCGCCGCTTCGGCATGACCGACTTCATCGATGGCCGCGGCAAGTCGCGTGACGAAACCATCGCTGCGATCCTTGCGCTCACCGATGGCGGCGCCGACTATACCTTCGATTGCACCGGCAACACCGAAGTGATGCGCACCGCCCTCGAGGCGTGCCACCGCGGCTGGGGCACCAGCATCATCATCGGCGTGGCCGAGGCGGGCAAGGAGATCTCCACCCGCCCGTTCCAGCTCGTCACCGGCCGCAACTGGCGCGGCACTGCGTTCGGCGGCGCCAAGGGCCGCACCGACGTGCCCAAGATCGTCGACTGGTATATGAACGGCAAGATCGAGATCGACCCGATGATCACGCACGTCCTCACGCTCGACGAAATCAACAAGGGCTTCGACCTGATGCACGCCGGCGAGAGCATCCGCAGCGTTGTGGTCTACTGATGGACGGGGTGGTGAACCTTGCGGAGAAGTTCGCCACCTTCTCCGAGCATTGGGCGCCGCGGCTCGTCGCCAGCTACAATGGCAACGACGTGCGCATCGTGAAGGTCGAGGGCGAGTTTGTCTGGCATAGCCATGACGACACCGATGATTTCTTCCTGGTGATCGACGGCGTGCTCGACATCGAGCTGCGCGACCGCACGGTGACGCTTGGCCCCGGCGAGCTCTACGTCGTCCCGCGCGGCGTCGAGCATCGCCCCGTCGCCCGGCATGGCGAGGTGCGCATGATCAACATCGAGCCGGGCGGCACCCACAATCTCGGCGAGGGATCGCCGCAGCAACCGGTGGTGGCCGCGTGACGCCCCCGGCCTGGATCCTCACCCTCGATTGCGAGGATCGGCCGGGCATCGTCGCGGCGGTAAGCGGCTTCCTCGCCGAGCGTGACGGGTTCATCCTCGACAGCCAGCAATATGCCGATCTCGATGCCGGCCGCTTCTTCATGCGCGTCGAGTTCAAGGCGGCGGCTGCACCGTTCGAGACTGCGCTTCTTCGCGCGCAGTTCACGCCCGTCGCGGCGCGCTTCGGCATGGATTGGGCGCTGGCAGAGGCGGGCGCGCGCCCGCGCGTCCTGATCGCGGTGTCGAAGGGCTCGCATTGCCTCAACGACCTGCTCCACCGCTGGAAGACCGGTAGCCTGGGCGTCGATATCGCCGGGGTCGTCTCCAACCACGACACGCTGCGCGACCTTACCGAATGGCACGGGCTACCTTTCACCCGGCTGCCCGAAAGCAAGGGAGCGCAGGAGGGCGCCTTGCTCGCCGAGTTTGAGCACGCGGGCGCCGATTATCTGATCCTCGCGCGCTACATGCAGGTTCTGTCGTCCGCGCTCGCCGATCGCCTGGCAGGGCGGTGCATCAACATCCACCACAGCTTCCTGCCCGGCTTCAAGGGCGCCCGGCCCTATCACCGCGCGCACGAGCGTGGCGTGAAGCTGATCGGCGCCACCGCGCATTTCGTCACCAGCGATCTCGACGAGGGGCCGATCATCGAGCAGGCGGTGGAGCGGGTCGATCACCGCGCCTCGGTCGAGGACATGATCCGCATCGGCCGCGATATCGAGGCGCTGGTGCTTGCCCGGGCCGTGCAATGGGTGGGCGCGCACCGCGTCTTCCTCAACGGCAACCGCACGATTGTATTCCGCTGAAGGGACCCGGCATGGAACGCCTCTCCTCGAACAAGGCACATGGCGGCGTGCAGGGTGTGTATCGCCACGCCTCCGCCGTCACCGGTACCGCGATGACCTTCTCGGCTTTCGTGCCCGAGCACGAGCCTGGCGCGCGCCTGCCGGTACTCTGGTATCTCTCCGGCCTCACCTGCACCCACGCCAACGTCACCGAAAAGGGCGAGTATCGAGCCGCGTGCGCCAAGCATTGCGTCATCCTGATCGCACCCGACACGTCCCCGCGCGGTCCGGGCGTGCCCGATGACGAGGCCTATGATTTCGGCCAGGGCGCGGGCTTCTATCTCGATGCCACCCAGGAACCCTGGTCCACGCATTTCAGGATGCGTGCCTATATCGAGCAGGAGTTGCCCGCGCTGATCGGCGCCGAATTTCCGGCCGATATGACGCGCCAGGGGATCACCGGCCATTCGATGGGTGGCCACGGCGCGCTCACCATTGGCCTTCGCAATCCCGACCGCTTCCGCTCGGTGTCGGCCTTCTCGCCGATCGTCGCGCCCAGCCAGGTGCCCTGGGGACAGAAGGCGCTGGCCGGCTATCTCGGCCGCAACGAGGCAGGCTGGCGTGAATATGACGCGGTCGCGCTGATCGAGGAAGGCGCCCGCCTGCCCGAGCTGCTCATCGATACCGGCACCAGTGACCCGTTCCTCGAAAAGGAACTCCGCCCCGACCTGCTCGCCACCGCCTGCGGCAAGGCGGGCATCGCGCTCACCCAGCGGCTCCAGCCGGGCTATGACCATAGCTATTATTTCGTCTCGACCTTTCTAGGCGATCACATCGCCTGGCACGCCGAAAGGCTGAAGGCATGAAGTATGACGTCCTCATCGTCGGTGCCGGCCATGGCGGCGCCCAGGCGGCGATCGGGCTCCGCCAGAACAAGTTCGAGGGGACGATCGCGCTGCTCGGCGACGAGCCCGAGCTGCCCTATGAGCGCCCGCCGCTCTCCAAGGAATATCTCTCGGGCGAGAAGGTCTTCGAGCGGCTGCTGATCCGCAATGCTGCCTTCTGGGAAGAGCGCAGCGTGACGATGCTCCCCGGCCGCACCGTCACCGCCGTCGATCCCGTCGGCCACAAGGTCACCGCGAACGGTGAGACGATCGAATACGGCCAGCTGATCTGGGCGACCGGCGGCAAACCGCGCCGCCTGTCCTGCGACGGCCACCAGCTTGCCGGCATCCACACCGTGCGCACCCGCGCCGATGTCGACCAGATGATGCGCGAGCTGGACGGCGTCACCCGCGTCGCGGTGATCGGCGGCGGCTATATCGGGCTCGAGGCCGCCGCGGTGCTCGCCAAGCTCGGCAAACAGGTCACCGTGCTTGAAGCGCAGGACCGCGTTCTCGCCCGCGTCGCCGGCGAGCCGCTGTCGCGCTTCTTCGAGGCCGAGCACCGTGCGCACGGCGTCGAGATCCGCCTGGGCGTCCAGGTCGAGGCGATCGAGGGCACCGAGACCGTCACCGGCGTCCGCCTGGCGAGCGGCGAGGTCATCCCCGCGCAAATGGCGATTGTCGGCATCGGCGTCGTCCCCGCCGTAGCGCCCTTGCTCGACGCCGGCGCGGCGGGCGGCAATGGCGTGCTGGTCGATGAGCAGTGCCGCACCAGCCTGCCCGACATCTTCGCGATCGGCGACTGCGCGCTCCATGCCAACCGCTACGCCGCCGACGCCGCGATCCGGTTGGAGTCGGTCCAGAACGCCAATGATCAGGCCACGGTCGCGGCCAAGGCGATCTGCGGAGTCGAGGCCAGCTACGACGCCGTCCCCTGGTTCTGGTCCAACCAGTACGACCTCAAGCTCCAGACCGTCGGGCTCTCCGCCGGCCATGACGCGGCGGTGGTCCGCGGTGATCCCGCCACGCGCAGCTTCTCCCTGGTCTATTACCGCGATGGCCGGGTGATCGCGCTCGACTGCGTCAATGCGGTCAGGGACTATGTCCAGGGCCGCAAGCTGGTGGTGGAGGGGCTTGCCATCGATCCGGCCCGGATCGCCGATGCCGGCACCCCGATCAAGGAAATCGCAAGCTAGCCAAGCCTGACACTATGTCAGGTGTTGTTGACAGCGCCGTGCGACTCGCTATGTAAGGTGTGCCTGACAGAGTGTCAGGTCATAGGGACATGGCCAACCGTTGCGAAACCGCCTGAAAGTGCTGCGTGCCGAACGCGACTGGAGCCAGGCGGAGCTTGGCGGCCGGCTCGGCGTGTCGCGCCAGGCGGTGAATGCGATCGAGACCGGCAAGTACGATCCGTCGCTGCCGCTCGCCTTCAAGATCGCGCGACTGTTCGCCATGCCCATCGAGGAGATATTTTCCGATGCAGAGTCGGGAGGCGAGGATGACTGAGGGTCCCGGCGAGCGCGCCGAAAAGTCGCGCAGCAACCGTTTCTGGGGGCTGATGGCCGGCTTCATGCTGCTCGGCGGCGTGATCGGCGCCGGAATGGTCGTGATGGAGCATAATCAGGGCGTGCTGCCCGCCGCAGTGGCGATCGGCATCGTGGTCCTGCTGACGCTCGGCATCGGCGGCGGCACCTGGTGGTTCCTGCGCAGCGTCGACGAGGTCGAGCGGCGCGACAATTATCTGGCCAGCACGATCGCGCTCAACTTCTACCTGATCGCCTATGCCAATTGGTATTTCCTCTGGAAGGGCGCCGTGGTGCCCGAGCCCGACCATGAGGCCCTGTTCATTGCGACCATGATCGTCATGGCCGCCGCCTATTTCTGGAAGAAACTCCGGCCCTGAGAGGCCGCGCAACTGGAGTGTATCCCGCATGTTGAAGAAGAAGCTGCTCGCCGCTGTAGCCGGCATTGCCATGGCGCTCACGCTGCCCGCGGTCGCCTATGCCCAGGCGGCGCCCGCGCAGGCTGCTCCGGCGCCCGTCACCAAGGACGCCGATCCGGCGATCTGGGTGGTCAAGGATGCCGACACCACCATCTATCTGTTCGGCACCGTCCATGTCCTCAAGCCCGGCCTCAGCTGGTTCGACGAAGCGGTGAAGGCCGCGTTCGACAAGAGCGACACCGTGGTGCTTGAGATGCTCGAGCCCGATCTGCCGACGATGCAGGCGTTGATCATGAAGACGGCGCTGGCGCCGGCCACCGATCCGACGCTCACCGAGAAGCTGCCCGAGGCGAGCCGCGCGCCCTATGCCGCCGCGCTCACCGATCTCGGCATGCCCGCCGTAGCCCTCGATCGCTTTGAGCCGTGGTTCGCGGCGATGACGCTCAGCATCGCCCCGCTGCAGAAGCTCGGCTATGATCCGAACAGCGGCGCGGAGCGCACGATCACCGAAGCCGCCAAGGCTGCGAACAAGAAAATGGTTGGTCTCGAGACCGCGGAGGAGCAGCTTGGCTTCTTCGACAAGCTGCCTGCCGAGCAGCAGATCAAGTTCCTGGTCAACACGGTCGACGAGTATAAGAACGCGGGGCCGACGCTCGACAAGATGGTCGTGCAATGGGCCGCTGGCGATCCGGTCGCGCTCGGCGACACGCTCAACGAAGAGATGCGCAAGACGCCGGACTTGGCCAAGGTCGTCCTGTCCGATCGCAACGCCCGCTGGGCCGACTGGATCACCGCGCGGATGGCGCAGCCGGGCACGGTGTTCATCGCGGTCGGTGCGGGGCATCTCGCCGGCAGCGACAGCGTCCAGACCTATCTCGCCAAGCACAATCTCAAGGCAGAGCGCATCCAATATTGATGTGACCGGTTGAGCCGGGCAGGGAGGGGCGGCGCGCTCCTCCCTGCGCCGGAGACCGAAATGGCAAAGCCCCGTCCCTTTCTCGGCCTGCTCGCCGGCGTTGCCGCGGGGCTTGTCGCCTCGGCGGCGATGGCGGCGTTCCAGCATGCCGCCGGGAAGCTCCTGCCCGAGGATGACAAGGGTGGGGATCCCTCCACGGTAAAGGCTGCCGACAAGGCGAGCGAGACGATCCTCGATGCGCCGGTGCCTGACGATTATCGCGAGCAGGCGGGGCAGGCGATCCACTATATCACCGGCGCGGTGCTCGGCGGCATTTACGGGGTGATCACCGAATATCAGCCCGATGCGAGCGCCGGCTTCGGCAGTGCCTATGGCATCGCCACCAGCGCGCTGCTCGATGAAGTCGCGGTGCCCGCCGCCGGCCTGGCGCCGGGGCCGGAGGACACCTCACTTGAAGTCCACGCCTATGGCGCGGCTTCGCATCTGGTCTACGGGATCGTGCTCGAAGGGGTGCGCTGGCTGATCGCGGGCAAGCGCTAGGTCAGAACAGCAGATTCTGCGTCGACGCGTCGCGGCCGACGGGGCCACCGCCGCGCCGCCGCGCCAGCTCGGTCTGTGCGGTGAAGCGGATGTCCTCGTCGCGGTCGCCCAGGAAGCCATTGAGCGAATCATCGTCGATCTCGCTCCATTCCTTGCCGCGATCGGGCCCGAAGCGGACGCGGGGCAGCAGTCCGGGCAGCTTCGACCATTCGATTAGCTGGGCGATGCTCGCTTCGTTGAGCATGTCGCGCAGATGGTGCGCGGTGACATAAGCGTCAGGGAAAGCTCGGTGCGCGGGCAGGCCGCGTTCGTGCACCAGCCCCTCGGGATTGCGCCAATAGCGCAGGAACTGGTTCGAGAAACCGCCGCTGTCCGGCCAGAGCCGCAGCGCGCATTTCCAGGTGCAGATCCAGTCGGCGCCGCGGGTGAGCGCAGGCGTGCAATATTGCTCCTCGAAAGTCGCGCGGTGCGCGGCGAGCGCCACGCGGCGCGGCCAGGGATCGAGGATCGGTCGCGCGACGTCGTGCCACCAGGGCGCGTCGGCAACATCCTCGTCGCGGATATGGTGGATCGCCATGGTCAGCGGCGGGATCGGCCGGCCCGGATTGACCATCCGGTTGCCGCCCTCGCCGTACAGCTCCCAGCGCCCGTCCTTGCCCAGCGCGACGTCCTGCCAGCCGATCTCGACCACGGCGTGCGCGGGCGGCTTGTCGCCGGTAGTCTCCAGATCGATGACTCGGATGATGGGCGGGTGGGATGACGCCATAACCGCGCATGTGGGGGTGAAAGCACCAAAATGCGAGTCTTATCTCCCTCCCCCCGCCTGCGGGGAGAGGGAGGTGGGCTCAGTGCGCCGCCTGCTCCCCGCGCACCAACCCGCTCTGTGCGAGCTGGTCGTCGATCTGCGCGAGCAGCCGGTCGAGTCCGGCCTGGTCCTTCGCCTCCGCGCGGGCGACGAGCACGTCCTGCGTGTTCGAGGCGCGCAGCAGCCACCAGCCGTCGGGCGTGTTCACGCGTGCGCCGTCGGTGCGGTTGACCTCGGCGCCCGAGGCCTCGAGCCGGTCGAGCACTTCGTCCACCACTGCGAACTTGCGGCTCTCGTCGACCTGGAAACGCATCTCGGGCGTGTTGACCAGCTTGGGCATCGCGTCCTTGAGCGCAGTCAGCGACTTGCCGATGACATGGACTGCCTGGATCAGCCGGATCGCGGCATATTGCGCGTCGTCGAAGCCGTAATAATCCTGCGCGAAGAAGATGTGGCCGCTCATCTCGCCGGCCAGCGGCGCGCCGGTTTCCTTCATCTTGGTCTTCACCAGGCTGTGCCCGGTCTTCCACATCAGGGGCTTGCCGCCGAGCTCTGCGACTCGGTCGAACAGCATTTGCGACGCCTTCACATCGGCGATGATCGTCGCGCCGGGCTCCACGCGCAGAACAGGTTCAGCCAAAATGGACAGAAGCTGATCGCCCCAGATCACGCGGCCCTCTCCGTCGATCGCGCCCAGACGGTCGCCATCACCGTCAAAGGCAAGTCCGAAATCGAGCTGCTTGTCGGCGACGAGCTTCTTCAGATCGGCGAGGTTCTTTTCCTCGGTAGGATCGGGATGATGGTTGGGGAAATTGCCGTCCACATCGGTGAACAACGTGTGGTGCTCACCCGGGAGCAGCTTCACCAGCTTCTCGATCACCGGGCCGGCGGCGCCATTGCCCGTATCCCATCCGACGCGATAGGCGCCGCCGGCATATCCTGCGAGCAGGCGGCTGACATAAAGGTCCTCGACATCGGCGTCGGTCACGGTCTCGCTGCCGTCGCCGTCGTCCCAATCGCCTTCCGCGGCCATCTTGCCGAGCAGCTGGATCTTCTCGCCGAAGAAGCTGGTGTGCTGAAACACCATCTTGAAGCCGTTATAATGGCCGGGATTGTGGCTGCCGGTTATCTGGATGCCGCCATCCACCTCCAGCGTAGCCTCGGCATAATATAGCATCGGGGTCGGGCCCATGCCGGTGCGCACCACCGAGCAGCCCGAGGCGGTGAGCCCCTCGATCAGCGCTTCCTCGAGCATCGGCGAGGACAGGCGGCCGTCGCGGCCCACTGCCACGCGGGTGCCGCCGGCGCGGCGCAGCAGCGTGGCGAAGCCGCGGCCGATCGCGCGCGCGTCGTCAGGGCCAAGAGCCTCTCCCACGATCCCGCGAATGTCATACTCGCGCAGTGAAGTGGGGTCGAAACGGTGCGTCATAAAGCCTCCGGGGGAACTGGTGCCCGCCTAATCCCCGAGCGGGCCGGAAAGTTCAATTGCGAAGGCGTAACAAGGTGTCGCGCGCCGCATTAATCCGGCGAGTCAGCTCGGCCGATCCGCCCTTGTCGGGATGCACCGCGCTGACCAGCCGGCGATGCGCCGCGCGGATGTCCGCCTCGTCCGCCTCGGCGGTGATCCCCAGGATCGCGCGCGCCTCGTCCTCGGGCATGCGCGGTCCCTTGGAGCGCGGCTTCAGCACGAGCTGGTAGAGCGCGTAGAGCACGCCGGCGGCAATGAGCAGCTTGAAGAGCATCAGGCGAACAGCGGCATGGTGACTTCGGGAAGGGCGAGCCCGGCCATCATCTCGCGCAGCTCTTGGCGCGCGGCGACGTGCGCCAGGCCCATCTCGCCGAACTCGCGGCTGTCGAGCATCGTCAGCCCCTGCGGGAACAGCTCGCGATAGATCACGCGCTCCGAAAGCCCCGAGATCACCCGGAAGCCGACGCGCTTGGAAAGCTGGTCGATCGCCTCGGACACGCGCTTCATGTTGCGCGCCTCGATATGCTGCATGCGATTGCGCAGGACCACCCAGTCGATCGTCTCGCCGTCCGCCTTGGCGCGGCGCTTGCGCGATTCCCAGATCAGCTCGGAATAGAAGCTCGGGCGGACGACCTTGAAGGTATCGGGGTCGACCTGGCCGATCAGGTCGAAGTCGACGAAGCTGTCGTTCATCGGCGTGACCAGCGTGTCGGCATTGGTCACTGCGATGCGCGCGAACTTGTCGTCGCGGCCCGGCGTGTCGATCACCAGGAAGTCCGCGCCTTCGCCGAGCTTGTCGAGCGCCTCGGAGAAATAGGACATGCTCTCGCCGTCATGCGTGTCATAGACCGGCATCGGCAGCTCGCGCCCCATCCGCTTGCTGGTCGCGGCGCGGTTGTCGAGATAGCGCCCCATCGTCCGCTGGCGGTGGTCCAGATCGAAGCAGGCGACGCGCGCACCCTTCGAGGCAAGGGCGATCGCAGTGTGAACGGCGGTGGTGGACTTGCCCGTCCCACCCTTCTCGTTCGCGAAAACCAGAACGTGCAGTCGCTTCGACCCTTCGCTCAACCTACAACATCCCTTACTTGATCGCGCCGGCTCCCCCCCATAGAAGGCCGCGCTTCCGTCTTATCGAAAGTGTTAACGCGTGCAAACAGTCCGTCAGCTCGAAGCCCTTCGCGAGGCGATTTCCGCCTGGCGCCAGGCCGGCGAGCGTATCGCTCTCGTCCCCACCATGGGGGCGCTGCATGACGGGCATATGGCGCTGGTCGACGCGGCCAGGCGCTCCGCGGACCGCGTCGTCGTCTCGATCTTCGTCAATCCGAAGCAGTTCGGCGCGAACGAGGACCTTGCCAAATATCCCCGCAAGGAGGCCGCGGATTCGCGCCTGCTCACCGGCGCGGGCGTCGACGTTCTATGGATGCCCCCGGTCGAAGTGGTCTATCCCGAAGGCTTCGCGACTAACGTCTCGGTCTCGGGCGTCAGCGAAGTGCTGGAGGGCGCGCACCGCCCGGGCCATTTCGACGGCGTCGCCACCGTAGTCTCCAAGCTGTTCAACCAGGTCCAGCCCGACCTGGCGTTCTTCGGCGAGAAGGACTGGCAGCAGCTCGCGGTGATCCGCCGCATGACCACCGATCTCAACCTTCCCGTCGAGATCCAGTCGGTGCTCACCCAGCGCGATGACGACGGCCTCGCGCTCTCGTCGCGCAATGCCTTTCTGATGCCCGAAGACCGCGCCAAGGCCGTCGCGCTCCCGCGTGCGCTCGGTGCGGTTGCCCGCACGATCGCCGAGGGCGGCGATGCCGAGGCGGCGCTGGCCCAGGCACGCGAGACGCTCGCCGCCGCCGGCTTCGAGGTCGATTATGTCGCGCTCGCCGATGCCGAGAATCTCGGTGCGCCGGAGGCCGGCCGGCCGATGCGCCTGCTCGCCGCTGCGCGGATCGGCGGCACCCGGCTGATCGATAATATCGCCGTACCCGAGTAAGTACGGACCTGAATATTTACAGTTAACGCTGTTAACCATTTGTTTCGAATTCAGGTGTCAAACCCCAAGCCACCACGAAAGGGTGTGGTTAACAGGGGTGAGCGACATGGGCAGCAGCCTGAAGAGTGCGCGTTTCCTAATCGAGAGCCGGCTGCGTGACGCGGCCCGCGGCGATGCCAACGCGTGTTATGATCTGGGTATGGTCTATTCGAGCGGTGCCGACGGCATCGGCGTCGATCTGATCGAGGCCCATAAGTGGTTCAACATCGCCGCAGTCACGGGCGACCAGCGCGCGCAGGAATGCCGCGCCGAAATCGCCGAGGACATGTCGGCGCGCGAGATCATCGAAGCGCAGAAGGCCGCACGTGCATGGCTCCGCGGCTTCGAGGTGCGGGCGGCGTAACCTAGGCTCGTAGCAACCACTGGATCCCCGGCGAAAGCCGGGGCCCAGGGTTTCTCTGCCGGGTCGCTTGTGACCCTGGGCCCCGGCTTTCGCCGGGGGACAGCTTATTCCGCCGCAGCAGCCTTTTTCGCTGCCGGCTTCTTCGCCGCCGCCTTCTTGGCAGGCGCCTTCTTGGCCGCAGGCTTCTTCGCCGCCGCCTTCTTCTTCCCCTTGCCCTTCGCAGGACCCGCCGCCGCGCGTGCGTCGATCAGCTGGGCGGCTTCCTCAAGCGTCAGCTGGTCCTTGTCGATCGACTTGGGCAGCGTAGCATTGGTCTCGCCGTCGGTGACATAGGCGCCGTAGCGGCCGTCCATCAGCTTGATCTCGGCTTCGGTACGCGGATGCTTGCCGAGCACCTTCAACGGCTCGCGCGAGGCGCCCCGCGCCGGACGGCCAGCGTTCGCCGCCGCCTCGGCCAGCTTGACCACCGCGGCATTCATGCCCGTCTCGAACACTTCCATCGTGCCCTGCAGCCGCGCGTATTTGCCGTCATGCGCCAGATACGGGCCATAGCGGCCGATCGAGGCCGTGATCGGATTGCCCGTCTCCGGGTGATCGCCGATCACCCGCGGCAGCTTCAGGAGCTTCAGCGCCAGTTCCAGGTCGAGCTCGACGTCCTTCGGGATCGACGCGCGCGCCGCTTCCTTGCCTTCGCCAAGCTGGATGTAGGGCCCGAACCGGCCCGACTTGCGCTCGACCGGCAGGCCTGTGTCGGGATCGTTGCCCAGCGTCTCGGGGCCGCTATCCGCGCCTTCCTCGCCGCCCGGCTGGGCGAAGCGGCGGGTATATTTGCACTCGGGATAATTCGAGCAGGCGATGAACGCGCCGAACTTGCCGCCGCGCAGCGCCAGCCGCCCGCCCGCGCAATTAGGGCATGCCCGCGGATCGCTGCCGTCCGCCTTTTCCGGGAAGAGATAGGGCGCCAGGAACTCGTCGAGCGCCGCGGTGATGTCCGACGGCTTCTGCTCCATCACATCGGCGGTGCGCGGCTTGAAGTCTTTCCAGAACGCCTCGAGCACGGCCTGCCACTGGGCGCGCCCGCCCGACACGTCGTCCAACTCCTCCTCCAGCTCGGCGGTGAAGTCGTAATTGACGTATTTCTGGAAGAAGCGCTCGAGGAACGCGGTCAGCAGCCGCCCGCTCTCCTCGGCGAAGAAACGGTTCTTCTCGAGGCGGACATAGGCGCGGTCCTTGAGCACCTGGATGACCGAGGCATAGGTCGAAGGGCGGCCGATGCCGAGCTCCTCCATCCGCTTGACCAGCGATGCCTCGCTGAAGCGGGGCGGCGGCTGGGTGAAGTGCTGTTCGGCGTTGACTGCCTTCTTCGCCGGCGTCGCGCCTTCGCTCATCCGCGGCAGGCGGCGCGAATCCTCGTCGCCCTCGTCGTCGCGGCCTTCTTCGTAGAGCGCGAGATAGCCGGGGAAGATCACCACCTGGCCGGTGGCGCGCAGCCCGTGCTGGCTGGTCGCATCCTCCAGGTCGATCGTGGTGCGCTCCATCCGGGCGCTCGCCATCTGGCTGGCCAGCGCGCGCTTCCAGATCAGCTCGTAGAGCCGGCCATGGTCGCCCGAGCCCGCCTTGTCCTTGCTGAAGTCGGTCGGGCGGATCGCCTCGTGCGCTTCCTGGGCGTTCTTCGCCTTGGTGGTGTAGATGCGCGGCTTGTCCGGCACATAGCTGCCGTCATAGCGCGTCGCGACAGCCTTGCGGGCCTCCTGGATCGCGCCCGGGTCCATCTGGACGCCGTCGGTACGCATGTAGGTGATCGCGCCGTCCTCATAGAGGCCCTGCGCGATCCGCATCGTGTGGCTGGCCGAGAAGCCCAGCTTGCGCGCGGCTTCCTGCTGCAGCGTCGAGGTGGTGAAGGGCGCGGCGGGGTTGCGCATCGCCGGCTTGGTTTCGACCGAGACCACGGTGAAGCGGCCTTCCTCGACGGCCTTCTTCGCTGCCTCGGCGGTCTTGCCGTCGCCGATCGACAGGCGGTCGAGCTTGTCGCCCTTGTACTTGACCATGCGCGCCTGGAAGGGCGTGCCGTCCTGTTCCATGTCGGCGGTGACCGACCAATATTCCTGGGCCTTGAAGCTTTCGATCTCGCGCTCGCGATCGACGATGATGCGCAGCGCGACCGACTGGACGCGGCCGGCCGATTTGGCGCCCGGCAGCTTGCGCCACAGCACCGGCGACAGCGTGAAGCCGACCAGATAGTCGAGCGCCCGGCGCGCCCGATAGGCGTCGATCAGGTCGGTATCCAGCTCGCGCGGATGCTCCATCGCGGTCAGGATCGCCGGCTTGGTGATCGCGTTGAAGGTGACGCGCTCGACTTCCTTGGGCAGCGCCTTCTTGAGCCGCAGCACTTCCTGCACGTGCCAGCTGATCGCCTCGCCCTCGCGGTCAGGGTCGGTTGCGAGGATCAGTCGGTCGGCCTTCTTCGCCTCGTCGGTGATCGCCTTTAGCTGCTTCGACTTGTCGGCATAGGTTTCCCAATCCATCGCGAACCCGTCATCGGGATCGACGGAGCCGTCCTTCGCCGGCAGGTCGCGGACATGGCCGTAGGAGGCCAGGACGCGATAGTCCTTGCCGAGATATTTCTCGATGGTCTTCGCCTTTGCCGGCGATTCTACGATGACGAGCTGCATGGGGGGTAAGCGATCCTCACGTGTACGCGTGTAAGGTGGGGAGCGACGACAGGGGCCGTCAAGCCGGTTGATCTGGAACTTGGTAAGAGTTCGCGGGTATCATCGGCGCACGTCCAGGGGGAGCAGAAAGATTGCCCGACGCCCAGCCCATGACCCGCAGCGCCTTTCGCCACCGCCGGCTTTGGATCATCGGCGTGCTGCTGGTGGTGCTCGCGGCGGGCCTGGCGGCGATGCTTTTGCTGTTCCTGCGGACCGGCAAGGTCGAGCCGCCGCCCCACGCGACCGACACGGTCGAGGTGCCGCATGAGCTTTCCGCGATCGACGTGCCGCTCGACGTCCAGGTCTCGGTGCTAGCCCGTGCGATCGAGCAGGCGGTGCCGCGCACGCTCTGGTCGATCAACCAGCAGGTCGACAAATGCGTGCCCGCCCAGCGGGTCAAGCTGTTCAAGGCCAAGATCAAGGTCAGCCCCGATCTCGGCTGCACCGTCGTCGGCACCGTCACGCGTTCCGCCATTCGGCTACGCGGCGAGGGCGACGAGATCGTCGCGGATGTACCGATCCGCGCCAATATCGCGGCGCGTCATGTCGGCGGGTTCCTGAAGGGGGAGACGGCGACGGGTTCGGCGATGGTCCGTGCCCGCATCCGCCTGACGATGACCGAGAATTGGCAGGCCCGCGCTACGGTGCGCCTCGCCTATAGCTGGACGACCGCGCCCGGCATCGATTTTCTCGGCAAGCGGATCACCTTCACCGACAAGGCGGATGAGAAGCTCGCGCCGGTGGTGCGTGACCTCGAGCGCAAGCTGCCGCAGGAAATCGCCAAGCTCAACATCCGCGCCCAGGTGGCCGGCGCCTGGCGGCAGAGCTTCACTTCGCTCCAGCTCAACGAGGAGAACCCGCCGGTCTGGATGCGGATCACCCCGCAGAAGCTGAGCTATGGCGGCTATCGCCTGTCGGGCAATCGCCTGCGCCTCAGTCTCGGCCTGTCGGCGCTCACCGAGACCTTTGTCGGCCCGCGCCCCGCCGATCCCGCGCCGACTCCGCTGCCGCCGCTCGGGCATGACGCCGCCGGCTCGAAGCTGAGCTTCTTCCTGCCGGTGATCGCCGACTATGCCCAGCTCGAGCCCGTGCTCCAGAAGGCGCTCACCAAGCGGGCGAAGCGGCCCTTCGACATCCCCGGCATCGGCCCGGTCACTGCGCGCTTCGAGAAGATCACCGGCTATGGCGCCACCGGCGGCCGGATCGCCGTGGGACTGACGATCGCCGCAAAACCGCAGAACGGCGCTGCCGAGACGCATGGCCTGGTCTGGCTCACCGCCGTGCCGGTCAATGCGCCCGGCTCGCAGCGCGTCCATTTCGAGCAGCTGAGCGTATCGGGCGATACCGACAGGATCGGCGGCGACCTGCTCGTCCGGCTGGTCCAGGCCCCGGCAATCTCCGAGGTGCTGGCCGAGGAGCTCACCCAGAACTTCACCAAGGATTTCGACAAGCTGCTCGGCAAGGTCCAGCGCGCCATCGTCCAGAAGCGCGCCGGCGACTTCGTGATCCGCGCCGACATCACCGGCGTCCGTACCGGCCAGCTAAAGGCAGCCGGGCAGGGGCTTTACCTGCCCGTCTGGGCCTCCGGCACGGCGCGGGTGGAATATATCGGCCGCTAGGCGAGCATCTTCGCCCGCACCGCGTCGATGTCCGCCGCCGAGTGGCGCTCGGGGACGCGCTGGTCCTCGGGGCCCGAGCCCTTGTTGACCAGCCGCCCGCGCTGCACCGCCTCGCGCTCGCCGACTTCGGCGGCCCAGCGGTTGAAATGTTCATATTCGCCGATGTTGAGGAACTCGGCCGCGCCGGCATAGGCATCGCCGCGCGCCACGCCGCCATACCAGGGCCAGATCGCGATGTCGGCGATCGTATAGTCGTCGCCGACCATGAACTTGTTCGTCGCCAGATGCGTGTCGAGCACATGGAGCTGGCGCTTCACTTCCATCGCATAGCGGTTGATCGCATATTCGATCTTGAACGGCGCATAGGCGAAGAAATGGCCGAAGCCGCCGCCCAGGAACGGCGCCGAACCCATCTGCCACATCAGCCAGCTCATCGTCTGCGCGCGCTTCGCCGGATCGCTCGGCAGGAACGCGCCGAACTTCTCGGCGAGATAGACCAGGATCGCGCCGCTCTCGAACACGGAAATATTGGGCTCGACCGAATGGTCGACCATCGCCGGGATCTTCGAGTTGGGGTTGATGCTCACGAACCCGCTGCCGAACTGCGCGCCCTCGCCGATGTTGATCTTCCAGGCGTCATATTCGGCGCCCTTGTGACCGGCGGCGAGCAGCTCCTCGAGCAGGATCGTCACCTTCTGCCCGTTGGGCGTGCCGAGCGAATAGAGCTGGATCGGATGCTCGCCCACCGGCAGCGGCGCATCATGCGTCGCGCCCGAGACCGGCCGGTTGATATTGGCGAACTGGCCGCCATTGCCCGCCTCCCACTGCCACACCTTGGGGGGCACATAGCCGGCGGGCTGGTTGTTCGCGGGATCGGGTGCGTCGGCCATGTTCGGGCTCCTTGGGGAGGGGTTTGTGGCCGCGATGTAGGAACGGTCCCGTAACTTGCTAGGGCGCGCTAGCCGAGTTTCGACAGCGCGAGCAGCACGGTGGCCACCGCGCCCGCGGATGCGTTCAGGATCCAGCTGGCAATCCCAAACCAGAAGCTGACCGGCCGATCCTCCCGCCCGTAGCTGCGCCCCCGGTTGCGGACCGATCCTCGGCGCAGCGACACGATCGTTTCGCGAACGAAAAAGCCCGTGAACAGGAGCAGAAACAGAAAGGCGAGATAGATCATCCGGAGGTCAAACTCACCCGCCCGCCGGCATGGCGCTCCAGCCGCCCGGCCAGTTCCAGCTCGAGCAGCACCGTCTGCACCACTGCCGGCGCCAGCCCCGACTGGCGGATCAGTTCGTCGACGCTCACCGCCACCGGTCCGAGCAATCCCGTCACTGCGCGTCGATCGCCATCGCTGGCATCTTCGGGCGGTGGCCCCTGCCAGCCGGCCACCGGCGAGCGCACCGCCCGCGCGTCGATCGGGCGGATCATCTCGAGCACATCGTCCACGCCCTGCACCAAAGTCGCGCCCTCGCGGATAAGCAAATTGCACCCCTGCGCCCGCGGATCGAGCGGCGAGCCGGGCACCGCCATGACCTCGCGCCCCGCCTCATTGGCGAGCCGCGCGGTGATCAGCGAGCCCGATCGCGGCGCCGCCTCGACCACCACCGTGCCGAGCGCGAGCCCGGCGATGATCCGGTTGCGCGACGGGAAGAAGCGCGCCAGCGGCTCGGTGCCCGGCGGCTGCTCGGCGATCAGCAGGCCCTCGCGCGCCACGCGCTCCTGCAATTCGGCATTTTCGGGCGGAAAGGCGATGTCGATCCCGCTGGCGATCACGCCCACCGTGCCGCTACCGATCGATCCGATATGCGCTGCGGTATCGATCCCGCGCGCCAGCCCGGAGACCACCGTCACACCCGCCTCGCCAAGCCCCAGCGCGATCTGGCGGGCGAAGCGGCATGCCGCGGCCGAGGCATTGCGCGCGCCGACGATCGCGACCACCGGTCGGTCGAGCAATTCCAGCCGTCCGCGCAGGATCAGTGCCGGTGGCGCGCTGTCCAGCTCGGCCAGCAGCCCGGGATAGTCGTCATCCCCAAGGAACAGATAGCGCGCGCCAAGTCGCTCGACCGCGGCGATCTCGCGCCGCACCAGCCCCAAATCGGCGATCACCGGCGCCCGTCCGCCACCGCGCGCCGCGAGCATCGGCAGCGCGTCTAGCGCCGCCTCGGCACTGCCGAAACGCTGGATCAGCTGGGCATAGGTAACGGGGCCGATATTGGCGGAGCGCAGCAGCCTTAGCCGTGCCTCGCGCGTGTCAGCCACTTTTGCTGCCGACGCGCGGCTCGGTGCCGTTGAGCAGCCGGTCGATATTGGCGCGATGCTTCCACAGCACGATCATCGCCAGCGCGAGCAGCATCAGCACGATGTCGATCCGCCCGAAGAACGCCGCACTCACCGGCGCGCTGATCGCCGCGCTCATGCCGGCCAGCGAGGAGATGCGCAGCACCGCGAGCAGCCCGAGCCAGACGAGCGCGAAGACGATGCCCGAGGGCCAGTGCAGCGCCAGCACCACGCCCATCATGGTCGCTACGCCCTTGCCGCCCTTGAAGCGGAGCCACACCGGGTAGCAATGGCCGATGAATGCGGCCAGGCCACCCAGCACGCCGCCGCCCGGGAGCAGCGCGCCGGCGATCAGCACCGCCGCCGCGCCCTTGGCGAGATCGAGCAGCAACGTCGCCGCCGCCAGCCCCTTGCGGCCGGTGCGCAGCACATTGGTCGCGCCGATATTGCCCGAGCCGATCTGGCGCAGGTCGCCCGCGCCGAAGAAGCGCGTAAGCAGCAGCCCGAAGGGGATCGAGCCCAGCAGATAGCCGAGCAGCAAAACGCCTACCGGGCCGATGGCTGTATCGATCGTCAAGAAACGCTCCCCCTTGTCGCGGTCCAACATAGTGGCTGACGGCAGGGGCGCAATGTGGATGGGGTACCAATCGCTCCGACTTGGGCGAAACTCGACTTTCGCCTAGGTTTGCGCGCCTGTGGGCGGGAGTAGGGCGTGCTGGACGAAAGGATGCGGGCGGCGATCGCCCGGCTGACCGAGAACGAGAAGGAATGCCTGCGCCGCCGCCTGTTGCCCCAGACCGCCAAGGAAATGGCGCTGGAGCTCGGCGTCTCGCCGCACGCGGTCGAGAAGCGGATCAAGATGGCGCGCACCAAGCTGGGCGTGTCTTCCTCGCTCCAGGCCGCGCGGCTGCTCGTCCAGGCCGAGTCCCAGTCGCTGGTACCCCATGCGCCGGACCTCGCCGCCGGCCCCGAACCCGTCCAGCGCCTCTCCAGCACCGGCGACAGGCGCTGGTGGTGGATTGGAGGGATCATGATGAGCATCGCAATCGCGACGGCGCTCGCGCTGACGCTGCACGGCGGGGCACCGGTGCTGCAGGATGCGCCCGTGCCGCAACACCAGGGCAAGCGATATGAAGGGCCGCGGGTGCCGGCCACGCCGGAGCAGGCGGCGGAGTTTCTGAGCTCGAACTTCGACATCATGGATCGCGACAAGTCCGGCTATCTCGAAATCGGCGAACTTCCGATCAGGTCGGCACGCGTCAAGGTCGGCAGCGAGCCGTACAAGCCGGTATCGCTCGAGGTGGCAAAGTCGATGTATCTCGAGCGCAACGACAAGAATGGCGACGGCAAGATCAGCCGCGAGGAATATATCGCCGGCGGACGCTCCATGATCGCGGTCACCGGCATTCCGGCAAACTGGAAGCCGCGCAAGCCGGCCAACTGATCCTCGCAAGAGGTGTTTCCCAACTCGGGGCGGTTGACGGTCCTCCGGCGCGGAGCCATGCCCCGCGCACGATGACCGACAGCCGTCCCATATTGTTCTTCGATTCCGGCATGGGAGGGCTCTCGGTGCTCGCACCCACCGCCGCGCTGCTGCCGCATGCGCCGCTCGTCTATGTCGCCGATTCGGCCGGCTTTCCCTATGGCACGCGCAGCGAAGCCGAGATCGCCGCGCGCGTGCCGGCTTTGCTCGGGCGGCTGGCGGAGCGCTATGATCCGCGGCTGATCGTCATCGCCTGCAATACCGCCTCGACGATTGCGCTGAACCACGTCCGCGCCGCACTCGACGTGCCGATCGTCGGCACCGTTCCCGCGATCAAGCCCGCCGCCCTGCTCAGCCAGACGCGCGTGATCGGCGTGCTCGGCACCGAGGCGACGGTGCGCCAACCCTATGTCGACGATCTCGCGGCGCGCTTCGCCGGCGATTGCACCGTGCTGCGCCATGGCTCGGCCGAGCTGGTTGAGATTGCGGAGGCTTCGCTCGAAGGCGTACCGCCGCTCCCCGAGCGGATGCGCGCGGTGCTTGCCGGTCTTTTCGATCAGCCGGGCGGCGACCGGATCGACCTGATCGTCAACGCCTGCACGCATTTCCCGCTGGTAGCGGCCGAGCTTGCCGCGGCGGCACCGCATCCGGTGCGCTTCGTCGATGGCGGCCCCGGCATCGCCCGGCGAGTCGCCGCGCTCACCGAGGGCCAATCATGGCCGGCATCGCCGGCGCCGGGCAGGGCGGTTTTCACTGCCCGTAGCGCCCGCACCGACATGCTGGGACCTGCGCTGGCGCGGTACGGATTGGTCGAGATCGAGGCGCTTTAAACCCGACTAGCGGGATAAAAGCTGCTCCCCGGCGAAGGCCGGGGCCCAGTTGCGATGTCGTTCGAGAGGGTGGATCGCCTCGCCAGCTGCGCCGATCCCGGGCCCCCGGCCCTCGCCGGGAGCAGTACGCGAAGTCCCGTTTAGCCCCTTCAGGCCTGCGCCGAAGCCGAAACCGCGACGGTGATATCGCGCAGCCGGGCCGAATAGCGCTCGGCCATTTCCTGATGCACGCGGCGCGCGGTCATGTCGTCGCTGCGCTCGGCATATTCGCGCTCCTGACGCGCGCGCTTCGCAAAATATTCCTGGTCCCTGGCGCTCATGTGACGCTCCGTCCGCAAGCGGGAGCACGCTGGTCTCTCAGCCGCGAACATGCTTGGTAGCGAGTCGTTCGCGATGGCATTTTCATACCACATTTGAGTCACTTCGCGCACAACCCACATCAATTTTGCGCCGCCTTGCTTTTGTTTTCGGTCAAGACAGTGTCGGCCCGCGCGATTAGGCATTATGTCCAACTGGAAATCGCCGGAATTTGGCGATAGGAACGCCGCATGAGCAGTGCAGACAGCCCTGTGCCCGTCGATTACGGTCGGGTCTTCACCTCCGCGATCGACCGGCTGCACGCCGAGGGCCGCTACCGCGTGTTCATCGACATCCTGCGCAACAAGGGCATGTTCCCCAATGCGCGCTGCTTCGCCGGCCATAACGGCCCGAAGCCGATCACCGTCTGGTGCTCGAACGACTATCTGGCGATGGGTCAGCATCCCAAGGTGATCGCGGCGATGGAGGAAGCCCTCCACGATGTCGGCGCCGGCTCGGGCGGCACGCGCAACATCGGCGGCAACACGCATTACCATGTCGATCTCGAGCATGAGCTCGCCGATCTCCACGGCAAGGAGAATGCGCTGCTCTTCACCTCGGGCTATGTCTCGAACGAAGCGACGCTCTCAACGCTCGCCAAGGTGCTGCCGGGCTGCATCGTCTATTCGGACGAGCTCAACCACGCGTCGATGATCGCGGGCATCCGCAATTCGGGCTGCGAGAAGCGCGTCTTCCGCCACAATGATCTCGCGCATCTGGAAGAGCTGCTCGCGGCGGACGACGCCAATGTCCCCAAGCTGATCGCGTTCGAGAGCGTCTATTCAATGGACGCGGATATCGCGCCGATCGCCGAGATTTGCGACCTGGCCGACAAGTATAACGCGCTGACCTATCTCGACGAGGTCCATGCCGTCGGCATGTACGGCCCGCGCGGCGGCGGCATCTCGGACCGTGAAGGCCTGGCCGACCGGCTGACGATCATCGAGGGCACGCTCGGCAAGGCGTTCGGCGTGATGGGCGGCTATATCGCCGCCGATCAGATGATCATCGATGTGATCCGCAGCTATGCGCCGGGCTTCATCTTCACCACTTCGCTGTCGCCCGTGCTCGTCGCCGGCGCGCTGGCGAGCGTGCGGCATTTGAAGGGCTCGTCGGAAGAGCGCGACGGCCAGCAGGCTGCGGCGGCGAAGCTCAAGGCGATGATGGCCGATGCCGGCCTCCCGGTGATGGCCTCGACCACCCACATCGTGCCGCTGATGGTCGGCGATCCGGTCAAGGCCAAGAAGATCAGCGACATCCTGCTCGCCGAGTATGGCGTCTACGTCCAGCCGATCAACTATCCGACCGTGCCGCGCGGCACCGAGCGGCTGCGCTTCACCCCCGGCCCCGCGCATGACGAGGGCATGATGCGCGACCTGGTCGATGCGCTGGTCGAGATCTGGGGCCGGCTGGAACTGCGCCGGGCGGCCTGAGCCGATGCGGGCGATCCGCGAGCAGCTCTGGGTCGCCTATCTGCTCCTTTTGATCTGGGTGATCATCCCGGTCCTGCGCGGTGAGTTCGATATCCGGACCCTGATCGGGCTTGGCGCCATGGCGCTTGCCGGGTTCGCGGCGTGGTTCCTGGCAAAGCGCGTGGCGCGCCCGCTGCGCAGCTATCTCTTCGTCCTGCTTGGCTCGGCCTGCGTGGCGGCGCTGTTTGCCCAGTTTGCCACGATCCTGGCATGGATCCTCTGGTTGGCGCTAAGCGTCTTCGCGCTGATCTGGGCCTGGTATTGGGAACGGACCGAACCGCGGCTGCCGGCCTGACCATGACCCCGGCCGCGCCTCCCGATCCGGCGGCCGGCCACGAACTCTACCTCCATATCCGCGTGATCATCAGCATCGTGCTGGGCATCGCGATCACGCGCCTCCTCTCGGGCATGGCGCGCTTCATCCAGCATCCGGGCAAGCTGAAGGTCTATCCGGTCCACTTGCTCTGGGTGCTGATCGTGCTGATCTCCGCCACCCATTTCTGGTGGTGGGAGTTCGGACTCGCGGCGATCGTCCAGTGGCGGTTCGAGACCTTCCTGTTCGTGCTGCTCTACGCCTATCTGTTCGCGCTGATGGCCAATCTGCTCTTCCCCGACGCGCTCGAGGAATATGCCGATTACCGCGACTATTTCCTGTCGCGCCGCGGCTGGTTCTTCGCGCTGTTCATTGCCTCGATGGCGATCGACCTGGCCGATACCGCGATCAAGGGGCGCGCCTATCTCGCGGCGCTCGGCCCCGAATATATGGTGCGCCTGGCGCTGGTCACATTGCTGGCGCTGGTCGCGGTCCGCACGCGCAACCAGCGCTATCAGCTCCTCTTCGCGCTCTTCTATCTGGCCTATTATATCAGCTGGATCGTGCGGATGTACGATCCTGGCCGCGCCGTGGCGCTCGGCTAGGCGGCCGCGCGCGCCGGCAGGAAGCGGCGATTGCACAGCAGCCCGGCCGAGACGAGCGCGACGAACAGGCCGACCGGGAAGATCTCCATGAACGTCATCGGCAGCCGGAACAGCGGGTTGCGATAGCTCGCCCGCATCGACTCGACCTCCGCCGTCATCTTGGCCAGCGCGTCGCCGCTCAGCCCCTTGAGCATCGCGTTGGCGAAGCCGTCGATAAAGGCGCCGGGGCCGCCGATCATCTGCAGCACCACTTCCCAGGCGAGCGCATAGAAGATGCCGGCGACCACGCTCATCGCCACGCCCATGCCCAGCGCGGTCATGAAGCCGATCACGCCGCCCTGCGCCACGTCGCGCTGGCGCTTGATCGCGACGAAGATCGTGCTCAGCCCCACCAGCATGCTCAGATAGCCGAACGCCATCGAATGCTGTTTCAGGAGCAGCACGGCGACGGAGATCGCGCCGCCGGCGATCAGCCCGCCGATCGCGCCGAAGATCAGGATATTGCGCAGCATAGTCAGTCCCCCTTGGTTCAGGTTGCGCTCGCAACACGCCAGGGACAAGCCCGCCCGGCAATCGCCCGAAAGGATGATTTGCGCGAAACTAGCGCATGATCCCCAGTTCGCGCGCCCGCGCCACCGCGTCGGTCCGCCGCTTTGCCCCCAGCTTCTCGAGCAGCCGCGCGACATGCGTCTTCACCGTGTTGAGCGACACGCCCAGCCGGTCGGCGATCTCCTGGTTCGATCGCCCCGCCATGATCTCGCCCAGCACCTCCAGCTCGCGCGCCGAGATACCGAGCGTCGCCACCGCCTGCGGATTGCCGTCGAACGGCCGGGCTTTGGGCGCTGCCAGCACCTTCGCGCCCAGCCAGACGCCCAGCGCCAGGAATCCCGCCGCGATCAGGAAGGTATAGAATTCGCCGACATGGCTGCGCACCAGCCGCTGGTAATCGAGCCATTCGAGCAGCAATGTCCCCGCCGCCAGCAGCGCGCCGTACAGCAGGATGCGCTTGCCCAAGCTCAGTCCCGCGTCAGCGTCGCGCTCCACACATAGCCGCGGAGCGTCGAGCGGAAATCGAGCCGCAGTCCCTGTTCGCCCGCGATGCGCTTGAGCACTGCAGGCAGTTCGGCGCGCGGGTGGACGTGGAAGTCGTTGAGCGACTTGAAGTGCAACTTCTTGGCGAACTTCGGCAGCCGCTCATATTGCCCGAAATCGACGATGTGCAGGCTGCCGCCCGGTGCCAGCGCCTTGGCCCCCAGCTCGATCGCCTCCACCCAGGGCGGTATCATCGAGAGCGTGTAGCTCATGAAGATCCGGTCGAGCTTTTCAACGCCGAACAGCCGGTTCACGTCGAAATTGCCCGCATCGGCCTGCGCCAGCGTGACCTTGCCGCTCAGCCCGTTCTTCTCGACCGAGGCGCGCGCCGTCTCGAGCATCGCCTCGCTGATGTCGAAGCCGAAGAAGCGCGCCTCGGGAAAGCGCTTCGCCGCAACGATCAAATTGCGCGCCGTGCCGCAGCCGACCTCGAGCACCGTCCCGCCCTTGGGCGGGTTCAGCCCGCGGATCAGCGCATCGCGACCGAGCAGATAGAATTTCCGCGTGAAGTCGTAGAAGTGGCGATGGAGCGCATAGGTCGCGTCCATCAGCCCCTTCTGGTCGCCGGTCGCAGCGCTCATGCGTGCGGCTTCAGCGTCCAGACGTGCGTCGCGCCATAGACCGAGGAGCGGTCGCGGCGCGTCCAGTCGTCGAGCTTGGCCTGGTCCTCATATTCCCACTGATCCATGAGCTCGTCGGGGATATGGCCCTTCACCACGTCAGGGATCGCCGCGGTGCGATATAGCACGCGCGCGCCGGGCTTGGCGGTGCGGGTGATCTCGCCCCAGATCCGGGTGAGCTGCTCGTCGGTCATCCAGTCCTGCGCGTCGAGCAGGATGTAGCGGTCAAGCGACTGGGCCGGCATCGACTCCAGATAATCGGCGTAGTTGGTGTGGCGGATCTCGACGCGCTCGGCGCGCGCGCGCACGTTCTCGAAATTCTTCGCCTCGAGATAGGGCGGCAGCGGCGCATCCGGACCCTCGCCATAGCCGCGGCCAAAGGCCTGCCAGGCGTAGTAATTGTCCTTCAGGTCAAAGTCGCAGGCCAGCTTGCGCAGCCGGCTGCGCAGCGCGCCGGTGATCCCTGCCTGGTCGTCGACCTTGAGCAGGTCATACTGCGCCGGCGGGATGCCGAAGCCGAACAAAGCGGCGGGCTGGTCGACCAGCCAGCGCAGGAACTTCTTGTCGAAGAACGGCGCGAAGCGCGTCTCGAAGATCTCGCGCTGCTCCTCGATGGTCTTCGCCTTGAGGATCTCGCGCGGATCGATGCCGTAGCGATTGCCCAGCCAGTGGACGAAGCCGATCAGCCGGCCGAGCAAGCCGTATTTATAGAAGCCATGCTTGAACGCATCGATGCGGCGCGTGCCGTTCAGCCCGCGGCGCTCCCAATAGTCGCGATAGGTCGCGTCGAGATGCGGGGCGATGAACTCGCGATAGGCCTCGACATTCTCCGCCTTGTTGGCCTGACCGAAGAAGCGGTGGAAGGCGGCATAATCGGGCAGCCGCAGCGCCGCCTGCTTCTTGAGATTGTTGAGTGCGATATGCGCCGGATTGAGATCGACGGCAGTGATCTTCGCGGGGTTCGCGGTCAGATAGGAGAAGACGTTGCAGCCGCCCGACGCGATCGTCACGAGATGATGGTCGCTCTGCAGTTGCAGCGCTTCCATGTCGATCACCGGATCTTCCCAGATCTGCGGATAGACCAGGCCGCGGAAAGCGAAGGTAAAGGCGCGCTCGAGCAGGCCCTCCTTGCTCAGATGCTCGTGGCGGTGCACCGCGCCGCGCACGGCGACATTCTTCGGCGTCTTGGTAATCGAACCCATCACTTGCTCCTGGACGCCCGGCGGGCCGGTGGCGATCCGCCACGCCCTATTACCCCAATGTGACGAACCGGCGTCACTCTAGGGTCTAACCCCGACCCCCGCAACGGGGTCCCCCGGGGCCAGCCCTAGAGTCAGGAGCCCAATAAAATCAATCCCGTGTCATGCTTCCGGCGCCCGGCCAGTCGGTGTCGCCGACGCGCTTGAGCGTCATCTTGAAGAAGGGGCGCGGCGGCTGGCCCTCCGCGACGAAATCGCCGGTCTCGATCCAGATCGTGCCGTCGAAACTCGCTTTATATTGCACCTTGGCGCTGGGCCCGGCCGGCACTTCCCAGGCATAGCCCCTGTCGGTCACCGCCAGCGGGAAGCTGCCCGACCTGCCGCCGGCATAGCTTGCCATCGCATAGGTTTTGGCGTGCGCATCATAGGACACCGCCGCAAAGGCATTGAACGGCACCTTGCCGTCGGCGCCGAACGACTTGCCCTCGATCAGCGTGATGGTCCCGTCGAGCAGCGTGCCGACCCGCTCGGTATGCGTGACGACCAGTTCGCCCTTCGGCGTCTGCATCCGCGCCTCGCCGCGCCATTTGCCGTGCATCCAGTCGAGCTTGTGCATCGCCTCGCCCTGCGCCGCGAGCGCGGCGGTATCGGCGGCCTGGGCATAAGCAGTGGCGGGCAGGGTGAGCGCGAGAAGCGTGAAGGCCATCCCCCAGACTATTCCCCGGCGAAGGCCGGGACCCAGGGTTTCTCTGCCGGCGCGCTTGGAGCTTTGGGTCCCGGCTTTCGCCGGGATGACGGACTTGAAGAACATGTGGGCCTCCCGTTGTGGTCGTGCCCGGCGCGTGGCAGCTTCACTGGATGCCCGCCCGGTCGCTCCGCACTGGCCCCATCGCCCGCCTTGCCGACAAGCGCGGTTTCGCGAAGCGCGTCCTGGCCTTCGCGAAACGCGCAGCCCCCAAAAAACCGGTCCCCGGCTTTCCGTTGCTCTGGGTCGCCTGCGCCGCCGCCGCCGCGCTGATGATCGTCACCGGCGGGTTCAACACCGGCGCGCTGTCGCTCGGCCCCCGCATCGCCTTCTGGCTGACGCTGATGGGGTGGAACGCGCTCAAATGGCAGGCGCTGTTCGCCTGGGGCGTACGCAAGGAGAGCGACTGGCCGCGCGTCGCGCTGCTCGGCTCGATCCCGCTCAACCTGCCGCTGCCGTTCGAGATCTGGCTGTGCGGCCAGGCGGTCGGCGTCGAGATGGAGGCGATGCCGCACGATGTCTGGGGCAGGGCGGCGGCGATCAGCGCGGTGATCTTCGCGGTCTGCTCGATGGTCGCCTGGCTGTTGCTTCGCCGCATGCGTCCGGTGCGCGCCGAAACCGGCCTGCTGGCCAAGGCGCGGATCGCCGCCTGCGACCTCGCGGCGATCGAGGCGGAGGACCATTATTGCCGCGTCCACCGCCGCGACGGGCGCAGCGAACTGATCCATTACCGCTTCGGCGACGCAATGGAGGAAGTCGCCGGTCTCGACGGCGCGCAGGTGCATCGCGGCGCCTGGGTTGCGGCCGCTGCGGTCGAGGGGGCAGCGCGCGAGGGGCGGAAATGGCGGCTGCTGCTCGCGGGCGGGGAGAGCGTCCCGGTCAGCGCGACCTATGCCGCAGAAGCAAGGGCGCGGGGCTGGCTGCGGACCAAGCCATAGTCGTCACCCCGGCCTTGTGCCGGGGTCCACTGTGCCGCAGCTATGCCCTCGAACCTCTTGCCCAATGTTCGCCTCCCGGTGGACCCCGGCACAAGGCCGGGGTGACAGTTTGGGGTGTTCGGAGAGGGCAACCTAATCCCGGCAATACCCCTCACCCGACTTCACCGTCAGGCAGTCCTTCTTGCCCGCAAGCCACTTCAGCCCCGTCGCATCGCCGTCGCTCGGGTGCAGAATCTGGTCGCCATCGGGCCGGGTGAACGAAATGCCCTCGCTCGTGCCCTTGCCCGCGAAGCTGCCCTTGTCGTCCAGGGTGTACTGCATATCGAGCTTGTACATGCCCGGCTCGTCGCCCTTGGCGATGACGAGGTTCGTCCCCTCGACACCCTTCCAGCGCCCGACCCAGTCGTCGCGGTCCACGGCCTTGCCGGTGGCTTCCTTCTTCAGGTCGGCAGCGCCTTCCTTCACGGCGTTGGCGATCGACCCGCCGACCGCCACTGCGGCATTGCCGGCGGTCTCGGTCGCGTTGGCGGTCGCATCGGCGGTCTTGTCGGCGGCGTTGCAGCCCGCCAGCACGAGCGGCGCGAGGAGGAGCAGCGCGCGCATCAGCGAGTCGCCTCGTCGATCGCATTGCCGACATGCTCGGCGCGGTTGCCGACATCGTCCGCGGTATTGTCGATCGCGGCACCGGCATCATCGGCGGCGTTGCCCAGCGTGTTGCCCATGTCGTTGACGCTGTTCTCCAGCGAGTCGCCGGTGCGCTCCAGGGAGTTGTTCAGATTGCTCTCCGCGCTCGGCGAGCAGGCGGCGACACCCAGTGCCAGGGCCGGGATCAGGGCGAAAATCGTCTTGCGCATGTCTCTCTCCGAATAGTCGGTCTAGCCAGCCGGTTCCTTGCGGCGTAGGGGAGCGCGCATGTCGCACCGCATCGCTATCGCCTCGGACCATGCCGCCTACGCAATGAAGGCAGAACTCGCCGAATGGTTGCGTAACGAAGGGCATGAAGTGCTCGATTTGGGGACGAACGGCCCCGAGAGCGTCGATTATCCCGATTATGGCTATCGCCTCGCCAAGGCGATCGAGACCGGCCAGGCCGACAAGGGCGTTGCGCTCTGCGGCTCGGGCATCGGCATCTCGATCGCGGTCAACCGCAACCCGCATGCCCGCTGCGCGCTCGTCTCCGAGCCGCTCTCGGCCAGCCTCGCCCGCCAGCATAACGACGCGAACGTCGTCGCGCTCGGCGCCCGCCTGGTCGGGATCGAGATGGCCAAGGCGTGCATCACCAGTTTTCTCGCAACCGAGTTTCTCGGCGACCGCCACCAGCGTCGGGTCGACAAGCTCAGCCATCCGGAAAGGGCCCCTGAATGAGCACCAACCCCGTGACCCTCGGCGCCCAGCCCGACGGCTATTTCACCCGCAGCCTTGCCGAGGCCGATCCGGCGGTGTTCGCCGGCGTCCGGCATGAGCTGACCCGCGAGCAGTATCAGATCGAGCTGATCGCCAGCGAGAACATCGTCTCCAAGGCGGTGCTCGAAGCGCAGGGCTCGGTCTTCACCAACAAGTACGCCGAGGGCTATCCCGGCAAGCGCTATTACCAGGGCTGCCATCCCTCGGACGAAGTCGAGCAGCTGGCGATCGACCGCGCCAAGCAGCTGTTCGGCTGCGAGTTCGCCAACGTCCAGCCGCACTCGGGCGCGCAGGCCAATGGCGCGGTGATGCTCGCGATGGTCAAGCCCGGCGACACGATCATGGGTCTCAGCCTCGATTCGGGCGGCCACCTCACCCACGGCGCGCGCGCCGCGATGTCGGGCAAGTGGTTCAACGCGGTCCAGTACGGCGTCGACCCGGTGACGCATTTGATCGACTTCGACGAAGTGCTCGCCAAGGCCAAGGAGAGCCAGCCCAAGCTGATCATCGCCGGCGGCTCGGCCTATCCGCGCCAGATCGACTTCGCGAAGTTCCGCGCGATCGCCGATGAAGTCGGCGCGATCTTCATGGTCGACATGGCGCACTTCGCCGGCCTCGTCGCCGGCGGCGCGCACCCGACGCCGTTCGGGCACGCGCATGTCGTCACCACCACCACGCACAAGACGCTGCGCGGTCCGCGCGGTGGTGCTGTGTTCACCAATGACGAGGCGATCGCCAAGAAGATCAACTCGGCGGTGTTCCCCGGCCTGCAGGGCGGCCCGCTGATGCACGTCATCGCCGCCAAGGCGGTGGCGTTCGGCGAAGCGCTCCAGCCCGAGTTCAAGGGCTATGCCGCCGCGATCGTCGAGAACGCCAAGATCCTCGCGGCCACGCTCAAGGAGCGCGGCGCTGCGGTCGTCTCGGGCGGCACCGACACGCACTTGGCGCTGATCGACCTCACCCCGCTGGGCGTCACCGGCAAGGACGCCGACGAGGCGCTCGAGCGCGCGGCGATCACCTGCAACAAGAACGGCATCCCCAACGATCCGCTGCCCCCGGTCAAGACCAGCGGCATCCGCGTCGGCTCGCCGGCGGGCACCACCCGCGGCTTCGGCCCCGCCGAGTTCCGCGAGATCGGCAACATGGTCGCCGACGTGCTCGACGGGCTGAAGAAGAATGGCGAGCAGGGCGACGCCCAGGTCGAGGCCAATGTCCGCGAGCGCGTCCGCGCGCTGTGCGAGCGTTTCCCCATCTATCCGGAGCTGTAAGGATTGCGCTGCCCCTTTTGCGGACATGAAGACAGCCAGGTAAAGGACAGCCGCCCCACCGAAGACGGGGCGGCGATCCGCCGGCGGCGCCAGTGCGAGGCCTGTGCCGCGCGCTTCACCACGTTCGAGCGTATCCAGTTGCGCGAGCTGACCGTGCTCAAGAGCGAGGACAAGCGCGAGCCGTTCGACCGCGACAAGCTGGTCCGCTCGGTCTCGGTCGCCACCCGCAAGCGCCCGATCACCGCGGTGCAGGTCGAGAAGCTCGTCTCGGGCATCCAGCGCCAGTTGGAGACTTTGGGCGACACCGAAATCCCCTCGCAGAAGATCGGCGAGCTGGTGATGCAGGGCCTCAAGGGCTTGGATTCGGTCGCCTATATCCGCTTCGCCTCGGTCTATAAGGACTTCCGCGAGGCCAAGGACTTCGAGGAATTCGCCGGCAACGTCACCGAGATGGGCCAGGAAAACGGCAAGCAATGAGCCAGCCGCCCGTCATCGTACTGGTCCGCCCCCAGCTCGGCGAGAATATCGGCAAGGCCGCGCGCGCGATGCTCAATTTCGGGCTGCTCGAGCTGCGCCTCGTCGCCCCGCGCGACGGCTGGCCCAATCCCAGCGCCGGCCCCGCCGCGAGCGGAGCCGACATCGTGCTGGAGAAGGCGCAGGTCTATGAGACCGTCGCCGATGCCGTCGCTGATTGTGCCCATGTCTATGCCACCACGGTGCGCAAGCGCGGCATCACCAAGCCGGTGGTCACTCCCGAGCAGGCCGCGCGGACGATCCACACCGATGCGGGCCGCTCGGCGATCCTGTTCGGTCCCGAGCGCTCGGGGCTCGAGACCGACGATGTCGCGCTCGCCCGCACGATCATCACCGTGCCGATCAATCCCGAATTCGGCTCGCTCAACCTCGCCCAGGCGGTGATCCTAGTCGCCTATGAATGGTCGAAGGGCGAGGCGCTTGCCCAGCCCACCCAGGAAGAGATCCATCCCCCCGCGCCGCAGGACGAGCTTGAGGGGATGATCAACCAGCTCGACGCGATGCTCGCCGATTCGGGCTATTATTTCCCGCCCGATCGCGTCCCCACGACCCGGCGCGCGCTGCGCACTTTGCTCACCAAGCCGGGCTGGTCGACCTATGAGCTGCGCACGTTCCGCGGCGTGCTCTCCGCGCTCGACGGCAGGAAGCGCCACCGCGCCGGCTGATACAGTTCGGAAATATGCTTCTGCTTTTCGCAGGTGCAAAAAAACGTTAGATTGCACGAATCTATCGTAGCGGGAGGGGGTTCCGATGCGTTTCGTGCGGGATTCGGTCGCCAGGGGCATGGCAACCGGCGCCGGCACAATGTTCGGACCTTCGGTGCGTCTTGTCTCTCCGGCCTGGGCCGGCACGCGACAGGGCCGCCTCCCGCCCCCGCAGTGGAGAGTTTGATGAAGTTCGCTGTTTTGTTCGCGTGTGTTGCTTTCGCCGCTCCTGCAATTGCTCAGCAGGCGACCCCGACTCCCGCGCCGGCCACGGCCGATGCGAAGCCGGAAAAGAAGATCTGCAAGATGATCGACACCACCGGTTCGATCATGGGCAAGCGCGAGTGCCACACCCGCGACGAGTGGCGCCAGATCAGCGCCGCCAATGCAGAGCAGACCGAGCGCACGCTCGGCAATCGTCCGCGCGGCGGCACCGGCAGCATGGGCGGCAACTGATCGGCGGAGCCTAGCCGGTATCGATAAAGGGGATAGGGATGAAGTTCGCTATTTTGCTCGCGTGTGTTGCTTTCGCCGCTCCCGCAATCGCGCAGCAGGCGACACCGACTCCCGAACCCGCCGCGGCCGATGCCAAGCCGCCGGTAGAGAAGAAGATCTGCCGCATGGTCGAGCAGACCGGCTCGATCGTGCTGCGCACGAGATACTGCCTCACCCGCGCGGAATGGGCGGAGCTCAACCAGTACACCTCGGATCGCGCGGACCGCGCGATGGGGCAGCGACTGATGGGCGGCAACCGCAGCTTCGGCAAGGAACCGTAGGTTCAGCGAGGCACGGCCGCCCCCGTCCGGGGCCGGCTCAGCGCTGGTCGAACGCCTCGAGCTCATAGGCGATCGAGGCTTCGACCAGCAGCTCCCAGATCTCGCCCACCGGCGCGTCGGGAATCCCGGCCGCCCGGGCATGGGCGCGGGCATTGGCGATCACCTGCGCCTTGCGCGCCTCGTCGCGGACATGGCCGCGCTCGGGCTTGATGCGGGCGGCGGCGTCCATATAGCCGAAGCGCCGTTCGAGCAGCGCGACCAGCGCCGCATCCACTGCGTCCACGCCGGCGCGGACTTCGAGCATCGTGGTGCAGGCTTGGGGATCGATCGTATCTTGCATCGGCGCTCCTTGGCAGGGGCGGGCAGGGGCTGTCCAGCTTGACTCCTGCGCGATGCGCCGCTAACCGCGCGCCTTCGCAATGGCCCCGCACCCCGGTGAAGCGGTGGCCCTGCCCTCCTAGCGAGACCAGCAGGCGGATACCGGGAAAAACGTTGTTAGCGATTGCAAGGATTACAAATGTCGAAGCGTTCCAGCGCAAAGTACAAGCTTGACCGCCGCATGGGCGAGAACATCTGGGGCCGTCCTAAGTCCCCGGTGAACAAGCGCGAATACGGCCCCGGCCAGCATGGCCAGCGCCGCAAGGGCAAGATGTCGGACTTCGGCATCCAGCTGCGCGCCAAGCAGAAGCTCAAGGGCTATTACGGCGACGTCACCGAGAAGCAGTTCAAGCGCGCCTATGAGGACGCTTCGAAGATGAAGGGCGATACGTCGCAGAACCTCATCGGCCTGCTCGAGATGCGCCTCGACATGATCGTCTACCGCGCCAAGTTCGCGCCGACGATCTTCGCGGCCCGCCAGCTGGTCAACCACGGCCACATCCGCGTCGACGGCGAGAAGTGCAACATCGGTTCGCGCCGCATCAAGCCCGGCCAGACCGTGTCGCTCTCCACCAAGGCGCAGGAAATGGCGCTGGTCATGGAAGCGCAGAGCCTCGCCGAGCGCGACATCCCCGATTACGTGTCGCCGGACGGCGCCTCGAAGATCACCTTCACCCGCGTGCCGACCCTCGACGAGGTTCCGTACCCGGTGAAGATGGAGCCGAACCTGGTCGTCGAGTTCTACTCGCGCTAATCGGCTTCCTTCGGGAACGAGAAAAGAGGGCGGTCCTTCGGGGCCGCCCTTTTTCGTTGGGCGACCGGCGCCGCCATATTGTCACCCCGGCCTCGTGCCGGGGTGACCGGGGAGCCGCGCGGCCAGCTCCCCCTTACGGCTTCGCCGGCAGCTTCATGTTGCTCCGCAGGAACCGGTCGATCCGGTCGAGCATCTGCGCGCGTACCTCGCTGTCGTCGAGCTGGTGGTCGAGCCCCTTATACTCGACGAACTCCACGCCCTTGCCCGCGCCGCGCAGCCGCGATGCCATCAGCTCCGATTGCGCGATTGCGACGTTCAGATCCTTGTCGCCGTGGAACAGCAGCACCGGCGCCTTGATCTGCTCGGCATGCTTGGCCGGCGAGGCCTCCTGCTGGAGCGCGCCATTGCCGACGATGTCGCGCACCTGCCCGTCGCTCGATCCGGTCTTCATGTCGTCGGCCAGCTTCTCGAGATCGGTCACCGGCGCGATCGCCACGATCGCCTTGAACAGATCTGGGTCGAGCATGCTCGATTGCAGCGCCGCATAGCCGCCATAGGACCAGCCGACGATCGCCAGCTTGTCCGGGCTGGTGATGCCCTGTGCGATCAGCCAGCGGCCGGCATCGTTGACGTCGCCCATCGCGGCCTTCCACGAGCGGAAGCCATTGCCCTTGAACCATTTCTCGCCATAGCCCGAGGAGCCGCGATAATTGGGCTGGATCACGGCATAGCCGCGTGCCGCGAAGAATTGCGAGAGCCAGTCAAAGCCCCATTCGTCGCGCGCGGAGGGGCCGCCATGCGGCATCACGATCGCGGGCAGGTTCTTGCCGTCGCTGCCCGGCGGCAGGGTCAGATAGGCGGGCACTTCGGTGCCGTCGGCCGCCTTGTATTTGATCGCCTTCACGCTCGCCAGCGCGGCGCCGGCCAGTTCGGGCCGTACCGTCGAGATCTCGGCCATCTGCTTGGTGTCGCGGTCGAGCAGGTAATAATGGCCGGGATCGATGTCGTTGCCGGCGAAGATCACCAGCTTCTTCTCGTCACCGCTGGCGTCGGTCACCGCGAGGATCGGCATGCCCTTGAGCGCCTTGGCCAGCGAGGCGGTCAGCGCCTTGATCTGCGGATCGAAATAGCTGACCTCGCGCCGGTCGGTCGAATAGCTGACGCCCACCACGCGCTGCTGCCGGCCGATGCGCACCAGCCCGTCGACATCGACATCGGGCCGCGCCAGCACCAGCTCGCGCTTCAGGCTGCCGTCGAGCGCGATCTTGAAGAGTGCCTGGCGGCCATCGGCATTGTCGAAGCCATAGACGACATTGAGGTCGCGATCGACGGCATAGGGCAGGAAGCCGTTGAACTGGTACCCGCTATAGGTGACCGTGCTGAGCGGCTCCCAGTCCTTGCCGCCGGCGCGGCGATATTTATAGGCCACGTCGTTGCCGAAATAGCCGGTGCCGAGCAGCGGGCGCGTCGCCATCACGCGCGTCAGGCCGTGTCCGTCGGTGATGAAGTCGGCAGCGGTCGCCTTGGCCACCTCGACGTTGCGGCGCTTGAGCGTGACCGTGTCGATGCGCTCCACGCCTATCCCCTCGCGATTCTGCGCCACCAGCGTGCCGGTGCCCTGCTCGGGCACATATTGGCGCAGCATCAGCACGGCGCTGCCCTGCTCGTCGGGCAGCCAGTCGAGGATGCCGCCGCCATAGGACTGCTCGTAGAGCTGGCCATAGGTCTGGGGCGGGCTCAGCTCGCGCACGTTCGATCCGTCGGCATTGATGGCGAACAGCCGGCTCCGTCCGGTCAGCGTGCCGTCCCGGCTGAGGATGGCGAACAGAGTGCAGACCAGCCTCTCGCCGGTCGACCAGCTGCAGCCGGTCAGCTCGATCTCGTCCGCGCCGGTATAGTTCAGGATCGGCTTCAGCTTGCCGTCGGGCGTCGAGACGACCAGCCCGGTGCCGCGCGTGCCCGAGGCGACGACCATCGCGATGCGCTTGCCGTCGGGCGAGATGCTGACGTCGCGCACGATCTCGCGCGCGCCGAACTTGCGCGCGTCCTCGCTCTGGGCGTGGGCGTAGACGGGCATGATGGACGCGGCGAGCAGCGCCGCGCGGAACGGTTTGTGCATTGGATCCCCCCAATTTTGTGGCCGAGCTTAGCCGGAAGCGGGCATTTGGCAATCACCGGATGGCGCGGAGTCGGCCCGATCCGTCACGGCGTTTCTCCAATGTTTCCAGTCGTTAGGGCCGGAATGTTCGCGTGCCTGTCGGCAGCCGCCCGCCGTACCGCCGGCGCCGGGCGGCAACGCGATTGCGAAAGCTTCACCGGCGCGCGGCACGGCTCTCGGATGCCTGGATGCGCAAACCGCGCCGATTCCGCGCCATTCTACCCGAATTGGCGGAAAACCGCGCAATTCGCGCCGTTCCTGACCCATATTGGCGCTCGCGCATTTGGCAAAGCCTGCGTGTTTCCGTAACATTTCTGCAAACAAAACCCCCGGGTCGCACTGGTTCATTGTCGTCATTCGCCGGGTGGTTTGCCGGGCGAAGGGGCCTGTATTCCGCCCCGCAGAGTCCGTGTTCGCGTAATTTACTCGCTTGAAAGTCCGGGGGGACTGAACATTGGGACTGCTTCATCGAGATACGGCGCTCGATCATCCGTCATTGCCGTTGCTGCTCGACAGGCTGGCCGCGGTGCGCGCCGTCGCCGTGCCGCGTTACCCGCTGGCCGGCAGCCGTAACGGGCGCTGCTACTGGAATGTGCGCGATCAGGTACGCGCGCAGGGCGGGAAATGCGTGTTCGGCTGGATGCTGGTCGAGATCCCCGGCGTGGCGTTGTTCGGCTGGCACCATGCGGTGTGGGAAGGGCCTTCGGGGCTGCTCACCGATATCTCGCCGCATCCGGTCACCGGCTGGGGCGTGGGCAGCACTGCCTTCGCGGTCGATCCGGTGCAGGATTATCCGCTCGATTGGCCGCCCAACATGCCGCAGGTGTTCGAGCCGATCGTCCATGCCGACGCCCTCGATCGCTTCATCGCCGCCGAGGCGGAGGTGCACGGTCTGCGCCAGCGCTACCGCGATGCCGAGCGCGCGATCCCCTCGGCGACCTGCTTCGACGGCGACAGCGATCTGATCGTCCATGTCGAAGCCGCGGTAGACATGGTCCAGCTCAAGAAGCTCGAGCGGCGCTATCTGCCGCAGATCCGCGCTGCCGAGGCGCGGCGCGATGCACTGATCCCGGCATTGACAGAGTTGCAGCACGCCATGTTCGACCAGCTCGAAACCGCCTCGCGCATCGCCGATCGCGCCGCCGAGATCCTGCGCGCGGTGGGGGGATAGATCCCACCCCCTGCCGCACCTGGTCATCCCTGCGCAGGCGGGCGCGGCGCTTCGGCGGCCCCGCTCTCGGTCCCGGGCCCGCCCGCGCGGGGATGATTTCAGTTCGGTAGTTCGCGCGTTGCGAAGTCGATGAAGCTCGGCCAGTTGTCGCGGTTATTGTGCCCGCCGCGATGCTGGCGGAAAGCGAGGTCGCCACCGGTCACTGGAGTCAGTTCGGGCGGGAAGTCGGTTGCGCTCAGGCCCTTGGCCCCGGTGATCGCCCAGGCCGGCGAGGCGGCCACCGCCGCCAAGAAGCTGCCCTTGGGATCGACCCAGCCGTCGCCGGTGTCGACCGTGCCCGCGCCGATGAACAGCGGCCGCGGTGCCGAAAGCGCGATCAGCATATGCGCGTCTACCGCCAAGTCGAACTCGGTCTTCGGGCCGGCATATTTCAGGAAATTGCCCGCGAACCAGTGATATTCGCCCCCGGCGGCGAGGTTGCCCATCCGCTCGCCGAAGTTGCGGCGATACAGCGCCGCGCCGCCTGCGCCCGACGAGCCGATAAAGCCGATCGCGAACTGGCGGTCATAGGCCATGGTCACCAGCGCCGCCTTGCCGTAGCGCGACAGGCCCTCGATGCCGATCCGGCGTGCGTCAACTTTGGTGTCCGAAGCGATTGCCTCGCGCGCCCGGCTCGCGCCCCAGGCCCAAGCGCGCAGCACGCCCCAATCCTCGGGGGTGCGTTGGCGTCCCTGCAGCGAGATGCCGATCACCCCGGTCTTCAACTCGCCGCCATTGTCCGCCTGGATCGAATTCGCCACCACCACGGCATAGCCCCAGCCATGCCTGAGCAGCTGCTCGGTATAGGGTGGGCCCGGGTCGGCGGGGCGCGGCGGGCCGGGGAATTTGAAGCCCTCGGGAAAGCCGAAGCTGAGCATCACCGGCACGCGGCGCTCGGCTGCGGGCAGCGTGTATCTGAGCATTATGGTCGCGGAAGCTTGCGGGGCGGCCTTGTTGTCCGCAACGCCCTCCATCCAGCGCTTGACGACGGGAAGCCCGGCTTCGGTCGTCTTTTCCTCGCGAACGAGATTCCACGTTATTTTTGGGGCGCTTAGCGGCGCGCGGCCGTAAATCTCGCGGTCGAACGCTTCGACGATTTCCTTGCGGCGGCGGTCCCAATCCTTGCTGTTCCGGACCGCGCGGCCGTTGTTCAGACGCATCAGTCCCGGAAGTTCATAGGTGCCGGTTTTGCTCTCGTCATAGTTCACTGCATTGGGCGCCCTGGGGTCGAACCCGTCAGCACCGGGGCGGATTTGCGTGATTCCCAGCCGGTCGAGCATCGCCTGGCGGTCGGCATTGGCGGCGGTGTAATCCTGCTGCTGCGCGGCGGCGGGGAGGGAAAGCGCCAACAACGGTGCCCAGAGCGTCCAGAAGCGCATCGATCCCCCTCCTATGTTATCGCTACCAGCCTGCCCTGCATTGCGATTGGGTGCAACTATCGCCAACATCCGCGCACGATTGTTCCGTAAGGGGATCTCCATGCGCCATCTGCTGACTGCCGCGCTGCTGCTCGCCGGCACCGCCGCCAATGCCCAGACCATCCCGGTCGAGACGATGAAGGAGGTCACCCGGGAGATCTCGCAGGACAGCTATGAAGGCCGCGCGCCGACCACGCCGGCGGAGGAGAAGACGCTCGCCTATATCATCCAGCGCTTTGAAAAGGCTGGGTTAAAGCCGGGCAACCACGGCAAGTGGACCCAAGACGTGCCCTTGGTCGAGATCACCGCGAACAATGTGGCGCCGCTGGTCTTCACGGGCGGCAAGGCCCCGGTGTCGCTCGACTATCGCAAGGACATGGTGATCGCGACCTACCGCGTGGTCCCCAAGGTCGCGATCAAGGACAGCGATGTGGTCTTTGTCGGCTACGGCATCAACGCCCCCGAGCGCGGCTGGAACGACTATGCCGGTCGGGACGTGAAAGGTAAGACGGTCGTCATCCTGGTCAACGACCCCGACTACCAAACCCCTGAAGCCAAAGGCTTATTCGAGGGGCGGGCGATGACCTATTATGGCCGCTGGACCTACAAGTTCGAGGAAGCCGCGCGGCAGGGCGCGGCGGCGGCAATCATCGTCCACGACACCTTCCCGGCCGCCTATCCCTGGGGCGTGGTCCAGTCCTCCTGGACCGGCCCGCAGCTCGAGCAGGACACGCCGGGCGACCATATGGACCAGAGCCAGGCGATCGGCTGGATGCAGCTCGACAAGGCCAAGGCGCTCTTCGCCTCGGCCGGCAAGGATTTCGACGCGCTCTCCGCCGCGGCCCGACAGAAGGGCTTCAAGGCGGTGCCGCTCGGCGTAAAGGCCTCTGTAAGCTGGGATAATTCGGTGAGGCGCCAGGCCTCGAAGAACGTCGTCGGTATCCTGCCCGGCACCGCGAAGCCCGATGAGGTGGTGCTCTACTCGGCGCATTGGGACCATCTCGGCCGCTGCGACGCCGTCAATGGCGACGACATCTGCAACGGCGCGGTCGACAATGCCTCGGGCATCGGCGGCCTCGTTGCGCTGGCCGAAGCCCATGCCAAGGCGGGCCCCGCCAAGCGCAGCATCGTCTTCCTCGCGGTCACAGCTGAGGAATCGGGGCTGCTCGGCTCCAAATATTATGCCGAGAATCCGGTCTATCCGCTCGCCAGGACGGTGGGCGGGGTGAACATGGATTCGCTGAATGTCATTGGAAAGACGAAGGATTTCGTGCTGGTCGGCGCCGGCAAGTCCGAGCTCGAGGACTTGGTCAAGCCGATCGTCGCCGCCGAGGGCCGGGTGATCGTCCCCGAGGCGCGGCCCGAGGCAGGCGGCTATTACCGCTCCGACCATTTCAGCTTCGCCAAGCTCGGCGTGCCGATGCTCTATGGCGAGAGCGGCGACGACCTGGTCAATGGCGGCAAGGAAGCCGGCGAGAAAGCCGCCAAGGACTATACCCAGAACCGCTATCACAAGCCGCAGGACCAGTATGACCCCTCCTGGGACTGGAGCGGCGCGGCCTCGGACCTGAACGTCTATTACGCGCTCGGCCGCCAGCTCGCCGACGGCGCTGCCTGGCCCAACTGGTATCCGACCGCAGAATTCCGCGCGGTTCGCGACAAGTCTCGCGCGGGGCAGTGAACGGGATTATGGGGGCGGAATGACGATTCCGCCCCCCAAGCCCGAATGGGCGCATCACGACGCCGTCTGGATCGGCTTCCCCAGCCATCCCGAACTCTGGCTCGAAGACCTTCCCTCCGCGCGCATCGAAGTCGCCGCCTTTGCCAAGGCGGTGCACGCTGAGGGCCGCGGCGAGAAAGTGATCCTGGTCGCCGCCGATGACGAAGCCGCCGCCGCCGCCAAGCTGCTGGTCGGCAACGCCGCGAAGATCGTGGTCGAGCCGTTCGGCGACATCTGGCTGCGCGACACCGCCGCGATCATCGGCGGCGACCGCACCGCGCATGACTTCCGCTTCAATGGCTGGGGCGGGAAATATGATCTCGAAGGCGACGACGATATCGGCCTACGCCTCGCCGAGCGCGCGCGCTTCAAGACCGAGGAACATGGCTGGGTCCTTGAAGGCGGCGCCATTGACGGCGACGGCACCGGCCTGGTCGTCACCACCGAGCAATGCCTGCTCAACCGCAACCGCAACCCGCAGCTGACCAAGGCCGATGTCGAGGAACTGCTCCACAAGGACCTGGGCTACAGCCAGGTGCTGTGGCTGGGCGACGGGTTGCTCAACGACCATACTGACGGCCATGTCGACAACCTTGCCCGCTTCGTCGGCGAGAACCGGCTGCTGATCCCCGAGGCCGCGGAGAACGACCCCAATTGGCGCATCTACCAGGATGCCGCCCGCCGCGCCGAGGCGTTCGGCGTCGAGGTGGTGCGCTTTCCCTCGCCCGGCCGCGTGCTCAACGACGATGAGGAGATCATCCCGGCGAGCTACATGAACTTCTATATCGGCAATGCCGCGGTGGTGGTGCCGCTCTATGGGCAGGAGAATGACCAGGCGGCGATCGACGCGCTGGCCAAGCTCTTCCCGGGCCGCGCGATCATCGGCCAGCGCGCCGACCATATCCTGACCGGCGGCGGCAGCTTCCACTGCATCAGCCAGCAGATTCCGGGGGCGTAATCGGGAGGCCCCGGCCGAGGCCGGGGCTCCTCCTTACTTCTTGGCCGGAGCCGCAGCCGGGGCCGCGGGCGTAGCTGCCCCCGTCGCACTCACGCGCCAGATCATGTTGCCGACATCGTCGGCGACCAGCAGCGCGCCGCCGGCATCGGTGATCAGGCCGACGGGGCGCCCGTTCACGGTCTTGCCGTCCTTGTTCAGGAAGCCGGTAAGCAGGTCGACCGGCTTCTTGCCCTTTAGCGGGAAGCCATTGTCGCCGAACGGCACGAAGACCAGCTTGTAGCCCGATGGCGGCTCGCGGTTCCACGAGCCGTGCAGCGCGACGAAAGCGCCATTGGCGAACTGGCCGCCCAGCTTGGCGTCGGCGGCGAAGGCGAGGCCGAGCGGCGCGGTGTGCGGGCCGAGGGCGAAGTCCGGGCGCTTGCTATACTCGCGCAGGTCGGGGCGCTCGGGCGTCACGCGCTTGTCGACATAGCCGCCCCAGTAATTCCACGGCCAGCCATAGAAGGTGCCGAAATCGACCTGGGTCAGATAGTCGGGCGGCATGTCCGAGCCGAGCATGTCGCGCTCGTTGACCACGGTCCACAGCGCGCCGGTATGCGGCTCGAAGGCCATGCCGTTGGGATTGCGCAGGCCCCAGGCGAAGACACGCGACGACTTGGTCTCGGGGACCACTTCGAGGATCGCGGCGCGGGTGCGCTTGGCGGCATCGAGGTTCTTGGCCACGTCGAACGGCGTCTCGGCGGTGTAGATGGCGCCTTCCTTGTCGAGCCCGTTCTCGGCGAGGTTCGACGAGGAGCCGACCGCGACATAGATGCGCTTGCCGTCGGGCGAGGCCAGGATGTTGCGCGCCCAGTGATTGCCGCCGCCGGCGAGGTCGAGGATCTTCTCGGGCTTGGCCGTGATCCTGGTGTCGCCCGCCTTGTAGGGGAAGCGGACCAGCGCGTCGGTGTTGGCGACGTAGAGCCAGTCGCCGACCAGCGCCATGCCGCTCGGCGAATTGAGCCCCTCGAGCAGCGCCGAGCGCTGGTCGGCGACGCCGTCACCATTGGTGTCGCGCAGCAGCGTGATGCGGTTGGCCGAGGGCACGCCGGCGCCTGCGCGGTTCATCATGATCCCCATGATCCAGCCGGTGATCCCACCGCCTTCACGCGGGGGCGAATTGGTCTCGGCGACGAGCACATCGCCATTGGGCAGGCGGTACATCCAGCGCGGATGATCGAGCTTGCCGGCAAAGGGCGCGACGTTGAGCCCGGCGGCGGCAATCGGCTTGGCGCCATTGGCCCAGCCCACCGGCTTGGCGATGCTGACGGTTGGGAAATCCTGGCTGCGCGCTTCGCCCAGTTGCGGGACCACGCCGGTGACGGCCTGTTCGGAGAGCTTCGCAATATCGGGGCGCGTGGCCCAGAAGAGGAAGGCGGCAACCGCCACGACGACGATCGCAAGGGCGATGAGAATACGCTTGAGCATTCGCCGAGGATAGGGGCGGGGACGGGGGAAGCCAATCATCTTAATTCCTCCCCGAGACAAGCTCGGGGAGGAACTGGATGCTCACTTCAGGTCGAAGCGGTCGGCGTTCATCACCTTGGTCCAGGCGGCGACGAAGTCCTTGACGAACTTCTCCTCATGCCCGTTCTCGGCATAGACTTCGCCCACCGCACGCAGTTCGGCATTCGATCCGAAGATCAGATCGGCGCGGGTCGCGTGCCACTTCTCATGGCCTTCCTTGCGGTCGGTCGCGACATAGTCGTCGTCGCTGCCGGCCTTCCAGACATTGGTCATGTCGTAGAGGTTGACGAAGAAGTCGTTGGTCAGCTGGCCCGGGCGCTTGGTGAAATGGCCATGGCCGCGCTCGCCGTGATTGGCGCCGAGCACGCGAAGGCCGCCGATGAGCACGGTCATCTCGGGCACCGACAGGCCGAGCAAGGAGGCACGGTCGAGCATCATCTCCTCGACCTTCACCGCCAGCTTCTTCTTGCCGACATAGTTGCGGAAGGCGTCGGCCTCGGGCTCCATCACCGCGAAACTGTCGGCATCGGTCTGCGCCGCCGTCGCATCGCCGCGGCCGCCGGTGAAGGGCACCGCGACGCTCGAACCGGCATCCTTGATCGCCTTTTCAAGGCCGACCACGCCGCCGAGCACGATCGCATCGGCCAGCGACATCGAGCCGCGCAACCCGTTGAGCGTGTCGATCACCTTGGCCAGCGTCGCGGGCTCATTGACGTCCCAGTCCTTCTGCGGGGCCAGCGCGACGCGCGCGCCATTGGCGCCGCCGCGATAGTCCGACTTGCGGAAGGTGCTGGCCGAGGCCCAGGCGGCCTTGATCAGCTGGCTGACGGTAAGGCCGCTGCCGGCGATCTTGGCCTTCACCGCCGCGACATCGGCGTCGGAGGGCTTGGTGCCTGCCGGGATCGGATCCTGCCAGATCAGGTCCTCGGCGGGGACTTCGGGTCCGAGATACCGGACCTTCGGCCCCATGTCGCGGTGGGTGAGCTTGAACCAGGCGCGGGCGAAGGCGTCCTTGAATGCTTCGTGGTCGGTCCGGAACTTCTCGCTGATCGCGCGATAGGCCGGGTCGCGCTTGAGCGCCATGTCGGCGGTGGTCATCATCGTCGGGACCTTGATGTTCGGATCCCAGGCCGCCGGCGCCATGTCCTCTTCTTTCTGGTTGATCGGCTGCCACTGGTTGGCGCCTGCGGGCGACTTCACCAGCTCATAGTCATAGTCGAGCAGCAGGCGGAAGAAATTCTCGGTCCATTCGCGCGGCGTGTTGGTCCAGGCGCCTTCGATCCCGCTGGTGACGGTGTGCTCGCCGATGCCGCCGCTCTCATGGCCGCTGACCCAGCCAAAGCCCTGGGCGACGAGATCGCCGCCGGCGGGCGCGTTGCCCAGCAGCGAGGCGTCGCCATTGCCATGCGCCTTGCCGAACGTGTGGCCGCCGGCAGTGAGCGCGACGGTCTCCTCGTCGTTCATCGCCATGCGCGCGAAGGTCTCCTTCATGTCGCGCGCCATGCCGGCGTCGTCATGCGGATTGCCCTGCGGACCTTCGGGATTGACGTAGATCAGGCCCATCTGGATCGCGGCGAGCGGGCCTTCGATCTCGTGCATGCCATGCTCGGGGGCGATGCGGGTCTGGACGCCCTGGTTCACCCATTTGTCTTCCGAGCCCCAATAGATGTCGCGCTCGGGCTCGAACACGTCGGCGCGGCCGCCGCCGAAGCCGAACACCGGCCCGCCCATGCTCTCGATCGCGACATTGCCGGTGAGGATGAACAAATCGGCCCAGCTGATGTGCTTGCCGTATTTCTGCTTGATCGGCCAAAGCAGGCGGCGCGCCTTGTCGAGGTTGCCGTTATCGGGCCAGGAGTCGAGCGGAGCGAAGCGCTGCTGCCCGCTATTGGCGCCGCCGCGGCCATCGGCGGTGCGATAGGTCCCCGCCGCGTGCCAGGCCATGCGGATGAAGAAGGGACCGTAATGCCCGTAATCGGCCGGCCACCAGGGCTGGCTGTCGGTCATCAGCGCGGTCAGGTCGGCCTTGAGCGCGGCGTAATCGAGCTTCTTGAACGCCTCGGCATAGTCGAAATCCGCGCCCATCGGGTTGGACGCGCCATTGGGATTGAGGATCTCGGTCGCCAGCATCTCGGGCCACCAGTCCTTGTTGGTGCGGCCGAGCAGCGCACGGCCATCGCCGGCGCCATGCATCGGACAGCCGCCGCCATCGATCGATCCTGTCTTCGCGTCCATCTCCCGATCTCCTTGCTGGATGTGTGCCCCATGGATGCCACTCCGGACGCAATCGAAGAAATGGATTAGTTGACGGTCACTGATCGACCGGGTGATTTTTACGACACGCCGTTGTCATCTGCGTTCCGGGCGCCGGATGCGCCGACAGCCCGGCGTGCCGGAGCACCCGGGGGATGGACAAAGGAAAGGACCGGCGCGTTCTCTTCTCAGGCGCTCGGGCTCGACGACGTTTGTTTTTGGGTACTCGTGTTCTGTGTCGCGTCGAGACTTTTGGCCGCGGCGTGCCTCCCCCTGTATTTCAGCCGTGGAGAAGTAATCAGGGGTATTTTTCAGGCGAGGGGCTCTACGGCAAATTATCAGGCGAAGCTTCGACTTACGCCGAACGACTCCGCACCGGTCCTCCGGCGATGCAACGCGCAAGCCGGCCTTCGCATCCTGCATACTGGCCTGGTACGAGGGATGGCGAGCCGTGTAACCTATTTGGTTTGTTTTGTCAAGTTCTATTAGCCCGATGGTCGCCTATTCCTCCGCCAGCGCCTTCTCCGCGGGCGGGTGCAGACGCAGCCTGGTGACGCGCTTGGGATCGGCCTCGACGATCTCGAGCTTCCAGCCGCTGTCATGCTCGAGGCACTCGCCGGCCTCGGGCACATGGCCGGCGAGCACGAAGGCGAGGCCGCCCAGCGTGTCGACATCGCCATCGACTTCGCCGAGCCGCGGGTCGACCGTCTCGGCGACGTCCTCGAGCTCGGCGCGGGCATCGGCGTCCCAGCCGCCGCCTTCGATCGGCACCAACAGCGCGGTCGGCGCGTCGTCATGCTCGTCCTCGATCTCGCCGACGATCTCCTCGATCAGATCCTCGATCGTGATCAGCCCCTCGGTCCCCGAATATTCGTCGAGCACGATGGCGAGATGGGTGCGGCGCAGGCGCATCTGGGCAAGCAGGTCGAGCGCGCCCATCGACTGGGGAACGTAGAGCGGCTGGCGGATCAGGCCGGACAGGCTCTCCGGGTGCGGTGCGCCGCTGGCCAGGATGTTGAACACGTCCTTGATGTGAACCATGCCGATGATCGTATCGAGCTCGTCGCGGTAGACGGGCAGGCGGCTATGGCCGGCCTCCTCGAACAGCTTCACCAGGTCGGCGAAGCTGGTCTTCTCGTCGACCGCGATGATGTCCGCGCGCGGCACGCCGACATCGCCGGCATCGCGCTCACCGAAATGGAGGAGGTTGCGCAGCATCTGGCGCTCGATCGGGGCGAGGTCGCCTGCCGGGGCCTTGCCGCCCTCTTCCTCATGCTCGTCGATCGCGTCTTCGAGGCGATCGCGCAGCGTCTCTTCCTGGTCGTCACCGAACAGCAGGGTGCGGATGCCCCGCCATATCCCGCCACCTTCGTGGTTGTCGCCATTGCTGGTGCTACTAGGGCCCTCGGGCATGTTCGGTGTTCAGTCCTCGCGTATCAGATAGGGGTCGTGAAGCCCGAGGCCGGCGAGCGCGGCGCGCTCCATCTCCTCCATCGCATCGGCTTCGGCGTCGTTCATATGGTCATAGCCTAGCAAATGCAGCAGGCCGTGGACAATCAGGTGCGTGGCATGATCTTCGACCGAGATCTGCCGCTCGAGCGCCTCGGCTGCGCAGATGCCGTGCGCCAGGACAATGTCGCCGAGCAGCACTTCGCCATCGTCGCTATTCTCGGTCACCGCTTCCATCAGATCGGGCTGGATCATCGGGAAGGAGAGCACGTTGGTCGGCTTGTCCTTGTCGCGATACTGGCGATTGAGGACATGGACCTCGGCATCCGAGGTGAAGCGCACCGCGACTTCGATCGTCGCGGGATGATCGAGCCATTCCAGATATGGCGTCTGCCGGATCGCGACTTCGGCGGCGCGGCTGGTGAGGCTTTCCCAGTCGGCGTCGGGCCAGGGGCTCTCGACGATCGCGGCTACGTCAAGCATTCGGCCCCTCATAGGCATCGACGATCCGGCCGACGATCGGGTGGCGGACCACGTCGGCGGTGGAGAAGCGCGAGAAGGCGATGCCCTCGACACCCTCGAGCCGGCGGGTCGCGTCGTTGAGGCCCGAGGCGGGCGGGCCGCCGGGCAGATCGACCTGGTTGGGATCGCCGCAGATCACCATCCGGCTGTTCTGGCCGAAGCGGGTGAGGAACATCTTCATCTGCGCCGGCGTGGTGTTCTGCGCTTCGTCGAGGATGACGAAGGCGTCGGCGAGCGTGCGGCCGCGCATGAAGGCGATCGGGGCGATCTCGATCTCGCCGCTGGCGATGCGGCGCTCGACCTGCTCAGCGGGAAGGCAGTCGTAGAGCGCGTCGTAGATCGGGCGGAGATAGGGATCGACCTTCTCCTTCATGTCGCCGGGCAGGAAGCCGAGCTTCTCGCCCGCCTCGACCGCGGGGCGCGACAGGATCAGGCGCTGGACGCTGCCGGTGATCAGCTGCGCCACCGCCTGGGCGACGGCGAGGTAGGTCTTGCCGGTGCCCGCCGGCCCGAGCGCGAAGATCATGTCGCTGCCGACCAGCGCGCGCATATAGGCGGCCTGTGCGACCGAGCGCGGCACGATCGTCTTCTTGCGCGTGCGGATCATGATCTGCGCCGGGGCGTCGCCCTGGTCCGCCTTGACGATGCCGGTGAACATCGGTTCGCTCGACATCGCGATCACGGCGTCGATCAGACCGGTATCGATCACTTCGCCGCGGATGACGCGGGCGTGGAGCTCCTGGAGCACTTCGCGGGCATGGGCGACGGCCTCGGCCGAGCCCTCGATCTGCACGCGCTGGCCGCGGGCGTGGATGTACACGCCGAGCCGCTCTTCGAGTGCGAGGATGTTACTGTCAAACTCGCCGAAAAGCTGGGGCAGGAGCTGGGGCTTGTCGAAATTCACCTCGGCGCGGGAACGTTCACCGGGCTGGGCGGGGACAGGCTTGCGGCTCATGCGGCTCCTTCGCGCTGGAAAAAATTGACTCTGTTGACTGTGCTACGCGTGTGCGCGGCGCTTGCTTGCTCACCGCGCCTAACGGCGCTGCGTGTCAAAGCGAAGACGATGCGGGCGGTTCCCTGGCGCATGTGATGTGGGAAGAGTGACAGAGGATTTCCAACTTTGACAGGGACAAATTGGCCTGGCTTCAAGGAAGTCGGGCACTGTGCGATAGAGGCCACATGCTGATGCTGCTCCCGATGGCGCTGGCGATCGCCGGCCCGGTCCAGGACGATGTGGTGGCGCGGTACGCGGCCGAATGGGAGGCTGCCGTCGCGGAAGTCGAGCGCGCGCCGCAGCCCGACCATCCGACATTGGCGCAGAAGGTCGCCCGGCTGGTGGCGCTCGACGAGATCACCCGCCAGCATATGTGGCGCGCCGGCGATCCGGCGCTCAGCCCCGCGCAGCAGATTGCGCTGAGCCTGAAGATCGGCCCGCGGATGTCGGCGATCGACGCGGCCAACACCGAAGCGCTCAAGGCGCTGCTGCCGGCGGACGGCTGGTTCCGCAATCGCCGCGACGGACGGCAGGTGACGCATGGCGCCTGGCTGATCGTCCAGCACAGCCCGGACGATGCCTTCCGCACCCGGATAATGGGGGCGATGGGCGAGCGGCTCGGCAAGGGCGATGTCGACGCGATGGACTTCGCGCTGACCACCGACCGTGTGGTCGTCCATCAGGGCGGGCCGCAGGTCTTTGGCAGCCAGGCCGGCTGCATCGCCGGCAAGCTGACGATCCTGCCGATCGCCGATCCCGAGCATGTCGACGAGCGCCGTGCCAGGATCGGCTGGGCGAAGACGCTGGCCGAAACCAAGGGCGACCTCGAGATCGGCAAGCCCTGCGCGATGTAGCTCAGGCCGACAACGCGAACTCGGCGTCGAGCGTGATCCGGTCGCGCCCGCCGCGCTTGGCGGCATAGAGCGCCTTGTCCGCCCGCTGCATCGCCACCGCGATCTGGTCGGGGCCGCGCAGGAAGGCGAGGCCGCAGGAGAAGGTGACGGGCTCTTCGGGATCGGGGCCGATCGGATCGGCGTGGAGCGCGGTGCGCAGCCGCTCCATCATCGCCTGCGCCTCGCGCGGGCCGATGCCGGGGATCAGGATCGCGAATTCCTCGCCGCCCCAGCGCGCGACCAGGTCCGAGCGGCGCATCGTGTCGGTCAGGCGGTGGGCGAATTCCTGGAGCACCAGATCGCCTTCGTCATGGCCGAACACATCGTTGACGCGCTTGAAGTGATCGATGTCGACCAGGGCCAGGGTAGCGCGGGTGCCGGTGCGCAGATGCGCGGCGGCATCGAGGAAGCCGCGGCGGTTGCGCATGCCGGTGAGCAGGTCGCGCTCGGCGGCGTCGCGCAGCTGGCTGATCCGCGTGTTGGTGGCGAGCGCGGCGAGACCGACGCTGTCGAGCAGCTCGCCGGCAAGGTCGCGGCCGCCCGCGGGAATGTCAGTGATCGGCTTGCCGTCCTGCACCTGGCGCAGCATCGACGAGGCCTGGCGGATCGGGGCGAGCAGCGCGCCGAGCGCATAGATCGCGAAGACTGTGCCGGCCAGCGTGGCGCCGAGCAGCGGCACAAACACCTGCCATTGCCACTCGCCGAGCGCTGCCTGGCTGGCGAGGAAGGCGATCAGCGGCAGATGCACCGCGGCGAAGCAGATGGCGAAGATGCGCAGGTGGAAATGGCGGGGGAAAAGGAAACGGGTCGCGAGGTAAAATCGCATAATGCTGCGGGCCCTTTGTTCTCGTTGTCACCCGGCCGGATGGTCGGGGCTGGAACAAGGGACAGCTAGGTTTACGAAACTTACCCGAGACTTGCCGGGAATCGTTAACACGTCGGAATGATGGCCGGAGGCGGCGAACGGACCGCCGTCCGGAGCTAGGCGGCTGCTGCTACGCGCTCCACGCCGGTGAGCGAATTGCCGAAGCCGCCGGTGATTGCGACGTCGACCATGTCGCCGATCTTCGCGTCGGTGTTCAGATAGACCGACTGGAGCCAGGGCGACTTGCCGAGCATCTGGCCGGGGAGCTTGCCCTGACGCTCGATCAGCACCGCGCAGGTCTTGCCGATCGTCGCCTGATTGAAGGCGAGCTGGTCGCGGTTGAGCGCGGCCTGGAGGCGCTGGAGGCGCTCGTCCATCACTTCTGGCGCAACGAACTGGTCGCTCATCTCCGCTGCGGGCGTGCCGGGGCGGGGCGAATATTTGAAGCTGAAGCACTGGGCATAGCCGACCGCGTCGACCAGGCTCAAAGTCTCCTCGAACTCGGCGTCGCTCTCGCCGGGGAAGCCGACGATGAAGTCGCCCGACAGCGCGATGTCGGGCCGCACGGCGCGGACGCGGTCGAGGATCCTGAGGTAGGAATCGCGGCTGTGGCTGCGGTTCATCGCCTTGAGGATGCGGTCGCTGCCGGCCTGTACGGGTAGGTGCAGGAAGGGCATCAGTTTCCCGACCTCGGCATGCGCGCGGATCAGGCCTTCGCGCATGTCGTTGGGGTGGCTGGTGGTGTAGCGGATGCGCTCAAGTCCCGTGATCTTGTCGAGCGCGATGATCAGGCCATGCAGCCCGGTGCCGGCCTCGTCGTCCCAGGCGTTGACGTTCTGGCCGAGCAAGGTGATCTCGCGCGCGCCGGCATCGACCAGGCTCTTCGCCTCGTCGACCAGCTCGGCGAACGGCCGGCTGATCTCGGCGCCGCGGGTATAGGGCACGACGCAATAGGTGCAGAACTTGTCGCAGCCTTCCTGCACGGTGAGGAAGGCCGTCGGCGCGACCTTGCGGCGCTTCGGCAGCGCGCCGAACTTGCTCAGCGCCGGCATGTCGGTGTCGAGCGTCGAAGTGCCTGCCGCCGCCTTGGCGACCAGATCGGGGAGGTTGTGATAGGCCTGCGGGCCGACCACGACATCGACCTTGGCGCGGCGGACGATCTCGGCGCCCTCGGCCTGCGCGACGCAGCCGGCGACGGCGATCATCGGCTCGGCGCGATCGTTGGCGCGGGCGTCCTTCCGCAGGCGGCCAATGTCCGAATAGACTTTCTCGGTCGCCTTTTCGCGGATGTGGCAGGTGTTGAGGACGACGAGATCGGCGGCCTCGCCTTCGGCAGCGGCGGTCATGCCCTGCGCGGCCATCAGCTCGGCCATGCGCTCGCCGTCATAGACGTTCATCTGGCAGCCGAACGACTTGACGTGGAAGGTCTTGGGATTCTTTGGGGCGTTCATGATCGGCGGGGCTATAGCCAAATCCTTCGTCATGCTGAACTTGTTTCAGCATCCAGGGCACAACAGGCGAGCGCATCGCCCGCGGAGGGTTGGACCCTGAAACAAGTTCAGGGTGACGGTGATGGTTATTCGGCTGGCGCAGGCTTCGGCTTGTAGCCGATCGCTTCCTCGGCGAAGCGGAAGGGGCGCAGCGGCTGGTCGAGCACTTTCACCAATGCTTCCTCGATCCGCCGCCGGCTTTCCGCGGCGATCACCTTGCGGCCCGGGAAGTCGCGGGGGTGGAAGGGCTCAAGGAAATGGACGTCGAGGCGGAAGCTGCCCTTGCGGCTGAGGATGCGCTTGGCGTTGTTGAGCCCGCGCTCCTGGCCGATCCAGCTGATGTCATCCGCGGCGGCGCCATAGTTGAGCATCACCGGCTGGACCATCACGCCGGGGGGCGGCGGCTCGAGCACGCGCAGCATCGGCGTCTTGAAGGGGAGCAGCGACTTGCCGTCGGTGGTCGTGCCTTCGGGGAAGACAGTGATCGCCCAGGTCTCGGCCAGCGCGTCGCGCAGCTCGTTGATCTGCTCGGCGACGCCCAGCCGGTTCTCGCGCTTCACATAGACGGTGCGGTTGAGTCCGGCGAGCCAGCCGACCACCGGGGTGCTCTGGATCTCGGCCTTGGCGATGAAGGCAGTGCCGCTGGCGCCGCCGAGCGCAAGGATGTCGATCCAGCTGAGATGGTTGGAGATGTAGAAGACGTCGCGCTTGAGATGCGTGCCGACGCGGTGGACGCGCGCGCCGCAGATGCGCGCCGCCGTGCCGAGGAAATGGCGCGGCCACGGCGAGGGCAGGCGGAACAGGCGGAAGAGATAATGGAGCGGCACGAAGAACAGCAGCGCCAGCACCAGCATCGCGACCCGCCCGGCCATGCGGCACTTGCCGCGGAAGCTCAGCGCGGTGTCGAGGCCCTGCGTCGCCTCTTCGCGGCGGCGCGCGGCGCGCTCGGCCCGGCTCTCTCCGGCGCCCGGCACCTCAGCTCTTGCGGTCGAGCGTGACCCCGTAGAGCTCCATCCGGTGATCGACCAGACGGAAGCCCAGCCGCTCGGCGATCTGCTTTTGCAGCTGCTCGAGCTCGGGATCGACGAACTCGATCACTTCGCCGGTCTCGACGTTGATCAGGTGATCGTGATGCGCCTCGGGCGCAGGCTCGTAGCGGGCGCGGCCGTCGCCGAAATCATGACGGTCGAGGATGCCGGCCTCTTCGAACAGGCGCACGGTGCGATAGACCGTGGCGATCGAGATGCCCGGATCGATTGCCGAGGCGCGCTCATAGACTTTCTCGACGTCGGGATGATCCTCGGCATCGGAAAGCACGCGCGCAATAACCTTGCGCTGTTCGGTAATGCGCAGGCCCTTTTCGTGGCACAGCGCTTCGAGATCGATCTTACGGCCCATGCGCGGGATGTAACGTCAACGCGGCCAAGTTGGAAGATGCCGGAAACGAAAAGGCCGGCCCGGATCGCTCCGGGCCGGCCTTTCCTATTTCAGGATGTTGCAGCTCAGCGCTTGCGGCGCTTGGTGCCCAGGCCGATCTTCTTCGCCAGGGTGCGGCGCTGCTCGGCATAGTTGGGGGCGACCATCGGATAGTCGGCCGGCAGGTTCCACTTGGCGCGGTACTGCTCGGGGGTCATCTGATAGTGCGTCATCAGGTGGCGCTTGAGCATCTTGAGCTTCTTGCCGTCTTCCAGGCACACGATGAAATCGGGCTTCACCGATGCGCGAATGGAAACGGCAGGCTCCTGCTTGACCTCAGGTTCCGCGACAGCGCGACCAAGACCGGTGAGGGCGCCGTGCACGTTCTGGATGAGAATCGGAAGGTCCGAGACCGCTACGCTGTTGTTGCTGACATGTGCTGCAACAATATCCGCCGTCAATGTAACAAGCGTTTCATCAATCTCAGTGCGCGTTTCCATTTTTTTCCTTTCGACCCGATGTAGCGAGACTATAACTTCCCTCTTGCAAAGAAGCTATCGGACCATTTCGGGGCAAACGCAAGATCAATCTTGCAGATGTCCGCAAGTCTCAGTCGAGGTCCCGGGCATAGGTATGGGCATCGAACAACTGGCCGCTACGTCCACGATAATATTCCCGCCGCTCGCCGACCTTTTCGAAGCCTTCGCGACGGTAGAGCCATACGGCATCGTTTCCTGAGCGTACCTCCAGATGAACTCGCGTGACTCCACGCCCGCGCGCTTCTTCGATTACGGCGCGCAGCAGCGCTCCGGCAACGCCGCGGCGGCGCGCGGCGGGGCGGGTGGCGAGAAGGAGGAGTTCGGCCTCGTCGGCGATGATGCGCGAGAGCGCGAAGCCGGCGTCACGCCCGTCGATGCTGGCCATCACCAGCCACACGCCGGGCAGCGAAAGCATCCCCAGGCACTGCGCACTGGTCCAGGCCTCGCCATAGCGCGCGTCGAACGCGTCCATCATGATCGTGCTGACGCTGGCGAGGTCCTGCGATCCGCCTTCGCGCAGCTCGACCAGATTGACGGTGCCGCTCATGCCAGGCCCCGCTCGGCGAGCGTCTTGGCATCGGGCGCGCGGCCATAGATCGGGCGGGCGGGGAGGGTGGTGAAGTCCGGCGGGAGCAGCCGGGCGTCGGCGGCGCTGGGCAGGGTCTCGCGCAGATCGAGGCTCTCGGACAGCGCGGCGAGATGCCGCACGCCGCTGCCGAACGCGGGTCGGCCGGCCAGCGCTTCGAGCGCGGCGGCGGGGACGAGCGAGCGGAACGGCCCGTCCTGCGTGAGCGGCTGGGAGTGAAATGCCTGCATGAACACCTCACCGTGCCCGCCTTCGAGTATCACGGCAAGCTGGGCGATACCCGGATCGGCGGCGAAGCCCGATGCGGCGAGCAGCGCGAGCGACGAATAGCCCGCGACTTCCACGCCCCAGCCGATCGACAGGCCTACTGCCGCGGCGAGGCCGACACGCACGCCGGTGAAGCTGCCGGGGCCGACATCGACAAGGATGCGCGCCGCGCGGCCTTCGCCGGGCAGCGACGCGATCATCGGCACCAGCCGCTCGGCATGGCCGCGGCCCACGACTTCATGGGCGGCGGCAAGCACGGTCGCTCCATCGAGCAGCGCCACCGAACAGGCGGCGGTCGCTGTCTCGATGACGAGAGTCAGATCAGAGGACGCGATTGAACTGCTCGAATTCAGGGCGCGGGAGCCGGTCGAAGATGGTGGAGGGGTCGCCATGTCCCAGCGTTGCGATGAAGTTGGACTTCACATTGGGCTGGTCCGCAAAGAACGCTTCGTCAACCTTGGCGTTGTCGAAACCCGACATCGGGCCGGTGTCGAAACCGAGCGCGCGGGCGGCGAGCAGCAGATAGGCGCCCTGGAGCGACGAGTTGCGGAAGGCGTGCGTGTAGCGGATCTCTTCCGACGGGAACCAGTCCTTGGCGGTCGGTGCGTGTGGGAAGAGCCAGGGGAGCTGCTCGTTGAACGCCAGGTCCATGCCGATGATCACAGTGGCGGGCGCCTTGCGGATCTTGTCGGCATTGGTGCTGCTGGCGAGCCCGGCGAGCTTTTCCTTGGACTCGTCGCTGGTCAGCCACACGAAGCGCGCCGCCTGGTTGTTGGCCGAGGTCGGGCCCCACTTCAGCAGCTCGTAGATGGCGTGGATGTCCGCCTGGGTCACCGGGGCGTCGGTATAGCCGTTATAGGAGCGCGCGGTACGGAACAGCGTATCCAGCGCCGCGTCATCGAGCGGTTGGGCCATTATAACAGTCCTTTCGTAGGCGATTGGGCTCAGACGGCCCGGACTTCGGTGACTTCGGGAACGTAATGCTTGAGCAACTGCTCGATGCCGTTCTTGAGCGTCGCGGTCGAGCTGGGGCAGCCGGCGCAGGCGCCCTGCATCTGGAGGTAGACCTTGCCCTGGTCGAAGCCGCGATAGACGATGTCGCCGCCGTCATTGGCGACGGCGGGGCGCACGCGCGTCTCGATCAGGTCCTTGATCTGCTCGATGATCTCGGCGTCTTCGGGGTTGTCGCCGAAGTCGGCGCTCTCGGCGGGGACGCTGAAGCCGGCCGAGGCCGTGCGGAACAGCGGCATGTTCGCAGCGAAATGGTCAAGCAGGATGCCGAGCACGTCGGGCTTGGCGTCGCGCCAGTCCGATCCCGGCGCGATCGTCACCGAGATGAAGTCGCGGCCGAAGAAGACGCCGGTCACGTCACCCAGAGTGAACAGCGCCTCGGCGAGCGGCGAGGCTTCGGCCTCCTCCGGGCTCGCAAAGTCGCGCGTGCCCACTTCCATCACCGGGCGGCCCGGGAGGAATTTGAGCGTCGCCGGATTGGGCGTGGCTTCGGTCTCGATCAGCATGGTGGCCATTTGGGCGCTCGGCGGTCACGGATCAAGCTGGAACGGGGAAACGAAGGGTTTCCCCGGTTGCGGCTTATGGCTTGTCTTCGTGCGTGGTCGCGTCAGTCACGCTCTGGTCGTGGCCGCTCTTGTCGCTGAAGAAGGCGGCGGCGAACAGGCCGCAGCCGAGCAGGGTCGAGATGAACACGCCGCCCACCGTCGCTGCGATCGCCGAGGGATAAAGCGCATCGTAGAGCGAGAGATACCAGAGCGCGCCCGCGACCATCAGCACGCCGGCAAGCGCGATCCAGACGAGCATCCGGCGAAATTCGGCCCAGGCCTTGGCGTGTTCGGTAGCCATGTCGGCAACTCCTTTTCGCGGGCGCATGTGGGCGCGGGGCCGGGGCACTTCAATTGGTCGAATTGACCACCCTGTTCCAGCGGATCAGGTTGGTGCGCGCGTCCTGGACGAAGGCCGAACGGCGGATCCAGGCGAGGAACTTGTCGACGAACCAGCGGCCCGGCTGGCGCAGCGGCCGGCGGAACTGGATGAGCAGCACCACGCGGGTGCCGCTCGTGTCGTTCCACACTTCGTGATCATAGGTATCGTCGAACACCAGAGTCTCGCCCTCGGCCCAGCGGACGACACGGTCGTCGATCCGCATCCGGGCATCGCCGTTGCGCGGGACGATCAGGCCGAGATGGCAGGTGATCAGCCCCTTGGTGACGCCGCGGTGCGCCGGGATATGCGTGCCGGGCGCGAGGATCGAGAAGAAGGCGCTGTTGAGCCCCGGGATCGCCTCGACCAGCGCGGTGGTCACCGGGCAGCGATCAAGATTCTCCTGCACCAGATAGCCATAGCCATAGAGGAAGAAGCTGCGCCATTTGTGCATCGGCGCGATCGCGCGGTGATCGGGGGAGATCATCGAGAGCGACGGCGCGGGATGCTGGTCGAAGGCGGCGGCGATCGCCTCGGCGCGAATCGCCTGCCAATTGGCGCGCAGCGCCTGCGTCCAGGCGAAATCGCGCACGTCGAGCACGGGATCGGTGGAGACGAGAGAGAAGCGTGCGATGAACCTGTCGAACAGCCCGCGCAGATGCTTGCCATGCTTGATCAGGAAAGGGCGGTCACGCTCGGCGCGCAGCGGCGCATCGGGCATCGTCGCGCCCGACATCACCGTCAGATCGGGAATCATTTCCCGGGCTTGCGTGGGTTGGACTTCGCCCGCGTCCCGCCACATTGCGCTGCCCCCAGCGCTCGGCTCGACCTTCACTGCAAACTACCTTGCTTGTTACACCACCTGTTCGACGGCGAGTCTGTGCCCGCACCCCCTTCGACTAGCCGGGGGATTGGTCGAAAACATGGCCCCGGCGCGGCGCACAAGGGCCGCTTCATGACAGGCCGCCGTACATGTGGCGGAAAGGTTCGCGCTGGCATGCCCGGCGCTTCGCCCTTAGATGGACCGCTATGCACCCCTTCCAGCGCGCACCGCTCGCCCTTCTCGCCTTCGTCCTAGTTTCGCCGGTCCTGCCGGCCCAGGCGCAGACCAACACCAATCCGCCGGGCGTGACCGACACGCAGACCACCGGCCGGCCCGTGCAGACCGCCAAGGACCCGTGGCTCTACGAGAAGAGCGATCTCGTCCATGACGATGCCTGGAAATTCGGGCGGCTTCCCAATGGGCTGCGCTACGCCGTCCGCAAGAACGGCGTGCCGCCGGGCCAGGTCTCGGTACGCGTGCGCATGGATGTCGGCTCGCTGATGGAGCAGGACAGCGAGCGGGGCTTCGCGCATTTGCTCGAGCACCTGTCGTTCCGCGGCTCGGTCCACGTGCCCGACGGCGAATCGAAGCGCATCTGGCAGCGCCTTGGCGTGACTTTCGGTTCCGACTCGAACGCGAGTACGACCTTCACCGCGACGACCTACAAGCTCGACCTGCCGACGGCGACGCCGGCAGGGCTCGACGAGAGCTTCAAGATCCTGGCGGGCATGATGTCCGGCCCCGAGATCACCCAGAAGATCCTCGATTCCGAACGGCCGGTGGTGCTCGCCGAGCAGCGCGAGCAGCCCGGGCCGCAGGTGCGGCTGCAGGACGCGATGCTCGACCTGATGTTCGCCGGCCAGCTCGTTGCCACGCGCGAGCCGATCGGCACGGTCGAGACGCTGACCGGCGGCACGCCCGCGACGGTGCAGGCCTTCCATGACCGCTGGTACCGCCCCGAGCGCGCCACCGTCATCGCGGTCGGCGACGTCGATCCGGCGCTGCTCGAGCAGCTGATCATCAAGCATTTCTCCGACTGGAAGGGCACCGGCCCCGCGGTGCCGAGCCCCGATTTCGGCAAGCCCGTTGAGGGCAAGCCGGTGTCGGCCAGCATCGTCGAGCCGGCGCTGCCGGTGCTCACCACCATGGCGATCGTCCGTCCCTGGACGGTCGATGGCGACACGGTGATCTTCAACCAGAAGCGGATGATCGACCTGGTTGCGATCCGCATCATCAACCGCCGGCTGGAAACCCGGGCGCGCACGGGCGGCACGTTTATCGCCGCCGGCGCCGACCTGAGCGACATCGCGCGCTCGGCCAACATCACCACCGTACAGGTGCTCCCGGTCGGCGACGATTGGGAAGCCGCGCTGCGCGACGTGCGCGCAGTAATCGCCGATGCGCAGGCGACGCCGCCGACCCAGGCCGAGATCGACCGCGAAGTCGCCGAGATCGAAGCGGCGATGAAGCAGCGGATCAACACCGCGCCGGTCGAGGCTGGGGCCAAGCTCGCCGACGACCTCGCCGAAGCCGTCGACATCAACGAGACGGTGACCACGCCCGAATTCTCCTACGCGATCTTCAAGGGCGCGGTGGACGGCAAGATGTTCACCCCCGCGACGGTGCTCGCCTCGTCGAAGACGGTGTTCCAGGGCACCGCGACGCGCGCGATGGTCAACCTCCACACCCCCGATCCGGCGATCACCGCAAAGGTGGCCTCCGCGCTCGAGGCCAATGTCGCGGCCAACGCCAAGCGCAAGCTGGTCGGCAATGTCAGCTTCGACGCGCTGCCCAAGCTCGGCGTGCCGGGGAAGGTCGCGACCCGCGAGGGCGTGCTGCCGGGCACCGGGATCGAGAAGCTGGTCTTCGCCAATGGCGTGACGCTGCTGCTCCGCCAGGACCCGTCGGAAACCGGCAAGGTCTATGTCAATGTCCGCTTCGGCAACGGCCTTTCGGGCATGTCGAACAAGGCACTCACGCCGGCCTGGGCCGGCGAAGGCGCGCTGATGGCGAGCGGCGTCGGCAAATATGGCCAGGAGGAGCTCGACGCGCTCACCGGTCGCCGCCAGATCGGCGCCGATTTCGACGTGGACGACGATGCCTTCACGCTGAAGGCGCAGACCACCAAGGACGATCTGCTCGACCAGCTCAAGCTGCTCGCGGGCAAGCTGGCTGCGCCGGGCTGGGATCCCAATCCGGTGACGCGCGCCAAGGTGGCGACGCTTTCGGGCTATGCCGGGCTCTCGGCCTCGCCCGACGCAGTGCTCAACCGCGATCTCGAGCGGCTGCTCCACAATGGCGATCCGCGCTGGGGCATCCCGAGCCAGGCGACGATCCAGGCAACCACGCCAGCGAGCTTCCGCAAGTTCTGGGAGCCGCTGCTGGCGACCGGGCCGATCGAAGTCGAAGTGTTCGGCGACATGGATGCCGAGGCGACAGTGAAGGCCGTGGCCGCCACCTTCGGTGCGCTCAAGCCGCGGACGGCAAGCAAGGCGCCGCTGGCGCCGGTGACCTTCCCCGCGCATGTCGACAAGCCGGTGACGCTCACCCACAAGGGCCAGCCCAACCAGGCCGCGGCCGTGGTCGCCTGGCCGACCGGCGGGGGCACCGCCGATGGCGGGATCACCGAGAGCCGCAAGCTGGAAGTGCTGGCGGCGGTGTTCCGCGACCGGCTGCTCGACCAGCTGCGCAGCCAGGCCGGCGCGAGCTATTCGCCCCAGGTCGCGAGCCAGTGGCCGCTCGGCCTGCCGACGGGGGGCAAGATCCTCGCGCTCGGCATGGTCCCGCCCGACAAGGTCGACTTCTTCTTCACGCTGGTGCGCGGCATCGCCGCCGACCTGGTGGCGAAGCCGATCGACGCCGACGAGCTCAACCGCGCAATCACCCCGCTCAAGCAGCAGATCCTGCGCATGTCGTCGGGCAACATGTTCTGGATGCGGCTCGTCGAGGGCGGCACCTATGATCAGGCACGCATCGACTCGGTCGAGACGCTGGCCAGGGACTATTCGCTGGTGACGCCGACCGACGTGCAGAGCCTGGCGATGAAGTATCTGCGCCCGGACAAGGACTGGTCGCTCCAGGTGGTGCCGGAGAAGAAGTGAGGCCTGGGCTTTGAGAAAGCAAAAGGGCCGGGGAGCGATCCCCGGCCCTTTTCTTTTCACCGTCATCCCCGCGAAGGCGGGGACCCAGAGTAACAGTGCGACGTCCTTCGCGACTCTGGATCCCCGCCTTCGCGGGGATGACGGGTAAAGGTGCGACGTCAGGTCGCGCTGCCTATTTGTACAACGCGTCCAGCCGCTCGCCATAGACCGCCTTCAGCACATGCCGGCGGATCTTGAGGCTCGGCGTGAGCTGCTCGTTCTCGATGGTGAAGGGCTCGTCGGCGACGATGAACTTGCGCACGCGCTCGATCACCGACAGGTCCTTGTTCACCCGCTCCACTGCGTGCGCGAGCGCCGCCTTGTAATCGGGGTCGTGCGCCAGGTCCTTGAAGTTGCATGGTGTGGCGGTGTGCGCGCACCATTCGGCGGTCCATTCGGGATCGGGGACGAGCACCGCGGACATATAGGGCTTCTTGTCGCCGGCGATCATTGCCTGGACGACCTCGGGCTGCAGCGTGAGCATCCCCTCGACCTTTTGCGGCGCGACATTGTCGCCCTTGTCGTTGACGATGATGTCCTTCTTGCGGTCGGTGATCTGGATGCGGCCCTTGGCGTCGATCAGGCCGATGTCGCCGGTGTGCAGCCAGCCGTCCTTGAGGACGCGCTTGGTCTCTTCTTCATTGCGCCAATAGCCGTGCATGACGAGCTCGCCGCGCACCAGTATCTCGCCATCCTCGGCGATGCGCACCTCGACGCCCTCGAGCGGCGGGCCGACCGTGTCCATCTTGAGCCCCGCCTTGGGCCGGTTGCACGAGATCACCGGCGCGGCTTCGGTCTGGCCATAGCCCTGGAGGAAGGTGATGCCGAGGCTTTGGAAGAAGATGCCGACTTCGGGATTGAGCGGCGCGCCGCCCGAGACCATCGCTTTGATCCGCCCGCCGAACTTCTTCGAGAGCTTGGGCTTGAGCGTCGCGCCGAGCAGCAGGTTCATCGGCAGGTCGCCGATGCCCGAACTGCCCGCTGCCTTGCGGGCGCCGATCGCCACCGCCTTGTCGAGCAGGAAATTGGCGAAATTGCCCTGTTTCTCGACCTGCTTGACGATGCGCGTGCGCAGCACTTCGAACAGGCGGGGGACGACGACCATCAGCGTCGGGCGGACTTCCTCGATGTTCGAGGCGAGCTTCTCCAGCCCTTCGGAATAATAGATCTGCGCGCCGAGCCCGATCGGGAAATATTGCCCGCCGGTATGCTCATAGGCGTGGCTGAGCGGCAGGAAGGAGAGGAACACTTCGTCCTCCCAGCCGAAATCCTCCGAGATGACGGTGCAGCAGCCCTCGACATTGCACAGGATCGCGCCGTGATGCTGCATCACGCCGCGCGGGGAGCCGCCGGTGCCGCTCGTATAGATGATGCAGGCCAGATCCTCGCGCCGGAAGGTGCAGGAAACGCCGCGCGGATCGGTGTCGTGCTTGGCGATCAGCGCGTTCCAGTCATGGAATTCCAGGCTGCCCTGCTGGGCGACGCGGACTTCATCGATGCCGATGATCATCCGCGCGGTGGAAGCGCGGATCGCGGCGGGGAGCAAAGTCTTGGCCAGCTTGGTGTTCGAGACGATGATCGCGCAGGCGCCCGAATTCTCGATGATGTGCTGGTGATCGCGCTCGGTATTGGTGGTGTAGGTCGGCACGGTCACGCAGCCCGCGGCCATGATCGCGAGGTCGCTGATGCAGAATTCGGGGCGGTTCTCGGAGACGAGCATCACCCGGTCGCCGCGCTTCAGCCCGAGCGCGGTGAGCGCGGCGGACAGGCTCGCCACCTGGCGCGCGGCCTCGGCCCAGCTGGTCGGCTGCCACTTGCCGCCTTCCTTGTGCCACAGGAACGGCGCGTCGCCCTTCTCCCTGGCGCGCACGAAGAACATCTGCACGAGATTGTCGAAACGTTCGAGCTTGCGCATTCCCACTCCTAGTTCCGGGCGCTCCTTTGGAGCGTCCCGCTTATTCCGACGGCCGGTTCGGCTGCGCGCCCACGCGCTGAATAACGGTCGTACGCCCCTGTTGGTCCATTACCACGCCTTCGCTGCGCGGATCGGCGCCGCCGGTCCAGACGCCCTTGACCCGCTCGACGGCGTTCATCTTCAAACCGAGCGGCGCGGACTGGACCTTTTCGCCCAGTCCCTGCAGCGCCGGGATCATCGCATCGAGCTGCGTGCCCTTCTCGGCCACGGCCATCTGGCTGGGCGCGTAGAGCAGGCCGAGCGCGATGGCGTCCTGCGCCGAAAGCTTCCAGTCGATCACGCCGACGATCGCCTTCGAGACCTGGGCGATGATCGTCGAGCCGCCGGCGGCGCCGATCGCGAGGCGGACCTTGCCGTCCGGACCATAGACGATCGTCGGCGCCATCGAGCTGCGCGGGCGCTTGCCGCCCTCGACACGGTTGGCGGCGAGATAGCCCCCATTTTCGGGCACGATGTCGAAATCGGTGAGCTCGTTGTTGAGCATCGTGCCGTCCACCGACAGCCCCGAGCCGAACGGACTCTCGATCGTGGTGGTGACCTGGGCGATGTTGCCGGCGGTGTCGACCACCGAGAGCGAGGTGGTGCCATGGACTTCCTGGCTCTGCGACTTGACCCGCTTGGGCGCACCGGGAGGCAGGCCGGCCTCGATCTTCGGCATCGAGCTGTCGGGATGGATCAGCGCGGAGCGGCTGGCGAGATAGTTGCGGTCGAGCAGGCCCGCGATCGGCACCTGCACATAGTCCGGATCGCCGACATAAAGGTCACGATCGGCATAAGCGAGGCGCGAGCTCTCGGCGAAGAGGTGCCAGGCGACGGGATTGTCCTTGCCGAGCTTGGCCATGTCGAAGCGCTCGAGCTGCGCGAGGATCATCAGCACGGTGACGCCGCCCGAGGAGGGTGGGCCCATCGAGCAGATCTTGTAGCCGCGATATTTGCCGCACAGCACCGGGCGGTCCTTGGCGGCATAGGAGGCGAGGTCGCCCGTCGTCATCTTCGAGGGGTTGCGCGCGGCGTTGTTGACGGTCTGCACGAGCTTCTCGGCCTGCGGGCCGACATAGAAGCTGTCGGGGCCGAACCTGGCGACGCGCTCGAGCAAGGCGGCCTGGGCCGGGTTGGTCACGTGTGCGCCCGCGGCGAGCGGAGTGCCGTCGGCGCTATAATAGATCGCCTTCACGCCGGCATCGACATGCGGGGCATAGCTGCGCAGCGCATTGGCGAGGCGCGGCGAGACGGTGAAGCCGTCGCGGGCGAGCTTGATCGCGGGTGCGAACAGCCTGGCCCAGGGCAGCTTGCCGCCACGGCTATGCGCGAGCGCCATCGCGCGCAGCGTGCCGGGCACGCCGACGCTGCGGCCGCCGGGCACCGCGGCGCGGTGGTCGAGCGGCTGGCCGTCGGCGTAGAACCAGTGATCGGTCGCGGCCATCGGTGCGGCCTCGCGGCCATCGACGGTGCGGATCTTGTTGGTCTTGGTGTCGTACTGGAGGAAGAAGGCGCCGCCGCCGATGCCGGCGCTCTGCGGCTCGACCACGTTGAGCGCGAGCATCGTCGCGATCGCGGCATCGGTGGCGCTGCCGCCTTCGCGCAGGATTTCGGTGCCCGCAGCAGCGGCACGCGGGTCCGCGGCGCTCACCACCCCCTGTGCGAATGCCGTGACCGGCGTGAACAGGAACGCGAACAGCAGGATCAGCTTCTTCATGTGCCAAGCCGTAGCGGCAGGCGCGCCGGTCAACAAGCGCGGCGGATTTGGCGAGGCCATGCCGCGGCCGCATGGGCGGGGAGTCTCAGGCCAGCGCCTTCGCGATCGCGCGGGGCAGGCCGGGGCCCTTGTAGACCAGGGCAGAATAGACCTGGACCAAAGTCGCGCCGGCATCGACGCGGCGCCTTGCCTCGTCCGGGCTGTCGATCCCGCCTGCCGAGATCAGCGGCAGCGCGCCGGCGGCGATCTCGACCGCCTCGACCAGCTTGCTCCGCGCCAGTTCGGTGAGTGGCTTGCCCGAAAGCCCGCCGGCCTCACCGGCATGGGCGGAGCGGAGCGGCGGGCGCGAGATGGTGGTGTTCGAGACGATCAGTGCGTCGATCCTGTTGTCGAGCGCCGCCCGGATCGCGCCTTCGAGGCCGGCGCGGTCGAGATCGGGGGCGACCTTCAGGAAGATCGGCGTCTTGCCGCGCGCGGCGTGGCTGGCGGCGAGCAGCTCGTTGAGCGCGGGGCGCGACTGGAGATCGCGAAGGCCCGGCGTGTTGGGCGAGCTGACGTTGATCGTGATGTAATCGGCATGCGCTGCCGCCTTGGCCACGCCGGTCGCATAATCCGCCACGCGGTCGTCGCTGTCCTTGTTGGCGCCGACATTGATGCCGAGCATGCCCTTTTGCGGACCCAGCCTGGCGATGCGCGCGAGCGCGGCGTCGATCCCGCCATTGTTGAAGCCCATGCGGTTGATCACCGCTTCGTCCTCGACCAGCCGGAACAGCCGTGGCTTGGGGTTGCCCGGCTGCGGGCGCGGGGTGAGCGTGCCGACCTCGACCGCGCCGAAACCGAGCGCGAACAGGCCCGGAATCGCCTCGGCGTCCTTGTCGAGCCCGGCGGCCAGCCCGATTCGGTTCGGGAAGGTCAAACCTCCCAATTGGACGGGTGATTCAACCATTTCGGATCTAAAAGCGGTGCCGAGCGAGCCCCAGAGCGCGAGCGCACGGATCGCGGCGCGGTGCGCTCTTTCGGCGTCGAGGGCGAAGAGCGCGGAGCGGAAGCTATAGGCCATGGGCATGGCCTTCGCATCGGATTTTCCCTCCGTAAAGATGCGTATGTCGATTCCTTCCAATACGCTTGGCAGGCCCCCGGCTAGACGAGAACTGCGACCCGAGGGGTTTCCGCTCAATGGGGGAACCCTTTCCTTTTGGCCCGGTCCAGCTTCGGCTGGCCGGGCCACTTTTCTATTTGGCGACTATCCGGTACATTTGCGCCAAGAAAAGAGAATCCGAGGAGGGGAAATACTCGGATCGAGCAGGGTAAACATGCGGGGCGCACCCAGGATGACGACGGCCCAGCCGGCCGCAGAAAATGACCGCGATCCGCGGCCGCAGATCGAATTCCGCAAGGCGGAAGGCGCGCTGCTCCCGCACGTCGAATCCTATTATCTCTATCGCCACGACGCGGACGATATCGAGGGTGTCGAGCGCGTCGACCTCGGCCAGCTCCGCTTCGTGATCCGCGGCGAGGGCGAAGTGACCTTCCCCGACGGCCGCACCGAGCCGACCAAGAAGGTGATGATCAACGGCCCCGGCACCGCCGCGGCCCAATATCGCTTCCGCGGACCCTTCCACTGCTTCGGCGTGTCGCTGCGCGCGATCGGCTGGAAGGCGCTGATCGGCATCCCCGCCTACAAGGTCACCGATCACCTGATCGACGGCGAGAAGCTGTTCTGCGAGCAGGCGCCGATGCTGTGGCAGCGCCTCCACAAGATGGACACGCTCGACGAGATGGTCGACGCGATCGAGCCGCTGCTCAAGCTGCGCCAGTATGAAGTGAAGCCGGTGCCCAAGGCGCACCTCGTCTTCCTGCGTGCCGTCCGCGAATGGGCGGCGACCAAGGACCCGACGATCGATGATCTCTATGTGCGGATCCGCCAGAGCTCGAACATCGGCGAGCGCCAGGTGCAGCGGCTGTGCAAGGATTACTTCGCCGGGTCGCCTGCGCATCTGAAGCGCAAGTTCCGCGCGATCGGTGCGGCGATGCGCCTCTATCAGGGCGCGTCGGTGGACGAGGTGGTCGAGCCGTTCTCCGACCAGTCGCACATGATCAACGAAGTGCGGCACTTCACCGGGCACACCCCGACGTCGCTGCGCGCGGGCATCGATCCGGTGCTGGCGGTGACGCTCGACAACGAAACCTTCCACTTCCTGCCCGATGTGATCCCCGAATCGGTTGACCTTCGCCGCCGCTGAGCCCATTTGCCCAATCGGAACGAATTTGTCCGATTGGTCCGAAGGGCCAGCGAAGGAACTGCGTGAAGCTATCGAGCCTTGCCGATTATGCAGTCGTGATGATGTCCGCGGCGGCGCGCCATTGCGGCGCGACGTGCCGGCTCAACGCGACCACGCTTGCCGAGGAGACCGGGCTGCCGCTGCCCACCGTGCAGAAGCTGGTCAGCAGGCTGTCGAGCGCCGGGCTGCTGGAAAGCGCGCGCGGCACCGGCGGCGGCTTCCGGCTGGCGCGTCCGGCCGCGGCGATCAGCCTCGCCGACATCGTCGAGGCAGTCGAGGGGCCGATCGCGCTCACTGCGTGCGTCGATGGCGGCAAGCATGATTGCTGCGTCGAGGAGACCTGCCGGGTAAAACCGCACTGGAATGTCGTCAACGGCGCAGTAAAGGGCGCGCTCGCGAGCGTGAGCCTTGCCAGTTTGAGCGCAAATGTGAGTGAGATTGCCTGATGGCCACCAAGAACGCCGAGGCGCTCGCAGCCGCCAACAAGAAATATGAATGGGGCTTTGCCTCGAACGTCGAGCAGGAGTTCGCGCCCAAGGGGCTGAACGAGGACACGGTCCGCTACATCTCGGCCAAGAAGGGCGAGCCCGAGTGGATGCTCGACTGGCGGCTGAAGGCGTTCCGCATCTGGCAGGAAATGACGCTGCCCGAGTGGGCCAAGCTGCAGATCCCGCACATCGATTATCAGGACGCGTATTATTACGCGGAGCCCAAGCAGAAGAAGACGATCAACAGCCTCGACGATCTCGATCCCGAGATCCGGCGGACCTATGAGAAGCTCGGCATCCCGATCGAGGAGCAGAAAGTGCTCGCCGGCGTCGAGGGCGCGCGCAAGATCGCGGTCGACGCGGTGTTCGACAGCGTCTCGGTCGCGACCACCTTCCGCAAGGAGCTTGAGGAAGCCGGCGTGATCTTCCGCTCGATCAGCGAGGCGATCCGCGAATATCCCGAGCTGGTGAAGAAGTGGCTCGGCAAGGTGGTGCCGGTGCGCGACAATTTCTTCTCGGCGCTGAACGCGGCGGTCTTCTCCGACGGCACTTTCGTCTACATTCCCGAGGGCGTGCGCTGCCCGATGGAGCTGAGCACCTATTTCCGGATCAATGCCGAGAATACCGGCCAGTTCGAGCGCACGCTGATCGTCGCCGACAAGGGCGCCTATGTCTCGTATCTCGAGGGCTGCACCGCGCCGATGCGCGACGAGAACCAGCTCCACGCCGCTGTGGTCGAGCTGGTCGCATTGGACGATGCCGAGATCAAATATTCGACCGTGCAGAACTGGTATCCGGGCGACGAGAATGGCGTCGGCGGCATCTTCAACTTCGTCACCAAGCGCGCCCTATGCGAGGGGCGGAACTCGAAGGTGAGCTGGACGCAGGTCGAGACCGGCAGCGCGATCACCTGGAAGTATCCGAGCTGCGTGCTCAAGGGCGACGGCTCGGTCGGCGAATTCTATTCGGTGGCGGTCACCAATGGCCGCCAGCAGGCCGATACCGGCACCAAGATGCTGCACATCGGCAAGAACACGCGCTCGACGATCGTGTCGAAGGGCATCAGCGCCGGGCGCAGCGACAACACCTATCGCGGCAAGGTGCTGGTCAATGCAGGCGCCGAGAATGTCCGCAACTTCACCCAGTGCGACAGCCTGCTGCTCGGCGACCAGTGCGGCGCGCATACCGTGCCATACATCGAGGTGAAGAACCCGACCGCGCAGATCGAGCATGAGGCGACCACCTCGAAGATCAGCGAGGACCAGATGTTCTACGCGATGCAGCGCGGGCTCGACCAGGAAGCCGCGGTGGCGCTGATCGTCAACGGCTTCGCCAAGGAAGTGCTGCAGCAGCTGCCGATGGAGTTTGCCGTCGAGGCGCAGAAGCTGCTGGGGATCTCGCTGGAGGGGTCGGTCGGATGATGCTGTTTGCGATCGCACTGGCGAGCGGTGGCGTTGCGGTGTCGAACAAGACGCATCTGCCGATCGTATCCAGCCAAACCAGCTGCATCGCTGCCAGGTTGGGCGCCGTGGCGGCCGACATGGTCGCGCGCAAATCGGCGCTCGACGCTGCGATCCAGGCGTGCCGCGCGCTCAGCGAGGCGAGCTATGCCGAGGGTAATCTCAGGATGAACGGCCAGCCCTTTCCGAAGAGCTGGTGGAAGCAGGTTCAGCCGTTGCTCGACGCCGAACAGGCAGACGCGACTTCGATAGTGCTCGCGGCACCGGCCGGGACTGCATTCAAGGCGATGTGGGAGCTGCCGGACGGCAAGCTGGTTGAAGTCGGAGCCCAGTTCGTACCCGGCACCATCCGCGTGCGGATCATTGCTGCCTGATCCGATGCTGCTGCTCGCCGCCCTTCTCTTCGCCCAGGACGTCCCCGCGACGCAGGCCGTCGCCACGCCCGTTGAAGACGACGCGCAGATCGTCGTGCGCGCCAGCTTCGGGCGGACCACGATGCTGTTCGACAAGGGCGCGGACGGCAAGCTGCGCAACTGCCGGGTGATGATCTCAAGCGGCAGCCAGCGACGCGACACCACGGCCTGCCAGGCGACGCCGGTCTGCTATGCCAAGACCGCCGATGAAGTGACCGATTGCGCCGAGATGACCGTGCTCGATCAGGCCGCGGCGATCGGCGCGCCGTCACCGCTCGCGCCGGCCGCGGGCAAGCCGGGAATTTTCGAGATCCCCAAGCTGGTCCAGCCCAAGCCGGTGCTCTCCGCCACTACGATCGGCCCCAATGAAAATACCGAGGAAAGCCGCGAGACCGAGCGCCAGCGCGTCAAGAAGATCGCGCCGCCGGTGAACCCCGCTTCGGACGGCCCGGTGGTGCGCTTCACCACGGGCAATGAACCGAAACGCGATGACACAGACAAGGGCCCCAATTTCGGGCCCAAGGAATGAACGACCATATGTTGAAGATCACCGACCTCCGCGCCGAAATCGACGGCAAGGAAATCCTCAAGGGCCTGAGCCTCACCGTCAATGCGGGCGAGATCCACGCGATCATGGGGCCGAACGGCGCCGGCAAGTCGACGCTCGGCTATGTGCTGGGCGGGCGCCCGGGCTATGAAGCGACCAGCGGCAGCGTCAGCTTCGACGGACAGGAACTGCTCGAGCTGGCGCCCTATGAGCGTGCCGCGGCGGGCCTGTTCCTCGGCTTCCAGTACCCGGTCGAGATCCCCGGCATCTCCAACCTGCATTTCGTGCGCGAGGCGCTCAACAGCCAGCGCCGGTCGCGTGGCGAGGCGCCGCTGTCGGGCGGCGAGTTCCTGAAGCTCGCGCGGGCCCAGGCCGAGGCGCTTGGCATGGATGTCGAGATGCTCAAGCGGCCGGTGAATGTCGGCTTTTCAGGCGGCGAGAAGAAGCGCAACGAGATGGTCCAGATGGGCATCATCGCCCCGAAGCTGGCGATCCTCGACGAGACGGATTCGGGCCTCGACATCGACGCGCTCAAGGCGGTGGGCGAGGGGATCAACCGGATCATGCGCGCGCCCGACAAGGCGGTGCTGCTGATCACCCATTATCAGCGGCTGCTCGACTATGTGCAGCCCGACTTCGTCCATGTCCTTGCCGACGGCCGCATCGTCCGCTCGGGCGGGCCTGAACTGGCGCTCGAGCTGGAGCGTGAAGGCTATGGAGCGGTGGCGGCGTGATCCTGCCTTTGCTCCTCATGCTCCAGACCGCGCCGGCCGCGCCGGACGACGCGGAGATCGTCGTGGTCGGGCGCAAGCTCGCCGCGATCACGGTGAGCGTCGGCCGTGACGCGAAGGGCAAGCTCGGCTGCTCGCTCAGCGCATCGAGCGGCCATGCCCGGCTCGACGAGCAGCTCTGCCGCACCGCCTCCGCCTGTGTCCGTAAGGGTGCCGGCGACGTGAAGGCCTGCGTCGACCAGCGCAAGCCGGCGCTGCTCGAGGATTTCCGCCGCTCCTATCGGGGAGGCGCGCGATGAGCCTGCTCGAACTCCCCACGCCGCGCCAGGAAGAATGGCGCTGGTCCGATATGGGCGCGCTCAAGACCGCTGCCGGGACCCCGCAGCGCGACAGCCACATCGACCCCGCCAGCCTGTTCCTCGATATCGAGGGACCGCGGCTGCTGTTCGTCGACGGGCGCTTCGAGCCCGCGCACAGCAAGCCCGGCCCGGTGCAGGTGACGCAGCAGCTCGCCACCACCGATCACCCGCTCGGCAGCCTCACCGATGGCGAGGGCTGGTCGCTGCATCTGGGCAAGGAGCACGCCGCGACGTCGATCCAGATCGTCCATCTCGGCACCGGCGGCGAGAGTCATGTGCCGGCGCGGATGATGCTCGCCGAGGACGCGGTGGCGAGCGTGGTCGAGACCTATGCCGGGATCGGCTGGGCTAACCGGCTGACGACGTTGTGCCTCGAGCGCGGGGCGCGGCTGATGCGCTCGGTGCGCCTGCTCCAGAGCGAGGGCTTTGTTTCGCTGCGCGAGGAAGCCGAAGTCGGCGAGGCGGCGAGCCTGGTCTCGGTATTCCTCGGTGCCGGCGGCATGGGCAGCCGGATCGACGGTTCGCTGCTGGTAAGCGGCAAGGGCGGGTTCGCCGAGATGGGCGGCGCGCTGCTGACCTCGGGCAGCCAGCGCCAGGAAGCCGCGGTCGCGGTGCGGCACGAGAATATCGAGGGCACCTCGCGGCAATTGTGGCGTGCGGTGGCGGCGGACAAGTCGGTGGCGAGCCTGGCGGCACGCGTCGAAGTGGCGCGCGGCGCGCAGCAGACCGATGGCGAGCAGTCGCTGCGTGGCCTGCTGCTCCAGCGCTCGGCGACGGTGAATTTGAAGCCTGAGCTCGAGATCTTCGCCGATGATGTGAAGTGCGCGCACGGCGCTACCGTGGGCGAGCTCGACAAGATGGCATTGTTCTACCTGCAGAGCCGCGGCATCGATGAGAGCCGCGCCAAGGCGCTGCTCACCCGCGCTTTTGTCGCCGACGCACTCGCACGGATCGGCGAGGACGCGGTGCGTGAAGCGTTCGCGGTGGATGCGGAAACCTGGCTGGACACGGCGCTATGACCGTCACCTTCGACACGCGTCCGCTCGACCTGCTTGCCGATTTCCCGGCGATCCGGGCGGACTGGCATTATCTCGACACCGCGGCGACTTCGCAGAAGCCGCAGCCGGTGCTCGACGCGATCAACCGCGCCTATGGCGAGACCTACGCCACCGTGCATCGCGGCGTGTACCAGCGCTCGGCGGACATGACGCTCGCCTATGAGGCGGCGCGCAAGCGGGTGGCGGCGTTCCTCGGCGGCAAGGAAGCGGAAGTCGTCTTCGTCCGCGGCGCGACCGAGGGGATCAACCTGGTCGCGCAATGCTGGGCCGGCACCCAGCTCAAGGCCGGCGACCGCATCCTGCTTTCCACGCTCGAGCATCATTCCAACATCGTGCCCTGGCAGATGGTCGCCGAGCGGGTGGGCGCCGAGATCGACGTGGTGCCGCTCACCGCCGACCAGCGCATCGACCTCGACGCGATGGAAGCAATGTTGACCGAGCGCCACAAGCTGGTCGCGCTCGCGCATGTCTCGAATGTGCTCGGCTCGGTGCTCGACGCGAAGCGCGCCACCGAACTGGCGCACAAGGTCGGCGCGAAAGTGCTGCTCGACGGCTGCCAGGCAGTGCCGCGCATGGCCGTGAACGTCGCCGAGATCGGCTGCGACTTCTATGTGATGTCGGGCCACAAGCTCTACGGGCCGACCGGCATCGGCGTGCTCTGGGGCCGCTACGAATTGCTCGACGCGATGCCGCCCTATCAGGGTGGCGGCTCGATGATCGACCGGGTGACCTTTGCGAAGACCACCTATGCACCGCCCCCCGGAAGGTTCGAGGCGGGGACGCCGCATATCGTCGGCGTGGTCGGGCTGCATGCGGCGATCGACTACGTGGATGCCATCGGGCTCGAGCGCATCCACGCGCATGAGACCGCGCTGGTCCGCCAGGCGCGCGAGGCGCTGTCGCAGCTCAACTCGGTGCGGCTGTTCGGCCCCGAGGACAGCGCCGGCATCGTCAGTTTCGCAGTCGAGGGGGTGCACCCGCACGACGTCGCCACCATATTGGATGAAGGCAATGTCGCGATCCGCGCCGGGCATCACTGCGCCCAGCCGCTGATGGACGCGCTGGGCGTGCCGGCAACGGCGCGGGCCAGCTTCGGGGTTTACAATGGCGCGGACGATATCGCCGCGCTGGTCAAGGGTATCGAGCGCGTGACGAGGATTTTCGGGTGAACGAGGAACGCAAGATCGAAGTCGAGGAAGTGGAGGCCGTGGCGGCCCCGCCCAAGGCGCGTGTCGAGGATGTGGGCGAGGAAGTCGCCGAGATCTTCGAGCGCAAGCGCGACTATCTTGCCGGCTTCCTCTCGCAAAAGCCGCAATCGCTGTCGGGCACCGAGCCGGGCGGCGAGCTCTATGAGGCGGTGATCACTGCGCTCAAGGAAATCTACGACCCCGAGATCCCGGTGAACATCTATGATCTCGGGCTGATCTACGGCGTCGACATCACCGCCGACGGCCATGCCGCGGTGCAGATGACACTGACCACGCCGCATTGCCCGGTGGCGGAATCGATGCCCGGCGAAGTCGAGCTGCGCGTCGGCTCGGTGCCGGGGATCGGCCATGCCGAAGTCAATCTCGTCTGGGATCCGCCATGGGATCCGCAGAAGATGAGCGACGAGGCCAAGCTCGAACTGGGGATGCTGTGATGAACGCCACGACCCGCATTCGTCCCGCCGCGCTCAACCTGACGCCCGCCGCCGAGCAGCGCATCGCCGATCTGATGGCCAAGGCGCCGGCGGACGCCGTGGGCGTCAAGCTCTCGACTCCGCGCCGCGGCTGTTCGGGGCTGGCCTATTCGGTCGATTACGTCACCGAGGCCAAGCCGTTCGACGAGAAGATCGAGACGCCCGGCGGGACCTTCTATGTCGATGGCAGCTCGATCCTCTATCTGATCGGCTCGACGATGGACTGGGTGGAAGACGACTTCACCGCCGGCTTCACCTTCCAGAACCCGAATGCCAAGGGCAGCTGCGGCTGCGGCGAGAGCTTTACGGTCTGATGCGGTCGGCATAGGGACGACCGACAACGCAGTCGGAGCTCCCCTTATGCCGATCCCCACGCCCTGGCACGCCGATCCCGCCCGCTATGACGGGCGCATGCCCTATCGCCGCTGCGGCCGCTCGGGGCTCGATTTGCCGGCAATCAGCCTTGGCCTCTGGCAGAATTTCGGCGGCGAGGACGTGTTCGAGACTGGCCGCGCGATGCTCCGCCGGGCGTTCGACCGCGGCGTCACCCATTTCGACCTCGCGAACAATTACGGCCCGCCCTATGGCTCGGCCGAGGAGAATTTCGGCCGCGTGATGGCGGCCGACTTAGCATCGCATCGCGACGAACTGGTGATCTCGACCAAGGCGGGCTGGGATATGTGGCCCGGGCCGTACGGCGATGTCGGCGGATCGAAGAAGTATCTGATCGCCTCATGCGACCAGAGCCTCAAGCGGATGGGGCTCGACTATGTCGACATCTTCTATTCGCACCGCGTCGATCCCAAGACCCCGCTCGAGGAGACGATGGGCGCGCTCGCGCAGCTCCACCGCCAGGGCAAGGCGCTCTATGTCGGCATCTCCAGCTATTCGCCCGAGCTGACCCGTCAGGCCGCCGCGATCCTTGCCGAGCACAAGGTGCCGCTGCTGATCCACCAGCCGAGCTATTCGATGCTCAATCGCTGGGTGGAAGGCGAGCTGCTCGACACGCTGGGCGAGCTCGGCACCGGCTGCATCGCCTTCTCGCCGCTGGCGCAGGGGATGCTGACCAACAAATATCTGAGCGGCGTGCCCGAGGATGCGCGCGCGGCCAAGGGCGGCTCGCTCAACCAGCGCCTGCTCTCGGACGACAATATCGCCCGCATCCGCGCGCTCCACGCGATGGCCGAGAAGCGTGGGCAGACGCTGGCGCAGATGGCGATCGCTTGGGTGCTGCGCGACAGCCGCGTCACCTCGGCGCTGATCGGCGCGCGGACGGTGGCGCAGCTCGACAACTCTTTGGACGCCGTCAACAATCTCGATTTCAGCGCCGAAGAGCTGGCCGAGATCGACCGGCATGCAACCGACGGCGCGCTCGATCTTTGGAAGGTCTCATCGAGCATCGAGGAACTACCCGGACAATGAGTGTCGCCTTCCGTCGCGAGAGTGACGAGGAACATAAGGAACCCAAGTTCGAGCTGCCGCTGCCATCGGGACCCAATATGGTCACGGCGCGCGGGCTGGCGCTGATCGAGGCGAAGGAAGCCGAGCTGCAGGCCGCGATTGCGGCGGGTGGCGAGGAAGAGGCGCTCGAAGTGCTCAAGCGCGAGCTGCGCTACTGGAATACGCGGCGCACCACCGCGCAGATCGCGCCTGCGCCCGAAGAGGGCGTGGTCGGCATCGGCTCGCGCGTGCGGATCAAGATGAACGGCAAGGCGCGGGTGATCGACCTGGTCGGGCATGACGAGGCCGATCCTTCGGCCGACCGCCTGTCGTTCCAGGCGCCGCTTGCCCATGCGCTGATCGGCGCGGAAGAGGGCGAGAAGGTCGATTTCGGCGGGAAGACCGAGGCGATCGAGATCGTTGCGGTCGAAACGATTCCGGACTGAGCCAAACTCGGCATATGCTGGCGGCATGACTCGCCTGCTCCTCGCCGCCGCGCTGCTCGCCTCCACCTCTGCGCACGCTCAGACCGATGCCGATCGCTGGAAGGCGGAAGCGGCGCGGGTGACGATCACGCGCGACGATTGGGGTGTCGCCCATATCGCCGGCAAGACCGATGCCGATGCGGTGTTCGGGATGATCTATGCCCAGGCCGAGGACGACTTCAACCGGATCGAGACCAACTATCTGGTCAGCCTCGGCCGGCTCGCCGAGGCGGAGGGCGAGGGGGCGATCTGGCAGGATCTGCGCCAGCGGCTGTTCGTCGATCCGGAGGTACTCAAGGCCGATTATGCGAAGAGCCCGGCGTTCCTCCGCAAGCTGATGGACAGCTGGGCAGATGGGCTGAACTATTATCTCGCGACACACTCGGAGGTGAAGCCGCGGGTGATCACGCATTTCGAGCCGTGGATGGCGCTGAGCTTTTCCGAAGGCAGCATCGGCGGCGATATCGAGCGCGTGCCGCTGAGCCAGCTCGAATCATTCTACGGCAAGCAGAAGCTGGCGATGACCGACACCGAGAAGGGCCTGCTCTTCAAGGAACCCAAGGGCTCGAACGGCATGGCGATCGCGCCGAGTCATACCCGCGACGGCCATGCGCTGCTGCTGATCAACCCGCACACCAGCTTCTTCTTCCGCGCCGAGCAGCAGGTGACGAGCGGCGAGGGGCTCAACGCCTATGGCGCCGCGACCTGGGGGCAGTTCTTCATCTACCAGGGGTTCAACGCCAAGGCGGGCTGGATGCACACCTCGAGCGGCGTCGACAATGTCGACGAGTTCGCGGAGACGGTCGATCGCGGGGGCTGGGAGAAGGAACTCTTCTATCGCTATGGCGGGGAGAAGCGGCCGGTTACGGTGAAGCCGATCACGATCTCCTACCGTGCGGCGGATGGCTCCCAGGCCACGCACAGCTTCCGAACATACGCCACCCACCACGGCCCGATCGTGCGCGAGGCGGACGGCAAGTGGATTGCGGCTGCGCTGATGAACAAGCCGGTCGAGGCGCTGCAGCAGAGCTTCCTGCGCACCAAGGCGACCGACTACGCCGGCTTCCTCAAGGTCGCCGAGCTCAAGGCCAACAGCTCGAACAACACGCTGTTCGCAGATTCGAGGGGCGAGATCGCGTTCCTGATGCCGCAGTTCATGCCGGTGCGCGACAATCGCTTCGACTATCGCAAGCCGGTGGACGGCAGCGATCCGGCGACCGACTGGAAGGGCCTGCACAGCCTCGCCAGTCTGCCTCAGGCGGTGAACCCGAAGAACGGCTGGGCCTTCAACTCGAACAATTGGCCCTGGACCGCCGCGGGCGCCGACAGTCCGAAGGCAGCAGACTATCCGCTCTATTTCGACCAGTCCGGCGAGAGCCCGCGTGGCCTCCACGCGCTGCTGGTGCTGAACGCGCGCAAGGACTTCACCCCCGAGACGCTGCGCCAGGCGGCCTATGACAGCTTCCTTCCAGCCTTTGACCGGCTGCTGCCCGGGCTGGTGACTGCGTGGGAGAGGCTGCCCGAAGGCGATGCGAAGGCGAAGCTCGCCGGGCCGGTAGCGCTGTTGAAGGGCTGGGACCGGCGCTGGGCGGCGGACTCGACCGCGACCTCGCTCGCGGTGTTCTGGGGCGAGGCGCTCTGGGTGCCCTCGGCGCAGCCGGCCAAGGATGCGGGGATTTCGGTCTGGGGATATATGGCCGAGCGCGCCACAGATGCGCAGCGCATCGATGCGCTGACGGCGGCGGTCGACCGGCTGACGCAGGACTTCGGCAGCTGGCAGGTGCCTTGGGGCGAGATCAACCGCTTCCAGCGTAATGACGGCGCGATCACCCAGAAATTCGACGATACGAAGCCGAGCATCCCGGTGCCCTTTACCTCGGCGCAATGGGGCTCGCTCGCCTCGTTCGGCGCCAAGCGTTATCCGGGGACGAAGCGCTATTACGGCACCAGCGGCAACAGCTTCGTCGCGACAGTGGAGTTCGGGCCGAAGGTTCGCGCCTGGGCCGTCACCGCCGGCGGCGAGAGCGGGCATCCGGGGGCGAAGCACTTCGCCGATCAGGCCGGGCGCTATGCCGCGGGCGATCTGCGGCCGGTCTATTTCTACCCCGAGGATCTCAAGGGGCATGTCGAGCGGGTGTACAGGCCGGGGGATAGGGCTCTTCTGCTCCCCGGCGAAGGCCGGGGCCCAGTTGCGATGTCGTTCGAGAGGTTCGCGCGACTCACAGGCTGCGCCGAAGCTGGGCCCCGGCCTTCGCCGGGGAGCGGAAACTCTGAACGCTTAGGCTTTAGACCAATAGTCGAACGCCGCGCGCTGGAGCTTGTCGACCAGGGCGCGGGCACTCGGCCCCTCCCACGGCCCGTCATATCCCGCGAGCGACCCGCGCGAGCTCACCCACCAGCCTTGCCCGGGCATGTGATCCGACTCGCGGACGACCAGCACCGCAAGCTCGGGTTGGCCGTCCTGCACGGCTGCATCGTCGATCACGTCGAGCGTCTTGCACAGCGCCCGCATCAAGGGGCGGGTGAAGCTGTGGCCGAGCAGCGCCAGCATCTCCGAATAGCTGACCGCCCGGTGCTCACGCGCAGCATCGATCAACAGCGCGCGGACCTGCGCGACATCGGAGACGGGGATCGGATCGCCGGTCATGGTCGCGGAAACGGCTTGCTGAGGTAACGCGACCCGGCCTCGCCGAACCGCCACGGCGTATCGACGGCCTTGCTGATCCCGATCCGCGGTCCGACCGCGACGGTGCGCGGGCCATCCACCGGGCGCAGCTCGATTGGCGGGGCGTCGAGCGAGAGCCCGTCCAGCGTGCGATCCACCCCGAGCGCCTGGCAAAGCTTGCCGGGCCCCGAGCAGAGCATCCGCGCATCGCCGGTTCCGCGCCGCTGTGCCATCACCGCAAGCCCGTGCCGCGGCTCGATCGCACGGATCAGCACCGCGCTGATCGGGCTGCACACGAAGTTCATGCACCAGTGCAGCCCGTAGATCCGGTAGATATAGGTGTGCCCCGGCGGCCCGAACAGCACGGCATTGCGCTGCGTCGGCCCGCCAAAGCTGTGCGAGGCGGGGTCGTTGACGTCATAGGCCTCGGTCTCGACGATCGGCCCGCCGGCGCCGTCGATCAGCACTTCGACCCCGATCAGGTCCCGCGCCACGGTCACCGCGTCGCGGTCGAAGAAGGCGGGGTCCAGCATTTGCTTGGTGTATCACATCAAGCGCCGGGCCGGCGCAACTCTGCCTCGAGATCTGCCGCCAGCCCGGAGTTCAGGCGGGCGGCCTGCTCCAGGATGCCGTCCAGCCGCCAGAGGTCCAGCGGAGCTGCGGGATCGCTCAGGCCGCGCAAGTGACCGGCGATATAATGGATGCAGTTGTTAATCGCCGCGCGTCTCTCACTGCTGGTGTCGGGGTCGCGCGCCATGATCGTGAAGCCGTGGATAACGCCCGCGAGATAGCGGAGCAGGCCGGGGCGTGATGCCGCTTCGAGCGCGGCACGTAGATCGGGCATTGGTCTCTCCCTGCCTTCAGAACGGCAATTCCTCGCCTAGCCTTTCCTCGAAGTTCGACACCGTCACGCCGACCAGCCTTATCCCCTTGGGCGTCGGCAGCACCGAGCGGATCAGCGACAGGCTCATGTCGCGCAGCGCCTCGCGGCGATCGACCAGCCCGGCGGACAGGCTGCGGCTGCGGGTGATGATCTGGAAGTCGCCGTACTTGATCTTCACCGTCACCGTGCGGCCGAATTCCTGCGCCTTTTCGCACCAGGTCCAGACTTCCTCGGCCATTTCGAGCACGCCGGCCTCGATCTCTGCATCGGCGGTCAGGTCGCTGTCGAACGTGGTCTCGGAGCCCGAGGATTTGCGCACCTGATCCGCCCGCACCGGGCGTTCGTCCTCGCCGCGCGAGATCGCGTAATACCAGTCGGCCGAGCTGCCGAAATGGGCGCGGAGGAACTCGATCGGCTTGGCGCGCAGATCGGCGCCGGTCTCGATGCCCAGCCCTTCCATCTTCCTGGCAGTCACCGGGCCGACGCCGTGGAAGCGCTTGACCGGCAAAGTCTCCACCCAGGCCGCGCCCATCTCGGGCGTCACGGCGAACTGGCCATTGGGCTTGCGCTGGTCCGAGGCGAGCTTGGCGAGGAACTTGTTGTACGAGATGCCCGCCGAAGCGGTGAGCCCGGTTTCCTCGAGGATGCGCGCGCGGATCTCCTTGGCGGTCGCCCAGGCCGTCTCGATCCCGCGCAGGTTCGCCGTGACGTCGAGATAGGCTTCGTCGAGCGAGAGCGGCTGGATGATCGGCGTATAGTCAGCGAAGATCGCGTGGATCTGGCGAGAGACTGCGCGGTAGACGTCGAAGCGCGGTTTGACGAACACCAGCTCGGGGCAGCGCCGCATTGCGGTGACCGAGGGCAGGGCGCTCCGCACGCCGAACACCCGCGCCTCATAGCTCGCCGCCGCCACGACGCCGCGCGCCGCGGCATAGCCGACCGCCACCGGCTTGCCCTTCAGCGCGGGATCGTCGCGCTGCTCCACCGATGCGTAGAAGGCGTCCATGTCGACATGGATGATCTTGCGGACCGGCGGCCCTGCCATGTCAGTCGTCCATCGGCTCCAGCGCGGCGGCGAAGATGCGCGTCAGCCGCGTTTCGAAGCGCGTATTCTCCGCCTCGCTGCACTGGCTCGGATCGATGGCGAGCGTGTTGTGCATGATCCCCATGCCCATCAAGACCGCGAAGGCCATGGCCGCGCGCATGTCGGCATCCTGGCCGCCCAGCGCGCGGGCGACGGGGCCGAGGATGTCCGCATCGATCGTCTCGCGGATGATCTGCCCTGCCTTGGGCGATCCGATCGAGTGGAGCAGGGTCAGGATGCGCTCGATATGGATGTCGCGCTCGTCCTGCGGCACGTCGCCCTTGTCGAGGAAGAGCTGGGCGAAATGCGCGGCGAGATTCTCGCGCGTCGCACCGTCCATGATGTCCTTGTCATCGTCGCGCAGCGTCTCGCGGAACAGCGCTTCCTTGCTGCCGAAATAGCGGCTGACCAGCGCCGGATCGACGCCGGCATCGCCCGCGATCTCGCGCAGGCCGACATTCTCGTAATTCTCGCGCGCGAAATGCCGCCTAGCCGAGGCGAGGATGGCCTGGCGCGTCGCAACGGCATTGCGATGGCGCGACGGAACCGGTGGGATCATGGGCAATTTCCCTAACACGGCGGTGAACATAGTCAACAGATGTGGACATATGTCTACAGTCGTTGACAAGTTCCGGGAACCGGCTTAGCGGGGCCAAATCGGAAGTCGTTCGTTTAGAGCAACGACGCCGCGGAGGATGTCCGGCCAAGGGCACGGATTTAGGGATCGAACATGTATTCGAAGAACCGCCAGCTGCTTATCCCGGCTCTCGCAGCCACGCTCGCTCTCGCCGGATGCGGTGGAGGCGGCCAGCAGCCGCCCCAGCAGGGTGCCCCGCCCGTCACCGTGTCCGCTCCGCTCGTGCAGGACGTGGTCGACTGGGACGAGTTTGTCGGCCGGTTCGAAGCGGTCCAGAATGTCGAGGTGCGCCCGCGCGCGACCGGCTATCTGCAGGGCGTGTGGTTCAAGGACGGCCAGTATGTCCAGAAGGGCCAGCTGCTCTTCACGATCGATCCGCGCCCGGCCCAGGCCGCCGTTGCCCAGGCTGCCGCGCAGCTCGCCCAGGCCCAGGCGACGCTCGCCAATGCGCAGACCGAATATGCCCGCTCCGAAGCACTCGTCGCCCAGCGCGCCGCGAGCCAGGAAGAGCTCGAGCAGCGCCGCGCCGCGCTCCGTTCGGGCAGTGCGCAGGTGGCTGCCGCCCAGGCGAATCTGCGTGCGCGCAAGCTCGACCTCGGCTTCACCCGCGTCGTCGCGCCGCTAAGCGGCCGCATCTCGGAGCGCAAGGTCGATGTCGGCAACACCGTCGCCACCGACCAGACGGTGCTGACCACGATCGTCTCGGTCGATCCGCTCCACTTCGTCTTCCAGGGCTCGGAAGCGTTGCTGCTGAAGTATCAGCGGCAGGGCACCGGCGACCGCAACGGTACCCCGGTGAAGATCAAGCTCTCGGACGAGAGCGAGTATAGCCATTCGGGCACGCTCGACTTCGTCGACAACGCGCTCGATGCCGGCGCGGGCACGATCCGCGCCCGCGCGATCGTTTCCAATCCCGGCGGCTTCCTGAAGCCCGGCATGTTCGGCTCGGCGCGCCTCGAGGCGTCGCGGCCCTATCCGGCGCTGCTGGTGCCGGACACGGCGGTGATGGCCGATGCCGCGCGCCAGATCGTGTTCGTCGTCGACAAGAGCAACACGGTGACGGCGCGCCCGGTGCAGACCGGCCCTCTCCGGGGGAATTTGCGCGTGATCCGCTCGGGCATCACCAAGGATGACCGCGTGATCATCGACGGCACCCAGCGCGCCCGCCCGGGCGTGAAGGTCACGCCGCAGCCCGGCAAGATCACCGAGACGGCCGCCGCATCGGCGCCGCCCTCCGACGCGCCTGCCTCCACCGCGCTGCCCGCCGGCAACCGCTGAGGAGCGGCGCAATGAGCGACACCCAGGCCAATCCGCCCGAAGCGCCCGTGCGCGGCGGCTTCTCGAGCTTCTTCATCGAGCGGCCGATCTTCGCCGGCGTGATCGCGGTGTTCATCACCCTGATCGGCGCCTTCTGCTATCCGCTGCTCGCACTCTCGCAATATCCCGAGATCGCCCCGCCGACGATCTCGGTGCAGGCGGCCTATGCCGGCGCCTCGCCCGAGATCATCGCCGAGACGGTGTCCGCGCCGCTCGAGCAGGAGATCAACGGCGTCGAGGGCATGCTCTACATGAGCTCGTCCTCCACCCAGGGCGCGGGCCAGGTCACGGTGACCTTCAAGCCGGGCACCGATCTCGATGCCGCGCAGGTGCTGGTGCAGAACCGCGTCAACCTCGCGCTGCCGCGCCTGCCCGCGCAGGTCCGCCAGATCGGCGTGACGGTGAACAAGCAGGAATCGGGCTTCCTGATGATCGTGGCGCTGACCTCGCCCGACAACAGCCTCGATGTCGATTACATGGGCAATTACGCCAACACGGTGATCCGGGACCGGCTGCTGCGCCTCGAAGGCGTCGGCACCGTCCAGATCTTCGGTGGCGGCAATTACGCGATGCGCGTCTGGATCGATCCGGACAAGGCGGCGGCGCGCAACCTGACCGCGGCGGAGATCATCACCGCGCTCCAGGCACAGAACGTCCAGACCGCGGGCGGCGCGCTCGGCTCGGCGCCGACGGGCAAGGACAATCCCTCGTTCGAAGTGCCCGTCGACGTGCAGGGGCGCCTGCAGAGCGTCGAGCAATTCTCCAACATCACGATCAAGTCCGATCCGACCGGCGCCAGCCTGACCAAGCTCGGCGACGTGGCGCGCATCGAGCTGGGCAGCCAGGATTATTCGATCCGCGGTTCGTTCGGCGGCAAGCGCGGCATCGCGCTCGCCATTGTCCAGCAGCCGGGCGCCAATTCGCTCTCGGCGGCGGACCTGGTGCTGAAGGAGATGGACACGCTCAAGAAGGACTTCCCGGCGGGCCTTCAATACTCGATCCCCTACAACCCGACCGAATATGTCTCGGCATCGGTCGAGGCCGTGCAGCACACGCTGCTCGAAGCGGTGGTCCTCGTCGTCATCGTCGTGATCATCTTCCTCCAGACCTGGCGCGCGGCGGTGATCCCGATCGTCGCCATTCCGATTGCGCTGGTCGGTACCTTCGCGGTGCAGCTCGCGCTCGGCTTCTCGATCAACTCGCTGTCGCTCTTCGCGCTGGTGCTCGCCGTGGGCATCGTGGTCGACGACGCGATCGTCGTGGTCGAAGCGGTGGAAAAGCATATCCGCGAGGGGCTGGCCCCGCGCGAGGCCGCGCACCGTACGATGCGCGAAGTCTCGGGCGCGCTGGTCGCGATCGGCCTGGTGCTCGTCTCGGTGTTCATCCCGACCGCGATGGTCGGCGGCATCCCCGGCATCTTCTACCGCCAGTTCGCGGTGACGATCGCCGCGGCCTCGGCGATCTCGCTGCTCGTCTCGCTGACGCTGTCGCCGGCGCTCGCCGCGCTGCTGCTCAAGCCGCACGAGCATATCGATGCGGACAGGGGCCCGCGCTGGATGCGCCCGATCAAGGTCGGCGCCGAGAAGTTCAACCAGGGCTTTGACTGGCTGTCGGATCGCTATGGCCGCTTCACCGGCCGCGTGATCCGCATGGGCCTGATCATGATGCTGATCTATGCGGGCCTGCTCGCACTGACCGGCTGGCGCCTGACCGCCACGCCGACGGGCTTCATTCCCGAGCAGGATCAGGGCTTCCTGATCGGCGTCGTCCAGCTGCCGCCGGGCTCGTCGCTCGAGCGCACCAGCGAAGTGGTCGACAAGGCCTATGACATCGCCAGCAAGACCGACGGCATCCTCGACGGCGCGGCGTTCGCCGGCCTCGACGGCGCGAGCTTCAGCCAGGCGTCGAATGCGGGCGTGTTCTTCATCAAGCTGAAGGACTGGTCCGAGCGCGGCAAGAAGCAGAGCGCGGAAGCGCTGGCGGGCCAGCTGACCGGCGCGATCGCCGGGCAGATCAGCGGCGCCAACATCTTCATGATCGCGCCGCCCGCGGTGCAGGGCCTCGGCAACGGCTCGGGCTTCGTGATGATGGTCGAGGACAAGTCGGCCAATGGCGGCTGGCGCGGGCTCGAGGGCGCGACCGGCGCGATGATGGGCGCCGCGATGCAGGAGCATAAGGTCACCCAGGTCTTCTCGCTGTTCAACACCGCCAACCCGAAGATCCGTGCCGATGTCGACCGCGACAAGGCGCAGATCATGGGCGTCGAGCCCGGCCAGGTGTTCGATGCGATCAGCACCTATATCGGCTCGACCTATGTCAACGACTTCAACCTGCTCGGCCGCACCTTCCGCGTGACAGCGCAGGCCGAGCCGGCCTCGCGCGACGACATCAGCGATATCGGCCGGCTGCAGGTGCGCTCGAAGAGCGGGGCGATGGTGCCGCTCTCGGCAGTGGCGACGTTCAACCGCGACTCCGGATCGTCGCGCGTGGTGCGCTATAATCTGCTGCCCGCAGTGGAATTGCAGGGCGCCGCGGCGCCGGGCGTCTCCTCGGGCGATGCGCTCGCGGCGATGGAGGCGATGGCCGCCAAGACGCTGCCGCCGGGCTATGGCTTCGAATGGACGGGCCTTGCCTATCAGCAAAAGGCGGCGGGCAGCTCCTCGGCACTGATCTTCGTGCTCGCCGTGGTGTTCGTCTTCCTCGTGCTGGCAGCCCAGTACGAAGCGCTGACGCTGCCGCTCGCGGTGATCCTGATCGTGCCGATGTGCATTCTGGCGGCTTTGCTCGGCGTCAATCTGCGCGGGATGGACAACAACATTCTCACCCAGGTCGGCCTCGTCGTGCTGATCGCGCTGGCCGCGAAGAACGCGATCCTGATCGTCGAGTTCGCCAAGCAGGGCGAGGAAGAGGGCATGAACCGGTTCGACGCGGCGATCCACGCGGCCCGCTCGCGTCTCCGCCCGATCCTGATGACGTCGTTCGCGTTCATCTTCGGCGTGATCCCGCTCGCGATCGCGAGCGGCCCGGGCCAGGAGATGCGCCAGTCGCTCGGCACCGCGGTGGTGTTCGGCATGATCGGCGTCACGCTGTTCGGCCTGATCTTCACGCCGATCTTCTATGTGCTGATGCGCCGCTGGGGCGGCGGCCGGGTGAGCAAGGAAGCGCCGGCGGAGCCGACCGAGACGCCTGCCACCGCTACGGGAGAAGCCCAGTGAAGCGGACCCTTACCCTCCTCGCCGCTGGCTTGACGCTGTCGGGCTGCGTCGTCGGCCCCAATTATGTCTCGCCCGCGCCCAAGGCGCCGGCCCAGGGCGACCTGAGCCAGGCGAACGCCCCCGGCTTCGTCGCCGACGAACCGCCCGCCGATTGGTGGCGGCTGTTCAACGACGCCACGATCGAGCGGCTGGTCGGCGAAGCGCTGGCGGCCAATACCGATCTGCGCGTCGCCGCGGCGAACCTGCGCCAGACACAGGCCGTGCTGCGCGAGACGCGCTCGGCGCGGCTGCCCAGCACCACGATCAACGCGCAGGGCGGCTATGGCCAGACCTCGGGCTCGACGCTTGGCATCGACGGCCCGGGACCGCGCGGCGACAGCTACAGCGCGAGTTTCGGGCTCGGCTACCAGGTCGATCTGTTCGGCAAGATCACGCGCGCCATCCAGGCCGGGCGCGCCGATGTCGAGGCCAGCCAGGCCGCCTATGACCTGACCCGCGTCACCGTCGTCGCGGAGACGATCCGTGCCTATACCGATGCCTGTTCGGCGGGGCAGCAGCTCTCGGTCTCGGCGCGCACGCTGAAGCTTCAGGAAGACACCTACGACCTGACCCGCCGCCTCGAGGCAGGCGGGCGCGGCACCGGGCTGGAGACCAGCCAGGGCCAGGCGCTGCTCGAGCAGACCCGCGCGACCGTCCCGATCTTCGAGGCGCAGCGCAAGGCGGCGCTGTTCCGGCTCGCGGTGCTCACCGGCAAGCCGCCGGCCGAGTTCCCCGCCGATGTCGCCGCCTGCGAGGCGCCGCCGGTGGTCAAGCAGGCGATCCCGGTCGGCAATGGCGCGACCTTGCTCGCCCGCCGCGCCGACGTCCGGGCTGCCGAGCGCCGGCTTGCCTCGGCGACCGCCCAGATCGGCGTCGCCACTGCGGACCTCTATCCGAACGTCTCGATCGGCGGCTCGATCGGCTCGACCGCCAATTCGCCGGAAGGGCTGTTCAAGAGCTCGGGCCTGAACTTCAGCATCGGGCCGCTGCTTTCGTTCAGCTTCCCGAACATGAGCGTTGCCCGCGCGCGCATCGCCCAGGCCAGGGCCGGGGCGGACGCTGCGCTCGCCACGTTCGACGGCACCTGGCTGACTGCACTGCAGGATACCGAGACCGCGCTTGCCGCCTATGTGGCGCAGGGCCAGCGGGTCGAATCGCTGCGCCGTGCGCGCGATGCCAGCGGAGAGGCTGCCCGCATCGCCCGCCTGCGCTACCGCGCTGGTGCCGAGGGCTTCCAGACCGTGCTCGATGCCGAGCGGTCCGAAGCGAGCAACGAACTGCTGCTCGCCCAGGCCGAATCGAGCTTCTCCGACGCAACAGTCACTCTGTTCCTAGCGCTTGGCGGGGGCTGGCAGCAGCCACCCCAGGGTTGATAGCCCGGCCTCCGCCCCCGCGACCCCGCGTGCCATAAGGCGCGCGGGGCGTGGTTGATTCTGCCGGCTGCCGCGCCGGCCCTCACCCGAAAGTGTAGCTGGACAGGCCACCTAAGCCCTGACCAACTGTCCCGTGCGCGTCGCCAAGGCGGTCTGCGCCTGTGTGTACGGCTCGCGTGCCCGACCAATAAAACAATGTGGCCTGACCATTCTATTGACAGTCGCAGCCATATCGGCCTTATTGGTCTGACACCGGTAGCCAGCATGACTGGCGATACAACAAGCCGGGACAAACAGATGGGGAGGGAGAGTCATGAAGACTGCTCTTTATGCCGGCACTGCGCTCTGCGCGGTCCTGATCGCTACGCCTGCGTTCGCGCAGAACACTGATACCAACAGCCAGACGACCCCGCCCCAGGCCGAGGAGCCCGCACCGCCGGCTTCGGACCAGATCGTGGTTACCGGTTTCCGCCGGGCCTATGCCGACGCGCTCAACATCAAGCGCGAGTCCGATCAGATCACCGATTCGATCTCGTCGGACGGCCTTGGCCGTTTCCCCGATCTCAATGTCGGCGAGGCGGTGCAGCGCATCCCGGGCGTGCAGATCAACCGCGAGGCCGATTCGCGCAACGCGACGATCTCGCTGCGCGGCCTGCCGGGCTCGTTCGCGCGCACCACGCTGAACGGCGGCGGCTTCGCCGATCCGATTTTGGGCAGCGCGACCAACACTTCGTCGACTCCGCTCGGCGCGTTCAATTCGGACATCTTCTCGGCGATCTCGGTGATCAAGTCGCCCAACGCCGCGAACCTCGCCGGCGGCCTGTCGGGCAATGTCGACCTGCGCATCGCCTCGGCACTGAGCCGCAAGGAAGGCGGCTGGGCCAAGGCGTCGTATGAATATAACGACCTGGGCGACCTCGGCAGTCCGGCGCTCTCGGCCGGCTACAACGCCCACATCACCGATAATTTCGCGGTGTTCGGCGTGGTCTCGTGGAAGGACGAGAAGTTCCGCCGCGACTCGATCTCGGTCAACAGCTGGGCCAACAAGCTCGGCTCGATCCAGGTCGGCAACCAGGCGGTTCCGGCCTCGAATCCGACCTATCAGGCGCTGATGGCCCAGTATCCGGGCGGAGTTTACTACCCGACCCAGGTCCGCCAGTTCGTCCGCCTCAACAAGGGCCATCTACTCACCGGCGCGGGTGGTTATGAGTGGCAGGCGACCGACACGCTGAAGTTCGGCGCGACCGGCTTCTATACCGAGCGCAATCTCGACCAGGGCACCAACCACCTGCTCTATATCGATACCTCGGCGGGCAATGGCGGCACCGGGGCGCTGGCGGCTACCTCGGCGGTGGCGCATTTCACCAGCCTCGGCACGCCCTATGTCGTCCAGACCCCGACCGGTCCGCGCGCCTATATCAACCAGTTCACTGCCGAAAATCTGCAGACCTACGACTCGATCCGCTCCGAGCCGGCCAAGCAGAAGACCTGGGCGATCAACCCGACGATCGAGTATAAGAACGATGACTGGCGGGTGACGGGACAAGGCACGATCTCGCGCGCGCAGGTGCTCGCCAACCAGATCGAGCTCGACATCATCGAGAACCCGTATCGCAACCTCGGCACGGTGGGGCTGAACGGCATCACCGCCTCGGTCTTCACCGGCGGTACCAGCCTGCAGGACGCGGTGTTCGTGCTGAACACGCCCAATGCCTCGCACATCCCGACCGGCGGCTATGGCCTGCCCTCGGCGGCGAGCCAGGCGACCCAGGCGGGTGCACAGATGCCGGGCGCGCCGGCGAACACGCAGGGTGACCGCTTCGGCGTCACCGGCACCAACGGCCAGTCCTGGAATGCGCTCGACGCGATCCAGCTCGATATCGAGCGCAGCTTTGCCGACAGTTTCCTGTCGGGCTTCCAGGTCGGGATGCGCTACGAGAATAACGAATATACCTCGACCGGATCGCGCAACACGTCGCTCGGCGCCAATACCGTGAACGTCACGCCCGCGATGTCGCAGGTGAACCCCTATGTCGGCGACTTCTTCGGCGGCACCGCGGGCGGCTATACCTCGAACTGGCGCGGGCTCGACGTCAATCAGGTGCTGGGCGCGATCACGCCGGTGAATACCGCGCCGCGCACCACCGCCAACCCCAACGGCCTGCCCGGCCAGTTCGTCTTCGGCAGCGGCGGGGTGTTCCTCACGCCCTATGGGCTGGTGAACAATTATTGGGATCCCAATTACTGGAACAACAACTTCACCAACAAGCGCGAGGTGATGTCGACCTACGCCATGGCGAAGTTCGATGGGAATTTGTTCGGCATCCATGTCCGCGGCAATGCCGGCCTGCGCTACGAGGCGACCACGCAGAAGATCGACGCGCTCGATTGCCGCAACTGCCTGGCCGGCCTCTCGGTGATCGCCGCGCCGCCGGTCAATCACAGCATGACCAACCGCACCTACAAGCAGAATTACGATTACTGGCTGCCCTCGGCGATGTTCGCGGCGGACCTGGCCAAGAACCTCGTCTTCCGCGGTGCCTATTACCAGACCTATGTCCGCCCGCAGCCGCGCGACAATATCCCGACGACCTCGGTGCAGATCCCCGATCCGGCGGTGGTCGGCACGCCGACCTACAACGTCATCATCGGCGCGACCAGCCTGAGCCCCTATACCTCGGACAGCTACGATCTGTCGCTCGAATGGTATAACCGCCCCGGCGGCGCCTTCGCGATCGCGGTCTATCAGAAGGACATCCAGGGCTATGTCGGCCCGATTACCGATCGCCGCGTGCTCTGCCCGACCAACGGCATCTATAACGGCATCGATTTCGGTCTGGGCACGCTCCAGGACGACGGCACCAACTGCAACATCGTCGGCAGCAGCCCGGCGGCGCGCGTGCAGGCGAGCGGCGTCACCAACCAGAAGCCGATGCGCGTGCGCGGCGTCGAGGTCTCGGTGCAGCAGAACCTCGATTTCCTGCCGGGCTTCCTAAAGTATCTCGGCGGCGCGGCGAACTACACCTACACCGACATCAACGGGAAGGATGCGCAGGGCAACCCGATCACGCTGCCCAGCGTCGCCAAGCACAATCTCAACCTGATCGGCTATTACGAGACCAAGCTCTTCGGCCTGCGCGTGGTGTTCAACCATCGCGGGAAGTACGACCTCGCGGCGGGCAACAGCTTCGTCGGCGATGCCCGCACCGTGAAGGCGCGCAGCCAGCTCGATGCCTCGGCCTCGCTCAACATCATGAAGAACTTCTCGATCTCGCTCGACGCGTTCAACCTGACCAACGCGACGCGATCGGAATATGAGAACGATCCGATGCTGCCGCGCCGCATCGACTATGACGGGCGCACCTATACGCTGACGATCCGCAGCAGCTTCTAGCCTTACTGTATGCGGAGCGGCTATCTCCCAGCCGCTCCGCATCTCTTTCGGTGAGTATCCCCATGAAGCTTGTCCTTTGCAGCGCCGCCGCCCTCCTGGCGCTCGGCGCCGTTCCTGCGTCCGCGCAGGATCAGGCGATCCTCGGGCCCGGCTTCGCCCGTGCGGTGCCGCGCGAGGACCCGGTGGCGCGCCGCGTGCTCGCCCGCGCCGATGCCGCGCTCACCCGGCCGCCCGGCGCGATCCCCGAGCTCCACACCGAGGGCACCTTGCCCGGCAAGGGCATTCGCGAGGTCAGCCTCAAGGCCAAAGAGGATCAGGGCGTGGTGATCGCGCTGGGGCTCGCCTGGCGGCTGACCGGCGACCGGCGCTATCTCGACCAGACCGCGCGCTATCTCGAGAATTGGGCGGACATCTATCACATGTCGTTCAACCCGATCGACGAGACCGGGTTCGACACGTTGATCCTCGCCACCGACCTGACCGAGGCGGACCTCGATCCGAGGCTGCGCGCCAAGCTCGACGGCTTCTGGCGGCGCATGGCGACCGGCTATCTCGACGCGATGGACGGCAAGCCCAAGAACTCGCACACCAACTGGCAGAGCCACCGCATCAAGCTCGCGACGATGGCGGCGTTCGAAACGGGCGACGCGACGCTGATCGCGCGCGCCCGCGCGGCGTTCCGCAAGCATGTCGGCTCGAACATCCAGCCCGACGGATCGGTGTTCGACTTCCATGAGCGCGACGCGCTGCACTATGTCACCTATGATCTCGACCCGCTGCTGATGGCGGCGCTCGCGGCCAGGGCGCATGGCGAGGACTGGGTTGGCTGGGCGAGCCCCTCGGGATCGAGCCTGGCCGGCGCGCTTGCGTGGCTCGAGCCCTACGCTACGGGTGAGAAGACGCATATCGAGTTCGTCCATTCGCAGATCGCCTTCGATCGCGAGCGGGCCGAGGCGGGGCAGAAGGAATATGCCGCGCATCCCTGGGACCCTGGCAATGCGGTGAACACCTATATGCTCGCCTCGCTGATCCGCGCCGAATCGCGCGGTGTCGCCGTGAAGGTCATCGAACGCACCAAGCGCCGGCCGATCGAATGGATGGAGCTGCTCGGCCGCTAGATGCGGAACCGGGGGCGGGTGCGGCGGGTATCAGCCCTTATGGACCCGTCAGAAGAATCGCCGCCGCTTACGCCCCGCAAACGGCGTGGGCTGGTCATCATCGTGATCGTCGTGCTGCTGCTGGTGGTGGCGATCTTCCTGGGGCTGAACCTCAGCCATTATCAGGAAATGAAGCAGGGCGCGGCCGTTGGCAACGCGTCCGGCGTGCCCGGTCCCGGCGGCGGCAGCTAGCGCGCGGCGCGCAATTCATGCTGTCTGGGAAAGTGGTGCCCGGGGACGGAGTCGAACCGCCGACACTGCGATTTTCAGTCGCATGCTCTACCAACTGAGCTACCCGGGCGTGCCCGGCGAATGCCGGGGAGCGCGCCTCTTAGTCGGGCGAATCGGGGCTGTCCACCCCTGAATGTGCATGGGGATCAACGCGCTCGCCGGGAATGCGATAGCCCTCGCCCAGCCACTGCAGCAGGTCGCGGTCCTTGCAGCCGCGGCTGCAGAAGGGCTTGTCTTCGGTGCTCGTCGGCCGCCCGCAGACGGGGCAGCAGTCTTTCTTCGCCATTTCAGTCCCTAGCAGACGTGAATTCGGTCACGCCGCCGATGCGCCGCGCCAGCTCCGCGGTCCAGCTCGGCTGCTGGGCGAGGCGGCGGGCGATGTTCCTGGTCACCATATGGGTAGTCGGGGGTGGCGGGGGAAGCCGCTCGAGCTGGCGCAGCGTCGCGCGCGTCTCGGCGCCGATCAGGTCGGCGCGAAGCAGTTCGGGCAGCGAGGGCCGGGTGCGCCGCCGCACGATCTGGAGGAAGCCGAAGCCGTTGACCGCGGTGCGCTCGAAGGGCTGGGGCAAAGCGGCGTCGATCGCCTCCGCCACCGCATTGCGCGCGCCCTTGCCGGCGAGCGTCGGGAAATCCACGCCGATCGATCCGGCGATGCCGTGCCGTTCGATCGCGCGCGCCACGGCATGGGCCGCGGCCACCGCCAGCGCATCGAGGTTGCCCGAGCCGTCGACATCGAACAGCGCCATCGCCGGGGTCGGCGAAAGCCGCAGCGCGCCGCCGGAAAAGACGATCTCGCCGGTGATCGCCTCGTCGAGCACCTCCGACCAGCCGGCTTCCTCGAGCGCATCGGGCTCATGCGCGCGCAGCGTGCGGATGGGCAGGCCCGTGGCGGTGATGCGATCGAGCAGGCTCGGCCCGTCGGACAGCGGCTCGTCGCTCGGTACTGCCTTGGGCAGCTTGGCGCGGCCAGGCTCGGGAATCGCCTCGCGGACGATCTTCACGCGCAGCTTGGCGCCCTGGGTCAGCGCCTTGGGGAGATGGTCGCACAAAGCCTCGCCGCCGCCGTCGAACGCGATCAGCTTGGTGGTCTTGTCGATCAGCCTGGCGTCGAGCACTGCGTCGACACGGGGGCGGGTGCTTTCAAGCTCGATCCGCGCCTTCCAGATGACTCCGCGCGAAACCAGCGCGGCGCGGTTCTCGCCGATCCCGGCTTCGTAGAGCCACTCAGCCAAGGACATAGCCGGCGCTCGCCAGGAGCGCGCGGGTCTCGAACACGGGCAGGCCGACCACGCCCGAATGGCTGCCGGACAGCGCACGGACAAAGGCCTCGGCCTTGCCCTGGATGGCATAGCCGCCCGCCTTGCCCATGCCTTCACCGCTGGCGACGTACCAGTCGATCTCGGCCTCGCTCAGCCGCTTGAAGGTGACCACGGTGTCGGAAAGCCGGGTGCGCGCCTTGCCATCCAGTCCGATCAGGCAGACCGCGGAAAGGCAATGGTGGCGCCGGCCGGACAGCAGGCCGAGCATGCGGCGCAGATCGGCCTCGTTCTCGGGCTTGGCGAGGATACGCTTGCCGACGGCGATGGTGGTGTCGCCGGCGAGCACGATCTCGTCCTCGCCGCGCGCCACAGCATGCGCCTTGTCGATCGCGACGCGCTGGACATAGGCACGCGGGGTCTCGCCGGCGCGGACATCCTCGTCCACGTCCGGGGCGGCGACGCGCGCGGGCTCGGCCCCGATCCGCTTGAGCAGATCGAGCCGTCGCGGAGACGTCGATGCCAAAACGAGCCGCACGAGCGGCCCGTTATTTGAAGCGGTAGGTGATACGGCCCTTGGTCAGGTCGTAGGGCGTGAGCTCGACGAGCACTTCGTCGCCGACCAGCACGCGGATGCGATTCTTGCGCATCTTGCCGGCGGTGTGGCCGAGGATCTCGTGATCATTCTCAAGCCGAACACGGAACATGGCGTTGGGCAGAAGCTCAACGACCTGTCCGCGCATTTCAAGCAGTTCTTCTTTGGCCAAAAAATACCTCGTGGATCAGCGCGCGCCTAAAGTGGCGGTGCCTTTACAGCGCGGGAAGCAAAAAGGAAAGGAGTAGGGTGCGCACACCGCACAGGGCGCGCCGCTCGCTCCGATATGGGAGCAATAGCGCGGCTTTACCAGCCGGGGCCGGGAGATATCGCTTCCAATCGCCTGATTTTCGCGACATGATACAAAGTAACATAATCCGGAGGAGGGACGGATGCGCGTATGTTGGGCAATGGGCTTGCTGTGTCTTCTGGCGCCTGTCGCCGTAGCGGCGCAGCCAGCGGGGCCGCCCCCCAAGGGGAGCCCCAGCCTCACGGCGCTCGCCAATGGCGTGCGCGATCCGGCCCATATCCGCGACATCGCGCTTAGCCGGCTCGACATCGCGATCACGCTGCGCGGAGGCATCGCCGAGACGGTGGTGACCGCCAAGTTCGCCAATAACGGCAAGGACCCGCTCGAAGGCGATTTCCGCCTTGCGCTTCCGGCCGACGCGGTGGTCACCGGCTATGCGCTCGACATCAAGGACCGGATGCTTGACGGCGTGCTGGTCGATCGCGGCCGCGCCAGGGCTGTGTACGAGGCCAATGTCCGCGGTCGGGTCGACCCGGGCCTGGCCGAAGTCGAGCCCGAAGGCGTGTTTCACACGCGCGTCTTCCCGATCCCCGCCAAGGGCAGCCGCACCATCCGCCTGCGCTATGTCGCGCCCCTGTTCAATTCGCATCGCGGCGAGGACGTCTATGTCCTGCCGCTCGATCTGCCGGCACCGGCGGAAGGCTGGTCGATCAGCGTACGTGCCGAAGGCGTGCTCGCCGCACCCAGCCTGACCTGGCCCGGGCGCGACGCGATCGCGATGGAGCGCAGCGGCTCCGGCTTCGCGGCGCGCGAGGAAGGCGTGCGTGCGCTCAACGGACTGCTGATCCTCGGCCGCCCGGCGCTGCCCGAGGCGCTGGCGAGCCGTAATGCGCTGGGCGAGCGCTTCGTCCAGCTTTCGGGCAGGTTGCCGGCGGGCGCGGCGGCCACCGCGGACCGCGTGCGCATCTATTGGGACCGTTCGCGTGCCCGGCTCGGCAGCCACAAGGCCGAGCTGGCATTGCTCCGCCGCACGCTCGCCGGGCTCAAGCCGCGCGAGATCGAAGTGGTGACGTTCAATTCGAGCGGGGTCGAGCGCCGCAAGGTCGCGAGCGCAGATGCCGCGATCGCGCTGCTCGAGGGTGTACGCTATCGCGGCGCGACCAGCTTCGCGCGGCTAGCCGGCGATCTGGTCCGCGCCGATCGATGCCTGCTCTTCACGAATGGCAGGCCGGCGATCGACCGCGATGCGAGCGTCGCGTTGCCCTGCCGGGTCGATGCGGTAACGGCGGAAGCGAGCGCCGACATGGCCTGGCTGCGCCACTTCGCGACACTGCATGGCGGGCGCGCCTGGCGGCTTGGCGACGATATCGGCGACGTCGAGAAGGGGTTGGTCCAGGCCGGGCCGAGCGTTACCGCAGTGCTCGACGATCAGGGCCGGCGGCTACCCTTTGTGCCGACCGAGAGCGGCAACGGCCAATGGCTGGTCGCGGCGCGTGCGCCCGATCGCGGCGGCGTGCGCGTGGTGATCGGCGGGGCCGAGCAGCGCCGCGCCGTGCCCGAGGCGGCGGACTTCGCCGGCGAAGGTGCGCTGATCGCCGTCGATACCCTCGCCACGCTGGGCGCCACCGAGCGCCGCGCCGATTATGTCGCGCTCAGCCGCCGCTACGGCGTGGCGAGCCCGAGCCTGTCGTTCCTCGTGCTCGAAACCCCGGCCGACTATGTCCGGGCCGATGTCGCGCCGCCGGCCAGCTATGCCGGCGAGGATCTTGCCGCCTATCGCGCAGCACGCAAGGTCGCCGACGAAGACGCCGCCGAGAGCAAGCGCGAGCGGCTCGACGAGGTGGTTGGGTTGTGGAACGAGCAGGTCAGCTGGTGGCGGCGCAAGTTCAGCCCCGCTGCCCGCCCGAAACCGGCGCGCAGCGGGCGATCGGACAACCTGGTGGCGCCCCCCGCAGTCATGCCTGCGCCTGCGCCAACGCCGATGCCGGAGCCGCTCCCCTCGAACGACAATCAGGTGGTGGTGACCGGAACGCGGCTGGACTCGACCGTCAGCGACTCGGTCAGCGCAATCACCGTTGTCTCCGCCGAGGATATTGGGCGCTTCCCCGACAAGAATGCGCCTCCGGAAGGCGCGCGGATCGAGATCGATGCCTGGCAGCCCGACCGCCCGTATCTAAAGGCGTTCGATGCCGCACCGGCGCGGTTCGACGCGGTCTTCCTCGAGCAGGAGAAGGTGCACGGATCGCTGCCCGCTTTCTATCTCGACACCGCCGAATGGTTGCGCCGCCATGGCCGAACTGCAGAGGCAAGCGAGATGGTGCTCGCCGCGCTTGATCTGCCGGTCGCCAACGAAGTCACGCTTGGCCTGGTCGCTGCCCGGCTCGAGCGCTACGGCGCCTGGGATCGCGCGATCGAGCTGCGCGAACGCGAGGCGGCGCTCGATCCGACCCGCCCGCAGCCCAAGCGCCTGCTCGCGCTTGCCCTTGCCCGGCGCGCCGCCGCGGTGCCGGCACATGCCCGCGCCGATCTGGAGCGCGCGGTGGCCCTGCTCTCGGAAGTCGCGCTCACTCCCTGGCCGGACATCTGGGAGGGCGTCGAGACGATCGCGCTGATGGAAGCCAATGCGCTGATCCCCAAGCTGCGCGCCCTGGGCGGCGACATCGATCTCGATCGCCGGCTGGTGACACTGCTCGACGCCGATATCCGGGTGATCGCCGAATGGAACACCGATGCGACCGATCTCGACCTGTGGGTCGATGAACCGACCGGCGAGCGCGCGATCTATAACAATCCGCGCACTGCGATCGGCGGGCATCTCTCCAACGACATGACCAATGGCTATGGCCCCGAGGAATATTTCATCCGCCACGCGCCGAACGGCACCTACACGATCCGCGCCAACGTGTTCGCCAGCGACCGGATCGATCCCAATGGCCCGTCGGTGGTCACTGCGCATGTCATCCGCAACTTCGGCCGGCCGAACCAGAGCGACGAGTCGGTCGATATCGAAGTGCTGGGCGACGACAGGGAAGGGCGGCTGATCGGCCGCGTCGTGATCGGGCCGAAGCGGTGATGCGGTGCATCGGCATGCCGCAATTCGCCGGCCTGTGCGCGCTGCTGGTGCCGGGTCTCTGCTCGTCGGCGGCCCTCGCATCGGGCCGGCCCGACGGGCTCTCCTATGAATGCGCCGCCGATGTCGAGTTCAATCTGCCGGGCCCCTATGGCGCCGCGCCTGCCTTCAAATACCCGCTCAAGCCGAAGCGACCGACCTGGCAGTGGAAGGGCGGAAACCGCGGTTCCGAAAGCGTGCATGCGGGCGCGCGCGTCGATCCCGACGGCACCATCACCAATCTGCGCATCTACTGGATTCAGTCGGGCCGGATGGGCTGGCCGCAGGTCGGGCGCGCGGACCTCGACGACATCACGCTCCACGTCAGCTTCGGCGAGGCCTATGGCCTGCAGCGCAAGACGCCTGCACCAACGCAGTTCGATCCCGCGCTGCTTTCGGTCGAGATCGAGGCCCTGGAGACGCGGAAGATGAAGCGGCCACGGCTGCTCACGCTCCGAAAGATGATAAGCGACGGCGAACCGCCGCTCGGTGGCCTCGCCGAGATACCGGCATGGCTCCGTAGCGCGTCGATCTATCTGCGCTGGGAAGATCTGAAGGCCTTTGCCGGCGACCGCAGGAGCCTGGTCTTCTCGATCGAGGAGATCGTGTTCCGCGATCACCAATTCTACCACGACTATGTTCGTGGCGGCGCGCTCGACCTGTCGGTCATGCCGCAAGTGATCGAGCGCTTCCGTGAGGCCGAGGCGCTGGTGAAGGCCAAGGCGGCGGACCCGAAGGCGCAGTGCACCAGCATCCCGCCTGCGCTCGAACCGGAGGGCAATCCCGAAGCCGAGATCTGACCAAAGAAAACCCCGCCCGGAGCCTGTCCGGGCGGGGCCAGTTCTTCTTGTTGGTCGGATCAGCCGGCGGCGTGTCCGGCCAGTGCCGCGAGCAGCAGCAGCGCGACGATGTTGGTGATCTTGATCATCGGGTTCACCGCCGGGCCGGCAGTATCCTTATAGGGATCACCCACGGTGTCGCCGGTCACGGCCGCCTTGTGCGCATCCGATCCCTTGCCGCCGTAATTGCCGTCCTCGATATACTTTTTGGCATTGTCCCACGCGCCGCCGCCCGAGGTCATCGAGATGGCCACGAAGAGTCCGGAGACGATCACGCCGAGCAGCATCGCGCCGACGCAGGCAAAGCCCTGGCCCTGGCCCGCAACGGCGGTGATGATGAAGTAGATCGCGATGGGCGACAGCACCGGCAGCAGCGACGGGATGATCATTTCCTTGATCGCCGCCTTGGTGACGATGTCCACGGTGCGGGCATAGTCGGGCCGGCTGGTGCCCTGCATGATGCCCGGATTGTCGCGGAACTGCGCACGGACGTCCTCGACCACCGAACCCGCCGCACGGCCGACGGCGGTCATGCCGAAGGCGCCGAACAGATAGGGCAGCAAGGCGCCGAGCAGCAGGCCGACGATCACGTACGGATTGCTCAGGGAGAAATCGACCATGACGGTCGGGAAGAACTCCTTGAGGTCAGTGGTGTACGCGCCGAACAGCACGAGTGCTGCGAGCGCGGCCGAACCGATGGCATAGCCCTTGGTCACGGCCTTGGTGGTGTTGCCCACTGCGTCGAGCGCGTCGGTCTTGTGACGCACTTCGTCTTCCAGGCCGGCCATCTCGGCAATGCCGCCGGCATTGTCGGTCACCGGGCCATAGGCGTCGAGCGCGACGACCATGCCGGCCAGCGCCAGCAGCGAGGTCGCGGCGAAGGCCACGCCGATGATGCCCGCGATCTGGAAGGTCGCGATCACCGCGACGACGATGACGAGCGTCGGCAGCGCGGTCGATTCGAGGCTGATCGCCAGGCCCTGGATCACGTTGGTGCCGTGGCCGGTCACCGAAGCCTTGGCGATCGACTTGACCGGGCGATAGTTGGTGCCGGTGTAATATTCGGTGATCCACACCAGCAGGCCGGTCACCGCCAGGCCGATCATCATGCAGATGAACAGGCTGGTGCCAGTGAATTGCGGCCCGGCGGCGAGGCCGAGCGCCGCTTCGGCGGTCACGTGATCGGTCGATTCGAGGAATGCGCTCGGGTCGACCGGCAGCGCGCCGATAACGGCGTTCATGTCGCCCAGCGTGTACTGGGTGGCGAACCAGATCGCGGGAACCGAGAGGATCACCGTGGTCCAGAAGCCCTTGTAGAGCGCGCCCATGATCGACTGGCTCTTGCCCAGGCGGACCATATAGGTGCCGATGATCGAGGTGACGATGCACACGCCGCCGACGATTAGCGGCAGCGTCATCAGCGCCAGCAGCTTCTCGTCGACCAGGTTCTTCATCAGCAGCGCGATCGAGACCATGGTGAGGCCGAGCGTCACGACATAGGTTTCGAACAGATCGGCGGCCATGCCGGCGCAGTCGCCGACATTGTCGCCGACATTGTCGGCGATCACGGCGGGGTTGCGGGGGTCGTCCTCGGGGATGCCGGCCTCGACCTTGCCGACCAGGTCGGCGCCGACGTCGGCGGCCTTGGTGAAGATGCCGCCGCCGAGACGCGCGAAGATCGAGATCAGCGAGGCGCCGAAGGCGAGCGCGGTGAGCACTTCGATCACCTTGCGGCTATTGGGTGCCTCGCCGACGACGCCGACCAGGTACCAGAACAGCACCGAGATCGCGAGCAGGCCGAGGCCCGCCACCAGCATGCCGGTGATCGCGCCCGAGCGGAAGGCGAGGGTGAGGCCGCCCTGCAGCGAGCCGCGCGCGGCCTCCGCGGTGCGGACGTTCGCGCGCACCGAGATGTTCATGCCGACGAAACCGGCAACGCCCGAAAGCACTGCGCCCAGGACGAAACCGATCGTCGAGAGCGTGCCCAGCGTGAAGAACATGATCACGGCAACGATCACGCCCACGATGGCGATCGTCATATATTGCCGGCCGAGATAGGCCTTGGCGCCTTCCTGGATGGCAGCGGCGATGCTCTGCATCTTCTCGTTGCCCGCGGGCGCGCTAAGCACCTGCTGACTCGTCAACAAGCCATAAAGCACTGCGAGCACGCCGCAGGCTATGGCGATGTACACAATCGTCATGCGTTCAAGCCCTTCCCCTATTGGATATCGAGCCGCGCCGGTCTGTGTGCCGGTATTGAAAGGGCCCGGTGGGGGGAGGCTATCGAGCGCTTGGCCTTAGCGCAAGCCGCTCAGCGATGCTGGTAGCCCAAGGGGAAATCGGGGGCGGCGCCATCGAGCAGCAGCGGCACCGCGCCGCGCTCCGTCATATGGCCGATCCGCGCGGCCGCCACCGGCGGCGTGAAATCGGCGGGTGCGGCGAACAGCAGCTCATAATCGTCGCCCCAGGTGACCGCGCGCAGCGGATCGGCACCGGCGGCGATGGGCACGTCCGCAAGCCGGATCTCGGCGGTGCAGCCGCTCGCCTCCGCCATGCGGCTGGCGTCGAGCAACAGCCCGTCCGAGACGTCCATCATCGCGTGGACATGCGCGGCGAGTGCGCGGCCGTCGCTCAGGCGGGGGCGGGGGCGCAGATAGGCAGTGCCGGTGCCGGCCTCGAAGCCGAGCATCGCCGCACCCATCGGGCCGGTGACCCATAGCGCGTCGCCGGGCCGCGCGCCGTCGCGCCGCGGCACTCGCGGACTGGTGGCGCGGCCGATCGCCGTGCAGCCGAAAGTCGCCGGGGAAACCGAGATCGTGTCGCCGCCGAGCAGCGGCACGTCATATTCGGTAAGGACCGCGCGCAGCCCCTCGACGAAGCGCTCGGCGCGCTCGACCAGCACCGCGCCGATCAGCACCCCCAGCGGCTCGGCGCCCTTGGCGGCGAGGTCCGACAGGTTCACCGCGACGAGCTTCCAGGCAATGTCGAACGGGTCGGTGCCGGGGCGGTAATGCACGCCCTCGGCAATCGCATCATGGGTGAGGACCAGCCGCTCGCCGCCGACCTCCATCACCGCCGTATCGTCGCGCAGCCCCTCCGCCCCGGGATGGAGCGGCAGGGTGCGCAATGCAGCGATGAACTGGGCTTCGTTCAGGCGCGGACTTCCTTGGCCACGGCGTCGAGAATGCCGTTGACGAAGCCCTTTTCGCGGCGGTCGTAGAACGCGTCGGTCACGTCGAGATATTCGCTGATCGCCGCGCCGACCGGCACGTCCTTGCGCGCCATCAGCTCATAGGTGCCGGCGCGCAGGATCTGGCGCATCGGCTTGTCGAGCCGCTCCATGCTCCAGTCGGCGGCCAGCTTCGAGGCGATGATCCGGTCGATTTCCTCGACGCGCTCATGCACGCCGACGACGATATCGTCGAAGAAATTGATGTCCGCCTCGGCATATTCCACCTCTTCGATGGTCGCGCCCAGGCGGTGCTGGTGGAATTCGTGGAGCAGCGCCGGGATCGAAGGCTTCTCCATCTCGAGCTGATAGAGCGCCTGCACGGCGGCGAGGCGCGCGGCTGCGCGCGCCTTGGAACGGGACTTTGCGGTAGGGCTAGGCATGGCGCGCAGATAGGCGTGTGCGCCGCCAAAGGCAAAGGGCCAAAGGGAAAGGGGGTATTCCCCTAGTCGCGCGGCCAGCTCCGCAGCGGCGTGCGGGCGGCATATTCGCTGCTCTCCGCATTGCCCTTCTCGACCTCGATGACGTGTTCCGGGCCGAACGGCAGCTCGGTGCCGAGCCAGAATTCGTCATTCTCGTCGATGTCGGGCTCGTTATCGAGCAGCCCGAAATAGCCGCCGTCCGCGGCCTCGCGCACCACCACCCACATCCGGTCGGTGATCGGCTCCTCGTCTTCCTCGACAGCGATCACGAAGATCAGCTTAGCGAAGTCGCCGGGCTTGAGGCCGGTGCGCGCCGCTTCGTCGGGAATCTCGAAGGTTTCGGAATCGAGCGCGTGATATTCCGCCGCGCTGCCCAGGCACCAGCCGTCGTCGTCGAGATCGGGAATGCGCATCAGATGCTCCTCAACCGGATCGCGACCGATTCCGCATGCGCCGGCAGCCCCTCGGCATTGGCGAGCGCGACTGCGGCGGGGCCGATCGCGGCGAGCCCCTCCTCGTCGAGCGACAGGAAGCTTGTCCGCTTCATGAAATCGAGCACCGACAGGCCCGAGGCGAAACGCGCCCGGCGGCCGGTCGGCAGCACATGGTTCGGCCCCGCGACATAATCGCCCACCGCCTCGGGCGTGTAGCGGCCGATGAATACCGATCCGGCATGGCGCACCATGTCGAACAGCCCCTCGGCGCGGTCGCAGGCGAGTTCGAGATGCTCGGGCGCCAGCCGATCAACCAACGGCATCGCGGCGACGAGGTCGGACACGACGATGATCGCGCCATTGGCGTCCCAGCTTGCCCGCGCGGTCTTCTCGGTGGCGAGCTGTGCCAGCGCGCGCTCGACGGCCTCGGCGACCTGGTCGGCGAACGCCGCATCGTCGGTGAACAGGATCGACTGGCTGGTCGGGTCGTGCTCGGCCTGGCTGAGCAGGTCGGCGGCGATCCAGTCGGGGTCGTTCTTGCTGTCCGCGACCACGACGATCTCGCTCGGCCCGGCGACCATGTCGATCCCGACCACGCCGTAGAGCTGGCGCTTGGCCTCGGCGACCCAGGCATTGCCGGGGCCGGTGATCACATCGACCGGCGCGATCTTCTCGGTGCCATAGGCCAGCGCCGCGATCGCCTGCGCCCCGCCGACACGCCAGATCTCGTCGACGCCGGCGAGATGCGCGGCAGCGAGCACCAGCGGGTTGATCTCGCCGTTCGGCGTCGGCGTGACCATCACCAGCCGGCCGACCCCTGCGGCGCGCGCCGGCAGCGCGTTCATCAGCACCGAGCTGGGATAGGCGGCCCGCCCGCCGGGCACATAGACGCCCGCCGCATCCACTGCCCGCCACCGCGCGCCAAGACGGATGCCCTGGGCGTCGATCTCGTCGCGATCCTCGAGCTTCTGCTTGGCATGGTAGGTGGCGATCCGCTCGGCGGCCAGTTCGAGCGCGTCGCGCAGCTCGGGCGTCAGGCCTTGCCAGGCAGCGAGGCAATCGGCGCGGTCGATCTTCCAGCCTTGGGCATCGAGGTCGAACTTGTCGAAGCGCTGGGTAAGGTCCTTGACCGCCGCATCGCCCTCGCTGCGCACCCGGGCGATCATCGCGGTCACGTCGCGCGCGACATCCTCGTCGGCCTCGCGGCGCGCGTTGACCAGTTCGGTGAACGCCGCGGCGAAGCCTGTATCGCTGGCGTTCAGCCGGATCATTCGGCGACCGCCTTGCGGAACTTGTCGACCAGCGGGACGACTTCGGTGGCGCGCGTCTTGAACGCCGCGCGGTTGACGATCAGCCGGCTGCTGACCTCGGCGATCACTTCGACCTCGACCAGCCCGTTCTCCTTGAGCGTGCGGCCCGAGGAGACGAGGTCGACGATGCGCGGTGCCAGCCCCAGCACGGGGGCCAGCTCCATCGCGCCGTTGAGCTTGATGCACTCGGCCTGCACGCCGCGCGCCTCGAAATGGGCGCGGGTGATGTGCGGGTATTTGGTCGCGACGCGGACATGGCTCCAGCCGCGCGGATCGTCCTGGCTCGCCAGGTCCGCCGGCTCGGCGACCGAGATGCGGCAATGGCCGATCCCCAGGTCGACCGGCGCGTAGAGCTCCGAATAGTCGAACTCGGCGAGCACGTCCGACCCAACGATGCCGAGCTGCGCGGCGCCGTGCGCGACGAAGGTCGCCACGTCGAACGCGCGCACCCGGATCAGGTCGATCGCCGGCGTGTTGGTCTTGAAGCGCAGCGCCCGCGAACTCTCGTTCGCGAAGTCGGGCTCGGGGATGATGCCGACGCGCGCAAGCAGCGGCAGCGCCTCGTCGAGGATGCGTCCCTTGGGGACGGCAAGGATCAGCGGTTCGGTCATCGAAGCCGGGGCTTTACTCGGGGCACCCTCAGGGCGCAACAGACCGGCCGAGGAGCTATTCTTGTGGCCAGTGAAGAGACCAATCGCGGCGCGTTCCGGATCCAGGAATTCTACTGCCGCAAGATGGACGCGCTCATCTATGCCGATATCTGCGCGGCGATCGCCGAGAGGCTCGACCGCGGCAGCGAGACCGGGCGCCGCGTGCTCGACTGGCCGGGCGAGCCGACTCGCGACGCGCTGCCGCTGCGGCTGATCGGCGGGCTCCACGCGCTGGTGCTGGCGGACGCCGATGCCGAGCTGGGGGAAATCTTCGCGGGACAGGTCAGCGCCGAAGCGCTCAACCGCGTGCTCGCCCGCAACGACGCGGCGTTGCTCCCTTGGCTCGACGGTCCGCCCCAGACCAACGAGCCCGGCCGCTCGGGGGCGCTGATCGTCGGGCTGATCGAAGTCGCACGCCGGCTCGGGCCCAAGCTGGAGATCCTCGAGATCGGATCGAGTGGCGGTCTCAACCTGTTGATCGACCGCTATCGCTTCGATCTGGGCGGCGCGATGCTCGGCCCGGCGGACTCGCCCGTCACCATCGCGCCTGCCTGGCTCGGCGATCCCCCCGAATTGCCGCCACTCGAGATCGTCTCGACGCGGGGCTGTGACGTGCAGCCGCTCGACGTCACCGATCCCGCCGTCGAGGCCCGCCTGTCCGCCTATGTCTGGGCCGAGACGCCGATGCGGCTCGAACGGCTGAAACGCGCCATAGCGATGATCCGTGAAAAAGGCGTTGACCTCGAACGCGCCGATGCCGCCGACTGGGTCGAGGCGCGCCTCGCCGAACCGCAGGCCGAGGGCGTGACACGGGTGCTGATGCACTCGGTCGTCTGGCAATATGTCCCCGATGCCAGCACCGCGCGCATCCGCGTCGCGATGGAGGCCGCCGGTGCGCAGGCGACGCCCGAACGCCCGCTTGCCTGGGTGGCGATGGAGCCTGACCGGGCGCTCGGCGAGCAAGTCGTGAGCGTACGGACCTGGCCCGATGGCGGCCCGCGCATCGTCGTCGCCACTGCCCATGCACATGCCGCCTGGGTCCGCCCGGGCGAGGAACGCAGCAGCGAACAGGGCATCCTGCTCGACGCGGCGGCGGAGGTGCGGCTGTAAAACTGATTGCTAGGCGAGCCACTCCAGGATCGCCTCGGTCACCAGCTCGGGCTTTTGCCAGGGCACGAAATGGCCGGCGCTGGCGATGCGCACCAAGGTCAGGTCGGGCACCAGCGCCTCGAGCCCGTCGAGCTGGCTGGGGAGCAAAGCGCTGTCCTGCATCGCCCAGATCACCAGGGTCGGCTGGGTGATCGGCGGGAAGGGCGCGTCGAGCCAGACGGGGCGGGCGGGTGTCTCCTCCGGCCCGGGCACCAGGATCGCGCTGGCGCGGTACCAGTTGAGCATCGCGGTCATCGCGCCGGGCTGGCCCCATTCGGCGAGATAGGCGGGCTTTTCCGGTGCGAGCAGCGCGGCGTCGGCATGTTTGGCGAAGCTGGTGTCGAAAAAGGTCTCCAGCCCGATCCGGTCGATGAACTTCTCGAAATCCAGGTTGCGGAACGCCGTGATATACTGGCTCGCTTCGCGCTGGGCGGGATCGTCGAACAGGCTGCGCTGGAAGACGAGCGGGTGCGGCGCGTTGACGATGATCAGCCGCGTGATCCGCTGCGGATTCTGCAGCGCCGCCATCCAGGCGATCGCGCCGCCCCAGTCATGCCCAACCAAGGTGAACGGCCCGATGCCGAGATGGTCGGCAAGCGCGAGCAGGTCCTCCACCGGCTTGTCGGGCGTGTAGTTCGCCACGCCCTCGGGCCTGGACGAGCCGCCGAACCCGCGCTGGTCGGGCGCGATGACATAATAGTCGCGGGCGAGCACCGGGATCTGGTGGCGCCAGGTGCGATGCGATTCGGGAAAGCCGTGGAGCAGGATGATCGGCGGGTTCGCCGGATCGCCCGCGATCGCCACGTTCAGCTCGACGCCCGTGGGCAATGCGATCCGCTGGAGTTCGAAGTCCGCCATGTCGCCTCTCCTGTTTTGCGGGAGGCTAGAGGGCGCGGTGCCAATCCTCAACCGTCATACCCGCCTGCGCGGCGATGACGGCTATGGAGATGGGGGAAGCGGCCGCTTGCCCTTGGTCCGGCTGGTCAGATGATACTGAAAGCACCGGTCGCAGCGATAGGGCCGCAGCTCCCAGCCGCTCTTCGCGATCGCCGCCAGCGCCGCCTCCCGCGAGGGATAGCGTGCCTTGCGGCGGCAGACGCTGAGCTTGGTGCTAGGGATAGCTCACCGTCTTGGGCACTTCGGGGATCGGGATGAATTCCTTGTCGTCGCCCGGCACCGTGGGGAAGTTGCCGGCCTTCCAGTCTTCCTTGGCCTGGTTGATCCGGTCGCGGCTCGACGAGACGAAGTTCCACCAGACGTGGCGCGGCGTCGCGAAATCCTCGCCGCCGCACAAAGCCACCCGGCCGCCGCTGCCCGAGCGCAGGATCGCCGTGATGCCCGGGCGCAATATGTAGAGCGTCGCGACTTCCATCTCGATCCCGTCGATGCTGGCATCGCCGTACGCGAGATAGATTGCGCGTTCGGTCGCGGACGGATCGATCGGCACTGCGCCGCCCGCTTCCAGCTCGATATCGGCATAGATGGTCTGGGCATAGGTCGTGGTCGGCGCCTTCACGCCCCACAGCTCGCCCATGATCACCCGGCAGCGCGCGCCCATGTCCTCGACGATCGGCAGGTCGGCCGCGGCGACATGCTCGAACGCCGGGTTCATCTCTTCCATCGCTTCGGGCAGCGCCAGCCAGGTCTGGATGCCCGAAAGCTCCGGCCCCTTGGCGCGCTCGGCGCTCGGCGAGCGCTCGGAATGGACGATGCCGTGGCCCGCGGTCATCAGGTTGACCGCGCCGGGCTCGATCGTCGCGAAGGTGCCGAGCGAGTCGCGATGGTCGATCGCGCCGGCATAGAGATAGGTCACCGTCGCCAGGTTGATATGCGGGTGCGGGCGCACATCGATGCCGGTGCCGACGGTCAGCCGCGCCGGGCCCATCTGGTCGAAGAAGATGAACGGCCCGACCATCGTGCGCGGCTTGGACGGCAGCGTGCGGTGGACCTTGAAGCCGCCCAAATCATGGGTGGTCGGCGTAATGATCTGGGTGAAAAGCTCGTCGGTCATGTCTGCCCTCTCGTCCCGCACTGCATAGCCCGCGGCACCTGGCGCGGACAGCTACAGTTTGGAAACCTACCCTTTCGGGTCAGGCGGCATCGAGCTCCGGATAGTGGCGGAAGATGCCCTGGGTGTTGAAGGCGATTCGCCGCTCGCTGTCGAGATAGGCCTTGATCCCCGGCAGCGCGGCGACGCGGTCACGGATTGCAACGAGCTTGGGATAATCGCCCTCGATCGCCGCCATCCGGCTGGGGAACATGTAGCGCAGCCCCTCGATCAGCTGGAAGATCGAGGTGTCGCCATAGCTCCAGCGATTGCCCGCGAGCCATTCGCCGGCGACCGAGCGCTCGAACCAGCCGAGGAATTTGGGCATGCGCTTCTCGCGAAATTCCTCGGCGAACCGCTTCGCTTCGGCCTTCTGGTCCTCGTAGTAAAGCGCGACGCCGACCGGGTGGTGGACCTGGTGCACCTCGGCGACGAAATCGGTGACGGTCAGCTGGACTTCGTGCAGCCAGTAGCGCGTCACGACATCGTCGGGCGCCAGCCCGTGGCGGTCGCCCAGCCAGAGCAGGATATTGGCAACCTGCGCGATCACGCATTGTCCGGTGTCGAGATAGGGCGGAGCGAAGGGCGGGCGATCGTCGCGCGCCTTCATGTCCGCGATCAGCGCGTCGCTGCCCTTCTCACGGGCAACATCGACATAAGGGATCCCGGCGGCTTCCATGGCCAGCCGGACGAATTCGCCCCGGCCCTGGATTTCCGCCCAGTACCAGAGCTTGTACGGCATCATCCCTCTCCCGGTGCGCGGGCCCGAATCGCCAGCGCGTGGATGCGGTGGACGAGAAGGTCGGCAAGTGCGGTGTTGATCATTCGCTGGCGCTGAACGCGCGACTGGCCCTGAAAGGCCCCGCTTTCCACCACAACGGTCCAGTGCGATTCGCCCGTGCCGTCATCGCCGAGATGGCCGCTATGCAGGTGGCTGTCGTTGATCACCTCGAGGTGCGCCGGAGCGAGCGCGGCGATGAGACGGGCGGTGATGATATCGGCGAGTCCGCCGCTGGCAGTGTCGGTCATCGCGCTTATATAGCGCGTTTGTTCAACGGAGGTACCGTGGCCGAAAGCCACCCGAAGAAAGATCGGCCCAATGCGCGTTTCCATGGCCGGGTGGAGGCGACGGGCAGGCTATGCGCCGAGCCGGGCTGCAACGAGCCGGGCGAGTTCCGCGCGCCGATGGGCCATACCCGCGGCGGCTATGACGGGCCGGGCGAGTTTCGCTGGCTGTGCCTCGATCACGTCCGCGCGTTCAACTCGGGCTATAACTTCTTCCAGGGCATGAGCCCCGACGAGATCCACGACGCCCAGCGGCCCTATGCCGGCTGGGAGCGCGAGACGCGTGCGTTCAACGCCACCGGCGGCGCCGACCGCCCGCCGCGCTGGGCCGATTTCGCCGACCCGCTCGATGCGATCGGCGCACGGTTTCGGGACCGCATGAAGGACCGCGCCGAGCGCAAAGACGGCAAGCCGCTCTCGGGCCTCGACCGCGAGTCACTGAAGGTCCTCGACCTCGAGATCGACGCCGACCGCAGCGCGCTGCGCAAACGCTATTCGGAGCTGGTGCGGAAGTACCACCCCGACCGCAACGGCGGCGACCGCAGCCATGAGACGCGGCTCCAGCGGGTGATCGAGGCCTATCAACACCTCCGGGCGTCCCCCGCGTTCGTCTAGTCGGTCGGCCGCGTGTTGACCGCGAGCTGGTCGGCAAAGGCGCGCTGATAGGCCGGGCGCGCCTCGCCGCGCGCCACATAGGCGGCGAGGTTCGGAAACTCGTCGAGAATGCCCGAGGGCCGCGTGCGCAGCAGCACCGAGATCATCATCAGGTCGCCCGCGCTGAACTCGCCGTCGAGCCACTCGCTGTCGCCAAGTCGTGCGGCGAGCTGCTTCAGGCGAGCGCGAATGCGGTCCATCACCAGCGGCATGCGTTCCTCGGCCCAGGGCTTGTCGCCCTCGATGAAGCGCACGGTGATGAGTTCGAGGACCGGCGGCTCGACGCTGCTGAGCGCCGCGAACATCCAGGTGATCGCGCGCGCCCGCGCGTCGGGATCTCCGGGCAGCAGCCCCGGAAAGCGATCGGCGAGGTGGAAGACGATCGCGCCCGTTTCGAACAGCGCGAGATCGCCTTCCTCATAGGTCGGGATCTGGCCGAAGGGATGGACCGCCAGATGCGCCGGCTGCTTGAGCTCGGGAAAGGTGACGAGCCGGACGTCATAGTCCTGGCCCGCCTCCTCCAGCGCCCAGCGCACGCGCGTATCGCGCGCCAGGCCCTTGCCGCCATCGGGGGAGCGATCGAAGGCGGTGATCGTGATCGTCACGTCGATCAGCTTTTGTTCGGCGAAACGAGGCCGCAGCTCACGCCCTCGGGGTCGGCGATGTTGATCACCCATTCGCCGCCGGGCACCTGGTGCGGGCCCCACACGACCTTGCCGCCGCCGGCTTCCACCTTCGCCTGCGCCTCGGTGATGTCGGGCACGCGGAAGTAGAAACCCCAGGCCGGCTTGCCGCCGGGCTCGCCGCGCATGACCGCACCCATCGCCTCGCCCTTGGTGTCGCCGTTGGCGATGAAGCTGTATTCGCCCATCTCGCCCATATCCATGCCGCCGACCTTCTCGATGCCGAAAAGCTTGCCGTAGAAATCGAGCGCGGCGGCATCGTCGGTGGTGCGCAGCTCGTTCCAGCTGACATGACCAAAGCCCATCCGCTGATAGGCGGTGCTGTCGCGCCCTTCGGTGGCGCCGCGCATCACGTAGAAGGGCACGCCCTGCGGATCGCTGACCATCGCCAGCCGGCCGACATCGGGAATGTCGAAGGCAGGGAGATGCACCTGCCCGCCGGCCTCGACCACCGCCGCGACCGAGGCATCGACGTCATCGACCCCGATATAGCCGAGCCAGGTCGGCTGCGCGCCGCCGGCCAGCATGTCGGCGCTCAGCTGCATCAGCCCGCCCGCCGCGCCGTCCGCCGCGTTGATCATGCGATAGTCCATGCCGCCCGGCGCGGGCTGGGCGTCGATGTTCCAGCCGCACACTGCGTCGTAGAACGTCTTGGCCTTGCCTGCGTCCTTGGTCAGCAGCTCGTACCAGATCCAGCTTCCATGCGCGTTCATTTGGCTTCTCCCGTATCGAGGATCGGCTCGAAGCCGCCCCAGAACATGCGCTTGCCGTCGAAGGGGGACTCGCCGTCGGGCTGCATCCGCTCGTCCTGCATCAGCTTCGCCCAGCCGGCATCGCGCGTCGCCTTGTCGGGCCACAGCACCCAGGAAAAAACGATCGTCTCGCCTTCCTCGGCCTTGGTCGCCATGTAGAAGTCGGTGAGCTTGCCGCGGGGCACGTCGTCGCCCCAACCTTCCATCACCCTCAGCGCGCCGCACTCGGTGAAGATCGGCGCGACCTTCTCGGCCATCTTGCGATAGGCTTCCTTGTTGCCCTCGGGGATCGCGAGCACATAACCGTCCATATACGCCATTTCGGTTCTCCTCTCAGGTAGCTGTCAGGCCGCGACCGGCGCGGGCTGGAAATCGGCCAGCTGCGCATCCATCGCGCGCTGGAAGGCGGGCCGCGCCATGCCGCGCGCGACATAGGCGGCCAAAGTCGGGCGCGAGAGCACCAGCTCGCTGCGGTCGGCGTTGCGGAGCACCGTGACCATCGCGATGTCGGCGACGCTGAACGCCTCGCCCAGCCATTCCCGCTCGCCCAGCGCATCGACCAGGCGATCAAGCTTCTTGCCGATATCCTCCAACAGGCTCGGCCGGCGCAGCTTCGCCCATTCCTCGTCCTTGGAGAACAGGCTGACATTGCCCAGCTCGAACAGCCCCGGCTCGACGCTGTTGAGCGCGGCGAACACCCAGGCGATGCTCGTCGCGCGCTGCTGCGGGTCATGCGACAAAAGCCGCGTGTCCTTCTCGGCGAGATGGAGCAGAATCGCCCCGCTCTCGAAGATCTGGACATCGCCATCGTGGAGCACCGGTACCTGGCCCCAGGGCTGCTCCTCGAAATACCAGGCCGGCTTGGGCGGGACCGGGCTGATCAGCCTGGTGGCATAGGGCAGGCCGATTTCTTCGCACGCCCAGCGCGGCCGCAGGTCGCGGACATAGCCGCGGGCGAAATCGGGCACCCAGTTGAGCGCAGTGATCTCGATGGTCATGGCTCAGCCCCTCGCCGCGGCTTCGATCGCCGCGATGTCGATCTTCTTCATCGTCATCATCGCCTCGAAGCCGCGCCGCGCGGCCTCGGGATCGTCGCCGAAGTTTATCTCAATCAGCCGGCGCGGGGTGATCTGCCAGTTGAAGCCCCATTTGTCCTTGCACCAGCCGCACATCGACTCGGCGCCGCCATTGCCGACGATAGCGTTCCACAGCCGATCGGTTTCTTCCTGGTCCTCGGTGAGGATCTGGAAGGAGACGCTCTCATTGGGCTTGAAATTGGGGCCGCCGTTGAGGCCCGCATAGGCCCGCCCGGCGAGGGTGAACTCGACGACCAAAGCCGCGCCTTCCTTGCCGCTCGGATTGTCGCCCGGTGCGCGGTGCACCTTGCCGACCTTGCTGTCGGGCAGCAGCGAGACGTAGAAGTTCGCGGCCTCCTCGGCCACATGGTCGAACCACAGGACGGTAGTGATCTTGTCTGCCATCGGTCCTCTCCTTTGGACTCTGAAGTGTCGAATATCAGCCGGCGATCGGGATCAGCGCGCGGACGCGCGGGTCGCGGAGCCACAGTCCGCCCCAGGCGATCACGCCGAGATAGACGCCGAACAAGGTGTGGCTGAACAGCGGGTTGCCGACGCGCCATTGCATCGCGACCGCGCCGCCCAGATAGCCGGTGAGCAGGATCGCCCCGAGCACCGCGGTGCGCGGCACGGCATAGAGTATCCCGCACACCGCCAGGATCAGCCCGAGCTGCTGGTACAGCCCGGTATCGGCCGGAATCCCCAGCGGCGGGCTGTTGGCGATCATCATCGCGGGGGCGATCAGCTTGCCGCCTGCGTCCATCGCCAGGAACAGCAGGACCAGGCCGCTCAGCACCCAGCCGATGATGCGCTCGCGCTTCATGGGCTCAGGCCGGCTCATGCGCGGGGCCTTCGGGGAAGGCGGCCATCGCGGCTTCCATGTCCATGAACATCGGCTCGAAGATATGGCCGTCGAGATCCTCGAAGTTGCGGCCGTACATGAAGCCCATGTCCTGCGCGTCGCGGGTATCGGCCTTGCCACCCGCCTTGCGCGCTGCCTCGACGATCGCATCCACGGCATCGCGGCTGTCGCGCGAGATGCAGATCAGCGCTTCGGTGACGCTGTGCGCGTCGGCGATCGGCTTGGAGGTGAAGGTCTGGAAGAAGTCCTTCGACAGGATCATGAACACGATCGTGTCGCTGAGCTGCATCGCCGATGCCTGCTCGTTGCTGAAGCGGTCATCCTTGGTGCAGCCGATTGCTTCGTAAAAGGCCGTCGACTTGGCCACGTCGCTGACGGGCAGGTTGACGAAGATCATCTGGGTCATTTTCTCTCTCCTGGGATCAGTAATTGAGCGAGGGGTACCAGCTGGTCCCCCGGCCCTCGGGGGTTGAATCGAGGATCGTCCACAGCGGCATCAGGTCGGGCGCGCCGCGCGGGTCCTGTCCGGGATCCGCGCTGTCGGGACCCATCTCGCCCGCCCAGAACAGCCGGATCGTGCCGTTCCGTCTGGTGAAGACCATGAACTGCGGGATGTCGCTGCCGTCGGGCGCGATCGATCCATAGTCGCGGCTGAAGTCCTGGCTCGCGTCCGAATAGAGCGGCAGATGCTGCCAGCCGCGCTCGGCCTTGAACGCCTTGAGCTTGTCGATGCCCGAGCGCGCAATCACCGCGAAGCCGGCGCGCTGCGCGATATCGGGCACTTCGCCGTCCCACGAAGACAGCAGCGAAGTGCACATCGGGCAGGGCCGCTCGCGCTGGGGGCCGAACATGTACGTGTAGACCACCAGGCTATCGTGCGCGCCGAACAAGTCAGCGAAATAAACCGGGCCGTGCTCGCCCTCGAACATATAGTCGCGGGTGACCTCGGGGCCGGCCGGCAGCGCGCGGCGCTGCTCGGCGACCGCTTCGATCTGGCGGCGCAGGTCGATCTCCGCGGCGAGCAGCGAAGTACGCGCCGCGCGATAGTCTTCGGACTCTCCCGGCCAGCGTGTCGTCTCACGCGTGGCCAGCTCTGCGGCGGGAACCAATGGCATCGAACTAAACCTCCGCTTTGGGTGGTCAGCGAATCGCTTGCTTGATCCTGATGCCCGACTGAGTTATTAAAAGCAACCATGGAGTCACAAAAAGTAACTGACAACGATTTCGGCAAGGCGCGGCGCTGGTATCAGGACGCGTGCGGCACCGCGCTGGCGATGGATCTGATCGGAGAACGCTGGTCGTTGCTGATCGTTCGCGAGCTGCTTCTGGGCCCGCGTCGCTTCGGCGAAATCCGCGGTGCGCTCGAAGGGTTGAGCGCCAATATCCTGACGCAGCGGCTCGAGGGGCTGGAGAAGGCCGGCATCCTGCGCCGCAAGCAGCTGCCTTCGCCGGTCAATGCCCAGGTCTATGAACTCACCAAATGGGGCGCCGCGCTCGAAGAACCGATCTTCGCGCTCAGCCGCTGGGCAGCGGGATCGCCCGCGCACGATGTCCGCCTGCCGCTCAGCAACGGCGCCTTCATGCTCTCGCTGAAGACGATGATGGCGCGCGAGCCCGCGCGGGATTTGTCGATCGACTTGGGCTTCCGCATCGGCGGCGAGCCGTTCCGCGCGGCGATCGTCGACGGCGGCCTGGTGATCGAGCGCCGCGATCCGGCGGGTGCCGACGTGATCTTCGAAGGCCAGCCGACCTTCCTCGCCGCGACCTTCTACGGGCCGGCACCGCTGACCGAGTCGATCCGCGAGGGGCGGGTGGTGGTCACCGGCGACATCGCGCTCGGCCAGCGCTTCGTCGACCTGTTCGGGCTGCCCAGGTTCGAGAACGATTAGCTAGGCCCGTCCTCATGCCAGGCCGTCACCCCAAGCTGCTCCCCGGCGAAGGCCGGGGTCCAGTTGCAATGCCGTTCGAGAGGTTCACGCGCCTAACGACAGACGTCGAGGCTGGGCCCCGGCCTTCGCCGGGGAACAGGAATGCTTCCGCCGCCCCTTGCAATGTAGGATTTCGCCTGCTTGCCTCGATCTGCCGTCGGCCGCTCTTTGACCCTGTAGGAAAAATAGGATCCCGCTCGCGCAAGGATGTTGCGAGACGCGCGGCGTTCCTCCGAACCGAGTCAACCTAAGCGCCGCGAAAACCCGCTTTGGGCCCGTACTTCGTGACCTTTGCCGAGTCGGTGCCGCGCCCGATGTAGGACGCGGCTAGACCCGCCCGCAGAATCCCGGCTTGCGATCGCCCATGTCCCAGCAGCCGTCGAGGATCATCGTCTTCAGCGACGCGCAGCTGCGCTGGGGGCCGCACTGGCCGTCGGGATTGACCACCGAGCATTGCCGCGCGAGCAGCGACGCCTTTTGCCAGCCGATCTTAGAGGCGCAGGTCGAGCTGTCGTCGCGCCAGTTCCAGCGCTTCTCGCGCGGGCGGTGATAGATCGGGCGCGGCGGCGGCGCGGGGCGCCAGCCCGGCTCCGGCGTCCAGCGCTCGGGCTTGCGCAGATAGCGGCGATAGGCGGTGGCGACGCAGTCCGCCGTCTCGCAGGCGTCGCGCTCGCTTGCCAGCGCCTGGAGCTGCTGGCGCTGGACCCAGAGCTGCTGGCGGCTCGCGCCCTGCCGGTCTTCCGCCCATTGGTTGGCGAGCGTGCGGTGCAGCCAGTTCAGCCCCTTATTGTCACACACCAGCCACTGGCCGCGGCGCAGCGCGCCCTCGCAATAGGGCACGGCGACAAGCCAGTCGGGCTCGCGATCGACCGGGCGGACGATGGGCGGAGGGCGCCGCGGGGGCGGAGGAGGTTGCTGGCCCCAGTCGCAGCCGGCAAGCGGCGCGAGCAGCGCCAGGAACAGCAGCTTCCAGTTCATCGACTTCCCCAAGAGACGAAAGAATCGGTTTTGCGCGCGACCGTTGCTTTGACGTCATGATCCCATGAAAGCCGATTCGAGGAAAGGGCTTGCGACGGAAGCCGCCGATCACGCGTTTTGCGTGATCCCCGTTGCAGTGCGGCACGCGAGCATCTAGTCGCTCACGCGACAGAAGGACGAAGACATGGCGGACATCCCCAACACCCAGCCCGACAGCCGGGAAACCACGATCCTCGAAGCGCCCGACAAGATGGTGAAGGTGCGCGACCTGTTCGGGATCGACAGCGATCTCGAAGTGCCCGCGTTCAGCGAGGCGGATGAGCGCGTACCCGACATGGATCCGGCCTATGTCTTCGATGCCGACACCACGCTCGCGATCCTGGCGGGCTTTGCCTATAATCGCCGCGTGATGGTCCAGGGCTATCACGGCACCGGCAAGTCGACGCATATCGAGCAGGTCGCGGCGCGCCTCAACTGGCCGTGCATCCGCATCAACCTCGATGCGCATATCAGCCGTATCGACCTGATCGGCCGCGACGCGATCGTGCTCAAGGACGGCCAGCAGGTCACCGAGTTCCGCGAGGGCCTGCTCCCCTGGGCGCTGCAGACGCCGACCGCCTTGGTGTTCGACGAATATGACGCCGGCCGTCCGGACGTGATGTTCGTGATCCAGCGCGTGCTTGAGACCGAGGGCAAGCTGACCCTGCTCGACCAGAACCGCGTGATCCGCCCGAACCCCTATTTCCGCCTGTTCGCCACCGCGAACACCGTGGGCCTGGGCGACACCAGCGGGCTGTATCACGGCACCCAGCAGATCAACCAGGGCCAGATGGACCGCTGGAACATCGTGGTGACGCTCAACTATCTCCCCGCCGCGGTCGAGGCGCAGATCGTCCTCGCCAAGTCGGGTGATTTCGACAAGCCCGGCGGCAAGGAGCTGGTCGAGAATATGGTCCGCGTCGCCGACCTGACCCGCAAGGGCTTCGTCAACGGCGACATCTCGACGGTCATGTCGCCCCGCACGGTGATCACCTGGGCGCAGAATGCCGAGATCTTCAAGGATGTCGGCTTCGCCTTCCGGCTGAGCTTCCTCAACAAGTGCGACGAGGCGGAGCGCGCGCAGGTGGCTGAATATTACCAGCGCGTGTTCGGCAAGGACCTGCCCGAAAGCGTGGTCGCCAAGGCTTGAGCGACACGCCGGAAGACGATCCGCTCGACCCCCGCCGCTGGACGGCGCGCGGGGGCGAGGGCGGGCCGATCACCGGCGACGAATATGCCTATCTGAAGGACCTGGTGCACAGCCGGATGGGCGTCGGGAATTGCGAGCCCGATCCGCTCAACGCGCCGCCGCTGGCGCCGAAGCGCGGTTGGTGGCGCCGGCTGCGCGAGCGATTGCGGTTTCGCTAAGCATTCACGGATTGTGTTGCAAAAACTGCAATCACGATAGCCTGGCGTGCAGGCCGATTCCGCTTGTCCGCCGCCGTGGGAAGCGTAGATTCCATCTCGTTCGGAGCATTTGAGGAGCAGGGACTAGCGACGTTGGCATGAGCTTTCGGATTGTGTCGATCCAGTGGATCGCACGCGATTTGGTTGCCGCTGTGTCGTCCCGCCTGCGCCCTTCCCTCGGGAAGTATGCATCCGCCCGACCCACCCATCCCGATCGATACCCGCGTCGAGCGAGCTCGGCCGCGTTCGGCCCTGCGCGGGCGGCATATCCGCCGTCCCGCCACGAACGACCGCATCTGGGGCGGACTTTCCCCAAAGGGAGAAGAACAGGTGGCATATGAATCGGAGAATCCAGCGGAGGCGATCGGCCGTACCATGGGCCGCGTGGTACGTGGCGGCGGTGTCGGCCGTCGCATTGGCCTGGGCGTGGTGGCGATTGTTCTGGCCTGGGCGGCGATGACCAGCTTCGCACGCGTCGAGCCGGGCCAGGTCGGCATCCGGGTCAACAACATCGCCGGGGGTGTCTCGGCCAACTCACTCCCGGTCGGCTGGTATTTCGCGCCGCCGGGAACGCATATCTACCAATATCCGGTGTTCACCCGCACCTATACCTGGACCGCGGCAGATACCGAGCAGACAGCGGTCAATGAGAGCTTCAACTTCCAGGACAAGAACGGCCTGTCGCTCAAGGCCGATGTGGCGGTTTCCTACCATGTCGATCCGCAGCGCGCCTCGATCCTGTTCCAGCGCTATCGGACGGACATGGACCAGATCATCGCCGGGCCGCTGCGCAATGCGATCCGCAACGCCATCGTCGAGCGCGCGGCGCAGCTGGGGGTCGAGGAGATCTACGGCAGCCACAAGGCCGAGCTGATCGCCACGGCGCAGCGCCGGGTGCAGGGCTTCTTCGCGCCGGTGGGGCTGCAGATCGAGCAGATCTACTGGGCGGGCAACATCGTGGTGCCGGACAGCGTGCTCGCGCAGATCAACGCCAAGATCGCCAACGAGCAGGCGGCATTGGCCGCGCAGGCGAATGTCGCGACGGCCCGCGCCAATTCCGATGCACGCATCGCCAAGGCCAAGGGCGACGCAGAGGCTATCCAGGTCGAAGCGGAGGCGATCCGCACCAATCCGGAGATCGTCAAGATGCGCGCAGTGGAGAAATGGAACGGCGTGATGCCCACCTATATGGGCGGCGGCGCGCCGATGCCGTTCCTCGATGTGAAGTGAGTTGAGAGGGCCGCGCCGGGAAAACCATCCCGGCGCGGCTTTCCTTTGGCGGAACGCCGCGGCTATAGCGCTGGCAAATGGCTGCCGACTCTCCCCTCGAACGCTTCCGCAATGTGTTGGGCGGCGCCGTGCGCGCGCTTTCGGGCGAGCATGAGGCCGAGCTGAGCTTCACCGGCGAGGCGCCGCGCCAGGACGGGCGCCAGATCAAGGTGCCGACGCCGTCGCGCACTTTGCCCGCCGAGGAAGTGGCCGAGGCGCGCGGCTTTGCCGACAGCTTCGCGCTGCGCCTGCGCCACCACGACAATGCCCTGCATCTGAAGGCCGCGCCCAAGGAGCCGGTGGCGCGCGCGGTGTTCGATGCGGTCGAGACCGCGCGGGTCGAGGCGCTGGGGTCGCGCGGCTATGCCGGCATTGCTGCCAATCTCGACCACGCGCTCGAAGTTAAGCTGCGCGCCGATCCGATCACCCGGGCGCGCAATCGCGAGGAAGTGCCGCTCTCCACGGCGATCAGCCTGATGGTTCGCGAGCGCCTGACTGGGCGCGAGTCGCCCGGCGCCGCGGCACTCGGCATGGCGCTGATCCGCGACTGGATCGAGGAGCGCGGAGGCTCCGATCTCGATGCGCTGGCGCTGGCGATCGACAACCAGCAGGCCTTTGCCTCGCTCACCTCTAAGCTGCTCCAGGATCTCGAGCTGACCGAAGGCGACCTGATCCCCGACGAAGCCGATGACGGCGGCGGCGAGGACGAGGGCACAGAAGACCAGGACGAGCCCGGCGACGAGGAAGGCGAGGACCAGTCGAGCCAAAGCGAGGGCCAGGCCGAGGCGCGTGGCGAGCAGCGCGACTCCGATGAAGGCGAGGACGGCGAGCAGCAGCAGTCCGACGCAATGGAGGATGGCGACGGCGAGCCCGGCGACGAAGGCGATGAGGGCATGCTGCCCGTACGCCCCAATCGCCCATGGAGCGACCTGCCGCCGCAGTTCGAGTATCGCGCCTATACGACGCAGTTCGACGAGGTGATCGCGGCCACCGATCTGTGCGATGCCGAGGAACTGGATCGCCTCCGCTCCTATCTCGACCAGCAGCTGCTCCATCTGCAGGGCGCGGTGACCAAGCTTGCCAACCGGCTCCAGCGCCGGCTGATGGCGCAGCAGAACCGCAGCTGGGACTTCGACCAGGAAGAGGGCCTGCTCGACGCGGCGCGGCTGGCGCGCGTGGTGGTCAACCCGATGCAGTCGCTTTCCTACAAGATGGAGAAGGACACCGAGTTCAAGGACACGGTGGTCACGCTGCTGATCGACAATTCGGGCTCGATGCGCGGGCGGCCGATCTCGATCGCCGCGATCAGTGCCGACATCATGGCGCGCACGCTGGAGCGCGTCGGCGTGAAGACCGAGATCCTCGGCTTCACTACGCGCGCCTGGAAGGGCGGGCAGTCCCGCGAGAAGTGGCTGACCGATGGCCGCCCCGCCCAGCCGGGCCGCCTCAACGACGTGCGCCACATCGTCTACAAGCAGGCCGACGAGCCTTGGCGCCGCGCCAAGAAGGCGCTCGGGCTGATGATGCGCGAGGGGCTGCTAAAGGAGAATATCGACGGCGAGGCACTGCTCTGGGCGCACCAGCGGCTGATCGGCCGCAGCGAGGACCGCAAGATCCTGATGGTGATCTCGGACGGCGCGCCGGTCGATGATTCTACCCTGTCGGTGAATTCGGGCTCCTATCTGGAGCGCCATCTGCGCCAGGTGATCGGCTGGATCGAGGCGCGCTCGCCGGTCGAGCTGGTCGCGATCGGCATCGGCCATGACGTGACGCGCTATTACAGCCGCGCCGTGACGATCATGGATGCCGAGCAGCTGGCCGGCACGATGGTCGAGCAGCTGGCGGCACTGTTCGATACGGAATGAAGATCGCGCCGCCCGCGGGTGGCTTTGAGGGGCCGATCAAGCGGTCGGTCACGATTGCCGGGCACCAGACTTCGATCAGCCTCGAGCCGCTGTTCTGGGATGCGCTGGAGGCGGCTGCGACGGAGCGGTCGTTGCCGCTTAATGCCTTGGTCGCGGCTATCGATCATGCCCGGATCTCGGGCGAGGATCCGCCCAACCTCGCCAGCGCGATCCGTACCTGGTTGCTGGCGCAAACGCGCGCTTAGGCAAGCATTCCGTCCAGGGCGGGCGACAGGTGTTCCGCGAAGCCGTTCCCTTCGCGCACCACCATATGCGCCGCCAGGCCTTCGCGTTCGGCCAGCGCCATGCCCTCGGGCCCAAGCACGCTCAGTGCGGTCGCCCAAGCGTCGGCGAGCATGCAGCGCGGGTGCAGCACGCTGACCGAGGCAACCCGGTTCTTCAGCGGGCGGCGGGTGCGGGGATCGAGCGTGTGGGCATAGCTGCGCCCGTCGTGCGAGAAGCTGCGGCGATAGTCGCCCGAGGTGGCGATCGACAGGCCGTGCAGGGCAACACGAAGCGTGACCAGCGGGCTGCCGGGCACGGGCTCGAAATCCACCCACCAGGGCTGGCCATCGGGCTTGATGCCTTCACCGCGCAGCTCGCCGCCGACTTCGATCAGGAAGTCGGGGATCTCCATGCTGCGCAGCATTTCGGCCACGCGATCGACACCGTGCCCCTTGGCGATACCGGAGAAGTCGAGTGCGGCGAGGGCGGTGCGGCGGGCGCGGCGGTCGTCCTGCTCGATATGGGCGCGGCCAGTGATTGCTGCGGCGATCTCGGCGTCACCGGGAAGGCCGTTGCGCGGGCCGGGCGGGCCGAAGCCCCAGAGGTCGACTAGCGCGCCCATGGCCGGATCGAAGGCGCCTTCGCTCTTCTCCGCAATGTCGAGCGCGGCGGCGAGCACCTCGGCGAAACCGGCGGGCAGAGGCTGCCATCGGCCCGGCTCGCTGCGGTTGAAGCGGGAGAGCGCCGAGGCCGGGTCCCAATGACTCATCTCGGCGACGACGCGGTCGAGCTCGGCCTGGATGCGGGCGGCGATACCGTCGGGCGCGGCGACGATGCGGGCCGACCAACTGGTGCCCATCGTCTCGCCGGCGCAGGAAATAACCGGGGCTCCCGCCTGGCGGCGATGGAACGCCGCAGGCGAGAGCCCTTGGGGAATTGCGATACGGATCAGCCGAGGACCTCGACCGTCATCGCATAGCTGGCGCGGCGCTGGGGCGGGCCCATCGGTGCGCGCGGCCCTTCTCCCTGCATGCCGGGGCCACCCGGGCCACCCGCGCCGGGGCCGCCGGGACCACCGGGGCCGCCTTCAGCGCGGGGGGCGCCGATGCTTGCGCTCACCCACCACATGCCGGGGGCCGGCCACTTGATCGTGACCTTGCCGGCAGCATCGGTCTTGAGCTCGAGCTGCTGCATGCTCGGCGCGTAGCGCACGCCACCGTTGATCGCACTGACCGAGATGCCGGCGGCGGGCTTGCCGTCGAGCAGGAACTGGAAGGTCGCGGCATCCTGCACCGAAAGATCGGTCGGGTGCGAGACGGGTACCATCTCCAGGCCCTTGCCGGTCGGCTTGAACACCGTGTCGTTGGGCACGCCCGAAGTGACGAAAGTCTCGACACGGCTGTTGTTCTCGGCGGTCCAAACCTCGGTGGCGCCTGCCGGGATCGCTTGGGCCAGCGTATCCGTGGTCGTGCCGCGCGGCAGCATCTTGCGCTCGCCGTCGAGCATGTAGCTGCCCATCACGCCGTTGTTGAGCACGGCGAGCTTGTACGTGCCCTGCGTGGCGAGATGCAGGTCGAAGGTGAGGCGCAGCTTGCCCTTGCTGAGATTCTCGACCTGGACATTGGTGCCGTCCGGCGCGATCGCGATCGGCGTCCAGGGCTGGCCGGGGTGGTCCGGATAATAGAGATCGGTCGACAGTGCTGCATCGACGGTGACCCAGGCGTCCCCGCCGTTGAAGTTGGTCGCCGACGGCAGCAGCCAGCTGCGCGGGGCGGCGGCGGCGATCTGCGGCACGACCATTGCGGCAATCGCAACGGCGGTGGTGAGCGGATGGCGGAAGAACTGCATGCGGATCCCTCCTGTTAGCGGTGTGCGGCGACGGCGACGGCGCCGAGCTCGCCCTTGCCGGCAGCCTTGCCCGCGCCGGCACCATTCGCGCCGATCGTGACCGGCACGCGGACGACTTCACGGCCACCGCCTTCGCGTGCGGCTTCGACCACCAGCGTATAGGCGCCCGCACCCAGAGCCGGGACCTTGCCGCGGCCGCCGACGAAGCTGATCTTGTGCGTGCCCGGCGCGCGCGTGGCGCCCGAGACGCCGTCGGCCGGCAGCGTCAGCGTGCGGCCCGAGGCGCGCCACCACATGCGCACGTCCGACAGCCACTTCTTGCCTGCGTCGTTGCGCTTGTTGACGTCGTACCAGACGGTGAGCGTGGTGGTGGGGCCGCCGGCCTTTTCCAGCCAGACCGCGACATAGGGCTTGTGATATTCGGCGACGTTGATGCGCGGCAGGGTCAGCGTGACGTCGAGCGTCTGCGCGCCCGCAGCGGCCGGGAAGGCGCCGCCGATCGCGGCGAGGGTCAGGCCGGTGATACGGAACTGCATGGAACGGTCCTTCTCAGTGGATCAGGAAAATGGCGATGAGCGCCGGGATGACGAGGCCGGCGATGACGATCGGCCAGGTGCTCTTGCGATGTTTCGAGTGCATCCACAGCAGCACCAGTCCGGTGAGCGTGAACACGATGCAGGCGACGACGAAGATGTCGATGAACAGCTTCCACCAGCCGCCCGAGTTGCGGCCCTTGTGGAGGTCGTTGAGATACGCGATCCAGCCGCGGTTGGTGGTCTCGCTGGTGACGGCGCCGGTGGCGCGGTCGATTGCGATCCAGGCGTCGCCGCCCGGGCGCGGCTTGGCGAGGTAGATCTCGTCAGCGGACCATTCGGCGGTGCCGCTCGCCTCGAGCTTGACCTGGCCCTCGATCCACTTCGCGACATCGGCCGGGATCGGCTTCTTGCTGTCGGGCTGGTCGTCGTTCTTCACCTTGGCGAATAGCGCGGGCGGCAATTGCGCGGCACGATCGAGCGACTTGGGAGCGCCCTCGATGTCGCTGGCGTGGTTGAGCGTGAAGCCGGTGATCGCGAACAGCATCAGCCCGACCAGGCTGATCGCCGAGCTCATCCAGTGCCAGGTATGGAGCTGCTTCAGCCAGAAGCTCTTGCGAGCGCGCTTTGCTTTGGCCTTGGCCTGATCTGCCTGGGCGGTAGGGGCGTGCATGTCGGGTGAGCGATTCCGGTTCGATTCGATGCCGGTCCGTAACGCGAACGATTCGCAATTGCAAACCTCGGGCCCCGGTTTTGGTGATAGATTCTGCGTGGCGTGGCGGGCGGATGGGGCGACCAAGACGCGCAGAATTGCGTCCCGGTCCGACACGCCTTCTCGCAGATGCAGCAAGGTTGCGCTGCAATGCAGCTACGAATGTTTCTTGCCGAGTTCCAAGAAATTACGCAGCTTCCCTTCCAGAAAAGACTTGGGGAGGACTGGATGTCGGGACTTTATATCGACCTGGCGGTGATTTGCGGACTGGGCGTGATCGCCAGCCTGGGCGGCATGTACATGATCCTGCGCGCCACGCCGGCCCGGAGCACCGATCCGGAAGCCTGACGCCTGTGTCCTGAAATGCGAGAGCCCGGCCGGTCACCAGACCGGCCGGGTTTCTCTTTATCAGCGGCCGAGCAGCACGCGCGCCTGGCCAGCGATCTGCGCCAGCATTGCGGCATTGGGCACCGCGGACTGGCGCGCACGGCGGACCAGCGCGGAGAACTGATCGACGCGTCCGGCATTGGCCCGGACCCAGGCATCCACCCCAGCCTGCGGCTCCTCGCCCTGGCCGCGGGCCAGGAAATCGAGGCGGATCTGCTGGAAGTCGCGGGCGAGCCCCGCGATCAGCAGGCGCTCCCACACATCGCCGGTGGTGATGCGCGCCGCAGTCGACTGGGCCCAGTCGAGGCCGAGCGCCTGGCCGAGCGACGTGAAGGCGCGGGTTAGCGGGGTAACCTCGAGGCCCATACGGACGCTGAGATCGGCCAGACCGACGGCACCGTCGAGTTCGAACAGCTTGACCACCTTGGCGACCAGCTCGCTCGGCGCGCCGGCGGCTTCGAGGCGCGAGGCGATGCGGTTCGACTGCGCCTTGACCTCGTCCAACAGCAGCCCCTTGGCGGCCTTGTCGAGCGCATCGATGCCGGGCTTCAGGCGCGCGATCACTTCGGCCGGGCTGGCGCCGGGCTTGCAGACGCGCAGCAGGTCGGCGACCTGGCCGCGCACCGCGACTGCCATCTCGTCGAGCAGCGCAATGCGCGCGCCTTCGGAGATTTCGGCGGTCTCGACCGCTTCCCAGATCGCGGGCAGGCAGAACAGCCGCTCGGCGACGACGTACATGGCCGCGATATCGGCCATCGCCGCGCCTTCCTCTTCGGCAAGCTCGAAGGGATGGAGCACGCCGAGGCGGTTGATCACGCGGTTGGCGAGCTTGGTGGCGACGATCTCGCTGCGCAGGCGATGCTCCTCGATCGCCTTGCCGAAGCGCTCTTGCATCGCCTTGGGGAAGGCGTTGCACAGGTCGCTCTCCAGCGCGGGATCATGGCCGAGCGCGGCATGCTCGATCGCATCCTGCAGCGCCAACTTGGTCGAGGCGAGGAGGACGGCGAGCTCGGGGCGGGTCAGGCCATTCTTGTCCTGCGCGCGGCGGAGCAGGTCCTCGTTCGAGCCCAGGCCCTCCACGGCGCGGTCGAGCCGGCCCGAGCCTTCGAGGATCTCGATGACGCGGACATAGCTCGGCAGCGCGACATAGCCGTCATTCTCCATGAAGGAGAGCGCGAGCGTCTGCAGGCGGTTGTCCTCGAGCACCAAATGCGCGACGTCGTCGGTCATCGAGACGAGCAGCTGGTTGCGATCCTCGAACTCAAGACGGCCCTCGATCATCTCGCGGTTGAGCGCGATCTTGATGTTGACCTCGTTATCCGAGCAATCGACGCCGGCCGAATTGTCGATGAAGTCGGTGTTGATCCGTCCGCCAAGCGAGGCGAAGGCGATGCGCGCCGCCTGGGTCACGCCCAGGTTCGCGCCCTCGCCGATCGCCTTGCAGCGCAGATGCTCGGCATTGACGCGCAGGCGGTCGTTCGCCGGGTCGCCGACATCGCCGTGGCTCTCGGAAGCCGCCTTGATGTAGGTGCCGATGCCGCCGAACCAGAGCAGCCCGACCTGGGCCTTGAGGATCGCAGTGATCAGCGAGGTCGGATCGAGTTCGCTTACGTCGAGGCCGAGCAGCTTCTGCACTTCGGGCGAAAGCGGGATCGACTTCTCGGTCCGCGGGAACACGCCGCCGCCCTTCGATATCAGCGCGGGGTTATAGTCCGCCCAGCTCGAGCGCGGCAGCGCGAACATGCGGTCGCGCTCGTCCCAGCTCTTCGCCGGATCGGGATCGGGATCGAGGAAGATGTGGCGGTGGTCGAAGGCGGCGACCAGCTTGATCGACTTCGACAACAGCATACCGTTGCCGAACACGTCGCCCGACATGTCGCCACAGCCGGCGACGGTGACGGGCTCGGACTGGATGTCGGTGCCCATTTCGAGGAAGTGGCGGCGGACCGAGACCCAAGCGCCCTTGGCAGTGATGCCCATCGCCTTGTGGTCGTATCCGTGCGAGCCGCCCGAGGCGAAGGCATCGCCCAGCCAGAAGTTACGCTCGATCGCGATCGCGTTGGCGACGTCGGAGAAGGTCGCGGTGCCCTTGTCCGCGGCGACGACGAAATACGGATCCTCGCCGTCGAGGATCGTCACACCCTCGGGGTGGACGACCGCGCCCGAGACGATGTTGTCGGTGATCGACAACAGGGTGCGGATGAAGATCCGGTAGCTCTCGGTGCCCTCGGCGAACCAGGCGTCGCGGTCGGTGGCGGGCGAGGGGAGTTGCTTGGGGTAGAAGCCGCCCTTGGCGCCGGTCGGCACGATCACTGCGTTCTTCACGCGCTGCGCCTTCATCAGGCCAAGGATCTCGGTGCGGAAGTCGTCGCGGCGGTCGGACCAGCGCAGGCCACCACGCGCGACCGGGCCGGCGCGCAGATGGATGCCCTCGACGCGGGGCGAGTACACCCAGATCTCCCGCCACGGGAGCGGGGCGGGGAGGCCCGGCACCTTGGCCGAATCCATCTTGAACGCCAGCGCCTCCCTGGCGGCGGGCGCATAGGCATTGGTGCGCAGCGTCGCGAGGACGACACCGCGGATCGTGCGCAGGATGCGGTCGTCATCGATCGCCTGGACCTGTGCCAGCCCCGTCTCGATCGCGGCGGTAGCGGCCTCGACCGCCTTGTCGTCGCCGGCACGCGCCGGATTGTGTGCGGCGTCGAAGCGCTCGATCAGCGCATTGGCGACACCGGGCGCACGGCGCAGCGCGTCGACCACCGTGGCCATGCCATAATTCATGCCGGTCTGGCGCAGATAGCGGAACCAGGCCCGGAACAGCACGACGGACGCCGGCGCCATGCCCGCCTCGACGATCAGCCGGTTGAAGCTGTCATTCTCGGCATTGCCTTCGAGGACGGCGGCAAGCGCGTCCTCGATTACCGTGACGTCGCCCTTCAGCGCAGCCGCGGACACGGCGAAATCATGGACGAAGGCGCCACCGGTCAGCTCGGTCGGCACTTCCTCGATCACGCGGAAGCCGAAATTCTCGAAGGCGGGCACCGCGTCGGACAGCGCCAGCGCGCCGCCCTGGGCATAGAGCTTCACACGATATTCGCCGGCCTTGCCCGCGACCGGGGTGATCCGCGCCGAGCGGTCGCCGGGCCCATCGAGCTTGGCGAAGCACAGGATGTCGCGCGCCGCCTCTTCGGGGGTGGCGGTGGTACGATAGGCGGGCGGGAAGGCCTGGGCATAGCGCAGCGCCAGGCGGGTGGCGCCGGTGACACCGGCCTCCTCGCTGAGCGCGGCTTCCACCGCAGGCACCCAGCCGCGCATCATCCGCTCGAGCTGGCGGTCGAGCGCATCGGCATCGGGCATGGTGCCGCCCTGACGCAGATCGAGCGTGTAGCGCATCAGCGCGACTTCGCCGTCTTCGAGCGCGATCGACCAGTTGATGATCTTGGCGTTGGCCGCCTCGGCGAGCATGCCGCCCACCGCTTCACGGCGCGTAGTGGTGACTTCGTCGCGCGGCAGCCAGACAAAGGCGAACAGATGCCTGCCGAGCAGGCTCTTCACCAGCACCAGCTTCGAACGCGGCCGATCGGCGACCGACATCGAGGTGAGTACGAGATGCTCGAGCGAATCGGCGTCGAATGCGGTGGTCAGGTCGTGCGGCAGCGCGGTGAGCGCATGCGTCATCGCCTTGCCGGTATGGCCCTTGGGATCGAAGCCGAACTTGCGCTCCAGCCCTTCGAGGCGGGCGCGCAGCACTGGCACTTCGTCCGGATCGGCGAACAGCGCCGCGCTGGTCCACAGGCCCGCATGGATCGACAGGCCGGTCACGTCGCTGCCGGTGGTGATCGGCACGACGACGATGTCGAGCGGCACGCGGCGGTGGATCGGCGAGATCGAATTGGACTTGAGCAGCAGCGGCGCCTCGCCGCCCTGCTTGAAATAGGCGACCGCGGCCTTGCGCGACGCGTCCGCCAGGATCGGCGTTTCGAGCTCGTGCTTGGCGATGCCGAGCTGATTGTCGCGGGTGCCGTCGGTGCGCCAGGTTTCGTGCGCGAGCAAGGTCATCGCGCCTTCCTGGAACCAGCGCAGCAGCTTGGTGCCTTCGCGCGAGCCGACGGTGGAGGCGTCGGCGCCGATCGCGCTCTGCAGCGCACGCCAGTCATGCACGGCGTCGCGGGTCTGGGCGAGCGTGCGCTCCAGTTCGGCGGCCAGGTTGCGGCGGGTGCGCGCATCAGCGCGCTCCATCTCGATATAGATCATCGATTCGGGCTTGCCCGTCCCGATCGATTCAAGCTTGCCGGCGGCGTCGCGCTCGACGGCAATGACGGGGTGAATGATCCGGTGGACAGCGATGTCGTGCGCGGCAATCGCGCCCGAGATCGAATCGACGAGGAAGGGCATGTCGTCATTGACGACCGCAAGCCGCATCCGGCGGCTCTCATCGCCCTGGAAGCTCTCCAGCGCGACCTTCGCGGTATCGGGGGGGCGCACTGCGGCGGCTTCCGCGACGAAATTCGCCGCTTCGGCCCGCTCGGCCTCTCCGAAATCTTCCAACTCTCCTGGCAGCGCCCCTTCGAGCAACCGCGCCTCGAACGCCTGCGTCAGCGACGTCATCATGTTCTTCATGAGAGCAAGGCCTACGCCTGTGCGGTGACCGGCTCAAGACTCGTGCGCAAGAAAATTACAATCATGCGGACATTACGGAGGAAGCGCACGAAAGTGTCGGCGAGACGGGCGATAAAAGCCTAGGCAGCGGCCTTGCGGACGGCGCGCTCGGTGAGCGGCTCGTCTTCGACGCGGGCGACGATGTCGAGGCCCCGCTTGCCGGCGCGGGCCAGCAGCACGACGAACTCGCTGTTCGCGGGCATCTCGATGTCGACATGCGCCAGCGGCGGACGGCTGCGCAGCTCGGCGGCGATCTGGGCGAACATGTCGGGCTTGGGTGCCGGGCGGCGGAAGTCGCGCTCGGCCTTTACCACACCCTTGATGCCACCTTCGGCAGCGTCGAGGAACGCATCGAGCCCGCCCTGCGGCACATGGGCGCGCTTGGCATGGCTGAGCACCGCGGCGAATTCGGTGACGCGGGTCTTGTCGTAGTCGGCGCCGAAGACGAGCTTCACGGCGGGCGTCATCGGCGCGCGTGCCTGGACGGTCAGCCCGGCATCCTCGAGCAGTTCGGCATAGGTCTCGGCGTCGTCGTCCGAGGCGAGCGCGAAATCATAGGCACGAGCGAGCGCGCGGTAGAGCGCCGAGCGGCTGCGCGTGTCCGATGCGCGGGCGGCGGCTGCCGATTCGCGGGCGAGCAGCAGCTTGTCGGCCAGGCTGGCATCGTTGGCGATCGGCGAATCGAGCACCAGCGGCTCTTCGGCTGCCACGGCCGGAGCCAGCTCGCTCGGTGCGAAGCCTGCGCTCGGGCCATCGGCCCAGACGGGCGCGGCAACCAGGCTGCGCGGCGCTGTGCGACGGGCTTCCTCGACTTCGGCTTCGAGCCTGGACTGGGTCTCGGCGTCGACCAGTTCCTTCCAGTTGATCACGCCGTAGATGAAGTCGATCGTGCTCCGATCGGCGTCCGCATCGGACGAGAAGGGCATCAGGATGCCGCGATAGAGCGTGTTGTGCCCGCGCGAGCTGACGAACTCGGCCTCGAAGCCGATCGGCGCGCGATTGGCGATGATCTGGAGATAATGGTCGGTCAGGCGCGAGAGGAGCGAGCGGCTGGGCACCTGGTTCACATGGGTGATCGAGGTGTCGAGGCCGGTCTCCTCGCGCAGCGCGCGGCCGAGGAAGCGAATCGCGGGATCGTCGACGCCCTTGGAGAAGTCGAGCAGCACGGAGTGCGCACCGAAGTCGATAATGTTGTCGGGATCGAGATCCTCGATCGCCGGATAGGCGCGGCCGTGGAGCAGCGAGACCCAGTGATTATAGGCGCGCACGTGCATGCGGCGCTCGTCATTGCTGATTTCCAGCGCCCGATCGTTGACGGCGTCGTCCGCGCCGTTTTCGGGATGCGAGTCGAGCGGGTGGTTGATGCCGCGCGCCATATCCATGCCAAATGCTCCACTCGGGGCAACAGGCCCCTTTGTATTTGTAGGACGCCTTGTGCCCGCCATGTGGTAAACGTCGCGTAAAGGCGGGGTTTTACGGGGGTTTTCGCGACAACGCTTTCGCAACGCTTGTCAGCTACAAAACATGCTGGTAAGCGCGCCGCTCCTTCGGGGCTCAGCGCCCCGGATTGGCCGCCTTAGCTCAGCTGGTAGAGCATCGCATTCGTAATGCGGGGGTCACAGGTTCGAGTCCTGTAGGCGGCACCACCCACTTTATAGCGTTGAAACAAAGGCCTGCGGGCGCTCCCTTGCGGACGGGCGTTCGGCTGGGTTGTCGCTTGGGTACCGCGTGGGTGGTGCTTTCGGCTGGATGCCGGGTGAGGGCCACGTAGAACCGATTTCAACCGAATATGTAGCATCGATCGCGACACGATCTGTTGCAGAAGGGCTCGCGCCTCCGCTACCCACGCCTGCAGAGTGGGGGATATTCTCGGAATGGCTTCTCAGTTGAATAGCGGTAGTGACCTTGGCTTCGAAGCCGATCTCTTCAAGGCGGCCGACAAGCTGCGCGGAAATCTGGAGCCGTCCGAGTACAAGCATGTTGCCCTTGGACTAATCTTCCTCAAGTACATTTCCGAAGCGTTCGCTGCCTATCACGCGAAACTTGAGCAGGAGGAATTTGCGGATCCGGAAGACGCGGAAGAATATCTTGCTGCCAACGTTTTCTGGGTGCCGCCCGAAGCGCGGTGGGAGCATTTGCAGGCCAACGCCAAACGCCCTCAGATCACCTTCATCGATGTGAACACCGGCAAGGAGCGGGTGGGCGACATCGGCAATCTGATCGACAACGCGATGGACTCCATTGAGCGCGCCAACGCGGCCGTGCTCAAGGACGTGTTGCCCAAGGAATACGGCCGCCCACAACTCGACAAGACGATGCTGGGTGAACTGATCGACCTGTTCTCTAAGGTCGGGATGCACAGCGCGGACGGAAAATCGAAAGACCTGCTGGGCCGCGCCTACGAGTATTTCATCAGTCAGTTTGCCGGGGCGGAAGGGCGGCGCGGGGGCGAGTTCTTCACGCCGCGATCCGTGGTGCAGACCATCGTGGAGATGCTGGAGCCGCATCATGGCCGGGTTTATGACCCCGCCTGCGGCTCTGGCGGCATGTTCGTTCAGTCCGAACGGTTCATTGAAAACCATCAGGGCCGTCGCAGCGACATCGCCATCTATGGTCAGGAGCGCAACCATACCACTTGGAAGCTCTGCAAGATGAATCTCGCGGTGCGCGGCATCGATGCGGACATCAAGTGGAACAACGAAGGCTCGTTCCTCAACGATGCCTTCCCCACGCTCAAGTTCGACTATGCGATGGCCAACCCGCCATTCAACATTTCGGACTGGTGGCAGCCCCAACTTGAGGGCGACGTGCGCTGGAAATACGGGCAGCCGCCAGCGGGCAACGCCAATTTCGCGTGGTTGCAGCATATTATCCATCACCTGGCTCCGCGCGGCACGGCAGGCGTTGTGCTGGCCAATGGTTCGATGTCGTCGCAGCAATCCGGCGAGGGTGACATTCGCAAGGCGATGATCGAGGGCGATGTGGTGGATTGCATGGTCGCGCTGCCCGGCCAGCTTTTCTATTCCACGCAAATTCCCGCCTGCCTGTGGTTTCTGGCCCGCGACAAGAGCGCGAACGGCCATCGGGATCGGCGCGGCGAAATCCTGTTTATCGATGCTCGCAACCTTGGCCACATGGTGGACCGAACCCGCCGCGAGTTTTCCGAAAGCGACATCGCCACGATCGCCGATATCTACCACCGCTGGCGGGCAAAGCCTGACGCGGGGCTGGACGAATATCAGAACATTCCCGGCTTTTGCCGTTCAGCGTTGCTGGAGGAAGTGCGCAACCACGGCCATGTTCTTACACCGGGGCGCTATGTCGAGGGTGTGGCGCTGGAGGACGATGGAATTCCCTTCTCGGAAAAGTTTGAGAAGATGCGATCGCAGGTTTTCGTCAACTTCGCTGAGAGCCGCCTGCTCGACCAAGCCATTGAACTCGCTCTTGGTCAGGTAAGTCCGAATGAGTGATCCCGTGGCGACAACCGTCCAGGGTTTGATCGATGCCGGAATAATCCATCGGCCAATTGATGGAAACCACGGATCAATTCACCCAAAATCTACAGATTATGTGCCAACTGGCATACCATTTGTGATGGCGACTGACCTTGTCGACGGAAGGGTTGATTTCGAGACGTGCTATCACATCACAGAGAAGCAGGCCAAATCCTTGAGAAAGGGCTTTGCACAGGTTGGTGATGTACTGCTTTCGCATAAGGCAACAATTGGCAGAACGGCGATCATACAGGAAAATCCGTTCCCATTTGTGATGCTTACACCGCAAGTCACATACTATCGCGTGAAAGACAGAAGCAAACTGTCGCCTGAATATCTCAAATACGTTTTCGATTCGCATGAATTCCAGAAGACCATGAAATCATGGGCCGGTGATGGATCAACTAGAGCATACATTGGCATAACTGCGCAGCATAAGTTGCCAATCTATCTTCATGACAAGGCGCAGCAAGACAGTATTGTCGAAATCATCGATCCACTCGTAAGGAAAATCGAACTCAATCGACGGATGAATGAGACGCTGGAAGGGATGGCGCAGGCGATCTTTCGGGATTGGTTTGTCGATTTCGGCCCCACGCGCCGTAAAGCGGCTGGCGAGGCCGATCCGGTGGCGATCATGGGCGGCCTGATCCCAGACCCCGCGCGCGCTGCCGACCTCGCCGCCCTCTTCCCCGCCGCCTTCGGCGACGATGGCTTGCCGGGGGGGTGGACCCAAGCTGAATTTGGCGCGGAGTTTGACCTTACAATGGGGCAATCGCCGCCAGGAGACACATACAACGATACCGGGGATGGCTTGCCATTCTTCCAGGGGCGAACCGATTTCGGTTTCAGATACCCGGAAAATCGCAAGTTTTGTTCCGCTCCGAGCCGGATCGCAAACGCCGGTGATACGCTCATCAGCGTTCGTGCCCCAGTCGGCGATTTGAATATGGCGTGGGAACGATGCTGTATTGGCCGTGGCGTTGCGTGCGCGCGACACAAATCTGGGAGCACAAGCTACACCTTCTACACGCTCCGCTCACTCCAGCCGGAGCTGGAACTGTACGAACACACCGGGACCGTGTTCGGCGCGATTAACCGCAAGCAGTTTGAGAGGCTGCCGATCGTAAAGTCCAGCAACGCGGTTGTGGAAGCATTCGAGGCCATCGCAGGGCCGATGGATCAGAAGCTAAAACTGTCGACTCAAGAAAGCCGCACCCTCGCCGAAACCCGCGACTATCTCCTGCCCAGGCTGATGTCTGGCATGGTGCGGGTCGCGCCCAAGGCTGAAGTCGCCTGATGGCCGATCCCTATTTTCGCGCCTTGCCGCTGTTCCCCACCTACACTTTCGGGGATGTGGCGATTGACGGGTTGGTGCCCGCCTGCCGGGTGGAAAGCTGGGAAGCCTTCATCGCCGCCATGCGCTCGCCGGATCATAACCGGGCGGCTAGCGAATTCGTCTACCGCGGGCAGGCCGGGCATAACTGGCATCTGTCGTCCACGCTCGCCCGACTGTTCGACGGCGGCGCGGTGCCGGGGCCGCATCAGGAAAACCTGCTGGCGCAATTCCGCCTTGCCATGCGCGGGCGAGGGCTGGATTGCAGCAAGCTGGACGATGAGGAGCTTTGGGCCTTCGGCCAGCACCACGGGCTGCGCACCCCACTGATCGACTGGACCAAATCGCCATATGTCGCGCTGTTCTTCGCCTTTGACGAACCGGACGTGGAAGGTGTCGAAAATCCATCGCGCGCGGTTTTCTGTCTGAACATGGCGGCCATCCGCGCCGACGAAAACCTCTCGCAAATCATCTTTGAGCCGACGCACCACGAAAACGCGCGGCTGGTCAATCAGGCCGGGCTGTTCACGATCACCCCCAGCGGCAAGGACAATCTGGTTTCGGCGATCCTCAACGAACTAGCCGAGAACGAGGTCATCAACCCCGACGAGCCGATGGACGTGGCCCGCTATATCGCCAAGATCCATGTGCCGAACGAGAACCGGGTGGAATGCGTCAACACCCTGCGCAAGATGAACATTCACCACGCCAACCTCTTCCCCGATCCGGGCGGCGCATCGAAATATTGCAATGACTGGCTAGCCCGGTTGATAGCTGAGGAGCGGCGGGATGCCGCCGAGGCCAAGGCCGTCGAGGATGCGGCAGACAGGGCGCTGGCCGAGCGCGAGCCACAGCCTGCCGCAGCGCAGGAAGTGTCAGAAGATGCCGTTGCGGGCCTGCTTCGGAATACCTTGCGCAACGATAGCGAGTTTCCTCCCGAAGTATTGGCTGGTTGGGCTCCCAAGATCATCTCGCTCTATGATCGTACAGCTGAAACAGATTGGCCCGAACGCTCCGCGTCCGAGCTTCGCCTCAAGCTGGAGTTCCGCAAGTTCCTTATGAGCAACAGCGTCAACCGGGCGGTCGCGGAGACTGGCGCGCGGCGCCTGATCGAGTTTTTCGCAGCAAGCTGGCGGGCTAAGAATGGGAGGTAAGCGCTCCCGTCTAAAGCTCTGGCGCGACAAGTTTGGCCGATCCCGCGCTGCGCGGAAGTGGCGGTCGTTCTGGAACGATACGAACTTTCCCATGGCGATCGGGCTATTCGCCGCCTGCGCGACGATCACCTTTATCTGGTGGCGGCTCGATCCGCAGGACCCGAACAATCTTTGGCCCGAAATGGGCGGGATGACGCTGGATGTCTTTTTCATCCTGATCGTCTTCGCACTATTCGAGCATCGCCGGAGCAAACGGCAGGACATTGCGCGCCAGCGCGAGGTGATCGACGACTACAAGCGATGGGATCATCCCGAGGCGCATTTGCGGATCGCCGGGGCAATCCGGCGTCTCAATCGGATGGGCGTGTTTGCGCTCGATATGTCAGGGGCGCGTCTGACTGACTTTGGTTTCGCTCGCGTTGGCGTCCAAAGCCTCGAAGGCTCGACATTTTACGATGGACGTTGGGGGGAGCGATTTGGCGACAGTTCGGTCAAGCTGAACAAGGTTTCGTTCGATCACTTGAACTGCCGTAATGTGACCTTTTCGCCCTACAACCCGCTATCAGGCCTCGGCGATCTTGCGATCCATTTTTCACATTTCGTCGATTGTTCGTTTAACGAAGTCGACCTTCAAAATTCGCGATTCAATGGCTCGGAACTTCATTGGAGCGAGCCGCCACCAGAAACGCACATGGAAGAATGGGAGGAGGAGGAGGACGGCAGCGTTGCTCGGGCGCAGTCGAGCTATGGGCCGTTTTATCGTGCGAGCTTGCGGGGAGCTTCGTTCACGGGCTGCCGGTTCAGCAATGCTGATTTTCGGGATTCAGAGGATATCCTTGAAGCCGACTTCGCCGGGGCCAAGGGACTGGAAACTGCCTATTTTGACAACGAAGAAATCCGCTCGGCGGTGCTGAGCCAGGCAGTGGGTAGCGCAACCTCATGAGCATTACCGAAGATATTGTCGAACTCGCCGCGCTGGAAACGCTGCAAGAGCTCGGTTGGTCCTACCTCCACGGCTCTGTGATCGCGCCCGATGGCAGTGCGCCGGAGCGGCGTTCGTTTGGCGATGTCGCGCTGGTCGAGCGGCTGGAAGCAGCAGTTGCGCGGATCAACCCGGATGCCCCGGAAGGCGCGCGTAATGAGGCCATGCGCCGGGTGCTGACTGGCGAACTTCCTTCGCTTGTCGAGGAAAACCGGCGTATCCACAAGCTGCTGACCGAAGGCGTCGATGTCGAGTTTCGCGGGGATGACGGCAAGACCGCTTCCACGAAAATCTGGTTGATCGATCTTGGCAACCCGGACGCCAACGACTGGCTCGCGGTAAACCAGCTTGTCGTGGTCGAGAGCCGGACCAACCGTCGCCCGGACGTGGTGTTGTTCGTCAACGGCCTGCCGCTTGCCGTGCTGGAGTTGAAGAATGCCGCGTCGCAGAACGCCACGATCGCGGACGCCTTCAATCAGCTACAAACCTACCTCCACCAAATCCCTAGCCTGTTCAGCACCAACGCCGTTTTGGTCACGTCCGATGGCATGGAAGCCCGGATCGGATCGATCACCGCCGACGCCGAACGCTTCATGCCGTGGCGGACAGTGGACGGCCAGGACTTTGCTCACCGGGGAACCCCGGAACTTGAAACGCTGCTGCGCGGGGTGTTCACCCGCGAAAACCTGCTGGCGCTGATCCGCGATTTCATTGTCTTTGGCGACAAGGGCGAAGGACCGTTCAAGATCGTCGCGGGCTATCACCAGTTCCACGGTGCGCAAAAAGCGGTGCGGCAGGCGGTGGAGGCCACCCGCCCGGACGGGGATCGCAAGATCGGCGTCATTTGGCACACGCAGGGATCGGGCAAGAGCCTGTTGATGGCGTTCTTCGCCGGGCTTGCCGTGAAATCCGAGGCGTTGGAAAACCCGACGCTGGTTGTCCTGACGGATCGCAACGATTTGGACGATCAGCTTTTCGGCACATTCGGGCTGTGCCGTGACCTGATCCGCCAGAACCCCGAACAGGCGGACAGTCGGCAGGACTTGAAGCAGCTTCTCGACAAGGCGGCGGGCGGCGTGGTGTTCACCACCGTGCAGAAGTTTTCGCCGGAGCGCGGGGAAGAGAGTTTCCCGCTGCTGTCGGACCGGCGCAACATCATCGTCATCGCGGACGAAGCCCACCGCAGCCAGTATGGCTTTGATTCGAAGCTCAACCGGGAAACCGGGCTGCGGCGCTATGGCTATGCCCATTACATCCGGCAGGCGATGCCGAACGCCTCCTTCATCGGCTTTACCGGCACCCCGATTGAGGCGGCGGACATCAACACCCCGGCCATCTTCGGCGAATACATCGACATTTACGACATCAGCCGCGCCGTGGAAGATGGCGCCACCGTGCCGATTTTCTATGAAAGCCGCCTTGCCCGCATTGAACTGAACGAGGACGAAAAGCCCCTGATCGATGCGGAAATCGAAGCGTTGATCGAAGATGCCTCGCTGACCGAAGCCGAGAAGATGAAGGCGAAGTGGTCTGCCGTGGAGGCGTTGGTCGGGGCCGACAAGCGGCTGGCCCAGGTTGCGGCGGATATGGTGACGCACCTTGAAGCGCGCACCGAGGCGATGAACGGAAAGGCGATGGCCGTCTGCATGAGCCGCCGCATCTGCGTGGCGCTCTATAATCGCATTGTCGCGCTTCGCCCGGAATGGCATTCGACCGATGATGACAAGGGCGCGGTCAAGATCGTGATGACCGGGGCCGCTTCCGACCCTCTCGATTGGCAACAGCATATCGGCGCGAAGAAGCGCCGGGACGACCTCGCCAAGCGGGTGCGTAACCCGGATGACCCGCTGCGGCTGGTGATCGTCTGCGATATGTGGCTGACCGGCTTTGACGCGCCGTGCATGAACACGATGTATATCGATAAGCCGATGCGCGGCCACGGCTTGATGCAGGCGATTGCCCGCGTGAACCGAGTGTTTAAGGACAAGCCCGGCGGGCTGGTGGTCGACTACATCGGCGTGGCGCAGAATCTACGCAGTGCGCTTGCCCAATATACCGATGCAGACCGCGACCAGACCGGCATCGACGAAGCCGCCGCGGTTGCCGCGATGATGGAACGGTATGAGGCCATCCGGGACCTGTTCCACGGCTTTGACTATCGCCCCGGTATCGATGGCCAGCCGCGCGAGCGTCTTATCTGTCTTGGTGGGGCGATCGATTGGGTGCTCAAATGGCAGGAATCACAGGCCGCTAAGGAAAAGGATGCCGAGGCCAAGAAGCGCGCCCATCGCCGCTATCTCGACATGGTGTTGGAACTTTCAAAAGCCTATGCCCTCGCCTCCGCAAGTGACGAAGCGCGGACGACCCGCGATGAGGTCGGCTTCTTTCAGGCGATCCGTGCGGCGCTGGCCAAAACCACAGCCACCGGCAAAATCAGTGAGAAGGACCGTTCCTTTGCCGTCCAGCAACTGGTGGACCGCGCCGTTGCCTCTTCGGAAATCATCGACATCCTGAAAGTGGCCGGCATCCAGTCGCCCGACATTTCGATCCTCTCCGACGAATTCCTGATGGAAGTCGAGAAGATGGAGAAAAAGAATCTTGCGCTGGAAGCGTTGAAGAAGCTCCTCAACGGCGAGATTGTCAGCCGGTCCAAGACCAATCTGGTTGAAAGTCGCGCGTTCTCCAACCGGCTGGAAGAGGCCGTGGCCCGTTATCATGCGGGCGCGATTTCCGCCGTGGAGATGATTCAGGAACTCATCGCGCTAGCCAAGGATATGCAGACCGCCCGCGCGCGGGGCGAGGAACAGGGGCTTAGTCCGGAAGAAATCGCCTTCTACGATGCTCTTGCCGAAAACGAGAGCGCGGTGGAGGCGATGGGCAACGAAAAGCTCCGGCTGATCGCCCACGAGCTGCTGGAACAACTGCGCGGCAACGTGACTGTAGACTGGCATCAGCGCGAAAGCGCTCGCGCACGTATGAGGGTACTGGTGAAGCGTATCCTTAAAAAATATGGCTACCCGCCCGATTTGGCGGATGAGGCAGTCCAGACCGTGCTTGCCCAAGCTGAGATCCTGCTGCGTGAGGTCTCGCACTAAGGTGTTGGGCGTTTCATAGATGCGGCGCGCAAATTGGACCATCTTATATGAAGGTGCCCCCAGCCTTCGGTCTTCTCGCCGCAAACGCCTATTGCGAACGCCGTTGAGGCTGACCATGATCGCAACGCCTTCCCGTGAAAGCCGGGAGGGTGGGGCGTGGAAACCCCTCTTGAGACAACTCGGTCACCGCGAAAGCGGAGGCCGGGTGGCATGCGCGTATGTCCAGCCGGCAACGGTAAAGGCGCATGCGCTCGTTGTCTCAGCGGGTTTCCAACATCCGGCTTCGGCCGTCGCTCCGAGAGGTACATAGGGGCGGCACGAGGGTCTAAGCCGAACGTCGCTCCGCAACAGGGGGCGATATCCATGCCAGCATCGACACGACACGTCAGCGCACCCGCGCCCTGACGCGATGCTGCGCGTCCACATTCCAATGGAGGCATAATGAAACAGATAATCGTGCTTGCTGCGATCGTCCTATGCGGCTGCGGCGAAGCTCACACCGAAATGAAGAATATGGCTCGTTCCGTGATGAAGGACCCTGATTCGGCTAAGTTCGGGCGCTTCGAGCAGGTTAACTCGAAGAACCGCGATTGGGCGTGCTTGGAGATCAATGCCAAAGGGCCAGGTGGCGGCTACACAGGCGCCCAGGCGGCGCGCTTTGTCAGCCCGGCCGGTAAGGAAGCCTGGAAGTTCCAGGGTATCGCCGGAATGTTCGACGAATGCGTCTCGATGATTCATGAGATGCAGCCGTTCGAGGGCGGGCCGCGCTAGTCGGGCGGTTCCTGTTGGCGGTCTTCTTTCTTGCTGGCGATGGCGGCGATTAAAACGGTCATAGTTGCGCTGGTGGTCGCCGGCCTGATCTTTCGCACCAAGACCACCGTTGGTCTGCTGATGCTGGGCGGTCTGCTCAGCCTGATCGCGGTGAGCCCTGTGCTGGGCCTCAGCCTTGCTGCGGCGCTCATCACAGCGGGCGTCGTAATGAAGAACGGAGTGGAGAGGGGCGCTCTCGCCTTGGACGATCCGGACTTCGATTAGTCCCATTACCTTTCCCACACCCATCGGGCCCTCGGCGTCGAAAGACTCCGGGGGCCTTTTGATTCTGGAGCTCTGCCTATGGAAATAATCGACACCCCCGCCGCCATGGCGAATGCCTTGGCGACCTATATAAACCCGTCGCTGCGGCGCCGCTTAGCGCGGTACGGTAAGCGACTTGATGAGGCGGGCTGCGGCGTCGGTGAGCTCGGCCCCCTCCTTGTGATCGTGGCCGGAGATCAGCTTGAAGCGATCGAGCAGGCGGCGGGCATCCCGATCGCCACCAACCTAGTCGATGGCGCTCGCTTCCCGGACCCAGCCTATGTGCCTAGCTGGGAATACTGCGAAGCCGATCAGGGCTGGTACGAAGTCGCCTACGTGACCAGCGACGATGGCAGTGGCGCGGTGCTGTTGATCCCTGACCGCGATGGCATCGACCCGACGTTGATCGCGATCATCCGCGCCTTCGCCGATGTTCCGGCTAGCAGCGCCGTTAAGTGAGTCAAGTTCAGGGCTAACGCCGCTCGGCGTCCACTACGGAGCCCAATCGGACGCCGTCTCGGGCGCGCAACTCCAACGAATCCTCGAATGTCAGCGGCCCATCCAGCGTCCCGGCATCCCGCCGCGGGCGCTTTTTCATGCCTGAAAGGAACGCCCATGCTTTCCCTGTTCGACACCCCCTCGCTCGAGCGCGCCCTTACCCTGCCGCTTGATCCCAAGCTGCGCCGCCTTCTTGGCGAACGCGTCACCCACATCAACGCCCTTGACTTCGACGTGCGCGAGACGAGTTATTTCCTGATCGTGCCGGCCGGCTGTGCCGCTGCCGATGTTGCCGACGAACTGGGCTGGTCGGTGCTGATCGACCTGGACGGCCATCTGTTCGGCGAGGAATCCTACCGACCGCTGCACGATGCCCTGATTGATCGGGGCGGCTGGTTCGAGTTGCTGGTCACGGCAGGCAACGAGGCTGTCTTCACCCTGCTGATCGAAGACGACGAGGGCGCCGATCCTGACCTGATCGCCCTCTGCCGCACTTACGCGAATTGATCCCCGAAATGCCGGCGAGTGCGACGCCGGCACAGCTCAAGGATATCTGCATGAAGTTGATTGGGTGGATCCTTCTCGCCTCGCTGGTCATTGCGGCCGCGCAGGCCATCGCGGTGGCGCTGATGCTCGTCCTGCTCGTCGGCGTGATCTGGGGCTTCTGCGCCGCCCCGCGTGAGACGTTCGCATTGCTGTCGCTTTGTATCGTCGCCAGCATGGCGATCCAGCAGCCGATTTTGATCGCGGGCTTGGCCGTTCTGGTTGCCGTGTTGCGTCAGCTGCAACGCCGGTAATGCCGAGGCGATCCTAACGCGCAAGCAAATCCCACAGCCTATTGCGAAGCCCCTTGCGGGCTGGCTGCGGCGGCGCAGCCTCCAAGTCCTTCAGTTTTCTGCAGGCGCTTGCCCAATCCATCAATTCCACGGCTTTTGCCTCGAAGGCCAGTCCCAAAGCCGTGGGCTTGGGCGGCGTATGTCCATCGAACAGCTTACCGCCAAGGAAGGTGTTCAGCTGGTCGATAGACCTCGACACTGAGCTTTGATCGCATCCTATCACCCGTGCAGCCGCGCTGAACGAGCCTTCGTTTCGCACGGCCAAGAATGTTTGAACCCAGGCCAGGCGAAATGGGACGAGCTTGGTTTCTTTCTTCATCACGTGATCCTTCAGGCCGATTCCGATTCGCCAATTCGATGCGCTCAGTGTTCGCTCCGCCGGTTTTGGAACGCGAAGAGCCCCCGCAGCTTACGCCCGCCTAGGAATATGTCGATGCGAAAATCGCATAGACCTGTGCAAAAATCGCATGGATAGAGCTGAATTTCGGCAATTCGGCCTATGCGTTTTTTGCATGATAAATTTTGTGTTTTTTGCCTATTTACAAAGGATTACGCCCTGCCCAGTTCAATAGGCGAAGGCTTATTGTCGACCTGACCAGGGAGGTTAAATATCGAGTGAGTCCTGACGCACCTTTTACCGCTGCGATGAGGTTGCGGTGTTTTCGCAGCCAAGTCCTCGTCGAAGATGGCGGCTCGGTGGCGGGGGTAGAATATTCGCGAAATACCCACGTCCGCTATTTTTATTCAAAATTAATCGGATTCAAAAATGACTATATACACTGGCAATGACATTTATCTTGGGGCCGGAGCATTCGAGCAGGCGATGCGTGCCCAGGTCAGCATTCCTGGCCGAGCAAGCCGGATGAGCCCCGGCGTCGCAGTCGGCATCTTGTCGGCAGCGATGCGGAGTGGACTGCCCGCTGATCTCATCCACGAAGTGATCGCCGAGCATCACCGGGACAGCGCTACGCTGCTGAAGCGCCTGCTCGATATGTACGAAGGTAACGACTGGGCGATCAACCTTTGGCATCGTCTGCCCTCGGGCAGGTACAAACTTTGCACGGATCTGTGCCGGCCCGGCCTGGCACAATGGCGGTACGATCCTTTGGGTGCCTCCGAAGACGAAGCGTAAAGTAATACAAATCGACCGTAAGCGGCGAGTGCGAAGTACGCGCTGACTGAGCCGCAACTACTGAAATCATCCAGCGCTGGCGTAACGCCGTGGCCCGCTCGCGGAGTCCACGTCGCTGCTCCATGCCCAAAATCCACGAGGGTATTTTGAACAGCACTTCCCCGGGGTCACGAACCGACCTCTCCATGATTGTATGGTCCCAGACCATTCCGCCAGCTCCGGCGGCATCCGACGAGGCAGCACAGACCGTTCCTTTTCCCGCGTCGGACGGCGCGAAAGGGGGTGAAGAAGGAAAGGGGGAGCGTGCGAGCCCCTCCTTACCTCCTTCTCCGGTTTCCACCTCGCCGGCTGCGAAAAGTGTTTCGCCGAGCGCGACTTCGGCTCGAGAGCGCGACGACGTCTACAACCCCGCGCCGCATCAGAACCCTGTAGTCGCGGCACTACAGGAAGAAGGGCTCTATCTGCCGGGCCTGGGGGCCGGAAAGCACTCGCTCATCTGCCCCTGGGCGCAGGAACATGGCAGCGATGATCCAGGCCCGGCGATCTATACCGAGCCCACCACCATGCGGCCTATCGGCAAATTCTTCTGTCCTTATCCGCACACCGAGCGGGTGCAGATCGACCGGCTGCTTGAACGTCTGGGAATCGAGGCGGCGCATGCACGGTGCAAGCCAAGCATCAGGCTTGTCTCGGGGGAAATGCTGCGCGTGCTGGACGCGGCGGAGCGATCATTGCTGCGCCTGGACACCTTCTATCAATCGGGCGGTGTGATCGTCACGGTCAACGCGACAGCGAAGGGCGATGCTGCCGTTTCGCTGGTCAACGACAACGTATTGACCAAGGCGTTGGCGAGGGTCGCGGATTGGGAGAAGTTCGACGGTCGGTCGAAAGAGTGGAAACCGTCTGATCCTCCAACGCAAATCGTTCGGCAACTTCTGAACGCCCAAACCTATGATCACCTGCCGGTCCTCGATGGCGTTGCCCGTCAGCCCTATTTCCGCAAGGCAGATGACACACTCGTCGCCGAACCCGGCTACGACGCGCAGTCGAAAGTCTACGCCGTGTTCGACCGAGAGGCGTTCGTCGTGTCGGACGTGTCGGAGGCTGCAGCGCGCGATGCGCTAGGCGCGCTGAAGGATCTGATCAGCGAGTTTCATTTCGCTTCAGAGTGCGACCGATCTGCTGCGCTTTGTGCGATGTTGACGGCTGCTGTCCGCTCCTCGCTCCCGCTCGCGCCAGCTTTCAACATCTCGGCATCCACGCCTGGAAGCGGCAAGAGCTATCTCGGCGCGCTGATCACGCCATTCGCCGGACCGGGCGAGCCGCTCAACATGAGCTATCCGACAACGGCGAAAGAGGCCTCGAAAAGCATGCTTGCCGCACTGCTGGGCAAGCCGGCGGTGATCTCGTTCGATGACATGCAGACCGACTGGCTGCCGTTCGGGATGATCAACCGGATGCTCACCAGCGAGACAGTCACCGATCGCGTGCTCGGTGTGAGCCGAACGGTTACAGCCGCGACCAATGTATTTGTCATGGGGACCGGCAACAACGTGTCACCCGTGCGCGATATGTCCCGCCGGGTAGTGACGATCCAGCTGCGACCCCCGACAGGTTCGCCTGCGACGCTCAGCTATGCTGGGCGGCCCGTCGATGCTGTGAGGGCGAACCGAGGGCGATTTGTGTCTCTGGCTCTGACCATCGTCCAAGCCTGGCAGGCTGCGGGCCGCCCTCGCACCGACGTACCGGATATCGCCAGCTTCGGGGCTTGGTCCGACAAGGTGCGGCAGCCTTTGCTTTGGCTCGGAGAGCCGGACCCTGCGACCAGCCTGATCCAACAGGTGCGATCCGATCCGGACGCGGAATCGCTCGCCCGGTTCATGGAGGCGTGGAGGCTTGCGTTCGGATCAAAGCCGATGACCTTGCGCAAAGTCGTCGATCGAGCGGAGCGCGATAATGGTGCACTGCTGGATGCTATGATGGAGCTGCCATTCGTCGAGCGCGGCGCCATCAATCGAAACAAGCTCGGCTGGTACCTGAAGCGCAACGCGAACCGCATTGTCGATGGCTTGCATTTTCAGCGGGAAGATAACTCCGAACGCACCGCTTGGTCGGTGCAAACGATCGGCGATTCCTACTCGGGCGTGAGCGTGGGAAATGCATCCTCAGCGAGGACTGAAGCCCCAATCGATCCACGAGAGCCCGTGATGATCAACGGCGAAATCTACTAGCCCCGGCTCCGGGCCTCCTCGCCGCCCACCGTTGCCCCGAGGCGGCCCGAGAGTGCCCTTCGCGGCCCATCCCGATCCCTACCCCCATCGCGACCCCGCGACGTGCCCCTGCGCGCCGCTCTGCATGCGCGCGCCAACTTCATTTCAGCAAAGGAAACGACGATGCCAGTCCACAAGCTCGACGCGGCTTTCTGCCTCACCGCCCAATGCGAGGCGGACAAGCGTAAAACAGATTACTATGATACTGGAATAAAAGGATTTACCTTGGAATGCCGCGCCGGTGGCGGGAAGACCTTCTACCTGCGCTATCAGGACCAGCACGGCCGGCAGAAGCAGCACCGGATCGCCGGCTATGGCGATGCAAGCTTCGACAAGATCAAAAGGGAGGCCCAGCGGCTTCGATCGGAAGTCACCCTCGGCGGCGACCCGGCAGCGAAGAAGGCCGAAAAGAAGGCGATCCCGACCTATTCCGAGTTGGCGCAGAAGCATCTCGACTTCGTGAAGGGGACGGCTCGGTCCTACGACACGATCGAGGGCTATATGCGCCGGCATATCCGGCCCAGATGGGATCGCGTGCTGCTTTCCGACATCACCCAGCCCGAGGTTGCGAAGTGGCTGGCGGAGAAGGGGGAGGGGCCGCTGTCACCGGCCTCGGTCGAGAAGGTGCGCGTCATCTTCAACCGCAGCTTCGAACTGGCGATCCGCTGGAACCTGCCGGGCGTTACCCGCAACCCGGTCAAGGGCATCCCGCGCAAGCCAATCAACAACGCTCGGGATCGCAGCCTGACGGCGGACGAAGCCAAGCGGCTGCTCGCGGCGTGCGAGGCTTCGGTCAATCCGCAGCTCAAGATCATCGTGCCGTTGCTGCTCTATACCGGCGCCCGGCTGTCCGAGCTGCTGCACGCAGAGTGGAAGAACGTTGATCTCGATAGGCGGCAGTGGCTGATTCCCATGTCAAAAACGGGGAAAGCGAGGCGGGTGCCGCTGTCGGGCGCGGCGATTGAGGTGCTGAAGGCCGCACCGCATTTCGACGGCTGCCCCTATGTCGTGCCGAATCCCGAGACCCGAAAGCCGTTCGTGGCGATCAAGCGGGTCTGGCAGACTGCACGCGATGAAGCGAAGCTGGCGGGGCTTCGGCTCCACGACCTGCGTCACGCTGCCGCCTCTGCAATGGTCACGGCCGGCATCGACCTGTTCGCTGTGGGCAGAGTGCTGGGGCACGCGGATCACAAGTCTACGATGCGCTATTCGCATCTCTCCCAGGACGCCCTGCTGGCCGCCGTCGAGGCCGGCGCGAAGAAGATGCAGGCCTAATCCCTAACCCCGCTCGCGACTGGCTCAGGCTGGATCGCGGGCGGGGGCATCCCCCTTCTATTTTTTCGGAGCAACACCATGACGAATGAATCCGCCCCGGCCGACATGACCGCCGATGAGCTCAATGCAATTTTCCGCAGCCTGCGTGCCCTGAAGCGGCAGCATGAGAAATCGATGAACGATGATGAACTCGCCGAACTGCTTATCGGCGCGGCGATATTCCACGGCTTCGACCAGGGTAGGCGAATAACAGGCGCTCTCGCGACACTGGAAATGAACAGGCGTCACGCCGGTATCATCCTGAAACGACTCACGGGCGTGAGGTGGCATCGGAGCGACGATGGGCGGTACAGGCTTATCGTTTGATCTTCCGCTGAGTAATCGCCGAAGCTGTTCCAGAAGGAGGGACGAATATGGATGCCTTTGAACAGCTGGTTGCCGAGTTGTTTTTCGCGGAAGGGTATTGGGTTCAAACGTCCTTCAAGGTCGAACTGACCAAGGAGGAAAAAGCCGCGGTGGGGCGAGCATCCTCACCGCGGTGGGAGATCGATGTGGTCGCTTACAAGGCGGCAACCGATGATCTGCTCGCCATCGAGTGCAAGAGCTTCCTCGACTCAACCGGAGTGAAATGGGCCGAACTTCAAGACGGCCATGCCAGCAAGCGTTACAAACTGTTTCGTGAGCCTGAGTTGCACAGCGTGGTGCTTAACCGTCTGCGCACGCAGATGGTGGAGACTGGACGCTGCAGGGACACCACGAAGGTGCGCCTTGCGATGGTGGCGGGCAAGGTGAAGCGCGGCGACGAAGAGCGGCTGCCAGAACATATTCAGTCGAAGGGTTGGCTGTTCTTCGGGCCAGATTGGCTGCGCGACCGGCTGCAAGAGAGGGCACGGGATGGGTACAGCAATCAGGTCTCTTCAATTGTCGCCAAGCTGCTTATTCGCGGCTCGGCAAAGGAAGGTCCGAAGGCCACACCAGGAGCAAAGTTGGCGGCTGACGCATCTCTGACGCTGATTATGAATGCTAACCCTAAGAAGGCGGGGTCGATGGCGCACGGGCGGTACGAACTCTACTCCCATCCCCGCGCGCGGACAGTCGGTGGGGCGCTTTCACTAGGTATTCTGCCCGCTGACCTGCGCAATGATGCGGCGAAGGGGTACATCCGTATCGGCTGATCGCTTCGACTTAACATAAGGCGTTTATCGCATCGGCCGGCACTACCGGTGGGTTTCCGGTTGATATGCAATTCGCTCCACCGCCTTCGTAGCGTCGCCGCGCTTCATGTACCGGCCGAGTAGGTGCCCTTCGCTGGAATCGATCTCCTCAACACGGAAGAGGTCCAGGAACTTGTCATCCCGAGGTGCCAAGCGAAATAGTCGGCCACCTACTCGGCAGTAAAGATCTTTGGTGCCCGCCCAAGGCGTCCATTTGCAATCGGCGCCAGACAGCAAGCGTTGCTCAGCGGCCAGACGTTGCTCCTCCTTCAGCTTCGCGTATCGGTCACGATGCTCCTGCTCCAGGCGAGCTTCTTCGCTTTCGATGTGCGCGCGCAACACGCCAACGATCGCCGGCAGCTCTGTCCCCTCGGCCTTCTCCGCCTCGTAGATCGCGAGGCAACCGGTCTGGAACTCATCGCGCGGGAACTCGCTGTAGCGCTCTTCCTCGAACGCTCTTAGTCGCTGCTCGACGTCGCTGAGGGTCAGCCTCGGCCCCTCCATACGGTTGAGGTGGTCTCGCAGATCGGAAACCGGGATCCAGCACGGCACTGCCGATTGTGCGAGCTGGTCCCGCAGGCCACTCCACTTGGTCCACATTGAGTTCCCGCGATCGAGCTTGTTCACAATCTGCTGCGCCAGCTTGATGAGAACATACGGGTCTTTGATGTGGCGAAGGGAAGGGCTTTTCACGTGCTCGAACAGGAGCTGCTTCACCGCCTGAACACGGTCATCCTCGAGCACATCCGATCTCCTGCTGGCAGTGGCGCCACGATGGGCTATTCTTGCTGCGATCGCTGATGGATCAAGGGACTAGCTCGTCATTTTGCCGAGCGCGACGAATTGATCCACAAATTGTGCTCGCGGCGGTTGACAGCACATTTTGTCCCCCGTAGAGGCGCTCGCCTACCCCGTGCCCAGATGGCGGAATTGGTAGACGCACCAGCTTCAGGTGCTGGCGCTCGCAAGGGCGTGGAGGTTCGAGTCCTCTTCTGGGCACCATTTCCTATTTTGTTGTGAAACCCGAGCGAGAGCTCGGTGCATTTCGTTCAAAAGGGGCGGGCGCGATATGTGATCGCGTGCCTTACTCACGGCTCATTTTTTGGACCTTCAGTACTGTCGCTCCACTATCCTGAGGCGGTTGCAATCGGTTTCTGGGCCTAGATTGCGCTCCGTGACGATCATGCGGGCCAGTTATGTCGCAACCAAATTGACGCAATTCGGTGGGTTCCTTGCCTTCACACGAAGGTGCCGGTTCGGTAGCGTCGCCTATGCTCGACTTCCAACTGCTCAATGCCGAAGCTGCGCCGGTCGATGTAACCATGATGTGGCGCCGCGATCGCGTATTGATGCATCCGCAGATCAAACTCGCGCACGAGCCTCAGCGCGCGCCAGATGAAGTCGGCCGCTTGACAGCGATCATCGGTCAGAACGGCACCGGTAAGACTCACCTTCTCGCTTCAATTATCGACTGCATGCTCGCAATCGAGAATGCTGCGAAGGGACGCGTGAGCGGCACCCGGCAGCTGCCGCTCCAGCGGCTATCCTATAATGTAGGCTCCAGTACTATTGTCCTTGAGCGGGTGGACGAGGGAAGGGCGACGGCGCTCGTCGATGGCGTTCAAGTCACGCTCGATGAGGTGCCCCTGCCCGAGCGCATCGTAGCACTCACGATCACGCCATTTGACAAGTTTCCGGTGCCGCGCCTTGCCACGTTTTCCGTGCAGCCGATGGATGAGTCCAGATATCGCTATCTTGGCCTCCGCGACAGAACCGGAAAGGCATCGATCGAGAATCTACTTTTCCGTTCGCTCAACAGCCTCTTTGAAACCAAGAGCAATCCGGCGGTGAGTCGCGCCCGCATCAGTCGTGTTTTCGACTTTCTGAAGCTCAAGCCAAAGTTGACAGTGGTGTACCGACTGAGAGTGTCACGTGAGGTGCTTCGGGCATGTCATGACGGCGGCCCCATTCTCAACGGCGAGGTAATGCGCGACAGTAGCCGTCTTCGAAGATCTCAAGAGGTTGTTAAGTCTGGTCAAGCAACTGAAGAGGAGCTGATCGATGCGATCCTCTATGCTGACAGGATTAAGGATAGAGGTTTTGTCCGGTTGACTGCAAACTTCGAAGCGGACGGTTACGTCGATCCTGACTTCGCATTGTTGCAGCCAATTCGCCGTGCCGGGTTCTTGCAGCTGACGGCTGTAGAGGTGGAGCAGGACAGCGGCCTCATAACCGACCTAAAGCGTGCGAGCTCGGGCCAAATCAGTATCGCGACGGCGCTGCTTTCGCTCGCTTCCGAGATCCAAGACGGTAGCCTTGTCCTAATCGATGAGCCCGAACTAAGCCTGCATCCCGACTGGCAAATCAAATATATCGACCTATTGCTCGATACGTTTCGCGGCTACCGTGGATGCCACTTCATCATCGCCACGCACTCTCCGCTCGTGATTTCGGAGCTGCCTTCTCACGCCACCCTGGTCGCGTTGGACAATCCTGATGCGCCCTCTGCGGCCGAGCTTGCTGGGCAATCGTCAGACTTCCAGTTAGCCGAAGCCTTTCAGCTCACCTCCAACAATAATCTCCATCTTCGCGACCTGATGCTGGATGCAATGCGGGTTGCTGCTGATGGTGAGGCGGATAGCCCGGCATTCCGCGATCAAGTGGCCCACCTGGAGAAGATCACCTCCAAACTTGATCCCGAGGATGGCGTACGCATGGTAGTCGATGGCCTCAGCAAGGCGGCGGCTCACGCCATCGGAAATAAGAATGCAGCCAGTTAAGTACGACGGCGCAGTCGCCGATATCGTCGCGGCCTACAACAGCATACCGGCGGATCAGAAGGTGGCAGCCTACTGGTCAACCGATGCAGCGGGGCCGGTGAGAAAGGCAATTAAGGATCATTACATCGAAGAGCAGCACCAGCGGTGTTGCTACTGCGGCCACCACATTGCGACTAATAACAACGCGGTGTGGGATGGAGAGCACGTGATCTCGCGGGAAACCAAGCCTGCCTTCATGTTCGAGCCCCGTAATCTCGCGGTGTCCTGCAAAGACTGCAACATAGCGAAGTCTGTGAAGGGTGTCCTGAAAAACAAGGACCGAAAGACCTTCCCCAGCAAATCGACAGACTACATTATCGTCCATCCACACTTCGACGAATATGATGACCATATTCACTGGATCGGTCCGGTCGTTTACGCAGCCCCTTCGGACTCCAGGAAGGGATCAATCACCATCGAAATGTGCGACCTCACCCGATATGCTAGACAGTCTGCCGCTCTGAAGGGGAGTGTCTACGACCGCCGATTTCGAGATCGCATGGGCGAGCTGATGATTACGCGCACCCAAGAGGATGCCGCAGACGTGCTCGCTGAGCTTGAGCTCCAGATCAAGAAACTGCCGAAGAAAGTTTAGGCGGCGAGCGTGGCAATGTTCGCGGCGTCGCTTCCGCCCAGATCGCCGCAGAAGTGGCTGTTGGGCGAAGCCCTAATGCCGATCATTCAGCTGCAGCCGGGATATTCTCAAGGCAGCGGTAAAGCCCGGGGGTTGAGGTATGGCGCAGGTCGCTTTCGTGAACTGCTTCTTGCCAAAGCATCTCCCGCTTAGAAGGCGAGCAGGCCTGATCTTAGTCGGGTTTGGGTCTGACATGGGTCGGGGTGAAACTTTCCTTTCTCGCCAGCCAAAAACGGCAGAAAGCCGTGTTTTCCGGCCGGCCCGTCACCGGCCTTCGTAATGCGGGGGTCACAGGTTCGAGTCCTGTAGGCGGCACCATTTTCCAACATCGGTGGATTTCCCGACGAACGGACGTTCGGCCGGGTGGCGGCTTGGGTATATCGGGGAGCGGCGCTGCCAGGGGACCGCCTTGGAAAGGCGGCCTCCTGGTGCAGGCTGGTTCGTGGATTTGCCGCCTTTGGTCGCTCAGCGCCTCGGGCGATCGACGTGGTTAGAGACGATGCAGCATCGGCCGGTTGGGTTCGACTGCGAAGCGGGCCAGGCTGCTGATTGCTCCACCCGGCGCCTGAACCTGGTCCATCACCTTCACATCCGTCCGCCATTCCTTCGCAGTGATGTCGAACAGCTGGTAGCCGCGCTGGTCGTTGAGCAGCGCGACATTGGGGCTCGCTGCCCGCAGCGTCTTGTGGCGCGGCGTTTCGCCGGGGGTGCCGTCACCACCCGAGGTGATCGAGGTGGCGAGGAACTCGACCGCAGCGGCCGGGCCGTCCGGCGCATCGTCGCGCATCGGCACCGTGCCGACCGCATGGATATGCGCGTCGCCGGTGGCGATCACGACATTGCTCAGCTTGTGGCGCGCGATCGAGCGGACGAGCCGGGCTCGCGCCGCCGGATAGCCGCTCCAATTGTCCGGGCCGGGCCGCAGCTGGCGGGTGCCGTCGGCGGCCGTGACGTAGAGCGGCATGACGAAGACCTGCTGCGCGACCAGGTTCCAGCGCGCCTTGCTGGCGAAGCCCTGGTCGAGCCAGGCCTCCTGCGCCTTGCCCATGATCGTCGTCTCGGGTCCGCTGGTGGTGCGGCAGGCCGTCTCGCCCGGCTTCTCGCAGGGCTGGTCGTCGCGGTAGCTGCGCGTGTCCAGCACATGCATGCGCAGCAGCCCGCCAAAGTCGAGCCGGCGGTACATGGTGATCCCGCCCGGCCCGGGCATCTGGGCGCGGCGCACCGGCACATTCTCGTACCAGGCCTGCATCGCGGCGAAACGGCGCAGCAGGAACGCCTCGGGCGGGGTGCCGTCCTGATCGAATCTGCTCGCCCAGTTATTGTCGACCTCGTGGTCGTCGAACGACATGACGAAGGCGGCGGCGGCGTGCGCTGCCTGGAGATCGGGATCGCTCTTATATTGGGCGTACCGCCGCCGATAATCGTCGACGCTGTAGATCTCGTCGCCGAAATGATCGCGCGAGACGATGCTGCCGCCCGCATCGCGGATCAGCATGTTCTTCGTCGCCGGGTGCATCGCGCTTTCGTAGATATAGTCGCCATAGTGGAAGACCGCATCGAGATCGGGCTCCTGGCTGATATGGCGCCACGCTTCGTACCAGCCCTGCGGATAGGCCTGGCAGCCGGCGACCGCGAGGCGCAGGCGATCGACCGTCGCGCCGGCGGCCGGCGCCGTCCGCGCCGTGCCGACCGGGCTCGCCTCGGCGCCCTCGACCAGGAAACGATACCAATAGGGTCGAGCCGGCTTGAGCCCGCCGAGCTCGACATGCACCGAATGGCCAAGCTCGGGGCGGGCGACTGCCGCACCCGACTGGACGATGCGCGCAAACCGCGCATCCTCGGCGACTTCCCAGCGCACCGGCACCGCGGCCATCGGCATGCCGCCATGTTCGGCCAGCGGCTCGGGTGCCAGCCGCGTCCAGATCACGAACCCGTCGGGCCAGGGATCGCCTGCGGCGACCCCCAGCGAGAAGGGGTAGCGACTGAACTTCGGCGCCGCCCAGGACACCGGGGCAAGCCCGCTAAACAAAGCGAGGCTGCCGGCACCGGCGAGCAGCTTGCGGCGATCGAGCACGAGCGTCATGCGGTCTCTCCCGGGATCAGAAGCGGCCGCGGATGCCGATGGTGCCCGAGCGACCGAACCAGTTCTCGATCGCCGTGTGATTGGCCAGGTTCGGGTCCGCCGTCTGCGTGCCCGGCGCAACCCCCGGGACGACGACGTTGTAGGGCTTGTTGAGCGCGTTCGACATGGTGCCGAACAGCTCGAAGTTCTTCGTGACCTTGACGCGCAGGTTGAGGCTCACATCGGTGCGCGCCTGGAACCAGCTCGGCGTGGTCGAACGCAGCTTGTCGTCGTTCCACAGCAGGTTGACGTAGAAGCGCACCGGCCCCTTCTCATACATGACCGCGGCCGAACCGATATTGTTGCCGAGGCGCAGCAGCGGGTCGTCGCCATGCGTGTTGGGCTCGTTGTGCATGAAGGCGCCGCGCACCGACAGGCCGTTTAGCGGCGAAGGCAGCCAGCTGAAGCTGTGCTGGAAGCTCGCCTCGATGCCCTTGATGGTGACCAGGCTGACCTGCTTGTAGGTGGTGAAATAGATGCCTGTCGGATCGTCGATGCCGAGCTGTGCCAGCGCCTGCGCTGCGGCGGAGCCCGCTTCGTCGGCAGTCAGGTCAGACTGGGCGACCGCCAGGCCCTTGATCCGGTTGTAATAGACGCCGACGTTGAACAGGCCGACGCTCTTGAAATAGCGCGAGTAGCGCGCCGAGAAATTGTCCGACGTCGCCGGCGACAGGCCCGGATTGGGGATGGTGATCAGGCCGGTGCCGAGATCGCCGCCGAGCGGATCATAGCTGGCATTGCCCGCGGTCGCGTTCAGGCCGGGGCGCAGGATGGTGTGGCTGTAGCCCGCGTCGATGTCGTTGCTCTCGCCGAAGGTCCATTTGATCGACGCCGAGGGGAACAGGTTGAAATAGCGGCCCGTGGTCTTCTGGATCCCGTTGGTGCCGTACTGGATGTCGATGCAGGGGATGGTGGTGGCGACGCCGGTCGCGGCGACCGCGCAGGCCTTGCCGGTGGCCGGATCGAGATGCGTCTTGAGATCCGCCGCAGGCATCTGGGTGTAGCCGAACGAGGTGTTGCTGGTCCATTCGGCACGCAGGCCGGCGCGGAACTTCAGGCGCGGCGCGAGCTCCGCGGTCGCCATGCCGTATAGCGACTTGATGTTCTCCTGGAACCGCGTGGTGTTGTTATAGGCGGCGGCCGCATAATTGGCCGCGGTCGGCACTGCCTTGGCCCAATTGCTCGGGTTGTTGGTGAAGTCGAGATAGAGTTTGTGGGTGTCGAAAGTCGGGATGTAGCTCGAGCCGTTAAGCGAATAATGGTATGAGCCCGACTGGTCGAACACCGTGCGCTGATAGGGGCTGACAAAGGCCTGGATGAATTGGGCGTTCGTCATCGGGCCGACATAGTTGTAGATGCTGTCGAGGAAGGTGTCGTCGCCGAAGCGGTAATTGACGTTGCTGATCTTGAAGCCCGACTGCAGCGTCAGCGGCACATTGCCGAGATGCCCCTCATAGCGGGCGTTCATCTGGCCCGATTTCTCATAGATGAACGCATCCTGCCCGCCGCTGGTGCGGATCTGCGGGGCACTGATCGTGTAGTTGGCCGGGTTCGACCAGTCGAGGCCGGCGGTCTGGGTGACGGTCCAGTCGGTGCCCATCAGGCCCGGGCTGTTCTTGGTCATGTTGAACTGCGGCGTGCCCGACAGCGTCAGCGTTGGTGCGGTGCCCACCTGCTGGCGGTGCAGCGTGTTGTAATAGCTGTGGCTGTCCGAATAGGCGAAGCTGCCGTCCAGGTGGAAATTGCCGCTCTTCCATTCGAAGCTCGGCGCCAGGATGTTGCCGTTGTTGATCTTGTACTGGCCGCCACCGCTGACCGTCATCTTGGCGCCGGTGGTGGTGGTGAAGTTGCTCAGCGGGTCGCCGGTCACGCCGCTGCGCGCGCCGGTGGTGTAGGTCACGTCGCCGGTGGTGTTCTGGTAGACGTCACCGCGATAGAGGATCGAGAGGAAACCGAAGCTCAGCTTGTCGTTCGCCTTGAAATCGAGCTGGAGCGAGCCGGTGCGGCGCGTGGTCTCGCGCGGGTTGGCGGCGGTTTCATAGGCGGAATAGGCCAGCGGCGACGGGCTCTTGGCCGTCGGCGCATAGCTGCGGCTCATCGTGTTCTGCTCGTAGCCGAGATACTGGTCGTTGAAGCCCAGCGAGAACATCACTCCCAAGCGGTGGTCGAAGAAGCTGTCGGCGAAGAACAGGCTGCCATTCGGCAGGAAGCGCTTGGAGCCCCAGCCGTCGGACTTCGGGCCGGTATGCTTATATTTGTCGAGCATGTCGTCCGACGTGAACGCGCTCAGTGAGAACGTGAGGACCGGCTTCTTGCGATTATAGGCGTGCTTGGTGCGCAGATCGACGATGCCCGCGGGTGCGTCGGCGTTCTGGTCGGCGCCGACCGTCTTGTAGAGCACGATCGAATCGATCGCCGAGATGCCGATCGCCTCATAGCTGAACACGCGCGCGGCGGCGGCCGAATTGGCATAGCCGGTGGGCGAGTTGGCGTTGGCGGAGATCACGTCCATGCCGTTGAGCTGGGTGCGGGTGAACTCGCCGGGAAGGCCGCGGAGCGACGCGTAGATCGAGGTGCCGTTGGTGCCATCGACATCGACGCCCGGCATGTACTTGATCATCTCCGCCGGGTTACCGCCGGCGACATCGCCATAGGCCTCGGTCGAAATGATGTCGGCGATCTGCATTTCACGGCGCTGCGCCTGGATCGAGCTGGCCTGACCTTCGCGCTCGCCGTTGACGACGATCTCGTTCTCGCGCGCCGCCTGGCCGTTGCGGCCGGTTTGGGCGAGGTTGAAATCCAGCTGCACGCTCCCGCCGGGCGCAATCACGGCGTCCTGCGTCTGCGAGACATAGCCGACAAAGCTGACCGTGACCGTGACCGGGCCGGCCGGCACGTTCTTCACTTCATAGGAGCCGTCTTCACCGCTCACGACGGAATAGTGCTTGTCGACCGCATCGATGGAGATGTCGGCATTGCGAAGCAGGTTGCCGCCGGCTTCCGTCGCAACGGTGCCGGCAATCGTGCCTTCGCCGATTGCGCGCTCGCTGGCCTGGGTGGGCGATGGGCTTCCCCGGTCCTGCGCGAATGCGGGCAGGGCGATCGCAATTGCGGCGATTGCCGAACCACAAAACAGAACCGAACGATCCAACTTCATTGTAATGCCCCCATGCTTCCCGTCTCAGCGCACATGCGCTGCCGCCTGAGAGCCGCGGGAACCGCGTTTCCGCCATTACGGTCGAATTTTTCCTGGGAGGCCGGTGCCCTTCGGTGATCATCGGAATCCGGTTGCCGACGCAATTAGCGCGCGCCAGCAAGCCCCTGTCGCGGGGGGCTGGCCTATAATGGGGTAAAGGGCCGCCGGAAGAGCTTCTGTCGGCCCAAATATCCGCATTCGCGGCTGGCAAGCAGCCGCCTCGCATGATGAGATTATGAGTTGCTCGTCATGTCCGGCCCCACGACCAGCGAAAGCAATCAGGGAACATCATGAACGCGATCACCGACATCGCTCCCCGCACCGATCCGGAGACGGACAAGGCCATCGAGATCTTTGCGGTGATCGCGCAGGACCTGCTGGAGGACATGGACCGCCCGGAGCTTTGGGAGGCCTTCCCCCAATTCCTTGCTGCGGTCCCGAAGCTTCCCCGCCAGGCCGAGGCAGCCCTGCAATTCTATGCCAGGCGCGATCCGGCCATGGTTCAGGCTGCGATCATCGTTCTGGCGCTCAGCGCCGCGCATTCCGGCAAGCTGGACGAGGCGATCGGGTTCATGATGCCGCTCCTCGCGGTCAACCCGCAGTCGCCGCTTGTCACGGGTGTCACCTTCTTCATCCAGGGCCTGGCCGAGCCCGAGAACCCCAAATACCAGCTCAAGGGCAAGATCTGCCCGGTGCCGTTCGAGCGGCTGGAAGTGCTCGAGACGAGCAGCCACCTGTGCTGCGCGAGCTTCCTCAAGCCGAGCATCGGCAATCTTCACGAGGCCGCCGACTGGCGCGATGTCTGGAATTCGGAATCGGCCGAGGCGATCCGCGCCAGCATGCACGACGGGAGCTACCGCTACTGCGACAAGATGGCTTGCCCGGCGATCCAGTCGAACAGCCTGCCGCCGGCGGCGGACCTTGCCGCCCGATCGAGCGGATGGCGGCGGATCGTTGAGGCAGGTGAAACCCGGGTCGAGCGAGGGCCGGAGGAGGTCAATCTTGCCTATGACAAGACCTGCAATCTGAGCTGCCCGAGCTGCCGCACCAGCAAATATGCGGCCGATGAGGCGACGCGCATGCAATATGATGCGCTGCAGGAGCGGGTCATCCTGCCGATGCTGAAGGACACGCGGCGCGTCACCGTCACCGGCTCGGGCGACCCTTTTGCGAGCAAGAATTTCCGCCGGATGATGGAGCGGCTGACGGTCGAGGAATATCCCGAGCTCAAGTTCCACGTCATGACCAACGGCATGCTGTTCACGCCGCGCGAATGGGAGCGCTTCCCCGCGCTGCACGGTCGTGTGGAGTTGCTGTCGATCAGCCTCGACGGCGCCTCGGCCGCCACGCACGAGACGCTTCGTCGCGGCGCCCGCTGGGAAGTCATGGAGCGAAACCTGGCATTCGCAGGCGAGCTTCGCCGGCAAGGGCTGATCGACGCCTTTCACCTGGGCTTTGTCGCGCAGGTCGAGAATTATCACGAGATGGGCGAGATGATCACCCTTGCAGAGAAGGTCGGCGCCGACGGCGTCTATTTCGGCCGGATCACCAATTGGGGCACGTTCTCGCAGCTGGACTATACGCGCAAGGCGGTGTTCCTGCCCGAGCATCCGGAGCATGGCCGCTTTCTGGAGGCGATGGCCGACCCGCGCCTGACAGACCCGCGCGCCTTTATCGGCAACCTAGTCGATTTTCTTCCCGGCCACTGCTGACAGGCGCTTTCCGGCCAGTAACCGGCTGTGCGCCGGCCGCTATTGCGCATTTGGGGAAGCGATGCGTCGATAGTAGATCGCGAATGCCTCCCGAACCCTGCCGGTCCCCAGGGTCGTCGCGGTGCGCTCGAGGCCTTGCCTGCCGAGCGCTTCGGCCGCGGTTTCCCGTTCCATTGCCGCCCATGTGGGGCCCATCGAACCCGTCGCGGGGTCTTCGTCCGCCAGACCGGAGACTTCGCACATGCTGGTGGAACACTTGGCCACGAGCGCGCGGCGATCGATCGCGGGGATGGTGCGCATGAAGGCGAGAAGCGCTGCCTCGCTTCGATCGGCCCAGCCGCTGTCCCGCGGCTCGCGCACCACGAGATACTGGCTGTCGTCGGCCAGCTCCGAGTTGCGCTGCGGGCTTGGCGGCGCGCGGGTTGCCTCTGCTCCAGTCGGGCGTGGCGCTTCGGATGGCGAGGCGGCGGGCGCGCCCGCGCGGTCCGCGAGCCTCACCACGCCGGCCTCGCTCGGCGAGCGCCCGGAGGGAAGCACCAGCCAGCCTGTCAGTAGCGCACCGGAAACGAGAAGCGCGGTGCCCAGTGCCCAGCGCCGACTATTTGCTGTGTTCACGGCCTAGCGCTCCGATGTTGCAAGGGGTTGGCCCCTGGCCGCGCCGCACGTGCTGCGTGGCCAGGGACCGCCACTCGATGCCGCCTAGTTGGCCGGCCCGCTCCCGAAATAGACCTTGCAGACACCGCCCTCGAGGCGCGTCTGCAGCTCTACGATAGTCGCTCCGGACGCGACCCATTGCAGGCCCGGCGAGAAGCCCTCACAGCCATTGGTGACGGGGTTGGCCAGCGTCACCGGCGCCGCGAGCGTTGCCCAGGGGCCGTTCGGGCTGCCGCTCGCACTCTTGAACATTACAGTGCCGTTGAGCCCCGACGGGCTGCCGTCGGCGACGCGCATATACTGGCCGATCCAAAGGATGCTGCCATCGGGGAGCACCTTGTTTACGGGCGTGTTCGAGAAGAAACGGCCCAGCGAATCCGTTATGCGCGTGCCGATGGTGCTGGTGCTGCCATAGTTCCAGCCATCGGTTGAGGTCTTGTAATAGGTCGCGCAGTTGAGCGGCGCGGCCTGGCCGCAAACCTCATAGGTCATCAGCCGCGTGCCGTCGGCGAGGTTGGACACCACCGGCATGCCGGGCCGCAGGTTGAAATCGCTCATAAGGGCGACGTCGTTGGTCTGGTCGATCCAGTTGACCCCGTCATAGGTCCGCCGGCGCACCAGCTTCTGGCTGCAGCACGAGCTGCTCTCGTCGGCATAGTGCATGACGAGCGCACCGTCGGTGCCCATCGAGAAATCCGGCTCCCACAGGCCCTGGCTGTTGGCGGACGACACCGCCACCGAGACGAAGCTCCAGTTCCGGCCATCGTCGGTGCTCTTGTAGATCTTGATCTTGGCGCGGCTCGTGACGGTCTTCTGGGTATCGACCACGATGCCGAGGATCAGCGTGCCTGCCGCCAGCGAACCGACGGCCTGCGGCACGCGGAAAAGGTTGGGGCTGCTCGACTTGAGCGTCTGGAATTCCGGGTCGTTGATCGTGCCGACCTGGGTGAAGCTGGCACCCGAATTGGTGCTCGAGAAGATCTTGATATTGTCGTCGCCGGGGAAGGACAGCACCGAGGCGATGAGTTCGCCGCTGGGGAGCAGGCGGACGCGCGGATAGCGGGCATCGCTGGTGAGCAGCGTCTGGGCTTGCGCGACGCTGGTGGTGCCCATCACGGCCAGCGTGGCCAGGAGCGCGGCGCGGCTGAGCGCGTGCTTGTAGGTCCGTTTAGTCTTGGTTCGCCTGATCATTGTCTCTCTCCTATTCCCGCTTGTCCGTATCAGGCGACCGGCGCGGGACTCCGCCGCCCTGATCAGAAGACGCGTGCGACGAGCCCTCCCGATCGGATCGGGAGGGGGACAGGACTGGTCGAAAAGGGCGCCGCACGAAGCGAGCCGCGTGCGGCGCCAGATAACCGACGGGGAGCCGGTTTTCGGTTAGGTCAGAAACGGAAGCGGACGCCCACCCGGTAGACTGTCTCGAGATAGCGCGTGGACACGGGGTAGGTATCGCCCTTGGCATTGAACGCGCGGGTGGTGCGCTGCTTGGAGCCGAGCAAGTTCGCGATCGAGACGTTCAGCGACACATTGTCCGTTGGATTGAGCGAACCCGAGAAGTCCACCGTCGGCTCGTCCTTCTCGACGGTCGGCAGGGTGAGCTGGGTGGTCACCGCGGGGTCGGTCACAACGCCGTAGGTCTGGAACTTCGAGCGCCAATTGTAGGAGAGGCGCAGCGAGAGCGGCTTGCTGTCGTAGAAGATCTGCGCATTCGCCAGATAGTTGGACACGCCGCTGAGCGGCTGGACGCCCGGCAGGGTTGCGGCTGCGCTCGGCGACAGCTCCGAACCATGGTCGAGATAGGTGAAGTTCGCGAGGATGCCGAAATTCTGCACCCATTGTGGCAGCGACGGCAGCTTGAAGAAGGTGCGGAAGCCCGCCTCGACGCCCTGGATATAGCCCTTCTGCCCGTTCTCGGGCCGGTCGACGCGCAGCGGCCCCAGATCCGGGTCGGTCATGAACACGGTCGCATTGTTGATGAAGCCGGTGACGTCGCGACGGAAGATCTGAACCGTCGCCGAGCCCGAGCGCGAGAAATAATATTCGAGCGAGGCGTCATAGTTCGTCGACTGAATCGGCTGGAGGTCCGGATTGCCGCCGCTCGCCGTGCGGTAGTTGCACACCGGCGGCGTGACGCTGTTGTCGCAAGCCAGCGTGGCATTGACGGTCAGCGTCGGGTTCAGCGAGCCGAAGTCGGGCCGCGTGCGCGTCTTGGTGAAGGACAGGCGCGCCTGCAGGGTGCGCGACAGCTTCAGGCGGGCGCTGACGTTGGGCAGCAGGTCGAGGTAATTATTGTCCTTCGAATAGGGCTGCCCGGCGCCGCTGCCGATCTTCAGCGTGCCGAGGACGTCGTTGGTGGTGCGAACGGCGCGAAGGCCGATCTGGCCATCGACTTCCATCGTCCCGAGCGGGAATTTATAGTGCGTCTGGATATAGGCCGCATAGGATTTCTCGCCGGCGCTATAGACCCAGTCCATCTTCGGATAGCCCGCCGGCTGGCCGACCAGCATGCGCAGATAGTCGGCATTGTGGATGATGCTCTGCCGGGTCGGCGTGATCCAGGTCCGCGGGTGCACCGTCGGATCGCCGCGGAAGCCGATCATCGACATGTTGAAGTCGAGCGGCAGGTTCACATACTGGATCCGCGGGTCGGTCGCGCCGAGCACCGGCGTGCGGTTCTCCGCGGGGTCATTGTACGAATCGGCGTCGCGATTGCTGTAACGGACGCCCGCCTGGAGCCGGTCGAAGATCGCCAGTTTGATGGGGAGATCGGCGTCGAGGCGCGCCTGGAAGCTGGTGCCGTGGTTGTTGGCGCCATTCTCCGCGAAGTTCAGCATGCGCCACGAGGCGGGATTGGAGAGATCGATGTCGGTCACATAGGCCGACGCGCCGCCGCCGCCCGACTGGTCGTCGAAATTGAAGACGCGCGTGCCCAGCGAGTTCGTGAAGATGTTGAACTGCATGTTGCGGTTCCAGTTGCGCGAATCGGTCTTCGCGACATCGCCGGTGATCCGGCCACCGCCGGGCACCTTCCAGATGAACCCGCTGCCCCCCTGATAGGTGTCGGTCTTGTTCCATTGGGCGACCTGGTAGCCGGTGATGCCGTTACCCGCGCCGCGCATCGTCATCTGGCAGACCAGATCGGTGCTGTTGGGGCACAGAGTGACGTCGTACAAAGGCGCATTGCTACCCGTGTCGAAATGCAGCGCGCTCGACTCGCCCGCCGCGCGGAAGCCCTGGAACAGGAAGTCAGCGTAGAATTCGAAATTCTGGCTCGGGCGCCACTGGAACGACGCCGCCGCCGAGGGCCGGAACCGATCGGAGCTCGGATACTGGAACGAGACGCGCTGCGGATAGCGGACGTTGGGATAGTTCGGCTGGCCGTTGACGACGACGTTCGCGGCGTGACGGAAGATCGCGGTGTTGTCGTCGCGATAGGAGTCGACGAACTTGTTGTCGGTGTAGCTGCCCTCGATCAGCAGGCCCATCTCGCCGATGCCGGTATTCCACCGGTTGCTGATCAGCAGATTGGCATCGACGCCGAACTCCTGCGACTGGCGCCAGTGCAGCCCGGTGACGCCGCCGACGATACGCGTTCCCTTGAAATCGAACGGCTTGTGCGACTTCACGTCGATCTCACCGGCGATGCCGGCTTCGACCATGTTGGCGCCCGCGGTCTTGTACACGTCGAAGCGCGACACCGAGGCTGCCGGGAAATCCTGCAAAGCCACGTTGCGGCCTTCGGCCGTGAAGATCTCGCGGCCATTATAGGTGGTGGTGATGTTGGGCAGGCCGCGCAGGCGGACGCCGCCTGCTTCGCCGTTCAGGCGGTCGACCTGCACGCCGGTGATGCGCGCGAGCGATTCGGCGCCGGTGGAATCGGGGAGCTTGCCGATATCCTCCGCGACCAGCGAATCGACGATGTCGTCGGAATCCTTCTTGATGGCGTCCGCGGTCGCGAGGCTGGCGCGATAGCCCTGGACGACGATCTCCTGCTCAGTGGTATCGTCAACCTGCGGGACTGCCGTTTCCTGCGCGGCCGCCACGCCCGGCATCGCCATCAGTGCGAGCGCAGACGCGCCAATCAACAAACCAGAATTTCGCCGAACCATGTTATCCCCTCCCATATCGTCCGAGTTTGCGCACTCGGGGCTTATCTATCCGAATTATCATACTAAAATTGGCCTGACAATATCTTGCCTTTTGTCAGGCCAGATTCCCGCCAAGTGCTTCATGTCGCGTAGAAAATCGGGCGTCCCGCTACGAGGCGGGATGCTCTCCGTCAGAACGGGGAGATGCGCTTTCCAGGCCGGAATCGCCGAGAATCTCGATTCCGGCGGCGACGATGGCGTGCATGGAATCGCGCGCGCCTTCCCAATCTCCGCCCGCGATCGCAGTGCGCACAGCCGAATAGGCGCCGAGATCCAGCGCGCCATTGTTCGACCGCCGCAGGATGCGGTTCGACAGGCTCAGCGCGGTGCCGACCGCATCCTGAAGCTGCGCGTAGAACGGGTTGCGCGAGGCGTGGAGGATCGCGGCGTGGAAGGCGATTTGCGGCTCTAGCGGATCTTCCTGATCGGCTTCGCATTGCGCGATACGCTCGAACGCTTCCGAGATGCGGCGGACGTCGCGGGGCCAGGCGAAGCGCGCCGCGAACTCCGCCGCGGTCGGCTCGATCGCGGCGCGGAGCTGGTTGAACTGGCGGAGCACCTCAGCAGCGTGACGCCGTTGGAGCAGCCAGCGAAGGACGTCAGTATCGAGCAGGCTCCAGGCCGAAATCGGCTGGACATAGGTGCCCTGGCGCGGGCGGCTGGCGAGCAGCCCCTTGGCGGTGAGCATCTTCACCGCCTCGCGCGTCACCGAGAGGCTGGTGCCATATTGCTCGACCAGTTCGGCCTCAGTGGGGAAGGGCTTGTCGTCATAATGCCCGCCGGCGATCGCCCCGCCGATCGCATGGACCAGCCCGAAGGTGAGGTTGTGCCCCAGTTGCATGCGTCCCTCTCCCCGGTCCGACAATCCCGCGAAACCAGTGCTCGGGCGCCGGGCCATGGGAGCATCCAGCGGCTGTGCGCGCATGTTCATGCTCAGGGCTTCCGCGCTTCGGGGAAGGCGGCGAGGATCGCGTCATATTCTTTGCGGCTGATCTCCAGCATCGAGCCGTGGCGCGTGCCGGCCGGCATCGAGAAGCGGTTCCACCGCTCCACGCCACTATTGCCCTGCATCTGGAACCACGGTCCCTCGAGCCGCGGCGCCTTGGATACGCCGTAGCTCACCCCGGCATATTGCTCATAATACATCAGCCAGTCCTTGCCGCCGGGCGCGCGGATCAGCGTCGGCGCCTCGCGGAAATTGGGGCTGATGGAGGCGCCCGGCATCGGATAGGGGCCGAGCAGCGACGGCGCGCAACTGACTCGCACGGCCTTGCCCGTGGTCCAGTTATACGAGGGATAGCGCTCGTCCTTGACGATCGCGCAATAGCCCTTGCCGTCGTCGCCGGGCACGATGAACGTGTCGATCGTCGCGATGTCCCAGTCGAACAGCAGCTTGGGCGGTCCGTCGAAGGTCTTGAGATCGCGCGACGTCATGTAGAGTGTGCGCTGGCTGGCCCAGAGCCGCTCCGGATCCTCCTTGACCCAGGGCACGTTGGGCGTGTGCCAGGTCACCAGGAACTTGCCCGAGAGCTTGTCGAAGAACAGCTTCGGGGCGCCCAGTCGCGGCAAGGGGTTGGGGAAGCCGCGGACGTGCGAGAGATCGGGCTGCACCGTGCCATAGGGCGCCCAGTGGATGAGGTCCGGAGAGCTCCAGAAGCGGATCAGATTGTCGCTGTCGCTCTTGTTGCCCGCCAGAATGTAGCGCCCGTCCGGCGCGCGCGCGATCGAAGGATGGCCGTGATAGTCGGGGAACACCGGCTCGCCGCCGTTCAGCCGGCGCCAGTGCAGCCCGTCGAGGCTGACCGAATAATAGAGTACGCCGTAATGCTCGCTGGTCATGTGCGCGAAGAGGTACGCCTTGGCCGGATCCTCATAAGGAATCACCGGCGCGCCCGGTGGCGTTTCCACCGGCCACTGCTGCGCAACCGCGGTGCCTCCGGCCAGCAAGGCGGCGGCGAGGCCACCCAAAAACCAACGCGACATCCAAATCTCCCCCTCAAGCTTGGCCAATTCGCCGCCAACGCGTATTTCTGGCTAGATTGGTCAGATAAATGTTACTATATTGGCCTGACCAAAACAAGGAGGGGACCGGATGAGCACCGAAAAGCGCCGAGCGCAGATTTTCCTGGCGGGCGCAGGGCTCGCGGCCGGCGTGCTGGCGTTCCCGATCACGGCAATTTCGCAGCAGGATGCGCCGGTGAAAGAGGCCAGGCTGGTCGCGAAATATTCGGACTCAAGCCGGCTGGGCACGCCCTGGGCCAAGGATCCTACCGTCATCCGCTTCGGCGGCCGCTTCCTGATGTACTACACCGCGCCCGCCCCGCGCGAGAATCCGGTGGGCGTGAAGGACTTCCCCAAGGGCCTGGCGATCGGCATCGCCGAGAGCCGCGACCTTAAGAGCTGGACCAAGGTCGGCGAGATCCTTCCGAAGCAGCAGGCAGAGAGCAATGGCATCGCCGCACCCGGCGCGGTCGTGATCGGCGGCAAGGTCCATTTGTTCTACCAGACCTATGGCAACGGCCCGCGCGACGCGATCAACCATGCCTGGTCGTCAGACGGCATCGTCTTCGAGCGCGATCCCGGCAACCCGGTCTTCCATCCCGATCCCGCCACCGCCAAGTGGAGCGTCGGCCGCGCGATCGATGCGGATGCGTTCGTGATGGGCAACCGGTTGATGCTCTATTACGCCACGCGCGACCCCGAATTTAAGGTGCAGAAGGTCGGCGTCGCCAGCGCGCCGCTGAACTCGAAGTTCACCAAGGGCGACTTCACGAACCTCAACAACGACAAGTCGATCCTCGAGCCCGAGCTCGCCTGGGAGCGCAGCTGCATCGAGGCGCCGAGCGTCATCCGCCGCGGCAACAAGCTCTACATGTTCTACGCTGGCGGCTATAACAACGAGCCGCAGCAGATCGGCGTTGCGGTGAGCACCGACGGGGTGAAATGGAAGCGGCTGTCGGACAAGCCGTTCCTCGCCAATGGCCCGAAGGGGAGCTGGAACGCGTCGGAATCCGGCCATCCCGGCATCTTCCAGTACGGCAACCGCACCTTCCTGTTCTTCCAGGGCAATAATGACCGCGGCAAGAGCTGGACGCTGGCCGCCACCGAGATCGGCTGGAACGCCAGGGGCCCGTATCTGAAATAAGCCTGGCCACGCGCCCCAACGATAAACAGGAGAGTAAATTGGCCCTTGTCCGCATCCTGGCTGCGCTCAGCCTCGCCGCGACCGTTCCCGGCCTGGCCCCGGCGGAAGCGCTGGCGCAGCAGGCGCCCGCGTCCGCTCCGGGCTTCGACCTGGTCGCCAACGGTGCGGCGCCGACGATCTTCATCAGCGCGGGCGACGCCCCGGTGGTCGAGATCGCCGCGCGCGCCTTTGCCGGCGATGTCGAGAAGGTCTCGGGCGTGAAGCCGCAGGTCTCGCAGGAAGCGCCGCGCGGCAAGCTGGCGATCCTGGCGGGCACGATCGGCGGATCGCCGCTGATCGACAAGCTGATCGCGGACAAGCGGATCGCGGTCGACAAGGTCGCTGGGCAGAGCGAGGCCTACACGATCGCCATGGTCGAGAACCCGGCGCCCGGCGTCGCCCGCGCGCTGGTCATCGCGGGCGCGGACCGGCGCGGCACCGCGTACGGTATCTTCCATCTTTCCGAGCAGATCGGCGTCTCGCCCTGGGTGTGGTGGGCCAATGTCGCGCCGACCAAGCGCGACCGGCTGAGCCTTGCCGGCAGCGCCTTCGTCCAGGGTTCGCCCTCGGTCCGCTATCGCGGCCTGTTCATCAACGACGAGGACTGGTCGATCCGCCCCTGGGCGACGCAGATCGATCCGACCGGCGACATGGGTCCGACGACCTATGCCCATGTCTTCGAGCTGCTGCTGCGCCTGCGCGCCAACTTCCTGTGGCCGGCGATGCACAAGGTCAGCTCGGCTTTCAACCAGGTACCGGGCAATGCCGAGATGGCGGATCGCTATGCGATCGTGATGGGCGCCAGCCACGCCGAGCCGATGCTGCGCGACAATGTCGCCGAATGGAATTTCGAGCAGCGCGGTGAGTTCAACTACGCCAAGAACGGCAAGAACATCCTCGAATACTGGCGCGACCGGGTGAAGGCCAATCACCAGTATGAGAATGTCTACACCGTCGGCATGCGCGGCATCCACGACAGCCCGGCGGAGATGAACAAGGGCTTCGATGGCGTGCGGCTGCTCGAAAGGGTGGTGAGTGACCAGCGCGGGCTGTTCAGCGAAGTGAGGATGGATCCCACCAAGGTCCCGCAGATCTTCGTGCCCTACAAGGAGGTGCTCGACATCTACCGCAAGGGCATGAAGGTGCCCGAGGATGTGACGCTCGCCTGGGTCGACGACAATTACGGCTATATCCGCCAGCTCTCGACCAAGGCGGAGCAGCAGCGCCCGGGCGGCGGCGGCGTCTATTACCACATCTCCTATTGGGGCGTGCCCAACGACTATCTGTGGCTCGACACCACCCCGCCGGCGCTGATCGGCGAGGAGATGGGCAAGGCCTATGCCACCAATTCCCGGCGCCTGTGGGTCGTCAATGTCGGCGACATCAAGCCCGGCGAGAAGGGCCTGAACTACTTCTTCGACCTTGCTTATGATTATGACGGCACCGCGAAGCTCGGGCAGCAGGGCTGGCTGAAGCATTGGGCGGCCGAGAATTTCGGTGCGGAGCAGGCGGACGCGATCGCGGCGCTGCTCGGCGACTATTACCGGCTCAACTATGCCCGGAAGCCCGAGCATATGGGCTGGAACGACGCCGAGACCGCGCCGCGCCCGACCGAATTCTCGCCGGTCGCGTACGGCGATGAGGCCGGCAAGCGTACCGCCGAGTTCCGCGATCTCGACAAGCGTGCCGAAGCGATCGCGGCGGCGCTGCCGGCGGAGAAGCGCGACGGCTTCTATCACCTGGTGCTCTATCCGGTGCGCGGCAGCGCGATGATGAACATCAAGATGCTCAGCGCCGATCGCAGCTTCCTCTATGCCCACCAAGGACGGGCGAGCGCCAACCTCCAGGCCGATGCCGCGATCGACGCGTTCAAGCGCACCAAGCAGGCGACCGAGGCGTATAACGCAGTCGGCGGCGGGCAATGGACGCATTTCATGAGCGACGAGCCGCGGATGCAATCGGTATTCAACATGCCGCCGCTGACCCGCGTGACGCCTTCCGCCACGCCCGGCTTGGGCGTCGCGGTCGAGGGATCGATCGACGCCTGGGCCGAGCGCCCGGCCGAGGCTGCGGATGCCGCGGATACGCATCTGCGGGTCCAGCGCTGGCGCAATCCCGGCGCGTCGAACGACCGGCTTCCGCGGTTTGAGCGCGCAACCGATGCGCGCCACTTCATCGACGCGTTCAACACCGGCACCGGATCGCTCGATATCGCAGCGACCGGCTCCGCGCCCTGGATCAAGATCGAGCGCGAAGCGCAGCCGGGCGGCGACCAGCGGCTCTGGGTCTCGATCGACTGGCGCAAGCTGAGGGCGGGCGAGACCGCGACGGGCACCTTGACCGTCTCCGCCGCCGGCGCCAGCCGCAGTATCGCGATTGAGGCGCGCAACGTCGCTGCGCCCAGGGGCATGCTGGTCGAGGATAATGGTGTGATCGCCTTCTCGGCGCAGCGCTATGCCAAGCTGCAGCCCGTCGGCGGGCTCGGCTGGCAGGCGATGCCGGGCCTCGGCCGTTCGGGGCAGGCGCTGCAGAGCAGCGTCGAGCTGCCCAGCGCCGCCGAACCCGCCAAGGCGCCCTATGCCGAATATCGCTTCCGGGTGAGCACCGCGGGTGCCGCCAAGCTGCGCACGACGCTGATGCCCAGCTTCGCGCTCAATGCCGAGAACAAGCTGCGCTACGCGGTCTCTATCGACGGCGGCCCGCTCCAGATCGTCGATGCCGAGGCCAAGCGCGACTGGGACGATGGCGTGCAGCGCAATGCCATCACGTCGGTCACCGACTGGCCGGCGCTGACCGCGGGCGAGCATCGCCTGCGCGTCTATGCGCTCGATCCGGGCGTGGTGCTCGACTCGCTGGTCTTTGACCTGGGCGGGCTCGCCACGGCCTATCTCGCGCCGCCGGAGACCATCGCGAAATAACAAAAAGGGGGAGGCAAGATGTTGAAGCTTCTAACGATCGCCGCCGCATTGCTCGGCGCCGCCACTGCACCCAGCGCGCACGCCCAAGGCGCGCTCGGCGCCAGTTTCAACGACCAGGTCGGCGAACTGGACTATCGCGACCTCGAAAAATCGGGCGCGAAATGGGTGCGGATGTCGCTGCCCTTGCCGCAGCTCGACAAGGGCGTCGGCAGCAACGCCGTTCTCAACAAGGTGCTCGAAGTCTCCGAGCGCGGATACAGCACCGTCCTGTCGCTCAAGCTCGGCTATGTCGGGACGATCCCGCCGCAGGTGGGTAGCGATGCCTATCTGAAGGACGTCGCACGGCTCGATTCGGTGCTGGCGCTGGTGACCGGCAAGGTCGATGTGCTGGTCATCGGCAACGATCCCTTTCTCGAGGTCCCCGAGAAGAACCGCGATGACAGCTTCAACGCCTATTACGAAGCGATCGCGAAGCATGTGATCGCGCACCGCGCGAAGAATTGCGCGGCGACCTGCAAGACGCGCCTCTACATGGGCGCGCTCATCCGGCTGGAAATGCCTGCCGAGCGGGGCAAGACGGTCGATCGCTGGATGAACTTCGTGAAGGCGACCCCTGAAATCGACGGCGTGGCGATCCAGACCCACATCGCCGAAGTCGATGATTCCAAGGCCTATCTGAAATATATACTGCCCCGCATGCGCCCGGAGCAGAAGTTCGTCGTGACCGACTTCTCGCTGGTGAAGACTTGGGAGCTGAACATGCGCGGCGAGATTCCCAGGGCCTTTGCCGACAAATATGGCGCGCCGCGCAACGCGCAGAACTGGCAGATCGTAAAGGCGTCGCTGGAGACGCCCTTCTCGAAGGCGCAGTGGGACGAGTTCCTGTCGCAGAGCCCGTGGCTCGAGAACCGCAAGCATTTCGTCGCGAACCAGATGCAGGTTTTCCGGGATACCGGCCGCCTCGCGGTCGCGACCATCGCCTTTCCGCAAGGGCTGGCGCCGGCGGACAAGCTCACCCCGGGTGCGGCTGCCTGGCAGTTGAACAGCGTCGTCGTCCGGCGCAGCGCCAAGCGGAATCCCGACGGCAGCGCGGCGTTCAACTACGCCTGGATCGACGACTTCAAGGCACTGCAAAAGCAATGAAAAAGCTTATGACCGCATGCGTCGCGCTACTAGGCATTCCCGCGGCGCATGCGCAGGGCGCGCTGGGCGCCAATTATAACGAGCATTTCGAGGACGTGGATTCTCGCGATCTCGACAAGGCCGGCGCGCACTGGGTGCGGCTGTTCCTGACCATGCCGGAGCTCGATCGCATCCCCGCGGCCGAGCATGGCGCGGTCCAGACGATCCTCAAGGTCGGCGCGCGCTACAAGACGATCCTGTCGCTGAAGTTTCCGCGCAACATGCGCGACTTCCCCGCGCCGGGCAGCGCCGAGATGGCGCGCGAGACTGCATGGCTCGATCAGGTGCTGCCGCTGGTGATGGGCAAGATCGACATGCTCGTGATCGGCAACGAGCCCTATATCGAGAGCCGCCGCGAAGATCGCGACCTCGACCTCAACGTCTATTACGAGGCGCTGGCCAATCGCGTCATTGCGTACCGCAAGGCGCACTGCGCGAGCGGGTGCAGGACGCACCTGTACATGGGCGCGCTCAACCGGCTCGACCTCGAGATCAACCGGACGCCCTCGACCGAGCGCTGGATGGCGTTCGTCAAGGCGACGCCCGAGATCGATGGCGTCGATATCCACCCGCATCTGCCCGACATCGAGGGATCCAAGGTCTTCGTCGACTATGTGACCGCGCGGATGCGGCCGGACCAGAAGTTCATCTCCACCGAATTCTCGATCGTCCGCTGGTGGGAGCAGCATATGAAGACCCCGGCTTCGGCTGGCTTCGTGGCGAAGTACCATCTGCCGCAGGGTGCGAAGAACTGGCAGGTCATCAAGGCCGCGCTGGAGACGCCTTTCCCCAAGCCCGAATGGGACGCATTCCTCGCTGCGAGCCCGTGGTTCGAGGACCATAAACATTATCTGCGTGATCAGATGGCGATCTTCCGGGCTTCGGGGCGCCTGGCGGTGGCCACCTACGGCTTCAAGCAGGCCAGTTCGATGAGCCGCAATTTCGGTGAGAACACCACGCCCTGGCTGCTGAACAGCGTCTTCGCCGGGCGCACGATCCAGCCGAACCCCGATGGCAGCGCGGCGTTCAACTACGCGTATATCGACGATTTCAAGGCACTGCAGAAATAGCATGGACCTCAGCCGCAGAACGCTGCTCGCCGGCTCCGTTGCAGTCGCGGCGGCGCCCCACGCAGCATCGGCCGCACCGATCGAGCGGTTTCCGATCTGGCCGGGCTCGCCGCCGGGCGGGGAGGGGCTCAGCGTGCGCGACACGACGGTCCGGCGCTCGGCAAATGGTCCGGCGGACGACATCGCCTGGACGCATGTCGCGACGCCGATGCTCAACGTTGTGCCGGCCGCGCAGCCCAATGGCGGCGCGATCCTCTATGTCCCCGGCGGCGGCTATGTCCGCGTCGCGGTGGGGCGCGAGGGATCGGGGATTTCGCGGGCGTTCGCGGCGCGCGGCTACACTGTATTCGAGCTGCTCTATCGCCTGCCGCACGATCGCTGGGCAGCGGGGCCCGACGTCTCGCTCCAGGATGCGCAGCGCGCGATGCGGCTTATCCGGTCGGGCGCCGAGAAGTGGCGGATCGATCCGGCGAGGGTCGCTGCGATGGGGTTCTCGGCGGGCGGTCATCTCACTGCGCGGCTCGCCAGCCGGTCGGCGTTGAAGACCTATGAACCCGTTGACGACGCCGACGCGCACTCCGCGCGCCCGACCGTCGCGGGTCTGTTCTTCCCCGTCATCACCCTGACCGAGCCCGCCGCACATGGGGATTCCAAGCGCGAACTGCTGGGCGGCGATGTGACTCCGGAGCGGATCGCCCGCTTCTCCGCGGAGAACCGCCTGATGTCCGACATGCCGCCGACCTTCGTCGCCTGTGCCGCGGACGATCCGGTGGTCAGCCCCGCCAACAGCCTGGCGATGTTCGCCGCGTTGCAGGCCGCGAAAATCCCGTCCGAGCTGCACATATTCGAGAAGGGTGGCCATGGCCTGCCGCTCAGGGAAGCGGGCAGGGATCATCCCTGGCCGGGCCTGTTCGAGCGGTTCGCACGCAATCACGGATTGTGAGAGGATGACGCAAAACGGCCGCGCTCGTGACGAACGAGCGCGGCCGCGATTTGCCCAGGGTTTTACCAGCCGAAGGTCATGCCCACCCGGCCGCCGGTCGATCCCTTGACGGTCGAGCCGGCGAAGCCGCCGCTCACCCAGACATGGTCATCGACCTTGGCGACGGCAGCTCCCGAAAAGCCCTGCTCGCCGCGATAGGTCGAGAGGTTGAACGAGACCGCGACCTTCATGTCGCCGGGGATCGTCGTACCGGCCAGCGCCATCGCGGCGGCGATGCCGCCATTGGCGCGACGGGCGTTGAGATCGATCCGTCCCTCGGCATTGGTCATCCGGGTGCCGAGCGTACCGATCTCGGTCAGGTCGATCGACGAGGTGGCCAGATTGCCGGCGGCGTCGCTGGTCACCAGGCTCAGCGCACCCGACTGGGCCGCCTTGCTCGCCGACGAGTTGATGCCGGACATGGTGTAGGTCGACGTGCCCGAGCCCAGCGCGACCTGGCCGGCGCGCGTCGCCACCGCACCCTGGCCGATCGCGACGCTGCCTGCCGCGCCGGCATTCGCGCCATCGCCCAGTGCAATTGCCGATGCGCCATTGGCCGTGCTGGCATTGCCCAGCGCGACTGCACCCTGGCCGGTCGCGGTGTTGTTGCGGCCCATTGCCACCGCACCCTGGCCGGTGGCGGTGTTGGGATCGCCGATCGCCACCGCGCCGTTGCCGCTCGCAACATTGCCCGCGCCGATCGAGACCGATTGGCCCGTCACCGCCCGCGCACCGTTGCCGATCGCCACCGACGATTCGCCGCCTGCCACGGAATTGCTGCCCACGGCGATCGAGTTGGCGCCGGTCGCCTGCGGCCCGGGCCCGCTCATGTTGGTGCGGAAATAGGCACCGTTCGCCGCCGCGGTATTGGCGGTGGTCTGCGCCGCCGCTGCGTTGACCAGGGCGGTGTTGGCGGTCCCCTGTGCGGTTGCCGCGTTGGCGAGTGCGGTATCGGCGGTACCCTGCGCCGTCGCTGCATTGGCGATCGCGGTGTTCGCGCTGCCCTGCGCGGCATTGGCGGCGAGGAGCGCCTGGTTGGCAGTCGCGCCGCCGGTCGTCGCTGCGGCCAGCGCGTTGGTGGCCGTGGCCTGCGCGGTCGCCGCGTTGGCGAGCGCGGTGTTGGCAGTTCCCTGCACCGCAGTGAGCTGGGCGAAGTTGACCGCGTCGGTCGCCTGCGTGCCCGCCGCGACATTGGTCACCTGCCGCTCGACGCCAACCGCGCCCACCGACACGGTGTTGGTACGGTCGGCCACCGAATTCGCGCCCAGCGCGACCGCGCCGTCCGCAACGACACTCGCCGCATAGCCCAGCGCGACGCTGTCGTTCGCCGTGGCAGATGCAGTTGAGCCGGCGGCGATGCTGCGCGCTCCTGATGCGAGCGTACTGGTACCGCCGCCGCTCTGCCCGCCGATCGCCACCGACTGGACGCCCGACGCCGTGGCGTTAAGGCCGACCGCGACCGTACGTGCGCCAGATGCCGAGGAGGTGAAGCCCACCGCGACACCGAACTGGCCGCTGGTGGTCGCCGCGAGGCCGAGCGCGGTGCTGCCCTGACCGGCGGCGTTGGCATTCTGGCCGAGCGCAGTCGCCGCCTGGCCCGAATGCGATCCCGAGCCGACCGTGGTCGAATTGAAGCTGTTGGCCACGGCATTGTAGCCGAGCGCCATCGAATCCTGGTCGTTGGTGGTGGCGCCGGCGCCGACCACGACCGATCCGGTACCGGTCGAGTTGCTGCCCGCGCCGAGTGCGACGCTGTTTACGCCGGCGGCGGTGGTGTAGTTGCCGCCGAGGAAGGTGCCGAGCGAGACGGCGCTGGCGCCCGAGCTGGTCGCGCCATAGCCGAGTGCGACTCCGCCCTCCGCCGATGCCGTGGTGCCCGACCCGAGTGCGGTGGAGTAGTTGCCGCTGGCAACGGCGGCGAGGCCGAACGCCGACGCCTGGCTACCGGTCGCGGCGGAGATGAAGCCCACCGACAGCGCCTGGTTGCCCGCCTGCGAATTATAGCCGATCGCGATCGAGCCATAGTCGGTGCCGGTGGCGTCGCGGCCGAGGATGATGTTGTCGCCCTGCGCAGAGTTCGCGCCCGATCCCATCACGATCGAGAAGGCGCCGTTCGCCGTCGCCAGTTTGCCGATTGCGATGCTTTCGGTGCCCGCGGCGAGGCTGGTCGAGCCGACCGCGACCGAGGATTCGCCGCTCGCGCGCGAGACCAGGCCCAGCGCCAGCGAATCGTTGCCGGTGGCGCTCGCGCCGAAGCCCACGGCCATCGAATCATCGGCCAGCGCCTCGGCGACTGCGCCGATCGCGATCGCAGTGTCACCGGTGGCGTCCGCCGAATATCCGACTGCGACCGCGGCGTTCACCGCGGTGTTGCCGGGGCCCTGCGTGGTCGCGCCGAAGCCGATCGCGACGTTGGAGACGCCCTGCGCAGTCGCATTGCCGCAGACCACGGTATTGGTGGTGCCCGGCGCGACCGTTCCGACGGGGTTGTCGGCGCCGTCGCGGCATTGGACGTTCTGCGCCTGTGCTTCGCCGGTAGCGAGCATCATCGCGATCGCGCCCATCGAAACGGTGGCGAATCCGCGCAGCGCGGTACGGCTCTTGATCCCAAAGGTCGTCATGAATCTTTCCCTCTTCGTTGCAGTGACGGTTCGGGAAGGATCGGCATCTCTGTGCCCTGCGCGCCGACGGCCCCTCAGTCGCGCCATTCCCGTTGTCGATTGAGGAAACGAGATTCGCCGCGCAGACCGGACATGCCGGACGAACTATTTATGCGTGTGGCTGCATTTATCGGGAGAGCACCCAGGCACCGGGCTCGGCGATGTAGCGGTTGTCGGCCACCGGATTGAGCATAAGCATGATGTCATCCGGGCCCCAGAGCATGATCTTCATGTCCTCCATCGACCATTCGGTGAGGCGCCCGGGAAGCGGTTTGCCGGCACAGCCCTGGCCCAGCGCGATCGTGCGCTTCGGCTTGCCGTTCCCGACGCGCGCCTCCTTGAGCGTAATAAGGCAGGGCGCACGCCCGCGGCTGCGCAGTGTCCATTGCCCGACCAGCTCGGCAGGGCGCGGCATCCGCGTATAACCCGCGATCCGCGGCACCAGATAATGTTTGGGCGCCCGGAGATCGGGGCTGCTGGGCAGGGCGGTTTCGTCTTCGACAAAGGTCATCGCCGCCCCGCCCTTGGCATCGAGCAGGACGATCCCGTCCATCGGCCGCCAGGCGACCACCGCCGCGCTGGCGCGAACGCGGGCGGCACAGTTCGGATCGGGGCGGGCACGCCAGGCATCGCCGATGCGCTCGGCGGTGAGCTGGATACCGCACGCCGCGCCGCCGTCGGTCGGGATGATTTGATAGGGGCCGGCCATGTCGCCGACGATCTCTTGCGACTGTGCCCAGGCCGGCGCTGCCATCACGAGCAGCAGCGCGACCAGCGCGGCGCCTGCCCGCCGCATCACAGCAATGCCTTGGCGACGGCGAGCGAGCGGGCCTTGGCATCCTCGCCCGCGGGCAGCTTGAAGAAATTGATCACGACATAGCGCCGATCGTCGATGAACATCTGCGCCTGCAGGGTCTTGCTGTTCCAGAAGGCCGCCTTGCCAAGCCTTGGCACGGGATCCGCCGGCGCTGTCAGCCCGCCGCCGGTGCGGGCATTCTCGATCGCGTCCGGCGACGCGTCGTCGTCCGGTGCCTCGCGCGTGAGAACGGTCAGCATCGCGCCATTGGCGTAGGTGAAGGTGCACATCGAAACGACCGCCAGCCCGTTTCCGCCGGCTGACATCTTGTCGAGCTTGGCGTCGGCGACGGCCGTGCCGCCCGCCGCTGCGGCCTTGTCGCGCCCGAGCGATGCGCAGGCGTCGGCAGCATCCCAGCTGCTGCCCGACGTCAGCTTCACCGGATCGCCCGTGGCGGCGCTGTTCGAGCCGGCATTGCCGCCGCATCCAGCCAGGAGGAGCGCGGCGATTGTGATGACCCGCTTCATAATCACTTCCCCCGCTTCGCGGCGCCGGCCGCCCAGTCGACGAATACCGTGCGCGCCTGATTCATCCTGACGATGCAATCTGGCCCGGTGGTTCCCGCGCAATCCTGTGCCCATTGCGCCGGGCTCGGCGCCACACCCTGGCCGGGCAGCGTGCGCGCGTTTGGCGGGCGGCGCAGTGACACCCGGATCACCGATCCGGTCTTCACCCAGGCGAAGCAGGTCGTCTTCGGTGCCTTGTCGTCGCAGATAAGCGCGACATCGGGATTGGTGTCGATCGACACCCGCGCGCTGCCCGGATTGACCGAGACGATGCGGATGCTCTGACCCGAGGCAGAATCGGCGCCGATGGTGGACTTGCCATCGAGGAGAATTACCTGTGCGCTGGCCGGCATCGCGAGGAAGCCCAGCATCGCCACCGGCCATGCAGATGTGAGACGCAGCACCGACATATTTCATCCCTCCGCTTGGCCGCGCATCGACGCTCCGGCTTCCCTGCCAGACCAAACGACTTTGGCTCGCCAAACCGGACAGGGCGCGATAGCTTCATGTTCCCGCAGGGGCAGTGCGCGGATGAGGGGAACCAAATGAAGCCGAGCGAGGCCGGAGCCTGGAGTGCCGTGGCCGATGCGTTCGATGCGATCGAGCCGCTCGATGCGGCGGCGCGCGAAGCGGCGCTGGCGCGGCTGGATCCGGATGTCGCCCGCCGCGTTACTGCGCTGCTCCGCAGCAGCGAGCAGGTCGGCATCCTCGACGCGCCGCCCCGATTGCCGAGTGAGGAAGCAGAGGCTGCAGGCCTTGCCGCCGGCACGCGTATCGGTGCGTTCGCGATCGAGCGGCCGATCGGCCGTGGCGGCATGGGCGAAGTCTATCTGGCGAAGCGCGACGGCGCGGCGTTCGAACAGCGCGTGGCGATCAAGCTGCTGCGGCTCGACGCCGTGCCTAACGCCGCCTTGTTCGATCGCGAGCGCCGCGTGCTCGCTAGGCTCGAACATCCGGGCATCGCGCGGCTGATCGACGGCGGCATGACTGAGGATGGCCGGCCGTGGATGGCGATGGCCTATGTCGAGGGCCTCCCGATCGACATATGGTGCACCCAGCACCGCGCCGGCCTGGCCGAGCGGCTGTGCCTGTTCCGCGATATTTGCGAGGCGGTAGCCTTTGCCCACGCCAATCTGGTGGTCCACCGCGATCTCAAGCCATCCAACATCCTCGTCGATGCAAGCGGGCGCGTGCAGCTTCTCGACTTCGGCATCGCCAAGCTGATCGGCGACGGAGGCGGCATCGACACGTTGCAGACCATGGCGTTGATGACCCCGGATTATGCCGCGCCCGAGCAGCTGGCCGACGAAGTCGTCACGGTCGCTACCGATGTCCACGCGCTTGGCCTGGTGCTCTTCCAGCTGCTCACCGGCATGATGCCCTGGGGTGGCACGGGCGGTTCGCTGCCCACGCTCGTTCGCCGCATGCTCAATGAGGAGCCGGCTGCGCCCAGCCGCATTGCAGGCCCCAACGCTCCGATAGCCGCAAGCCGGTTGCGGGGCGATCTCGACGCGATCGTGCTCAAGGCGATGCGCAAGGTCCCAACCGATCGCTATGCCTCGGTGGAGGCGATGGCCGAGGACGTCCGCCGCTACGAGGCCGCGCAGCCGGTGCGCGCCCGGGTCGGTTCGCGGCGCTATCGGCTGGCGCGCTACCTGCGCCGCCACCGGGTCGCCGTAGCCGCGGTGGCGGCAGTGTTCGTCGCGCTGCTGCTGGGCGCCGGCGGCATCGCGCTGCAGGCCCATCGCACAGCGATCCAGCGTGATGCAGCGCTCGCCGAGGCGCAACGCTCGGACTCGATCGTTCAGACGCTGACGCTGATGTTCGCTCAGGGCGGCTATTCGAACGATCTAACGCTCAAGCAGACGCTCGACGAATCGGCGTTGCGCATGCTCGCCACACTCGACCGCAGCGCCCGCTCGGGCAGTGCGATCAACGCACTGGTCGACCTCTACATAAATCTGGGCGACGCCAAGGGCGGTTACGCACTCGCAAAGGAGGCGCTGTCGCGTGGCATCGGTGCCGACGATGCGTTGCTCACGGCCCGCCTCAAGATCCGCCTCGCCGACACGGCGGTGGCGACCGGCGCCGGTGCGGAAGCGCCGCCGCTGCTCGACCAGGCGGACAAGGTGTTCGCCGCCGATCCCGAGCGTAACGCAGCCGACCTCCAGGATGTGATCTCGACCCGGGCGGCGATCGCCCGGCGCGCGCGCGACTATGATACGGCGATCGCGCTGCTGACGGCGAACCTCGATGCGGGCGAGCGCGCTTATGCTGGCAACGACAGCGCGCTGCTCACCCGGTACAACAACTTCCTCGTCTATCTGGTCGAAGCGAACCGCCCTGCGGAGGCCGCGTCGGTCTTCGCCCGCGTCGATCGCGCGCTGGCGCAGCCCGGGCGGCGCGACATGATCCAGGCGCTCGGCATCGAGCAGATTCGCGGCGCCTGGCGGCTGCGCAGCGGGGACCTCGCCGGCGCGGAGAAGATCGCCACCGATGTCGTCGCGCGCCGCCGCCGGCTGTTCGGCCAGACGCCCGGTCTCGCCAACGACCTCCTGCAGCTTGCCAAAACCCAGATCGCCGGCGGTCGCTTTGCCGAGGCGCGCATCTCGCTCGCCGAGGCGCGGCCGATGGCGGTGCGATTCCTCGGCGAGCGATCGGTGTCGGTCATGGTGCTGGATCTCGCCGAGGCCCAGACGCTTGCCGAACTGGGCGAGGCAACGGGCGCCGAGGCTGCGCTCAGCCGGGTGCGGCCTGCGATCGCGGCGATGCCGCCGGCAAATCCGCTGGCGCCGCAACTGGCACTGACCGAGGCCGTGGTCGCGCTCAAGCGCGGCGACAAGGCAGCGGCGCAGGCGGCGGTCGCGCGTGGCATCGCCGCCTTCACTGCGATGGGGCCGGTGGGCACCTATGGCGTGCAGGCGATGAAGCGGATCGATGCCCGGGTCCGCGCAATGCACTAGGTCGAGGCGAGCGTCAGCGCTCCGCCATCTCTTCGTGGATCCAGGCGCGTGCGCGGATCCACCAGCGCCGCACCGTCCGGTCGGTGACGCCGAGGACCTCGGCGGTCTCCACTTCGTCGAGTCCGGCGAAGAAACGGCAATCGACCAGCTTGGCGAGCTGCGGATCGTGCTGGCCCAGCGCAGCCAGTGCATCACCCAGCCGCACCATCTCGGTGTCCTCGGCGGGCTGCGCCGCGAGCGTCGCCAATGCGCCCGTCAGGCTCGCCATCGGAGCGTTACGCTTGGCCCGCAACCGCGCCCGCGCCGCATCGAGCAGGACATGCCGCATGGCCGTGGCTGCGCAGCCGAGGAAATGCGCCCGATTGGCCCATTCGGAGCGTCCTTGCATTCGGATATAGGCTTCGCCCACCAGCGCGGTCGGCTGCAGGGTCATCGGGCTGCCCGCGCGGCGATGCTCGCGCCCGGCGATGCGGTGGAGCTCATCGTAGAGCACCCGCACGAGTTCTTCTGATCGTCCTGGGTCAGCTTCCGACGCCACTCGTCCTCCCTCGAACTCGCAGAACCGCCTAAAGGCGCAGATCGGTATTAACTGATCTTCGGCTAGATTGCGCCGAAAGTTTAATTTCCAGTGATCGTCGCAAGGAAGGGAGGGGGAGCGAAATACTCGCTCCCCCCCCGATAGCATTTTACTTCAGTTCGATACGGATGCCGGCGCGGAACTGGCGTCCGAGCATGTCCGAATAGGTGCTGTTCGCGGCCAGGCCGGTTTCCGGCACCAGCAGCGGCCAGCGGTTGAACAGGTTGGTGACGTTGACGAAGAACTGCGCCTTGTTGTTACCGAAGGGCACAGTCTGCGTCAGGTTGAGGTCGACATAGAACAGGCCCGAGACGTGGTTGTTGTCATAGGTCTGATAGGTCGACGTCGTGGTGGTGACCGGGCAACTCGTGGTGCACTCGATACCGGTGGCCGAATATACGCCCGAACTCACGCCACGCCCGGTGACCGTCGCGGAGAAGGTCTGCGTCTCATAGGTCGCGCTGCCGCGGAAGATCCAGGTCGGCGTGCTGGCCTGGCCCCCATTGGCGCCGACGGTGTTGATCGCCACCTGGCCGGCGATGCCGGTGTCGGACAAATTCTCGATATAGCGCGTCGCGACGCCCTTGATCGTGAAGCTGTCCGAGCCGATCGGCATCCGATAGGCTAGGTCGAAATCGATGCCGCGCACCAGCTTACGCACGAAGTTGAACGGCTGGCTGCGGATCAGCTTGTACGGCGCGGCTGGCGTGGAACGGACCGGATCGTCGCTGATCGCGGAGCAATATTCGGCGATGCCCTCGGCGCAGCGGTTCATGATCTCCTGGGCGCTGATCGAGTCGATCGCACCTTCGAGATTGATCCGGAAGTAGTCGGCCGACGCCGAGAAGCCCGGCAGGAAGCGCGGCGAGAGGACCGCACCGATGTTCCACGAATTGGCGATTTCCGGACGGAGGTTCGGATTGCCGGTGACGAGGCCCGAATAGCCGAAGGTCTGCGGGCCGTTGAGGCCGTCTGCGGTGTACTTCGGATTGCGCACCGAGTCGCTGTTGGCGGTGCCGGCCTGGTAGAGCTCGTTGAGGTTGGGTGCGCGGATGTCACGCGAACGCGTCACGCGAACACGGATGTCCGGGATCGGCGACCAGGTCGCACCCAGCTTCCAGGTGGTGACATAGCCCGCGTTGGAATAGTCGGTGGCGCGGACTGCACCGTTGAACTCGAGGCCCAGGCCGAGCGGCACCACGGTTTCGAGATAGGCTTCCTTCACGCTGTATTCGCCGGTGAAGGGCAGATAGTTGCCGACCGACCACGCGTTGGTCGTGCCGGTGGTGGTGATGACCGGCTGATATTGGGTCGGCACGGTGCCGCGGATCTTCTCCTTGCGGACTTCGCCACCGAAGGAAACGCTGACATCGCCCGCCCAGGTGGCGAACGGCGTGATCGACCAGTTGGTGCCGGCGACGAACTGCTGCATCACCTGATCGCGATATGGATCGCCGAGCACATATTTGATGGCGTCGGCGCTGGCAACGCCCACGCCGAGGCGGTTCAGCGGCACGCAGGCCGCATCGTCGTTGGTGGTGCTGGCATCGACGTTGATCAGGCACTGGATCGAGCCGGTGGCATAACCGCGCGCATTGCCCGCCGGTGCGTAGGCAGCGGCCGTCGCATTGGCCATGCGGGTATTGTGCATGATGTTGCGCAGCTGCTCGCGCAGATCGGAGCGGCCATATTGGGCATAGACGTCCCAATGGGCGGCCTTGCCGAATGCTTCGAAATTGCCCTCGGCGCCGATGACGTAGCGCTGCACCTTGCGCTCATTGTCGATCCCGCGGAACGGCAGATCGGCCGCCGTGGTCGCCACCGTGACGCTGGTGACGCCGGCGAGCCGCGCCGCGCCGAGCGACTGCAGCGCGAAGGCATTGCAGGTGATCGGAACGGGGACGGTGGTGCATCCGGTGGTGTTGTAGGTGATGCCGGTCGACAGGTTCGGGCCCGCGTTAAAGAAGACCTTCTGCTTGTTGTACGAACCCTCGGCGAAGAGCTCGACGCCGTCGGCGACTTCGTAGCTCAGCCGGCCGAACACGCCCCAGCGGTCATCCTTCGGCATCAGGCCGATGCGGGTGCCGGAGTCGTTGACCTGCCACGAACCGTTCTGCGTCACGCTCGGCGCCGAGGATCCGGCCGCGCGGGTGAACGCCGGGAAGGTGAAGCTACCATAGTCGAAGGTGTTTACCGCGCCGCCATAGCCGAAATACAGGCCGCGCAGGGCGTTCGCGCTGGTGCCGGCCGATGCCGTGATCAGGCCGCCCGGGGTCGAGTTGGACGCGCCGACATTGCGCAGCGTGGTGAAATAGCGGTTGAACGTGCTGCTGCCCGACACCCAGGCCGGGTTCTCGGCACGCACATAGCCGGTGTGGTTCCACTCGCGCTCGTTGCCGACCTCGAAGATGCCGTCCTGGTGATCGACATTGGCGCTCAGCAGGATGTGGCCGCGGCCGCCGGCGAACGACTTGCCGCCCGCGATGCTGCCCGAATAATTGCCGCCATCGCCATAGGTAGTGATGCCGCTGTCGGCCTCGATCTTCAGCCCCTCGAGCTTCTTGTTGAGGATGAAGTTGACCACGCCCGAGACGGCGTCCGAACCATAAGCCGACGATGCGCCGCCAGTAACGATCTCGACGCGCTCGACGAGCGCCTGCGGGATCGTGTTGATGTCGACCCAGCCATAGATGGTCGAACCGACCGAGCGGCGGCCGTCGAGCAGGATCAGTGTGCGGCCTTCGCCGAGATTGCGCAGGCTGAGTGCGTTGATGCCCGCCGAGCCGTTCGACAGGTTGAGGCGCGAATTGGCCGGCTTGGTCGAGCCGGCGAGCTGCGGCATCTGGTTGACGAAGTCGGCGATGTTGTTCGTCGGCGAGGTATTCTGGATGTCTTCCTGCGTCAGCACGGTGAGCGGCGTCGGGTTCTGGAAGCCGTCGCGGCGGATGCGCGAGCCGGTGACGAGGATTTCGCCCTCATCGGCGGGGGCGGTGACCTGGGGCGGATCCTGCGTGGCGGGCGCCGTCTGCGCGTGCGCCGAGCCGGCGATCGCCAGCATGCTCATGCTGCAGAGAAACGCTGCCTTTCGCTCGCGTCGACCAAGCTTCAACCGAACTGTCATATGAATCCCCTAAGCACTGTACGCCCGCCACTCGGCGGAACTGGACGTTCCCGTTCCTGCGGCCCCGCTGCATCTGCATCTTGCGTGCGATGTCATTACGCGGATTTCCAACACGGAAGGTGCCGGGCGATGGCGAATAGCGTCAAGGCTCTATGCCCGTCTATTGTTTGGGCGGAGCATAAGCGCAGCCTATGGCTTTCGCGCTTCTCCATAGCCCGGCACTATGGTCGAACCAGCGCTTGTCATAGGACGCGGCCTCGGACGCGCCACTAGCCTGTATCGCCTAGGTGCCAGGAGTCAGGGTCGATGTTGAACCGCCGTTCTTTCTTGCTCGGTTCGGTTGCGACGGCCGCGCTGGCCCCAGCCGCCGGCCATGCCGCAGGGCTCTGGCGCCGTTCGGAAACGCGTGACCTTGCCGCGCCCGGGCTCGCCGCGCCGATCGAGATTCTCGACGATCCTTACGGCGTCCCGCACATCCGCGCAGCCTCGATCCCCGACGCCTTTTTCGGCCAGGGCTATGTCGTCGCGCGCGATCGGCTGTTCCAGCTCGACCTGGCGCATCGCCGCGAGATGGGGCGGCTGGCCGAAGCCTTTGGCGCGGCATTCGCGCCGTATGACGCGGCGGCGCGGCTGTTCCATTATCGCGGCGATCTGGAGCAGGAACTGGCCGATGTTCCCGCCGATGTCCTGGCCTGCGGGCGCGCCTATGTCGCCGGGATCAACGCAAGGATCGACGAAGTCCTTGCCGATCCGACGCGGCTTCCCCTCGAATATCGCATCTTGGGCGTCGCCCCGCTGAAATGGGACCTGCGCGACCTGATGCGCGCCCGCAACGCCTCGGTCGGCAATGTCGATGACGAGGTGCGCCGCGCGCGGCTGGCCGCGCTCGGGCTGCTCGATCTCGACGCAATCGTCGCACCGCTCAATCCGCCCTGGCCGATGCGCGTGCCCGATGGGCTGGACGCGGCGGCGGTATCCGAAGCCGATCTTGGCGTACTCAACCTCGGCTCGCCGCCGTTCGGCGCGATCGTTCCCGACGCGGAGAGCGGCATCGCCGCCAGCGCGAACGACCGCGCCAATGCCGGGAGCAACGCCTGGACCGTCGGGCCGCAGCGCACCGCGACGGGTCGCCCGATCCTCGCCAACGATCCGCATCTCGGCATCGGCGGCCTAAGCCCGCGCCACGTCGCGCATCTCACCGCGCCCGGGCTGGACCTGATCGGCGGCGGTGCGCCCGGCCTGCCCGGGATCATGCAGGGCCATACCGATCGCTTCGCCTTTGGCCGCACCAATTTCCATATCGACCAGGAAGACCTGTTCATCCTCGAGCTCGATCCCGCGAACCCCGAGCAGTATCGCCACGGCGACGGCTGGAAGCAGTTCGAGCGGGTCGACATCGCGATCCCGGTAAAGGGCGGCGCGCCCAAGGCGGCGACGCTGCGCTATTCGGTGCAGGGGCCGGTGGTCTCGCATAACCCCGCCCGGCACCGCGCGACCGTGCTCGCCTCGATCGGGATGCAACCGGGCGCGAGCGGCGTGTTCGCGATGATCGCGATCAACCTCGCAAAGGATTGGGCGGGGCTGCAACAGGCTGCCTTCCGTCTCCATCCCTCGCCGACCAACCTCCATTATGCCGATGTCGACGGCAATCATGGCTGGCAGGCAATCGGCTATATCCCGGCGCGCCGGAAGGGCGACGGGCTGCTGCCGGTCCCGGGCGACGGGCGCTATGACTGGACCGGAATGCGCGACTTCCGCGCGCTGCCCAACGATTATAACCCGGCAAAGGGCTGGTTCGCCTCGGCCAACCAGAACAATCTCCCCGCGGGCTGGCCGCGCGACCGCATCCCGGCCTTCTCGTTCCGCGATCCCTATCGCTACAACCGCATCGCCGACGTGCTCTCAGCCCAGCCGAAGCACAGCCTGGCCGACAGCGTCGCGCTTCAGCATGACACGCTGTCGACGCCCGCCAAGCAGTTGCTGGCGCTGCTGCCCGCACGCAGTTCGCCGGGTGCCGAGCCAGCGCTCGCGATGCTGCGCGGCTGGGACGCCCGCATTGCCCCGGATAGCGCCGCCGCCGTGCTCTACGAGATGCTGTGGCGCGAGCTCGGCCGGAGGATGCTCGCCGCGATTGTGCCGGAGCGTGCGCGGGGGCTGGTCGACGGCATCGCCCCTCCGGTCCTGCTTGGCCTCCTCGCCAAGCCTGACGCACGCCTTGGCCCCAATCCCCCAGCCGCACGCGACGCGCTGTTCGATGCCGCGCTCGTGGCCGCCTGGAAGACCGCGCAGGAGCAGCTCGGGCCGAATTCCGCCACGTGGCGCTGGGATACGCTGCACAAGGTCCGCATCGCGCACCCGCTCGCCCGCATCCCCGCCATCGCCGCCGCTTTCCCTGCGATCGAAGGCGAGGGCACCGGCGGCGATTCCTACACCGTGATGGCGCGCTGGCTGCGCGGCTGGGCCGTGAGCGGCGGGGCGAGCTATCTCCAGGTGATCGATGTCGGCGCCTGGGACAATTCGCTCATGCTGAACTTCCCCGGCCAGTCAAACGACCCGCGCTCGCCCCACTATCGCGATGCCTATGCACCGTGGATCGCGGGCAGGATGCAGCCGATGCTGTTCAGCCGGGCTGCCGTCGACGCCCATGTCATGAGCAAAACCACGCTTCGCCCGCGCTCCGGTTGAGTCCGCCGCAGCCGAGTTCCCGAGAGCACATGGGGGAGAACGGCAGAAAAATACGCCGGCTGCGCAAAATGCCCTTTGTGGCGGTTGACAGCCCAGTGCCCCACCCGTAGAGGCCCACGCCTACCCCGTGCCCAGATGGCGGAATTGGTAGACGCACCAGCTTCAGGTGCTGGCGCTCGCAAGGGCGTGGAGGTTCGAGTCCTCTTCTGGCACTCGAACCCTCCATCACTGAAAACGCTGGATTTAATCCCGCCGCGCCCACGGAAGCGAGCCGACTGACCGCTCGTGCGCCCCGGCTCGCTCCTCTTCTGGGCACCATCCACCCATTCGCTGAGATTCCAGCGAATGGGTGGATGGTGCCCAGAGAAATAACGAAAATATCGCTAGATGCGACCCGCCAGGCCCGCAGTCGTTCGCGTGCGAGCGGGGGCCTTTCGGGGCTCCGCTGGGGGCCTTTTGGGGGCCTCGATTTTTGGCCCCTCCGGTAGTCCCGAAGCCTGCTTTTTCAGGGCGTCCAGCTGGTCGCTCCACGCCTGCATCATCTCGACCCGGACGTTCCAGTAGGAGGTGCGGTTGTAGATCGCGCGGATAGCGTTCGATTGTCACGCGGCCTGTTCGCAGGCAGGTTCAGCACACGTCGTAGATCTACCCCGCGGCGAAGCATTGCGCCCATTGAATCCCCCCTATTCGGCGACACTCGGGAAAGCGTTCGACGCGGACGACTTCGATACATTGCAGCCATCGAGCCGGACGAGCGGCATGAACCTCAATGTGGCGCGGCCGCTGGGCGGAGTTTCCGCGTCGCTGTCGCTCAATGCGATGCGCACCACGAGCAATGGCCTGTCGGGCATTCCCTGGATCACCCTTGTGTTGCCGGCCGGCAGTCCCTGGTCGTTGGACGGCGCCCCCGTCACGCTGGAGCGGGCATTCAACGGCACGCGTGCGCTCAGGAGCCAAAACAGTGCCGAGAGCCTGGGTGGATCCCTCTCGCTGACTGGGCGGATATGGGGCGTTCAGACCGACCTTGTGATCAGCATGTCCAACTCCACCAGCAGCAATCTTGTCGAGACCGGTGTGGCCGTAGCGAGCCTGCAGAGGCGCCTCGACGACAATGATGCGGCCTTCGATCCATTCGGGCCGATCGGGGTCTCCTTCCTGCAGGCGTCCCGGAGCCGCTCACGCGCCACGAGCACGAACATCCGCCTCAACCTCCAAAAGGCATTCCTGCAGCTGCCCGCCGGCGAGGTCTCCTGGAGCCTAGGTGCCAGTGTCAGCCGCTCGCACAGCCTGGTCTCGCAAATCGGAACCGCGAACAGCCTCTCCAGCAGTTTCTCCCAAGCCATGTCCGCCGAACAGATTTCGGTGAATATTCCGATCTCGCGCACCGGTTCCGCGTTCGCCCTGTTTGGCAATCTGGACGCGGACTTCTCGTTCAATCGGCAATCGATGGGCGGGAGCGGTGCCGCATTAAGCTATGGCAGTGGCCTGGGCTGGATACCGCTGAGAGGCATTGAGGTCCGTGGTGCACTCGATCGCATGCAGATCGTGCCCGCATCGGACCAACTGAACGGGCCGCTCGTCACAACCGTCAGCCGCATCTTCGACTATTCCCGACTGGAGACTATCGACATATCCTGGACCATCGGCGGCAATCCCTTGCTCAGGCCCGGACGGCAAAGCGGCCTGACGCTCACGATGGCCGTCAAACCCCTCGTCAGGCAGGATCTGTCTCTAAGCGTCGGCTATCGCCGCTCTTCCGCGCGCAATGCGTCCACGGCTTTTCCCGAACTGACCCCGGACATCGAGGCCGCCTTCCCCGAGCGCGTCGTCCGCGACGCTGCCGGCAAGCTGCTCTCGGTGGATGCTCGGTCCATCAGCGTCGCCCGGCAGGATGACGCGGTGCTGACATCGGGCATCAGCCTTCGATTGACGGGCCGGCGCAGCGCCTCCCGGCGCACGCGGCCCCTCCCGGCACGCAATCCGCTTCAGACGAATCTGGCCCTGACGTACCAGCTGCAGCTGGCGAGCAAGAGCCTGATCCGGCCGGGGTTGCCGGTAATCGATTGGCTGGCCGAGTCCGGGACATCCCGGCACTCAGCCACCTTTCGCTTGAATGTCGGGAAGCGCGCCTTTGGATCGTCGCTCAACGCAACCTGGAAAAGCGCGAGCTTCATCACGAGCCCGGACGAAACCCTGCGCCGGACCAGTCCGGTCGTCTTCGATCTCACGTCTTTCCTGAACCTCGAATATCTCGTCGGTACGCGGGGGAGCGGCTGGTCCAGGGGGTTGAAGTTCTCCTTGGATATTCACAACGCCCTCAATTCCTACCCGCGGGTTGCCTTGCCCGACGGGCGTACGCCTGACGGCTATTTGGGAGGGGATATCGACCCTCTTGGCCGAACCGTCCGGATCGCCATCAGGAAGCAGTTCTAGCGGCCCGTCAGGTCGACGGTCATGGCACCCGGCCTTGGCGTGGCTAATCGGCGCGTCGTGCCGCGCTAGCAGGACGCCGGCGGGTAAGCTGGCTTGCCAAATAGCACGATCGTTCGTACTAAATTGGCATGAAAGCCGAAGCGACTCGAACCAGAGTAATCGAAGAAGGATTGAACGCGCTAAGCCAGGGCGGCCTGGCTGCGGTCACGATCGGGCGTCTGGCGGAGGCGACCGGCCTGTCGAAGAGCGGCTTGTTCGCACATTTCCGGTCGCGCGAGGCGCTGGAGCTCGCCTTGCTCGAGGAGACCGTCCAGCTTGCAAATCACCACGTTGTCGAACCGGCGATGCGTAATCCCGCGGGCCTTGCGCGTCTGATGGCGCTTGTCGGCTTGTGGTTCGGCTGGTCGGCCCGTGCGGGACTGCGCGGCGGTTGCCCCATCGCGGCCGCGCTGTTCGAACTCGACGACGTGGCGGGCCCGGTCCGCGACCGCGTGGTCGCACTGGAGACGACATGGCGGGCGCTGCTCCGAACCCATGTCCAGCAGGCGGTCGATCTGGGTCATCTGCATGTGCAGGACGTGGACCAGGTCGTCTGGGAACTCTGCGGCATCTATCTCGCGCACCACAGTTCGATGCGCTTTCATCGCGATCCCGAAGCCGACCGGCGTGCCCAGAATGCGCTTGTCGCGCTGTTGCGCCGCAGTGGCGCCGATCCCGCGAATTTATAGCCCGGAGGATTGGCATGCCGCAGCCGGCCACATTCGCGGCGACCGCCGACGATCTCGCGCAGCTTCGGCGGTTGCGCCTGGCCTCATTTGTCGAAGCTACTACGCTTCTGCTTCTCTTGCTGGTCGCAGTGCCGCTCAAGCACGCCTCCGGCTATTCGCTGGCGACCAGAATCATGGGGCCGGTGCACGGAGCGGCGTTCATCGCCTATGCCTGGAACGTGATTTCAGCCAGCGCGGGCGGCGGCTGGTCCCGACGCGAGATAATGCGATTGAGCCTCGCCGCCTTCGTCCCGTTCGGAGGGTTTCTCAACGCCGGGCTGCTGCTGCGGAAGCAGAAGGTCGTTAGCGCCCAGCTGGAGAAGCTGCCGTGATGCCGTACCTCTGGATGAAGGCGGCGCATGTGGCTTCCGTCCTGATCTTCATCGGCGGCCTGTTCTCCCAGTCGTTCGCCGTTGCAGCCGCTCGACGGGGCGATGCCGCTATAGTTGCGCTCGCCCACCGCTGGGACCGCCGGGTCACGGTGCCTGCCATGCTCGCCGTATGGCTGACAGGTGCCATGATCGCGGCCGAAGGGGCCTGGTTCGCAAGTCCGTGGCTCTGGCCGAAGCTGGCCCTGGTCCTGGTTTTGACGGGATTGCACGGCGTCCAGTCGGGCCTGCTGCGACAGCTTCGAAGGGGGCAACAGCCAAATACGCGCCTACACGGTGTCATGGTCGCGGCATTCATTTCCGCCGCGGTCATATTCATCGCGGCGTTGGTTGTCGTGAAACCCTTTTAGGCCGGTTGCGCCCAAGACCCGCATGGCCGTCGGATTGGCGGTAATCAGGGCGCTCGCGAGAGCCGGAGAAGTAGCGCGTCGAGCGACCAGGCGCCGCCGCCGCGCGCCATCAACGGCAACAGGATCGCCGCCCAGCTCAGATGGGTGGGCCAGGCATCGGGATAGACGAAGATCTCGATGGTCAGAGTCATCAGGAACAGCGCCAATGCCGAAAAGCGCGTCGCCAGCCCGAGCACGAGCAAGATCGAGAAGACATGCTCGGACCAGGTCGCCGCCACTGCCGCGATCGCGGGCGGGACGAGCGGCAGCGCATATTCGGTGCGGAACAGCTCATAGGTTCCGTCGGTGATATGGAGAATGCCGTCCACCTTGGTGCGGCCCGACATGAAGAACACGCCGGCAATGCCCAGCCGCGCGACGAGCAACAGCAAGGCGTCCGGCACCAGCGAAGAGACGCGGCGAGTGAGCCGCGCGTGAAGCGCGATCAGCGAGGTCATGGGGAAATCTCCGGAGGCGGCGGCCGGTCGCGCATGGCGGCCGGCCGCGCGCGGTCAGGCCTTGGGGGTCAGCGAGCCATTGCCCTTGGGCGTCTTGATCGCGGTGCAGGTGCCGGCCTTGACCAGCTTCCAGGCATTGCCCTGGTAATTCACTTTGGAAGTGCCGGCACAGCTGGTGCCGGCGCCGGCCTTGCAGTCATTCTTGCCGGCCAGCGAGACGCCATAGCATTTCTCCATGGCGGGCTGGGCGGAGGCGGTGGGCGCAAGCGCGGCGCCCGCGACGGCGATGGCGAGGGTGGCGGCGAGCGTGGCGTTGGTCGAACGCATGATGTCTGTCCTTCATGAACCATGCCTCCGGCGCGCGGCCCTGGTCAGGGGGTGCCGGGCCGCGCGGTGATCGGGGAGGAGGCGGGAGAACCCGGTCACATCTGCCAATTCGTCGTCGGCGGCGCGCGCGTTACACATTCACCACGAAAAAATTTTGCGGCGCGGTGTAACCTTCAGCCCGGCTACGCCGAATGGTTCTGCAAGGAGGAGGAATGCGAGCGGACGAGGACGTGCTGCGCGGATTGATGATCGATGGGCTGGGCGGCGACGCCGCGGCGCATGCGGCATTACTGCGCCTGCTCGTGCCCGTGCTGCATGGCTTTTACCGGCGCCGCGCCAATGGCTCCGCCGACGATATCGAGGACCTAGTGCAGGAAACGCTGATCGCAGTGCATGACCGCCGCGCCACCTATGACCGCGAACGCGTCTTCACCGCGTGGCTGTTCGCGATCGCGCGCTACAAGATGGTGGACCATTTTCGCCGTATCCGCCGCCTGCAACCCATCGAAGCCATGGAGGAAATGCTGCTCGCCGAGGATCCGGAGCCCGCGCTGCTGGCGCGGCTCGACATCGAGGAGATGCTCGCGGCGCTTCCGCCCAAACAGGCCCGGATGATCCGTGCGACCCGGCTCGATGGGCTGAGTGTCGCCGAGGCCGCCCGGGCCGGCGGCATCGGCGAATCCGATGTGAAGGTTTCGGTGCATCGCGGCCTTAAGGCGCTGGTGGCGCGCATCCAGGGAGGTGCGCGATGAACACCGACGACCTGATCGCGCAGCTCTCGCGGGACGTCCCGCCGGTGCGGCGGCGCGCGGTGGGCTGGCGGCTCGCCATCGGGCTGGCGCTTGGCGGGCTGGTCTCGGCCGGGCTGGTAGCGCTGGTGCTCGGCATCCGCCCCGACCTTGGTCTGGCGATGCGCGGCACCGCCTTCTGGGTGAAATGGAGCTATACTTTCTCGCTGGCGATCGCCGCAGTGGTGATGATCGCCCAGCTCGCGCGGCCGGACAGCCAGAGGCTGCGCTGGACCTGGTTGCTGGCAATTCCCGTGACCTTGCTCGCGGGCCTTGGCGCGCTCGAACTGGCGCGCACGCCGCCGGGCAAGTGGCTCGCCATGTGGCTCGGACATAGCTGGATGATCTGCCCCTGGCTGGTGCTGGCGCTGGCGATGCCGATCTTCATCGGGCTGCTCTGGTCCTTCCGCCGCCTGGCACCGACACGCCTGCGCGCGGCAGGCGCGGCAGCGGGGCTGGCGGCGGGTGCCTTCGCAGCGACGGTCTATTGCATCCATTGCCCCGAAGTGTCGGCGATCTTCGTACTGACCTGGTATTCGCTGGGCATCCTGCTCGCCGCGTCGCTCGGCGCGTTGCTTGGACCCCGCCTGCTGCGTTGGTAATTTCGCACGGGCCTGTAACCGTACGGCGGACTGCGCCGAATATGGAATGCCAATCCGGCTGAACCCTTTTCTGGAGCACCCCCATGACCATCGTCCGCACCGGCGTCAGCCTCGCCGCCTCCGCTGCCGTTATCGCCATCACCGCCGCCGCACCGACCGCCGCGATTGCCAAGTCCGGCGCCGGCGCCGCCCAGGTCGTCCATTGCTATGGCATCAATACCTGCAAGGGCACCTCGGACTGCAAGACGGCGAAGAACGACTGCAAGGGCCAGAACGACTGCAAGGGCCAGGGCTTCAAGGCTGTCACCGCCAAGGCGTGCAAGACCGCCGGCGGCAGCCTGACCGCGCCCAAGTGAGCGCGCGCCGGCCCGGCGTCCCCAGCGCCGGGCCGGCTTTCCCTTCACCTCGAAAGGCATTCCGATGATCGCTCCCTTTGCCGGTTTCGGCCTGGGCCTGCGCAAGCCGCATTATGCCGAGTTCCTCGAGACTCGGGTCGCGGTCGATTTCGTCGAGCTGATCTCCGAGAATTTCATGGTCGAGGGCGGCCGCCCGCGCCGCATCCTGCGCGAGGTGCGCGAGCGCTATCCGGTGGCGCTGCACGGCGTCTCGATGTCGCTAGGCTCGGCCGACGGGCTGGACGGCGCCTATCTCGCCCGGCTGCGTGCGCTGGTCGATGAGGTCGAGCCGCTGTTCGTCTCCGATCACCTGAGCTGGTCGCGGATTGAGGGCTTCAATTCGCACGACCTGCTGCCGCTGCCCTACACCGACGAAGCGCTCGACGTGGTGGCGGGCAACATCGCGCGCGCGCAGGATGCGCTGGGGCGCGAGATGCTGATCGAGAACCCTTCGACCTATATCGACTTCGCGCCGGCCGACATGACCGAATGGGAGTTTCTCGACCAGCTTTGCGCGCGCACCGGCTGCGGCCTGCTGCTCGACGTCAACAATGTGTTCGTCAGCGCGAGCAATCACGGCTTCGATCCGCTCGCCTATCTGGACGGCATACCGCATGCACGGGTGCGCCAGGTCCATCTCGCCGGGCACAGTCAGGGCAGCGAATTGCTGATCGATACCCATGATCAGCCGGTGCCGGATCCGGTGTGGAAGCTCTACGCGCATGTGCTGCCGCGGCTCGGCGCTGTCGCGACGATGATCGAACGCGACGATGCCATCCCACCGCTGCATGAGCTGCTCGCCGAGCTCGACACCGCCCGGCGCATTGCGGCCGATGGCATGCGGGCGGCGGCATGAGCCTGCTCGAGCTGCAGCGCGAGATGCGCATCTGGCTGATCCGGGAGGATCCGCTGGCGGCGGATCGGCTCGGCGGCGACGATGTCGCGCCAGGCTTGCGCATCCATCAGAATAATTTCCGCGCGCAACTCGTCGCCTGTATCGAGGAGAGCTTCGCCCGGACCCGTGACTGGATCGGCGGGGATGCATTCCACCAGGCCGTGATTGCCCATGTCGCACGCGTGCCTCCGAGCAGCTGGACGCTCGACGCCTATCCGCGCGATTTTCCCGCGACGCTGGCGCTGCTCTATCCCGCCGATCCGGAGGTCGCCGAGCTTGCCTGGATCGACCTCGCGCTCGCGGAGGCCTTTGTTGCGCCCGACGCAGCGGCGCTTTCCGGCGCGGATCTCGGTGCGGTGGACTGGGATCGTGCCGTGCTGGGCTTCTCCCCCTCGCTGGACCTCGCCGACCTGACTACCAATGCGCCAGCGATCTGGTCGGCGCTGGAGGGCGCGGAGCCGCCCGCAGTCGCCTCATTGCCCGAAGCGGGCGCGATCCTGGCCTGGCGTGACGGGGAGGCGCCGCGCTTCCGTGTGGTCGACCAACTCGAACGCCAGGCGGTGCTCTGGGCTCGGGCGGGCATGCCGTTCGCGGAACTATGCGCCGCGCTGGCCGAGGCGCTTGGCGAGGAGGCCGGCATCGCGCGCGCCGGCGAGATGCTCGGCCAATGGCTCGCCGATGGGCTGATCATTTCCGCGGACCACTCGGCCGACATCGCCGCCGAGCGATGAAGCGAATCGAGAATAACCAACCTGGCTGTTAGGGGCGTGATTGTGCGCGACGATCCCCGCATTGCCAGGCATGGAAGCGTTATGCGAGCATCTCCGGCGACCGAGCGCGGCCATCGGAGGATCAGACGACCTTCATGCCCCGCCGGCCGTCTTCCACCAGGAACTTCGCCAGGTCACGAACCTCCGACTGCGGATCGCGAACGTCGATCAGCGCGCGGAAGGTGACCTCGCACTGCGTGGCGCTCAGGTCCATCCGGCTGTAGCCGCGGACCTGGTTCTCGCCGAAGTGGAACTTCGGGTTGGCGGCGAGCGACTGTTTGAGCATCCCGTCAATGGCGCCCGAGGAGATCGATCCGCCGATCCATTCCGATGCGACGACGCGGCTGGGATCGTCAGGATCGAGATGGTCCCCGGCGACGAAGGCATGGATATCGCCGCTCACCACCAGCGGATTGGGGGTCTTTGCATCGCGCCAGCGCCGCGTCACGCGGTCCCGTGCGGCGGCGAAACCGTCCCAGCCGTCGGTGTTGTAGACCGAGGGGCCCGCTTCGGGGTGGTTGGGCGGGATGCGCAGCTCCTGTTTCATCAGCGTCTGCTGGGTCAGCACGTTCCAGCGCGCTGTCGTGTGGCCCAGCGCTGCGTCCAGCCAGGCTTCCTGGGCGTGGCCGAGCATGGTGCGGCGGGGATCGTAGCGCTCGGCGCAATCGGGGCGCTGGCCTGCGAAATCGAGGTGGTTCTCGATTGTGCCCGGCAGCTGGCAGGGCGGGGCGTCGCGATATTGGCGATCATCGATCACCTGGAACTGCGCGAGGCCGCCCCAGTCGATCGTGCGGTACAGCCGCATCGACGCCCCGTTCGGGCGCTGGGCGGCGCGCAGCGGCATATGCTCGTAATAGGCCTTGTAGGCCGCGGCGCGGCGCAAGAGGAACGCGGCCTGGTCGCCATTATGCTTGTCGCGGTCGCCGGCATAATTGTCCTGCACCTCGTGATCGTCCCAGGTCGTCACCCAGGGCGCGACATGGTGCGAGGCCTGCAGCATCGGATCGAGCTTGTAGGTGGCGTAGCGCGCGCGATAGCCGTCGAGGTCGATCGGCTCGGGATTGCGGTGCTGGCGGACGCCCTTGGTGCCCGGATTGCCCTCATAGATATAGTCGCCGAGGAACAGCACGAGATCGGGCTCTTCCGCGGCGATGTGGTGATGGGCGGCGTAATAGCCGGCCTCGTAATGCTGGCAGGCGCTGAAGGCGATCCGCAGCTTGTCGGGCATCACGCCGCGCGCCGGCGCGGTACGCGTGCGCCCGACCGGGCTGGTGATGCCGCCGGCGATGAACCGGTAGAAATAGGGGCGGCCGGGCGCCAGGCCCTGCACCTCGACATGCACCGAATGGCCCCAGGCAGGATCGGCGATCGCCGTGCCGCTCCGCACGGCCTTGAACTGCGCGTCGGGGCTGATCTCCCAGCGGACGGGCACGCGGTGCGGCGGCATTCCGCCCGCCGGATCGAGCGGGGAGGGGGCGAGGCGTGTCCACAACACCACGCCCTCGCTCGTCGGGTCGCCCGAGGCGACGCCGAGCGTGAACGGATCGACCCCGCCGAACGTAGCGCGCGCCGCGCGGGTGCCGATCAGCGCCGCAGTGCCGATCATCGCACCGGCCGCAAAGGCGCGGCGGGTTAGGTCGATCGTCTTGGCCATTTCAGTCTCCGCCGCTAGCGATAGGACCACTCGTCTCGATCAAGGCGCGCGTCCCCTGACACATGCCTGACCAAATCGAGTCGCACTCCGTGCTTTGCGCAGCCAAGCCAAAGTCGGCGGAATTGCAAGAATTATATATCTTATAATTATTGCATTTTTCGGGCTTCATCGGCTTGCCACACCGATACGGTGTAAAATATACATAACAAATCATATTTATCGCGTCAGCGTTCGGGCCACGCGCCGGGGCGACTGACCGGACCTTATGATTGCGGGCGACGCTACCTCCTCGCGGAGCGCGCCGCCCTCTGGACAGCGCTTTCGGATCGATCGGCGAAAGACCGGCGACAGGATGCAGCTACAAGGGAGGGGAATATGTTCACTCGGACTGGACTTACGTGTGCGGCTTCACTGCTTGCACTCGCGGTAACGAACGTTGCGCAGGCGCAGACGGCGGAGCCACAAAATACTCCCACGCCCGATGCGGCCGCTTCCGCGCAGGAAAGTACGAGCCCCGAGATTGTCGTCACCGGCATCCGCTCGTCGCTCACCCGTGCCGCGGAAATCAAGCAGAACGCCGTTCAGGTGGTCGACTCGATCGTGGCGCAGGATATCGGCAAGCTGCCCGATCCCACCACGGCCGCCGCGCTGCAGCGCGTCCCCGGCATCCAGGTGTCGTTCAACCGCAACAACGAGCTCGGTGATGTCCGCGTCCGCGGCTTGCCCGACGTGCTCACCACGATCAACGGCCGCGAGGTGTTCAGCACCACGGGCCGCAAGTTCGACCTGGGCGACCTGCCTGCCGAGGCGCTGGCGCGCGTCGATGTCTACAAGTCGCAGAGCCCGGACCTGATCGAAGGCGGTCTGGCCGGTGTGATCGACATGCAGCTCAACAAGCCGTTCAACTTCAAGAATCCCACCGTCGTGCTGTCGGCACGCGGCAATTACGGCAAGCGTGCCGACAAGCTCAGTCCGCAGTTCGGCGGCCTGGCGACCGATCGCTGGGATACCGGCATCGGCGAGATCGGCCTGCTGGTGAACGCCACCTGGTCGCGTAACGACTATGAGCGCGACCAGACGATCCTGAGCGGCATCCGCAGCTCGGCGGCGACCCCGCTCAGCACGCCGGGCCTGCTGATCCCCAACATCATCCAGAACTTCCCCGAGGAGGGGAAGCTCGAGCGTACCCAAGTCAATGCCGCGTTCCAGTGGCAGATCAGCCCGAATGTCGAGGCCTATGTCGACGGGCTCTACACGCGCTCGCACGATATCGGCGCGCACTACGGCGCGAACATCCAGCCATTCACCACCGGCACCACGATCAGCAACGTCACGGCGAGCACCAACTGCTTCGATGCCTATGTCACCGCGACGGGGCAGAACAACACCGCCACGCCGGCGCCGGTGCCACAGCACCTCTGCTATCTGAAGAGCGCGACCTTCAACAACATCGTCTCCAACCAGACGACCCAGGCGCGTGACATCACTGCGGTCAACAAGTCGATCGCCGGCGGGTTCAAGGTGGAGCAGGAAGGCGTCAAGGCGAACCTCGACGTTTCGTACCAGACCTCGCGCAACGATCGCACGCTGATCATCCAGGACGTCGGCCAGCGCCTGACCAGCCTGACGCTAACGCCGGACGTGGACGGCATCGCGCAGATGACCGTGCCGGGTGGCGCGCTGCTGAGCTCGGCCGGCCTGTCGATGCGCAACAGCTTCCAGCAGCAATTCGGCCTGACCGAGGGCAATCTCTTCGCGGCCAAGCTGGACGGCGAAGTCGAACTCGGCGGAATCCTGTCGAACCTGAAGATGGGCGCGCGTTATGCCCGGCGCGCCGCCAACAGCTACCAGCTCCAGCTCAACACCGCGGTGCCCGGCGGCAATATCGGCACTGCGACCGAGGCGAAGGCCGTGCTGGTCTCGGCCTCGGGTCTGCCTGCCGACTTCCTGGCGCTGGGCTCGCCTGCGCCTGGCATCAATGGCGGCACTGCCTTCTACGTCCCCAATCCCGATTTCCTGCTGTCGGATGCCGGGCAGGATGCGCTGCGCACCTATGTCGGCCTGCCCAAGGGCCGGCCGGGCTTCCAGAAGGATCGCCAGTTCAACGCGAGCGAGAAGACGATCGCCTCGTTCGCCGAGCTCAACTACAAGATCCCGCTCGGCGACAGCGCTGCGATCGACGGCATCGTCGGTGCACGCCTGACCCGCACGGACCGCGACATCACCACCTTCGTCGCGAGCACCACCGGCGGCGTCACCACTTATCGCCCGGTGTCGGCCAGCACCACCGATACGGATTTCCTGCCGACGGTCACGGCGCGGCTCAAGTTCGACAACGGCATCCAGGCGCGCCTGGGCTATGCCAAGTCGATCCGCCGCCCCGAATTCGGCGATCTCAACCCCGCGGTCACCACGGCGCTGTCGAACAACCCGTTCGTGCAGAACAGCGGCAGCGCGGGCAATCCGGACCTCAAGGAGCAGAAGTCCGACAGCTACGACGCCACGCTCGAATATTATTTCAAGGGCGGCTACGTCGCGGTCGCGGGCTATTACCGCAAGATCAAGGATCGCGTACTCAACGGCGCGAAGCTCGAGAATATCGGCGGCATCGACTATAACGTCACTCGCCCGCGCAACCTGGGCGCGGCGAGCCTGAAGGGCGTCGAAGTCAGCGGCCAGTATTTCTTCGATTTCCTGCCGGGGCCGCTCTCGGGTCTGGGCGCGCAGGTGGCGTTCACGCTCGCTGACTCGGAGATCGAGGGCAATGATCCGCTGGCGGGCAATCCGCTTCAGGGCGTGTCGAAGTATAATTACACCACCGGGCTGCTCTACGAGAAGTACGGGATCAGCGGTCGGCTGGTGTATACCTATCGCTCGAAATATTTCGACAGTGACCAGACCGGATCGATCTCGGTGCGCCCGGTCGGCAACAACACGCTGCTTAGCTATGTTCGCCCGGCGGGCCGTCTCGATTTCAACATCGGTTACGACATCACCCAGGCGATCCGCATCGACGTTGGCGGCACGAACGTGCTGCATGCCAAGACCCGCGACTATCTGGGCCAGTCGTTCCTGACCTTCGAGGGCATGTACGACGAGACGACCTATTCGGTCGGGGTTCGCGTCCGCCTGTAACGGGTTGCGCGGCGGCGGGACCGGATCCGCCGCCGCGCAGCGCCTCGGACACAAGGAAGAGAGAGGATTGCAGTGATCTCCAACCGCAAAATGCGCATCATGTCGGCGGCGTTGCTGGTCGGTCTGCTTGGCACCGCCTCGCCGGTGCTGGCCCAGTCGACTCCCAAGCCCCAGGATCGTGCGGCGCCTGCGCCTGCGCGGGACGCGCAGCGCCCCAATGTCCTGTTCGTCCTGGTCGACGACATGGGCTTTGGCGATCTGTCGGTAATGGGCGACAAGAAGGTGCAGACGCCCAATCTCGACCGACTGGCGCGCGAAGGCGTGCTGATGACGAAATTCTACGATGCTGCGCCGATCTGCTCCTCGTCGCGCGCCGGCTTCCTGACCGGACGCTATCCCGCGACGGTCGGCTTTGTCGGCATCACGGCGTCGCGCGCCGACAATGCCGCGCTCGGCCAGGTCGACTGGCTCGATCCCAAGACCCCCAACATCGCCGCGCTGTTCAAGGATGCCGGCTACGCTACGGCGCATATCGGCAAATGGCATCTGGGCGGCGGCCGCGACATCGGCGACGCACCGCGCCCGACCGCCTATGGTTTCGACCAGAGCTTCACCACGTTCGAGGGGTTGGGCCCCCGCGTGCTGGTCTCCGACGAGGAACGCGACCTCGCCAAGCAGTCGGACAAGCTGGGCAACGGCGCGCGTTTCTGGGAGATCAAAACCAAGCTCACCGGCCTGTACGCCGACATGGTGGTCGATTTCGTCGCGCAGCATTCGGACAAGCCGTGGTTCGTCAACATGTGGCTCAACGACGTCCACGATCCCTGGGCGCCCGACGATGATTCACTCAGCGAAGTGATGGGCAAGGGCGAAAGCTCGGATGACGACCGCTTCCTCGCCAGCCTGGTCAAGATGGACAAGACGCTCGGGCGGCTGTTCGATCGGCTCGATCAGATGGGCCAGCTCGAGAATACGCTGGTCATCGTTACCGCCGATAACGGCCCGTCCTCGCTCCAGCGCTACTACCAGAAGGGCGCGACGGCGCCCGGCAGTTCGGGGATGCTGCGCGGCCGCAAGTTCAGCCTCTACGAAGGCGGCATCCGCCAGCCGCTGATTATGTACTGGCGCGGCCATATGAAGCCCGGCACGCGCGACGAGACCACGGTGGGGCAGGGTGTCGATCTATTGCCCACGCTTGCCGCCATTCTCGGCCGCAAGGCACCCGCGGGCAGCGTGGGCGTGGATCTCTCGCCGGTGCTGGCGGGCACGCCTGTCACCAGCCGCACGCCGCTATTCTGGGCCTATGGCAAGGCGGGCGCCGCGAAGCAGCCGCCGAGCCCGGCCCAGGCGAAGGACACTGCGCCGCCCTTCGCGATCCGCGATGGCGACTGGAAGCTGCTCGCCGGACCAGGCGGCACCAATCCGCAGCTGTACGATGTGGTGAAGGACCCCGGCGAGACGACCGATCTGGCCACAAGCCAGCCGGCAATGCGCGACCGCCTGCTCGCCCAGCTCAAGGCCTGGATGGCGTCGCTGCCGAAGTGAGGCCATTCGCGGGGCGCGCGGCTTGCATCGGGAGAATCTCGCCGATGTGATTGGAAAATGGTGCCGGCCACAGTCAACGTCGCCGGCACCGTCGTACGGGACCATTGGCCCCGCGTTCCTTGAGATCGTGCTGCAAACGCGTTGCCAGCCCTTCCCAATCTCGAAGGAAGTTGGGCTAGGTCTCGGGCTCTCGATTTTTGATCGCTTGCGTTCGCGTTCAGGCTTTCACCGGCGGCATGAGCACGATGCCCCGGCCCAGGGGTTCGACCTCGATCTGGTCCAGGCGGTCGAGCAGGTCGGCGAAGATATGGTCATCGTTGATCGGGATGGCATCGCGGAACGAATTCCCCAGCCGCTCAAGATCGGCCTGGGTGAGCAAGCCTATCGCGACGATCTTGCGGTCTGTCATCTGATGCTCCGTTCGGAGCTACAACGCGGGCGAAGCGCGAAAGTGCATAATTGCCGGTGGATAGCGGACAGGAACGCGTTTTGGCCTGGTGAGGCGGGAATGATATGCGAAGGGCCGCCCTTTCGGTGCGGCCCTTCCATTGTCATCCGACGCGGACAGCTCAGACGAGCCGGACCCCCGCGGTGGAGGTCGTGCTCAGAGAATCTGCCGCGCGCGGCGTGTGACAATGAGACATCCGACCACCTCCTTTCCGTTGTTGAACGATAGCTGGGATGTGGGTGTGCGCGTCGTTGGATTCAATGCGCGCAAGCTATTGGCAATGAGGGATTATTGGATTGGCCGGGGCACCTGGGCCTGATGGGCGCGTATGGTCGTGAGGCAGGCGACGATCGCGGCGATGGCGGTGAGGGTCTCGGCGGGGTCTCGGACCTGGATGGTATCGATGCCAGTGCCCTTGGCGGGGGCATCGTTGCCGCCGGCATAGAGGGCGTCGCCTATGAAGATCATCTCGTGGATGGGGATGTGGCTCTCTTGCGAGAGGCGGCGCAGGGCATGGGCCTTGTCAGTGCCCGGGCGGGTCACGTCGATCGAAGTGGTGCCGCCTAGGCGGATCGAAAGATCGGGCAGCAGGTGCTGGAGTTGGGCCTGGAGCGCTGCGCGCTTGGTGCGGTCTGGGTCCCACTTTTCCTTGGCTTCGAGGGGGGCCTGTTGGCCGAGGGCGGAAAAGGTGAATTGGCTGCCGCGGTCCTCGAGGCGCTCGCCCCAAATCTGCGTGGTGGGGAGTGCGGTGCTGGTATCGGCCAGGGCCTGGTCAAAGGCAGCGCGGATCTTCGCCTTGTCGGCATCACTGAAATTGTCGGCATAGATTTGGTGCCAGCCGTCGTCGAAGCGGTAGAGCTTGGTGCCGGTGGTGGGCATCAGCCACAAGCCGCCGAGACGTGCGCCGGGTTCGAGCTTTTCGACTATCTGTCGCTCATATTGGGGCCAGCCGGCGCCCGAGATTACTGCGACATCGGCGACCTGGAGCAACTTGGCCAGCGCGGCCGCCATGTCGGGCGCGATGGACTGCTTGCTCTCGGCAAGTGTGCCATCGAGGTCGAAGGCGACCAGCCGCTTCATTGGATCGGCCGGACCTCAGCCCGTTGGCAGGGCTTCGCCCGCCTGTATTTCGGTGCTCGACAACGGAATGCGCACGGTAAAGCTGCTGCCCTTGCCGGCGCCTTCGCTGGCGACTTCGATCGTCCCCTGGTGCAATCCCACCAGCTGGCGCACCAGCGCCAGACCGATGCCGAGCCCGCCGGTAGCCTTGTCCTGCTGGCCTTCGACCTGGGCGAAGATCTGGAAGATGCGTGCCTGCATCTCCTGCGGAATACCCACGCCATTGTCGCGCACTTCGATCTCGACTTCCTGGTCGATGCTGCGCGCACGAAGGTGAATGGCGCCGCCCGGCGGCGTGTAGCGCGCAGCGTTGTTGAGGAGATTGGCAATGATCTGCGCGACGCGCGTATGATCCACGACCAGGGACACCGGCTCTTCCTGGATGTCGGTGGTGAAGGCATGGCCTGCCGCATCGATATTGGCCTGGCTCGCCTCGATCGCGGAGCGCAGGACGGTCGCGAGATCGATCCGCTCCTTCTTCAGCGAGATCTTGCCTTCTGCAATCCGGGAGACGTCGAGCAAATCGTCCACGAGGCGACGCAGATGTGCGAGCTGGCGTTCCATCCGCTCGCGGATAAAGGGCGCCTGATCGGTGTCGGCGCGCTTCTGGAGAAGGTGCATGCCGGCATGGAGCGCGGCGACCGGATTGCGCAGTTCATGTGCGAGGATGGCGATGAACACATCCTTGCGCCGATCGGCTTCCTTGAGCGCCTGGGTTGCCGTCTCCAGGGCATCGCGCTGGGCCGCGACGATCTGGCGCTGGCGATGCAGGTCGAAGAAGACTTCCGCCTTGCTGCGCAGGATGTCGGCTTCGATCGGCTTCTGGATGAAGTCGACTGCGCCCGCCTCATAGCCGCGAAAGCGGCGCTGCGCGTCGGTGGTGCCTGCCGTCACGAAGATGATGGGGATATGCCGGGTACGCTCATTGCCGCGCATGAACTCGGCCAGCTCGAAACCGTCCATCCCTGGCATCTGCACATCGAGCAGGGCGAGCGCCACATCGTGCTGGAGCAACAGTTCCAGCGCCTCGTCGCCCGAGCGCGCCTTGAGGATATCCAAGTCGTCGCGGCCGAGCAGAGCCTCCAGCGACAGGAGGTTTTCCTGAAGGTCGTCGACGAGAAGGAACTTAACCGACGGGCTGTTCATGCTGCGAGGTCTTTCGTGAGATATTCCGCGATCGCCTCGAGCGTGAGGACACGCGCCGCGGGGCAGGCCGCGATTGCCGCGAGCGGCATGGTATCGGCATAGGCGGTCTCGGGCTCTTCGACGAGCGCGGTGCCTCCGGCATCGCAAATCGCGCGAAGTCCCTGTGCGCCATCTGCATTGGCGCCGGTGAGGATGACGCCCACAAGCGCATCGCCGAACGCATCCGCCGCGCTCTCGAACAATACGTCGATCGAGGGGCGCGAGTGCAGCACCGGTTCGTCGGTGGAGAGCGACAGGCATCCGTCGGTCTCGACGAGAAGGTGGTAGTCGGGCGGCGCGAAATAGATGACGCCGGGCAGCGCCGGCTCCTTGTCCTCGGCTTCACGGACAGCCATCCGGCACTTCGGCTCGAAAAGCGGCGCCAGGATGTTGCTCCGGTCGGCGGGCACATGGACGACGACCAGCACGGGCAGCGGGAAGTCGGCGGGCAGCTCGGGCAGGATCAGCGACAGCGCCTGGATCGCGCCGGCCGATGCGCCGATCACCACTGCGCGGGGCGCGGCGCTCATCCTTCGCGCCTCTGATAGATCTTCTCGGCGCGGACGAAGTCGGTGAAGCCCTCGGCATGGGCCGAGAAGCGCAGATTCTCCTTCGAGCCGAGCCCGAGATAGCCGCCGCGCACCAGGGACTCGCGAAACAGGCCCACCGCCCGGTCCTGCAGCTCGCGATTGAAATAGATGAGCACGTTGCGGCACGAGATGAGGTGCATCTCGGAAAAGACGGCGTCGGTGACCAGGCTATGGTCGGAGAACACCACGCGGTCCCGCAGGCTCTTGTCGAACACCGCCCCGCCATAGCCGGTCGTGTAATAGTCCGAGAGCGAGGACTTGCCGCCGGACAGGCGGTGATTCTCCGTGAAGCCCTTGATCCGGTCGAGCGAATAGATGCCCCGCGAAGCCGTCTCGAGCGCATCCTGGCTGATGTCGGTCGCGTAGAAGATCGTGCGGTCCTCGAGCCCTTCCTCGCGGAACAGGATGACGAAGGAATAGAGTTCCTCGCCGCCGCTGCAGCCTGCGATCCAGATCTTGAGCGAAGGATAGGTCCTGAGGTGCGGGATCACCTTCTCGCGGATCGCCTGGAAATAGGAGGGATCGCGGAACATGTCGCTGACCTGCACCGTCAGATAGCCGAGCAGGCGCGGCAGCATGGCCTCATTGTGGAGCAAGGCCTCCTGCATCGCCGAGAAGCTCGGCAAGCCGAGCTGCTGGCGCGCCTGTTTCAGCCGCCGCCGGATCGAAGCCTGGGCGTAATTGCGAAAGTCATAGTGATAGCGCTGGTGCAGGGCCTCGAGCAGCAGCCGGATCTCGATATCCTCGATCGCATCGGACAAGGGCGGGATCCTCAGCGCGGCATCCAGACACGGACGAGCGAGAGCAGCTTGTCCACATCCAGGGGCTTGGCCATGTAGTCGCTGGCACCGGCTTCGATGCAGCGTTCCTGATCGTCCGGCATAGCCTTTGCGGTGAGGGTGATGATCGGCAGCCGCTTCCAGCGCGCATCCTTGCGGATTGCGCGGGTAGCAGTCAGTCCGTCCATTACCGGCATCATCACGTCCATCAGCACCAGATCGATGGTGGAACTGCTATCGGTGCTCGATTTCTCCAGCGTGTCGATCGCTTCCTGGCCGTTGCGGGCGATTTCGATCGTCACGCCGTGCGGCTCCAGGATGTTGGTCAGCGAATAGACGTTGCGCACATCGTCCTCGACGATGAGGATGCGGCGCCCTTCGAGGATCGCATCGCGGTTGCGTGCGGTCTGGATCATCTGCTGCTGCTCGGGCGGCAGCTCGGTCACGACCTGGTGCAGGAACAGCGTCACTTCGTCGAGCAGGCGCTCGGGCGAGCGTGCACCCTTGATGATGATCGAGTCCGAATAGCGCCGGAGCTGCTGCTCGTCCGCCGGGGACAGGTCATGACCGGTATAGACGATGACCGGCGGGAAGCCGTGCGCCTGGTCGGCATGCAGCGTCTCGAGCAGCGCGAAGCCCGAAGCGTCGGGCAGGCTGAGGTCCAGCACCATGCAGTCGAACGTCTCTGTCTTGAGCCGTTCCAGACATTCTGCTGCGGTGCCGACACTGATCGTCTCGACATCGCCCGAGCTCAGCAATTTGGCGACGGCGTCTCGCTGAACGGGATCGTCCTCGACGATCAGCACTTTGCGCGCACTGCTCGAGAGCTTGGCGGCAAGCCCTTCGAGCACGCCGGCCAGGTCTTCGCGTTTCACCGGCTTGACCAGATAGCCGATCGCACCCAGAGACAAGGCGGTCTTGCTGTGATCGGCGGCCGAGACGACATGGACCGGGATGTGCCTGGTCTCGACGTCGCGCTTCAGGCTGTCCAGCACGGCAAGGCCGGACTGGTCGGGAAGCCCGACATCAAGCACGACTGCGCTCGGTTTGTAGCGCCGCGCCAGCTCGAGCGCTTCCTCCGCGGTACCCGCGACGAGGCACTGGAAACCCATCTCATGGGCAAGGTCGCGCACGATGGCGGCGAAATTGCCGTCGTCCTCGACCACGAGCAGGATGCGCTCGCCGGTGCCGAGCTTGTCGCGGTCGTCTTCGACCCTGCGCTGGCGACGGGTCGGTTTTGCAGGCTTCTCGTCTCTTGCCGCGAGCGCGGGGGTCGCAGCAAGCGGCGAGGGGGCCGGTCCGGACAAGGGCTCGTCGCGCTCCGCGACCAGTGCCGGGTCATAGGCGGTCGGGATGGTGAGGGTGAAGCGGCTGCCCTTGCCGGCGGTGCTGGTCAGCGTGATGGCGCCGCCGAGCAGCCGGGCAAGCTCGCGCGAGATCGAAAGGCCAAGACCGGTCCCGCCATATCGGCGGCTGATCGTGCCATCGGCCTGGCGGAAGGCCTCGAAAATCTCGCGCTGCTGATCCTCGGCGATGCCGATGCCGGTATCCGCGACGCTGAGCGCGATCTGATCCTTGCTGCTCAGGTCGATCTCGAGGGCGACGCTGCCTTGCTCGGTGAATTTGAAGGCGTTGGAGAGCAGGTTCTTGAGGATCTGCTCGAGGCGCTGCCGGTCGGTGTCGATCGCCGCGGGGCAATCGCCGGCGATGCGGATATCGAAGTCGAGGCCGCGCTCGCCGGCGATCGGCATGAAGACCTGGCGCATGTCCGCGGCAAGGCTGTCCAGTGCCACGCTTTCGGAGCGGATCTGCACATGCCCGGCCTCGATCTTGGAAAGATCCAGGATGTCGTTGATCAGCTGGAGCAGGTCGTTGCCCGAGGACTGGATCGTCGTCGCATATTTGACCTGCTCCGCAGTCAGATTCCCCTTCGGATTGTCACCGAGCAGCTTGGAGAGAATGAGCAGCGAATTGAGCGGCGTGCGCAGCTCGTGCGACATGTTGGCGAGGAAATCGGACTTGTAGCGGCTGGCCTGTTCCAGCTCGCGCGCCTTCAGCTCGACAGCCGAATTGGAACGAGTCAGGTCGTCGCGCTGCACTTCCAGCTGCTGGGCTTGTTCCTCGAGCTGCGCATTGGTCTGTTCGAGCTCGACCTGCTGCTGTTCGAGCCGGGCCTGCTGCTCCTTGAGCGCATTGCCCTGTTCCTCGAGCTCCTCGTTCGAGACGCGAAGCTCCTCGGTCTGGACCTGCAGTTCGTCGGACTGGCGCTGGGTTTCCTCGAGCAGGTTCTGGAGTTCGGTGCGCATCTGCGCCGAGCGCAGCGCGACTCCGATCGATTCCGCGGCCAGTTCGAGAAACGTGAGCACATCTGCGCCGACCGGCTGCAGGAAGCCCAGTTCGAGGACGCCCTGGGTCAGGTCATCGGCGATTGCCGGCGCGATCACCAGGTGCCGCGGCTTGTCCCGGCCCAATGCGGAGCCGATGGTGAGATAGCCGTCGGGAATGTCGGAGAGCAGCGTGGCTTCGCGCTGCACTGCAACCTGACCAAGCAGGCCTTCCTTGAGGGCGAAGCCTGCGGCAATGTCGGCGTCCGCCGGTACGCCCAGCGTAGCGATCCGGCGATAGAAGGCGCCGTCGCTGGCGAAGAGCGCGCCACCATTCGCGCCGAGGAACCCGCTCAGGAAGCCGAGGATGTTCTCGCCCAGTTCGTCGGCGGTCTGGTCGCCTAGCATCGCGGCGGACAGGCGGCCCTGGCCGGTCTCCAGCCACCGCTGGCGTTCGCGTGCCTTTGTCGCGCGCCGCAGCAGCTCGCCGATGATCACGGTCAGCGCGATCCCGACCGCGGCCGCGATGAGACCGGTCACCCAGGCGGCCTGATAGGCGTCCGCCATTTCAGCCAGCCGCTCCTGGCGCAACCGGGCCTCTTCCGCCTGCATGAGATCGAGCTGGGCGCGGACCGCGTCCATTTCCACCTTGCCGCGATCGCTGTTGACGATCGCGAGTGCCGCCGCCTCGCCGGAGCTGCGCCTGATGTCGATGGTCTGTTTGAGCTCGGCGAGCTTGGCGTTCACATGGCGCCGAAGCGGATCCATCCGGGCCTGCTGCGTCATGTTGTCGCGGGTCAGCGAGGCGATCGTGTCGAGCTTGCCGGTGATTTGGGCCACCGCCTCATTATAGGGCGCGAGATACTGGTCCCTGCCGGTCAGCAGATAGCCGCGCTGCCCGGTTTCGGCGTCCTGCACGGTCGAGAGGAGATCATCGAGGCCGGCGATCACGTCGTGCGAATGGCGGATCCTGGCATCGTCGTCGCGCAGCACCGTGATGTTGCGGTTGGCCACCGCTCCGGTGACGAGGAAGAACAGGACGACCAGCAAAAGCCCAAGCCCAGTGCCGATGTTCATGCCCGATCGAGGCGCGGCCGCGAACTCGCGGTCGGAAGCTTGCGTCATCGATCCCCTCTCTGCGTTGGCCGGTCGCAGGCTATCCGCGATTTCCCCAGCCAAATCAAAGCCTATCGGCACATTCACCTTTGTGGGCAAATGCGCGAGCAATCGCTCCGCAGGCCAATCGTTCCGGTGCCGTGGGTCAGGCGGATCGCTCCGAGGGGGCGGCGGGGCTTGGTGGCGACCGCGGCGATCCTTTGCGCGGATCGTGGTAGTCTGGGAGGGCAGTCATAAGCCTCGGATTTTCAGCCGGGGCCTTTTCTCGGCTTTGGACGAAGTCTCCGTGATTCCGAATGCGCTGGCACATCGCTGGCGATCGTGGAATCCTAGGATTTGCATGAGCGACGTTGCGAACTTGCCGGACCTGGCGTCGAGGTCTTCAACCGTATCCGGGCTCGACGGAGTTGCAGTCGAAAGCCTCCTGGCCGGTGCGGTGATGCGTGGACAGGACGCGCAAGCATTGCTGCGCAAGGCCGGCATCGACGCGAGAGTCTATGGCGATGCGCGTGCCGCGATCGACGGCCGTTCGGTGTTTCGGTTGGTCCAGCAAATCCAGCTGGCGCTGGACGATGCCTTTATCGGCTTCATGGCCGAGCGTTGCCGGCTCGCGCTCGATATGGAGCGCACGCTTGCCTATCTGCACTGCGAGACCTTCGGCGAGTCGATCCGGGTGAGCATCCGTTTCACCCAGGCGCTGTCCGAGGATATCGGCCCGCAACTGATCGAGGACCGCTGGGGCGCGAAGCATGTCTGCGTCTACCATACGATCGAAGGCGTCGACCGCGACATCTTCGTCTGGTTCCGCTTCATCTGGATCTTCCAGTTCTTCAGCTGGCTGATCGGACGGCCGCTGCGCCTGCGCGGCGTGCAGTTGCGCGGCCCCCGGCCAGTGCAGCCGAACGGGTTCGACCGGTTCGCGGTGTTCGGCTGCCCGATCCACTATGACGCGCCGTTCGACGCGCTGCTCTACGACCGCAGTGACCTGAGCACGCGGCTGCGGCACGGGACGCTTGCCGACGTTCAGGAATATAATGCCAGCATCCCGGACTGGTTCGCCACGCCCACCGGCAACACCACGTGGCGGGCGCGCACCGAGCACGCGCTGGTGGATTTCCAGCGGTCGCGGAACTGGTCGGTACCGATCGAGGCAGTCGCCGAGCGGCTGCGCAGCCGCCCACGCCGGCTGCGCCGCGATCTCTCGCACGAAGGCGAGAGCTTCCAGCAAATCCGGACGCGGCTGCGCGGCGAGTTGGCGGCCGCCTATCTGCTCGTGACCGACTTGCCGATCACCGAAGTGGGCTATCGCGTGGGCTTCAGCGAGCCCGGCAGCTTCTCGCGCAACTTCACCGAATGGGCCGGCCTGACCCCCTCCCAATATCGCGACCGTTACAAGCCCGATGGCGCGCGCCTCGCCGCGGCCTCGATGTTGCTGAGCGAACGCACGGGCGCCTGACTGACACACGCCTGGTCACTTGGGTTAAATTTGGCCGTCAAACCCGTCATCGCCAAGGCTCGCGCTGGCGAGGACGATGCTCCCAACGAAAAAAGACGTGGGGAGGATTGCAGGATGAGGACTCGGAATCTGAGCAGGCGCATGCCGCTCATGGGCGCTTGCGCGCTTGCAGCTTTGCTGTGCGCGGCGGCGCCGGCCTGGGCGCAGAGCACGCCCGGCGCCCAGGATGGCGCTACCGCGGCCAAGGCCCCGCAGGACGAAGCGCAGGCGCCTGCCGCGCAGGACGAGGGACAGATCGTCGTGACCGGATCGAGCATCCGCGGCGTGCCGCCGACGGGCTCGAACCTGATCAGCGTTACGCGCGACGACATCAAGACAATCGGCGCGAACACCACGGCGGATCTGCTCGCGACCGTTCCGCAACTCAACAGCTTCAATACCACGGCGCGTGCCAGCGGCGGCGGAGCGGGCTCGTTTGCGCCTGGCCTGCGCAGCTTGCCGGCCAGCGCGACTCTGCCGCTGATGAACGGGCACCGGCTGGTCGCCTCCAGTACGAAGGAAACCAACCCGGACTTCCCCTTCATTCCCGATCTCGCGATTGAACGCCTCGAGATCGTCGCCGACGGCGCATCGGCGATCTACGGCTCGGATGCAGTCGCCGGCGTGATCAACTTCATCACCCGCAAGCGCGCATCCGGGCTGGAGGCGTCGGTGCGCTACGGCATGGCCGACGACTATCACAACTTCAGCGCAAGTGGCCTGTTCGGCCAGGATTGGGGCAGCGGATCGTTCGTCGCGGCCTATCAATATGCCGAGAACAGCAACATCACCGGCGCCGACCGCGATTTCCGCGTGGTCGATTTTCGGCCCTATGGCGGCGTCGACTCGCGCAGCACGGTCTGTCCCGCGGCGAACGTCGCAGTGAACACCACGGCCTATGCGATCTACTATGCCGCCCCCGGCCTGGCGCCCAACACACGCAATATGTGTGACAACGGTGCGGTTACCGACATTGTCCCGGAAACCCGGCTGCACAGCGGATATCTCACCGCCCATCAGGACCTGAGCGACCGCATCACGCTGTGGGGTGAGCTTCTCTATTCCGACCGCAAGGACACCGTCCAGGCGCCGCCGCCGGCCGGCGCAGGGGCTTCGGGAGGCGTGATCCTCTACAATATCCCCGGCTTCTCGCAGAACCCGTTCTTCCGGACGCCGCCGGGCAGCGGGGCCACGATCGAGTTCGTCCAGTTCCGCACCGACAATCTCTACGGTGCCGACCATATCGACAACAAGTTCCGGGTGCGGGCGGGCAATTCGTCCGCCGGGCTCGACGCCAGGCTGGCGGGGGACTTCAAGCTGAGCGTCTATGGGACGTTCGACTGGGCGCGGAACGACTCATACCTGCCGGCGATCAACCCCACGGCGCTCGACGCAGCGGCATCCGCCTCGACGGTTGCCACCGCGCTAGACCCGTTCGGCAACGGCACTTCGCCGGCGGTCGTCGCCAAGATCCTGGACTATGCCGGGGACCTGACGATCCACCAGCGGACCTATCTCGGCGCGGCCAAGGTCGACGGGACGATCGTCGACTTGCCCGGCGGGCAGCTGAAGGTAGCGGCAGGGACGGAGTATCGGCACGAGGCATTCCGGCAGCGCGGCATCTATGGCGGCAGCCAGGTGCCCGAAACGCTCGATCGCAACGTCAAGTCGGTCTACGGCGAGATCTTCGTGCCGATCTTCGGGGACGGTAATGCCGCGCCGCTGATGCGTAGCCTCGCGCTGTCGCTGTCCGCCCGCTACGATGACTACAGCGACTTTGGATCGACGACCAACCCCAAGGTCGGCGTCAATTGGGAGCCGGTGCACGGCGTGATGCTGCGCGGCACCTATGGCACCTCCTTCCGTGCGCCGGGTCTGCGCGACGTCGCGGCCACGGTCGGCGCCTATTATTTCAACGCAGCCGCGATTGCGGGCAGTGCCTTGCGCGATCCGTCGCGCGGCGCAGCGCAGGTTGATACGGTCGCGCTTTATGGCGGCAATCGCGGTCTGCAGCCGGAAAAGGCCCGGACCTGGTCGGTCGGCGCGGACCTGAAGCCCGCCTTCCTGCCGAACCTGCGGGTGAGCGGGACCTTCTACGACATCCATTATACTGATGTGATCGGCACGCCGGGCGGCAGCATCGCCTTCACCGATCCGACCTTTGCGGCGGTCGTCTTCCGCAACCCCAGCGCGGCCCAGCTTTCGAGCCTCTTGTCGATCGCGGTGCCGGTGAACTTCGCGGCTGGCGCGCTTCCGCCGATCGGAAACCTGCTCGACTTCCGCCAGGGCAATTTCGGCGTCCGCGATACCAACGGCCTGGACTTCGACATCGGCTATCGCACATCCACCAAGTTCGGCGCCGTCTTCGCCGGCCTGGCCGGCAACTACATCCTGAAGTTCGACACGCGGCTTTCGCCGACTTCGGCGGTGTCGAACCAGCTGGACCTCGGCATTCCCAAGGCAACGCTGCGCGGCACGATCGGCGCGCAGGTCGGCCCGGTGACCGGCGTCGGTTTCGTCAACTATCGCCACGGCGTCACCGGCCTCTACGCCACGCCGACCGGGACGGCCCAGTATAGCGCCGGGTCCTACACGACGATCGATCTCCACTTCTCGGTCAAGCTGCCGGACATCGGCTTCGCGAAGGGAACCGAGCTTTCCCTGCTCGTGAACGACCTGCTCGACCAGAAGCCCCCCTTCTTCCCGGCGACGGACGGCGTGGGCGGAAGCTACAATCTCGGCCGCAACGTGTCGGTCGGGCTGCGCAAGACCTTCTGATCGAAAACCACCGTCCGGTGTCGGGGCCCGCGCGCCGCTTCCCGATACCGGACGGCCTCCGCCCCTTTACCGAGTAAGCACGCAGCACATGCAATCCTTCGCACTGACCCTCGACAAGTTCATCGATCATGCGGCGAAATGGCACGGCGCCCGCACCGTCGCCACGGCGTCGCGCGGCGCGATCCAGCAACGCACCGGCTATGCCGAGCTGCGGGCGCGCAGCAACCGGCTTTCCGGCGCCTTGCTTGCGCTTGGGCTCCGTCCCGGCGACCGGGTGGGCACGCTGGCGTGGAACAGCCAGCACCATCTCGAGCTCTATTATGCGACGATGAACGCCGGTCTGGTCTGCCACACGCTGAACCCCCGGCTCACGCCGGCGCATCTGGCGGCGATGATCAACGAGGCGGCGGACCGGGTGCTGGCGATCGCCGGGAGCCTGCTGCCGATGCTCCCCGAACTGCTGCCGCTTTGTGAGGCGATCGAGCGGGTGATCGTCCTTGATGAGAATTCGCCGATCGACAGCGCCTGCGGGATCCCGGTTGACGGACTCGATGCGCTGGTCGAGGCAGAAGGCTGTGCGGTCGCGTGGGGCCGGTTCGACGAGGCCAGCCCCGCCGGCCTGTGCTTTACCTCGGGAACGACGGGGAAGCCCAAGGGCGTCGTGTTCTCCCACCGCTCCAACTATCTCCACACGCTGATGTCGATCCAGCCCGACGCCTATTGCTTGTCGGCGAAGGACACGATCCTGGTCGCCATTCCGATGTTCCATGCCAATGCCTGGGGGTTTCCGTTCTCCGCGCCGGCAGTGGGAGCCAGTCTTGTGCTGCCCGGCCGCGAGCTCGACGGCGCCAGCCTGGCCGCGCTGATCCGCGACGAGCAGGTGACCATCGCCGGCGGCGTGCAGACCGTATGGATCGGCCTGCTCGACCATCTCGATGTTACCGGCGAGGATTTGCCGAGCCTCGAGCGTGTCATCATCGGCGGATCGAAATGCCCCGATGCGCTGATCCGGCGGATGGAAGAGCGGCTCGGCGTCCGCGTCCAGACGACCTGGGGGATGACCGAGATGTCGCCCCTCGGCACGGCCGACTCCCCGCAGTTTCCGCCTGCTGCGGAGCGCTCGTCCGGGCGTCCGCCGATCGGCGTCGATCTGAAGCTCACCGATGCGGCTGGCGTCACGCTCCCCGAGCAGCGCGGGGTGGTCGGCCATCTCAAGGTCAAGGGCCCCGCCATCATCGACCGCTATTTCGGCGCAACCGAGGATGCGCTGGATGCCGAAGGCTATTTCGACACGGGCGATCTCGCGACGATCGACGCCGAAGGCTCGCTCACGATCCGCGGCCGCTCGAAGGACCTGATCAAGTCGGGCGGCGAATGGATCAACCCTGCCGAGATGGAGGCGATCATCGGTCGCGATCCGCGCGTCGGGCAGGTGGCCGTGATCGGCAAGCCGCATCCCAAATGGGGCGAGCGCCCGGTGCTGGTCGTCGAGCTTCGCCACGGGGAGGCCGACGATGCACAGGCGTTCGTCGAGGCGCTGCGGGGCAGGGTTGCCGACTGGTGGCTGCCTGACGAAGTGGTCCGCCTGCCGAGCATGCCGCTGGCGGCGACCGGCAAGATCGACAAGGTGCGGCTGCGCGCCGCTTATGCCGAGGGGGAGCTCGACCGCCATGTCGTTTCCGTCCGCTGACACCGGCCCACAGGCGGCACCGGGCTCCAGCGCCGCAGCGCGCGTCACGCTGGCGATGCTGTGCTTTGTCTATGTGCTCAATTTCCTCGACCGCCAGCTGATCTCGATCCTCGCCAAGCCGATCCAGGACAGTTTGCGGATCAGCGATGGGCAATTGGGGCTGCTGACCGGCTTCTATTTCGCACTCTTCTATTGCCTGATCGCGATCCCGATCGGCTGGCTGGCCGATCGCACGAGCCGCGTCGCCGTGCTGTCGGTCGGCTGCGCGCTGTGGAGCGCGGCAACCGCAGCCTGCGGCCTGGCGGGCAGCTATATGCAACTGGCCGCCGCGCGCATGCTGGTCGGCGTCGGCGAGGCGGGCGGAGTGCCGCCCTCCTATGCGATCATCTCCGACAGTTTCCCGCGCGAGCGGCGCACCACGGCGATGGCGATCTTCAACCTCGGCCCGCCGCTCGGGTCCGCGCTGGGCGTGGCCTTTGGCGCGTCGCTCGCGGCGGCGTTCAACTGGCGACTGCCTTTCTACGTCATCGGCGCGATCGGCGTGGTGACTGCACTTGCCGTCTGCCTGGTCGTCCGGGCGCCGAGCCGCAGGCAGCAGGAAGGCGCCCCCGCCCCGGCAGCGGGTTTCTTCGCGACCATCGCGCAGTTCTTCGGCAATCCGCTCCTGCTCACCGCGTCGCTGGCGAGCGGCGCGGGCAATTTCATCACCTATGGCCTGCTCAACTTCACGGTGCTCTTCCTCATGCGCGAAAAGGGCATGACGATGGGCGAGGTCGCGATTTGGTACGCGCTGGTCGTCGGGATTTGCATGGGCGCCGGCATCTACGCCTCGGGCCGGCTGGTCGACCGGTTCGCGGCGCGCAGCAAGGCTGCCTATGCGACGATTCCCGCGGTTTCGCTGCTGCTCGCCTTGCCCTTCTTTCTGGGCTTCGCCTGGGCACCGGGCTGGCAACTGGCGCTGCTCTTCCTGTGCGTGCCGATGTTCCTGAATTCGTTCTTCCTCTCTGCCACCGTCACCTTCGTGCAGGGCGAAGTGCCGCCCGAGCGGCGGGTGATCTCGGGGGCACTGCTGCTGCTGGTGATGAACCTGATCGGGCTTGGCCTGGGGCCCACCTATGTCGGCATGGCCAGCGACTTCTTCCGCCCGGCCTATGGGCCGCATGCCCTGCAGATGGCCTATTTCGCGCTCGCGCCGATGTACCTGATCGGCGCCGCCTTGTTCCTGTTCCTCGCCCGGCTGATCCGCCGCACCGAACGCCTCCACGAAGGAAGCCTGTCATGAAGACCCTGTCGCGCCTGATGCTAGCCGCCATCGCCCTATCCGCCGCGTTCGCCGGAGCGAGCAGTGCCTCGGCACAGCCGGTCGTGAACGCACCGGCCGGATCGGTGAAGGGACTGCGCGAGGGTGACGCCAATGTATTCCGCGCGATCCCCTATGCGCTGCCGCCTTTGGGCGAGCGCCGCTGGCGCGCACCCGCCCCGATGCCGCGCTGGACAGGCGTGCGCGCCGCGCAGACGATGGGCGTCGCCTGCATGCAGCCACCGATGGCGCCGGGGCCGTATGACCGCGGCAAGGTGGCGATGTCCGAGGATTGCCTGACGCTCGACGTGACCGCGCCGGCGAACGCGCGCAAGGCGCCGGTGATGGTGTGGATCCACGGCGGCACGCTGATCTGGGGATCGGGCCATTCGAAGATGTATGACGGCCGCGAGTTCGCCAAGCGCGGGGTCGTGCTGGTCTCGATCAACTATCGGCTGGGCGTGCTCGGCTACCTCGCACACCCTGAGTTGAGCAAGGAATCCCCCGAGGGCATTTCGGGCAATTATGGCCTGCTCGACCAGATCGAGGCGCTGAAATGGGTGCGCAGGAACATCGCCGCGTTCGGCGGCGATCCGGCCAATGTCACGGTCTTCGGCGAGTCCGCGGGTGCGCTCAGTACCGAATATCTCCTCGCCTCGCCGCGGGCGCGCGGCACCTTCGACCGCGCGATCGTCGAGAGCGGCTATCTCTTCACCATGCCCGAACTGCGCGCCAAGCGCGGCGAGGAGTTCCCCGCCGAAGACATTGGCACCTGGCTGATGGGCAAGCTCGCGGCGCCCGACCTCGCGGCGCTGCGCGCGATGGATGCACAGAAGCTGGTCGAGGCATCCGCCGCGACGGGCTATGTCCCCTATGGCACGATCGACGGGAAGATCCTCAAGCGTCAGCTTGTCGACACCTTTGATCGCGGCGAGCAGGCGCCGGTTCCGCTGATCGCCGGCTTCAACAGCGGCGAGATCCGGACGCTGCGCCATTTGCTGCCGCCGCCATCGGCGAGCGCGGACGCCTATGCCGCCGAAGTCAGGGCGCGGTACGGCGATCTGGCGGATGCCTATCTCCGCCTCTATCCTGCCTCCGGCGACCTCGCCCAGAACGGTCTCGACAGCACGCGTGACGCGGTGTTCGGCTGGACCTCCGAGCGGCTGGTGCGCAAGCAGGCCGCGATCGGGCAACCGGCCTATCTCTATTATTTCAGCCACAGCTATCCGGCCGCCGATGCCGCGGGCCTCACCGGCTTTCACGCCAGTGAAGTGCCGTTCGTGTTCGGCACGATGACCAACACGCCGTCCTTCTGGCCCGCGATCCCGGACACCGCCGCCGAACGGCAGCTCTCCGGCGCGATGCTGGACTATTGGACGAGCTTTGCCCGCAACGGAAAGCCCGTTACGGCAAACGGCCCGGCCTGGAATGCGATCGGCGCCGCGGGCGCCTTCATGCAATTTGCCGACGTGCCGCGCGCGTCCAACGACCTGATGCCGGGCATGTATGCGCTCCACGAGCAGGTCATGTGTCGGCGCCGGGCGGAGGGAAGCCAGTCCTGGACCTGGCGCACGGGCAGCACGGCACCCGTCCTCCCCGCACCGAGCGCCGGCTGCGCGCCGGTGCGGTAACCTGGACGATTAGGGTCGAGGCAACGCCGTCCGCGATTGCAGCCGGCGTTGCCTCAACGCTCAACGAACCCGGTTGCGCTGCACCAGGTTAAAGATGCCGAGCAGGACCACGGCTCCGACAAAGGCGATGATGAGCCCGGTGACGGAGAATTCCTGCACGCTGCCGCGAATGCCGAACAGCGGACCCGACAGCCAGTTGCCGATGACCGAGCCGACACAGCCAACGACGATGTTGAGGACGATGCCCATCGAGGCGTTGCGGCCCATCACCATGCTGGCCAGCCAGCCTGCGATACCGCCCACGATCAGTGCGATGATCCAACCCATCTCAATTCTCCCTGTACAAAGCTATGCGAAGACAATCCGCTGAGATGCGGTTTGTTCCGGGCCTGCAACGCTTCCCCCAAGGCGCTGGCTAGTAGCGCGCCAGCAGGCGCTCGACGGTCGGCCGCGCGGTAGAGTCCTTCTCATCGGCATCGGCCATGTCCTTCTCGAGCGCGTCGCGGATCTCGCAGATCTGCGCGTCGGTCAGATGCTCGATCCCGACAAAGGCGCCGCGCGCCTTGTCGACTGCCCGGATGAGCTCGTCGAGCTTGGCCTGCATGGCCGCGCCATCGCGGTTCTGGCTGTTCTGGATCAGGAACACGGCCAGGAAGGTCAGCACCGTCGTCGCTGTGTTGATCACCAGCTGCCAGGTGTCGGAATAGTGCAGGACCGGACCGCTCACCGCCCAGAGCAGGACAAAGCCAATCGAGATGACGAAGGCAAGCGGATGCCCCATCCAGCTTGCGGCCCGCGATGCTATCCGTGTGAAGAACTCGTCCATATTGTCCTCTACGCTGCCCGGCGGAAGGTCGGATGCCTCTGCGCCAGAGGCTGAACGAGATTGGGTCGGATGCGATCCGTCAGGCCTTGGAGCGCTGCCAGTCCGCATTCTCGTAGCGATAGCGGATATGGTTGGCGCGCTCGAACACGCCGTCGCCCCAGACGATCACCTGAAGCTCGATATCGTCCAGCCCGTGCGTGTGGATCCAGTTGAAGCTTTGCGGCTCGTCGTTGCGCAACCGCGTCGAGGTCGCGGTCCCGGCCTGGATGACGAGCGCCGATCCCGCCTTCTCCACCATCTTGCGCGCGGCCTCGGCATAGGTGCGGTGGAAATGCCCGGCGAGCGCGATGCGGACGCCGGCCTGACACACCGCGGTTACCGCCTTCTCGTGTCGCCCGACGGCTTCGCTCAGCTCGTCTCCCGACCCGATCGGCATGGCGAAAAGCGGGTGGTGGGTGACGAGGATGCGGGTCTTGGTCGCCGGCACGTTCGTGAACAGCCGCTCGATCCGGCTAATCTGGTCTTCGTTGAGCCGGCCGTCCTTGAAGGTCAGTGAACGCGCCGTGTTGAGCCCGAGCACCGCGACTTCGTCATCTTCATACCAGGGGCACAGATCCTCGGAGATGTAGCGCCGGTAGCGGACCAGCGGCGCGCCGAAGCGCCGGACGACGTCATAGAGCGGAATGTCATGGTTACCCGGCACGACGAGCAGCTTGTGGCCGGCGGCGCGCAACCGCGCCAGATAGTCGCCTGCGGCCTTGAACTGGGCGACCCGCGCGCGTTGGGTGAAGTCGCCCGAGATGATCACCAGGTCCGGGCGCTGCTCGGCGAGCCAGGCTTCGGTGCCGGCGACGATCGCCGGGTCGTTTGCGCCAAAATGAATGTCGGAGAGATGTGCGATACGGGCCATGACCCGCAAACGAGCATTTGGCCGATCGGGTTCACCCAGGCCTGAACAAAGACCGACTGCGCTCGTTACGCAGGCATGACGATTTCCAAATTGCCTGTCCTGATCAATCGCGAAGGCGGTGCGGCAAAGGCCGCGGGCGACAGGCTCGAGGCGCAGGTGGAAGCGGCCTTCGATGCCGCCGGTGCCCAGGCCGATGTCCAGATGCTTCCCGCCGATGGCCTGGCCGACGCGATCGAAAGGGCTGCGACGGAATATCCGCGGATCGTGATCGCAGGTGGGGATGGCACCGTTGCTTCCGCTGCCCAGCTTTTGACGGGCAAGGATGTCGAGCTCGCAATCCTTCCGCTCGGCACCCTCAACCACTTCGCCCGCGACCTCGAAATCCCCACGGATCTCGCCAAGGCTGCGCAACTGGCGGCCAAGGGAATGGCGAAGCCCGTGGACGTTGCCGAGGTCAATGGCCGGCGGTTCGTCAACAACGCCTCGGTCGGCCTCTATCCCTTCATGGTGCGCGATCGCGAGGCCATCCAGGATCGCAAGGGCTGGCCCAAATGGCTCGCCATGGTGCCCGCTTCCTGGGACGCGGTGTCGCGCCTGCACCATCACCGCCTGCGGATCGACATGGGCGCGGGCGCCGCGCCGATCGTCACGCCGCTGCTGTTCGTCGGTAACAACCGCTATTCGCTCGACGCGGGCTCGGTCGGGTCGCGCGAGACCGTGAACGACGGCAAGCTCTCGGTCTATGCCGTCTCGCACGCCAGCAGGCCGGCGCTTTTGTGGTTCGGCTTGCGCGCTGCGCTGGGCCTCGCAGACCGTGGCAAGGACTTCGCCGCGCTCGGCGATACCGAGGCGCTCACCGTGCGGGGGCACGCCGCGACGATCGAGATCGCGCTCGACGGCGAAGTGAAGCAGCTCGATCTGCCGCTGAAATTCAAGATCCGCGCGGGCGGACTAAGGGTGGTCCAACCCTGAGCCGTTCCAGGCCAGGATACAGTCGGAGCTGAGGAAACCCGCGCGGCGCTTGCGCATTGTGTGGACATGCCCGGGTATTTCTTCCGCCTCTATGACGATGACCCCCGCCGGGCCGCGCGGGACTCTTCCGAAGAACCGGCACAGACCGCGGCACCAGGCGCGGTTTCATTTTCCAAGGCTGGAGACTCTCATGGCACGTGATGCATTTTCGAGCGCTTGGGAATTTGGCTTCGACCTCTGGAGTCTGAGCGTGGAAGCCAACACCGTAATCGCCTTGCGGACGTTCAAGATCGCAAATGGCGGCAGCGCCGCGATGGCCGAGGCGAACTTGATGGTAGCTGAAAAGATCGAAACTGCGATCGAAGCGCAGGCGCGCCTTTTGACGGGCGGTTTCGGAGCATCGCCTGGCGGCGCATCGCGCGCCCTTGTTCGGCACTATGGCAAGAAGATCCGCTCTAATCGGAGGCGCCTCTCTCGCTAGGCCGGCCTATTCTCCTGCGGGCCTGCGAGGGGCGAACGTTTCACGGAGCCAGTCGATTGGGCGCGCCGAGCTTTCGACTGTCACGAGCCTCGCGTCTCGAACGTCCCTGATGCCCTTCGATCAGATTCATTTTCGCCCTCCTAAAGAGGGCTAGGGCGATCCCGAAGCAGCTCGACTACTATTCCTATTTATCTTATTATTACTGGGCTAAAACCTGCACCAGCCGGAAAATAGGAGGGATAGAGATGCCGGGAAAGTTGAGAAACGCGGACGCGCGCCGACTAACATTGTTGAGCCTGTTGCTTGCCGGGGCGCTTTCATCGTCCGAGGCGCTGGCGCAGAAGCAGGCGCCTGTCGCAGTTCCGCCGGGCGCGCCGGAGACGCCCTATGTCGATCCGGACAAGGCCTATCTCTTCGCCCATATGACAAGCGAGCATTACGGCGTGCTCTATTATGCGGTCAGCGTCGATGGGCTGCACTGGCGGGCGCTCAACGCGGGACAGCCGGTATCGCAGGACTATCATGGCCATGCTTCGATCGCGAAGGGGCCGGACGGGCGTTACTATCTGGTCGGCAACAAGAGCGACAACGATCGCTCGATTCGCTTCTGGAGCTCGACCGACCTGATCCACTGGACCCCCTTCGGTACCTATGAGCCCAAGCTCGCCGATATTCCGGGGCTGCCGCACCCGCTCCAGCGCATCGGCGCGCCCAAGCTTTATTTCGATGCCCCGTCGGGCAATTTCCTGCTGACCTGGCACACGGCGACCGTGCCGGGCGTGCCTGAGGATCCCGAGCGCTACTGGGCAAGCCAGCGCACGCTCTATGTGACGTCGAAGGATCTGAAGACGTTCGCCGCACCGCCGCGGCGGCTGTTCGACTGGGACATGGCGACGATCGACACGATCGTCAGGCCCAACGACGACGGCAAGGGCTATTGCGCGATCATCAAGGACGAGCGCTATCCGTCGTACAACTGGACGACGGGCAAGACGGTGCGGATCAGCTGCGGCCCTACGCTGTTGGGCCCGTTCCCGGAGCCGGGACCCTCGATCAGCCCCAATTTCCGCGAGGCGCCGACGCTGATCCGCGCGCCCAACGGCGAGGACTGGCTGATGTATTATGAGCAATATGCCGGGGCGAGCTATGGGCTGTCCAAGGCGCCGCGCCTGGAAGGGCCGTGGTATCAGGTGTCGGGCAATTCGCGCGTGCCGGCCTGGGACCGCTTCTCGATGCCGGAAGGCTTCCGCCACGGTTCGATGATCGAGATCAGCCGCAAGGAATATGACGCGCTGGTCGCCGCCTATCCCGGGGATGCGGCCTCGATGCCGGCGAAATAGTCGAGGGAAACCCCCGGGCGGCGGTGCCGTCCGGGGTGTGTGGCCGGGTCAGTGGGTGCGAGGCGCGGGGTGCCTGCGGTGCGCGGCGAAGAACGCCCAGAGCACTTCGTTGTCGGCCACCCAGTCATGCGTGCCGCCGATCGTCACGCGGGCCAGCACATCGGCGCCTTGCCGGCACCCGGTAAAGCCTTCCTCATAGATCCCGTCGCCGACGACGGGGCGGGACGGGACCGCGCTCCGGCAGCCGTTGAGTTCGGCCCAGCGCGCTTCGGCTGCCCGCATCGAATATTGCCAATAGCGAGAACCGCCGCCGGTGATCGGATTGGTTCGATCCGCATCGCCGGCAAAGGCCAGGATCGGCATCGGCCGGGACGGCCGGCAGGTCGCCGGGTCGGGGCGCGTCCTGTCGTCGCCCAGCGGGTTGCCTGCGCGCAAGCCAACCACCGGCGCGATTGCGGCGATCCGGCCGGCATCGACGCAGGCCAGCCAGGAAGCCATGCGGCCACCGCCGGATATGCCCGTGACGAAGACCTGGTCGGGCGCTGCGCAGCGGTCCGCCACCAGATGGTCGATGGCCTTGCCGAGGAACGCGACATCGTCGGCATCGCCTTGCGTGGGCATCTGGCCGCTCACGGACGGTACGCCCGGAATATTCCAGACAAAGCCCCTGGCCAGCGCGATGCCGCCATCGGGTACCGCAATGATGAAGCCATTGCGATCAGCGGTCTCGCGAAGGTGCGAATGCTCGAGGATTTCCCGGCCGTTCCCGCCGCTGCCGTGCAGCAACAGCACCAACGGCGCCGGCTGCTTCGCCGAGATGCGTAGCGGAAGATAGAGCAGCAACGAGCGCCCGGTGCCGGGCATGGCCACCAGGCTGGCCTTGCCCGGTTCGGCGCCGACACAGCCCGGAGCATGCGCCAATGCCGGCATGGTCCAACCTAATGTGAGGAGCGCGAGCAGGAGCCGGATCAACGGCCGAACCGGTGTCACGCCTTTACGCCGTCAAAGATTTGCTCGAACTGCGCGCGCAACTCCTTCTTCTGGATCTTCCCCATGGTGTTGCGCGGCAGTTCGGGCAGGAAGACGACGCGCCGCGGCTGCTTGAACCGGGCCAGCTGCCCGGCCAGCGCCTCCAGGATCGCGTCCTCGCTCAGCGCGGGGTCCCGCGCCTGCACCACGGCCACAACACCTTCGCCCATATCCGGATGCGGAAGGCCGATGACTGCGCTCTCGGCAACGCCCGGAATGGCGTCGAGTAGCGCCTCGACCTCCGCCGGGTAGACATTATAGCCGCCGCATATGATCAGGTCGCGCGCGCGGCCCACGATCGACACATAGCCGCGCGCATCGATCACGCCGAGATCGCCGGTGATGAAGAAGCCGTCGGCCCGGAGGTCCTCCCGGGTCTTCTCCGGTTGCTCCCAATAGCCCATGAACACGTTCGGGCCGCGCACCTCGATCATGCCGACATCGCCTTGCGCCAGCTGGGCGCCCGTCTCCGGATGGGTGATCTTGAGCTCGACCCCGGGGAGCGGGAACCCGACGCTGCCAGGCACACGGTCTCCGTCATACGGGTTGGAGGTGTTCATGTTCGTCTCGGTCATGCCGTAGCGCTCGAGGATGGCATGGCCGGTGCGCGCCGAGAATTCCCGGTGCGTCTCTGCGGAAAGCGGCGCCGAGCCCGAAACGAACAGCCGGACGTGCGCCGCCCGCTCTCGCGTGAACTCCGGCTCGGACAACAGGCGCGTGTAGAAGGTCGGGACGCCCATCATCACGGTGGCCGCCGGAAGCGCCGCCAGGATCTTGCGGGCATCGAAGCGAGGCAGCAGCATGATCGAGCTGCCCGCAGCGATCGTCGTGTTGGTGGCGACGAACAGGCCGTGCGTATGGAAGATCGGAAGCGCGTGGAGCAGCACATCGGACGCAGTGAAGCGCCAATAGTCCGCCAGCGTCGCGGCGTTGGAGGCGAGGTTGCCATGGGTGAGCATCGCGCCCTTGGACCGGCCGGTGGTGCCCGAGGTGTAGAGGATGGCGGCGAGGTCGTCGGGCTGCCCGACATGGATCCTGGACGCAGCCGATTGCGCATCCGCGCCTTCGGCGAGCGTACCGCGGCCGTCCGCATCGAGGGTAAGGCGTTCCGGCACGCGCAGCTCGGCACAGAGCGAAGCCATGACGGTCTCGTCCTCCGGCCGGTGGAGGAAGAGGGCGGGGCGGGCGTCGCCGAGGAAGTAGCGGATCTCGGACGGCGTATATGCCGTGTTCAGCGGCAGATAGACCGCGCCGATGCGAAGCGACGCGAGATAGGTGAGCAGCGCTTCGGCGCTCTTCTCGGCCTGGATGGCGATCCGGTCGCCCGGCTTCACATTGTGGGCGAGGAACAGGTTGGCGATGCGAGCCGTGCGATCGAATGCGGCACGGTAGGTGATGACGGTTCCGTCCTCGAGCTGGAGGAACGGCGCTTCGGGCGACCGATTTGCGCGGTCCTGAAAGATCGAGAAGACGGCAGAAGTCATAATTTCCCCAGAGCTTTGGCACCCCCGGCGGTCAGGGTTCGGCGAAGAAGTGCAGTTGTCACATCCCCTAGTGTATGCAAGATCGTTTCTCTAGTCATTTTCCGTATGCAGGATTTCACGATGTCGAGCGATGACGCGAACCCGAACCCGCTTTTGTCGGAGCGTATCCGCATCGCGCTCGCCGACGAAATCACGGCCGGCACGCTGGTTGCGGGCCAGGCGCTGGACGAGCAGCAGATCGGTGACAGGTTCGGCGCCTCGCGGACTCCGGTGCGCGAGGCGCTGCGCCAGCTCGCCGCTGCCAGCCTGGTCGAAATCCGCCCGCGGCGTGGCGCGATCGTCGCCGGCTTCACCGCCGAGCGCATCGTGGAAATGTTCGAGATGACCGCCGAGATCGAGGCGATGTGCGTTCGGCTCGCGGCATGGCGGATGACGCCGCTCGAGCGCAGCCGGCTGGCGCTGCTGCACGACCAGTCCGAGGCGATGGTCGCGAGCAACGATATCGATGCCTATGACCGGCTGAACTGGGAGTTTCACCGGACGATCTACGAGGGCACGCACAACAGCTTCCTGGCGGAGCAGGCGATCGCGCTGCGCGACCGCATGGCGGCGTTTCGCCGGACGCAGTTGCGCGAGAGCGGCCGTCCGGTCCGATCGCGCGGCGAGCATGAGAAGGTGCTGGAGGCGATCATGCGCGGGGACGGCGAGGAGGCGGCGCGCTGCATGCGCGCGCACATGTTCAACGCTTCCGCCGCGCTGGACCGCTTCACAGCGAAGCGCGAGCCGACGCCGGAAAACTGATAAAATCTAGGGGGGATGTATGGCGATCTATGGAACGGCGCTCCTGGCGCTGTGCACGCTGCTGGGCGTGGCGCTGGGTGAGGCGCTCGGCCGGCTGCTGCACGTCAAGGCGAATGTCGGGGGCGTCGGCATCGCGATGCTGCTGCTCATCCTCGCGAAAATCTGGCTGCAACGGCGCGGCAAGCTGGCGCCCGGCATGCGCCTCGGCGTCGAATTCTGGGCATTGATGTACATCCCGATCGTCGTGGCGATGGCATCGCAGCAGAATGTGCTGGCGGCGGTTGAAGGTGGCCCGATGGTGCTGCTCACTGGCGTCGCCGTGGTCGCGACCTGTTTCGCGCTGGTCGGCCTGCTGGGCCGCGCTTCGGGCGGTACGCGATGATCGCCGTCGTCGAGAAGATCGCGGAAGAGCAGGCGCTGGTTCTCTCCTTCGCGCTGGTGGGAGCCCTGATGTGGCTGAGCGCGCTGGTTTCGCGCCGGCTGACCCGGGGGCGGATCCATGCGAGCGCGATAGCCATTGTTGCGGCGCTGGCGCTCGCCTGGTGGGGTGGCCTGCTGACCGGCGGCAAGAAGGGGCTGGCCGACATTCCGGCCTTTGCCGGACTTGGGTTGATGGGCGGAGCGATGCTGCGCGATTTCGCCATCGTCGCCACTGCGTTCGAGGTCGATGTCGTCGAGGCGCGCAAGGCGGGGTTGCTCGGCGTAGTGGCGCTGGCGCTGGGCACCATCGTGCCGTTCGTCATGGGCGTCACCATCGCGTGGAGCTTCGGCTATCGCGACGCCGTCTCGCTGACGACGCTGGGGGCAGGGGCGGTCACCTATATCGTGGGTCCGGTCACCGGCGCCGCGCTTGGCGCATCCTCGCCGGTGATCGCGCTCTCGATCGCGATCGGGGTGTTGAAGGCGGTCCTCGTGATGGTCGCGACACCGATGGTCGCCCGCTTCATCGGTCTCGACAACCCGCGCAGCGCCATGGCGTTTGGCGGGTTGATGGGGACGGTGAGCGGGGTTGCCGGCGGGTTGGCGGCCACCGACGAGCGCCTGGTTCCCTATGGCGCGCTGACGGCGACCTTCCATACCGGAATCGGCTGCCTGTTCTGCCCTTCGCTGTTCTTCCTGGTTGTGAGCGCGGTCACCTAGCAGCGACGGCCTGGCGCCTCACTGGCTGCGCCTCGCCCGAACCTGGGCGGGCGCCTGCAACCCTTTCATTTCCCCGACCCCATCGGTGGTGCCTGGACTCTCGCGCGTTTCGCGATGCTGCGATTGTGCACAGATAATCCGTAACTGTTGATTTATGTATACAATATGATAATTGCGATTGATAACCTGCAAAACGCATGGGGGAGGAAATCGTGATTACACGCGGAAAGTATCTGTTTGTCGGGGTGTCGGCGCTCGGGCTGGCCATGCCGGCTGCCGCGATGGCGCAGGCGGCTCCCACGGAGGTCCAGGCTGGCCAGGACGGCGCACAGACGGTGCCCGCGCCAGCTGGGGAAGGGGAAATCGTGGTCACCGCGATCCGTCGCAGCATGGCGACGTCGCAGGCGATCAAGCAGGATTCCGATCAGATCGTCGACTCGGTCGTCGCCGAGGACATCGGCAAGCTGCCCGACGTCACCGGCGCCGAATCGCTCGCGCGCATCACCGGCGTGCAGGTCGATCGCGGGGGCGGCGAGGCATCGGGTGTTCGTGTACGCGGCCTGCCCGATCTGACCACCACGTATAACGGCCGCGAGATTTTCACGGCCGAGGGGCGCTCCGTGGCGCTCCAGGATTTCCCGTCCGCAAGCATCGCGCGGATCGATGTCTACAAGTCGGCGAGCGCCAATCTGGTCGAGCCGGGGATCGCTGGCCTGATCGATGTCCGTTCGCGCATGCCGCTCGACTTCAAGGGCAGCCGGATTGCGGGCGGCGTATCAGGCGTGCACTGGAGCCAGTCGCAGAAGATCGGCCTTGATGCGAACCTGTTGCTCAGCACGCGCTGGCACACCGGCATTGGCGAGATGGGCTTCCTGATCGAGGGTTCCTATGCCGATGTGAACTTCCTCGATTCCGCCCGGGTGGTGAGCCAGTCGATCCTGACCCGTACGGGCGTTGCCGGCACGACCGGGGCGATCCGTTACCCGAACAACATCAACATCACTTATTCGCCCGGCGACCGCTATCGCCCGTCCGCGCATACCGCCTTCCAGTGGCGGCCGAGCAGCAACCTCGAAATCTATGCCGATGGCCTGTACCAGGGCTTCCGCAGCGATGACGCGGGGCGCAACCTCACCGTCAACAACGGCGCGGGTGCGACGCTCTCCAACATCACCTATTTCCCGGGCACCAACATGGTGCGCAGCTTCACGGCGACGCTGGGGACCTTCCCGACGGGCACGCAGAACGCGATCATCGGCAAGACCGACACCTATCAGGCCGGCGCCGGCTTCGTCTGGAGGCCGGGCAAGCTGCGCGTCACCGGCGATGCGGCGTACACGGATTCGACCTACAGCCAGTTCAACCAGGCGCTGGTCTTCACGCTGACCAGGGTCCAGCCGACCCGCAACTATAATTTCGACTCTCCCGACGGTGTCGGCGGCGGCACCGTCACCCTATCGAACTACGACCTGTATGACCGCGCCAACTACCGGATGACGGCGTTCAACGAATCCGGCCGGCGCGCGAACGGAAAGGACATCCAGGCGCGGCTCGACTTCGAATATCCGGTCGAGCGCCTGGGGCTGACCAAGATCCAGGGGGGCATCCGCTTCACCACCCATGATGCGAAGCTGCAGACCTATTCGCGCAACGGAACGGCGCCGGCAGGTCAGTTCTTCTCGGTGCTGCCGCTCGACTTCACCAGCAACTTCGCCGGCCGCAAGGGCGACGATGTGGACTCGATCCTGTCCTGGGTCTCGCCGACCCCCGAGACCATCCGGTCGAATGCCGATTATCTGCGCACGCTGGTCGGCGTGGCCAAGGGGCGGCCGGCGTTCCTGGCGCCGACCTTCCAGGGCAATGAGAAGGGCTATTCGGCCTATCTCCAGGCGCGCTATGCGCTCGATCTCGGCGTGCCGGTGGATGGCCTGATCGGCATTCGCGCGGTCCGCACCGACGATGAGATCAACGGCTTCACGACCGTCCCCGGGACGGTCACCGGCACCAGCGTCGACGTGCCGGTGTCGCGCAAGAACAGCTATACCGACTATTTGCCGAACGTCAGCCTGCGGGCGAAGCTGACACGCGAGATCCAGATGCGGCTCGCCTTCACCCAGACGCGCACGCGCCCGGCATTCGCCAGCCTGAGCCCGTCGATTACGGTGGGCCTGCCTTCCGACATCTGCGCCACCAATCCGAGCGATCCCGACTGCCTGCGCGTGGCCTCCGGCGGCAACCCGGACCTGAAGCCGACCAAGTCGACCAACTATGACGCGTCGCTCGAATATTACTTCACGAAGGACGGCTCTATCACGGTCGGCGCCTTCTATCGGGACCTGACCGGGTTCATCAACACGACCACCACGACGATCATCGACCCGGTCTATAATCGCCTGAAGATCACGCGGCCGGAAAATGGCGGCAAGGGCCGTATCGGCGGGTTCGAGGCGGGTTTCCGCACTTTCCTGCGCGCGCCCTGGCTGCCGAACTGGATGCATGATTTCGGCGTCCTGGCGAACTACACCTATCTCGATCACAAGTCGGAGCTTCCGCAGACGCTTGCCGCGACCCTGCCGGGGCTGCAGCCGATCTCGGGTGTTTCCTCACATCTGATCAACGGCTCGATATTCTACGAGAACCGCTCGATCTCGCTGCGTGCGGCGTACAACTATCGGTCGAGCTTCCAGACCTATAATCAGGTCATCGATCCCACGACCAACATCCTGGGGCCGACGCTGCCGGTGGTCGAGAAGGGCCGCGGCACGCTCGATCTCTCGGCCACGCTCAATCCGGTCGAGAATATCAGCGTGAACTTCAGCGTCGCCAATGTCCTGGGCTCGGCGGCCACCAACAGCCGCGCCTTCGACACGCAGGGTGACGTCTATCCGTACCAGGTGCGGTTCCTCGAGACGGTGTACCGCCTTGGAGTCCGCTTCAGGCTCTGATCGCCTCGTGAGGGGCGTCCTGCATCGCGAGATGCAAGGCGCCCCGAGCGCGGTGCTTTTGCCAATCCTGTGCCGCGCGGATCGAAGGAGGTCGGGCCATGATCTCCTCTGAATCCGCGCCTGAACTGCTTCCTGCGCTTGGCCGGAATTTGACCTTCGCAGTGTTCGAAAGGCTCGGCCTGGCGATTGTGGCCGGCCGCTATGACGAGACCGCGTTTCCGACAGAGCTCGAGCTCTCGCATCGATATGGTGTCAGCCACAGCGTCATTCGCGAGGCGGTCAAGATGCTGGCCGCCAAGGGGCTGGTCAGCGTGCGCGCCCGGCGCGGTATCGTGCCGGAGCCCGAGGAGGCCTGGAACCTACTCGACACCGATATCCTTCGCTGGCTCGTGGAGCGCGGGCTTTCGCGCGGCCTGGTCGTGCGATTCAAGGAACTGCGCATTGCGATCGAGCCGGAAGCGGCGGCTCTCGCTGCATCCGCTGCAACCGCCGATGATCATGCCCGCATCGACCATGGACTGAAGGAGATCGTGGCTGCCAGGCGGGGCGGGGGCAACATGACGGAGGCCAGCGTCGCCTTCCACATCGCCATTCTGACCGCGGCGCATAATCCCTTTTATGCGCAGTTCCAGGGCCTGCTCCGCGCCACGCTAGGGGCCTCTGCGCATTTCAGCGGCATGACCCCGAGTCTTGCGGATCACGCATCGGTGTCGGAGGCGATCCGTGCCGGAGACCCCGATCGCGCCCGCGACCATATGCGACGCATAATCGATCATGTGCTCGCGGATAGCCGGCGCCGGAGCGACCGGGGCCTGTTGCGCAGGCCCGCCCGCTAGCGGCGCTTGCGTTCCGGCCCGCATAATTCGACGCCGATGTTCGATGGCCCGCGCGGTGCGCGCGAGCGGTTGCCCGTTCCTCCAGGAGCGCCTGTCGAACAGGCAAAAAAGAACCCCGGGCGAGGATCGCGCCCGGGGAGCAGGGAGGTTCGGGTTATCGGCTCAGTTGTAGAGCGTGACTTGCGTCGTGACCGTCGCCTTGATCGCGGCGTTTGTCGTGTCGGTCGCCGTGATGGTCGCGGTGTATTTGGTGGGAATAGGTGGGGTCACGATCGACCCGGCACTGTCGCCGCGGCTTGCTGCGCCGCATCCGCTCAGGGCCAGGATCGCCGCCAGCGCGGCCATGCCCACTGCCTTGCGCAGCACCGATGCGAGCAGCAACAACGGCACCGAGCCGATGAACGCCATCGCCGGAAGCCCGCCAAAGCCCGACGAGCCGCCCGAGGCCGAAGCCGTGCTGGTGCCCGAGCGCAGCGTGAGCTTCGCGGTCTGCGCTGCCGCCCCGGTGAAGGTCAGCGTGTCGTGGTCGAAGCTCGCCGTGCCGTTGAAGTTCGGGATCGAGACGGTGAGCTTCAGCGTGCCGAGATAGCCGCCGCTGGGCGTGACGGTGACGTTGCCGCTGGCGCTTTGGTTGAGCGAGACGCCGATGGCGTCGGCACCGAGCGTCAGGGTCGGGGACGAGGCATAGGTCGGGACCTTGCCGAAATAGACCCGGCAGACATTCGACGAGTCATAGTCAGTCGTCATGCCGAACAACGTGGTGCCGCCGGCGAGCGGCAGGAGCGGCGGAGAATAGTTCTGGCAGACGTTGCTCGTGCCGGTCAGGCCGGCGATCGGCGCCGGGGCGGCCATGGTCTTCCACTTGCCGCTGCCATCGGCGGTGTCGTTGTAGAAGACGACATTGCCGTTGCCCGAGCCGATACCGCTCGCGCCGCTTTCGATCTGGCCGATCAGGAAGATGCGGCCATTGGCCAGGCCGGGGACGGGGGCCCAGGCCACGGTCGGCGTGTGCAGGAACCAGTGGCCGTCCTCGCTTTCGACGCGTGCGCCGACGCTGCCGGCCGGAGTCCAGTTGATGCCGTCGGGCGAGGTCTTGTAGAAAACGGTGCATCCCGCCGGGCCGCACAGCTCGAAGGTCATGAAATAGCGGCCGCTGGGCAGCTTGCGGACGACCGCCATGCCCGGGCGATCCGCGGCGACGCCGCTGGCGACGGTGCGAACCGGTGCGGTCCAGGTGAGCCCGTCGGTCGAGGTGACCTGCTGGAGCATCTGGGAGAAACCGGTAACGGTCTCGTCGGAATAGAAGCAGACCAGCGCGCCATTGGCGGCGATGGTGAATTCCGGCTCCCACAGGCCACCGGCGGAGCGATTCACCGTTCCGGTCGCGCAGTTGGAGAGATAGCTCCAGGTCGCGCCGCGATCCGTGCTCTTGTAGATGCGGATCTGCATCGGGTTGGCGGGCGTGTCGCCGCCCACCGAACCGGCCCAGAGCAGCGTGCCGGCCGAAAGTGCGCCTACCGCCTGGGGCAGTTCGTACAGCGTGCCGCAGCACAGGCCGCGCGAGAAGAGCGGATCGGTGATCGTGCCGATCTGGGTGAAGCTCGTGCCATTGTCATCGCTGGCGTAGATCGGCTGGATGCCGGAACCGCCGGTGAAGGTGGTGAAGCTGACAACGATCCGCCCGTTATTCGCCGGGGTGGCGTTGTGACTGAGCTGCACGGCTCGCGGATACATGCCCTGCGCAAGCATGGTGCGTTGTGCCAGGGCGGGCATTGCCCAGCCGGCGGTCACGAACGCCAATATGCACAGGAGTCGCGGCAACACGCCGCGCAACAAAGACCTCATCGGTTCTCTCCCCTCTTCCGGCTTGTGCCGGTGCTGTTGGTTCTGCGCATCTCGGGGGGAGGTTCACCGCCCGGGAACGCAGCCGATTGATTGCGCCACATTCGGGTCGGCGTCAATAAATATGCTAAATCGGATAAAGCAGTGTAATATGTGCTGGCAGCCTGCCCATAAGGCCTGTGGCGGCGGCGCCACAGGGGGCGGCCGTATTCATTCCGCCGAAGAAATGGGACTTGTGGCCCGTTTCGTGGTCAGCTATTTCTGAATGATAATATTAATGAGGGCACGACTCAATCGTGCTCGCCCATGGAGGGGAAAGCGCATGATCTCTCGTACTATTGCCCTGAAGTCCGCCACCGCGCTCGCGCTGGTGCTTTGTGCCGCGCCGGCATTCGCGCAGGACACCAGCCCGCCTCAGTCCGACGAGACTCCCGCAGAGGGCGAAATCGTGGTCGTGGGCCAGCGCGCCAGCCTCGGCGCTGCGGCGAAGATCAAGCAGGACTCGGCCAACGTCGTCGATTCGATCGTCGCGGACGATATCGGCAAGTTCCCCGACCGCACCGTTGCCGGCGCGCTCCAGCGCGTCCCCGGCGTGCAGGTCACCGTGGGCGGCAACAACGAAATCGTCGGCCCGATCATCCGCGGCCTCGGCGACATCATGACCACGCTCGATGGGCGTGAGATCTTCACCGGCGTCGGCCGCGGCTTCGCCTACCAGGATCTGCCCGCCGAAGCGCTGGCCGGCGCCGATGTATACAAGACGAGCTCGGCCAACCTGATCGAAGGCGGTGTGGTGGGCGCGATCGACCTGCGCCTGCACAAGCCGTTCGACTTCAAGGGCTTCACCGTCGCAGCCAATGCGCGCGGCATCTATTCGAAGAACACCAACAAGGTCAGCCCGATCGCCGGCCTGCTCGTCTCGGACCGCTGGGACACCGGCGCGGGCGAGATCGGCGCGCTGCTCGACGTCTCCTATGCGAGCACGGACTTCAACCGGCCGATCGCGTTCAATTGCGACTATCGCAGCGGCAACCACGGACCCAACCCGGTTGCGGGCGGATCGGCAGGGCTGGCGGCACCGACCTGCGTCGGCGGCCTGAACAACGAAGGCAATTATCGCCGTATCCAGACCAACGGCGCGATCCAGTGGAAGATGTCGCCCGAGTTCCAGGTCGACCTGACCGGCCTCTACACCAGCTATGCCTCGAAATGGGCGAGCATCTTCCTGATCGACGACCTGTTCGGCGGCCCATTCAGCAACGTCCAGGCGACCAGCGACTGCAATCCCTATGACGTCGGCGCCGATGGCTTCTATGCCAACCCGTACACTGCGACCGGCCCCAATCCCGCGGTGCACCGCGAGACGCTCTGCACCGCGCAGAGCATGACGGTCGGCAGCCATGGCGGCTTTACCAGCACCCAGGCGCATAACGACCGCACCGACCTCTTCCTCGGCGCGGTAAGCGCCAAATATGAGGCGGGTTCGCTCATGCTGAAGGGCGATGTTTCGTACCAGCGCTCGCTGATCCGCAACCAGAACTTCATCCTCGACACGCTCAAGGTCGGCGGTGGCATGGTGAGCACGATCACCAACCTCAATGACGATGGCGGCACCGTTTACTCGTCGCCGGGCCTCAGCAATCCCGTCAATTTCGGGCTGTCGCCGCTCAACCAGGACAGCATCCGCGAAAAGGGCAGCGAGTTCGCCGCGAAGTTCGACGGCGCCTATCAGGTCGGCTCGATCCTCAAGGAGATCCAGTTCGGCGCGCGCTTCGCCGATCACAAGGCGGATCACCAGCAGGCCGTGATCGGTACCTGCGGCACCGTCTGCAACACCCTGATCACCAATGTCTCGTTCCTGCCGGCGGGCTTCATGATCCACAGCTCGGGCATCCCGACCGTGAACAACGGCCTGGGCGTCGTCGCGCCGGACCAGGACATGCTGCGCGATCCTGCGATCCAGGATCAGCTCCGCACTTATTACGGCCTGGCAAAGGGCTGGCCGGCCTTCCAGCCGGAGCGTGCCTTCAACGCCGAAGAGAAGACGCTCTCGGGCTATGTCCAGCTGGCCTATGACATTCCGCTGGGCGGGGCAGTGTCGATCGACGGTCTTGTCGGCGCCCGCTACACCCATACCACCCGCGACATTCGCGGCGCGGCACTGGTGACGCCGGCGGCGACGCCTGCCAATCCGACCCCGGCCGCGGTGGTGACGCCGTACACTGCCTCGACCGACGACAATGACTTCATGCCCAATGCGAGCGCTCGCCTCCGCCTCGGCGGCGGCCTCCAGGCGCGCCTGAGCTATGCCAAGGCGATCGCGCGCCCGTCCTTCGGCTCGCTCAACCCGGGCCTGAGCTACCTGATCTCCACCAACATCCTGATCCTGCCGGCAGGCAGCGGCGGCAACCCCGACCTCAAGCCGCAAAAGTCGGACAGCTTCGACGCGACGCTCGAATATTATTTCGGCCGTGACAGCTACATCTCGGTGGCGGGCTATTACAAGAACATCACCGACCGCGTGATCAGCCAGAGCCAGGTCGAGGCGATCAACGGCTTCAACTACAATATCACCCGTCCGCGTAACGTCGGCAAAGTGACGCTGAAGGGCGTCGAGGTCGCCGGCCAGGCGTTCTTCGACTTCCTGCCGGGCGCGTTCAGCGGCCTTGGCATGATGGCGAACTTCACGCTCGCCGACAGCGAGATCAAGGAAGACGTCGATGCCCGCATGCTCGGCCAGTCGATCCAGGGCGTGTCGAAGTATAATTTCACGGTCGGTGCGCTGTACGAGAAATATGGGGTGACGGGCCGCGTCGTCTACACGCACCGCTCGAGCTACTATGACGAGATCTACGGCGGCACGACCATCCGTCCGGCGCAGGGCCCGATCACCTCGCTCCAGCCCAACCCTCTCGTGCTCAACATGGTTCGCCCCGGCGGCCGTCTTGATGCGAGCCTTGGTTTCGATGTTGCGAAGGGCATCACGCTCAGCGTCGATGCGACCAACATCACCAAGAACAATTATCGCAGCTATTATGGCCGCCCGGAATTCCCGCGTGACCACCGCTTCGACGACACCACCTATTCCGTGGGCGTCTCGGCGAAGTTCTAATAGCAGCGGGCGCGCTGTTTCGGGGATGGGCGCCGCACCGGGCTATCGGTGCGGCGCCTTTCCATTACGGGCCGAACGGCATCAAATCGACAGCTTTGCATCCCCTTCGAGCAATTGTTGCTCGAGCTTCGGCGCGGTGCCCGGTTGCCACAGCATCGCGCGGTGGGAAACGCGGTAGCGCAGCGGGCCGCCATCGGGCGTGGTCGCCCGTGCGATCGGGCGGACGATGCACACGAATTCGGTCTCGATCGCTTCGGGGCCGGCGGTGACGACCGCATAGCCGTGCCCGGCCATGTCGACGAACGCCACATGCGGCGCGACGCCGGGATTGGTCAGCGCCCGCGCCCTGGCGATGTCGCCGCTTGCCGCATATTCGAGCGCTGCGCGCACGCCGCGCTTGATGGTGAGGTTGATCGTGTGCTCGGGCGGCGCGCCTTCGGGCTTGCGGACGTAGAGGTCGCGCAAGGGGGAGGGCTTGAAGAACTCGCAGGCTTCGCCGAGGCCGGGGGCGGAGATCGAGCCGGTGATGAAGCTGAGGCCCACCGGGTCGAACGCGGCGGGCGGCAGCCGAGGCGCGGCATAGCCGGCCCAGAAGCTGTGGCGATCGCCCGAGACGGTGACGAAGCCGGGGATCTTCTGGTCGCGGATGAAGTCGTAGATCTCGGCGCGCTCGGCATAGGCGCTGCTGAAATCGGGGTTGGCGAACGTGCCGTAATCCTTGCCGGGCCACTTCTCCTTCGCCAGCCCGGCGGGCAGGTTCTGCGGATCGGTGCGCATGTCGAGCGGGCCATTGGTCACGCCCCAGATCTTCCAGGTCGCGGTCGACCTGGTGAGGCGCTCCTTGAGCCACGCCTTCTGCTCGCGGCCGAGCAGGGTATGGGGAAGCGCGTCCTTGCGGAAATTGGGAATGCTCTTGTCGCCGATCGCGATCATCGCGGGCGGCTTGCCCCCGGCATAGTCCTTCCCGCCATCGACGATCTCCATCCACTCCTGGGGGAGGACCGGATACTCGCCCGAATCGAGCGCTGCGGCTTCGGGCCGATCGGTCGGATCGGCCGCCTTGTAGCTGTGCAGGTCGGTTAGGATCAGATCGACATGCTTGCCGTAGCGCAGCGCGCGATAGGCAGTCATGCTGCCGACCGCGACGCGGTTGTTGGCCTCGGTGCCGAAGCCATGATCGTCGAAGGTTTCGATCGGCGCGTTGGTCACCGCGGGCGGCGCGAACTGATCGAGCCCGGCGCCCGAGGCCTTACGGACGCGCGAAGGGATATATTCCCACCACGCCTGGTTGGCGGCGACCCGCAACTGCTGGGCCGGCTCGACCTTGGAGCCGTACTTGATGAAACTCTGCCAGCCCTGCCACGAGAATTCGTGATTGTCGCCGATGCAGACGAACGGGAAATGCGCGCGGGCGTCCTGGATGTCGGGATCGTCGATATGCGCGCGATAGACGTGGCGATAGCCGGCGAGATTGGTCGGCACGTGGAAATTGCCGACCTTGCGGCCATCGGGGATGCGGCCGAGATCATAGACGGTACGGGCGTAGCGATGCTGCACTTCGTCGGGATATTCGACGACTTCGTAGATGAAGTCGCCGAGATGGAGGACGAAGCCGAGCTTGCGGTCGGCGGGCGCGCGCTCGTCCTCCCAGATCATGCGAGCATAGGCGTTCTGGGCGCCTTCGTTGACACTGTTGCACGAGACAAAGGCAAAGCGGACCGGGCGCGGATCGCTGGCGCGCGGCGCGGTGATCGTGCGGCCGATCCGGCTGCCCGCGCCCCTGTCGTCCGTAAAGCGGTACCAGTAGATTGTCGCTGGCGAGAGGCCGCCGACAAGCGCGCGGCAGGTCCAGTCGGAGGCCGCCAGCACCGGCGCGCGCGCCTTGGCCACAACGCGGCGGAACTCCGCATCCAGCGCCACCTCGACCGTTAGCATTTGGTCGGGGCCCTGGTCGAACGGGCGACGGGTCCACAGGACCACGCTGTGTTCGTCCGGGTCTCCCGACGCCACGCCTTGCGGATAGAGCGCACGATCCTCCCGCCATGCGATTTGCGACGGCTTCGCGGCCGATCGTGGTGCCCAGACGGCGACAAGCCCCATGGAAGCTGCGCTCGCCAGAAACTGCCGTCGGTCCATCTCACGTCCCCCAGCTGCTGGAGCCGATCCTTTCCCTACACCGATGGCAGGTCAAGTTTTCCGACGATCCCGGAGAAGGCCAGGGCGACCCCATGGAGATTGCGCTATCTACGTGACATCGGAAACGCGAAATCGCGGTTCCCGCCCTCGCTCGCGTCCTGGCGGCAAGACCCGTCAGTGGGGGCGCGAAATGCCGGATACAGGCGATGCTGGTCGCGATCGCGCCGAGCGCGACGTGCTGGTCCACTGGAGCCGTGGCATTGCAGGCCCCGGATTCCCCTATCCAGGATTCGGCAAGGCCCCGCCCGCCTGCGAACGCGCAGCGCCGATCAGGGCGTCTGGCCGATCCCGAAGCTGCCGCCGATGAACAGGTTGATGTTGCAGCTCCTCTTGAGCTCGAATCCCTCCGGCGTCTCACCTTTCAGGCGGCAAGTGAATTTGAAGCCGCTGTTCAGCTTGCCGTTGTCGTCCGTCAACAGGAATACCGGCACCTCGTAGCCGAAGCGCTTCGTGTCTACGGCGTAGGTAAGGCGCGGGGAAAGGGCGATTGGCGGCAGATACCAGAAGCGCTTGAATTGCAGATTCAGTGCAACGCCGCCGACAAAGCCGGTTGTGCTGTAAGGCGGGGCGAGCCTCTTGTCGGTTTCGCAGATTTCGAAGTTGGCGCCGGTGGCCGCTGGCATACAGATCGTTTTTCCAGCGGTGCCGTCGATAAAATCGACTTCACGGCGATAGCTCAATGATCCGGTAAGTCCCAGCGTTGCCATGCGATGCTTCTCAGACCCCACCTGCCAGTTAAAACCGCCATAGAGTTTGACCGAATAGGGCTCGGGGTGAATCTCCACCGCCGCAGGCCACGTCGTGGCGATCACCGTGTTGGTTTTTGGGTCCTTCACCGGATAATAGCTGAGATCCTGAAAGGCATAGCGGCCCTCGACGCCCATGAATATTTCGGGATCTTTCTTGTATCCCCAGAGGGGTGCGACGATGTCATTCCAATATTGATTGGCTCGCTTGGAATCAGACATCCACGTCGCGAGCGCCTTCCCCTCGCATGAGGGCAGTGGATTCGCGGCGAGCAGTGGCGGTTGGTCCGACGTAGCGTTCGGGTCTGTCAGCGGATCAATGACGGCGTGAGCGGCGATACATTCCTGTCGTGCCTTGGCTATCCCGTCATGGATATCGGTGCGCCATTTGGTCAAGGGGACTGCGCGCGTGCGGCCCCATTCGAACCCTGCGAGCACGCCGATACCGGATGCAAAATTGGATGTGGTGAGGTCCACCAGTGGCACTTCGCCGTTCGAGCCCGCGCTTCCGAAAGTGCCGAGCCGATAGAGATTATAGGTCGAGACAATTCCGTCGCTACCGTCACTCGCCTTAGCCCATTTTATCGCGCGTGCGGTGCGGCCAATCACCAGTTCTGCCTTGTCGTTCGACTTGGTACCGGTGAATTGCAGACTGAGATTGGTGATCGTTTCGTAGTCGGTCGCCCGTGTCAGTCCCAGGCAGTGATAGACGAAGGCGTTGACGCCTCGGTCGGAGCCAACCTCGCTCGGATCATATGAGGCTTCCTTCTTCTGCTTGCCGCTGTCCTTGTCCTTGTCGACTTGCCTGGAATCGAGGGCGGGCGGCGGCGGTGGTGGGAGCATATAGGCTCCGATCGATTTATCCTTGCCGGGTCTGTCGCAATCGGCCGGGAGGGTAACCTCGCTGGTTCGATATAGGGGCGGCTGCGCAGGTCCGGATGCTTGCGCCGCCAGCGCCGCAGGCGGATCGGGTAGCGCACGCTTCAGCAACGCGATCGCGTCGTCCGCTTTCTTCAACGCGGCCGCCGCAGCATCGCGTGCCAATTCGGCCTCGGCAATCGCGGCGCGCAAGCGCGCTTCATCCAGTGATGCGGTGGTTTGCGCGGCGGCAGGCATCGCCGCCGAGGCTACGATTGCTGCTGCCCCAAGCAACTTCCAGTGTGCCATGTGTCCCCCCATAGCTGATGCGGGGCAGGCTATACCGTTGCAAGTTGTTCGGCGAACGAAACGTTTAGATATCCGCCAATTTGGATCAGTCTATTGGGGCGGATTGTGAAGTTTTGCATGTAAATATCGATGAGCACACGTAACTGTACTACAATAGCTCATGCATTCTATGCAGTCCGTTCCGGTGGCAATCCTGTTCCGGCTGGAGAATCTCACCCCGCAACATAGCGCTCCAGGAATGCCTGATGCGCCGGCATCTGCGCCACGGTTCGGGCGATGTCGGACTTGAGCTTGCCGAGCGCAGTCTGCAGTTCGCCTTCCACGATCATCCGGCCCATATGATGGTAGCTGCGCGGCTCCAGCCGCTGGCCGAGCATCACCTGCACCCAGCTGTCGACGCGGAACAGGTCGTCCGATGCCTGCCAGGCGATCGCGCCGTCGCGGAACGCTTCGATGCGTTCGGCAAGGCTGTCAGGGATCGCCATCGTCCGGCACTGGTCCCAGAAGCCGCCATCCGCGCGCTGGTTCAGATGATAGTGGAGCACGATGAAGTCGCGGATCTTCTCGATCTCGGCGCGGCTGAGCTCGTTGAAGCGCGCCGCCACGCCTTCGCCGACGCCGCCGAACGGGAAAAGCTGCACCAGCCGGGTGACCGCGATCATGATCAGATGGATGCTCGTCGATTCGAGCGGCTCGACGAACCCGCTGGCGAGCCCGAGCGCGATCACGTTCTTGTCCCAGATCTTGCGCCGGCGCCCGGCCTTGAAGCGGATGATCCGCGGTTCGATCAGCTTTTCGCCCTCGATCCTGCTGTCGAGCAGCGCGCGGGCGCCGTCATCGTCGAGGAAGTCCTTCGCATAGACCAGCCCATTGCCCACCCGGTGCTGGAGCGGGATGCGCCAGTTCCAGCCGGCCTGGTGCGCGACTGCGCGGGTATAGGGCACGGCGGGGCCGACGGACTCGGTCTGCACCGCCATCGCGCTGTCGGTGGGTAGCCAATGCCCCCAATCCTCATAGCCCGCCTGCAGCGTCTGCTCGATCAGCAGCCCGCGGAAACCGGTGCAGTCTAGGAACAGATCGCCTTCGATCCGCGCGCCCGAGGCAAGCGTGAGCGCCGTGACGAAGCCGGTCTCGGGATGCTGCTCGACGCCCTCGATCCTCCCCTCGATGCGCGTGACGCCCAACGGCTCGGCGAAGCCGTGCAGGAAGCGGGCATAGAGCCCGGCATCGAGGTGATAGGCATAGTTGATATGCCCCTGTTCGGGGATGGCGAACACACCGGCCTTGGCCGCCTGCAGCTCGAAGCAATAATCCCCAAGCTCGCCGCCCCAGCCTTCCTCGCGCGCCTGCATCCAGAAATGGTGGAAGTCGCCCATCCAGGTCGATTTGCCGATCTGGCCGAAGCTGTGGATGTAGCGGTCGCCCTCGCGCGCCCAGTCCTGGAAGAGGATGCCCAGCTTGAAGGTCGAGCGCGTGTCGCGCAGGAATTCGCGCTCATCGATGCCGAGCAGCTGGTGGAAGGTGCGCGCGGTCGGGATCGTGCTCTCGCCGACGCCGATCGTCGGGATCTCGTCGCTTTCGACCAGCGTGACTTCGATCAGCGGCCCGAGCAACTTGATCAGCGCCGCCGCCGCGATCCAGCCCGCGGTGCCCCCGCCCGCGATCACGACGCGCCTGACCGGTGCCTGGTCCATCCCCATTCCCCTAGCGATTGAGCTTGTTGATCAGCTGCGCGCGCAGCCGCCGCGCCAGCGTCGCGTCGATCGGCGCGAGCGGTCCCCGGGCGTGCTCCGGCAGATGCGCCGCGGCCTGGCCGGCGGGGCCGAAGACATAATAGTCGAACATCGCCTTCCACCCCGCTTTCTCGGCATCCGATCGGTCGCGCAGGCTCAGCATCGCGTGGAGCAAGCTGGTCTGCGGCGTGTCGAGAAACGCCGGCGCCTCGTTCCACCAGTAATTGACGAGAATGTTGAAGCGTTCGAGCGCCTCGACATGATGCCACCAGAGCGCGGAGTAGAAGAGCAGGTCGCCCGGCTCCAGCTCGGCGATCTGTGCGGCGGCGATCGCTTGCTCGAAGCGCGGATGCCGCACGAAATCGGGTGCAGCAAAATCGACCATCGAGATCACCTGGCCGCCCGGCGTCGGCTCAAGCGGGCCCGGGTAAAGGTTGGCGATCTGGTCGGGCGGGAACAGGGTGAAGCGCCGGCGGCCCGCCGCGCACACCGCCATGTTGTGCGACATGTCGTGATGCGCTTGTGCCGTGGTGCGGTTGCCGATCCAGATGCTGGCGAGCACGCCGTGCGCGAACATCGGATCGTCCAGCGGCAGGTCGTTCTCGGCGCGGAAGCCGGGGAGATAGCGGTCGAGGTCGGTCGAGCCGATATAGAAGCTGTCGGGGGCAGGGACGTCGAAGCCCGTACGGATCCGCTCGAGAAAGTCGGTCATCCCGACCCGGGCGCCCTCGAAATTGAAGCCGGTCAGCGCTTCATTGTAGTGGAAGCGGCCGGCGATCTCCGGCGCCGCGGTGAAGCCGACCACCGGTTGGCCGGCATCGAAGCGTTCCAGATAGGCGATCGCTGCGCTGTCGGACTCGCGCGCGGCGGCGATCAACGGCCAGTCGCGGGCGACGCCGCGCAGGATCACCGGCGTCTGGCCCGCCAGCAGCTCGGCATAGGGAATGGCATCCAGCGAAACGCCGTGCAGCTCGCGGACCCGCGGGGCGCTGGCCGCGAGCGCGTTCACGCCGGCGCCTGACGCTTGCGCTCGATCAGCTGCGCCATGTTGCCGAGTGAGGCGACGAGCAGGAACGCGGTGCCGAGGTGGCCGGCGCGGTTGAGCTGGTCGAGCGCGTCCGGGCCAAGCGCGGCGAGCTTCTCCGCCGACAGCACCTCATGGTCGTGGATCACGTAACGGCGCTCGTCGTCGAGCATCAGTTCCAACGCTACCGGCTGGATAAGCCCGAGCGCGTCGAACGCAGCATAGATCGCCGGGGCGTCGCCCATGCCGACATGGATTGCGGCGAGCAGCTTGCCGACATGATCGAGATAGCGGGTCTGTCCGCCATGCGGCAGGAACAGCGGCTCACCGTCCGTCGCGCCGACGCGGGGATCGTCGAGGTCGATCTGGATGGTCGGTGCGCCGCCCTCCGGGTTCAGCCCGATCAGGAAGGGCCCGCGCTGGAGGATCAGCGGGATATGCCGGCTGGTCCAGCGGTCACCGTCGAGGAAGAGATTCTCGTCGCGGTCGAGCCCGAGCAGGGCGACCGCCTGGAGACCCTCCTTCGGGTCGCGGCGGAATAGGATGGCGAATTCGCGCTGGGCTTCGGCGAACTCGGTCGGGAAGATCAGCGCCTGGTTGACCGCGTCGCCGTGCGCGGCGCCGTGACGCAGCGCGACGCGCAGATCGGCATGGGCGACATTGTCGAGGGCGACCGGTCGGGGCATCGGGAAGGTCCAGCTTTGAGGGAGGCCAGCATGGCGCAAAGCGATGCAGGCCTCAATCCGAGAGAAAGGGGCCGCCGCACATGGCGACGGCCCCCAGTCCCCCTTTTACGATCGTGCGAGCGTCAGAACTTGAAGCGCGCACCGAGCAGGAAGCGCCGGTCGAGCTCCTGCGCGAACCACAGTTCCTTCTCGTCGCGGGCATAGGTCCGCACCGCGGTTTCGGTGAGGTTGATGCCTTCGAGCGTGATCGCGATCTGCGGCGTGATCTCGTAGCTGAACGAAGCATCGAGCTGGCCGAAGGGCGCGGTATACTCAGGGTTGCGCGAGCCCTGGCGGTTGATCCCCGAAAGGAACTTGTCGCGCCAGTTATAGGCCACGCGCGCCGAGAGGCCGTGCTTCTCGTAGATCAGCGTGCCGCTGAACGTGTCCGAGAGGCCGAGCAGCGCGAACTGGTCTTCCGCCGGGTTGGCCCCGATGTTGAAGCCCACGTCGCCGCGCACCAGCGTGTACGCTGCCGCGATGCCGAGGCCGGTATTCCCGAGGAAATACTGGCCCGCCAGCTCGACACCGTAGATCTCGGCGTCCTTGTTGTTGATCGGTCGCGTCACCTGGAACTGGTAGAGCGGATCGCTGGCGTTCCCGCTCAGGTCATAGGTGTTGTTGACCGACTGGACGAAGGCATCGCTGAGCTGGCGCGTTACCGGGTTGTAGTTGGCGTTGAACTGCGCAGTCGCGGCGGCCACGGATCCAGTCGCCTGGATCAGCGCCGACATGACGAACAGATTTGCGTCACTCGTATCGGCGCCGAGACCGGTCAGCGCCGTCCTGGCGCTACCCGAGCGGCTGCCCGCCGCCCCCGAGCTCGGATCCCGAAGGCCGAACAGGTCGGAAGTGAACTGCCCGTTGCCGATGAAGTTGCGCACCCGCTTGTCGAAGAACGCGACCGACACATAGCTGTCCGGCTTGAAATACCATTCCAGCGAGGCGTCGAAGTTATCCGATTCCAGCGGCTTCAGCCGGGCATTGCCCGTCGTTGCGCCGGGGATGCCGCCATTGAAGGTCGGGCGCGGCGGCCCGCCCACGGTGGTCGCGGTGTACAGGTTGTTGTAGTTCGGCCGGGCGATCGTCTTGCTGTACGACAGGCGGCCAATCATGTTGGGCAGGAATTCGACCTGGAAATCGATCTGCGGCAGGATGTTGTCGTAGCTGCCGCCATCGTTGACGAACTGCGTCTGGTTCGAGATCGACACCGTGAAGTCGTTGTCCGACACCCAGGCGATACCCGCCGGGATCGCCTCGAGCGAGGTGGTCTCGGATTTGGTGTGCTCATAGCGGACGCCCGCGACGAGGCGCGCCGGCGCACCGCCCAGCTCACCCTTCCAGGTCAGCTGGCCATAGGCCGCCCAGATCTCTTCCTTGACCCGGTTGTCCTGGCTGGCGGTGACGCCCACTGCCTTGCCGAGGCCGGCATAATAAGGCGAGAGGATCGAGTAGAGATCCGACGCCACGCCGCGGAAGGCGAGCTGCGATTCGGGATCGCCGCCCGGATTGAACTTGTCGAACTTGCACTCGAGGCAGAAGGCCGTGAGCGCACCCGGTGCCCGTGCATTGACGTCGCCCGGGCTGGTGATGCCCCAGTCGCCCAGCGTCTGCTGCGTGGCGACGAAGGTCTGGTGCATGTCGGTGGTGCGGTAGTTGCCGCCGAAATCGAAACGGCTGTCACCGCCGAAATCCCAGCCGAAGTCCGCGCGCAGCTCCTTCACCTTCTGGCGCTGCGTCGAGCGGAAGGTGCGGCCGACCTGCGAGCCGACATCGTTGACGTCGAGCGGGCCGCTCGCGCCAAGGGTGATGTCCTGCTGCGGGATGCCGTTGGAGTAATCGACCGAGTGCGCCGCGACCACGTTGGCACCCATGCCGACCAGCGTCGATGAGTTGCCATTGGCGTTGTCCGGGGTGCTCGATGAAGTCGAGATATGGCCGTCGACCTTCAGCGAGAAGTTGCTCGCCATCTCCCATTCGAGGTTGAGGCCGTAATCCTCGAGCTTGCCCTTCTGCGCGCGCGACTGGGCCTCGAAACCTTCGTCCTTCTGGCCGTTGATCGTCTCGTGCAGATATTGCGCAGTGGCGACGGTGGTGTTGCCGTCGAAGGTCACCACGTCGAACGGACGGCTGAACCAGTTGGAGAGATCCGAACGGGTCTCCGCCTGCTTGTTCTGCGCATAGAGCGCATCGGCGGTGATCGTCAGCGCGTCGGTGGGCCTGAACTGCACCACTGCCTGGCCGTTGATGCGCTCGCGCGTGCCCTCGGCATAGTGATAGCGGCTGTCGTTCGGGATCGCGACGAGCTGGTTCGGGTTGGTCGGCGCGTTATTGACCACGGTGCAGGTCGGGGTCGGGGTCGTCGTTCCCGCCGGGCACGCACCGGCCGAGCGGGCGAAGCCGCCGGTCAGGAATGTGCTGTACGGGATGATGTTCCAGTCGTTCGACGTGGCGGCGATCGAAGTATAGTTGCGCTTCTGATAGCTGCCGAACAGCATCGCGCCGAAGCGCTGGTCCGGATCGCTCCAGCTCAGCACGCCCGAAAACTCCGGCGTTACTTTCGAGCCGCAGTCGAGGCAGTCGTTGACGCTGGTGTCATACACCGCCTTGGCGCCGATGCTGCCGTTGAAGCCGCTCTTCTTGTCGTCGAGCGGGCGACGCGAGACGACGTTGATCGTCGCGCCGATGCCGCCCGAGGGAACGGCCGCGCGGCCGGTCTTGTAGACTTCGAGCGTACGCACGCCTTCGGTCGCCAGGTTCGAGAAGTCGAACGAGCGGCTAGTGCCTTGGGCACCGTCCGAATTCTGGTCGCCGCCGACCACCGACACGGCCGCGGTGGCGAGCTGGCGGCCGTTCAGCGTGACCATATTGTAGGTCGGGCCGAAGCCGCGCACGGTAACCTGCGAGCCTTCGCCGTTGGTGCGGTTGATCGACACGCCCGGGATGCGCTGGAGCGATTCCGCCAGGTTGGTGTCGGGGAACTTGCCGATGTCCTCGGCCGAGATCGCGTCGACGATGCCCGGGGCCTCGCGCTTGATCTGGATCGAGCGTTCAAGGCTGGCGCGGATGCCGGTGACGACGATCGTGCCGTCGTCCTGCGTCGCTTCCTGGCCGCCGCTATCGGCGGTCTGGGCAGTGCTGACAGCGTTGTCGGCTTGCGCATGAGCAAGGCTGGGCAGCGCAAGCCCGGCAGCAACGGCCAAAATGGATGCGGAACGCGCAAGTATAGGCGAATGCCTCAAGCTTCTCATAACCCCTCCTCAGTGCCGCCTTATTAGGCGCAACTTTTTATTTATTTCAGGGCGGGCAGGGTGCCTCCCCGATGTTATCGCTATCATCATCCAACCGTCTGTCAATCGGGCTGAATCGACTGGAACCGTTTACAATTTCCGATTGATGCAAACTGTTGCATTGGAGCGACAGATTGAAGCTGGCCGCGGCGGCGCACATGTCTGTGTTTGAGGCTTTTTGAGCGGTTTCGGGGCGTGTGTTGCGAAGCGTTAAGGGGCGTCGCGCCAGAAATGCGGTGCAGGAGGGCGGTCATGCAGGCGATGGCGAGGGGCTGGTGTCGGCGTGGGTTCTGCGCAGGGCTGCTTGGCGCGGTATCGCTGCCACTCGGCGGGTGCGGATATCGCGGACCTGCTCTCCGCTATCGGTTGAGCGTTGCGCTGGATACGCCCGGCGGCAAGCGCGCCGGATCCGGCGTCAGCGCGATCCATTCCTACTACAGCCCGGCCTTTCCCGGCCCCGAGGCGCAGGGACTGCGCTGGAACCTGGAGGGCGAGGCAGTGCCGGTGGCGTTGCCTGGCGGCAAGCGTCTCTTCGCGGTGCTGCAGTGGGACCAGAGCGACGGCGCGTTGCCGATGTTGCTGGCAAGCTATGACGATCTGCTGTCCCATCCCGATCCCGCGCTGATCGGGGACGCTTGGCACCCGCAGCGCATGGCCGAGGTGCGGGAACTGGCGGGGCTGCGCGGCGCCCGCCGAGTCGCGCCGGGCCATTATCCGGCGTTCGCCTGGTTCGACGACATCGCCAATCCGCGCACGCTGCATTCCGCGCTGGTTGGGCCGGGGGAGGCGATCCTGCCTGGCATCCGCTTGCTCGGCATGACGGTGGAGATCACCAATGCGCCTGTTACCCGCCAAGTGAAGCCATTGCTGCCATGGCTCGGCAAATGGGATCTCGGCTATTTTGATGCCGAGGTCGACCAGGCCATTCTCGAACATTTCCCGGAATATCGACACATCACCCAGAATGCGTTCAGTGCCGGGGATCGCTACGGGAATCTGCCGCCGCCCGGCAGCGATCCCTTCACGCGGCCCGAAGTGCCGTCAGGAAATCGTCAGTAAGGCCGGCCCGCTCGCCCGCCGGCGCTACTTCCAGTGCGTCCTCGAGCGCCGATGCCTTGCTGCCCAGCGCCGCCTGGCCGAACAGCCCCGCCGATCCGGCGAACTTGTGGAGCAGCCCGCGCAGCGCCTCGTTCTCCGCATCGTCCGCGCCGCCATTCGCGACGAACCCCTCGGCGGCGGCGAGCAGCTCGGCCCGGCGCGCGGCGAACTTGGCCCAGAGCGCGGGCGAAAGGGTCAGGCCCGCTTCGGTGCCGGCAGGCTCTGCGGGGACGGGCGGCGCCTCGGGCGCGGGCGATGCCCAGCGATCGATCGCCGCGCCCAGCTCGGCGAGCTGGATCGGCTTGGCGAGATGCGCCTGCATGCCTGCCTCGAGGCAGGCGGCGATGTCGTCGGCATAGGCGTTTGCAGTCAGCGCCAGGATCGGCAGCCGTTGTGCCGACAGCCCGGCGGCGCGGATCGCGCGCGTCGCGCTGATCCCGTCGAGCACCGGCATCTGCATGTCCATCAGCACCAGGTCGAACGGTTCGCCCTCCGCATTCGCGCTGACCGCCAGCTCCACCGCGCGCGCGCCATCGGCGACGATGGTCACCTTGTGGCCCAGCCGGCCGAGCATCTCCTGCATCAGCAGCTGGTTGACGTCGTGATCCTCGGCCACGAGCAGGCGCAGCGTCCGTGCCGGGCCTTCTGGACCCGAGGGGGTCACCACGCCGGCCTCGCCGTCCTCGGCGGCGGCGAGCGGCAGGCACAGCGTGAACACGCTGCCTTCGCCCTGCGTGCTGCGCAGCCCGAGCTCGCCGCCCATCAGCGACGCAAGCCGGCTGCTGATCGCCAGCCCCAGGCCGGTCCCGCCATAGCGGCGCGCGGTCGATTGCTCGGCCTGGACGAACTGCTCGAAGATTGCGGCGTGGCGGTCGGGCGGGATGCCGATGCCGGTATCGCTGACCGCGATGTCGATCCGCGCGGTGCCGTCCTCGCCCTCACTGCGATGTGCGCTGAGCGTGACGCTGCCCTGCCCAGTGAACTTCACGGCATTGCCGAGCAGGTTGAGCGCGACCTGGCGCAAGCGAAGGCCGTCGACCAGCACGAAGCGGGGCAGGGCAGGGTCCACCTCAAAGGCGAGCGCCAGCCCCTTCTGCGCGGCGGCAGGCTCGATCAGCTTGATGCAGCCCTTCAGCGCGTGGCCCAGGTCGACGCGCTCGGCATGGACTTCCATCTGGCCGGCCTCGATCTTGGACAGGTCGAGAATATCGTTGAGCAGCCGCATCATCGCCCGGCTCGAATCGACGATCAGCTGCGCCTGGCGATTCTGCTCGGGCGGCAGGTCGCTGGCGAGCAGCAGGTCGGCAAAGCCCAGCACGCCATTCATCGGCGTGCGGATCTCGTGGCTCATATTCGCCAGGAAGCTCGACTTGGCCTGCACCGCCGCCTCGGCCCGCTCGCGTGCGGCTTCCAGTTCATGCTCGAGCTGCTTGCGGCGGGTGACGTCGCGCAGCGAAGCGATGATCTCGCGCGGCTCGCCGGTGGCCGGATCGCGGACCAGCCCGCAATGCGCCTCCACCCATTGCGCGCTTGCCGTTTCCTCGATCGGGTGGGTCCGATAGGTGATCACGCCGCGCTCCACCTCGCCGGTGGTGAGCAGATGCTGGAACTCGAACATCTCGTCGCGATGCTCGGCCGAAACGCCAAAGCCGATCTGCTTGCCCAGCACATGCGCCGGCTCGACGCCGAGCACGGGCTCGGTCGAGGGGGAGGCATAGATGCAGCAGCCGTTGAGATCGAAGCGCAGCACTGCGTCGGTGGCATTCATCGCGAGCAGGGCTAGCTCGGCCTCGACCACTTCGCGCCGCGCAATGTCGCCGTGCAGGCGGCGATTGGCATCGCGCAGCACTTCCATTCGCTCGCGCCGCTCGCGCGCGATCAGATAGGCGAGCAGCAGCACCAGCAGCCCGCTGAGTAGGCCGGCGACCTGGATCGGTCCTTCATATCCGTGCGCGCGCGCGAGCCGTTGCTGCATCAGCCGCTCTTCCTCGGCGCGGATCTGTCGGATCAGCGTGAGCATCCGCGCGGTTTCGTGCCGGTTGGCGTCGCTGGCGAGGATCGTGGTGGCTTCGGCCGCACGGTTGGCGCCGCGCATCCGCAGCGTTTGCTCGGTTTCGACCAGCCGCTGCTGGATCAGCCCGGCCAGATAGGCGATGCGCTGGTTCTGGACGGGATTGTCGCCGGTCATTTCCTGCAGCGCGGCGACTTCGCCGGGCAGCTCGCGGCGGACGGCGTCGATATTCGCGCGCGCCTCGGGATCGCCCGTTAGCAGATAGCCGCGCCGATAGACTTCGGCGCGCAGCGTCAGGATGCGAACGTGCGAAAGCCGGTCGGCGACCTGGAAGGTGTGGCGCACCCAATTGTCCGCGCTCTGCTTCTGCGCGAACAGCCAGATGCCCGAAGCGGCGGAGCAGGCGAGCAGGGCGAGCGCGGCGGCCAGGATCCAGTGCGACCGGCGCGTCAGTATCTCTGCCATCGGCAAGCCTCCTGTCCAGCTGCTCCCCCGGTTAGGGAAAGAGCGTTAACGCACCCTTCCGCGCTCTCCCAGCAAAACGCGGGAAAGACGCGAACGGCACAAAAATCGGCACGGAGCTGCAACCAAATGCACTCCCCGCGTTATAATTTAGATTAGAGTTGGGCGAGAAGAACGAATGGCGCGGATCATCATTGCGGATGACGATGAAATCGTGGGCGAGATCGCCCGCGATGCGCTCATCGCGGCGGGGCACGGCGCAGGCCTTGTCCAGGACGGTGCCGAGGCGCTGCGCGTAATCAAGGCGCGTCGCCCCGATCTGGTGATACTAGATTGCAACATGCCGGAGCTCTCGGGCGTTCTCCTTGTCCAGGAGCTGCGGAAAATGCCCGATTTCGCCGATCTGCCGATCATGATGCTCACCGGCCGCCGCGGCGATCGCGACGAGGAGCTGGCGCGCTTCGCCGGTGCCAACGACTATCTCAAAAAGCCCTTCGACCCGGACGAGCTCGTCTTCCGCGTCGAAGAGATGCTGGCGAAGGGCTGAGCCATGGCCCGGATCATCTATGTCGAGGATGACGAACTGGTCGGGGCGGTGGTGCAACAGGTGCTCAGCCGCGCCGGGCATATCGTCGGCGTGATCCACCACGGCACGCTCGCCTTCGATACCATCGCCTTCAAGAAGCCCGATCTGGTGATCCTCGATCAGTCGCTGCCGGGCATGCAGGGCAGCGATATCCTCAAGGCGCTGCGCCGGCTGCCTGCGCTCTACCTCACCCCGATCCTGATGCTGTCCGCCAGGGGCGGTGAGGCGGAGATCGACGACGCAATGGGTGCCGGTGCCAACGACTATCTGGTCAAGCCCTTCGAGCCGGACGACTTGGTGCAGCGCGTGAACGACGTGCTGCGAAACAACAACTTCCGCCGCGAGAGCGTCTAGTTTCGCACCGCTAGCAGCGCGGCTGCCTTGTCGGCCAGTTCGCGCAGCCGCTTGCTCTGCTCGGGCAGCAGCTTCATCCGCGGCAGCGAATCTATCGCGCACAGCGCGCCGAGCGCCTCGCCCTCGGGCGAGAGCAAGGGCGCGCCGATATAGAAGCGGATATGCGGGGTATCGAGCACCAGCGGATTGCCGGCGAAGCGCGGATCATTCGCAGCGTCGAACACGCACATCACTTCGTCGGGGCGTGCAATGGTGTGGCCGCAGAACGAAATGTCGCGCGGCCCCGAATCGAGATCGCCGCCATGGCAGACCAGGACGTGCTGGCTCTGGCGGTCGATCAGCGTGGCGATGCCCATCTCGGTACCGAACAGCGCGGCCACTTCCTCAACGATCGCCAGCAGCTCGGGCGATTGCTTGCTCCTGGCGCTGTCGACCTTGTCGACGGCGGTCTGGCGCTGCTTTTCGCCCCGCAAAAGCGGCGCAAGCGCATGGAAGATCGGCTTCAGCTTGGGTACCATGGCAACTCCCTTGCCACAGAGTGTCTAACTAGTTGGTGAAGGTGAAACTACGCGCGCGCCCCTAAAAGGGTTGCAGCAAAGCTTTTGGACTTAGGCGCGGACGAACAGGTTCTTGAGCCAAAGCGGACCGGTTCTTGCCGCATCGCGCCAGTCGCCCTCATCGGCATCCTCGGTATAGCCGTGCGGATCGAACAGCTTGACCCGCGCGCCGCGAAAGGCTGCGGTGTTGCGCGTCACCAGCGTCAGGCCATGCTCGAGCGCGGTGGCCGCGAACAGCGCATCGCGCGTCTCGGTGATCGCCAGCTGCCCGCGCCGGCGCGCGACCGCGGCATCGAGCGGCAGGACATGGCCGTCAAACGCCGGGAGCAATTGCTCGTCGATCCACGCGCGCAGCACCGCGCCCGTCGCCTTGTCACGCCGCGCGGCCTCGGCGGCGCTGGTCTCGAGTTCGACCAGGCTGATCGCTGAGAGGAACAGCCGCTCGCGCGCCACCCGCGATGCCCAGGCGGTGAGCCCCGCCTCGGCGCCGCCCGACTTCGCCTTGCGCAGCTCGAACAGGATCGGCGTGTCGAGCAGGAACATCACCAGCGCTCCGGCGGTGCCAGCGCGGCATCCGCAATGCCGGCGGGCAGGGCGAGCAGGTCGACGATGCTCTCGCGCTGGCCGGTCAGCGCACGGAACTGGTCGATGCTCATCAGCACATGGGTAGGGCGCCCGCGATCGGTGACGAACAACGGTTCGGTGCGCGCGACTCGCTTGGCGGCACTCACATCCTGGTTGAATTCGCGGCTGGTTATGACCTTCATATTGTACCTACGTACCTAGATTGTCCGCGTTGTCATGTAGGTACGTTACTACTGTGTGCGCCCGTTGCAACATAAAGCGCCCGGGCGCCGGAAAAATCCGGGGGGTGCCGCACTTTGCGGTTGCGCAGGCCCGCCGCGGCTTGCTCCCTCAAGCCACGCGACAGGCCGAAAAGCGGCCGCGCAAAGGGAATTTGGGGGAGGTTTCATGCTCGATCTGCTGACTGGTGCCTGGCACGCGCTGACCGATGTACTCAGCCCGCACGGCCCCGCGGTGAACGCTGCGAAAAGCTATGCGCCGGGCGATTTCAGCGTCCATTTCTTCCTGCAGCTCGCGATCATCATCCTCGCCTGCCGCGTGGTCGGCTGGCTCGGCCAGAAGCTACTCAAGCAGCCCCAGGTGGTAGGCGAAATGATCGCCGGCGTGGTCCTCGGCCCGTCGCTGTTCGGTCTGTTCTTCCCCGATCTCCAGCTCGCGGTCTTCCCCAAGGAGACGCGCAATTTGCTCTACACCGGCGCGCAATTGGGCGTCGGCCTCTACATGTTCATGGTCGGCCTCACGCTCCAGCTCGATCACTTCAAGTCCAAGGCGAAGAGCGCCGCGGGCGTCTCGGCCGCGGGCATCGTTGCGCCGTTCCTGCTCGCCGCCCTGGTCACGCCGTTCCTGCTCACCGTGCCCGGCCTGTTCACCCCCGGCATCAGCCAGGCGAACGCCACGCTGTTCATGGGCGCCTGCATCGCGCTCACCGCCTTCCCGATGCTTGCGCGCATCATCAACGAGCAGGGGCTGGCCAACTCCTCGCTCGGCACGCTGTCGCTGACTGCCGGCGCGTTCGACGATGCTGCCTCTTGGTGCGTCCTCGCGCTCGTCCTCGCCACCTTCGGCGCCGGCCCCGGCGTGGCGGTGCTCGCGATCGGCGGCGCCATAATTTACACCGGCTTCATGCTGCTCTGGGGTCGCAAGCTCCTCGCCCCGCTCGGCCGCATCGTCGAGGAACGCGGCGAGATGAGCAGCGCGATGCTTGCCGTCACGATGATGCTGTTCTGCGCCTCGGCCTTCATCATGGACGCGATCGGCATCCACGCGATCTTCGGCGGCTTCCTGATGGGCGTGTGCATGCCGCGCGGCCTGTTCGTCGCCGAGCTCAAGAAGAAGGTCGAGCCGCTTGCAGTCGTCCTGCTGCTGCCGATGTTCTTCACCTATTCGGGGCTCAATACCCGGATGGACATGGTCAATTCGGTCGAGCTGCTGGCGATCGCGCTCGGCATCCTTATCGTCTCGGTCCTCGCCAAGTTCGGCGCCTGCTGGGGCGCCGCCCGCCTCGCCGGCGAAGACAATCGCACCGCGCTCGGCATCGGCGCGCTGATGAATTCGCGCGGCCTGATGGAGCTGATCATCATCAACATCGGGCTGCAAAAGGGCATCATCGGCCCCACGCTTTTCTCGATGCTGGTGCTGATGGCGATCATCACCACGGTGATGGCGACCCCGCTGTTCGAAGCGGTCTATGGCCGCAAGGCCCGCGCCAGCGGCGAGCTCGACGCGCTCGACCCCAAGCTCGCCACCGCCTGAGCCCCCCCGGCTGCCCGTCCCGCCTGCGTGACGCGGGGCGGGCAGTTTACCCCGCGTTGATCGCCCGGATCAGCGCCCGGTGCGTCGGCAGGTCCGCCGTCGCTTGCTCGGAAAACCCGCGGATCCGCGCGAACAGCTTCTCCGCTGCCGCCATGTTGGGGAAATCGCCGCGCCCGCCCGACAGGTCGGTGCGATAGTCCATCCCGTAGAGGATGTACTGGTAGTTGAAGAAGGCGAAGCTCTCGAGGTCGAGCAGGAAGTCGAAGCGTCCCGGCGGCCGGTGGCGCCATTGCGCGAGCAGTTCCTGCAGCCCCTCGGGGATCGAAGCCGGATCGGCATTGTCGCGCCAGAAGGGCTCGTCGCGCCGGCTCAGGCAATAATGAAGCTTGAGGAAGTTTATGATCCGCTCGAAGCGCCCGGTGATCAGCGCATTGAAGCGCTTCGCCGGCGCATCGACCGGGCCGTTATGCGGGAACAGCTCGGCGATCATCGCCACTGCCGCCTCGATCAGCACCACGCCGGTCGATTCCAGTGGCTCGAGGAACCCGCCCGACAGCCCCACTGCCACGCAATTCTTCACCCATTGCGCCTCGCGATAGCCGGGCTCGAACGGAATGATCCGCGCCTTGTAGGCGTCGTGCCCGACATAGGCCCGCAGCACCGCTTCGGCCTGGTCGTCGGACATGTGCGTCGAGGAATAGACCGTCCCGATCCCGCGCGCGCCCTCCAGCCCGATGTCCCAGGTCCAGCCCGCGTCGTGCGCGGTCGCGATCGTGAAGCTCTCGATCGGCGCGTCGGGATCGGCATAGGGGATCTTGCAGGCCAGTGCCCGGTCGGTGAACAGCACATGCTTCACCGACTTGAAAGGCGCGCCCAGCGCCTTGCCGATCAGCTCTGCCCGGAAGCCCGAGCAATCGACATAGAGGTCCGCTTCCAGCGCGCCCAGCTCGCGCGTGTTGACCCGGGCGATCGCGCCGTCCGCGTCCAGCGCGACATCGGTGAGCAGCCCGCTGACGTGCCGCACCCCCAGCTCGATCGCGCGCGCCTGCAGCACTTTGGCGAGCCGCGACGCGTCGAAATGATAGGCATAGTTGAGCGGGCCCGAATACTCGCCCTCACCCTGTTTCTTGGGCGCGCGCTGGTTCTCGGCGACGCGGTTCTGGATCGTCACCGCTTCGGCAAAGGGCACGCGGGCGCGCTCGTCCTGGAGCAGCCAATAGGGCACCAGGCTGGTCCCCTCGGTATAGAAGGGCGCCTCGAACGGATGGAGGTAATGGTGCCGCGTGCCGTCGGCTGCGGGCGCGTGCAGCCAGTCGTTGAAGCGGATACCCTGCTTGAACGTGGCGGAGGCCGATCGGATGAAGCGCGTCTCGTCGATGCCGAGGAATTGCAGCGTCGTCCGGATCGTCGGGAACGCGCCTTCGCCCACGCCGATGATGCCGAGCTCGGGTGATTCGAGCAGCGTGATCTCGATCTGCGCATTGTCCGCCAGGTCGAGGAAGCGCGCGAGATAGGCGGCGGTCAGCCACCCCGCGGTGCCCCCGCCGACGATCAATATGCGCCTCTTGCCCATGCCGGGACGAGCCTAGCGCGGGCGTCACCGGTTGAGAAGCGCGCCGCATCCCATTAGTCTCGCGCGCACGGCCCATCCGGAAGGAGCCCGCGATGAAACTCGACGATCTCGCCGTGGACCGTATTCGCGACAAGGTGCTCGACGGCGTCGATCTCGCCGCGACTTTCGTCCTCGCCGTCGAATGCGCGCTGACCGCAGTGCAGGCGGATTTCGACCTGTTCGGTATCCTCGTGCTGTCGTTCGTCGGTGCGGTCGGCGGAGCGGTGATCCGCGACCTGCTGCTCGGCGAGCATCCGCCCGCGCCCTTCCGCGACTGGCGCTATGCCGCGCTGGCGGTCGCCGCGACCGTCGCGGTCGTCGTCGCGTCGCTGATCCTCGGTCGCGTCGGCAATTTCACCCCGCCCTTGCTCGTCGATGTGTTCGAAGGCGGCGGCCTCGCGCTCGCCGCGGTCGCGGGCGCGCGCAAATGCCTCGATTACAAGCTCAACGGCGCGTCGGTCGTGATCATCGCGACGGTCAATGGCTGTGGCGGCGGCATGCTCCGCGACGTGCTGATCGCCCGGGTGCCGACCGTGCTGCACGAGGATTTCTACGCCACCGCCGCAGTGGCCGGGGCAACGCTGATCGTCGTTCTCGTCCACCGCTTCAAGCTCCGCCAAGACCTTGCCGGCGCGATCGGTGGCCTCGCCATCTTCGCGCTGCGCACCGCCGCGCTGTTCGGCGAATGGCGGCTGCCGCATCTGCGCTAGTTGACGAGGATGTTCGCCAGCGACTCCTGCCAGATCATGAGCATGCCGATCGGGCCTTTTGCGCGGTCCCGATTGCGAACGAAGTCCATCGTGCCCCGCGCATATTCCGGGCCAGCTGCGGAGGTGGCGAGCACGCCGATCTCGCAGTGGACGTGATCCTCCAGCGGGTCGTCGGCATCGACATATCCGCAGTTGAAATCCCGCTCCCTGATCCGCGAGAACGCCGTGGGAATCTGGAAGAAGTCGAATCCGAGCGTCTTCCAGTCGCCCCTGAGGAAGATCTCCACTTCTTCCTCGTGGATGTTCAGCAGGAAAGCATGCCCCCAGCGGCGGAAGTCCAGGGCCTCGCGCCGCTGCAGAGCATATTCCTCTTCATCGGTGCGGATCTGCAGGTCCAGTATGTCATATCCATATTCCGAGAAGATCGTGCACAGGGCGGCGAATTCCCGGTCGAGTTCCTGCGCGCTATGCGCATAGGCCTTCGCGTCGACCGACACTTCATAGCCTGACGAGACCCCGACGGCATCCTGCGAGATCCCGACGGGATCATATCGCGGGTCACGCCCGATGATATCGGGAAGTTTGCTGGCAGCGACGGCGACGCGCGCGTCGGCCGCCTTCTTGATTTCGATCACCACTGACATGTCGCGTTTGGCGACGGGGATTCTCTCGATATCCCGGTCCAGGCCGTAGCTGAAGATGTAGTGCGTGCGGACGCCGCGACCGAAATTCTGGGGATAGCGGGGAAGCTTGCCGGCGCCGCAGGACGAAGGGGCGAAATTGGGCTCCTGCGCAAGACAGGGCGTCGCGATCCCCAGCGCCAGGAATGCGGCCAGCGCCAGCCTCGGATCGAACCGGAAAACCCTTCGGGCCAAGGCGCCCCCTCCAGATGCGAATTTCGGCCATTCTAGGATAGACGCGATCGCGAACGCCTAAGAAGAATGGTTGAGGCTCCGGAAATTCACAACGCCCGGAACCGGAAATCCCGGAACTTCGCCTCGCCCGCACCCGCGGAATACAGCCCCGGCCGCAGCATCAGGAATCCGCCGCGCACATTGTGGTGGTATCCCGACACTTCCATTCCCCGATCGAAGCGCTTCCACGTCTTCCCGTCATCGCCCGACAGATGGAACGAGACGATGTGCTTGTCATTGCGCACCCGCATCCTGAGGCGCCGGCCATAGGGATTGGCCGGGCGCCCGCGCTCGATGCCGTACTGGTGCGTCACGAACTTCTTCTCGTCGAAGCCGAGCCCGCAATAGAGCTTCTCGTCATAGAAGAGCACCAGCCCGGCCACGCCGCCCGGCGCGATCTCCATGTCGCATTCGAACTCATAGCCGGTGTCGCCGGCGATCAGCAGGAGCGGGGAGGAATCCACCGGCGCCTTGCCCGAAGCCTTGAGCACCAGCGCGCCACCTTCGGTGCATGCACGATCCGCTTCGCCCGGACCCGGCTTGAAGAAATTCCACTTTTGCCCGAGCGCGAGCGGCCCCGTGAAGCTGTCGGACAACGGTTGGCCGTGCGGCAGCGCCGCGCCGCCCTTGGGCTTGCGGATCGGCTTCGACAGGTCGCCGCCCTTCATCCGGAACCAGCCGTCTGCGGTCCATTCGATCGGATCGAGCAGCGCCTGGCGGCCGAGCGTCCAGTATCCGTTCTCGAAGCCGTGATAGATCGACCACCAGCTGCCGTCAGGCGCCTCGACCAGCGAGGCATGGCCGCGCGACCACCAAGCCTCGTCGTTCGAGACCGTGCGGACCAGCGGATTGGCCGGGCATTGCTCCCACGGCCCGTGGATCGAGCGCGAGCGCGCCGCGATCACCATATGCCCGGTCGGCGGCCCCGCGGTGCCGCCCACCGCGGTGATCATGTAGAACCAGTCGCCATGGCGGTGGATCTTCGGGCCCTCGGGTGAGAAGCCTTCTACATCCCACTCCTCGGGATAGTGCCAGGGGTCGTAGACATGCTCGACCGGCCCCGCAGTGGACAGACCATCCTCCGAAAGTCGCACCCGGTCGCCGCCGGAGAGGAACAGCCAGCGCGATCCGTCCTCGCCCACCGCGTGGCAGGGGTCGATATGCGCGTGCAGCCCCAGGTCGATCGGATCGCTCCACGGCCCGTCGATATGATCCGCCCAGATCACGAAGATCGAGTTCGGGCTCGCCTTGACGGGGATGTAGAGGAAGTAGCGGCCCTTGTGCTTCTCCAGGCTGACCGCCCAGACCGCGCCGATATTCTTCGTCAGCGCAGCGCCCCGCGGCTGCCAGTTCACCAGGTCGCGGCTGTGCCAGATCGTCAGCCCCGGATAGGAATCGAAGCTGGAGAAGGTCATGTAATAGTCCGCGCCGTCCTTCAGGATGGCGGGATCGGGATGGTCGCCGGCGAGCAGCGGGTTGAGGAATCGCCCGTCGCCCAGGTCGCAGATCCGCTGGTTGTCGAAGCCGCGCTTCCAATCGGGGACCGAAGCGTCCACTGGCGTCGCATCCGCCTGGTCCGGACGAAGCAGCGCCGCCGCGCCTCCCGCCAACACTGCCCCGAACGCACCGCGCCTGCTGATGTCCATGCCGATCCTCTCCTGTTTCGGACCTTATGCCACCGGTGTCATGTCGTGGAAAGACGATTTGGTGGCGCCAACATCGCCGCGATTGGTGAACGTTGCGTCCACTTCGGCTCGAAGTCGAAAATTTCCTATCCTTCACCGAAATGCAGACCCTACAGTCGGCCAAAGCTTGAGGGGGCGTAAGGGGATGCGGCAAACCACGTTATCCGTGGCTCTGGAGGTGAAGCCGGAAAGCTTCGACCACCTCTCGGGCCTGCTCGATGCGCTGCGCGACCGGCGCAGCCAGAACCCATCGGGCGGCACCGGGCCCTTTGCCGACTTCCTGACGACAGTGCCCGCGGTGCACTTCATGTCGCTCACCGCCTATCCCGGCTTCGACTATGACCCGCTCTTCGTGATCGAGGCCAATTTCGATGGCGCGCCCGGGCCGTTCTGGGCGCAGCTCGAAGCGGCGATCGGCCCGGATCTCCGCGCATTCCTGCGCTGCTGCAAGCGCCCCCTCGACGATTGCGGCGCGCTCTACGACGCGGTGACCGCGCCCGACAGCCGCGCCCCGATCGCCCCCTATCTGGAGGCGCGGACGCTCACGCCGACCGTCTACCACCACGGCAATCGCGGCATGACGCGCGACCGGATCCTCGACGAGAGCACGCTGTTCCTCGCCACGCGCAACGAACTGGCGCACAGCAATGACGGCGGCCCCAGCCCCTATCGCAAGCTGACCGCGGCCGAGATCCACGCCCGGATCCGCGGCGCGCTGCTGCCGCAATTCGGATGGCTGAACCAGAAGGCGCCCGCCCGCATCCCGCTCGCCGAGAGCCTCAGCGACTATGCCCGGCTCGCCGGCTTCGTCCTGCTGGTGGTGTTCGCGCTGTCGATCCCCGGGCTGGTCCTCAAGAGCCAGCTCGTCTGGCAATCGTACGTCACGCTCTGCGTCGCGCTGTTCTTGGTGTTCACCGGCATCCTCTACGAGATGGGCAAGCCGCTGCCCGGCACCGCGACGCCGACACGGTTCAGCTTCCTGACCTTCTTCCTCCGGCACCTGCTCATCCCCGTGGTGATCGCGGTGGCGGTCTATGTCGCGCTCGCCGCGACGGTCTCGGCGCCGGTCTGGTCGTGGCTCAGCGGAAAGGCCTTTTGGCCGGCCTGGTGGGACATGGCGATCTGGGCCGGGTGGAGCGGCGCCAGCATCGCGGTGACGGTTGCCGGCATCCTTGTCTGGCTGCGCTGGCTCGAGCGGCGCGACGCTTCGCAGGATGCCCCGCCGGTCGACCCCAAGATGCTGCGCGAAATGGCGCGGCGCGAGGACTGGATCCCCCAGAACCACATGGGCTCGCTCGTGCTGATCAAGCCGGGCGTGCTGCGCGCGATCCTGATCCGGGTCGGCCATCACGGCCTGCATCTGCTGCTGCGGGCACAAAAGGCCGCGCGCAACGGCTATCTCGGCTCGATGCGCACGATCCACTTCGCGCACTGGGCTCGGGTCAACAACGATAGCCGGTTGATGTTCTTCTCGAACTTCGACCAGACCTGGGAAAGCTATCTCGATGACTTCATCGAGAAGGCGCATGCCGGCCTCACCCTGGCCTGGTGCTGCGGGGTCGGCTTCCCGCCGACGCGCTTCCTGGTCAAGGACGGCGCCAGCCATGGCCGCCAGTTCAAGGAATGGGCACGCCATTCGATGGCGGTCAGCCGCTTCTGGTACTCGGCGTACAAGGATCTCACCGCGGAGCAGGTCGAGCGCAATTACCGCATCGCCTGCGGCCTCCGCAAAAAGCAGCTCAGCGAGAAGGAGGCCGCCGCGTGGATCATGGACCTGTGAGCGAGGGCGGCAACGCGCCGAGCTGGCATCTCTCCGCGCCGACCAACACCGAGGCACAGGGCCTGGTGGTGAGCGGCTTTGCCGACCTGCCCACCGGGCGCGCGCTGTTCCTCGAGCTTGGCTGGAAAGGCGTGAAGAAGAAGGGCGGCGGCGCCTGGCTCAAGGCGCTGGCCGAAGTCGCGAAGGTGTCCGACGCCGATGGCCGCGATCCGCGCGCCGTGGCGATGGGCTTCACCTGGTCGGGGCTCCAGAAGATGGGGCTCAACGCCAACGCGCTCGCCTCGTTCGATCGCCCCTTCAAGGAAGGCATGTTCCAGGAGGACCGCCTGCGCCGCCTGGGCGACCGGCGCGGTGATGCCTGGCAGGGCACGGTGATCCCCGGCGGCCCCAAATGGAGTGGCAACACTCCACTCGACGATGCCGCGGTCGATGAGGGGGCGCGCGCCTTTGACGATCGGGAAAAGATCCGCGAGGAGCGGGTGAAGACCCCGGTGACCGTCCACGCGCTCCTCCTCCTCTATTGCGAGCATGACGAGGCGGCGGAGGCCTGGTGCGTCGAGGTGAGCAACAAGCTCGCCCCGCTTGAGGTCGCTGTCGTCCACCGGCTCCCGCTCGACCTGCGGCTCGACAAGCAGGGCATCGCCCGCGAGCATTTCGGCTTTGCCGACGGCATCTCGCAGCCGATCCCGTTCGAGGACGGCACCGTCGTCTACAAGACCGGCGAGAATGCCCCCAAGGACTATTGGAACGGCGTGCCGCTCGGCGAGGTCCTGATGGGGCATCTGAACGGCCACAATGAAATCGCGCAAGGCCCGGTGGTCGCCGACGGCATCGGCGACACCTCGGTCCTGCCCGAACATCCCAAGGGAGTCGGCTTCAAGGATCTCGGGCTGAACGGCAGCTACATGGTCGTCCGCGAATTGAAGCAAGACGTCTATGCCTTCTGGCAGTCGATGCGCGCGGGCGCGGCGCATATCCGCGAGCGTGATCCCGAAGGCTCGGGCCATGTCACCACCACCTGGCTCGCCGAGCGCGTGGTCGGGCGCGACACGCACGGCAATCTGCTGTGTCCGCTCGGCGGGACGATCCCGGTCGAGAATAATGATTTCGGCTTCTGGGACCGCGATCGCCACGGCGCCGGTTGCCCGATGGGCAGCCATGTCCGCCGTGCCAATCCGCGCGACGGCCTGGCGCCGACCGAGGCCGACAAACAGACATTGCTCGACGCGGCGAACAACCACCGCATCCTTCGGCGCGGCCGGAAATATGGCAAGACGATCAGCGTCCCGCCGACGCCTGACGATGTCGACCGCGGACTGCTGTTCGTCTGCCTCAACACCGACATCACCCGCCAGTTCGAGTTCGTCCAGCAGACCTGGATCCTCAACCCGAACTTCGCGGTGCTCTATGACGAGACCGATCCGCTGATCGGCCCCAAGGGCACGATGACGATCCCGGAGGAGCCTTATCGCCGGATCATCGAAGTCGAGACCTTCGTCCAGATGGCCGGCGGCGAATATTTCTTCCTGCCGAGCATGCCGGCGCTCAACTATCTGAGCGGCCTGTGAGCGCGCTCACCTCGCGCGACGTGCTGCGCCCCGGCAAGAAGGGGCTGGCCCGCTGGATCGAGGGCAAGGTCTTCGCGCTGATGCCCTATGCCTTCGCCTTTTTCCGTCGCTGGAAGCCGGTGGTGAAGTTCGGCGGGATGACGCTCACCTCGCGCTATGATGACGTGAAGGAAGTGTTCGGCACCGATCCGGTGTTCGGCGCGCCCTACAAGCCCAAGCTCGATGTGATCATGGGCGGCGAGCCCTTCTTCCTCGGCATGGCGGACACGCCGCTCTACCACCGCGACACCGATGCGATGCGCATGGTCGTCCGCCCCGGCGACCTGCCCGGGCTCGGCCAGAAGGTCGAGGCGATGGCCGAGGCGATCGTCGCGGCCGCACCGGGCCGGGTCGAAGTGGTCGACACGCTGGTGCGTCGGGTGACCTTTTCGGTACTCGCCGACTATTTCGGCGTGCCCGAGCCGGTGGGCGGCGACCTGCGCGTCTGGGGAACGCGGCTGTTCGAGTTCCAGTTCGCCGATCCCAAGGGCGATCCTGCGCTCCGCGCCGATGTCGACCAGATCGCCCCGGCGCTGCGCGCGCATATCGACAGCGAGATCGCCAAGCGAAAGGCCGCGCCCGGCAAGGACGATATCCTCTCGCGCTGCCTCACCCAGCAGAAGAAGGGCGTGCCTGGCTTCTCCGATGTCGAGATCCGCACCAATTTGATGGGCTTCATCGTCGGCGGGCCGCCGCAACCGCCAATGGTAGTGCCCCAGGCGATGGAGCAGCTCCTGCGCCGCCCCGATGCACTCGCCGGCGCGCAGGCAGCGGCGCGGGCAGGGGATGACGATCTGCTCTGGGGCTATGTCGTCGAGGCGATGCGCTTCGATCCGCTCGCCCCCGGCCTGCCGCGCAACGTGCTGGTCGATGGCGTGATCGCGGCGGGCACCAGCCACGAAACGCCGGTCGAGGCAGGCGACACCGTGCTCGCCGCCTTCGCCTCGGCGATGATGGACCCGCGCCGGATCACCGACCCCGCGCGCTTCGATCCGCATCGTCCCGCGAGCGATTACATCCATTTTGGTTATAATCTGCACGAATGCTTCGGCCGTCATATCAACCGCGCGACGCTGCACCTGATGCTCAAGCCGCTCCTGAAGCGGCCCAACCTCCGCCGGGCCCCGGGCGGGGCAGGCAAGCTCGTCAAGAACGGCCCCTTCGCGGAATCGCTTACTGTAGTGTTCGACTAGACGCCGTCTCCGCGAACGCAGGGGTTGTACCACCGCCGTAGCGGCCCTCCGCCGACGCCGGCTTCACCGCGCCTACGTGAAGCAACTAAGAAGCGCTCGCATTAGCAATTGACTCTGAGAACGCTTCGCAATAGCTGCCCCCGAAATAATTAAAGCAAAGGGGCTTTCCGTGAGTCGAGTTACCACTGCGCGCACGAGCGCGTCCTATCTTGCGCTGGCTTGCGTCGGCTTCATCGCGACCGCCCCCGCTCATGCTGCCGACAACAACACTCCCGTGCCGGCGGATGCCGACAAGGATGCGCAGGACCGCAGCGCGCAGGACAAGGACCAGATCCTAGTCACCGGCACGCGTGCCCCCGAGCTGCAGGGGCCCAAGGCGACCGCAACGGCGGAGAACACGCCGCGCTCGGTCGTGATCCTTCCCAAGGACGTGATCGAGCAGACTGGCTCGACCACGCTGGCCGAAGCGCTGCGTACCGTGCCCGGCATTACCTTCGGCGCGGCCGAGGGCGGCAACCCGATCGGCGACCGCCCCTTCATCCGTGGCTTCGACAGCCAGGGCTCGACCTTTGTCGACGGCGTGCGCGACAGCGCGGCGCAGACCCGCGACGTGTTCGCGGTGGAGCAGGTCCAGGTCGTGCGCGGCTCGGACTCGACGCTGGGCGGCCGCGGCAGCGCAGGCGGTTCGATCAACATCATCACCAAGGTGCCGCAGCAGCGCAACTTCATCACGGCCTCGGCCAGTGCCGGCACCGCCGACTACAAGCACGCCACGATCGACGTGAACCAGTATCTGGGCGGCGGCATCGGTGTGCGCGTCGCGGCGATGTGGCATGATCAGGACTTCGCCGAGCGGGACGCGATCTGGGCACGCCGCTGGGGCGTGGCGCCGTCGATCACGATCGGCCTGGGCAGCGATACCCGCCTGACCGCTTCCTATTATTATCTCGAGAGCCACGAGCTGCCCGACAGCGGCATGCCGTTCCTCTACACGATCGGCAACGCGCCGGGCACGGGCGAGATCTGGACCACTCCGGCAATCGGCCGGATTACTACTGCGGGTGGCGTCAGCGGCACCGTCGAGCGCGACACCTTCTACGGCCTCAAGGACCGCGACTTCCGCGACGCCTATACCCATCAGGCCTCGCTGCGCGTCGAGCACGACTTTGGCGATCTCACCCTGCGCAACAGCTCGCGCTACAGCTATAACGAGCAGAACTACATCTTCCTGCTGCCCGACGACAGCCAGGGCAATGTCTATGGCACCGCGGCGACCAACCCGACCACGGGCGCCGCCGGCACGCGCGGCGACGTGCTGACTGGCGGCTATGTCTGGCGGCGTGGCAACACCCGCTACGGCTATACCGAGACGCTGGGCAACCAGACCGATCTGTTCGGCAGCTTCGATACCGGCTCGGTCAAGCACAGCATCGCGATCGGCGCGGAAGTAAGCTGGGAGAAGGCGCGTCGTGGCGCCTATGTTTCGGCAAGCGGTTCTACGGTGAGCCCACGCTGCAATACCGCGACGATCGCACGCTATTATTGCACCAGCCTGTTCAATCCGAACCCGAGCGACCCCTGGGTAAACTACACCAGCGATACCTCGACGGTGCAGACCCCGATCGTAAAGGGCGATCACAGCGCGGAGACCCAGAACGAGGCAAACACCGTCTCGGCCTATGCCTTCGACTCGATCACGCTGATCCCGTCGCTGATCCTCAACCTCGGTGTGCGTTACGATCACTTCACTTCGAAGGTGACGCCCGGCCTCGCTGCGGGCGCCACGCAGACCGTCACGCTCGAGCGCACCGATGACCTGTTCAACTGGCAGGCGGGCCTGGTGTTCAAGCCGACGCAGAATACCAGCATCTATGCGAGCTACGCGACCGCGGCGACGCCGCCGAACAGCCTGCTGGGCGAAGGTCAGGAGCCGAACGCACTCCCGACCACCAACACCACGGCGAACCTGGCGCTGCTCGACAGCCTGAAGGTCGAGAAGACCAAGAGCTATGAAGTGGGTGCCAAGGCGAGCATCTTCGACGGTCAGCTCGCGCTCAGCGCCGCCGCCTTCCAGACCGATACGGACAACGCCCGCACCACGGGCCCGGACAATACTGTGCAGTTCATCGGCAAGCGCCGCATCCGCGGTGTCGAGTTCAATTTCAACGGCAACGTCACCAAGTGGTTCACGGTGTTCGGCGGCTACACCCATCTCGATCCGAAGATCGTCGATGGCGGCTACACCGCGCTGACCGCCGCGGCGGTTGGCGCACAGGCCGCCAAGGTCGTGCTCGTCCCCTCGGTCACCACTGGCCGCCAGGCGACGCAGACCGCCAAGGACAGCTTCACCTTCTGGGGCGACCTGAAGCCCGCCGGCGGGCTGAGCATCGGTGGCGGTGCCTTCTACACGGGCCGCCAGTTCGGCGGCTATGCCGACAATCGCAGCGCGACGCAGACTGCGGCGGGCGTTGTGACGATCAACCCGGCCACGAAGGTGCTCTCGCGCACCATCCCGGGCTACTGGCGTTTCGATGCCCGCATCGCTTACAAGATCAACGAGCATTTCGATGTGAGCGTCAACGTGAACAACATCACCAACGAGACCTATTTCACCCAGGTCTATTCCTCGCACTATGCCTCGATCGCACCGGGCCGCTCGGCGTTCGGGACGCTGGGGATCAAGTTCTGACCGAAGATTTGGACAGCCTCTCTTCGGAGGAAATCGCCGCCCGCCTCTCCGGTTCGCCGGAGGAGCGGGCGGCGCTCGTTCGGGCAGGTGCCGAAGCCGGTGTCGCCGAGGCGCAGGCGGTGCTCGGCCAGATGCTGCTCGATGACGGGCAGGCGCGCGAGGGGTTCGCCTGGTTCAACAAGGCGGCGGGCCAGGGCCATCCGATGGCGCTCAACATGGTCGGGCGCTGTTATGATCTCGGCTGGGGCACCGCGATCGACAAGGTTCGGGCGGCCGAGTGCTTCCGCATCGCCGCCGAGCGCGGTCTCGAATGGGGCATGTACAATTACGCGACTTCGCTCACGCTCGGCGAGGGATTGACCGAGGACAAGGCGGCGGCGTTAGCCTGGTTCAACAAGGCTGCTGCAATGGGCAACGCCAAGGCGATCAACTATGTCGGCAGTTTCCACGAAGATGGTTGGGTGGTGGCGCGCGACATGGTGAAAGCGGCGGATTTCTACCGGCAGGCAGCCGAAGGCGGCGATTTTCGCGGCGCGTTCAACCATGCCCGGATGCTGCTCGAAGCAGGGCAGGTCGAGGCGGCACGCGGCTGGCTCGCTCGTTGCCGCGAGACTGCGACACCTGCTTTTGTGCAGAAGGCGCGAGACTGGCTGAAGGCGTCGTCCTGGCCCGAACTTGATGCTGCCTTATGCTGATCGCGATACCCGACCTGCTCGACGCCGATGCCCTGGCCCGGCTGCGTGCCATTATCGATGCGGGCGAATGGGTGGACGGCAACGTCACGTCGGGCGCGCAGTCGGCGCTCGCCAAGCAGAACGAGCAGTTGCCCGAAGGAAGCGACGCCCATCGCCAAGGCGGGGCGATCATCCTCGAGGCTCTTGGCCAGTCGCCTTTGTTCTTCGCCGCGGCGCTGCCGCTCAAGGTCTTTCCGCCGCTGTTCAACCGCTATGGCGAAGGCCAGACCTTCGGCACCCATGTCGATAATGCGATCCGCATCCAGCGCGGCAGCGACTTCCGCATCCGGTCCGACCTGTCGATGACCGTCTTTCTCGAGGCGCCAGAAGCCTATGAGGGCGGCGAGCTGGTGGTCGAGGATCATTTCGGCGAGCAGCGGGTCAAGCTGCCGGCCGGCCATGCCGTGCTCTATCCCTCGTCGAGCCTGCATCACGTGACGCCGGTGACGCGCGGGCGCCGGGTGGCGAGCTTCTTCTGGATGCAGTCGATGGTGCGCGATGACGGTGCACGCCGGCTTCTCTTCGACCTTGACCAGAGCGTCCAGCGCCTGACCGGCCAGCTCGGCGGCAGCGATCGATCGGTGATCGAGCTGACCGGCGTGTACCATAACCTCTTGCGAATGTGGGCTGACGCCTAGGACGGCGCGCCCCGAGCGCGCTTCGTCCTGCGTTCTGTATATCGCCGGACAAGTCCGATTATTCGTCCGCCTTGTCGTCCGGCTTGCTCTGAACCCCACCCATGCCGAACGTCTCCGGGATCGGCTTTTCGCGAAGTACCAGCTTCGGGTCCTCGGCGATGGCGCGGGCGTCCTTCAGGCTGACGACCGAACCGTCGGGCCAGAACAGTCCGTTGACCGTGCCGATATGGCGTTGGCGCTGCAGATAGGCGGGCTTCACCATCACCGACCAGAAGAAGGTCGCGACCGGATAGGCATTCACCGTCGATGCCAGCGACGCATAGTCGGGGCCGCGCTCGGCATTGGCGATACCCTTGCCGCCGCGGCCGTTGCCGCCCGGGCGCACCCGCTGCCATTCGGTCAGCCAGACCGGCAGATTGGCTTCCTTGCCGACCGCCATCGCCTGTTCGATCGCATTCTTCATGTCCGCCGGGTCGCGCGGGAAGTTGTTGTGGATTTCGATAATGTCGATGCCGAGCGGGATGAGCGCCTTGGCTTCGCCGATCCGCGCCGTCCCCACCGTCAGCGGGACGCTGCCCTGGAGCGCCTTGGCGGTAGCCAGCATCGCGTGGGTGAAGGGGAGCGTGCCCTTGGCACCGTCCTTGCCGGCGCGCGGTTCGTTCATCACTTCGATCGCGATCAGACGATCGTCCTTGCCATAGCGCTTCATGAACCACTCGACGAAGCCGCGAGGCTCCGCCCAGCCTTCCTCCGGCCCGTTGGCGATCTTGTTGCCGGGCGACTGGATTGAGAAGGCAGTTTTGGGATCGATCGACCACATATGCTCGGGCGTCGGCGCAACGCCGTCATTCTCGAACAGCGAGATCAGGATTCGGATGCCGTGCTTGTGTGAAAGCGCCAGGAACTGGTCGAACTTGGCCTGGAAGTCCGCGGGGTTGGTCTGCCAATATTCGTAGCTCGCCCAGACGCGCAGCGCGTTGAGGTGGATCTTCTGCGCATAGCCAAGGTCGCGATCGATCTCCTTGGCATTGAAATTCTTCCACATTTGCGGCGCGTTATACGCATCCGAGGTGACATAGATGCCGCCGCGGATGTCGGCCTCGCGATCGCGGTGGACGCCTTGCGCGGCCACAGGCATCGCGGCGCCGGCAGCGAGCGCAGCAAGGGCGGCGGCGAACAATCGGGCGCGGATCATCGGATTTCCTCTCGGTGCTGGAAGGGCTCGAGCCCTTTTCTTCGCGCCTGCGTATCAAAAAGGCCTGGCACCGCAAAGAAATATCATATTAATGCGGGCACAACCGATTGCGGCGCATTTTCCAACAAGGCCGCGGGGGAGAGGGAATGAGGAAAGCGTCTTTGTGGCGCGTGCTGCCGCTGCTGGCGGCCACGAGCCTGTCGACACCCGCGACGGCCCAGTCGAGCGCTCCCGCGCCGGTGGCCAGCCCGGCACAGGCCGATACCCGACCGGACGTGATCGTCATCCTGTTCGACGATGTCGGCTTCTCGGATTTCGGCGCCTTTGGTTCGGAGATCCGGACGCCGACGATCGACGCGCTGGCGCAGGCGGGTCTGCGCTTCAACCATTTCGATACGCGTGCCATCTGCGGCGCGTCGCGGGCCGCGCTGCTCACCGGCCGCAACAACCAGAGCGTGGGAATGGAGGATCTCCCGTCCCACGCCAAGGCGCTTTACCCGCACGACAATTCGAAATTCCAGGGCGGGCTCGTGTTGCGTGCGCAGACCGTTGCGGAGGCGCTGAAGGCCGGCGGGTACAATACCTATGCCTTGGGGAAATGGCACCTCACGCCCGGGTTTGTCGGCGGGCCGGGCGACGACGGCGCGCTGAAGGAAACCTGGCCGCGGCAGCGCGGGTTCGATCATTATTACGGCTATATGGGCGGCTGGACCGACCAATGGCATCCCAAGCTGGTCGATGAAGACACGCCGATCGCGGCGCCCGAGACCAAGGGCTATAATCTCACCGTCGATCTGGTCGATCACGCCATCGCTGATCTCAAGGCGGGCAAGGCGAGCGGCAAGCCGAGCTTCCTGTACCTCGCGCTCGGCACAGCGCACGCGCCGATCCAGGCGCCGAAATCCTATATCGACCGGGTCGGCAATCGCTACGCCGGAGGCTGGGACAGGCTGCGCGAGACCCGGTTCGCGCGGCAGAAGCAAGTCGGGATCATACCGGCCGACGCGGTATTGACCGAGCGCTCGTCGGCGGACCCGGCCTGGAGCAGCCTCAGCCCCGACCAGCAGCGTCTATATGCGCATTCGATGGCAGTCTATGCCGCCTTTATCGAACAGACCGACAGTGAGCTCGCACGGCTGATCGCCTATCTCAAACAGTCCGGTCGCTACGACAACACGCTGATCATCCTTGCCTCGGACAATGGTGCCGCCGCCGAGGGCGATGCCGATGGCGGGTTCTGGACGCCGTATCATGACAAGGCGAGCCTGGCGGAACGGCTGGCGCATCTCGACGAGATGGGGTCACCCGGAACCCAGCCGATCTACCAGCGCCCCTGGGCCTGGGCGGGGAACACGCCGTTCCGGCGCTACAAGGTCTGGCCCTATGCCGGGGGTACGCGCGATCCGCTGGTGATCAGCTGGCCCAGGGGGATCCAGGATGCGGGCGGCATCCGCTCCCAGCCGGTCGACATCATCGATCTCGCGCCGACGATCCTCGATGTCGCGGGCGCGCAGTTTGCCGACACGGTGAATGGCGAGAAGCAGATCCCGGTCGCGGGCGCTTCGGTCCGCGCGAGCTTCGCCTCGGCCGATGCCAAGGCTGGCCGGCCGGTCCAGTTCTTCGAGCTGCGCGGCAGCCGCGCGATCCGCTCGGGGCAATGGAAGGCCGTCGCGGTGCACGACAAGGGCAAGCCGTTCGAGCAGGAGCATTGGGAGCTGTTCGACACCAGCAGGGACTTTTCGGAGTCGACCGACGTCTCGGCCCAATATCCCGACAAGGTCGCCGGATTGCAGGCTTTGTGGTGGCAGGAAGCGTCCAAATATGCCGATCCGCCGCTCGCTTATGGGCCGCCCGGCGGCGGACATCCCCAGGGCATCGATCGGCCGTAGGCAGTGACATTCAAGGCAGGTGCGTGATGAAGCGTAGGCAATTTCTCCAGGCGACTACCGCGACGCTGATCGGTGCATCGGGCACCAGCTTCGCTGCAACCAAACGCAAGCGGCCCAATTTGCTCTACGTCTTCGACGACCAGCACCGCGCCGCATCGCTGCCGGGCGAGCCCTACAGCTCGGTGATCGCGCCGGCGCTCGACGCCTTTCGCCGCGCCAATTTCTCGATGGACCAGTGCGTCTCCAACTATCCTTTGTGCACGCCGTATCGCGGCATGTTCATGACCGGGCGCTGGCCCCACCAGACCGGGCTGTGGCGCAACAATGTGAACATCAAGGCGGACGAACTCTCGCTCGGGCGGCTGTTCAAGGGCCAGGGCTATCATACCGCCTATGTCGGCAAATGGCATCTCGGCCATGGCAACAAGTTCATCCCGGTCGGTCCGGATCGCATGGGCTTCGACGATTGGCACGTGTGGGAGAAGACCACCGCGCATTTCGGTTCGTTCACCTATGATCCGGACACGGGCGCCCGCCAGCAGCCCGATGGCTGGTCGCCGATTGCGATGACCGATCAGGCGGTGGGCATCATAGAAGGCCGGAAGCAGGCGCCGGACGAGCCGTGGATGATGGTCGTCTCCTACAACCCGCCGCACCCGCCCTATCAGGCGATTCCGGAGCATGAACGCCCCTATCACTCCGACGATTTCAAGCTGCGCCCCAATGTCCGCTTCTCGATGAAGGACATGGAGAATCCGGTTTCTGCGCTTCGCGACGAAGCCGGGCTGCGCAAGGTGATGCTCGACTATTACGGCGCAATCACCGGCATCGACGAGCAGTTCGCCAGGCTGCTCAAGGCGCTCGACGAGAGCGGGCAGGCGGACAACACCATCGTCGTATTCACCTCCGATCATGGCGAGATGCTCGGCTCGCACGGCCGCATGCAAAAGCAATGTCCGTTCGAGGAAGCGGTCCGCGTGCCATTCATCGTGCGCTATCCGGGCGTCACCAAGTCCAAGGCCAAGTCCGACACGCTGTTCGCCGCGATCGACATCTACCCGACGATCTGCGGGCTGGCTGGCATAGCGGTGCCCAAGCATTGCGAGGGCCGCGACCTGTCGGCGGTGATGCGTGGCGAGCCGCTCGCCAAGGCGCCCGAACATGCCTTCCTGATGAACGCCGACGATGGCGGCAAGGAAGACGATGGCGACGGCCCCGGCCCCGGCCCCGCGCGCAAGTCTCCACCGAACACCGCCCGCTACCCCCCGCTGGTCAATTTGCCGGTGTTTCGCGGGATCCGCACGACGACGCACACTTATGCGGTCGCCGATTCAGGCCGCTGGCTGCTCTACGACAATGTCGCCGATCCCTATCAGCTCAAGAATCTGGCCGCGGACCCCGCGCAGCGGCCGCTGATGGAGCATCTCGATGCGCTGATCCTCGCCTGGCTGAAGGAGACGGGCGACCCGTTCCCTTATGCGGATAAGGTCCAGCAAATGTCGGATTACCCGACCTAAGGTTAGGCGAGCAGCACTTCCGACACACGGCGCCGTCCTGCGACCCGCTCGAGCTGGACATAGACGTCGACCGTGCTGCGCACATAGTGGCGGACATCGTCGCGGCTGAGCTGGGTGCCCGCCTGCAGCACCAGCAACACGATCTGCTCGATCGCGCGTTCGGCGGAATCAGCGTGGACCGAGGTCATCGAGCCGGGATGGCCGGTGTTGATCGCGCGCAGGAAGGTATAGGCCTCTTCGCCGCGCAACTCGCCCAGGATGATCCGGTCCGGTCGCATGCGCAGCGAGGCGGCCAGCAGGTCCGTAGCGTTCACGCGCGCCTCGCCCAGCGCCCCGCGCACCGCGAGCAGGCCGACCAGATTGGCGTGATGCTGGTGCAGTTCGGGCGTGTCCTCGATCAGGATCAGCCGCTCGTCCGCGGGAATTTCGCGAATCAGCGCGTTCAGGAAGGTGGTTTTGCCCGTCGATGTGCCGCCCGAGACGAGGATGTTCTTGCGCGCCTTCACCGCGGTGGCGAGCATCCCGGCAATGTCGCCTACGGCCAGCATGTCGGCCAGGCGCAGGTCGATCTCCGACTTGCCCGGCGTCACGCCGCGCCGGGTATCGGCAAAGGCGCCCGACGCGACATAATCGTCGAGCGCAAGATCGGGCGAGATGTGCTTGCGGATCGCGATCGCCATCGATCCGCGCGTGGCGGGGGGCGCGGCGATCTGCACGCGCGATCCGTCGGGCAGGCTGGCCGAAAGCAACGGGTGCTCGCGGCTGATTCCCTGGTGGGAAAGCGCTGCGATCTGTCGCGCTAGCCTGGCCAGTGTCGCCTCATCGAGGTCCGGCGCCAGGTGCCGTTCCACGCCGCCACCCAGCGACTCTGCCCAGATCTCGCCCGGGCAGTTCACATAGATGTCGGTCACGTCGGTGCGCGCCAATATGCCGGCCAGCGGCGTCAGATAGGCGGTGAGATAGACCTGGGGGTCGAGCGGCACCACGACCTCACTCACGATCCTCGACCCCTGTGAAGTCCAGGTCGCGCGCAACGAAGATCGAGATGCTCGCTGCGGCCTTCACCTTCAACGTCGGCCTGATGTCGTTGCTGTTCTGGGGCGGTGTCGCGCTGGTTCCCATGTTCGGCAGCGCCACGATCACCGAGCTGTCGGCGGCGCGCGAGGCTAGGTTCACGCCCACGTTGAGCGCCGATTGCAGGATCGCGCCGGCGAAGCGCGCGAAGAAGTGGGAGTTCACGCTTGCCTTGATGCCGCCCTGGCCGAGCGGATCGGTTGCCGGTGAGTTGATGGCGATCGTAACCCCGTCCGGGCGGATCAGGCGGGTCCAGTTGACCAGCATTCGCTTCTGGCCGTTCTGCGTGTCCGCGCCGAATTCACCGATCAGGCGGCTGCCCCGCGGGATCAGCACGCGGCTGCCGTCGAAGCCCCGAATATCGCGCGAGACCAGCGCGCGGGCGAGGCCCGGACTGGTCGAGTCGAGCGCGGTTTCGAGTACTGCGGGGATCAGCGTGCCCTGGGGTACCGTGGTCGCGCGGTTGGCAAGCACGCCCACGCCGGTGCGCGTGCCGGAGACGCCGGGCTTGGCGGCCGGTTCTCCATCCGCTGGTGGGCGGCGGCCGGAATTGCCGGAAGTGGAGTCGATCACCAGCGCCGGCTCCCCGGCGGCGCGTGCGGGCGCCGGCTGCTCCTGTGCCGGTGGAGGCGTCTGATAGGCGGGGGGCGAATAAACGGGCGGCTGCGGCCGGACTGCCGGCAAGGATGGCAGGACGGGAGACGGCACGGGCGACGGAAGCGCCAAGACGGGGGCGGGCTCCGGCGCAGGCGGAATGAACAGGGGCGCGATTTCGGAAGGGGTGGAAAGCGCTTCGCCGGTACGCGGATGCACCGCCGGGGCGCTCAGCGTCCGCCGGCGTGCGTCGAGAGCCACGAACAACACCAGGCCAAGCCCGATTGCCACGAGCGCCATCACCCAGGCGGGCGCGCCGCCGCGTGCGCGCGCCACGGTAGGGAGCGTTGTCCGATCCGCGACGTCGCGCGGATCACCGACTGGGGGCGAGGCCGATGCCATCAGGGTTGCTGCACGACGCGCACCGCCCGCGCCTTCTGCTTGTCGATCCGGAAGATCAGCGCATCCTGCACGCTGTCGATCACCATCCGCCCGTCGCGCATCATGCCGTTGATCAGCGTCTCCTTCCCCTGACCATTCAGTGCGTAGATCGCCGGAAGCGCCTTGTCCTCGGGCCATTCGATATAGGTGTGGACGCCATCGTCATGGATGCCGCTCGGTCGTAGTGTCTCCTCGCCGCGCACCTTGTAGCGGCCGACGACCTTGTCGCCGGCAGCGCCCGGACTTTGGGCACCGGCGCCGGGATAGCGAAAGCGCACGGACCATGCACTGGCCACACCAATGCCGGGGACAAGTTCGAAATTATAGAGCCGCGTGTCGGTCACCACGGCCATGTTGGTGGTGATGCCCGCCACGGTCGGCTTGATGAAAAGCCGGTCCCCACGGCGGTTCGCGCTTACCTGCCAGGCGCCGCTGTCGCCCAGGGCGACATTCTCGATATGCTCGTCCGCGGCGAGCTCGATCGTTGCCTGGTAGCCCGGCGCGACTTCGACGCGGATGACTTGCTCGGGCCTGTAGTCGACCAGCTGGATATGCGCGTCGCCGGCATCGGGTTGCGGGGTCACTTGCGCAGCGGCGACACCGGGCGGCAGGGCAAGCAGGAGCGCAAGGGTATGTTTCATGGCGCTGTCCCCGTCGCGGCCTGTGCCTCAGCAGGCGTTGGGGTGACTGCAGGGGGCGGGGAGTGTTCCGGTTCGACGGCAGGCAATGCCTCGGCGTTGCGCTGATAGCGCGTCACTCCGAAGCCGAGCGGGTTCACAAACCTGTCCTCAAGCCGGAGCGGTTCGCCCGAATAGCGATAGTGGAGCACCGCGACCCAGGCGTTGGCCGGCTGCACCGTGCCGCCCGCGTCGTGCCGCACGGTCTCGAAGCGCACCATCGCCGCATTCCCGCCCATCGGCGAAACGCTCTTCACGCGTGTCTCGATCTGCGTCGTGCGCCGGTACCGGTTGAGCGGGCTATCTGGGTTCGATGCCTGCATGCCCGCCACATAGGCGCTGCGTGCAGGGCCTTCGGACCAGAGCGACACCTTGCGGTAACTGGATTGGAGCGCGGTCGCGTCGAAGCTTTCACGCGCGATCACATATTGGACGAGGAACGACTGGGTGAGCGCCTTGTCCGGCGCGATCGTCTGCACGTCCAGCGGCTTGAGCGCCTGCACGAAGCCGGTCTGGCGATCGACGAGCAGGGTATAGGGTTCCACCGTCTTGAGCGGTGTGAGCACGATCAGCGCCATGGCCTCGAGCAGGGCAACCGAGCAGGCGACGCCGGCGACGACCCAGGCAACGCGGCGGGATCGGCCAAGCATGTCCTGGCGATCCTCGGCCCAACTGCCGGCCTCGCGATAATAGGCGTCCAGCGCCTCGCGCGCCTTGTGCTTCATGTTCCCGAATCCCGTCGTGTGGCGTTGGCCGAGACCCGGGTGCGGGTCCGGCGGCTGGTCTGGCCGAGCGGCGTGGCCTTGCCCGGTGTGATCCCGCGCAGATTGGTGGCGTCGGGCAGGCGTGCGGTGGGGTTGCCCGCAGAGGCGGCGGGCGCGGCCTCTCTCCGCTGGGTACGCGACACGGCTTCGGCCACGGCCTCTGCGCGCGATTGATGCGCAGCAGGCGGCTGATGGCTTCGCTCGGATGTACTTTGAACGAACCGCTCGGCGCCGGCAGCGCTGGCCACGATGCGCTCCGTCATGCCGCGCCACACCACGCCCATCCGGAAGCCCATCGCGACGCGTGCGGCCATGCCCAGGCCGCCGAGCATCGTCAGGCCGAAGGCGAAGGCCGTGACGAACAATTCGGTCATTGCCGCGTCGGCCGAGGGGCCTGTCACACGCCGGGAAAGCAAGTCGGTGAGCCAGGGTTCGAGCAATGCAAGCTCGGCGCCGAGCAGGATGGTCACGGCCACTGCCCCCAGCGCCGCGGCGACCAGCGCACGGATCCAGCCCTCGAACAGGCTGCGCGAGCCCTCGAAGAGCAAAAGCAGGATGAAGAACGGACCGAGCGCCAGCAGCAGCCCGGTGACCAGGCGGACGGAGGCATAGGCAGCGATCGTCGCCACAAGGAAGGTAACCCGCGCCGTACCGAGCGCAAAGGGATCGATCACGCTGATCGGCTCGGCCGGAGTGCGCGTGGCAGCGGCCGGCTGGCCTTTTGCGGCGGGTGGGCGGAGCGCGTTGAGCGCGATCAGCGCGTCATCGACCTGTTGCAGGCGCTCGACCAGATCGCCCGTGGTGCCCGGCATGTCGGCGCCCGCGCCGGCGCTCGCCACGAGCTCGGCCGGCGCGTGCATCGCCACATCATAGGCGAGCGTGCGATAGGCGCTCCAGCTGGTGACAAGCGCCAGCACGATACCGATCTTGGCCACGGCCAGCACGCCCTCGCGCACATTGGGCGTGTCGCCAAAAACCAGCCGATAGCCGAAAAAGGCAACGGACAAAGTGAGCAATCCCGTGCTCAGCAGCGAGAAGGACGATCCCGGCACCGCCGCCTGATAGCTGGCGGCGCCGATCGTCCGCGCCTGGCAGTCGACAAAGCCAAGGACGCTCTGCAGATAGGCGCTTTCGACGATGCCGGGGCAGCTCATGCGAGCTCCACCAGCCGGGGCAGCCACGCCGCCGGATCCTCGCCATGCTCGGCGCGGATCTGGTCGAGCAGCCGCACCGTGCGTTCGCGGCCCGAGAGCACGGTGAGCAGTTCGCGCTCGCCGCCCAGGTTCAACCGCGCGACGACGCTTTCATTGCCATGCTTGATCAGGAAGCAGCGCGCGCTGTCGGGCAGGGTGCGCACCAGCTCATATTCATGCTCGGTCAACCCAAAGCCTTCGACATAATCACTATGCCGCGCCTTTGAATTGGCCATGAAGATCTGGGTCGCCGCCTGCTCGATGATTGCGCTGGCGATGCGGCTCTCGATCGCGTCCTGCGCGCTTTGGGTTGCGAAACCGACGATGCCGTTCCGCTTGCGGATCGTCTTTTCCCAGTCCTTGATCCGGCGAACGAACACGTCGTCGTCAAGCGCTTTCCAACCTTCATCGACCACGATGATCGCCGGCGTGCCGTCGAGCCGCTCTTCGACCCTGTGGAACAGGTACATCATAGCGGGGGTGCGCACGGCGGGGTCGTCAAGGATCTGGGTCATGTCGAAGCCGACCGTGTGGGCAGTCAGGTCCGTCAGGTCGGTTTCATTGTCGAACAGCCAGGCGCGCTCGCCTTCGCCCCACCAGGGACGCAGCCGTGCCCACAGGTCTGCGGCGTGCGGGCGATGGCTGCCGCGGAACAGCTGGGCAAGATGACGCAGGCGGCGCTGCTCCAGCGGCTGGCCATAATTGGCGTCGATCGCATCCTTGATCTGGGCAATCTCGTCGATGTCCGCGCCGCCCGCGAGCAGCGCCACCCAATCGATCAGGAACTGGCGGTTGGCCGGCTCGTCGGCAATCTGGAGCGGGTTGAGGCCCGAGGGCGTGCCGGGGCGCAACAGGTCGTAGCGCCCGCCTACCGCGCGCAGGAACGGCTCCGCGCCGCGGTCCTTGTCGAAGAAGATGATGCGCGGGCTGAACTTGCGCGCCTGGGCGAGCAGGAAGTTGAGCACCACCGTCTTGCCCGAGCCGGACGGGCCGATCACGGTGAAATTGCCCAGGTCGCCATGGTGGAAGTTGAAGTGATAGGGACCGGCCGCCGTGGTCTCCAGCAAGGTCACTGCCTCGCCCCAATGATTTCCCGCCGCCTTGCCATGGGGTAGATTGTGGCCATTGGCGAAGCCGGCGAAATTGGCGGTCGAGATCAGGCCGCGCCGGGCGATATATTTGAAGTTTCCCGGAAACTGCGCCCAGAAGGCGGGCTCGAGCGCGATTTCCTCGCGCACGGCGATGATGCCCATCTCGGCAAGCGTTGCCTGGACTTCGGCGACGCCTTGGTCAACCTCCTCCAGGCTGTGCCCGCGCACCGCGATCGTCATGTGATGCTCGCCAAAGCCGGCGCGGCCGGCGGCGACCTCATCCTTGGCGCCGGAAAGCTCCGCCCGCAGGCTTACCGCCTCGTCCTCCGCCGAGCGCATGCGCCTGAGCGTCAGGTTCATACGCGCGAGTGCCGCCTGGCGCTCGACAAAGGCAAAGCTCTGCGAGAGCGTGATCTCGAAGGGCAGGCGAAGCAGTTCGTCGAGCATGCCCGGGGCCGATTGGCCGGGATAGTCTTTGATCGAGACCATGGCGGCGAAGCTGCGGGGAGAGTCGCCGGCGGGGCCGAACTCGATGGCTTCCTGCCCAAAACTGATGCGGCGATAGGGGAGATAGGCGCCGAGATCCTGCATCGGCAGCAGCACCGGCCGGACCTCGCCGTGATAGAGGGAGGACAGGAATTCGAGCGGTTCGGAGCAATTGCCCTGCGCGGCCTGATAGACCGAGAGAAGCCGCGGCTCGTAGCTGCCAAGCGTGGCGATCAGCGCCTCGCGCGCCGTATCGAGGGCGCGCAGATCCTGTACGGTGTTGGCCGTGGCCGAGCTGCCGCGCAGTCGTTCGAGCAGGCCCATGCGCCCCTGAAGCGGCCGGCGCACCAGCGTCAGAAACAGGTCGTTGGTGTAGAGCCTGCGCTCGGCAAGGCGGGCCTGCCACGCCGCGTCGAGCTGGGCGGAGAAAGCATCGGGAAATTCGGCATCGAGCGTGGGTTCGATCGCGCGCCGGACGACATGGTAGTAGACTGCGAAGCGCGATGAGCCGATCGACTGGAGCATCGCATCGCGCAGCCGCTTGCGATAGTTCAGCTCCTCGGTGTCCGCCGTCTCGAACAGCAGGCCGCGCAGCTGGATCACCTGCATCAGCATGCCGTCGCGTGTCTCGATCGTGCGATCGTCGACGTGGCGCGCATAGGGCAAATGCCGTCCGGCTGGTGCCTCGTTCGCCACCACCCTGGGGTCGCGGGTCAGGGCCGGTAGGAGTTGCATTGCCAGATCTTGTGGTTGCGTACGCGCGGACAGCGGCTGACTCGCGCCAGCCATAGATCGAAGAAGCGCGGCTCGCGCAGGCAGGCGAGCACGCCGATCAGATGCACCGCCAGGGCTGCGACCAGCGCCCATATCGATTTGAAGATCAGGAACAATTCGGTGGCGATGATCGCGTTGGCGACGAAATAGCTATAAGTCACGCCCGCAAACATCTGCGGACGCGTGAGCGCGACGAAGAGCGGATCGCGCTCCAGCCCGTTCATTTCAAAGGCTCGATTGCGCGGTCGACTGGATTCCCGCGACGATGCTCGCCGCACCGAACAGGATGAAGCAGCCCAGGATCACCGTGGCGCCGTAGCGCCAGTTTATCCGGCCGGTGAGCATCAGGAAGCCGACCGACGCGACCGCGATCACCGCCACCACCGTCGCGACGGTGCCGAGCAGGGTGCCCTGCAGCCAGGTCACGGCGGAAACCAGCGCGCCCGAGCCGGCGGGGTCGGCGTCCTGCGCGAAGGCGGAGGCCGGTATCGCAAATACAGCGAGAAGGGCGCCCCGCAGGGCGCGCGCGTTGATGCCCATGATCCTCGTCCCATGTTCGGCCGCCCTTGTGGTGGGCGACTCTGACCGCATTTCGGGATAATCCGATTCAAAAAGCAAATTAAAAAAGCAAAATACTTATCTGAATATGGGCCTAATCGTCCGGGTGCGGTTCGGGCATGCGCGGTTGAACCTTAGTCGCCGGTAAGCCTGCCCGTGGGCAACCGGCACGGTTGGCGGGGGGAGGGCGCAGCAGCCCTTACTCTCATGTTTCAGGTAATTAGATCGTTCTTACAATAACTTAATTTATTTAGAACCAAAAGAAAAACAAAAATGCTTTTTAATATCGACGGCTCGCCATATGCTCGAACGCGGTGCGTCTCTCGGCTAACGGGAAATCAGACCCACAACGAGCCAGGAACCAGGGAGGCGACGCCTTAGAAAAAAACAGAGGAGAGCTTTCATGACCTTGAAACGGCACTTAACGACTCTCGCTTGCTCAGCAGCCCTTGCGCTGCCGGTCGCTATGTTCACCGCAACGCCTGCTTCGGCGCAGGTCCCGCCGGGCGTGTTCTCCCGGCCGCTTCACTTCGTGTACGCGCGGACCGCAGGAAAGGCCTTTTCGGGCAATTCCGATCCCGCGCTCAACCACACCGACGCGCAGTTGCTCACCGCGCTGGACCAGGTGCCCGGCGGCGTCACCGCGCTGGTGCCGTTCTTCCTGAACGTCACCAACGTCGCGCAATATGACACGTTCATCCGCTCGATCACCGAGACCCGGGGCATCATCATCGTCCCCGGCGTTGGCGGCGATCCCGACACCGGCGAGCGGATCGACTCCGCCGGCTACAAGGCGATGGCGGCCAACGCCAAGCCCTATACCGACTATCTCCGGCTCGAGAACATGCAGGGCTATCTCGACCGCGGCACCGGCGGTCGTGCCGCGATCCAGAGCATGATCAACTATGCGGTCGGCCTTGGCTACAAGCACATCATGCTCAATCCCTGGCCGGTCGACATCAACAACCAGCCGATCCCGTTCACCAATCCCGAGCTGGATTCGACGATCTACCAGGTGCGGCTGACCAAGGTGAACACGCCGCAGGGCTATTGCCCCGACCACACCAAGGACGCGACCAACTGGGGCCTGCCGAACAACACCACGATCACCAACATGATGGCTTATCGGCGCGTCAAGGTCCTGATCAACTATGAGAGCGCGCCGCAGCATGAGGCGCTGTCGTGCCTCGAAAGGGAGAGCGCGCTCTCCTCGCGGGCGGCGATGAACATCACCGCGACGGCGATCGAGAACTACACGGCGTTCGACCTCCATTGGGCCCCGCCGTTCACGACTGCCTATGACCCGCTCAAATGGGGCACCTGGACCTGGGAAGCCAACCGTCTCGGTGACTTCTAACTGAAGGATGCGCACCCCATGCAGGGGTGCGCATCTTCCTGCCAATGCCTGTTCGTCCAGCCAGCCGATAGTCGTCGGCGGGGTTTCTTCGGTCGTCTGCGAGGGCCGCGATGGTGCGCGGTGGACCGGCGGATGTTGGCCACCCAACAGCAGGGGATTCATCATGAAACTTGGTAGATATTTCGCGGCGGCCTGTGCGTGCATGTTCGTCGCCGTGCCGGCGCTTGCGCAGACTCCGAACTGGGTCGCGAGCTGGGCTGCGGGGGAGGGTGCGCAGGACACGCCCCCCGGAGAGGCAATTCCCGCTGGCGGGATCACTTATCGCAACATCGTCCACATGTCGCTCGGCGGTAGCCGGGTGCGCGTGCGCTTCTCCAACCAGCACGGCACGGAATCGCTCAAGATCAATGCGGCGACCATTGCCAAGCGCGACGGCACGGCGGACAGCATCCTGGCGACCAGCCGCCAGACGCTGACCTTCAACGGTGGGGCAGCGACGGTGACGATAGCGCCTGGCGCCGAAGTCTATAGCGATCCGGCGCCGCTCGCGGTCAACGCCAATGAGGATCTCGCGATCAGCTTCTTCCTGCCGAAGCAGACGATCAGCCTGTACACGAGCCACTTCAAATCGTTCCAGACGTCGTATTTCGCGAGCGGCAACCAGGCCGCCAACAAGAACCTGACCACGCCGACCAACTACCGGTCCTGGCATTTCGCCACGGCTGTCGATGTCGATGCACCCGCGGGAAGCCAGGCTGTCGTCGCGATCGGCGACAGCATCACCGATGGTACCGGATCGGACATCAACCAGAACAACCGCTGGCCGAACCTGCTGTTCAACACGCTCAACGGCCAGGCGAGCACGGACCATCTCGCGGTGGTCAATACGGGGATCGGAAGCGATCGCATCCTGTATGACGGTGGCCTGGACGACGGTTCGGGCCGGGTCGGCATCACACCGGCGCTCTACAAGCGCTGGGGCTATGACGCGATGAACCTGTCGGGCGTGAAGACGATCATCCTGCTCGAGGGCATCAACGATGTCGGGCATTATAACAATCAGACGCCGAACACGACGGCGCAGATGCTCATCGACAAGATGATCGATCTGGTCACCCGGGCGCATAATCATGTGCCGAGGATCAACGTGATCGGGGGCACGCTGACCCCCTTCTACAACAAGTCGGGCTATTATTCGATCGCGTCCGAGGACATCCGCAACGACGTCAACGCCTGGATCCGCAGTGCAGCGGCGCCGTTCGACGGCGTGATCGATTTCGAAGCCTGCGTCCGCGGAACCACGATGCCGACCGCGTGGCGGCCGAACATTACTCTCGATAAGCTGCATCCGAACGCGCAGGGCGAGCCCGTGCTCGCGAGCTGCGCCGCAGCGCAATTCTGACACCGTAGACACTTTCGCCGCCCCTCAGTGAGGGGCGGCATCCTTTGCGCGGTCTATAAATTAAGTATTTTGTTTTAATATCCACTGCTGCGTGATACCCATCTTCAAAATCTGACGAAAACGATCAGAATCAGGAGAGGTGAGATGAGGATTTGCATCCTGGCTGGGGTGTCGATGCTTGCGGTCGTAAGCTCGGCGCACGCGCAAACCGCGGTCGACGCGACGGCGCAAACGAACCAGAATTCCGGCACGCAGGGCCAGGCGACCGCGCCGGAAGACGGCGTTGCCGAGGACCAGCAGATTATCGTGACCGGCATCCGGTCCTCGCTGACCCGCGCCGCCGACATCAAGAGGGACGCGCTCCAGGTCGTCGACTCGATCGTCGCGGACGATATCGGCAAGCTGCCCGATCCGACCACCGCCGCCGCGCTGCAGCGCGTGCCGGGCGTGCTGGTGTCGGTCAATCGCAACAATGAGCTCGCGGATGTCCGGGTGCGCGGCCTTCCCGATATCCTGACCACGGTTGATGGCCGCGAGGTCTTCACGACCAATGATCGCAGCTTCAACCTGCAGGACATGCCCGCCCAGGCGCTTGCCCGGATCGACGTGGCCAAGTCGCAGACCGCCGATCAGATCGAGGGCGGCCTGGCCGGCACGATCGACCTCCAGCTCAACAAGCCTTTCGCGTTCAAGAGGCCGACCGTGGTGCTCACCGCGCGCGGCAATTACGGCCGCTATGACGACCGGATCGGGCCGCAGATCGGCCTGCTCGCGACCGACCGCTGGGATACGGGGATCGGCGAGATCGGCGTGCTGGTGAATGGCAGCTATTCGAAGCAGGGCTATACTCGCACCTCGACCATCCTGGTCGATCGCCGCAGCTCGCAGACGACGCCCTACAACACGCCCGGCCTGCTCCTGCCCAACGTCATGCAGGACATGCCGCAGACCGGCGAGGTCACCCGCAAGGAACTCAACGCAGCGCTGCAATGGCAGGCCTCGCCGTCGCTGGTGGCCTATGTCGAGGGCTTCTACACCAGCTTCCGTGATCGCGGCGCGGTGCAGGGCTTCAACTTCCAGCCCTATACCAACAGCTTCGGCACGACCGCGATCGTCTCGGTTACCGATGTGGTGCCGGGCAATCAGTGCATCACCACGCGCGCGAGCAATTCCGGCCAGAACCCGGCGATCAACACCGATCAGCAAGGGCGCCAGACGCTCGAGGCCAACTCGGTGCAGACGCTGTGTCAGCCTAAAAGCATGACGATCCGCAACGCGGCGATGAACCAGTCGTCCACCGCGCGCGACAACGAGACGACCAACAAGCAGGTCGCCGGAGGCTTCGTCTATGACCAGGATGGCTGGCACGCCAAGGTGGACCTGTCGTACCAGCGCTCGGACACCGACACGCAGGACTTCACGATCAATGTCGGCCAGCGCCTGGCGACGATGACCGTCGACTTCGACGATGAGGGGCTGCCCCATTACACGACGCCGAGCGGTCCGCTGGAGAGCGCCGCCAACCTGATCCTCCGCAACGCCTTTCAGCAGAACTACAGCACCGCTTCGGGCACGCTCTTCCAGACCAAGATCGATCTGGCCAAGGACTTCGACGGCAGCGTGCTGAAAAAGCTCAGCGCCGGCGCGCGCTACGCCAATCGCGTCGCGGCCTTCCAGTCGGTCCAGTCGAGCACGCCCCTGCCGGCACCCGCCGGCAACGGTTCGCCCAATTTCGGCACCAACGAGGCCAATGTCGTCAAGTTGAGCACGCTCGGCCTGCCCGGCAACTTCCTGACGCTGTCGGCGCCCACGCCCGATCTCAACAATGGCGGTCGCGCGCTGGTGCCCAGCACCGACTTCCTGCTATCCGAGAGCAATCTCGACCTGATCCGGCCCATCTTCAAGCTGCCGCTCGGCCGCCCGGGCTATGATCCGGGCCGCCGGTTCGACGCGAAGGAGCGGACCTTCGCCAGCTATGCCCAGGCCGAATATGAAGTACCGCTGGGTGGCGATGCGACGATCGACGGCGTGATCGGTGTGCGCGTGATCCAGGCGCACCGCGTATATGATGGTTTCCAGGCCGTGACCTCCGGCGCGACCACGACCTACGCGCCGCTCCATTCGGATACGACCAACTGGAATGTGCTGCCGGTCGGCACGATGCGTTTCCGCGACGGTGCCTTCCAGTCGCGCCTCAGCTACTCCAAGTCGATCCGCCGCCCCGATTTCCCCGATCTGAATCCGGCGACGACGCTGCGCCAGTCGTTCAACAACCTTGTGCAGAGCACGGGCACGGCAGGCAATCCGAACCTCAAGGACCAGCGATCCGAGAGCTTCGACGCCACGCTCGAATATTATATCGGCAAGGGCTATGTCGCGCTCGCCGGCTATTACCGCAACATCCATGATCGCGTGATCACCGGCGCAAAGGTCGAGAGCTATGCCGGCATCGACTACGCGATCTCGCGGCCGCGCAATGTCGGCGAGGCCAAGCTCAAGGGCATCGAGCTCAGCGGCCAGTATTTCTTCGACTTCCTGCCCGGTGCGCTGAGCGGCTTCGGCGCGCAGGGCTCTTTTACCATTTCGGATTCGAAGATCGGCGGCAACGATCCGCTGGCGGGCTTCCCGCTGCAGGGCGTGTCGAAATACAACTACACCGCCGGTCTGCTCTACGAGAAGTTCGGGCTGAGCGGGCGGCTGGTCTATACGTGGCGGTCGAACTATTTCGATGTCGACCGGACGGCGCAGCCCACCCTCCGACCCATCGATCCGTCGGCTCCGGTGACCGGGAATTTGTCGGGCACACCGCTCCCGCCGCTCGTGCCTGCGCCGGCGCTCGTCTACACCCGCGGGGCAGGGCGGCTCGATTTCAGCATCGGCTACGACATCAACCAGGCAATCCGCATCGATGTCGGCGGCACCAACATCCTCGGGAGCCGAACGCTCGATTACTATAATTACAACGGCCTCAGGGGCCTGAGCTATTCGACGCTCTATGACGAGACGACCTACACGGTCGGCGTCCGCGTCCGGCTCTGATCCGGGCCGATCGAACAAGGGGGAACGGGCAAAAGCCCGTCCCCCTGATTTACGGAGGGGATGAATGGGTAAGTTTGCTTCGCGGATAGGGCTGCTAGGCCTGTTGGCCATCGGAACGGCGGCGGGCGCGCAGGAGGCGGACAACGCCCCGCGCGATCCGGCGGGCGAAGTGAACACGTTCATCGGGACCACCAACGAGGGCAAGAACTTCCCCGGTGCGGTGCTGCCCTATGGCATGGTCGCGTTCAGCCCCGAACAAGTTGCGATGCCCGGCAGCAAATGGCCGGTGCTGTCGAACGGCTATGAGTGGAACGCGACGGGCATGAAGGGCTTCTCGCTCACCCATATGATGGGTGCGGGATGCGCGGGCTCGGGTGGCGACATCCCCTTCATGCCGGTCACCGTCAATGTCGATCGCTCGCCCGAGCTCTCGGTGTCGCAGACCGCCTTCACCAGCGGCTTCAGCCATGCCGACGAGAGCGCCTCGCCGGGCGCCTATAGCGTCAAGATGAAGAACGGCGTGCAGGTCGACCTCAGCGCTACCCAGCGCACCGGCTTTGCGCGCTTCACCTGGCCGGCTGGCCGCTTCGCCAACCTGCTGATCCGTCCCTCCGCGTCCGAAGTCGGCAGCAGCGACGCGCATATCGAGATCGATGCCGCCACTCGCACCGTGAAGGGCTGGGTGACGAGCGGCAATTTCTGCGGCCAGTCCCCGGAGAAGCGCCGCAGCTATTACACGCTGCACTTCGTCGCCGAGTTCGACCAGGCATTCCAGGTCGGCGGCACCTGGGAGAATGAGGTGCTCAAGGCCGGCGCGACGAGCGCCAGCGGCGGCACCAGCTATGGCGACTATCCGGCGCCCCCGCTCGGCAAGGGATCGGGCGGCTGGATCTCGTTCCGCGGCGCGAAGAAACCGGTCGATGTCCGCATCGGCATCTCCTATGTCGACGAGGCCGGCGCGCGCGCGAACCTGGCTGCGGAGAGCCCGGCGGGCACCACGCTCGAGCAGGTCCGCAAGCAGGCGCGCGACATTTGGAATGCCCAGCTCGGCAAGATCGCGATTGAAGGCGGGACGCCCGACGAGCGCACCGTCTTCTACACCGCGCTCTACCATTCGGTGATCCACCCGACGATCTACAGCGATGTCGACGGCCGCTACACCGGCTTCGACAAGCAGGTGCACAGCGTCTCCAAATTCCAGAAGGCGCAATACGCCAATTTCTCGGGCTGGGACGTCTATCGCTCGCAGGTGCAGCTGGTGACTCTGCTCGATCCGCAGGTCGGGTCGGACTTCGCCCAGTCACTGCTCAATCAGGCCGATCAGAATGGCGGCGTGTGGGACCGCTGGACGCATATCACTGGCGCGACCGGCGTGATGAACGGCGATCCGTCGCCACCCTCGGTCGCGGCGATCCATGCCTTTGGCGGCGACAAGTTCGATCTCAAATCGGCCTATGCCTCGCTGCTCAAGGCGGCCACCGTGCCGACCGCGCTCGATGTGAAGCGCGGCGGCCAGCGCAACGGCTATGGCCAGCGTCCGGGCCTCGATCAGTGGCTGAAGCTCCATTACCTGCCGGCGGACGCTGCCGTGTGGGGGGCAGCGGCGACGACGCTCGAATATGCCGCCGCCGATTTCGGTGTGGGCGAGCTGGCGCGGCGGGTCGGCGACACCGCCAATGTCCGCAAGTTCCGCGAGCGCGCGGGCTGGTGGCGCAACCTCTACAATCCCAAGGCGAGCCCGAAGGGCGGCTATATCCAGCTGCGCAACGCCGATGGCAGCTGGCCCGATTTCGAGCCCGGCACCGGCGAGGGCTTTGTCGAGGGCAGCGCCGCGCAATATCTCTGGATGATCCCCCACGATCCGGTGGGCCTGTTCGAGATGATGGGCGGCAGGGAAACCGCAACCGCCCGCCTCGACGCCTATTTCAAGGACGAGAAGGGCAATTGGATCATCACCGATCCCGAGACCAAGGAAGGGGCAGGGAAGGAGCATCCCGAGCTGGGCAACGAGCCGTCGATCGGGGATCCGTGGCTCTACAATTTCCTCGGCCAGCCCTGGAAGACCCAGGCGATCGTCCGCACGGCGCTCAACCAGATCTGGACCAACAGCCCCGGCGGCATCTCGGGCAATGACGATCTCGGCCAGATGTCGTCCTGGTATGTCTTCTCGGCGCTCGGCATGTACCCGCTCTATCCGGGGCGCGGCGAGCTGATCCTGGGCAGCCCGTTGTTCCGCAAGGCAGTGGTCTCGCGCCCGGGCGCGACGATCACGATCCTCGGCAACGGTGCGGGCACCAATGCGCCCTATGTCCAGTCGCTGACCTATAACGGCAAGCCCTGGTCCAAATCGTGGTTGCCGGAGAGCTTCCTCGCCAAAGGCGGCACGCTCGGCTTCGAGCTGTCGGACAAGCCGAACACGAGTTGGGGCGCTGCGGACAAGGATCTGCCGCCCTCCTTCGGGCCGAAATCGAAATAAGCGCAATCACCAACGGGAGGGATCTGATGGGCAACGGGGTCTGGCGGTGCGGAGCCGCAATCATCGCGCTGGCTGTGGCAATGCCCGCCGCGGCACAACAGTTGCCGACGGCGCAGACCGCTTCCGGCACGGTCGAGGGCTCGGTCAGCCCGGATGGCAAGGTCCGCGTCTTTGCCGGCATTCCCTATGCCAAGCCCCCGGTCGGCGCGCTTCGCTGGCAGCCACCCCAGGCCGAAGCCGCCTGGACCGGCGTCCGCAAGGCGACGAGCTTCGGCAATCGCTGCGTGCAGGGCGGCGGGTTCGACGACATGGTCTTCCGCGATCCCCAGCAGAGCGAGGACTGCCTCTATCTGAACGTCTGGACCTCCGCTGCGTCCGCCAGGGCGAAGCTGCCGGTGATGGTCTGGATCTATGGCGGCGGCTTCCAGGGCGGCGGCTCGTCCGAGCCACGGCAGGACGGTGCGGCGCTCGCGCACAAGGGCGTGATTGTCGTCAGTATGAACTACCGGCTGGGCGTGTTCGGCTTCTTCTCGCACCCCGAGCTGATCCAGGAATCGCCGCACCACGCCTCGGGCAATTACGGCCTGCTCGACCAGGCTGCAGCACTGGCCTGGGTGCGCAAGAACATCGCGGCCTTTGGCGGCGATCCGAACAATGTCACGATCTTCGGGGAGTCAGCCGGATCGATCTCGGTCAGCGCGCAGATGGCGTCGCCGGTGTCGAAGGGGCTGTTCAACCGGGCGATCGGCGAGAGTGGCGGCATCGCCGAATGGCAGACGCGGATGAAGCCCGCGACAGAGACCGGAAAGACCGGCGAAGCCTTCGCCCAGGCGGCCGGCGCGTCGAACCTCGCTGCACTGCGCGCAATGTCCACCGACCAGATCATCCAGGCGACGAAGGCGAAGAAGGGCCTGCAATTCTGGCCGAATGTGGACGGCTATTTCTTCCCCGAAGACCCGATGGCGATCTATGCCGCGGGCAAGCAGGCGCATGTCCCGCTGCTGGCGGGCTGGAATGCCGACGAGCATCGCTCCTACCAGTATTTCCAGAACCTGGAGCCGACCCAGGAGAACTACCTCAAGAAGCTCGACGAGGATTTCGGCGCCGATGCGCCTGCGGTGCGCAAGCTGTTCCCCGGCGATACGCCCGAGCAGATCGAGACCTCGGCGCACGACCTCGCCAGCGCGTTGTTCATCACCTACTCGACCTGGAAGTGGATCGAACTGCAGGGGAAGACCGGCGGCGCGCCGGTCTATCGCTATCGCTTCGATCAGCCGATCCCGCAGGAACCGGGCAAAAGGCCGCGCGGCACCCACCACGCCTCGGACATCACCTTCGTGTTCGGCAACCTCTCCGCGCGCAACCTGCCGTGGAACGCCGATCACCAGGCGATGAGCGACATCATGACCTCCTATTGGAGCAACTTCGCCAAGAAGGGTGATCCCAACGGCCCGGGCCTGCCGGTTTGGCCGCGTTACAGCCCGAAGGCTGGCTATAAGGTGATGCACCTGCAGGTCAGGCCGGGGGTCAAGCCCCAGGCAAAGCCCGCCGCCGACCGGGCGCAGTACGAACTGCTCGATCAGCTCGCGCAAAAGCGACGGGACTAACTTGCTTCTTCGTCACCCCGGCATTGTGCCGGGGGCCACTGCGCCGCAGGTGCTGGGCAAGCGCCTCTTGTCCAGAATTCGCCTCCCGGTGGACCCCGGCACAAGGCCGGGGTGACGGTTTTTAGGAGGCGTACAAGAACCTCAATCGTCGTCGTCCCCGCCGGCTTTCTCGCCGCGCTTGCCCTTCTTGCCCACCTTCTCGCCCGGCGCTGCCTCTGGCACCGGGGCGAGCGCATGGACCGAGGCGAGCCAGGCAGTCAGCTTGCCCTTGAGATCGGCCGCCCTGGCAGACTGCTTCGCCGACAGGTCGGTCTTCTCATAGGGGTCGGTGGCGAGGTTGAAGAGCTCGCTCGGCACCGAGGGATCGAAGCTCAGATAATATTTCCAGTCGCCGATCCGGATCGCGCCGCTCACCTTGTCGCCGGTCTGGCGAGTGCGCGGGCGTGGGCTGTACCAATAGATGATGCGGTCGGCCGGCATCTTCCCGCCCGCAAGCACCGGCAAATACGAGATGCCGTCGACATGCACCTTGGGCTGCAGCGGCAGCCCGGCTGCGGCAAGCAGCGACGGATAGTGATCGCTGTTGACGGTGAACTGGCTGGTCACGCTGCCAGCCTTGGTATGGCCCGGCCAGCGGACGATCATCGGGATCGCCAGGCCGCCCTCATAATCATGTCCCTTGCCGGCACGCAGCGGCAGGTTGCTGGTCGGGCGTTCGCTCTTGGTGTGCTCGCCACGGTTCGAAAGCCCGCCATTGTCCGAGGTGAAGACGATCAGCGTGTTGTCGGCGATGCCGAGGCGTTCCAGCTCGGCGCGGACGCGGCCGACGCTTTCGTCGATGCTCGCGATCATCGCGGCGTAGACGGGGTCGTCCTGATATTTCTTGGTCTCGCCGTCGCGCTGCAGATAACCGTCGGGCTTGGGTCCACCCATTGCCGCGAGCTTCTTCTTGAACTTCTCGACGAGCTCGGGCTTGCCCTCGAGCGGCGTGTGGACGCCGTAGTGCGAGAGATAAACGAGGAAGGGCTGGTCAGGCTTGGTGCGCTGATGCTCGTCGAGAAACTTGATCGTCTCGTCGGTCAGCCGGTCGGCGAGATATTCGCCCGGCTTGCCGGTCTCGAGCCCCGGTCCGAGGATGTGCTTGCCGGCGTTGTAGGGGAAGAAATGCGTGCCGGTCATCCCGGCCGAGCTGCCGCCGATATTGATGTCGAAACCCTGCGCCTGGGGCTGGGTGGCGGGCGTCTTGCCCTCATGCCACTTGCCCGCGAAGAACGTCGCATAGCCATTGTCGTGCAGCGCCTCGGCGATCGTATAGTCCGAGGCCTTGATCGATTCCGGGCCACCGGGGACCTGACCGCGCGCGGGGTTGCGTCCGGTGAGGATCGCGTAGCGCGAGGGCACGCAGCGCGGATAGGCGGAATGGGCGTTGGTGAAGCGCATCCCGTCGCGCGCCAGCGCGTCGATCGCTGGGGTCTCGTAGAAGGTCGATCCGGTGACGCCCAGGTCGCGCCAGCCCATGTCGTCGACCAGGATGAAGACGATGTTCGGCCGGGCGCCATGGGGTGCTGGCGCGCGCGGCGGGGCTGCTGCTGGGGCTGGGGCGTTCTGTGCATGGCCGGGGCCGGTGAAGGCCATCAGGGCCAATGCTGCTGCCGTGCTCGCATATCGGATCCGCATCGTCGATCTCCGCTGAATATCCCTGGGTGCAAAACGGGCGCCGTTCCTGAGGAAACGCCGCCCGTCAGTGCGATCAATTATGTTCGGCGTCGCCCTTGGTCTTGTAGGGGATGCTCCACCGCTCGGGGAACGGCGCCGAGCCGATGCCGCCCTCATGGCGCTGGACGTTGCCTTCGCGGTTGCGGAAGCCGAACGGGATCTTGTGCTGGCCGTCGCTGTTGGCGAGCTGCTGGTACAGCGCCTCGCGCAACTCGTTGGTCTTGGCGCGATAGGCCGGATCGGCGATGAGATTGTTCATCTCGTTCGGATCCTTGCTGACGTCGTACAGCTCCTCGGTGTCGTAGACGCCGTAATACTGAATATACTTCAGATTGCCGCGCTCGATCGCGAAGGTGGTCGGCGTCATCGGGAACGACCATTCCCAGAAATACTCATAGACGAAGTCCGGTGCCTTCCATTCGCTCGCCGGGGTCTGGCCGGTGATCAGCGGCCAGGCGCTGACGCCCTCGAACTGCTTCGGGCGCGGCGCGCCGGCAAGGTCGAGGAAGGTCGGCGCATAGTCGAGGTTGCGCAGGCGACCGGTGTTGACCACGCCGGCGGGGACGGTGCCCGGCTCGTACATCACCATCGGCACGCGCACCGAAGGCTCATAGGCGGTGCGCTTGTCGATCAGGCCGTGGTCGCCGATCTGGTAGCCATTGTCCGCGGTGAACACGACCAGCGTGTCCTTCTCGAGCCCGTTCTTCTTGAGGTAGGCCATCACCCGGCCGACGCTGTCGTCCACCGCGGAGAGCGTGGCGTAATAGTCCTTCAGATAATCCGACATCTTCCGGTCCTGATGGTAGAAGAAGTCGAGGCCGTGCCAGGTGTTGCGCTGGTTATAGACCCACATCGGCTTGCCCTTGTAATTCTCGGGCGTGTTGGCGGCGCTCGCCGGGATGTCGAAATTGACGTTGTCATACTGGTGCTCGTAGCGCTTCGCCGGCTGCGGATCGGCGTGCACCGCCTTGTGGCTGAGATAGAGGAAAAAGGGCTTCTTCTGGTCGCGGCCCTTCTCCAGCCAGTCCATCGCGTAATCGGTCAGCTCGTCGGTGATATAGCCCTTTTGCGGCACGCTCTTGCCGTCGACGTTGAGCGTGCGCTGCATGGGATTGGCGGTGGGGTAATAGAAGCCCTGGCCGCGGAAGCTGATCCATTTGTCGAAGCCGGGGCGGGGGGCATCGCTATCCTTGCCCATGTGCCACTTGCCGATGAACGCCGTCTGGTAGCCGGCCTGCTGGAGGTAGGACGGGAAGAAGGTCAGGCCCTTCTCGTCCGAACCGCCATTGTCGACCACGCCGTGGTTGCGCGCGGTCTCGCCAGTCAGGATCGTCGCGCGACTCGGGCTGCATAGCGACGAAGTGACGACGGTGTTGGGGAAGTAGGTGCCGCCACGCGCCAGCTTGTCGATATTGGGCGTTTTGATGTTCGGCTGCAGGAAGCCGAGGCCGTCGTAGCGCAGATCGTCGAGCAGGATGAAGATCACGTTGCGCGGCTTCGATCGCGGCTGAGTCGCCTGTGCCGGGCGGGCACCCTTGCCGGCGAAAGCCGATGCCGGAGCCACGGTAACGGGTACCGATACGGTGCCGATGAGCGCGGCCATGCCGAGCAATCGATTGCGCAAACTGGTCATATCCTACTCCCACATGTCTATTGGATCACGGGCATGCCGCGTCACCCTTTTCTTACCGTCCGAGAGCAATAAAACAAAACAAATTATTTTATTGACGATGCCGAGATCGGCCAGCCATATTCCGACGATAAGATAGCTGGGCAGGCGGTGAAAAGCCGCTGCAACAGGTTGCGACCAGGTGAGGGATTGAGTGATGGCGAATGTCGGGCGGCGCGGGTTCGTACAAGGCGCGATCGGCGGGGCGTCGGCACTCGCGGTGGCGAGTGCGACGATGGCGCATGCGGCGCCGCGGCGGCTGCCGAACATCGTCTTCATCCTGGTCGACGACATGGGCTGGGGCGATATTGCCGCCTATAATCCCAACTCGAAGATCCCGACGCCGAACCTCGATCGCATGGCGAAGCAGGGCATGCGCTTCAACGACATGCACGCCTCGTCGGCGGTGTGCACGCCCAGCCGCTACTCGATCCTCACCGGCCAATATCCGTGGCGCAACAGCGACAAGTCGGGTGCGCTGACCGGCTACGCGCCCTCGCTGATCAAGCAGGGCAGGCTGACCGTGGCGGGCATGCTGAAGAAGGCCGGCTATTACACCGCCGGTGTCGGCAAATGGCATCTCGGCCTCGGTGATCAGCCAAAGACGGATTTCTCCAAGCCCTTCCACCCGGCGCCGACCGATCACGGGTTCGACTATTATTTCGGGCTGGCCGCGTCGCTCGACATGCCGCCCTATGCCTATTTCGAGAACGACCATCTGGTGACCCCGGCGACCGACAAGATCGAGGCTGCGGGCAAGGAAGGCGGCGCGGCCAATGGCGGCCGGGGCAATCTCGGCTATCATCGCGGCGGCGGTGCGATGGCGCCGGGGTTCAAGTTCGAGCAGGTGCTGCCGGACTTCACCGACAAGGCGATCGAGATCGTCAACCGCCAGGCGAAGAAGGCCGAGCCCTTCTTCCTCTATTTCGCGCTGACCTCGCCGCACAATCCCTGGCTGCCGCTGCCCGAGTACAAGGGCAAGTCGCGCGCCGGCGATTATGGCGACTATGTCTACCAGACCGATGCGATGGTCGGAAAAGTCCTCGCCGCGATCGAGGATGCCGGGATCGCCGGCGACACGCTGATCTATTTCACCAGCGACAATGGCGCGCCCTGGGACGATGTGCGGATCGAGCAATATGGCCACCGCGCCAATGCCGACTGGCGGGGCCGCAAGTCGGACGTGTGGGAAGGCGGTCACCGCATCCCGTGCATCGTCAAATGGCCCGGCCATGTTGCCCCCGGCAGCGTCTCAAACGAGATGCTGTCGCTCACCGATTTCATGGCAACGGTCGCTGCGGTCACCGGCCAGAAGCTGCCCAGCGACGCCGCCGAGGACAGCTTCAACGCGCTGCCGTTGCTCGAGGGACGTAACAAGAAGCCGATCCGCGAGACCATCATCCACGAATCGGGCAAGGGCCTGCGCAGCATCCGCGAAGGCAGCTGGAAGCTAGAGATGGGCCTTGGCTCGGGCGGGTTCAGCCTGCCCGACAGCGCCGATCCGGTGCCGGGCGGGCCGACGGTCCAGCTCTATGATCTCAAGTCCGATCCGGGCGAGCTCAACAATCTGTGGCACGCCCGGCCCGATATCGTCGAACGGCTGACCAAGAAGCTGAAGCAGGCCGAAGCAGCGGGGCGAACGCGACCGATCTGATCGCTGGGATAGTCTTGCGACATTTGCATGAGAAGAGAGGCGATCGGGTTGGTCGCCATCCGATTTGGAGAGATTGATGCGCGCTACCCTGCGTCCCCTTCATCAGGGGCTGATGCTTACTGCCGCGCTCGCCGCACCGATCGCACAGGCGCAGACCGCGTCGAAGGCGGCGGATCCGGCCGCCGAGGTCAATGTCTTCATCGGTACCACCAATGAGGGCAATGAGTTTCCCGGCGCGGTGCTGCCTTTCGGCATGGTCGGGTTCAGCCCCGAGCAGGTGCCGATGGAAGGCAACAAATTCCCAACGCTGACCAACGGCTATGAGTGGAACGCCACGCTGATGCGCGGCTTCAGCATGACCCATATGATGGGCGGCGGCTGCCAGGGCGCGAGCGGCGATATTCCGTTCATGCCGGTCACCATTCCGATCGACCAGTCACCCGAACTGGCGAGCTCGGTGAAGCGCTACACGAGCAGCTTCAGCCATGATCGCGAGACAGCGCTGCCGGGCAAGTACAAGGTCGCGATGGACAATGGCGTGACCGTCGATCTCGGCGCGACTTTGCGCACCGGCTCGGCGCGCTTCAGCTTCCCGGCGGACAAGCCCGCCAACCTGATGATCCGCGCCTCGGCCTCCGAAGTCGGCAGCGGCGACGCCTATGTCGAGATCGACGCGGCGAAGCGCACCGTGAAGGGCTGGGTGGCCAGCGGCAATTTCTGCGGCCAGCAGCCACAGCGCCAGGTCAGCTATTACAAGCTCCACTTCATCGCCGAGTTCGACCAGCCCTTCGCCGTCGGCGGCACCTGGGAAAATGACAGCGTTCGCCCCGGCACCACCACCGCAAAGGGTGGCACCGGCTATGGCAAGGTGCTTCCGGTCGGCAAGGGCTCGGGCGGCTGGATCAGCTTCGACCCCAGGGCCGCAAAGGCCGTCAACATGCGCGTCGGAATTTCCTATGTCGACGAAGCCGGCGCCAGCGCCAATCTTGCCGCCGAGAACCCGGCGGGCACCACGCTCGAGCAGGTCCAGCAGCGCGGCCGCGCCAGCTGGAACGAGATGCTCGGCCGCATCGCGATCAAGGGCGGCGGCAAGGACGAGCGCACGGTGTTCTACACCGCGCTCTATCATTCGCTGATCCACCCGACCCTGCTGAGCGATGTCGACGGCCGTTACTCGGGCTTCGACAAGCAGATCCACCGTGTCTCGAAGTTCCAGAAGGCGCAATACGGCAATTATTCGGGCTGGGACGTCTATCGCTCGCAGGTCCAGCTGGTGACTTTGGTCGATCCGCGCGTCGGCTCCGATTTCGCCCAGTCGCTGCTCAACCAGGCCGATCAGAATGGCGGCGTGTGGGACCGCTGGACGCATATCACCGGCGCCACCCAGGTGATGAACGGCGATCCCGCACCGCCCACCGTTGCGGCGATCCACGCCTTTGGCGGCACGATGTTTGATCACAAATCGGCCTATGCCTCGCTGCTCAAGGCGGCGACGGTGCCGACCGCGCTCGACCTCAGGAAGGACGGGCCGAAGAACGGCCTCGGCCAGCGCCCCGGCCTCGATCTGTGGTTGCAGCACAACTACATGCCCGTCGGCTCTCCGGTCTGGGGCGCGGCGGCGACCACGCTTGAATATGCCGCGGCGGACTTCGGTGTGAGCGAGTTGGCCCGCCAGGCGGGCGACACTGCCAATGTCGCCAAGTTCCGCGCGCGCGCCGGCTGGTGGCGCAACCAGTTCAATCCCAAGGCGACGCCCGAGGGTGGCTATATCCAGCAGCGCAACGCCGATGGCAGCTGGCCGGCCTTCCAGCCGGGCACCGGCGACGGCTTTGTCGAGGGGAGTGCCGCGCAATATCTCTGGATGATGCCCTTCGATCCCGCCGGGCTGTTCGAGATACTCGGCGGTACCGAGACGGCGCGGAAGCGGCTCGATCGCTATTTCCAGAACGATAAGGGCGAATGGGTCGTCACCAGCACCGATGACGGCCCCAATGCCCGCGAAAAGGCCGGGCGCCTCCATCCCGAGCTCGGCAATGAGCCCTCAATTGGTCAACCCTGGCTGTACAATTTCCTCGGCGAGCCGTGGAAGACCCAGGCGATCGTGCGGACCGCGCAGCGGCAGATCTGGACCAATGCGCCGAACGGCATCTCGGGCAATGACGATCTCGGGCAGATGTCGTCCTGGTACGTCTTCTCCGCGCTCGGCTTCTATCCGCTCTATCCGGGGCGCTCGGAACTGGTCATCGGCAGCCCGCTGTTTCCCGAGGCGGTGATCCGCCGGCCGGGTGGGGCGACGATCACGATCCGCGGCAGCGGCGCCGCGCTGGCTGCGCCTTATGTCACCGGGCTCACCTATGGCGGCAAGCCCTGGAGCAAGTCGTGGTTGCCGGCGGACTTCATCGCCAAGGGCGGCGTGCTGGCCTTCCAGCTGTCCGGCACGCCGAACAAGGCCTGGGGCGCGGGTGCCGGCGACGTGCCGCCGTCCTTCGGGCCGGGTTCGGTGAAATGACGCGGGATTTTGGAGAGTGAGCATGAAGCGCAGAGACTTCCTGATGTCGGGCACCGCCGCCGCGGCTGCCCTCACCACGACGGGGCTCGAGGCCAAACCGGCGCCCAAGACGCGCAGGCCGAACCTGCTCTATGTGTTCAGCGACCAGCACCGCGCCTGCTCTCTGCCCGGCGAGGCCTATAATCAGGCGATGGCGCCGAACCTGGCGGCATTCCGGGCGCAGAACTGCTCGATGAACAAGTGCGTCTCAAATTATCCGCTGTGCACGCCGTACCGCGCGATCTTCATGAGTGGGATGTATCCGCAGCAGAGCGGCGTGCTGGGCAATGAGGACATCCTCAATCCCAAAGTTGGTCCGCTCGGCGAGACTTTCCGCCAGGCCGGCTATCACACCGGCTATGTCGGCAAATGGCACATCCACGGACAGGACAAGGTCGGCGGCGAGGATTTCCGGTTCATCCCCAAGGGCCCATACCGCATGGGCTTCGAGGACTGGCACGTCTGGGGCAACACCAACGACCACTACCATAGCTGGACGTTTGACCAGGAGACGGGCGAGAAGATCTTCCCCGAGGGCTGGCAGCCGACCCGGATGACCGACGAGGCGATCACTTTCCTCAAGGCGCAGGACAAGGAGAAGCCCTGGTTCCTGGTGCTCTCCTGGAACCCGCCGCATCCGCCCTTCGATCCCCCGCCCGAGAAGCGCGATCTCTATCCCGACGACATGCAGCCCACCCGGCCGAACGTCCAGATCCTGCCCAAGGCCGCGGACATCCATAAGGGCGTCCGCACCGGCCGGGCGCTGAGCAAGGCTGCGCAGGGCTATCACGGCTCGATCACCAGCATCGACGAGGAATTCGCCCGGGTGCTCAAGGCGCTCGAAGAGACCGGCATGGCGGACGACACGATCGTCATCTACACGTCGGATCACGGCGAGATGATGGGTTCGCAGGGCCTGATGGGCAAGCGCGTGCCCTTCGAGGAGAGCTGCCGCGTGCCGTTCTTCATCCGCTATCCCGGCGTAACGCGCGCCGGGCAGAAGTCCGACGTGCTGTTCTCGGCGGTCGACATCTATCCGACCCTGTGCGGTCTGGCCGGTGTTCCGGTCCCGAAGCACTGCGCCGGGCGCGACCTTTCGGATGCGATGCGCGGCAAGGCGATCCAGGAGCCCGAGCATGTCTTCCTGATCAGCCAGAATGAAGGTGCCGGCGCCAAGCTTAAGGGCGCGCAGGCCGCCGCCCGCCAGGCGCGCCCCGGCTATTGCCCGCCCTATCGCGGCATCCGCACGCGGACTCACACGTATGTGATGGGCGATACCGGCCGCTGGCTGCTCTTCGACAATGTCGCCGACCCGTTCCAGATGAAGAATCTGGTCGAGGATCCGGCGCAGCAGCCGCTGATTCACCGCCTTGAGGCCGAGATCGAGAAGTGGCTGCGCTCGGTGAAGGACGAGATCTTCCCGTTCGCCGAGGCGAAGAAGGGGATATTCCGCATGGCCGTCTCGCCGAATGGCCCGCGGGCCGAAGGCGGTGCGGACGGCGGTGCCAAGGCAGGGGCGGCCGAGCCGGCTCCCGCCAACTAACAGCTTTCGATTGAGGGGTTTTTCGCGATGAAGTTTCTACAACGCATTGCTGCCGCCTTCCTGCTGGCCTTTGCCTGCACGCCGGCGATGGCACAGGAGCATTGGGTCGCCAGCTGGGGCGCCGGGCAGGCGAAGCTCGCCGGGGAAGCCATTCCGGCGGAGGGCATCACCTATCGCAACATCGTGCACATGTCGCTGGGCGGCAAAAGCGCGCGGCTGGTGCTGTCGAACCGCTTTGGCGACAAGCCGCTCACCATCGGCGCCGTCAGCATCGCGCGTAGCGCGGCGGACGGGGCGGTCACCAATTATCGCGGCGTGACCTTTTCGGGCAAGGCGGACACGGTGATCGCGCCGGGTGCGACGATCTACAGCGATCCGGTCGCGTTCGACGTGCCGACGCTCGGCGACGTGACCGTCAGCGTGTTCCTGCCGGCGCAGACCGTGACGCTCTATACCGGCCACGCGCTGGCGCATGTCACCAACTATAGCGCGGCGGGCAATTTGACCGCCACCGCCGCCATGCCGGGTGCGACCCGGCAGAAGGACTGGCGCGTGCTCGTCGGGCTCGACGTGATGGCTCCGGCCAAGTCCGCCGCGATCGTCACCTTCGGCGACAGCATCACTGACGGCGCCGGCACCACCAACAATGCCAATCACCGCTGGATGAACCACCTTGCCGAGCGGCTCCAGGCCAATCCCAAATACCGCCACCTCGCCGTGGTCAATGCCGGCATCGGTGGCAACCGCATCCTGCACGACGGCGGTCAGCCCGATGCGCGCGGCGGCCAGCATGCGGCCGGGATCGAGCGCTGGTCCTATGATGCGCTCGAGCGTTCGGGGGTGAAGTACATCATCCTGCTCGAGGGCGTGAACGACCTTGGCCGTTCGTCGATCCTGCGCGAAGGCAAGGGCGGGCCGCGCCAGGCCAAGTCGCCGGAGGAGCCGGTCACTGCTGACGACCTGATCAAGGCGATGACCCGGATGATCGACCAGGCGCACGCCAAGGGCATCAAGGTGATCGGCGCGACGATGACGCCGTACAAGGGCGCTAATTATGCGCGCCCGGATGGCCTGGAAGCACGCCAGAAGATCAACGCCTTCATCCGCACCGGCGGCAAGTTCGACGGCTATGTCGATTTCGACAAGGCCGTGCACGATCCCGCCGATCCGGAGAGCTACCTGAAGGCCTATAACGACAAGGACCATCTGCATCCGAACGATGCCGGTACCAAGGCGATGGCCGACAGCATCGACCTGAGCATCTTCAAATAGGCTCCATCCCTGGCCGGCGCGGCGGTTCATGCCGCGCCGGCCTTCTTTTTAAAGTAATTTTCTTTTGTTAATGTTCGGCCTTTCGCCTAACAGGGTGAACAGGGCCGGCAAGGCCCCAAGCCGCATTATCAAGGGAGGAATGGATGTCCGATTGGTCGCAGGTGCGGGGCCTTCCGGATCAGCGCCTGGAGGCGTTGTTCGCCGGGAACCCGGAGCGGCTCGCGGCGCTGACCGCGGACGTGGCGGGAATCCATTTCGACTGGTCGAAGACGCACCTCACCCCCACCGCCATCGCGCAGTTCGCCGCGCTTGCGGGCGAGATGGACTTCGCCGCCAAGCGCGATGCGCTGTTCGGCGGGAAGGCGATCAACAATACCGAGGGGCGTGCCGCCGAGCATAGCGCGGAGCGCGGCGAGGGCGCCCCCGCGAGCGTTGCCCGCGCGCGTGCCGAACATGCCCGGATGCGCGCGCTGGTCGAGGAGATCGACGCGGGGACTTTCGGTCCGATCCGCCACATCCTGCATATCGGCATTGGCGGCTCGGCGCTGGGGCCCGACCTGCTGATCGACGCGCTTGCCGACGAGGTGGGCCGCTACGACATCGCCGTGGTCTCGAACGTCGACGGCATGGCGCTGCAGACCGTGATCGACCGGTTCGATCCGCAGGCGACGCTGGTCGCGATCGCGTCCAAGACCTTCACCACCACCGAGACGCTGCTCAACGCCCGCAGCGCGCTGCAATGGCTTGCCTGGGGCGGGGTAGAGGATCCCAAGTCCCGCGTGATCGCACTCACCGCGGCGCCGGACAGCGCGCGTGAATGGGGTGTCGACCCTGCGCGGATCCTGCCTTTTTCCGAAAGCGTCGGCGGGCGCTATTCGCTGTGGTCGTCGATCGGCTTTCCGGTCGCGCTCGCGCTTGGCTGGGACGCCTTTGCGGAGCTGCTCGAAGGCGCGGCCGAGATGGACCGGCATTTCCGCGCCGCGCCCCTGGCGCGCAATGCTCCGGTCCTCGCCGCCTTCGCCGACCTCTATTACACGCAGGTCCGCGGCTGCGAGACGCGCGCCACCTTTGCCTATGATCAGCGGCTCGCGCTGTTGCCGAGCTATCTCCAGCAGCTCGAGATGGAATCGAACGGCAAGCGCGTCACCGCTGAGGGGGAGCCGGTCAGCTATCCGACCGCGCCAATCACCTGGGGCGGCGTCGGCACCGATGCGCAGCATGCGGTCTTCCAGTTGCTCCACCAGGGCACGCGCCTCGTGCCGGTCGAGTTTGTCGGCGTGGTCGAGCGCGGCGACGGCCTGGCCGAGGATCATCACCGCCAGCTGCTGCTCAACATGTTCGCACAGGGCGCTGCGCTCATGGCGGGCAAGCATAGCGATGACCCCGCCCGCAGCTATCCGGGCGACCGGCCATCCTCGACGCTGTTGCTCGATCGCCTCGATCCACGCACGCTGGGCGCGCTGATCGCCTTTTACGAGCAGCGCACCTTCGTGAATGCAGTGCTGCTCGGGATCAATCCGTTCGACCAGTTCGGCGTCGAGCTCGGCAAGGCGATGGCCAAGGCGGCCGAAGCGGGCGGGCAGGATTTCGACATTTCGACGGCGGACCTGATCGCGCGTGCCTTCGGCTCGACGGCGCGCGATGTCGCGGACCAGGCGACGTTCGAGGAGATATGCCTTCGCGAATTGATGGGCGAGGCCGACTGAAACGAAAACGGGCCGGTCTTCGTCAGACCGGCCCGCTATTTCAGACGGCTGGGAAGCGCTTATTCGCCGCCTTCGCCACCCTTGGCCTCATCGGCGTCGATCGTGCCGTTCTTGTTGGTGTCCGCCGCGTCGAAGCGCTTGCCGGCGGCGGCCTGGAATTCCGCGAGCGTGACCTTGCCGTCGCCATCGCCGTCATTGTTGCTGATCGCCTTGGCAGCGGCGGCAGGCTTGAACTCCTTGCCGTTCTTGGTCGCGCGCGCCTGGAGCACCGCAGTGACCTCGGTCGCGTCGAACGCGCCGTCGCCATTCTGATCCATGCGCGCGAACCCCTTCGCGGCATTGGCGACAACGGCATCACGCGTCGCGCCTGCCTTGAAGCCCATGCCCGCCTGGGCCATCGCCGCGCCCGAAGTGAAAGTCGCAGCAACCGCGACCGCAATCATGATCTTCTTCATTTGTGACTTCCTCTCAAATTGCCCTGCGTATCTGCACTGGACCTGTCGCAAGAGTGTGCCGCCCGGCAGAAAAATCGCATCGATCGCCGTTGCTTGACGCTATTCGCCGACGCCGGCGAGCACGACCGGAAGCGCTGTCGAGGCGAGCGCCAGCGCGCCGAGCGGCCCCGCCATCGCGCCGAGCGCGGGCGGCACGATGAAGCGGTCGATGTCCCCGGCGATCGCCGGCGTATGGGCATAGGCGGCGAGGCTCTCCACCACGGCCCGGCGGATCGGTGTGAACAGCGACGGACGACGCTCGATCACGCCGCCGCCCAGGATGATGCGCTCGGGCGCAGTGCTCATCGCGAGATTGTGGATCATCTCCGCGATCGTCTCGCTCACCGAATCCCACACCGTATGGTCGTCCGGGATATGCTCTCCCTTGAGGCCGGTATGCGCGGCGATTGCCGGGCCGGATACCAGCCCTTCGACGCAGTCGCCATGGAACGGGCAGATGCCGGCGAAGCTGTCGTTGCGCGAGCGCCGGACGACCATGTGCCCCGCCTCGCTATGCCCCAAGCCCTGCACGGTCCGGTTGTTGACGATGATGCCGGCGCCGACGCCGGTGCCGATGGTGATATAGACCCAGGAGCGCAGCCCGCGTGCCGCGCCCCAGCGGCCTTCCGCGAGCGCGGCGCCGTTGACGTCGGTGTCGAAAGCCAAAGGCAGGTCATAGCGGCGGCGGATCCGGCCCGCGAGATCGGTGCCCGACCAGCCGGGCTTGGTCGTCCGGGTTATTGCTCCATAGTCCGCAGCCGCCGGATCGAGCTCGAGCGGCCCGAAGCTCGCCAGGCCAAGCGCGGCGATCGAGGGATAGGAGCGCACCCAGTCATCGAGCACGGCTTCGATCGCAGCCAAAGTCGGCTCGGCCTCGCCGGTCGCGATCCGCCGGCTATCGACGATCGCGTCCGGCCCGGTCCCGAGCGTGCAGATGATCTTGGTGCCGCCCAGCTCGACGCCGGCGAGCAATGGCGTTTCCAAGGTCCGACGAGCGGGGCTCAAAGGGGTGTCGATGTTCATCACGTCTTTCACAACTGGCCGCGCATCAACTGGATGCGTGGTTGCGGCCCGATTGCGCCGGGCGTTGCCGTTCCGAGGCATGGCCGGCACAGGGGCATCGCTGGATTGTCCTGATATTCTCAGGCCGGCCGGGTTCGCCCCGCGGCCTCGGCCTGCTTCAATTTCTGGGTGAGGCGCTCGACGATCTCGGGATGCTTGTCCCACAGATTGTTGCGCTCGGCGGGATCGGTCCTGAGGTCATAGAGCTGCACCTGCGGCCCGCCCGGCACCGGATCGACGCTGATCGGATCGCTGAACCCGCCCGAGCCAAGTCCCATTTCGAGCTTCCAAAAGCCTTCGCGGATACTGCGCATGCCCTTGCCCGATTCGGAGATCATGGTCTCGCGGATCGGCTTCCTGTTGCGCCCTTCGAGCACCGGCAAGGTGTTGAAGCTGTCCTCGGCGGCATCGGCGGGCAGCGCCTGCCCGGTAACCGCCGCGACCGTCGCCATGAAATCGGTGAGCGAGAGCATCTCGTTCGAGACGCTGCCCGGCGCGACATGGCCCGGCCATTTGACGAAGCAGGGGATGCGGTGCCCCGCTTCCCACACGTCCGCCTTGCGGCCGCGCCAGTCGGCATTGGCGCGGTGGCCGAAGCGCTCGATATGGTCCTCGTCCCACATCGCGCCATTGTCGCTGGTGAAGTAGATCAGCGTCTCGCCGGCAATGCCGTTGTCCTCGATCGCCGCCAGCACCTTACCCACCATCGCATCGACCTGGCAGACGAAGTCGCCATAGTCGCCGGCGCGCGACTTGCCGCGATATTCGGGCAGCGGCAGCCAGGGCGTGTGAGGGGAGGGGAGCGCGAAATAGAGGAAGAACGGCTCGGCCTTCTTCGCCTGGCGGTTGACGATCTCGACTGCCTTGCTGGTGAAGGTCGGCGTCACCTGGTCGAAGTCGAAGCCCGGCATCATCGCGCCGTGGCGCCAGAACTTGCCGAACGGGCCCTTTTCATTGGCCTGGTCCTCGGTGCTCGCCGTCGGCGGGGCGATGCAATGGTCGTTCTCGAAATAGACATAGGGCGCCATGTCGAGCGATGCCGGCAGCCCGTAGAAATAGTCGAAGCCGTGATCGGTCGGCGCGGGATGGAAGGGCTTGGAATAGTCGGTCGGCTGCTTGTCGCCGAGGCCGAGATGCCATTTGCCCACGCCTGCGGTGTAATAGCCGGCCTGCTTCAGCATGCCCGCCACGGTCAGCCGGCCCGGCTTGATCAGCGAAGCGGCATAGCCCGTCAGTGCGCCCGGCTTGTCGGTATTGCGCCAGGGATATTGGCCCGTGAGGATCGAATAGCGGCTGGGCGTGCACACCGCGGAGGAGGAGTGCATGTCGGTGAAGCGCATGCCCTGCTTGGCCAGCCGGTCGATGTTCGGCGTGGGGATCCCCGAATTCGGGTTGTTCGCGCCGATATCGCCCCAGCCAAGATCATCGGCCAGGATGAACACGATGTTCGGCGCGCGCTTGGCGGGCTTGCCGATCGCGGTGCCCGCCGCCGCAATTGCCGACGCTCCGCCGATCGCTCCCTTTACGAAATCGCGTCGCCCGACGTTCGCCATCCTCGCTTATCCTCTCGCCCTGCGTGCCATTCTTTGACGGCCTCTCGCCGCCATTGGCAGCCCCTCGCAACTATGCAGGCACTCCCGCAGTCCCGTCAATAAACAAAAGCAAAACAATTTATTGTATTGACGCCACCAAAATGGAGTGACCATATAACAGACAAGGACGTGCGTCCGAGAACGGCAGAAGCCGCGCGGAAAGCATGCCGAACAAAGGGGAGGATATAATGCACGTTCGTGTACTGCGCGCCGCGTTGCTTTTCGCGGTTTCGGCTGGCGCCATGGCCGCCACTGCCGCGCAAGCCCAGGATGCCAAGCCGGCTCAGGACAGCGCACCGGCGCAAGATGCCCAGCCGACCACCGATACCGCGGAGGAAACTCCCGCCGAGCAGGTTGGCAACTATACCGACTCGAAGGGCAACAACATCACCGTCAACGGCGTGCGCGCCTCGCTGGAGCGCGCGGAACGCGTCAAGCGCGACTCCGCGGTGATGGTGGACGGCATCAGCGCCGACGAGATGGGCCAGCTGCCCGATGCGTCGATGACCGAAGCGATCCTGACGGTTCCCGGCATCGACGTGAACGGCAACGGCGCCCTGTCGGCGCGCGGCCTGGGCCGCGATTTCGTCAACCAGGAAATCAACGGCCGCATCGTGCCCAGCCCGCAGCCGGGCCTGCGCGCCGTCCAGACCGGCTCGTTCCCGAGCCAGGGCCTTAGCGGTCTCTTCCTGCAGAAGACGCCGGACAGCAGCACGATCGAAGGCGGATCGGGCGGCACCGTGCTGATCCAGACCATCCACCCGCTGGAAACCAAGCAGCGCGGCCTGCAGGTGCTCGTCCGCGGCTATACCAACACCAATTCCGCGATGCTCAGCAAGGCGAACGACTATGCCAATGTCGCGCCGCGCATTTCGGCGACCTGGGTCGGCAAGCTGGGCGATAATCTCGGTATCGCGCTCACCTATGAGCGCGTGAGCGAGTACAAGACCAACATCTGGAACCAGGGTGCCGGCTGGAGCTTCGACACGGCAACGACCGCCGCGACTCGCCTGCGCAACGATGTGAACAAGGACGGCCGCCGCGATTCGCTGCCGATCGCGCTCGGCGAGCAGGTCGGCGCCGACAGCGATTATCGCAACGCCGCGCTCGGCATGATCCAGTGGGACGTCACGCCCTCGCTGCGCCTCAGCCTCGACGGCATCTACAATGTCGATCATCTGAAGAATTCGGACCGCACCTTCACCGCCACCGGGATCAACGTCGGCACCAACGGTGCGCCGGTCAGCGGCACGGTCAACGAGTTCGATACCGTGGTGGCGATGAACGCGCCGGTGACCACCTATCGCGGCAACCTCGACTTCCAGGATCAGAAGGACACGACCTTCGGCGGCGGTCTGAACATCGCGTTCAACGATGGCGGCCGGATCTCGTTCAAGGCGGACGCGTCCTATTACAAGTCGTTCCGCCGCGGCAGCGTCCGCAACTTCGTCTTCGACCTGGATTCGACCGCGACCACCGTCGCGACGATCCCGAAGGTGCCGTTCTCCTACGACATCTCCAATCCCTATCATTCGGTGTATAATTTCCAGGCGTTCACTGCGGACGATTTCGCTCTGTCCAGCGGCTCGATCGGCACGCCGCGGATCGACGACACGATCAAGGCGCTGCGCGGCGATTTCAAATACCGCGTATCCGACGACAGCCTGCTCCGGGCGATCGTGTTCGGCGTCCGCGTCGACGAGCGGCACAAGACCGCCCGGCAGAACACGCTGAACTACACCTTTGGCCAGGCCTTGCTGCCGAACGGTACGCGCGCCGCCGCGAACCCCAATCTGCGTCCCGACCTCGACTCCAGCTTCCTCGAGCTGCCGACCAATCCGCTGGCGGGGCGCAACCCCTATGTCAGCGGCACCAACACCGGCAGCTTCCCCTGGTATAATATCGACAAGATCGCCGCGCTGATCACCAGCCCGAACACCAACATCGTTCAGGCACCGGCCCAGATCACCGGCTATATCGACGATACCGAGAATACCTTCGCGCTCTATGCCTCGGCGCTGTTCGAGAAGGGCATCCTGAGTGGCAGCGTCGGTACGCGCTATGTCCTGACCGACGCCAAGATCCAGGGCCTGCAGGGCAATGTCACGTCCAGCTCGCTCGTCACCTATGGCAGCAGCTATGGCTATTGGCTGCCGCAGCTGAACGCCAAGCTGCAGCTCACGCGCACCTTCGACGTCCGCCTCGGCCTGACCAAGACGCTGACGCGTCCGCTCTTCACCGACACGACGGTGGGCAGCAACTTCAACCCGGTGACCGCGCTGTCGCAGGGCCGCGCGACGATCAACAGCGGCAATCCGAACCTGAAGCCCTATACTTCGAAGGGCATCGACCTCGCGGTCGAGTGGTTCCCGAGCCGCAGCACCTCGATGACGCTCAACGGCTTTGTCCGTTTCGTCAGCGGCTTCACCCAGGACGTGCAGACGGTCGGAACGGTGCAGGTCGGTGACGTCGTGCTGCCGGCGATCATCACCCAGCCGTTCAACAATCCGAATGTGGTGCGCTTCGGCGGTACCGAGTTCACGGTGCGCCAGCAGTTCAGCTTCCTGCCGGGCTTCCTCAAGAACATCGGCGTGCAGGCCAACTGGCAGCACAGCTTTACCAACGCCACTGCGACCCGCGCTGGCCTGACCCAGGCTGCCGACGTGACGCTGCCGGCGATCCCGGCCGTGATCGGCCTGCCGGGCGGCTTCTCGAAGGATATCGTCAACGCCCAGATCTTCTACGGCGACGACAAGCTGCAGCTGCGCGCGAACTATCGCTACTCGACGCCGCTGTACAATCTGGGCGTTCCCGACGGCACGATGAACCTGACCGCCAGCTACAAGGTGTTCCGCAACCTGCGGATCCTGGCGTCGGCCACCAACGTGCTCTTCTACAATGGCGACTATCGCTTCGTTGAAGACAACCGGGTCCCGGCCGACGGCTATACCAGGAACCAGTCGATGCTGATGGGCATCCGCAACCAGGGCAAGGTCATCCAGTTCGGCTTCAACGTCAGCTTCTGACGCCTCCGACGGGGATCCACCGGTTCTGGATCCCCGGCTTTGCGGGCACGGTCACGGTATTTGCCGTGGCCGTGCCCGAATTTTTTCGGCAGGTCGCAATCGGGGCGGCCAGCCGCCCCTCTGCTCAGGCGACCAGCGAGACGTTCGCGCTGTCGGTCGTCTTCCAGAGCGCGCCCGAGGTGGGAAGCAGGAAGTGGCTGAGCGGCAGGATCGCCGCGCCCACCGCGGGGGCGTCTTCCGACAGCGCGGCGCGGGCGACCGGCGCCACGGCGGGCAGGAAGGACGCCACTTCGCGCATGCGGACATTGATCCGTTCCGCGAGCTGGTCGACCAGCTGCACCGGCAGCCGTCCGCCGAGCAGGATGGTGGCGGGATTGACCAGGCAATTGACCGCTTCGAGCGGCCCGACGAGCCGATCGGCGGCGTCGTTGATCCACTGGTCGATACAGGCCGCGAGCGGGGCGGGCCAATGCTCGTCCTTGGTTACCGCGTCGATCGCAAAGCCTTGCGCCACCACTCGATCGGCCAGCGCCGACAGCGAGACGATATTCTGCACGGGCTCGCACGCCTTGCCGCCGCCGGTGCGCATCAGGCCGATCTCGCCGCTGCGGCCGGTGGCGCCGCGGACATAGGCGCCGTCGACGACCAGCCCGCCGCCGAGGCCGGCCGAGATCAGGATGTAGAAGAAATTGCCGAATTGCTGGCCCATGCCGAGCTGCATTTCCCCCATCGCCGCTGCCGCCGCGTCATTCTCGGTGAAGATCGGCAGTTCGAAGGGCTTGGCGAACAGGCTGGCGAGATCGGTATTCTCCCAGCGCGCATAGGCTTCGGGCCGGCCGGGCAATTCGATCGAGCCGAGATCGTCCGGCATCGCGATGCCGAGGCCGACGACGGTATCGATCGAGACGCGGGCCTGGCGAAGCATGCCCTTGATCGACTCGCGATAGAGCGCGCGCACATCCTCGGGCAGCGCATAGTCGATCTCGCGCGACACGCGGGCCAGAGTCTCGCCGGCGAAGTTCACGAGCACGATGGTGATATGGTCGCGATCGATATTGACGCCGATCGCGTGGCAGGCGTCGCGGCGGATCACCAGCTTCGTCGGCGGCTGGCCGCGGCCACCCAGGCGGCGGCCGGCCTCCTCGATCAGCCCGTCCTGCATAAGACGCTTGGTGATGTTCGCGATCGCCGGCGGGGTCAGGCCAGTGATCTCGGCCAGTTCGACGCGCGTCAGCGAGCCGCGGACACGGATCGCGTGCAAGGTGACGCGCTGATTATGATCGGCCGCACGTTCTAGATTGGTGCCTGAAAGGCGCGCGCGATCACGATTCTCAGCGCTCGTCATAGGTGAGATCCAACTCCTGGCCGGGGGGATATTGGTATCAATTGACCTTCATCCCCCGGCAACTCAAGCGGGAATTCGCTGACTTGCGCCGGGGCAAACCCTCCAGCTGGCCCGAATCCCCTATCGCTGCTTGCTCGCGCCTGCCTGCGGGCGCGCCGGAAAGCGCGGCGTGCAGGGGGAGGGATATTGGCGGTCGCAGCGGGCTGCTTCCGCAATGACGTCGAGCACGGTGACGCCCTTGTACGGGCCGTCCGGCGAGGTCATCTGTTTCGACGAGTCATAGCCCTGCCTGCCGTAGAAGACGGGATAGACGAAGGTGTAGCCATATTTGTGCTGCTCGGCACTGAGCTTCAGGATGATCTCGGCCTGGCGGTCGGGCGTCTGCTTGCCGAATTCGGTGATGCCGGGCGGATAGTCGATATGCGCCAGGCGGGTCTTGATGCCCTGCGCGTCCATGTCGGCAAGCTCCTTCTTGCTCACTTCCCAGGTCTTCTTGCTGACCGCGGCCTGCGCATAGGTGCCCAGCCCGAAGACCTCCTGGCCGCCACCCGCGAAGTTGAAGCCGAGATCCCAGCCCTGCGCCTTGAACGTCTGGAGCATCTTCTTGTGATCGTCCGCCGTGCCATGGCCGGGGCGGACGTCGAGGCTCAGCAGCTTCATGCGCGGAGTGACCGGCAGGTCATGCCAGGCCTGTGCCTGCGCGATCCGCTCCTGGTCCGAAAGGATGTCGTTCTGGTGCACCTTGGGCGTGATGAAGGCGCCGGGCGCACCGGCCTTCATCGCGGCGTTGAGGAAGGGGATGAACTGCATCGGCGCGGCGCCGTCGCCCATCGGGACCATCATGTCGGTGTCGGGCCGGAACTGGACGAAGCGCTCGAGCACATCGGGCTTCACCTTGCGGATCATGCCCAGCAGGTCTTCGCCATTCATGTCCTTCAGCTGCCAGCCCTTCCCCCAGAAGGGGACCATCCGCACCCAGATCAGGCGGGACAAATTGGCGGGCTTCTTGCTGGCCTTGCCGGCCTTTTGCGCCGGCTTGGCCGTCTGCGCCGTGGCGGGCGCGGAGGAATAGGTCGCAGAGCCGAGAAGCAGCGCCGCTGCGGGCACGAAGGCGATGTGCTTGCCGATCATTCGATTCCATCTCCCAGCCTGACGGGCAGCCGTCTCGCGCCAGCCTCTACCGGGCGAAATCTGGCGGGTCGAAGCGCCGTTCGTCAATAGAATAGTTATTTTTGCTTTTCTTATAGGCAGAACCAATGCGTCGCAGGCGACCCGCCGGACGTGGTCGCAAGCCGCATGCCCGCGGGAGGGCCAACCGCGAGAATTCCGCCTGAGTCGAGTATATGGCAACGGTGTCATTTAACTCATACAAGTTGGTGCGGCGCGGCAGGAAACTTGCTGTGTTGCGGTAAGCGCTTGAGTTTGTGCGGAACTAATATGGTTCAAATGTATGAGTTGACAGCGCCCGCGCCGAGGCATAGCCAAATGTGACCGCTAACATCGCGCAATGCGATGAAGCCGAATGGCCCAAGAAGAGGCTTTCACAGGAGGGGATTTATGCACGCTCCAGTTGCGTCACGTTTCACTGCGCGTCGTCTGGCAATGGTTGCGGGCGTGCTGCTCGCCGGCACCGCCTGGCCCGCGCTCGCCCAGACCACGAGCACACCCAGCGATACGCCCGCACCCGCGGCGCAGAGCGTCCCCGAGGATGAGCAGCAGATCGTCGTCACCGGCTATCGTGCCTCGCTGCAAAGCTCGACCAACGCCAAGAAGAACTCGGTCGGCTTCACCGATTCGATCTTCGCCGAGGACATCGGCAAGTTCCCCGACACCAACATCGCCGAGAGCTTCAACCGCATCCCCGGCGTGACGATCGCGCGCGAAGTGACCGGCGAAGGCCTCAACGTCACGATCCGCGGCCTCGGCACCAACTTCACTCGCGTGCTGCTGAACGGCGCACCGGTGGCAGTCGCCTCGACCGGCCGCACGGACTCGCAGAACACCAACCGCGAAGTCGATCTCGACATGTTCCCGACCGAGTTGTTCACGTCGCTGACGGTGAACAAGAGCGGCATCGCCGATCAGGTCGAGGGCGGCGCCGCCGGCACGGTCAACATGCGCAGCGCGCGGCCCTTCGATAAGAGCGGCACGCACGTCACCTATGGCGCGCAGGTCACCAAGAACACGAACAGCAAGGACTGGGGCTATCGCGGCTCGCTGCTCGGCAGCACCACGATGGGCGATTTCGGCATCCTGCTCGGCGTCGCCGGCGTGCACAACAAGGTGCGCACCACCGGCTTCGAGACGATCGGCTGGACCAACCCGAACCTGTCCGCCGCCCAGTGCGGTGCGGCGACCGGGTGCAACCCCACCGGCGGCGGCAACTGGACGATCCCGGCCACCGTCCCCGCCAATTCGGGTGCCGGCCTGATCACCGGTACGCCGATCGACCAGGCGTTCCTGCTCGCGCGCAATCCCGGCGCCAATATCGGGCAGATCGACAACGGCATCATCCCGCGCCTCGGCCGCAAGATGTTCGAGGAAGGCACCAAGGACCGCATCAACGCGATCGCCAGCCTCGAGTACAAGGGCGACAGCTTCCACGCCTATGTCGACGGCATGTTCGGCTGGAAGGACAATCAGCTCGAGCGCGTCGACATGAACTGGGTGGGCCGCAACGGCGCCGCCATCCCGCTTGCCACCACCTATGACAAGAGCGACTGCACCGCGGGCTGCACGGTGACCAAGGGCACCTATGCCAATGCGCAGTGGTTCCTCGAATATCGCCCGTTCATCGAGAAGACCAAGTTCTGGGGCATCAATCCCGGCGCCGAATGGCAGGTCGCCGACAAGCTCAAGCTCGATGTCGCCGCGAACTACACCTGGTCGAGCTTCCACCGTGAATCGCCCAGCGTCGTGGTCCTCACTGCGCCCAACTCGGGCGTGGTCGTGAACTATGACAACACCGCCGGCGAGATGCCGTCGATCACCACGAACATCGATCTGAACAACCCCGCCAACTTCGCCTGGCCGGGCGGCCGCGTGAACATCCAGGACGAGAAGCGCAAGACCGAGACCAAGGGGATCCGCGGCAACCTGACCTGGGGCGATACCAACCTCAACCTGAAGGTCGGCGCCGCCTATGACGATACCTCGCGCACGATCAACGCATACGACAACAGCCAGGCCTGGCAGAATGCGGTGTGCGGCGATCGTCCGAGCGTGTTCGTGCCGTCGCCCAACACGCAGCCGCCGTGCAACGGCCTGGTCCAGAGCGGCGCGGCGCCGGCGGGCTACCCGACCTATCCGGCCTATGGCACCGGCTATTCCGCCGGCTCGACCGGCCCGGTCACCTATGCCGGCTCGCTGATCTCGAACGCGCAGCTCCCCGGGTTGCTGAGCCCGACCTCTGCAGGCTTCGTGACGGTGAACTGGGACGCGTTCAAGGCGGCGTCCAACTATGACGCCTTCCACAATGCCGCGCCCGAGGCGGGCTCGTCCAACACCGGCGCCAGCGGCGGCTATGTCCGCGAGAAGGTGCTCGGTGCCTATGGCGAAGTGAACGGCGATCTTCAGATCGGCGACAACAACCACCTCAACTACAATGCCGGCATCCGCTATGTCCGCACCGACCAGACGATCGGCGGGCGCGTATCGATCTCCGATCCGCGCAACTCGATCGATCCGGACGGCGCCGGGCCGCTGCCTGCGGCATGCCCTGGCACCGGCAATGTCCGCGATGGCAGCTGCTATCCGAACCTCACCAACTTCGTTTACACCGACGCCAAGTACGACAATTGGCTGCCGTCGGTCAGCGGTGCCTTCCATATCGGCGATGCCGCCGTGGTCCGCGCCGCGGTCTCGCGGACGATGACCCGGCCCAACCCGAACACGATGCTGCCGGGCCTCAACTTCTCGAGCCCCTCGGCCGATGTCGGTTCGGTCGGCAATCCCGCGCTGACGCCTTATCTGTCGACCAATATCGACCTGGGCTTCGAATATTATACCGGCCGCGAGGGCTATGTCGGCTTCACCGCCTTCCGCAAGGCAGTGACCGGCTTCACCACCACCGGCACGACCACGGTGCCTTTCTCGGCACTGGGCGCGTACGGCGTGACCTTCGATACGCTGACGCCCACCCAGCAGGCGGCGATCAACTCGCGCGGCGGTGCGAACAGCGCCACCGTGGTGCTCTCGCAGCAGGTCAACGCAACCGGCACGCTCAAGGTCAACGGCCTCGAAGTGAACTGGGTGCAGCCGCTCGACTTCCTGCTCGGCAAGCTCGGGATCAACGGCTTCGGCTTCAACGCGAACCTGACGCTGATCGATCAGACGGGTTCGGGCGCGGCACCTGCGGTTGCGGTCGGCGTGTCGCCGGTGACCTACAATATCACCGGCTATTACGAGCATGGCGGGATCAACGTCCGCCTGTCGACCACCTTCCAGCGCGGCTCGGTCTCGTCGGATGCCAACCAGAACGGCATCGCGCTCGCCCGGCTCTATTCGGACGACTATCAGCAATATGATCTGTCGGCCTCGGTCGACTTCGCCGAGGTGTTCGGCCTGAAATGGGCGCCGCAGCTCACCTTGGACGTGATCAACCTCACCAAGGCGCAGCAGCGCAGCTACTTCCAGTTCGAGAATGCTGCCTTCACGCTTTACGATCCTGGCCGCCAGGTCATGGTCGGGCTGCGGGGCCGCTTCTAGGCGGGCGCCCCAAGGCAAAGGGGGAGTGGCGGCCGGGGCGCAAACCGGCCGCCGCTGCCGTAACGTAAAATTCCACCCCCCATCGGGCCGCCTTCGGGCGGCCCCTCTTTTGTGCAGCCGCGAACGAGAGTAAGCGCTGCGCGGATGACGCAGGAAAAGATGATCGCCGGCATCGAACTGGGCGGCACCAAATGCGTGGCGCTGCTCGCCACCGGCCCGGACGATGTGCGCGACCGCGTGACCGTGCCCACCACCAATCCGGTGGCGACGCTCGCGGCGCTTGAGGCAGTGCTCGATCGCTGGAGCTTCGATGCGATCGGCGTGGCGAGTTTCGGCCCCGTCGGCCTCGATCCCGCCCGCGCCGATTATGGCTCGATCACTGCGACGACCAAGCCCGGCTGGAGCGGCACCGACCTGATCCGTCGCCTCGAGGCGCGCTACGCCAAACCGATCGGCTTCCAGACCGATGTGAACGGCGCCGCGCTGGCCGAGGGGCGCTGGGGCGCCGCGCAAGGCATGGCCGCGCATACCTATATCACGATCGGCACCGGCGTCGGCGTCGGGCTGGTCACCGGCGGCCGGCCGGTGATGGGCTGGGCGCATGGCGAGGCCGGCCATATGCGCCTGCCGCGCGCGCCGGGCGACACCTATCCCGGCTGGTGCCGCTTCCACGGCGATTGCCTTGAGGGGCTGATCTCCGGCCCGGCGCTCGCCGCGCGCTTCGGCATGCCGGGCAGCCAGCTGCCCGATGACGGGCCCGAATGGGAGCTGTTCGTCCACGACCTCGCCGCGGTGCTCCACAACCTCGTCGTCACCGCCGCGCCCGAGCGCATTGCCATTGGAGGGGGCGTGATGGCCGCGCGGGAGCATCTCTTCCCCCGGCTGCGCGCCCGGCTGGTCGAGAGCCTGGGCGGCTATGGCGCGCTGGCGGAATGGGCGGAAGCCATCGACACGCGGCTGGGTGCGCCGGGGCTCGGCACGATGGCCGGCCCGCTGGGGGCGATCGCGGTGGGGCTGGGGGCCTAATCAAAGCCTCTCCCCTGCAGGGGAGGAGCTAATCCGCCCTCAAATCACATCCATCTCGGAGTTGTAGTGATGCCACGCGAACACCGCCGCCGCGCCGCGGTGTGGGCGCCAGGCCTCGGCGACTTCGCGGGTCAGCTTCTCGCTCGGCCGCTCGGGATGCCCCAGGATCCGCCCGACTTCGATCTGCACCGCCAGATCGCCCGCCGGCCAGATGTCCGCGCGTCCCTCGGCGAACAGCAGATAGACTTCGGCGGACCAGCGGCCGATCCCCTTGATCCGGGTGAGCGCCGCGATCGCTTCCTCGTCGTCCTCGGGCAAATGCGCGAAGTCGAGCCGGCCGCTGGTCACTTCCTCGGCGAGGCTGCGCGCATACGCCGCCTTCTGGCGTGACAGGCCCGCGGCGCGCAGCTCCTCGTCGCTGACGCGGGCGATGATGCCGGGATCGGTGATGTCGCCGAGCTGCGCCGCCATCTTGTTCCAGATCGATTGCGCGGCGGCGACGCTGACCTGCTGGCCGATGATCGTGCGCAGCAAAGTCGCATAGCCGCGGTCGCGGATGCGGGGCGGGGGATAGCCCACCCGGCCGATCGCCGCGGCGATCAGCGGCTCGCGCGCCGCCAGTGCATCGAGTGATGCCTTGAGCTGTTCCGCGGTCAGGCCCATTGGCCATCGCCTTGCGAAGTGCCGCTTTCGGCGGCATGGACGGCGAGCGAACAGGAGAATCTCATGCCCAAGCTTATCGTCGTGACCAGGGATGGAGAAGAGCGTGCGGTCATGGGGGAAGCGGGCCTGAGCGTGATGGAAGTGATCCGCGAGAGCGGCTTTGACGAGCTGCTCGCCTTATGCGGCGGCTGCTGCTCGTGCGCGACCTGCCACGTCCATGTCGACCCGGAATTTGCGGCCAAACTGCCCAAGATGAGCATGGACGAGGACGACCTGCTCGACAGCGCCGGCGACCGCGACGCGACCTCGCGCCTGTCCTGCCAGATCCCCTTCACCGACGAACTCGACGGCCTGCGCGTGAAGATCGCCGAAGAGGACTAGAGCTCCCTCTCCCCACCGGGAAGAGGGAGAAATGACTACCGCGCCGTCACCGCATAGAGCGAAATCGCCGCGGCGTTCGACACGTTCAGGCTCTCGACCTTGTCCGAGATCGGCAGCTTGGCCAGCTCGTCGCAATGCGCCTCGGTATTCTGGCGCATGCCTTCGCCCTCGGCGCCGAGCACCAGCGCGATCTTCTGCTGGTTGGCCATGACTTCGGCGAGCGTGCCCTTGGCATGGCCGGTCAGCCCGATCCGCCAGAAGCCCGCCTCGGCGATCTCCTCGAGCGCGCGGGCCAGATTGACCACCCGCACCCATGGCACCGCCTCCAGCGTGCCCGCCGCCGAGCGGGCGAGCGTGCCCGTCTCGGTCGGCGCGTGCCGGTCCTGCGTGACGATGCCCAGCGCATCGAACGCCGCCGCCGAGCGCAGGATCGCGCCGACATTGTGCGGATCGGTCACCTGGTCGAGCACGAGGAGCGGGCGATTGTCGCCCGCCCCCTGCGCCAGCAGGTCGCCCAGCCAGATCTCCTCGAGCGGGTCGACTTCGATCACCAGCCCCTGGTGCGGCGCGTCGTTCGGCACCAGCCGGCCGAGATCGGCGGCATTGGCGTAGGTGATCGGGATCGTCGCCGGGATGTCCATCCCGGCCAGCGCCTCGTGCGTCCCCCAGATCTTGCGCACCACGCGCTCGGGATTGTCGAGCGCCGCCAGCACCGCGTGCCGGCCGTAGAAACGGGGCCGGTTCGACGATGCCTGGCTCGGCCGGTGTCCGCGTTTTGCCATCAATGTGCTCCTGGTGCCGCGTAGAAGTCGTCCGACGCCTTGGGCTCGGTTGCCATGGGAACGCGCGGCAGCGGCTCCGGTGCATTCGCCGCATTGACCAGGAAGGCGGCGAGGATGATCGCGCCCTGGCGCATATCCTCGGACTTCAAATGATCGAACGTGTCGACATCGGTGTGGTGGACCATCGAGCCATAGTCGAGCGGATCCTGGATGAACTGGAAGGCGGGGATGCCCACTGCGTCGAAGAACACATGGTCGGTGCTGCCGGTGCGGCCCGTCGCCACCTTGGTCGCGCCCATCGAGTTGAACGGCGCCAGCCAGTCCTTGAAGATCGGCACCACGGCGGTGTTGCCCTGCGTATAGATGCCGCGGATCTTGCCCGAGCCATTGTCGAGGTTGAAATAGGCCGCGAGCTTGGCGTGGTCGGCGCCCGGCTGGATCGGGAACGCCTTGCTCCAGCCCATATAGCGCGCGACGCCGCTCAGCGCGGGATCGACCGGGCGGCTGGCGACATGGTTCTCGACATAGGCCATCGAGCCGAGCAGGCCCTGCTCCTCGCCCGCCCACAAAGCGAAGCGGATACTGCGCTTGGTCTTGATCCCCGATGCCTTGATGATGCGCGCGGCTTCCATGACCATCGAGACGCCCGCGCCATTGTCGGCAGCGCCGTCGCCCATCGCCCAGCTGTCCATATGCGCGCCGGCCATCACATAGCCCGCCTTGGCGTCGGTGCCGGGGATGTCGGCCACGATGTTGTACGCCTTGGTGTCGCTGTCGTCATAGGTGACGTCGCTGTTGAGTTCGAGGCTCGGCGCCAGGCCCATCTTGGCGAGCCGCGCGAGGCGGCGATAATCCTCGGCGGCGATCTCGAAGCCCGGCAGCGGCGGTGTCGCGCCGACCTGGAACTGGCTGTTCTGGCCGTGCACCAGCTTGCCGTTGCGCGCCGACATCGTGGCATAGGCGATCGCGCCCTCGGCCTTCAGGAAGGCGTCGCGCTTGGCAGTGAAGGCGAAGCGGCTGGCGCTCGACGGGCGGCGGCTCGCGGTCGCCGGGCCATTGGCCATCTGGAAGGTGTCGGCCTTGTCCAGATCGGCGTCGGCATAGCGCTTGAAGTCCGGGTCGGTCGGGTCGGTGATGTCGATGGGGTCGCTCAGCAGCACGATCTTGCCGGCCAGCTTGCCCTTATACTGGGCGAGCGCGGCCTCGTCGGCCATCGGCGCGAGCACGACCTGGCCGGTGATCGGCCCGCCCGTGCCCGGCGTCCAGGCGAGCGGCGCGGCGACCAGGCTCAGCGGGCGCGGCGCGACCATCTTCACGCTGGCATTCCTGGCGGACCAGCCGCGGCCGAACTCGAAGCCTTCCTTGTGGACATTGGTCAGGCCCCATTCGCGGAACTTGGCCTGCGTCCAGTCCTCGGCCTGGCGCATCGAGGGCGAGTTGGTCAGCCGGCCGCCGATCACGTCGGTCAGATACTGGGCGATTCGCATCACCTCGCTATGGTTGGTGCCTTCGTCGACCAGCTTGTCGACCGGCGCGCTCGGGCCGTCCGGACCCTTGGCGATGGCGAGCGGAGCGATCGCGGTGGCAGCGAGCAGCGTGGCGATGGTGATGGAAAGTCGGCGCATAAGGCCCCCCGTGGCGTATCTATTTGGAAGCGGCGGACGCTATTCGTGCAGAAGCCCGCGCGCAAGGCGTTGACAGGGCCTCCCGGCTTCGGCATTGGCCCCCCTCTCGCCGAACGGCGCCATGGACAGGTGGCCGAGTGGTTAAAGGCAGCAGACTGTAAATCTGCCGGAGTTTCTCCTACGTAGGTTCGAACCCTACCCTGTCCACCACCTTCCAAGCCAGTTGAGCCCAGCGCTTAGCTGGCTTTGTCGTATCTGGGCCTCAACGCTCAGCGTTCCCATTTCCTAATCGTCACCTCGCAAAGGCGGGAAGCCTGAGTCGCGGGACGACGGGCCGCCCGGGGGCTGGCAGACAGCCTCCGGTCTGGATGCCAAGACCGACGCCCGCACGTTCGCGCTGTCGCTGCCGTCCTTCGGAAAAAGGGGAACAAAACGTCGCAGCTTCGCGCCGCCGGCAGGTCGGACCGCCTATAAATCTTGGGCAAGGACGCGGGAGCGAGATGCCCGGCGTGACTGCTGCGATAAATGGGAAAAGGCCTCAGTAAGTTTATGAATCTGGTATTTAATACGCTTCGGTACGGGATTTCGGCTGCGGCCTTTGTGACGGCGATTGCCACTCCGGCCTATGCGCAGGAAGCTGCTCCGGCGCAGGGAGCGGAAGCGATCGCCAACCAGACCGCGATGCCGCAGGGCTCCGAAGTGCAGGGCGGCGAGACCGCGCAGCCCGACGCGCAGCCCGATGCGCAGTCCGACCCGGCCCAGCCCGCGCAGATCGTCGTCACCGGCACGCTCTTCCGCAACTCGAACACGACATCGATCTCGCCGGTGACCACGCTGAGCTCTGAGACGCTCCAGCGCGCTAATATCACCACCGCGCAGGACGCGATCCGCTCGGTGTCGGCCGACAGCGCCGGCTCGATCTCGACTGGTTTCCGCAACGGCTTCTCGGCCGGCGGTGCCGCGGTATCGCTGCGCGGCCTCGGCGTGTCGTCGACCGTGGTGCTGATCGACGGGCTTCGCTCGGCGAACTTCCCGCTCAATGACGACGGTCACAACGCCTATGTCGACCTGAACTCGATCCCGTTCAGCATCGTCGACCGCATCGAGGTGCTGAAGGACGGCGCGTCCTCGACTTACGGCGCGGACGCGATCGGCGGCGTGGTCAACCTGATCAGCAAGAAGAATTTCCAAGGCATCGAAGGATCGGTCCAGGGCGGCACGACCGAGCACGGCGACGGCTCGCACTATCGTGCGACGCTGACCGCGGGCTATGGCGACTATCAGGAGAAGGGCTTCAACTTCTACCTGAACGGCGAATACACCTTCGACGGCTACATCACCAACCACTCGCGCGGCTACCCGTTCAACACGCTCGACCTGACGCCGAGCGGCCTGACCGACCGCAACCGCAATGATGACTCGCTGACCACGGCGAACCCGCAGGCGGTCGTCACCCGCGTGACGCAGAGCGACCTCAACAACCCGCTGGCCGGCCAGGTCGGTACGCCGCTCACCAACCAGTATCAGCTGCTCAACCCCAATGCCTGCCCCTATGGCACCTTCACGGTGACCAGCGGCGCGGCACAGGGCACCGGCTGCGCGCATAATATCCCGGACGAATATTCGATCATCCAGCCGCGCCAGCAGCGCTACTCGACGACCAGCCGCCTCTCGGTGCGCCTGGGCGACAATCTGGAGGCATTCGCCAGCGCCAGCTACTCGCATTCCGACGTCAGCATCACCGGCGCGCCTTCGGCGATCCGCCAGACCCAGCCGTTCGGCGGTTCCGCGGCGATCGCTTCGAGCAGCCCCGGCATCGTCCTGCCGGTCTACGTCTGCGCGGCGGGCGTGAACTGCGCGACCGCAGCTGATCGACGGCTGAATCCGAACAACCCCTATGCACAGGCCTATGCCGCCAATCCCAGCCAGGGCGCCGCGCGCATCTATTATCTGTTCGGCGATATTCCCGCCGGCAGCGACCGCTATGTCGACGTGTTCCGCGCCACGGCGGGCATTTCGGGCGATCTGGGCAGCGGCTTCAAGTTCCGCCTGAACGGCGTCTATGCCCGTGACAATTTCAGCGTCACGCAGCGCGGCTTCATCAATATCAACGGCCTGTTGAACGCGATCAACACGGGCAGCTACAACTTCGTCAATCCGGAGAAGAACACCGCCGCAGTGCGCAATCAGATCTCGCCGGATGTCACCACGCCGTCCTATTCGACGGTTGCGACGATCGGCGGCTCGATCATCAAGTCGGTGATGACGCTGGGCGGCGGTGACCTCAACGTGGGTGCCGGCTTCCAGCTTCGTCGCGAGACGCTGATGAACCGAAACCAGAACGCGGCACTGGACTTCTACGCGCTGAACACGTCATCGGCGCAGGGCAATCAGACCGTGACCGCCGGCTTCTTCGAGATCGATGCCCCGTTCACGAAGGCAGTCGACCTCAATATTTCGGGTCGTTACGATCATTATTCGCAGGGTTATGGCCATTTCTCGCCGAAGGTAGGGCTGAAGTTCACGCCGATCGAGGCGGTCGCGTTCCGCGCCACCTACTCGCAGGGCTTCCGCGCGCCGACCTTTGCGGAGAACAACCCGGCCAGCAGCTATTCGGGCTTCTCGTCCTTCACGCCGCCGGCGAGCTTCGTCGCGGCGCACCCGGGCAACCCGGCCTATACGAGCAGCTACAATATCGGCAGCGGTGCCACGGGCAACGCCGACATCCTGCCGGAAGTGTCGCGTAGCGTCACGATCGGCACGATCATCAAGCCGACGCGCTGGTTCAGCCTGACCGCCGACTATTACAACATCAAGAAGTCGAACCTCATCGTCAGCGGGCCGCTGCGCGCACAGGCGATCGCGGCCTATTACGGCCAGACCAACGCGACTGCCGGCTGCGCCGCGCTCGCCGCGGTGGGCGCAGGCTACAAGTGCAACGTCATCGACGGGCCCGATCCCTCGAACCCGAATGCGCTGCCGCGCCTGCTGGTGTTCAACGTGCCCTACGTCAACGCCAACTATCAGGTGAGCTCGGGCATCGACATGCAGGCGAGCGCGAACATTCCGCTGGCTGACGGCGTGCGCCTGATCAGCCGCCTCGACGTCACTCGGGTGCTCCGCCTCGACCTGGTCACGCCTGCCGGCGTGGTGCAGAAGTACGCGGGTACGCTCGGACCGTACGAGCTGTCGTCGGGTGGCGGCACGCCGAACCTGCGCGGCAACTGGCAGAACTCACTGGAAGTCGGCAACTTCTCGCTCACCACGACGGCCTATTATGTCGGCCGGATCAAGCAGGTCGCGGCGGACGAGATCACGCCCGTCAACGGCGAGATCGACCTGTCGTGCAGTCACACGCTGGCCCCCGTGCCGGCGGGCGGCGACACCAGCAAGGGGTGCTATATCCGCCCGTTCATCTATGTCGACCTGAATGCCGGGGTGCGGGTGAACGACCAGTTCCGCTTCTTCCTCAACATCCAGAACCTGACCAACGCACGCTCGCCGCTTGCATCGGGCGCCTATACCAGCAACCCGAACTACCTCAGCAGCTGGCACTACGCCGGGCTCGTCGGCCGCAATTTCAGCGCCGGCGCGAGCTTCAATTTCTGAGCTTGCACTGCTGAATACTGCGCGTCGGTGCGGCCTCCAGCCGTACCGACGCGTATCGGCGGATCAAGCGGGAACCGGGGCCTTGGTTCGGCAGGCTCCTGCCTGAATCGGTTCAAATCCGGTTCGCCCGCGCGATCCCGCCCAGGTGCCACGCACTCGGCCGAGGCGTGCGCTTGAACGTCTCGCGGTCGACGGCGACCAGCCCGAACGGCACGCCATAGCCCGACGTCCACTCGAAATTGTCGAGCAGCGACCAGTAGAGATAGGAATGCACCGGGATGCCCTCGTCCAGGCATTGCCGCACGCCGTCCAGCGCCTGGTCGATGAATGCGATGCGCCGCGCGTCGTCCTTGGCGGCGATGCCGCTCTCGGTCACATAGATCGGCTTGCCGATCTCGCGGTGCGCCCAGCGGATCGTGTTGGCCAGCGCCTGCGGGTAGAACTCATACCCCGCCATCGTCATCTCGGCGTCCTTGGCCGGAGCGACCATGCCGTTTGCGTCGAACACGAAGCGCGTATAGGTCTGCACGCCGAAGAAGTCGGCCGCCTCGCGCGCCACCTGCACCCAGCCGCCATACAGCTTGTCGCGCCAATAGGCCGCGCGCTCGGGCGTGTCGGCCTGCACGTCCTGCGTAGTCAGCGTGATGCCGACGGGCAGGGCGGGGCGCACTTCCTTGATCGCTGCATACGCCAAACGGTGCGCCTGTTGCATGATCGGTGAGACCACCGCGGCATCGGCATAAGCGAGCCGCGAGAATTTGGGCGAGTCGGTCGCCTTGGCCGCTGCGGCGATCGCGGCCTTCACCACCGGCACGAAGGCGCTGATCCCCGGCATCATGTCGACCAGCAGGCGGATATTCGCCTCGTTGAAGGTCGTCGCCATGTGCATCAGCCCGCCCAGCCGCTCGGCGACCTTGCGGCAATAGCGCGCGAACAGCTGCGGCGCGTCGGCCACTTCGAAGCCGCCACGTTTCGCGAACCAGAGCGGCGTAGTGAAATGGTTGAGCGTCACGATCGGACGCAGGCCGTGCTCACGGCAACTCTCGAGCATCCTGGCGTAATGATCGAGCTCGGCGTTCGAGAAATGCCCCTCGCTCGGCTCGATCCGCGCCCATTCGACGCCCAGCCTATAGCTGTTGAACCCCAGCTTCGCGGCCAGCGCGAAGTCCTCGGCATAGCGATGATAGGAGTCGCAGGCGTCGCCCGATCGCTCCTTGAACATGCTCGGCTGCATGTTCTCCATCAGCCAGGCGTCGGCGTTCGTGTTGTTGCCTTCGCTTTGATAGGCGGAGATCGCCGTGCCCCACAAAAAGTCCGGAGGCGCCGGTTTGCGGCGGAGAATGGCCGCGTCCGCCGGGGGGATGCCCCCGGCGGCGCCGAGCGCGGCGGCAGCGATCAGCTCGCGCCGCCCCAGTCGGAGGTCGTCGTTCACCGCACCGCTGCGGAAACCGGGGCGCTGCCGGTGGCGGCAGCCACTTCGCGCTCGGCCTGGGTGAAGCCATAAGCGGGGACGATCTCGCCGCTGCGGTCGACGACATCGCTCCACTGCGCGGCGAGCTGCTCGCCGGCGGTATCGCTCCGGCCGATCTGGACGCCTTCGGTCAGGGTGATGTGCGCGGCGGCGAAATGGCCGGCGCCGGCGCACAGGATCGCGCGGGTCGGCGCATCTTCGCTGACCAGCGGCAGCAGGCCGGGGCTCACCAGCGACGGGTCGAGCAGCCGCATGCTGTCTTCGGACAAGACACCTTCGGTCATTCCGGTCGCCGCAGTTGGCGCCAGGCTGTTGACCTTGATCCCGTATTTTTCGCCTTCGATCGCAAGCGTCTGCATCAGGCCCACCAGCGCCATTTTGGCGGCGCCATAATTAGCCTGGCCGAAATTGCCGTAAAGGCCGGAGGACGAAGTGGTCATGACGATGCGGCCATAGTTCTGCGCGCGCATCGTCTCCCACACTGCCTTGGAGCAGATCGCCGCGCCGATCAGATGGACTTCGACGATCAGGCGGAACTCCTCCATGCCCATCTTGGCGAAGCTCTTGTCGCGCAGGATGCCGGCATTGTTCACCAGGATGTCGATGCGGCCCCAAAGGTGCAACGTCTCGGCGACCATCGCGGCAACGGCGGGCTCGTCGGTAACCGAGAGCGCCATCGCCATGGCTTCGCCGCCGGCAGCGCGAATTTCCGCGGCCACGGCGTCTGCTGCCGGCTGCGACAGGTCGTTGACCACGACTTTGGCGCCGTGGCTGGCGAGGTAGAGCGCGTGGCAGCGCCCCAGGCCTCCGCCCGCACCCGTGACAATGGCTACTCGACCCGACAGCGACGACATTCAACTCTCCGTACTTGATCCCGACGGAGGCATACGCCCGTGATTATTCACTAGCAAGTCAGTGAAGATGTGTCCGCAGTACCGAAAGGGTGCAACCTTGGCCCACTTCGGCGTTCACTTCGTTCGGTTGCAGATGTCGTGGAAACCGGCCGCGAGGAAGCTCGCCATCCGCTGCTTCACGGCCTCGAAGTCATCCGAATGGCAGATCCCGCCCGACAGCTTGTCGATCCGCCCGGTGCGCGCCAGCGTCAGGGTGAGGGCACCGGTAACGAAGTGATATCCCCAGAAAATATCCTCGTCGGCGCAGCCGGGCAGGGCCTGTTTGAGCAGCCCGATCAGGCGCAGCACGACGGGGTCGAAATGCGCATCCATCAAGTCCGCGCCCCAGGCGGGGGTATTGGCGACCTGGGCCGCGAGCTTGGCATAGTTCTTCCAGCTCTCGCCGCCCTGGATATAGGTGTCGAGGTCGGTGTCGAGGAACGCTCTGAGCGCGCCTTCCACCGTGGGCTTGCCGTTCGAGGCCTTGTCATAGGCATCGAGCGCATCCATCCGCCGCCCCGCGGTCACCACCGCGCGCCGGGCGAAGACGGCATCGAACAGCGCCTTCTTGTCGGTGAAATAATAGTTGAGCAGCGTGTGGTGGACGCCCACCTGCTTGGCGACGTCCTTCAAGGTGACGCCATAGAGCCCGTGCTGCGAGAACAACTCCTCGGCAGCGTCGTAGATCAGTTCCATCGTCTCGGCGCGCTGCTCCGCCTTACGGGAGCGGCGAACGGGCTTGGCGGTCTCGGTCACCGTTCCGTCCTTCCCGTCTATAGCCCCAGCGTCAAGCCTTCGCGCAGATATTCACACGCGTGATAGTGTGCGTTGACAAGCTCGCGGGCTTGCCCGCATGATGCGAGAAAGGCGGAAAAAACCGCCAGGGAGAGGACGCGCGTGGAAACTCAGGCAGGCGGCATCCGTCGCTGGATCGTGCTGGTCACGCTCACCTTCGTCTATGTCCTAAACTTCCTCGATCGGCAGCTCCTCGGGATCCTTGCCAAGCCGATCCAGGATTCGCTCCACATCACCGACAAGCAGCTCGGCCTGATCGGCGGGCTCTATTTCGCGATGTTCTACTGCTTCATCGCGATCCCCGTCGGCTGGCTGGCCGACCGCACCAACCGCGTCACGATCCTGTCGCTCGCCTGCGCGATCTGGAGCGGCGCGACGATCGCCTGCGGCCTCGCGACCAGCTACACCCAGCTCGTCGTCGCGCGCATGACGGTGGGCTTCGGCGAGGCCGGCGGCGTGCCACCCAGCTATGCGATCATCACCGACACCTTCCGCCCGGGCGAGCGCGGCACTGCGTTCGGCATCTTCAACCTGGGCCCGCCGATCGGCGCGGCGCTGGGCATCGCCTTCGGCGCGACGATCGCGTCGATGTTCGACTGGCGCGACGCCTTTGTCGCGATCGGCGTGGTCGGCATCTTCGCGGCAATCGCCGTGCGGCTGATCATTCGCGAGCCGAAGCGCGGCGCGACCGACCTGGCCACGGCCGCACCGGCCCCCGCGGCCAAGGCGCCCTTCTGGGGTACGGTCGGCATGTTCTTCACGCATCCGGTGCTGATGCTCGCCGCGCTGGGCAGCGGCGCGACGCAGTTCGTCACCTATGGCCTGGGCAATTTCGCGGTGCTGTTCCTGATGCGCGAAAAGGGCATGACGCTCACCGAGATCGCGCTCTGGTATGCCATTGTCGTCGGTGTCGGCATGAGCGCCGCGATGCTCATCTCGGGCCGAGTGATCGACCGCCTCAGTCGCCGCAGCCGCCTGGTCTACGCGCTCGGCCCGGCCGTCTCGCTCGCCATCGCCATGCCCTTCTATGTCGGCTTTGTCTGGTCGCCCGGCTGGCAGCTGGCGCTGGTGCTGCTCACGATCGTCAACTGCTTCAACTATTTCTACCTCTCCGCCTCGGTCGCGCTGGTGCAGGAGGAAGTGCAACCCAATCAGCGTGTGCTGTCGGGCGCGCTGCTGCTGCTGGTGATGAACTTCATCGGCCTCGGCCTCGGCCCGACCTTTGTCGGCTGGCTGAGCACCCACCTGACCGAAAGCGGCGTCGCGCATTCGCTGCAGATCGCGCTCTACGCGCTCTCGCCCTTCTACCTGATCGCCATCGCGCTCTTCCTCTGGCTCGCCCGCATCCTGCGCGCCGAGCAACTCGCAAAGGTGCCCGCATGAAGCTGCTTCGCCACGCTGCCCTTGCCACCGGCCTGCTCCTGTCGGGCACGGCGCTGGCGCAGGAACCGGTCGTCAACGCGCCCTCCGGCGGCGTCAGCGGCACGCTCGACGGCGCGATCCGCGAGTTCAAGGGCATCCCCTATGCGGTGCCCCCGGTCGGCGGCATGCGCTGGCGTCCGCCCGCGCCGATGCAGCCCTGGACCGGCGTGCGCGCCGCCAAGGATTTCGGCCCCGCCTGCGTGCAGCCCCAGGCGAAGGCGCCGACCTCGGTCTACTCGCCCGCCGCACCGATGCCGGTGAGCGAGGATTGCCTGACGCTCAACATCTGGGCGCCGGCAAATGCCAAAAAGGCACCGGTGTTCTTCTGGATTCACGGCGGCGCGCTCTCGGGCGGGTCGAGCCGCGAGCCGATGTACGACGGCAAGAAGATGGCCGAGCAGGGCGTGATCGTCGTCTCGATCAATTACCGGCTCGGCGTACTCGGCTGGCTGGCGCACCCGGCGCTGTCGGCCGAATCGCCGCAGAAGGTCTCGGGCAATTACGGGCTGCTCGATCAGATGGCGGCGCTCGCCTGGGTGAAGCACAATATCGCGGCGTTCGGCGGCGATCCCGCCAAGGTGACGATCGCGGGCGAATCCGCCGGCGGGCTCAGCGTGATGTTCCTGATGGAATCGCCGCTGGCGCGCGGCACCTTCTCCAAGGCGATCGCGCAGAGCGCGTACATGGTCACCATGCCCGAGCTGAAAAAGGGCAAGTACGGCCAGCCCTCGGCCGAGGCGATGGGCACGATGCTCGCCGCCGGCGTCCAGGCGCCCGACCTCGGTGCCTTGCGCGGCATGGACGCGCAGAGGCTCACCGACAGTGCCGCCAAGCTCGGCTTCTTCCCGTTCGGGGTGGTCGATGGCCTCGTGCTGCCGACGCAGATGGTCGACGCCTTCGACCAGCGCAAGCAGGCCCCGGTGCCGCTGCTCACCGGCTTCAACAAGGGCGAGATCCGCTCGTTGCGCGTGCTGGCGCCCAAGGCTCCGGCCACGGCTGAGGACTATGAGAAGGGCATCCGCGAGAAATATGGCGAGTTCGCCGACGCGTTCCTGAAGCTCTATCCGGCTGCTGACTATAAGGAGAGCATCCTCGCGACGAGCCGCGACGCGCTCTATGGCTGGACCACCGAACGGCTCGCCCGCAAGCAGGCCGCGATCGGCCAGTCGGCCTATGTCTATCTCTGGGATCACGGCTATCCGGCGATGAACGAGCGCGATCTCCACGCCTTCCACGCCAGCGAGCTGCCCTATGTGTTCGGCAACCTCATGCCGCTGCCGCCGCTCTGGCCGAAGATGCCGGAGACCGATCAGCCGCTCTCCGACGCGCTGGTCGGCTATTGGACCAGCTTCGTGAAGAGTGGAAACCCCGGCGCCGCCTGGCCCGCCTTTGGCAAGACCCGCAGCTATCTTCACATCACCGACATGCCGAAGGCCGAGGCCGGGCTGATGCCGGGGATGTACGATCAGTATGAAGCAGTGGTCTGCCGCCGCCGCGCCGCCGGCGTCGCGTGGAACTGGAATGTCGGGCTGAATTCGCCGAAGCTGCCGGCCAAGGCGGCTGGGTGTAACTAAGCCTCTAATCCGTCATCCCGGCGAAAGCCGGGATGACGGTTATTTGGCCACCTTGCTCGCCGCGATCCGCCCTTCGGCGTAATCGTCGCGCAGGCGCTTCTTGTCGATCTTGCCCGAGGCAGCGAGCGGCATCGCCCGCACTTCGGCGACTTCGTTCGGGATCCACCAATCGGCGACCTTGCCGCGCAGCATCTCGAGCAGCGTGCGTGGGTCCTGCCCCTGGCTCTCGACGATCAGCACCGGCCGCTCGCCCCATTTGGTATCGGCTCGCGCGATCACCGCGACATGGCGGACGGCAGGATGCGTACCGACGATCGCCTCGATCTCGTTCGGGTTGATCCACTCGCCGCCCGACTTGATCAGGTCCTTGGCGCGCCCGCAGATCGTCAGGTTACCGGCGGTGTCGATCATCGCCAGGTCGCCGGTGTCGAAATAGCCCTCGGCGTCCAGCGCGGTCTCAGATGCGCGGAAATAGCGCTCGATCACGCTATGCCCCTTGACCTTCAGATGGCCGAGCACGCCGCGCTGCGGCACCAGAGTGTTGCCCTCGGCATCGGTGAGCTTGAGGTCGAGGCCCATGATCGGCCGGCCCGAAGCGGGTGTCGCGTCCGCAGGCAGGTCGCGCGGCGCGACGGTGCCGATCGGCGAGAGCTCGGTCATGCCCCAGCTCGTCTGCACCTTGGCGCCGAGCTTCTCCTCGAGCCGCCGGAGCAGCGCGTCGGGGCAGCTCGATCCGCCGATCAGCACGCGCTCGAGCGTCGGGAAGGTCTCGCCGCTGGCCTCGGCCTGGTCGGCGAGCGTCAACCACACGGTCTGAACGCCGACCGCAACGGTCACGCCTTCCTCGCGGATCAGTCCGGCCAGGCTCGGCCCGTCAAGCGTCCGCCCCGGCAGCACCAGCTTGGTGCCGGCCGCGGGCGCGGCGAAGGGCATGCCCCAGCCATTGGCGTGGAACATCGGCACGCCGAGCAGCAGGGTGTCGCGCGCAGTGATCGCCACGGCATCGGCCTGCAGCGCGCGCAGCGTGTGGATGTAGTTGGAGCGGTGGGTATAGACCACGCCCTTTGGGCTGCCGGTCGTGCCCGAGGTGTAGCAAAGGCCTGCGGGGAGGTTCTCGTCGAACGCTCCCCACAGGGCTGGGGCGCCGTGCGCTTCGAGCAGCGCATCATGGCCCCAGATACGTGCCCGGTGCGACCCGAGAGGCTCCGTATCGAAACTGTCCGAATCGAGCACGACGACATGCTCGATCGTTGGGCACTGCGCGATCACCTCGCGGGCGAGCGGCAGCAGGTCGACCGCGACCGCGAGCACGCGGTTCTCGGCCTCGTTGACCATCGCTGCGAGGTGCGCCGCGGTCAGCCGCGGGTTGAGCGTGTGGCAGACCAGCCCCATGCCCATCGCGGCGTAATAGATCTCGAAATGGTGGATCGTGTTCCAGGCCAGCGTGCCGACCCGGTCGCCCTCGACCAGGCCCAGCGCGGCGAGCGCACCGGAAAGCTGGTTGCTGCGCGCGCGCAGTGCCGCGTAGGTCGTCCGCTTGACGATCTGCCCGGCGTCCGCCTCGACCACTTCGCAGTCCTGGAACCACTTGGCGGCGTGATCGAGAAACTTGTCTATAGTCAGGCCGTAGGGCTGCATGGGACCTTGCGCGGGCAGGGGGAAAGGAAAGGCCGCCGGAGAGGGAGTCTGCCGGCGGCCAGGTGGGAAATCAGAAGACCTTGAGCAGCTTGACGCCGTACTGGCGCGGCGGACCCGCGAAGTAGAGGCCGCTGTTCATCGCCGCCGGATAATGCTGGTCGGTCAGGTTGGTGCCGTACGCCGTGATCGTCCAGCTCTTGTGCTGGAAGGCGAGCTGCGCGTTGAGCACGTTGCGTGCCTCGAGATGATCGCCGCGCGCGGTGTTCTCGAATAGCGTCGCCCACTGGTCGCCGACATGGCCGAAGTTCACCCGCGGGATGATCTTGTCGCCATTGCCGAGCTCGGCCTCGTACTGTGCCCCCAGGTTGAAGGTCAGGTTCGGCGCATAGGTCTGGCGGCGGCCCGCCAGGTTGATGCACGAGACGCTGACCGGGCCCGCGGTCGGGCTGCACGGCAGCACGCTCGCGGCGCGCGGGTCGGTGGCGTAGAAGGTGCCGAGCTCGGTGTGGAGCACGTTGATGCCCGCATCGAGCTGCAGCCCGCCGAAGTGGAACTCGGTCTCCGCCTCGAAGCCATAGATCTTGGTCTTGTCGGGCACGTTCAGCTCGATCCCGAAGGTCGGGAAGGTCGGGTAGCCGATGATGACCTGGAAGTTCTTATAGTCGTTATAGAAGCCAGTGATCGTCGTGCGGACCTTGCCGCCCGCCCAGTTCGCCTTCCAGCCGCCTTCGAACGACGTCACTTCCTCGGGCTCGAACGGCGCGGGCAGGCCCAGGCCGACCGGTACGTTGAGGCCGCCCGGTCGGAAGCCGGTGGCGACGAAGCCGTAGAGATAGTGGTCCTTGCTGACCTTCCAACCGAGCGAGACCTTGTACGAGACATTGTCGGACTTCACCGTCTGGTCGGCGCGGATATAGGTGCCGTACTGGAGCACATCGACATGGTTGGTCGACTGGCTTGCCGTGTAACGGATGCCCGCGTCGAGCTTCAGGTTCGGGGTGATCGCGAAACCGATCTGGCCGAATGCCGCCAGCGAGCGGGTCGGGTTGGTGCCCTGCAGCTTGTACTGCGCCGCCGGCAGGTTGAACGGATAAGCCAGGTCGATGACGAACTGGTACGGCTTGCGGAAATAATAGTCGTTCCACAGTCCGAATGCGCCGAGCAGCCAGGTGACGCGGTTGTGATCGGGCGAGATCAGGTTGAGTTCGGTGGTGACCTGCTGCTCGTCGACGCTGTCGTAGAAGGTGCTGACGCCGGTCGCGGTGCCGTCAAGGTCCGCGCGGTACATCGTGTTGGCCCATTGATAGCTCGAGACCGAGCGCAGCTTCACGCCGCCGGCCAGCTCATATTCGGCCTTGAGCGTCGAGCGGACGAACTCGTCGCGCGCCGCCTGGGGCGTGTTGAACTGCACGTCGAACAGATCGCGGTGGTTCGGGTTCGGCGTCGAGGTGCCGGGGAGCGTCTCGAAATAATTGGCGACCGGCGTGGCCGGATAGGCGCCCATGTCGAGATGGCCGGCATCGGTCTTCCACAGGATCGACAGGCGATCGGTCGGCTTCCACAGGAAGCTGATGCGACCGGCCATGATGCCCTGGTTACCCTTGTCGAAGGGATAGGCCGCGCCGCCGGCGCCGGTGATGTTGTAGAAGGTGTCGCGGCGCGAGGCGTAGAGCGCGACGCGTGCGGCAAAGGTGTCGCTGAGCGGCAGGTTCACCGCACCCTGGAAGCCGGCTTCGTTGTAGTTGCCGTAGTTCAGGTTGAAATAGCCGTGGATGCCGCCGCCGATGATCGGGTCATTGGTGTTGACGAACACCGCGCCGCCGGTGGCGTTCTGGCCGACGATCGTACCCTGCGGGCCGCGCAGCACCTGGATGTTGCCGATGTCGTAATAGGGCTCGCCCTGCACGTAACCCGGGAAGGTCGGAACGCCATCGCGATAGGTGATCACGCCGGTCGTGGTCTGCGTGTTGTGCTCGGCCTTGCCGATGCCGCGGACGTTGAAGTCGTTGCCCTGGCCGAAATTGTTCACGACGACGCTGGGCATCGCGAACTGCAGCGCGTCGACATTGGTGACGCCCTTGTTGTCGAGCTGCGTACCCGACAGCACCGAAGCCGAGACCGCGGTGGTCATCAGGTTTTCGTTACGGCGCTGCGCGGTGACGACGATCTCGCCGTCTTCCGTCTTTTCCTGATCGGAAGTCGCGGACGCATCCTGCGCCGGGGTGGCGGTCTGCGCTGCGGCGGCGCCGCTCCAGACCAGGGCCAGCGCCGAGGCGCCGAGCAGCAACGGACGGTAATTCATTCGGGTCCCTCCCAACATCCATCTCCAGCACGCGCTCTTCGGCACGATGGAGCGAGACTGCCGCAAAGCCCGAGAGCCTGCAACATTAATTCTCACAAGAGTGAACGTTAAGAATTGGACCGTTGCAAATGCGGCACAGCGTGCGTGCCGCAGGGGTAGGGTCAGTTCTGCTGGAAGGCGCGGCTGCCGGTTTCCGTGGCGGGATCGTCCTGTGCGGCGACATAGGCAATGTCGGCCTCGCCCGGCGCGAGCACGAGCGTTTCCCCTGAGGAATCCTCGGCCATGCCCAGGCCATGCGCCTCGTGCACGTGTCGTATCATCGACGCCAGTTGACGCATCGAACCCATTCGCGACCTCATTATCTTCTCGTTGTCCCCGGGTTCTACCCTAGGGGAGTCGCAAATGTGGCACGGTTTTAATCGTTAACGCGGCGCGAATCACCTTTGTCCGTCGAGTACCGCGCCAACCAGCTGGCGGAAGGCATCGGCGCGGTGGCTCATCGCGTGCTTGGCCGAAGGCTCCATCTCGCCGAAGGTCTGCTGATGGCCGTCGGGAAGGAAGGCGGGGTCATAGCCGAAGCCCTGATTCCCGCGCGGCGGCCACACCAGGGTGCCGTCCACGCGCCCCTCAAACCATTCGACATGGCCATCGGGCCAGGCGAGCGCGAGCGCGCAGACGAAATGCGCGTCGCGGCTGGTTTCGGGGGGCAGCGCGGCGAGTTTGTCCTCGACCAGCTGCATCGCGGCGCCGAAATCCTTGCTCTCACCGGCCCAGCGCGCCGAGAAGATGCCGGGATCGTTGTTCAGCGCTTCCACGCAAAGGCCGGAATCATCGGCAAGGGCGGGCAGGCCGGACAGGTCCGCCGCCTGCAGCGCCTTCAGTTCGGCATTGGCGACAAAGGTCGTCCCCGTCTCCTCGGGCTCGGGCAGATCGAGCTCGGCCGCGGAGACCGGCTCGATCCCATAGGGACCGAGCAACTCACGGATCTCGCGCACCTTGCCGGCATTATGGCTGGCGATCACCAGCCTGCCGGGCTTCAGCTTGCGGATTGCCTGCGGGGTGTCGCCTTCTCCGGTCATCCGATTGCCTTCAACTGCGCTTCGAAGATCTGGTTGCAGCCGATGCGCGCGAGGCGGAGCAGGCGGAGCAGCCCTTCCTCGTCATAGGTCGCGCCCTCGGCGGTCGCCTGCGCCTCGGCGATGTTGCCATTGGAGAGCAGGACGAAATTGGCATCGGCGTCGGCGCCGCTGTCCTCGATATAATCAAGGTCGAGCACCGGCGTGCCCTGGTGGATACCGCACGAGACCGCGGCGACCTGCGCAGTGATCGGGTCTTCCTTGATCAGCCCGGCGGCCATCAGCTTGTTCACGGCGATGCGCAGCGCGACGAAGGCGCCCGAGATCGCCGCCGTGCGCGTGCCGCCATCGGCCTGGATCACGTCGCAATCGAGCGTGATCTGGCGCTCGCCGAGCTTCTTCAGATCGGTGACGGCGCGGAGCGAGCGGCCGATCAGGCGCTGGATCTCCTGGGTGCGGCCCGACTGCTTGCCCTTGGCCGCCTCACGCTGGCCGCGCGTGTGCGTCGCGCGCGGCAGCATGCCATATTCGGCGGTCACCCAGCCTTCGCCCTTGCCCTTGAGCCAGGGCGGCAGCCGCTCTTCGACGCTGGCGGTGACGAGCACGCGTGTGTCACCGAAGCTGATCAGCACCGAGCCTTCGGCATGGCGGGTGAAGTGGGGCTCGATCGTGATCGCACGCATTTCGTCGGGGGCGCGGCCGGAAGGGCGCATTGAGGTCTCCTGATACTAGTCGGCATTGCACCTAGACGGCGGGAAACGAACGCGCCAGTCTCGCTGCATGATCCATATACGCCGGTCAGTCAGGCGCACGAAAGCTTCGATGCGCAATCGTAACGGCTCGATACATGGGGAATGCGTGATGCGTAACACGGCGATCATCCTTCTGGGCACGCTGGCGCTGGCGCTGGCGGGCTGCGTCAAGCCGAGTGGCGGGCCCGGTCCGGTCAAACCGGTACCGATCGAAGGCGATTCGATCCGCTACGAGACGGGCGCCTGTTTCGGCAGCTGCCCGGTCTATAGCGTCACCGTGCGGCCCGATGGCACCGGCGTGTTCGAAGGCAAGCGTTTCACCGCGGTGGCTGGAGAGAGGGCCTTCAAGCTCACGCCTGCCGAATATGACGCATTCGCCGCCAAGCTCGCGCCCTATCGGCCGGCGACCGGCGAGGTCCGCTACGCCCCCGGCGAGAAGACCTGCCCGAGTGTCGCGACCGACATGCCGAGCGTCGATGTCACCTGGACCCGGGCGATCGGCGACAGCCAGCACCTCTATGTCTATTATGGCTGCGTGATGCGGAACCAGGCGATCAAGCAGGCGCTGGGCGAGGCCGCTGACGGCCTGCCGATCCAGGACCTGATTGGCGAGCGGCCTTGAGTCCGTTGCTCGCGGCGCTGCTGTTGGCGGCGGGGGCCCAGGAGGTTTCCGAGACCAAAGGCGAAGCGATCATTTTCACGCGCACGCCGACCCTCTGCCTGTGCACCTCGGACGGCGATTGCCTGCGTTGTTCCGAGACCAGCTTCACCGTGTCGGCCGCCGGCAAGGGGCATGTGCGCGTGAAATGGCGGCAGGACAGCCGAATCGACGAGCGCGATTTTGCCATCGCACCGGCACAGTTCGAGGCGCTCCGCGTTCGGCTGGCGCCGTTCATGCCGGGCGAAGCGCGCGTCTCGCTCGATGGACCGGCATGTAAGCGAACGTGGACCGATGGCACCTATTATGACGTCGAATGGCGCCAGGATGGGCAGCGACGACAGCTGCATTTCTACACGGGCTGCGATGCGGAAGCGCACGCGGCGATGGGGGAGGCCATCGGGCGGGCATTTGATACATTGCCCTTGACCGAAGCACCGCGTCATTGAGTGCATCGACCTGGCACCCTAGATCGGGAGCATGACCACCCCGCCTATCCATGAGCTGACCGACCGCGCGCGCGACGTGTTCCGCCTCGTGGTCGATTCCTATCTGGAGACCGGCGTGCCGGTCGGTTCGCGGACGATCGCGCAGATCTCCGGACTCAACCTCTCGCCCGCTTCGATCCGCAACGTGATGCAGGATCTCGAGGAGCTGGGCTTGCTGGCCTCGCCGCACACCAGCGCCGGGCGGATGCCGACCCAGACCGGACTGCGTTTGTTTGTCGACGGCATGATGCAGGCAAGCGCGCCCAGCGCCGAGGAGCGTGCCGCGATCGAGCGCAACGCCGCCGAGCGTGGGCCGGTCGAGGAGGCATTGGCCAACACCACCGCCGCGCTTTCCGGGCTTTCCGCCTGCGCCGGCCTGGTGCTGGTGCCCAAGGCCGAGCCGGTGCTGCGCCAATTCGGTTTCGTGCCGCTCAGCCATGACCGCGCGCTCGCCGTGCTGGTCAGCGTGGATGGATCGGTTGAGAACCGCGTCGTCGAGCTGCCCGGCGGCATGGATCCGGCGGCGCTCCAGCGTGCCGCCAACTATCTCTCCGTCACCTTTGGCGGACTGACGCTCAGCCAGGCGCTGGCGCGGGTCGAGCGCGAGCTTGGTCTGCAGCGCGCGGCGCTCGATAGCGCGGCGGCGGCGCTGGTCGAACGCGGGCTGGCGGTGTGGAGCGAGGATGGCGGGCGCCGTCCGGTGCTGATCGTGCGCGGCCAGGCCCGGCTGATCGACACAGCCGCTGCCGAGGATCTCGACAAGGTCAGCCAGCTGCTCGACCAGCTCGAAGGGCAGGAGGAAATCGCCAGCCTGCTCGATTCGGCGCGCGAGGGCGAAGCGACGCGCATCTTCATTGGATCGGAAAACAAGCTATTCGCGTTGTCAGGCTCGTCGGTGATCGCCAAGCCGGTGCGCGCGATGGACGGGCGCGTGGTCGGCGTGGTCGGGGTGATCGGCCCCACGCGGTTGAACTATGCGCGCGTCGTGCCCATGGTAGATTTCACGGCGGCCACTTTGGCCCGATTGCTGGCCTGAACAGGGAAATATGACGGAAGAGAATAAGGTGACGGACACCCAGGACGATACGACGCTGCGCGCGGAAACCGCGGAGGGCGCGCCCGAAGTGGCTGAGCATGACCATGTGGCCGAGCTCGAGACGCAGCTCGCCGAGGCGAAGGCCGCGGTGCTTTATGCGCAGGCCGAGACGCAGAATGTGCGCCGCCGCTTCGAGAAGGAAGCGCAGGACGCCAAGACCTATGCCGCGACGAGCTTTGCTCGCGACGTGCTGTCGGTGGCCGACAATCTCAGCCGCGCGCTCGCCGCGATCCCGGCCGAGCTGAAGGACGACGAGAAGTTCAAGGGGCTGGTCACCGGCCTCGAGGCCACCGGCCGCGAGCTCGATTCGGTTTTCGCCCGCCATGGCATCTCGAAGATCGTCGCTATGGGCGAAGCACTCGATCCGAACCGCCACCAGGCGATGATGGAAATGCCGAGCGCCGATGCCGAGCCGGGCACGATCGTGCAGGAGATCCAGTCGGGCTATATGATCCGCGACCGGCTGCTGCGCCCTGCGCTGGTCGGCGTGGCGAAGAAGCCGGACTGAACGGCTACCCCATTTGAGATGAAGAGGGCCGGGGCATTTGCTCCGGCCTTTTTCTATGTGCGCATGCCCGCGATCAGGATGTCGACCAGCCGGCGCGCGGTATCCTGCCAGCCAGCCCCCGCGCTCGCGACCCCGGCGACCGCACGCAGCAGGTCTAGTGGTTCCATCTCGAGCCGGATCTCGCCGCTGGCGACCGCGCGTTCGGTCAGGGTGGTGATCGCCTCGCGCACGCCAGTACCCGAGCCTGCATAGAGCGCCGTAGTGCCCCCGGCGATCGAGCTGAACACCGCCGACATGCCGTATTTCGTGCCAAGATAGTCGACGAACAACAGCATCCACTCGCGCAGCGCCTCGACCGGCGGGCGCGTTTCGCTCAGTCGCGTGGCGGCATCCATCAGCTGCCCGGTCTCGTTGCGATAGACCGCCTCGATCAGTGCGTCGCGGGTGGGGAAGTGGCGGTAGAGCGTGCCGATGCCGACCCCGGCGACGCGCGCGATCTCCTCCAGGCTCGCGCCCGGGCCATGCTCGCCGAACACCGACTTCGCGGCATCGAGCAGGCGCAGCCGGTTGCGCTCCGCATCGGCGCGCGGCTTGCGGGAGGGGGAATCGCCGGTTTCGGCCACGATTGCGGGCATGCCTCTTGAAAAGCGGAGGATGCCTCCGTATTTATTTCCGGAGACGCCCTCCACTTAATCCTTCCAAGACCGCCGGGCAAGGGGCTCGCGGCCGGTGGAGCCTCGCGTCCGCGCTGGAGACTGGCAATGACTTTCAATGCGACTTCCACCACCGACGAAGTGCTCGCCGGCGTAGATCTGAGCGGCAAGCGGGTGCTGGTCACCGGCGTCTCGGCCGGGCTCGGTGTCGAGACCGCGCGCGTACTCGCGGCGCATGGCGCGGAAGTGGTCGGCGCGGCGCGCGACCTCGCCAAGGCCGAGCGCGCCACGCAGATCGTCCGCGACCAGGCGGCGCATGGCGGCAGCCTCGAGTTGATCGAGCTCGACCTCGCCTCGCTGGCGAGCGTGCGCGCCGCGGCGGACAAGCTCGTCGCCGATGGCCGCCAGTTCGACGTCGTGATCGCCAATGCCGGCGTGATGGCGACCCCGCTCGGCCACACGGTCGACGGTTTCGAGACCCAGTTCGGCACCAACCATCTCGGCCACTTTGTCTTCGTCAACCGCATCGCGTTGCTGATCAAGGACGGCGGCCGGCTGGTGAACCTCGCCTCCTCGGGTCATCGCTATTCGGACGTGAACCTCGACGACCCGAATTTCGAGCATACGCCCTATGAGCCGATGGTCGCCTATGGCCGCTCGAAGACGGCCAACATCCTGTTCGCCGTCGAGTTCGACCGCCGGCACCGTGACCGCGGCGTGCGTGCCACCGCATTGCACCCCGGCGGCATCCAGACCGAGCTTGGCCGCCACACCGACACTGCCCGGATCGACGAGCTGCTCAAGACGATCAATGCCGAGCTCGCCGCGCAGGGCCAGCCGCCCTTCCAGTGGAAGACGATCCCGCAGGGTGCCGCCACCTCGGTCTGGGCCGGCTTCGTCGCCCCGGCGGACGAAGTGGGCGGGCGCTATTGCGAGAATTGCCACGTCTCGCAGGTCACCGACGGCGTGATCAACCCGGTGAGCGAAGGCGTGCGCGGCTATGCGCTCGATCCCGAGAACGCCAGGGCGCTCTGGGCGAAGAGCGAGGAGATGGTGGGCGAGCGCTTCTGATCGCCCATCCCGCCGCCGTCCAACATGACGGCGTTTTCATTTGAAACTTGCGCCGCGGGTGGCCATGTCGCCCGCGGACGCACAGCCGTGCGGCCACAACCGCCACAACTCCGAGAATGGGGTCATGTCCAGCAACGATCATAGTCGATCGACCGTGCCGTCCGAGGCCGCCGCGCTGAGCTGACCCGCTCACCTCGCGCGCTGGCCCGGGCGGCCGGTCGCAGTGAGGTGTACAATGAACGCAGCAATCCGTTTCCTCTCGGATCTCCGCCGCTTTGGCGTGGGTCGCGATCCCCATGCGCTGTTCGAGGCGCGGCAGACCTTTGGCGAGAAGCTCGCCGATCGGGTCGCCGCAGTCGGCGGCTCCTGGGGCTTCATCATCAGCTTCGGGGTGTTCCTGGGCTTCTGGGCGGTGCTCAACACCGTCCTGCTCGGCGCGCATGCCTTCGATCCTTTCCCCTTCATCTTCCTCAACCTGATGCTGTCGATGCTCGCCGCGCTGCAGGCCCCGATCATCATGATGAGCCAGAACCGCCAGGCGGCGAAGGACCGCTTCGAGGCGCGGCTCGACTATGAAACCAATCTGCGCGCCGAATCGCAGATCGAGAGCCTGCACGCGAAGATCGACCTGCTCACCGCCGAGATCGTGCGGCTTTCCAAGGCCGCATGAAAACTACGCTATTGCTAATCATTCGCAGTAAACGCTAAGGCGATCCGCGCCCCGGGAGTCTCCGCCGGGATGGGGATCGCCTTTGTACCAGTATCTCGACCGCACCGCTGCCGAACTCGTCCCCACCGACCAGCTTTTGCTGTCGTCGATGCGGCAATGGGTGGCGAGCATGCGCGCCGGGAGGTGCCCCTGCTCGGTGCTTGGGCCGGTGCTCCAGGGACAGGGGCTTGCGGAGATGCTCCCCGATTTCAACATGGCGATGCTGCTGCTCGAGCGCGAAGGATTGTCCCAACTTCGCTTCAAACCGCCCTATGCGGCGGATATTGGCGACGACGAGGCCTTGCTCCTTTCGCTGCATGCGCTAGCACGCGCCGGCGCGCAGCCGTGCGTCAATGCGGTCATCGAGCAGATCGTGAAACCCGAAGCGCGCCTTCCGCTCTCCGTGGCGGTGGCGCGTATTGCCGTCGCTTTTGTGCGTTGAAGTAAAATTACGTTGCAGCGCACCGTGGAATTGGAAAGAGCCGACCTCGTGAATATGCATGCCCGCCCCCCGATCGTCCTTCCCGAACACGCCGCGTTCCAGACGTGCGCAGTCCGTTGGGTGAAGCATTGGAACGAGCATCTGTTCAGCTTCGCGATTGAGCGTCCCGCCAGCTTCCGCTTCCGCGCCGGCGAGTTCGTGATGATCGGGCTCGAAGGCGAGGGCAAGCCGCTGATGCGCGCCTATTCGATCGCCAGCCCGACCTGGTCGGACGAGATCGAGTTCCTGTCGATCAAGGTCGAGGACGGCCCGCTCACTTCGCGCCTGCAGCTGATCCAGCCGGGCGACCAGGTCTATCTCGGCAAGAAGCCCACCGGCACGCTCGTCGCCGACGCGCTGCTGCCCGGCAAGCGCCTCTTCATGCTGTCGACCGGCACCGGCCTGGCGCCGTTCCTCAGCATCGCCCGCGATCCCGACACCTATGACCGGTTCGACCAAGTGGTGATCGTCCACTCGACTCGCCGGGTGAGCGACCTTGCCTATCATGACGAGTTGACCGCGCAGCTGGCCAATGATCCGCTGGTCGCCGATCAGGCGCTGCTCCAGTTCCACTATATCCCGACGGTGACCCGCGAGCCGTTCCGCACCTCGGGCCGGATCGGCCAGCTGATCGAGAATGGCTGGCTGTTCAAGGCGCCGGTGCAGGGCCATCCCGAGCTCAACCCTGAGACCGACCGGATCATGCTCTGCGGCTCGAACGCGATGATCAAGGATTTCGCGCTCATGCTCGAAGGCCATGGCTTCACCGAAGGCTCGAACGCGAACCCCGGCAGCTTCGTGCTGGAGCGTGCCTTCGTCGGCTGATCCCGTGAGAGGGTGACGACGCGGCGCTTCGGCCCTATCTCCCTCTCATGGCCAATCGCTTCGATTCCGTCCCGAACCGCCGTGCGCTGATCGACCGGCGTGGCGTTGCCGAACGGCTTCATGCGCTCCAGGCCAAGGACAGCGCCAAGCTGCGCGCCGCCGGCACGAAGGAACTCAAGGCGGCGCTCGATGCCGGCCGCGCCGAGATTGCGAACCGCCTCGCCGAGCATCCCTCGCGCGGGCACGAGATCGCCGCGGCGGGCGCCTTCCTGATCGACCAGTTGCTCCGCCTGCTCTGGGATTTCACTACCGAGCGGCTCCACCCCAATCCCAATCCCAGCGCCGCCGAGCGCATGGTGCTGATCGCAGTGGGCGGCTACGGGCGCGGCGAGATGGCGCCGCATTCGGACATCGACATCGGCTTCCTCACCCCCTGGAAAGTCACCGGCTGGTCTGAACAGGTCATCGAATCGATGCTCTATTCGCTGTGGGACATGCAGCTGAAGGTCGGCCACTCGTCGCGCTCGCTCGACGAGATGGTGCGCCAGTCCAAGGCCGATGTGACGGTGCGTACCGCACTGCTCGAGGCCCGCTATGTGTGGGGCGACACCGCGCTCTATGACGAGGCGGCGCAGCGCTTCAAGGTAGAGGTCCAGGCCGATACCGCGCGCGTTTTCATCGCCGAGAAGCTCGCCGAGCGCGAGGCGCGGCACAAGCGCATGGGCGACAGCCGCTATGTCGTCGAGCCCAACGTCAAGGAGGGCAAGGGCGGCCTGCGTGACCTGCACACGCTCTTCTGGATCGGCAAATACGCCTATAACGTCCGCGAGACCGCCGAGCTGGTCGAGAAGGGGCTGCTCACCAAGCTCGAATATCGTCAGTTCCGCCGCGCCGAGAATTTCCTCTGGGCGGTGCGCTGCCATCTCCACCTGATCACCGGCCGCGCCGAAGATCGGCTGACCTTCGACGTCCAGCGCGAGATCGCCGAGCGGATGCGCTATGCCGACCGTCCGGGCATGTCGAAGGTCGAGCGCTTCATGCGCTTCTACTTCCTCCAGGCGAAGGGCGTCGGCGACCTGACCGGCGTGTTCCTCGCGCATCTCGACGAGCAGTTCGCGGCGCGCGGCTCGCGCTTCGGCTTCCCGACGCTCTGGCGGCGCCCGAGGAAGCTCAAGGGCTTCACGCTCGAACGCGGTCGGCTGGCGTTGCCGCGCGACGACTTCTTCCGCGAGGATCCGGTGCGCCTCATCGAGCTGTTCCAGCTTGCCGATCTGCACCATCTCGAGATCCATCCGCTGGCGATGCGTGCCGCTGCGCGCGATGCCAAGCTGGTCGATGACGTGCGCGAGGATCCGCGCGCCAACGCGCTGTTCCTTGAGGTGCTGACCTCGCCGCGCGATCCGGAAACGGTGCTCCGGTGGATGAACGAGGCGGGCGTGTTCGGCCGCTTCGTGCCGGATTTCGGCCGCGTCGTCGCGCAGATGCAGTTCGACATGTACCACCACTACACCGTGGACGAACATTCGATCCGGGCGATCGGGCTGTTGAGCCAGATCGAGAAGGGCGAGCTGCGCGACGATCATCCGCTCGGCACCAGCATCTTCAAGCAGATCGCCCAGCGCCGCGCGCTCTATGTGTCGGTGCTGCTGCACGACATCGCCAAGGGGCGCGGCGGCGATCACTCGGTGCTGGGTGCCGAAGTGGCCGAGCGGCTCTGCCCGCGGCTGGGAATGAGCCCGGCAGAGACCGAGACGGTCGCATGGCTGGTGCGCTGGCACTTGATCATGTCGGCCACCGCGTTCAAGCGCGACCTCTCAGACTTCAAGACGATCCTCGATTTCGCCGGCCAGGTGCAGAGCGCCGAGCGCCTGCGCATGTTGCTGCTGCTCACCATCGTCGACATCCGTGCGGTGGGTCCGGGCGTGTGGAATGGCTGGAAGCGCCAACTGCTTGCCGATCTGTTCGATGCCTCGGAGGAAGTGCTCCGCCTCGGCCACAAGCAGAAGGGCCGCAACGAGCGGATCGCCGCCAAGCAGGAAGAGCTCGCCCAGATGCTCGGCTGGGACGAAGCGCGCATGGCCGCGTTCAAGAAGCGGATGACCGAGAGCTACTGGATCGCCGAGCCCTCCGATGTGCTCGAGCGCAACGCCCGCCAGATCGACGCGGCGGGCGATGCCCAGCTCTCGGTGGAGGCGCAGGTCTATCCCGAGCGCGGCGCGACGCTGGTGACGGTCTATGCCGCCGACCATCCCGGTCTGTTCTATCGCATCGCCGGCGCGATCCACGTCGCCGGCGGCAACATTATCGATGCGCGCATCCACACCACGCGCGACGGCCTGGCGCTCGACAATTTCCTGATCCAGGACCCGCTGGGGCGTCCGTTCGACGAGGAAGCACGGCTTAACCGGATCAAGACGACGATCGCCGATGCGCTGGCCAACCGCGCGAAGCTGCAGGACCGGCTGAAGGCCAAGCCGCTGGTGCGCGCGCGGGCCGAGGCGTTCGCGATCGAGGCCAATGTGCTGATCGACAATAATGCCTCGAACCGCTTCACCGTGATCGAGATCAACGCGCGCGACCGGCCGGCCTTGCTCTGCCACCTCGCTTATGCGCTGTTCCAGTCGAAGGTGACGATCCATTCGGCGCATGTCGCGACCTATGGCGAGCGCGCGGTCGATACCTTCTACCTCACCGATCTGATCGGCGATAAGATCGAGAATGGCGCGCGGCTGAAGACGATCGAGCGCCGCTTGCTCGAAGCTGCAACGGGCGATGGAACGGTGGCGGAGGCCGCCTGAGTCAAAAGGGGATCGACGATGCCGGTAGTCGGATTGGGTGGCTTCTTCTTCCGGGCGCAGGACCCCGAGGGGCTCAAGGCCTGGTACGCCGAAGTGCTTGGCGTGGGCGGCGGTTTCGGCACCGATGAGAGCGGCCAGTCCAGCCCCTGGTTCTGGCATCCCGAGCCCGGCGGAATCGTGTTCCAGCCCTTCAAGGCGACCACCGACTATTTCGCGCCCGACAAGAGCTATATGCTCAACCTGCGCGTCCGCGATCTCGACAGCCTGCTCGAGCAGATCAATGCCCGCGGAATTGAGATCACCACCAAGGACGAATGGGACACGCCCGAGACCGGCCGCTTCGCGCGGATCCATGATCCCGAAGGCAACCCGATCGAACTGTGGGAAGCGCCGGCGCAGGACTGATGCGTCTCGCGTTGCGCGTCGTCGCGCGGGGCGATAGCTGTCGGGCATGGAGATTGTCGGGGACTATCCGCGCGACGGCTACGCGCATGTGAAGGGGCTGATCGCGCCGCAGATCGCCCAGGCTATGCTCCAGGCGCTGCGCGAGGCGATCGGGCCGGGTGACATCCCGCTGAGCGGGGTGCGCGACCATCCCAATCTGCTCCGCCGCGCCGCGTTCGAGCTTTACGGCCATCATTACCGGCCGATCCTGCACTTCCTTTGGGGGCTGACCCCGCAGATGAGCGCGATGGCCGGCAAGGAGCTGCTGCCGACCTATTCCTATCTGCGGATCTACCGCGAGGGGGATGTCTGCCGCGTCCACTGCGACCGCTATTCCTGCGAACACAGCATGTCGCTCACGCTCGACTATAGCGACGGCGTGCCCTGGCCGCTCGAGGTGGACAAGGACGCGCAGAAGCCGAGCGGGCGGGTGGAGGAGGGGTTCGACAGCGATCGCTATGCCTCGATCCCGATGGGCGTGGGCGACGCGGTACTCTATCGCGGCGTCGATCATCGCCATGGCCGGGTGACGCCCAATCCCAACGGCTGGTCCGCGCACCTGTTCCTGCACTGGGTGGATCGTAACGGCCCCTATGCCGACTATGCCTTTGACGGGCAGATGAAGCCCGCCCCGGTGGACTTCGGCTTCGCCTAGGGCTGTTTCTGCCAGACCCGGACATAGTCGACGTCCATCCGCGCCGGGAATGCAGCGTCGTCGATGCCCTTCTGTCCGCCCCAGCCGCCGACCGCGACGTTGAGGATCAGATATTGCGGCTTGTCGAACGGCCAGGTGGCGGGGTCGCCCTTATGGTCGTTGTCGAAGCGCATGAAGGCGCGGCCGTCGACGCCGATCAGCATGCGGTCGGCGTTCCAGTCGAGCTGGTAGCTGTGGAAGGCGGTGCAGGCATCGGGAAGCAGGGTGTTGGCGCCGCGCTGCGTGTGGATGACGTGGTTATAGGCCTTGGTGTGGATCGTGCCGTGGACGCGGCCCTGGTCCCAGCCGACATGCTCCATGATGTCGATCTCGCCGAGCGCCGGCCAGCCCGTGCTGGCATCGCTGCCGAGCATCCAGATCGCCGGCCAGATGCCGCGCCCGCAGGCGAGCCTGGCACGCACTTCGATGAAGCCATGGGTCCAGTCGGCGATGCCGGCGGTGACGAGCTTGCCCGAGCTATAGTCCTGCCCGCCGAAATCGGGCCGGTCGGCGAGCCGTTCCTTGCGCGCCTCGATGACGAGGTGGCCATTCTCGACGCGCACATTCTCGCGGCGGTCGGCGGCGTAATATTGGAGCTCGTTGTTGTACCAGCCAAGCTTGTTGCGGCTGGTATCGTAGCGCCACTTCGTCGGGTCCGGAGCACCGGGGCGGTCGAACTCGTCGGCCCAGACCTGCCTGTAGCCGGCGGGCACTGCTATAGGTTCGCTGGTTTCGGACGTGGTGGAGGAAGCGGCGGTATTATCCTGCGCCGCGACGGGCAGGGGAAGGGCGGCGAGGGCCGCGATCAGCAGCCCTCGCGCCTTGTGCATCACTTGGGCGACAGCACCATCAGCATCTGTCGGCCTTCCATGCGCGGATAGGACTCGACCTTGGCATCCTCGGCGCAATCCTCCTGGACGCGCTTCAGCAGGTTCATGCCGAGCTGGCCATGCGACAGCTCGCGGCCACGGAAGCGCAGGGTGATCTTCACCTTGTCGCCTTCGCCGATGAACTTGTGGACGGCCTTCATCTTCGTATCATAATCATGATCGTCGATGTTCGGACGCATCTTGATCTCCTTGATCTCCTGCGTCTTCTGGCTCTTGCGGGCGAGGTTCGCCTTCTTCTGCGCCTCGTACTTGAACTTGCCTACGTCGAGGAACTTGGCAACGGGCGGGTCCGCATTGGGGGACACTTCGACCAGGTCGAGCCCATGCTCCTGCGCCTGTTCCATCGCCTCGCGCGTGTACATCACGCCAAGATTTTCGCCCTCATGATCGATCACTCGAACCTTGGGCGACTGAATGAATTCGTTAAACCGCGGACCGTTCATCGGCGGTGCCACCATCGAGCGGCGATTCATGGGCGGACGTATACGACTTGCTCCTGTTGTTTCAGACTCGGGGTTTGGGCGGCTCAATAACGCAGGAAGCGGCACTTCGGTAGCCCGACACCTGCATTTCCGCCGAAATTCCGCGCACTGTGGCTCGGACGTAACGGCAATATCGGGGTTCTGCCCCGAATAAGCAAGGGAATGCGGGCGACGGCGGGTGCGCCGCCGCCCGAATTCTTACTTGAGATCGGGCGCCGTCGCCTCTTCGACGAGCTTGGCCACCACATCGTCGAGGCTCAGCATCTGCTGGCCCTGAGAGCCCAGCACGCGCAACGCCACAGTGCCGTCCTCGGCCTCGCGCTTGCCGACGACGAGCAGATTGGGGACCTTCGCCACCGAATGCTCGCGCACCTTGTAGTTGATCTTCTCGTTGCGCAGATCGGTGTCGACGCGGATGCCGGCGGCCTGAAGACGCTTGGCGACCTGGACCGCATAGTCGTCGGCGTCCGAGACGATCGTCGCGACGACGGCCTGGACCGGCGCCAGCCAGGTCGGCAGCTTGCCCGCGAAATGCTCGATCAGGATGCCGATGAAGCGCTCATACGAGCCGAAGATCGCGCGGTGGAGCATCACCGGGCGGTGGCGCTCGCCGTCCTCGCCGACGTACGACGCGTCGAGCCGCTCGGGCAGCACGCGGTCCGACTGGATCGTGCCAACCTGCCATGTGCGGCCGATCGCATCGGTCAGATGCCATTCGAGCTTGGGCGCATAGAAGGCGCCTTCGCCGGGCAGCTCTTCCCAGCCGAATTCCTCGGTCGCCATGCCGGCGCGGACCACGGCGTCGCGCAGCTCGGCCTCGGCCTGGTCCCACATCTCCTCGGTGCCGAAGCGATTGTCGGGACGCAGCGCTAGCTTGATCGCGTATTTGAAGCCGAAATCCTTGTAGACCCGGTCGGCGAGGCGGCAGAAATCCTGCACTTCGTCGACGATCTGGTCTTCGCGGCAGAAGATATGGCCGTCGTCCTGGGTGAACTGGCGGACGCGCATCAGCCCGTGCAGCGCGCCGTGCGGCTCGTTGCGGTGGCAGCAGCCATTCTCGACCAGGCGCAGCGGCAGGTCGCGGTACGACTTGATCCCCTGCTTGAAGATCAGGATGTGCGCCGGGCAGTTCATCGGCTTGAGCGCCATCCACTGCACGTCGTCCGACACCATCGGGCCTTCGTCGTCGATGTTCGGCGTCTCGTCGGGGATGACGAACATGTTCTGGCGGTACTTGCCCCAATGGCCGGACTGCTCCCACTGGCGCGCGTCCATCACCTGCGGCGTCTTCACTTCCTTGCTGCCTGCGCCGTTCACCGCGCGGCGCATATAATCCTCGAGCGCGCGGTAGATGACATAGCCGTTCGGGTGCCAGAACACGCTGCCATGCGCCTCGGCCTGGAGGTGGAACAGGTCCATCTCCTGGCCGAGCTTGCGGTGGTCGCGCTTGGCGGCCTCCTCAAGGCGCATCATGTGCTCGTCGAGCTGCTTCTTGTTGAGCCAGCCGGTGCCGTAGATGCGCGAGAGCATCGCGTTCTTCTGGTCGCCGCGCCAATAAGCGCCCGAGACGCGCGTCAGCTTGAAGGCGTTGGGATCGACCTTGCCGGTGGAGGCGAGATGCGGGCCGCGGCACATGTCGAGCCATGCGTCCTCGCCCTTGCCAGCGCGGTACACCGTCAGTTCCTCGCCCTCGGGCAGCTCCTGCGCCCATTCGGCTTTGAAGCTCTCGCCCTGCGCGGTCCAGCGCTTGATCAGGTCGGCGCGCGACCAGACTTCGCGGATAAGGGGCTCATCCGCGGCGATGATCTTGCGCATCTCGGCCTCGATCGCCGGCAGATCCTCCTCGGTGAAGGGGCGGTCCTTGGGGGCGAAGTCGTAATAGAAGCCGTCATCGGTCGACGGACCGAAGGTGATCTGCGTGCCCGGGAAGAGGTTCTGCACCGCTTCGGCAAGGATGTGCGCGAAATCGTGGCGGGCGAGCTCGAGCGCGTCCTTCTCGTCCTTCGACGTGACGAGCGCCAGCTGGGCGTCGCCCTCGAATGGGCGGCCGATGTCGCGCAGCTCGCCATCGACGCGGGCGGCAAGGGCGGCCTTGGCCAGGCCCGGACCGATCGCGGCGGCGATGTCCGCCGGGGTAGTCCCCGGGGCTACCTCGCGGACGGAACCGTCGGGCAGCGTTATGCGGAACATCTCGGACACGGGGATGGACTTTCTCTGGAGTGTTTAAGGAGCGCGGCTTATGCCTTCGCGCAACCAATATAGGCAAGCCGAATGACTGATGCACATCGGGCCACCACAATCCTGCCCTGCAACGACCTCGAAGCCAGCCTCGCCTTTTACGAGCGGCTCGGCTTCCAGCTGACCAGCGACCATGGCGACTACAAGATCCTGGCGGACGGCAAGGGCTGGCATCTGCATCTCAACAAGGCCGTGCTCGGCTGGCTGGTACCCGGACACAATCCGTTCGGCATCTATCTCTACACCGACGATGTCGACGGCGTCGCGGAGCGGGTGCGCGAGCTGATCATCGAGAAGGATGGCCCGAGCCTGAAGCCCTGGGGCTGCTATGAGTTCGCGGTTAGCGATCCCGATGGCACGCTGGTCAGGATCGGCCGCGTTGCAGGCTGAAACCGCGCAATTGCTCGGCATGGCGGAGGAAGCGGTGCGCCAGGGCCAGCTCGGCCAGGCGTTGCCGATGCTGAGCCGCGCGCTGGCATTTGACCCGGAAGGCGCGGCGCCGGCCTATGCCGAGCTGCTTGCCCGGCTGTCGCTCTCCGGATGGCCGCCCCAGCTCGAGGACGATCTGGTAACCTGCCTCCACACCGCCTCGGTGGATCCGCAGGCGCTGGCGCGGGGCGCGGCGCGCATGCTGCTGGTGAAATATCCCGAGCCGGTGGTGGCGGACGATGCGCTGTGGGAGGCGTTTCTTACGCGCTGCATCAATGTCGATCCGGCGATGGAGCGGCGGCTGGTCTGGCTCGCCGGGCAGGAACTGCCGCGAGCGCTGCGAACGGCGCTGGCGGTGCAGGCCTTCGCGTCAGAATATGTCTGGGGTGGCGAAGGCCTGAGCATTCCGCCTGCCGTTGCGGCCGAGATCGCCGAGGAGCGCACGCTGGCCGCGGCGATGCCGTCGCTCGGCGATTCCGGCGACCAGATCTCCCGGGCAGTCCGCGACCAGTATGAGGCCAGCCCCTATCCACGCTGGCGGGCGCCGCCGGTGCCGCAGCGCGTATCGGTAGCGGCGCATCTCGCGGCACTGGGCGCGCCGCAGAGCGAGCCGCTGGAGCTGCTCGTCGCCGGCTGCGGCACCGGGTTTGAGCCGATCGACATGGCGCGGATGGACCCGTCGCTGCGCATCACTGCGCTCGACCTGAGCGCCGCGAGCCTTGCCTATGGCCAGCGCATGGCGCGCGAACGGGGGGTCGAGAATCTCCGCTTTGTGCAGGGCGATATTCTCGATTCAGACAAGCTGGGCGGGCGCTTCGGCATGGTGAGCAGTACGGGCGTGCTTCACCATATGGAGCGGCCCGAGAACGGGCTCTCTGCGCTGGCCGGCGTGCTGAAGCCGGGCGGCGTGCTGCGGATCGCGCTCTACAGCGAGCGGGCGCGAGCCTGGGTGAGCGAGGCCCATGACGCGATCGCCGCGCATGGCTGGGACGCCAGCCCCAAGGGCATCCGCGCCTTTCGCGCGCATGTCCTGGCGCTCCCGGCAGGCACGCCGCTCGCGCGGCTCCGGGAAAGCGACGACTTTTACACGCTGAGCGGATGCCGCGACCTGTGTTTCCATGTCCGCGAGCATTGGTATCGGCTGCCCGCGATCGGGGAGATGCTGACGGGGGCCGGGCTGGCGCTGCTGATGCTCGACGCGCCGCCCGAGGCGCAGGCGCGCTTCGCCGCGATGCACGGCGATGCCGACCGGCGTGACCTGGCTCTATGGGATCGGGTGGAGGCCGCGCACCCGCATCTCTTTGCGGGCATGTTCCACCTCTGGGCTAGGCGGCCCTGAGCAGACGCCGCTGCGCCTTGCGGAAGCTGCGTGCTTCGGCGGCCAGGTTCATCGGTTCCGGCGCATAGGGCTGGAGACCGGCTTCGATCGCCGCCTCGATCGCATCGAGCGCCTGCATCGGGTCAGTGTGGTCGATGGCGAGATCGAGCAGATTATACTGCCACCAGCGAAGCGCGAGCATCCGTTCGATGACGGCATCGGGAAAGCGCATGCGGATCAGCCGCGCCGGCGTTCCCGCCACCACGGCATAGGGTGGCACGTCCCGGGTCACGACGCTCATCGCCCCGATCACCGCGCCGTCGCCGATCGTCACGCCCTGCTTCACCATCGCATTGGCGCCGATCCACACATCGTTGCCGATATGCGTGGTCTCTGGGGGATTATCTCCAACCGGCAGCGCGCGCTGCCAGGCGGGGTCGTCGTCCATGAAATAGGTCTCGAAGGCCGGGAAGGGCATGAAGCCAAGCGCCGACGTGGTCAGCCAGCCGGTCGGATGGGTGGAAAGGCCGACCTGGGCACGCTTGCCGATCGAGCTGTAGCGGCCGATCCGGACATGCTCGAGATGCGATTCCTCGCCCAGATAGGTGAAGGCGCCAACCGCGATCGGCGTGTTCCACACATAGGCGCCGCGCAGATCGACCGGCGCCTCGAACATCGTCTCGGCATGTGCCGGAAACCCGCCGATTGGTGCGCCGCGCACGCCCATAAGACCGAGATGTGCGACGAATTCGGGCGTGAAGGCGATGTTGTGCAGCGTCATCCAAGGTCCCCTGATTTTGCCAAGGGATCGCAGGAGATGGTTAACGCCGCGTTAGATCAGCCCGAACGGCACCACGCGGTTCAGGCGGACATGCCCGATTTCGGCGCGGCCGAGATAGGGCACCCCCATGTCACGGCACCAGCGCACGATCATCTGGTCGATGGTTTCGCCGAAACTGTAATTGCCCTCGGCCTCGCCATTGTCCTTGACCGCCGACACCGCGCCCAGCCGCACACCGGCAATGCCCTTGAGCTGGGTGGCGTGCGCCATCTGGAACATCATCCGGTCGATCCGGTAGAGCGGCTCGTCGACTTCTTCGATGTAGAGGACGTGATCGGTGAGGTCGGGCAGGTATTTGGTGCCGATCAGCGCGTTGAGGATCGACAGGTTGAATGCGGCCGCGGGGCGCCCGTCCGCCAGGGTCGGCTCGAGCCCGCGCTTGTCGCCGTCGATCAGCCAGCCGAGCACCCAGCCCTCGGAGATGCCCTCATCCTTCTGGCCGAGGCCTGACGACATTGATCCGTGTGCGACCCGCCCGACTCGCGCGGCATAGAGCGCGCCGAGCATGAAGCCCATGTCGGAGAAGCCGATATAGGTCTTGTGCCGCGCCGCCGGCCCGAGCTTGGGCATGACCATGTCGAGGATGCGATTCGAGCCATAGCCGCCGCGCGCGAACCAGATCGCGTCGAAGGACGGATCATTGGCATATTCGAGGAAAGCCGCGGCGCGCTGCTCGTCGGTGCCGGCGAAATGGCCCCATTCCAGATAGCATTGCGGATGGAACACGATCTCGTGGTCGGGATAGGTCAGCGCCATGAACGCAGAGAGCCGCAGCGAGGATTCCCTGCTGACGGTCCGTGCCGGTGCGACGACTCCAATGCGCATGCCTTGCCCCTTTGCTTCGAATTTCCGATAGCGCGAGGCCATGGAGCATCGCAAACCTTACTTCTTCGTCGGCATCGGTGGATCGGGAATGATGCCGCTGGCGATGATCCTTGCAGGGCAGGGCGCCAGCGTGGCGGGATCGGATCGCAGCCTCGATCAGGCGCGGCTGCCGGCCAAGTTCGACTTCCTGAAGGCGAGCGGCATCGGCCTGTTCCCGCAGGATGGCAGCGGAATCACCTCCAGCGAGCAGATCGTCGTCGCCTCGGCCGCGATCGAGGAGACGGTGCCAGACGCGCGCCGCGCCGCAGAGCTCGGCAACGAACGGATGACGCGCGCGGAGCTGAATGCTGCGCTGTTCAATGCATCGCGGGACTCGATTGGTGTGGCGGGCACCAGTGGCAAGTCGACCGTCACCGGGATGATCGGCTGGATCCTCCACGCCCTGGGCCGCGATCCCACGGTGATGAACGGCGCGGTGATGAAGAACTTCGTCACGCCGCAGGCCCCCTTTGCCAGCGCGCTGGTTGGTCAGGGCAGCGCCTATGTAAGCGAAGTCGACGAGAGCGATGGATCGATCGCGCTGTACCGCCCGGGCGTAGCGGTGCTCAATAATGTCAGCCTCGATCACATGCCGATGGAGAGGCTGATCCAGCTGTTTGGCGAGTTCATCGCGCGATCGGGCAGGGCGGTGATCAACCTCGACAATGGCGAAGGCGCGCTACTGGCCGCGACGATGCTGCGCGACCGGCTGGTGACCTTCGCGATCGGCAGCGCCGCCGACCTGACCGCGATCAACCTGCGCGAGCAGCGTTACGGCATCGCCTTCGAGCTGGTAGGTGAGGGCGAGGCGCCGATCGCGGTGACTCTGCAGGTGCCGGGCCGGCACAATGTCTCCAATGCGCTGGCCGCGATCGGCGCGGCGGTGGCTGCCGGAATTCCCATCGAGGACGCGGCGCAGGCGATCCAGGGCTTCCTGGGCCTCAAGCGCCGCTTCGAACTGGTCGGCGAGGCGAACGACATCGCCGTGATCGACGATTTCGGGCACAACCCGGACAAGATCGCCGCGACGCTCGACACGCTCCACGCGTTCGAGGGGCGGCTGCTGCTGCTGTTCCAGCCGCATGGCTATGGTCCGCTCAAGGTGATGCGCGCCGAACTGGTGGCGATGCTGACCGACAAGCTGGGCAAGGACGACCTGCTCGTGCTGCCCGACCCGGTCTACCAGGGCGGCACTACCCGCCGCGAAGTGACAAGCGCGGACATTGTTGCTGACATCGCTGCGACCGGCCGCAACGCGCTGCACATCCCAGAGCGCGCGGCGGCAGCGGCGCATCTGGTCGCGATCGCCCGGCCTGGCGACCGGATCGTGTTGATGGGCGCCCGTGACGACACGCTCAGCCAGCTCGCAGCGGAGATGCTGGCGCAGCTAGCGCATTAAAAATCGGTAATATTTTCTTGTACCTGCGAAAAATCGTAGACATTCGCAGTGAAGGTGCCACCATTCCGGTCGGATTCCGGGGAGGCGGCATATGCGCCTGCTGCAGCCAGTCTATTGCCTGTTCGGCAAACACCACCGCAGCCGCGGCCGCGCGTGGAATGACGGCGCGACCTTTCGATCCTGGTGCGATGGCTGCGGCAAGCCAATGATCCGCAATCAGAGCGGCTGGCACATCGACTCAAATCCGATCCCCACAGGAAAGCAGGATTAGCATTTAGTCTGGTGTGCTTTCCGATATGGAAAGTACCATTGACATGTCGCGTCCTGCAGCGTAAAGCGTGCTTTACAAACTGCAAAGGACGCTACTCATGAAGATGAACCGGGCGCAGAAACGCTACTTGGTTTCGGTGATGCTGCTGATGTCCGGCTATGTGCTGATCCTGCTCGGCGTGGTCGCCTATGCCCGCAACCACCCGCTGCACGGGCCGCTCGGCTATATCGCCGGCCTGCTGCCCGCCTTTCCGGTTATCGGCGTGTTCTTCGTGCTGGGCCGCTATCTCGTCGAGGAGCAGGACGAGTATCTGCGCATGCAGGTCACGCGCCAGGCGCTGGTCGCCACCGGCTTCGCGCTGAGCATCGCGACGGCGTGGGGCTTCCTCGAGAATTTCGATCTCGTGCCTCATGTCTATGCATATTACGTGGCGATCCTGTGGTTCGCCGGGCTGGGCGTGGGCAATTGCTTCAACAAGCTCGCGGCGATGCGCGGAGGCGGCGCGTGAACAATCGCCTTCGCGTGCTGCGCGCCGAGCGCAGCTGGAGCCAGCAGGACCTGGCCGAGCGGCTCGAGGTTTCGCGCCAGAGCGTCAATGCGATCGAGACCGGCCGCTACGACCCCTCGCTCCCGCTCGCCTTCAAGATCGCCGACCTGTTCGGCCTGACCATCGAAGAAATCTTCACCAACCCCAATCGCAAGGACTGACTGCCATGATCCGTCGCATTGCCTTCGCTCTGCTCGCCACCGCCAGCATCCCGACGATCCTTCACGCGCCGGACGCCCATGCGGCTACCGCGCCTGCTGCCGCCGAACTGATCCAGATGGACCACATCTCGGTGCAGGTGATCGGCAAGGGCAGTCCGGTGATCCTGATCCCCGGCCTCTCGAGCCCCCGTGCGGTATGGGACGGCGTGGCGCCCGAGTTGGCGAAGACGCACACCGTCTATCTCGTCCAGGTCAACGGCTTTGGCGGCGATGCGCCGGGCGCCAATCTGGGCGAGAACCTGCTCCCCGGCATGCTGGCCGATCTGCACAAGCTGATCACCGATCGAAAGATCGCTGGCGCCGCGGTCGTCGGCCATTCGATGGGCGGACTGCTCGCGCTGATGCTCGCCCAGGCGCATCCGGCCGATGTCGGCAAGGCGCTGATCGTCGATGCGCTGCCGTTCGTCGGATCGGCCTTCTTTCCCGGCTCGACGGTGGAATCGGTGCAGCCGCAGGCCGCCGCGATGCGCGACCAGATGGCGGGGCTCTACGGCAAGCCGCTGCCCGAAGCAGTGGGCCAGGCGATTGCGCGGCAGAATGCGTTGAAGCCAGAGTCGCAGGCGATCGTCGCCGGCTGGATGGCCAAGGCGGACATGCGGGTCGCGGGCCAGGCGATGTACGAGGATCTGCAGACCGATCTCCGGCCCAAGCTCGAAGGCGTGAAGACGCCGATCACCGTGCTCGTGCCGTGGACGGCGATCCGCGGGGGCGAAGCGCCGGTCGTCAGTCTCTATACACGCGAATATAAGGGCGCCGCGAACGTGACCGTGAAGGGCGTCGCCGAGAGCGGCCACTTCATCATGCTCGACCAGCCCCAGGCGTTCCGCGCCGCACTGACCGCGTTCCTCGCGGGCTGACCGCCCAAAAAGAAGGGCCCGGGAACTGCTCCCGGGCCCAGTTCTGCTCACATCTGTTATCTGGGGATCAATAGGTCCCGGAGAAGCTCCGGTTCAGGTTCCGGTCGCGATTCCAGTCCTGATCGTCGCGTCCGCCGAACAGCGCGCCGCGCTCCTCGTCCTTCCAGGCAGCCTGGGCTTCCGCCGCGCTCTTGCGCAGCATCACCTTGTCATCGACCGACTGGATCCAGCGCGACGGGATCGAATGGTGGTGGCCACCGGCGTCGCTGTCGCCCTTGGTCAGCAGGATGCGATCGCCGCGGACCTTGTCGACCGTGCCGACATGCTGGCCATCCGAGCCGACGACTTCCATATGCTCGGCGACCCGGCGCAGGCCATCGCGCTGGCCCTGGCGATCGGTGCGCCAGTTGTTGAACTCGCTCTCGAAGCGCTGACGGTTCTCGCGGCGATATTCGTCATAGTCATTGTCGAGCTCGGCGATCCGCTCGCGGCGCCAGCCGCTATAATGATCGTCGCCCTGCGCCTGGCGCGCATCGTAGCGCATATCCGCCTCGCGGCGGCGCTCCGCCTCGCTGTCGCCGAACCACGAGCGAACCTCGTCGCCGGCACGGTCGAAGAAGCCGCGCTCAGGATCCTGGCCGCGATTGTCATAGCCGCGATTATCGTAACCGCGATCCTGGCTGGCATAGCTGCGGTCGTAGCGCGGGCTGTCCCAGCTGCTGCGTTCGGGACGATAGCCGCTGCGGTCCCGGTCATTGCCATAGCCACCGCTGCCGTAGCTGCTGCGATAGCCGCGGCCACGGCCGATCTCGCCGGCGGCGGCATATTCGCGGGCACTGGAATAATGATCCCCTGCGGTGCGCGCGCCGGGGGCCTGGTACTGATCCCGGGGGCCGAAATACCGGGGATCGTCGTAGCGGTCGTCCATGAAATCCTTCTCCACTGCCAGTTGGCTGATAAGTGCGGATTCAGCGGACAGGAGGGGCGATTGGTTCCAGGAAAATTCCATGTTTCCAACGCCGTTCGGCGCGCAGGCGAAGCGTTTTGCCGCGCCGGTTTCAAGCCGGTTGCATTGGGGATCGCGCGCAGCTAATGGGACGCCTCTCCGGGGCGACCCGGAGACAGGCGGCGGGGCTGTAGCTCAGATGGGAGAGCGCTGCAATCGCACTGCAGAGGTCAGGGGTTCGATTCCCCTCAGCTCCACCACCGCCCTTATTTCCCAACAGCTTAACTGGAATGCATGGGCGCGATGCCCAGGCTCGTTCGATTCATGCGAACGGAGCCGCGGCAATCATCAGCGCGGCTACGGCGACGCAGGCCCGCGGCACGGCGGGGCGATAGGTGAGCCCTAGCAGGATGATCGCGCTGGCGAACGGGATCAGCCCGAACCAGAGCACCAACGCCTGGCCGCCATCGCGCGCGAAGATCGCGAGCAGCGCCGAGCCTATGACCAGTGCCCAGCCATAGCGCGCCGGATGCTTGAGCCACGCTAACCTGGCCTGCGCGCCGAGCAGCGGCGGACCGCTGCGCGACATGCCCGCGGCGAGCGCGAACATGCCGAGATAGAGCAGGCCGGTGATTGCCATGGTCATGCCGTGCGCCGCTTGCGCTCGGGGCGCTTGGCGGGGCCGCGCAGCTGCTTGCGGGCGAGCAGGGCGAAGCCGATCGCAGTCAATGCCAGCACCGCCGAAACCAGGCTTGCGGAGAAGGTCAGCAGCGCGGCAAACAGGCAGGCGAGCGCGCAGGCGCCGGTGAGGATCGGCCAGGACCAGCGCGGCGGCAGCGCGGCGCCGGCTAGCAACGCAGCGGCGGCGGTCCACAGCGCCACCGACACCTCCATCTCGGCGCGTCCGGCAAGGCCAAGCGGCAGCAGCCGATTGGCGAGCAGATAGGCGGCGCAACCCAGCGGCACGCCGCCGATGACGCCGGCGTTGAGCCGCTCAAGCACGCGGTTGGCGCGCGAGAGCGGCGCGCGCTCGCGGCGCTTGACGATCCACAGCACCAGGCCGGTGGCGATCGCCAGCGTCAGCATCAGCCCGCCGAGGAAATAGAGCCACCGCGTCGCCATCGGTGCGAAGCGGGCCATGTGGAGACCATAGACCACATTGTAGGTCTGCACGGCGCCCCGGTTCTCGATCCATTTCGTGAGCGGCTGGCCGGTGACGCCGTCAAAGCTCATCTCGGCGGGGTTGAAGCCGAGCTGATCGGCATCCGAGCGGAACACCGTCACCACCGCGGCCTTGTCGCCCGGATTGATCACATAGACGCGGCCGACCGTGCCGCCGAGCTGACGCTGCGCCGCGCGTACCATCGGCGCGACGGGGGCGAGCGGCACGGGGACATTGGCCCTGGCGCGCTCGAACACGCCGGGGGTTAGGTCGTGATAGACATTGAAATAGTCGCTGCCATAAGCCGCTGTGATTGCCCAGGGCATGTTGAGCGAGGCAAGCGTCACGATCCCGGTGAAGGTGATCATCAGGTGGAACGGTGTGGCGAGGATGCCCAGCGCGTTATGGCCGTCGAGCCAGGAACGCTGGCCCTTGGCCGGGCGGAAGGTGAAATAGTCCTTGAAGATGCGGCGGTGCGCGATGATCCCGGTGATCAGCGCGACGAGCATCACCATCCCTGCGATCGAGGCGAGCAGACGGCCCCAGGGATAGGGGAGCTCGAGCTCGAAATGGAGGCGGTAGAAGAACTCGCCGCCCAGCGTCTCGCGCGGCGCGGGGGCGCCGCTCACCGGGTCGAGCGCCCGGTACAGGAAGGTGCCACCGCTATCATAGGTCGCCTCGACCGTGTTCATCCGGGCGTTGGGCACGTTGAAATACCAGGCGTTGGTATCTTTGGCATTCTTCGTCAGCCAGGTCGCTGCCGCCTGCACCGCATCGGCGGGATCCGCCTTGGCGGTGGTCTCCGGACGCATCCACTGGCTGATCTCGGGCTTGAACACGCTGAGCGTGCCGGCGAGGCACATGACGAACAGCACCCAGCCAAGCAGCAGCCCGGTCCAGCCGTGCAGCCACGCCATGACCTGGCGGACGCCCTCGCGGACCGCGCTCATGCCGCCGGAGGTCCGGTGAAGAGAGTCGACACGGTGGTCCAGAGGCCGAGCAGGCCGCCCAGCAGGTTCGCGCCGCCGCCGGCGAGCCAGGTGATCATCGCGAACACCGCGCCGAGCGCGATCACCCCCGCCCAGGCGCGCCACGGGCCGCGGGCAAGAAACGCCCAGACGGTGACCGCGGGGCCGACCAGGAATGCGAGCAGCGTCGCGGGGACAGTGGCTTCGGCCCGGGGCATCGGAAGAACGCAGGCCAGCGCGGCGGCGAAGAGCGCAGCCACCGCATAGGCCCCGATCGTCCCCGCTGCCACACGCGCGCCGACATTGGCGCGATACCGCCAGCCCTGCCTCTGTTCTGCCGCCCCTGCCACGATCCCGATCTTAATAGTTGAAGCTCAGCGCGACGCTGACATTGCGCGGGGCGGCATAGTAGGCCTGGCCCCACATCAGGCTACCCAAATACCGGGCATTACCCACATTGCGCACATTGACCGAGGCGCGGACCTTGTCGACCAGCCGCACGCTCGCCATCAGGTCGACCACCGTATAGGCCGGCTGGCGCAGGATCACGTCGCCGGTGACCACGCCGTAATCCTGCACCGCACTGTCCGCATAGGTGATGTCGCTCTGCCAGCGCAGCTGTGCGCCGAGCTTGAGGTCGTTGAGCTGCGGCACATTATAGGTCGTGGCGAGCTTAAGCGTCCTCCGCGGCAGGAAAGTGCGCGCCGCGGCGCCCGCGTCATCCTCGATCTTCAGGCCGGTATAGCCGCCGCTGATCGACCAATTGTCAGTCAGCTTGCCGGCGATCTCGATCTCGAAGCCCTTCGAGGTCGTGTCGACGCCCGAATAATAGCTGTCGCCGGCGCGGCATGGATCACCAACGTCACAGGTGCCGGCAAAGGCGGCGAGGCCCTTCTGCTTGGCGCGGAACAGCGATGCGGTGGCGTAGAGCTTGCCGCCGAACCACTCGCTCTTGATGCCGCCTTCGAGGCTGCTGCCCTTGGCCGGATCGAGCCGCTGGCCGGAGAGCAGGATCTCGCTCTGCGGATTGAAGATGTCAGTATAGCTCGCATAGAGCGAGACGTTCCGGGTCAGATCGAACAGCGCGCCGACATAGGGGCTGACGCCGCTGTTCTTGCGCGACATGTCGGTGCCGTAGGACTCGCCGAGCGACTCGAGCCACATCGCGCTGACGCCGACCACGGCCTTGAGCCGGTCCGAGAAATTGAGGTGCGCGGCGCCATAGGCGCGCTTCAGCCGGTCCGAATAGTCGGCGGCGAGATACTCGCCCGGATAGGTTGGCTCGGCGATGCCGACATGTCCCAGGTCGAGCACCGACGGATAGTCGATCGTATCGAGCGAGAAATTCTCCCACTCATGCACGTCGGTACGGCCGCTCGACACGCCGAAGGCAAGTTCATGCTCGCGGCCGAACAGCTTGACTGGGCCCGAGACGTAGAAGTCGCCGAGATACTGGTCGTAGGTCGAGGGGTAGATGCCCGCCATGCCGCCCAGGCCAAGGCCGGTCGCCTTGTCCGGATAGCCAAAGGCATAGAGCAGCTTGGCGTCGTAGCTCAGCCGGCGATAGGTCGCGATTGTCCTGGCCGACCAGCCGCTGCCCAGGTCATAGGCGAGCTCGGCAAAGGCGGTCTGGTCGAGCGTGTTCCAATAGGTCCAGTCGGCCGCGGTCGAGGCCGAGCGCTTGTAGGGGATACGCGTGCCGTCGGTATAGGTCAGCGGCAGAGAGCCCCACATCACGCCGCTTGCGTCATTGTCCTGGCGCGTATAGCCGGCGGTGAACGTCAGCCCGTCGAATATCCTCGCCTGCAGCGTCGCGCCGAACACGTCGCGGTTGATGCGGTTATAGTCGAGATAATTGTCGCCCTGCTGATGGGCATAGACCAGTCGCAGGCCGACCGCATCGTTGAGCGGCACCGAGACGTCGCCCTCGGCGCGCCAGCTATTCCAGCTTCCATAGCGAATGCTGGCATTGGCCTGCAGCGTGTCGGTCGGGCGCTTCCGGATATAGTTGATCGTGGCGGACGGATTGCCGACGCCGGTCATGATCGCATTGGCGCCGCGCACCGCCTCGACCTTGTCGAACAGCGCAGTATCGAGATCGCCGAACTGGATGCCGGCGACAAGCGGCATGCCGATGCCGTCGACCTGGAAGTTGGTGACGTCGAATCCGCGCGAATTGAAATAGGTGCGGTCGGTCTCGACGCGCTCGACGTTGATGCCGACGACCTGGGCGAGCAGGTCGTTGACGTTGGTCAGGGCGAAATCGTCGATGCGGGCGCGATCGACGATGGTGATCGACTGCGGGGTTTCCTTCGGCGTCAGCGCCAGGCCGGTGGCCGAAGGCGTCTTCTGCTCGAGCGTGCCGGTGACGACGATCTCGTCGCGCGGCTTGTCCTGGCCGTCCTCGCCGTCGGGGCCAGCGGCCCAGGCAGCGCCGGGCACGAGGAACATGGCGCTTGCAAGCAAGGCGCTGCGGAACATCGGCTGCATGGCGGTTTCCCCTTCGGACGCGAACTTTCGGGCGCCGGATAGGGGAAGGTTCTATTGCAAGTCAATCGCATTAGCGAAAACGAGATTTGCCGCGGTGTCGTCGCGCGTGCCCGAGAAAACCGGTCTGGCCGCATGCGCACGGCCAGACCGGAGATGGGTCAGGCCGGCTTGGCACCCGGCGTGCCGCATTTCACGAACTTGCCCTTGGTGTCCTTGCAGCGAGTCGGCTTGGCGGGGGTTGCTTTGGCAGGGCAGGCGACGAACTTGCCGCTCGCGTTGCGGCACGGCCCGGCGGCCATCGAGGGGGCGGCGCCGGCGAGCATCGCAAATGAGACACCAGCGATCATCAAACGCTTGAACATGGGCACTTCTCCGTTTCCCTCGGATCGGGGAACGGCAAGGCTGCACCCCGCCGGGTGGCGCCCAACTGTCGCCAAGATGAACTTTCGGCAATATTCTATGCTGCAACGCACACAAGGCATGCCGATTATTTCGGCGCACCGGCGAACCGTCTTGGCGCAACCCCAATTGCATAGCGCGTGACTAGGAATAGCGTGGCGACTCGTTGAGCGTGATTCCCCTCTTGCCAGGGAGATAGGCGAATGCCCGAGAATGGCCTCTTCGATACGTCGCTTCCGACTCTTACGATCTTCGACCGTGCCGACCGTCCTGCACGCAGTCTGCTGGCTCATGCCGGGCAGATTATCGAGCTGGGCGCCGGTGGTGGCGGGCGCAATCTATGGGCCGCGCGGCTCGACGAGGCGGTGCGCCTCACCGAGCGGCCGGTGATCCTGGTGGCGCACGGCATCGGCTGCTTTGCGGTGACCTGGTGGGCGCGGCTCTCGCCGGCTTCCTATGTCGAGAAGGTGGCAGGCGCGGTGTTCGTCCGTCCGCTGGGGTCGGCAGTGCGGGCATCGCCCGAACAGCTCTTCGCCGGGCCGCGGCTGCGCATAGCCTTTCCCTCGATCCTGGCCGATACGGGTGCCGACGCAGCGGCGCTCGCGCGGGACTGGGGTAGCCGCTTTCTCGATTCGACGCCGGTCCGCTCGATCGGCGACCTGCTGGTCTCGCTGCGCGGCGAGCCGGAACCGGCGCCAATGCCCCAGCCGGTCCGGCTCGGCCTGGTCAGCTGACGCAGAAGAGACTGGCTTTCAGCAGGGGGCTCCGCTAGGGGCCGCGGCGTGCTGCTTCGGCAGCAACTCGCTATTTGGGGAGTAGCCAGCCGCGCTTCGGTGCGGGCTCCCGCGTCAACATACTTGGTCGAGAGGCCATGGCGCGGGAGGGACGGGAACACCGTTCGGGCGAGACCAATGGCGTCGCATCTCCGCTCTTGCCGGGCGGGGAGGTGCGATGTCGTTGGATTTCGTCTCCGTCCGGCCCGGAGTTACCCCTTGCTCGAATCCCTGTTCAGCTCGACCGCGCTGGTCGCCCTCGCCGAGATCGGCGACAAGACCCAGCTGCTCGCCATATTGCTTGCCACCCGCTTCAAGAAGCCGGTGCCGATCATCTTCGGTATCCTCGTCGCAACCCTGGCCAATCACTTCCTCGCCGCCCTGGTCGGCTCCGAAGCGGCCTCGCTGCTTTCGGGCGCCTGGTTCCGCTACCTGATCGCGGCCTCGTTCATTGCGATGGGCCTGTGGACGCTGATTCCCGACAAGATCGACGACCTGCAGGACAAGCCGGCGCGCTTCGGCGCCTTCGTCACCACTGCGATTGCCTTTTTCATGGTCGAGATGGGCGACAAGACCCAGCTTGCCACGGTGGCGCTGGGGGCGAAGTTCCACAATGTCTGGGCGGTGACCGCGGGCACGACGCTCGGCATGATGCTCGCCAATGTGCCGGCGGTGTTCCTGGGCAATGCGTTGTTGAAGCGGGTGCCGCTCAAGCTGGTCCACGGCATTGCCGCGGTGCTGTTCATCGTCGCCGGCGTGCTGATGCTCGGCGAAACGGCAGGCTGGTTCTAGATCTGGCCCATCTCGGCGGTGAAGGTGACGCGCAGCGCTTCCGAAAGGCTGCGCGCGCCGAGCTTCTGCATCAAATTGGCGCGGTGCACTTCCACGGTGCGCGGGCTGATGCCGAGATCATAGGCGATGGTCTTGTTGGGATAGCCGGCGGCGAGCCCCTCCAGCACTTCGCGCTCGCGCGCCGAGAGGCTGGAGATCTGGGTGCGAGCGGCATCGGTGCGCGAGGCACTGCTGGTCTCGCCCATCCGCTCGAATGCCTTGTCGATCGAGCAGAGCAGTTGCTCCGCTTCGAACGGCTTTTCGAGGAAATCGACTGCACCCGCGCGCATTGCCTTCACGGCGATCGTCACGTCGCCATGCCCGGTGAGCACGATCACCGGCATGGTGACGCCGCGCGCGTTCAATTGCTGTTGTACCTGCAGCCCGTCGATCTCGGGCATGCGGATGTCGAGCAGGATGCAGCCCGGCTCGGCATTGCGAAGTTCACGCAGGAACAGTGCGCCCGATTGCCAGGGACGGACCGAGTAGCCGGTGGTCTGGAGCATGAATCCGATCGAGTTGCGGACGCTGTCTTCATCATCGATGATGTGTACGAGACGCCGGTCACTCATTCACCCTGCTCCGCTTCATGATACGCCCGCGGCCGAATCGCAGGCCGAGATCATTGCGGCGGCGTAATCCGGCGGACCGACACTTTCACACCCGTGAAACTACAGTGGTTAACGGAATGGAACGCGGAAGCGACGAAGTGCATTGGACTTTTTCATATATCGTCATTATGTACCGGTCATTATGGAAATCACCGCCTGTCCCGCCGCCAAGGGCCGCCCCCGCGAATTCGACACCGACTCGGCGTTGACTGCGGCGCTGCGCGTGTTCTGGACTAAGGGCTATGAAGGCGCCTCGCTGTCCGACCTGACCGAGGCGATGGGGATCACCCGGCCGAGCCTCTATGCGGCATTTGGCAACAAGGAAGCGCTCTTCAAGAAGACGCTCGACCTCTACCAGCGCGAAAAGCTCGATTATATGGGCCGGGCACTTGAAGCGCCCACTGCCCGCGGCGTCGCCGAGCGGCTGCTGACCGGCGCGCTCGAGATGCAGATGAGCTCATGCGATCCGAAGGGCTGCATGGGTGTCATCAACTCGGTTGCCTGCGGGACCGAAGCCGAGTCGATCCGCGCCGAAGTGCTGCAGCGCGGCGCGATGGTGAAGCAGGGGCTGATCGACCGGTTCGAGCGTGCCAAGGTCGAGGGCGACTTGCCCGCCGACACCGATGTGATCGGGCTCACCGCTTACCTGACCGCCTTGCTTCAGGGCATCGCGCTGCAGGCGGGCGGGGGCACTTCGTGCACCGATCTGCGCGCGCTGATCGACACCAGCCTGGCATGCTGGCCGAGCAAATAGGCCCGGGGCGAAAGTTTTTTCGCCTCTGTATCGACAAAAAATACCGACCAGTATAAAAAGCCCTTGACGCAACGCAGCACGATTTCTATACCAGTCAGTATAGAAATGAGGGAAGCCGCCGAAGCGAGGGAATGGGGTTCAGGCCCCGACCCGAAACTCCAGCAGCACTGAAATTTGGACAGGACCGAGCCGGTGCGCTGCAGACGATTGCGTCTGCGCGAATGCCTCGTCTCGTGCCGGTCGATGGGATGACCGGAGATGCCGTCGGAAGGGGTTCCGCGCGGCACAGGGAGGCTTTTGCCTGCCGCCGGCCGACAAGCAGGAGGAGACGATCATGGCTTATCTGAACTTTTCCGAGCTGCAGGGCAGCCCGATCGCAGCGCCCGCGGACGTTCGTCCGGCCACCGGCTTCTCCGGCCTCGAATGGCAGGTCGTCGCGATTGCGCAGCATGATCGGCTCGCCTCGCTCGAGAAGCCCAGCCGCCTTTCGATGGCGCTGGGTATGGTGTTCGGGGGCGAGGCCCCCAATCCGAAACTGGCGGATCAGAAGCTGGAGGCGCTGCGCCGCGTCGCCGTGCTCGCCTGGCACAAGGGCTACGCCCTGCCGCGCCACGAGATCCGCGCCTTCCACGAAGCGGGCTTCACGCCCGACCAATATGAAACGCTGCTCGCCAGCATCAGCCGCGGCCGGGCAGCCCTGAACCTGGGAAAGCGATTCCAATGAACATGATCTCGCGCATCGAAACCGAGACCAGTGACGTCTCGGCCCGTATCCGTCGCATGCCGCTTTGGCAGCGCGGCAGCCTGGTCGCCTTGCCGGTGGTGCTCGTCGCCGCCGGCCTGAGCATCGCCAGCAAGGACGCGCCCGCCGCGATGGCCGCTCCGCCACCCGCGGTGGTGACCGTCGCCAGCCCGCTGGTTCGCAACATCAACGAGTGGGACGATTATGTCGGCCGCTTCGAGCCGAGCCGTGCCGTCGAGGTGCGCCCGCGCGTCTCGGGTGCGATCACCGGCGTCCACTTCACTGACGGCGCAATCGTCCAGAAGGGCCAGCTGCTCTTCTCGATCGACCAGCGTCCCTTCGCCGCCGCACTAGCCGAGGCGCGTGCGGGACTGGCCAGCGCGCAGAGCGATCTCGCGCTTGCCCAGTCCGACCTGGGCCGCGCCGAGCGGCTTGTGTCGGTCGAAGCGGTGTCGAAGAGCGATGTCGAGCGGCTCCAGGCCCGCGTCCGCGCCGCCGGGGCCGCGGTCTCCGCTGCCCAGGCGAGGGTGCGCAGCCGCGCGCTCGACATGGAGTTCACGCAGGTCCGTGCACCGATCGCCGGGCGCATCTCGGACCGCAAGGTCGATGCCGGCAATCTGGTGGCCGCGGGCGAAGGGCAGGGCGGTTCGCTGCTGACCACGATCAACGCGCTCGACCCGATCTACTTCACCTTCGACGGTTCGGAGGCGCTGTTCCTCAAGACCAAGCGCGCGAGGGAAGCGGGCGCCCAGTCCTCGCCGGTGGAGATCCGCCTGCAGGACGAGACCGAGTATAAGTGGCAGGGCAAGCTCGACTTCACCGACAACGGGCTCGATCCCAAGTCGGGCACGATCCGCGGGCGCGCGGTGCTGAGCAATCCGGGGCTGTTCCTGACGCCCGGCATGTTCGGCAACATGCGCCTCTCGGCAGGTGGCACTGCCCAGGCACTGATGGTGCCCGATGCCGCGATCCAGACCGATCAGGCGCGCAAGCTCGTGCTCACCGTCGGGAAGGACGGCACCGTCGCGCCCAAGCCGGTGGTGCTCGGTCCCGTGGTCGATGGTCTGCGCGTCGTCCGTTCAGGGCTTACGCCGCAGGATCGCGTGATTATCTCGGGCACGCAGTTCGCGGTGCCGGGCGCCAAGGTCGATCCCAAGCCCGGCAAGATCGCGCCCACCGCAACCAGTCAGGCGCCGGCCCTCACGGCGCCGGTTACGGGCGAAGCAACCTTCGCTCGTTGACCGTCGGCCGCCGGCTCTCCCCAGGGGCCGGCGGCTGACATTTTTCTGTTTCAGACCTCTTTTTCACGAGGAGTGGCCCGATGCGCCTCTCACGGTTCTTCATCACGCGCCCGATCTTCGCGGCCGTCATCGCGGTGATCATCACGATCATCGGTGCGATCGCCTATCTCGCGCTGCCGATTTCGCAATATCCCGACATCGTCCCGCCGACGGTGACGGTCACCGCTTCCTATCCCGGTGCTTCGGCCGAGACCGTCGCCGAGACAGTCGCCGCGCCGATCGAGCAGGAGATCAACGGCGTCGACGACATGCTCTACCAGTCGTCGCAGTCGACCGGTGACGGCAACGTCACCATCACCGTTACCTTCAAGTCGGGTACCAATCTCGATGCGGCGCAGGTGCTGGTGCAGAACCGCGTTGCGGTCGCCATTCCGCGCCTGCCCGAGACGGTGCAGCGCTTGGGCGTCGTGACACGCAAGACCACGCCGGACTTCCTGTTGGTCGTGAACCTGATCTCGCCCGACAATTCGGTCGATCGCGAATACATCTCCAACTACGCGCTGACGCAGGTGAAGGACCGCCTTGCCCGTGTCGACGGCGTGGGTGACGTGCGTATGTTCGGTGCGCGCGACTATGCGATGCGCGTATGGATCGATCCGGGCCGCGCGGCCGCGCTCAACCTGACCGCGGGCGACATCGTCCAGGCACTGCGTGCGCAGAATGTCCAGGTCGCCGCCGGTACGCTCGGCCAGCCAGGCTCGACGCCCACCGGAAACGCCTTCCAGCTCAACATCGAGACGCAGGGCCGCCTGAAGGATCCCGCCGAATTCGGCCAGGTCGTGATCCGCACCGATGCCGATGGGCACCAGGTGCGCGTGAGCGACGTGGCGCGCGTCGAGCTGGGTGCGGCGGACTATTCGTCCAACACCTATCTCTCCAACCAGCCGACCGTGATCCTCGCCGTCTTCCAGCGCCCGGGCTCGAACGCCCTCGCCGCTGCCAATGCGGTGCAGGACCAGCTCAAGGCGATGTCCAAGAACTTCCCCAAGGGCCTGGAATATCGCGTCATCTACAACCCGACCGAGTTCATCGCCCAGTCGATCGACGCGGTCTATCACACGCTGGGCGAGGCGATCCTGCTCGTCGTGCTCGTCGTCATCGTCTTCCTCCAGAAGTGGCGCGCGGCGATCATCCCGGTGCTCGCCATCCCGGTCTCGCTGATCGGCACGATGGCGGTGCTGCTGCCGCTCGGTTACTCGCTCAACAACCTCTCGCTGTTCGGCCTGGTGCTGGCCATCGGCATCGTCGTCGATGACGCGATCGTCGTGGTCGAGAATGTCGAGCGCAACCTCGCGCGGGGGATGACTCCGCTCGAGGCGGCGCGAACTTCGATGGACGAAGTGTCCGGCGCGCTCGTTGCGATCGTGCTGGTGCTGCTCGCGGTGTTCCTGCCGACGCTGTTCCTCAACGGCCTGTCGGGTGCCTTCTACAAGCAGTTCGCCGTGACGATCTCGGCGGCGACGGCGATCTCACTGCTCGTCTCGCTCACGCTCTCGCCCGCCATGGCAGCGCTGCTGCTGCGGCATCACGAGAGCGAGCCCAAGGGGCCGGTCGGTCGACTGGTGCGCCGCGGCGCCGATGCGTTCAACACCGGCTTCGAACGGATGAGCGTCGGCTATGCCAAGCTCACCCGCGTGCTGGTGACGCGCCCGAAGCGGATGATGCTCACCTATGTGGGCCTGATCGCCGCGACGATCGGCATGTTCTGGGTGACGCCGGTCGGCTTCATCCCGCAGCAGGACCAGGGCTACTTCCTCACCGTCATCCAGCTGCCGCCGGGCTCGTCGCTCGAGCGGACGGACGAAGTGATGCGCAAGGTCGTCGCCCGCATCCTGCCGATTCCCGGCGTGCGCGGCTCAGTGATGCTCGCCGGTTTCGACGGCCCGTCACAGACGCTCGCCCCGAATTCGGCCGCCGCCTATGTGCCTCTGCTCTCCTTCGAGGAGCGCAAGAAGCTCGGCGTCAACATCAACGACATTATGAACGAGGCGCGCAAGCGTACCGCCGACATCAATGAGGCGATGCTGCTGGTGGTGCCCCCGCCCGTCATCCAGGGCATCGGCTCGGCCGGTGGCTACCGGATGATGGTCGAGGATCGCGGCGAGCATGGCTATGCCGACCTCGGAAAGACGGCCTTCGGGCTGATCGGCCAGGCCAACCAGACCCCGGGCCTCAAGCAGATCTACACCTTCTTCAACACCGCCACGCCGCGCGTCTTCGCAGATATCGATCGTCGCAAGGCGGACATGCTCGGGGTGCCGCCGGAGCGGGTGTTCGAGGCGCTCAACGTCTATCTCGGCTCGGCTTTCGTGAACGACTTCAACATGCTCGGCCGCACCTACCGGGTGACCGCGCAGGCTGACGCACCGTTCCGCGCGACCGAGGCGGACATCGCCAACCTCAAGACCCGCTCGAACAGTGGCGCGATGGTGCCGATCGGCTCGGTCTCGACCTTCGAGAACAAGACCGGCCCGTACCGCGTGACGCGCTACAATCTGTTCCCGGCGGTGGAAGTCGATGGCGATACGGCCCCCGGCTACAGCTCGGGCACGTCGCTCGACACGATGGAGAAGCTCGCGAGCTCGCTTCCTGCCGGTTACGGCGCGGAGTGGACCGGCATCGCCTATCAGCAGAAGATGGCCGGCAGCACGGCAGGCCTGGTCTTCGCGCTGGCGGTGGTGTTCGTCTTCCTGGTGCTGGCGGCGCAATATGAGAGCCTGACCATGCCGCTGGCGATCATCCTGATCGTGCCGATGTGCCTGCTCGCGGCCATGGCCGGGGTGAATTTGCGCGGGATGGACAACAACGTCCTCACGCAGATCGGCCTGGTCGTGCTGATTGCACTGGCTGCGAAGAACGCGATCCTTGTGGTCGAGTTCGCTCAGCAGGCGGAAGCACAGGACGGTCTGTCGCCGGTGGAAGCCGCGGTACGTGCCGCGCGGGACCGTCTGCGTCCGATCCTGATGACCTCGTTTGCCTTCATCCTCGGCGCAGTGCCGCTGCTGATCGCGAGCGGCGCCGGTGCGGAGCTCCGCCAGGCGCTGGGCACCGCGGTGTTCTTCGGGATGATGGGCGTGACTGCCTTCGGTCTGCTCTTCACGCCGACCTTCTACGTCGTCTGCCGCGCGCTGGGGGATCGCATCGCGAACCTCCGCAAGCGCCCGGCGAACCACGGCGAAGGCCATGCCCCGGCACTGCAGCCTGCCGAGTGAAACCCTGCCGCCGTTCCGGGCCATGCTCGGGACGGCGGAGAGGAGGAAATGAGATGACCTACCGTATATTCCTCGCAACCGCTTCGGCTCTCGCGCTCGCCGCCTGCGCCGCTGGTCCGAACTATGTCGCGCCGACGCCACCCCAGACCGCGGCAGGCGATTTCGTCGCGGCCAATCCGGCGGTCACCGCCGAGCCTGTGCAGGGCGACTGGTGGCGGCTCTACAACGACCCGGTGCTCGACCAGCTCGTCTCCGACGCGCTGGCCGCCAATACCGACATCCGCGTCGCAGTGGCGCGGATCGAGAAGGCCCGCGCGGTGCTGCGCGGCGCCAAGGCAGACCAGCTTCCCCAGGCGAGCCTGGGCGCCGGTGCCAATTACGGCCGCTTGCCCGAGGGCCAGCGGGCACCGGGTGCGCCGCGCGAGGACTGGCAGGTCGATGCCGGCCTCAGCGTCAGCTATGAGGCGGACCTGTTCGGCCGCCTTAGCCGTGGTACCGAAGCCGCGCGCGGCGATGTCGGTGCGGCGGAAGCCGATGCGGACGCGGTGCGCGTGATCGTCGCCGCCGAGACGGCGCGGGCCTATGCCGATGCGTCGTCTGCCGCCGAGCGGCTGGGCGTGGCTGAGCATATCGTCAAGCTGCTCGATCAGTCGATCGAACTGACCGAGCGCCGCCGCGGCGTCGGCCTCGCCACCCGGCTCGACACCGCGCGGATCGGCGCGCTGCGAAACCAGCGCCAGGCGCAGGTGCCGGCGCTTAAGGCCGAGCGCGACGCGGCGCTGTTCCGTCTCGCCACGCTCACCGGACGCACCCCGGCCGACTTACCGGCGGTGGCGGGCGAGCGCAGCACCACGCTGCGGCTCAGCCAGCCGATCCCGGTCGGCGACGGTGCCGCTTTGCTCGCCCGTCGTCCGGACATCCGCGCCGCCGAGCGTCGCCTTGCGGCTTCGACCGCGCGGATCGGCGTGGCGACCGCGGACCTCTATCCGCGTATCACGCTGGGCGCCTCGGCCGGCTCGACCGGCACCGATTTCGGCGATGTGTTTGGGGCAGGGCCGCTGCGCTGGCTGGCTGGCGGGCTCCTGAACTGGGCGCTCAACCCGGGCCCGGCGCGTGCGCGCGTCGCGGGCGCGCAGGCCGATACCAAGGAAGCGCTCGCCAGCTTTGACGGTATCGTGCTCGGCGCGTTGCAGGAAACCGAGACTGCGCTCTCGGCCTATGGTCATGCGCTCGATCGCCGCACCGCGCTCCAGGCAGCGCGCAACGAAGCGGAAGCGGCCGTCAACATCGCCCGCGCCCGCCAGCGCGAAGGCGATATCGACTCGCTCGCGCTGCTCGACGCCGAGCGTACTTTCGCCGACGCCGAGGCCGATCTCGCCCAGGCGGATGCGTTCATTGCCGATACCCAGGTGGATCTCTTCCGGGCACTTGGGGGTGGCTGGCAGAAGAGCTAGTCGCCCCTTTCGTCATCCCCGCGGAGGCAGCGATCCAGGGCCAGGAAGGACAGCGCCTGGGACTCCGGATCCCCGCCTGTGCGGGGATGGCGATCAAGAAAACCTACCCAGAAGGGCACTGGGCGGCGCGCGGCAGAAGCGTTAGCTATTGCGGCCATGACCCATGCCATCGCCAGGATCGGGCGCGACGCGCCCTACGCCACCCAGATCGATTTCGGTACGCACCAGCTCGTTTCCGACGAGCCCGCCGAGCGTGGCGGCGGCGATGCCGGGCCGGCGCCCTATGAGCTGCTGCTTGCCAGCCTGGGCTCGTGCACGGCGATCACGCTGCGCATGTATGCCGAGCATAAGGGCTGGGTGGTCGAGGGGATCGAAGTCTCGCTTTTCCTTCACGGCCAGGGCGAGACGCTCAACATCGAGCGCATCCTGACGATCACCGGAACCGATGCCGAGCAGAATGCCCGCCTCGCGGAAATCGCCGAAAAGACGCCGGTCACGCTCACCCTGAAACGGGGCGTCCCGATCGCGACCAGGCTCGGGTGAACTTTGTTACAACTTAACGCAACACTGCAGACGTAATTTGTCGTAGAAGCTGCAACATGCTTGCTACCGCGACTCCGCAGGACGATTCCGCGACCCTCCTGGTCGTCGATGATGATCGAGACATTCGTATGCTGCTGGCGAACAGCCTCGGCTCGCGCGGCTACCGCGTCGAGACGGCGTCCAGCACGCGCGACATGGACCAGATCCTGGCGCGAACGCCGGTCGATCTCGTCATCCTCGACGTGATGATGCCGGGCGAGGACGGGCTTTCGGCCTGCCGCCGGATCGCCCGCACCGATGGACCCGAGATCATCTTCCTCAGCGCGCTGGGCGAGGAGCAGGACCGGATACTTGGCCTCGAAGTCGGCGCCGGCCATTATCTTCCCAAGCCTTGCAGCCCGCGCGAGATCCTCGCAACGGTTCGCGCGGCGCTGCGCAAGCGCGGTGCGGTCGCCACCGCCGAGAGCGGCGACGTCTACACCTTCGAGGGCTGGCGCATCGATCTGGGCAGCCATGAGCTGTTCGATCCCAATGGCGTGCTCGTCGGCCTCACCGACGGCGAGTTTGCGGTGCTGCGAGTGTTCATTGAACGTCCGCGCCGCGTGCTGAGCCGCGAAGCGTTGCTGGCTGCCGCCCGCGGCCCCGACTCGGACGCCTATGACCGCGCGATCGACGTGCAGGTCAGCCGCCTGCGCCGCAAGCTGCGCTCGGGCGGGGACGAGATCATCCGCACCGTGCGCAACGAAGGCTATCTGTTCGTGCCCAAGGTGGTGCGCGCGTGACACTTCGTAGGAGGGCGGCGGGATCGCCGCTGTTCCTGCGGGTCTTTGCGCTGATGGTCGTCTGCGTCGCGGTGACGCAGCTGATGAACTTCGCCCTGCTCATCGCAGTGCAGACTCCCACCGCCAAGCTCTACACCGTCGGCCAGGCGGTCGATGCGTTGCAGGGCAAGCCCGCCGACGATGATTTCTCGGTCTCGAGCCCCGACCATGTCGAGGAGCCGCACTGGAATCCGCGCGGCGAGCGCACCGAAGTCGCGATGGCCAAGGCGCTGAACGTGCCGGTCGAGCGCGTGCTGATCAGCTTCCCCACGCCGATCATGACGCGCGAGAAGATCTATGACCGGGCAAGCGTGCCGCGCCCGGTGCCGCCGCCCACCGTGCAGGCGGCGCGCGACGTGATCATCACCGGCGATTTCACAGCGTCCTTTCGCCGTGACAACGGACAGTGGAAGACCGTTTCCACCGTCAGCGCCTTCGAGCCGTGGCGCTGGTTCGTGCTGTGGTGGCTGATCCTCTCGGTAGCCGCGGTCGCGCCTTTCGCCTGGGCGCTGGCGCATCGCCTCGCCAAGCCGATCGGCACCTTTGCCGAGGCCGCCGAGCGGCTGGGCCGCGACCCGCGTGCCGCGCCGATCGCGATCAATGGTCCGCCCGAGATTGCCGACGCCGCTGCAGCCTTCAACCGGATGCAGGCCCGGCTCAATCGTTATGTCGACGATCGCGCGACCGTGGTCGGCGCAGTGGCGCATGACCTGCGCACGCCGCTGATGCGCCTAGGGTTGCGGCTCGAAGCCGCGCCCGACGCGCTGCGCCAGGCGTGCGAGGGCGATATCCGCGACATGGAGGCGATGATCTCCGCGACGCTCAGCTATCTGCGCGACACCAGCAAGCAAGGCGCGCGCAAGCCGCTCGACCTGCGCTCGCTCGCCGAGACGGTGACCGACGACATGAGCGACCGTGGCGAGCCGGTATCGCTGGCGCCGGGCGACCCGGTGGTCGTCGAGGGCAATTCACCGGCGCTGAAGGCGATGCTCAACAACCTCGTCATCAACGCGCTCAAATATGCGGGGAAGGCCGAGGTCACGCTGGTGGAGGCCGATGGCCAGGCGCTGATCGAAGTGTGCGACGACGGCCCCGGCGTGCCGCCCGAGGATCTCGACCGCGTGTTCGAGCCGTTCTTCCGGGGGGAGAAGTCGCGCAACCGCGATACCGGCGGGATCGGCCTGGGCCTGGCCAGTGCCCGTGCCGTGGCCCGCGCGCATGGCGGGGACGTGGTGATCCGCAACCGCGAGGAAGGCGGCCTCTCCGCGCTGGTCACGCTGCCGGTCTAGCGGGCTACCGCTACAAAGCGGAAACCTCCCAGCGACGAACCGAAATCCCGCTGACACCCGTTCCGCCGAACCCTGTGCATGAACAGCGAGGGTCTATTGCGGCGCGATCAGGATATCGAACGGGACAGTGAAGGCGGGGGCGGCGCAGTGCCGTTGCCGCAGGAAGAGCGCGGGCTCGAAGGACTGCTGTCGCGCCCGGTGCCGCTGTGGAGCCTCGCCCTCGCGCTGCTGCTCGTGCCGGTCGCCGCGATCGGCACGGGTGCCATCGTCGACGGTTGGGAGAAGTCCGGTGCGGTCGGTCGCGTGGCGATCGCGCTCGCGCGGGTGCCCGATACGATCAGCGGCATGTTCAAGAGCCCGGCACCCTATTATGGCGGCAAGTATGAGAAGCTGCCCGGCGGGTTCACCCGGGATGCCGCCTTCACCGACCCCGGCTATGCGCTGATCTCGCCCTTCGACGTGAAGCGCAAGCGATCGGTGGTGCAGGTGATGCGCCTCTCGGACGGCGCGGTGGTGCGCGAGCTCGTGCCCGATGTCGACGCCGCCAACGCCGCCTCGCACTTCAGTTCCGCCCTCGTCGACGTGCACCGCGACAAGGATGCCCCGCGCAACCGGCTGATGCACCCGCTGCTGCTCGCCGATGGCAGCATGGTGCTTCACGACAGCTCGCCGCTCGGCCGCTACGACGCCTGCGGCAAGCTGCTCTGGTCGGTGGACGGCATCTTCACCCACTCGACCGAGCAGGGCCCCGACGGCAGCCTGTGGGTACCGTTCCGCTACCCCGTGCCGCGCGAGCCGGGCGTCAAGGCCGATTTCTGGGACGACAGCGTCGCCCAGGTCTCGCCCGCGGGGAAGCTGGTCAAGGTCGACCGGGTCGCCGATATCCTCGAGCGCAACGGGCTTGCCCGGCTGTGGCGCGGGCGGCCCTATCTGCAGGATCCCTTCCATCTCAACGACATCCAGCCGGCAATGGCGGACGGGCAGATCTGGAAGAAAGGGGACCTGTTCCTCAGCCTGCGCAACCTTTCGCTGATCGCGTTGTACCGGCCGGAAACGGGCAAGATCCTGTGGTGGAAGATCGGCCCGTGGCGCTTCCAGCACGACGTCAGCATCATCGACGATCACCGCATCTCGGTGTTCGATAACAACACGCTGATGGGCTATCCGGGCGAGCGGGTGAACGGGCACAACCGGCTGCTCGTCTATGACTTCGCCACCGGCGCGAGCAGCTCGCCCTGGGACAAGGGCTTTGCTGCCAACCACATCGCCACGCGCGCCCAGGGACGCGGCACGCCGCTCCCAAATGGCGACGCGATGGTCGAGGAGACCGAGCAGGGCCGCCTCGTCCGCATGTCGCCCGAAGGCGCGGTGCGCTGGCGCTACATCTCCGCCGATTCCGCCGAGCGGCGCATGGCCCTGAGCTGGGCGCGCTATCTCGATCCCACCACTGATGGCCCGGCCATTCAAGCTACGGTGAACGCCAAATGCTCCTGAAATCGCTTCGCTTTCTCGCGATCGCCAGCATCCTCGCCACGCCGGTCGCGGCCCAGGCCTATACCGGGCCGGGGCTCGGCCTCGGCGCTGTCGGCGTCGCGCTCGGGCTGGTCGGCTCGATCCTGCTCGCGATCATCTCGGTGGTCTGGTACCCGGTCAAAAGGCTGGTGCGCCGCCTGCGCGGGCGCGCCCGGTGATCGCCTTCTTCCTCGCCATCGTCGCGGTGCTCGAGCTTGCCCGGGCGCTGCCGCTGATCCCGGCCTTCCAGGCGCTCGCCGCTACCGGCCAGCATGCCATGCGGCTGCTCGCCAGAAGGGGCGTTTCGGAGTGGGGCAAGGAGCGAGCGCTTCGTATCCTTTCGTTGCGGATGTTTGCGCGGTCGCTGCGTGCGGGCGGACTGTTGCTCGCGACTGCTTCCCCTCTGCTGGTAGTGCTGTTCTTTGCCGCGAACTGGCCGGAAATTGTCGGCGTTCGTACGGAATGGACGGCAAAGTTGGCGCTGGTGCCCTTCACTCTCGGCTATGCGGCGCTGCGCTGGCAGGTGCGGCGTGTACGGGCGCGCTGACAAGCTCCTCCACCGCATCGCCCTGGGAAGCCCCGCACTCCTCGAAGCCACGTTCGACATCGAGCGCGCCGCCCACCGCAAAAGGGCGGCGGAGGTGCAGATCGTGCGCCCGGTGTTCATCGCCGGACTGGCGCGGGCGGGCACCTCGATCCTGACCCGGCTGCTCCACGCCGGCGGCGGTTTTGCCGCTCCATCCTACCGCGACCTTCCGTTTCCACTTGCTCCAAATGGCTGGGCCAGGCTGGGCGGAAAACGGCATGTCGAGGCCCGGGAACGGGGTCATGGCGACGGTTTGACGCATGATCTCGACAGTCCGGAGGCGATCGAGGAGGTTTTCTGGCGCGTTTTCGAGGGAAATCGCTATCTGCGCCGCGACGGACTGGCTCCGATCGCGCCCGATCCGGACACGCTCGCCGCGTTTCGCGACTATTTGCGTCTGATTGTTCTGCGCCACGGCGGCACGCGCTATCTCTCTAAGAACAATAACAATATTCTGCGCCTCGAGGGGCTGTGCGAAGCGTTTCGTGACGTGACTCTGGTCCATCCGTTCCGCGAACCGGTGCAGCAGGCCTTGTCGCTCCTGTCGCAGCACCGCCGGGCAGTGGCGCTGGCGGCGGAGGACCCGTTCCGCCGGCGCTACATGACCTGGCTTGGCCATCATGAGTTCGGTGCCGATCGCCGGCCGTTCCTGTTCGACGGTGCCCCCGACCGCGACGAGGATGCGATGCGGCCCGACTATTGGCTGAAGCTGTGGGACGCGGTGTACCGCGCGCTGCTCGCCGCGCCGGCGCGGGTGCAGGAGCGGCAGTTGTTCCTCGACTATGACGCGCTGTGCGCCGAGCCGCGGGTTTATGCGCCGCGGCTGGCGGTGATGGTCGAGGCGCCGATCGACTCCGCGTCGCTCCGCCCGCCCGAGCTGCGCCATGCGGAGGCCGATCCGGCGCTGCTGGCGCGGGCGGCGGAGACGCATGCGCGGCTTCAGGCGCGGTTTCGGGGGCAGTTTGGGTAGCTAGCCCTCTCCCCTCCGGGGAGAGGGTTGGGAGAGGGGCAGGACGTCAGTCTCGGGCTTGTCGCTTTCGGTTCAAGACACACTGCCCCTCTCCCCGGAGGGGAGAGGGAGTTCTGGGGCCACCGACTAAAGTCGTACAAGCCTAGGCGCCCTACGGCTTCCATGATAGCGCTAACGCAAGTCGAACGGCGGACAGCGCCGGCGGCGGTTTGGGCTTTCGTGGAGAGGGGCCGATGGCGATCATGGGAACGCGACGGGACGTGCTGGGCGGCATTGGCGCCGGGTTGATTGTCGGGACTGCGGGCGTGCCCGCCTGGGCGCAGGGCAAGCGCAAGCTGGGCTATGCGATCGTCGGGCTGGGCAATTACGCGACCAACCAGATCATGCCGCGGATCAAGGATTGCGAGTTCGCCGAGCTGAAGGCGCTGGTGAGCGGCACGCCGGCCAAGCTCGACAAGTTCGGCGCGCAATACGGCATCCCGAAAACGCACCAGTACAGCTATCAGGACTATGACCGGATCCGCGACAATCCCGACATCGACCTAGTCTATGTCGTGCTGCCGAACAGCATGCATGCCGAATATTCGATCCGCGCCAGCCAGGCGGGCAAGCATGTGATGTGCGAGAAGCCGATGGCGGTCTCGTCGGCCGAATGCGAGGCGATGATCGCGGCGGCGAAGAAGGCCAATCGCAAGCTGATGATCGGCTATCGCTGCCATTTCGAGCCCTACAACTTGCACGCCGTCTCGCTGGTGAAGACCGGCTTTGTCGGTCGGCCGACGCTGATCACCGCCGAACATGGCTTTTATGCGCAGCCCGGCCAGTGGCGGCTCGACCATCCCTATTCGGGTGGCGGATCGCTGATGGACATCGGCATCTACAGCCTGAACGCCGCGCGCTATCTGGCCGGCGAGGAGCCGAGCGTGATCAGCGCGATGGAATATACCGACAGGAGCGACCCACGCTTCAAGAATGTCGAGGACCGGATCGACTGGCAAATGCGCTTCCCCTCGGGGCTGATCGCCAATTGCGTGTCGAGCTATTCGTCGGGCCACAATGCGTACCGGGTGACCGGGACCAAGGGCTGGGTGGGGATGGAGCCGGCCACGCCCTATGAAGGGCACAAGATGTGGGCGCGGCAGGGCGGCAAGACGGAGCCGGTCGAGCTGCCGGCGCCGGCGAAGAACCAGTTCGTCGCCCAGCTCGATCACCTGGCGGAAAGCGTGCTGACGGGCATCCCGCTGCGCGCATCGGGCGAGGAGGGATTGCGCGACATGCGGCTGATCGAGGCGATCTACCGGTCGGCGCGCGAAGGCCGGGCGATCAAGCTCGTATGATGCGCGGCGGCACTGCTGCTATGCACCGGGCGAGACAGAGAGGATGATCATGATCGAGACGACGCGCCGGAGCCTGCTGGCCGGCATGGCTGCGCTGCCCTTCCTGCCCGGTATCGCGCTGGGCGAGACGGTGGGCGGCATCACGCGCTTCGATCCGGCGCTTGATGCGCTGATCGACAGGGCGAGCCCGATCGAAGTCATCGCCAGCGGATTCAAATGGGCCGAGGGGCCGGCCTGGGTGAAGAAGGGCGGCTATCTGCTCTTCTCCGATGTGCCCGCGAATGTCGCATATCGCTGGAAGGCGGGGGAGGGGGCCAGGCCGTTCCTCCAGCCTTCGGGGCTGGCCGGGACGGTTCCTGCCGGCATCCGCGAGGCGGGGTCGAACGGGATGGTCGTCGATGCGCATGGCGACCTGCTCATGGCCGATTCGGGCACGCGGGCGATTGCGCGGGTGAATCTGGCGACGAAGCAGAAGACGGTGATCGTCGGCGCCTTTGAGGGCAAGAAGTTCAACAGTTGCAACGACCTGGCGATCGGGCAGGGCGGGATGCTCTATTTCACCGATCCGCCCTATGGTCTGACCGACGGCGACACCTCGCCGCTCAAACAGCTCGATTTCAACGGCGTGTACCGGGTCAATGCGGACGGCAGCGATGTCAGCCTGATCGACAAGAGCCTGAAGCGGCCGAACGGCATCGGCGTGTCGCCGGCGATGGACCGGCTCTATGTCAGCCAGTCCGATCCCGATGCGCCGAAGATCTTCACCTGCGAGCTGGCCGTCGATGGCAGCGCGAGCACCGAGCTGGTGCCGCTGGTCGATTTCTCCGCCGAGGTCGCGCAGAAGCTGCCCGGGCTGCCCGACGGGATGAAGGTCGCGAAGAGCGGCCATCTGTTCGCCAGCGGGCCGGGCGGGATTTATGTGATCGCACCCGACGGCAAGAAGCTTGGGCTGATTTCCACGGGCAAGGCGGCGGCGAATTGCTGCTTCGGCGAGAATGGCAGGACGCTGTTCATCACCTCGTCGGACATGGTGGCGAAGGTGCGCTTGAAGGCTTCGGGCTGGTGACTCGCGGCGTCCGGCCCTAGACCGGACACATGGCAGACGAAGAAGCGATTCCCGCCGCGACCGTGATTGTGATGCGCGAGCGCGGGGGGCTGCCCGAGCTGCTGATGGTCGAACGCGCCGCGGCGATGGCGTTTGCGGGCGGAGCGCTGGTGTTCCCCGGCGGGCGCGTCGATCCGGGCGACCTGGCGATGGCCGAGCTCCACGCTGGTCAGCAGGGCGGCGACGCCGAGGAGAATGCCCACCGCATCGCCGCGATCCGGGAGACGCTGGAAGAGGCGGGCGTCGCGGTCGGGCTGGCACCGACCGGCAGGATGCTGGCGATGCGCGAGCGGCTCTATGCCGGCGAGCCGATGGGCGAACTGCTCAAGGAGGCGGGCGCCGCGCTGGCGCTCGATGCGCTGGTGCCATTCGCGCGCTGGCTGCCGACGGGGATGAAGCACCGGATCTTCGACACGCGCTTCTACCTCGCCCGCGCACCCGACAATGCCGAGCCGTTGGTCGATGGCAATGAGAATGTCCGGGTGTTCTGGGCGAGCGCGCGCGCGGTGCTGGCGATGGCCGAGCGCGGTGAGGCGCACCTGATCTTCCCGACGCGGCGCAATCTCGAGCGGCTGGCGCTGTTCGCCAGGTTCGATGATGCAGTGGCCGATGCCCGTGCGCATCCGGTGCGGGCGATCACCCCCTGGGTCGAGACGCGCGACGACGTGCAGCACCTCTGCATCCCCGACGATTTGGGCTATCCGATCACTTCGCAGCGGCTCGACGAGGCGGTTCGGGCATGAGGGCGATACGCGCATGAGGACGGTGCGGCGGGCGATCCTCGCCACGCTGGTCTTCGCGGTGCTGCTGATCGCGGCGCTGCTCGGCTATGCGGTGCTGCGCGGCCGGCCGCAGGACCTGCCCTGGACGCGGCTCGACCTCAGCCAGCCGATCGGAATGTTCACCGGGCGCAAGCTGGCCGGGCTGACCGACGATTATGCCGAATGCCGCGTGCTGCTGCGCGCGGCGGGCGTGCGCTACACGCAGCTGCCCGCGGTGACCGGGAGCGATCCGCAATGCGGCTATGCCGACGGGGTGCGTTTCGCAGCCGGCGGATCGCGGGGGATCGCCTATAGCCCGGCCAATCTCGGCACTTCCTGTCCGGTGGCGGCGGCGCTGTCGCTATGGGAGTGGGATGTGGTCCAGCCCGCCGCGCAGAAGCATTTCGGGCAGCAAGTTGTCCAGGTCGAGCATCTCGGCAGCTATTCGTGCCGGCGGATGTACGGCCGCAGCGCCGGCGACTGGAGCGAGCATGCCACCGCCGACGCAGTCGACATCGCCGCCTTTAGGCTGGCGGACGGGACGCGGATCAGTGTGGTCAAGGATTGGGGTGAGGGCGCGGAGAAGGCCGGCTTCCTGCGCGAGGTGCGCACGGGGGCGTGCAAGCTGTTCTCGACGGTGCTGTCGCCCGATTACAACGAAGCGCACCGCGACCATCTGCACCTCGACGAGGCGAAGCGCGGCGAGATGGGGTGGCGGGCCTGCCGCTAGGGCCGACCCGCCTAAGTCTCAGTGCGAGAGCGACGCCGTGTCGACCTTCTCGACCCAAGCCGGGTAGAAGCTCGGCTGGCGGTTCGACCAGCCCGAGGCGGTGGCCGCGGCTTCGCTGATCGACTGGAGCAGCTTGCGGCGCAGATCCGGGTGGAGGTGCGGCAGCGCGGCAGCGGCGCAGAAGGCCGAGGGGAGCCACGGACGCACTTCGGCGCCGATCAGCCGCTCGTAGAGGAAGCGGAAGGCCGAGAAGGTGGTGAGCCGGCCCTGGCCAAGATCGAAGGCGGCGATCGCGACGAGCGGCGCCATGAACGGCTCGATCGAATCGAGGTCGCTGTCTTCGGGCATCAGCGCGCGGACTTCGTGGAAGCGCTCATAGATGCGCGACTGGGCGCGGATGCTGGCGGCTTCGACCACGTCGCGCGACCAGCGGATCATCGCGTCCTCGCGCTCGAGCCCGATATCGAGTGCGCGACGGATATAGCGCTGCGTCGCTGCGCTGAACCCGGCGAACTCCTTCATTTCGGCGAGCGTCATCGCGCCTTCTGCCGGTTTAGACTTTGCTCCCATCGCTCAATACTCCCACCCCAGATCGTGACCCTCCGAGACCCGATACTGCGGCCTTATGGTTAACAAGCCGCTGAACCTGTCGTCGTCCCCTGTTCATTATAGGAACCTAACTGATTCCGCGGCGCAACATGGATGCGGTGAATTGAAGTCCCGCTTGTGGAAAACCTCAGGGACTGATGTACTTGCGCACGGATATTGCCCATCTCGGGCGCATCCGGGTCCGGGTTTACCCGGAGGCCGGGCGGGCCTTGTGTGCAGCTGCACAGCAAGGGCGCACGACGCGGGGGACGGAAAGTTCCCTGATTTCAGCCTATTTCAGCAAGTCATCGGCTCGTCGCAACGGTTCGTCCCATCGGCCGGCCGCAGGGGTGTACTTCGTTCCTATAGTTTGGTCATTCGCACTCAACACCTGACTGCTTCCTGACCGGGGGGTCCATGAATTTTCGTGTTCTCGCAGCGCGTTTCGCGCTGATGGCTGCTTGCATCCTGATGACTGCCGCTCCGCAGGCGGCGTCGGCCAAGGGCCGTACCTTCTGGCAGTGTGTGCCGTTCGCCCGCGAAGTCTCGGGCGTCGACATCCATGGCAATGCCTGGACCTGGTGGAACCAGGCGGCCGGCCGCTACCAGCGCGGCGAAGCACCGAAGATCGGTGCGGTCATGTCGTTCCAGCGCACCAGCAAGATGCCGCTCGGCCATGTCGCGATGGTCAGCCAGGTCGTCAGCGACCGCGAAGTCCTCCTCACCCATGCCAACTGGTCGCGCGCCGGCGGCATCGAGCGCAACGTCCGCGCCGTCGACGTGTCGGCTGCAGGCGACTGGAGCGAAGTGAAGGTCTGGTTCGCACCGACCGGCGGCCTCGGCACCTCGGTCTATCCGGTCAACGGCTTCATCTACTCGGGCGGCGCGCCGCGCGACCTGGGCAATGACGACGACTTCAAGCCCTCGCTCGATCTCGACCTGAGCGACCTGGTGATGGAAAACGCCGACGCGGGCTGATCGGCCCGGACAGCGACGGACATGGAAAAGCCCGGCAGTGCCGGGCTTTTTCGTATCTGCCGTCCAGGCTTTCGCCGGGGTGACGGATTACTTCGCCACGAACGCCAGCGCGACGCCGTTCATGCAATAGCGCTTGCCGGTCGGCCGGGGGCCGTCGTCGAAGACATGGCCGAGATGCCCGCCGCAGCGGCGGCAGAGGATCTCGGTGCGGCTCATGCCGAGCGTGTTGTCGGTCCTGGAAACCACCGCATTCGGCAGCGCCTGCCAGAAGCTCGGCCAGCCGGTGCCGCTGTCGAACTTGGTCGACGAGGCGAACAAAGGCAGCGCGCAGCCGGCGCAGGTGAAGGTGCCGGCGCGGTGCTCCTTGTTGAGCGGGCTGGAGAAAGCATATTCGGTCGCGCCCTGGCGGAGCACCCGATAGGCCTGCGGGCTCAGCCGCTTCTTCCATTCGGCGTCGCTGAGATTAAGCTCGAACTTCTGGGCGGCTTCGGCGGGCGCGCCGCCACAAGCTGCCGTGAAGGCGCCGAGACCGGCGACGGTGAGGAAGGTGCGGCGGTTGGTATGCATGGCGAACCTCTCGTTATTGCAACGATATAGGTTCGTTCGGCCGGGGCGAAAGGTTTCACCCGTTCGCAAATTTCCGCTCAATAGTGGCTCAGCTCCACCGCCATCTGCTTATAGCCATGGACGAAGCATGCCGCGACGCGCTCGGGCTCGCGCAGCACGTTCACGCGCAGGCGGCGCTTGGCCATTTCTTCCATCAATATACCGATCTGCAGCTCGGCCAGCCGCGCGCCGACGCAGCGGTGGATGCCGTGACCGAAGGCGAGGTGGCGGCGGGCATTCTCGCGGTCGACGATGATCTTGTCGGCATCGGGGAACACGCTCTCGTCGCGGTTCGCCGAGAGATACCAGAGCGCCAGCTTGTCGCCCTCGCGGATCTTGTGGCCGTCGAGCTCGGTATCCTGCGTCGCGGTGCGGCGCATATGGGCAAGCGGGGTCTGCCAGCGGATGATGTCCTGCGTGGCGTTGGCGATCAGGCCGGGATCGGCCTCGAGCTTCGCCCGCTGGTCGGGGAAGAGCTCGAGCCCCCAGGCATAGGCGCTCATCGAGTTGCGGGTGGTGTCGTTGCCGCCGACGATCAGCAGGATCAGGTTCCCGAGGAACTCATATTGATCCATCTCGGCCATCGCATCCGAATGGATCATCATCGAGATCAGGTCGGGCGTGGAGTCCTTGCCGACCTTGCTCTGCCAGAGATTGCCGAAATAGGCGGCGCATTCGAACAGGATCTCGCGGCGCTGCTGCTTGCGCACGGGATCCTTGGCGATCTCGATGTCGCCCGCCCAATCGGACCAATGGGTAAGCAGGCGGCGATCTTCCCAGGGGAAGTCGAACAGGATCGCCAGCATCTGCGTGGTCAGCTCGATCGATACGCGGTCGACCCAGTCGAACTCCTGGCTGACGGGGAGCGAATCGAGGATCTCGGTGGTGCGCGCGCGGATGTTTTCAGTCATCCGCACCATCTCGCTCGGCGTGAAGGCGGGGGCGACGGTGCGGCGCTGGCCGGTATGCTTGGGCCGGTCCATCGCGATGAACATCGGCATCTTGATGTCGCCTTCCTGCAGGTCGGCGATGGTGATGCCGCCGGCCTGCGACGAGAAGAGATCGGGCAGCGATTCGACCTGGACGATCGGCTTGTAGGTGGAGATCGACCAATAGGGGCCGAAGGCGCTGTGTTCGTTATAGTGGATGCCGCCGCGCGCGCGCAGCTCGCGGAAGGGGGCGTGCCAGGTGTCGTCGCGGTAGAGCTCGGGCCGGCTGACATCGAGCGGATCGACCGCGCTGTCGGTTTCGGGTGCGAGCGTCGCCATGGTCCCTCTCCTTTACGGGGAGAGGGAATACCTAATTGACAGGTGTGTCAATAGTGGAGCGCCCCGAGCCTTGCACAATAGCCGTCATCCCCGCCTTCGCGGGGATGACGGAGAGAGGAGACATCAGGCCGCCGCTGCCTCGATCTTCGACTTGCGCTTCGGGCTGCCCGACTTGAGCACGCCGCGGCGGAACCAGCGGGCGCCGAGGGTGATGATGATCGCCACCCAGAGGACCTGCCAGGCCAGCGCGAGCAGATGCGGCCAGATCGCCGGCGAGCTGCCGGCCATGCCGATCATCGCGAAGGGCGACGAGAACGGGAAGACCTGCGCCGCGGTGGCGATCCAGCTGTCCGGCCGCGTCGCCGCGCCGAGCGCCAGGCCGAACATCATCATCTGGAAGATGGTGATCGGCAGCGACAGCATCTGCAGCTCGCGCTGGGTGGAGGTCTGCGCGCCGATGCTGAGGAACATCGCGCCGAGCAGCATATAGGCCATGGTGAAGTAGAGGATGAAGAGCAGCGCATAGATCGGTGCGCCGATCGCCGCGACCAGGCTGGGGAAGCTGCCGGCGACTTCCGCCGGCAGCAGTTGGGTCGCGTTGATGATGATCGTCGCCCAGAACAGCACGAACAGCACCGCGGCGCCGAACATGCCGATCAGCTTGCCGAAGAACACGCTTTCGAGCGGGACGGCGGCGGCAAGGATCTCGATCACCTTGTTCGAGCGCTCCTCGGCCATGGTGCCGACGGCCTGGCCCGAGAGGAACAGCGTGATGAAGAACATCGCGAACACGCCGATCGAGGCGGCCTGGCCGCGCCCGCCGGGCGATGCCTGGCCGCGCTTCACCACGGTCTGGGTGACGGTGGCGAGCGGCGTGGTGCTGCCGAGCTTCTGCGCGCGCAGCGTCTGCTCGGCGAGCTGCGAGAGGAACTGCGCCTCGCTCCAGCCGCGACGGGCATAGAGCACCTCGGGCTTGTCGAGCGGGCCGAACAGCACGGCCGCGGCGTCGAACTTCTCATTGTCGAAATAGGCGCGGGCCTGTGCCGCCGGGTCGCCGGTCGGCGTCTCGATGGTCAGCGGCGGCGGAGTGAGGTCGCCTTTCTTCGGGAAGAGCTTGCGCAGCTGCTTGTCGGTGGCGAGCAGCACCGGCGCCTGGGCGGGCGGGGCGATCACCACCATCTTCATGCCGGCATCGTCGCCGACGATCGACTGCGCCCCGATCCCGCCGACCGTGCCGAAGCCGATCATCAGCACCGGCGCGAGCAGGAAGAGCAGGAAAGTGGGGGTGAAGACGGTCGCAGTGAAATCGCGGCGGGCGACGGTGAGCGCCTGGCGCAGCGTGCGCGCGAAACTGCTCATGCCGCTTCCTCCTGGTCCTTGAGGGCGTCGGGCCCGACGATCTTCACGAACGCGTCGTGCAGCCCGGGGCGTTCGATCGAAAGGCCGGAGACGCCGTAGCCGCCATCGATCAGCTTGACGAGCAGCGCCTCGATCCCGTCCGAGGGCAGGGTGAAGCGCCAGCCATCGCCCTCGCGCCGCGCATCGGTTGGGAGCAGGCTGGCCGCGCCCTCGACATTATGGTGCGGGGTGTAGTGCGCCTTCATCGGCAGCGTCGCGCGGGCGTCGTTGACCGTGCCTTCGAAGCGGACCTTGCCGCCGGCGATGATCGACAGCCGGTCGCAGAGCCGCTCGGCATGCGCCATGACATGGGTGGAGAACAGGATCGTCGCGCCGCGGTCGCGCTGGGCGAGGATCAGTGCCTCGAGCTTTTCCTGGTTGACCGGGTCGAGGCCCGAGAACGGCTCGTCGAGGACGAGCAGATCGGGCTCATGGACGACCGAGCCGAGCAGCTGGACGAGCTGGGCCATGCCCTTGGAGAGCTTGCGGATCTTCTCGTCCTTGGCGTGGCCGAGGCCGGCATTGTCGAGCAGGGTCTCGGCGCGCTTGCGCCCGACCTTCCAGGGCAGGCCGCGCAGCGCGCCCATGAAGGCGATCGCCTCGCGGCACTTCATGTTGGGATAAAGGCCGCGCTCCTCGGGGAGGTAGCCGACCAGGTCGCTGGCGTCGCGCGGATGGGCGTGGCCGAGCATCGAGCGCTCGCCGCCATCGGGCTCGATGATGCCGAGCAGCATCCGCAGCGTGGTGGTCTTGCCGGCGCCGTTCGGGCCGAGCACGCCGTAGATCAGGCCCTTGGGGACCTTGATGCTCACCCCGTCGACAACGCGGCGGTCGCCGAAATATTTGACCAGCCCTTGCGCGCTTACGGCCAATTCGCTCGTCAAAATGGAATCCCTCCCTTGTCGCAACCGTGGTAGCGGGTCCGCGTGACGCAGCACAAGGCACTGGAAGCGCTAATAAAGGCCAAAGCGGCCGAAATCGGGTTCGCCGATTGCGGAATCGCGCGTGCCGACGCCGCGCCGAAGACCGCCGAGCGGCTGCGGCAGTGGCTGGAGGAGGGCAGGCACGGCTCGATGATCTGGATGGAGGAGCGTGCGCACCATCGCGAGCGGCCCGCCGGACTATGGCCCGAGGTGCGCTCGGTGATCTCGCTGGGCATGAGCTATGCGCCGCGCACCGATCCGCTGGCGCTGGCGGAGCATGGCGAAATCGGCCGGATCTCGGTCTATGCGCAGGGCCAGGACTATCACGACGTGATCAAGCGGCGGCTGAAGGAGCTGGCGCGCTGGCTGGTCGCCGAGGCGCCGGGCGCAGACGTGAAGGTCTTCGTCGACACCGCGCCGGTGATGGAGAAGCCCCTCGCCGAGGCGGCAGGGCTGGGCTGGCAGGGCAAGCACACCAATCTGGTGAGCCGCTCGCACGGCAGCTGGCTGTTCCTCGGCGCGATCTACACGACGCTCGAGCTCGCGCCCGACGCACCGGTGCGTTCGACCTGCGGAAGCTGCGACGCGTGCCAGACGGCATGCCCGACCGACGCCTTTCCGGCGCCCTATCGCCTCGATGCGCGGCGCTGCATCTCCTACCTGACGATCGAGCATAAGGGGCCGATCCCGCACGAGTTTCGCGAAGGCATCGGCAACCGCATCTATGGCTGCGACGACTGCCTGGCGGTGTGCCCGTGGAACAAGTTCGCCCATGCGGCGCAGGCCAATATGGCGTTCGTACCGCGCGCCGAGCTGACCGCGCCGGCGCTGGCGGATTTGCTGGCTCTGGACGATGCGGGGTTTCGCGAGGTCTTTTCGGGCTCGCCGATCAAGCGGATCGGGCGCGACCGGATGGTGCGCAATTGCCTGATCGCGGCGGGGAACAGCGGGAGTGCGGCGCTGGTCGAGCCGGTGCGGGCGTTGCTCGGGGATGCGGACGAGGCGGTGCGCGAGGCGGCGGAGTGGGCGCTGGGTAAACTCAATTACCCTTCCGCTTGCGGGAGGGGTTAGGGGAGGGGCTGTCCCTTCCCGCGCGATTTCAGGCCCTCCCCCGGCCCCTCCCGCAAGCGGAAGGGGAGAAGAAGGTCAGCGCGCCCGCGCGCTGCTGAGCGCCGCCACGCAGCTGGCCTCGTCGATCGGGCGGCCGTCGCGCTGGCGGGCGTCGACATGCGTCACCACCGGCTCGCCGCGGCCCTGCGGGTAGAGATAGGTGTCGAGCACGCAGATCGGCCCGGCGAACTGGAGCTTGCGCGCGGTGCCTTCGCTCGTGTCGAGCTGGGGCTTGCCGAACTGCGCGATCAGGCGCGGGGCGGTGGCGCCGTGGATCGCGGCGAGGTTGGCCGGCAGCGGTGCGCTGGGCGCCGGGCGTGCGCTCGGCACTGGCAAATAGCCCGCGCGCGGCGCCGGAATTGCGTCGCCACAGGCGCCGAGCGCCAGTGCGCCAATCAGGATGAGTTTCTTCAAGATGCCCGCCTTCCGCGGTGAAATGCGTGAGTCGCCATCGCGGCTCCGAGAACCGGGGCGATCAGGTTCAAAATCGGGACGAGGAACAGGCCGGTGCCGACCGCGCCCAGCGCGAAGCGGCTGATATTGGTGCGCTGGCGCCATTTGGGCAGCTCGCCTTTGCGCATGTGGCGGGCCGCGACCATGTCGCCGAGATCGCGGCCGAGCAGCCAGGAGTTGACCAGGAAGAACGCCACCGCCGTGCCGACGCCGGTGACCAGCAGGATCAGATAGAGCGGCGAGAAGAGCAGATTGATTCCGATCAGCCGCAGCGCCGAGCCGAGGCCCATCGCCACCGAACGGCCGAACGGCACGTCGTGCGCCTGGGCATGGGCACCGGGATAATGTTTCTTCTCGACCGCCGCGACGACCTCATCGGCAAACACGCCGACCACGCCGACGGCGATCGCGCGGAACATCAGCCAATGCGCGAAGATCACCAGCACGATCGTGGTGATGTCGGCAAAGGTGTCCGATCCGCTCCAGCCGCCGAGCCAGGCGGCGATCCCGTCGGCCAGCGCGTGCATCCCGAACCACATGCCGACGCTTACCGCGGCGAACAGCACCAAGGTGACCAGGATCGACTTGACGAATACCGCCAGGATCGGTCGATCGAACAATTGCCCGAGAGACAGGAAGAAGGCGTGAATCATTGCGCTATCCCTTGCCCGTCATTAGGGCGTCGGCGCAATCTATTTGGAGCACCCAGTTTGACCAGCCCGACTTATGACGTCGTCGCCATCGGCAACGCGATCGTCGATATCCTCGCCCAGGCCGAGGACAGCTTCATCGAAGAGATCGGCGTGGCCAAGGGCTCGATGCAGCTCATGTTCTCGCCCGAAGAGGCGGACGCGCTCTACGACAAGATGGGCCCTGGCCGCGAGGTTTCGGGCGGCTCGGCGAGCAACACCGTCGCCGGCCTCGCCGCGCTCGGCAGCAAGGCAGCCTTTATCGGCCAGGTCGCTGACGACCAGCTCGGCGCGGTCTTCGCGCACGACCTGCGCGCCGCCGGCGTCCATTTCGACACCGACGTCCGCGCCGGCCAGCCGACCACGGCGCGCTGCCTGATCTTCGTGACGCCGGACGGCCAGCGCACGATGAACACCTTCCTCGGCGCCTCGCAGTTCCTGCCGGCCTCGGCGCTGGACGAGACGCTGATCGCCAACGGCGCGATCCTGTATCTCGAGGGCTATCTCTGGGATCCCGAAGAGCCGCGCGCCGCGATGCGCAAGGCGATCGACATCGCCCGCGCCAATGGCCGCAAGGTCGCCTTCACGCTCTCCGACGTGTTCTGCATCTCGCGCCACGGCGACGATTTCCGCAAGCTGATCGCGGACGGCCTGATCGACATCCTGTTCGCCAATGAGAGCGAGCTGCTCGCGCTGTGCGGCAAGGATGATTTCGAGGCGGCGGTGCAGCATGTCCACGGCCAGGTGCCGGTGCTGGTCGTCACGCGCAGCGAGCAGGGCGCGATGGCGCTGGTCGGCAACGACCGCGTCGAAGTGCCGGCCGAGCCGATCGCCAAGCTGGTCGACACCACCGGCGCGGGCGACATGTTCGCTGCGGGCTTCCTCCACGGCCAGGCCCAGGGCCGTTCGGTGCAGGATTCGCTGCGGCTGGGCGCGATCTGCGCGGCGGAGATCATCCAGCATTATGGCGCGCGGGCCGAGAAGGACCTTAAGGCGCTGGCGGAAGAGAAGCTGGGCTAACGCTGGAAGCCTCTTCCCCTCGGGGACAAAGAAGAAGGGCCGGAGGATCGCTCCTCCGGCCCTTTTCTTTTGCCTGGAAGGCCGGAGCCTCAGCGCGTGCCGGGCACCGGCGGCTCGAGGTCGTCATAGGCCTCGGGCTCATGCACTTCGTCGCGGCCGAGGCCGACATGGCTGCGCGAGCGGCTATAGGCGAAGTAGACGATCAGGCCGACCACCGCCCAGCCGACGAACAGCAGGATCGTCGCCTGCGACAGGCTGAAGAACAGGTAGATGCAGCCGATGATCGCGATCGGTGCCGTGATCATGATCGCCGGGGTGCGGAAGGGACGCGCGCGGTTCGGATCGGTGCGGCGCAGCACCAGCACTGCGATCGACACTGCCGCGAAGGCGAAAAGCGTGCCCGAATTCGACACGTCGGCAAGCAGGCCGACCGGGAAGAAGGCGGCGAACAGCGTGACGAACAGGCCGGTGAGCATGGTGATCACGTGCGGCGTGTGGAACTTCGGATGCACGCGCGAGAACAGCTCGGGCAGCAGGCCGTCGCGGCTCATCACGAAGAAGATGCGGGTCTGGCCGAACATCATCATCAGGATGACCGAAGGCAGCGCGATGATCGCGGCGGCACCGACCAGCCAGCCGATGAACGGATGACCGACCTGCTTGAGCGTCCAGGCCAGCGCTTCCTTCGAGCAGACCACGGCGTTCTCCTGGATCGCCTGGCAGGCGGCCGAGAGACCCGGGGTGCCGGGCGAGAGATGCTCGCCGCCGGCGCCGAACATCGGCTGCGCGCCGACGGTGCCGATCACGCCCGCTGCAACGAGCAGGTAGAAGATGGTGCAGATGGCGAGCGAGCCGATCAGGCCGATCGGCATGTTGCGCTGCGGGTTCTTGGTCTCCTCGGCCGCGGTCGAGACTGCGTCGAAGCCGACATAGGCGAAGAAGATCGAGGCGGCGGCGCCCGAGATGCCGGCAAAGCCGAGCGGGGCGAACGGCGTGAACTGGCCGGTCTTGATCACCGGGATGGTGAGGATCACGAACATCGCGAGCGCGAGGATCTTCACGCCGACGAGCACGGCGTTGACCGTCGCGCTCTCCTTGGTGCCCTTGATCAGCAGCGCGGTGACCAGTGCCGCGATCACCATCGCCGGCAGGTTGATCATGCCGCCGTCAAACGGTCCGCGGACCAGATCAAGGGGCACGCTGATATGGAAACTCGAATTGAGCCAGCCGATGAAATAGCCCGACCAGCCGACCGACACCGCGCCGGCGGCGATCGCATATTCGAGGATCAGCGCCCAGCCGACCATCCAAGCGACCAGCTCGCCCATCACGGCATAGCTATAGGTGTAGGCCGAGCCCGAGACCGGGACCATCGCCGCCATTTCGGCGTAGCAGAGCGCCGCGACCGCGCAGACGAAGCCGGCGATCACGAACGAGAGCATCATGCCCGGGCCGGCCTTCTGCGCCGCTTCCGCGGTCAGCACGAAGATACCGGTGCCGATGACGGCGCCGATGCCCAGCATGGTGAGCTGGAACGCGCCCAGCGAGCGATGCAGCGATTTCTTTTCCGCTGTGGCCAGAATGGCGTCGAGTGATTTTACCCGCCCGAAGATCATTGAATGGTCCCCTTTGCGGCGGAACTCCGCCGCCCCCGTGAGAATGAAAGGGCGGAGCCTAGCCGCAAAACCGGGGGAGGCAATGCTTTAGTGTCCCCAAGCGTGGCTTTAGGCGGCCGAAAGCGGTGAGTCGTGTGGATGGGCTTGCGGGAAATTGCGCTCCCGGCGAAGAAAATCAGCGCGTCAGCATCGGGCCGAGCGGCTTGCCGGCGAAGATATGGACGTGGAGATGCGGCACTTCCTGGTGCGCATCCATGCCGGTGTTGGCGAGCAGCCGGTAGCCGGGCTCGACGAACCCCGCCTCGCGCGCCACCTGGCCGACGGCACGGACGAAGCCGGCGATCTCCGCCTCGCTGCCGCGCGCCGAGAAATCGTCCCACGACACATAGGCGCCCCTGGGGATCACCAGGATGTGGTGCGGCGCCTGCGGGTTGATGTCGTGAAAGGCGAGCGCGTGCGTATCCTCGAACACCTTCTTCGACGGGATCTCGCCGCGCAGGATCTTCGCGAAGATGTTCTGGTCGTCATAGGGCTGGGTGGCGTCGATGGGCATCAGGATTCTCCTTGCAGATCGGCCAGCGCTGCCCTGATGCGGGGGCGAAGCACATTTACGAAGTCGTTGGTTCGTGCCCGAAGCCAGCTAAGCGCGGCTTCCTTCTCAGCGGGCTTGGTCCATGGGCCCGTTTGCAGATGATCCTCGATGAGTGAGCGTCCGAGCTTGTCTAGGGATACCGAGGCGGTGCCGCCGAGTTCCGGATGGATCGTCGGCCAATCTCCCACGAGGCGCTGGCATATCCGCTCGCCAATGCTGTCGCGGGTATAGGAGAGATAGACGCCAACCTCCCATCGCGCCTCGCTGCGATAGACCGTCAGCCAGGTGCTGCCTCCGGGCACAGGAAGCGACAGGGAGACATAACCCTGCCTGCCGGCGCGCGGCTTGCGCTGTTCCGGGTCATTCAATTCGAGGGTCGCGACAAACTCGTTCCAGAAATTGATCCGGCTGAGCGGATCATTCTCCTCATGCGCTGCCTCCACCACGGTTTCATCGTCGAGTACCGCCTGACCGTCCGGTGTCGCCACTACGGTACGCGTTATCAATTGGGTGCGGGCCAGCACGCGCGGCAGCACGAGCCGGGCACCATCCTCCGTCAGATAGATCGGCATCTCGATCAGGCCGAACGAGAAGTGGAGGCCGGCATGGGCCTGGAGATATTCTGCGATCGCTTCGACACCTTCGCGGATGCCGTCGCCCACGATCAGGAGCAGGAAGCGGCCCCGGCGCAGATTGTGGGTCAGCGCATCGTTGAAGGTGATCTCGTCCACGTCGTAGTCGGCCTCGCGCAGCAGAGCGAGGATCGGATTTCCCTCGCGCTCGACGCGGCGAGAAACTTCACGTTGCAGGTCCGACGCCGACCAACGGCTTAACTCCTTGGCATAGTCGAGTATCTGTCCGACGACCTCGCGGCGGCCTTCCGGATTACGCCACAGCTTGCACTCGACAAGGACGGGCAGGCCGGACGCTGTCACCATGAAATTGTCGATCGGGCCGGCAGGGGTGTTTAGTTCCATGCAGATCGGAATCGGCGCTGCAAACAACGAATCGATCTCGGCGATCGGCAAGCAAGCAGGATGTTCGTGGATTAGAATCTGCAGATCGGCTTCACTGATTTGATCTCGACCAGCGCCGAGCGGGAGTGGTCGCAGCGCACGTGCGGGTTTGCCCGGCGCGAGTAGAACAGGACTCGCGTGCTGCCGGCTCATGCCGGGCGCGAGGCCTTTTCCTCGATGCCCGACACGCCCTCGCGGCGGGCGAGTTCGGCGCGGACGTCGTCCAGGCTGAGGCCGGCATCGGCGAGCAGGACGATCAGGTGGAAGATCAGGTCGGCTGCTTCCTTGGTCAGCTCCTCGCGATCGTCCTGGATCGCGGCGATCACCGTCTCGGTGGCTTCCTCGCCGAGCTTCTGCGCGATCTTGGCGCGGCCGCGGGCGGTGAGCTTCGCGACATAGGAGCTGTCCGGGCTCGCGGTGCGGCGGGCGCGGATGGTCTGTTCGAGGGTGTCGAGCGTATCGGCCATCTTCCCCGGCTGTAGGAGCCGGGGGCTGGTGTCAATCCTTGGGTGCTGCCTTGCGGAAGCGCGCGCGCAACTGGCGGCGGACGAACCAGATGCCGCCGGCGGCGCAGGCCGCCAGCGCGAGGTCCGACAGCTCGGGCATCGAGCGGCTGCCGGCGCGGCCGGTATGCGGCGGCTCATCGGCGGCGAGGGCCGGCGCGGCGAGAAGGAGCAGCGGGAGGGCGATGCGGAGCATTTGGCGGGTTTAGCGCGTGCGGGTTGGGGAAGGGTTAAGCCGGAATCGTCACCCCGGCGAAAGCCGGGGTCTCATGCGGCTCTTGTCCCGCGCCTTCGCCTGAGATCCCGGCTTTCGCCGGGATGACGATTAGCTGCGCACCGGAATCCCCGCGGCCGCCAACGCCGCATGTGCGTCGGCGATGCTGGCCTCGCCGAAATGGAAGATCGAGGCGGCGAGGACGGCGCTGGCATGGCCCTTGGTGACGCCGTCGACCAGATGCTGGAGATTGCCTACACCGCCGCTTGCGACCACGGGCACGGTGACCTGGTCGGCGATCGTGCGGATCAGCTCGAGGTCATAGCCGTCGCGGGTGCCGTCGCGGTCCATCGACGTGATCAGCAGTTCGCCGGCGCCGAGATGGGCGAGGGCGAGTGCGTGGGTGACTGCGTCGATACCGGTCGGCTTGCGGCCGCCATGGGTGAAGACCTCCCAGCGGCCCTCGGCGGTACGGCGGGCATCGACCGAGGCGACGACGCACTGGCTGCCCATCTTCTCGGCGATTTCCGCCACGACTTCGGGGCGCGAGACGGCGGCGGAGTTGACCGCGACCTTGTCCGCGCCGGCGAGCAGGAGTGCGCGCGCATCTTCGACGCTGCGCACGCCGCCGCCGACGGTGAGGGGCATGAAGCACACTTCGGCGGTGCGGCGGACGACGTCGAGGATCGTGCCGCGCGCCTCGTGGCTGGCGGTGATGTCGAGGAAGCAGAGCTCGTCGGCGCCGGCGGCGTCATAGGCGCGGGCCTGTTCGACGGGGTCGCCGGCGTCGATCAGGTCGACGAAGTTGACGCCCTTGACGACGCGGCCATTGGCGACGTCGAGGCAGGGGATGACGCGGGCGCGGACGGTCATGCCTTGCCGACCTCGATCGCCCATTTGAGGTCGAGCCGGCCGTCATAGAGCGCGCGGCCGGTGATCACGCCCTCGACGCCGTCGGCGACGTGCGGGCGCAGCGCATGGATGTCGGCGATGTCGGTGACGCCGCCGCTGGCGATGACGGGGATCGAGACGGCGCGGGCGAGCGCGACGGTCGCCTCGACATTGCAGCCCTTGAGCAGCCCGTCGCGGCCGACATCGGTGAAGAGGAGCGCAGCGACGCCGGCATCCTCGAAGCGGCGGGCGAGATCGACGACGCTCACGTCGGAGACATCCGCCCAGCCGCGAGTGGCGACGAGGCCGTCGCGCGCGTCGACGGCGACGACGATGCGGCCGGGATTGTCGCGCGCGGCTTCGCGGACGAGGTCGGGGTTCTCGAGCGCGGCGGTGCCGATCACGACGCGCTTCACGCCGAGGTCGAGCCAGCGCTCGATCGATTCGCGGTTACGGATGCCGCCGCCGAGCTGGATATGGCCGCCGAAGCCGCTCTCGAGAATCGCGGACACTGCGGCGCCATTGACCGATTCGCCGGCAAAGGCGCCGTCTAGGTCGACCACGTGCAGCCATTCTGCGCCGGCCTGGGCGAAGAGTTCGGCCTGAGCGGCGGGGTTGTCGCCATAGACGGTGGCGCGGTCCATATCGCCCTCCGCGAGGCGGACGACCTGGCCGGCCTTGAGGTCGATCGCGGGGAAGATGATCAGGCCATTGTCTACGGACGCCACTGGAGGAACCTTTCGACCAGCGCGATGCCGTAGCGCTGGCTCTTTTCGGGGTGGAACTGGACGCCGATCATGTTGTCGCGGCCGATCGCCGCAGTGACCGGGCCGCCATGATCGGTGGTGGCCAGCACATGCTCGCCGGTAAAGGCGAAGCTGTGGAGGAAATAGGCCTCGCCCGGCTCGATCAGCGGGTGCGGCTGGGCGGGGACGACGTCGTTCCAGCCCATATGCGGCACATGCACGCCGGGGGCGGGCAGGAGCGTGCGGACGGTGCCCGGGATCCAGCCGAGGCCGGGATGGGTGCCCATCTCCTCGCCGGCATCGGCCATCAGCTGCATGCCGACACAGACGCCGAGGAACGGCGCGCCCTGCTGGCGGACGCGGGTGTTGAGCGCCTCGACCATGCCGGGGATGACGCGCAGGCCCGCCGCGCAGGCCCCGAAAGCGCCGACGCCGGGGAGGACGATTCGGTCCGCCTTCAGCACCGCCTCGGGATCGGCAGTGACGGCGATGTCCGCCGCGCCCGCCGCCTTCAGCGCGTTGTGGACCGAGTGGAGATTGCCCGCGCCGTAGTCGATCAGCGCAATCGCGCTCACAGCACGCCCTTGGTGGAGGGGATCACGTCCGCCTTGCGCGGGTCGATCTCGACCGCTTCACGCAGCGCGCGGGCCAGTCCCTTGAACGCGGCTTCGGCGATATGGTGGTTGTTGCTGCCGTAGAGCGTCTCGACATGGAGCGTTACGCCCGCGGTCTGCGCGAAGCTGTGGAACCAGTGTTCGAACATCTCGGTGTCCATCTCGCCGAGGCGCTTTTGCGAGAATTCGGTCTTCCAGACGAGGAAGGGACGGCCCGAAATGTCGATCGCGACGCGGGTCAGCGTCTCGTCCATCGGCGACAAGGCATCCGCGTACCGCCGGATGCCCTTCTTGTCGCCGAGCGCCTGGGCGATGGCCTCGCCGATCGCCAGGCCGGTATCCTCCACCGTGTGGTGCTGGTCGATATGGAGGTCGCCCACCGTCTTCACGTCGAGATCGATCAGCGAATGGCGGCTAAGCTGCTCGAGCATATGGTCGAAGAAACCGATGCCTGTCGACACGGCATAGGCGCCGGTGCCGTCCAGGTTGACGGTGACATCGACGGCGGTCTCGCTCGTCTTGCGGCTCACGGTGGCGGTGCGCATGGGCCCCACATAACGATGGTTGCCGCGCATGCAATCTTGACCGTGCGGGTGCATGCGCTACCCAAGGGGCATGACTGGCACCGTGCCCGATAGCTTGATTCCCTATGATGAGATCGTGCAGGAAGCCCTGCGCGCCGTGGTCGGCCGCGTGCTCGGCTCGGTTGCCGAGACGGGCAATCTGCCCGGTGGCCATCATTTCTACATCACCTTCAAGACGCACGCGCCGGGAGTCGACATCCCGCAGCGGCTGATCGAACGCTTCCCGGACGAGATGACCATCGTCATGCAGCACCGATTCTGGGACCTGAAGGTGGACGGCGAGAAATTCTCGGTCGGCCTGAGCTTTAACCAGGTGCCGGCGATGCTGTTCATCCCCTTCTCGGCGATCACGGGCTTCCACGATCCGGCGGTAAACTTCGAGCTGCGCTTCCAGGCGGCCGATGGCGGCGACGATGTCGAGCCGCAGCACGAGGAAGCGGAGAATGACGGCCCGGCGACCAAGCCGGTCGAGGACGGCTCGAACGTCGTCTCGGTGGATTTCAAGCGGAAGAAATAACGCCGGAGCGTCAGCGCATCAGGCGCGCGCGCAGGTCCTGCATCGCCACGGCGTCGGCCGCGGCGGCGGGGTCGTCGGCGCCGAGGATCGTGCCGAGATGATCGAGGATCTGGCTGGCGCGGTCGAGATTCTGCAGCGAGGCCATATGCTCGGTGATCACATGCGGATCATCGATCAGCCGTTCGCCCAGCGAATCGAGCAGCGCGCGGACGTGATGGATTTCTTCGACAAGCCGCGTGCCGAGATTGGCGAGGTCGGGGGCGGCGCTCGGGGCGGGCGGTTCGGGCGCGAAGACCGCGCCGCTGCGCACGGCTTCCTGGATCGCATCGACGCGCGCCTGGCCGCTGAACCCGTTGAAGTTCGCCGAGCGCTTGCCCGAGACCCATTCCTCGACCGTGATCGCGCTGGCATCGAAGGCGACACCGCAGCGCCCCTCGGATTGCCAGACGACGCGGGCGCCGACCTCGATCTCGGTGCGGCGCAGCGTCATGGTCGTGCCCGGGCGGGGCAGCGCCGAGCCGTCGAGCATCGCGCCGTTTTCGGAGAGGTTGCGGATGCGCACCTGCACCTTCAGCCCCTCCGCCTCGATCGAGGCGGCGAGCAGCAGGTTCTTGCGCGGCGGGCGTTCTTTCATTCCGCGGGCAGAAAGCAGAGGGGCAGCGGCGTGCATCATGGTTCTGGCCCTGTAAGAGCACAGCGCTGGTTAACGACGCGCAAATTCCGTGTTTGTCCAATCGCATAAGCGCGATGCTGGAATCGCCGCCGCCAAGGGGGTAGAGCCCGCCCGACTCCGCCAGCGGAATGAAGGAAAAGCCAGCGTGACCACCCGTACCGAAACCGATTCGATCGGCGCGATCGAAGTTCCCGCCGACGCCTATTGGGGCGCGCAGACCCAGCGTTCGATCGAGAATTTCCCGTTCGGCGAGATGGAGCGGATGCCGCTCGGCATCGTCCACGCCCAGGCGATCGTGAAGCAGGCCGCGGCGCGAGTGAACCGCAAGCACGGCATGGACGCCAAGATCGCCGACGCGATCGAGTCGGCCGCGCAGGAAATCGTTGCGGGCGACCTGGACGACCAGTTCCCGCTGGTGATCTGGCAGACCGGTTCGGGCACGCAGACCAACATGAACGTCAACGAAGTGATCGCGGGCCGCGCCAATTTCGTGCTCGCCGGCACCAAGGGCGGCAAGTCGCCGGTGCACCCCAATGATCATGTCAACATGAGCCAGTCGTCGAACGACAGCTTCCCGACCGCGCTGCACGTTGCCGCCGTCCTGGCGACGCGCGACAAGCTCATCCCCGCGCTCGACCAGCTGACCGCCTCGCTGACCACCAAGGCCGAGGCCTGGGATCACATCATCAAGATCGGCCGCACCCACACCCAGGACGCGACGCCGCTCACGCTCGGCCAGGAATTCTCCGGCTATGCCGCCCAGCTGATCAGCTGCAAGGCGCGGATCGAGGGTTCGCTCAACGGCAATCTGCGCAAGCTCGCTATCGGCGGCACCGCGGTCGGCACCGGGCTCAACGCGCCCGAGGGCTGGGCCGAGGACATGTCGGCGGCGATCACCGACATCGCCGGCACCCAGTTCGAGCCGGCGCCGAACAAGTTCGAGCAGCTGGCGGCCAAGGACGGGCTGGTCTTCTTCTCGGGCGCGCTCAACACGCTGGCGGTAGCGCTCAACAAGATCGCCAACGACATCCGCTTCCTCGGCTCGGGCCCGCGCTCGGGTCTCGGCGAGCTGTCGCTGCCGGCGAACGAGCCGGGCAGTTCGATCATGCCGGGCAAGGTCAACCCGACCCAGTGCGAATCGCTGACGATGGTCGCGGCGCAGGTGATCGGCAACAACCAGGCAGTCACCGTCGGCGGCATGCAGGGCCATTTCGAGCTCAACGTGTTCATGCCGCTGATCGGCGCGAACGTGCTGCGCTCGATCGCTTTGCTCTCCACCGGCATGACCAGCTTCGCCGAGCGCTGCGTCGACGGGATCGAGGCGAACGAGGCACAGATCAAGGCGCTGGTCGACCGCTCGCTGATGCTGGTGACGGCGCTGGCGCCGGCGATCGGCTACGACAATTCCGCCAAGATCGCCAAGAACGCGCATGAGAAGGGCCTGACGCTCAAGGAGAGCGGGCTGGCGCTGGGCCTCGTTGATGAGGCGACGTTCGACCAGTATGTGCGTCCCGAGACGATGATCGGGCGGTAATTCTGCTTCCCCTCCCTGGAAGGGAGGGGATCGAGGGGTGGGTAGAGGCCTGGCGATACGGATGCCGTATTGCCAGGCCTTTCCGTCTCGCGAGCACGCCACCCACCCCTAGCCCCTCCCTTGCAGGGAGGGGAACTTGAAGCCGTTTCAATCGCTTGCTCCCCGTAACCACTTACGCAGGAGCAACCATGATCGGGGACGCAATCGCAGGCTGGATCGGCAACCGCATCGATCGCCGGGACGGTGAGGGCGGCACGCTTGGCGCGCTCGCCGGGGTGCTGAGCTGGAAGGCAGCGAAGAAGATCGTGCCTGCGGCGCTGGTCGTCGGCGGCGCGGCCTATGCGTATCACCACTTCGTCCGAAGCCGTCAGGAAGTCTGATGTTCGGCAAGCTGCTCGGCGCCTTTATCGGCAACCGGATCGACCGCACCGACGGCAAGGGCGGCGTGAAAGGTGCGCTGATCGGTCTCGGCGTCGAGCGGCTGCTGACGCGAATGGGAACGATCGGCTGGGTGCTGGCGGCGCTTTTCCTGGTGCTGCGCTTCGTCTGGCGGCTGATCTTTCCCAGGCGCAAGGTACGGTACGTCCGCCAATAGGACGCACACCACGGCTTGACGCGGAGCCGACTCCCACGCCAAAGGCACCCATGCCTCATAGTACCGAGACCGACCCGCACGGATTCAAGCGCAGAGGCGTGCTGTTCGTGCTGTCTTCGCCCTCGGGTGCCGGCAAGTCCACGATCGCCCGCAAGCTGCTTGCCGCCGACGACCATCTCCAGATGTCCGTCTCCTACACCACCCGGCCGATGCGCCCGGGCGAAGTGGACGGTGTCGACTATAATTTCGTCGACCTCGAGCGCTTCCGCGAGATCGCGAACAATCACGAATTCCTGGAATGGGCGCACGTGTTCAACCATCGCTACGGCACGCTGCGCACCACGGTTGAGGAGATCCTCGATTCGGGCCGCGACGTGCTGTTCGACATCGACTGGCAGGGCGCCCAGCAGCTGTTCCAGCTCGCCGGCGGCGACGTGGTCCGCGTGTTCATCCTGCCGCCGTCGTTCGTCGAGCTGCGCCAGCGGCTGGTCAACCGCGCGACCGACTCGATCGAAGTGATCGACGCCCGCATGGCGCGCGCCGCCGCTGAAGTCAGCCACTGGGACGGCTATGACTATGTGCTGGTCAACGACGATGTCGACCAATGCTATCGCTCGGTCCACACGATCCTGAACGCCGAGCGGCTCAAGCGCTCGCGCCAGACGGGCTTGATCGGATTCATCCGCGGGTTGATGAAGTAACCTCCCAACAGGGGGAGGTTCTCATGGCAAGGTTGTTCCTAGGCGGCGCGCTCGGTGGGCTCGCCATGTGGCTGGTGGGCTTCATCTTCTGGGGGACACCCCTCAGCCTGCTCGCACTTTCCAAGACCGACGCAGCGACGACCGCCGCAGTGCAGGCCACGCTGGCCCAGCATCTGGGGCCGCTCGGCAGCGGTGCCTATCCGATTCCGTGGCCGGGCACGCCGCAGGGTACCCAGCTTTACGGGCAGGGGCCGACGGCGATGGTGCTGTTCAACACCAATGGCTTCGCGATGCCCGACAGCGCCTCGCTGATCGGCGGGCTGGTGCTGGCGATCCTGTGCGTGCTGATCGCCGGGCTTGCGCTGATGCGTGTGGCGGCGGGCTTTGATTTCCGGACCCGGCTAAAGCTGGTGGCGGTCGTCGCAGTCGCGGTCACTGCCTATTCGGATCTCGGCCAGCCGATCTTCAACCACGCACCGCTCGGCTATTTCCTCTATCTCTGGATCAGCGACGCGCTGAGCTGGATCGCTGCGGGTGCGGTGCTTGCCTGGGCGCTGCCGCGGCCGGCGGTAATAGTGGCGGGCGGCTGATGTATATCTGCGCGCTGGTGATCCCGGTGCCGGCGGACAAGGAAGACCTTTATCGGCGCTGGGCCGAGCGGGGCGCGGTGATCTTCAAGGCCAATGGCTGCCTGGAGATCACCGAGGCCTGGGAGGATTTCGTGCCCGATGGCTCGGTCACCGATTTCCGCAAGGCGGTGGCGGCGAAGCCGGGGGAGAAGATCGTCATCTCCTGGCAGGTCTGGCCCGACAAGGCGACGCTCGATGCCGCCGAGGAGCGGATGCATTCGGACGGCAGTCTCGATTTCGAGGGGGAGATTCCCTTCGATCCGAAGCGGCTGATCCTGGGGTGTTTCCGGGAGCTTTGAGGCGGGGGAAGAAAGGCCCCTCTTCGTCACCCCGGCCTTGTGCCGGGGACCACTAAGCCTCTCGTGTTGTGCTCAGAGCCGCTTGTCCATGACTCGCCTCCCGGTGGACCCCGGCACAAGGCCGGGGAGACGGGTAGGGGCGGTTGGACTAGCCCAGCAGCGACAGGAAGCGCGCGCCGGCGTCGAAGTCTGCGCGGTGGGCGTCGCGGGCCTGGACGGCGAGCACGTCCTCGCCCCATTGCTCGGCCTGCCATAGCTCGTCGATCAGCGCGGCCTGCCACAGCGTCTCGGCATCCACGGCACCCTCGAGCAATGCCAGCGCGCCGACCAGCGAGCCGCTGACCGTGACCAGCGGGGAGAGGCCGGCGAGGCGAAAGCCGTCGAGCGCGCCGACTGCCTCGGCGAGCCGCGTGACGGTCGCCTCGGGCTGGGCCTTGTGCATCACGCCCGAGGTTGTCTCGAAATGCACGTCGTAGCGGCTGCGCGCCCAGTCGAGCAGCGGGTCCCAGCTCGCCGCTTGCCGCGCGACCAGCGGCTCGGGATCCTCGGCGCGGTAATAGAGGAGGTCACTCTCGCCATAGGCGGCGAGGCCGGCGGCGAAGGGGGCAGGGTCGGGCGCGATCCGGTCGATCGCGGCATTGGCGAGCCCGGTGAGCGGCATCGCGCGCGGATCGATCGTCTCGCCGACAGTGCGCCATTCGTCGGCCACCGCCTCGGCGAGCGCGGGGGTGGGCAGCGCGAGCGGCGCGCGGCCGGGGGTGCGCACCGGCTTGCCGTCGAGCGCCACCTGGCCGTTCTCGACGCTGACGTCCTTCCAGAAACGCTTCATGCCTCGGGCGGTGCCTCGACGGGGGTCTTCCAGCGGCGGGCCAGGCTCCGGGGCACCACCGCCATGATGTAGAGCGAGGACATGATGATCGTCCCGCCGAACAGCGTCATCTGATATTCGTGCGCGCGGCCGGCGATCAGCAGGCCGAGCACGGCACCCGCGGTGCCGATAATGTTGACTCCGACGATCACATAATAGCGCTTCATCGCCAGGCGTTCGGCGTCTGTCATAGCCTCTCCAGATGCGCGGGAAGCTGGCTGGCGTGGTCGGCGATCACCTGCGCGCCGGCGCCGAGCAACTCCCCGGACGTGTGGTATCCCCATAGCACACCAACGGCGTGCGCGCCAGCGGCACGCGCCATTGCCATGTCATAGCTGGTGTCGCCAATCATCGCCGTGGTCTCTGGGGTCGCGCCGGCCTCAGCGATGGCAAGCTCGAGCATCGCCGGATGCGGCTTGGAGGGGTGGCGATCGGCGGTCTGCAGCGTGACGAAGCGGTCCTGCAGGCCGTGATGCTCGAGGATCAGCTTCAGCCCACGATCGGACTTGCCGGTGGCGACGCCGAGCAGCCAGCCGGCGGCATCAAGCGCGTCGATAGTCTCGATGATGCCGTCATAGAGCGGCTCGGGATCGAGCGCGGCACTGGCGCGCATCGCGTGGAAGGCGCGCTTATATTCCTCGGCCATGGCGAGGTGCAGGCCGTCGTCCGCTTCGGGCAGCAGCCGCGCGATGGCGGGGGCGAGACTGAGCCCGACGATGCCGCGAATCGCAGCGCGGTCGGGCGGGGGAAGCCGGTGCGCCTCGAAGGTCGCTTCCATCGCGCGGCAGATATTGGCCTGCGAATCGACGAGCGTGCCGTCGCAGTCGAACACGGCGAGGCGGTTGGTCATTTTGCGCTCCGCATCAGCGCGGCGACGGCGCGGCGGCCCTGCGCTTCGAGCGCGTCGGCGGCGGCTAGGCGGGCGGCGTCGGGCTTGTTCTGGCCGAGCTTGAGCGTGCCGCGCCAGGCCTGGACCTCCAGCCGGTAGCCGATGATCGCGCTGGTCATCTTCGAGAAGAGCGCCGGGTCCATCTTGCCGCGCGTCCATTCGGGCTTGGGGGCTAGGCGGCGCTCCTGCTCGTTGCTGATGGCATCGAGGATCGCGACCAGGCCGTCGTCGTCGGTGCGGGTGACGCGGCCTTCGAGTTCGACGGCGACATAGTTCCAGGTCGGCACCTGATCGGGGCCGATGCCGTACCAGTCGGGGCTGATATAGGCGTCGGGTCCCTGGAGGTTGAACAGGCCGGTGGCGCCGTCGAGGTGGCGGACGAGCCCGTTGCCGCGCGCCAGGTGGAAGCCGAGCGTCTCGTCATCGAGCCACACCACCGGCACATGCGCGACGCGCGGGCCGTCGGGCGTCGCCGCAAACAGCGCGCCGAAGCCGATGTCGCGGACAAGTTCGCGAATTGCCGGGCGGTCTTCCCAGCGGAAGGCCGGATGCGGGTGCATCAGCGGCTCCGGCTGCCGCCCGGCTTGGGGCCGCCGCTGCGCGGGCTGGGCCGGGTGCCGGGGCTGCTGCCGGTGCGCGGACCACTGCGCGGGCCGGGCTTGGGGCCTGCGGCGCCACCGGGCCTCGGCCCTGCGCCGCCGGGCTTGCGCGCGCCGGGCTTGGCACCGGGCTTTGCAGGCGCGGGCGGCTTGCGGGTGCTGGGCTTGCCGCCGCTGCGGGGCGCCGGCTTGTCGCCGACCGGGCCTTCGCCGCGGCCGCGACGCTCACCGCGGCGCTCCTTGCGCACCGACTTGGCGTGGGCGCGGGCATTGGCCTTGAGCTGCTCCTTGGTCATCGGCGGCGGACCGTCGTCGAGGACGAGCGCGTCGCCTTCCGCTTCCTCGAAGCCGAGCGTGTGCAGCGATTCGGCGAAATGGTGCGGCAGCGCGGCGCGCACGTCGATCCGCTCGCCATCGGGATGATCGACGCGGAGGCGGCGGGCGTGGAGGTGCATCTTCCGGCTGATGCCGCCGGTCAGGAACGCCTCAGGTCCGCCGTACTTGCCGTCGCCGACGATCGGGAAGCCGATTGCAGCCATGTGGACGCGCAGCTGGTGGGTGCGCCCGGTAAAGGGTTGGAGTTCGACCCAGGCGGCGCGGTTGCCGGCGCGGCCGATCACGCGGTAGCGCGTGCGGGCGGCCTGGCCTTCCTTCTCGTCGACCTGCATCTTCTCGCCGCCGGTGCCCGGCTGCTTGCCGATCGGCAGCTCGATCATGCCGTCCTGGATGCTCGGCACGCCGACGACCAGCGCCCAATAGACTTTCCGGGCGGTGCGGCTGGAGAAGCTCTTCGAGAAGGCCGCCGCCGCGCGGGCGGTACGGGCGACGAGCAGCGCGCCCGACGTGTCCTTGTCGAGCCGGTGGACCAGCTTGGGGCGGGTCTCCATGTCGTACTGGAGCGCGTCGAGTAGCTCGTCGACATGCTCATTGGTCTTGGTGCCGCCCTGCGTGGCGAGGCCTGGCGGCTTGTTGAGCACGAAGGCGGCGTCGTCCTGGTGAATCACCATCGCGCGGGCGAACTCGATCTGCTCCTCGCTCAGGTTGACGACGCGGACGCGCTTGGGCCGACCGGGCTTGTCGGGCGTAGGCGCCTCGGCCGGGGGCACGCGGATGACCTGGCCTTCGGTCACATGGTCGCCCGGCTTGGCGCGCGCGCCGTCGACGCGCAGCTGGCCGGTGCGCGCCCAGCGCGAGACCAGGTTGAAGCTCGTGTCGGGCAAATGCCGCTTGAACCAGCGATCGAGGCGGATGCCGTCGTCATCGGGCTTCACGGTGAACTGGCGGACTGCGTCGGTCATGCGATGACCCTTGTAATGCTGAGGCCCGCGAACAGCGCGAGCGCCGAGCCGAGCACCGAGGCGAGGACATAGGCAAGGCCCATGCCCCAGTCGCCGCGCTCGACCATGTTCATCAGGTCGAGGGTGAAGGCCGAAAAGGTGGTGAAGCCGCCGAGCACGCCGACGCCGAGAAGCAGGCGCCACTGCTCGCCGCCCTGGCCGAGCCGCGCGAGCGTCCCGGCGAGCAGCCCCATCAGGAAGCCGCCGATCAGGTTCACCGCGAGCGTACCCCAGGGGTAGTCCGGCCCGAACCAGACGAGCGTGAGCTTGCCTGTCAGGAAGCGCGCCGCGGCGCCGAGGGCACCGCCGAGCATGACGAGGAATAGGGCTGGCATCCGCAGCCGTTAGCGCGGAATGGCGGAGAGGGAAACCCAGGCTGGTTCCGCGCCCGGATCAGATCCCGTTATTGGCGACCATGTCGATGTCCGTCCCGCCGTCGGGCCGGTTGGTCAGGAACAGCACGTACGCGCCGCCATCCTTGTCGCGGGTGCCGCCAAGGATGTGCTCCTGGCCGTCGATCTGGTGCTCGCTCGAATAGCCGCCGCGGATCGCCCTGGTGTAATACCAGTCGAGCATCACCTGCATCGGCTGGGGCGAGGAGAAGCTGACTACGCGCAGCTGGCACTGGCCGGCGGTGCTGCCCGCGGCCTCGCTCACCCGCGCCTGCGGATAGAGCGGCAGGTCGCGCGGCAGGCGCTGCGCCCAGCCCGCGGCATATTGCAGCGAGGAGGCGCACTGGTTGGTCTTGCCGTCCTTCTGGCGCGCGGCGAGGCCGCCGAGCGTGACCGACTCGCGCGCCGCGGCGCACTGGGTGCACTCCTTGGTCGCCTGGGTCGGGGCCGGGGTCTTCAGAAGCTGGCCATTGTCGATCTTGCCGCCGTTCGCCGCGACATTGTCATTCGGCACGCCGCCCGAATAGGGCTGGCCCGGCGGGCGCACCGCGTCGCCATTCGCCTGGCGGCCAAGCTGGGGATCGACCATGATCTGGTCCTGGAGCGCGCTGGCCAGCGCCGGATCGGCGGCGTTGCCGCTCTCCGTGTCCGAAGTGTCGCCCAGGCTGCCACGGCTGCCGCACCCGGCAAGCGCCAGGGGCAGGGCAAGCATCAGCAGATAACCGTGGCTACGGGCCATTTTACGCTCCTTTGAGCGCATTCTTATGCCGCGGGAGGGTTAAGGAAGGCTTGGGCACGCTGGATTTTCGATGACAGTTTTGTTAACCATAAGCGGAACCCCGGACGGATCGTGTGCGTATTTGGCCGAACGACCAAAGGGGTATGCATGCAGATCAACGCGAGGATGATCGGCGCCGGCGTGGCCGCCGCTGTTGCTGCAACTGTCGGATATATCCTGCTTTCCAAGCCCGATGACGAAGCCGCGTTCAGCACCGTGACGCGCGACGGCGCGTTCAGCGTGCGCGATTATCCGGGGCTGCGAGTCGCCGAAGTCGTGGTGCCGGGGCTGCGCCAGGCGGCGCTCTCGGTCGGCTTCACCCGGCTCGCCGACTATGTGTTCGGGCGCGGGCGCGGGGGAAAGCGCTTGCCGGTGCCGGTGTTCGCCGACGGCGACGAGGACGGGCGCGGCTGGCGCACCCGCTTCCTGCTCCCCGCCGATGCGGCGATCGAGGCGCCGGGCGAGACCGAGGACGGCGTGCGGCTGCGCACACTGCCCGCGCGGCGGATCGCGGCACTGCGCTTTGCCGGACAGGACAGCGAAGGCGCGCTCGACGCGCATGAGGCGGAGCTGCGCGCCTGGATTGGCGCGAACGGCCTCAGCCCCGCGGGGCCCGTCGAGCATGCCTTTTACAATTCGCCCTTCACCCCCGCGCCGCTGCGGCGCACCGAAGTGCTGATCCCGCTCGCGGCGTAACTGTAGTATATTGCTAACACACTTGGGATCGGCTATGGTTTAACCATGTTGAACCTGCTCTCGATCCTCATCGGCATCATCGCATTGCTGCTCGCGCTGATCGGCGTCCTGCCGATCCCGCTGCTGCCCCTGATCAACTGGATCGCGCTGCCGATCGCGATCATCGGCGCCGCAGTCGGCGCGCTGTCCAGCAGCAATTCGGGGCGCAATCTCAACCTGCTGGTCTGCCTGGTCAGCGGCGCGCGCCTGTTCCTCACCTGGGGCCTGATCTGAGGCCTCTCACCTGAGCCGATAGAAAAAGGGCCCGGCGTTTCCACCGGACCCCTCTCTGCCTGCGTGGCAAGCTCTGGCACTAGCCGTTAGCGGCAGCGCACGTTCCCGCGGTCAACCGACGAACCGATCGCCGCACCTGCAGCCGCGCCGAGCAGCGTGCCGATGGTGGCGTTGCGACCGTTCGAGAGCGCGTTGCCGAACAGGCCGCCGGCGACGCCGCCGATGATCAGGCCGGTCGTGCCGTCCGAACGGCGGCAATAATAGCGGCCGTCGTTACCGCGATAGACGCGGTCGTTCCGCGTCAGGCGGGTTTCGCGATAATAGCGGCCGTCGCGGTAATAATCGGCCGGGTTGTAGTAGCGCTCGCCCGGCGGCAGGCGGTTATAGTCGTAGTTGCGATAGCGGCGATAATCGCGCTGCCACTCGCGACGATCCTGGCGCTGGGCACTGGCGATGTCGTTGCGGCAATCGCGGGCCTCGCGGCGATATTCGCCACGGCTGTCCGAATTGCGCAGGTCGTGGCGGCAATCCTGACGGGCAGCACGTTCGTTATGGCCCTGCGCGGCGGCAGGCGTCGCGATGGCGGCAGCGGCAATTGCGGCTGCGAAAAGGATACGCATGGATTCTCTCCGTTTTTGTCATTCCCCGCCCTTTGAACGTGCCGGAGCGGGACGGGTTGCGTGAACGGGAAACTACCTCCCGTTCATATCAAGGCCATGCGTCAGATCCGGGTCGTGCCCGGATAAGCGAAGAGCAGGTCGCTGCCGGCTTCGGCGTGGAGATCGGCATGGCCCTCGAGCGTCAGGCATTCGCCAGCCTGGAACGCCACGCCATCGACCACGCCTTCGCCGCGCAGCGGAATCAGCCAGCCCGTCACACCGTCAGGCAGGCTGACTTGGCGGCGGCCGCCTTCCCAGCGCTCGAGCACGAATTTGGGCCCTTCGACCAGGATCACCCGGTCGTCGGCGACGGGGCCGGGCATCGGGTTGGGCGTGTAGGGCACCGGCTCCGCGACCGCGACGCCCGCATCGAGATGAAGCTCGCGCGGGCGGCCATAATCATAGAGGCGATAGGTGGTCTCGCTGTTCTGCTGGACCTCGACTAGGGTGATGCCGGCACCGATCGCGTGGATCGTGCCCGAGCCCGAATAGAAGAAGTCGCCGGCCTTTACCGGCTTCCAGTCGAGCAACTCCTCGATCGAGCCGTCGAGCGCGGCGGCGCGCAGCGTCTCGCGGTCGACGGGCTGCTTCGTGCCCAGCGCGATCGTCGAATCGGGTTCGGCGGCGAGGATCACCCAGCACTCGTCCTTGCCGCGCGGCAGCCCGGCAGCATGCGCCTGCTCGTCGTTCGGATGGACCTGGACCGACAGCTTCTCGCTGGTGAAGAGATATTTGATCAGCAGATCGGGGGTCGAATTGCCCGGCGTCTGGAACCAGATTTCGCCGACCGGATCGCCATCCTTCGCGGGGTCGGAGAAGCCCGGCCAGAGGTGATGTCGGCCCCAGGGCTTCTCGACGCGGTGGGTGGCAAGCAGGGTAGCGGTCACGGGTCAATTCCCTCCCAGAGAATGGTTCGCTAGCGCAACGCGCGGAACCTGTCTCGGCTCCCGCCGTAACATTGTTTGGCGGCACCGGCCCGCTCCCCCACCCGGCCACCCAACGGCACGATACTCTGTGGGTGGCCGGGTGGGGGAGCGGGCCGGTGCGGCTCTGACACAAAGAGGCCGCGAAAAGGATTGTTTGAAGCCACGGGACCGGTCTAAGACCCCCATCCATGCGTACTCCCACGACCCGCGCCCTGGCGCTCGCCCTTCTCCCGGTTCTGGCACTTTCGATGGCCGGTTGCGCCAAGAAGAGCGGCAACAAGGACCTGCCCTATGTCGCGCGCGACGTCGGCACGCTCTATTCCACCGCAAAGCAGAAGCTCGATGCGCACCAGTATAAGCTGGCCGCCGCGCTGTTCGACGAAGTCGAGCGCCAGCATCCCTATTCGGTCTGGGCGCGCCGCGCGCAGCTGATGGGCGCGTTCAGCTATTATCTGAACCGCGACTACACCGAATCCATCTCGTCGGCGCAGCGCTTCCTGGCGGTCCACCCGGGCAACCGCGACGCGCCCTATGCCTATTACCTGATCAGCCTGTGCTATTACGAGCAGATCAGCGACGTGCAGCGCGACCAGAAGATCACCCAGCAGGCACTCGATTCGCTGGGCGAGCTCACCCGCCGCTATCCGAACACCAAATACGCCGCCGATGCCCGCCTGAAGATGGACCTTGTCCGCGATCACCTCGCCGGCAAGGAAATGGAGATCGGGCGCTTCTACGAGACGCGCGGCCAGTGGCTCTCGGCGACGTTGCGCTTCCGCACCGTGGTCGATCAGTATCAGATGACCACGCACACGCCCGAAGCGCTGATGCGCCTGACCGAAGCCTATCTCGCGCTCGGCATGCCCGAGGAAGCGCAGAAGGCGACGGCGGTGCTCGGCGCCAACTATCCGGGCACCGACTGGTATGAGCATGCCTACAAGCTGATGCAGTCGAACCAGGACAAGGTGCAGGCGGCGCAGGCGGCGACCAAGCCCGCGAGCTGATGCTCGGGGCTTTTGTTCCCGTTAAGTTCCTGCGATAGGACGGGCGCATGCTGACTGCGCTGGCCATACGCGATGTCGTGCTGATCGAAGCGCTGGACCTTGAGTTCGGCGCGGGGCTCGGCGTGCTTACCGGCGAGACCGGCGCGGGCAAGTCGATCCTGCTCGATGCGCTGGGGCTGGCGCTGGGCGCGCGCGGCGAGACCGGGCTGGTCCGGAATGGCGCGGCGCAAGCCGTGGTGACCGCGAGCTTCGAGCCGCCGGCGCGCGACGGCGAAGTCGCCAATCTCTTCCACCAGAACGGGCTCGAGCTCGAGCCGGGCGAACCGCTGATCGTGCGGCGCATCGTCAAGGCCGATGGCGGCAGCCGGGCGTTTCTCAACGACCAGCCGGCATCGGCGGGGCTGCTGCGCGAGCTGGCGCCGCATCTCGTCGAGATCCATGGCCAGCATGACGACCGCGGCATGCTGAATGCGCGCGGGCACCGGGCGCTGCTCGATGCCTTCGGGCGCTGCGATCCGGGGCCGGTGGCGATCGCACACAAGGCGTGGCGCGACGCCGAGGCGGCGCTGGCGGTGGCGCGTGCTGAGCAGGATGTCGCCGAGCGCGATCGCGAATGGCTCGAACATGCCGTCGCCGAACTACGCGCACTGGCGCCGGAGGCGGGCGAGGAGGAGACGCTGGCCGAGCGCCGCGCCTCGATGCAGCGCGGCGAGAAGATTGCGGGCGACCTGCAGGGTATCGCCGAGCTGCTCGACGGGTCCGATGGCGGCCTCAGCCAGCTGCGCCAGGCGGCGCGGGTGCTCGAGCGGATCGCCGGGGATCATGCGGCGCTGGCCGAAGCGCTCGAAGCGATCGACCGTGCGATCAACGAAGCGGCCGAGGCGCAGGAGCGGGTCGATGCCGCCGCCGAGGCGCTGGCCTTCGATCCCGCCGCGCTGGAGGCCGACGAGGCGCGGCTGTTCGATCTGCGCGGGCTCGCGCGCAAGCATCGGGTGCAGCCGGATGATCTGCCCGGGCTGCTCGAGGAGCTATCGGCCAAGCTCGAGCGGGTCGCGAGCGGCGGGGCGGGGATCGCCAAGCTCGAAGCCGCGGTCACGACTTCGCACAGCGTCTATGCCGAGGCCGCCAAGACGCTCTCCGCCAATCGCACCATGGCCGCGGCGCGGCTCGATGCGGCGGTGGCGGGGGAACTCAAGCCGCTCAAGCTAGACGCGGCGCGCTTCCGCACGGTGGTCGAGCCGCAGGCGGAGGCCAACTGGTCGAGCTTCGGCATGGACCGGGTCGAGTTCGAAGTGTCGACCAACCCCGGCGCGCCCTTCGCGCCCTTGGTCAAGATCGCGTCGGGCGGCGAGCTGTCGCGCTTCATCCTGGCGATGAAGGTGGCGCTGGCCGAAGAGGGCGGCGCGCGCACGCTGATCTTCGACGAGATCGATCGCGGCGTCGGCGGCGCGGTGGCGAGCGCGATCGGCGAGCGCCTGGCGCGGCTGGCGGACAGCGCCCAAGTGCTGGTGGTGACGCACAGCCCGCAGGTAGCCGCGCGCGGCGCCCAGCATCTCCTCATCGCCAAGAGCCATGACGGAACCGTCACCCGCACCGGCGTGACGCCGCTCGATCCCGCCCAGCGCCGCGAGGAAATCGCGCGGATGCTCTCGGGCGCCGAGATCACCGACGAAGCGCGGGCGCAGGCCGAGCGGCTGATCGCGGCCTAGCCGATCAGCTTGCCCAATGCTTCCAGATAGCTCGCGAACGCCTTGCGTCCCGCCGGCGTGATCCGCGCGCGGGTGAGCGGCTTGCGGCCCATGAAGCTCTTCTCGATCTCGATATAGCCGGCATCCTCGAGCTTGCGGAGGTGGACCGAGAGATTGCCCTGCGTCACCTGGAGCAGCGCCTTCAATTCGTTGAACTCCGCCGCCTCGGCATCGACGAGATACGCCATGATCCCCAGGCGCACGCGCCCGTGAATCACGTCGTCGATCTTGCCGATGTCGAACTGCGCCATGAAGATCAGGCCTGGCGCTGGGCGGTGCGCATCAGGATATAGCCGGGCAGCGCCATCAGGCCGAGCAGCGCGGCCGCGAGCACCAGCAGGAAGACCGGGATCGGGCCGCCCATGCCGAGCAGCGCTGCCAGCACCAGCGCCGTGGCGAACCACCCCGCCGAGACCAGCCCGTACAGCCCGCGCCGGCGCACTGCGTGGGCGATGTACCAGATCGTGCCCTGCACCACGCAGATCATGATCGGGTGGAGCAGCCAGGTGCCCATATTCTGCGTGCGGAAGGCGAGGAAGCCGAAGATCAGCGCGGTCGTCATCGCCGCGAGCCCGCCGCCGCCGAACGCGGCGTTGATCGCGCGGGTGCCGACGCTGTGCTTGCTCGATCCGCGCTCGCGCACGGTGATCCGAATGATCGCGACGAGGAAGATCACCGTTGGCAGGATCCCCACTGTCAGATGCACGGCGACGGGCACCTCGATGCCCGTCGCGAGGAAGGCCTGGATCAGGCACTGCACGCCGTAGCTGAGGCCGGCGGCGAGCAGCGCTTGCCCGAGCGAGTCCTGGACCTGTCCGCTCTCGCTCATCAGCGCGCGGACAAAGGCCAGGTCGTCGCGTGCGCTCTCGGTCGGATCGGTCATGCGGCCTGCATCTCCATCTCGGGCCTGGCCGAACGCCAGGGAAGCTTGCGGCCGTTGAGCCACTTGCCCAGCCAGCTGTGGCGGACCAGCAGGTGATAGCTGGCGAGCAGGATAAGGAAAGCGCCGCCGATAACGATGGCCATCTTTACCGGCGCAGGCGCCTGCACCGGATAGACCAGTATCTGCAGCGCCGCCACCACCGGCAGATGGACCAGGTAGATCCAGTAGCTGGCATCGGCGACATACCGCACCGCCGGACGCTCGCGGGTGAGGTAGCGCAGCGCCGCGCCAGTGAGGCCCAAGGTCCAGCTCCACGCCGCCAGGGCATAAGTGGCGGCCAGGGCGGTCTTGGCGGCGCCCTCGGCCATCGGCGTGACGAAGCTGGTGCCGCCGAGCTGCCAGAGGCAGGCAGCGGTCAGCGCAACCGCGGCGACGAGATGGACCGGAAACCAGCGGCGCAGATTGCCGAGCAGGTCCTGCTGGCGATGGAGCAGCCAGCCAAAGCCGAACGCCGTGCCGAAGCCGATCAGCGCGGTGGCGTTCGGGATGAAGCCCTTGTCCGGGGTCGGAATGCCGCCCCAGGCGAACCACATCGGCTGCCAGGCAAGCGCAAGCGCGAGCGGCGCGGCGAGGATCACGGCGCCGAACGGCGTGGCGGTGAGCAGCCGCATCGCGGCGTCGACGATCTTGCCGTCGCGGTCGATCAGCCTGCCCAGCGTTCGCAGCGCCAGCGCGCCGGCGTAGAGCCAGAGCAGCATATAGAGGAACCACAGATGCGTGAGCGGGAAGGTCGCCGCGGTCATCGGTGGCGGCGGGGGCGAATTGGCCGGCGGGGTGCCGCCGTTCATCACCACCGCGCCCCAGATGAAGGAGGCGATGATCCCGCTCATCGCGACCGGCCAGAAGGCGAGCAGCGGCAGGGCGATCCGGCCCAGCCGGTTACGGATGAAGCCGCCGGTACCGCGGCGCTCGATCAGCATCCGCCCGAAGAAGCCGGCGATCAGGAAGAAGGCGGTCATGCGGAAGATGTGCGCGACGAAGAAGAAGTCGAGCACGCCCGCGCTCTCGACATCGCGCACCATCCAGATCTGGGGGCCGGGGAGGAAGGAAAGCGAGGCGTGAAAGGCAACGCCCAGCAGCAATGCGCCGGCACGCACGGCATCGAGCGCATGGAGGCGATCGGGCGCCTCGATCTGGCTTGTGGTCATGGCGAATCTCCCGGGGCGACACTCCGCCCGCGACTCGGGAAATACGCCAACAGGTTTGCAATGTAAACTTGTTGACGTGATCTGAGCCGGGCGCACTTGTGGGGCCTTGGCAGGAAGCTTTGAGAATCAGGGGTTTGGGATCAGGCTGCGACCGGGGCTTCGGGAGGCGTGAGGCGCCTTCCGGCGGTCCACCCGGCATAGGCGATCCCCGCGCCGATCAGCCCCGCCGCGAAGGCAAAGGGCCATGTCGGCACCGTCGCGAACTGGACGAACAGCGATTTCCACGCCGGCAGCGGGCCGAGGAACTCGAACAGCAAGGCCGCGAGCAAGGTCGCCGCGCCGGCGAGGAAGAAGGGACGGCGATGGCGCCCGCTGCGCAGCGCCAGTGCGAAGGCGATCGCGGCGGTGATCGCGTTGGCAAGCTGGAAGCCGATGCCAAGCTTCCAGAAATCGGCCGGACCGTGGATCGCCAGCGGCGGCAGGATCGGCATCAGCCGGCCGAGGATCGGCGGGAGCAGGAACAGCACCGTCGCCAGCATGTAGCGCGCATGGAGCTGCGTCTTCCGCCGCAGCCGCAGCGCCTCGTAATAGCAGCCGGCAAAGGCAGCGACCGAGACCAGGTCGATCAGCGCGAGCCGCGATGCGAACAATGTGTAGAAGGGCGAGCTGCCCTCGGAATAACGCTGCGCCATGCCGAGGAAGATCAGCGAGCCGCCGGCCAGGAAGAGCGGGAACAGCACCAGGCTCGCCGCGCCCAGCGTGCGGTGAAGCGCGTTTCGCCCGGCATGGATGCTCCAGCTCTGCACGACGAGGAGCGTCAGCCACAGCGTTGCCGTCACGCCGTGTGCGTGCATCTTCAGCGGTGCGGTGCCGATGATGGAAAGATAGCCGGGCCAGAAGGCCAGCGCCGCCAGCGGAAAGACCGCGAGCAATACCCATTGGGCGTGACGATACGGCATGCAGTGGCTCCCCCCCGAAGCCTTCAGCCTATCGCAGATAATGCCGCCGTCAACGCGGCGCGTCAGGCCCTGACGAGCGCGCGCATCATGCCGTGGCGGATCTCGTCCTGCTTCTCGCGGATCATGCCGGGGATCAGCACGGCGTCGACCAGCAGCCAGACAAAGCCGATCAGGATGAAATAGGACAGGATCTGGCAGATCGCCGACACCGGCCTGCCCAGATAGAAGCGGTGTCCACTGACGAACCACAGGAACAGCCAGAGCAGATAGGCCACCGCGATATTGGGCCCGTCATTGGTCACGCGCTGTTCGACCAGCGTCAGTTCTGCAGTCGACAATGCCATCTCTTCCCCGCTCCTCTTCGTACCGGAATCTAGGGCACGGCGCGGGCGCGATCAATCGATTCCGCCGTCCCGCCACGGCCTGTCGCGCCAGGGACTCGCTTCCCCGAACCTGAACGAACCCGACGCGGTCGGGACGGTTTGCGACACAAAACTACAGGTGCCGGGACAAGGCTGCGACAGCCCATCCCCATAAATGTGTTCAGGCCGCTCCGGTGGCCCGGTTTCGTAAAGAGGAGAGACGAGATGAAGAAGTTTACCCTGATGCTCGCAGGCCTTGGCATCGCCGCTTCGGCCGTTCCGATGACCGCCGCGATGGCCGCGCCCGCGCCCGCCTATCAGACGTGGCAGTCGATCAATTCGCGCCAGGCGAACCTCGAGATGCGCATCAACCAGGGCATCCGCTCGGGACAGCTGAGCCGTACCGAGGCTGCCCGCCTGCGCAGCGAGTTCGCCAGCCTGAACCGGCTCGAGGCCCAGTATCGCCGCTCGCGCCCCGGCATCACGATGGCCGAGCGCCGCGACCTCGATCGCCGCTTCAACGCGCTGTCGTCGCGGATCAACTACCAGAAGCATGACCGCGAACATCGCTGGTAAAAGCTAGGGTTCCCCTTTCCCGACCCCCCTGGGGGGAACCTCAAGGACGGGCTCCGCCGCAAGGCGGGGCCCGTTGCCGTTTGGGGGCAACCCCTCAGCGCAGCGGCTTGCCGCTGTCCTTCCACTTGTCGAGGATCTGCGAATCGTCGCTTGCCGGGCTGGCGCTCGGCACCGGCCTGGGCAGGACCGCGCCGCCGAGCAGCGCGCCGCTCTGGGCATAGGCCGGCTGGATGTTTTCGCGCGGCGTGGCGACCGCAGGGGCCGGCTCGCCGAGGGCGGCAGGCACCGGAACCAGCGGTGCCGCCACGGCCAGGTCGACCCGGGCATGCGGCTCGGGCAGCGGCTCGCTGCCGCGATAGACCTGGCGGAAGGCATTGGCGGTTCCCCACCAGCCTTTCCAGCGATGGAAGAAATGCGCACCGAACACGCCGGTCATCACCAGGCTGCGGTTCCACGCCGGAGTGACCGCATAAGTATGGTAATGCGTCGCCTCGCCGACCGCGCCGAACACCTGCCCCGCCAGTGCAGCGGCAGCGACCTTGCCCGCGCGCTCCCAGGCCGAGCGCATCGGCACCCGCGCCATCGCACCGTCACAGGCGAAGCTGAACTGGCAGCCGCGCTTCTCCGATCCCTGGAACACCACGCCGCACACCGTGGCGGGGAAGGCGGGATGGCGCACGCGGTTGAGGATCACCTGCGCCACCGCGCGCTGGCCGTCGGTCGGCTCGTTCGCCGCTTCATAATAGATCGCCGTGGTCAGGCACTGGAGCGCCCGCGCCTTGTCCACGCCGCTGCCGGCGAGGTGGAAGGGAAGGGCGGGCTGGATCGATCCGTCGACCGGCGCATCCACCGCATCGGCGGGGATCGGCATGTCGGGCAGCGCGGTAGTGCCGGTCGTGCCCGCGCTCACCGCGGCATCGTCGTCGACGGCGTAGTAAAAGGCGGCACCGGGGAAATGATCCTCGGCCTCATAGCCGACCGCGATCGCCCTGGGATCGGGCTTGGGCGGCGTCGCAGGGGCGAGCGCCTGGGCGGAGAAGCCGGCGCCGACCAGCGAGACGAGGACCGCCGCTGCGATCCCGCGCGCCTGCATCTTCGAGAAACGCCGCCAGAACAAGCTGTGCAAACCCCACCCGGGCCCCGTGCCCATGCGCGGCAATAGCCGATTTCAGGGGTGTTTTCGCCCCCGGTTTTGCCCGTGTGCCAAGGCGAAACACTTGATGGTAAAGGTAATTTTAACCTTAGCCGAGACCAGCCCGCTTTCCCCGGCGAAGGCCGGGGCCCAGACTAAGCGTGCGCGGCGAAGACGCGCCAAGGCGCGTGACTTTCAAGACTGGGCCCCGGCCTTCGCCGGGGAAATAAGGATTGAGGCCGATCCCGGCTTAGCCCTTCGCCACCTGATACGAAGCGCGGAAGTTATTCGCGACCTCGGTCAACCGCCCCTCGCCGATCGCGTCGCGCAGGTCCTGCATCAGCACCTGGTAGAACCAGATATTATGCTCGGTCATCAGCATCGCGCCGAGGATCTCGCCGGCGCGGACGAGGTGGTGAAGATAGGCGCGGCTCCAGGTGGCGCAGACCGGGCAGGGGCATGCGGGGTCGAGCGGCCCTTGGTCTTCGGCAAACTTGGCGTTGCGGATGTTGATCGGGCCGGTGCGGGTGAACGCCTGGCCGGTGCGGCCGGAGCGGGTGGGCAGCACGCAATCGAACATGTCGATCCCGCGCTCGACCGCGCCGACAATGTCGTCGGGCTTGCCGACGCCCATCAGGTAACGCGGCTTGGCCGCGTCGAGCTGCCCCGGCGCGAAGTCGAGCACGCCGAACATCGCTTCCTGGCCCTCGCCGACCGCAAGGCCGCCCACGGCATAGCCGTCGAACCCGACATCGAGCAGCGCATCCGCCGAAGCCTTGCGCAGCCCCTCGTCGAGCGCGCCCTGCTGGATGCCGAAGATCGCATTCTGCTCCGAATGCGCGTCGGCGAAGAAGGCGTCGCGGCTGCGCCTGGCCCAGCGCATCGATCGCTCCATCGCCGCGGCCTGGACCTCGCGGGTCGAGGTGGTGGGGACGAGCTCGTCGAACGCCATGGTGATCGAGCTGCCGAGCAGCCGCTGGATCTCGATCGAGCGCTCGGGGCTGAGCATGTGGCGCGAACCGTCGAGGTGCGACTTGAAGGCGACGCCTTCCTCGCTGCGCGTGGTGAGATCCGCGAGGCTCATCACCTGATAGCCACCCGAATCGGTCAGGATCGGCCGGTCCCAGCCCATGAACTTGTGCAGTCCGCCAAGCCGCGCGACGCGCTCGGCGCCGGGACGCAGCATCAGGTGATAGGTGTTGCCGAGGAGGATGTCGGCGCCGGCGGCGCGGACGTCGCCGGGCTTCATCGCCTTGACCGTGGCGGCGGTGCCGACCGGCATGAAGGCGGGCGTGCGGATCTCGCCGCGCTGCATCGCGATCGTGCCGAGGCGCGCCTTGCCGTCGGTGGCGTGGATGGTGAACTCGAAACGGGGCATGGGAGTTGCCATTGGCGCGATCCGGCGCGCGAGTCGAGGGAACATGGCAAACGAGATCACCGACAAGCTGCGCGAGATGGCCGGGCATCGCGGCCTGAAGCTCGTCGCCTCGCGGCGGCGCAAGCCCGGCGGCGACTTCGGTAAGTACGGGCTGAAGGACGGCGACGACGCGCCGGTGTTCGGGATCGACAAGGATGCGCTCACTGCCAGCGCCGACGAGATCGAGGACTATCTGCGCGGCGCGACGAGCAATGCGTGGAGCAAGTCGGCGGGCTCGCTAAAGGCGCAGCCCAGGCCCAAGCCGGCGCCCGCGCCGAAACCCAGGCCAAAGCCGCGCTTCAAGCCCAGGGTCGAAAACCTGCTGCGCAAGCTTCCGGCGGCGAAGCGTATGGAGGCGTTCACCGACCTGCTCAAGCGCCCGGGTATCCGCATCGAACGCATCGTCTCGCGCGGCCAGGCAACGCCCGAGGCCGAGCCGATGGAGCAGGACTGGGACGAATGGGTGCTGCTGCTCGAAGGCGCGGCGGGAATCCGTGTCGAGGATTCAGCAGTGGTCGAGCTGGCGCCCGGCGATCATCTGCTGATCGAGAAGGGCCGGAAGCACTGGGTCGCCTGGACCGCGAAGGACCGCGCTACGGTGTGGCTGGCAGTGCATCTCGGCTGAGGTCGAGCGACCAGGTCTCGCCCATAACCGGCTCGCCGAACATGCCGTGCTCGGCGCTGTCGACCAGTTCGAAGCCCTGCGCGGCGTAGATGCGCCGCGCGCTCGCCAGGATCGTGTGCGTCCATAGCTCGAGCCGGGTGTAGCCGGCGTCGCGCGCAAACTCGACGCAGCGGCGGACCAGCGCATCGCCGATGCCGAGCCCGCGCGCATGGCCCTCGACAAACAGCAGCCGCAGCTTGGCGACGCCGTCGCTGCCATCGGCGAGCATCACCGATCCGAGCATCGCGCCGCCGCGCTCGGCCACCCAGCATTGCTCGCGGCCGGGCTGGAAGTCGCGCAGGAAGCCGGTGGTGACGTCGTTGAGCAGCAATTCCATCGGCCGGCCCCAGCCATAGTGCTCGGCATAGAAGACCGCCTGGCGGCTTGCGATCGCGCCCATGTCGCCGGGGGCGAGCGTGCGGATCGTCCAGTCGCTGGCGCCGCCTTCGATCAGCGCACGCGCCGCCGCGAGATGATGGCCGAGCAGCGCGCCGCCGCCGGGGCCGAGCGACTCGAGCTGGCGGCGGCTGTGCGCGCGGGTGGCGGCGTCGAGCGCGTCGAACGCCGCGCGCCCGGCTGGCAGCAGAAGGATCGGACGCTGACGCGCATCCTCGGCGCCGCGGTCGCGCGCGATCCAGCCGCGCGCCTCGAATCGCTTCACTGCGCGGCTGGCATAGCCGGCGTCGAGACCCAGCACGTCCTGCAGCGTGCTGGCCAGCACCGGCTCGCGCCTGGCGATCTCGTAGAGCAGCCGCGCTTCGGCGACGCCCATTTCGGTGTCCATATAGTGCGGAGCGAGCACCGCGGCGAAGCGGGTATGCGCCCGGTTGAAGGCGCGGAATTGTTCGATGGCCTGGTCCATGGCCGGACGTTGCCCCAAGATAGTTGATTGAGTCAAGTATATCGACACAGGCAGAAACCGCGTTACCCCCTCACTTTGGCGAACTTAGGGGACCAGAGTGGTAAAGACGAAGACGCCGAAGATGACGAGGTGGACCACGCCCTGAAGGACCGTCGTCCGCGCCGTGGCGAGCGACTGGGTGGTCACCAGCAGCGTCAGCGAGAGCAGCACGATCCCCCGCGAATCGAGCCCCAGCGCCAGCGGCAGACCCTGAAACAGCGACAGCACTGCCACTGCCGGGATGGTGAGCCCGATCGTCGCCAGCGCCGATCCCAGCGCGAGGTTCAGGCTGGTCTGGAGCCGGTTGGCCATCGCCGCGCGCACCGCCGCGACGCTCTCGGGCAGCAGCACCAAGGCCGCGATCACCACGCCGACCACGGCATGCGGCAAGCCGGCCGAGGCGACACCGTCCTCGATCGCCGGGGCCAGCGCCTTGGCGAGCAGCACGACTTCGACGAGGCAGGCGATCAGGATCGCGCCCGAGAGCAGCGTCTCGCCATTGCCGGGCGGCGGCGCATGCGCCTCGAGGTCGGCGGCCGCTTCCTCGGGGGGCAGGAAATAGTCGCGGTGGCGCACGGTCTGCACCGTGACGAAGGTGAGGTAGAGCAGCAGCGAGACGATCGCGACAAAGGCGAGCTGCGATGGCGCATAATAGGGGCCGGCCGAGGACGAGAAATTGGGCAGGACGAGCGTCAGCACGGTCAGCGTGCACAGCGTCGCCAACGAGGCGCTGACGCCGACCTGCTGGAAGCTCTGCTCGCGGTGGCGCAGCGCGCCGAGCAGGATGAACGCGCCGAGCAGCCCGTTGAGGATGATCATCACCGCCGAGAACACCGTGTCGCGCGCCAGCGTCTCGGCGCCCGCCTTGCCCTGCAGCATCAGCGTCAGGATCAGGCCGACCTCGATCACCGTGACCGCGAGCGCGAGGAGGAAGGTGCCGAACGGCTCGCCCACCTTGTGGGCGATCAGCTCGGCATGATGGACCGCGGCGAGCACGGTGACGATCAGCACCACGCCGAGCAGCAAGGAGGGGATTGAGGCGCCAAGCAGCACGCTCGCCGCGCCCGCGAACGGGGGCAGCCAGATCCAGGTCCAACGCAAACGGTTCATGCCCGGCACTCTACAGGCCGGGGGGCGCAGTTCAACGATGGCGGTGGGCCGGGCCTGCGCTCAACGATTCGCGGCGACGTAGTCGATGATGTCCTGCGGCGCGCGGAACAGCACGTCGGGCTGCATCGCGATCAGCAGCTCCTCGGCTGCATAGCCCCACAGCACCGACCCGACGCGCATCCCGACCTCGCGCGCCGAATCGACGTCGCGCGTCTCGTCGCCGATCGCCAGCACCTCGTGCGGCTTCATGCCCATCTTCTTGAGCACCCGGCGGAACTTGGGCGCCTTGCCGAACAGCGAGGAGCCGCAGGCGAACAGGTCGATCCGTGCGGCATGCTCGGGCCCCAGGATCTTGCGCGCATTCGCCTCGGCATTGGAGGTGACCAGTGCGATTCGCACGCCCGTCGCGGCGATCTGCTCGAGCAGGTCCGGCGTGCCGGGAAACAGCTCGATCTGATGCGCATTCTGGCCGACCAGCCGGCGCAGATGGCGCGCGATCAGCGGCAGCTTCCACTTTGAGATGCCCAGAAACTCGATCACTTCGCGCGAGCTCTTGTGGCGCAGCATGTCGACCTGGTCGGGCTGGACGGTGCGGAACTTGTATTTGCGGGCGAGCTCGTCGACGACCGAGAGGAACCAGTCCCCGCTGTCGGAAAGCGTGCCGTCGAAATCGAAGATCACGAGCCGGATGGGCGCGGCATCACTCATGCGCGTGTCCATTCCCGTGCAGCCGACATTCCGCGCCGTCCCCCAATTCGATCTGAACCGTCGTATGATCGATCCTGAAGTCGTGCGCCAGCCGATGTTGCAGTGCGATGAGGAAAGCATCGCCCGGGTGCCCGCCTGGCATCACCAGATGCGCGGTAAGTGCCGCCTCGGTGGTGCTCATCGGCCAGATATGGAGATCATGGACGCGCGCGACGCCGGGCAGCGCGGCCAGCGCGCGTTCCACCGCCTCGGGGTCGATCCCCTTGGGCACCGCCTGCAGCGCCATGGTCAGCGATTCGGTGAACAGCCCCCAGCTGCTCCACAGGATCACCGCGACGATGGCCAGGCTGATCACCGGGTCGATCCATTCGGCGCCGGTGAACAGGATCAGCCCGCCGCCGATCACCACGCCTGCCGAGACCGCCGCATCCGCCGCCATGTGGAGATAGGCGCCGCGGATATTGACGTCGCCGTCGCGTCCGCGCGCGAACAGCAATGCGGTGGAGAGGTTGATGACGATGCCGACCCCCGCGACCAGCATCACCGTAAGCCCGGGTACGTCGCGCGGCTCTTGAAGGCGCTGGATCGCCTCGAGCAGGATCGCGCCGACGGCGACGAACAGCAGCACCGCATTGGTCAGCGCCGCGAGGATCGAGGAGCCGCGCAGCCCATAGGTGAAGCGGCGCGAGGCCGGGCGCTTGGCAAGCTCGGCGCCGCCCCAGGCGATCAGCAGCCCGAGCACGTCGGACAGATTGTGTCCGGCATCGGCCAGCAGCGCCATCGAATGGGTGAGGAACCCGGCCGCGCCTTCGACCGCGACAAAAGCGAGATTCAGCGCCGTCCCAATGGCAAAGGCGCGCCCGAAGTCCGCAGGCGCGTGGCTATGGCCGTGATGGCCATGACCGTGATGGGCGTGATTGTGGTCGTGATGCGCGGCCATGTTCGCCATTCTTAGCCGCGTCCCGGCATGAGATGCTAGGACATGAATCGCATCAATTCGGGCGACGCTCGCCCTTCTTGCCGCGTCCCGGGCCGGGGCCGAGCTGCGGGCGGATCGTCACCAGCTCCTTGCGCTCGATCACGCCGTTCTTGTCGGCATCGAAGCGGGAGAAGAGTAGGTCGAAGCGCTCGGCGATCTCGGCGAAGCTGATCTTGTTGTCGCCGTCGCGGTCCATCTCGAAGGGGCTGGGCACGGTGTTGCGGTCGCCCATCCAGCGCTCCTGCCAGTCCGAATAGGCGATATAGCCGAGCCAGCCCTGGTGGCGGGGGTCGGCGTCGTCGAAGGCGTGCTTGAGGCCGGCATCGAATTCGGCGCGCGTCACCTTGCCGTCGCCATTCGCATCGAAGCCGGCGATCATCATCGCCACCGGCTCGACAATCACGGTGAACGCGGGCTGCTCGCGCGTGCTGGTGCCGATCGCCACGGCGTCGTTCGCCGGAGGCGCCGGTATCGCGACGCGGTCCTGCGCAAAGGCGGGCGTCGCGATCAGAGCCGCGAGGGCGAACAACAAACGCATGAGAATCCTTCCCGATTCGCGGCGAAGACCAGACAGTGCCGCGCACGCACCCAAGCCGCAATCTGTGGCGTAGATGGGGCCGCGGGCTCAGGGGAGCAGCAGCGACGCATCCCCGTAGGAGTAGAAACGGTACCCGTTGGCGATGGCATGGGCATAGGCGCCCTGCATCCGCTCCAGCCCCATCATCGCCGACACCAGCATGAACAGCGTCGAGCGCGGCAGATGGAAGTTGGTGACCAACCCGTCGACACCCTTGAAGCGCGTGCCGGGGGTGATGAAGATCGCGGTGTCCCCTTCGAAGGGGCGGATGACGTTGTCGTCGCCCGCGGCGCTTTCGATCAGGCGCAGGCTGGTGGTGCCGACCGCGATCACTCGGCCGCCGGCGGCGCGGACGGCGTTGAGGCGGTCCGCCGTCGCCTGGTCGATGCGGCCCCATTCGGCGTGCATCTTGTGGTCTTCGGTGTCCTCGGCCTTGACCGGCAGGAAGGTGCCGGCGCCGACATGGAGGGTCAGTGTCGTGTGGCCGACGCCGGCCGCGTCGAGCGCCGCGAGCAGCTCGGGGGTGAAGTGGAGCGCCGCGGTGGGGGCGGCGACGGCGCCGGGCTCGGAGGCGAACATCGTCTGATAGTCGTCGGCATCGCGCGCGTCGGTCGGGCGCTTGGAGGCGATGTACGGCGGCAGCGGCATGCGGCCGCAGCGTTCGAGCAGCAGCTCGACCGGCTCGTCGCCATGGAAGTCGAGCGCGAAGCTGCCGTCTTCGGCGCGGTCGCCGGCGGTGGCGAGAACGCCCGCGCCGAAATCCACTACGTCACCGTCGCGCAGCCGCTTGGCGTTGCGGATGAAGGCGCGCCAGCGGCGCGTTCCTTCGCGCTTGTGGAGCGTCGCGCCGATCTTCGCCTCTCCGCGAATGCCCTCAAGCTGGGCGGGGATCACGCGGGTGTCGTTGAATACCAGGCAATCGCCGGCGCGCAGCTGGCCGGGCAGGTCACTGACGTGAAGGTCGCGCGTCTCGGCGCCGTCGAGCACGAGCAGACGCGCCGAATCGCGCGGTGCCGCGGGGCGCAGCGCGATCCGGTCGTTCGGAAGCTCGAAATCGAAAAGGTCTACATTCACTTCGGTACGTCGGCTGGCGCGCAGGTTATTGCGGCAGCGTCGCCTTCACTTCGCCTGCAGGCAGCGCCTTGGGCGCATCGGCCGGCAGGTTCGAATAAGGCGGCGGGTTGTCCGACTGGATATAGGCGTGGACGATCTTGGTCGGGTTCGCCGGCGGCTCGCCGCGCTCGATCTTGTCGACCCAGGTCATGCCCGCGACGACGCGGCCGAACACGGTATAGTCGTGATCGAAGGCCAGCTTCGGCGCCATCATGATGTAGAACTGGCTGTTCGCGCTGTTCTCGGCATCCTTGATCTGCTCGGGCGTGGCGTTGTCCGGCGAACCCCGGCGCGCGGCGGCGACGGTGCCGCGCACGTGCGGCAGGTTGTTGAACTCGGCCGGCACGTTGGGCAGGTCCGAATCGCCGGTGCCGTCGCCCTTGGGGTCGCCGCCCTGCGCCATGTTGTAGGGATCGTCGACGACGCGATGGAAGGTCAGGCCGTCATAGAAATGGCGGCGGGTGAGTTCCTTGACGCGCTCGACCATCTTGGGCGCGGCATCGGGGCGCAGGCGGATCAGCACGCGGCCGCCGGTCGACAGGTCGAGCACCCAGGTCTCGGCCGGATCGGCGGGCACGACGGCGGGATAGATGCTGTTCACATCCTCGGCGCTGACGCCCTTGAGCGGCTCGGCGACCGGCTTGGGCGCCTTTCCGCCGCCCTGGGCAAGGGCGGGCGTGGCGAACATCATCACGGCCGTAGTGGCCATCGCGGCAAACAAACGCATCAATTTCCCCACTCGGAATACACCCTCAACCAGCGGCTCTAGCCCAATCGCGCGGGCTCAACCACTCCCTTTGCGACCGATCGCGGCGACGCGCGCCGCCACTTCGGCGTTGACTGCAGAGGGCACGAACTTGCGGATATCGCCGCCATAGAGCGCGATCTCCTTGACCAGGCGGCTGGCGATCGGCTGGAGCGAGACATCGGCCATCAGGAAGACCGTCTCGATCCGGCTGTTCAGCTGCTGGTTCATCCCCGCCATCTGATACTCATATTCGAAATCGGCGACGGCGCGCAGGCCGCGGACGATCATGCTGGCGCCCTCGCGCTCGGCAAAGTCCATCAGCAGCGAATCGAAGCTGACGACATGGATCTCGCCCGCGATGTCGGCGACCTCGCGCTTCACCATCTCCATGCGTTCCTCGATGGTGAACATCGGGTTCTTGGAAGGATTGGTGGTCACGCCGATCACCAGCCGGTCGCACAGCTTCGCGCCGCGGCGGATGATGTCCATATGGCCGAGCGTGATCGGATCGAAGGTGCCGGGATAGACGCCGGTGCGCGTAGTCATAAGCCTTCCTCCCCCGGGATGACGGCAAGATTAAGTCAGCGGTCGCGTTCGAGCGTGTAGCGGGCGATGTCGCGCAGCAGATCGGCTTCGGCGCCATAGGGCTTCAAATGCGCGATCGCCTGGTCGACGAGCATGCGGGCCTGTTCCTTGGCGCGGTCCATGCCGAGCAGCGAGAGGAAGGTCTCCTTGCCCGCCTCGCCATCCTTGTGGAGCTTCTTGCCCACCAGCGCCTCGTCGCCCTCGGCATCGAGGATGTCGTCGGCGATCTGGAAGGCGAGGCCGATGTCGCGGGCATAGCCGCGCAGCCCCGTGCGCGCCTCTGCCTGGGCGCGGCCGAGGATCGCGCCGCTCTCCACCGCGCAGCTGATCAGCGCGCCGGTCTTCATCGCCTGAAGGCGGGTGACGGTGGCCAGGTCGAAGCTCGATTTCTCGGCCTCCAGGTCCATCATCTGCCCACCCGCCATGCCCGCCGGGCCGGCGGCTATGGCGAGCGTGCCCGACAGTTCGATGCGGACAAAGGGATCGGGATGCGTGCGCTCGTCGGCGATCACTTCGAAGGCGAGCGCGTGGAGGCAGTCGCCCGCCAAGATTGCGGTCGCCTCGTCGAATTCGCGGTGCACGGTCGGCTTGCCGCGGCGCATGTCGTCATCGTCCATCGCCGGCAGGTCGTCATGGATCAGCGAATAGACATGGATGCATTCGAGCGCGAGGCCGGTGCGGGCGATGCAGGTCTTGTCGACCCCGAACAGCTGGGCGGTGGCGGAGACGAGCAGCGGCCGCAGCCGCTTGCCGCCGCCGATCGCGGCATGGCGCATCGCCCGGTACAGGCCCTCGCGCGGATCGGACGGAATCTCGAGCAACAGGTCGAACTGGCGGTCCATCTCCGCCGAGACCTGCTTGAGCGCCGACTGCAGCGCGAGGGAGGCATGCGCCACGGGCTGGCTCAGCCGGCGTTGAAGGGCGCGGTGCCCGCCGCGCGACCCTCGGCGTCGGTGCGGATCGCTTCGATGCGCGCCTGGGCGGCGTCGAGCCGCGCGGCGCATTGCCGGCGCAGCTGGTCGCCGCGCTCGTACAGGTCGATCGCCTCCTGGAGCTGGGCCTCGCCGCTCTCCAGCCGGGCGACGATGCGCTCCAGTTCCTTGAGCGCTTCCTCGAACGAGAGCGCAGTGACGTCCGCTTCTTCTACCATGGTTTTGCTATGCGCCGGGGCGCCCTGCGATTGCAACCGGGCACCTTGCTCCCCAACTCCGCGTTATCGCTGACCAGTCCCCAGGAGACGCGCGCATGTTCACCAGCATCAATCCCGCCACCGGCGAAACGGTCGAGACCTATCACGAGCTCGACGCCGACGGGATCGAGATGGCGCTGGCGCGCGCCGATGCCTGTTTTCGCTCGTGGCGCGATTCGACGCTGGAGCAGCGGACCGAGCTGCTGGGCAAGATCGCCGATGCCTGGGAAGCCAACAAGCAGCACCTAGCCGAAACCGCGACGCGCGAGATGGGCAAGACGCTCGCCTCTGCCGTGGCCGAGGTGGAGAAGTGCATCACCGGCTTCCGGCATTATGCCAAGAACGGCCCGGCCTATCTGGAGCCGACCACCGTACAGACCGCCGGCGGCGGCCATGCCGTAGCGCGCTGGCTGCCGATGGGGCCGGTGCTGGCGGTGATGCCGTGGAACTTCCCCTATTGGCAGGTCGTCCGCTTCCTCGCGCCGACGATCATGGCGGGCAATGTCGGGCTGCTGAAGCACGCCTCGAACGTCCAGGGCTGCGCGGCGCTGATCCAGCAGATGGTGAGCGCGGCGGGCGCGCCCGACGGGCTGTTCCAGAACCTTCCGATCAAGTCCGACAAGGTCTCGGCGATCATCGCCGACAAGCGCGTGGTGGCGGTGACGCTCACCGGCAGCGAAGGCGCTGGCGCACAGGTGGCGCAGGCTGCCGGGCGGGCGCTCAAGAAGGTGGTGCTCGAGCTCGGCGGCTCCGATCCGCTGATCGTGATGCCCTCGGCCGATCTCGACCTCGCCGCCAAGACCGCGGTGACCGCACGCGTTCAGAATGCCGGGCAGAGCTGCATCTGCGCCAAGCGGATGATCGTCCATGCCGATGTCTATGACGCGTTCCTCGACAAGTTCGAGGTCGGCATGAAGGCGCTCAAGATCGGCGACCCGATGGAGAAGGACACGGGCATGGGTCCGCTCTCCAGCGTCGGCCAGCGCGATACGGTGCTCGAGCAGGTGAAGCGCGCCGTGGCCGAAGGCGCGACGCTGCGCTTCGGCGCGGAGAAGATCGACAGGGATGGCGCCTGGATGACGGCGGGCGTGCTGACCGACATGGATCCGGAGTGCGACGTCGCCAAGGAAGAGATCTTCGGGCCTGTCGCGGCGGTCTACAAGGTCAAGGACATCGACGCGGCGATCACGCTTGCCAATGACGTGCCCTATGGCCTCGGCTCCGCGGTGTGGACGCAGGACGAAGCCGAGATCGAGCGCTTCGCCAAGGACATCCAGTCGGGCATGACCGCAGTCAATTCGCTGCTCGCCTCGACGCCCGAGGCGCCGTTCGGCGGCGTCAAGCTGTCCGGCCATGGCCGCGAGCTCGGGCCGTGGGGAATGCACGAGTTCATGAACCTGAAGGCCGTGATGTACGGCAAGGATGTGAAGGCGGGGGACTAGTAATTCCTCCCCCAGCTCGCTGGGAGAGGGGGACCGCGCCCGCAGGGCGTGGTGGAGGGGCGCGGCGGTTTGCCGTCGCTCCCGCGCTGGCCCCTCCCCCATCGCTGCGCGAATGGTCCCCCTCCCCGAGACAAGCTCGGGGAGGAACTAGGAAACCACGAAATTCCCCGTCATCCCGAAGCTCGCATGGAGCAGATGGGTGCATTTGATCGGGTAGGTCCCCGCCTTGGGCGCCGTGAAGTGCAGGTCGACCGCGCTCTCGCTGTCGAGCTCGATCTTGCCGTCCTTCACCTTCGCCCGGTCCGCCGCCGGCATCGCCGCCGCCGCGAAGAATTCCTTCGCCGCGAAGCTGTGTCCGCCGCTGCTGGTCAGGTGCAGCACATAGCTCTGGCCATGGACCAGCGCGATCCTGCTCGGCGTGAACTTGAAGTTGGAAAGCGCAACGTCGATCCGTTGCTCGGATGCCGGGGCCGCCGCGAGCAGTGCGAGGGCCAGCAGCGCCTTCATGCCTTACGCTCCGCCATCACTTCGTTGATCAGGTCCTTGCGGCTCAGCTTGCCGATCATCGTCTTGGGCAGGCTCTCGCGCACCACGACTTCGCTCACCCGCTCATGCTTGCCGAGCTTGCCGTTGAGCCAGGCGCAGATCTCGGGACCGGTCGCGGTGGCGTCGTCGTCCAGCGTGACATAGGCGTGGGGCAGCTCGCCATGATAGGCATCGGGCAGGCCAATCACGAGCGCCTCCTTCACGGCCGGATGCTGGTAGAGCACCGCCTCGATCTGGCTCGGAAACACCTTGAAGCCGCCGACCGCGATCATGTCCTTCAGCCGGTCGACGATCTTGATATAGCCGTCCTCGTCGATCAGCCCGACATCGCCGGTGCGCAGCCAATGGCCATCGACGAACACTTCGGCATCGGCGTCCGGCCGGTTCCAATAGCCCTTCATGATCTGCGGGCCATGGACGACGATCTCGCCGGGCTCGCCTTCGGGCGGCGGGCGCGTGGGGTCTTCCTTGTCGACCAGGCGGACGCGGGTGCCGGCAAGCGGCTGGCCGATCGTGCCGGGCTTGTTCAGGCCGACATAGGGGTTGGTGCAGACCACGCCCGAGCTTTCGGACAAGCCATAGCCTTCGATCACGCGCGCGCCGGTCACCTTCTCCCACTCGTCCTTGAGCTGGGCGGGCAGCGGCGCGCCGCCGGAGATGCAGAAGCGCAGCGAGGCGAAATCGGTGGGCTTCATCCCGGGCGCGTCGAGCAGCGCCTGGTACATGGTCGGCACGCCGGGCAGCGCGCGCGGCTGGGTGCGGCGCAGTTCGGCCAGCGCCTGCTTGGCGTTGAAGCGCGGCAGCATCGCGATCTCGCCGCCGGTCACCACGGTGCGGTTGAGCACGCAGGTATTGGCGAAGACGTGGAAGAAGGGGAGGACGCCCAGCACCTTGTCCTTGGCCGTCGCCACTTCGGGATCGAGCCGGGCAACCTGGCGGGCATTGGCGGAAAGATTCTGGTGCGTCAGCACCGCACCCTTGGGCGTGCCGGTGGTGCCGCCGGTATATTGGATCAGCGCCACGTCATTCTCGGGGTCGAGCTTGGGCGCGTCGCAGATGCCGTCGTTCGCGATCAGCTTCGAGAAGGACAGGATGCGATCGTCATGCGGGCGCTGCGCCACTTCGGCACCGCGAAACAGCCGATAGAAGAGCGACTTGGCCGCGGGCAGCGCGCCTGCCACTGAACCGACCACCAACCGCTCGAGCCCGCTGCCGTCCAGCACCTTGAGCGCAGTCGGCAGCAGTGCCGAGGCCGAGATGGTGAAGAGCGCCCTTGTCCCCGAATCCTCGACCTGGTGGCTCAGCTCCTCGACCGAATAGAGCGGCGAGAAATTGACCACCGTCGCACCCAGTTTGAGGATGCCGTAATAGGCGGCGACATAATGCGGCACGTTGGGCAGGAAGAGCCCGATCCGGTCGCCCTGGCCATAGCCCAGCGCCTTGAGACCACAGGCAACGCGGTTGGCACCGTCCAGCGTCTCGCCATAGCTGTAATGCCGGCCCATGAAATCGAGCAGCGGCGCCTGGGGATGCGCGCGGGCGCTGTCCTCGAACAGTTCGACCATGGTCTGGGGCGGGAACTCGATGTCCCAGGCGCCGGGGTGGTTATACGCGGTACGCCAGATCTGTTCGGGGTCAGTCATTGACACTGCTGTAAGCAAGCCTTTTTGGGGGTCAAGTCGTAAGTCGCTTGCTCCAGGTGACGAGTACCGAGACCGCGACGAGGCCAAGGTGGAACGCGGCCTCCAGCCGTTGCGGCGCGACATCGCCGGCGCGCTCCAGACTGATCTGGAGATTGGCGTGGTGATCGGGAGCGGCGAGAGGGATCAGCGCGAGCGCGGCAAGCGCCCCGAAGGCGATCTTTCTGGCCCGACCCGACATGGTGAACGGCATACGCCTCAAGGACGTGCCGGGCAAGCGATCAGGCTGCTTCGCGGCGCGCCCTGGCCCGGTCGCGGCCGGCCGACTTGGCTTCGAACAGCGCGATGTCGGCGGCGCGGTAGAGCGCCTTCCAGTCGCGGTCATCGGCCAGCGGCCCGGTGCAGGCGCCGATGCTCGCGGTCACCTTGAGGTCGAACGGCATCCGCGTCTGCCGAAGCTTGTTGAGCAACGGGTCGAGTTCGATCGGCACGGCAGCATTGGCGAGCAATGCGAATTCCTCGCCGCCGATCCGGGCCACCAGTGCGTCCGCCGGCGCGGCGGTGCGCAGCGTGCGGGCGAACAGGCGCAGCACCTCGTCGCCGCCATCATGCCCCAGCGTTTCGTTGACGCGCTTGAAATGGTCGATGTCGGCGATGAGCAGTTGCTGCTCGCCCGGACGGCCCAGCGCCTGGGCGAGGAAGGCGCGGCGATTGAGCAACCCGGTGAGCGGATCGGTATCGGCAAGGCGGCGCGCAAGCACTTCGCGGGTGATCGCCTCATCGCGCTCTTCGCGCAGGAACTTGATGCGATAGGCAACCGCGAGGGCGGAAACGAGCGCCTCGAACATCATCGAGATGACGGTGGAATTGTCGAGCCAGAAGCTCCACGGCAGCACGTGCAGATTGGCCAGAATGCGCATCAGTGCGAGTGCGATCGGGGCACTCCACGCGATACTGAACAGCCACAGGAAGTGCGAACGCTGCTTCCAGGCCTGCCACAGGGTCGGGACCACGATCGAGATCAACCCCAGGATCGCCAGCGTGTAGATCATGTCGGCCAGGCGCAGGTTGATCGCGCCGAACAGGAAAACGATCAGGCCGGAAACCGGCACCGTCGTCGCGATCACTCGGGTGTACAGATCGAGCCGGCGCGAGCGGATCTTCATTTCGAAGAAGCTGAGCGTGAACAGCGCCGTGGCGCCGCCGGCCAGGCCGAGGAACAGATAGTTGAAGCGCAGCCGGTCGTTGTTGACGATATCGGGATAGAGCCAGGCCATCGCCCCCGAAGAGGAAAGCGCATAACCGATCAGCACCGCGAGCAGCACGCAATAATGCAGCTGAAAGCGGTAGCGCATCGCGCACCACAGCGCGAAATTATAGACGATCAGCGCCAGGCACATGCCGCCGAACGCGGCATAGAGCACGGCCATGGCGAGGTTGGTCGCGTCGTTGCGCGGCGCGTCGCTCAATGCCGCCCCGAGCAGGATGCCGCGGACATTGGCGGCCCCCTCGATATGCCAGAGGACGCGGACCAGCTTGGCGTCGGAAGGCGGCGCCGGCAGCGCCGCGAGGGCGCCGAGCTGGATCAACGGGGTGATGCCCCGCGCATCGGTGCGATAGGTGTGGATGCTGCCGTCCGCATAGAGCAGCTGCGCGGAAAGCTGGCGCTGCCACAGGCTTGCGAAGTTGATCCGCAGCGGCTTTTCGATCGTCGACACGGCGTCGAGCGGACCGGTGATCGCCCAGAAGTCGCCGGCGCCCAGCTTATATTGCGGAGTCTTGCAGTCGAAGCGTTCAGGGTGGCGGATCAGCTCTGCCGGGTTCATCTCGCCACTGTCGCGCAGCACGCAGGTGGTGAGCGCGCGACCCGCGCTAGGCTGCGCCTGTGCAGGCACAATCGCGCCGCAAAGCGCAATGCTCGCGCCGATCAGCGCGAAGAGCCGCAGGAAACGCAATACCAACATGCCCCGGCACTACCCCGGACATGACGAACAACCCGTAAATATACATAAGAACCGGAACGTCTTGTTGAGGCGCGCCAGTCACTTACCGCCGGAGGTGGGGAGCGGTGCGCGCCCGCTCCCCGTTCCGCATCAGCAGCCGTTGCCCAGGCCGGCGGCCTTTTTCAGGAAGCTGCCCAGCTTGGGCTTGCAGGCCTTGGGCTTGTCGTCGGGCTTCTTGCCGTCCTGGTCGTCGCCGCGCTGGCCCATCATCATCTCGCCCACGCTCGGCATTCCGGGCATGAAGTTGCCCGTCGAGCGATAGCGCACCTTGGCGGTCCATTTCGGGTGCCAGGCGATCTTGGGATCCTTGGGCCGCTCGGGGAAGGCGAAGTTCGCCTCGGGGCCGAAGGCATTGAGGAAGCCCATCATCATCTCGCCGCCCGCGGCCTTTACTTCGGCCGGGATGGTGCAACTCGTCTGGCTGGGCGGCATCACGACCTTCTGCCCGATCAGCTTGTTCACGGTGGCGGGCGAGAGCCAGCTCCACAGGTCGCCGCCGAACTGGCGGCTGGCCGAGGAGGCCCACCAGACCATGTCGCTCGAGTCCTTGCCATTGTCCTTGGCGCTCATCGCCCAGGCATAATAACCGGTCGCGGCAGGCACCGCGCCCCAGTTGAGCGGAGTCGAGCCGTCGGGTGCCGAGCTCGATTTCACCTTGGGCGGCGCCATGAAGTCCTGGTTGAGCGCGAAGGCGATCTCGGGGCTGTAGTTGCCGGCGATGCGGTGCTGGCCGATCAGCGAGGACTGCCGGCTCACCTGCGCGCGCGACTTGCCGTTCGGCCAGTCGCCATAGGTGCGGCTGTTGCTCGGGCGGGGGCCGATCTCGCTTGGAATGCTCGCGCTGAACAGGTCGGGCGGGACCTGGCCCGCGGCCATCTTGGCGAAGTCGAGGATCACCGGCTGGCCGGGGCCGGCATGCGCGCCGCAGCCCCAGAAGATCAGCAGCCGGCCCTTGGGCCGCTGGAACTTCTCGCGCTGTTCCTTCTCGTATTTTTCCTCAGGCTTGCCCGGCTCGGGCGAGGCGAGCGGCACCGACGCGCCCATGCGCATGCCGTCGGGCAGGAAGTGATCGGCCTTGGGCGCGCCGCCGGTTGCGGCCAGGCGTGAGCCGAGGCGTAGGGTCATCTCGCGCGTGTCGCTCTGGCCCATCATGCCGGCACTGGTGCCGACATCCATTTCATAGCGGGCCTCGGGTGAGGAATCGGCGCTCTGTGCGATCACCGCGGTACCGGCGAGCAGAGCCGCCATCGTTCCGGCGGCTACCAGGAGCCGCTGCTTCATGCTGTTCATCTAGAAATGCTCCGCGCTGCGTTATTGGCATGCGCGACCCTCTTTATGGGTGCGAGCATTACGCGACGGAAACGGTTCAGAACAGTATAAACGCGGGCGCGGGCCATGCCTCGCGGCTATGTGTGGTGGTTTAGTAATACACGCGTCGCTCAGTCCTGGGCCCGGCGCTCCGCATATTCCTCCCGCGCGGCGTCCATGCGCGACGAATTAGCGAGCACCCATTCGGCGAAGCCCTGCACCGGCTGGAGGAAGTCGCGGCCCAGATCGGTCAGCGCATATTCGACTTGGGGCGGGGTGACCGGCGTGACCGTGCGCGAGACAAAGCCATTTTCCTCGAGGTCGCGCAGCGTCGATGCCAGCACCTTCTGGCTGATCTCGCCCACCTCGCGGCGCAGCGCGTTGAAGCGCAGCGGCCCCCGGCCGAGCACGCGCACCACCAGCAGCGACCATTTGTCGCTGATCCGCGCGAGCAGCCGGCTGATATGCTCGCAGCGGGCGGTATCCGCATGGTTATCTGGTAACGCCAAAGTGCCTCCTTGTTGGCTGACGGCGACCTTTTGTAATCAGGTTTCTCCAAGAAACCAACATACATGAGGTTACCATGGTCGCCAAACCCCGCATCGCGCTCATCATCGGCTCGACCCGTCCCACTCGCTATGCCGACGCCCCGGCGCAATGGATGCTGAAGCAGGCGCAGGCGCGCGGCGACATGGAGGTGGAGCTGGTCGATCTGCGCGATCACCCGCTGCCGTTCTTCGACGAGATGGCGTCCAATCTCTGGATGCCCAGCCAGAACCCCGAAGCGGTACGCTGGCAGGAGCGGATCGCCGGGTTCGACGGCTATATCTTCGTCGTCGCCGAATATAACCACTCGATCACCGGCGTCCTGAAGAACGCACTCGACCAGGCCTATAAGGAATGGACCCGCAAGCCGTTCACCGCGATCGGCTATGGCGGCACCGGCGCGGTGCGCGCGGTCGAGCATCTGCGGATGATCGGCGTCGAGCTGCAGATGGTGTCGACCCATGCCGCGGTGCATATCGGCGGCGGCGATTTCATGGCGGTGCATCCGGCGTTCGGCAACAAGCCGATCGAGGATGTCGAGGCGAGCCTGCTGCCCTCGGCGAAGACTGCGCTCGACGAGCTGGTCTGGTGGGCCAAGGCGACGATGGCCGCGAAAGCGGCCGAGGCCTGACAACGAAAACGGGCCGGGAGTTTCCTCCCGGCCCGCTCTCAACTCTGGGCTGAACCTTATTTGGTCGCCTTGGCAGCCTCGGTCTTCTTGGCCTTTTTGGGCTTCGGCGCCGCCGGCGTGATCGCGAAGCTCAGGGCATTGTCCTTCAGCTTCACATTCACTTCGCCGCCATGGACGAGCTTGCCGAACAGCAGCTCCTCGGCCAGCGGCTGCTTGATCTTCTCCTGGATCAGGCGGCCCATCGGGCGGGCGCCGTACAGCTTGTCATAGCCCTTCTCGGTGAGCCACGCCTTGGCCGGCTCGTCGAGCTGGATATGGACGCCGCGATCCGCCAGCTGCAGTTCGAGCTGGAGGATAAACTTGTCCACCACCCGGCTGACCACCTGCGTCGGCAGATAATCGAACGGCACGATCGCATCGAGACGGTTGCGGAATTCGGGAGTGAAGAGCTTCTTCACCGCCTCTTCCTGCACGTCGTCGCGAGTCATCTCGCCGAAGCCGATCGACTCCTTGGCCATGTCCGACGCGCCGGCATTGGTGGTCATGATCAGGATGACGTTGCGGAAGTCGACCGACTTGCCGTGCTGATCGGTCAGGCGCCCGTGATCCATGACCTGCAACAGGATGTTGAACAGGTCCGGATGCGCCTTCTCGATCTCGTCGAGCAGGAGCACCGAATGGGGCTGCTGGTCGACCGCATCGGTGAGCAGGCCGCCCTGATCATAGCCGACATAGCCCGGAGGGGCACCGATCAGGCGCGAGACGCTGTGGCGCTCCATATATTCCGACATGTCGAAGCGCTGGAGCGGGATGCCGAGCAGCTCGGCGAGCTGCTTCGCCACCTCGGTCTTGCCGACACCGGTCGGGCCCGAGAACAGATAGTTGCCGATCGGCTTGTCCGGATCGCGCAGGCCAGCACGGCTGAGCTTGATCGCGGAGGCCAGCACTTCGATCGCCTTGTCCTGCCCGAACACCACCCGCTTCAGGTCGAGCTCGAGGTTGGCCAGCGTCTTGGTATCGTCGGTCGACACGCTCTTGGCGGGGATGCGCGCCATGGTCGCGATGACCTGCTCGATCTCCTTGGGCGTGATCGTCTTCTTCCGCTTCGACGGCGGCACCAGCATCTGCATCGCGCCGACTTCGTCGATCACGTCGATCGCCTTGTCCGGCAGCTTGCGGTCGTTGATGTAGCGCGCGCTTAGCTCCACCGCCGACTTGATCGCGTCGGGAGTGTATTTGACGTGGTGGTGCTCCTCGAACGCCGTACGCAGGCCGGCGAGGATCTTGATCGTGTCCTCCACCGTCGGCTCGTTGACATCGATCTTCTGGAAGCGACGGAGCAGCGCCCGGTCCTTCTCGAAGTGGTTGCGGAACTCCTTGTAGGTGGTCGAGCCGATGCACCGGATCGAGCCGCCCGACAGTGCCGGCTTGAGCAGGTTAGACGCGTCCATCGCGCCGCCGCTGGTCGCGCCGGCACCGATCACCGTGTGGATCTCGTCGATGAACAGCACTGCATGCGGCAGCTTCTCGAGCTCGTTGACGACCTGCTTCAGCCGCTCCTCGAAGTCACCGCGATAGCGCGTGCCGGCGAGCAGCGCGCCCATGTCGAGCGAGTAGATCACCGCTTCCTTGAGCACGTCGGGCACTTCGCCCTCGACGATCTTGCGCGCCAGGCCTTCCGCGATCGCGGTCTTGCCCACGCCCGGATCGCCCACATAGAGCGGGTTGTTCTTCGAGCGGCGGCACAGGATCTGGATCGTGCGGTCCACTTCGGGGCCGCGGCCGATCAGCGGATCGACCTTGCCGGCCTTCGCCTTCTCGTTGAGATCGACGGTGAACTGCTTGAGCGCGCTCTCGCCCTTGCCGCCGGGCTTGGTTTCCTGCTTGGCGGCCTTGTCCTCGTCTGCGCCCTTCGGCGTGGTCGATTCGGTGCTGCCGGTGCCGCCCTTGCCGACGCCGTGCGAGATGAAGCTCACGGCATCGAGGCGGCTCATGTCCTGCTGCTGCAGGAAGTAGACGGCATAGCTCTCGCGCTCGCTGAACAAGGCGACGAGCACGTTCGCGCCGGTCACTTCGTCACGGCCCGAGGACTGGACGTGGAGGATCGCGCGCTGAACGACGCGCTGGAAGCCGCTGGTCGGCGACGGATCGGTCGCCTGCTCGACCTTCAGCGCTTCGAGCTCGGTGTCGAGATAATGGGCTACGGTATTCTTGAGTTCACCCAGGTCCACGCCGCACGCGCTCATTACCTTGCTGGCGTGCTCGTCATCGACGAGCGCGAGCAGCAGATGTTCGAGGGTGGCATATTCATGGCGACGGGAGGACGCAGCCTCCAGTGCCTTGTGCAGCGTCGATTCCAGGGCGGAGGCGAAACTAGGCATTCAGGTACAACTCCTGTGGGCCGGAAAGGATACACGACCCGTTGATCCCCAATGTCGGGATCGTTGGGCCTCGCATCAAGCGCAGCGGCCCCGCACCGGAGTTTTCTATGGGCTGGGGCCCCATCTCCGGTGCCGTCACGCTCATTTCTTAAATAGAGCGTCCGCGCTTGCGCGGTGATTAATGGAGAAGGATATTTTGCTCCGACATCGATCGATCTCGGCCTGGAGGAGAGCAATGCGCTCCTCAAGTTCCTCAACCGAATAGGGGTCGAGGTCCTGCCGTCCCAGCTGGGCGACAAGATCGTCCTTACGACGCGGAAGATTTTCGTCGGCGTCCATCGGGGCAGCGTTGACCGGGGCAGGGGCGATGTCAATAAGACCCCGGGTTTCTTCTGTGTGCGAAAGCGACGAGCCGATGGGTCTTCCGGAAACGATGCTGGCAATCGACCCCGAGGCGCCCGGCGGACCCGAGGTGCTGGTGCCGGTCGAGCGTCCGGTGCCGACGCCGGGGCAGGGCGAAGTGCTGGTCAAGGTCGCCGCTGCCGGGGTGAACCGGCCCGAGGTGATGCAGCGCAAGGGGATGTACCCGCCGCCGCCCGGCGCGCCGTCGATCCTGGGCATGGAGATTTCGGGCAGGATCGTCGCGGTCGGTGCGGACGTCCCGCGTGAGGTGCTCGGCCAGCCGGTCTGCGCGCTGATCGCCGGCGGTGCCTATGCCGAATATGCTGTGGCGCCCTATGGCCAGTGCCTGCCGGTGCCGCCCGCGATCACGATGATCGAGGCGGCGGCGATCCCCGAGACGCTGTTCACCGTGTGGAGCAATGTGTTCGAGCGCGCTTGGGCGGTGGATGGCGACTGGATCCTCGTCCATGGCGGTACCAGCGGCATCGGCACGATGGCAATCCATCTCGCCAATCTGTTCGGGCTGACGATCATCGTCACCGCCGGATCGGACGCGAAGTGCGAAGCCGCGCGGAAAATCGGCGCCGATCACGCGATCAACTACAAGAGCGAGGATTTCGTCGCCCGGGTCAGGGAGATCACCGGCGGCAAGGGCGTCAACATTGTGCTCGACATGGTCGGCGGCGACTATGTGCCGCGCAACCTTCAGTGCCTGGCCGAGGACGGCCGCCATGTCTCGATCGCGGTGCAGGGCGGGATGCAGGCGACGATCCCGATCTTCGAGATCATGCGCAAGCGGCTGACGCTTACCGGCTCGACGCTCCGCCCGCGCTCGGTGGAGTTCAAGACGCTGCTCGCCGACGAGCTCCACCGCAATGTCTGGCCGTTCGTCGCCGAGGGGAAGCTCAAGCCCGTGATCGACGCGGTGTTCCCGCTCGCCCGGGCCGCGGAGGCGCACACCCGTATGGAATCGGGCGAGCATATCGGTAAGATCGTCCTCACCTTGGGGGAGGGTCTCGATGAATCTGAAAAAGGATCTGCCGTTTAAGCTGGTCGTCGGCCTGCTAGCGATCGTGCTGGTCGGGTCGCTGTTGTTATCGGATCGCTACTGGTTCCTGACCGATCGTCCGGTCGTCGACGAGCTCGCCGCGGTGAAAGTGCCGCCCGAACTGGGCGACATGATCATGGCGATCGACGATTACGGCGTGCACATCCAGCGCCGGCCCAGCAAGGTCGAGCAATATATCGCGATCAAGCGCAGCCAATTGGGGCTGGAGCAGCCCGTGCCCTCCTATGCTCATATGAGCGATCCCAAGCTGGGTTATTCAGTGCGCGAGACGACCTTTCTCGGCATGCCCTTCTGGTATTCGGCTGAATATGGCCATGTGCTGTTCTTCAGCTCGGACTGGGGCGTCGTCGCGGCACCGCTCAACGAGATCGGCCATGCCGCGCTCAACAAGGCCAATGGCCGCGACCTGCGCGCGACAAGCATGATCCCGTGGTGGCAGCATCTGTGGGGATGGCTGTTCCTTGCCGGGCTGGCGCTGGCGATCTGGCTCTGGCATCGCCGCGTGGTGCGCTGGCGTGCGGAGAACGGGATCATCTGATCCCGGCGGCGCGCCTCGGCGTCTGCGCGGCGGGCGAAAGCAGCTCGGCGACGATCGGGAACACCGAACTTTCCTCCCAAGCGATCCGCGCGCGGAGCAGCCGGCGCTGGTAGCGCACCGCGACAGCGAAGCCCTGCCGGTCTTCGCCGATGCGCGACATTGTCCAAACGCCATAATGTTCGCTGGTGCTCTGGCGCAGCTTCATCAGGTCTTCGGTGAAGCGCCAGGCGAGCTGCTGGTGCGCGGGATCGGCACTGGCCTGCAGCGTCGCGGTGATGATCTTCTGCTTGTTGGTGACGTGACGGATGACCGACTGGCCCAGCGCGTGGCGTGCTGCGGCGATCTGCTCGATGGCTGACGCCGGATCGCCCACCACCTCGAGCACCGCATCGGTAAGCCGCACCAGCTCACGATGCTCGTGTTGGATCAACTCGAGGCCTTGCACGTCTCCCATTCCCTTCAAAAACGCATATATTTCGTACTCTCTTATAGGTCGAAGCGTTACTGCATGGCGCTAACCTGAGGGTTAAGCTTCTGTAATCATAAGCCATGCTTATGTATGCGTTGCTGCTATTTGTTTGACGAAGCGCGCCTTCGGGTCTGAAAGGACCCCTTCAAAGGGAGGGATTATGTCGGCGCTGGTGCTTCACGAATATGCCCCGTCGGGCAATTGCTACAAGATCCGGCTCACCGCTGCGCATCTCGGCATTCCGCTCGCGCGGCGCGACTATGACATCGTGAAGGGCGAGACGCGGACATCCGAGTTTCTCGGCCAGGTCAACGCCAATGGCCGCATCCCGGTGCTCCAGGTCGGACCGGACGATTTCCTGCCCGAGAGCAACGCCGCCTGCTTCTATCTGGCGGACGGCAGCGACCTGATCCCGCACGACCGGTTCGAGCGCGCAGACATGCTGCGCTGGCTGTTCTGGGAGCAATATAACCACGAGCCCAATGTCGCGACCGTGCGCTTCTGGAAGGGCTGGTTCGGGTTCGACAACCTGAACGACGTCCAGCGCGCGAATCTGCCTGGCAAGCAGGCAGCGGGCGAGGCGGCGCTGGCGTTGATGGACGAGCATCTGGAGAAGCGCGACTGGTTCGTGATCGACCGCCTGACGCTCGCCGACATCGCGCTCTACGCCTATACCCATGTCGCGGAGGAAGGTGGGTTTAACCTCCAGCCCTATCCCAATGTCCGCGCCTGGCTTGACCGGGTGGCGGCGCTGCCGCGGCACATTCCGATCACAGCGTGAGTCTCAGGGGTAAGCTGCCCATTATGCAGATTCGTGTGACATCTGCATGAACTGCGAACGATTCTAAATGTCATATTTCCCAGCCATTTAGCCCCCCAGGCAAGGGCAGTTGCAGGGCTGGGCAACATGGCGACGATCACCAGGCTTCCGTTTGACGCGCAGCACATCGCGGATTTTCACGCATCGACACCGTCGATTCCGGAAAAGGCGATCACCGAGCGCAAGCGCTACCGCACCGTCTGGATCTCCGACGTCCATCTCGGCACGCGCGGCTGCAATGCCGAGATGCTGATCGACTTTCTCGACCATGTCGATTGCGACCTGATGTACCTGGTCGGCGACATCCTCGACGGCTGGGCGCTCAAGAAGCGCTTCTACTGGCCCGATTCGCACAACGACATCGTCTGGCGCTTCCTCAAGCGCGCCAAGCGCGGCACCGAGATCATCTATATCCCGGGCAATCACGACGAGATGTTCCGCCAGTTCTCGGGCCTGAACTTCGGCGGCGTGCATATCCGCCGCCAGGCGATCCACACCACCGCCGATGGCCGCCGCCTGCTGGTGCTGCACGGCGACGAGTTCGACGCGATCACCATGTCGCACCGCTGGCTCGCGCATCTGGGCGACGCCGCCTACGAGATGATGATGGGCCTCAACCGCATGGTGAACCGGGTCCGCCGCTGGATGGACATGCCCTATTGGTCGCTGAGCAAATACGCCAAGGCCAAGGTCAAGAATGCTGTGGAGTTCATCTCCAAGTTCGAAGAGATCGTCGCGCACGAAGCCGGTGCGCGGGGAGTCGACGGCGTGATCGCCGGACATATCCACACGGCCGAGATGCGGGACATCGAAGGCATCGCCTATTACAATGACGGCGATTGGGTGGAGGGTTGCACCGCGCTCGTTGAGCACTACGACGGTACGATGGAAATTCTCCATTGGGCCGAAGAGATGGCGAAGCGCGAAAGCGACACAGCGTCCGGGGTCAGACTGGCGGCTGCGTGACGGCGGCAACGGAGGTCGGACCCGTGCGGATAGCCATAGTGACAGACGCCTGGGAGCCCCAGGTGAACGGAGTCGTGCGCACGCTGCAGTCGGTGCGCGACGTACTGGAAAAGCAGGGGCACAAGGTCATCGTGATCTCGCCCGATCTCTTCTATTCGCTGCCATGCCCGACCTATCCGGAGATCCGCCTGGCGCTCGCCCGAGTGGCCAGCGTCGGCGCGATGCTCGAGGCGTTCAACCCGACCGCGATCCACCTGGCGACCGAGGGGCCGCTCTGTGTCGCCGCGCGGCGCTGGTGCATCCGGCACGAAATGCCCTTCACCACTGCCTATCACACCCAGTTCCCCGACTATGTCTCGGCGCGCTCGGGCGTGCCGGCCGAGTGGATCTGGCGGTACATCAAGTGGTTCCATGCGCCGAGCCAGGCGATCCTCGCTTCGACCCCGTCGATCCGCCAGTCGCTGACCGACCACGGGCTTGCCCATGTGAAGCATTGGGGCCGCGGCGTGGACCTGGCCAATTTCCACCCGGGCCTGGCGCCGCATCCCGCGATGAAGGACCTGCCCGGCCCTGTGCAGCTCTATGTCGGCCGTGTTGCGGTCGAGAAGAATATCGAGGCGTTCCTCAAGACGACGCATCCGGGCACCAAGGTGGTGGTGGGTGACGGTCCGGCGCGCACGTCGCTCCAGGCGCGCTTCCCTGAGGCGAAGTTCCTCGGCCCGATGTTCGGCGCCGAACTCGCCTCCGCTTATGCTGCGGCGGACGTGTTCGTCTTCCCGAGCAAGACCGACACGTTCGGGCTGGTGATGATCGAGGCGCTGGCCTGCGGCGTGCCCGTGGCGGGCTATCCGGTCACCGGCCCGATCGACGTGCTGACGCCCGAGACCGGCGCGATGAGCGAGGACCTGACCCAGGCCATCGGCATGGCGCTGACCAGGGACCGCGCCGCCTGCGCCGCTTATGGCCGCACCTTCACCTGGGAAGCCAGCGCGCGCCAGTTCCTCAACGCGCTCTATCCGCTATATGGAGATCGCGCTGCGGCATAACGCGCGCTTCTTCCTTGCCCCCGCCGCTTTCTGGCATTAAGTCAGCGCCGTTACAGGCCGCCCGTGATGGGCGGCCCTTTCTATTTCTGGAGACTGTAAGTGGCCCAGCCGCTGATGCCGCATGCGACCGCTTCCTGGCTGGTCGAGCAAACTTCGCTCACCTTCGAGCAGATCGCCGAGTTCTGTGGTCTGCACATCCTCGAGGTCCAGGCGATCGCCGACGACACCGCCGCGACCAAGCTCACCGGCCGCGATCCGGTGCGCGCGCACGAACTGACGATGGACGAGATCGAGAAGGGCCAGAAGGACTCGAACTACGTCCTCAAGATGCTCAAGGGCCCGGAGCAGGTCCGCCGCACCAAGGGCCCGCGCTACACGCCGGTCTCGAAGCGCCAGGACAAGCCGGACGGCATCGCCTGGATCCTGCGCAACCATCCGGAGATTTCGGACGGCGCGATCGGCAAGCTGATCGGCACCACCCGCACCACGATCGCCGCGATTCGTGACCGCAGCCACTGGAACATCGCGAACATCACGCCGAAGGATCCGGTGACGCTCGGCCTCACCAGCCAGCGCGAGCTCGATGCGCTTGTCGCCAAGGCCGCCAAGGCCGCCGGCATCGAGGCACCGACCGACACCCGCCTGGAAGGCGACCGCGAGGCGCTGATCGAACAGCTCCGCGCCGAGCGCACCGCCGCGGCACGCGAAGCCGATGCTACTGGCGAGGACGCTCCTGCGGCCCCGGTCGAGCACACCGCCGAGACGCTGTTCCGTACCAATAACGGCTAAGCGTCGGGGAACAGCAGGACGTGGCGGGCGCAGATCGCGTCCCATAGGCCTGCTGCTTCCGGCACCGCCAAACCGAAGCGCTGGTCGAGCCGCTCGACCAGCGCTTCTGCGTTCTGGAGCAGCTCACGCGTCTCGCCCTCGGGCCCGCGCTCGACGAGCACGCGCCCGCGCAAATTGATGTGGCGATCGCCGCGGCGCTGCTGGACGACGAGATTCTGGACGAAGGGCGATTCGGGCCGGGTCTGCAGATCGCCGCAGCGCTGGGCGAACAGCGCCTCGTCGGCGGGGCCGGTGGTGAAGTCGTAGCTGAACGGATCACCGTCGGCGTAGCGCTCCTCGAAACGCCAATAGCCTTCGACTTCGCGCAAGCCGCAGCGATAGGGCGCATGCGCTTCGTCGCCCACCGCCAGCGGCAGCGGCCCGGTCAGGATGCCGCCAAAGCCGACATCGACCAGCCAGGGCTGTTCCTCCAGCGTCACCAGGAGCGCGAGATGGTTGCCCATCGCCATCTCGCCCTGCACCTGCCGCATCACCCCTGCCGAAATGCGCCGTACCTCATAGCCCAGCGCTTCGAGCACCCGGCCGAACAGCCCGTTCTGCTCGAAGCACCAGCCGCCGCGCCCACGCGTCACCAGCTTGTCGAAGATCGCGTCCGGGTCGATCGACACCGGCCGGCCGAGCTGCACGTCGAGATTCTCGAAGGGGAAGCTCGCCAGATGCGTGCGGATCAGCACGGCCAGCGCGGCGTGGTCGGGCGCGGTGGGGCGCTCGCCCCCGGTCCGCGCGAAATAGGCCTGAAGATCCATGCGCCGCTCTCCCCTGACAGCGGCGCATGGCGGGCTCAGCCGTCGATGTCGAGCCCCAGCGCCACGCGCCCGGCCAAGGCCAGCTGCGGCTCGCGCTGCAGCGGGTGGAAGCGCGCGCCCTGCACGTCGCGAAAGGCGCGTTCCAGCCCGGCCTTGCGGTAAAAGGCGGCGCCGCCGGCGACCTCCATCGCGCGCGTCACCGTATCGATCGCCGCCTCGCCAAGCAGCGTGCGGCAGATCATCAGCCGATTGGTCGTCTCCTGGCTCGGCGTGCCGGCACAGGCGATGTCGATCATCTCGCGCAGCGCCAGGTCCGCTGCGACATGCGCATTCTCCATCTCGCCCACCCGGGCAAGCAGATAGGGATCGGGCTTGCGGGTGCGGGCGATCTCGAGCGCGCGCCGCCGGGCGCCATCGGCCACGCCCATATAGGCCGAATAGATCGACCCGAAGGCGATCATGCTGATGACATGGAACAGCATGTGCCACTTGCCCTGCGCCCGCCGTCCGGCCACCGCGGCATCCGCGACGAACACCTTGTCGAGCACCAGGTCGTGCGAGCCGGTGCCGCGCATGCCGAGCACGTGCCAGGCATCCGCGATCGTCACGCCCTCGGCATTCAGCGGCACGCCGAAATGGAGCACCGTCGGCCCGGCCTCGGGATCGTCATAGACGGCGCTGGTCATCAGCAGATCGCCCATCTGGCATCCGCTGGAAAACGCCTTGCGCGCGGTGATCCGGAAGCCGCCTTCGACCCTCTCTGCAGTGCCGGCGCTGTCCAGCCAGTCGGAGCCGCCGCTCGAGACGAGGATCAGGTCTTCGCCCGCCACGCGGCGCAACAGCCCCTCGGTCGGTGCGGCCTGATGCTCGCGCCGCCATACCGCGGCGGCGACCAGATGCGTGTGCATCGAAAAGGCCAGCGCGGTCGATCCGCATGCGGCACCCAGCACGCGGATCGCGCCGAAGATCTCGGCAAAGTCCGCCCCGCCGCCGCCCAGTTCCACCGGCACCAGCGCCTTGAAGAATCCTGCGTCCTTCAGTCGCGCATAGCCTTCGGTCACGAAGCTTTCCTCGGCATCGTGACGATCGGCATGGCCTTCGATCTCTGCTGCGATAACCTTGGCCTCGGCGATCCAGTCGCGCACGCCTGCTTTGCTTTCCATCGTCATTCCCTCTTTGGTCGATTGGTCGGCACCCCGATCGCCTATCATTCCGGGCATGCTCCAGTTCAGAAACTGAACTTGCCCGGTACAGAGTCTGAACTAGTTTCACTGCACGTTCGTGAAGGATTGGGAATGACGCAAGGGAGCTACAAGCAATTCTGCCCGGTCGCGATGGCGGCGGAGATCTTGTGCACGCGCTGGACGGTGGTGCTGCTGCGCGAGCTGGTTGCCGGATCGACGCGCTTCAACGACCTGCGCCGCGGCGTGCCGCGCATGTCGCCGGCCCTGCTCTCGCAGCGGCTGAAGGAGCTCGAATGCGCCGGCATCGTCGAGCGCGGGCAAGGCGGGGCGGAATATCACCTGACCGAGGCGGGGCGCGAGCTGACTCCCGTGGTCGAGGCGTTCGGCATCTGGGGCCAGCGCTGGGTGTCGCACGACCTGTCGCTCGAGCAGCTCGATGCCCAGCTGCTGGTATGGGACATGCGCCGCCACCTCGATCCCACGCCGCTGCCGCCGCGGCGCTGCGTCATCCTGCTGTGCTTCACCGACCAGCCCGAGGCCAAGCGCCGTGCCTGGCTGGTGGTCGAGCCTGATGGCGAAGTCGATCTGTGCACGGTCGATCCCGGCTTCGACGTCGACCTGTTCGTCTCGTCGGACCTCAGGACGATGACGGCGATCTGGATGGGCTATGAAACGGTGCGCGCGGCAATCGATAGCGAGGCGCTGCTGCTTACCGGTGACCCCGGCATTGCGGCGAACATGCAGCGCTGGCTGGGGCTGAGCCCGTTCGCGCCGCATGCCCGGGCCCAACGCCTCGCGGCATGACGGGGGCGGGCGGGCGGTGTAGCCTCGCCCCCGCGACTCGGGTCGCGAGGATAATGCGAGGGATCCCATGTGTGACGAGCTGACCGCCGCCGATAACGAGCGCTTCCTGACTCGCCGTGAATTCAGCGCCGGCGCCGCCGCAGCGGGCATGGTTGCGCTGCTGCCGATCCCGGCCAACGCTGCCGAGATCAAGGGCCGCGACGTCACCATCGTCACGCCCGATGGCAGCTGCGACGCCTATTTTGTCGCGCCCGCCACCGGCAAGCACCCTGCCGTGATCGTCTGGCCCGATATCTTCGGCCTGCGCCCCGCCTTCCGCCAGATGGCCGACCGGCTCGCCCAGTCGGGCTATGCGGTGCTTACCGTCAACCAGTTCTACCGCTCGACCAGGACCCCCTTCGTCAAGGAAGGGCAGGGCTTTGACGATGCGCTCAAGGCGCAGGTCGGCCCGTGGCGAACGCTGCTCACCCCCGACGCCACCATGCGCGATGCCAAGGCGTTCGTCGCCTGGGTCGACGGGCAGAAGGAAGTCGACAAGAAGCGCGGCGTGGGCAGCACCGGCTATTGCATGGGCGGCCCGATGGTCATGTACACTGCCGCGGCAGCACCCGCGCGCGTCCATGGCGGCGCGACCTTCCATGGCGGCGGGCTCGCCGCCGACGGGCTGATCGCGCTGGTCCCCGGCATGAAGGCGCGCTGGCTGATCGCGATCGCCGAGAATGACGATACGCGGTCGCCGACCGACAAGGACAAGCTCAAGGCCGCCTTCGCCGCCAGCAACCAGCCGGCCGAGATCGAAGTCTACAAGGGCACGATGCACGGTTGGTGCCCGCCGGACAGCCAGGTCTACAATGCAGATCAGGCGAACAGGGCGTGGGATCGTCTGCTCGAGACCTTCAAGACGCTCTGATCCATCACTGACATCGGAGGAAGCCATGGCCGACGATCTGATCCTCTACACCCATCCCCAATCGCGCGGGCGCATTGCCCGCTGGGCGCTGGAGGAGGCGGGGGCCGCCTATGAGACGCAGGTCGTCGAATATGGCACGACGATGAAGGGCGGGGATTATCTCGGCATCAACCCGATGGGGAAGGTGCCGGCGATCGTCCATAACGGCCATATCGTCACCGAATGCGCCGCGATCTGCGCCTATCTGGCCGAGGCCTTTCCGGAAGCGGGCATTGCCCCCAATGCCAGGGAGCGCGCCGATTATTATCGCTGGCTGTTCTTCGCCGCCGGCCCGGTCGAGCAGGCGGTGACCAACCACGCCGCCCAGTTCGTGCCCAAGCCCGAGCAGGGCCGCATGTTCGGCTATGGCAATTACGATCTCACGGTCGATGTGCTCGAAAAGGCAGTGTCGGCGCACCCGTACATCGCCGGCGACCGCTTCACCGCGGCAGATATCTATGTCGGTTCGGCAGTGGGTTGGGGCACGATGTTCGGCACGCTCCCCAAGCGCGATGCCTTCACGGCCTATTTTGAGCGGCTGACCAGCCGCGAAGCCTTCCAGCGCGCCGCGGCCAAGGACGATGCGTTGGCGGCAGAGCTGGAAGCGGCGAAGACGCCGGCCTGATCCAAACAGGGGGTTCGGGCATTTGCCGAGTCGGTGCGAAGCGCGATCTAGAACCTGCCGCGCCCCACGGGTCTAGCGCTCGAGCTGCTCCATCCGTGCCTGCAGCTGGTCCATCACCGCGTCGCGGTCTGCCTGGTCGGTCTCGCCCCAGCGGCCGATCTCGTCGATCGTGCGGCCGCAGCCGATGCACCAGCCGGTGCCCGCGTCCATCACGCAGATGCTGACGCAGGGGCTCTCCACGATCGGCACATATTCGATCATTTCGTCCAGCGCGCGAGCCAGTCGGCTACGGCTTGCGGCTGCATGATCCGCGCGTCGCTCAGGCCCATCACGTCCTTCGGGTTGCGCAGCTTGCCGGTGCGCGGATCGACGATCAGGATCGCCGGCACGGCATCGAGCCGGGTGCTGCCGAAGCGGCGGGGCAGGTCGAGATTATGGTCGAACTCACCGATATCGACCTGGACCAGCTCGAAGTTGCGCGTCATCCAGCCCTGCATGTCGGGCAGTTCGAAGATGCCTGCCAGCACGCGGCAATCGACGCACCAATTGGCGCCGAAATCGATGAGGACCGGCTTGCCCGACTTCTTCGCCCGGGCGATCGCGGCGTCGACGTCCTTTCGCGCATCCCGGCTGTCGTCATAGGGCGCGGGCAGGGGCAGCGGCAGCGCCGCGATCGAGCGCGCCTTCAGCCGCGGCGCGGCCGGCTGGGCCAGCGCCGCACCGGGCAGCGCCAGCCCCGCCAGCGCAAGGACCAGCCCTGCGCGGCGGATCATTCGGCGGCGAGCGTGTAGTTCAGGAAGTCGGGGATCGGGCCGTTCCAGCCCTCGTCCGGTCCCAGGTCGCGATTGGGGTCGCGCTCGTCGCGGCGGCGATTGTCGCGGCGCGGCTGTTCGTCGCGCGGACGGTCCTCACGGGGACGCCGCTCGCGCCGCGGTTCGTCGCGTCGCGACTCCTCGCGCCGTGCCGGCTCGCGACGGGGCTCTTCGCGCCGTACTTCTTCCTCGGCCTGCGGCGCTTCGCTGCCCGGCTCTTCCTTCTTGCCGCGCGAACGGGCGCGCGGCGCCTTGTCTTCCTCGGTCTTGCGACCACGGCCACGGCCGCGCGGCGCTTCCTCCTGCTCCTCGTCGGCAGACGGGGCAGGGGCACCCTTCAGCTTGACCCGGTTGATCTTGTGACCGGTGAGCTTCTCGATGTTCGCGACGTTCTCGGCGTCTTCCTTGGTCACCAGCGTATAGGCGATGCCCTTCGCGCCGGCGCGACCGGTGCGGCCGATGCGGTGGACATAATCGTCCGGATGCCAGGGTGCGTCGAAATTATAGACGTGGCTGACGCCCTTGATGTCGAGCCCGCGGGCGGCGACGTCAGAGGCGACGAGGATGTTGACGTCGCCCCGCTTGAACCGCTCGAGCTCAGCGATCCGCGCCGGCTGGTCCATGTCGCCATGGATCTCGGCCGAGCGGATGCCGTGGCGCTGCAGGCTCTTGTTGAGCTCGCGCACTGTGGTCTTGCGGTTGCAGAAAATGATGCCGGTCTGGACGTTCTCGGCCTCGATCAGCGCACGCAGCACCTCGCGCTTCTTCATCGTCGTGGTCTCGATGAGGAACTGCGTGATGTTGGTGTTGGTCGATGCCGGGCGGGCGACTTCCACGCGCTTGGGATCGTTGAGGAACTTGTCGGCCAGCTTCTTGATCACCGGCGGCATCGTCGCCGAGAAGAGCAGCGTCTGCCGTTCCTTTGGCAGCTTGGTGCAGATTTCCTCGATGTCGGGGATGAACCCCATGTCGAGCATCCGGTCCGCCTCGTCGATCACCAGCAGCGAGCAGCCGTTGAGCAGGATCTTGCCGCGGCCGAACAGGTCCATCAGCCGGCCCGGCGTGGCGATCAGCACGTCGACGCCCTTTTCGAGCGCCTTCACCTGGTCGCCCATCTGCACGCCGCCGATCAGCAGGGCCATGGAGAGCTTGTGGTGGGTGCCGTATTTCTCGAAATTCTCCGCCACCTGGGCAGCAAGCTCGCGCGTCGGCTCAAGGATGAGCGAGCGCGGCATCAGCGCACGGGTGCGCCCTTCGCCGAGAATGTCGATCATCGGGAGCACGAAGGCAGCGGTCTTGCCCGTGCCCGTCTGGGCGATGCCGACAAGGTCCTTCCCCATGAGGACCGGGGGGATCGACTGGCGCTGAATGGGCGTGGGCTCGGTATAGCCCGCGTCGGTCACTGCGCGCAGAAGTTCGTCTGAAAGGCCGAGATCGGCAAAGCTCATGCAATTTTCCGGAAAATCGACGTGGTAAAACCCACGTGCGAAGCCTTCACGCGCTTGCGGATTTGCCGGGGAAAGTCAAGCGTTGAGGTGTTTCAGCGGGCCAGTTCGAGCGTGCGGAAGCCCTCTACGTCGCACGAACGGCCGGAGCGGACTCGAAAGGCATCGCGCCCCGCACAGATCTTCTGGTCTTTGTTGGTCTTCACATAGAAGCCCGAATAGAAGCCCAGCGCCTGGCAATTGCGGCCCAGCTTGGCGCGCAGCAGCGTGCCGTCGCGCAGCACCAGGTCGACGCTGTCCGGCGTGTTGACTCCCGCAAAGCCGGAGATGTCCTGGATCTTCACGCAGTCCTTGGTCTTCTTCTCGACGATGCGCGGGTTGCGAGTGCGCACCACGATCGTGGCGCTGCTGGTGATGGTGACGCGCGGAACGGTGATCGTCACGCGCTCCTGCTGCTGGGGTGCCTGCTGCTGTTGAAGGCGCGCCGTCACTGCATACCAGTCGGGTGCGCCAACCGGCAGCGCGGCGGGCGCGACGGCGAGGAGCAGCAAGCTGGAGGTTGCAATAAGCGGATTCGGCATTTCGCGTTGGTTATGTACGACCTAGGTTTGAACAGTGGATGAACTGCCTGCCATCGTGCTAGCCCAAAAATGCCATGACACCAGCACAACAGCAGCTCGTCGCCGCCGTTTTGGAGCGCTTCGGCCCCAAGGCAGTCACCACCGATCCGCATGAGATCGAGCCCTGGGAGTCGGACTGGCGCGGCCGCTACCACGGCAGCGCGCCGGCCCTGCTCTCGCCGGGGTCGGCCGCGGAAGTGGCCGAGATCCTCAAGCTCGCCGGCGAACTCGGCGTGAAGATCGTGCCCCAGGGCGGCAATACCGGCATGGTCGGCGGCGCGACTCCGCCCGGCGACGGCTCGGCGCTGCTCCTTTCCACCCGGCGGATGAACAAGATCCGCTCGATCGATCCGGTGAGCAATCTCGCGGTGGTCGAGGCCGGCGTCATCCTGACGAACTTCCACAATGCCGTGCTCGAGCAGGACCGCCGCTTCCCGCTGACTTTGGGCGCCAAGGGCAGCGCGACGATCGGCGGGCTGGTCTCGACCAATGCCGGCGGCACCCAGGTGCTGCGCTTCGGCAATATGCGCCACCTCGTCGCCGGAGTGGAGGCAGTGCTGCCCGACGGATCGATGTACGAAGCGCTTGCCCCGCTCAAGAAGGACAATCGCGGCTATGATCTTACCCAGCTGCTGATCGGCGCTGAGGGGACGATCGGCATCGTCACCGCTGCGACGCTGCGCCTCTATCCCGCGATTCTCGAGCGCGCCGCCGCCTGGGTGGGCGTCGCCAGCCCCCAGGACGCGCTGAAGATCCTGCGGATGATGGAAACGCGCACGACGACGATCGAGAGCTTCGAGATCATCCCGGGCGAGATTCTCGGCCATGTGCTCCACCACATCCCCGGCACGCGCTCGCCGCTCGCCGGCGGGCATGCCTGGCATGTGCTGATCGAATCGGTCGCCACCGAAGCCGGCGCCGAAGCTCCGGCCGAGCTGCTCGGCCGCCTGCTTGAGCCGGTGTTCGAAGCCGGGCTCGCCGAAGATGCCGTGATCTCGACCAGCGAATCGCAGGTCGAGGCCTTCTGGCATATCCGCGATTCGATCTCGGAGGCCGAGCGCGCTTTGGGTCCGGCGATGCAGCACGACATTTCGGTGCCGGTCGACAAGATGCCGGGCTTCATGCTCTCGGCCGCCGCCGAGGCCGAGCGCCGCTTCCCCGGCACCACCGCCACGGCTTTCGGCCATCTGGGGGATGGCAATGTTCATTTCCACGTGCGCGCGCCCAAGGGGGCAGACCGTGACAGCTGGTATGCGGGAGACGGTCCGGCGATCTCCAGCCTGGTCTATGACCTGGTCGTGGCCGAGGGCGGATCGATTTCGGCTGAGCATGGAATCGGACAGATGAAGCGTGCCGAATTGGAGCGTTTGAGCCCGCCGTCACGCATCGCAGCGCTGAAAGCGATCAAAATGGCACTGGATCCACGCGGAATCCTAAATCCCGGCAAACTCGTAAGCCTTGCGCCGGAGGCTGGCACGCCATAGACCCGCCCCCCGGGATTCCAGACATTACATTTTAGTTCCCAGGAGATTTAGGATGGCTTCCGCGCCGCAGCAGTCGCTGCCTCTGTTCTACAACGATATCCAGCCGCTCTCGAGCCAGCAGCACGCCGATTTCAAGGTGCGCTCGGCCGACAAGGCACCGTTTCTTGCCAAGCAGCATGCGGTTCCTGTCACCGTGGAGGAATTCCCGCTGGTGCAGCGTTTCATGCCGATCGTCTTTTCGCAGGGCGAAGAGCCGGTTCCGCTGGCGCTGATGGGCCTGAACGAAGGCATCAACACCTTCTTCGACGAAGATGGCTCGCTCAACGAGACCAACTTCTACGTGCCGGCCTATATCCGCCGCTATCCGTACCTGCTGGCGCGCCTGCGCCCGGACAGCGACGAGCTGTCGCTGTGCTTCGATCCGACGACCGATACGGTCGGCGCGTTCGAGGACGGCCAGCCGCTGTTCGAGAATGGCGAGCCGAGCGAGACCACCAAGAGCATCCTGCAGTTCAATGAGCAGTTCGAACAGGCCGGTGCCCGCACCGCCCAGTTCATGAAGGAGCTCAAGGATCTCGACCTGCTGATCGACGGCGAAGTCACGATCCAGCCGGAAGGCTCGGGCCAGCCCTTCGTCTATCGCGGCTTCATGATGATCGACGAGAACAAGCTGAACGAGATGCGCGGCGATCAGCTGCGCAAGATCGTGCAGAACGGCATGCTGCCGCTCATCTACGCCCATCTCTTCTCGCTGGGCCTGATGCGCGACATTTTCGGCCGCCAGGTGCGCCAGGGCAAGATGCCCGAGCCGCAGCTCGTCCAGCCGACCGCCTAACGTGATCGAGCGCGGCGATAGCTACAGCCGGGGGGCGATTGCCTTCCACTGGGTGATCGCCGCGCTCGTTCTCTTCAATATCCTGGTCGGCCTGTTCCACGACTCGATACCGCGTTCGTGGGGCCTGATGCCGATCCACAAATCGGTGGGCATGGCCGTGCTGCTGCTCACCCTCGGCCGAATCGGCTGGCGGCTGGCGCATAAGCCCCCGCATCTGCCCGATCGCATGCCGGGCTGGGAGAAGGCCGCTGCGAAGGCGGTGCACTTCCTCCTCTATGCGCTGCTGCTGATCATGCCGCTCACCGGCTGGCTGCTTTCCTCCAATCCGGAAAAGCCGCGCCCGATCGACTGGTTCGGGCTGTTCAAGATCCCCGTCCTGCCGGCGACCCCGGACATCGCGCATACCGCGCATGATGCGCATGAACTGCTCGGCTATCTGATGGCCGCCCTGGTGGTGATCCATATCGCCGCGGCGCTGCGCCACCATTTCCTGCTGCGCGATAATGTGCTCGCGCGCATGGCGCCGGGGCTCCGCCGAAACGGTTGATCTTTCTACAAGAACGGCCGCCCGCAGCCTCTTGAACTAATTCGCCTCCCAATTATATTTGGTCTTGTACGGCTTCATGTCCCCCCTTTCGTGAGGCTGTACGGCACGCCCTCGGGCGTGTCTCCTCCCTGAACCTTGGCCACCTCGTGGGTAACCACGAGGTGGTTTTTTATTGGGCTTTGCGGAGGGCGGTCAGCGCGGCAGATTGCCGGCATGGGCAAGCGTTCCGGGGTTCCCCATCGTGACGACGAACTGGCTGCGCTCAGTCTGGAGGAATTGCAGGCTGAACTCGCGCGTGCGCGCCTGCGTCTGACCATCCCGACCTCGGCCAAAATGACCAAGCTGTTCCACAAGCGCATCCACTGGCTCGAAAGCGCGATAGCTGCGCGCGACTGATCGCCCTCACTCCGCCGCGATCGCTCCCGGCAGCGCCTCGTCCGCCACCGCATCGATCACGTCCCGCAGCAATCGTACGGCCGCCGTCAGCCCGGGCCCCGGCTGATCGAGCGCCGAATCGAGATAGAGCGACCGGTCGAACTCGAGCTGGATCGCGTGCACGCTGCGGCGGGGCTCGCCGTGGCGCTCCAATATATGCCCGCCCGAATAGGGGGTGTTCGCGGCGGTCCGCACGCCGTGTCCGCGCGCCACCCCTTCGATCCGCCCGAGGAAGCGCGCCGCCGCCGATTTGCCGAACCGGTCGCCCGGCACGAGTCGCGCGGCAGTCGCCGGATTGCCGAGCGGCGGCATCGAATGCACGTCGAGCAGCACCGCCACCCCGAACCGGGCTCGCGCTGCCGCGAGTGCCGCCGCGATCGCCGCGTGCCAGGGACGATGATCGGCAAGGATGCGCTGCTGGACTTCGTCGGCGCTCAGCCGGCGCTGCCAGATGTCGCCTACCGTGCCCACCCGCCGCGGCACCAGTCCCAGCCCCGATCGGATCTTGGCGGAAAGCGGCGCGCCATGCGTCCAGGCACCGTCGTCGAGGCGGGGGTCGCGGTCATGCTCGGCGCGGTTGAGGTCGATCCAGGCGCGCGGCCGCGTTGCCACGAACAAGGTCTCGTCGCGTCGGGCGGCGAGGGCGATCGCATCGGCATGACGATCCTCGAGCCCCCGGAGCGCCTCCACCGGCACGCGCAGCGCCGCGACGAGCGCTGCCGGATAGTCGCGCCCGGCATGCGGCACCGAAAGCACCACCGGGCTCAGCGGCTCTGCAGGACCATGACGGACGAAGGAAGCCTCGCTCACAGCCCCTGCCTATGCCCCGATTCCGCACGCCGCAATGCCGTGACCCAAGGAAAAGGGCGGAAAATCTTAAGGGCTTGATGTATAGGATGACGTCTGTCGATTTCGAGTGGGGGAACATGATCCGGATTTTGCTGGCCGAGGATGACCGCGTGATGCGGGAATATCTCACCCGCGCGCTCGAGCGTTCGGGCTATGCGGTCAGTGCCGTCGATCGCGGCACCGCGGCGATTCCGCTGCTCGAGACCGAGCAGTTCGACCTGCTGCTCACCGATATCGTGATGCCCGAGATGGACGGCATCGAGCTGGCCCAGAAGGCGAGCGAGATCGCGCCGGAGATGCGGGTGATGTTCATCACCGGCTTCGCGGCGGTCACGCTCAAGGCCGGCAAGCAGGTGCCCCAGGCCCGCGTGCTCTCCAAGCCGTTCCACCTGCGCGACCTGGTGCTGGAGGTCGATCGGCTGTTCGAGGCGGAGAACGCCGGATTTAATTGAAGGTTGGGTGTTGCGCGGCTCGAAAAGCCCCGCTAAAGGCCCGCTTCCCGTTTCGGCCGAGAGGCCAACGGGCGCGTAGCTCAGTGGTAGAGCACTGTGTTGACATCGCAGGGGTCGCAAGTTCAATCCTTGCCGCGCCCACCATATTGAAAAGCCGCCAGGTCCCTGACTTGGCGGCTTTTTTCTTGCCCGCGATCAGTCGGGCTGGCCCTCGGTCAGTTCCACCACTTCGAAGCGATAGCCGTCCCAGCCGCGCTGCTTCGCCGCATCGGCGAGCGCGGCCTTCTTGCCGGTGGCTTCCTGCAGCGACTTGGCGTGCCCCCAGAAGACTTCGGTCTTGCCGCCGCCCAGATCGGCGACGATGCGCCAATAATGGGTGAAGGGCGCATTGGTCGGCCCGATCGTCTTCACATAGCCGTCCGGCAGCGTGGCGGTGAGGTAGCGCTTCTTCCTGGCCATGGCGCCTGTGATAGCCGATCCGCCTGCCCGCACCAGCCGCTGGCGTCGCGCCGCGCATTGGCGCATGAGGCGGGCATGCAAAGCAAGGCTTCGGACTATGATTGGGCGGGCGGTCGCGGCGCCCAGTGGCGGGACCAGCTGGACGGGATGGAGGCGATGCTCTCGCCCGTCGACGTGCCCTTCATCGAGGCGCTGGCGCTCGACGCGCCGTATCGCATCGCGGAGATCGCATGTGGCGGGGGCGGGACCACGCGCGCGATCGCCGCTGCGGCGCCCGCGGGCAGCGAGGTCACCGGCTTCGACATCTCGCCCGACCTGGTCGCCGCGGCCACTGCGCGCGCGGGCGACGTGGCGCGCTTCGTCGAAGCGGATGCCTCCACCTGGCGGCCCGAACGCCCCTTTGACCGGCTCGCCTCGCGCTTCGGCGTGATGTTCTTCGACGATCCCGCCGCCGCCTTCGCCAATCTGCGCCACTGGCTCGCGCCGGGCGGGCGGCTGGCCTTCGCCGTGTGGGGACCGCCGGGGGAGGTGGGCTTCATGGCGCAGATCCGCGCGGCGCTCGCCGCGGTGATGCACCTGCCGCCTGCCGATCCCGATGCGCCGGGCCCGTGCCGCTATGGCGATTCGGCCAGGTTGGTCGCGCTGCTCGACGCCGCCGGTTTCCACGGTGCCGCCAGCCGCACCTGGCGCGGCGACCTGCCGGTGCCCGGCGGTTCGGCGCAAGCGGCAGCCGATTTCCTGCTGGCCTCGTCCTCGAGCGCGGCGCCGCTCGCCGACGCGTCGCCCGCGCTTCGCGACGCCGCCCGGGCCAGCCTCACCGCGAGCTGCGCCAGCCATATCCGTGACGGGCAGGTGTGGATGCCGGTGCGCGTCGAGATCGTCACCGCCACCGGCTAGGCGGGCATTCCGGCTTTCACAAAGGCATCGAGCCGCACCAGCTTCTCGACCAGGGCCTCCAGTTGATCGAGCGGCCAGCTGTTCGGCCCGTCGGAAAGTGCGCGATCGGGATCGGGGTGCGTCTCGAGGAACAGCCCGGCCACGCCTGCTGCGACCGCGCCCCGGCACAGCAGCGGCACATGCTCGCGCGCGCCGCCCGAACTTGCGCCTAGCCCGCCCGGCGCCTGCACCGAGTGCGTCGCGTCGAATACCACCGGCGCGCCCGTCTCCGCCATCACCGCCAGGCTGCGCAGATCGGTGATGAGCGCGTTATAGCCAAAGCTGGTGCCCCGCTCGCACAGCAGGAAATTGTCCGGCTCCACGCCCGCGTCCTGTGCGGCGGTGCGCGCCTTGGCCAGCACATGCGCCATGTCCCAGGGCGCCATGAACTGCGCCTTCTTGATGTTGACCGGCTTTCCCGATGCTGCCGCCGCGGCAATCAGGTCGGACTGGCGGGCGAGAAAGGCGGGGGTCTGCAGCACGTCCACCACCTGCGCCACTGCGGGCACCTGCGCCACCTCATGCACGTCGGTGAGCACGGGCAGCCCGGTCTCGGCGCGGACCTTGGCGAGGATCGCCAGACCCTCGTCCATCCCCGGCCCGCGATATGCGGTGCCCGAGGTGCGGTTGGCCTTGTCGAACGACCCCTTGAAGATCACCAGCAGCCCCAGGCGCTCCCCGATACCGGCCAGCACCTCGGCGACGCGCAGCGAGAGCGATTCGGATTCGAGCGCGCAGGGGCCCGCGATCAGGAACAGCGGCCGGTCGCCGCCCACTTGGGTACCACATAGGAGCATGGGGCCAGCCTAGCCGAGTTCAGGCGCGGCGCAATTCGCCCAGAAAGGCGTGGACCTGATCGGACAGCGCATCGGCGCCGCTGTGCAGCCGCACCGCGACCCGCTGCATCGCCTGCGCCTGGTTCGACGCATCGAGCGACGTGCCGCCGATCTGCTCGACATCGCGCTGGATGCCGTTGCTCGCCTGCACCGCCTCGTCGACGTTCCACGCGATCATCCGCGTCGCTTCCTCCTGCGCGGCGACGGCGGTTTCCACCGCATCGGCCAAAGTCGCCATCGCGCCGATCGCCTGCTCGACCCGGCCATGGCCCGCGGCGACTTCGTCGATGCCGCTGCGGATCTCGCGGACATGCGCGGTGATCCGGTCGGCGGCGATGCCGGTCTGGGTGGAGAGCTGCTTCACTTCATTCGCCACCACGGTGAAGCCGCGCCCCGCCTCGCCGGCGCGTGCTGCTTCGATCGTTGCGTTGAGCGCGAGCAGATTCACCTGGCGGGCGATGTCGGCGATCAGGCCGATCACCGAATCGATCGAGTGTGCCGAATGGAGCAGCTCACGGGCGCGCTCGCTGCCGGCCTCGACCAGCGTGCGCACCACGCCGGCGGCCTGGCGCGCATCGCTTGTGTTGTTGCCGATTCCCGCCAGCGCGCCTGCCAGTTCGCGGCCGCGCGCTGCGATCTCGGCCATGTTGTCGCTGGTCTGCGAGGCGGCGGTAGCCACCGCCACGGCGCGGTCGCCCACGCCGCTCGCCCGGTCCGCTGTCGCCGTCGCGCCATGTTCCAGCTCGCTCGAAAGCTGGCCCAGGTCGCGCGACAGCGCTTCCACCTGCGCCTCGAACCGGCTGCTCGCCGCCTCGATCCGCGCGGCGCGCTCCACCTGCGCGCGCGCCGAGGCGATTTCGCGCTCGGCGGCGAGGTGGACGAGCCGGCGGTTATTCACGGTCGCCTGCACCCGCCCGTTGCGCGTCAGGATCATGCCCTCACTGCCGCCCGCGGCGCGATAGGCTTCCATCAGCAGGCCGAGATCGCCGGTCATCTCGGCGGTGGGGCAGGCGCGGACGTAGCGCGACACCGCCGCGCCGTAGCTCGGGTTGCGCATCAGCGCGTGGCCGAAGGGGTTGAGCAGCAGCCGCCGCACATCCTTCTCGAAGATCGCGCCGAGCGGCCGCTGCTTGTCATCGACGATCGCCACCAGCCGCAGCTCGGGATCGGTACCGAACAGCTCGGCGGCCCGCCACATTGTGTCGGTGAGCGTCAGCATCGGCGGATCGAGCTCGCGCTCGGTGAGCCAGGTGGCGCCTGGGGCGGGGGAGGGGGCGGCGAGAAGCATCGCCCGTCGGATAGGGGTGCGTTGGTAAATGCGCACTTAGCCGAGCGTTACAGTACCGAGACAAAGCGCATTTTTTCGCGGGTTACGGACGATTCTTCGCGCAAAACAGCCTGCGCGGTGTATCCGGCGACACATGCGGGGCTCAAGCGCATTCCTGTTTGCCTGTGCGGCGCTTGCCGGCTGCGCGCCCGCACCGCGCGGCGGCGGGGGCATCGTCTCGACCAATCCGTGCGCCGACGCGATGCTGGTCGAACTGGTCCCGCACGACCGGATCACGGCGATCAGCCATTATTCGCAGGACCCGGGCGCGACTTCAATTCCGCTCGATCTCGCCAACAGCTTCCGCGGCACGCGCGGCACGGCGGAGGAAGTGGTGGCGATGCAGCCCGACCTGGTGATCGCCAGTGCCTTCACTTCGCCCGCCACGCGTGCCGCCTATGCCCGCGCCGGGCTCCGGACGCTCTATCTCGATTCGCCGGTGACGATCGAGGCGAGCAAGGCGCAGGTGACCGAGCTTGCCGCCGCGCTGGGCGTGCCCGAAAAGGGCAAGGCAATGAACGAAACGATCGACCGCGCCGTCGCCGCAGCCGCAAAAGGTGGCCCGCCGGTGCCGGCTTTGGTGTGGATCGGCGGCAATATGGTTTCGGGGGAGGGCAATCTGCTCGACGAGATGCTGCGCCGTGCCGGCTTTGCCAATCAGGCGGCGCATTATGGGCTCCAGTTCACCGGCACGCTGCCCGCCGAGCGGATCGTCGCCGATCCGCCGCGCGTGATGCTGGTGCCGGATGGGCAGGGTCGCGATTCGGCCAGCCGCGCCGCCGAGCTGCGCCGCCGCGCGCTCGCGCATAGCCAGGGCCGGGTGACCGAGGCGACTTTCCCGCGCAACCTCGTCAATTGCGGCGGCCCGGTGATCGCCACGGCGATGACCCGCCTTGCCGAGATCCGCCGGCAGGTGGGCCGGTGAAGCGCTTTCCCCTCCTCGCCGGGCTCGCGATCCTCGTCGCGCTGCTGTTCGTCGCCTCGCTGGCGGCGGGCAAGGTGTTCGTGCCCTTCTCCGCCTGGTTCACCGACGACCCGCGCTGGTGGATCGTCGCCGAGTTGCGGCTGCCCCGCGCAATCCTCGGCCTCGTCATCGGCGCAGGGCTCGGGCTCACCGGCGCGGTGCTGCAGGGCTATCTGCGCAATCCGCTCGCCGATCCCTCGGTGCTCGGCGTCTCGTCGAGCGCCGCACTGGGTGCGGTCGCGGCGATCGTGCTGTTCGCCGCCAGCGCGCCTTTGGTCATCTTCGGCGCCGCGATGCTTGCCGCCGGCGGATCGATGCTGCTGCTCGCCGCGCTGGCCTGGCGCGCGCAAAGCGCCGTCACCTTCGTGCTCGCCGGCACCGTGCTCGCCAGCCTCGGCGGGGCGCTCACCGCCTTCCTGATCTCGATCGCGCCCAATCCTTACGCCACCGCCGAGATCATCGACTGGATCATGGGCTCGCTCACCGATCGCAGCTTTGCCGAGGTGCAGCTGGCGGTGCCGTTCATCCTGGTCGGCAGCGTCCTCCTGCTCTTCACCGGCCGCGCCCTCGATGCGCTGACCTTGGGCGAGGAAGCCGCGCGCTCGCTCGGCCTGCCGCTCGAGCGCACCCAGGCGCTGGTCGTGCTTGGCGCGGGCCTGGCGGTCGGCGCCAGCGTCGCAGTGACCGGCGTGGTCGGCTTTGTCGGCCTGATTGTCCCGCATCTGCTCCGCCCGGTCGTCGGCGCGAAGCCTTCGGCGCTTCTTCTCCCCAGCGCGCTCGGCGGCGCGGCACTGGTATTGGCCGCCGACAGCCTCGTCCGGCTTGCCCCCGGCGCGTCGGAAATCCGCCTCGGCGTCGCGATGGCGCTGATCGGAACGCCCTTCTTCTTCGGCCTGCTCCTCAAGCTCCGGCGGTCGGCATGGATCTGAGCATCGACAATCTCGCGGTCAGCCTCGGCAACCGCCGCGTGCTGCAGGGCATCGATGCGGTGTTCCGCCCAGGCAAGGTCACTGCGATCCTCGGCCCCAACGGCTCGGGCAAATCGACCCTCGTCCGCGCGCTTGCCGGGCTCGTCGATGCCGATGCCGGCTTCGTCCGTCTCGGCGGCAAGCTGATCGGCCGTCTTGAGCCGCGCGAGCGCGCCCGCGCGATCGGCTATCTCCCGCAGGAAGCCAGCGTCCACTGGAACGTCCCGGTCGAGAGCCTCGTCGCGCTCGGCCGCATGCCGCACCGCTCGCCCTTCGCCGGCATGTCTGCGGCAGACGAGGCAGCGGTCGCCGAGGCGATGGCCGCCACCGACACCACCGATTTCGCAGGACGCCTGGTCGGCGAGCTTTCCGGCGGCGAGCGCGCCCGCGTCCTCCTCGCCCGCGTGCTTGCCGGGAAGCCGGGGTGGCTGCTCGCCGACGAGCCGCTCGCTGCGCTCGACCCCGCGCACCAGCTCGGCCTGCTCGACAGCCTGCGCGATCTGGCGGGGCAGGGGATGGGCGTGGTCATCGTCCTCCACGACCTGATCCAGGCTGCCCGCGCCGCCGACGATGTGCTGCTGCTGCGCGACGGCAAGGTCGTCGCCTTCGGGTCCGCCAGCGAGGCGCTTGCCCACCAGCCGCTGCGTGATGCGTTCGGCGTCGAGGTGATGGTGATCGGTGACGAAACCGGCCGGCTGCTCCCGGTGCCGATCGGCCGCACCAGGGGCTGACACGCCCCGTCGCCCTCCACGTGACAGCGACCGTTTCTTGTGCCAGTGCGTAATTAAATTACACAGCGAGTCGGGCCGCAAGAGCCTGCGGCAGGAGAGCAAGATGCGTAACATCGACCATGTCATTGTCGGCCATGCGGGCGGCGCAGGTGCCCGCGTGGGTGAAGTGTTCAACCCGAACACCGGCCAGGTCCAGGCCCGGGTCCAGCTCGGCACCCAGGCCGATCTCGACAAGGCGATCGCCGCCGCCCAGGCCGCGCAGCCCGGCTGGGCCGCGACCAACCCGCAGCGCCGCGCCCGCGTGATGTTCGCGTTCAAGGCGCTGATCGAGAAGAACATGGACGAGCTGGCGCATCTGCTCTCGTCCGAGCACGGCAAGGTCATCGCCGACGCCAAGGGCGACATCCAGCGCGGCCTCGAAGTCATCGAGTTCGCCTGCGGCATCCCGCATGTGCTGAAGGGCGAGTACACCCAGGGCGCCGGCCCCGGCATCGACGTCTATTCGATGCGCCAGCCGCTCGGCATCGGCGCGGGCATCACCCCGTTCAACTTCCCGGCGATGATCCCGATGTGGATGTTCGGCGTCGCCATCGCCTGCGGCAATGCCTTCATCCTCAAGCCCTCCGAGCGCGATCCCAGCGTGCCGGTGCGCCTCGCCGAGCTGATGCTCGAGGCCGGCGCGCCCGCGGGCATTCTCCAGGTCGTCCACGGCGACAAGGAAATGGTCGACGCGATCCTCGATCACCCGGCGATCAGCGCGGTGAGCTTCGTCGGCTCGTCCGACATCGCGCATTATGTCTATCGCCGCGGCGTAGAGGCGGGGAAGCGCGTCCAGGCGATGGGCGGCGCCAAGAACCACGGCATCGTCATGCCCGATGCCGATCTCGACCAGGTCGTCGCCGATCTCTCCGGTGCCGCCTTCGGCTCGGCGGGTGAGCGCTGCATGGCGCTCCCGGTCGTCGTCCCCGTCGGCGACAAGACCGCCGATGCGCTGCGCGAAAAGCTGATCCCCGCGATCGAGGCGCTGCGGGTCGGCGTCTCCACCGATGCCGAGGCGCATTACGGCCCGGTCGTGAATGCCGCGCACAAGCAGCGCGTCGAGAACTGGATCCAGACCGGCGTCGATGAAGGCGCCGAGCTGGTGGTCGACGGCCGCGGCTTCCAGCTCCAGGGCCATGAGCAGGGCTTCTTCATCGGGCCCAGCCTGTTCGACCGGGTCACGCCCGACATGCAGGCGTATAAGGAAGAGATTTTCGGCCCGGTCCTCCAGATCGTCCGCGCACCCGATTTCGAGACCGCGGTCCGCCTGCCGAGCGATCACCAGTATGGCAATGGCGTCGCCATCTTCACGCGCAACGGCCACGCCGCCCGCGAGTTCGCCGCGCGCGTCAATGTCGGCATGGTCGGCATCAACGTGCCGATCCCGGTGCCGGTCGCCTATCACACCTTTGGCGGCTGGAAGCGCTCGGCGTTCGGCGACACCAACCAGCACGGCATGGAAGGCGTGAAGTTCTGGACGAAGGTCAAGACGATCACCCAGCGCTGGCCCGATGGCTCGCCCGACGGCGGCAACGCCTTCGTCATTCCGACGATGGGGTGAGCCTGGGACGGGCACCGAACCACGGCACCGCCGCTGCCTCGAAGCTTTCGTGGTAGCGCGGGTGCTCGGTGCCCAGCCAGCGATCCCACCAGGTGAAGTAGAGCCCGAAATTATGTCCGCCGCCGCTATGGTGCAGGTCATGATGCGTCGCCGTGGTCAGCCAGGCGGTGAGGGGGAAGCGCGTGAACCCCGGCGGCATCAGCTCGTGCCCCGAATGGCCGAGCACGTTGCGGCCGATCTGGTGGAGCAGGAAGGCGAGCACCACGATCCCGTGCATCGGCACGAAGAGCAGGAACAGCGGCAGGAACAGCCCCTCGAACACGCCTTCGATCGGCGCGAAGCTGTAGGCGGCCCAGGGCGTGGGCGTGCGCGACTTGTGATGCGTCAGATGCGCCCGGCGGAACATCGCCTTGGTGTGCAGCCCGCGGTGCATCCAGTAGAAATAGGCGTCGTGCGCGAGGACGATCGCGACGAACTCGAGCGCCACCTGCCACCAGAGTGGCGCAGTGAAGGCGACATGGATGATCCCCGCCTGGTTCATCGCCAGCGTGGCGATGCTCCACAGCGCGAAGATGCCGACCGACAGCATCGAATGGCCGAACTCGCGGGCGCGGTCGCCCTTGGCCGGGCTGCGCTTCTGGATGCGTCGTGCTGCGGTCCAGCGGGCACCCGCCCAGAGGATAAGCGACATGATCCCCGCTGCGACGAGGTAGCGGCCGAGTTCTATTGCGAAGCTGTGTGCGCCATGCGCGGCGAGCGGTACGATCCAGTGCGGCATGCCGGCTGGCTAGCGAAGCACGCCGACCCGGTCCCGCCGCGCCCGGAAAATCCCGCGCATTTCCGGAATCGATCAGCTTTTTTCGAGAATGGCGCTGCGGCGATAGTCGCTCGGGTTGGTGCCGGTCGCCTCGCGGAAGGCGCGGTTGAACGGCGCGAGGCTGTCATAGCCCAGGTCCATCGCCAGGGTGAGCACCGGCAGGTCGACCTTGCCCGGGTCGCCCAGCCAGGCGCGCGCATCGCCGATGCGGTGCGAGTTGAGGAAGTCCGAGAAGTTGCGATAGCCCAGCCGCTGGTTGATCAGCGCGCGCAGCCGGTGCTCGGGCGTGCCCAGCCGGTCCGCGAGCACCCCGATCGTCAGCCCGCTCTCGCGATAGACACGGCGCGCCATCGCCGCATCGAGCTTGCCCTTGAGCACATGCTCGGCCGGCGACAGCGGCGCGCGTTCGGGCGGGCGGGCGTCCGCATCGAACAGCAGCTCGGCATTGGCCGAGAGCATCGCCGCGCCGAACGCCAGGATCGCGAGCAGCGAGGTGCTCGACTGGAGCAGCATCAGCCAGATGTCGCTGCGCATCAGGCCGTAGGCGCTTTCCGCCACCACCACGCCCAGCGTCTCGACGCCCACCACCACGACAAAGCCCAGCCGGAACGCGCGTCGTTTTTCGAGCAGGTCGTCGCCGCGATTGGCGATGGCGATGGCGATGGCGTGGGCTGCGAGCAGGAATGCGATCGCGTGCTGCATCCCGCTCGCCACCAGCGGCATCTCGTGCGTCACATAGCGCGCGTGGAGCGCAAAGGCCCAGTCGATCAGCGTTACGCCGAGCGCCAGCCCGAACAGGCGCCAGTCGATCGGCCGTTCGAAGATCAGGAGCGCGAACACCCAAAGCGCGAGCGGCGCATTGAGCGAGAGGATCAGGATCGCCGGCCAGGCCGCGGAGCGCCACAGATGCAGCGTCGGCGAGACGACCGAAAGATAGGCCGCCACGCTCGTCAGCAGCAGGATCGTCGTCCAGCGGATCCGCGCCGGCGCGCCGCTGCGGCCCACGACCAGCGCCATCAGCACCAGCTGTCCCACCCCCATCAGCCGCATCGCTGTATCGATAAGCAACAGTCGGTCCATGCGCTGTCTTATGGCGCCGCCCCCCGCCAGCGTCTATTGGCGGAAGAGGCTGGAACCAGGGGGCTCAAGCGATGACCGGACTGCGCTTCATACTCAAGGCGCTGATCGCCTGCATCGCGCTCGCGCTGGTGGTGCCGGGCAAGCAGACGATCAGTGTCAGCGCCTCGACGCCGCCGGCCGCCGCCAAGCGCATCGCGTTCACCTTTGACGATGTGCCGCGCGGCAGTGGGGCGTTCCTCACCCAGGACGAACGGACCACCAAGCTGATCGCGATGCTGCGCTCGCGCGGAGTCAGCCAGGTCGCCTTGTTCGTCAATCCGGGCCGGATCGACAATGGCGCCGCCGGCAAGGCCGCGATGAAGCGGATCGCCGACTATGTCGCGGCGGGCAATGTGCTGGCCAACCACACCTGGCTGCATCCGCATTTGTCCAAGGTCACGACCGAGGAGTTCCTGTCGCAGGTCGATCTCGCCCAGGCCTGGCTCGACAAGCAGCCCAACAGCCGCCGCTGGCTGCGCTTCCCGTTCCTCGACGAAGGCGGGCCGGACAAGGCCAAGGTCGCCGCCATCCGCGCCGGCCTCGCCGCGCGGCATATCCAGAATGGCTATGTCACTGCCGAAGCCTCGGACTGGAACATCGAAGGGCTGACGATCGCGGCGAAGAAGGACGGCAAGCCGATCGACATGGCGGGCTTGCGCGATCTCTATGTCGAGAGCCATGTCCAGGCCGCCGACTTCGCCGACGAGCTGGCGATCAAGACGATCGGCCGCTCGCCCGCGCACGTCATGCTGCTCCACGAGACCGACATCGCCGCCCTGTTCATCGGCGACCTGATCGATGCGCTCCGCCGCGACGGATGGGAGATCATCACGCCGGACGCGGCCTATGCCGATCCGATCCGCACCGCGATGCCCGAGGTGCCGTGGACCAACGGCACACTCACCGAGCAGATGGCCTGGGAGAAGAAGATCCCTCCGCCCCGTTATTACGACCGCAACGACCTCAAGATCGCCAACCCGCTCTTCAACGAGCGCGTGCTGCACGAGAAAGCCCAATGACCCAGTTCGAACTTACCGACGACCAGCGTGCCATCCAGGAGATGGCGCAGAAGTTCACCGCCGATGCGATCACCCCGCATGCGGCGGAATGGGACGAGAAGCACATCTTCCCGCGCGACACGATCCGCGCCGCGGCCGAGCTCGGCTTCGCCTCGATCTATGTCTCGGAGGAGAGCGGCGGCATCGGCCTCGGCCGACTGGAAGCCGCGCTGATTATGGAGGCGATGGCCTATGGCTGCCCGTCGACCAGCGCCTTCATCTCGATCCACAACATGGCGAGCTGGATGATCGACACCTTCGGGTCGCAGACGGTGAAGGACAAATATCTCCCCTCGCTGATCACGATGGAGCGGATCGCCAGCTATTGCCTCACCGAACCCAGCTCGGGTTCGGACGCTGCTGCGCTGAAGACCCGCGCTGTCCTCGACGGCGATCATTATGTCGTCAACGGCTCGAAGCAGTTCATCTCCGGCGCCGGCGAGAACGAAGTCTATGTGACGATGGTCCGCACCGGCGCGGACGGCCCCAAGGGCATTTCGTGCCTGGTGATCGAGAAGGACATGCCCGGCGTCTCGTTCGGCGCCAATGAGCGCAAGCTCGGCTGGCATTCGCAGCCGACGCGCCAGGTGACCTTCGAGGATGTCCGCGTGCCGGTCGAGAACCGCGTCGGCGGCGAGGGCGAGGGCTTCCGCTTCGCGATGATGGGCCTCGACGGCGGCCGCCTCAACATCGGCGCCTGCTCGCTCGGCGGCGCCCAGCGCTGCCTCGACGAGGCGGTCAAATACACCAAGGACCGCCAGCAGTTCGGCAAGCCGATCGCGGACTTCCAGAACACGCAATTCGTCCTCGCCGACATGGCGACCGAGCTCGAGGCCGCCCGCGCGCTGCTCTATCTCGCCGCGGCCAAGGTGACCGCCGGCGCGCCCGACAAGACCAAGTTCGCCGCAATGGCCAAGCGCTTCGCCACCGACACCGGGTCGTCCGTGGTCGACCGCGCGCTCCAGCTCTTCGGCGGCTATGGCTATCTGATGGACTATCCGATCGAGCGCTTCTGGCGCGACCTGCGCGTCCATTCGATCCTCGAAGGCACGAACCAGGTGATGCGGATGATCGTCGGCCGGGAGCTCACGCGGCAGTGAGGCGTCCTCTTTCTCTTACTTTTTCCCCGGCGAAGGCCGGGGCCCAGACTCGGCGCGAAGCGCCGAATGCGCTGCCGCGCACGATATTCATGAAGGGCTGGGCCCCGGCCTTCGCCGGGGAAAAACTATGACCGACGACGTCCTCTGTTTCATCGAAGGCCGCGCCGGCCGCATCCGGCTCAACCGCCCCAAGGCGATCCACGCGCTCAACACCGGAATGTGCGCGGCGATGCTCGATGTGCTGACCGCCTGGCACAATGACCCCGCCGTCGAGATCGTGCTGATCGATCATGCCGAGGGCAGGGGCTTCTGCGCAGGCGGCGACATCCGAATGATCGCCGAGAGCGGCGCCGGCGACGGCAGCCAGGCGCGTGACTTCTTCCGGGTCGAGTACCAGCTCAACCACGCGCTGTTCACCTACGAGAAGCCGGTTGTGGCGTTCATGGACGGCATCACCATGGGCGGCGGCGTCGGCATCTCGCAGCCGGCGAAGTACCGGGTGGCGACCGAGAACACCAAGTTCGCCATGCCCGAGACCGGCATCGGCTTGTTCCCCGACGTGGGCGGCGGCTGGTATCTGTCGCGCTTGCCGGGCAAGATGGGCGAATATCTCGCGCTCACCGGCCACAGGCTCGACGGCGCCGAGTGCGTCGCGCTCGGCCTTGCCAGCCACTACCTGCCTGCCGACCAGCTGGACGACGCCAAAGCGCATATCATCGCCGATCCTGCCTCGATCGATGCAACGCTGGCCGACCTGTCGACGCCTGCACCCGAACCGCGCATCGCCGCGCATCGCGAAGAGATCGACCGGCTGTTCGCCGCCGATACGGCGGAAGGCGTGGTCGCCGCGCTGGCCGCCGATCCGGGCGAATGGGCCGCAGCCCAACTCGCCACGCTGCGCAGCAAGTCGCCCCAGTCGATGAAGGTCTCGCTCCGCCTCGTCCGCGAAGGCCGCGCCAAGGCGAGCTTCGCCGAGGAGATGCGCCAGGAATTCGCCATCGGCAGCCGCGTCGCGCAAAGCCATGACTTCATCGAGGGCGTCCGCGCGCTGATCGTCGACAAGGACAATGCGCCGCAATGGAAGCCCGCTACGCTGGAAGGCGTGACCGAAGCGAGCGTCGACGCGATCTTTGCCCCCCTGCCCGAAGGCGAGGCGTGGACGCCGGCATGAATCGCTGTCCTACAGACCCCGCCTCATGGCATGGCGAGTCGATGATCCTCGCAACTGCCTTCGCCGCACCTGCCCGATTGGCAGGCTCACGCGCAGGCGCGCACGCCCGCGCGTGAGTGTCGTGACTTTCGTGACTTTTGGCGCCGCCGGCGCGCCCTGGAGGAAGCCTTGACCGCCTACGAAACCATCCTCGTCGAACAGCGTGGCGCCGCCACGCTCGTCACGCTCAACCGCCCCCAGGCGCTCAACGCGCTCAACAGCCAGATCCTGTCCGAGCTGCTCGATGCCATGAGGGCATTCGACGCCGATCCGTCGCAGGGCTGCGCCGTGATCACCGGCAGCGAGAAGGCGTTCGCGGCAGGGGCGGACATCAAGGAGATGCAGGCGCAGGGCTTTGCCGACATGTACGGCCATGACTTTTTCGCCGGCTGGGACGTGTTCACGCGTACGCGCAAGCCGATCATCGCCGCGGTCTCCGGCTATGCGCTGGGCGGCGGCTGCGAGCTGGCGATGATGTGCGACTTCATCCTCGCGGGCGACAATGCGAAGTTCGGCCAGCCCGAGATCAAGCTCGCCGTCTCGCCCGGCATGGGCGGCTCGCAGCGGCTCACTCGCGCGGTGGGCAAGGCCAAGGCGATGGAGATGTGCCTCACCGGCCGGATGATGGACGCGCAGGAAGCCGAGCGCGCCGGGCTGGTCAGCCGCATCCTTCCCGCGGCCGAACTCGTCGAGGAAGCGGTGAAGACCGCGCAGCTGATCGCCTCGATGGCGCCGCTCGCGATCCTGGCGAACAAGGAGATGGTCAACACTGCCTTCGAGACCAGCCTGGCCCAGGGCGTCGCCTTCGAGCGCCGGCTGTTCCACGCGCTGTTCGGCACCGCCGACCAGAGCGAAGGCATGGCGGCCTTTGTCGAGAAGCGTCCGGGCAACTGGACCGGAAAATAACCGTCATCCCGGCGAAAGCCGGGGTCTCAGGCGACGGCGCCGGAAAAGAGCCGCACGAGATCCCGGCTTCCGCCGGGATGACGAATGAGAGAGGATAAGAGAAGTGGCACGCGTAGCATTTATCGGCCTGGGCAATATGGGCGGCGGCATGGCCGCGAATCTCGCCAAGGCGGGGCATGACGTCCGCGCCTTCGACCTGAACCAGGACGCGCTCGACAAGGCGAAGGCCGCCGGCTGCCTGCCCGCCGCCAGCGCCGCCGAGGCGGTGGCCGGGGCCGAGGCGATCGTGACGATGCTGCCCGCCGGCCGCCACGTCGAGACGACCTATTCCGACGTGCTGCTCGACAATGCCTCGCCCGGCGCGATCCTGATCGATTGCTCGACGATCGACGTCGAGACCGCCCGCCGCGTTGCCCAGGCCGCCACCGAGCGTGGCCTGATGGCGGTCGATGCGCCGGTCTCGGGCGGCATTGCCGCGGCCAGCGCCGGCACGCTGACCTTCATGGTCGGCGGCACCGAACAGGCGTTCGGCCGCGCCGAACCCTTTCTCGCCGATATGGGCAAGGCAGTGATCCACGCCGGCGCCAGCGGGGCGGGGCAGACTGCCAAGGCCTGCAACAACCTGGTCCTCGCCGCGACGATGATCGCCACCTGCGAAGCGTTCGTTCTCGCGGAGAAGCTGGGGCTCGATCCGCAGAAATTCTACGACATCGCCTCGATCAGCACCGCGCAGAGCTGGTCGATGACGAGCTATTGCCCGGTCCCCGGCGTCGGCCCCGAAAGCCCCGCCGACCGCGACTATCAGGGCGGGTTCGCCGCCCCGCTGATGCTCAAGGACCTCAAGCTCGCGCTCGAAGCCGCCGCGAGTGTCGGCGCCAACGTGCCGATGGGGAAGCGCGCCGAGGCGCTCTACCAGGCCTTTGTCGACGGCGAAGGCGCCGGGCTCGACTTCTCGGGCATCATCAAGACGCTGCGGTAAGCTGGTGCGGCGGCGGCCTTTAACCCGGTGTTTGCGCAAGCGGGCCTATGACACGGCCATGCGCATGCCGATCCTCGCCGCCCTCGTCCTCGCCGCGCCCGTGGCTGCCCAGCCGCAGCGCGGCGCGCCCTTCGTCATCGCCGAGACCGGCCAGGGCTTCGCCCATCTCGACGACGCCGTGAACGCGGTGCGCGACGGCACCGCCACCATCCTGATCGCGCCGGGTACCTATCATGAGTGCACCGTCCAGACCGGCGGCAAGATCACCTTCAAGGCAGTCCAGCCCGGCACGGCGATCTTCGAGAAGACGGTGTGCGAGGAAAAGGCCGCCTTTGTGCTGCGCGGGCGCGGCTCGGCGGTGGACGGCATCGTCTTTCGCGGCTTCGCGGTCGATGACGGCAACGGCGCGGGCATCCGCATCGAGATGGGCGACCTGACTGTCACCAATTCGATGTTTCTCGACAGCCAAGAAGGCATTCTCGGCGGTGGCCATGAGACGGTGCGCCGCATCACCATCCATCACACCAGCTTCTCGGGCCTCGGCCAGTGCGAGACCGAGAATTGCAGCCATGCGATCTATCTCGCGGTCGATGGCGACGTGGTCGTCACCAATTCGCGCTTCGAGCGCGGCACCGGCGGCCATTACGTCAAGCTGCGCGCCCGCCGGGTGACGATCACCAACAACAGCTTCGACGATTCGAAGGGCAGCAAGACCAACTACATGATCGATATGAGCGAGGGTGGCACCGGCCTGATCGCCGGCAACACCTTTGTCCAGGGTTCGCACAAGGAGAACAGCTCGGGCATGATCGTGGTCGCGGCAGAGGGACGGACCTATCCGAGCACGGGCCTGCGCATCGAAGGCAACACCGCCACGCTGGCGCCCGGCGCCCCGCCGAGCCCGGCCTTTGTCGCTGATTTCACCGGGCAGGTCGGGCCGCTGGGCGAGAATAATCTCGGCCCCGGTATCCGCATCTTCGAACGGCGCCGCTAGCGCCGGCTGGAGATCTGGAACTTGTTGCCGTCGGGATCCTGCCCGTCGCACAGCTCGATCTGGCCGAAGCGGGTGATCTTGCCCATCTTCACGCCGCGCCGGGTGAGCTCGGCACAGCCGGCCTCGACATCCTCGCAGTAGAAAGCGAGCTTGAACGGCCCCTCGGCGCCCTTGAACTTGGCCTCGTGCAGCGCAAGGCGGATCAGCCCGGCGTCGAAATCCGCCCAGCCATTCTCTTCCTCGATGATCTCCAGCCCGATCTTGTCGCGATAGAAATCGCGCATCACGGCGAAGTTGGTCGTGAAGAGGATGACCCGGCGGATTCCGAAACGCATCACTTGCAGGTGTCTCCCGCTCCCGCGTCCAGATCGAGGCAGCGGCCGTCGATCTCGACCGGTACGGGGACATGGATTAGCGCGGCCAGCGTCGGGGCAATATCCACAGTTTCCACGGAAAGCGGCTGTTCAAACCCCGTCATGCCCTTGCGCCAGAACAGGATCGGCACGCGGCGGTCATAGTCCCAGAAGCTGCCATGCGTGGCGACATTGCCAGGCCCGCCCGACAGGATCGGCGTGACGCGCGGCTTCAGCGCGACGATCAGGTCGCCCGAGCGATCGGGGCTGTACGAGGCGCGGGCACGTTCGAGCAAGGTCCAGGTCTCCGGCGGCGTGTGCACGATGGGAGTCGCTGCTACCTGGGCGCGGGTGAATACCGCCTGTACCTGCGGATGTGCGCTGTACATCTTGATCGCCTCGGCCTGCACCGCCGCGCGCTGCGCCTTGGTGAGCTTGGCGTCGAACCAGACGTCGCCGGCCGGCCCGCCGGTCAGCACGGTGCCGGTGATGCCCAGCTTGGCGGCGATCGCCTTGCTCATCGCGCTGCCGGTCACATCCTTCTCGATGCGCTGTGCCATCGGCGCGGCGTGATCGTCGTTGCGCTCGGGCAGGTCATGCCCGCCGTGATCGGCGGTGAGCACCACTTCATAGTCGACGCCCGTCTTGTCGAGCACGGCAAACAGCTTGCCGAGCGTCTGGTCGAGCGAGAGCAGCTGCAGGCACATCTCGCTGCCTTCGGTGCCCTTCGAATGGCCGACATAGTCGGTGGCCGAGGCGCCGACGATCAGCAGGTCGGTATGGCCCGACTGGCCCAGCTTCATGTCGGTGGCGAGCCCGGCGGCGGTCGCCAGGATCGATTCGTCGAACTCGGGCGAGGCGCGGAAGGCGCTGCTGTCGCCGGCAGCGCGGGCGAAGCGGCCATCGCCCACGGTGCGGCCGTTCCACAGCGGAATGGCGCGGCTGCGCGCCTGGCAGAAGGGCGGCAGCTCGAGCGGCTCCTGCGCCTCTCCGATGCGCTTGGTCACATTGGCGTTCATCCGCGTGACCATCGCCGGCTCGGCGCGGCCGGCATAGGAAACGAAGCCCTTGCCGTTCCACCACCAGATCTCGTCGGTCTTGTGCCCGGCCATCATCACCGCCGAACGGTCCTTGCCCGAGATCGCGACGACGCGGCTCTGCGGATCGACTGCCTTCATCCACTCGCCGAGCGTCGGCACCTTCAGGTGCTTGTCCGACACGGTATAGTTGTTCGAGGTGCTGCCGGGCACGCTCTCGTCCTCGGCGCAATAGACCGTCTTGTCCTCGCGCGGCGCGTTGAAGTCGGTCCAGTCATTGGCGATGATGCCGGTCTTCGCCGGGTGATCGCCGGTCAGGATCGTTGAGTGTCCGGGGCAGGTCTCGGTCGCGGCATGGCTCTGATAGCCCGACGGGAACACCGCGCCGCTCATCAGCCGCGCGAAGCCGGCGCTGAACTGGCCGCGATATTCGGCGAAGAGGTCGGCGGAGAACTGGTCGACCGAAATCACCACCACCAGTGAGGGCGCGGCGCGCGGCGCCTGCGACGGCACATTCTGCACCGGCGCCGGGGCGGCCTGCTGGGCGGCGAGGGGCGTGGAGGCGAGCAGCGCGGCAATGGCTGCGATCGGGCGGAACAGTTTCATATGCGGGGGCGACCTCCGGCGTGTTCAAATCCTGCCGGGCTGCTATTGGGCCAACAGCTCTTCCTCGGCAAGGATGCTCCATGGCGGCGGTTCGTTTCGGATTGATGGCGTTGTTGCTGTGCCTGTTTGCAGGCACGGCGTCGGCACAGGCGCCGGGCCAGCAGCATGTCGACATCACCCTGATCGCCGAGAGCGAACGGCCCGCGCCGGGCAGCGAGGTCACGCTTGCGCTCGCCTCGGTGCCGGAAAAGGGCTGGCATGCCTATTGGCTCAATCCGGGCGATGCCGGGCTGCCGGCGCGGGCCGAGTGGACATTGCCATCCGGCGCCACCACGGGTGAATTCCGCTATCCGGTGCCGCAGCGGCTGCTGATCGCGGGCCTGATGAATTATGTCTATGAAGGCCCCTTCGCCCCGCTGGTGACGCTGAAGGTGCCGGCGGATGCCACGGGCAATTTCCCGGTCAGGCTGCACCTCGACTATCTCGTCTGCACCGACGCGATCTGCGTGCCGGGCAAGGCCGATCTCTCGACGGTCCTCCAGGTCGGCGACGGCATGGTGACGCCCGATCGCCGCGCCCAGTTCGATACGTGGCGCGCGGCGCTGCCCAGGCCGCTCGGCGTACAGGGCACCTATCAGATCGACGGCAAGGCGTTGCGCGTGTCCATCCCGTTCCCCGCGGCCGCCAAGGCGGAAGGCGAGGGCTATTTCTTCTCCGCGACGCATGACGCCATCGACTATGCTGCCCCCCAGAAGGTGACGCGCGACGGCGACCGCGTGCTGATCGAGACGCAGGGCAAGCAGGCCGGCCCGATCGAGGGGCTGCTCGCCTTCGGCAAGCAGGGCTTCTGGGTCAAAGCGGTGCCGGGCAAGGTGACCGCCGCGAGGGCGGCGCCCGCGGCGGCGTCATGGGGCGCGGCGGTGCTCGCCTTTCTCGGCGCGGTGCTCGGCGGGCTGATCCTCAACATCATGCCCTGCGTCTTCCCGATCCTCAGCCTCAAGGCGCTGAGCCTGGCCAAGTCCAATGCCGAGGGCGGCAATCCGCGCGGCGAGGCGCTGGCCTATACCGCGGGCGTGGTGCTGGTCTGCCTCGCGCTCGGCGGCGGGCTGCTCGCCCTGCGCGCCGGCGGGGCGACGCTCGGCTGGGCGTTCCAGCTCCAGGATCCGCGCGTGATCCTCGTGCTGCTGCTGCTCGTCGCCGGCATTGCCTTCAACCTTGCCGGCCTGTTCGAGCTGTCCGCACCGGGCTTCGTCAACCGTGCCGCGTCGAAGGGCACCGGCGGCGCCTTCGCCACCGGCGCGCTTGCCGCCTTCGTCGCGACGCCGTGCACCGGCCCGTTCATGGGCGCGGCATTGGGTGCGGCGCTCGTGCTGCCCTGGCCGGCGGCGCTGGCGGTGTTCGGGGGGCTCGGGCTCGGCATTGCGCTGCCGTTCCTGCTGCTCGGCTTCGTCCCCGCCTTCCGCCGCCTGCTGCCGAAACCCGGCGCCTGGATGGAGACGCTGCGCCGTATCCTGTCGGTGCCGATGTTCTTCACCGCGCTCGCGCTCGCCTGGGTGTTGGGGCGCCAGGCCGGCGTTGCCGGCATGTCGATCGGCCTCACCGCGACGCTGCTCGCGATGCTCGGCCTGTGGTGGACCGGCCTGCGCCAGCGCCGCGGCAAGGCCTTCGCATGGCTCCCGGCATTGCCGCTATTGCTACTCGCTATCAGTGCGATCGCCCTTGTCAGCGCGGCGCCGGCCGAGACGAAGACGGTGTCCGGCGCCGAGAAGTTCAGCGAAGCGCGCCTTGCCGAGCTAACCGCGCAGGGCAAGCCGGTCTTCGCCTATTTCACCGCCGACTGGTGCCTCACCTGCAAGGTCAACGAAAAGGCAGTGATCGAGACCGAGGCAGTGGCGAAGGCGCTCGCCGACAACAAGGTCACCGTGCTCGTCGGCGACTGGACCGACGGCGATCCCGTGCTCGGCCGCTTCATCGAGAAGCACAACCGCGCCGGCGTGCCGCTCTATCTCTGGTACAAGCCCGGCGAGGCAGAGCCGCGCGTGCTGCCCCAGATCCTTACCCAGGCGACGCTGATCGATCTCGCCAAATAGGATTCCGTGCCGGGGCCTTGTGCAACGCAACAAAGCGTTGCAGCATGGAACTTGTCGGTCTTTCCGGCACTTGGGAGGCGCATGGCGGCAGGCGGGGCGTTCGACGAAATCTGGGGGCATGGCGGGCCTGAAAACCCGCGCGCCGAATTCGCTGCGCTATCGCAGTGGCTGGCCGATACCGACGCCGCCGAACTGCAGCGCCGCCAGCAATCCGCCGAGGCCGCGTTCCGCCAGCTCGGCATCACCTTCGCGGTCTATGGCGACAGCGACGCGGCGGAGCGGATCATCCCGTTCGACATCGTCCCGCGCGTCTTCCTCGCCGGCGAATGGGCGCGGCTTTCCGAGGGGCTGGTCCAGCGCGTCGAGGCGATCAACGCCTTCCTCGAGGATATTTACGGTGCGCGCCGGATCCTCAAGGAAGGGATCATCCCGCCCGAGCTGATCTACCTAAACGACCAGTTCCGCGCCGAAGTCGACGGCGTCCGTCCGCCGCACGGCATCTGGGCGCATATCTGCGGGATCGATCTGGTGCGCACGGGGCCCGACGAATTCTTCGTGCTCGAAGACAATGCCCGCACGCCCTCGGGCGTCTCGTACATGCTCGAGAATCGCGAGGCGATGATCCGGCTATGCCCCGAGCTGTTCCGCGATTTCCGCGTGGCGCCGGTGGACAGCTATCCGGACATGCTGCTCAAGACGATGCAGTCGGTCGCGCCGGGCAATAATCGCAAGCCGGTCTGCGTCGTGCTGACCCCCGGCCATTTCAACTCGGCCTATTACGAACATAGCTTCCTGGCGGACTCGATGGGCGTCGAGCTGGTCGAGGCGGCGGACCTGGTCATCGACGACGATGTCGTCTGGATGCAGACGATTGCCGGGCGCGTGAAGGTCGACGTCATCTATCGCCGCATCGACGATGATTTCCTCGATCCGCTCGTCTTTCGCCCGGATTCGATGCTCGGCGTGCCCGGCCTCATGGCGGCGTACCGCGCCGGCAACGTCGCGATCCTCAACGCGCCGGGCAACGGCATCGCCGACGACAAGGCGATCTACAGCTACATGCCCGAGATCGTTCGCTTCTATTCGGGTGGCGAGGCGAAACTGCCCAACGTCGAGACGTTCCGCTGCCGTGAACCGCAGGCGCTGAAATATGTCCTCGATCATTTGCCCGAGCTGGTGGTCAAGCTGGTCGACGGCTCGGGCGGCTACGGCATGCTCGTCGGCCCGACCGCGACCAGGCAGGAGATTTCCGACTTCCGCGCCGCGCTGGTCGCCGAGCCGCATCGCTACATCGCCCAGCCGACGCTGGCGCTCTCCACCGTGCCGACCCTGGTCGAGCAGGGCCTGGCCCCGCGCCATGTCGATTTCCGCCCCTTCGTCCTCACCGGCAGCGACGGCGTGCGCGTCGCGCCCGGCGGGCTCACCCGGGTGGCGCTGCAAAAGGGCTCGCTGGTGGTGAACTCCAGCCAGGGCGGTGGCACCAAGGACAGCTTCGTGCTGCTCGACGACGGGGCATGACGCGATGCTGATGCTCTCCCGCACCGCCGCAGCGCTCTACTGGCTTGGCCGCTATCTCGAGCGCGCCGACTTCATCGCCCGGCTGGTCGAGGCGACGATCCGCCTCGACGCGCTCTCCACCCGCCCGGCCGGCGAGGCGGCATGGCATAGCGCGCTCGCCGTGACCTATACCGACGAGGCGTTCGCCGAGACCGGGCTGGACCTGACCCAGCCCAATGTCGCGCGCTTCCTCACGCTCGACATGAGCCATGCCGGCTCGATCGTCCGCTGCCTGGAGATGGCGCGCAACAATGCCCGCGCCGTGCGCACTGCGCTCACCCGTGAGGCATGGACCGCGATCAACCGCGCCTGGCTGATGACGCAGCAGCGCTCCTCCACCGGTGGCGCGATCCCGACGCTCAACCTGCTCGAACAGGTCAAGGGCGAGACGCGCGGCTTCGAAGGCGCGATCCACCGGATGATGCGCAACGAGGCGACTTTGCTGATCCAGCTCGGCGCCGCGATCGAGCGCGCGGACAACACTGCGCGGCTGGTCGACGTGAAATACCACCTCCTCCTGCCCGAAGGCGAGCAGGTCGGCGGCGTCGTCGACCGCGACCAGTGGAACACGATCCTGCAGACCGTCTCGGCGGTGAACGCCTATCGCTGGCTCTACAATGACGGGCTCCAGCCGGCGAACGTGATCGACCTGCTGATCAGCCGCTTCGAGCTGCCGCGCAGCCTTGCCGCCTGTGTCGAGGAAGTCGTCACGCTGCTCAACGCGCTCGCCAAGCGCACCGGCCTGCAGGGCGAGGCGGACCGCATGGCCCGCGCCCGCATGGCGCGGATGCAGAAGACCAGGACGCATGACGTCATCGTCTCCGGGCTGCATGAATATCTCGAGGCGTTCGTCGCCGAGAATTCGATGCTCAATGCCGCGGTCGCGCGGCAGTTCAGGTTCATCTGATGCGGATCGCGATCGAGCATAAGACACATTACCGGTTCAGCGAGCCGCAGGCCCGCATCGTCCAGATGCTGCGCCTCACGCCGTGCGACACGCAGGACCAGACGGTGGTGAGCTGGCTGGTCGGCGTCGATTGCGACGCCCGGCTGCGCGACGGAACCGATGGCTACGGCAATTCGGTGACGATGCTCTATGCCGAGGGGCCGATCGAAGCGCTCGACATCACCGTCACCGGCGAAGTGCTGACCAGCGAGGCGAGCGGTGTGGTGCGCGGCGCGCCCGAGCCGTTGCCGCCGCTCTACTACATGCGCATGACGCCGCGGACGAAGTCGAGCGACGCGCTGTTCGTCTTCGCCGCGGACGGGGTAGGGACGGCGCGCGACCAGCTCGAGCAGCTCCACAGCCTCAACGCCGCCTTTCATGCGCGCTTTCCCTGTGTGCCCGATCTCCCCGATGCCGGCTGCACCGCGGTCAAGGCGTTCGAGGGCGGCAAGGATGTCAGCTCGCGCGACGTCGCCCAGATGTTCATCGCGGCCAGCCGCGGCCTGATGATCCCCGCCCGCTATGTCTCGGGCTATCGCGCAGAAGATGCCGCCCAGTCGGCGCCGCACGCCTGGGCCGAAGCCTATGTCGAAGGGCTCGGCTGGGTCGGATTCGATCCCTCGACGGGCCTCAGCCCCGACGAAAGCTATGTCCGCGTCGCGATCGGGCTCGACGCGAGCAGCGCCGCGGCCACTGGCGGGATGCGGATCGGACAGGGGCAGGAGCAACTCGCCGTGGACCTGCACGTCGATCAGCTGGGGGTGGAGGAATAGGTCGGGCGCCAAGCGGAAAGCTGTTCCCCGGCGGAGGCCGGGGCCCAGTCGCGGCGAAGATAGTTAGGCGCGAGAAACTCTCGAACGACATTGCTGCTGGGCCCCGGCCTTCGCCGGGGATCAGTTTGGGATCCCCAGCATGATCCTCAGGCGAATGCCGCCGCAGTCTGCGGCACCGGCATCGACACCTGCATGTCCTCGTCTTCCAGCACCGTCCAGCCATTGGGGCCGAGCACTTCGATCGGGCGATAGCGCGTCTTGTACGCCATCCGCTCGCTGCCCTTCACCCAATAGCCGAGATAGACATAGGGCAGGCCGGCGGCCTGGCTGCGCAGGATGTGCTCCATGATGATGAAGTTGCCCAGGCCCGGGCGGCCTTCGTCATCGGCCAGGAAGAAGCTGTAGATCATCGACAGGCCGTCGGCCTGCTGATCGGTGATGCAGGCGCCGACCAGACGGCCGCGCTCGCCGTTCACCGACGGCTCGCGATATTCGATCACATAGGAGCTGACCGGCGACTGCTCGACCATGTCGGCATAGTCATTCTCGTCCATCGCCGCCATGCCGCCGCCCGGATGGCGCGCGCTCAGATAGCGGTGGAGCAGCGCGAACTGCTCCTCGGTCGCCCAGGGCTTGCAGGCAGTGATCTCGAGGTCGGAATGGCGCTTGAGCAGCTTGCGCTGGCTGGCATTGGGCTTGAACTCGTCGGCGACGACGCGGACCGAGACGCAGGCAGTGCAGCCCGCGCAGCTCGGCCGGTACGCGACCGACTGGCTGCGGCGAAAGCCGATGCGGCCCAGCGCGTCGTTCAGCTCGCCCGCATGCTGGCCTGCCAGCTCGGTGAAGATCTTCCGCTCCTGCCGGCCCGGCAGATAGGGGCAAGGCGAGGGGCTGGTGACGAAGAACCGCGGAAAACGGGAAAGTGCAGTCACCCCTGATGCCCCTTTGCGCCGGCCGTTACGTCCGGCCTGATGCGGCGACTATGCTGCGGAATTTGAAGGATGAAAAGCGGCTTTACCATGAAAGAAGGTTAACGATTCACCACTCTCTGGGAGAGCGCATGCGTTAACCATCGGGCCGCGTAACACGCTGCCGGAAAAGCGAAATTTGCTCTGTGGGGGCATCATAACGGAGTCGATGAATCGTGTGAATCCAGCGACGACTCGGTTCGTCGCGCGTGCGATTCGCTTCGTCGGTTTGGGGCGGAACAGAAGGAGTCCTGCTGAGTCGCGGGGATTTGGGGCCATCCTCGGACATGCCGTCACTCCGGCCTTGTGCCGGGGTCCACTAAGCCGACCGCAACGCGCTTTGAGCCTCTTGTCCAATGCTCGCCGCCCGGTGGACCCCGGCACAAGGCCGAGGTGACGAATGAAGCTGGCTTGCAATGTAGGATTTCGCCTGCTTGGCTTCGGCAGCCGGGCTACGGCCCGGCCGCTCTTTCAAAGGTAAGGAAATACGGGATCGCTCCCGATCCCCTCGCGCGTGCGCATGCGCGCCCGCGCGTGAGTGTCGTGACTTTCGTGACTTTCCGCGGCGCGCTCAGGCCAGCTCGACGAGCTGCACCTCATATTGCGCACGCCGCAGCGCAGTCATCAGCCGGTCGAGATGGTCGCGGTCGCGCGTCTCGCACTCCACGTCCAGGCTCAGGCCCTTGGCGGGCAGGTTGGTGAAGATGCGCTGGTGCGACAGTTCGAGGATGTTGACCGAGAGCTGGTCGAAGATCTGCGCCACCTTGTAGAGCGCGCCCGGCCGGTCCTGCAGGCGGATGCGCAGCCGCGCCATCCGGCCCGAGCGGGCCAGGTCGCGCAGCAGCACATAGGCGAGCAGCCGCGGGTCGATATTGCCGCCGCACAGCACGATGCCCACGGTCTTGCCCTTGAAGCGCTGCGGCTCACCGAGCAGCGCGGCCAGGCCGGCGGCGCCGGCGCCCTCGACCACGGTCTTCTCGATCTGGAGCAGCAGGCTCACCGACTCTTCCAGCCGGCGCTCGCTGACCAGCACGATGTCGTCGACCAGCGCCTCGACCATGCCCGAGGTGATGCCGCCCGGCTGCTTCACTGCAATGCCCTCGGCCAGCGTGTCGCCGGCGCAGGGCATGTCGGTGTGGTGGATGCGGTTGTACATCGAGGGGTAGAGCTCGGCCTGCACGCCGACGACTTCGATGTCGCGCCCCTCGGACTTGGCCACGGTGGCACAGCCCGAGATCAGGCCGCCGCCGCCGATCGGGATCACCAGCGTATCGATCTCCGGCACGTCCTCGAGCATCTCGAGCGCGACCGTGCCCTGGCCGGCGATGACGCGGGGATCATCGAACGGGTGGACAAAGGTGAAGCCGTGCTCGGCCTCCAGCTTGCGGCTGTGCGCATAGGCGGCGTCGAACGTCTCGCCCTCGAGGATCACGTTGGCGCCATGACCCTCGGTCTGGGTGACCTTCACGATCGGCGTGTTCTTGGGCATCACGATCGTGCTCGGGATGCCGAGCCGGTTGGCGTGATAGGCCAGGCCTTGGGCATGGTTGCCGGCCGATGCCGCGATCACACCCTTGCTGCGCGCCGCCTCGTCGAGCTGGAGCAGCGTGTTGAGCGCGCCGCGCTCCTTGTACGCCGCGGTGAACTGCAGGTTCTCGAACTTCAGGTAGACCGTCGCGCCGGTCAGGTCCGACAGCGTCTTGCTCACCAGCGTCGGCGTCCGCACGATCTGGCCCGCAATGCGCGCCTGCGCTGCACGGACGTCGTCGATCGAAACGGGCAGCGGCGCATTCGCCGGAAGGGTCTTGGTGGCCATATCCCGTTTCGCCTAGACCATCTGCGCCGCAGGGGAAACCACGCTTCTATGGGGAAAGCCATGTTCTGCGGGCATGAAGGCGGCGCATCTGGCGCCTTGGCGGAACAAGCCCTATGCCCTGCGTCCATGCTGAAGCGCCTCCTGCGGCTGTTCGCCGCGCTCGCCCTCATCCTCGCCCCCGCAGCCGCCATGGCGGACGGCCTGATCGACAATGTCAACGGCATGACGCTGGACGAGAAGGGCGATGTGGTCCGCTTCAACGGCATATTGTTCAGCCGCGACGGTAAGGTCACCCAGCTGCTCAAGCGCGAGGACAAGCGCCCGAAAAAGGTCGAGTGGAAGCTCGACATGGGCGGCAAGACGCTGCTTCCGGGCATGATCGACGCGCATGGCCATGTCATGGGCCTCGGCTCGCAACTGCTGCTGCTCGATCTCTCCAAGACCACGTCGCTCGACGAGGCGCTGGCCAAGATCAAGGCCTATGCCGACGCCAATCCGACCAAGTGGATCCTCGGCGGCGGCTGGAACCAGGAGATCTGGAAGCTCGGCCGCTTCCCGACCGCGGCGGAGCTCGACAAGGCGGTGAGCGATCGCCCGGTCTGGCTCGAGCGTGTCGACGGCCATGCCGCCTGGGCGAATAGCCGCGCGATCCAGGTCGCCGGAGTCACCGCGGCGAACAAGGACACCAATGGTGGCCGTATCGAGCGTGACGCCAAGGGGGCGCCGTCGGGCGTATTCGTCGACGGCGCCATGGCGCTGGTCGAGAAGTTCATCCCCAAGGCCACGCCGCGCGACCGCAACGCTGCGTTCCTGGCGGCACAGGACCGGCTGCTCTCGCTCGGCATCACCGCCACCGCCGACATGGGCTCCTCGGTCGACGACTGGCTCACCTTCCGCCGCATGGGCGATATCGGCCAGCTCCGCGTGCGGATCATGAGCTATGCCAGCGGCGTCGAGGCCGCGCTTGCCGTGGCCGGGCAGGGGCCGACGCCGTGGCTCTATAACGACAAGCTGCGCATGGGCGGGATCAAGCTCTATGCCGATGGCGCGCTCGGCAGCCGCGGCGCCTGGCTCAAGGCCGATTACAGCGACGCGCCGGGCCAGAAGGGGCTGGGCTTTCTCACCGACGACCAGCTGCTCAACATGATGACCCGCGGCGCGATGGACGGCTTCCAGATCGCGGTCCACGCGATCGGGGATCGCGCCAACCAGCAGGTGCTCGACGCGGTCGAAGTGCTGTCGGACACGTACAAGGACGATCGCCGCTGGCGGATCGAGCATGCCCAGATCGTCGATCCCAAGGACCTGCCGCGCTTCGCCAAGCTCGGCGTGATCGCCTCGATGCAGCCGGTCCACCAGACCAGCGACATGAACATGGCCGAGGCGCGGCTGGGCAAGGACCGGCTCGCCGGTGCCTATGCCTGGAAGACGATGCTCAAGGACGGCACGCACATCGCCTTCGGCTCGGACTATCCGGTCGAGAGCCCCGATCCCTGGGCCGGCTGGGCCGTGTCGTTCACTCGCACCGACGCCAATGGCCAGCCGTTCGGCGGCTGGCGGGTCGAGGAAGCGGTGACGCGCGAACAGGGCTGGGCGGGCTTCACCACCGGCGCCGCCTGGGCGGGCTTTGCGGAGAATATGATCGGCCGCCTGGCGCCCGGCATGCGCGCCGACTTCATCCTGATCGACCGCGACCCGCTGCTCGCCTCGCCGGCGGACCTGCGCGCCACGCAGGTGCTCGAAACCTGGGTCGGCGGCGCACGGGTCTATGTGAAGAAGTAGCATGACGACGACATTGTTGCGGTTGCGCCAACTCGCGGGCGCCAATTGGCGCGAGCGCGCGGTCGCTGCGCTTGGTGCCGGACTTGGTATCGCCTTTGCCGGTGCGCTCGCTGCGCCGCTCGTCGGCAGCCATGCGGCGCTGCTGCTCGCGGCATCGCTCGGCGCCTCGGCGGTGATTGTCTTCGCAGTGCCGTCGAGCCCGCTCGGCCAGCCCTGGCCGGTAATCGGCGGCACGGTGGTGGCGACGGCCACGGGCATCCTCGTCGCGCAAACACTCGGTCACGGCGTACTGGCCGCGGGCGTGGCGGTGGGGCTGTCGATCCTCGCCATGTCGGCGCTGCGCTGCCTCCATCCGCCGGGTGGCGGCTGCGCGCTGGTCCCGGTGCTCGCGGGGCCCGAGATCATGGCCAAGGGCTATATGTTCGCACTGACGCCCGGCGGCGTGAATGCCGTGCTGCTGGTGGTGGCGGGCATCGCCTTCCACCGCTTCTCCGGTCACAGCTATCCGCACCGCCCGGCGCCGGCACCGGCGCATCCGCGCATCCTGCCCGAGGACATCGATGCCGCGCTCGATGCGGCGCACGAAAGCTTCGACGTCAGCCGCGAGGATCTGGCGGCGCTGCTCGAGGCCGCCGAGCGCCACGCGATCGCGCGCCGCAAGCGCTGAAACGGGAAAGGCCGCGATCCTTTCGGACCACGGCCTCGCCAACCCCCGTTGAAGCTTTGTCGTATCAGGCGACGGCCGAAACCGGCTCCTGCTCCTCGACGCCGTCCGGCTCGCGCAGCACATAGCCGCGGCCCCAGACGGTCTCGATGTAATTGTCGCCTTCACATGCCATGCTGAGCTTCTTGCGCAGCTTGCAGATGAACACGTCGATGATCTTGAGCTCGGGCTCGTCCATGCCGCCATAAAGGTGGTTCAGGAACATTTCCTTGGTGAGCGTCGTGCCCTTGCGGAGCGAGAGCAGCTCCAGCATCGCATATTCCTTGCCGGTCAGGTGCACGCGGGCACCGTCGACTTCGACCGTCTTGGCGTCGAGGTTCACGGCGAGCTTGCCGGTGCGGATGACCGACTGGCTGTGCCCCTTCGAGCGGCGGACGACCGCATGGATGCGCGCAACCAGCTCTTCGCGGTGGAAGGGCTTGGTCACGTAATCGTCGGCACCGAAGCCGAACGAACGCACCTTGGAATCCATTTCGTTGATGCCCGACAGGATCAGCACCGGCGTTTGCACGCGGGCGACCCGGACCTTCTTCAGAACGTCATACCCGTGCATGTCGGGCAGGTTCAGGTCGAGCAGAATGATGTCGTAATCATAGAGCTTGGCCAGGTCCAAGCCCTCCTCGCCGAGGTCCGTCGTATAGACGTTGAAGCCCTCGGTCGTGAGCATCAGCTCGATCGCCTTGGCAGTGCTCGGCTCGTCTTCGATCAACAGCACGCGCATCGTCAAAGTCCCCTTGCCCGCAGGCTGCCTTGCCCCAATTGAAAGGCATGCCTCGGACGATTCATTAACCTAAGCTTGTCTGAAGGCAAAAGGTTAATTTCTCCCTAACCGGCCTGACTCCACGAGTCGTAGGGAATCTACCTATGGGCGGACTCGGATTCGTTACGGAGTCGAGTCCTTTAGATGGAATTCACCACAGGTCTTTCGCAAGCGATCGGAAAGGAATTCGATTAACGCTTCCACCCGCGCGGGGCGGAGCGTTCCGGGCGGCGTGAGCAGGTGCAAGGCGGCGGCGCTGCCCGACCATTCCTCCAGCACTTCTTCCAGATCGCCCTTGGCGAGTTCGCTGGCGATCAGGAAGTCGGGCAGCCGCGCGACGCCCAGGCCGGCGCACAATGCGGGGATCATCGCATCGCCGCTGTCGGTACGGATCGGCCCGTCGACGCGGACCGCGGCTTCCTCGCCGCCCGCCTTGCGGAAGCGCCATACATCCGGATTGGATGTATTTGTGTAGACGAAACAGGCATGGTGGGCGAGGTCGGCGGGATGGCGCGGGCGTCCGGCCCTGTCGAAATAGGCGGGCGCGCCGACGATGTGCATCACCATCGGCCCCAGCCGCCGGGCGCGCAGCGACGAATCGGGCAGTTCGGCGATGCGCAGCGCGATGTCGATCCCCTCGCCGACAATGTCGACGAACGCGTCGGACAGGCGCAGCTCGACCTTGATGCCCGGATAGAGCTTCATGAAGTCGGCCAGCGCCGGTGCCACCGCCTGGATGCCGAAGGTCAGCGGTGCCGCGACGCGGACCAGCCCGGCGGGCGCGCTGGCCGATTCGAAGGCGGCTTCCTCGGCCGCCTGGCCCTCGCTCAGGATGCGTTGCGCATGTTCGGCCAGGCTCCGGCCGCTGTCGGTGAGCGTCAGCCGGCGCGAGGTGCGGTGGAACAACGTGGTGCCCAGCCGGCCTTCCAGCCGGGTGATCGCCTTGGAGACGGTCGCCTTGGAAACCGCCAGCGCGTCCGCCGCGGCGCTGAACGAGCGATGCTCGACGACGGCGGCGAACACCGCCCAGGCTTCGAAATCGGGTAGCTTCATCAGTTGCGCCTCGTATCGGTGGCGATCCAGTTCACTTCCCAGCTTTTGCCGCCATCGGCCGAGAAGGCTTGCTCGAACCGCGCGGAGTTCGCGGTAATGTCCGAAATCACGAAGCGCACCAGGATCGCGCGGTCGTTCCAGTTGTCCTGCGCGTAGAATTCGCCGCAGCCGCCGTGAAAGGCGCCGATCGTCGCCGGGGTCAGCACGCCGGTGCCGGCGCCGGTGAAATGGAGCGCCCATTGGCGGGCCTTGGGATTGTAGAGCCGCAGCGACGCGCCTTCGATCCTTCCGGCCGGTCCGGCAACCTTGAGCTCGACCAGGTTGGCGCGCCCGTCCAGCACCGGACGAACCTCGGTCGTGCCTTCATATTCGACCCAGGTCGTCGACCCGGATAATGGGCTTTTGAGGCGCTTGAGCCTGGTCGTCCAGGATCCGATCTCCCAGTCGAAATCCTTCTGCCCGTCGCCATCGGTCGTCGCGGCGGTCGGGCAGGTGACCGGAACGGGGGCCTGCTGCGCCAGCGCGGGGACGGGCAGGGCAAACAGAACGGCGCGGAGGGGAAGTCGACGAAGCGCATGCGGCATGACGGCTGCTTTCGGCTGTGGACGCGCTCAATCTAGCAGCTTCGGCGCCGAATGGAAGTATTGTGAAACGATCGGTTTCCAACGTTTCCATTTACGCTGCGATCCGGCGCCCTATCTTCCTGCTCAACACAGGAGGTTCACACCCCATGATCGACAAACGACCCTTTGGTACGCTCGGCCACGCGGACCATGGCTGGCTCAACGCCCGGCATCATTTCAGCTTCGCCGATTACTATGATCCGGCCCGGATGAGCTGGGGGGCGCTGCGCGTCTGGAACGACGACGAGATCGCCGCCGGCGCCGGCTTCCCGCCGCATCCGCACCAGGACATGGAGATCATCACCTATGTCCGCCAGGGCGCGATCACGCACCAGGATTCGATGGGCAACAAGGGCCGCACCGGCGCCGGTGACGTCCAGGTGATGAGCGCGGGCAATGGCGTGCGCCATGCCGAGTACAACCTCGAGCCCGAGACGACGACGCTCTTCCAGATCTGGATCATGCCGCGCGAGCGTGGTGGCCAGCCGAGCTGGGGCGCCAAGCCTTTCCCCAAGGGCGATCGTTCGGGCAAGTTTGTTACCCTGGCGAGCGGCTTTGCCGACGATGCCGATGCGCTGCCGATCCGGGCTGATGCCCGTGTCCTCGGCGCGACGCTGAAGGCCGGTGAGAGCGTCACCCACCAAGTGGGTGCCAATCGGCACGCCTATCTGGTGCCCGCGGTCGGCACGATCGAGATCGACGGCGAGCGGGTGAACGCCCGAGACGGTGTCGCCCTCAGCGGCGGCAAGACTTTCACCATCACCGCGATCGAGGACGCCGAAATCGTCCTGGTCGATAGCGAATAACACAAGGGAATCGCATCATGTCCAAGATCCTCGTTCTCTATTACTCGTCCTATGGCCACCTCGCGAAGATGGCCGATGCCGTCGCCGAGGGCGCGCGCAGCACGGGTGCCACCGTCGATGTCCGCCGCGTTCCCGAGACCGCGCCGTTCGAAGTGGCGCAGGCCGCCGGTTTCGTCGCCGATCACAGCCATCCGGTGCTCGAGGACGTCAATGAGCTGGCGAATTATGACGGTATCATCGTCGGTGCGCCGACCCGCTTCGGCCGCATGGCCAGCCAGATGGCGAGCTTCTGGGATCGCGCCGGCGGCGTCTGGTTCCAGGGCCAGCTGAACGGCAAGGTCGGCGGTGCCTTCACTTCGACCGCCACCCAGCATGGCGGCCAGGAGACGACGCTCTTCTCGATCATCACCAACCTGCTCCACTTCGGCCTCAACATCGTCGGCCTCGACTATGGCTATGCCGGCCAGAGCGGTGTCGATGAAGTGAAGGGCGGCTCGCCCTACGGCGCGACCACCATCTCGGACTCGGACGGCAGCCGCCTGCCGAGCCAGGCCGAGCTGGATGGCGCCCGCTATCAGGGCCGCAAGGTCGCCGAGCTGGCCAACAAGATCGCGGCTCCCCACCGCGAAGTCGAGACCGCGTAAATTCCCCCTCCTGGCGCGGTCTCCAGGGACGGCGGCCGGACCTCGTGTCCGGCCGCTGTTTTTATTTGTGCCGCGGGCAGCGCAGGGAAGCTCGCCTGGGCAAATGCAAAACGCGCGCGGGCTGCCGGTGTGCTGGTCCAGCGCCAATGCCAGGGCTCCCAGCCGACGCCCTGCTTGTTGCCGGCCGGGAAGGAAAGCTCGAAGCCGAACTCCGGCCCGCGCTTCATCAGCCATTGACCGCCGGGGGTGAGGAAGAAGCATTGCTCGACCGCCCGGCAGTCGCCGCCGCGCTGGACGAAGTCGATCGCATAGCCGGTGGCGTGCTCGCTATACCCCGGCGGCGCGACGAAGCGGGCGCGCTGTGCCGCCACCGCGTCGCAATTGCCGGCGCCGGCGCAGAACACCCGGCGCTGATAGGCGACCGAGCGGAAGCAGGATGCCGCACCCAGATCGACGCCTTCGGCCCGCGCCGCGCTGAGCAGCCGCTCGAGATCCCCGACCACTTCACGCGCCATCGTGCAGCCCGGCAGGCTCGGCACCGGCAGCAGCGCCGTCGGATCGGCCTCGCCATAGGGGAGGTGGTTGAACAGTCGCGCGACCGATGCGGTCGCGGCCGGGGGCGGGGCATCCTCCTCGGCATGCACCGCCATTGGCGCGAGCAGGAATAGGGCGAGGGCCGGAATACGCATACGCAACCCCATCACGCTGCCGGCCCAACCTTTCGCGAGGCTGGCATCATCGTTCAAACGCGGTTCAAGCGAAAAGGGTCACGCAATCATCACGCAACCATGCGCATTGCTGAATCGTTGCGCAGCTGTGTCGATCGGGTCAAAAGGCCCGAAGATGCAGCCAGGGGAGAATGAACCATGCTCGCAAGAATTTCCTGCCTAGCCTTGTCCGCCGCACTGCTGGCCGGCACTGCCGCGTCGGCCGCTCCGGCGAAGCCGCACGCCGCGCCCGCCATGCAGCGGGTGGACGGCAACAATGTCGGCCGTGTTCGCCACAGCGGCGGCGGCGCCTTTGTCGAGACGCGTCCCGGCCGTTGGGTCGAGTTCGCCGATGACGGCACGCTGATCCACCGCTTCGACGAGACCAATCGCAGCCGCGATGCAGTCAACCTCTACGATCCGTCGCGCGGCGCCCGCGTTCGCCTCGACCTGCGCGGCGGCGTGATCTCGGGCATTCCGCGCAGCGGCGGCCCGCGCCTGCTCTATCGCATCACCGACCTCGACCCGCGCCGGAATAACGGCTGGGGTGACAATGGCGGTTATGGCGAAGGCGGCTGGGGTCGTCCCGGCGGTGGCCGTCCGGGCGGTGGCGGCAACTGGGGCGGTGGCCCCGGCAATGGCGGCGGCTATCCCGGCAACGGCGGCGGCTGGGGCACCGGCGGCGTGATCCGCGACATCGAAGTCGGCCCGATCTGGAATCAGTCGGACGCCGAGCGCAAGTGCCGCGACAAGGCCCGCGACATGCGCGGCGAGTGGACCGGCAACTGGCGCACGACCGTGCAGGGCCGCATGTCGACCTGCTCGATCCGCTTCCAGCGCTAAGCTGAAACCCACCCACCGCTGGCGCTTCGGCGCCGGCGGTGGCATGGGCGGGCGATGTTCAAGGATCGCGTGCTCTTCATTGATGGCGAAGCTCTGGTAATCGACAAGCCTGCGGGCCTGCCGGTCGATCGTCCGCGGGACCGCTCGGAAAGCCTCGAGGATCTGCTCGACCAGTTGACCTTCGGCTTCCAGCGCCTGCCGCTGCCTGTCCACCGGCTGGACCGCGACACCAGCGGCTGCCTGTTGCTCGCGCGCAACCCCAAGGCGATGAAGCGCTTCGCCCAGGCCTTTGAGGCCGGCGCAGTGGCCAAGCGCTATCTCGCCATCCTCGACGGCGAGCCCAAGGACGACAGCGGCACGATCGAACTGGCGCTGTCCAAGGTCTCGACCCGCGAAGAAGGCTGGCGGATGATCGGCGATCCCAAGGGCAAGCCCTCGATCACGCGCTACAAGGTGATGGAGCGCAAGGACGGCAAGAGCCTGGTCGCCTTCTATCCCGAGACCGGCCGCACCCATCAGATCCGTGTCCACGCCGCCGATGGGCTGGGCGTGCCGGTGCTCGGCGACCCGGTCTATGGCCGCGGCGGCCCGGCGATGATGCTTCACGCGGTCGAGCTGACCGTGCCGCGCGAAGGCAAGGACGATATCCACGCGACCGCGCCGCTGCCGGTGCGCTTCCACAATGCCGGGTTCGGCCGTGGCTGAACTGCCCGACGCGGCGATCGTCGAGGAGAAGTTTCTCGCCTCGACCGGGCCGGGCGGGCAGAACGTCAACAAGGTCGCCACCGCCGTCCAGCTGCGCATCGACGTGTTCAAGCTCGGCCTGGCGCCCTATGCCTGGCAGAAGTTCAAGACGCTGGCGGGCTCGAAGCTCACCCTCGACGGCGAGCTGGTGATAACCGCGCGCAAGTTCCGCACCCAGGAGGCCAACCGCGCCGATGCCCGCGAACGGGTGATCGAGCTGATCGAAAAGGCGCATGAGCGCGACGCCCGGCGGATCAAGACCAAGCCGAGCAAGGCGGCCAAGGCGCGCCGGGTCGACGAGAAGAAGGACCGGGCGCAGGTAAAGGCCGGGCGTGGCAAGGTCCGGCTAGACTAGCCTTCGCAATCTGTCGCTTTCGCCTCTCCCGCTGGACGGTGCGATCGCCTACATCACCGCCATGTATACCTTCGACGTCACCACCACCGACAAGACCGAGCTCTACCGCGACCTCGCCGCCGCGCTCGATTCGCTCACCGCCGACGAGCCGGACGCGATCGCCAACATGGCGAATGTCTCGGCGCTGATCTGGCAGTATCTGCCCGACCTCAACTGGGCCGGCTTCTACCGCAATGTGAACGACGAGCTCGTCCTGGGACCCTTCCAGGGCAAGGCCGCCTGCATCCGCATTCCGTTCGGCAAGGGCGTGTGCGGCGCCGCAGCGACCACCCGCGAGACCCAGCTGGTCGAGGACGTCCACGCCTTTCCCGGCCATATCGCCTGCGACGCCGACAGCCGCTCCGAGCTGGTCGTGCCGATCGTCGTCCAGGGCGAGTTGATCGGCGTGTTCGACCTCGACAGCCCCAATCCGGCACGTTTCGATGCCGGCGACGCGGCGGGTTGCGAGGCGCTGGTGCGGATCCTCGGTCCCAGACTGGTCGGCTGACCCGGAACGGGACTCCGTTAAGCATAGGCAAAAGTGGCGCGGCTCACGCGCGGGGTTTAATCCTTTGGCAACCATGAGAGCGGGGCGGCTCTGCCATGGCCCAAAGGAGTTTGCGATGCGTCACCTGTTGAAGCCGGCCCTGATGGCCACGGCGCTGCTGGCAGCGCTGCCGGCGGCCGCGCAGGTGACCTCGCCCGGCCCGACCTGGGGCGGCAGCGGCGGCCCGATCCCGGCACCTGGCGGGATGGCACCCCGCAGCGTGCCGATGCCGATGCCCCCGCGCGTCTCGTCCAATCCGCCGCATATCCCTGGCCCGGCGCCGACCCGCATCCATACCGGCCCCGGCGTGCCCACCGCCGGCGCGCGCGTCTGGCAGAATGGCCGCTGGAACGCGCTGCCGCCGCGCGGTCACGGCCAGAATGTCGGCCAGCACGGCAATGGCAACCGCTGGGGCGGTCAGATCAACGGCCGCTGGTATGCCGGTGCCCAGGCACCCGGCGGCTGGAATAATTATCGCCGCATGGGCCGTGGCGGCCATCTGCCCAATTACTGGATGGGCAGCGGCTTCCGCATTCCTGACTATCTGAACTGGGGTCTGGCCGCGCCGCCCTACGGCTATTTCTGGGTGCGCTATTATGATGACGCCGTGCTGGTCGACGACCGCGGCGACGTGTGGGATTCGGTCGATGGCATCGGCTGGGGCGACGCGGATGCCGGCGCCTGGTCCGATTCGAGCGGCGCCTATTCCAATTCGTACAGCTATTCGAACGCGACCGTGGGGGCCGGCTATCGCCAACCGATCCAGCCGGTCGATCCGAACGATTATTATGACGGATACTCCGGGGGGAGTCTGCCGCCGGCCGGCGCGATCGGTGCGCCGCCGGCGGCACAAGTCCAGGGCTATTACGGCTCGGGCCAGGCCTATTACGGCGCCCAGGGCAGCTATCAGGGCAGCGCCAGCTATTATGGTGCGCCGGTGGGAACGACCGTAATCGTCATCCCCGGCACGACGACCACCACGACCACGGTCACCGAGGAAGTGGTCGAGGAAGTCGCGACGACCACGACCTACGTCCGGTCGGCCCCGCGCCGCGTGGTCCGCAAGGCCCCGGTTCGCCGCTATCGTGCGCCGGTCAAGTGCTGCGTCTGCGGCTGCCGCTGATCCGGGATCGTCACCCCGGCGAAAGCCGGGGGCCAGCGTTTATCTGCTGAACCGCTTTTGGTTTCGGGTCCCGGCTTCCGCCGGGATGACGCACGGGCTCATCGTCGCCCGAAGGTGACCAGGCTCTCCGCGCCATCGGCGCCGATCGCCGACACTCCGACAAAGCTGTCGTCCACCACGACATTCTTCAGGCTCGCCTCGGTGCCCGTCACGTCAAGCTGGTTGGTCCAGTCCTGCGCGTCGGCGCGGCGCCAGTGGATGCGATATTTCACTGCGCCGGGGACCGCGGCCCATTTGACCGAGGTGTCGGTCGACAGCGCGCCACCGATCGTCACCTTGTCGGGCGCGGCGGGGGCAGAGGCGAGGCGGCGGATCGTCGCCACGTTGATCGCCGTCACCTTGGCGAGATAGGGAAAGTCCATCTTGTCGGCAGTATCGCCCTTGCCGGGGACGAGGTCCTGGTGCTGCGCGTCATAATTCTCGACGCCGACCGAGAAGCGTACCGCCGGATAGCCGAGCTTGAGGAAGGGCGAGTGATCGCCGCCGCGGCCGAATCGATCGGGCCGGCGGACCAGGAAGGCGTCGAGCCCGCCGGGGATCTTGCCGGCGACCTGATCGACGGCCTTGGCAAGCGCGCGCGAGGGGCCGTCATCCTCGCCGCCATCGGCGCGCAGCCCCTTGAGCGAGGCGGGTTCGTCGCCTTCGCTGAAGGTCTCGGAGAAGACGCGGACCCGGTCCGCGACCTTGCGACCGTCGGTGCCGACGGTGTTGCCGACGATATCGTTGTTGAGCACCGCGGTGACCGTCCAGCCGCGCTCCTTGGCGGTCTCGGCAAGCAGCTGCCCGCCGAACAGTCCCTGCTCCTCGCCCGAGAGCGCGGCATAGACGATCGTCGCCTTGAACTTCTGCTTCGACAGGATGCGGGCGGCCTCGAGCACCAGCGCGGTGCCCGAACCGTCGTCATTGGCGCCGGGGGCGTCGGCGGTGGCGTTCATCACATCGGTCACGCGGCTGTCGATATGGCCCATGACGATGACGACGCGCTTGGGGTCGGTGCCGGCCTGGAAGCCGAGGACGTCGACGATCTCGACGCCGTTCGGCGCGCGCGGACCGGTGAAGGTGCGGGCGATATTGGCGACTTCGATGCAGTTGCACTGGTCGCCGATCTTCGAGAGCTCGGCGGCGAACCAGCGGCGTGCGGCGCCGATGCCGCGCGTGGGGTTTTCCGGATCGGAGAGGGTGTGGCGGGTGCCGAAGCTCACCAGCTTGTCGACGGTCGCCTTGAGATGGGCCGGATCGGGCTTCTCCTGCGCCTGGGCGGCGGCGGGGAGGAGCAGGGCGAGCGGAGCGAAAGCGAGGATGCGCATGCCGGGAGAGTGACGGGGGACGGGAGGTGGGTCAATCTACTCTCCCGCTCCCGACGGGAGAGGGGTTTTCAGCTCAGCCGATCGATCGCATCCATGTCGAGCGCGCCCGGGATGATCATCACCGGCACCGGCAGCGTACCGGCATCCGACCCGGCAAAGTGCGCAACCATCGGCCCCGGCGCGCCGCTCGCGGCGGCGCCGAGCACGAGCGCGGCGATCTCGCGATTGGCGGCAAGCATCTCGCGGACGATCTTGGGACCATCGCCTTCCCGAACCGTGATCGAGGGCTTGAGGCCCGATTCGGTGAACAGCGTGCCGGCGGCGCGGGCGACCAGCGCTTCGGCGCGTTCGCGGCCTTCTTCCTCGATCGTGGCCATCACGCCGCCCCATTGGACGAAGTCGGGCCGGGGGATCAGCGCGAGAATTTCGACGTTGCCGCCGGTCTTCGCGGCACGCCGCGCGGCGAAGCGCAGCGCAATCTCCGCCTCGGGGCTTTCGTCGATCACCACCAGATAGGTGCGCATGGATTGATCCTCTTCCTGGCGCGTTACGTGCCCCGTAGCGTCATTTCCTGCAAGCGCGTCTCTTGACCCGGGGCGGGGGCGGCGCAAAGAGGGCCGCGAACCTGTTCCGGGCTCCAATGACGGGAACCTTCATGTCGATCGAAATCAAGATGCCTGCGCTTTCCCCCACGATGGAAGAGGGCACCCTCGCCAAGTGGCTTGTGAAGGAGGGCGACACGGTGAAGTCCGGCGACCTCATGGCCGAGATCGAGACCGACAAGGCGACGATGGAATTCGAAGCGGTCGACGAGGGCGTGATCGCCAAGATCCTCGTTGCCGAGGGTACCGACAATGTGAAGGTCGGCACCGTGATCGCGATTATCGCCGGTGAGGGCGAGGACGCCTCGACCGCCGCTGCCGCGCCGGCCCCGGCCGCTGCGCCTGCTCCCAAGGCGGAAGAGAAGAAGGCGGAGGCTGCCCCGGCACCCGCGCCGACTCCGGCACCTGCGCCCGCGCAGGCGGCTGCGGCTTCGGGAGATCGCGTCAAGGCGAGCCCGCTCGCCAAGCGCGTCGCCGCCGAGAAGGGCGTCGACCTGGCCGGCGTGACCGGCTCGGGTCCGAACGGCCGCATCGTCAAGGCGGACATCGAAGGCGCCAAGGCCGGCGCCGCGCCTGCCGCTGCCGCTCCGGCTGCTTCCGCCGCTGCGCCTTCGGCTGCTCCAGCCGCCGCGGCCGCCCCGGCGGAGCACAAGCCGGTCTGGTGGGACGAATCGATCCCGCACGAGGCCGAGAAGCTCTCGAACATCCGCAAGACGATCGCGCGCCGCCTCACCGAGTCGAAGCAGACGATCCCGCACATCTACCTGACGCTCGACATTCGCCTCGACGCGCTGCTCAAGCTGCGCGGCGACCTCAACAAGGCGCTCGAGGCGCGCGGCGTGAAACTTTCGGTCAACGACCTGCTGATCAAGGCGCTCGGCGTCGCGCTTGCGCAGGCGCCCAAGTGCAACGTCACCTACACCGGCGACCAGCTGATCAAATATAGCCGCTCCGACGTGTCGGTCGCGGTCTCGACCCCGACCGGCCTGATCACCCCGATCATCCGCGACGCGGCGAACAAGGCGGTCTCGGCGATCTCGATCGAGATGAAGGATCTCGCGGCGCGTGCCCGTGACGGCAAGCTGAAGCCGGAAGAATATCAGGGCGGCACCGCGTCACTCTCGAACATGGGCATGTTCGGCATCAAGCAGTTCGAAGCGGTGATCAATCCGCCCCAGGGCATGATCATGGCGATCGGCGCGGGCGAGAAGCGTCCGTACGTGATCGACGATGCACTGCAGGTCGCGACCGTCATGTCGGCCACCGGCAGCTTTGATCACCGCGCGATCGACGGGGCCGACGGCGCCGCGATGATGAAGATCTTCAAGGAACTGGTCGAGAATCCGTTCGGGATGATCGCCTGACCGTGGGAGTGCACCCGATGCGCGTGCTGATCGAAGTGGTGCATATCGTGATCGGGCTGGTCGTGGCGGCGTTGATCGCCACCGCGGCGGCCTGGTCGTACCCGCGCGCGACGCAGGATATCTGGATCGTCGCCTTTGGCTGCATGATCGCGGTGGTGCTGATGGGCGTGGGCCCGGTGCGCAAGGCGATTGCCGAGGATCGGGCGAAGCTTGCCGGCACGGAGCCGCGCGCGGATGGTTGAGGGCGGCGCCACGCCACCGCAGCAGCAGCCGGCGATCCGGGTCAGCACGATGCCGGCCGATGCCAATGCCTATGGCGACATCTTCGGCGGCTGGCTGATGGGCCAGATGGATCTTGCCGCCGGGCTGGTCGCCGCGCGCCATTCGCGCGGGCGGGCGGTAACGGTCGCGGTCGAGGGCATGAAGTTCCACGCGCCGGTCGCGGTGGGCGACGAAGTCACGGTGTTCGCCGATATCGTCAAGGTCGGGCGCACCTCGATGACGATCGACGTCCAGTCCTGGCGCCGCGCCCGGCACTCCGAGGAAAGCTGCATGGTTACCCAGGCGCAGTTCGTCTTCGTCGCGGTCGATGAGCACAAGCGGCCGCGACCGCTCGATGTAACCCCGGGCTGACGCCCCATATTCGCATCATCCAGAATGAAGGACTCCTCCCTTGGCTGATACCTATGACGTGATCGTGCTCGGCTCGGGCCCCGGCGGCTATGTGGCGGCGATCCGCGCCGCGCAGCTGGGCCTCAAGACGGCGATCGTCGAGCGCGAGCTGCTGGGCGGCATCTGCCTCAACTGGGGTTGCATCCCCACCAAGGCGCTGCTCCGCTCGGCCGAGATCTTCCATTACATGCAGCACGCCAAGGACTATGGCCTGGTCGCCGACAAGATCAGCGCCGACCTGGAAGCCGTGGTCAAGCGCTCGCGCGGCGTCGCCAAGCAGCTCAATCAGGGCGTCACGCACCTGATGAAGAAGAACAAGATCACCGTGCACATGGGCACCGGCGTGCTCACCGCGCCGGGCAAGCTCACGGTCACCGGGGAAGACGGCAAGAAGACCGACCTCGAGGCGAAGAACATCATCGTCGCCACCGGCGCCCGCGCCCGCGACCTGCCCTTCGCCAAGACCGACGGCAAGCGCATCTGGACCTACCGGACCGCGATGACCCCGCCCGAGATGCCGACCAAGCTGCTCGTCATCGGCTCGGGCGCGATCGGCGTCGAGTTCGCCAGCTTCTACAACGACATGGGCTCGGAAGTGACCATCGTCGAGATGCTCGACCGCGTGGTGCCGGTGGAAGACAAGGATGTCTCCGCGCATCTGGAGAAGGCGTTCAAGAAGCAGGGCATGACGATCCTGACCTCGACCGGCGTCGACAAGCTCGAAGTCACCGGCTCGGGTGTGAAGGCCTCGATCAAGGACAAGGATGGCAAGGTCACCACGGCCGAGTTCAGCCATGTCATCGTCGCGATCGGCATCGTGCCGAACACCGAGAATATCGGCCTCGAGACGCTGGGCGTGAAGACCGAGCGCGGCCACATCGTCACCGATGCCGCCTGCAAGACCAACGTCGCGGGCCTCTACGCGATCGGCGACGTCACCGCGCCGCCGTTCCTCGCGCACAAGGCGAGCCATGAGGGCGTGATCGCGGTCGAGGCGATCGCCGGCAAGCATCCGCACGCGATGGACGTCCGCAACATCCCGGGCTGCACCTATTGCCACCCGCAGATCGCGTCGGTCGGCCTCACCGAGGCCAAGGCCAAGGAAGCCGGCTATGAAGTGAAGGTCGGCAACTTCCCCTTCATCGGCAACGGCAAGGCCATTGCGCTCGGGGAAGCCGAGGGCTTTGTGAAGACCGTGTTCGACGCCAAGACCGGCGAGCTGCTCGGCGCCCACATGATCGGTGCGGAAGTGACCGAGATGATCCAGGGCTATACGATCGGCAAGACGCTCGAGACCACCGAGGCCGAGCTGATGGAGACGGTGTTCCCGCACCCGACGATCAGCGAGACGATGCACGAGGCGGTGCTCAGCGCCTACGGCCGCGCTCTCCACATTTAGTTCATGCTTTGCTGCCAAACCTCCCGCCATGTTCGCATGAACTGGTGGGAGATTTGGCGTGCGCGCCATCAAGCTGATCCTGTCGCTGCTGCCCCTGCTCTATATCGGGGGCATGCTCTATTACTTCACTGGCTTCAAAGGCTGGAGCGACGGTCCGCTCGCCGGCGGGCTGGGGCCGACGGTGATCGGGCTCGCGGTGGTCGGAATGATCCTCTGCGTGCCGATCGTCGCCTGGCTGATCCGCTCGCTGGTCGCCCCGCGCGGCCCGGTGGTCGTCAAGAATGGCAAGATTGTCGAGATCGCGGACGCGCCCGCCTTCGACGCAGATGCAGCGCTCGCCCGCTATCTCGAGCGCAAGGCGGCGGGGCAGGGCGTGGAGATCCCGCCCGATCCAGACGCGCCGCGCCCGGTGTTCGGCCGCAAGCTGACCTAGGAGCCTTGCATTGAGCCGCGTGTCGCCCGCTGCCCGGGCGGCGCTCGCGGCGGCATTGCTGTGCCTCGCCATGCTCGCGCTGTTCTGGCCGGGCATCGCGATGTTCGACAGCCTCAACCAATATGCGCAGGTCGTGTCGGGCAGTTATGACGACTGGCACCCGCCGGCGATGGCGCGGCTATGGTCGCTATTCTACGGCGCCGGCTGGCACGGCCAGGCGCCGATGTTCCTGCTGCAGCTGCTGCTATTCTGGAGCGGTCTCGGCCTGATTGCGGCGGGGCTGGCCCGGCAAGGCGCGTGGATTGCGGCCGGAGTCATATTGCTGCTCGGAATCTGGCCGCCCTTTGCCGGATGGCAGGTCGCAGTACTCAAGGACGGGCAGATGGCGGGCGCGCTGCTCGCCGCGACCGGGCTGGCCGGCTGGTGGCGGCTGCGGGAGCGGCCGTTGCCGCGCGGGGCGGCGGTGCTGGTCGGCCTGCTGCTGCTCTACGCCACGCTGGTGCGGATCAATGCCGTGTTCGCCACCGTGCCGCTCGCCTTCGGATTGCTGGGCAGCGGCGCGTGGAAGCCCGTGCGGCACGGCGCGCTGATGCTCGCAGCGACGATCGCAGTGCTGGTGGCGATGCCTCTGGCCAATCACCTCGTCTTCCGCGCCAGCGCCAGCGATGTCGGGCGCTCGTTGCCGATCTACGACCTGGCGGGCATTGCGCACCATGCGGGCCCCGAAGCGGTGCCGGTGCTGCCTGCGTCGATGTGGCGCGCGGCGGAGGCGAAGCAGTGCATCCGGCCCTTGCTGTGGGACCCGCTCGGCGACCGCTGCGATTTCGTCTCGGACGGGCTGGCGGCGGCAGCGCCCGGCCACAAGCTCACCGAGGCCTGGATCGGCACGATCGCGCGCCATCCCCTCGGCTATGCCGCGCACCGGCTCACGCATTGGAATGCGACGATGCGCTGGCTGGTGCCGTGGCGCTATCCGCTCGCCGATCCGCAATGGGATAGCGAGCCCAACACGCTCGGCCTCGGCTCGCCTTCGCCGCGCGCCGCACCGTTCCAGCGGGTCGCGGGTATCCTAGCCGAAAGTCCGCTCGGCGCGCCGATCCTCTGGCTGGTCGCGGCACTGGCGGTGCTGGCGCTGGCCTGGCGGCGCGAGGATGCGCGCAGCCGGCTGGCGGTGACGCTGGCGCTGTCGGCGGTGCTGACCGAGCTCGCCTTCCTCGTGATCAGCGTCGCCGCCGATTACCGCTATCACCTCTGGGCGATGCTCGCGACGGGGATCGCCGCCGCGCTGGTGGCGGGAGTGCCGCTTCCGAAGCGCGGCGCGCGCATCGCGCTGGCGCTATTGCTGCTGGTCGGCGTCACCAGCCTCGCGGCACGGATCGCGCTGCCGCCGGTCGGCGAGGATTATGCCGCCGCGGCGGGCTAAAATCCTGCAGCAACGAAACCCGCGTCAAACCGTTACGCATGAGTAACATGGCGATAACGGAGAAGCGGGTGGCGGGGCGTGACGACCATGAGGAGATTTGGCGCAAGTTCCACGAAGTGGTGAACATGGCGCCGGCCGAGATCGAGGAATGGCTCGAGACCGAGGAGAGCCGCAAGGTGGGCTTCAAGCGCGACGGCGGCGAGAGCGTGGGCCACGCATCCGGCCGGCGGATCGTGCAGATCCTGCGCACCCACAAGGACGATCTCGACGGCGGCGACTATGCCCATATGCGCAAGGTGATCGGCTTCGCCGCGCGGCACCGGGCACAGGGTCCGCACGACGAATATCGGATCCCCACGTCACGCTGGCGCTATTCGCTGATGAACTGGGGGCATGATCCGCTGAAGGAATAGGCCTAGCGCCACGCGGATGCCCGCTAGCGCCCCAGTTACGGATGTTCCGCTGCCACTTCCCACTACCCGAAAGCGGACGCTTGAGCTTAAAAGTCCCGCTGGGCGTAGGGAGGGATTATGCAGCGGTTTGAGGGGCGCACGTTTTGGCACCGCGGCGATCCGCTCAGCTTGTCGCACGCTAGCGCGAGCGATTGCGGCTTTAATCAATGCTACGTCCGAAGCGTCCCACGCGGCTGGAACGTGCTTTCAAATATTCGCCTTGAGAACGTCAGCCATTCGAACTGCGAGGCGACCGGGTGTGTATTCGACGACATCTCGGTGCAGAACCTCAAAAAGACCGGGTCGGCTCCGCTATTTCTGAACGCCAGCGTCTTCCGACACGTCACCCTGACCGGCAACATCAGCGGATTGAAAATCAACCGATCCGAATTGGCATCGCTCGTGTCAGAGGAAGACCGCAGGTGGAGAGATGCGGAGGTGAAAGCCTTTTTTCCTCTGCTGATTGGGCACTCGACATATCTCGGGCCAAGTTCCCGAATGGAGCGACGTTCGAAGCACTCCCCGGCGATAAGATCGTTCGCGACCGAAAGACGCAGGCGCTTATCCGCCGCAACGCCCTCAAGACGATCGACTGGAAAGCGCTGGACTACGGGCAGACCGCAATCGACATTGCTATTGGCTGGTTCGAGAATGGGTCGCTGTTCGACGCAGTAGTGGTCGTTCCCCGCAGCAACAGCAAGTATCGTGAGGCGGACGCCGCGGTTATTGAGATGCTGCGCCGCGAGGGGATTGCCGAACTGGACTAATGGCTGATCTGACGCGTTTCGCGCTAAGAGCAGTCAGACCGCTTCCCACCGGAATCGGCCATTCGAACTTTATGAGTTCGCGCCCTGATTGCGCCGCGTCGCATATTCCCCGGTCAGCGCGTCCCAATCATTCCAGTCCGGGTTGCCAGGATAGCTTTTCGCCGCACCGGTCTTCGCCCAAGCCAGCTTCTCGCGGGTCCAGGTCTCGATGAAGGGCGGCGCTTGGTCGGGCGCATCGAGCATCGTCGTGCGGATGTTGACGAACCAGTCCATCCCTTCGGCGCGGGTGAAGACCCAGCTCTTGCACCGGTCGCAGTGATAGTGGTGCGCGACCGGGCCGTGCAGTCCGCCGATCACCGGCTCGCCGTGTAGCAGCTCGAAGGCCTCGGCCGGGGCGGTGAGAGTGAGCGAGAAGGCGCTGCCGGTCATCTTCTGGCAGCCGGTGCAATGGCAGGCGCTGGTGAGGAAGGGCGCGGCCGTAAGCCGGAAGCGCAGCGCGCCGCAGCGCCAGCCACCTTCATGCGCCTGGGTACAGCCGGTCATTGCTGCTCTCCTCGCTTCGCCGCATCGCGCCATAGCCGCCGGAACGGCGCCTGTGCACCCGCGTTCCTTCTGCGAGAACAGGAGGAGAGCCTGCATGAAACAATATTTCTTCGCGCTCGGCCTGGGGCCGGCGTTCGCGCTCGGCGCCTGTGGCGGCAGCGAGCCGGTGACCACGGTCGACAATATCGTCGCCACCGACACGATCATCCCCGAGAACAGCATCGACGCCAATGCTGCGACCGGCACCGGGATCAATGCCCAGACCGGTGCCGCGGTGATGACCGGCCAGACCTTCGCCGACACCGCCGGCGCCAGCGATGCCTATGAAGTTGCCGCCGGCAAGCTCGCCCAGACCAAGGCGACGAGCCAGGCGCTCAAGGATTTCGGCGGGATGATGGTCACCGGCCATACCGAATCGACCGCCAAGCTGAAGGCGGCGGGTGCCAAGGTCTCCCCGATGATCGCGCCGAACCCCAAGCTCAGCGCCGAGCAGGAAGCCAACCTCGCCACACTGCGCGACACCAACGGCGCCGACTTCGACACGGCCTACAAGGCACAGCAGGTGGTGGCGCACGAGAAGACGCTGGCGGTGGTGCAGGATTATGCCGAGAACGGCACCGTGCCCGAACTCAAGGCCTTTGCGGCCGAGATCGCGCCGGTCGTCCAGGCGCATCTGGACAAGATCAAGGGCCTCTGACGCCACTGACCGTTTCTTCGCCGGGGTAAAAAGAAGGCAACGTTCCGTCCAAAAGCAAAGGGCGCGCTCTCCCAGGGAGAACGCGCCCTTGCTGTTTCTCGAGAAGCCGAAGCCTATTCGTTCGCCGCCGCGGCGAAGGGCGAGGGTGCGGTGCTCACTGCTTCGACCGGGCGCGGCGCGGCGACCGGAGCGGCCTGCACCGTGCTCATATGCTTCAGGCGACCGTCGATATGGCCACCATTCTCGATGGTGATGTTCTCATATTCGACATCGCCGGTGATCTTCGCCGAGCGCTCAATGGTGAGCTGCTTGACGCGCACCGTGCCTTCGATCGCGCCGGCGAGGCGGGCGCTCTCGGCAGTGACGTTGCCGAAGACCTGGCTGTCGGCACCCTGGGCCAGGCTGCCGCAATTGACGTCGCCTTCGATGCGGCCGTCGATATGCAGATCGGCGCTGGCGGTGACGTTGCCCGTGACGGTGACGTCCGGACCAATCACCGAGAACATGCCGCGCTTCGAGCTATTGCTGCTGCTCTGCTGCGGCGGCGCGGGCGGCATTGCCGGGCGCTCGTCGCGATCGCGACCACGATTATTGCCGTTGAACATACGCTACTCCCCAATTTCGGACCCCGAATCCCTGGGTATTTCTCTAGCATAATGCAGGGATGCAGGCACCGGCCAAAAGCGGGACAGACGTTCCAGAGAGGGATTGTCGTTCGCGGCGGGGCAACGGGCGCGGCAAAGCCACGCGGCACCGAGCATCGTTGCGCTGGCGACGAACGGAGAGAGCGGCAGCGGACCCAATGCGGCAAGCGCGCCTGCCAGCGTCAGCACCGCCGCGAATCGGTCGATGCGGAGCAGCGAAAGCGCGAGCGCGGCGGGCACCAGCAGGGCGGCCGCGCCGATATGCGGGAACACCACCAGCGGGATCAGCGCCGCGGGAAGCGCTGCGCGGGCGGTCGGTCCGGCGGGCAGGGCGGTCAGCTGCGCGAGATGCCAGGCGAGCACACCCGCGCCGCTCACCGTCGCCAGCCCGAACAGTTCCCAGGAGAGCAGCCCGGCGACTCCGGTGAGACTCGGCCCGAAGCCGCCGAGCAGAAGCGTGGCGAACAATGCCGCGAGCGCGTCGGCGAGCGGCTTGAAGCGGGGGGCGTAACTAACCATCTTCCCTGCTCTAGCCCGCAGGAGGTTGACGCTCTGTTATCCTGCACGGGCTTGCGCGGGGGAGTCGGTTGACCCGCCCGCACCCCCTCGCTATAGGCGCCCCCGTTCCACAAGGGACCGGCACGTCCGGTCGCGATTCCTTTTGGGGCAAGAGCTGAACGTTGCTGGAGACGCAATGGCCCGGGGGGTCGAGGACACCCGGGGCCTTTTCGTATTCTCAAACAAGGGTTCCAGCAAAGTAACCGCCGGCCACGCCGGTAACATAAGGTGAAGGGCTTCATGCCGACGATTAACCAGCTGGTCCGTAAGGGCCGCGTTCTGCAGAAGACCAAGTCGAAGGTCCCTGCAATGGAGCAGAACCCGCAGAAGCGCGGCGTCTGCACCCGCGTCTATACGACGACTCCGAAGAAGCCGAACTCGGCGCTTCGTAAGGTTGCCAAGGTTCGCCTGACCAACCAGCGCGAAGTCATCAGCTACATCCCGGGCGAAGGTCACAACCTTCAGGAGCACTCGGTTGTTCTGATCCGCGGCGGCCGTGTCCGCGATCTTCCCGGCGTTCGCTACCACGTCCTGCGCGGCGTGCTCGATACGCAGGGCGTCAAGGATCGTCGCCAGTCGCGTTCGAAGTACGGCGCCAAGCGTCCGAAGTAATCACAGCCATAGTAAGCCCCGGACAGGTTCCGGACCCGCTGAAGGTTTAGAAGGAAATTCAAGATGGCTCGTCGTCGTCGCCCAGAAAAGCGCGAAATCCTGCCGGATCCCAAGTTCGGTGATATCGTTCTCTCGAAGTTCATGAACTCGGTCATGCTGGACGGTAAGAAGTCCGTTGCCGAGGGCATCGTCTATTCGGCCATGGAAACCGTCGAAGCGCGCGCCAAGCGCGATCCGATCGGTGTGTTCCATGACGCGCTGAACAACATCAAGCCGGGCATCGAAGTCCGCAGCCGCCGCGTCGGCGGTGCGACCTACCAGGTTCCGGTCGAGGTTCGTCCGGAGCGTGCCCAGGCGCTTGCGATCCGCTGGCTGATCACGTCCGCGCGCAATCGTTCGGAGAACACCATGTCGGCGCGCCTCTCGGGCGAGCTGCTGGACGCTTCGAACAACCGCGGCAACGCTGTGAAGAAGCGCGAAGACACCCACCGCATGGCCGAAGCGAACCGCGCCTTCAGCCACTACCGCTGGTAAGTCTTTCTCCAGCGCCGGCACGTCTGGCGCTGGAAATTTTCGTTCCTACATATCGGGGAGCCGGATCGTCCGGCTCCCCACATCCTTAAGGAAACCAGGTCATGGCCCGCAGCCATCCCCTCGAGCGTTATCGCAACATCGGCATCATGGCGCACATCGACGCCGGCAAGACGACGACGACCGAGCGCATCCTCTACTACACCGGCAAGTCCTACAAGATCGGCGAAGTGCACGAAGGCACCGCGACGATGGACTGGATGGAGCAGGAGCAGGAGCGTGGCATCACGATCACCTCGGCTGCGACCACCTGCAAGTGGCGCGCGGAAGAGGGCAAGGGCGAAGAGCACCTGATCAACATCATCGACACCCCCGGGCACGTCGACTTCACGATTGAAGTCGAGCGTTCGCTGCGCGTGCTCGACGGTGCCGTGGCTTGCTTCGACGGCGTTGCCGGCGTCGAGCCGCAGTCGGAGACGGTGTGGCGTCAGGCTGACAAGTACGGCGTTCCGCGCATGTGCTTCGTCAACAAGCTCGACCGCACCGGCGCGAATTTCTATTTCTGCGTCGACTCGATCGTCGATCGCCTGGGCGCGCGTCCGGCGGTGCTGTATCTCCCGATCGGCATCGAAGGCGGCTTCAAGGGCCTGGTCGACCTGGTCGAGAACCGCGCGATCATCTGGCTCGAAGAGAGCCTGGGCGCGAAGTTCGAATATGCCGAGATCCCCGAGGACATGGTTGAGAAGGCTGCGAAGTATCGCAGCGAGCTGATCGAGATGGCCGTCGAGCAGGACGATGCGCTGATGGAAGCGTATCTCGAGGGCAACGAGCCGTCGGTCGCCGACCTCAAGAAGCTGATCCGCAAGGGTACGCTCGAGATGGCGTTCGTGCCGATTGTCTGCGGTTCGGCGTTCAAGAACAAGGGCGTGCAGCCCCTGCTCGACGCCGTGGTCGACTATCTGCCTTCGCCGCTCGACATTCCGGACGTGCAGGGCGTGAAGCTCGACGGCGAGACCCCGGATTCGCGTCCGGCCTCGGACGACGCGCCGCTGTCGCTGCTCGCGTTCAAGATCATGAACGATCCGTTCGTCGGCTCGCTCACCTTCGCCCGCATCTACTCGGGCACCCTCACCAAGGGTCAGTATCTGAACTCGGTGAAGGACAAGAAGGAGAAGATCGGCCGTATGCTCCTGATGCACGCGAATTCGCGTGAGGACATCGATGAAGCACGCGCCGGCGACATCGTCGCCATCGCGGGCCTCAAGGAGACCACGACCGGTGACACGCTGTGCGACACCGCGAACCCGATCATTCTGGAGCGCATGGAGTTCCCGGAGCCGGTGATCGAGCTGTCGGTGGAGCCGAAGACCAAGGCCGACCAGGAAAAGATGGGCATCGCGCTCAACCGCCTGGCCGCCGAGGATCCCTCGTTCCGCGTTTCGACCGATCACGAATCGGGCCAGACCATCATCAAGGGCATGGGCGAGCTCCATCTCGAGATCCTGGTCGACCGCATGAAGCGCGAGTTCAAGGTCGAGGCGAATGTCGGTGCGCCGCAGGTGGCGTATCGCGAGTATCTCGCGAAGCCGGTGGACATCGACTACACGCACAAGAAGCAGTCGGGCGGCACCGGTCAGTTCGGCCGCGTCAAGGTCAAGCTGACTCCGGGCGAGCGCGGTTCGGGCTTCGTCTTCAAGGACGAAGTCAAGGGCGGCAACATCCCGAAGGAGTATATCCCGGCGATCGAGAAGGGCTTCCGCGAGACCGCAATGACGGGTTCGCTGGTCGGCTTCCCGATCATCGACTTCGAAGTGCTGCTCTATGACGGTGCGTACCACGACGTCGACTCGTCGGCGCTGGCGTTCGAAATCACCGCCCGCGCAGCGATGCGCGAAGCGGCGCAGAAGGCCGGCATCAAGCTGCTCGAGCCGGTGATGAAGGTGGAAGTCGTGACCCCCGAGGATTATCTCGGCGACGTCATCGGCGACATCAACAGCCGTCGCGGTCAGATCCAGGGCACCGACTCGCGCGGCAACGCGCAGACGGTCGATGCGATGGTCCCGCTGGCCAACATGTTTGGCTATGTGAACCAGCTCCGCTCGTTCACGCAGGGTCGCGCGCAGTACAGCATGCAGTTCTCGCATTACGACGAAGTGCCGCCGAACGTGGCCGACGAAGTGAAGGCGAAGCTGGCTTAACACGCCTTGGCCCGATGGGCTGGCGTAACTTGAAAACAGCCGCTATGGGGCCGCCTTCCGGCGAATCCCCTGGCGGCGCGGAATCAGAGATCAGAAGGTAGGAAAACAATGGCGAAGGCAAAGTTTGAGCGGAACAAGCCGCACCTCAACATCGGCACCATCGGTCACGTCGATCACGGCAAGACCTCGCTGACGGCTGCAATCACCAAGGTTCTCGCCGAGACCTCGGGCGGCGTCGCGGTTGACTTCGCGAACATCGACAAGGCTCCGGAAGAGCGCGAGCGCGGCATCACCATCTCGACCGCGCACGTCGAGTATGAGACCGCCGCGCGCCACTATGCGCACGTCGATTGCCCGGGCCACGCCGACTATGTGAAGAACATGATCACCGGTGCCGCCCAGATGGACGGCGCGATCCTCGTGGTCGCCGCCACCGACGGCCCGATGCCGCAGACCAAGGAGCACATCCTGCTCGCTCGCCAGGTTGGCGTGCCGACCATGGTGGTCTTCCTCAACAAGTGCGACCTGGTCGACGACGAGGAAATCCTCGAGCTGGTCGAGATGGAAATCCGCGAAGAGCTCAGCAAGCGCGAGTTCGACGGCGACAACATTCCGATCATCCGTGGTTCGGCTACCGCCGCCCTCTCGGGTTCGGACGCCAAGCTCGGCCAGGAAGCCATTCTTGAGCTGATGAAGGCCGTCGACGAGTCGATCCCGCAGCCGGAGCGTCCGCTCGACAAGCCGTTCATGATGCCGATCGAAGACGTGTTCTCGATCTCGGGCCGCGGCACCGTGGTGACCGGCCGCGTCGAGACCGGCATCGTCAAGGTTGGTGAGGAAGTCGAGATCGTCGGCATCCAGGAGACCGTCCGCAAGACGACCGTCACCGGCGTTGAAATGTTCCGCAAGCTGCTCGACCAGGGCGAGGCCGGCGACAACATCGGCGCGCTGATCCGCGGCGTTGGCCGTGACGAAGTCGAGCGTGGTCAGGTTCTGGCCAAGCCGGGTTCGATCAAGCCGCACACCGACTTCAAGTCGGAAGTGTACGTGCTGTCGAAGGACGAGGGTGGCCGTCACACGCCGTTCTTCGCCAACTATCGTCCGCAGTTCTACTTCCGTACCACGGACGTGACCGGCACGATCGAGCTGCCGGAAGGCACCGAGATGGTCATGCCGGGCGACAACGTGTCGCTGGGCATCAAGCTCATCGCTCCGATCGCCATGGACGTTGGCCAGCGCTTCACGATCCGTGAAGGCGGCCGTACCGTCGGCGCCGGCGTGGTTGCTGAAATCCAGAAGTAAGATCGCGCCTTCGGGCGTGAACTGAAACCAGAAGGCCCGGCTTCCCCCAGGGGAGGCCGGGCTTTTCTGTTGCGGCGGACTCCGGCAAGTGTAACAATATACCGTCGCATGCGAATGGGTGTGCGGGCAGGGAAGGGGAGAGTGGCATGCGCGTTGGCTTGGGGATGCTGGTCTTCGCATTGCTCGCCGCCTGCAGCCCGACTCCACCGCCGCCCAATCTCGGCGCCGAGGGGCTGCCTGTCATGGGCAACCAGGCCTTTGCCGAGAAGCTGGGCTTCACGCCCTGCTTCCACACCTCCAATGCCCTGCGCTGCCGCAAGGAGGGCGTGAGGCTGTTCGGCAAGGGCCCGTTCCGCGGCGCGGTCGACATGAAGGAGGGGAAGGGCTCGGGCTTCTACGAGCTGACCCTGTGGAGCGACGGCGACCAGGATGCGGTGCTGGAAGTGAACCCGGTGCTCAAGGCCAATGGCTGGACGCTCTGCCGCACCGGGCAGGAGGACCGCGGCGATCAGGAGATCTGGACCAAGCCGGGCGCGAAGGTGCGTTTCTCGACCGACATCAGCTATTGGGGCAAGCGCCGGTTGCGCATCCTGCCCGAATATGGGCAGCCGGTCGGGCATTGTTTCTAGCGGTTGCGCGGCTGGGCGTGTGCGGGTGCAAAAATTCGCCGCGCCGGGGGGTTGATCCGAATCGAGTCTGCCTGTAGAGGCGCGCCTTCAGTTTTGGGTACAGCTAGAGGCTCGGCAACGGGCCCCGCTCTTTCACATTGGTAGGTCCATGGAAACGCAGAATATCCGCATTCGTCTGAAGGCGTTCGATCACCGAGTGCTCGACCAGGCGACCGGCGACATCGCCGACACTGCGCGCCGCACCGGCGCTCTCATCCGTGGCCCGATCCCGCTTCCGACGAAGATCGAGAAGTTCACGGTCAACCGTGGCCCCCACATCGACAAGAAGTCGCGCGAGCAGTTCGAAGTGCGCACCTACAAGCGCATGCTCGACATCGTGCAGCCGACCCCGCAGACCGTGGACGCGCTGATGAAGCTCGACCTCGCCGCCGGCGTCGATGTCGAGATCAAGCTGGCGTAAGCTGGTTGAGGCCCTCGCGAAAGCGGGGGCTTTCTCCTTCCGGCGCATTCCCGCACGGGATTGCAGGTGAAGGGGTGGACAGGGAAGCGCTGCTGACGTAAAGGCGCGCCTCCACACGAGATTCGCGATTCCCTTGAGGGGGATTCGCCAGTTCCTCCACCGGATCGATCCCGATCCAAAGCAAGGAACCGGAGGGCGCCACGAGCGCACTCACATCGCGATAGGGATACCGCCGGCCTCTTCGGAGAACCGGGTCTGCGTCCCCCGTCGCCTCTTCCTTCGGGAGGGGGTTCAGCCCGGACGGGGGCTCGCATCATATTTTCGGGCTGAAGCACGCACCCGTGGGAATTCCCCCTCGGGTGCCTATGCATAGGAGCAACTGGTCATGCGCACTGGCGTGATCGCGAAGAAGTTGGGGATGACCCGCCTGTTCCAGGATGACGGCCGCCACGTGCCCGTCACCGTCCTGGCACTCGAAGGCGTTCAGGTCGTCTCCGTCCGCGAGAAGGATCGTGACGGCTACACTGCCGTCCAGCTCGGCGCCGGCACGGCGAAGAGCAAGAATGTCGCCAAGCCGCAGCGCGGCCACTTCGGCAAGGCCGAAGTCGAGCCCAAGGCTGTGGTCCACGAGTTCCGCGTCGACGCGGACGGCCTGCTCGAAGTGGGCGCCGAGATTTCGGCCGACCACTATGTCGCCGGCCAGTTCGTCGACATCCAGGGCAAGACCCAGGGCAAGGGCTTTGCGGGCGGCATGAAGCGTTGGGGCTTCGGCGGTCTGCGCGCCACCCACGGCGTCTCGGTTTCGCACCGCTCGCTCGGTTCGACCGGTCAGCGCCAGGATCCGGGCAAGGTCTTCAAGAACAAGAAGATGGCCGGTCACATGGGTGACAAGTATCGCACCCAGCAGAACCTCGAGATCGTCGGCACCGACGTCGAGCGCGGCCTGATCTTCGTCAAGGGCTCGGTCCCTGGCTCGAAGGGCGGCTGGCTGTTCGTCAAGGACGCCGTCAAGGTTGACCGTCATGCCGATGCGCCGTTCCCGGCCGGCATCAAGTCGATCGCCAACAACAACGACACCGCCCCCGCGGAAACCCCGGCCGAAGTGACCGAGGCTCCCGAGGCGACCGAAGGCCAGGAGGGCTGAACGTGAAGGTCAAGGTTCAAACCCTCGACGCGAAGGCATCGGGCGACATCGAGCTGAACGAGGCCGTTTTCGGCATCGAACCGCGCGCTGACATCCTGCACCGCGTCGTCACCTGGCAGCTCGAGAAGCGCCGCGCCACCGCGCGTGGTACGCGCGAGCGTGCTGACGTCGCTCGCACGGGCAAGAAGTTCGGTCGCCAGAAGGGCGGCGGTACGGCGCGTCACGGCGATCGCCGCGCTCCGGTGTTCATCGGTGGTGGTAAGGCTCACGGCGCCCGCGTCCGTGACTTCAACCCCGGCCTGAACAAGAAGATCCGCGCGCTCGGCCTGAAGATGGCCCTCAGCAGCCACGCCAAGGCAGGCTCGCTGATCGTCCTCGACGCGTTCGGCACCGCCAAGACCGCGGAGTTGAAGAACCAGTTCGCCAAGCTCGGCACCGGCCGCACGGCCCTGGTGATCGACGGCGAGGCCGGCAACGGCTTCCTGGCTGCGCGCAACCTGATCGGCGTGAACGTCCTCCCCGCGGTGGGCGCCAACGTCTATGACATCCTGAAGCACGACACGCTGGTCCTGACCCGCGCTGCCGTCGAGAAGCTGGAGGCGCGCTTCAATGGCTAAGAAGCAGGCAGCCGCGATCGACATCCGTCACTATGACGTGATTGTCGCGCCGCACATCACCGAGAAGTCGACCCTGGTCTCCGAGCACAACGCCGTTGTGTTCAAGGTCGCCGGCGACGCCACCAAACCCGAGATCAAGGCTGCCGTCGAGGCGCTGTTCGAGGTCAAGGTCACTGGCGTCAACACGATCGTCCAGAAGGGCAAGACCAAGAAGTGGAAGGGCGCCGCATACAAGCGCTCGGACATCAAGAAGGCGATCGTCACGCTCGCTGACGGCGACATGATCGACATCACCCAGGGGGTGAAGGCGTAATGGCACTCAAGAATTATAACCCGACGTCGCCTGGCGTCCGTGGCCTGATCCTGATCGACCGCTCGGCCCTGTACAAGGGTCGTCCGGTCAAGGGTCTGACCGAGGGCAAGACCAAGACCGGCGGCCGCAACAACAAGGGCCATGTGACCTCGCGCGGCATCGCCGGCGGTCACAAGCAGCGCTACCGCATCATCGACTTCAAGCGTCGCCTCTGGGACGTTGAAGGCACCGTGGAGCGGATCGAGTATGATCCCAACCGCACCGCCTTCATCGCGCTGGTCAACTACGGCAAGGACGAAGCGGGCAAGGACCGCGTCGCCTACATCATCGCTCCGCAGCGTCTCGCTGTCGGTGACAAGGTGATCGCCGGCAAGAAGACCGACGTGAAGCCGGGCAACGCCATGGAGCTCAGCTCGATGCCGGTCGGCACCATCGTCCACAATGTGGAGATGAAGCCGGGCAAGGGCGGTCAGATCGCACGTTCGGCAGGCACCTATGTGCAGGTCGTCGGCCGTGATCGCGGCATGGTGATCGTTCGCCTGAACTCGGGCGAGCAGCGCTACATCCACGGCAATTGCATGGCGACGGTCGGTGCGGTGTCCAACCCGGACAACCAGAACACCAACCTCGGCAAGGCCGGCCGCAACCGCTGGAAGGGCATCCGCCCGCTGACCCGCGGTGTCGCGAAGAACCCGGTCGACCACCCGCACGGCGGTGGTGAAGGCCGTACCTCGGGCGGCCGTCATCCGGTCACTCCGTGGGGCAAGCCGACCAAGGGTGCGCGCACCCGCCACAACAAGGCGACGGACAAGATGATCATCCGCAGCCGTCACGCGAAGAAGAAGGGCTAACCCATGGCTCGCTCCGTTTGGAAGGGTCCTTTCGTGGACCTCCACCTGCTCAAGAAGGCGCAGACCGCGCAGGACCAGGGCACCCGCGCCGGTCCGATCAAGACCTGGTCGCGCCGCTCGACGATCCTGCCGGACTTCGTCGGCCTGACGTTCAACGTCTACAACGGCCGCAAGTTCGTGCCGGTCTCGGTCAACGAGGACATGGTCGGCATGAAGCTTGGCGAGTTCGCTCCCACGCGCTTCTTCCCGGGCCACGCAGCCGACAAGAAGGGTAAGCGCTAATGTCTAAGCAGGCAGCCCCCCGTAAGGTCGGCGACAAGGAAGCCCTTGCCGTCGCCACGCAGATCCGCGGCTCGGCGCAGAAGCTGAACCTCGTTGCGGGCCTGATCCGCGGCAAGAAGGCCGGCGACGCGCTGAACATCCTTCAGTTCTCGACCAAGGCCATGGCCGTCGATGCCCGCAAGGTTCTCGCCTCGGCGATCGCCAATGCGGAAAACAACCATAACCTCGACGTCGACGCGCTCGTCGTCGCCGAGGCTTCGGTCGGCAAGTCGATCACGATGAAGCGCTTCGCGACCCGCGGCCGTGGCAAGTCCACCCGCATCCTGAAGCCGTTCAGCCGTCTTCGCATCGTCGTCCGCGAGCAGGAAGAAGCATAATGGGTCACAAGAGCAACCCGATCGGTCTGCGTCTTCAGATCAACCGCACCTGGGACAGCCGCTGGTTCGCCGAGGGCGCCGATTACGGCCGCCTTCTGCTGGAGGATCTCAAGATCCGTCAGTACATCATCAAGGCGCTGCCGCAGGCCGCGATCTCGAAGGTGGTGATCGAGCGTCCGGCCAAGCTGTGCCGCGTGTCCATCTATGCTGCGCGCCCCGGCGTGATCATCGGCAAGAAGGGCACCGACATCGAGAAGCTGCGCAAGACGCTCGGCGCGATGACCAGCTCGGACGTGAGCCTGAACATCGTCGAGATCCGCAAGCCGGAAGTCGACGCCAAGCTCGTCGCCCAGGGCATTGCCGATCAGCTCGAGCGTCGTATCGCCTTCCGCCGCGCCATGAAGCGTGCGGTGCAGTCGGCGATGCGTCTCGGCGCAGAGGGCATCCGGATCAACTGCGGCGGCCGTCTCGGCGGCGCTGAGATCGCCCGGTCGGAATGGTATCGTGAAGGTCGCGTTCCGCTGCACACGCTGCGCGCGAACATCGATCACGCCACGGCCGAAGCGCACACCGCCTATGGCGTCTGCGGCGTGAAGGTCTGGATCTTCAAGGGTGAGATCCTCGGCCACGATCCGATGGCGACCGATCGCCTGAACCTGGAATCGCAGACGACGGGCGTTCGCCCGGCGCGCGAAGACCACCGCCGCTAAAGGTTAGGACAGAGAAATGCTGCAACCGAAGCGCACCAAGTTCCGCAAGGCCTTCAAGGGCCGCATCCATGGCGACGCCAAGGGTGGCACTGCGCTCAACTTCGGCTCGTACGGCCTGAAGGCAATGGAGCCCGAGCGGATCACCGCGCGCCAGATCGAGGCGGCTCGCCGCGCGATCACGCGTCACATCAAGCGTCAGGGCCGTTTGTGGATCCGCATCTTCCCGGACGTGCCGGTTTCGTCGAAGCCTGCTGAAGTCCGCATGGGCTCGGGCAAGGGCTCGCCGGAATTCTGGGTCGCCCGCGTCAAGCCGGGCCGCATCCTGTTCGAGCTGGACGGCGTTCCCGGCCCGCTCGCGGCGGAAGCTTTTGAGCGCGCAGCGATGAAGCTGCCGATCAAGGTCAAGGTCGTGGCTCGCCTCGGCGACACCTCGCACCTGGAGGGTTGAACAAGATGAGCATTCTCAAGAACCGTCGCGAGGATCTTCGCACGAAGAACGACGACCAGCTCTCCGACGAGCTGGGCAACCTCAAGCGCGAGGCGTTCAATCTGCGTTTCCAGGCCGCGACGAGCCAGCTCGAGAAGCCGGCCCGCGTGACGCAGGTCCGCAAGGACATCGCCCGCATCAAGACGCTGCAGAACGAGCGCTCGCGCTCGGCTGCGAAGTAAGGAAGAGACCATGCCGAAGCGCGTGCTGACCGGGAACGTGGTTTCCGACAAGGGCGACAAGACGGTCGTCGTGCTGGTGGAGCGTAAGGTTAAGCACCCGCTCTACGGCAAGATCATCCGTCGCTCGAAGAAGTATCATGCCCATGATGAGGGCAATGAGTACAAGGCCGGCGAGACCGTGCGCATCGAAGAGACTGCGCCGATTTCCAAGCTGAAGACCTGGAAGGTGATCGAGCGGGTGAACACCCACGCGACCCCGGCCAAGTCGGACGCAGCCGCCTAAGAGTTTTCAACTGGAACCGCCGGGCATTGTCTCGGTAGGCCGAACGAGAAGGAACCGGATCGATGATCCAGATGCAGTCCAATCTCGACGTCGCTGACAACAGCGGCGCGAAGCGGGTGCAGTGCATCAAGGTGCTGGGCGGATCGAAGCGTCGCTTCGCCTCCGTGGGCGACGTCATCGTCGTCAGCATCAAGGAAGCTGCTCCCCGCGGCAAGGTGAAGAAGGGTGACGTGCACCGTGCCGTCATCGTCCGCACCGCCAAGGACGTCCGCCGCGCCGATGGCTCGGTGATTCGCTTCGACGGCAATGCTGCCGTCCTGGTCAACAAGAACGAGGAGCCGATCGGCACCCGTATCTTTGGCCCGGTGGTCCGCGAGCTGCGCTCGAAGGGCTTCATGAAGATCATTTCGCTCGCCCCCGAGGTGCTGTGATGGCTGCTGCCAAGATCAAGAAGGGCGACCAGGTCATCGTCCTGTCCGGCAAGGACAAGGGACGGACCGGTGAGGTCGTCAAGTCGCTTCCGAAGGACGGCAAGGTCGTCGTGTCGGGCGTCAACATCGCCGTGCGTCACCGCAAGGCTTCGCAGACCAACCCGCAGGGCGGTCTCGAGCGTTCGGAAGCGCCGATGGCAATCTCGAAGGTCGCGCATGTGACCAAGGACGGCAAGGCCACCCGCGTGCGCTTCGAAGAGCGTGACGGCAAGAAGGTCCGTGTCGCCGTCAAGACCGGGGAGGTCATCAATGGCTGATTCCTACACGCCGCGCATGCGCAAGCTCTATGACGAGCAGATCGCCAAGGCGATGACCGAGAAGTTCGGTTATAAGAACGTCATGGAAGTGCCGAAGATCGAGAAGATCGTGCTCAACATGGGCGTCGGCGAAGCAACCCAGGACAAGAAGAAGGTCGAGCAGGCCGCTTCTGAAATGGAACTGATTGCCGGCCAGAAGCCCGTGATCACCAAGGCGAAGAAGTCGATCGCGCAGTTCAAGCTGCGCGAGGGCATGCCGATCGGCGCGAAGGTCACCCTTCGCCGCGAGCGCATGTACGAGTTCCTCGACCGTTTCATCACGATCGCGCTCCCGCGCGTTCGCGATTTCCGTGGGCTGAACCCGAAGAGCTTCGACGGCCGTGGCAACTATGCCTGCGGCCTGAAGGAGCAGCTCGTATTCCCCGAGATCAACTATGACCGCATCGACAAGGTGCGCGGCATGGACGTGATCGTGACCACCACCGCGAAGACCGACGACGAAGCTCGCGAGCTTCTCCGTCTCTTCGGCTTCCCGTTCCCGCTCGATGCGGACGGCGAAGCCAAGGCCGCGTAAAGGAAAGAGAACTTAAGTCATGGCGAAACTGAGTTCCATCAATAAGAACGAGCGTCGCAAGCAGCTGGTGAAGAAGTACGCCGGCAAGTATGCGAAGCTGAAGGCGATCGCGAACGACGAGAGCCTCGATGAGACCGAGCGTCTCATCGCGCGTCTCAAGATGGCGGAAATCCCGCGCAACGGTAACCCGACCCGCATCCGTAACCGGTGCGAGCTGACCGGCCGCCCGCGCGGCTATTACCGCAAGTTCCGCCTCGCACGCGTGATTCTGCGTGATCTGTCCAACAAGGGACTGATCCCCGGCGTCACCAAGTCGAGCTGGTAAGGACTACGAGATGGCTTTGACCGATCCCCTGGGTGATATGCTCACCCGCATCCGCAACGGCCAGCGCGCCCGCAAGGACTCCGTCCTTACGCCGGCGAGCAAGCTGCGTGCGCGCGTTCTCGATGTGCTCCAGCGCGAAGGCTACATCCGTGGCTACAGCGAAGAGCAGATGGGCCCCGCTGCGGGCATCCGCATCGAACTGAAGTATTTCGAGGGCCAGCCGGCGATCAAGCACGTCGCGCGCATCTCGAAGCCGGGCCGCCGCGTCTATTCGGGCTCGCAGGAGCTTCCGCGTATCCGCAACGGCCTGGGCATCACCATCGTCTCGACGCCTCGTGGCGTTCTGTCCGACGCGGAAGCGCGTGAGCAGAATGTCGGCGGCGAAGTGCTCGCGGAGGTGTTCTGATGAGCCGCATCGGCAAGAAGCCGGTCCCCGTACCGGCAGGCGTCACCGCCTCGATCGATGGCCGCGTGCTGAGCGTCAAGGGGCCCAAGGGCACCCTGTCGCTTAACCTGCGCGACGAGATCAGCTACACGCTCGAAGACGGCAGCATCTCGGTGCAGCCGGCCAACGAGACCAAGGGCGCGCGCGCCTTCTGGGGCATGCAGCGCACGCTCGTGCAGAACCTGATCACCGGCGTGACCGAGGGCTTCACCAAGAAGCTCCTGATCACCGGCGTCGGCTATCGTGCAGCGTCGCAGGGCAAGGTGCTCAAGCTCCAGCTCGGCTATTCGCACGACGTGAACATCGACGTGCCGGAAGGCATCGAGATCAAGACCCCCGATCAGACCACGGTCGAGATCTCGGGGATCGACAAGCAGAAGGTCGGCCAGATTGCGGCCGAGATTCGCCGCTGGCGCAAGCCTGAGCCGTACAAGGGCAAGGGCATCAAGTACGACGGCGAGTTCATCTTCCGTAAGGAAGGGAAGAAGAAGTGATCAGCACCAAGGGTCTCTCGCTTTTCGAGAAGCGTCGCCGCCGCAACCGTTCTGCGCTTCGTGCGCGTGCCGGTGGTCGTCCGCGTCTTTCGATCCATCGCTCGGGCAAGCATATCTATGCCCAGGTGATCGACGATGCCGCTGGCAAGACCGTCGCAGCGGCTTCCACCCTCGAGAAGGACGTGCGCGGCAAGACCGGCGCGACCATCGAGGCTGCGCAGGAAGTTGGCAAGCGCGTTGCCGAGGCCGCCAAGGCCGCCGGCGTCACGCAGGTCGTCTTCGACCGCGGTGGCTTCCTCTATCATGGCCGCGTCAAGGCGCTGGCCGATGCCGCTCGTGAGAGCGGGCTGGAGTTCTGAGAATGGCTGACGAAAACAACCAGGCGCCCGCAGAGGGCGCGGGCTTCGAAGCTCAGGGCGCCGGCGCTCCCCAGGAGCAGCAGGGTCGTGGCCGTGGCCGTGGCCGTGGTGGTCCGGGCGGCGGTGGCAACAACCGTGGCGGCCGTGACGGCAACCGTGGTCGTCGCGACGATCGTCGTGGCGGTGCCCAGGATGACGGCGGCGAAGAGCTGATCGAGAAGCTGGTCCACATCAACCGCGTCTCGAAGACGGTGAAGGGCGGCAAGCGCTTCGGCTTCGCGGCGCTGGTCGTCGTGGGCGACGGCAAGGGCCGTGCAGGCTTCGGCCATGGCAAGGCACGCGAAGTGCCGGAAGCCATCTCGAAGGCGACTGCGGCTGCCAAGAAGGCAATGGTCCGCATTCCGCTCAAGGAAGGCCGCACGCTGCACCATGACGGCAATGGCCATTTCGGCGCAGGCCGCGTGACCATCCGTTCGGCGCCGCAGGGCACGGGCATCATCGCAGGTGGCCCGATGCGCGCCATCTTCGAGAGCCTGGGCGTTGCCGACGTCGTGACCAAGTCGGTCGGCACGTCGAACCCCTACAACATGATCCGCGCCACCTTCGAGGCGCTGAACGACCAGACTTCGCCGAAGTCGGTCGCCCAGCGGCGCGGCAAGAAGATCGCCGACCTGCTCGGCCGCGGTGGTTCGCAGACCGCCGAGGCGGATGCAGCCGCGATCGCGGAGTAAGCGACATGGCGAAGATCAAGATCCAGCAGATCGGTTCGCCGATCCGTCGCACCAAGGATCAGCGCGCAACGCTGATCGGCCTGGGCCTCAACAAGATGCACAAGGTCAGCGAGCTCGAGGACAGCCCGGAAGTCCGTGGCATGATCCGCAAGCTGCCGCACATGGTGAAGGTGCTCGAGGGCTAAGCCTTCGACATCTGGCAAGATAGGAAAGGGGCGACAGGCGACTGTCGCCCCTTTTCGTTTGCCCGCTCGGCACAGTAAGCTCCCGGCAGAAGGAGGTGAATATGTTGCTCGCGCTTTCGCTTCTCGTGACGCCGCCGGAGCCCATCGCAGTCGAAGTGACGGGCATGGCTCCCCAGATTGCGCTGGCCGAGCAGACGGCGCGCAAGGAGGGCTGGGCCCGGCACTGCGCGGGCCGGGCGGGGGAGGAGACCGTTTTGCGGTTCACCCTGCCTGCCGGTTGGAGCGAGGATCGGGTGGAGGCGGCGCTGGGCGGCCGCGCGCCCTATGTTTCAGGCGTCAGCTTCTATCATGCGGGCGAGGCGCTGCGCGCGACCTGCGATCGGGAACCGATAGTAATGCGGGCAGCGCCGACGAGCGTGCTCTTGATCGGGACCATGGCCGCGCTTTCGCCGCTCGTGGCAGTCGCGCGATCCTGCGGGTTCCTCCAGGCCTATGTCCGCGACTGGAAGGAAGGCGACATACCGGGCGTCGACAAGCCGAGGCCGGATTTCAAGACGCTCGACGCGGGGGAGAACACGGTACCGCATTACGGTCCGGTGATCTGCTTCGTGCAGATGCGTGGCCGCAAGCCCTGACGTCCTGCTCGCTGCCGTGCCGGGTCAGCCCTCGGCGCGCAGCACGGTGAAGCACACCATCGCGCCATGGGCGAGATTCTCCGCCTTCAATTCTCCGTCATGCGCCTCGACGATGCTGCGGCAGATCGACAGTCCGATCCCCAGGCCCTGCGCGGCCTTGGTCGAGATGAAGGGCATGTTGATCTGGCTGAACACGGCATCGGGGAAGCCGGGGCCGGTATCCTCGACGCTGATCCCGAGGAACTCGTCCGACACGATCCGGGCGACGATCCGGATCGCGCGCTGCTCGGGCGGCAGGCCGGCCATCGCTTCCTCGGCATTGCGGATCAGGTTGACCAGCACCTGCTGGATCTGGATCCGGTCGATCAGCGCGCGCGCGGGCGGCTGTATCGCAAAATAGGTGATCCGCGCCGATGGGGCGACCTTGGCGCCGCGCGCCAGCTCGATCGCATCGTGGATCACGGCGTCGATCGGCTCGACGCGCATCTCGGCGCTGCCCTTGGCCAGATAGTCGCGGATGCGGCGGATGATGTCGCCGGCGCGCGCGATCTGGCCGCGGGCCTGCTGGATCTGCGCCTCGGCGGCCTCGCGCGAGCCTTCGCTCTTGAGGAGCAGCCCGCCCACCGCGAGGAAGTTGGATGCCGCGGCCAGAGGCTGGTTGAGCTCATGCGCCAGCCCGCCGGCCATCTCGCTCAGCGAGGAAACGCGGGCCGAATGGGCGAATTCGTCGCGGATCACGTCGAAGCGGCGCTGCGCCTGCTGCTGGTTGTGGACATGGCGGAAATAGAGCGTGAGCAGCGCGCCCACCACCAGGGTCAACGCCGCCGCCAGGATCAGGAACCAGTTCGCGCGTTGCCGTGCCGGGCCGAAGATATCGCTCTCGCCGATGCCCGAGGTGACGAAGATCGGATAGGCGGCCAGCCGCTGGTGGCTGAACAGCCGGCGCTTGCCGTCGATCGCGCTGGGCCCCCAATATTCGCCGTTGGGATCGGCCATCTGGCGTTTCATCACCTCGGTGTTCTTCAGGTCCTGCCCCCAGCTCACCACTGCGCCTTCGCGCCGCGCCAGCGTCATGCCGCGCAGCGAGATGATCGAGATCAGGTCGTCGGGCCGGTAGCGCAGGCCGGCGTTGAAATCGACGAAGCGGTCGGTCGGGATATCCACCGCCACCGCCCCGGCGAACTTGCCCTGCTTGTCGCGCCACGAACGCGCGACCAGCAGCACCGCGCCCTTGTTGTCGAGCGACGGGTTGGGATTGGAGATGGCGCGCGCGATCCCGGGGGAATTCTCCAGCTCGCGGAACACCCGGGCCTTCTTCACATTGATCGGGCCGAGCTGCTTGGTGGTGAAGCGGACATTGCCGTTGCGGTCGGCGATCTCCGCGCCGGTGATCATCGGCTGGAAATAGGAGGGCAGGGTGATCAGCCGCGGCTCGGTGCGGTTGCCCTGATCGACCAGCCGGCCATAATGCTCGCCGAGATAGTCGGTCGCCAGGTCCGCCAGTTCGAGCGTGCGCCGCACATATTGTTCGAAGGCGACGACGCGGTTGCGGTTCTCGCGCGAGGCGGACTGGAGCGCGGTGGCCCGGTCTTCCTTGATCTGCCAGATCACCGCGACCCAGGCGGTGACGACGAAGAACAGCGCGGCCGCGACCACGATCCGCGCTGCAGGCTGACGCAATATGGCCCAGAAAGTCTTCATCATCTGCGCCGTTGCGCAGCTTTCCGAAGCACGGCAAGTGCGAACTTCTACGGGGGTGGCGCCGGGCACTCCGCACTCTGCATGAAAACAGGGGTGACAAAGCCCGGTGGCGTCGCTATGGGCCCCGCTTCCTTTCAACGCGCGACAAAAGCGAAAGCGAGTGCACGACCATGAAGCTTAACGAACTCACCGACAACCAGGGCGCCCGCCACCGCAAGATCCGCGTCGGACGCGGCATCGGCTCGGGCAAGGGCAAGACCGCCGGCCGTGGCCAGAAGGGCCAGAAGAGCCGTGAAGGCGTGTCGATCAACGGGTTCGAGGGCGGCCAGATGCCGCTCCACATGCGTATCCCGAAGCGCGGCTTCAACAACATCTTCGCCAAGGACTATTCCGAGGTGAACCTCGGCGCGATCCAGAAGGCGATCGATTCGGGCAAGCTGACCGCGACTGACCTCGACCAGGCCGCGCTGAACGCTGCCGGCCTGACCCGTGGCGGCAAGGACGGCGTCCGCCTCCTCGCCAAGGGCGAGCTCAAGGCCAAGCTGAACTTCACCGTTGCCGGCGCCTCGAAGAGCGCGATCGAAGCGGTCGAGAAGGCTGGCGGCACCGTGACGATCCCCGAGGTCGTGCCGGCCGCCGAGAAGGCCAAGGCCAAGCACCGCGTCGTGCAGAAGGCCCGCGCTGCGGACAAGGAAGCCAAGAAGGCTGCCGCAAAGGCGTAATTCGGCTTACCCCCCGGCTCCGGCCGGGGGACCCGTACAGCGCCGTTCCGCAACTGTCCCCAGCCTTGGCCGGGGAACAGATTGCTCAAAGGGTTGGACACCCTATATGAACGGCGGGGGGCGGAAACGCTCATCCGCCGTTTCTGTTTCCGGGACCTAAAAACACATGGCCTCCGCCTCCGATCAACTTGCTTCCAGCATCAACCTGGCGAAGTTCGCCAAGGCTACCGATCTCAAGAAGCGTCTATGGTTCACCCTCGGCGCGCTGATCGTCTTCCGCATGCTGAGCTACGTGCCGCTTCCGGGCGTCGATCCCACCCAGCTGAACCTGCTCGCGCAGCAGACCGCGGGCGGCGTGCTCGACTTCTTCAACAACTTCACCGGCGGCGCGCTCAACCGCATGTCGATCGTCGCGCTCGGCGTGATGCCCTACATCACCGCCTCGATCGTGGTGCAGCTCGCGACGTCGCTGTCGCCGCAGCTCAACGCGATCAAGAAGGAAGGCGAGAGCGGCCGCAAGCGGCTGAACCAATATACCCGCTACGGCACGGTCGCGCTGACCGCGGTCCAGGGTTACTTCATCGCCGTCGGCCTCGAGACGTTTGGGGCGTCGCAGGGCCTGCAGCCGGTCGTCGAGCCGGGCATGATCTTCCGCATCGGCGCGGTGGTCAGCCTTGTCGGCGGCACGATGTTCCTGATGTGGATCGGTGAGCAGATCACCAATCGCGGCATCGGCAACGGCATCTCGCTGATCATCATGGCCGGCATCGTCGCCCGCCTGCCGATCACGCTGGCCCAGCTGTTCGAAGGCGGCCGTACGCGCGGCGAGTGGTTCACCCTCGTCGCCATTGCAGTGGGCGTCGCCGTGCTCGTCCTGTTCATCTGCTTCATGGAGCGTGCCCAGCGCCGCATCCTGATCCAGTATCCCAAGCGCCAGACCGCGCGCGGGGTGCAGGCTGAGCGCAGCCATCTGCCGCTCAAGCTCAACACCGCCGGCGTGATCCCGCCGATCTTCGCCTCGTCGCTGCTGCTGCTGCCGCTGACGGTCACCCAGTTCGCCGGCAACATGACCGCAGGCGAGAACTGGTGGAGCGATCTGGTGATCAACCTGAACACCTGGCTGCGCCACGGCTCGCCGGTGTACATGACGCTCTACGGCGCCGGCATCCTGTTCTTCTCGTTCTTCTACACCGCGGTGGTGTTCAATCCGGAAGAGACCGCCGAGAATCTGAAGCGCTATGGCGGGTTCATCCCCGGCATCCGCCCGGGCAAGAACACCGAGCTCTATTTCGATTATGTGCTCACCCGCATCACCGTGATCGGCGCCGCCTATCTGATGGTCATCTGCCTCGTTCCCGAAGCAGTGTTCTCGTCGATGAGCGTTCCGTTCCTGATGGGCGGCACCAGCCTGCTCATCGTCGTCAACGTGACGATGGACACGGTGACCCAGATCCAGTCGCATCTGCTGGCGCACCAGTATGGCGACCTGATCAAGAAGGCGAAGCTGAAGGGCCGCGCGCGTTAAGCGCGGCCTACATAGCCGAAACTGAGGGGATAGGCTTAGTGAACATCATCCTGTTGGGCCCGCCGGGAGCCGGCAAGGGCACCCAGGCCAGTCGGCTCGAGGCGGATCGCGGTATGGTCCAGCTCTCGACGGGCGACATGCTGCGGGCCGCGCGCAAGGCGGATACGCCGCTCGGCCACCAGGTTGCCGAAGTGATGGACTCCGGCGCGCTGGTTTCGGACGAGATCGTCTCCGCGCTGATCGACGAGAAGCTGGGGACGCTCTCGGAAGACCAGGGCACGATCTTCGACGGCTACCCGCGCACCGCGCCGCAGGCCGAATCGCTCGACGAGATCCTCGAGGAGCACGACCGCGCGCTCGACTTCGTGATCGAGCTCGTCGTCGACGAGGATGCGCTGGTCGAGCGCATCACCGGCCGCTTCACCTGCGCCAATTGCGGTGCCGGCTATCACGACAAGTTCAAGCTGCCCAAGGTCGAGGGCACGTGCGACGTCTGCGGGCATCACGAGTTCAAGCGCCGCCCGGACGATAATGAAGAGACCGTGCGCACCCGCATGGCCGAATATCGCGCCAAGACCGCGCCGATCCTGCCGATCTACGAGGCCAAGGGCCTGGTGCGCGCGGTGGACGGCATGGCCGACATCGCCGAGGTCGGCGCGCAGATCGACGCGATCCTCGACGGCAAGGCCTGATCGGATTATCCTCCCTCGGGCTCGGGCCTGGGGGAGGATCCAATGCACTTCATATTGATCGGACTGGCTCTCACGCTGGCGGCGCCCGCCGCGGCGGAAGTCACTGCATCCACCGAAACCAGCTTCACCGTCACCGAGAAGGTGACCGTCGCCGCACCGCCGGAGAAGCTCTGGGCCGCGCTGGTCGCGCCGGGCAGCTGGTGGAGCAGCGCGCATAGCTGGTCGGGCGACGCCGCTAACCTCAGTCTCGATCCGCGTCCCGGCGGTTGCTGGTGCGAGAAGCTGCCTGGTGGTGGCGGAGTCGAGCATATGCGCGTGGTCTTCGTGCAGCCGCACAAGATGCTGCGCCTCACCGGCACGCTCGGCCCGCTCCAAAGCTTCCCCGCCAGCGGCGTGATGACCTTCACCCTCACGCCCGCCGCGGACGGCAAGACCACCGCGCTCACCATAACCTATGCCGTGGCCGGCGCCCCCGGCCTCGGCCAGATCGCCGCCCCGGTCGATGGCGTGCTCGGCGAGCAGGTCGCCAGGCTCAAGGCAGCGGCGGAGCGCTGACCCATAAATTCCTCCCCCAGCTTGCTGGGGGAGGGGGACCGTTCGCGTAGCGAATGGTGGAGGGGCTGGCGCACAGCGCCGGTACCCATCTTACCCCTCCACCACCGCTTCGCGGCGGTCCCCCTCCCCGAGGCGAGCTCGGGGAGGAATTTGGCTCTCCGCAACATTACCTTTTTGTCATGCCCCGGTCACCGCCTGCGGCACCACCTCCGGCTATCAGGCGCCTGTAGCCGGCAGCAACGCCGGCTGCGGATTAGAGGTCTTCAGCATGCGGCTTGCCCCGTTGCTCTTCCCGGCTCCAGCTCCGATCGCCGCCCCCGCGATCGAAGCTTCGGCTCACAGCCTGGCCAGTGCCCCTGCGCCAGCAGAGCCCGCCGGGAAGAGCGCAAGGTAAGCGGCATGCGACCTGAAGTCGCCGGTGCTGCCCTGGCATCGACGCAACGGCCGGCGGACACCCCCTTGTTCGCCGGCCGACCCTCTCCCCGGATCCTGATCGTCGAGGATGACCCCGCCTCCGCGGACTTCGTGCTGCAGGGGCTCGGCGCTGCCGGGCTCGATGCGGAGACCTGCGCCGATGGCCGCCTCGGGTTCGACTTGGCGGCGCAGGGCGATTTCGACCTGTGGATCCTCGATCGCATGCTGCCCGGGCTCGACGGCCTGTCGCTGCTCGGCCAGCTCCGCGCGCAGGGCCTGCGCACGCCGGCGATCATGCTTTCCGCACTCGGCACGGTCGACGACAAGGTCACCGGGCTCACCGCCGGCGCCGACGACTATCTCGCCAAGCCCTTCTCGCTGGCCGAGCTGCGCGCCCGCATCGCCGCGCTGCTCCGCCGGGCCGAACGCAGCGCCACCGAACTGGCCGCGACGCGGCTGGTTGTGGGCGATCTCGAGATCGACCTGCTCGGCCGCACGGTCACACGGGCAGGGCGCGCGGTGCCGCTGGTCGCGCGCGAATTCCACCTGCTCGAATATCTCGCCCGCCATGCCGGCGAAGTCGTCACCCGCACGATGATGCTCGAGCATGTCTGGAATTGCCGCTTCGATCCCGGCTCGAACGTGGTCGACGTCCATATCGGCCGCCTGCGCCGCAAGCTCGAGGAGGGCGACGCGCCGATCCTTCACACGGTGCGCGGGGCCGGCTACCGGCTTTCGGCGGAGGGGTAGGGCGCCCAGGCCTTGCAATGTAGGATTTCGTCTGTTTTCCTGACCCTTGGGCACGGCCGCGACCGTCACCCGAAAGCATGACCCCGCGGCCCTCACGCGAAGGGAGAGTCAACGGAATCAACGAATCGCTCAACCGGCCAGTTGAATGTCCCGGGCCGGGGCTGCGGCAGGGCTGCTCCGCTTGGCGGCGGCCTTCGGATGGTGTATGAAGTGCTTTCCGGCAAATGCCTGGCCGCGGCGCTTGACTCAGTGCCGGCGGACGCATATGTCGCGCTTCTTCCGAAACCGGTATTGCGGCGGCGTTCTTATGCGCTCGTCGTGCCACTGCATTTCGGAATCAACGCTACGAGATGGGACGCGAGCTGCCATGCGGCGTCCCGTGGAGCTGGGAGAATAAATTTCATGGCTCGTATTGCGGGTGTAAACATCCCGACCAACAAGCGCGTCGTCATCGCGCTCCAGTACATCCACGGCATTGGTGCGACCAAGGCCCAGGAGATCACCGCCAAGCTGAACATCGCGCCTGAGCGCCGTGTCCAGGACCTGTCGGACCAGGAAGTCCTGCAGATCCGCGAAGCGATCGACGCCGGTTACACCGTGGAAGGCGACCTTCGTCGCCAGACCGCGATGAACATCAAGCGTCTGATGGATCTCGCCTGCTACCGTGGCCTTCGCCACCGTAAGGGCCTGCCAGTCCGCGGCCAGCGCACGCATACCAATGCGCGCACCCGCAAGGGCAAGGCCAAGCCCATCGCCGGCAAGAAGAAGTAAGGGAGCGCTGACCAATGGCACGTGAACCGCAGCGCATTCGCCGTCGCGAGCGCAAGAACATCACCGCCGGCGTCGCCCATGTGAACGCCAGCTTCAACAACACGATGATCACCATCACCGATGCCCAGGGCAACGCCATTTCGTGGTCGTCGGCCGGCATGATGGGCTTCAAGGGCTCGCGCAAGTCGACCCCGTACGCAGCCCAGGTCGCCGCCGAAGACGCAGGCCGCAAGGCTGCCGAGCACGGCGTGCGCACCCTTGAGGTGGAAGTGAAGGGTCCGGGTTCGGGCCGCGAGTCGGCGCTCCGCGCGCTGCAGGCGGTCGGTTTCCAGATCACGTCGATCCGCGACGTGACCTCGATCCCGCACAACGGCGTCCGTCCGTCGAAGCGTCGTCGCGTCTAAATCCTGCTTGCACCGCGGACCCTGAGGCGGGTCCGCGGTCTTGCAGTTATTACCTGGCGGGATCGCCTCAAATCCCGCCCAACATGAGGAAAGCCCGTGTCGGTCAACGCTAAGAACTGGCAGGAACTCAAGAAGCCCAACGGCCTCGAGAAGAAGCCCGGTGGCGATCCCAAGCGCAAGTCGACCTTCGTGGCGGAGCCGCTCGAGCGCGGCTTCGGCCTGACGCTCGGCAACGCGCTGCGCCGCGTGCTGCTCTCGTCGCTGCAGGGTGCCGCGGTCACTTCGATCAAGATCGAGAACGTCCTCCACGAGTTCAGCTCGCTGGCAGGCGTTCGCGAGGACGTGACGGACATCGTCCTCAACGTGAAGCAGATCGCACTCAAGATGCAGGGCGAAGGCCCGAAGCGTCTCCAGCTCGCGGCCACCGGCCCGGCTGAAGTGAAGGCCGGCGACATCGCCGTGTCGGGCGATATCGAGGTGATGAACCCCGATCTCGTGCTCTGCCACCTGGACGATGGTGCGACGCTCAACATGGAGCTGACCGCCGACACCGGTAAGGGCTATGTCCCCGCCGCGTCGAACCGTCCGGCGGATGCCCCGATCGGCCTGATCCCGATCGACGCGCTGTACAGCCCGGTTCGCCAGGTGTCGTACAAGGTGGAAAACACCCGCGTCGGACAGGAGCTCGATTACGACAAGCTCACGCTTTCGGTCGAGACCGACGGCACGATCACCCCGGAAGACGCCGTGGCCTATGCCGCACGCATCCTCCAGGACCAGCTCGCGCTGTTCGTCCACTTCGACGATTCGGCGATCACCCGTTCGGCTCCGATCGGCATGGCGGCTCCGGCTGCCGGCGCTGCGGAAACCGGCTCGGGCGACGCGTCGCAGATCAACCGCTACCTGCTGAAGAAGGTCGACGAGCTCGAGCTCTCGGTCCGTTCGGCCAACTGCCTCAAGAACGACAACATCATCTACATCGGCGATCTGGTTCAGAAGACCGAAGCCGAGATGCTGCGCACGCCGAACTTCGGCCGCAAGTCGCTCAACGAGATCAAGGAAGTGCTCTCGAGCATGGGTCTCCGCCTCGGGATGGAAATCCCGGGCTGGCCGCCCGAGAACATCGAAGAGATGGCCAAGAAGCTCGAACAAGAGATCATGGGCTGATCATTCTTCCTCCCCGGGTTCGCTCGGGGAGGAATTTGAAGGCAAAGGGCAGCTGCCTCGAATGCTGCCGGGTATGGGGTACCTGAAACGGCCCCCTAACGAACGAAGGAAGAAATCATGCGCCATCGCGTAGGCGGCCGTAAGCTTCAGCGGACCTCGGCCCACCGCATTGCTCTGTTCCGCAACATGAGCGCCGCGCTCATCAAGCATGAGCAGATCACCACCACCGTCGCCAAGGCGAAGGAGCTTCGTCCGTATGTGGAGAAGCTGATCACCCTCGCTAAGAAGGGTGGCCTTTCGAACCGCCGCCTGGCGCATGCCCGTCTCCTCGACGACGCCCAGCTGGTGAAGCTGTTCGACGTGCTGGCGACCCGCTACGCCGACCGCAACGGTGGCTATACCCGCATCATCAAGACCGGCCCGCGCGCTTCGGACGCCTCGCCGATGGCGATCATCGAGTTCGTCGACCGCGACGTCTCGGCCAAGGGCCAGGATTCGGGCCCGGTGATGGGTGACGACGACTTCGACGTCGCAGCCTGATCGGTCTCAGAACCAGATAGGGAAGGGCGGTCGCACCACGGTGCGGCCGCCCTTTTCGTTTCGGGGCTGAAAGATTTCCTGCACTCTTCCGCAGCCGTTCCGATCCCCACCTTCCTGGTATGAACAGGAACCACCAATCCAACCTCACCCCCTGGCTGTCGGCCGGCATGGCGCTCGCACCGCTCACAGCATTGATCTGGGCCATCTCCGCAACCTCGGGCACCGGTTTCGCCTGACACCGCAGACCCGACCTTGTGCCGCCGGGCAGCGGCGATAGAGTTGGCGCATTCCCCTCTCTTCGGAGGCACCATGCGCCGCTCTCTGATTTTGCCGCTGCTCCTCGCCACCACCCCCGCATTCGCCCAGACCCAGCCGGAGACGCAAGTGACCAAGCTCAGCTACCCCGAAACCCGCCGCGTCGACGTGGTGGACGAGCAGTTCGGGGTGAAGGTCGCCGATCCCTATCGCTGGCTCGAGAATGACGTACGCAACGACAAGGAAGTCGCCGCCTGGGTCGATGCCGAGAACAAGGTGACCGGCGCCTATCTCGCGACGCTGCCCGGCCGCGACTGGTTCAAGGCGCGGATCAAGCAGCTGTTCGACTATGAGCGCTTCGGCGTGCCCCAGAAGAAGGGCGGCCGCTATTTCTACATGCACAACTCCGGCCTGCAGAACCAGGCGGTGCTCTTCGTCCGCGACACGCTCGCCGGCGAGGGCCGGGTGCTGATCGATCCCAATGGCTGGTCGAAGGACGGCGCGACGGCGCTCTCCGAATGGGCGCCCTCCGAAGACGGCAAGCATCTGCTCTACGCCGTGCAGGACGGGGGCACCGACTGGCGCTTCGCCAAGGTGCTCGACGTCGCCACCGGCAAGGACACCGGCGACATCGTCCACGGCATGAAGTTCACGCTGAGCGCGGCTTGGGCCAAGGACGGCAGCGGCTTTTTCTATTCGCGCTATCCGGATGTCGCGGCGGACGCCAAGTTCCAGGCGCTCAACGAGAACCACAAGGTCTTCTTCCATAAGCTCGGCACCGCCGAGAGCGAAGACAAGCTGATCTACGAGACGCCGGACCACCCAAAGTGGAGTCACTATGCCCAGGTCACCGATGACGGGCACTGGATGGTGATCACCACCAGCGAAGGCACCGACGATCGCTACCAGATCACGCTGATCGACCTCACCGCGCCGGCGATCAAGCCGCGCACGATCGTCGCGGGGCTGGAGAATAGCTGGGGCCTGGCCGGCAATGTCGGCACCAAATTCTACTGGGTGACCAACAAGGGCGCGCCCAGGCTCAAGATCGTGACGATGGACGTGGCGGCGGCGAGCCCGGCGGCAACGGATCTCGTACCGGAAGACAAGGCCACGCTCGAGGGCGCGGCGATCGTCGGCGGAACGCTGGTGGCGAGCTATCTGGTCGACGCCAAGACTGAGGTGCGCCGCTTCAAGCTGGACGGCGCCGCGCTCGGTCCGGTCAAGCTGCCCGGCGTGGGCACCGCCTCCGGTTTCGGGGGCGAGCCGGACGATCCCGAGACCTTCTACGCCTATACCAGCTTCAACGAACCGACCTCGATCTACCGCTACGACATGGCGACCGGCACCAGCACGCCCTGGGCCGCGCCAAAGCTGCTGTACAAGCCCGAGGATTATAAGGTCGAGCAGCGCTTCTATGCCTCGAAGGACGGCACCAAGGTGCCGATGTTCATCGTCCGCAAGAAGAGCGTGACCGGTCCGGCGCCGACGCTGCTGTGGGGCTATGGCGGGTTCAACGTGCCCTATGGCCCCAGCTTCTCCTCTTCGCGCCTTGCATGGCTGGAGCAGGGCGGCGTGTTCGTCCTCGCCAACATTCGCGGCGGCGGCGAATATGGCAAGGCGTGGCACGATGGCGGCCGCCTGGCGAACAAGCAGAATGTGTTCGACGATTTCATCGCGGCTGGCGAGTATCTGATCAAGGAAGGGATCACCGGCAAGGACCAGCTGGCGATCCAGGGCGGATCGAACGGCGGGCTGCTGGTCGGCGCGGTGGTCAACCAGCGTCCCGACCTGTTCGCCGCGGCGCTGCCGGCGGTGGGCGTGATGGACATGCTGCGCTTCGACCGGTTCACTGCGGGGCGCTACTGGGTCGATGACTATGGCTACCCGTCTAAGGAAGCCGACTTCAAGACGCTCTACGCCTATTCGCCCTATCACAACATCAAGTCGGGCGTGGCCTATCCGGCGATCCTGGCGACCACGGCGGATACTGACGACCGCGTCGTGCCGGGGCATACTTTCAAATACACCGCAGCGATCCAGCACGCCGATATCGGCGACAAGCCGCACCTCGTCCGTATCGAAACGCGCGCCGGCCACGGCGCCGGCAAGCCGACCGACAAGATCATTGATGAAGCCGCCGACCTTTGGGCATTCGCAGCGAAGTGGACGGGGCTGGAGATCAAGAGCAAGTAAAGCGTGCGGGCGCTATTCTTCGGTCGCTGAAGAATAGCGCCCCGTCGCAATCGGTTCAGCCGTGCGACAGATTCGCAGGCATAGGTCTCGTTTCATGAAAGTAACGGAGGGCGGCATGACTGTTCTGAAGCTTCTTGGCGGCGCGGCCGCGGTGATGGCGATGACCGGCATGGCGATGCCGGCCCAAGCTCAGCAATGGCACCCCGAGCGCAAGCGCCACCACGAGGACAAGTTCGACGTGGGCGACGCGATCGTCGGCGGCCTGGTTGTCGGCGGTCTGCTCGCGCTTGTCTCGAGCGGCAAGAAGAAGGCGCCGGTCGCCGAAACCTATGAAGACGAGCCGCCGCCCGAGGCGCGCACACCGATCGACACTGCTCCGGTCGAAGGCAGCCGCTATGCCGAGCCGGCCCAGCCCGGCAGCGGTCCGATCGCCGAGACGCCGGCACCCGATTCGGCGCGCTTCGACGGCCTGTACGACGAAGACGCCGCAGCGGACCGCTGCGCGATGGAAGCCGAGAGCCTCGGGGAGCGCTATGCGCATCTCGCCCGGGTCTCCTCGGTCACCAGCACGGTGTGGAACGGCAAGAGCTGGGTGATCAAGGGCCAGGTCGAGCTGGCGGACAGCTACCGTGACACGACCAAGCAGGTGCATGGTTTCCGCTGCGCGCTCAAGCGTGGCAGCGACCCCATTGTGACGATCGCCGACCTCAAGTCGCTTTAGGCCGGCAGTCATGCTGCCGCGCTGCCTGATCGGGGTGATGCTCGTGCTGGCGCCGGTGACGGCGCCGGCGCAGGGTCTCGATGCCGCAGCGGCGGCGGAAGGTGCGAAGTTCCTCGCCGAAGAGAAGGGCGTTGGGCTGTCGATCGGCGTGCTGTGGAACGGCCGGACACATTTCTACGGCTTTGGCGAGAGCGTGAAGCGCGGGGCGGCCCCCACGAAGGACACGGCGTTCGAGATTGGATCGATCTCCAAGACGATGTCAGGCCTGCTGCTCGCCCGCGCGGTGCTGGCGGGCAAGGCGGACCTCAACGACGACGTCCGCAAATATCTCGACGGCGATTATCCCGGACTGGCGCTCGAAGGTGAGCCGGTGCGGCTGCTGCATCTGGCCAACATGACCTCGGGCCTGCCGGACAATCTGCCCGATCTCTCGAAGCTCGATCCCGATCCCGGCCGGTTCAAACATGCCGAGGCGCTCAAGGCCTATGGCAAGGCACGGTTCCTCGCAGACCTGCATGGGCTCAAGCCGGCGACGAAGCCGGGCGAGAATGTCGCGCACTCCAACACTGCCGCGCAGCTGCTGATCTATGCGCTCGAACGCATTTACGGCATGCCGTATGACCAGATCCTCGCCCGCGAGATCGAGTCCGGTTTCGACGCCAAGGGCGTAGCCACAGGCTATGACAGTGAGGGCAGGGTGGCCGCGGTGCTGCCCCGCGACCAGTTCGGCTATCGCTACTCCGCCGCCGACATGCTGCGTTACGCCGCGCTCCAGCTCGACGAAAGCGATCCCGCGGTGGCGCTCAGTCACAAGGGGACCTGGTTCACGCTCGACAAGCAGACCTGGGTCGGCCTCACCTGGATCGTCTCGCAACTGCCGGACGGCGGGCGGGTGCTACGCACTTCCGGCGGCACCTGGGGTTTTGCCAGCGTGATGATGGTCTGGCCCGAGAAGAAACTGGCGGTGGTCCTACTCGCCAACAAGGCTAGCGACACCGCGCAGGGACGCCTTAGCGAGATCGCCAACCGCATTGCGGCGCTGCCCCCGGAATAATCTTCCCCGCGCCCTTCCCCCCGGCGCCGGTTCTGGCTAAGCGCGCTGGGCATGGACCAGCATGCAGATTCCATCCTCATCGTCGATTTCGGTAGCCAGGTTACCCAGCTTATCGCGCGCCGCGTGCGCGAAGCGGGTGTCTATAGCGAGATCGCGCCCTTCACCACCGCCGCCGAGGCCTTTGCCCGGATGCAGCCCAAGGGGATCATCCTCTCCGGCTCGCCGGCCTCTGTCCTCGAAGACGGCAGCCCGCGCGTGCCGCAGGAGATCTTCGACTCCGGCCTGCCGGTGCTCGGCATCTGCTATGGCCAGCAGGTGATGATGCACCAGCTTGGCGGCACGGTGCAGCTCGGCGACAGCGGCGAGTTCGGCCGCGCCTTTATCGAGATCGATGACGGCTGCGTGCTGTTCGACGGCATGTGGCACGAGGGCGAGAACCACCAGGTGTGGATGAGCCATGGCGACAAGGTCACCGACCTCGCCCCCGGCTTCCGCCCGGTCGCGCACAGCCAGGGTGCGCCTTTCGCCGTGATCGCCGACGACGAGCGCCGCTATTACGCGATGCAGTTCCACCCCGAAGTGGTTCACACGCCCGACGGCGCCAGGCTGCTCGCCAATTTCGTCCGCCACGTCTGCGGCCTGCAGGGCGACTGGACCATGGCCGAGTTCCGCGCCGCCAAGATCGCCGAGATCCGCGCCCAGGTCGGCAATGGCAAGGTGATCTGCGGGCTTTCGGGCGGCGTCGACAGCGCGGTTGCCGCAGTGCTGATCCATGAGGCGATCGGCGAGCAGCTCACCTGTGTGTTCGTCGATCACGGGCTGATGCGCTCGGGCGAGGCCGATCAGGTCGTCAGCCTGTTCCGCAACCACTACAACATCCCGCTCGTCCATGTGGACGCCGAGACATTGTTCATGAGCGGCCTCGCCGAGGTCACCGATCCCGAAGCCAAGCGCAAATTCATCGGCAAGACCTTCATCGATGTGTTCGAGGCCGAGGCGAAGAAGATCGGCGGCGCTGATTTCCTGGCGCAGGGCACGCTCTACCCCGATGTGATCGAGAGCGTCAGCTTCACCGGCGGGCCTTCCGTCACGATCAAGAGCCACCACAATGTTGGCGGCCTGCCCGAGCGGATGAACATGAAGCTCGTCGAGCCGCTGCGCGAGCTGTTCAAGGACGAAGTCCGCGCGCTCGGTCGCGAGCTCGGCCTGCCCGAGATCTTCGTCGGCCGGCATCCCTTCCCGGGGCCGGGCCTGGCGATCCGCATCCCCGGCGAAGTCACCAAGGAGCGCTGCGACATCCTGCGCAAGGCCGATGCGATCTACCTCGAGGAGATCCGCAACGCCGGGCTCTACGACGCGATTTGGCAGGCCTTTGCCGTGCTGCTGCCGGTGCGCTCGGTCGGCGTGATGGGCGACGGCCGCACCTATGATTCGGTGCTCGCATTGCGCGCCGTCACTTCGATCGACGGCATGACCGCGGAGGCCTTCGAATTCCCCGCCGGCTTCCTGCCGCATGCCGCGACCCGGATCATCAACGAGGTCCGCGGCGTGAACCGGGTCACTTACGACTATACGTCGAAGCCGCCCGGCACGATTGAATGGGAATGAAAACCCGCTAAGGTACCCGTTATGTTCCGCGGGGCCCTGGAGGGAAAAGAGTGACGCGCCTTTCCCTCAAACAGGCTCGCCGCATCTTCCTCGTGGCGCAGGGCTTCGGCGTACGGCACCCGGCAAATGTCGGGGCGCCGCATCTCCGCCGCACGGTCGAGAGGCTGGGGCTCCACCAGATCGACAGTGTCAACGTGCTGGTGCGGATGCATTATCTGCCCGCCTTTTCGCGGCTCGGCTGCTACGACCGGGCCCTGCTCGAGCGAGATGCCTGGGGGCCGAAGCGCGGGCGCAAGCTCTTCGAATATTGGGCGCACGAGGCTTCGCTGCTGCCGCTCGACCTCTACCCCTATTTCCGCTGGCGCATGGCGCGGGCGGAGCGCGGCGAGATCGGCTGGAAGGGGCTCCGTCTGTTCGCGCACGAACGTCGGGACGAAGCGAAGACCGTTCTAGATCGGATTGCCGCCGAGGGGCCGCTCGCCGCCTCCGACTTCGACAATGGCAGCTCGAAGAGCGGCTGGTGGGAGTGGAGCGAGACCAAGCTTGCGCTCGAATGGCTGTTCTGGTCGGGCCAGATCACCACCGCGACGCGGCGCGGCGGCTTCGAGCGCGTCTACGACCTGAGCGAGCGGGTAATCCCCCGCGCGACCTACGACTTGCCCACGCCCGATGCCGCGTCTGCCCAGCGCGCGCTGATCGAACGCGGCGCCCGCGCGCTCGGCGTCGCCACCGCCACCGACCTGCGCGACTATTTCCGATTGAAGCCCGAGGAAGCCAACCACGCCATCCCCGAGCTGGAAGAGGAAGGCGTGCTGATCCCGGTGCAGGTGCAGGGCTGGGGGCAAAAGGCCTGGCTCCACCGCGATGCGAAGCTGCCGCGCAAGGTAGCCGGCGATGCGCTGCTCGCGCCGTTCGATCCGCTGGTCTGGGAGCGCAGCCGCACCGAACGGCTGTTCGACTTCCGCTACCGGATCGAGATCTACGTCCCCGCCGACAAGCGCACGCATGGCTATTTCGTGCTACCCTTCCTGATGGACGAGGCGCTCACCGCCCGGGTCGATCTCAAGGCTGATCGCCAGAATGGCCGCCTGCTCGCGCACCGCATCACGCTGGAGCCGAACGCGCCGGGCGACACGGAGGAGCGGCTGGTGGTCGAACTCAAACGCATGGCCGAATGGCTGGGTCTTGGCGAGCTACACATCGGCGAGACCGTGAGGGGAGCCCAATGACCGACGACCTGCAACGCTGCGCCTGGGCGGTCAGCGATCCACTCAACCGCACCTATCACGACGCCGAATGGGGCGTGCCCGTGCGCGATGCCCGTGAACTCTGGGAAACCTTGATGCTCGAGGGCTTCCAGGCCGGGCTCGCCTGGATCGTCATCCTGCGCAAGCGCGAGGCGTTCCGCGAAGCCTTTGCCGGCTTCGATCCGCGCAAGGTCGCCGCCTTCGGGCCCGAGGACGTCGAGCGGCTGATGGCCAATCCCGGCATTGTCCGCGCCCGCGCCAAGATCGAGGCAACGATCAAAGGGGCGCAGATCTGGTGCGAGATGATGGACCGCGGCGAGGATTTTGCCGACTTCTGCTGGGCGTTCGTGGACGGCACGCCGATCCAGTCGCCCGGCCATGGCTTCGTCGCCACCACGCCGCTTTCGGAAACCATCTCGAAGGAGCTCAAGCGCCGGGGCTTCAAGTTCGTCGGGCCGACGATCGTCTATGCCTGGATGCAGGCGGTGGGGCTGGTCAACGACCACCAGCAGGGCTGCTTTCGCCGTGAACCGGTGGCTGCGCTCGCCTGAAGTGATTGCGGGCGGCCCGCGATAGTGAGAAAATGCCCGTGGATGGGGCGAGGGGAATGATGATGACGAACAAGCTGCTGCCGTGCGCGCTCGCTGCGCTGGGCCTGCTCGCTGCCTGCGCGCCCGATCCGGCCAGCAAGCCGGTGGAGAACAAGGCCGTGGCCAATGAGGCTGCCGAGATCATCGTGCCGCCCGCGCATGAGGCCAATGCCGCCAATGCGAGCGAGGAAACGCCTGGCCTCGGCGTCAATCTGGCGCCCGACGAGCTGACTCTCGTGCTGCCCAACGGCTCTTCGCGCCATGTGAGCTTCGGCATGGCGAAGGCCGATGCAGTGAAGATGCTCAGCGCCGCGCTCGGTAGCCCGATCGAGCAGGCGGAGAACCAGGATTGCGGCGCGGGTTCGCTCGGCTATGCGGCCTTTCGCGACGGGCTCTCGCTCTATTTCCAGGACGGCAAGTTCGCCGGCTGGGATCTGGACGGGCGTGAAAACGGCAAGTTCACCACCGGGAACGGCATTGGCATCGGCATGACGCGCAAGGCGCTCGAGGTAGCCGGGCCGGTCGAAGTCGGCGAGACGACGATCGGGCAGGAGTTCACTTTGGGTGAAATGTCCGGCCTGCTCAGCTCGGCTGCGCCCGATGGCAAGGTGACCAATCTCTGGGCCGGCGTGACCTGCATCGCGCGATGACTACCACCAGATTGCTGATCGAGATCGTCGGCTGGACCGGCGCAGGGCTGATATTGGTGGCCTATCTGCTGCTCTCCTCGGGGCGGCTGACCGGCCAGTCGCGGCTCTATCAATGGATGAACGTTGTCGGCGCCGCCTGCTTCGTGCTCAACAGCGGCTGGAACGGCGCGATCCCCTCTGCCTCGCTCAATGTGGTGTGGATGCTGATCGGCGCGGTGACCTTGTGGCGCATCGCGCGGGCGAAGCCATGATCCGCGCGGCGACGGCGGCGGACCAGGCGGTGGTGATCGCGCTGTGGCACGCTTGCGGGCTCACCCGGCCCTGGAATGACCCCGCGCAGGACTTCACCCGGGCACTTGAAGGTGCCACCTCGACGGTGCTCGTGGCGGAGGGCGAGGCCGGGCTGACCGGCAGCGTGATGCTGGGCGACGATGGGCATCGCGGCTGGGTCTATTATCTTGCCGTGGCCGAGAGCGCCCGTCGCACCGGCTTGGGACGGACGCTGATGGTCGCGGCGGAAGATTGGCTCCGGGCACGCGGCTGCCCGAAGATCCAGCTGATGGTCCGCGACAGCAATGCAGAGGCCCTGGGCTTCTATGCGGCGCTGGGTCTGGAGCCGCAGGGCGTGGTGACGTTGGGGCGCTTCCTGAAGGACTAGAGCTTCTCGCCTGGCAGCGCGCTCGCCTGCCGGATCCAGTCCGCCAGTTGCGCCGCGTCGATGATGTCCTCCTCGCGAATGTCGAGGTATCGCACTTCCTTCTGCTTCGATGCGCCTGGCGGCACCGGTTCGAGCGACGTGCCGCGGAAGAAGGTCAGTTTCACATAGCGGTCGAAGCAATGAAACGAGAGGAACCAGCCCTCCTGGTCGGGTGCGCCGAAGAAAGGCGAGTTCCATTTCACCGCCTTGCGCACGCCCGGCACGGTGTGCGCGACGAGACCGTCCACCGCGCGGCCGATCCGCTGCTTCCAGCCCGGCATCGCGGCGATATAGGCCTGGACCGGAGCGTTGCCGTCGCCCTTGGGGATCTGCGGATTGCCGCCGGAGAGCAGCTTGAGCTCAGTCAAATCCCGTCTCCACGGTTCACCGAACGAACAAATAGACCCGTCCGGTCTCGACCTGCCCTGTGTCGAGTGCGCTGACATAATCATACCAGGCGATGCCGGTGAAGCCCGGCTTCGCTGTCACCACGACGTTTCCGTCCACCTGGAGATCCGCCGCGATCGCCGCGGCCGAGCCGGCGGGGACCGAAATGCTGCGGATCGTCGCCGGCAATTGGCGTTGCGGAGCGCGATTGGACCAGAGGAGGTCGTTATACGTCATGTTCGGCCGCGACGGCACGGCTCCGCCGGGGGCAAAGCCTGCCGTATTGTCCTTGTAGACGGTCAGCGTGCCGCCTGCGTCGAGGCGGAAGAAGTCGGAAAGCGGCACAAAGGCGCCGGTGGGGAAGGCGAGTTGATCGGAGAAGTTCCTGCTCGCCTCGTCCATCAGATAGAGGAAGGACACCGCGCCGCTTGCTGCCGCGGCGGCGCTGTTCCGCTCTGCCAGGTCGTCCAGGCGGGGACGAAGTGCTCCCATTACCGCGACCGCGAAGCGCGGCGCAAAGCCCGGATTGTCATCGACCAGGCGCGTCGCAAGATCGAAATTATGGATCAACGAAGCGGCGGTCTCGTAGATGTCGTCGCGATAGGCCGGCGACAGGCCGGCGCGCAGCGAGCGGAGAAAGGCGCTGATCCCCGCCTGGCTGTCCAGTGTCGCGGTCGGATTCGCCTTTATATAGGCGGCGATCCGCGCGCTCATCGTCCGCGGCACGGAGAAGTCGATGGCGAATTGCGGCGGCGTGCCTGGCGCCGCCGCGAAGACCTCCACCGCCTGCGCCAGCGCCAGCACCCGGACATTGGCGGCGAGCACCTGGCCGGGCTTCGACTTGGGAGCGCTCGATGCCGCGTCCTGCGTCGCCGAATAGGTGGTGAGATCGATATCGGCCGGCAGGAGGAAGGTCGTCGTGGCGCCAAGGCCCAGTGCGCGCTTCACCGCTGATTGGTCGCGTACCTCTGCGATCAGCGAGGTCAGCGGTGAAACGGCCGTCGATTTGCGCGGGGCGATCAGGCCGCGGAACAGGCGGGTGGGGTTTTCCACGCCATAGGCGCGCAGGGCATAGTCGGCGCTGTAGTTGAACCCGGGAAATCCTGCCGTCTGGATGCCGCCGCCTGCGCCATAGGGGCTGTGTGTTACCCCAGGGAGCAGCATGCCCAATATGTCTGTGGCGAAGGAGGAGGAGTCCGCGCTCAACGACGTCGCATCCTCGCCGACGATGAGGTCCAGCGACCCGCCGACCGCGCCGGCCGCCTCGACGGTGAACTGCGCGTTGGCCGGCGTCGGCGTGGAGGTCGCGGTCGGTGTTGGCGTCGGCGTGACGGACGTCGCGCCCCCGCCGCCGGTTCCGCCTCCGCCCCCGCCGCTACAGGCCCATAGCGGCAGGAAGGCTGAGAGTATGAGCGCATGGCGACGACGCATGATGAGATCCCCCTCTAGTCCTCCAAGGTCTCAAGGTTTGGAAGCCATTGCAATGGCTTCTGCCCGATTCCTGTCGATCGGTCAGCCGGATTTCAGGCCGTTCCGGTGTGATGTCGGGGGGGTGGCGAGAGCGCTGCTGCATTCCCGCCGGTCCCGCGCTATCCACGGTCCGAAATCCAATCGGTCAAGGACGCGCGATGACCATCACCATGTACGGCATCAAGAATTGCGACACGATCAAGAAGGCGCGGACGTGGATGGATGAGCACGGCGTCGCCTATGCGTTCCATGACTATAAGACGCAGGGCGTCGACGCAGCGCGGCTGGCGCGGTGGAGCGGGATCGCCGGCTGGGAAGTGCTGCTCAACCGGGCCGGCACCACCTTCCGCAAGCTGCCCGACGCCGATCGCGAAGGAATCGACGCGGGCAAGGCGGCGGCGCTGATGCTGGCCCAGCCTTCGATGATCAAGCGTCCGGTGCTCGAATATCCCGGCGGCATCCTGGTCGGCTTCAAGCCCGAGAGTTACGCCAAGGCGCTGCTCTGAGGCGCAGAAACCCCGGAAATCAGAAGCCCTTGCGGAACTTCTCGAGCACCCAGATCTCCGGATTGGCGACCACTTCCGAGAAGTAGTTGCCGCGCCCGCACACCGTGGTGAGCATGGTCAGCAGCACGGTGCCCGCCTTGGCGAGCGTCGGGTCGCTCGGGCCGGCCTCGGTGTCGAGATAGGTACCGCGCACATAGAAGCTGCTGTCACGCATGAACGAAGTCATTGCCGAGCAGTCCGCCTGGCGGGTGAGCATCGAGCGATCGAAGTCGCGCGTCGGGCTCGTCGTCTCGTAGATGGTCTGCTGCTTGAAGGTCACGACATTGCCGTTGCGGCGCACCGAATCGACATCGACGAAATAGGCCATTTGCGGCGCCTGGTTCGAATAGGCGGCGAGGCGCCAGCTTTGCGCCGAAGCGGCGTGCGGCAAGGTAAGTGCGGCGAGTGCGAACAAGGCTAGGCGCATGTGCTGATTCCCCCAATCTGGCGGTAACCACGCTAGCGGCGATCTTCGCGGCTGCGCAAGTGTCGAGCTACCCGAACTGGGTCACTTGCGCTTCATTCCTCCCAGCTGAACACTTCCTCCAACGGCTTGCCGAACACCTGGGCGATGCGGAACGCGGCCTCGAGCGAAGGCGAATATTTGCCCTGCTCGATCGCCGCGATCGTCTGGCGGGTGAGGCCGATCTTCTCGCCCAGCTCGGCCTGGGTCATCTCGCCGGCGAGGAAGCGCAGAGTGCGCACCTGGTTGACCACCTTAGCCATGCCAGCCCCTCCGATAGCTCAGCAGGACGAGGAAATGGTTCACCGCCTCGGCGATCACGATCGCGAGCAGCGCGGTGTTGACGATCTTCGGCGCGGGCTCGCTGAACGGCATCACCACGCCGACCAGGATCGTGCCGGCCATCAGCGTATAATAGCCCGCGGACGCGCCGCGCCGGGCGATCGCTCTGTCGCGTTCGTCCGGGCGGCGGCCCGCGGCGCCCGGGGCTTGGGCGGCGAGGACGATATGCCCGATGATCACTGCCACCGCCTGGGTTCCGGCGATGATGCCGAAGGTCCACAGGATGTTGATCAGCGTGGGCGGGCTTTCCCGCAGCGCCATCATCGGAAAGTAGATGCCATAGGCTATCGCCATGCATATCAGCGTCAGCCAGGCGGTCTTTTCGCGGTACGCCATGGCTCAATACCCCCGACGATAGCCGGCGATCTGCGCGGCATAGTGGACAATCTCGGCAACCACGATCGATCCCATGATCCCATAGGCCATGTCGATCTTGTCGAAGCCCAGATGGACGCTTCCCGCGACGCAGATCACCAGCGCGATCAGCACCGGATAGGCGAGCGCATAGGCACGCCGCGCGATGTCGCGGTCGCGCTCGTCGCTGCCGGCACCCGCATCGGCGGGGGCGAGCACCGCAGTGACAGTCGCGGCGACGATCATCAGGATCGTCTGGGCGATCACCGCGGCGATGAACCCGCCGAAATAGACTGCACCGTGCAGCTTGCCGCCGGTCACCAGCATGAAGCCGAAATAGCCGCCCCACACCAGAATCGTCGTGATCACCGAGATCCAGGCGATCTTTTCCTTGAATGGCATGCTTCACCTCAAGTTCGATATTTATGCCTTCATGTTAGAAATATCGAACATTGAGTCAAGCGATTCGAACAAAGGTGCGGCTCGACGCTGGCGGGCGGCACTTCGAGCCGCTAGAGAGCCGGCCATGTCGCACGTCACCATGGACACGGCCACGAGCCGCGCAAACCCGACCCCGGCGCCGATGAAGCGCCTGACCGTCCCGGCAATCCGCGATCGCAAGGGCAAGGACCCGATCGTGATGCTCACCGCATATACGACGCGGATGGCGCAGCTGCTCGATCCGCATTGCGACGTGCTGCTGGTCGGCGACAGTCTCGCCCAGGTGATCTACGGCCTGCCATCGACCCTGCCGGTGACGCTCGAGATGATGATCGCGCACGGTGCCGCGGTGGTGCGTGGTAGCTGGCATTCGCTGGTGATCGTCGACATGCCCTTCGGCAGCTATGAGGGCAGCCCCGAACAGGCCTTCGCCTCCGCGTCGCGCGTGCTGGCCGAGACGGGGGCGGCCGGCGTGAAGCTGGAAGGCGGCGAGACGCTGGCGCCGACGGTGGAATTCCTCACGAAGCGCGGCATTCCCGTGGTCGGCCATGTTGGCCTCACCCCCCAGGCGGTCAACGCGCTTGGCGGCTATGGCGCGCGCGGCCGCAGCAACGCCGAGCACGCCCAGATCCTCGACGATGCCCGCGCGATCGCCGCGGCCGGCGCATTCGGCATCGTGGTCGAAGGCGTGGTCGAGACGCTGGCGAAGGAGATCACCGCCGCGGTCTCCTGCCCGGTGATCGGCATCGGCGCCTCGGCCGATTGCGACGGCCAGGTACTGGTGATCGACGACATGCTCGGCATGTTCGAGCGCACCGCGCGCTTCGTGAAGAAATACGACGATCTGGCTGGCCGCATTTCCGCCGCGGTTGAAACCTATGCCGCCGATGTTCGGTCGCGGTCCTTTCCGGGACCCGATCAGGTCTATGCGCCGCGGGATTGACGGGCTACCGAGCGCTATCGATTCCCGCACGGCGCGGCTATAGGTCCGCGCCCGCAAGAGACGCATGAGGTAGATTTTGGCGCTTCCCCCCTCCGGCACGACAGACGAAGCCTTCCTGCGCGAAGTCGACGAGGAGTATCGCCGCGCGCAGATGCTCAGCATCTGGCAGCGCCATGGCAAGCTGATCGTCGGCGCGGTCGTCGTCGCCCTGCTGGCCTTTGCCGGCTATCTGTTCTGGCAGCACCAGACCGATTCCGCCGCGGGCAAGCGCGGCGAGCAATATGACGCGGCACTGCGCGAGATCGAGCAGAACCAGCTCGACAAGGCGGGTCCCGATCTCGCCAAGCTTTCGGCGAGCGGCAATAACGGCTTCGCCGCGATGTCGACGATCGTCGAGGGCAACCTCGCGCTGCAGAAGAAGGACGTGAAGGGCGCCGCGGCCAGGTTCGCATCGGTCGCCACCAACACGGCCTATCCGAAGACCTTCCGCGACTATGCGCTGATCCGCCAGACCGTGGCGGAATATGACACGCTGAAGCCGGAAGTGGTGATCTCGCGCCTCCAGGCGCTGGCCAAGCCGGAATCGGTCTGGTTCGGCAGCGCCGGCGAGATGGTCGCCGCGGCGCAGATCAAGCTCGGCAAGCGTACCGAGGCCGGCCAGCTGCTCGAGAAGATCGCAAAGGGCGGCGAGAATGTGCCGGAGACGACGCGGCAACGCGCGGTTCAGCTGGCGAGCGTATTGGGGATCGACGTCCTCGATCAGTCGAAGGAAAAGCAGGCTCAATGAACAATAAGCTGAGGGTGGCTGGGGCCCTTGCGGCACTCGCGCTGGTTAGCGGCTGCGGGGTCTTCAAGGGGCAGGGCAAGAAGACGCCCGTGCTCGGCGAACGCGTTCCCATCCTGATGTCCGAGAACGACATCACGAGCGACAAGACGCTGGCCAATGTCGATGTGATCGTGCCCGAAGCGGCCGTGAACGAGGAATGGAGCCAGCCGGGCGGCAGCGCCTCCAAGTCGATGGGCCATCTCGCGCTCTCGGCGACGCCGTCGCGCCTGTGGGAAAAGACCGTCGCCAAGACCTCCAAGAAGGAGCGGCTCGCCGCGACTCCGGTGATCGCGGGCGGCAAGCTGTTCGTGATGGATACCGACGGCGTGGTTCATGCGATGGCGGCCGACACCGGTGCCCCGCTCTGGACCGCCGCGACCGTCAAGGCCGATGGCAACAAGACGGCGCGCTTCGGCGGCGGCGTCAGCATCTCGGGCGATCATGCCTTCGCCACCAACGGCTTGGGCGACGTGGTTGCGCTCAACATCGCCGACGGCACCGAGCTGTGGCGCAAGCGCCCGGGCGGCCCGCTGCGCGGTGCGCCGTCGCTGGCCAATGGCAATCTCTATGTCGTTACCCAGGACAACCAGCTCTTCGCGATGAGCCAGGAGAATGGCGACGTCAGCTGGACGGCTTCGGCCAGCCTCGAGACACAGGGCGTGTTCGGCGTCGCGGCGCCTGCCTCCGCGCAGGGCACGCTGATCGCGGGCTTCTCGTCGGGCGAGCTCAACGCCTATCGCTATGAGAACGGCCAGTCGCTGTGGAGCGACGTGCTATCGCGCAGCAGCATGACCACCTCGGTCTCGTCGCTGTCCGACATCGATGCCGAGCCGGTGATCGATCAGGGCCGCGTCTATGCGGTGGGCCAGGGCGGCCGGATGGTCGCGATGGACATCGCCACGGGCAACCGCATGTGGGAGCAGAACATCGCCGGCATCTCCACCCCCTGGGTGGCCGGCGAGTGGATCTTCGTGGTGACCGACGATGCGCGCCTGATGTGCCTGTCGCGCACCAGCGGCAAGGTTCGCTGGATCGCGCAGCTCACGCATTACAAGAACCCGAAAAAGCCCAAGAATCCCTATGGCTGGGTCGGCCCCGTGCTGGCCGGCGGCAAGCTGATCCTGGGCAATACGCGCGGCGAACTGCTCTTCGTCTCGCCCGCCGATGGCAGCATCAGCTCCAAGATCGAGCTCAAGGATCCGATCTCGCTGCAGCCGGTAGTGGTCAACAACACGCTGTATATTCTGGACGACAAGGGGCGCCTGACCGCGTTCCGCTGATCGAAGTCCCGGCCATGGCAGGCGGGCGGGGTCGAAAGGCCCCGCCCGTTGCTTTTTGCGCTATATCCCGTTTGCGCTACATGCCGTCCTTGCTGGGCGCACCGCCTGAGAAGAGTTTCATCCTATGCCACTGCCCACCGTCGCGATCATCGGCCGACCCAATGTCGGCAAATCGACGCTGTTCAATCGGCTTGTCGGCAAGCGGCTTGCGCTGGTCGATGACCAGCCCGGGGTGACGCGCGACCGGCGCGAGGGCGAGGCGAACCTGCTCGGGCTCGAATTCCGCATCTTCGATACCGCTGGCTATGAGGACGAGGACGCCGCGACGCTGCCCGGCCGGATGCGCCAGCAGACCGAGGCCGCGGTGCAGGACGCCGATGTGGCGCTGTTCCTGGTGGATGCGCGCGCAGGCGTGACGCCGCTCGACGAAGAGATTGCGCGCTGGCTGCGCTCGACCGACCGGCCGATCATCCTCGTCGCCAACAAGGCCGAGGGCCGCGCCGGCGAGACCGGCGTGCTCGAGGCGCTGGCGCTGGGCTTCGGCGATCCCGTCCAGCTTTCCGCCGAGCATGGCGAGGGCATGGCCGACCTGTTCGAAATGCTGCTCCCGCATGTCGAGCGCGAAGACGTGGAAGTCGAGGAAGAGGATCCCGACAACCCCAATGCACCGCTGAAGCTGGCGATCGTCGGTCGCCCGAACGCGGGCAAGTCGACGCTGGTCAACCGTTTCCTCGGTGAAGAGCGGATGATCACAGGGCCCGAGGCCGGGATCACCCGCGATTCGATCTCGATCGATTGGGAGTGGGAGGATTTCGAGGGCAATATGCGCCCGGTTCGCCTGATCGACACCGCGGGAATGCGCAAGAAGGCGAAGGTCGAGGAGAAGCTTGAAAAGCTATCGGTCATGGACACGCTGCGCGCGATCGACTTCGCCGAAGTGGTGGTGCTGCTGCTCGATGCGACGCGCGGGCTCGAGGTCCAGGACCTCAAGATCGCCGATCGCGTGCTCCAGGAAGGCCGCGCACTGATCATCGCGCTCAACAAATGGGACGTGGCCGAGGATGCCTCGGGACTGTTCAACGGCGTGAAGAAGGCGCTCGACGAAGGCCTGGCGCAGGTGAAGGGCGTGCCGCTGCTCACTGTCTCCGCCGCTACCGGCAAGGGCCTCGATACGTTGCTCAAGGTCGCCTTCGAGACGCGCGAGGCCTGGTCGCGCCGCGTCTCGACCGGCCAGCTCAATCGCTGGTTCGAGCGCGCGATCGAAGCGAACCCGCCGCCCGCGCCCGGCGGCAAGCGGATCAAGCCGCGCTACGTCACCCAGAACAAGTCGCGCCCGCCCAGCTTCGTGCTGTTCGGCACCCGCGTCGATCTGCTGCCGATGAGCTACCAGCGCTATCTGATCAACGGCCTGCGCCGCGAGTTCGATTTCGGCGCCGTGCCGGTACGCCTCAGCCTGCGTGCGTCGAAGAACCCGTTCGATCACAGCAAGGACTGAGGCGCGAAAAGGATCGGGAATCAAATCGCTTCCGTAACGATCCTGTCGCAAATCAACCTCGTGTTTACACACCGGCTCTAAATTGCCCTCATCGCTCTGGGGGTGGAGTAGGGGAATGACACGATGACCGGCAACGATCAGCTGGTGAATTGGGACAGCTTCTCGCAGGCGCGGAGCGAACTCGGCGCCAATTTCGTGCGGATTCTGGGCTATTTTCGCGAGGACGGCGTCAAGTCGGTCGCGCGAATCGAGGAAGCGATGCGCGGGCAGAATGCTGCGGCTCTGGTGATCCCGGCGCATACGCTGAAGGGCGAAGCGCGCCAGTTCGGCGCCGATCCGCTGGCAGACCTGGCCGAGACGATCGAGATGAGCGCGCGCCTGTGCATCGAGCGTCAGGACACGCCGACCACCATTCTCGAGCATGTCGTGGCGCTGCGCCCGCTCTTCGAAGCGACGCTTGGACTGCTGGAGCGCGAATCGAACCCGCTGGTCGAACGCCGTCCGATGTTCGGCCGCCGATCGCTCGCGGGTTAAAAACGACTTTCCGTATAAAGCTGTCCCTGGCGAAGCCTCGCCGGGGGCCCGAACCCATATCCGTCATCCCGGCGAAAGCCGGGGTCCCGTGCGGTTCCGCCCCCGCACCTTCGTCGGGACGGCGACAGGGTTGCAATGTAGGATTTCGTCTGTTTGGCTCATGCAGCCGGGCCCCAGGGCACGGCCGCTCTTTGACGCCGTAGGAAATATAGGATCGCGCTCGCGCAAGATCGTTACGAGATGCGCCCCGTTTCCCCGAATCGGGTCAACCTAAGCCCCGCGAAAACCCACTTCAGGCGTGTCCTTCATGTACTTTGCCGAGTCGCCCCGGATTAGGCTGTAGGAAGCGCCTAGCTGGCCTCTGCAGGCTCGCTGTTGAGCTGGATATAGTTGGCGATGCCCATGCGGCTGATCATGTCGAACTGCTTCTCCAGCGTGTCGACATGCTCTTCCTCGCTTTCGAGGATATGGGCGAACAGGTCGCGCGAGACATAATCGCGCACGCTCTCGCAATGCTGGATCGCGTCGCGCAGCAGCGGGATCGCCTCCATCTCCACCGCCAGGTCGGCCTTGAGGATCTCCTCGACCGTCTCGCCGATGCGCAGGCGCCCGAGCAGCTGGAAATTGGGCAGGCCGTCGAGGAACAGGATGCGCTCGGCCAGCTTGTCGGCGTGCTTCATCTCGTCGATCGATTCGTGGCGCTCGAGCTCGGCGAGCTTGGTGACGCCCCAATTGTCGAGCAGCCGGTAGTGCAGCCAATATTGGTTGATCGCGGTCAGCTCGTTCTTGAGCGCCTCGTTGAGATAGTCGAGGACCTTCGGATCGCCCTTCATTGCCGCCACCTGTTCGTATTTGATTTCGGCAGCAGAATAGGCGCAGAAACCTGCGTTGGACAGTCGGAAAATGGCTGATTTCTGCGGGTTTTAGCTGTTGCGACTGTTACGCAGCAGCACGTTCCTCGGCGATGATCTCACGTGCGAATGGCACGCATTGTCCGCACTTCGCCTGGCAACCGAGCGCGCGATAGGCCTGGCAGGCGCTGGTCGCGCCGTCCCGTGCGGCTTCGCGCACATCCCGTTCCCGCAGAGCATTGCAAACGCAAACGACCATCAGACCCTCACGACTCTCGAATCGAGAGGTAGGGCTATTGACACTGATTCGCAAGACTATTGCGAGGCACTCGCATTACTACTTAGCGCGCTTCCGCGGATCGGCTGGAAGCTCCAGCGGGCGAGACTGCGCCAAAGCCACTCGAACGGGCCGAATCGGAAAGCGCTGAGCCAAAGCCTGGACCAGAGCAGCATCGCTGCCCAGATCGTGAAAACTACCGGGTAGAGCTGCCAGCGGCTCAACTGCCCATACCAGCCCAGCCCATAGCCGTAGAAGAGCGTGGTGCAGATCAGGCTGGTCGCCAGATAATTGGTAAAGGCCATGCGCCCGGCGGCGGCAAGCGCGTTGCCGAGGACGCCTCCCGGACGAGCGAGCAGCAGGATGAGGCATATCCACCCGGCGATCATCGGCGGGCGGATCAGCGCGGTCAGCGGCATCATTGCCGAGACCATGCGGATGTCGAAGCTCGACGCCCATTGTGCCCAGGCGAGCGTGGCATAAGCGGGCAGGGTGATCGTCCAGCAGACGAGCAGCCAGCGGCGATAGCGTGCCGGTGCCCAGTCGCCCCGCAGCATCCCGCTGCGCAGCGCAGCCATGCCGAACAGCATATAGCCCAGCGTCTCGGGGCCGAAGAAGACGAACAGCCCGAACAGCGTGCCGCTCTCCTGCCGCAGCCGGTCGGCGAGGATCGCCGCATAGCCGCCACGGTGCAGGGCGAGGTCCCTGGCGATGTCGGCCGGGGCAGGGACGCCAAAGGTCCGCGCATAGTCGTGGAGTTGCGCGGCGGCTGCCGGGTTGGCGTGCAGCTGGAGGATGGTGAGCGGGATGGTCGCAAACAGGACGGCGCCGAGCAGGGTCAGCATCGTGCCCATCACCAGCAGCCGCGGCACCGGCAGGTGTCGCATCGCATAGGCGATCATGCCGATCAGCGCATAATGGGCGAGGATGTCGCCGTGCCAGACGAGGAACAGGTGGGCGAGGCCGAATACGAGCAGCCAGGCCATGCGGCGGTAATGGACTTCGGCGGGGCTGCGGTCGGTCGCCTCGGCCCGCTCGATCACCAGCAGCATCGAGGCGCCGAACAGGAAGGAGAACAGCCCGCGCATCCGCCCGTCGAACAGGATGAAGTTCACTGCCCAGGTGACGAGATCGGCGCCGTGCCAGCCGCCATAGGCCCGTGGGTTCACATAAGCGGCCTCGGGCATGGCGAAGGCGAGGATGTTGAGCAGCAGGATGCCGAGCACCGCCACGCCGCGCACTAGGTCGAGAGAGGCGAGCCGCGCCGGGGCGGCGGGAGGCTCCATTCAGCGCCGCGCCGCGATCCGGGCGATGGGCAGGCCCACCAGCACGATATGGCAGAAGAGCGACGTCGCCACGCTCTGCGCGTCGAGATGGGGGAAGACCGCCGGCCAGCGCAGCGGCAGCACGACGAGGTTCATCACTGCCCAGGTCGCCAGCCCATAGCCGATGCCGGCGGCGAGCCAGCGGGTTTTGAGTACCGGCCACCGGTCGGCGGCGAGGACGAAGACCGCGGCCATCGCCGCCATGATGGCGAAGTGGACTGCCAGCCCCAACAGCGCTCCGCCTGCGCCCCAGTGCTTCGCGTCGGCGAAGGGGCCGCTTGCCACGCCGCGGAGCATCTTGTCGGGCGCTCCGCCGGCGAGCAGCGCCAACAGGGCGGCGGCGGTGATGTCGAGCGTGCCTGCGACCAGCGTCGCCAACAGGATCCGGCGTCCAGTATTCATGTCCCGCGCTCCCCGCTCTCCTGGCGGCAGGCTACAGCCAGGAGCTGATCTCCTCCAGCGGCTTCTTGCTGGCGATGTCGGTCGGGATGGTGGCGCCCTCTGCCGGGTGGCCGGCGACGATCAGCAGCACCGGGCGCTCATTATCGGGCCGGCGGCAGACCCGGTTGAGGAAGCGCATCGGGTGCGGGGTATGAACCAGCGTGGCGACCCCGGCGGCATGAAGCGTGGCGAGCAGCAGGCCGGTCGCGATGCCGACGCTTTCGGTGACGTTGTAGTTGCGCTGCTCGTCGCGCTCGTCGACGCCGGCATAGCGCTGGGCGAATACTGCGATCAGCCAGGGGGCGAGCTCGAGATAGGGCTTGTCGGCCGCGGTGCCGAGCGGTTTCACGGCGTCTAGCCATGCCGTGCCGCCAAGCCCGGCATAGAATTGGCGCTCTTCCTCCTCGACCGCGACGCGGATCGCCGCCTTGGCCTCGGCCGATTCGATGACACTGAAATGCCAGGGCTGGCGGTTGGCGCCGCTGGGGGCCGAGCCGGCGGCGAGCAACGCGGCCTCGATCACTTCGCGGGGCACCGGCGTGTCGCTGAACGCCCGGCAGCTCCGCCGGGTGGCCAATTCGCCAAGGAAAGCGCGGGCGCGCTCTATCCGGGCTTCGTCGGTCAGCGCGGGATAAGGCTGCCAGGGCTGCGACTCATGTTCGGCCATGGCAAAGCATGACATTGCGGGATCGCGCCCCGCACTCCGCATTTCCCCTGAGGTGCTCAGCGATTTTCCTTCCGGATCACCAGCTTGAGGCCCGACCATATTTCGTCGACCGCACAAACCTTGATATCGACCAGCCCTTTGGGCAGCGCGATTTCGCGAATAACGTCTTCGGTGACATCGGTTTCCATCCTGGCCGCTTTTTTTGGCCAGGAAACCCAGATGAAGCCGCTCCGGTCGATCAGTGCCAGCAGCGCATCGAGTTCGCGCTCAAGCTTCGCCCGCTCGGTGACGAAGATATGCGCGGCCTGGAGCCCGTTCGAAGCGGCGGCATATTCCTCGACCTGCAGCGCCACCGGATCGATCTCGGCGCGGACGCGGTCGGGCATGTTGTGGAACCATGCCCGGACGCCGGGTTTCAGGCCCAGCTTCTGTGCGAGCGGCGTGCCGGAATAGCCTTCGGTCATCCTGCGACCTCCATCCATTGCCGGCCCAACCTCATGCCAGGGCGGCGTCTGCTCCCATCAGCTGTGGGAAGAAACCTTCATGCGCCGCCTTGAGATCGGTCAAGGTCACGCAATAATCGCCCTCTTCGAGCTCGAAGATGATGCGGTCCTTGATCGTGCGGCCGATCGGATCGGCGACGAGGCCGGCCTTGTCGGCGGCGACGAGGAAGTCGGCGAGCGCCTCATCGCGCACGGTGACGACGTACAGGCCCTGATCCTCGCCGAAGAACGAGCCGGCGATGCCGAAGGGCTGGGGCTGGTCGACGATCGCGCCAATGCCCGAGGCCATCGCCATCTCGGCAAGTGCAATCGCCAGGCCGCCATCGGCGACGTCGTGGCAGGCAGTGATGCAGCCGGTGTTGATCGCCGAGCGGATGAAGGCGCCGGTGCGGCGCTCCATCATCAGGTCGACGACCGGGGGCGGACCCTCTTCGCGGCCATGCACCTCGCGCAGCCACAGCGACTGGCCGAGATGGCCCGAGCGCTCGCCGACCGCGAGGATGATGTCGCCGGTGCCCTTGAACGCGATGGTCGCGCTCTTGGTGTAATCCTTGAGCAGGCCGATCGCGCCGATCGCCGGGGTCGGCAGGATCGCCGAGCCGCCGCCGGTGGCCTTGGACTCGTTGTAGAGCGAGACGTTGCCCGAGACGATCGGGAAGTCGAGCGCACGGCAGGCCTCCGACATGCCTTCGAGGCAGCCGACGATCTGGCCCATGATCTCGGGGCGCTGCGGATTGGCGAAGTTGAGGCAGTTGGTCACCGCCAGCGGGGTCGCGCCGACCGCCGACAGGTTGCGCCATGCCTCCGCAATCGCCTGCTTGCCGCCCTCTACGGGATCGGCAAAGCAATAGCGCGGCGTGCAATCGGTGGTGATCGCCAGGCCCTTGTTGCTCTCATGGACGCGGACCACCGCGGCATCGCCGCCCGGACGCTGCACGGTGTCGGCGCCGACCATGTGGTCGTACTGCTCCCAGATCCAGCGACGCGAAGCGAGGTCCGGGGTGCCGACCAGCTTGAGCAGGTCCGCGGCCGGGTCACTGCTCTCGGGCACATTCTCGAGCTCTGCGGGCTTGGGCGTCGGCACATGCGGACGGTCGTAGAGCGGGGCTTCGTCCGCAAGCGGGGCGAGCGGGATGTCGGCGACGGTATCGCCCTTCCACTTGAGCACCATGCGGCCGGTATCGGTGACGTGACCGATGACGGCGAAATCGAGCTCCCACTTCGTGAAGATCGCCTTGGCGAAATCCTCGCGGCCGGGCTTGAGGACCATGAGCATGCGCTCCTGGCTCTCCGACAGCATCATCTCGTACGGCGTCATGCCGGTTTCGCGCTGCGGCACATCGTCCATGATCAGCTCGATGCCGACGCCGCCCTTGCTGGCCATCTCGACCGACGAGGAGGTGAGGCCGGCGGCGCCCATGTCCTGGATCGCGACGATGGCGTCCGAGGCCATCAGCTCGAGGCACGCCTCGATCAGCAGCTTCTCGGTGAAGGGATCGCCGACCTGGACGGTGGGGCGCTTCTCTTCCGAATCCTCGCCGAAGTCGGCCGAGGCCATGGTCGCGCCGTGGATGCCGTCGCGGCCGGTCTTCGAGCCGACATAGACGATCGGATTGCCGACGCCCGAAGCCGCCGAATAGAAGATCTTGTCGGTATCGGCGATGCCGACGGTCATCGCATTGACGAGGATGTTGCCGTCATACGCCTTGTGGAAATTGACCTCGCCGCCGACGGTGGGGACGCCCACGCAATTGCCATAGCCGCCAATGCCATGGACCACGCCGGCGATGAGGTGCTTCATCTTGGGGTGATCGGGCCGGCCGAAGCGCAGCGCGTTCATGTTGGCGATTGGACGTGCGCCCATCGTGAACACGTCGCGCAGGATGCCGCCCACGCCGGTCGCCGCGCCCTGATAGGGCTCGATGTACGACGGGTGGTTGTGGCTCTCCATCTTGAAGATCGCCGCCTGGCCATCGCCGATGTCGACCACGCCGGCATTCTCGCCGGGGCCGCAAATCACCTGGGGACCAGTGGTGGGGAGCTTCTTCAAGTGGATGCGGCTCGACTTGTAGCTGCAATGCTCGGACCACATCACCGAGAAGATGCCCAGTTCGGTGATATTGGGCTCGCGGCCCATCGCCTTCAGGACGCGCTCATATTCCTCGGGGGTGAAGCCGTGCTCGGCGACAGTCTCAGGCGTGATCTGGGTCATGGCAGGAGCCCATAGCGAGGGCTTCCGGCTGCGTCACCCCCGAGTGGGTGCGATACGAAAATGTTGATTCCGTTGACTCGCCTTTCGGGCGAGGCGCCGCCGAAGGTCACGAAAGTCACGACACGCGCGCGCGGGGCAGCCCCGGCGGCCCTGCGGGCGGCGTGACGCGGGAAGGGTGGTGGATCGGCATCGCCGGGGAGCGAAGCAGATGAAATCCTACATTAAAAGACCGATTCGTCGGAGTGCGTCCGGTCTGGACATTAACCATGGGAGGCGTAGCAAGGCGGGTAGAGTGGAAGTGGGGTTGGTAGCGTGGCGCGTCATTGGATCGATCGGGTCGCCGAACCCAGCGCCGGGCGGGTGCCGATGGGCTGGGCGCGCGAGCTGCACATCCTGCCCGGCGAGCCTGCCGTGCTCGCGCCGATGCCCGCCGCCTGGGAATGCGATCTTTCCGACGATTCGCTGCGCTGGACACCCGGGGTGTTCGAGATCTTCGGTCTGGCGCCCGACGCGCCGGTGCGCCGCGACGATATTGTCGCGATGTACAGCGTCGAATCGCAGGCCGAACTCGCGCGGCTTCGCTCCGAGGCGATCGCGACCAGCGGCAGCTTCACCTTCGATGCCGAGATCCGCCGCGCGGACGGCGAGATCCGCTGGATGCGGGTGACCGCCGATGTCGAGGTGCGCGATGGGCGGGCAGTGTATCTCTACGGACTGAAGCAGGATATCACGCATCTGAAACGGGGGTAGGCGATGGCGATCTTCGAGCGCTGGTTCCTGAGCCGCTTCGTACCCGAGGGCGACTCCTATCTTTATTGGGTCCGGGAAGGCGCAGTGCGTTTCGAGCGCACCGAAGTTGAGGCACTGTCCGCTGAGCGGCGGCGGATCGTGACCAATCCGCTGCTCTGGACCGGCTGGGTCGCGCTGGGCATTGCGCTGCCCCTCTGGCTGATCCGCCAGGGCAACGTTCTCGAAGCCCTGGGGATCGCGCTCGCCGTGGTGGCGAATGTCTCACTGGTCGCCACACTGACCTATGCCGACGATCTTCCCGGCAAGGCCGCGCAAACGCGCATGCTGGAGAAGTTCGAAGGGGTGGCCCGGCCTTCCTTCGTCTTCTTCTCGTTATGGCTGGTGATGGCGGCCTTCTTCTTGTGGCGCGGCTTCACGAGCCTTGGGCGCGATTCCGGCCCCTATTCCGGCTTGGAATACATGGCCTTTCTGGTCATCGGGGCGATCTATGTGGGATTGATCGTGGCGGGCATCTACCGGTTCTGGCGCGAATGGCGCTGCTGGCAGGCTCAGTTGAGCGGCAGGTAGATTTCCGTCACCGCTTCGTTCGCCGGCACGTCGGGGAAAAACTTCACGCGCTCAGCGAACATCGGGAAGTCGCGGAGTTCCTCGCCGCTGCGGGGCAGCCAGTCGGCGTAGAGGAAGTGCGCCGGCGCGCGCAGGTCGTCGCCCGGGCCGGTCAGCCGCACCACTGCGCAGCGGCCGGCAGGGATCAGGCCTTCGGTTACGCCGTCGTGGTTGGGCGCCACCCGGCCGGCGGCGCAGGCGATGTCGAGGCGGTGCTCTTCGCTCGGCACGCTGTCCGGATCATTGTGGAGGATGTTGAAGGTCGCGCTTCTCGCGGGCGGCAGGCCGTTGGCGCGGCGCCAGGCGATGAAGCGGCGGATCGTGTCGCCAATGGCCATCGGGTCGCCGCGATGCTCGATCAGCGCGACGGGCGTGGCGGGGAAATCGACGATGCGGACATCGGCGTCGGTGTAGGTCGGCGTCATGTGCTGGCTCCTTGCCTGTTCGAGCGGCGCGAGGGCCGCGGTCCAGGGAGCCCAATCCGGGCCGGCTCGGAATGCGCTCGGGCTCTGTCCGATCCGCTGCCGGAACGCGCGCGCAAAGGCCTCCGGCCCGCCGAACCCCGAATCGAGCGCGATGTCGAGCACCGGGTCGGTTCGATAGGCGAGGGCGAGCGAGGCCCGTTTGAGGCGGGCGAGCTGGACATAGCGGTGGACGCTGATCCCGAAGAGTTCGGCGAACTGGCGGTGGAAATGGAAGCGCGAAAAGGCCGCGACGGCCGCCAGCGTCTCGGTGCCGAGATCGCCGTCGAGCTGCGCGTCGATATGATCGAGCACGCGGCCCATGCGGGCGAGATAGAGCTGGCTTGCGTCTGGCTTCACGGTTCCTGGTCTCCCTGAGGGGAGCGGATGCCGCAAGTGGCGCGGGCCTGCCTGACCGATCTTGCGGAGTTACCTTGTTCCCCGGCGAGCAGGTAGAGGTTCAGGCCGCCGAGGCGACCAGCGTCGTGGACGTCACCACGCGGTCCTTGCCGGCGTGCTTCGCCGCGTAGAGCAGCTCGTCGGCGATGCGCAGCGCGTCGGCGGGGTCGCCGTGTACATTGGTGACGCCGGCGGAGAAGCTGACCCGGCCGATCGGCAGGTCGGTGGTCTGGTCGCGCAGCAGCCGGTCGCGCAGCTGGGCGCGGCAGGCGTCGAGCGTGTCAGCGGCATCCTCGGCGTCGGCGCCCTGGAACAGGCAGACGAACTCCTCGCCGCCATAGCGCGCGACCATCACGCGCCGGCCGAGAAACTCGCTCAGCGTGCGGCCGACGAAGCGCAGCACGCGGTCGCCGGTGTGGTGGCCGTGGCGATCATTGACCGCCTTGAAATTGTCGATGTCGCACAGCGCGAGCGCGAAGGGCGCGGCATCGGTGCGGGCAAGCATCGCTTCCATCCGGGCGAAGAAGCCGCGGCGATTGGGCAGGCCGGTGAGGTGGTCCTCCTCGGCCTCGCGCACGGCGCGCTCGAGATCGGCGCGCAGGCGGCGGGTGTCCTCGCGGGTGCTTTCCAGGCGGCCGCCGATCTTGCGGGTGGTCTCGGCGACTTCGAGCGTGACTTCGAGCAGGCGGCGATAGGTTTCGCCCGGCGCGCTCTCCATCTGGCCGGCGGCTTCGCCGAGCGCGGTGGAATAGGCGCTGGTCGAGGTCGCGGCCTCGCCCACGGCACCGAGGCATTCGGCGACCTTGGCTTCGAGCTCGCGGGTGAGCTTGTCGAGCTTGTCGGAGGCGTCTGCCGGCGCGCAGCGCTCGAGGATGCGCTCGACATCGCGGTCGGTAAGGCCGCCCTTGGTGTCGATCAGCTCCTGCGCGGCCTCGACCAGAGCGGCTTCGCGGCCGTCGAGGAAGCGGCCGGCAAAGTCGAAATTGGCCGTGCTGGGCTCGAGGCCATGCTCGAACAGCAAGGCGCCGATCTGCTCATAGCGCAGGCGATGGAGCGCGGCGCGATCGGGCATCGCGTCGGTGCGGCGGAACCACGAGGTCAGGCGATCGAGCTGCGAGTGGAGGGATATGGGCGCATTCATGCGGACATCTCGATAACCCGCAAACCAACGATCGTGACTCTAGCGCGCATTTCCCACCCTTTCGGCAAGATTGTTACGGCTGTGATCGTTAATTTTCGGGTTACCGCGGCCGGCAAAACCGCCAAATCGGGTAGCGCGCGGGCCCCTAGAGGATCTCGCGGACCTTTTCGGGCGGGCGGCCGAGGCGGACGCCCTTTTCGGTGACGACCAGCGCGCGTTCGATCAGGATCGGATCGGCGGCCATCGCGTCGAGGATCGCGTCGTCATCGGCGCCCTTCAAGGGCTTGGCGGCATCCTCGCCGATGCGCAGGCCTTCACGCGCGGTCATGCCGGCGCGCTGGAACAGGTCCTTCAGCGTCTCGCGGCTCGGCGGCGCCTTGAGATATTCGATCACCTCGACCTCCAGGCCGGGTGTTTCCTTGAGGATCGCCAGGGCCTCGCGCGACTTGGAGCAGCGCGGGTTATGATAGATGGTCGCCTTCAAGTCGCCTCCGAAACGGTTCCAACGCGGGTTTGGCCATTGACCGGCACCCCGCGCGCATTCAGCATCCCGGCTAAATAGACTTTGGGCCGCACACTTCAATCACGCTGCTTTGCGGCTGGGGGGAACAGGATGGCGACCCGATTCAAGAATCTGCTGCTTGCCGGGATGCTGCTCGCGCTCAGCGCCTGCGCGACGCAGGGCGCGGTGCTGACGACGGGCGTGGGCGCGATCCGTGCCAGCGCGACCGCCGCCGACGCGGAGACCGAGAAGGTATTCGGCGAGATCAACGCGGCACAACGCGACGATGTGATCACCTTGCTGCTCGCGCAGAAGGCGCGGCCGAGCGAGGAAGCCTTCGCCCCGGTGATCACGCCCGAGACCGCGGCGCGCTGGAACGCGATCTTCGACGGGGTCGATAAATATCTGGGCGGCATCCAGGACCTGGTCGACACCAAGCGTTCGGCCGCGATCACCGAGGATCTGCAGGGCGTCGGCGAGGCGCTGCAGAGCCCCAATTTCGGAGTGAAGATCCCGAACGAGGCGGTGGGGCTGTTCGCCAATCTCGGCGGGGCGCTGGTCCAGGCCGCGGCGGAGAAGAAGGCGCAGGACGTGATGCGCCGCACCGACCCCGAATTCCGCGCGCTGATGGGCGGGCTGGCCGAACTGGTCGGCGGGCCCGAGTCGCGGCCGGGTACGCTGCGCGCGATGGTGGACGAGCATTGGGCGGGGCTGCTGATCGGCGTCGAGCACAGCTTCGGCGCGGTGCTCACGGCGCCCGATGCCGCGCGCAGCCCGTTGCTGGTGAGCTATGGCAAGCTGCTCGACGAGCGCCAGGCCTATCGCGACCGCCTCGAACGGCTGCGCCGCGCGCTCGTCGCGATCGGCGAGGCGCATTCGGCGGCGGCCAAGGGCAGTCCGGGGGGCACCTATTACTGGATCGGCCAGATCAACGGCTATGTGAAGCAGGCGCGCGAAGACGCGAAGGCGGGGGACAAGTGATGGGGGATCTTGAGGCACTTGCCACGCAGCTGCGCAGCCTGCGCGAGACGCTGCGCACGCAGATGAACAACGCCACCGCGGCGGACAGCGACCGGCTCTATCTCCAGATACTGGAGATCAACCACCGGGTGCAGATGCTCAACTCGCTGCTGTTCAGCACCGGCACCGCGCAACTCGCGGCGCACCAGGATGCGCTCAAGGCGGCGACCGAGGAAGTCGGCGACGCGATCCGCGACATCGAAGGGCTCGCCAACGTGATCGGTGCGGTGAAGAACATCCTCGGCATCGTCGACGGCGTGATCGACCTGCTCGCCTGAAACGAAAAGGGCGAGGCCGCAGCCTCGCCCTTTCCTGGTTCCCGTGTCGCGGATCAGGCTTCGTCCTGCCGCGCCAGCCACTCCTCGAGCCACTTGATCGTATAGTCGCCCTTCTGGAAGTCGGGGTCGTCGAGCAGCGCCTGATGGAGCGGGATGGTGGTCTTCATCCCGTCGATCACGAACTCTTCCAGCGCGCGGCGCAGGCGGCGGAGCGCACCGGCCCGGGTGGTGCCGTAGACGATCAGCTTGGCGATCATCGAGTCGTAGTAGGGCGGCACCTTGTAGCCGGCATAGAGGCCCGAATCGACGCGGACGTTCATCCCGCCCGGCGCGTGATAGCCCTTCACCAGACCCGGCGAGGGGGCGAAAGTGCGCGGGTCCTCGGCGTTGATGCGGCACTCGATCGCATGGCCGCGGAACTGGACGTCTTCCTGACGCAGCGTGAGGCCATGGCCCTCCGCGACGCGGATCTGTTCACGGACGAGGTCGAGGCCGGTAATCGCCTCGGTCACCGGATGCTCCACCTGCAGGCGGGTATTCATCTCGATGAAGTAGAACTCGCCGTTTTCCCACAGGAACTCGATCGTGCCGGCGCCGCGATAGCCCATGTCGGCCATCGCCTTGGCGCAGACACCGCCGATGCGGGCGCGATCCTCGGCGGAGAGGACGGGCGAGGGAGCTTCCTCGAGCACCTTCTGGTGGCGGCGCTGGAGCGAGCAGTCACGCTCGCCGAGATGGATCGCGTTGCCTTCGCCGTCGCCGAACACCTGCACTTCGATGTGGCGCGGGTTGCCGAGATATTTTTCGAGATAGACGGTGGCGTCGCCGAACGCGGCCTTCGCCTCGCTGCCCGCCTGGAGCATCTGCGCTTCGAGATCGGCGGGGTTGGTGACGACCTTCATGCCGCGGCCACCGCCGCCGGAAGCCGCCTTGATGATCACCGGATAGCCCGCGGCCTCGGCGATCAGCTTGGCTTCCTCGACATCGCTGATCGCGCCGTCGGAACCGGGGACGAGCGGCAGGCCGAGCGCGCCGGCGGTGCGCTTCGCCTCGATCTTGTCGCCCATCGTGCGGATATGCTCGGGCTTGGGCCCGACGAAGATGATGCCGTGCGCCTCGACGATCTCGGCGAACTTGGCGTTCTCCGAGAGGAAGCCATAGCCCGGGTGGATCGCATCGGCGCCCGAGATCTCGGCGGCGGCGATGATCCGGTCGATCTTCAGATAGCTCTCGGACGCGGCCGGCGGTCCGATGCAGATCGCCTCGTCGGCGAGACGCACATGCATCGCGTCCGAATCGGCGGTGGAGTGTACCGCGACGGTCTTGATGCCCATCTCGTGGCAGGCACGATGGATGCGCAGCGCGATCTCGCCGCGATTGGCGATCAGGAGCTTCTTGATCTCGGGCACTTGGATTTACTCGACGACCACGAGGGGCTGGTCGAACTCGACCGGCTGGCCGTTGTCGACCAGGATCGCCTTGACCGTGCCGGCCGAGGTGGCGTGGATCGGGTTCATCACCTTCATCGCCTCGATGATCACCAGCGTGTCGCCGGCCTTCACCTGCTGGCCGACGGCGATGAAATTCGCCGCTTCGGGATTGGGCGCGAGGTAGACGGTGCCGACCATCGGCGACTTGACCGAATTCAGCGCGGCAACGGGCGCAGCCTCGGCGGCCGGAGCGGCAGCGGGCGCGGCAACCGGCGCGGCCGCGTACGGCGCAGCCATCGGGGCCTGCATCATCGCGGGCGCGGCCTGCACGGTGCGCGCGACGCGGACCTTGCGATCGGCATCCTCGACTTCGATTTCGGTCAAATTGGTTTCGTCGAGCACCGCGGCGAGCTGGCGCACCAGCTCGATATCAACCTGCATGGCGCCCGTCTTGTCGTTCTTATCTGCCATTTGATCTCGTCTTCCGATGAAACCGCGCCCTTTGTCAGAGGAGCGCGGCGGCTTCAAGCGCAAGCATGTAGGATAGCGCCCCGAAACCGGCGATGGTTCCCTTGGCGGCCATGCCGACATAGCTGTGGTGGCGATACTCCTCCCGGGCAAGCGGGTTGGAGATATGGACTTCGATGACCGGCGTCTTGATCGCGCGGATCGCGTCGTAGAGCGCCAGGCTGGTATGGGTGAAAGCGCCGGCATTGAGCAGCACGGCCTTGGCGCCGCGTGCCTGCGCCTCGTGCATCCAGTCGATCAGATGGCCTTCATGGTTGGACTGGCGCAGGTCGATCTCGAGCCCGAGCTCCTTGGCACGGTCTTCCATGCGGCCGGCGATGTCGTCGAGCGTGTCCGAACCGTAGATCTCCGGCTCGCGCAGCCCCAGCAGATTCAGGTTGGGACCGTTGAGGACGTAGATCGTATCGGCCAAGGCCTAGCCTTTCGGTTGCGGGCGCGGGAGCGGCTTCCCTATATGAGCCCGCGCTCCCGATCAAATATCCAAGGACAGTTCATGCACAGCGACGGCACCGTCTCCATCACCGTAAACGGCGAGCACAAGCGCGTGACGGCCGGCCTGACCATCACGCAGCTGGCCGAAGAACTGGGCCTGGTGCCCGCCAAGCTGGCGGTGGAGCGCAATTTCGAAGTGGTTCCGCGCTCGACGCTGGACCAGGTGATCGTCGAGGATGGCGACGAGCTGGAGATCGTTCACTTCGTCGGCGGTGGCGACCACGGTAAGCCCGTCGACGAAGATAGCTGGACCGTTGCCGGCAAGACCTTCCGCTCGCGGCTGATCGTCGGCACCGGCAAGTATAAGGATTTCGAGCAGAATGCCGCAGCAGTCGCGGCGAGCGGTGCCGAGATCGTCACGGTGGCGGTGCGCCGCGTGAACGTCAGCGACCCCAAGGCGCCGATGCTCACCGACTATATCGACCCCAAGAAGATAACCTATCTGCCCAACACCGCGGGCTGCTTCGATGCCGAGTCGGCGATCCGCACGCTGCGGCTGGCGCGCGAGGCGGGCGGCTGGGAGCTGGTGAAACTGGAAGTGCTCGGCGAGGCGCGGACGCTTTACCCGGACATGGTCGAGACGCTGCGCGCGACGGAAATCCTCGCCAAGGAAGGTTTCAAGCCGATGGTCTATTGCGTCGACGATCCCATCGCCGCCAAGCGGCTGGAGGATGTCGGCGCGGTGGCGATCATGCCGCTGGGGGCGCCGATCGGTTCGGGGCTGGGCATCCAGAACCAGGTGACGATCCGGCTGATCGTCGAGGGCGCCAAGGTGCCCGTGCTGGTCGATGCCGGCGTCGGCTCGGCGAGCGATGCGGCAGTGGGCATGGAGCTCGGCTGCGACGGCATCCTGATGAACACCGCGATCGCCGAGGCCAAGGATCCCATCCTGATGGCGGCGGCGATGAAGGCGGCGGTAGAGGCCGGGCGGCTTTCCTATCGCGCCGGGCGGATGGCCAAGCGGCGCTATGCCGATCCGTCGAGCCCGCTGGCGGGCCTGATCTGATGCGGAGCGCGGCTGCCGCGCTCGTGCTGCTTGCGCTCTCCTCGTGCCATCCCAAGCCGCCGAACGTCCCCAAGGAAACCCGGGCGATGTCGGCAGAGCCGGTTGCGCTTACCGCGGCCGACGGAGTGAAGGTGGCCGGCGTCTACACGAGCGTGGAGAAGCCCAAGGCGCTGATCCTGCTCTTCCACCAGGCCGAATCGGGCAAGGACGAGTACGCGACGATCGCGCCCCGGCTGGCGACCTGGGGCTATAGCTCGCTGCGGATCGACCAGCGGGCGGGCGGGGACCTGTTCGGCGGCAACGAGACGGCGCGCGGTCTGGGCGTGGCGAAGGGGCATGTCGCGACTGCGGCGGAATATTTGGCGGCCAAGCCCGATCTCGAAGCGGCGCTGGCCTGGGCCGAGGCGAAGAAGCTGCCGGTGATCCTGTGGGGCAGCAGCTATTCGGCCTCCCTGGTGTTCCTGCTCGCGGCCGAGCATCCGGGCGCGGTGCGGGCGGTGATGGCGTTCTCGCCGGGCGAATATTTCGACGACAAGACCCTGGTGGCGCGTTCGGCGGCCAAGGTGCGGGCGCCGGTGTTCGTGACTTCGGCGCAGGACGGGCATGAGATCGACGCGGCGCGCGACATCCTCGCCGCGGTGCCGGGGGCGAAGGAACAGTTCGTGCCCAAGCAGGGCGGGGTGCATGGCTCCTCGACGCTGCTGCGCGCGAAGAACAAGGATGGCGCCGAGCCGGCCTGGGCGGCGGTGATCGCGTTCTTGCAGAAGGTGGCGCCTTAGACGGCGCTCTCACGAACTTACCCTGGATCCCCGCCTTCGCGGGGATGACGATGGCTAATGCGGCTTGCGGACCAGCCACACCGAACGCCCGCCTGCCGCCGGGTCCTCCGGCTTGTACGCGACCTCAAACAGCCCGGTCCGCGCGAACACCGCGCGATATTCCGCCGGGTCGGCGCTGGCGTGGTAGAGTTCCTCGCCGAACTGTTCGCCCATCGCGGTGCCGCGCTCCCCGCCCGTGTTGAACAGCATTGCGCCGCCGGGGGAGAGCCACTTCGCCAGCCGCTCGATCAGCGCGAGCTGGTCATCGGCGGGCAGATGGAAGCCGCTGTCCCAGAGGAGAATGCCGCCGTACATGCCGTCGAGCGCGACGCGGCGCATGTCGCCGACGATCCAGCGCTCGCGCGGGAAGCGGGTGCGGCATAGCGCGATCATCTTCTCCGACGCGTCGACGCCGGTGATCGGATGGCGGTGATCGTGGAGATAGCGCGCGATCGGCTCGCCCGCGCCGCAACCCAGGTCGAGGATCGGCGCGCCCTTCGCGACCCCGAGCAGAAAGCGGTCCAGCCAGCCGCGCTCGACGAACGCCTTGCGCCGCGCGTCATCAAAGGCGTGCGCATGGCGCTCATAATGTTCGGCAATCCGATCCGGCATGACGGAACCCATTTCCAGCGCGGACCGTTGTTTCAGTCGAACGGATCACAAGCGCGGCCAAGCGCCAATCCGCGGCTAGGAGTTTGAAATCATGGGTGAACTTACCGACAAGATCAAGGGCAATGTCAACGAGATGGTTGGCAAGGCGAAGCAGGCGATGGCGGGCGATCCCGCCGATCCGCAGCGTACGCATGCCGACGACAAGCTCGATGCCGAAGGCAAGGCCCAGGAGATGAAGGGCAAGGGTGAGCAGTTCATCGGCAAGGTGAAGGGCGCGCTCGGCGACGACATCTAGGCGCTACGTGCCGGCAAGGCATGGGGCCGTCTCGGGAGACCGGGGCGGCCCTTCGTTTGTGCGCGGTTTCGGCTTAGGATGCGGCCATGGTTTCGAAGACCAGCCTCACGGAAAGCGTGCGCGGGCAGCGGGTGGACGAAGTGCGTGCGGGGCTGGCGGAGAGGCCCGAACTGCTCGGGCATCGCGACGAGCGCGGGCGCGGCTGGCTGCATCTCGCCTGTTCGGTGCCGGGCACGCCGGTCGCGATGGCGGATTTGCTGCTCGGACTGGGGCTCGGGCTGGACGATGCGGCGTTCACCGAAGGCACGTGGCGGGCGACGCCCTTGTGGTTCGCAGTGGCGCGGGGGCAGAATTTCGCACTGGCCGAGCATCTGCTGACGCTTGGCTGTAACCCGAACTACTCCCTGTTCGCCGCGGCCTGGAACGAGGATCGCGCGACGATCCGGCTGCTGCTCGAGCATGGCGCGGATATCGAGGAAGGCGCGGACCGGGGCGACACGCCGCTGCTCGGCGCGGTGGGGTGGAGCAAGTTCGGCCCGGCGGAGGAATTGCTGCTCGGTGGGGCGAACCCGAATGCGCAGGACAAGAAGGGCCGCACCGCACTGCACCTGATGCTCGCGAAGGGCAGCGCGGCGGAGCATTTCGCGATGTTCGTGCGCGCCGGGGCGCGGGGGGATGTGCCCGATGCCGAGGGGCGGACGGTGGTCGAGATGCTGTGGCGCAAGCGCGATGCGGTGTGGAAGGGGATTGCGGAGGGGTTGGCTTCCTAGTTCCCCTCCCCGGAGGGAGGGGAGTTTCCAGGTTACGCCGCCACCAGCTCGCGATAGCGCGGCGCGACGTCGCGCTTGGAGAGATGCGGGCCCATCGCCAGACGGGCGTCATTGTACGCGGTGTACAACTCCTCGTCGGCGAGCGGTGGGATCGTCACGGTCTCGCCCTTGTCGAAGCCGGCGAGGGCCGCATCGACCAGGTCGTCGACCCCCATCACCATCTCGGGCGGGAAGCTGTCGACATCCTTGCCCGAACGCTCCCAGATCTCGGTGCGGGTGGCGCCGGGGAGCACGGCCTGGACGCGCGCGCCGAGCGGCTCGAGTTCCGCGGCAAGCGAGAGCGAGAGATTGAGCAGGAAGGCCTTGGTGCCCGAATAGGTGCCGTCGAACATCTCGGGCGCGAAGGCGAGGACCGAGGCGATGTTGATGATCGCGCCCTTGCCGCGCGCCTTGAACGCCTTGCCTGCCGCCGAGGCGAGCAGCGCGGGGGCGGTGATGTTGAGCGCGATCAGCCGCTCGATCGCCGGGGCTTCGTTGTCGAGCAGCCCGCCGTTCAGCGACATGCCGGCATTGTTGACGAGCAGGGTGATGGCCGGGTCGCTAGCGAGGCGCTTCGCCACGCGGTCGAGATCGTCGCCATCGGTGAGGTCGGCGGGAAGGACTTCGATGCCGACGCCGGTCTCGGCGATCAGGCGGTCGGCGAGCGCCTGCATGCGGGTGGCATCGCGTGCAACGAGGATCAGGTCATGGCCACGCTTGGCCAGACGGTCGGCATAGACAGCGCCGATGCCGGTGGAGGCGCCGGTGACAAGGGCGGTGCCGAGGGTGGAATTGCTCATGGATCGTCTCCGGTGCGGCCCGGAGATCGAGTCGCTTGCATTTTAATAGGAACTCACTATCATTATGCAATGGACATCGAGAAAGAAAATTCGCTGACCTGTTGCCCGGTCGCCCGCGGGCTCGCCAAGGTCGGGGACGCGTGGAGCATGCTGATCCTGCGCGACCTGTCGCTCGGGCTCAGCCGGTTCGAGGAATTGCGGGTGAGCCTGGGAATTGCGCCGAACATCCTCACCGCGCGGCTGCGCGCGCTGGGCGAGGCGGGGCTGGTGGTGAAACGGCGCTACAGTGAGCGGCCACCGCGCGACGAATATGTGCTGAGCGATGCGGGCCGGGACTTCCTGCCCGTGCTGCACGTGATCGGCGAATGGGGCCGGCGCCACAATGGCGCGGGCGGCACCAGCCGGCTGGTCGATACCGAGACCGAGACTTTGGTTGAGCCGGTGGTGGTGGATCGGCTTACCGGCAAGCCGCTGGCGGGGGCGAAGCTGCGCGTGGCGCAGCCGGATGATCCGCTGGTTTCAGGCGCGCCGGCCAAGCGCGGCTGGCTGCTCGACTGAGCCGATCAGTCCGGAACGTAGAAGCTCCAGAGGTCGCTCTGCAGCTTCACGGCGGCGAAGCGTGTGGGCTTGGTCCGCGGGCCGATCTCGCAGATCATGTACGACAGGATGTCAGACCCGACGAGCGGATCGGGCAGGCGCACGGTCTCGGCGTTGAGCCAGCGCCACTCTTCCTGCCAGACCCGGTGGTTCTGGATGGTCAGACGGTCGCCCTTCTGTCCGACGTGCAGGTGCCGCCAGCGCATTATTCAGCCTCTTCGATTGCCCTGCCTCCTTTATAGCGGGGGCAGGGCAGCCAAAGCCGCGTTCGGACAGGATTATTTGCCGCGCAGCCCCGAGACGGTGAGGCCCGGCGTGATGAACTCGATGTCGGTTTTCAGGTGGAGCAGACGCAGTCCGCTCTGCTCGAGCGCGCGGTCGAGCGCGGGTGCGAATTGCGCCGTCGTCTCCACCGTCTCGGCCCAGCCGCCATAAGCGCGGGCGAGCGCGGCGAAATCGGGATTGCGCAGCGTCGTGCCCGACAGGCGCGCGGGATATTCGCGCTCCTGGTGCATGCGGATCGTGCCGTAGGTCGAATTGTCGATCACGAGGACGATCAGGTCGGCGTCATGCTGGACGGCGGTGGCGAGCTCCTGGCCGTTCATCATGAAGTCGCCGTCGCCGGCGAGCGCGACCACGGCGCGATCGGGGAAGCGGATCGCGGCGGCCACTGCGGCGGGGACGCCATAGCCCATCGCGCCGGCGGTGGGGGCGAGCTGGCTCGGCTGGGCGGCATAGGGCCAGTAGCGGTGCCACCAGCTCGAGAAATTGCCGGCGCCGTTGCAGATGATCGTGTCCGCCGGCATCGCCGCGCGCATCGCCGCGACGCACTGGCCGAGATCGAGCGCCACGCCGTTACGCGGCTTGGGCGTGGACCATTCGAGCCATTCGGCATGCGCGGCTTCGGCGTCGAAGCTGGGCAGCTCGACTTCCTCCTCCGCCGCCAGTGCCACCGCGAATTCGAACGGGCGCGCGCAGATCGGCAGGTCGGCCAGATAGGTGCGGTTGAGCTCATTGGGATCGGGGTGGACGTGGATGATCGTCTGGCCCGGATGATCGGGGGTGATCAGCGTATAGCCATCGGTGGTCGCCTCGCCGAGGCGGGCGCCGACGACCAGCAGCAGATCGGCATCCTTGACCCGCTGGACGAGCTTGGGGTTGGGGCCATAGCCGAGATTGCCGGCCCAGACCGGCGAGTTGTTCGGGATCGCATCCTGGCGGCGGAAGGCGCCGGCGACGGGGAGGGCGATACGCTCGGCGAAGCGGGCGAAGTCGTCGCCGGCCTCGGCATCCCAGCCGGCACCGCCGACGATCGCCATCGGGCGCTTGGCGGCGCCCAGCATCTCGAACATCTGGTCGAGGTCATAGGCGTCGGGCGCCTGGAGTGGCGGGGCGAGTTCGGGGCGATCCACCGCCTCAACGACATCGCACAGCATGTCCTCGGGCAGCGCGATCACGACCGGACCCGGCCGGCCCGAACTGGCGACAGCGAAGGCGCGGGCGACATATTCGGGGATGCGGCGCGCGTCCTCGATCCGCGTCGCCCATTTGGCGAGCGGGGCGAACATCGCGGGGAAATCGACTTCCTGGAAACCCTCGCGATCGCGCATGCCGCGGTCGACATCGCCGATGAACAGGATCATCGGCTGCGAATCCTGCATTGCGACATGGACGCCGATCGCGGCGTTGGTCGCGCCCGGACCGCGGGTGACGAAGGCGACGCCGGGGCGCTGCGTCATCGCGCCGTCGGCACAGGCCATGAAGCCGACTCCGCCCTCCTGGCGGCAGGTGACGACGTCGATCGCCGGTACGTCGTGCAGCGCGTCGAGCACGGCAAGGAAGCTCTCGCCCGGCACATGGAAGATACGGTCGCAGCCCTGTGCCACCAGATTGTCGACGAGGATCCGGCCCCCGGTGCGTTTCGCGGTCATGGGGCCTGTCTAGCGAGGCAAGGCGGCGGGACCAACCCGCCTGATCATTGTTGGCGTATAGGTTTAGGTAATGCCACCGTCATGCCGTGGAGCTCCGGCATCACCCAATCGAAGCCCATGTCAACGCTGCCCTCGGTCGGCTGCCCCGTGGCATCGCGCGCGGGACTGAAGTGGGTGCGGCGCTGGATCAGCAGGCAGGTCGCCTTGTCGAGCGATGCGCTGCCGCTCGACTGGATAACCGCGCAGTCGCTCGGAAATCCATGTGCCGAGATCGTAAGCCGCACACTGGTCGATCCCTGTTCGTTGGCGCGAATGGCGGCGGCGGGATAATCGTCCATGGAGATATAGGCAGTGCCATGCTGCACCGGCCGGACGACCGGCTTGCCCGAGCCGCGATCGGCACGCGCAAGCTTCATCAGACAAGCGCGGAGGCTGGACGAATTGTCGCGATAGCCATTGGGCATCATGAGGAACGGCGCGGCCTCGCCTTCCCGATACAGCGCCAGGCCTGGGTCCCAGCTTGCCGGCATCAGATTGGTTTCGTTGGAAATGCGGATACCGTGCCGGCCATTGGAATCCACGAAGCCGCGCCCCTCGGCCTGTACCGGCTTGTCCGGGCTGACCGGCTGGAACGCGGCGGTGCGCTCATCGAACGGCTGGAACGCGCCACGCACGACGATCGGATAGGTGACGCCATGGGCAAAGGGCCAGTGTGGAGTGCTGATCCGGATCCAGTATTTGCCGCTGAGATCGATGCCGAAGGCGGCGCTTGTGCCCTCGGGTTCGTCCGACACGGGCTCCAGCCAGCATCCCTGCGCATTGCGGTGAGGCTCCAGCGCGGAGACCTGCGCCATCGCGGGAGTGCTGGTACAGAGAGCGGTCAGAGCCAAAAGGGCTTGGGCGAGATGGCGCATGGCGGGAAGATGCGTGTCGGCTCCGTAACGGTCAACAGCTCGACGGAACCGAAGCGGATCGTTAGGCCTGCGCGCCGGAGGAAGTCATGCTGATCATCGGCAATCACGTGTCGCCCTATGCCCGCAAGGTATTCGTCGCGCTCGATCACAAGGGCGTGGAGTACGAACTGGATCCGATCGTGCCGTTCTTCGGCACCGATGCGTTCACCGAGGTCAGCCCGCTGCGCCGCATTCCGGTGCTGATCGACGGCGACCTGGTGCTCAACGATTCGACCGTGATCGCCGAATATGTCGATGAGCGCTGGCCCGAGCCGCCGCTGATGCCGAAGGGCGCCGCCGATCGCGCCAAGGCGCGCTGGATGGAGGAGTTTGCCGACAGCCGGTTGGGCGACCTGATCATCTGGCGGCTGTTCTACCAGAAGACGATCGTTCCCTATGTGTGGAAGCGCGAGATTGATCATGCGCTGATCGAGCAAGTGACGACGCAGGACCTGCCCGAAGCGCTCGACTGGATCGAGGCGCGGGCGCCGGCGGACGGCTTCCTGTTCGACCATGTCTGCACCGCGGACTTCAGTTATGCCTGCTTCTTCCGCAACGCGTCGCTTGCCGGGTTCGAAATCGACGCCGGACGCTGGCCGCGCACCGCCGCATGGATCGCGCGGACGCAGGCGGTGCCGGCGTTCGCGGGGACGATGAAGTTCGAGGCGGCGATCGTCGGCGTGCGTTCGGTCGACCGGCCCGATGCGCTGCGGGCGGCGGGGGCGACGGTGGCCGAGCACAGCTATGGCGGGCGCGAGCCGCACCGCTCGATCATGCTGGACGACGGGCCGGCCGGCTAGGGGCGGGTGCTCAGGATCAGCAGGCCGGTCGCCAGGCCGGTCTGCGCGAGCGCGATCAGTAAAAGATAGAGCGAGAAGGGCTGTTTCCGCGTCTTGTGGCGGAACAGGCTGCGCGCGGCATAGGCCGCCGGGGTGCCACCCAGTGCGGCTAGGCGGAGAAGCCGGGCTTCGGGAATGCGGCGCGCACCGGCGATCGCGCGGCGCTTGTCTTGCCAGAAGCGCAGCAGCGTCCACAGGTTGATCAGGATGGCCCAGGCAAGGGCGGCGAGGAGCATCGGGCGATATTGCAGAGAGGCGGGCAAAGCAAAAGGGCCGCGCGATTGCCCGCGCGGCCCCCTTGCTGTCCGGATCTTCGGTTCGCTTAGAAGCGGACGCCGAGGCCCGCGACGACCTGGTCGCGGTTCAGGTCGATCTTCTCGTAGCGCGAGTAGCGATACTCGACCTTGCCGAAGAAGCGGCCGAAGTTCTGCTCGACGCCGGCACCCAGACGGTAGCCGTCATTGTTGATGCCGTTATTGCCGAGGCTGAGGCGCGCGTTGGTGTAGCCGGCCTTGCCGTACACCAGGGTCGAGCCAGCGACGACGACGCCTGCACGGCCGCCGACATAGAGGTCACGGCCGGCTTCCACGCCGCCGTCCTTGGTGGTCGCGCCGGTGATCTCGGCATCGGCGCCGATCACGACGTTGTTGAACTGCTTGTCATAGCCAACCGCACCGCCATAGACGAAGCCCGAGCGGCCATAGCCGTCGGCGCCGACATGATCCACGCCGGCTTCGGCTTCGATGCGCGGGCCGTTGAACGGCGCGGCGCTGTCCTGCGCGAAAGCGGGGGCGGCGGTGGCTGCCACGAGGGCGAGCGCGGTCGTTGCGAGAATTCGCATTTGTTTTCCTACCTTTGGACTTATTTACTCAGGTTCGGATGGCCATCCGGGCTTCTACGTAGGCGCTCGATTCCGCAGTGCAATATGGCATTTTGATTACAATCCGGGCGTGTTGCGATCGTGCCACACCGCCGCGCTTGATCATGTTCTGTTCATATTGGAGCGAATGCTTGCCGGGGCCCGCTTGCGATGTGCGATGGCCTCGCTAGCATGGCGCCCATGGGGGAAATCGTCTTGCCGTTCGCCGGGGTGGCCATCGTCTTTGGCCTCACCTTCCTGTTGATGCGCGCGATGTGGCGCCAGATGCGCCGGGTCAATTCGCACACCGCCGCCGAAAGCCGCCGCCGCGCTGAGCAGGAAGAGCGCCACCGACCGCCGACCGAGCGGTGGGACGCGGGGCAGGGGCGCTATGTGCCGACCGAGGGCGAACCCAATGAGGAGCTGCTCCGCCAGGGTTCGCGCTCGCGCTCGAACCCCTGGCCCTATGACCCCTGATAGCGCGGAAGTTGAAAGTCGGTTCAGGTTCGCTTGACCGCGCCGCGCGCGGCGGACTATCGCCCGCGGCGAAGTCAGGAGAGAATCGCCGATGAAGAAGCTCTACCCCAACGCCGAGGCAGCGCTGGAAGGGCTGCTGTTCGACGGGATGACGATCTGCGCGGGCGGTTTCGGCCTGAGCGGGATTCCCGAGCGGCTGATCGACGCGATCCGCGATGCCGGGACCACCGGCCTGACCATCGCCAGCAACAATGCCGGCATCGACGGCGAGGGGCTGGGCAAGCTGCTGCGCACCCGCCAGGTCAAGAAGATGATCTCGTCCTATGTCGGCGAGAACAAGGAATTCGAGCGGCAGTATCTGAGCGGCGAGCTCGAGGTGGAATTCTGCCCCCAGGGCACGCTGGCCGAGCGCTGCCGCGCGGGCGGGGCGGGCATCCCGGGCTTCTACACCAAGACCGGCGTCGGCACGCTGGTCGCCGAGGGCAAGGAAGTGAAGAGCTTCGACGGCGAGGACTATATCCTCGAGCGCGGCATCCGCAGCGACCTGTCGATCATCAAGGGCTGGAAGGCCGATGAGAGCGGCAACCTGATCTTCCGCAAGACCGCACGCAACTTCAACCAGCCGATGGCGACGGCGGGCAAGGTCTGCGTCGCCGAGGTCGAGGAAGTGGTGCCGGTGGGCAGCCTCGATCCCGACCAGATCCATCTGCCGGGTATCTATGTGAACCGGCTGATCGTGGGCAGCCCCTACGACAAGAAGATCGAGTTCCGTACCACCCGGCCGCGCGAGACGGCATGAACCGCGCGCTGGCGATAGCGGGCCTGGCGCTCGCCGCGACCAGCCTTTCGGGCTGCATTGCCGCCGCCGTGCCGATCGCGGCTGCGGCGGGCGTGCTCAAGGCGCGGCAGGACAAAGGGGAGAAGAAGGCCAAGCGCCAGCAGCCCGCCCCTGCGCCGAAGCCGGGCCAGGTCTATACGACCGAGGACGGCCAGAAGGTGCAGGTCACCAGCCTCCCTGCGCTACCGGCACCAGGCAGCGCGCCGGTAGCCGCGGCGCCGGCATCCACGCCTGCACCTGCGCCCGGCAGTGTGCCGCCGGAGATGCAGTTCCTCTACGGCTCGGGCGAGGGATCGGCGCTGAGCCTTCAGGCCTATGCGGCACTGTGGAGCTATATCCACAATGACCTGCGTTTCCGTCGCGACAAGAGCCAGGTCAGCTCGGTGGTGATGACGCGCGATTCGACGCTGATCTCGCCCAAGTTCGAGGCGTGCGGGAAGCGACCGATGGCGGTGGTGTTCGACGTGGACGAGACCGTGCTGCTCAACCTCGGCTTCGAGAGCGATGCCGCGCGGCGCGGCCCGGGCTATGATCAGGGCCGCTGGACGCGCTGGGAACAGACCGGCGCCGACAAGGTGGAGGCGGTGCCCGGCGCTGCCGAGACAATCGCCGCGATCCGTGGCGACGGCATCACGGTGATCTACAACAGCAATCGCTCGGCGAGCACCGCGGCGTTCACGATCGAGGCGCTGGACAAGGCAGGTCTCGGCCCGGTGACGCTGGGCGACACGCTGATCCTGCGCGACGACAATGCCCCGAGCGGCAAGGACGAGCGGCGCTGGAAGATTGCCGAACGCTACTGCATCGTCGCGATGGGCGGGGACCAGCTGGGCGATTTCAGCGACCTGTTCAATAGCAAGGACCTGTCGACGCCGGCGCGGCGCAATACCACCGGCAACACGCTGATCGCGCCGCTCTGGGGGCATGGCTGGTTCATCCTGCCCAACCCGGTCTACGGCTCGGGCCTGAAGGGCGGGATGGACGAGGTGTTCCCCAAGGACAAGCAATGGGCCGATCCGGCCGAGGAGAAGAAGTAATGGCCTGGACCCGCGACGAGATGGCGGCGCGCGCCGCGACGGAGCTGCAGGACGGCTTCTACGTCAATCTGGGCATCGGCATTCCCACGCTGGTGGCGAACCACATCCCGGCGGGCGTCGAAGTGACGCTCCAGTCCGAGAACGGCATGCTCGGCATCGGGCCCTTCCCCTATGAGGGCGAAGAGGATCCCGATCTGATCAATGCCGGCAAGCAAACAATCAGCGAGCTGCCCCAGTCGGTCTATTTCGGCTCGGAGCAGAGCTTCGCGATGATCCGCGGCGGGCATATCGACCTGACCGTGCTCGGCGCGATGGAGATCAGCGAGACCGGCGACATCGCCAACTGGATGATCCCCGGCAAGATGATCAAGGGCATGGGCGGCGCGATGGACCTCGTCGCCGGCGTGAAGAAGATCATCGTGGTGATGGAGCACAACTCCAAGGACGGCGCGCCGAAGTTCGTGCCGGGCTGCAGCCTGCCGCTCACCGGCAAGAATGTCGTCGACATGATCATCACCGATCTCGCGGTGTTCCAGCGGGCGGATCACAACTCGCCCTTCCGCCTGATCGAGCTGGCGCCGGGCGTGAGCGAGGCGGAAGTCGCGGAGAAGACCACGGCGAAGTACGAAGCGCTGGCCACTGCCTGATGTGGCGCTGGGCCGCGGGCGCCGCGCTGGCGCTGGTGCTCGCGGGTGGCGCATTGGCGATATTCGTCTCGCCGCCGGGTCTGTTGTCGCTGGCGGACGCTGCCATGGGTGGCGGGGACGAGGTGGTGCTTGCGGGCAGCGCGGTCCCGTTCGGGACGCATGGCCAGACGCTCGACATCTGGCGTGACCCCGCCGATTCCCATGTTCCGCGGCCCGTCCTGATCTTCTGGTATGGCGGCGGCTGGGTGAAGGGCGATCGCCGCGCCTATGCCTTTGCCGCCCGCGCCTTTGCCAAGGCTGGCTTCGTCGTCGTGGTGCCCGACTATCGCAAGGTACCGGGCGTGCGCTTCCCGGCCTTTCTCCAGGACGGTGCGCAGGCCGTGAAATGGACGCGCGATCACATTGCCGAATTCGGCGGTGATCCGGGCCGGATCGCGCTCGCGGGCCATTCCGCCGGCGCCTATACCGTGGCGATGCTGGCGCTCGACCAGCGCTGGTTGAAGGCGGAAGGGGTGGACCCGGCAATCGTGCGGGCGGGCGTGGGGCTGTCGGGACCGTATGACTTCTATCCCTTCACCGCGAAGCGTTCGATCGATGCGATGCAGGGCGTGGCCGATCCGGCGATGACCCAGCCGATCCATTTCGCGCGCGCCGACGCGCCGCCGCTGCTGCTCGTCACGTCGGGCGGCGACACCGAGGTGCGGCCCAGGAACGCCATCAACCTTGCTGCCAGGCTGCATGCGGCGGGCGCGGCGGTGACGCTCAAAAACTACCCCGGGCTGACGCATGAGGAGGTGGTGATGGCGCTGTCCGTACCGTTTCGCGGCAAGGGGCCGACGCTCGCGGACAGCGTGGCGTTCCTGAACGCTGCGCTCGAGCCTCGGTAGATGCCGCATCGCAGCATGGACTCGAATTAATTGGCGAAGGTCTGCGCAAACGCGTAAGCCTAACCGTATGTTAGCCTGGTTTCGCCGCCGCTATTTGGACCTGCTGGGCTCCATCTACATCTATAACGAGCATCGCGGTTATACGAGCATTGACCGGGTGCTCGAGGCCGTGAAGGCGCGTGCGCCGGACGATCACCAGCTGATCGCCGATATCGAGAAGCACCGCGCCGACGAGCGCAAGCACTACGTCATGTTCAAGCGGTGGTTCGAGCTGCAGGGCAAAATGCCCCTCCAGGTCGACCGGACCTGCGGGCATATCGACCGGTTCGTCGAGATCATGTTCCGCCGGACGATCGACGAGCTCGACACCAACAAGATCATCGCCGAGGACGACGAGTTCGAGAAGCTCTGCCGGGTGATCTCGCTCACCGAGCAGCGCGGGCACAAGCAGGTCGAGATCCTGCTCAAGCACCCGCTCGTCACCGGCGACAAGGTGCTGATGAAGATCTTCCGGATCATCGAGAAGGATGAGCCGAGCCACTGGGCGCCCTATGAGGGCTGGCTGCGGGCCAACGGCAAGCGCGATTCCAAATGGTGGGAGCGGGGGATCGACACGTTCATCCATTCCGAGCTGCTGTTCCTCAAGCTGCCGGCGCTGTTCCTCAATCCCTGGGTGAAGCGGCGGACGGATTGGCAGGATGCGGATGAGCCGGCCGAGGTGCGGGCTTCGCCGGTGCCGGTGCTGGCGGCGTAACCGATCCTTTCAGTTCCCCTCCCGTCCGGGGAGGGGAGTTTTCTTGCCGGCCCGCCTCGGCTATTTCGTCCCCATGCATATCCTCCTGACAGGCTCCTCCGGCTGGCTCGGCCGCTTCCTTGCGCCTCTGCTGCGTGCGAATGGCCACGAAGTGACCGGCCTCGACGTCGCCCAGGGCGCGGATACCGACATTCTCGGATCGGTCGCTGACCGCGCGCTGGTCGACCGCGTCTTCGCCGAGCGGGGGATCGAGGCCGTCATCCACGGCGGCGCGCTGCACAAGCCGGACATCGCCCGCTACCCGGCCCAGGCGTTCATCGACGTCAACGCCACCGGCACGCTCAACCTGCTCGAGGCCGCCACCAAAGCTGGGCATGACCGGTTCGTCTTCACTTCGACCACCTCGTTGATGATCAGCCAGGCGATCCGCGACGAGGCGGGCGCCGCCGCCGTGTGGCTCGATGAGGCATCCGGCCCGCTCGAGCCGCGCAACATCTACGGTGTCACCAAGCTCGCCGGCGAGCAGCTTTGCCGGCTGGCCTGGCTGAACGACGGGCTCAACTGCGTCGTGCTGCGCACCAGCCGCTTCTTTCCCGAGGAGGACGACACCCACCGTGCGCTCTCCGGCGAAAATATGAAGGCGAACGAACTTCTCCATCGCCGGCTGACCGTGGAGGATGCCGCCCGCGCGCATCTGATCGCGCTGGAGAAGGCGCCCGAGATCGGCTTCGACAGTTTCATCGTCTCGGCGCCGACGCCGTTCACGCGCGACGAGTGCGCCGAACTAAAACGCGACGCCGTGGCAGTAATCACTCGCCATTTCGCCGATGCAACGAAGTTATACCGTGCGCAGGGGTGGGAACTTCCGCGCAGCATCGGTCGCGTGTACGACGCCGGTCATGCTGAGCGGAGACTCGGCTTTCGGTGTGAAACCGGGTTCGCTGAAGTTCTGGATGCGTTGCGCGCGGGGAGGCCACTGCCTTTCGCGCATGATCCGGCTTACATCTCGCCGAAAGAGGGTTTGGACGCGGCGTGATTGCCGAGGTTCCGATTGTGTGAAGTGGCGTGACACATTCGAACCTTGGGGAATTTGAAGAATGCGCTGGATCGTTCGCGGGCTGCTGGTGCTCGTTACTGTCGCCTGCCTCGCGCTGGCGGTGATCTATGGCGGGTCCGAATGGGCGATCCGCAAGAACCACGCCGTGGCGCTGCCCAGCATCGTCGCGGATCGCTCGCCGGCCGGCGTGGCCGAGGGCGGGCGGATCGCATCGGCGATGGGATGCCGCGGCTGCCACGGCCCGAACGGCAATGGCGTGCTGCTCGCCGAAGTGCCGGGCGTGATCCATGCTGCGACGCCGTCGCTGGCGCGCGTCGCCGCGAATTACTCCGACGCCGAACTGGCGCGGCTGATCCATCACGGGGTCAAGCGCAACGGCCAGGGCGTCTACATCATGCCGATCGAGGGCCATGCCCGCATCGCCGACGAGGATGTCGCGCGGATCATCGGCTGGATCCGCACGCTCAAGCCCTCCGCCGCCGACCGCACCGACACGCTGAGCTTCGGCCCGCTCGGCCGGCTGGGCATCCTCACCGGCGGGCTCAAACAGGAAGTGATCGAGAAGCCGATGGCGGTGGCGAAGCGTCCCGCCGAGATCGGCGGCTATATCGCCAATACGGTGTGCGCCGGCTGCCATTCGCTGACCGAGCCGCGCAAGGCGCATGACGATGGCCGGCGCGTGCCGCCGCTGCTCGAGAGCGCACCGGCCTATGACCTGCCTGCCTTTCGCAAGCTCCTGCACACCGGCGTCGGCATGTCGCCGCGCGATCTGGGGCTGATGGCGCGCGTCGCCAAGGGCGATCTGTCGCACCTTACCGATGACGAGGTCGCCGCGCTGCACGCCTATCTGAAGGGCGAGGCGGAGAAGGCCGCGGCCAAATAGGCTTCGTGGCGGGCGCGTAACGATGCTATGCATTCCGCCCGGGAAACCGGGGGAAGTGCAATGCGGATCGTGGGTCGCGTCCTGGGGGCGCTGGTTGCTATCGTGCTGGTGCTGATGGCGGTGCTGTATGGCGGCTCGCAATGGGTGATCGGGCGCAGCCATGCCGTGCCGCTCGCGCATATCGATATTCCCAGGGATGCCGCCTCGATCGCCGAGGGCGGGCGGCTGGCGACAATCGAAGGGTGCCGCGGCTGCCACGGGCCGAACAGCGAGGGGCTGGTGTGGTCGAAGGATCTGCTCGGCGGCACGATTGCCCCGCCGGCGATCGCCCGGAAAATCGCCAGTTATTCCGACGATGAACTGGTCCGCCTGATCCGCCACGGCGTGAAGAGGGACGGCAGCGCGCTGTTCATCATGTCGACGGGCGCGCACCGCAACCTTGCCGATGACGATCTCGCCAAGATCATCGCCTGGCTGCGCACGTTGAAGCCTGGTCCGAAGGACTCGCTGGCCGACACGTCGTTCGGGCCGATGCCGCGCTTCGGGATCCTGACCGGGGGCTTCAAGTCGAGCGTGCACCCCGAGACGGTGGCCGAGGTGCATCGCCCGGCGGACGTGGGCCGCTATTTCTACAAGTCGATCTGCGCCGATTGCCATCTGCTCGACAAGACCAACACCGTGGAGGGCGAGACTGCGCCTGCGCTGGCGCCGATGGCCGCGAGCTATGACGCGGCGGCGTTCAAGAAGCTGCTGCGCACGGGTGTCGGGATGAGCAAGCCGAACCTCGGGCTGATGAGCGGTGTCGCCAAGGAATCGCTGCACGCGCTGAGCGATGATGAAATCGCCGCGCTGCAGACCTATTTGAAGGGCGAAGCGGACAAGCAGATGGCCGGCAAGTGACGCGCAGATCGTTCAACGGTGCGACGGAAAGTTGCTGATAGGCTTGCTCTCGCGCAAGAATCGATTAGAGCGCCCAGATCATGACCGAGCAACCGCGTACCCTTTACGAGAAGATCTGGGCCGACCATGTGGTCGAGCGCCGGGACGATGGCACCTGCCTGATCTATATCGACCGCCACCTGGTCCATGAGGTGACCAGCCCCCAGGCCTTTGCCGGCCTGCGCGCGGCGGGGCGGCCGGTACGCCGCCCGGATCTTACGCTCGCGGTTCCCGATCATAATCTGCCGACCACGGCGCGGGTCGATGCCGCGGGGCACGCACTGCCGATCGCCGATCCGGCGAGCGCGAGCCAGCTTGCGGCGCTGCGCACCAACGTCGCCGAGTTCGGCGTGCCCTATATCGACGCGCTCGATACGCGGCAGGGGATCGTCCATGTCATCGGCCCGGAACAGGGGTTCACCCTCCCCGGCACGACGCTGGTTTGCGGCGACAGCCACACCTCCGCGCACGGCGCGCTCGGCGCCCTGGCGTTCGGCATCGGCACCAGCGAGGTCGAGCATGTGCTCGCCACGCAAACCCTGCTGCTCTCGCCCTCCAAGACGCTTGAGATCCGCGTCGACGGCACGCTCGGCTTCGGGGTCAGCCCCAAGGACGTGGTGCTGGCGATCATCGGCAAGATCGGCGCGGCCGGCGGCACCGGCTATGTGATCGAGTTCACCGGCGAAGTGATCCGCGCCATGTCGATTGAGGGGCGGCTGACGGTCTCGAACATGTCGATCGAGGGCGGCGCACGCTCGGGCCTGATCGCGCCCGACCAGACGACCTTCGACTATATCAATGGGCGGCCGATGGCGCCCAAGGGCGAGGCGTGGGAGCGCGCACTCGCTTATTGGAAGACGCTGCCGACCGATGCCGGCGCGCGCTACGACAAGAGCGTGGTCCTGCAGGCCAGCGACATCGCCCCGTCGCTCACCTGGGGTACCAGCCCCGAGGACGTGGTGGCGATCACCGGCGCGGTGCCCGATCCCGAGAGCTTCGAGGATCCGGCCAAGCGCGTCGCGGCGCAGAAGTCGCTCGACTATATGGGCCTGACGCCGGGCATGCGGATGGAGGACGTGCCGATCGAGCATGTCTTCATCGGCAGCTGCACCAACAGCCGGATCGAGGACCTGCGCGCCGCCGCCGCGGTGGTGAAGGGCCATCATGTCGCCGACCGCATTCGCCAGGCGCTGATCGTGCCGGGTTCGGGGCTGGTCAAGCTGCAGGCCGAGGCTGAGGGGCTCGACCGCATCTTCCTCGAGGCCGGTTTCGAGTGGCGCGAGCCCGGCTGCTCGATGTGTCTCGCGATGAACCCGGACAAGGTCCCCGCCGGCGAACGTTGTGCTTCCACCTCGAACCGAAATTTCGTAGGAAGACAAGGTCCTGGGGCGCGGACGCACCTGCTTTCACCCGCAATGGCGGCGGCAGCGGCGATCCGGGGACGCCTCACCGATGTCAGGGAGCTGATGTCGGAGGATGCGTAAGGGGATGTACAGTGAAGCGGGCACTTATCGCATTGATCGCGGGCACGGTGTTGAGCGGCCTGGTGGCCGCCTATGCCGCGACGGGCAAGGTCGTGGAAGCCAAGGCGGAGATCGCAGCCGCCCGTTGATCGGGGAGGTTGTGTAAAGTGGAAGCCGTTCGCAAGGTCGAGGGGCGCGCCTATCCGTGGGGCGCCAAGAATATCGACACCGACATCATCATCCCCGCGCACTGGCTGAAGACCACGACGCGCGAAGGGCTGGGCAAGGGCGCGTTCGAAAGCGTGCGCGCGCAGCCGGGGAATGTGTTCGACGACGAGCGCTATGCTGGATCGCCCGTGCTCGTCGCCGGGGACAATTTCGGCTGCGGATCGAGCCGCGAGCATGCCGCCTGGGCGCTCGCCGACCTCGGCATCAAGGCGGTGATTGCGCCGAGCTTCTCGGACATCTTCTCGGGCAATGCCTTCAAGAACGGCATCGTGCCGGTGGTGCTGCCGCAGGACGCCGTCGACCGGCTGGTCGAAGTGGCTAAGACCGACGAGATCACCGTCGATCTCGAGACGATGACCGTCACCACGCCGTTCCAGGATCGCTTTCCGTTCGAACTCGACGCCTTCCGCCGCCAATGCCTGATGGAAGGGCTGGACGAGATCGGCATGACGCTGGCACAAGATACCGCGATTTCGAAATTCGAATCCGGGATGGCGCAAAGCCGCCCGTGGGTCGCGGTGGAGACGGCGAATGAAGGCACTGCTCTCGAAGCAACCGGGCGGACCTGACACTCTAATCCTGGAAGAGGTCGCCGATCCGGCGGCCGGCAAGGGGCAGGTTGTGGTGGCCGTGAAGGCCTGCGCGATCAACTATCCCGACTTCCTGATCATCGAGGACAAGTATCAGTTCAAGCCGCCGCGGCCCTTCGCGCCGGGCGGCGAGATCGCCGGCGTGATCGAGAGCGTCGGCGAAGGCGTGACCGACTGGGCGGTGGGCGACCGGGTGATCGCAGTTACCGGCCATGGCGGGCTGGTCGAGAAGCTGGCGATCGAGGCGGTGCGGCTGTTCCGCCTCCCCGAGGGCCGCAGTTTCGAGGAAGGCGCCGCACTGCTGCTTACTTATGCGACGACGATCCACGCACTGCTCGATCGCGGGCATTTGCGCGAGGGGCATAATCTGCTGGTGCTCGGTGCCGCGGGTGGCGTGGGCCTCGCGGCGGTCGAGCTCGGCAAGGCATTCGGCGCGCGCGTGATCGCGGCTGTTTCCTCCGACGAGAAGGCTGCGGCGGCCAAGGCGGCGGGCGCGGACGAGACTTTGGTCTATGGTCGCGCGCCGTTCGACAAGGACCAGTCCAAGGCGCTGGCCGAGCAGTTCAAGGCGGTGCTCGGGCCGCAGGGCGCCGATGTGATCTACGATCCGGTCGGCGGCGACTATGCAGAGCCGGCGCTGCGGTCGATTGGCTGGGAAGGGCGCTATCTGGTGGTCGGCTTCCCGGCGGGCATCCCGAAGCTGCCGCTCAACCTGACCCTGCTCAAGAGCTGCGACGTGTGCGGCGTGTTCTGGGGCGCCTTTGCGGCGCGCGATCCCAAGGCGAATGCCGCGCATGTCGGCCAGCTCTTCCGCCTCTGGTCCGAAGGCCGGATTTCGCCCAAGGTGACCGAAACCTTCCCGCTGGCCGATGCCGGCCAGGCGATCGCCAAGATGGCGGCGCGCGCAGTGATCGGGAAGGTCGTGGTGACGATCGGGGAATAGCCATGGCGGGGGAAGACGAGAGCATCGCGCGCTTCCGGGGCGAAATGCGCGCGGTCGAGACAGCAGGCGGCCTCGTGGGGCTGCTCCGGCGTGAAGCACTCCGCTCCCTGGGCTTGCTGCTGGCCAGCGCCTGTTGGCTCTTTCTTCTCATGAGCCTGCTCCAGCTATTTCCACGCGAAGCCAGCGGGCAGTTTGGCGCAGGCGGGCTGGCTGCGCTTGTGGTCGCCAACCTGGCATTGGCGGCTCTGCTCTGGCGATTCCGGCGGAGGGACTGGCGGGTGCTGATGGGCGTGTGGCTGCTGATCGGCGTCGCCGTGCTGATGTCGATCGGCTGGGCTGCCGACAAATGGCGGTGACCCGCTAAGCGTTCGCGCTTCGCTTGCCCTCCGGCCATCGCCCCCCTATCTCCGCACCAAAGCCATATAGGGGACTGCAATGACCACGTTCGACGATCGCGAAAAGGCATTCGAGGCGAAGTTCGCGCGCGACGAGGACATGGCCTTCCGCGTCACCGCCCGCCGCAACCGGCTGGTCGGGCAATGGGCCGCGGTGCAGATGAAGCTGACTCCGGAAGAGACCGATGCCTATGCCAAGGCGGTCGTCCAGGCCGATTTCGAGGAAGCGGGTGACGAGGACGTGATCCGCAAGCTGCTTGGCGACCTGCTCGCCGCCGGTGTCGAGACCGACGAAGCGACCGTGCGTCGCGCGATCGAGGAGCAGTCGGTCGAGGCGCGCCGCCAGCTGATGGGCGAAATCTGATGCCGATGGCTGCCACCGAGATCGAGGAGCTGATCAAGGCCGGCATCCCCGATGCCCGGGTCGAGATCACCGATCTCGCCGGTGACGGCGATCATTATGCGGCGCGCGTGGTCGCGCCGATGTTCAAGGGCATGCCGCGAGTGCGCCAGCACCAGGCGGTCTATGCCGCGCTCGGTGGGCGCATGGGCGGCGTGCTGCACGCGCTCCAGCTCACCACCGAAGCGCCTGTCGAGGAGTGAGTGAAGTGACCGACGATACCCAGGCGCGCATCCAGACGCTGGTCGACGCCAATGACGTGCTGCTGTTCATGAAGGGCAGCCCGCTGTTCCCGCAGTGCGGCTTCTCCAGCCGCGCGATTGCGATCCTCACCCATCTCGGCACGGAGTTCGAGACCGTCGACGTGCTCCAGGACCAGGGCATCCGCCAGGGGATCAAGGAATTCTCCGACTGGCCGACCATCCCGCAGCTCTATGTGAAGGGCGAATTCGTGGGCGGTTCGGACATCATGATGGAGATGTACGAGAGCGGCGAGCTTGCCCAGTTGCTGGCCGACAGCAAGGCCGCCTGATTACCGGCTAGCGCAGGAAGCGCCCGCCGCGACGAAGCGATAGTCTATCGTCGTGGCGGCGCGCCTGCCCCGGAAGCGCATCGCGTCCGTTGCCGTGTCGAGGCAGCGCTGCGCGCCTTCAATCCATAGTCCTGCCGATTTACCCGTCGGGTGGCACTGCGCCCGGAACGCGCCGCTGTGACAGAGGCGGAAGCCCGCCGGCACCACCACGCGCGCCGACCAGCCCTTGCCGGGCGCCACGATCGTGCCCGGCGGTGGCACCACCGGGGCGGCGACTGCGCGGGTCGGGACGGCGGCCAAGCCCTTCACCTGCTTGGCGAGATCCGTGTAGCGATCGCCGAACCAGCCGGTGAGCGTCACGCGATCCTTCTGCGCCGCCAGGATCACGGCTTCGTCCGCGGCATCGAGCGGCTGGTTCGCCTCGAGCTTGCGCCGGATCGCGCGAAGCTGTTCGGCGCGCAACGCATTGGCCCGTTCGACGCGGAGACGTTCTACCGTCGCCAGTTCCTCGTCCTGCGGGCGCCCGGCACGCAACCAGGCGGGAACGCCGAGCCCGGCGAGGGTGCGCTCGGGCACCAGCATGTTGCCCAGCGCGATGAGCAGCGCGCCGAGCGGCAGCGCAACGAACAGCGCCTGCTCGACCTTGGGCGAGAGCTTGCCGAACATCCAGCTCGCCAGCAGCACGAAGGGGGCCAGCACGAGGAAGGGCAGGGAGGCGCCCAGCGAACGGTCGCCCGGCGCCAGCGCAAACAGGAGCAGCGGCACCAGCAGCGCGAGCAGGACGCGGCCCAGCAGCTTGGCATAGCCGAGGACAGTTGCGCCGGCGTCACCCATCCCCCGCAGCGCCGCGACACCGCCGCCGACCAGCAGCATTCCGGCCAGGTGCATCGGCTGGAGAAAGGCCCAGGCTGCGCCGAGCCCGACCAGCGCGATCAGGGCATAGTTCATCCAGGCCATGCCGAGCGCACGGAACACGGCGCCGAGCAGCAGCACCAGGATCAGACCCGCGATGACCAGGATCATCCGCCGGTGCAGCCGCGCGACCGAGACGCCCGCCGCCTCGATCGCTTCCCCCGCCTCGGTGCGCACCGTGCCGGCGAGCTTGAGCGCGCCGGTCTTCGCCGAATGCGCAAGCCGGGTGAGGCGGTCCCTGCCGGTTGCAGGTGGCGTTACGGCAATATCGGTGCGCGAGTCGGTCATGCGGTGCCCCCTCAGGAACACCTGCATAAACCAGCAGGCATGCGAGGCGAATAGTCTGTTTGGGTGGCAATTGATGACGTCATGGCTGCGCGCCGCCATGGTGTGACGTCACGGCGTCAAGGCATCATGCTGTCATGGGGAGAACCCGGGTCGGGTGGGTCGACGCGAGACCGGGGAAGTAGCGGTCGACCCACCCTATGAAGCGTTGAACGCTTGGGGTGCCTTATACTCTGCAGCCCTCATGCCAGTTCCACGGAACCGCAGTTTTCCGCGGATCTTGCTGGTTAGCCGATTTTAACCAGCCCCCGCACTTGTAAGCGATTCCGACAGTTTCGGAGGGCTTGGCGCTGTTCCTCGCGTGAAAGCTGTCAGAAATCGTTCAGCCAGCGTTCACCCGCTTGACTACAGACGTAATCGTGACGATTACACAAGTAGTCATGTGAAGAGGGAATGATGACCGAACGGATCAGCGACGCCGAGCACGCCGTGATGGAAGTGCTGTGGGATGAATCGCCGCTCAGCGCCCAGGACGTGGCCGAGCGCGTTCCCGCGGAGCGCGGCTGGAGCGCCAATACGGTCAAGACCTTGCTCGGGCGGCTGCTCGCCAAGAACATCATCGCGCACCAGGAAGAGGGGCGCCGCTACCTCTACCGTCCGCTGGTGGTGCGCGGCGACTATGTCGCGGGTGAATCGCGCAAGCTGATGGACCGGCTGTTCGGTGGCAAGCTGACGCCGCTCGTCGCGCATCTCGCCGAGCGCGATCAGCTGACCGATCAGGACATCGCGGAAATCGAGGCGTTGCTGCGGGAGTTGAAGCAATGATCGGCTGGGCTATCGAGATGCTCATCGCCACCACGCTGCTGATGCTGCTGGTGCTGGCGATCCGCGGGCCGGTACGGCGCGCATTCGGCGCGAACATCGCCTATGCCCTGTGGCTGCTGCCGGTCGCGAGGATGTTGTTGCCGGCGCTGCCGCAGGAATGGCGCGAGCAGAGCGTTGCCGCCCCGATGGCGGCGGCGAGCGACGTCATCGCCTATTATGTCGTCGAGCCGATCTCGCTCTCTTCCACACCGGTCGCCGGCACGGCGGTCGTCTCGTCTATCGACTGGATATTCGTGGCGCTGGCTCTTTGGGTCGTCGGCGGGCTGGCCTTTCTCGGTTATCACCTGATCGCCCATGCCAGGCACTGCCGCCGCTTGCTCAAGGCCGCGCGGGTCGATCGCACCGTGGCGCAGGGTCGGGTGCGCGTGATCGAGACCGATGCGGTCCACGGTCCGCTCGCCTTCGGGGTCTGGCGCAAATATGTCGCCTTCCCGTGCGATTTCACCGAGCGCTATGACGAGCAGGAGCGCGACCTCGCGCTGGCCCATGAGCTTGGCCACCACGTCCGCGGCGATCTGATCGCGAACTGGGTCGCGCTGATCGTCCTCGCTCTCCATTGGTTCAACCCGGTTGCCTGGAGGGCGTTCCGCGCCTTCCGCGCCGACCAGGAAATGGCCTGCGACGCCCTCGTGCTCGCCGGCCGCGCCCAGGCACTGCGCCATGCTTATGGCCGTGCGATCGTCAAGTCCGCGCATGGGGGTGCGGTCTCGGCGGCATGTCATCTGCACACAATCAACGAAGTCAAAGGGAGGCTCCGCATGCTTTCGAAGACCCATAAGAATACCCCGGCACGCCTGGCCATCGGCCTGGTCGGCACCGGTGCGCTTGGCCTCGCCGCGCTTGGCCTTACTGCCTCGGGCACCCAGGCTGCCGAGACGATCAAGGTGAAGGTGGAGAATGTCACCGGCATCAAGCTCGCCCAGGACGTGCCCGCCCCGCCGGCGCCGCAGGCCGTGCCGAGCGAGCCCGCCGCGCCCGAGGCGCCGGCCGAGCCCAAAGGCCCGGTCAAGGTCCGCACCTACAGCTACACCGTCAGTTCGGACGGCAAGGGCGACGAAAAGGCGAAGGACGGCAAGCGCGTCACCAAGATCGTCATGGTCCATGCCGATGGCAGCCAGACCGAGAACGAGATGCCGGACATGGACAAGATCCGCGTCAATGTTCCCGAAATCCGCGACGGCAAGTGCGCCGACACCAGCGACGGCAAGCCGGTGATCGTGAATCGCGAGGAGGGCGGCAAGAAGATCATGATCATCTGCTCGAACCGCATCGAGAAGATCACCGTCAACGCCCAGAAGGTCGCCTTCGACGCCAAGCGGATGGGCATGAACTCGGCGATGATGGGCCTGCGCATGGCGCGCCGCTCGATCGAGAGCCAGCCGGACCTGAGCGCCGAGCAGCGCGCCAAGGCGCTGAAGGGCATCGATGAGGCGATCGCCGAAGTCGAGAAGTCCGGCGGGCGCGACGACTGATACTGAGGGGAAGGGCGCTCGTTAAAATTGCCCCTTTCACGAGCGCCTTTCGGACGGGGCCGGCCGATCTCCTTCTCGGCCGGCCCCGTTTCGTTTTGGACCTAGCGGATGGGGCCGGCCTTGCGCTGCGGCGCGGCACAGGCCATTTGCGGGATATGGACATCATCGCGGACGCCCCGACCGGGCTGGCCATGGCGCTCGATCCGCTGGTGACGCGCATATTGGCGCCGAACCCATCGCCCTTCACCTATACCGGCACGCAGACCTATCTGGTCGGCACCACCGCGCTTGCGGTGATCGATCCGGGCCCGGACGACCCCGCGCATATCGACGCGCTGATCGCTGCGATCGGCGGGCGCAAGCTGGTGGCGATCCTGTGCACCCACACCCACCGCGACCACAGCCCCGGCGCCGCGCCGCTCAAGGCGTTGACCGGCGCTCCGATCATCGGCTGCGCGCCGCTGTCGCTCGCAGATGCCGGACCGCGCGCCGATGCGGCGTTCGACACCAGCTATGTGCCCGATCGCGTGCTGGCGGATGGCGAGAGCGTGACCGGGCCGGACTGGACGCTCACCGCGGTCGCAACGCCCGGCCACACCTCCAACCATCTCTGCTTCGCACTGCCGGAAAGCGGCGCGTTGTTCAGTGGTGACCATGTCATGGGCTGGTCGACCACCGTGGTCGCGCCGCCCGATGGCGACATGGCGGCCTACATGGCCAGCCTCGACAGACTGATGGGCCGCGCCGAGGACCGCATTTATTTCCCGGCGCACGGCGAGCCGGTCGAGAAGCCGCACCGCTTCGTGCGCGGGCTGATCGGGCACCGCAAGCAGCGCGAGGGGCAGATACTGCGCCTGCTCAAGGCCGGCACCGGCGCGGTTCCCGATCTGGTGGCGCGCATGTATGTTGGGCTCGATCCAAGGCTGACCGGCGCGGCCGGACGATCGGTGCTGGCGCATCTGATCGACCTGCGCGACCGCGGGCTCGTCATCGAGGAGGGCGATGCGTGGAAGACGACAGCGTGAAGCAGGGCGGTGGTGGGGGCTGCCTGAAGCTGGTCGGCGCGTTGCTGGTGATCGTGCTGGCGATCGGCGCGGGCTTCTGGTTCCTCGGCAACACGATCAAGCAGCAATTCCAGGGGCCGACGCCCGAGACTGTGGCGCAGGCCAGCCTGCAGGGGCTGCGCGAGCAGAACCGCCTGTCCGCCTTTGCCGCCAAGTTCGTCGCGGTGGTCACGTCGAAGCAGAGCCAGCTCGGCTTCACCGCCCAGAAGACGATGATCATGCCCGGCAGCGTGCGCTACGAAGTCGATCTGTCGAAGCTGCGCCAGGAGGATGTGGTGTGGGACGCGGCGGCCAAGCGGCTGACGGTCACCTTGCCGCAGGTCGAGCCCACTGATCCCGCCGTCGATCTCAACAATATCCGCCAGTACGACAATGGCGGCATCCTGCTCTCGGTCACCGATGTCGGCGGCAAGCTCGACGAGGCCAATCGCAAGGCGGGGCAGGTGGAGTTGCTCAAGCAGGCCCAGTCCGGCCCCTATATGCGCATGGCGCGCGACGCGACGCGCAAGGCGGTGGAGAGCAGCTTCGTCATGCCGCTCAAGGCGGCGGGGATCGATGCCAGCGTGCAGGTGATCTTCCCCGACGAGGCCAATCGCCCGACCGAACGCTGGGACGAATCGCGCCGACCCGAGGACGTGCTCTCCAACAGCCGTTGAGCGGCTGCGGCAGATACGGTAGCTTCACGCCATTGCAGCTTTCAGTTGGGGGACTGAGCAATGGCGAGCCTTGCCGAACCGATGCCGCGCGTCGCACACCGCCGCGATCGCTTCTTCCTGATCCTGTCGCTCGCGATGATCGCAGTGATCATCGGCGGCTTCTCGCTGAACCTTGCCGCGGGCCGGTCGAGCTTCGGGCTGCCGCTGATCTACCATGTCCATGCGTTCGTGTTCATGGGCTGGATCGCGATCTTCCTCGTCCAGAACCTGCTGATCGCCACCGAGAACCTGCGCCTCCACCGCAAGCTTGGCTGGATCGCGCTCGTCTGGGTGCCGATGATGGTGGCGATGGGGATGGCGATCGTCCTTTATTCTGTACGTGACCATGGCGGCCCGCCCTTCTTCGCGCTGCCCGAGTTCCTGATCGGCAATCCTGCGGGCCTGCTTTGCTTCGGCGGGCTGGCGCTCTCCGGCTTCGCGCTGCGCAAACGCTCGGACTGGCACCGCCGGCTGATGCTCTGCTCGATGGCGGCGATTACCGGGCCAGGCTTCGGACGGCTGTTGCCGGTGCCGTTCATGATCCCCTGGTCGTGGACCGTCGCGGCGCTGATCGCGCCGTCGATCTTCCCGCTGATCGGCATGGCGGTCGATTGGAAGCGCAGCGGCCGCGTGCATCCCGCCTGGCTCTGGGGCCTCGGCGCGATGGCGGGCACTTTCCTGGTGGCGCAGGCGATTGCCTTCTCGCCGCTTGGCGAGACGATCGCGCGGGCGGTGGTAGCGGGCACCCCCGGTGCCGAACGGCCTATGGCTGCGCGTTGGCCTTGAACCTGCGCCTTGCCCGGGCCATGTGCGGCGCGGGCAAGGGAGTAGGTGATCATGGACGCGCGTAACGGCATCGGCGGCAGCTTGAGCGGGCTCGACCTCCGCGCGGAAATCGACCGGCTGCGCAAGGAGCGCAACGCGGTCATCCTGGCGCATTATTACCAGAAGCCTGAACTGCAGGACCTGGCGGACTTTGTCGGCGACAGCCTCGATCTCAGCCGCAAGGCCGCCGAGACCGACGCCGATGTGATCGCGTTCTGCGGCGTGCGCTTCATGGCGGAGACCGCCAAGATCCTGAGCCCGCAGAAGATCGTGGTGCTGCCCGACATGAATGCCGGCTGCTCGCTCGAGGACAGCTGCCCGCCCGACCAGTTCGCCGCCTTCCGCGCCGCGCACCCGGACCATATCGCGCTGACCTATATCAACTGCTCGACCGAGGTTAAGGCGCTCAGCGACATCATCGTCACCAGCTCCTCGGCCGAGAAGATTCTGGCGCAGATCCCGGAGAGCCAGAAGATCATCTTCGGCCCGGACAAGAATCTGGGCGGCTATCTGAAGCGCAAGATCGGCCGCGACATGCTGCTGTGGCCGGGGGTGTGCATCGTGCATGAGGCTTTCAGCGAGACCGAGCTGCTCAAGCTCAAGGCACAGCACCCCGGCGCCCCGGTGGCGGCGCACCCCGAATGCCCGCCGCACGTGCTCGACCACGCCGACTATGTCGGCTCGACGCGCGGCATCCTCGAATTCTCGCAAGCGATGGCCGGCGACACGCTGATCGTCGCGACCGAGCCGCACATCATCCACCAGATGCAGAAGGCGATGCCGAGCAAGAACTTCATCGGCGCGCCCGGTGCGGACGGCAACTGCAACTGCAATATCTGCCCGTACATGGCGCTCAACACGATGGAGAAGCTCTACCTCGCGCTGCGCGACCTCGAGCCGCGCATCGAGATCGAGGAGGGGCTGCGCCTCGAGGCCAAGAAGAGCCTCGACCGGATGCTCGAAATGGCGAGCGCCACGGTGGGACAGGGCGATCTTGGCGCGATCGGCGGCGATCCGACCAAGGGCGACTGATCCCGGTTCACCGCCACTCCGGCTGCACCCCCATGCTCGCCGAATAGAAGGTCACATATTGCGCCAGCCGCGGCCGGTCGGTGGTGTTCGGGCTGGCGCCGTGCGGCAGGTCGTGGCGCCAGATGATCAGGTCGCCCGCGCCGGCCGGCACGCGCGCCGCCTGGCCGCTCAGGTCCACGGTCCGCGGATCGGCATCGCCGAGCGAGGCCACCCATTCCGTCAGCCCGTGGTGGAAGCCGGGCACCAGCTCGAACGCGCCCTGGTCCTCGGCCGTATCCGCAAGATAGAGCACGCCCAGCATCCCATAGGGGATCGGCGGCACCAGGCTTACGTCCCAGTGCAAACGCGGTGCGGCGAAGCTGCGGCCGGGGCGGAGCGGCGCGTTGAAGCTCAACCGATCGACATGCGGCCACAGGTCGCTGGTGCCCCAGAGTTGGGCGAAGGCCTTGTGCACGCGTGCCGAGCGCCGCACCGCGTCGAGCGCGGGGTGCTGGAAGCGCTGGACCATCATCCCCTGGCTGCGTTGTGAATACCAGGTCGCGGGATCGGCCGGATCAGCGCCCACCGTCTCCCAAAGCAGCGCTGCCGCGGCCTGGACTTCCTCCGGCGTGATCGCCCCGCGCAGGATCACATAGCCCTGGGTTTCCCAATGGGCGAGATCGTCCGCGTCCAATGAAGGCGGCATCGCGTCGATCGCGGCGAGCCGGGCGACGATGCCGGGCGGGGGCGGGGCCTTGTCGAGCGCGGCATGATAGCGCGCGATCACCAGCGGATCGGGCCGACCGGCGGTGGCCAGGATCCAGCGACAAAAGCCTGCGAAATCGGATGGACCGGCGGCAAAGAACTCAGCCGTCTGCTCGATCCCCAGCCCCAGCGCGTCGAGCAGGATATTGTCTGCCATCCACTCCTCGGGTGGCGAGGAGACGAACTGCCGGCGCCGCTCCCAATAGCCGTGCAGCCGGCGGACTTTGGGGAAGGGGACGGGTTCGGCATCGGCCATCGCCGGAACCTGCCTTGCGAGGCGCCTTGTGGTCAATTCCAGTTCAAACCGGGGCCGAGCCGGGCTAGAGGCGGGGCATGGCCTTCACGCTCGATCATTTCGACCTTCCCGCCTTTGTCGCTGCCACGCTTGCCGAGGATCTGGGCGACAAGGGTGACATCACCTCTGCGGCGGTGATCCCCGCCGATTCGGTGTTCACCGGGGTGATGGACAGCCGCGACGCGATCATCGTCGCCGGGCTGCCGATCGCGGAGGCGTTCTTCCGCGCGCTCGATCCCGAGGTCGAGATCGAGCGGCTCGTCGAGGACGGCGAGCGCGTGGTGGCGGGAACCGATCTGATGCGCATCCGGGGTAAGGCCCGTGCGCTGCTCACCGCCGAGCGTTCGGCGCTCAACACGGTGCAGCATCTGTCGGGCATCGCGACCATGGCACGCAGCTATGTGGATGCCATTGAAGGGACGGGCGCGACATTGCTCGACACGCGCAAGACGCTGCCGGGGCTGCGCGTGCTCGAGAAATACGCCACGCGGATGGGCGGCGCGACCAATCACCGCATGGGCCTGTGGGACGCGGCGATGATCAAGGATAACCATGTCGCCGTCGCCGGATCGGTGGGCGAGGCGGTACGCCGCGCCGTCGTTGCGGGCATCGCGAGCATCATCGTCGAGGTCGACCGGATCGACCAGATCGCGCCGGCGCTCGACGCAGGCGCCACCCACTTGCTGCTCGACAATATGAGCCCGGAGACGCTGCGCGAGGCTGTGGCGCTGGTCGGCGGACGCGTGCCGACCGAAGCTTCGGGCGGGGTGCGGCTCGACACGATCCGGGCGATCGCCGAGAGCGGTGTGACCTATGTCAGCGTCGGCCGGCTGACCCAGTCGGCGCCGGCGGCCGATATCGGCCTGGATTTCGGGCAGGAGTGAGGAAAGTGGCAATGCGCAAGCTGGCTCTCGGATTGCTCGGCGCGGGGCTCGCGCTGCTGCCCGGCATCGCCTCGGCCCAGGCCCTGGTCTGCCGCCCGGCGGGCGTAAGCTTGCGCCCGCGTCCGGACCTGCCCGACGCCAGCCAGCCGCGCCGCATCCTGCCGATCGGCTCGTACACGCTGGCGCTTACCTGGAACCCGGGCTTGTGCCGCGCGAATGGTGGCGATCCGGACAATCGCTTCCGCTGTGGGCGAAGCGCGCGCTTCGGCTTCACGCTGCACGGGTTGTGGCCGGATGGGGTTGGCAAGACCTGGCCGCAATATTGCGCCGACACGCGCATCCTGCCGCCCGCGCAGATCAAGCAGATGCTCTGCACCACGCCCTCGGCCCAACTGATCCAGCACGAATGGGCCAAGCACGGCACCTGCACGACGATGTCGCCCGCCACCTTCTTTGGCACGGCCAAGCTGCTTTACGACAAGGTCCGTTATCCGGACATGGACAGGCTCTCGCGCGGCGACCTGACCGTGGGCCAGTTCAAGGCCCGCTTCGCCGCGGCCAACCCGAACATCCCCGCCGGGGCGATCCGCGTGACGGTGACCAAGGAAGACTGGCTCGACGAGCTGTGGCTCTGCCTCGACACAGGCCTGCGCTATGAGCGCTGCAAGGCCGGCAGCGGCGGCGCGGCGGACGGCAACACGCTCAAGATCTGGCGCGGTAGCGGGCGACGCTGAGCGTGCGGCCGGCTTCGATCCGCCGGTTCAATGCTGGCTATCTGCTCTGGATGGTCGTGGCCATCGGCTTTGAGATCTGGGTCGTGCTCGATCGCCTGAGCGGAGCCTATCTTCCCGCGTCGTTCGCGGTCGTGACCTTCGGGGCGATCGCGCTGCATCTCGCGCTCAACCTCGTCCTGCGCCATTTCATCATGGTGCGCCCGCGCCGCGCTGCGCGCACGACCTTCGCGGCGCTGCTGGGGCTCGGCACGGCATACCTGCTCTACGTGATAGGCGAGGAGATAAGGGTGCTCGGCACCCTTCTCCTTAGCTGGCGGACAGGCTTTATCGTCCTCTCCCTCGCGGCGCAGTTCGGTCTGATGTGGCTGCTCTTCCGCCCGGATGCGGACGCATGGCTGCGCGGCGAGGCGCCCGACCCACCCGAACTGCTCGAAGAGACCTTCAGTTAGCGGTGGTTGACCGTCGTGGTGCCCGGGTGGTGCTTGTCGAGGTGGCGCTTGATCAGCTTGAGGTTGCGGGTGTTCGACTTGAACACGAAGTCCGCCGCATCGCCCACCACCGGCACCAGGCCGATCAGCCAGTCGAAGCCGACATTGCCGAGCATCCGCGCCATCGTCGTCGCCGGCATCTTCAGGTTGCGGGCTTCCCAGACGATGTAGAGGCCGAGCAGCGCTGCGATCACGTCGCCGCCGACCGGAACGAGGCCCAGCACCGCGTCGAGGCCCACTTTGGACTTGAAGCCGGGGATGGGGATGCTGCGCTCGAGCAGATGCTCCATCATCTCGATCCGGCGGCGCACATCCTGTGCGTGCCGGCCCAAAGGCAGGGCTGCCGAAGCCATCCGCGTCGTTTTCGCCACCTTTACCTCGTCTCGTTGCGCAGGTGGTTCAACGGGTGCCATGCCCGTGCGTTCCCCTGCCACGCCTGAAGCCTGAGCGCGACGATAGACCATCGGAGGGGCTGGGCGATAGGAATATAGGCGCCATCGGCGGTGAGCGCCGCGTCGGCCTCGGCGATCCGCTGGGCGCGGGCATCGAGATCGGGTGCCTCGCGGCCAGCATCGACCAGCGCCTGGGCTTCGGGCGAGCAGGGTTGGCAGGCGGTGGCGACGAACCAGCGCGCGCTGTCATAAGGGGCGACTGCGTCGATCAGGCGCAGGTCGGCGGGGGAAGTTGCACCAACACGCTCCGGCGTGATCCCGATCGCGTAAAGTGCCTCGGCGATCCGCGACCAGACCAGGGTCGCGCCGGGGCCGGCGGGCAGGGCGATACGAAGCGTGACTGGTCCTGGATGTCCGCGCTTCCACGCGGCGACCGTAGCGCGCGCATTCTGCCGGCGCTGGCCGAGGTTGAACTGCGCCCAGCCGGGCTGGGCCGGGGCGGCGGCCGAATCGAGCTGGGCGGGGAGCAATGCCTCCACCGGCGCCCAATCAGGATGGACCTGGTGGGTGAGCGTGGGCCTGTCGATCGCCATCGCAACCGCGGCGCGATTGGCGGCATCGCCGAGGAAGCCGCTGCGCGACACCACGGCGAGCCCGAACAGGCCCGAGGCGCCATCCAGCCGCACATTGGCCTGGGCGATGCCGGCCGCGTCGATCAGCGGCCAATCGACGAAACTGCCACCGAGCACGAGATCGGACTGACCCTCGCGGAAGCGCGCGACCGCGGCGGCGGCGCGCTCGCCGCGGAAGAGCAGCGTTTCCTGGGGGCGGGGCACTGCCCCATCCTCGCCATCGCCGGGACCGGGCGCCGGGCGCAGCACGATGCCACCCCCGCGCGCAGACGCACGAAACGGGCCGCTACCGTCGAGCTTGCCGAGGCGGAACACCGCCATTTCGGGCTGGGCGAAGAGCTTGAGCAGATCGGGGCGGGGGCGCTTCAGCCGCACCTCGATCACCTGCGGCGTCATTTCCACGATCTCGTCGATCACCGCGAGGAAGGGCGAAAGTGCGTTCTGCGAGCGCGGCGCGATCACCCGGCGCAGCGTGCGCACCACTTCCTCGGCGGTTACCGCCTCGCCATCGGGCCAGGTCGCGTCGTCGCGCAGGCGGAAGATGTAGCTGCGGCCATCGTCGATCACGATCCAGCGCTCGGCGAGCCCGGGCTCGATCTGGCCGCCGGCATCGAAGCGCACCAATCCCTGCGCCGTTGCCCCCAGCAGCGCGCGGCGGGCGGGGTCGAGCGCGCCCGCATCGGGATCGGCGAGTGCACTGCCTGCGCCGATCGCGCTCACTACCACCGCGGTATCGTCCCGTCGCTGTCCCGCACCACCGCCGCACGCCGCAAGCGCGAGCAAGGGAAGCAGACAGGAGGGGTAGAGGCGCATTCAGAGACATCCGGGCAGGGTGAAAGCAGGTGTATGGAACCGGGCACCGGCTGCCAACCCCCGGCGCTTGTCCTGCAGCAGCACCGATTCGTCGTGCTGCAATGCGGCATCGGGAACCGGAGCGGGCGCGCGTGTGTTTGTCGTTATGTCTCGAAAGGGAGTGTAATGTTATGCGTATCCTAGGTCGTGCGGCAGCCGCCGTCGCTATCCTCTCGCTGGCCGCTGCGCCGGCACTTGCCGCGCCGGGTGCGCCGGCTTCGAAGCTCTCTCTGCGAGCAGCCACCGCTTCTAAGCATAAGTCCGATATCGCCGGTGTGCCGATCATCGCGGTTATCGGGCTGATTGCAATCGTCGCGGGCGGGGTGATTATCGCTACCGATAGCGACGACAGCCCCGACAGCCCCTAGGCTGATTTAAATCTGGCGGAGCGGCCTGCCTGGTTCATGGGCGGGCCGTTCAGCTGTGCCTGCGCAGGGCGACGCCCTCGATCTCGATCAGATAGCCATGGTGCAGTTCGGGCACCGGCACGACCGCCCGCGCCGGGCGATGTGCGCCCATCCGCTCGGCATAGAGGCGGTTGAAGCGCGGCCAGTTGTCGATACCGACGACGTAGACGGTGACCTTCGCTACATCTTCAGGCCCGGCACCCGCCGCTGCCGCGACGGCGAGGAAATTGTCGAGCGCGACCTTTGCCTGCGTGTCAAAGTCCCGATCGGCGGTGTGGCTGCCATCGGGCAGGATCGGCAGCTGACCGGAGATGAAGACAAGGTCGCCGACCGCAACGGCGGGACTGTAATGGCCGCCCGGCGGTGCGGTGTTGGGGCTGCTGATCGCTTCAATGGCGTTGGTCATTAGCTTCCTCGCGCGACTCGGCTGCCCCCGCTACATGGCCTGCACACAATAGCCGGCAGCCAGGCGCTGCCTGCCGAAATCGTTGCGGGGACAATAATGGTGCGGACGGCGGGACTCGAACCCGCACGCCCCTAAGGGCAGAAGATTTTAAGTCTCCGGCGTCTACCGGTTCCGCCACGTCCGCATCCGCCCCATTGCCAAGCGCATGGGGATGCCGGCGTCAAGCGGTGCGCACCGCTCAGACGTTGAGCTTGATGCGCATTTCCTTGCCAGGCTTGAAATAGGGGACGCGCTTCGCGTCGACTTCGACCGTCTCGCCCGTGCGCGGGTTGCGGCCGGTGCGCGCATCGCGTGCGCGGGTGGAGAAGGCGCCGAAGCCGCGCAGCTCGACGCGGCCATCTTCCTGCAGGCGCCCGACGATCTCGTCGAAGAAGACCGACACGATCTTTTCGACTTCGCGGACCGAAAGGCCCGGATTGTCCTGCACCAGCAACTGAACCAGTTCCGAGCGGATCATCCGCAACCTCCCTTTGCGCAAGCGGACCGCGATTTCCGCCGCGCGCTCAATCCCTTTGCGGTCTCTAGCCCCGTTCACCAATCTTCATCAAGGCGAAGATTGCCGATTAACCCATGATAATCAGGTCTAATCGAAACGGGGAGCGGTTTTTGCCGCTCCCCGTCCCAAGGTCTTAGTTCTTTTCGCTGCGGGCCTTGAGGGCCTCGCCCAGGATGTCGCCCAGCGACGCGCCCGAATCGGACGAGCCATACTGCGCCACAGCCTGCTTCTCTTCGGCGATCTGCATCGCCTTGACCGAGAAGGTGGGCTTCTTCGAGCGATCGAAGCCGGTGACCATCGCATCGAGCTTCTGGCCGACCTGGAAGCGCTCCGGACGCTGCTCGTCGCGGTCGCGGCCGAGATCGGTGCGCTTGATGAAGCCGGTCGCGCCATCGTCGCCGACCTGCACTTCGAGGCCCGCGTCGCGGACTTCGAGGATGCTGACGGTGACGACCTGGTTCTTGTTCAGGCGATCGGCCGAATCGGTCGAGCCCGCTGCGGCGACGCCGCCACGCTCGAGCTGCTTCATGCCGAGCGAGATGCGCTCCTTGTCCGGCTCGACCGCCAGAACGATCGCCTTCACGGTCTCGCCCTTGCGGTGCAGGTTGAGCGCGTCTTCACCCGAAATGCCCCAGGCGATGTCCGACATGTGGACCATGCCGTCGACGTCGTTGTCCAGGCCGATGAACAGGCCGAACTCGGTGGCGTTCTTGACTTCGCCCTCGACTTCGGTGCCGACCGGATGGGCAGCCGCGAAGGCCTCCCACGGATTGCCCTGGGCCTGCTTGAGGCCGAGCGAGATGCGGCGCTTCTCGGCGTCCACCTCGAGCACCACGACTTCGACTTCCTGCGAGGTCGAGACGATCTTGCCCGGGTGCACGTTCTTCTTGGTCCAGCTCATCTCCGAGACGTGAACCAGGCCTTCGATGCCCGGCTCGAGCTCGACGAATGCGCCATATTCGGTGATGTTGGTCACGCGGCCCGACAGCTTCGCGCCGACCGGGTACTTGGCGGCGGCGCCATCCCACGGATCGCTCTCGAGCTGCTTCATGCCGAGCGAGATGCGCTGCGTGTCGCGGTTGATGCGGATGATCTGCACCTTCACCGTGTCACCGATGCCCAGCATCTCCGACGGGTGGTTGACGCGCTTGTAGCTCAGGTCGGTGACGTGCAGCAGGCCGTCGATGCCGCCCAGGTCAACGAACGCACCGTAATCGGTGATGTTCTTGACGACGCCGTCGATGATCTGACCCTCGGCCAGGCTCTGGATGAGGCCCGAACGCTGCTCGGCGCGGGTCTCTTCGAGCACGGCGCGGCGCGACACGACGATGTTGCCGCGCTTGCGGTCCATCTTGAGGATCTGGAAGGGCTGGGGGATGTCCATCAGCGGCGTGACGTCACGCACCGGACGGATATCGACCTGCGAACCCGGGAGGAAGGCCACTGCGCCCGACAGGTCGACAGTGAAGCCGCCCTTGACGCGGCCGAAGATGACACCCTCGACGCGCGCGGTCTTGGCGAACTCGCCCTCGAGCTTGTCCCAGGCGGCTTCGCGGCGGGCGCGGTCGCGGCTGAGCATCGCTTCGCCATTGGCGTTCTCGACGCGGTCGACATAGACTTCGACTTCGTCGCCAACCTTCAGGTCGGCCTTCTGGCCCGGCGCTGCGAACTCGCGCAGCGGCACGCGGCCTTCCGACTTCAGGCCGACGTCGATGACGGCGAGGTCGTTCTCGATGCCGGTGACGGTGCCGATGACGACGCGGCCTTCAAAGCTTTCTGCGCCGCCGAGCGTCTGATCGAGCAGTGCCGCGAAATCGTCGCGGCTCGGGTTTGCCGTAGTGGCCATGTGTTAGAGTTCCTACTTCAGTTTTTCCGGCCAACCGGTTGGGTCCGGCGGTCTTGGGGCCAGATTTGCCGCGGCGGCCGATCGCCGTTCGCGGCATCCGATGCGCGATGACAAGCAGAGGAAAAAGCAGACCGCCGATTAAAGCGAAAAGGGCGCGTGAGAGTCACCTCTCCGCGCCTTCCTCCGCGAGCACCGCCCGCCGGACGCGCGCGCCTTAGCGGAAACCGGCTTTTGCCGCAAGCATTGCGAAGCGGCAGCGGGGATGCGAGGTGCGGCCTTTGAGCCCAGCCATGCGAGACATGACGATGGAATATGAGAACGAACATTTCGAAGGCGTGACGGTCACGCTGGACGGCAATAGCTACCGCAAGTGCAGCTTCAAGAATGTCGAACTGCAATATTCGGGCGGGCCGGTCGAGATGGCCGAGTGCGGGATGGATCATTTCTCCTTCCGCTTCGGCGGCGATCTCGCCCAGGGGCTGTTCACGCTCTACCAGCTGTTCGGCACCGAAGGCATGCTGCAGATCATCCGCGGCTTCACCGATCCGGACGTTACCGGCGGCGAAATTCAGATCAAGGTCTGAGGGCGCTGTCGTCGCCCCCACCCTGCCGGGGTGGGGAAGGGACGGAAGATCAGGCCACGGCGCGCAGTTGCGCGGTCGCCTTGCGGGCGACGACGGGACGGAACACCAGCGACAGCACCATCGGCTCGCTGCCCTCGGGCGGCGCAGCGATCAGCACGCCGGTGGGAGTGGCGCGGAACAGGCCGGGGCTCATCTGCTCCATCGCGTCGGCGGTCGCCTTGGCGGCGATCGTCGACGCGGACTTGCCGTCCCACATGTCCTCGAGCGGCATGAAGCCGAATTCCTCGACCTGAACCCATTCGCAGACCTGGCCGAGCTGCACCGCGACCACCGGCCGCTGCGGGCCCACCGGCACGCGGAGATGATAATAGCCCTCGGCGGTCGGCCAGGCGGTGAAGTCCATCACGCCCTGCTGCGTGGCACCGGCGAGGATCACCGGCACCTGGAGCCCGCCGACTTCGAAATCGGTGGAGCGCAGGTCGAGCTTGAAGCGTGACGCGGTGAAGTTGGCGAGGCTCACCGGCAGGCCCTGGGCCTGGAGCTCGGCCGACATGAACTGCGGCAGCTGATCATTGTAGAAGGTGAGGCCACGGCGGCGCAGGCCGTGCTTGCCGCGCCCCTTGTCGACCAGCGTCACCGAGGCGGCGCTGCCCATGTTGTAATCGAAGTCGAAGCTTTCGAAGACGCCCACTTCTCCGGCGCTCGGCAGGAAGAACAGGCGGGCGAAGCTCGCCGCGGCGGCGCGGCAGCGGCTCGCCAGGTCATCGGCGCGGGGTGCGCGGACGCGGCTGTTGCCGGCGGCGGCGACGAAATCGAGGGCCGCGGCCTGGACCTTGCCGCGCGAGGCATTGCTGGCGGCCTTGGCGTCTATCTTCTCGCGCACCGGCGTGCCGTCCGCGTCGAAGTCGATCGTCGAGCCCTGCTCGATATTGCACAGCTGCTCGAGCACCACGATCGAGCGCGAAAGCGCGTGGAGCGTGCGATAGTCGAAGTTGCGCACATCGATCATGCCGCGCTTGTCGAGGCCCGACTGGCGCTTCTCGCGCAGGAAGATGTAGCGGCCGCTCACGCTGACGTTCATCGCCTCGGCCAGCATCGGGGTCAGCAGGTTCTGGACCGTGCCGTTATAGCCGATATCGACCAGCATGATCGCGTCGCCCTGCTCGACGCCGGCGGCGGCGAGGTGCGCGATGATCTTCTTCAGGAAGGCGTCGCGGCGGGTGAAGATCTTGCGCTGGATGTCGCGATCCTTGCGGATCCACTTCACGAATGCCTGGCGGTGGAGCTTGTGCGCCTCGTAATCGTCGCCGCCCTTGTCGAACTTGGCATATTCATGGGTGAACAGCATCAGCTGGCGGGCAAGCGAGCGGACCGGCAGGCGCTCGGTCCATTCCTCGAGATAATGGTCGAGGAACTTCTCGTCCTTGATGCTGGCGCGCAGCGCGACGAAGCGACTGATCTCGACCGTCTTCGCGTCCATCTCGGGATAGAGCGCCTCGAACACCTTGTAGGGCAGATAGCCGTCACGCATCACGAACAGCGGGCGGACCGGGCGGCCGGCCTTGGCGCTGGCTTCGTCGAGCTCGTTCTTCAGCCAGTGCGCGAAGGTCTCGAGACCCGGGCCGACGATGTCGTGGCCAAGCATATAGGCGGGATCGTCCGAGCTGCGCATCGCGATCTGCGCGCGGTGCGGCTGGGCAACCGGGCGGGTGATGCCGCTCTGCGGATCGAGCATGAGCGCGGTCGCCGCCTCCATGCGCAGGCGCGAAGCAGCGTCCGAATCGAACTGGAGCAAGTGGACGGCGTGCAGGCCGTGCTCGTGCGCCGCGTCATAGTCCGCGGCGCGATTGTCGCCGACGTGCAGGATCTTGTCGGCCGCGACTCCGAGCGTCTTGAGCACGATCGGGAACAGGCCGTCGCGCTTGCCTTCGCCGTGCGCGTTGGAAACGAAGACATGGTCGACCAGCGCCAGCACGTCCTCGCCCGCCGCGCCCGCGATATGGGCGCGCAGCTGCGGCTCGGTCAGATACATGTCGGAGACGATGATCAGCTTGAGCCCGCGGCGCTTGGCCTCGCGCATCAGCGCAACGGTGGGAGCGAAGGCGAAGGCGTGATCGGCTTCGATCGCCAGCTCGCGGCCGATTGCGGCCTCGATCTCGGCATCGTCGGCGTTGCCCATCATCTCGCGATAAATGTCGGTAAGGCCCACTTCGCGGGCACCGGTGCGCAGATGTGCGCGCTTGCGGGCATGCGATTCGGCCCACATGCGCGGTTCCACGCCGCCGCCAAGGAATTCAATATCGGCGAAGATGTCCGTCGGCGCATGGGTGTTGCGCCAGATCAGCGTGTCGAAACAGTCGAGCGACAGGACTTCAATGCCCTCAGGCGCCTTGTCCAGCAGGCCTTCGATCTCGAAAGCACGCACCGTCATCTGCATTGGTAATCCCCTGGTTCCTCCGGGACATTACTGAGCAGTCATGGTTAGAAAGCCGTTAACCAGCTTATTGGGGCGGGTGCATCTTGCCGTTCACGATCGCGATCGCGCGTTGCACGGCGGCATCGATCGACAGGAAACTGGTGTCGAGCAGCGCTGCATCGGGCGCCTGGAGCATCGGCGCTTCGGACCGGCGCGAGTCCCGCTCGTCGCGCGCGCGGATGTCGGCGAGCACCTTGTCCAGGCTGGTGAGGATGCCGTGCTTGCGCAGCTCCAGATGGCGGCGCTGGGCGCGGATCATCGGGGTCGCCTTGACGAACAACTTCACGTCCGCGTCCGGTGCGATCACCGTGCCGATGTCGCGCCCATCGAGCACAGCACCGCTCTTCTGCCGGGCGAACTTCTTCTGGCGATTGAGCAGGGCGGCGCGGACCAGCGGATGCGCGGAGACCACCGACGCTGCCTTGCCGACCTCGTCGGTGCGCAGCCACGGGTCATTGAGGAGATAATCCTCGAAGCTGCATGCCGAGACGGCATCGGCTTCCTTGGCCGGATCGAGCTCCTCGCGCAGCACGGTGGCGGCGACGGCGCGATAGAGCAGCCCGGTATCGAGATGCGGCAGCCCGTAATGCTGCGCGAGGGCGCGCGCGATGGTGCCCTTACCAGAGGCTGCCGGTCCGTCGACTGCGATGATCATATGTCTGAGCGTTCGCGTTACGCAGGCGCTGCGTCAAGCGATTCGGACGCGAATCTGCATCAAACCGCGTCGTGGTGCGCCATCCAGTCGCGAAGCAGGGCCAGATAGGCCTCTGGCTGGTCGGAAAGGATCGAATGGGCCGATCCCGCAACCTCCTTGAAGGTCGCTCCGGGGACCTCGGCGGCAAACCGCGAGACGGTCTCCGGCCGGGCCTCGTCATATTCGCCGCACACGAAGAGGGTTTTGGGCCCATCCAGCTTCTTGAGCAGCGGTTCGCCGTCATAGTCGCGCAAGGTGCCGGTCGAGACGAACTCGGCCTTGCCCCACATCCGGTTGTACAGCGTGTCGCCGGCATCGCGCGGCGCCCGGGCGCGGTATTCGGCGATGCCGTCGGCGCGCTTCGATCGGATCACATAACGGCGGTAGAAGTCCCAGGTCGCCGCTTCGCAGGTCGCGGCCGGGGGCGGGGCGGCGGTGTCGCACTTCTCCAGCGTGGTGCGCTGCTCGGGCGGCATCTGCGAGCGGAGCAGATTGGCGTCGGCGATCCAGCTTTTCGTCGAGACCAAAGGCGACTGGACGATCAGGCTCGCCGTGTCGGGCCGCCGCCTCGCGCCATATTCGATCGCGAGCGTACCGCCCCAGCTGCCACCGCCGACGTGCCAGCGGGTGATGCCCAGCGCGTCGCGGATCCGGTCGATCTCGTCGACGAAGCGGCCGACGCGCCAATTCTTCGGATCGAGCGGCGCGTCCGAACGGCCACTGTCGAGCTGGTCCCACAGGATCACCGCGCGCTCGCCGGCGAGTGCCGTGAGCGGCAGCAGCCCCGAATGATCGCCGCCCGGGCCACCATGCGCATAGATGATTGGCGGGCGTGGGCCCTTTAGATCGCCGTTGACGCGGACATAGACGCTGCCGCCCTCGACCGGGACCATCAGCTCCTTGTCCGGCGCGAACCGGATCTCGCCGAGCATCCGCGCCCAGGCGGGGAGGGCGATGGCGCTGGCGGCGATGCCGCCCAGGAAGGAGCGGCGATTGAGGATCATGCGGTCAGGCTGTCCAATACGGTGAAGAAGGCCGGGTAACTGGTCTGCACCGGGGCGACATCGTCGATGGCGATCGGCGCGGCGGCGGCGAGGCCGGCGACAGTCATGCTCATCGCGATTCGGTGGTCGAGCATGGTGACCGCGCCGCCGCCGCCCGGGATCGGCGCGCCGCCGGTGCCGGAGATCGCCAGGCCGTCCTCAAATTCCTCGGTCACGACGCCGTTCGCTTCCAGCGCCGCGCGCATCGTCGCGATCCGGTCCGATTCCTTGACGCGCAATTCATGCGCGCCGCGCGCCACGGTGCGGCCCTCGGCGACCGAGGCGGCGACGAAGAGGATCGGATATTCGTCGATCATGCTGGGCGCGAGCTCGGGCGGGACTTCGATCGCCTTGAGCGGGGCATGCTGGACGCGCAGGTCAGCTACCGGCTCGCCGCCTACTTCGCGCGAATCGACCTCCTCGATACTCGCGCCCATCATGCGGAGCGCCTGGATCAGGCCGGTGCGGGTGGGGTTCATGCAGACGTTGGAAATCGTGATGTCGGAGCCCGCCACGATCGACGCGGCGACCATCCAGAATCCCGCCGACGAGGGATCGCCCGGCACGATGATGTGCTGGGGCTTGAGTTCGGCCTCGCCGCGAATCGAGATGATCTTGCCCTCGGGGCTCTCCTCGACGGTCAGTTCGGCGCCGAAGCCGCGCAGCATCCGCTCGCTATGGTCGCGAGTCGGCACCGGTTCGATCACGCGGGTGATGCCCGGCGTGTTGAGCCCGGCGAGCAGCACCGCCGACTTCACCTGCGCCGAGGCGACGGGCAGCGTATAGGTGATCGGCACCGCCGGGTTGATACCCCGCAGCATTAGCGGCAGGCGGCCGCCGGGGCTGGCGGTGATCTCTGCGCCCATCTGGCTGAGCGGCTCGATCGCACGGCCCATCGGGCGGCTCGAGAGCGACGCGTCGCCGGTGAAGGTGACGGTGATCGGATGGCTGGCGACCAGCCCCATCAGCAACCGAGTCGAGGTGCCCGAATTGCCCATGTCGAGCGCGGTCTCGGGCTGGAGCAGCCCGCCGACGCCGACGCCGTTGACCGTCCACACGCCATCCTCGCCGCGGGTGATCGTCGCGCCCATCGCCCGCATCGCCGCCGCGGTGGCCAGGACATCCTCGCCTTCGAGAAGCCCCTCGATCTTGCTTTCGCCGACCGCGAGCGCTGAAAACATCAGCGATCGATGGCTGATCGACTTGTCGCCGGGAACCGTGACATGGCCCTTGAGCGGGCCGCGTGAGGAGATGCTGAGCGGGCGGGGAGTAGAACCGGACATGATGCGCGGCTTTGACAGCGCCCTTGCGGCATGGCAAGGCGCGCCCCACTTTCCGGGACAACATCCCGAAATCCAAGATTCTGAAAGGCGAAGAGGCAACACATGGTGAAGCCGGAATGGGGCACCAAGCGCGCGTGCCCGAAGTGCGGAACGCGCTTCTATGATCTGACCAAGGACGAGCCCGTTACCTGCATCAACTGCAGCTACAGCTGGGAGCCGGAACCGATCCTCAAGTCCAAGCAGCCGCTGCCGTTCGAGGTGGTGAAGACCGAGAAGCCCGTGGCGGAGGATTCCGACCTGGGTGACGAGGATCTGGACATCGGTGCCGACGACGAAGAGCCCTCGGCCGATGACGACGTCGATCTGGGCGGCGACGACGACCTGGGCGTCGAGACCGGCGGCGACGACGACGAGCAGTAATTTTCGGGAAATTGGCAGGGACCCCAAAAAGGTCCTTGCCAGACCCGAAGGGCGCATCTAGAGCGCCCGTCTTCCCGGGGTTTGGGGCCGTAGCTCAGCTGGGAGAGCGCTGCAATGGCATTGCAGAGGTCAGGGGTTCGATCCCCCTCGGCTCCACCATTCCCCTCGAGAAAAAGCCCGCAGAAATGCGGGCTTTTTTCGTTTCCCGGCCGCTCGCGAATCTAGCGTGCAGCAGCCCCCTCGATCGGCAGCAGCAGCGTGAAGCGCGTGCCATCGGCTCCCGATTCGAGCAGTACCGAGCCGCCGATCACTTCGGCCCGGCGCGCCTGGTTGCCGAGGCCCCGGCCGGCCGCTTCCGCCGCGGTGTCGAAACCGCGGCCATTGTCCGCCACTCCCACGCATACCTGGCCATCGCGCACGCCGGTGGTGACGGTGATCTCGCTTGCCCCGGCATGCTTGATCACGTTGGTGAAGGCTTCCTGCAGGATTCGCAGCACATGGAGCGAGTGGCGCTGGTCGAGCCAGGCCAGCGGCGGCACGTCGCGGACTTCCCAGCGCAGGCGGATGCCCGTCGATTCGAGGCGCGGCTGCAGGCGGAAGCGCAGCGTGCCGAGCAGCAGCAGCAGATCGGTCTCCACCGGCTCCATCGAATCGATGGTGAGCTTGAGATCGTCGATGCAGCCCTTGAGCAGCTGAGCGATGTCCGCCTCGTCGATATGGCCGTGCTCGACCATGCGCAGCGTGCTGACCAGCGAGGAGCCCAGTCCGTCATGCATGTCCTGCATCAGCCGCTGGCGCTCCTGCAGCAGCACTTCGCGCCGCTCGATCTCGCGCAGCTTGAGGTGGCTGGCGTTGAGCTCCGATTCGCGTTCGGCCAGTCGGCTGGCGAGCACGACGTTGGAATCGGCGACGGCCTTCATCGCCTTGAGATAGCGGCTCAGCATGATCTGGCAGAAGACGATGATCAGCGCGATCTGGGCGTAGAAGGAGATGAACAGGCTCTCGATGTTGATGATGTTGTTCTGCAGCAGCATGTCGCGGCCACCGAGCGCGAAGGTGAGCAAGCCGCATATCGCGAGGCCGGCGCCCTCGGCACTGCCGACGCGCCGGCTCCACACGATGTGCAGGACGTAGGTGACGGCGCCCACCGAAACCATGGTGATGTACATCAGCGGCGATACAATCGTCGCGTCGGGTGCCCCCTTGAGCAGCGGCAGCGTGATCCCGCCAAAGCCGAGGCACATGATCGCGATGATCGCAGTCAGCCAGCGGGCATGATGGTGGTGCACCGCGGTGAGGAACAGATGCGTGACCAGCACGGCCCAGCCGACCGAGTTGACCGTGACCCAGCCGAACCACGCATCGGACACCGGAAGCCGGTCCGCGCCCATATAGGCGTGCATCACGCGCAGGAAGGTGACGAGCGTCATCAGCGCATAGAGAAGATAGAGCGTCTCGCTGCGCCTGCGCAGCCAGATCAGGAAGGCGAACACTCCCGTCGCCAGGAACATCGCCGAGCTGATATAGGGCAGCTCGGCCTGGAAGAAGGCGCGCGTGTAATAGGCGGCGGCGAGCTGGCGATAGTCGCCAAGCCACAAGGTCGACAGCGCGCCGCCGATGCCGCGGACATGGCGGATGCGGATCAGCAGGTCCCGGGGTGGCTTGCTCTCCGCCGCTTCCTCGAGCGGGATCCACAGCGGGCGGTTGGAGCCGTTCCATTGGAGATTGGCGTGGGTCTGCCAGAATAGCCGGCCGTCGACATAGATCGCCAGTTCGCCATCGGTCTTCCAGCGCGGGATGTAGAGATAGGCGCCGTGCGGCGCTTCCTGCGCGGGATCCAGGGTGAAATGATACCAGCTGGTCTGGGTCGGCAGCAGGCCGGCGTCACCGCCTCCGGGCAGCATGTTCGGCCTGGGCGCATGCGGCAGCTCGACTTCCCGCCACTGGCCCGCCAGGGCTTGCCAGTCCTGCGTGCGCGAAGGCGGCGGATAATCCTGCGTGTACTGGACCAGTAGCTGGGCGCGGGCGAGGTGGATGCCCCGGGGCTGCGTGCAGATGTACAGGAGGGTCAGAAGCAGGACCGCCAGCCCCGTATAGACGAGGAAGGCCCGTAGCGTCCTAGAGGATACCATGGTTGCGGGCCTCGAAGATCGCCTCCGCCTTCGAGCTAACCTCGAGCTTCTGGTAGATGCGCCGCACAAAGGTCATCACCGTGTTGCGCGAGACGAGCATCAGTTCGGCGATCTCGTCATAGCTGAAGCCCTTGGTGATCAGTTCGAGCGCCTCGCGCTCGCGCGGCGAGAGGGGAGAGGCGATCGGCGTCACTTCCGCCAGCGTCGCCGCCGGCGGCACCGGCTCGGCGGGGCGGAAGCGCAGCAGGATCTGGCGGGCGATGCGCGGACTGATCGGGCTACCCCCGGCATGGAGCGCGCGGATCTCGTCGGCGATCTTCTCGGGCGAGCTGTCCTTGAGCAGATAGCCCGCAGCCCCAGCCTCGATCGAGGCAATCACGTGTTTTTCGTCGGCGAAGGTGGTGCTCACCATGATGCCGCAATCGGGCCAGGCGGCGTGCGCGTCGCGGATCACGTCGATGCCGGAGCCGTCGGGCAGGCCGAGATCGACCACCAGCACGTCGAGCGGGTCGCCTGCGAGCATCTTGCGCGCCTGGGCGACATTGTGCGCCATGCCGATCAGCCGCATGTCCGTAGAGCTGCCCACTGCCGCAGCGAAGCTGTTCTGGAAGGCGATGTCGTCTTCCACCAGCGCGACCTTGAGCAGAGGCGGGGCGGCATCGGCCATCGGTACATCCTGGAGCGGCGCGCGTTCCACGGCGCGGACGGAGCGGCGATATGTTGGGCGCGTGGTAACGCCCTGCTTTCGCGCTTGTATCATCGGATACGCCCTGAGCCTGTCCCTATAAATAGCGACATACGCATGATTTCGCAGGCGGTACAATTTGTTTCCCAGGCTTGTCCCGGGTAGTTTCGGGCCTGACAGGTCCGGCAGACAGAACGAGTCGCGCGATGCCAAGTCCCCAACCCCTGACGCCCATGCTGGTGGCGGAGCTGGTCGGCGGCATCTACGAGGCCGCGCTCGATCCGCTGCTGTGGCGCCCGCTGGTCGAGCGGATCGAGGCGATCTACCCCGAACTGACGATCATGCTGTTCAGCCATGAGGCCGGCGCCACCGACGAGCTGAGCGTAGTGCTCAACTATCCCGAAGCAGCGCTGCGCGACTATTCGGCCTATTATTTCTCCAACAGCCCGTTCGTCGATTTCGTGCCCCGCAATCAGGTCGGGCTGCCGACGCGCTCGGAAACGATCATCAGCAAGGCCGAGCTGTTCCGCACCGAGCATTATAACGACTTCATGCGGCCGCACAGGCTCGGCCTGCACGGCTGCGGCATGGTGCTGGAGCGCGAGCCGGAGGGCTGGGCATCGCTCTCCTTCTCGGACCAGAAGGACGATGTGGACCGGCGCGCGCACCAGATGGCGCTGCTCGGCCTGCTCGCCCCGCATTTCGCCCGCGCGCTAAAGCTGCGGCGTGCGATGATCGCGGCGCGTACGCCCGGCACCGCGCAGCAGGCGGTGTTCGACGGCTGGGCGCACGCGGCCTTCGTGCTCGATGCCGAGGGGCGGGTCGCCACGATGAACCGGCGCGCCGAAGCGCTGGTCGCAAGCTGCAACGGCATCACGCTCAACCGCCTCGGGCAGCCGCGCAGCCTCGACGACCGGTGCAGCCGCGCGCTCGACACGGCGATCGTCCATTGCCGCCTGCAGCTGGCGGATAGCGCGCTCAACGGGGTCATGCTGCCGCGGGAGGGTCGCACGCCGCTGCACGCGATGCTGTGGCCGCTCGCCTCGGTGACTGGTTTCGGGCTGCCGACGGCGCCGGGGCAAGTACTGCTGATCGTCTCGGATCCCGAGGATACCCCGCCCGGCGCAGTGACGTGGATTGCGCGCCGCTTCGGGCTTTCTCCATCCGAGGAGAAGCTGGCCGACGCGGTGGTCGCCGGGGTGCCGCTCAGCGACGCCGCCGAGCGCTTGGGCATCCAGCTTTCCACCGCACGCACGCGCCTCAAGGCAATCCAGGCCAAGACCGGCTGCCACCGCCAGCTTGACCTGGTGCGGCTCGCAATGTCGGTACCCGGGATAAATCTGCGCTGATTCGCAGGTTCGCGGACGCCATCTCGCGAATTCACTCCCATATGGGAGCTATCGGCCGCCAAGCCCGCTGCTAGCACCCGTGCCCGGGTCATCGCGGCGGGGAGATCGCGCCGGTGCATTGGGGGACTTTATGCCGGGAAAGCCGTGCGTTGCGCGGTCCGACAGGTGCGAACCAAGCATTCCGTAACGTCATTCCGCCTCTGTCACTATTAGTAGCGACAGACGCCAAACGCCGCCTCCGGTACTCTACGTACGCAGGATCACCCGCCCGGGTCGTGGGGCAGGGCGGCCTTCCGGTTTCTAATTTTCAGACAAAAAAAGGCAGAGCGATGCCGAAGGTTGCCGTGCAGCATCTCCCCAACGCGCATAAGAATCTTGCTGCGTTTCTCCTTCTCGCGGGCACCGCGCTCGCCAGCCCGGCGGCGGCCCAGGTGCTGCCATCGCGCCAGCAGCTCAACCCGGCCCAGCAGGGGACCGTGCCGGCCGCGCCGCGCGGCGAACTGTTCCGCGACATGGAGGCCGGGCCATGCCCGTTCGCCAATAGCGACCTGAAGGTCACGCTCACCGGCGTCGAGTTCCAGGGCGCCGGCGGCAAGCTTGCGCTCAGCGACGACAAGCTGCGCCTCGCTTATGCCGATCTGCTGGGCCGTGAAGTGCCGATCGCGACGATCTGCACGATCCGCGACCGGGTGGCGGCGCTGTATCTGCGCCGCGGCGTGCTCGCTTCGGTCAACATCCCCGAGCAGCGCATTGCTGACGGCAAGCTGATCCTCTCGGTCACCGAAGCGCATGTCGTCTCGGTCAGCTACCACGGCGATGTCGGCCCAGCGCAGCGCCAGGTCGAGCGCTATCTCGACAAGCTCAAGGGCATGACGCCCTTCGACCTGAACGTCGCCCAGCGCTATCTGCTGCTGGCCTCGGACATTCCCGGCGTCATCGTCCAGGCGTCGCTCAAGCAGTCGCCCGGCGGCAATGGCGCGGTCGATCTCGATATCGCGATCTCGCGCACGCCGGTCACCGCGAGCTTCAGCATCAACAACTACGGCTCGCAGTCGATCGGCCGCGACCTCGCCACTGTGCGGGTCGATTACAACAGCTTCACGCCGCTGGGCGAGCGCACCTCGATCATAGGCTATGGCACGATCGCCAGCCCCGAGCAGCGGGTCATCCAGGTGACTGAGAGCGTCAAGCTGGGCGGGGAGGGGCTGCAGCTCGACTTGTCGGGCTCGTTCGCGCGCACCCGGCCCGGCGCGGCGCTCAAGCCGCTCGACCTGCTCGGCAACAGCTTCGCCGGCAACGCCCGGCTGACTTATCCCATCCTGCGCCACCGCCGCTACAATCTGAACGTCGCCGGCGGGCTGGAATGGATCGACCAGAAGGTCGATTTCGGAGGCGGCATCGCCACGCTGACCGACGACAAGCTGCGCGTGTTCTTCGCTCGCTTCGACGGGCATCTAGCGCCGCGCGAGCTGGCTTCGCATTCGGTGGCCGCCACGGGCTCGCTCGAACTGCGCAAGGGTATCAATGGGCTGGGTGCCACGCCTTATGGCAATCCGCTCGCCTCGCGCTTCGGTGGGCGCCCCGATGCGACGGTGGTGCGCGCCGATCTGCAGGTCGCCGCCCGCCTGTTCGGTCCGATCACCGCAAGCGTCTCGACCAGCTGGCAGTACACCGACACCCCGCTGCTCTCGTACGAAGAGTTCTCGGCCGGCACCATGTCGATCGGCCGCGGCTATGATCCTTCGGCAGCCTCGGGCGACCGGGCGCTGGGCTCGACGCTTGAGATCAGCACCGCGCCCTTCCAGTTCGCCAAGCGCTCGGTGTTCCGCCCCTATGCGTTCCTCGACGCGGTACGGCTCACCAATATCGGCCCGGGTGCCGACCAGCAGACTCTGCGCTCCGCCGGTTACGGCATCCGCGCCCAGATCGGCCCGTGGTTCGCGCTCGACGCGGCCTGGGCGCATCCGTTCGACCGGCTCGCGCCCAATCTGCCCAAGCCCGCCAATCGCGTCCTCGTCAGCCTCACCGCCTCGATTTTCTGAGGGATATGATCATGTCCGCCCCCCGCCGCCGCAGCAGCCGCCTCTTCACCACCTCGGCATTCGGTGCGCTCGCGCTCGCCGTGTTCTGGGCCGCGCCCGCGCAGGCGCAGCTCGTCCAGGGCGCCACGCCCGCGCAAAGCAACGGCTCGGCGCCGACGATCAATCAGGCGGGCAACACCACCACGGTGACGCTGGGCGGATCGCGCACGGTGGTCGACTGGGATAAGTTCGACATCAATTCGGGCGACACGGCGAACTTCGTCTTCGCCAACCGCAGCGACATCGTGCTCAACCGCGTGGGCGGCGCGGGCAGCACGATTAACGGCAACCTCAACGGCACGATCGGCTCCACCGGCGGCGCGGTGGGCGGCAATATCTGGATCTACAACGCCAATGGCGTGGTGATCGGCGCCAACGCCCGGATCAGCACCGGCGGCCTGCTCGTCACCACCGCGGCGGTCGATCGCGCGACCGATTCCAGCGCAGGCGGCTTCCTCGACGGCAACGCCACCCAGTTCGGCTTCACCGGCGCGGCGACCGATGCGGGGATCACCGTGCAGAACGGCGCGCAGATCACCAGCCATGGCGGCGCGATCGCGCTGGTGTCGACTACCGTGACTGCCGAGGCGGGATCGAGCATCTCCGCGCAGGACGGCGGCAATGTGCTGATCGGCGGGGCGGCCAAGTACAAGATCAGCTTCCGGCCGACGTCGACCGACGACATGGACCTGCTGAGCTTCGAAGTGGCCAGCGCGGCAGACGGCACGAACTCGAATAATGGCACCAGCCTGGCGGGTGCGATCAGCGGCAACCGCGTGTTCGTGGCGACGATCGCCAAGACCGGGCTGACCAACCAGATCATCAACACCGGCACGATTACCGCGACCGACGCGGCGCTCGACGAGACCGGTGCGATCGTGCTGAGCACCGGGCATAACATCGTGGGCGGCGCGGCGAGCGATGCGACCTTCGTTACCGATGCCGGCTATGGCGACCTGGTGACCGGTACGGGCGCCAGCGGCGCGCTCACTGCGTCCAAGATCTCGCTGCTCGCCGCGAACACGCTTTACGCCAACGGCACCATCAACGCCGGCACCGGCACGGTCGACATGGTCTCGCATTATGGCGGGATCAACAACGGCTTCGGAGCCAATAACGGCATCACTGCCGGTACGCTCACTGCCGCCGCCAATTACGGCATCTCGCTTCAGAGCAACAACAACCACATCGCCAAGATCGGCGGGCTCACCGTTCTCGATTCCAGCAACCTGTTCCAGGACGATATCTACGTCCAGAACGAGGACAATCTCGAGATTGCCGGCGATCTGCGCACCGCCGCCAACATCACGCTGGTTTCGCAGGGCAGCAGCTTCAGCGGCACTGGCACCCTCTATGGCGCCAACGCTGCGATCATCGGCCGCGGCCTGGTCAATCTCGACACGAACACGACGCTCAACGGCGTCGATCCTCTCGGTGCGCTCGAGATCCGCAGCAACGGCGATCTGAAGATCGCGCTCGATTATGGGAACACCGCGCGGCCGGACGCCCTGACGCTCACCGCGAGCAATGGCGCGATCCGCCAGATCGGCGGGGCGGGGCTGGCTGGCAGCGTGATCGCCAATGCCCTTGGCGAGATCGACCTCGGCGGCGCCAACAGCTTCACCAGCCTTACGGCCAATTCCACCGGTGGCGAGCGCGTCACGGTCAACGCGACGGGCAATCTCGATTTCAAGGTGAACACCTTCTCGGTCGCGCGCTTCACCGTCGGGGGCGATGCGACGTCTTCGGGCACGAACGCACTGGTCGCCGGCGGGTTGAACGTGACCGCAGGCGGCGCGATCAATCTCAGCTCCGACGGCGGCGACGCCGGGTTCGGGGATCTGAGCGCGGGCGGCAACATCACGCTCGCGATGGACGGCAACCTCGTCCTCGGTGGCGTCATCCAGGCGGGCGGCGCGCTTTCGCTCACGTCGCGCGGCGGCGCGATCCGGCAGACCAGCGGCACGATCAGCCTGGGCACCGGATATACCCTCAACGCCGCGACCGGGATCGACCTGAACCAGACGGGCAACCATCTGGGCAACGCCGGGAGCAACGTCTCGGAGGTCATGAGCGGCAACGGCAGCAACGTGCGGATTCGCGGCGACGCGCTGAACCTCAATTTCTACGGCACGCTCGGCGATGTCAGCCTGTATGGCGAGAGTGGCAATGTCGTCGTGAACTCCGGCCTCGTCGCCGATTCGCTGACCGTCGAGGCCGCCGGCGACATGTCGATCGGCAGCCAGACCAACAAGGCCGATGTCACCACCTATCATCGGCTGCTTGGCACGAACATCAGTGTCTGGAACGACGGCGACTTCACGGTCGACGGGGATGTCGGCCGAGCGGACGTCGGTCGGGTGGAGCTGGTCGCGCCGAACGGCACGCTCACCCAAGCCGCCGGCACGATCTTCGGAGCCGACATTTCACTCCGCGCCACCTACGCGATCAACCAGGACAGCGGCGCGAGCGTTCAGCAGACAAGCAATAGTGCTTTTGAGGCAATTGCCGGTACCGACCTGCTATTAGCCGGCGCGAACCGGTTCGTTTTCCCCCTATTGACCTGGGGCGCCAACGCTAACGTCACGATACACTCGGTCGGCGATCTGTATGTCGATAATGTAACTAGTCTCGGGTGGCTCGTTCCCCTTCACGCGCTCAAGCTGATTTCGGACGAGGGGTACGTCGAGGTGTACGGCGGCTTCACCGCCGACACGCTGAACGTCCAGGCGCATGGCAACATCACGCTCGACAATGCGGATTTCATCGTGAGCAACGTCGGCAGCGTCACCGGCCTGACGAGCGCGACGGGCAATATCAGTCTTAGAGAAGACGATGGCTTCACCATCGATGGCGATATCAGCGCGGCGGCGGGCAACATCACCCTCAAGTCCGACGGGGCGATCGAAACCTATTCGGGCGCGCTTTCGCTCGGCGGCACGCTGGCGGTAACCGCCGGCGGCGGCACATCGCTGACCGGGGCCGGCGACATCAAGCTGGGCGATGTCAGCACTGCCGGCGGCAATTTCTACCTGGGCAGCAACGGCAATATCGAACTGACCGGCGAGATCAGGACCGGCCCAAACAACGTGATTCTGGCCACCACCAACGGCGCGATCGCCAGCAATGGCGGCACCATCTCGGCTTGGACCACGACGGCGGACGCCACCGGGGCGATCTCCCTTGCCGGCTCCGGCTACGCCAATATCTGGGCGACCTCCACCGGCGGCGGCGACATCCATCTGAGCGGCGACAGTGATGTCGGCTTCGCGGTGAACACCACGGGCAAAGTCACCGTCACGTCCGGCGGCTCGGCCAGCGGCAATGGCGATCAGACCGCAGGCTCGCTGGGGATCACCGCGGCCGGTGCGATCGACCTGCAGGATTCGAGCGCGTCCGATATCGGCAGCATCCGCTATCTCACCGCGATCGGCGGCTATGTCAGGGTCGATCTTCATGGCGACATCAAGCTCGACGGCAATGTCTCCGCCGGAAGCGCCCCGGACCTTTATTCAGTCAGCCTGATCTCGAGCGGGAGCCTGCTCCAGAATTCGGGTACGATCACCGGTGACGCGATCTCGCTGCAGGGCGCCTCGGCGATCACCCAGGCCAGCGGCGCCACGCTGCACGGCACCACGCTGTCGATCACCAGCAGCGGCAATGTCTCGCTCGGGCAGGCCAACGACTTCGCAAGCATCGCCTATCTCGCGGTGGGTGGCGACCTGACGCTGCGCAACCTTGGCAGCATCGATCTCGATCCGACGGTGGGCGGTGGCTTCACCTTCGGCGGCGCGCTCAACCTGACGTCGGACACCGGCGACATCACCGCCGGCAATAGCGTAAACACGGTGAAGCTGACTGCCTCGGCGGTGAACGGCTCGATCCTGCTCGGCGGTGGGGGCAACCTGATCGACTCGCTCGGCGCGCTGACCGCGGGCGGCGACATCGAGATCGGCACCTCGACAGCCGGATTCAATCTGACCGGCGACATCACTGCCACGAGTATGTCCCTGCTCGTGCAGAATGGCGGGATCACCCAGAACGCCGGCACAAAGATCACCGCGGGCACGCTCAACGTCAGCGCCGATGGCATCATCACGCTCGACCAGGCGAACGCAGTCGCCACGGTGGGTGGCCTCAACGCCAATCTGTTCACCACCGGCCATAACGTCACCTTCCGCAACGATGGCAACATCACGCTCGGCGGCGTCGTCGATGCTACGGGCGGCACGCTCCGGCTCACCTCGAACACCGGCGGCATCAGCCAGAACAGCGGCGCCGGCATCTATGTCCGCGCGGACCAGCTCTTCCTGAGCGGCGCAAGCGACCTGCTGCTCAACAGCACCAACAACAACATCGCCACGCTTGGCGGCGCGACGAGCACCAACGGCGGCATCCTCTATCGAGATGCCAATGGCTTCGACATCGCGGGCAACATCACCGCGAACGCAACCAACGGCGGCGTTTCGCTGCGCACCGCCGGTGCGGGGTCGATCACCCAGAGCGGTGGAATCATCGACGTCAACTATCTCGGTGTGATCACCGTCGGCAGCGGCAATTCGGTCACGCTCAACCAGGCGAACCGCATCCACAGGCTCATCTCCACCTCCGGCAACGGCACGCTTTCGATCAACAGCACCACCGATCTCCTGATCGACCAATCTGTCTATTTCGACACGATCTCGCTGAGTTCGGGCGGGGCGATCACCCAAAGCAATACCGGGACGTTCGGGGCTGGCACGGCGAATCTGAGCGCCGTCACCGGCATCAACCTGCCGGGGGCGCCTCTTGTCGGCAACAACGGCATCCAGAATTTCGGCACGATCACCAACACGACCAGCGGCGGCATCAACATCGTCAGCTACAGCGGGTCGCATATCAGCCTTACCGGCAACATCAGCGCGGCGGGCCAGACCGTGTCGATCACCGATCTTGCCGGCTACATACTCCAGACCGGCGGCGTGATTACCGCCGACACTCTAGCCATGTCGGCGACCGGCGGGATCAATGTCCAAGGCGCCAACCAGGTCAGCAACCTTGGCGCGATGACCACGCCCGGCAACGTGAACTTCGCCAATGCCGGCAGCTTCAACGTCACCCAGTCGATCGATGTGACGGGCGCCTGGCTGCTCCTGACCTCGAACAGCGGCGCGATCACCCAGAACGCGGGCACGACGCTCACTGCCGACACGATCGCGCTTAGCGCCGGCACCACGATCAGCCAGGGCGCCGGCGCCACGCTGCAAAGCACCGACCTGTCGCTGACCAGCGGTGGCACCACCACGCTGGGCGAGGCCAACGACTTCACCAAGATCACGGGCCTGGACGTTGGCGGCGACCTGACGCTGCGCAACCTGGGCCTTATCGATCTCAGCCCGGGCTTCGCCAGCTACTCCTACCGCGGCGGCGGCGCGCTCACGCTGATCTCGGATACGAGCAGCGTCCTCAGCACCAACTCCGGTGTCATCACTTCGCGCCTGACCGCGTCGGGGGTGGGGTCCGTCAATCTCTCGGGCGCGATCGCTTCGGTAGGCGACGTCAGCGCGAACTCGATCTCCCTGTGGACCTACAACGGCGACATGGCGCTGACCGGGAACATCACCGGTATAAATGTGACCCTGGGTTCCGAGCAAGGTTCGCTCAGCCAGACCGGCGGCATCATCGATGCGAGCCGCCTCAACGTCACCACCGACGGCAGTATTTCGCTGACCGGCGCTAACCAGATCGATCTGTTCGGCGGGCTCAACACCGACAAGGATTCCAGCGGCACCTATCACGACATCACGATCCGCAATGTCGGCGGCATCGTGCTCGACTATCTGGTCCAGGGCGCCGGCGCGACCGTCGATCTGACCTCGGACACCGGCGGGATCAGCCAGACCAGCACCAATGGCGGTTTCATCACCGCCGGCACGCTCAAGGCCAATGCGGCCGGCGACATCGTGCTCGATCAGGCCGCGAACGACTTCGATCATCTCGGCGCGATCCGCAGCACCGGTGGCGCGGTCACGATCGTCGACGCCGACGCCTTCGATCTCACCGGCCAGGTCCGCGCGGCGGGCGCGCTGTCGCTCACTTCGGGCGGCGCGATCACCACCGCCAACAACGGGCTGGTTGTTTCGGGTGGCCTGCTCAACGTCAACGCCACGAGCGCCAACCTTGCTGCGGGCAACAACATCCTGCTCGGCACCGTGACCACCAACGGCAATTTCGCGATCGACACCGATCAGGACATCACCGTCGCCGGCCTGCTCAACACCAATGGCGGCGACGCGACGCTGGCGGCGAATCTGGGCACGATCGGGCACGGCGCCACCGGCACGATCCTGGCCAACAAGGTCACCGCGACTGCCAGCGGCAACATCTCGCTCGACAGCACCGGCAACGCGGTCGTCTGGGCGAGCTCGAGCAATGGCGGGAACATCAATCTCACCGGCGATGCCGATATCTTCTTCAAGATCGACACGGCCGGCGACCTGACCGTCGATGCCGGGGGCATGGCCGGCAACAACGACAGCGTGATCGCGCGTTCGGTGGGGATCAACGCGACCGGCGGGATCTCGATGTATGACCAGACGGTCACGATCAATGTCGGCAGCTATCGCTATCTCACCACGGCGAACGGCTTCATCGACATCGAGAACCAGGGCGACATCAACCTCGACGGCGACGTCACCGCGAACGGTGGGACCAACTCTAACTATGTCCGGCTGAACTCGAGCCTGGGCTCGCTCCTGCAGAACAGCGGCACGATCAGCGGCTACAGCGTCGAGCTCGACGCCGCCCAGTTGGTCCTCCAGGACGCTAGTGCCAAGGTGGTGGTTGGCGATTACGGCCTGAGCTTCCGCGCCACCGATGTGTCGCTGCTCGGCGCGAACGAATTCCCCTGGCTCAACACCTATACCGTCACCCACGACCTGACGCTGCGCGTGGTCGGCAGTCTCGACATGAGCGGGAGCGCCAACCAGGCCGGCAGCAACCACTACACCACGCTGATCTCCGATACCGGCAACATCATCGGCGGCCCGATCGATGCCGATATGCTCAGCGCGAGCGCCGCCAACGGCAGCCTAAGCTTCACCTATGGCAACAACCGAATCCGCAGCCTTGGCGACCTGACTGCCAAGAGCACCGGCGGGACCGATATCGAAGTCTTCACCGACAGCACGCTCGGCCTGACCGGCAACATCACCGGCGGTGGCGTGATCCTTCACGCCACCCAGGGGATCAACCAGACCGGCGGCGTAATCACTGCCGACCGGCTCGCGGCCGGCACCAGCGGCAATCTGCTGCTGGGCGGCGCGAACAATTTCGGTGCACTGACCGAAGTCGGCCATGGCAACGGTACGACCGTTACGATCCGCAACCTGGGCAGCATCCTGCTGCCGTCCACGCTCCAGACCTTCGGCACGCTCACGCTGACCTCGGACACGGGCAGCATCGGCCAGACGGACGCCATCACCGCCGCCACGCTCATTGCGAATGCGGCTACCGGCATCACGCTGAACAGCGCGGGCAACAACTTCACCACGCTCGCCGGGCTCACCACCGGCACCGGCGACATCCGGATCGGGGATACCGGCGGCTTCGCGATCGAGGGCAACCTCACTGCCGCGACCGGCACCGTCGCGCTCGCCAGCACCGGCAACATCACCACCGGCACCACCACCGTGGGCACGGTCACGACGCCGCATGGCAAGGTCGATGCCGATATGCTCACCGTCTCGGCGGTCAATGCCACGGTCTATACGGCCGGCGACATCAAGCTGGGCGCGTCCGCTGTCAGCAGTGGCTTCACCCTGGTCGCCGATGGCAGCATCGACCTTGCCGCCACGAGCAACTTCAACGGCGCCAGTCTGATCGCCACCGCCGGCTCGATCACCCAGAGCACCGGCATTTTGACCGGCAATACCGTGCTCACCGCCGCCGCCGGCAGCATCACGCTCGACAAGAACAACAACCTGAGCGACTTCGGCGGCACGTCCAATGGCGGTGGCAACGTCACCTTCAACAACGTGAACGCCAACCCGTCCACGTTCAGCGTCAACACCACGGGCAACGCCGTCATCACCGCGGCGGGCAACCTCCAGGGCTTCTTCGTCACGGCCAACGACCTGTCGGTCACGGCCGGGCATATCGACCTGACCAACAACACCCATGTGAACAGCTTCAGCAAGCTGGTCGCAGCCTATGGCGACGTGTTCGTCACCAATGCCGGCAGCTTCACGATCTCGGGTGATGTCAGCGCGAGGAAGATGGGCCTCCGCTCGGTCAATCTCTACGCGAACGGCGGCGGGATTTCGCAGACCGGGGGCACGATCTCGGCCCACGTCGTTACCCTGCGTGGCAATGGCGACGTAGCGCAGAGCGGCACGGGCCGCATCGACGCCAATGTGACCGAGCTTACGGGCGTCAATCTGGATCTGATGGGTGCCAACAGCTTCGGCACCGTCGTACCCACCACTATCCGCGCCGGCGGCAATGTGCGGCTGAACGGCGATGTGCTGAGCCTGCAATTCCTGGATCCCGCGACCGATGTGACCTTGAGTTCGGCAGGGGACATCACTGTCAACAGTGCAGGCCTCCAGGCCAGTTCGCTGACCGCCAATGCCGGCGGCGCGTTATCGATCGCGGGCAACAACCAGATCGCAACGGTGCACGGCCTGAGCGGCACGAGCATCGATTTCGCCAGCACCGGCTTCACGCTGGACGGCAATGTCACCGCCACCACCAGCGCGGCGCTCACCGCGACGAGCGGCGATCTCGAACAGACGGCCGGCACGATCTCGGCAGTGAACGCGTCGCTTTTCGCCATGGCCGGCTCGATCACGCAGAGCGGTACCGGCAAGGTTGCGGCGACGAGCCTCATCGCCAACTCGGGCGGCGATCTCATCCTCGGCGGCGCGAACAGTTTCACCGGCGCCGGCTCCAGTTTCACTTATGGCGATGGCAGCACTCCCGCCGACGTCACCATTCGCAATCTGGGCAGTATCAACTTCACCGGGATATCGGGCGAGGCCATCGACGCGCTCTCGCTGACCTCCGATGGCGGCGCGATCAGCCAGACGGGTGCGGTCAGCGCGGCCAGCGTCTCGCTCAGCGCCGCCACCGGCATCGACTTCTCCGACAGCGCCAACGCGCTCGGCATGATCGCCGGGCTGGCCAACAGCACCAGCGGGAACATCGTCTTCGCGACCGGGGGCAACCTGTCCCTGGCGGGCAATGTCACCGCCACCGGCCAGAATGTCTGGTTGAGCGCCACGGGTGCGATCACGCAGGCCAGCGGCGCGATCACCGCCACCAGCTTCCGCGCCAATGCCAATACCGGCCTGACGCTCACCAGCACGACCAACAATGTCGCGAACATCACCGGGCTGACCAACGCCGCGAGCGGCGGCATCGCCTATACCGACGCCGACAGCTTCAACATCACCGGCGACATCAACGCGCTGGGAAGCCAGGCGCTGTCGCTTGTGGTGGTGAATGCCAATGCGACCGTCAACCAGACCACCGGCCTGGTCACTGCCGGGAAGATCAACCTCAGCGGCGGGCAGGGCTACAGCCTGCGCGGCAACGCCGGGACCTACAACCAGATCGGCCGCATCGGCGACATCAGCGCCATCGCCCAGATCTACACCCAGGGCAGCGTCGACCTGACCGGCACGATCAATGCGCCCTATTTCGAGCTGTGGAGCCGTGGCGACGTCACCCAGAGCGGTGGCCAGATCATCAACACCGCGGGCAACTTCCTCGAGGTTCGCGCGAACAACATCACGCTGGATCGCGCCGCCAACCAGCTCGGCGACATCTCCGGCCTGATCACGGGGCCGACGGGCACCATCACTGTCGTCTCGGATGGCGACACCCGGTTCGGCTCCCTGCAGGGCGGGACTGCCGTGCTCACCGTTACCAATGGCAGCATCGGCAATCTGGGCGACTATGCCGATATCGACACGCTGAACGCCTCGTCGAGTGGCGGTATCGATCTGGGTGGCCGGATCGGCGCGCTGGGCAATGTCAGCGCGGGAGGAGATAGCGCCTTCCGTTCCAGCACCAGCCTGAACATCGCCGGTCAGGTCAATGTCGGTGCCCATCGGCTCGCGATCAGCTCGGGTGGCGACTTGAGCTATAGCTATCCCAGCGGTTCGATCATCACCGATACGCTGGTAGCAAATGCGATAGGCGACATTTTCCTGAACCAGATCGATTCGAGCGGTTCGGTGCTCCATGTCGATCTGACAGGAAATATGGTCAGCCTGGTTGGCGCGCGGGCGGTGGATATCCTTGGCCTCACCGCACAGTCAGGCGAGGTCATCACCAATGGCGGTGCGCTCACGCAGAGCGGCGCGATCCAGGTCCATACCCTGATGGTACGGGGCGACTCGATCACGCTCAACGATCCGACCAACAGCTTCTCCTCACTGCTCGCGAACGTTTCCGCTGGCACCGGCGACATTTCGATCGTCAGCGCCACTGGTTTCAGCATCAATCGCAACATTCTTACCACGGATACGGTAAGCCTCACGGCGCTCGGCACAGGCTCGATCAGCCAGGGCGTCGGCACGGTCACCGCCGGCACGCTCAACCTGAATGCGGGGGGCGACCTTGACTTCAATCTCGCCAACGCCGTCGGCATCTATAATGCCACCGCCGCGAACGGCCATACGATCACGCTGCGCAACCAGGGCAATCTGGTCGTCAACGCGATTACTGCGCAGAATGGCGTGGTCAATCTCGCCTCGAACGCCGGCTCGGTCGGCCAGTTGCTGGTGCCCGGCAATTCGATCTGGACCGGCAGGCTGAACGTCACCCAGGCGACTGACATCGATCTGGGCGCGTATAATTTCGTCGATGTGCTCGGCAACCTGACCGCAAGCGGATCGATCAACTACAACAGCTTTGTCGGCCTGACGCTGGACGGCGTCATCCACGCCGGTGGCGCGCTGACCATGGGTGTCTCGGGCTATATCGGCCAGACCAATGGCGCGATCACCGCGGATCATCTCGACCTGACCGCGTATGGCATCGCGCTGCTCAGCGCGAACGACATCGGCTCGACGACGGCGAGCAACTTCACGGCCAGTGACGACATCACCTTCCGTTCGGTAAACGGCATCCTGCTCGGCATCGTCAACACGCCGGGCCTGCTCTCGCTGACTGCGGACAGCGGCGACATCCGCCAGACCGGCGGCATCCTGGCTGACCGGCTCGATGCCAGCGCGGCTGCGGGCGACGTCGTGCTCGATCAGGCCAACGCGATCGGCACGCTCAACGACGTCACCGCCGGTGGCGGCTTCACATTCAACACCAGCACCGGCCTGACGCTCGACGGCCGGATCACCGCGCCCGACCTGGTTCAGATCACCGCAGGCGGCAACATCACCCAGACCGGCGTCCAGGCCATCCATACCGATGTGCTGCTAGCGACGAGCGGGGCAGGGGCCGCCAACGGCATCAGCCTGCTCAACCACAACCAGGTTGGCAGCGCGACGCTCAACTCGAACGGCAAGGACCTGCGCTTCCGCAACGCAGGCAATTTCGCACTCGGCAACATCAATGCCGCCGGCCACATCGTCGAGATGATCTCGGATACCGGCAGCGTCACCCAGCAGGCCGGCACCTCGATCCTCGCCGGCACCTTTTCGGCCACCGGCACCAATGTCGACCTGAGCAACGCCGGCAACCAGATCGGCCGCATCGGGCTGATCTCGACCGGCTCGGACCTCACCCTGAACAACGGCGTGGCGCTGCAGATCGACGCGATCAACGCCGGCGCCCACAACGTCACGATCAACAACACCAGCGACATTACCGGCGGCAACATCACCGCCAATCTGCTGACGGTGAACACCTCCAACGGCGTGGTGGGGCTGAACACCGCGAACCATGTCAATTCGGTCGGCGCGTTCAACGGATACCAGTTCGAGTTCGTCAATGACGGCAGCTTCACGATCGCCGGTGCGTTCCAGAACGGGATGTACCAGACTTTCCTGACCAGCCTGAACGGGTCGATCTCGATGGCAGGCGGGTCGGTCAACAGCGGCGCGATCACGGTCCAGGCCGCAACGGGCATCTCGCTCACCGGCAATCTCAGCTACGTGTACGGCGCGACGACCACCACCGGCGACGTGTCGATCGTCTCCGGGTTGCTCGACATCCAGGGCGATATCAGCGGCGATAGCGTGACGCTCGGCGGCGTGGCGAATGGCGGCTTCGTCCGGCAGACCTCCGGCTCGATCACCGCCAACCTGCTCAACCTGAACGGCTATGGCGATATCGACCTGAATGGCGCCACGAACCATATCGCGTCGCTCGGCACGGTGAACACCACGGTCGGCCATGTCAGGGTCGACAGCCTCGATGCAGTTGCGCTGACCGACAACATCGATGTCGCCGATACCTTCACGCTCAATGCCGGCGGTGCGGTCACGCAGACCGGCGGACGGATCAAGTCGATCTGGCTCGATGTGACCGGCGCCGGCGACATCACGCTCGATGCCGCCAATCTCATCGACAGCGGCGGCTCCGTCCGGCTGTTCGGCGACAACGTGACCTTCGTCAACGACGGCACCTTCACGATCGACCAGATCAATGCCGGCGCGCATGCGATCGACCTGACCTCGACCAACGGCAATATCTGGCAGTCGGGCGTTATGGTCGGCGGCTCGCTGACGGCCTCGGCGCATGGCTCGCTCTCGCTCAACCGGGGCAATGCGATCGATTATATCGGCGCGCTCAGCGCCGGCACCGAGCTGACCTATAACAGCGCGACCGCTTACACGCTGACCGACGACATCACCGCGGGTACCACCGTCACGCTGAACGGTGCTGCGGGCATCAACCAGACCGACGGCACGATCAGCGGCCAGTCGCTGAGCGTCGCGGCGGGCAGCGCGGACCTGCGGCAGGCCAACACCGTCGGTCAACTCGGCGCAGTCACCACGAGCGGCGATTTCCTCTTCCGCAACGTCGGCGACATCGAGCTCTGGGGCAATAACAGCGCGGTGGGGGGCACGTTCGGTCTCTATTCGGACACCGGCGGGATCTCCAATCCCGGCGCTCTGTTCACCGCCAACATCATCGACTTCGTCGCGGCCGGCAGCGTCGACCTGAACGGCGGCAGCTTCAATTATATCGACAATCTGACCTCGGCGAACGGCGACATCACGCTGGTCACCGGCTCGCACCTCCTCGGTGCCAACCTGATCGACGCCGCGCAGGGTACGGTGGATCTCACCGTGGACGGTATCACCGCGAATTCGGTGAGGGCCAACCTGCTCAGGATCGACGCCACCGGCAGCGATGTCGAGATGCTCGGCGACAATGTGATCGCCCATCTCGGCAACATCTTCGGCGAAAATATCTCGCTGGCGGTCGGCGAGACCGACATCACCGGCTGGCTGCACGGCTCCAACAGCATCGCCTTCATCCGCTCGGGCATTGCCAGCGACTTCGCACTGACCATGGCCAGCGGTGGCGCGATCACCACGCCGATGATCAGCCTCAGCAACACCGGCACCGCCGGCACCGCGACGCTGAGCAACATCACCACGCCGTCGGGCACGCTCGAGCTGAACTTCAACTTCAACGGCGATGCGGATGTCACCGCGGCTACCAGCGCGATCAGCCTGAACAACGCAGTGGTCGACGGCGATCTGTCGCTCCATGCCAACGGCGCGATCCTCAACACCGGCGCGCCCTCAAATATCAGCGGTACGATCACCGCCGCGAACAACACGGGCGATATCTCACTGCTGTTCGGTGCCGACAATGTCGGCCATTTCGGCAACATTTCGGCCTTTAACGGCACGGTCCATCTCGGCGCCAACTCGGTGGATCTCACCGGCGCGATCATAGCGGGCGGCCAGCTACTCGAGCTCGAGGCGGGCAACGGCTCGGTCACCCAGGCGGCCGGCAGCGTCATTACCTCGGATCGGGTCGAGGGTGGTTCCGCCAGTGACTTCCTGCTCGGCGGGGCCAACCATATCTCGACCCTGGGCGCGATCACGGCGTTCGCCGGTAACATCCTGGTCGCCACCGATCGTTCGCTGACCATCGATGCCGATATCACCACCGATGTGTGGCAGACCCCCGCCAACCGCACCCACAGCGTCTCACTGATCAGCACGGTGGCGAGCGGCCCGGCGATCCAGAACAGCGCGACCGGCATACTCCACACCGGCACGCTCAATATCCAGGCGATCGGCGATGTCGTCCTGACCAATCAGGACATCGTGCGCCTCGGCCTGATCGACCCGACGCTGTTCAGCTTCTCCCAGGCCGCTGATTTCGACATCACGACTAACATCGTCGCCGACGCCGTCGTGCTGAGCTCGACCGCGGGCCAGATCACCCAGTCGGGCGGTGTGATCACCGCGAGCTCGACCACGCTTTCGGCGCAGAACGGTATCAGCCTGCTCGGCGCCAATCATTTCGGCTCGCTCTCGCTGACCACGCTGTCCGGTGACATCGCGATCAGCAATGTCGGCAACCTCGTCCTCGCTTCGCTCACCAGCCCCGGCAACGCGAGCGTTATCGTCAGCGGCGGCGGCACCCTGGCGATCGGTTCGCCGATGGTCACTGCCGCCGGCAATCTCTGGCTCGAGGCGGACGGCACCGTATCGATCAGCTCGGCGATCGACGCCGACGGCGATGTCGCGGTGATGAGCCACAACGGTGCGGTGAACCTGTTCACCGTCCAGGCCGGCGACGATATCTCGGTCTCCGCGGATGCTGCCCATATGGTGTCGCTCGCGGCTGCCTCGATCGGCTCGAGCGGCAATGACGACGAGTCCGATGGCCACAACATGGTGTTCAGCGGCGGCGGCGTGACGCTCGGCGCCAGCACGCCGGCGGGCATCACCACGGCCAACAAGCTGCTGTTCAACGGTGCGACGGGCAGCGTGACGATCAACGGCGGCGCCAATGGCGCGACCGTCAACCTCGACAGCATGGATCAGGCGATCGATATCGCCGCCGCCGGGGGCAACGTGCAGGCGCAGGTCAACAATGATGACCTCCTGCTGGGTACCGTCAGCGGCGCCAACGTCACGCTGGTCGCGGCGAACAATCTGCAGATGACCTCGGTCACCGTGCCGGGCGTCTATTCGATCACCGCGGGCGATTTCAGCGCGGGTGCGTTCAACATCCTGGGCGGCAGCCCGCTCGATATCTTCGTCACCGATACTGCCGGCAACCTGACCCTGTCAGGCGACCTCGCTGCCCGTCGCAACGCCACCGTCACGGCGCAGGCGGGCAACGTGCTCGGCAGCACCACGCGCCTCGGCGCCGGCTTGACGATGGAGGGCATGCTGACGGTCAACGGCGCCAATATCGACCTGCTCGAGGCGAGCAGCCTCTATGACGTGAAGCTCAACGGCACCGGCACCGTCAATATCGGCAATATTGCCTATGTCGGCCGCGACTATACGCTGACGGGCAGCAGCTTCACCGGCGCCGCGCTGGCGCCGATCGGCACGCGCTCGGGCACCTGGACGCTGGCCAGCCTTGGCGCGCTCGACATGGGCGGCACCACGCTCGAATATAATGGCGGCATCGATTTCTCGGTCGCTGGCCTGCTCAACAACGGCACGATCCACTCGCTTTCGGGCGCGGTGACCGGCTCGGCCAACTCGGCCGATGTCTACGAGATTTTGGCTGCCACCGATCTTGACGTCTCCACCACGAACGGCGCCTTCACGGTCTTCCACGCCGCCGCCACCAGCGGCAGCGCGACGCTTCGCAGCAACCAGGGGCTCACCGTCACGGGCAGCATCGAGGCGGGCACCGATGTCGGCCTGTCGGCGCAGTTCGGCCCGACGACCGCCGGCTATGCGAGCGCGGGCGGGGACATCAGCGTCTATTCGCTGTTCGGCAGCGCGATCCTGCGCCAGGCGACCCTCACCGGCGCCACCGGCGACCTAACGGTGCAGAGCGTCCTCGGCTCGGCGACGCTCGGTGCGGACGATTATGCCTCGATCGGCAACGACAATTATTTCGAGCGCGCGGCGGGCTCCAGCGGCAACGCCAATGTCATCGGGTCCGCCGGCGCGTTCGTGAACCTCGATCATTCGGCGACGCTGAACCTCGTCCAGGCCAACCACGCCGTGGTCAATGTGCTGACCGGCGACCTGACGATCGGCCTGATCCAGGGCCTCACCGGCGACGCCACCGCCTATCTGGGCAATGGCTCGCTCACCGTGAACCGGGCCTTGGGCGACAGCGTCGATCTTCAGGCGGTGGGCGGCGACCTGACTCTTGGCGGCGGCGGCATCAGCGCCGGCGACCTCTATCTGAACAGCACCGGCACGATCGACACCACGGCCATCGCCAATCTCTCCGCCGGCGGCTTCCTCTATATCGAGGGCGGCACGGTACGCGCTGCGTCGCTCAGTGCGGGCGGCAATGCGGAAATCTATGGCGACACCGGCGGGGTCACGATCGACGCGCTTGGTGCGTCGGGCGATCTGACAGTCGGCGCGACCGGCAATCTGGCGATCAACCAGGTCTCGGTCACCGGCTATGCCGATCTCGAGACCAATGACACCGCCACGATCCGCGGCCTCACCGCGCTCAATGGCTTCCAGATCCTGGCGCAGGGTAACGTCACCCTTGGCGCGGACGCAGGCACAGTCGCGGACCTGACCAACACGGTGTCGACCGGCGGTACGCTGGGCGGTTGCGGTTGCGGCGGTGGCTGGATCGCCTCGGCAGGCGGGGACGTCTCGGTCAACCTGCTCAGCGTGACCGGCGTCCTTGACGGCGTCAACGCCGATGCCGGTGACGCCAGCATCGCGATCCAGTCGGGCGACCTTGGGATCAACCGGGTGCGCGGCTATAATATCGCCGTGTCGACGCCGGGCGTGTTGACGATGTTCGACGTCGGCAGCCGCGGCGGCAGCTTCGCGCTGACCGCAGCGGACTTTGGCGGCGACGCGCTCCAGCCGACGCTGGCGGGCGGCGCGGCCGCGCTTGGTGACGTCACGATCATCGATATTGCGGGCGATCTCGGCGCCAGCGGCACGCTCAACTCCTCGGGCGACATCCTTGTCCAGGCGCAGGGTGGGGCGATCACCGGCTCGCTGAGCCTTGGTGCGCAGGGCAGCCTCACCGTGATCGGGCAAGGCGTCCACCTGCTTGGCGCGAGCGGCCATAACGTCGCAATCGACGCCGGCACCGGCACCCTCGATATCGTCAGCGCGCTCAGCGTGGACAACGATTATACGCTCACCGCCGGCGACTTCGCGGGCGAGGCGCTGGCCCCTGCGGGTTCGCGCGCGGGCTCGCTCAGCATCACCGACACGGTCGGCGATTTCAACTTCGGCTCGGCCAGCCTCCTGTTCAGCGGCGCCCTCTCGATCAATGCTGCGCATGGTTCGCTCAACATCGGCGACCTGCGCGCGGGCAGCGCGATCACGCTCACCGCGGGCGGCAACCTCTCGCTCGCCAGTGCGACGCTGATCGATCCGAGCAGCAACGCCCTCTCGCTCACCGCGGGCGGCGATCTGCAGTTCGGCGCCGCCGACAATGCCTCGATCACCATGACCAACGTCCTGCGCCATTACAGCCCGACGCTGGGGGGCAGCAGCATCCACGCCGGCGGCAATGTCGTGATCAATCTCTACCAGGCCGACGGGCTCGGCGCGATCGACGGCGGCACCGTCCAGGTGGCGGTGCGCACCGGCGACCTTGGGATCGGCAATATCGACGCGGTCGGCGCGATCGCGATCTCAGGCCCGTCGGGCACGCTGACTCTCGGCGACGTGACCACCGGCGCCGGCCATATCGACATCGCCGGCCAGGGCGACGTCACGCTCGGCGACGTCTCGGGCCACTTCGTCGTCAACATCGGCTCCGCCGCGGGCCGCCTGGCCTTCGGCAATCTGAGCGGTGGCGACGTATCGCTCGCGGTCGCACGCGGGATCACCGGCGCCAGCGTCTCGGCCAGCACGCTCGGCGTGGTGGCGGCGAACGGCAATGTCGATCTCGACCTGAACGGCAGCGGCTCGCACGTCGCCAGCCTGGGCGCAGTGACCGTCAATGGCGACTTCGAGCTCCGCAACTTGGGCTCGCTCGGTCTCGACGGCGTGATCGAGGTGAGCGGCCTGCTCGACCTCGGCGTCGCCGGCGCGCTGACCCAGAATAGCGGCTACATCGTCGCCGATACCCTGCAGGGCAACATCACCGGCGCCGCGACGCTGGGCGGCGACAATCGCATCGCCGTGCTCGGCGATCTCTCCAGCCAAGGGCTGAAGCTCAACACCATCGTGGACTTCGTCATCGGTGGCACGGTGCAGGCAGGGGGCGGCACCGTGGTGATCGCGGCGCGCGGCGGCATGACGATCGCAGGGGGCGCCAGCATCAGCTCGTCCGCCGCCGGCGACGCGATCACGCTCGCCTCGGACGGGTTGTTCACCAATTTGGGCGGTGCCAACGCGCTCGGCGCAGCCAATGGCCGCTGGCTGGTTTACACCCAGGCCGGCGGCAACCCGGGCCTCGCCGATCCCAACAATGACTTCGGTGGACTGGCCGGCACCAGCTATTACGGCGACGCCTACAACTTCGCCACGGGCAGCTTCGCCAGTGCGCCGAACGCGGGCAATCGCTTCGTCTACGGCTATCGCCCGGTGCTGACGGTCACGCCGTCGAGCGCGCATGTCATCTATGACGGCACCACGCCGCAGGTCACCATGACGATCACCGACCTGGTCCATGGCGACAGCGCCGCAGACGCCTGGTCGGGCACGGCAGACGTCAGCGGAGTCGGCAGCAATGCCGGTACCTATTTCGCCTATAGCTCGATCGGCACGCTCGCCTCCGAGATGGGCTACACCTTCGCCTTCGTGCCTGGCACGGTGATCATCGATCCGCGGGTGATCAGCGCGGTGCTGAACGCCAATGACCGCACCTATGACGGCACCACTGCCGCCACCGGCACGCTGACGCTGAACGGCGTGATCGCGGGCGACACCGTGACTGCCAATGTCGGCACGATGAGCTTCGACAACCGGAACGCGGGCATCGGCCGCACTGTCACGGCAGGCGGGATTACCCTTTCCGGGGCATCTGCGGGCAACTATACCGTCAGCGCTACGGCGACCGACCTGGCCGACATCCTGGCCCGGGCGATCACTGCGACGCTCACCGCCAACGACCGCACTTATGACGGCACGACCAACGCCACCGGCATGCTGGCGCTGAACGGCGTGCTTGGCACCGACGACGTCAGTGCGGCGGGCGCCACGCTGGCCTTCGACAACAAGAACGCCGGCACGCGCACGGTCACCGCCAGCGGCATCACCCTGACCGGCGCCGATGCGGGCAATTACATCGTCTCTGCCAATGCGACCGACCTGGCCGACATCCTCGCCCGGGCGATCACTGCGACGCTCACCGCCAACGACCGCATCTATGACGGCACCGCCGCCGCTACCGGCTCGCTGTCGCTGACCGGGGTGCTCGGCAACGACCAGGTGACTGCGAACGGCAATCTGACCTTCGACAGCCGCAATGCTGGCACCGGCCGCGCGGTGACTGCAAACAGCATCAGCCTCTCGGGCAGCGACGCGGGCAACTACACGGTCAACGCCAGCGCGACCGACCTGGCCGATATCCTGGCCCGGGCGATCACTGCGACGCTCACCGCCAACGACCGCACCTATGACGGCACCATCACCGCCACCGGCAGCCTGGGGCTCACTGGCCTCGTCTCCGGCGACAGCGTCTCGGCGAGTGCGGGCAACATGGCATTCGACAATGGCAATGCCGGCACGGGCCGCACGGTCACCGCGAGCGGCATAACCCTCTCGGGCGCCGATGCGGGCAACTATAGTGTCAACGTCAGCGCGACCGACCTGGCCGACATCCTCGCCCGGGCGATCACCGCTACGCTGACCGCCAATGGCCGCGTCTATGACGGCACCACCATCGCCACCGGCACGCTCGCCCTGAACGGCGTGCTCTCGGGAGATCAGGTGACGGTCAGCGCGGGCGGCATCGCCTTTGACAGCCGCAACGCCGGTACCCGCACCGCCACCGCCAGCGGCCTGACGCTGGGGGGCGCCAACGCGGCCAACTACACGATCACCGGCACCGCCACCGGCAGCGCGGTGATCAGCCAGCGCGCAATCACCGGCATCGCGACGGCAGACAGCCGCGTCTATGACGGCACCACCGCCGCTACCGGCCGCATCGCGCTGACTGGCGTTATCTCGGGCGACACGGTCACCGGCACCGCCACCTATCGCTTCGCCGATGCCAATGCCGGCACCGGCCGCACGGTGCAGGTGAGCGGGCTGGGGCTGTCGGGCGCGGATGCCGGCAACTACAGCGTATCGCTGGCCGCCACGCCGGTGACGGCCGACATCACCCGCCGAGCAGTGACCGTCACCATCAACGACGCCACCAAGATCCTCGGCCAGCCCGATCCGGTGTTCGGCTATGCGGTCTCGTCGGGCAGCGTGGTCAATGGCGACAGCTTCGCCGGTGCGCCGATCCGCGCGGCCGGCGACCAGGTAGGCCATTATGCGATCGGGCAGGGGACGCTCGCGCTCTCCGCAAACTATCTGCTCACCGTGATACCCGGCACGCTCGTCATTAGCCTCACCCAGTCGGGTGCGGACGCGAGCGATGCCCTCAAGATGCTACAGGCCGGCGTCGGCGTCAGCTTCTCTGTCAACCAGGACCCTTCCCGGAATCTCGAGGGCGATGGTGGACAGGGGGCAGAAGGCGACGGGGCCAAGTAGCAAGAGAGCCCGCGCAGTCCCCCTGCGCGGGCCCTCGGCCTCCCCCCAGGGTGAGGCCGCTGGCGGTGTCCGGTGCGAAGCGGGATTCCGACCCCTTCGCACCGCGGCTCCGCCGCTATCGACTACGGCTCCGCCGTTATCAGAAGCCGATCTTGACGCGCACCGAGGCGCGGCCTTCGCGGGTGTTCTCGCCGGCCGAGCCTTCGAGCGCGACGCCGAGGCGGACATTCTTGCTGGCGCGGGCATCGATGCCGACGCCGAGCGTGCCGAGCACCGGCGCGATGCGGACGCCCGAGACGCCGAAGCTGCCGGTGCCGGTGGGAGCACCCGAGAAG
>NZ_JACCFG010000001.1 GCF_013416555.1 Sphingomonas sp. R-74633 | reverse complement strand
GCGAACTGGTCGGCCCCGAACTCGGCGGCATCCGCGCCATGTTCACGATGATGAACAACGCGCGCCTCAATGTCGGCCTGCAGGGCGTCCAGGTCGCCGAACGCGCCACCCAGCGCGCCGTCGCCTATGCCCGCGAACGTATCCAGGGCTACCGCGACGGCCAGCAGGTGGCGATCGTCGAGCACCCGGACGTCCGCCGCATGCTGCTGCGGATGAAGGCGCAGACCCAGGCCGCTCGCGCGCTCGTCTATTACGCCTTCGGCCAGCTCGACCGTGCGCGCGCCGGCGATGCTGCCGCCGACAAGCGCGTCGAGCTGCTCACCCCGCTCGCCAAGGCGCATGGCACCGATCTCGGCAACGAAGTCGCCAGCCTCGGCGTCCAGGTCCATGGCGGCATGGGCTATATCGAGGAGACCGGTGCGGCCCAGCATTTCCGCGACGCCCGCATCACGCCGATCTACGAAGGCACCAACGGCATCCAGGCCGCCGATCTTGTCGGGCGCAAGCTGCTCGGCGACGGGGGCGCTGCGCTCGCCGATCTGCTCGACGAGATGCGTGCGGACTCCAGCGGCGCCGAACTGCTCGGGCTGATCGACGATTGCGCCGCGATCATGCGCCATTTGCTGCAGGCCGATACCGATGACCGGCTCGCATCGAGCTATCCGTTCCTGACGATGTTGTCGGTCGCGGTATGCGGCTGGCTGATGGAGCGCCAATATGCGGTCGCGGCCGGTCCCGACGCCGGCCCGGACACGCCCTTCCTCGCGATGAAGCGCGCCGCTGCATCCTTTTATGGCGATCAGATCGTGCCGGAGGCGCGCGGGTTGCTGCGCGCTGCGCTGTCGAATGCCGATATTCTTTATGAAGTGAATGCGGAGGCGTTTGCCGCCTGATCGGCGCGCCTTTCCGGAACAAAGAGGACTGGAAGATGAGCACATTCGTCAGTGCCTGGCGGATACGCGATTTTGCGCCCGGCGAAGGCGCGTCCGCCGGTGCTGCTGCGGGGCAGGGCGAGGGCTGGATTCCCGCCAGTGCCTCCGGCGACACCTATCGCGCGCTGATCGATGCGGGCCGCCTCGCCGATCCTTATGTCGGCCGGAACGAGGCCGAGGCCGCCTGGGTGCGCGACCGCGAATGGTGGTGGCACACCAATGTCGAGATCGGGCCGGATGCCGAGCTGGTGTTCGAAGGCCTCGACACCTTCGCCGACATCTATCTGGACGGGACCCTGCTCGGGTCCGCGGACAACATGTTCCGGAGCTGGCGGTTCGACGCCCCCGCCGGCGCGCACGACCTGGCGATCTGCTTCCACCCGACGATGCTCAAGGTCGCCGGCGGCCCGCTGCCGGTCTTCCCCGGCTTTGCCGATCGCATCAGCCACTCGCGCCGCACCTTGATGCGCAAGGCGCAGTTCGGCTGGGGCTGGGACTGGGGTCCCGACCTGCCCACCGTCGGCATCTGGAAGCCGGTGCGCATCGAACCGCGCACTCCGACGCTCCGGAGCCTGAACTTTGCGACCCGCGCGATCGGCACCTCTGCCGAGGTCACTATCGATCTTGACCTCTCGGCGCCTGCTGAGGTGGCCGTGAAACTCCTTGATCCCAAAGGCAAAGTCGTCGCCGAAGGGGCGCGTCACGGCTCTGGCCAGCTCGAACTGCGCGTCCCCGATCCCCAGCTCTGGTGGACCGCCGACCTCGGCGCGCAGCCGCTCTATACGCTGGTCGCCAATATCGGCGGCAAAACAGTTCATTACCGCACCGGAATCCGTACGCTCGAACTCGATCAGTCCCCCGATCCTGACGAGCCCGGCACCATCTTCTTCCGCTTCGTCCTCAACGGCATCCCCCTCTTCGCCAAGGGGGCAAATTGGGTCCCTGCCAGTTCCTTCGTCGGCGCTATTCCCGACCGGTCCTACACCGACCTGCTCGAACGCGCCGTGGGCGCAAACTTCAACATGATCCGCGTCTGGGGCGGAGGGGTCTATGAGCACGACATCTTCTATGACGAGTGCAACCGGCTGGGGCTGCTGGTGTGGCAGGACTTCATGTTCGCCTGCGCACCCTATCCCGACGATAACCCTGATTTCGTTGACAATATCCGCGCCGAAGTTGCCGAGCAGGTCGCGCGTCTCCGCCATCACGCCTGCCTCGCGCTTTGGTGCGGCAACAACGAAAACCAGGCCATCCAGTTCTTCGCCGACCACGCCACCAGCACCGTCACGCCGCTCGCCGGGCAGTTTCTCTATGACGAGCTCATCCCCGGCATCCTCGCCGATCTCGATCCCAAGACGCCCTATTGGCCGGGAAGTCCCTGGGGTGGGCCGAGCCCCAATTCGATGCGCGGCGGCGACGTCCATAACTGGACCGTCTGGCACGGCATCCCGCTGGTCCCCGATAAGGACGCGGTGGGGGTCAGCGACAGCTCTCCCAAGGGCGTGGCCTTCACTCGGTATGCCGAGGATTTTGCCCGCTTTGTCAGCGAGTTCGGCATCCAGGCCGCACCCGATATCGGCACACTCAAGCGCTGGATGGCACCCGAGGATCTCAAGCTCGGCAGCGCAGGATTCCTCGAGCGGATCAAGGATGTCGCCGACAAGGCGAGCGCGATGATGATCCCCGTCACCGGCCTGCCGGAGACGCTTCAGGACTATGTCGCCTTCACCATGCTCACCCAGGCCGAGGGGATGAAGTTCGCCATCGAGCATTACCGCCGTCGCAAGCCGCATTGCTCGGGCGCCTTGATCTGGCAGCACAACGATTGCTGGCCCTGCGTGAGCTGGAGCCTGATCGACTATGACGGCGTCGCCAAGTCGAGCTGGTATGCCACCCGCCGCGCCTTTGCCCCGGTGCTGGCCTCCTTCCGCATCGACGGCGACAGTGCCGAGCTCTGGGTCACCAACGACACGCTCGCCCCGGTCCGCGACACCGCCACCATTGCCCTGGCGCGGCTGGCGGGCGGCACCGAATGGGAAGAGCAGGTGCCGCTCGACGTGGCGCCGAACAGCAGCATCTGCGTCTGGCCCGGCCCCGTCGCGCTTTCCGCCGAGCATGTGCTGACGGTGCGCAGCGCGGGCGGCACATTCCCCGCCAATCGGGCGCTGCTGGCGCCGGTCAAGGATCTGGCGCTGGCGCCCGATCCCGGGTTGGAGGTGACCCACGAGCAGGTCGGGGAAGGGCTCGCGCTCACCCTCACCGCCGAACGCTATGCGCTCGCCGTGCACCTGCGTTCCGACGACCCCGCGCTGCGCTTCGAGGACAATCATTTCGATCTCGCGGGCGGCGAGCAGCGGACGATCCTCGTCACGCACAGCGGCGGTGGCGAGGTGCGCCGCGAGGCGATTGAGGTCTCGAGCTGGTGATGGACCGCGTCGCCCCCGAGCAGGTCGGCCTCACCAGCGAGGGGCTCGATGCCGTCGATGCCGCGGTGCAGGCGCAGATCGATGCGGGCGTTGTCGCCGGCGCGGTCACGCTGACGCTGCGCCACGGCAAGATCGCCCGCATCCGCATCCTCGGCGTCGACGACGTCGAGACCGGCGCGCCGCTCGCCGAGGACGCGATCTTCCGCATCTTCTCGATGACCAAACCCGTCACCGCCACCGCGATGATGATCCTCCACGACGAGGGGCTGTGGCGCCCCGAGGACCCGGTCGCGCGTCACCTCCCTGAACTTGCCGGTCTCAAGGTGCTCGAGGGCGACGCGCTGGTCGCACCCGATCACCCGCCGACCATGGCCGAGCTGATGACCCACCGCGCCGGCTTCGGCTATGGCCTGACGCTCGGCGAGTCCAAGGACCGGATCGAGGCGCTTTACCGCGACGCGGGCATTCTTCAGGCGCCCGACCTGAACGAGATGGTCGCCCGCCTTGCCACCGTGCCACTCGCGCATCAGCCCGGTACGCTGTGGCGGTACAGCCTGTCGATGGACGTGCAGGGCGCGATCATCGAGCGGCTGAGCGGGCAGGGCCTGGCCGACTTCATGCGCACTCGCATCTTCGAGCCGCTCGGCATGACGGACACCGGCTTCTTCGTCCCGCCTGAGAAGCGCCACCGCCTCGCCAGCCTCTATTTCAAGCCTTTGGAAGGTCCGCTGGAGAAATGGGCGGTGAACCCGATGCGGCCCGACCCGGACAGCGAACCCGGTCTCGCCATGGGTGGGGCGGGCCTCTATTCGACCGCGCTCGATTATGCCCGCTATGCTCAGATGCTGCTGAATGAGGGTGCGCTGGACGGCCGCCGGATCGTCAGCAGTGCGGGCGTTCGCGAGCAGATGACCAATTGCCTGCCCGATGCGCTGCTCGAAACCCGCTTCGTCGCCGGGCACCAGAAATTCCGGCCCGGTTTCGGCTATGGCTATAACGGCGTGGTGTTCACCGACCCCGAGCTGGCGGGGATACCGGTGGGGCGCGGCACTTATCATTGGGACGGTGCCGCGGGCACCTGGTTCTGGGTCGACCCCGAGAACGACCTGGCATTTGTCGGGATGATCCAGCTGCTATCCTATGCGGCACCGCCGCTGCAGGAGATGACTCAGAAGCTGATGGCGGCCGCCTTCAGTTGAGTACGGCGGTAAGGACGCCCTTGCCGGCGACCGTGCTCGACAGGCCGAGGAACAGGTCGAAGCTGCCCTTGGTGGCGTTCGACAGCTGATAGGTCTTGCCACCCACCGGCGCCTGGCCCGCGGCGGTCTGGAAGGTCGCGTAGAAAGGCTGATGGCGTGCCAGGTCCGAAGGGCGCGAGGCATCGGCGATGCGCTCGATGCTGGCCAGCACGGCCGCGACCTTGCCGGTGTCGGTGGTGATCGTGAAAGCGGTGCCGACAAGCTTGTCCCACTCGCTGGCTTCGGACGCCGTGAGCACCGGACCGCTGGGCGTGGCATCGGCGGTCGGGGTGACGACGCTGCCGGAACCGCCGCCGCTGCAACCGGCGAGTCCTGCGCCGGCCACGGTCACCAATCCCCCAACAACGAAGCGTCGACGCGAGCTGTAAGTCATTGTTATCGTGCTTTTCACACGGCCAAGCCGAAGTGCGACGATTGCGCACGGCCTTTCCCCCGAAATGGATGCTTACCATTTCGTTGCCCACACTGCACGCCGTGAATCGTCCCGAAAACCGGCCCATCGCGGGATTGGCACCGCTGCCATGACATGCCTATAGCGGCCAGGTTGCGCGCGGGTTCGCGCCGCAGGGGGAGTTAGCGGAATGACGCTCGATACCGGCCCGGCACCGCTTACGCTCGCCGATTTCGAGCCGCATGTCGGCGCGGATTTTGTGGTCGCGACTCAGTCTGGTGGCGTGGAGCTCAACCTGACCCAGGCGACGGCGCTCCCGCAGTCGGTGCGGGAGCAGGGCGGGTTCCGGCTCGAATTCGCAGGGCCGGCGCAGCCCGTGCTGGGGCAGGGGATCTTCGGTTTCCCGGTGGAAGGCGTTCTGCACGAGATCTTCATCGTGCCGATCGGCACCGGCGCGGAAGGCCGGGTCCGCTACGAGGCTATCTTCTTCTAGGCCGGCTTCGCCACGCGCGGCGTGCCGATTTCCATCAGCTCATAGACGCCCTTGTCTTCGGCGACGGCGAAGCCGAGGCGCAGATAGAGGCGTCGCGCGGGATTGAACTTCTCGACATGGATCGAGACGCCCTTGCCTGCAGCAGCTGCCCATTCGATCACGTCGCGCAGGATCGCGGCGCCGATCCCCTGGCCGCGCGCAGCCGGCATTAGCGAAATGTCGACGATGCGCAGTTCGTGCGCCCACGCGTCGACATAGAGCCGGCCGATCGCGTTGCCGCCCTGCTCGAGGATCAGCCGCTCGGCGTTCGGATAATAGGTCTGGTAATGCTGGTGCTGGGCGCGGTGCTGCTGCGTCAGGAAGGCATGCTTCTGCGCGTCCGGCCAGTCGCTTAGCGCGAGTTCCTCCTCTCGCGTGGACAGGTATAGCGCTTCTATGAAATCGAAGTCCTCGGCCGCGTACGGGCGATAGGCGAGGCTGAAGCGGGCGGCGTTGTGCAGCGGTGGGGGCATGGCAAAGCGGGCGGATCAGCCCCGCGGCGGGAACACGCCCTGCAGCGCGATGCAGAAATAGAAGGTGAGATAGGGCTGCATGTTGTTGTGCGGCAGGTCGCCGCCGGCCGGCGACAGCGCCTGGGGCGCCATCGTCACCAAATTGGTGTTCGTGGTCGTCTGGTACAGCGAGCCGCCGGTAGAGGTTGAGATGGTCACGCCATTGGAAAGCGTGCCCTGGGTGGCATCTTCCACCGACCCGCGCAGCGTGTGCGAGTGGTTCGGGATTTCCGATTCGAGCAGCTGGACAGTTTCGACGCCGCCTTCCTCACCAAGATCGTGCAGCGAAAGGCCGGGCCCCTGGCCCGGGTGCATCGGCGCACGTCCCTGCAAGTCCGGCAGAGAGAAGTTGCTCTTCCCGTTGCCGCCATAGGTGGTGCCGAGCAGCGAGAAGAGCGCGGTGTTCTGCGAGAGCGGCAGGAGCTGGCCATCGCACCACGCCCAACCCTTGGGGGCGAAGTTGAACGGGAAGATCCGGATCTCGGCGACGAAGGGATCGGCCATGGTGCGTTCCTGTCAGTTCTGGCTCGGGAAGATGCCGAACAGGGAGATGATGTAGTTGACGCAGAGATAGGGCTGGAAATTGGTGTGCGGCTGGTTGCCGCCGATCGCGGTGATCGAATTGGCCGACATCGCAGTATCCGCTGCCTCACCCGAATAGAGCTTCACCAGCGTCGAGCTGGCGAGCACATTGTTGTTCGGGTTTGCCTGGGTGCCGTTGCCCGAGGCGCCCAGCATCGGGTGCGAATGTGACGGGATCTGGTTGATCGACAGCGTCACTTCCTCGACACCGCCGGTTTCCGCCAGCGTGTAGCCATTGCCCTGATGGATAGGCAGGCGGCCGCGCAGATCGGGCAGCGCGAACGTCGACTGGCCGTCACCGCCATAGGTCGTGCCGATCAGGTTGAACAGGGTATCGTTCTCGGAGATGGGCAGCAGTTGCCCCTCGCAGAAATTCCATCCGGCAGGTGCGAAGTTTCCGGCGAAAATGCGAAGCTCGCCGACATAGGGCTGTGCCATGGAGCTTTCCTCAGTTCGGGGACGGGAAGATGCCGGCTACCGCGATGCAGTAACCCAGCGTCAGGAAGGGCTGCATATTCTGATGCGCCTGGCTGCCGCCGTTACTGGCCACGGTGCCGGCATTGAGTGCGACGGCCGCCGGCGTGAAGCCGGTGGCATAGGCGTTCCCCGGTTCGGCGGCGAGCACATAGCCGGTGCCGCCGAAATTCGGGTTCACTGCGTTGCCGTTCGCGTTCGAGGCCTGGAGGCGGTGCACATGGGTGGGAAGCTCGCTGATCGACAGCGTGTGCGCTTCCTCGCCGCCGCGCTGGCCCAGCGTATAGCCATTGCCCACATGGATCGGCACGCGCCCACGCAGGTCGGGCAGTGCGAAGGTGGTCTGGCCGTTGCCGCCAAAGGTGGTGCCGAGCAGCGAGAACAGGGCCTGGTTCTGGTTGATGGGCAGGAACTGGCCGTTGCACTGTGCCCAATTCTTGGGCGCGAAGGTGAACGACATCAGCCGAATCTCCCCCATAAATGGTTCCGCCATGCGCCGCCTCCCCCGAAATCTCACAGTGGCCTAACCGAAACGGATTGACCTGACCATAGCGCTTCGGCCGCACTGCCCTAGTTTGGGGCAGTGCCCCGCTTTGGTGCGCTATCCGTTGATGTACGTATGAGTCTCCTTGAGGCGGCGACTGCGCAATGATAGCCGTGCGAAAGGCGTCATACCCCTTCGTCGAGTCTTTGGCACATGCGCCGGAGCCTGTGGGTAGTGGCGATTCGGGGGGATTGCCTGTGAATAAGCTCCATCGCGGACGCTTGCTGCTGTCGACGTGCCTGACGGGCATTGCTCTGGCCGCGGCGCCCGGCGCGCACGCACAGGACAAGGACCCCAACTGGCAGCCGCGCGCTGAAGTCGACGCCCGGGCGGCGGATGGCAGCAGCCAGGTTTCCTTCGAGCTTTTCGCGCCGGTTGCGCAGAACGATACGAGCCTGATGTTCGTCGCGGGCCGGATCGGCACCGACGAGCGCTATGACCGCAACGGATCGGTCACGATCGGCGGGCGCGGCAAGATCGGCGAGGACGTGGCGATCGGCGTCAATGCCGGCGTCGACTTCTACAAATCCGATCTCTCGAAGCGCGACGTCACCGCGGCCTCCTTCGGTCTCGAAGCCTTCACCTCGGTCTTCGATCTGCGCCTGAACTATCGCCTGCCGGTCACCAACCGCAGCACGATCGGTTTTCTCGATCCCAATGCCAGCCCCGCGGGCGTGCTCTCGGTCGAGAACAACCGACTGATCGAGCGCAAGAGCGGCTGGCGGCTCGAAGACGTGCCGATGGGCGGCGCGAATGGCGAGATCGGCGCGACGGCGCCGCTCGGCAAGAATCTGAGCGTGCGCGCCTCGGCAGCGGGCTTTGACTATCGCGACGATGCCGCGAGCAAGGCCTATCGCGGCGTCCGCGGCGGGCTTGAGCTGGGCGTCGAGGATCCGCTCGGCACCGGCGGACGCTTCTCGCTCGGCGCCGAACTGCAGAACGACAATCGCTGGGGCACCCAGGCGCGCGGCACCATCCGACTGTCGATACCCCTCGGCCATGGTTCGCGGGATCGCAGCGCGGGCAACACCGGTCTCGATCGCCAGATGGGCGACCGGATCCGCCGCGACTATGTCAGCCCCTCGGGCACGCGCTACACCGATCTGACCAGCACCAGCTTCGCGGTCGACGCGCGCACCGGCGCGGCGTTCGGCGGCGTCTATTATGTCAACGGCGCGGCTGCGGCAGCAGGTGCGGGGACCAGCGCCGCCCCGACCACGCTGGGCGACGCCGTCACGCGCGCGGGCGCCAACGGCATCGTCGTTGCACTCGGCAATGCAGGCAACATCGCCAGCGGCGGCGTGACGCTTGCGACCAACCAGTATCTCGTCGGCGGCGCGAGCAGCGTCGATGTGCGCCATTCGAACGGCACCGTCACTGCCTTCAGCTTCGGCGGCTCGAACGGCACGATCGTCGGCAACAACGCGCTCGGCGCATCGGTCACGCTCGGCCAGGGTTCGGTGGTGCGCGACGTAACCGTGCGCGGCAGCGGCTCGGGTATTCTTGCGAACGGCGTGGGCGGATTCTCGCTCGAGCGGGTGACGATCGAGAATACCGGTGCGGCCGGCCTCACGCTCACCAACACCACCGGCGCGGTGGTGATCGACGGGATCACGGTCCGCGGCGGCGCGGGTGTCGGCGTGGTGGTCAATGGCGGCAGCAACGTCACGCTGCGCAACTCGACCATCGGCGGCGGCGCAGGCGCGATTGATATCAACGATGCCGGCGGCAACCTGACCACCACCCTGTCCAGCCTCACGCTGTCGGCGACCGGCGGCAATGTGCTCGATATCGACGGTTCGGGCGCAGGCACGGTTACCGTGGCCGGCCTTTCCGGGATCAATATCGCCGGTGGCAATGGCGAGACCGGCGGCTTCGCAGCGCGCTTCGTCACCTTCGATTCGAGCACCACGGCGGGCATCCAGGCGGTCAACGCCGGCACGATGCAGGTCGGCACCACTGCTGCGCGCTTGAACGGCGCCGGCGTTTCGTTGACCGAAGTCGATGGCGCGCTCAGCTTCGCCACGCTCAACATCGCCAACAATGGCGGCACGGGCCTGACGGTCAACAACACCAAGAGCGGCACCTTCACGCTCACCAACACCACCGGCACGGTCGACACCACTGCCGGCACTGCGCTCAACCTCGATCCGTTGCTGATCGACCTGAACTTCACCGCCGTCCGTTCGATCGGCGCGGCGGGTGCGGGCATCATCCTGAGCAACGTGCAGGGCGCGGGCACCGGCGGCAATGCGCTGGCCATCGGCACGCTGACGATCACCAATAGCGGCCAGCAGGGTCTCTACATCACCGGCGGCTCGACCGGCCTGGTGACGATCGGCGGCGGCACGATCACCAACAGCGGCGGCGCCTCGGTGCAGCTCGGCCAGTCAGGCGTGGTCGGCAGCGGCGGCACGATCGGGCTCAATTTCGGCGCCGCGATCAGCGATACGGGAGCAGGCCCTCTCGTCTCTATCTTCAACATCGGCGGCGCGATCCGCTTCACCGGCGCGATCAGCGGCGCGGGCCCGATCACCATTGACGGCACCACCGGCACCTCGAGCATCGCCTTTGCGGGCAGCACGACGATCACCGGCGCGAGCGGCACGGCGATCTCGATCAACAATCTCGGCGGCGCGCTGGGCTTCACCGGCACGGTGACGATCACCAACCCGACGGGCAGCGGCATCGCGATCGGTAACACGCTCGCGGGCTCGAGTGTCACGTTCGCCGGCGCCACCACGATCACCGGCGCGGCCTCGCCGGCGCTCTCGCTCAACAATCTGGGGGGCAGCACGGCCTTCACCGGCCTGCTCACCATCGCCAACCCGGCAGGTACCGCGATCGTCATTGGCACCGTGCCGGGCGGCGTGACCTTCGGCGATGTCGACATTACCGGCCTGGGAGCCGCCACCGGCGTCAACCTTACGGGCACGCAGGGCAACGTCACCTTCGGCACGCTCGACATTACCGGCACCGGCGCAGCCGGCTCGACCGGCATCGACATGACCGGCGCGTCGAACGCCGGCGCGATCGCCATCAACAATCCGAGCGTGATCCAGGGCGTCGACATCGGCGTGAACCTGACCAACGCGCATATCACCGGCAGCTTCCGCTTCGGTGACGGCAATGCCACCGGTGGCCTGCAGAGCCGCATCACCGCCAACACGGTGATCGTGGTCGCTGGCATGGACGCGACCCATGGCACCTACAACTTCGCCGACGTCCAGCTCGACGGCAACACCAACAACATCACCGGCGGCAGCTTCACCGCTTATTATGTGCTCGCCGGCGCAACCGGCGCAGGCACCGCGACCGACCCCGGCAGCATCGCCGGCGCGGCGGCTTCGGGTGCGCAGTATATCGTGCTGCTCAACAACCCGGCCGGCGGCCAGGACGTGATCGACACGACTCCGCTCGGCGGCTCGCTGAACCTGGGCACCGGCCAGTCGCTGGTCAGCTTCCTCTACACCGATTTCTTCGCAGTGACCGGCGCGACCGTGCCCGCGAACCTGATCGTATCGAATCTCGGGCCGACCGGGATCACCAACACCTATACGGGCTCGGGCGCTGCGATCCTAAGCGGCAGCGGGGGCGTCACGGTCAACCTGACCGGTAACAATGCGCGTATCGACGGTGTGATCATCCAGAACACCGCCGGTGTCGGCGTGGTCAGCGCGGGCGTGTCCAACGCGATCATCCAGAATTCGAACATCTCGGGTGCCGGCGGTGCGATCTCGATCACCGATGGCGGTGCGGCCGCGTCCGCAACGCTTACCAACCTCAACCTCTCGGCGAGCGGCGGCACTGCGCTGGCGCTCAGCGGCGCCGGAGCGGGCACGCTCAACGTTTCGGGGACCGGCATCAACGTCGCCGCCACCGGCGCGGCGCAGGGCCTGGTCGTGGCGGATGTCACGGTCGGGACGCTCGATATCGGCTCGGTCACGACCGGCAATGCGGCCGGCACCGGCGCGGTGCAGGTGACGCAGGCAGCCGGCGGCACGGTGAACATCGGCAGCGTCGCAGTCGGCGGCACCACCGCCGGCGTGGGCCTCGGCATCGCCAACAATTCGGCGACGGTGAACGTCGGCGCCGTCACCACCACCAACACTGCGGGTATCGGCGTCGTCGTTTCGGGCAACACCGGCAACGTCACGCTCGGCGCGATCACGGCCACGAACAGCGGTTCGGACGGCGTCCGTGTCACCGGCAACAGCGGCAATGTCGCGCTCGGCGCCGTGACGGCCACCAACGCGGCGGGCGCGGGCCTGCGCGTCTCGAACACGACCGGCAACGTCACCGTCGCCAACGCGTCGATTACCGGCGCCGCCAGCGGCATCGAAGTCTCCAACCTGTCAGGTAACCTGACGGTCGGCGCGACGAGCATTGCGAACAGCACGGGCGCCGGCATCCTGACCAATGGGGTGGGCGGCAACGCGACCTTCGGCGCCACGGCCATCGCCAACAGCGCGGGCATCGTGCTGGGCGCGGGCAGCACCGGAACGATCAAGTTCGGCGATACCGACATCACCGGCCTGGGCGCGAACCAGACCGGCGTCGATGCGCGCAGCAGCGGCGGTACGGTCAGCTTCGCGACGCTCGACATCACTGGCACTTCGACCACCGGCACACGCGGTATCGACCTCACCGGCGCCACCTTCGCCGGCAGCCTGATCGTGAGCGACAGCAGCACGATCACCGGCGTCGGCACCGGCATCGACCTCACCAACGCCGCGATTACCGGCAGCTTCCGCTTCGGCGACGGCTCGAACACCGATGCCGACGGCGCCCACTCGACGATCAACGCGATCACGCCGATCGCGATCGGCGGCCTCAACCAGGGCGTCGGCACCTATAATCTCTCGGATGTGGCGCTGATCGGCGACACGACGAACCTCGCGACCAATCCGGTCACGCTGTTCTTCGTCGAAGCAGGGCGCACCGGCACCGGCACCATGACCGATCCGGGCAGCCTGGCCGCGGCGCTCGCCGCGAACGCTTCCGTCATCGTGCTGCTCAACAACCCGACGGGCGGCAACGACGTGCTCGACGTTGCGGGCCTCGGCACCTTCACGCTCGACGCCAATCAGCGGATGATCGGCTTCCTCAACGGCGATACCCAGACCGTTGGCGGCGGCACGCCCGCGAACCTGTTCCTCTACGGCATCACGCCGGGCATCGTCACCAATCCCTATGCCGGCTCGGGCGCAGCGTTGCTGACCAACACCGGCGCGGGCGCGACGATCACGCTGTCGACCGGTTCGTCGCTCGATGGCCTGCGCATCGGCGGTGCGGGCATCGGCGTTTCGGGCATCGGCACCGCGAACGTCTCGATCACCAATTCGGTGATCTCGGGCGGCACCGGCGCCATCATGCTGCGTGACGGTGGTGCTGCCGCTTCGGCGACGCTGACCAATCTCGCGCTGTCGAGCACCGGCGGCACCGCGCTCAACCTGCTCGGCACCAATGGCGGCACGCTCTCGCTCAGCGGCTCGGGCCTTTCGATCGCGGCGACGGGCAACGCTCGCGGCGTGGCGATGGACACGGTCACGCTGGCCGGCAATCTCGGCTTCACGACGGTCTCGACGCTGACCTCGGCGGGCTCGGGCGTCTCGCTCGCGAACAACATCGGCACCGGCGGAATCAGCTTCACCAGCATCAATGTCGGCGGCACCTCGAGCCTGTCCGGCGTCCGCGTGGTGGGCAACAGCACTGCGATTAACCTCGGCAATGTCACCGTGGGCGGCACGACGGGTGCGGGCAGCTACGGTATCGAGGTCGCCAACAACCCGGGCAACGTCACGCTCGGTACCTTCAACATCAGCAACACCGGCGCGGGCGGCCTGCTGGTCTTCGGCATGCCCGGCACCTTCACGGCGGCCGGCGGCACCGTTACCAACAGCGGCACGATGGGCATCGGTATCGGCGATGTCGACGGATCGGTGACCTTCACCGGCGCAGTGACGATCACCAACCCCGGCACTGCGGGCGTCGCCTTCAATACCGGCAGCACCGGCACGATCAATTTCGCGGACGTCGACATCCTGGGCGTGGCGGCGAACCGTCGCGGCGTCGATGCACGTCTCGCCTCGGGCAACATCACCTTCGGCACGCTCGACATCACCGGCGCCTCGGCCACCGGCACGCGCGGCATCGACCTGACCGGCGCGACCTTCAGCGGCAACCTGATCATCGCCGGCAGCAGCACGATCACCGGCGTCGGCACCGGCGTCGATATGACCAACGCGGCGATCACCGGCAATTTCCGCTTCGGCGACGGCTCGAACACCGACGCCAACGGCGCGGGTTCGACGATCAACGCCACAGTTCCGCTTGTCGTCGCCGGGCTCAATGCCATCACCGGCACCTATGATTTCGCCGACGTCAACCTGGTCGGCGATACCAGCAGTCTGGCGACCTCGGTGAGCACCTATTGGGTGCTCGCGGGTGCGAGCGGCGCGGGCACGCGCGGCGATCCAGGCAGCCTGGCAGGCGCGGCGGCTTCGGGCGCAGACGTCGTCATCCTGGTCAACAACCCGGCCGGTGGCACCGACACGATCGATGCCAATGATCCGACCTACGGCACCGGCGGCACCTTCACGCTGCTGACCGGCCAGCAGCTGCGCGGCTTCCTCAACGGCGACACGATCACGCTGCCGGGCGGGGCGCCGGCGAACGTGGTGCTCTACAACATCGCCCAGGGCTTCGTGACCAATCCGTTCACCGGTTCGGGCGCGCCGACGCTGACCACCAGCGCGGGTGGCGGAGCCAACACGGTTGTCGTCGGCAACAACACGCTGATCGACGGCGTGGTGATCGCCAATGGCGGCACCGGCACCGGCGTATACGGATCGGGCGCGAGCAACGTCACGATCCGCAACAGCAACATCTCGGGCGCAAACAGCGCGATCGACTTCAGCGACGGTGGCGCCGTCGCCAGCCTCGCGCTCAGCAACCTGCACCTGTGGGCGAGCAACAGCTCGATCGCGCTTGCGGCGTATCTGGCAGGCGGTGGTTCGACCACCGTTACCCAGCTCTCGAACATTACGATCGAGGGCGGTCATGGTGAGGCGGGTGGCGCCTATTTCGCTGGCGCGATCTTTGATGCCGATACCGGGACCGCTGGTTTCCAGACGGTCAACGCGACGATGCAGATCGGCTCGGCGGGCACGCGCGTCACCGGTACGGGCCTCCAACTGGCCAACGCGGCCGGCGCGCTGAACCTCAGCGCGCTCGGAATCTACAACCAGGGCAACGACGGCTTGCACCTCACCGGCACGGCGTTGAACCTCAGCAGCGCCGCGGGCACGATCGACACCGTCAACGGCACCACGCTCTCGCTCGGTGGGGCGCAGACCGACCTGATACTCGATAGCATCGTCCATTCCGGCACGGGAGCCGGCGTCGCCATTGCCGGCCTCACCGGAACGGGCACGGGTGGCCGCGCGCTGCAGGTCGGCACGGTTACCGCCAGCTCGACCAACAGCGGCGGCATCGCGGTTTCGGGCAACGTCAACGGCGCGATCAGCTTCGGCGCGGGATCGAGCATCGCCAACACCGCTGGTACGTCGATCGCGATCGCCAGCGGCACCGGCACGCTCGATTTCACCTATGACGGCAGCGTCACCCAGAGCAGCAACGCGGCGTTGCTCGGCGTCTCGGGGCATAACGGCACGATCACCTTCGGCGCCGCCAGCAACCTTTCGGCCACCAACGGCACCGGCCTGCAGTTCAGCAACGCCGACGGCACCTATGCCTTCAACGGCACGATCGCGCTCAATGGCGGCGACGCCGGGATCGACATCCTGGCTGGTTCGGCGGGCAGCTTCACCTTCGGCACGGGCACCAGCATTACCAGCCCGACGGGAACCGCCTTCGCGATCGCCGACAGCACGGCGAGCGTGACCTATAACGGCAGCATCACCCAGGCGAACAACGCCGCGCTGGTCTCGGTGCTCAACCATTCGGGCGGCACAATCGCCTTCCAGACCGGCACGCTGAGCGCGACGGGCGGCACGGGCCTGCAGTTCGACAATGCCGACGGCACTTACAACTTCACCGGTGCGGTAACGCTGAACGGCGGCGATGCAGGCATCGATATCCTGAACGGCTCGGCGGGCAGCGTGACGCTGGCAAACGGCTCGATCACCAGCCCGGGCGGGGCGGCGGTCACTGTTTCCGACAGCACGGCCAGCCTGAGCTATACCGGCAACATCACCCAGGCGAGCAACGCGGCACTGGTCTCGGTGCTCAACCATTCGGGCGGCACGATCGCCTTCTCGGGCGGCACGCTGGGTGCCACCAACGGCACGGGCCTGCAGTTCGACAATGCCGACGGCACCTACAACTTCACCGGTGCAGTGACGCTGAACGGCGGCGATGCGGGCATCGATATCCTGAACGGTTCGGCGGGCACCGTCACGCTGGCAAACGGCGCGATCACCAGCCCGAGCGGGGCGGCGGTCACTGTTTCCGACAGCACGGCCAACCTCAGCTATACCGGCAACATCACCCAGGCGAGCAACGCGGCTCTGGTCTCGGTGCTCAACCATTCGGGTGGCACGATCGCCTTCTCGGGCGGCACCCGTAGCGCGACGGGCGGCAGCGGGCTGACGTTCGACAATGCGGACGGCAGCTACAATCTTGGCGACCTGGCGCTCTCCGGCGGCGCACGTATCGCGCTGCTCAACGGCTCGGCCGGCACCTTCACCTTCGGCAATGTCGACATCACCGGGCTCGCGGCGAACACCACGGCCGCGAACCTGACCGGTGCCACCGGCAATGTCACTTTCGCCACGCTCGACATCACCGGCGCCTCGGCCACCGGCACGCGCGGCATCGACATGACCGGCAGCACCACTGCCGGCAACGTGATCATCAGCGGCAGCAGCCAGATCACCGGCGTCGGCATCGGCGTGGATCTCACCAACGCGGCGATCACCGGCAACTTCCGCTATGGCGACGGTTCGAACACCGACGGCAATGGCGCGGCGTCGAACATCACTGCGGTCACCCCGCTGATCATCGCCGGCCTCAACGGCGGCAGCGGCACCTACAATTTCGCCGACGTCAATATGAACGGCGACACCACGAATCTGTCCGTGTCGGCCTATTTCGTGCTCGAGGGCGCGACCGGCACCGGTTCGCGCAGCGATCCGGGTTCGCTTGCGGGCGCCGAGGCGGCGGGCGCCACCTACATCGTGCTGCTCAACGATCCGACGGGCGGCAACGACACGCTCGACGCAACGGCCAATGCCGGCGGATCGCTCGATCTCGCGGGCGGGCAGATCCTGCTCGGCTTCCGCGACACCGACAGCTTCACTGTCGGCGGCGGCGCGCCGGCCAATGTGCTGCTTTTCAACGTCCAGACCGGCGTGATCTCCAACCCGTTCGCGGGCTCCGGCGCTCCGACGCTGACCGCGAGCGGCGCCAACGCGACCGTCACGCTGGGCGGCGGCAACATCATCGACGGCGTCATCATCGCCAATTCGGGCACCGGCGCGGGCGTGCTCGGCAATGGCGCCGCTGCCCCCATTACGATCCGCAACAGCACCATCTCGGGCGGCGCGGCGGGTGCGATCCGCATCTACGACAATGCTGCGAATGTCGGCCTCGCGCTGAGCAACCTGACGCTCGCTGCGAATGGCGGCAACATCCTGAACCTCGACGGCAGCGGCGCCGGCACCTTCATCGTGTCGCAGATGTCGAACCTGACCGTCACGCACACGACCGAGACCGGCGGCTTCGTCTTCAACGACCTGACCTTCGATTCCGATACGGTGGCCGCCGGCATCCAGGCGGTGAATGCCGGCGCGCTGACGCTCGGCACCACGGGTTCGCGCATCACCGGAACTGCGTTCAGCCTGACCAACGTCACCGGCACGCTGAACTTCACCGATCTGAACATCGCCAACAACGCCGGCACCGGCCTGATCGTCGCCAATTCCAAGGCGAACAACTTCATCCTCGGCACCACCGGCGGCGCGATCGACACCACCAATGGCACCGCGATCAACCTTGATCCGCTGACGATCAACATGGTGCTTGGCTCGGTCGGCTCGACCGGCGGCGTCTATGGCATTCTGCTCGATCAGGTGGAGGGCAGCTTCACCGTCACCGGTGCAGTCAACGTCACCGGTGCGACCAACACTGCGATTTCGGTCGTCGACAACACCGCGCAGACCGACGCGCTCGATGTCCACTTCCAGGGCGCGGTCACAGTCGCCAACACCAGCGGTGCGGGCGTCTCGCTCACCAACAACGCCGGCGCGACGGTCGACTTCACCGGCGGGCTCGGCATCACCACCACGACCGGCGCGGGCTTCACCGCCGGCGCCGGCACTGTGACTGTGACCGGCACCGGCAACACGATCACGGTCGGCGATGCCAGCGCGCTCAATCTGGGCGGCACCACGCTTGGCGCTGCCGGCGTGTCCTTCGACAGCGTCACCGCGGCCCCGACCGTAAGCACCGCGCTTCTTGTGACCAACGCCACGCTGACCGGTGCGCTCAACATCGGCGGGCTGCACGTCACCGGCGCGGGCACTGCTGCGACCTTCAACAACCTCGGCGGCACCGGCGGCGTCAACCTGACCGGCACACTCGACCTCGACACGACCGGCATCGGCCTTCAGTTCAGCAACGGCGTCGGCACGATCAACATCGCCAATGTCGCAGGCTCGGCACTGACCATCGACGGCGCCTCGCGCGCAGTCTTCCTCAACGGCATGACCAGCGGCACGGTGAACATCGCCAGCGCCGCGGGTACTGCGTCGATCGGCGCGACCACCAGCGCGACCACTGCGGCGATCGCATCGACCGGCAGCGCCGGCACGCTCAACTATGGCGGCACCATCGGCGCGACCGCCGGCTCGGTCCTGGCAGTGAGCAACAGCACTGGTGGCATCACGCTGGGCGGGGCGATTACCTCGACGAGCGGCGGTACCGCATTCAACTTCACCGACGCGGACGGTACCTATCTGATCTCGGGCGACGTGAGCCATGCCGGCGGTGCGGGCGTCGCGGTCGATGCGGCCAGCAGCGGCGCGATTACCTTCTCGGGCGCCGCGAAGGCGTTCAACACCGGCACGAATACCGCAGTCAGCGCGAACGGCACCGGCACGCTCGCCTTCACTGGTGGCGGGCTGGATATCGACACCACGTCGGGCACGGGCTTCTTCCAATCCGGGGGCACCGTGACCGTTACGGGCGCCGGCAACACGATCACCACCGGCAGCGCCCCGCAGGCGCTTGGGTTGGGCGCCACCGTAGGCGCCGCCGGGGTCACCTTCGACAGCATCACCAGCGCGCCGGCCGGCGGGGGGATCGCGGTTCTCGTGGGCGGCGCCAACCTGGTGGGCGCGCTCAACATCGGCGGGCTGCGCGTGACGGGCAACGGGCAGGCGGCCTTGTTCAGCGGCATCACCGGCACCGGCGGCATCAACCTGACCGGCACGATCGACCTCGACAATAGCGGGATCGGCCTGCAGTTCACCAACGGCGTCGGCACCGTCAACATCGCCAACACCGCCGGCTCGGCGCTGACAATCGATGGCGCTTCGCGTGCGATTTATCTGAGCGGCATGACCGGCGGCACGGTCAACATCGCCAGCGCAGCGGGCACCGCCGCGATCGGCGCGACCACCAGCTCGAACGTCGCGGCAGTCGAGGTAGCCAACAGCAGCGGCGGCACGCTCAATTACGGCGGCACGATCCGGGCTACTGCCGGCTCGGTGCTGTCGGTGACCAACAGCAGCAACGCGGTCACCGTCGCCGGCACGATCACCTCGACCACCAGCGGCACGGCATTCAACTTCAACAATGCCGACGGCACCTATCTGATCTCCGGGGCGGTCAACCATGTCGGCGACCGTGGCGTGCTGGTGAACAACGCCAGCAGCGGCACGATCACCTTCTCGGGCGCGAGCAAGATCTTCAACACCGGCGCTGCCGTTGCCGCGATCGACATGGGCGGTACCGGCCTGCTCGCCTTCACCGGCGGCGGGCTCGACATCGATACGACCAGCGGCGTCGGCTTCAGCGGCGCCACCGGTTCGATCACGGTCAGCGGCGCCGGCAACACGATCACCAGCGGCACCGGCGCGGCACTGGCTCTCGCCAACGCCACCGTGGCGGCAGGCGGGATCACCTTCGACCAGATCACCGCAGCTCCGGCCGCGGGCACTGCGGTCGGCCTGAACGGCGTCACCCTCACCGGCGCGCTGAACATTGGCGGGCTCACGGTCTCGGGCGGCGGCAACGCGGTCGTCCTGACCAACCTGACGGGTGCCGGCGGCGTCAACTTCACCGGCGCTACCGACATCGACGGCAGCACCGGCTTCAACTTCCTCGGCACCGTCGGGACGGTCAACATCGCCAACACTGCCGGCTCGACGTTGACCATCGACGGCGGCACGGTCGGGATCGCCTTCAACGGCGTGACCAGCGGCACGGTGAATGTCGCGAGCGCGGCGGGCACCGCGTCGATCGGCGCGAGCGCCAGCACGACCACTGCGGCGATCTCGGCGAGCGGCGACACCGGCGGTACGCTCAACTATGGCGGCAGCATCAACGTCACTACGGGCAACGTCGTCTCGGTGTCGGGCAGCACGAGCACGCTGAACCTGGGTGCGGGGGCGATCACTTCGACCACCTCGGGCATCGCGTTCCTGTTCGCCAATGCCGATGGCGTCTACAATGTCGGCGGAACGGTCAGCCATGTCGGCGGCGCCGGCGTTGTCGCCGATCCGCAGAGCAGCGGCGCGATCACCTTCTCGGGCGCGTCGAAGACCTTCAGCACCGGCGCCAGTGTCGCGATCAATGCGGGCGGCACCGGATCGATGACGTTCACCAACGGCGGCCTGGGCATCACCACCACCAGCGGCAACGGCGTGAGCGCGGCCAACAACGCCACGCTGGTGATCACCGGCGCGAACAACACGATCTCGACGACCATCGGCAGGGCGCTGAGCTTCAACACGATGAAGGTCGGCACCGGCGGCATCAATTTCGCCACGATCAACGTCAATGGCGCGACCGATGGTATCGTGCTGAACGGGGTCTCCGCCGATCCGGGTGCGACGATCGCGCTCGGCACGGTGAACCTGCAGGGCATCACCGCGCGCGGCGTCGATGTCGGCGGCACGCTGGCGGCGGGGCTGACGATCAGCGATCTCGACATCGGCTTGAACAGCGGCACCGCAGTGGCGTTTGACCTGAACGCGGCGACGATCGGGGCCTCGATCACCGTCGGCGACTTCGACGTCACCAACGCCGCGGCGGCCGGCACCAGCATCGCGGTCGACCTGCGCGGCGCCACCGGCGGCGCGGTCCGTCTGGGCGATGCCAGCGCGGCGGGCAATTCGAGCACGATCGCGAACGTCGGCACCGGCATCTATCTCGACGGCACCACCAACCTCGCCTTCACCTATGGCGACGGCGAAGCCGGTACCGATGCTGCCTCGACCATCTCGGCGATCACCGCGATCGACGCGACCGCCGCGCCGGCCTCGGGCAGCTACGACTTCCGCGACGTCACCTTCGCGGGCAGCCCGGGCACGGGCTTCGGCGTCAACCACATCTATTTCGTCGATTCGGACGGCGCGACCGGCGGCGGCAACGGCAGTGGCTCCGACGCCGCGAACCCGATGACCCTCGCCGCCGCCGAATTGCTGGCGGGCGCGCAGGACATCATCGTCCTGGTCAACAACGGCAACGTGATCAGCGCGGCGGGCAGCAACGGCAACGACTCGCTCGTCATCGCCTCGAACGTGCAGGTGCGCGGCTTCGGCGATGGCGTGGGCGGCGGTGCGGGCAGCGGCAGTGCGCCGATCGCGCTCACGCTCACCGTGCCTTCGACGATCTTCCTGTCGGGCGGCACGTCGATCAACATCGCGGATCCCACCGGCAACGGCGCGGCAACGCTCACCACGGCGGCGGGCGGCAGCGCGATCACGCTGGGCGCGACGGGCAACAGCCTGGCGGGCTTCATCCTGAGCGGCAATGCCGGCACGGCGTCATACGGCGTGTTCAGCTCGGGCGGGACCGGCGCGCAGCTGAGCAACCTGACGGTGAACGGCTTCGCGATTGCGGGCATCGGCCTGTTCTCGTCGACCAACGCCACGGCCAACAACATCCTGGCCGCCAACGATCTGGGCGCCGATATCGCGGTCTCCGGGTCCGGCCTGACGATCAGCAACTTTGCCAGCACCGGCGCTGGCGGCAGCGCGCTGAACTTCAACGGCCTCAGCGGCACCACCACGCTGACCAACATCAACATCACCGGAGCAGCCCGCGGCCTGCAGTTCGCATCGACGACGGGCACGATCAACGCGACCAATGTCGACGTCACCAACAACTCGCTTGCCGCGATCAGCATCCTCGCTGGCACGGCGGCGTACAATTTCGACACGACCAGCTCGATCACGCAGGGTGGTGCCGGCGCCGCGATCAGCATCACCGGTGGCCACAGCACCGGCGCCTTCACCTATGCCGGCACGATCAACGCGACCAACGGCACCGGCCTGCAGTTCGACAATGCGCACGGCACCTACAACTTCACCGGCACGACGACGCTGAATGGCGGCGACGCCGGCGTCGATATCCTCAACGGCTCGGACGGCACATTCAGCTTCGGCACGGGCGTGAACATCACCCATGCAGCGGCCGGCGACGCCTTTGTCCTCACCGGCAGCAACGCCAACCTGACCTATTCGGGCAACATCACCGACAGCAACGGCTACGCCGTCCGCATCGACAATCACGATGCCGGCACGGTGACGTTCGGCACCGGCACGATCAGCTCGAGCGGCGCGGGCGCGCTCGGCGTGAGCGTGACCAACAGCAATGGCGGCACGATCACCTTCAGCGGCCAGACGACGCTGTCGACCCAGGCCAACAACGCGCTCACGCTGACCGGCAATGCTGGCGGTACGATCGCGTTCACGCCCGACCAGGGCAACTTCCTCAGCCTGGACGTCACGACGACCAGCGGCACGGCCTTCACGATCGCCGGCGGCGGCACGATCAACGTGTTCGGCTCGAGCAACATGATCACCACCGGTTCGGGCACGCTGCTCGACATCAGCAACACCTCGGCGGTCACGTCGAACCTCAACCTGAATTTCCTGACGGCCAGCAACACGCTGGGCGCCAACGGCATCCTGGTCAGCCGCACCGCGGGCTCGCTGACCGGCTCGGTCAACATCTCGGCAGGCGCGATCACCGCCACCAATCGCGGCGTCGACATCGATGGCGGCACGCTGTCGCTCGCCTATGGCGGCAGCATCACCACCAACGGCACGACCGCGCGTTCGGTGGAGATGACCAACATCAGCGGCGGCTCCAATCAGTTCAGCGGCAACCTCACCGACACTGCGCTGGGCATCAACGTCGCCAGCAACACTGGCGGCGCGATTGCCTTCTACGGCCAGAGCATCGCGCTCAACACCGTGGCCAATGCCAATGCGGTGACGCTCGCCGGCAACACCGGCACCAGCATCACCTTCTCGTCAGCGGCGGGCGGCAACGGCGTCGACATCGTGGCGTCGGGCACCGGCAACGGCATCGACTTCACCGGCGGCGGTACGCTGACTGTCTACAGCTCCGGCAACTCGATCCAGACCGCGAACGGCCAGATCCTCAACCTGGTCAACGGCAATGTCGGCACGCTCGGCCTCGTGTTCGACTCGCTTACCAGCACCGGCTCGACCAACGGCAGCGCGATCAACATCAGCAACGTCGACGGCGGCACGCTGAGCGCCACCACCGTCTCGATCGCCGGCACCACCGGCGCAGCGGCGGACGGCATCTTCTACGGCGGCGGATCGACGATGAACGTCAATCTCGGGGCCGTTACGATCGCCAATACCGGCGACGAAGGCATCGAGGTCAACGGCACGGGCAACGGCACCTTCACCGCCAGCAGCGTGACGATCGACAACACCGCCGGCAACGGCGTCGAGATCAACAATTCGAACAACACCGTAACCCTGAACGGCGGCGCGATCGGCGGCTCCAACGATCCGAGCGGCTTCGGCGTCTACGTCCTGAACGGCACCGGCGCGGTCAGCATCGGCGCCTCGATCGCCAAGACGACCGCCGGCAATGTCGTGCAGGTCGACAATCACGAGACCGGCACGGTCACCTTCTCGGGCAACATCAGCGCCACCGGCGCCGTCGATAACGGCATCCTGGTGCAGAACGTCAACTCGGGCAGTGTGACCTTCTCGGGCGGCACCAAGACGCTCACCACCGGCGGGAACACCGCCGTCGATCTGAGCACGAACAATACAGGCGGCACGATCAGCTTCACCAATGGCGGGCTGGCGATCACCACCCTCAGCGGCAGGGGCCTGAGCTTCACCGGCGGCGGCACGCTGAACGTCACCGGCAGCGGCAACACGGTCCAGACCGCGACGGGCCAGATCCTCAACCTGGTCAACGGCAGCGTCGGCGCATCCGGCATGACCTTCGACTCGCTGACCAGCACTGGCTCGACCACCGGCAGCGCGATCAACATCAGCAACCTCGACGGCAACTCGATGAGCCTCGGCACCGTCAACATCGCCGGCACTACCGGCGCAGCCGCGGACGGCATCTTCTTCGGCGGCGGCTCGAGCACCAATGTCACCGCCGGTGCCGTGACGATCGTCAATACCGGCGACGAAGGCATCGAAGTCAACGGCGCCGGCAACGGCACCTTCTCGGTGACCAACGCCACGATCAACAACACCGGCGGCAACGGCGTTGAGCTCAATGCCTCCGACAACAGCGTGACGATCACGGGCGGTGCGATCGGCGCCACCAACGATCCGACCGGCTTCGGCGTCTATGTGCTGAACGGCACCGGCGCGGTCAGCATCGGCGCCGCGATCACCAAGACGACGGCCAACAGCGTGGTGTTCGTCGACAACCATGAGACGGGCAACGTCACCTTCTCGGGCACGATCAGCGCGACGGGCGGCTTCAACAACGGCATCGTCGTCCAGAACGTCAATTCGGGCACGATCAGCTTCAACGGCAACACTACGCTGACCACCGGTGCGAACACCGCGGTCAATCTGCTCAACAACACCGGCGGCACGATCAGCTTCCCGAACGGCGGGCTCGTGATCACCACCACCGGCGGCACCGGTTTCAGCGCGACCGGCGGCGGCACGGTGAGCACCGCGGGCAGCGGCAACAGGATCACCTCGACCTCGGGCACTGCGCTCAATGTCGTGAACACCACGATCGGCTCGGCCGGGCTGCGCTTCCAGAGCATCTCGTCGAACGGTGCCGCCAGCGGCATCATCCTCAACAACACCGGCACGTCGGGCGGCATCAACGTCACCGGCACCGGTGCGGCAGGTTCGGGCGGCACGATCCAGAACTCGACCGGCGATGGCATCAGCCTGACCAGCACCGAGAATGTCCGCCTCGCTTACATGAACGTCACCAACAACCTCGGCGACGGCATCGGCGGCTCGACGGTCAACGGCTTCGTGATCGACAACATGCTGATCAGCGGCAATGGCGACGATGCCGGCACCGATGAATCGGGCATCAACATCACCAACCTGTCCGGCACCGCCTCGAACGGCGCACGGCCGACCGGCATCTTCAACTCGACGATCCAGAACAACAACGAGTTCGAGGTGCAGATCAGCAACTCGACCGGCACGCTGACCAACTTCCAGGTGGTCAACTCGACCTTCGCGTCGAACGGCGTCGGCATCAACGGCAACGGCACCAGCCCGCACGGCAACATCTTCAACTTCCTAGGCACCGGCACCTCGCAGATGGGGATCAGCGTCTCGGGCAGCAACTTCACCGGCAACTGGAACGCGGCGAGCCCGCCGACCACGATCGTCGGCAGCGGCCTGTTTGCCGACAGCTCGGGCACCAGCATGACCGTGCAGGTTAGCGGCTCGTTCTTCACCAACACCAACAACGGCATCAACGTCTCGACCGGCCCGGGCTCGACGACGCTGACCTACAACATCGATGGCAACACCTTTGTCGGCACCCGCTCGACGGCGATCAACGACTTCCAGAACGGCAACGCGCCGTTCACGCGGACGGTCAACGGCCGGATCACCAACAACATCATCGGCAACAACGCGGTGACCAACTCGGGCTCGAATGTCGGCAACGGCATCAGTATCGGCAACGAAGGCGGCGTGAACGCCAACTATCTGATCAGCGGGAACACGATCCAGCAGATCCAGACGTCGCAGGGCATCGTGGTCAATGTCGGCCTGGTCGGCCAGGCAACCGGCAACCTCACCACCAATGTCACGATTCTCAACAACACGATTCGCAACATCAACGGCAGCCGCGGACTTCTGATCAACAATAACCAGAATACGGGTGGCTTCCCGACAGTGAACGTCAGCGTCTCGGGCAACGGCTTCTCGGGCATCGCCGGCCAGGCGGGCAACGGCCAGTATATGCGCCTCTCCGCCAGCGGCGGCGGCACGATCAACGTCACCCAGGGCCAGGCGACCGCCAGCGCGATCGCCAGCGAGCTCGACGACGCCAACAGCTTCAACGACACGACCAAGATCAGCATCGGCACCGGCACGTTCAACTACGGCCAGCCGGCGCCGACCCAGCCGCCGGCCTCGGTGCCGCTGCCCTGATCGGCGGCGCCTTGAGCGCGAATTAGGGAGAGCCCGGCACCAGCGGTCGCGCGTGCCGGGCGCCCCGTCGCACAGTAGAAAATAGCTGTGGAAAGTGTTTTGGGGCAAAACGCCGGTTCTGCTCTGGAAAACCGCAGGATTGCGCAGAAGCCGCGAAGAAAACGGCTCCGTAACGATAGATTTCAGGCCCCGAGAGGCGAGTGACACGCGCAATAACGCTGTCATACTCGCTAGTTAGCAACGCCGGTCGTCGCGGTAGACCGATTGCCGGCACGCGCTTCGCTATCGAGGGGAATATCGATGCCGACCAACGTCTTCATCAACGAAATCCATTACGACAATGACGGCACCGACAGCGGCGAATTCGTCGAGATCGCGGCGCCCGCGGGCACCGATCTGACCGGCTGGAAGATCGTCCTCTACAATGGCAGCCCCACGCAGCGCTCCGCCTACACCACCACCAATCTGAGCGGCGTCGTCGGCGATCAGCAGAACGGCTTCGGCACGATTCGCATCGCCTATCCGGCCAATGGCATCCAGAATGGCGGCAGCGGCGCCAATGGCGAGCCGGACGGTGTCGCGCTCGTCGATGCGGCGGGCAATGTCGTCCAGTTCCTCAGCTGGGAAGGCACCTTCACCGCGGCGAGCGGCCCGGCGGCGGGCATGACCAGCGTCAATGTCGGCAGCGGCGTTTATGAGGATGGCACGCAGAGCAACACCTCGATCGGCCTGGTCGGCAGCGGCACCACGGCCGAGGATTTCCACTGGGCAGTGATCTCGGGCCAGACCCCGGCCGGCGTGAACAACGGCCAGAGCTTCGGCGGCGTTGCGCCGCCTCTCGCCGGTGCGCTGAGCATCGCCGATGCGACCACGGCGGAGGGCAATAGCGGCACCCACGACATCGTCTTCACCGTCACCCGTTCGGGCGGCAGCGCGGGCGCGGTCTCGGCGACCTGGACGCTCGCGCCGGGCACCACCGACGCCGCCGATTTCGGTGCAGGCGCGCCGACCACCGGCACCGTGACCTTCGCCGATGGCGCGACAACGGCAGAGGTGCGCATCGCCGTGCAGGGCGACGCCGCGTTCGAGCAGAATGAGAGCTTCACCGTGACGCTGAGCAACCCCACGGGCGGCGTCACGCTGTCCGACGCCAGCGCGACCGGCACGATCACCAATGACGATGTGGCGCCGCCCGCGCCCCCGGCGAACGTGTTCATCAACGAGATTCACTATGACAATGCCGGCACCGATGTCGGAGAGGCGATCGAGATCGCCGGCGTCGCGGGCACCGATCTGAGCGGCTACAAGCTGGTACTCTACAACGGCACCAACACGCCAAACGCCGCGCCGACCTACGCCACCACCAACCTCACCGGCGTGATCGACGACGAAGGCAATGGCTTCGGCGCGGTCTCGATCAGCTATCCGGTGAACGGCCTGCAGAACGGCGACATCGACGGCATCGCGCTGATCGGCCCCGACGGCACCGTGATCCAGCTCCTGTCCTATGAGGGCACCTTCACCGCTGCGGCCGGCACCCCGGCGGCGGGCGTCACCAGCACCGATATCGGCGTGTCCGAAGAGCCGGCCCCGGCACCGGGCCTGTCGCTCCAGCTCGTCGGCACCGGCTCGAGCGCGGCGGACTTCCACTGGGTCGAAGGCGCCGCGCAGAGCTTCGGCAGCGTCAACGCAGGCCAGGGCTTCCTGCCCGCGACCGGCGACAGCCATCTGCGCGTCGACGATGCGCGCGTGGTCGAGGGCGACAGCGGCACCACCAACCTGGTGTTCACTGTCCACCGCTCAGGCGGCCAGGCTTCCGCCGCCAGCGCCAATTACACGATCAGCCTCGACGGCACCGCGACCGCCGACGATCTCGGCGCCGGTGCCGCGCTCTCGGGCACGGTGACCTTCGCCGCCGGCGAGTTCACCCGCACGATCACCGTGCCGATCAACGGCGACACGGTGGGGGAGGGCAATGAGACGCTCTCGGTCACGATCTCGCCGGCCTCCGCGAACGTCGTGATCGACGACGCCCATGCCACCGGCACGATCACCAATGACGATCCGATCGCGCTGAGCATCGGCGCGATCCAGGGCGCGGGGCATCTCTCCGCCTATGTGAACCAGACGGTGATCACCACAGGCATCGTCACCGCGGTCGACAGCAACGGCTTCTACCTCCAGTCGGCGGTGGGCGACGGCAATTCGGCGACGTCGGACGGCATCTTCGTCTTCACCAACACCGCGCCCACCGTCCATGTCGGCGACGGTCTGTCGGTGCGCGGCACTGTCTCCGAATTTGCCGGCGACGATGCCGGGCTGACGGTCACCGAGATCGTCACGCCGACGTTCACCGTGGAGAGCACCGGCAACGCGCTACCCGCCGCGGTGCTGATCGGCGTCGGTGGCATCCTGCCGCCGAACCACAGCCTCGACGACGATCATCTCACCAGCTTCGATCCTGCGCATGACGGCCTCGATTTCTGGGAATCGCTCGAAGGGATGCGCGTGACGATCGACACGCCCCAGGCAGTGTCGAACACCACCGATTTCGGCGAGACCGACGTAGTCGCCTCGCACGGCGTCGGCGCGACGGGCATGAACGATCGCGGCGGCATCACCATTTCGGACGGCGACTATAACCCCGAGAAGATCCAGATCGACGACGACAGCGCGATCTTCTCGGGCTTCCACCCGGACTACACGATCGGCGACCAGCTGAGCAGCGTCACCGGCATCGTGAACTATTCGTTCGATGCCTATGAAGTGCTGGTCACCGATGCCGTCACCGTCACCAACGACACCACGCTGACCCGCGAGACGACCACGCTCGCCGGCGACGCCAACCACCTCTCGATCGCGACCTATAATCTCGAGAATCTCGACACGTCGGACCACAAGTTCGACATCCTGGCGAGCGACATCGTCTACAATCTCCACGCGCCGGACATCATCGCGGTGCAGGAGATCCAGGACGCCGACGGCGCCGGCAATGGCCCGGACCTGTCGGGTACCGTCACCGCCCAGGGCCTGATCGACGCGATCTACGCCACCTCTGGCCTGCACTATGCCTATATCGAGATCGCGCCGAGCGCTGCCGGCACGACCGGCGGCGAGAGCGGGGGCAACATCCGCAACGGCTATCTCTACAACATCGACCGCGTCGATTATGTCGAGGGCAGCGCCGAGCTGGTCCCCGGCGCCGCCTATGCCGGCACGCGCAGCCCGCTAGTCGCGCAGTTCAGCTTCGCCGGCCAGACGATTACCACGATCAACGTCCATCTGACCTCGCGCCTCGGCAGCGAGCCGCTCCAGGGCGCCAACCAGCCCGCGGCCGATGCCGGCGATGCCGCGCGCACCGCGCAGGCGGCAGGCGTGCAGGCCTATATCCAGGAGCATCTCGCCGATAACCCCGCGCTCAACATCGCGGTGCTCGGCGACTGGAACGGCTTCTATTTCGAGAATGCCCAGACCCAGCTCACCGATCCGGCGCAGGGCGGCGTGCTGACCAACCTCAACTCGCTGCTGCCCGAGGGCGAGCGCTACAGCTACATGTTCGAGGGCAATGCCCAGCAGATCGACAACATCCTGGTCACCAGCGGACTGGTCGGCGGCGCAGGCTATGACTCGGTCCATCTGAACGCGCAGTTCGGCGGCAGCCGCCCGACCGATCACGATCCGCAGGTCGCCTTGCTCTATCTCGGCCGCGCACCGAGCGAAGTGACGTTGAGCAATGCCAGCGTGGCCGAGAACCTGCCCGCGGGCAGCGTCGTCGGCACCGCCTCGGCGAGCGACACGGCGAACGACCACGTCACCTTCTCGCTGGTCGACAATGCGAACGGCCTGTTCGCGATCGACGCGGCGACCGGCGTGATCACCACCACCGCGGCGCTCGATCACGAGGCGGCGGCGAGCTACGGCATCACCGTCCGCGCGACCGATACCGGCGGCCTCACCAGCCAGCACGGCTTCACCATCGCAGTGACTGACGTCAACGAGGCGCCGGTGGCGCAGCGCGATGCGGTCGCGGTCAACGAGGACGCGACCACCGCCAACCTCTGGACGGCCCTGCTCGGCAATGATCGCGATCCGGATGGCAACCCGCTGACAATCACCTCGGTGAACACCAGCGGCACGCTCGGCCATCTCGTCTTCGATGCGGCGCACCAGTCGCTGCAATATGTCGCCGATGCCGATGCGTTCGACGCGCTGGCCACCGGCGCCACTGCGATCGATCACTTCACCTACACCGTCACCGACGGCAACGGCCTGACGAGCACCGCCACGGTCGACGTGACGGTCAAGGGCATCGCCGACGGCGTCACCCGCACCGGCACGATCTTCTCCGATACGTTGAACGGCACGGCGGGCGAAGACAGCCTGTCGGGCGGCCTGGGTAATGACACGCTCTACGGCATGGGCGGCCATGACCTGCTCAACGGCGGGCTCGGCAACGACAAGCTCGACGGCGGCGACGGCAACGACGTGCTGTTCGGCGATCTGGGCAATGACACGCTCTGGGGCGGCGCCGGCAATGACGTGCTGTTCGGCGGGCTCGGCGACGACACGCTCTATGGCGGGGCAGGGGCGGACAGCTTCCACTTCGGCCGCGTCGACGGCAACGACCTGATCGCCGACTTCAACACCGCCGAGGACAAGATCATCCTCGACGACGGCGTGACCGTCCGCAGCTCCAGGGTCTCCGACGTCAATCGTGACGGCGTCAAGGATCTCGTCCTCACGCTCAGTGTCGGCGGCACCGTGACTCTGCTCGGCGTGTCCGATCCGAAGCTGGTCAAATATGGTTCGCCGGATTATTATTCGGACCACCAGCCGGGCCTTGGCGGCGTGCTCGACACGGTCGGCGATTTCCTCGACGATCTGTTCTCGCACGGCAGGCTGCTGGACCTGACCCACGGACTATGATTTGATCAACAACGACAATGCACTGACAGCATCGGCGCCGCGCGATCCCACGGGTCGCGCGGCTGTCCGTTGGGGGCGATCCGAATGAAAGACCTCGCCGCGCTCGGTACGATGCGCGCCGCCTTGGCGCTGTGCCGCCGCCATTTCGTGGCGGCCGCGGGCTTCAGCGCGCTGATCAACCTGCTCTACATCGTGCCGACGCTGTACATGCTGCAGGTCTATGACCGGGTGGTGCCCACCCAGGGCCTGCAGACACTGTTGTTCCTCACCCTGGTACTGATCTTTGCGCTGGGCACGCTCTCGCTGCTCGATCGGATCCGCAGTCGGCTGCTGGTGCGCGCGGGCGTGCAGCTTGATGCGGCACTCGCGCCACTGATACTCGACGCGACGCTGGGCCGACCCGAGCTACCCTTCGCCCGCCAGGCACTGCGCGAGTTCGACACGCTGCGCGGTACGCTCACCGGCGCCGGCATCCTGGCGCTGTTCGATGCGCCCTGGATTCCGATCTACATCCTGGTCTGCTTCCTGGTGCATCCGTTCATCGGGCTGGTCGCGATCCTCGGCTGTACCGTGCTGCCGCTGCTCGCCTGGGGCAATGAGCGCGCGACCCGCAAGCGGCTCGACCGCGCACAGGCGATCGCGTCGGGTTCCTATGCCAGCCAGGACGCGCTGCTCGCCGCCAGCGACAGCGTTCGTGCGCTCGGCATGCGTGAGGCGATGGTCCGGCGTCAGCTCCGCCAGCGCGAGGCGATGCTCACCGCGCAGACCGAGGCGAGCTTCGCCGCGGGCGGCTTTCTCACTGCCACCAAGTTCACTCGGCTCGCGCTCCAGTCGCTGGCTCTCGGCCTGGGCGCGCTGCTCGCGGTCGATAATCTGATCTCGGCCGGCGCGATCTTCGCCTCGTCGTTTCTGATCGCGCGCGCGCTCGCACCGATCGAGCAGCTGATCGGCACGTGGAAGACGATCGTCCAGGCGCAGCAAAGCTATGAGAGCCTGGGCGCGCTGCTCGACGGCGCAGTTGCCACGGGCGAGCCCACCCGGCTGCCGCCGCCGCGCGGTGCGATCCTGCTCGAGGGCGTGACCGTCCTCAACGACACGCGCGACGGCGCGATCCTCAACAATGTCTCGCTTCAGGTCGCGCCCGGCCAAGTCGTCGCGATTGTCGGCCCCAGCGGCGCAGGCAAGTCGACTCTGGTCCGCGCGATCGCCGGCGCGATGCTCGCCGATCGCGGCACGATCCGCTTCGATGGTGCCGATGCACGGGACTGGAACCCGGAAACGCTCGCGGGCCACCTCGGCTATCTGCCGCAGGACGCGGTGCTGTTCGCCGGCACCGTCGCCGAGAACATCGCTCGCTTCGCCGGCGAACGCGGCGAAGAGCGTACGACGATCGACGCGGCGGTGGTTGCCGCTTCGGGCAAGGTCGGCGCCGATGCGCTGATCCGCCGCTTGCCGAACGGCTATGACCATCAGCTCAAGCTCGGCGGGCGTGGCCTGTCGGCGGGGCAGGCACAGCGCATCGGGCTTGCCCGCGCCGTCTATGGCGATCCGGCGATCCTGATCCTCGATGAGCCCAACGCGCATCTCGATCAGGAAGGCGATTCCGCGCTGGTCGCCGCGCTCGCTGCGCTCAAGGCCGAGGGGCGCACCGTGCTGATCGTCTCGCACAAGCTCGGGATCCTGCCGGTGATCGACAAGATCCTGGTGCTGCGCGACGGCCGGGTCGACATGTTCGGCACGCGCGACGAGATACTGCCCAAGATCGCGCCGCAAACCGTGCGTCGCGTGCCTGCCACAGCGGGAGGCAAGGCATGAGCATGACGTTGCTCCCACCCGCCGGCGACGTGGTTGCAGCGCCGGCGGCGGCGGTCGCCGATCCGCGCAGCGACATCCGCACCGGCGTGATCATCGCCGCGCTCTTCTTCGTGGTGTTTGTCGGCTGGGCCGCCTTCATGCGACTCGATGCCGCCGCCTATGCGCCCGGCACGCTCGTCGTCTCGGGGCAGCGTCAGTCGGTCCAGCACCGCGATGGCGGCGTCGTCGGCAAGATCTATGTGCGCGAAGGCCAGCGTGTCGAGCGCGGGCAGCTGCTAGTCGAGCTCGCTGCCGCCGAAGTGCGCGCGCAGGAGCGGGCGCTCGCCTCTCAGGCGATCCGCCTGCTCGCCCAGCGTGCCCGGTTGGAAGCCGAGCAACTCGGCCGCGCGACCATCATCGCGCCGCCGCAATTCGCATCGCTCCACCCCGAAGATCGCGCGGAGGCCGATCTGGCGTTGCGCCTCCAGCAGACCGAACTTTCCGCGCGAAGCTCCGTGCTCTCGGCGCAGCGCGGGGCGCTTGGCCAGCGCGTCGCCCAGTCGGGCGAGCAGGGCAAGGGCTATGGCGAGCAGGCCGTGGCGGCAAAGGAGCAGCTTCGCATCATCAATGACCAGATCTCCGCGTTGAAGCCGCTCGCCGACAAGGGCTTCGTCTCGCAGACCCGGATGCGCGATCTCGAGCGCGCCCGCGCCGAGCTGCAGGGGCAGGGTGGCCAGTATAGCGCCAGCGTCGCCCAGACCCGCGGCGCGGCGCGCGAGAGCCAGCTTCAGGCGCTCGAGGCCGAGCGCACCTTCCGCGAGCGCACCGCGTCGGATCTGCGCGAAGTCGAGACCAGCCTGGGCGAGATCCTCCCCAAATGGACCGCCGCGCGCGACCAGCTCGAGCGCACCGCGATCCGCGCGCCCGCAACCGGCGCGGTGGTGGGCCTTTCGGTGTTCACCCCCGGCGGCGTGATCGCGCCGGGACAGAAGCTGATGGAGATCGTCCCCGAGCGCGCGCCGCTGGTCATCCAGGCCCGTATCGCGCCCGACGATGCCGATGATCTTCATGTCGGCCAGCGCGCGCTCGTGAAATTCTCCGGCCTTCACGAGCGGACCTTGCCCAATCTCGAGGGCAAGCTCTCCCGCGTCTCGGCCGACAGCTTCACCGACGAGAAGTCGGGGCAGAGTTATTTCACGGGCGAGGTGATCGTCCCCTATGACCAGCTGAAGATCATCCAGGACGTGCGTGGCAAGGATTTCGCGCTGCGCGCCGGCATGCCGGTCCAGGTCCTGGTCCCGCTGCGCAAGCGCACCGCGCTCGACTATGCATTGGAGCCGCTGCTCGGCAGCTTCTGGTCCTCGTTCCGCGAACACTAGGCGAAGCAGGTCGCGAGGCTTGCAATGTAGGATTTCGCCTGCTGGGCTCGCGCGGTCGGGGCTGGGTTCCGACCGCTCTTGACGCTGTTGGAAAGATAGGATCGCGCCCGCGCAACGATGTTGCGGAACGCCGCGAACTTCACGCCTCACCCATGCCTTCCCCGCGCGAGGATCGTGAAGTTTGGGCAGCTCCGGCATGGCCTCTGCCGAGTCGGCCCGGCGCGCGATGTAGGAAAGCGTCAGATCTCGATGAACCCGCGTCGCGCCGCGACGATCACGGCGTGGGTGCGATCGGCCACATCGAGCTTGGCGAAGATGTTCTTCAGATGCGCCTTCACCGTGTCGGTGGAGAGCGTCAGCCGCCAGGCGATCTGCTTGTTGGGATGGCCCTCCGCCACCAGTCGCAGGATGTCGGTCTCGCGCTCGCTCAGACGGTCATCGAAAGCGTGGAGCGCGATCTCCTGCGCGACATCGGCAGCGATCGCGCGGCGGCCGGCATGGACGGCGCGGATCGTGTCGAGCAGGTCCTTGCGGATGCAGCTCTTGAGCAGATAGCCGGTTGCGCCGGCCCGCAGCGCCCTGAGCGCATGCGTGTCGCCCGGATAGGTGGTGAGCACCACGAACTGGGCGGCGGGGAATTCGCGGCGGATCGCGCCGATCGCCTCCACCCCGTCCATCCCCGGCATCTGGATGTCCATCAGCGTGACGTCGGGCTGGAGCGTGCGGTATAGCTCTACGGCCTCAGCACCGTCCCGCGCCTCGCCGACGATCTCCATGTCGGCCTGGCGCTCGACCACCGCCACGATGCCCTCGCGCAGCATCGGATGATCGTCGACCACCATCACGCGCACGGTCCGGGTTGCCAATGCTGATTCAGCCAATTCTGCCTCCAGTCACCAGGGTGCGCCACTTGCTGCGCCGCGTCGTCGAATAGGCGATCGTCGTGGGGACGATCAGGTTCACTTCGGTGCCGCCGCCGGGCGCGCGCTGCACCACCAGCCGCGACTGGATCTTGGCAGCGCGCTCCTGCATCCCCGGCAACCCGAAATGCCCGTCGCGCCGCCCTTTATGCAAGATGTCTTCGGAGATGCCGACACCGTCGTCGCGGAAGCGCACCGAGAAGCGGTCGGGCTGGAAGCCGATCCGGATCCCGATCTGCTTGGCCTGGGCGTGGCGCCAGATGTTGAACAGCGCCTCGTTGGCGATCCGCGCCACCTCGTCCCACACCAGCGGATCGAGCGGCCGGGGCTCGCCTTCGGTGACTATCGAGATCTGCGTCGCGGGAGGGAAGACCTGCTTGCGGGCGATCTCGAGGATCATGTGCTCGATATCGTCCGAGCCGCCGATCATCCGCAGGTCGCGCACCCGGTCGCGCCCCTCGGCGAGCACCGTGTCGGCACGGTCGAGCGCCTGCTCGAGCGCGCGGCGCGACGGGTCCTCGGGCGAGATGTCGTCGGCGACGAGCTGGAAGCGCAGGATCAGCGCCTGCACGCCCTGGAGCAGCGTGTCGTGCAGTTCCCGCGCAATCCGCTCGCGCTCGGCCAGCCGCTCGCGCATCCGCACCCGCATATGCCCGGCCATGGTGCGCACCTTCACGTGGTAGAGCAGCAGGAACAGCGCCGCGAGTGCGACCGCCACCAGCAGCGCGAACCAGGGGCTTTGCAGGAAGGTGGGTGGGATGGTGAATTCGAGCGTGGCGGGATTGGGGTTCCACACCCCGTCATTGTTCGATGCCATCACCCGGAAGCGATAGGTGCCCGGATCGAGGTTGGTGTAGAAAGCTTGGCGGCGCGTACCGGGATCGATCCAGCCCTTATCCACGCCCTCCAGCATGTAGCGGAAGCGCACCCTGCTCGGCACCGAGAAGCTGAGCCCGGTATATTCGATCGACAAATTGGTCTTGCCGGCGGGCAGGGCGATTTGGGTGGGATCGACATGGCGCTGGCCATCGGCGGTCAGCGATCGGATCGCCACGGGCGGCCCGACGGCGTTGCGTACCAGCCGGGCGGGGTTGATCCGCATCACGCTCTGCCGGGTGAGGAACCAGAGCTGACCATCGCCGCCCGCATCGATCTGCAGGCCATCGCCGCGCTGGGTTCGGCTCGACAGCCCGTCCTGCTCGTCGAACAGGTCGTGCGGGATCGGATCGCGGGGACGGGTGAAGGCGCGGTCGAGATCGGCGGTCTTGAGCTTGAGCAGGCCGGTATTGTTGACCATCCAGGTCTCGCCCGCCGCGGTCTGCACCACGCCGCGCACGCCGCGCAACCAGGGATGATCGGCGATCGCCAGCCGTTCGAACCGGCCATTGCGCCAGCGCGCCAGCCCGCCGCCACCGGCCACCAGCATGCCGCTGCGCCCGCCATAGACGCCGGTAAGGCCCGAGACGCCGATCTGCTCGCTGGTCCAGCCGCGCGCCGTGGTGCCCACCACGCGGACGATCGCCTTGCGGTCGAGGATGATCACCGGATTGCCATCCCGGTCGATCACGATGTCCTGCGGCCGGCCGGGGAGGGGAAGGTTCGCCTCGTGCCAGCCATTACCCCGCCGCACGAGCACGCCGCGCTGGAAACGCGCGACCCAGAGCCGGCCGAGCCGATCCTCGGCGCAGCCATAGGTTTCGCCCACGCCGGGCAGGGCAAGCGTCTCGGCGGTGCGATCGCCGCGCAGCCGGATCATCCGCTCGGCAGTGCTCAGCCAGACCGAGCCATTGCCGCCCCGGCAGAGCGCCTGGATCTCGCGGTCATATGTGGCGAACAGGCGCGGCTTCTGGCCGGGCAAGGCACGGTAGAGCGACGTGCCGCTCGCCAGCCAGACCGCGCCGGCATCGTCGGCGGCGACGAAATAGCCCTCGGCCGCGCCCGCAGCCGGCGGCTCGATGCGGAACAAATTGGCGGGGCGGAACTGGTCGAGCCCCAGCTCGGTGCCCACCCAGATATTGCCTTCGCGATCCTCGAGCAGCGACACCGCCTGGTTCGAGGTCAGGCCATTCTCGGTGCGATAGCTGGAGATGCTGCCCTCGGCGCTCGACTGCTCGGCGGCGTGGTCGATCTGGAAGATGCCGCTGGTGAAGCTCGAGCCCCATAGATTGCCGTCCCGGTCGAACAGGATCGCAGTGCGGCGGACCGGGCCGGAGAAGGGAAACACCACGTCGCTGCGGGCCTGATGCGCCCCCGCGGCATAGTCGGGCAGCATCCGCGTGCCGTTCGAGTCCGAAAGCCACATATTGCCTTCGGGATCGAGCGCGAGGTTGGCGCCGAAGCCCAGCTTGAGACCGACGGGCTCGAAGCGGTTCGTGCCGGCGCGCAGGATGAAGAGCTGCTTGTCGGTGGCGATCCACACCGAACCGTCGCGCGCCGCGGAGAGGCTGGAGACCCAATCGCGGTTTGGCAGGCCGTAGCGCTCGTCGATAGCTTCCCAGCGGCCGTTCCGGTAGCGCTTCAGCGCCTTGTGGGTGCGCCCGCCCACGGCCCAGATCCTACCGCTCTTGTCCTGGCGCAGCTCGGTGATCTCGCCCGCCGCCTCGGTCATGCCGGTGCGCACCATGCGGCCGCCGCGATAGACTTCGACGCCGCCGCCGCCGGCATAGGCTGCCCAGAGCTCGCCACTGCGCGTCACCAGCAGTGCGCTGACCGGGATCGAGCCGGCGGGATGGTCGGGGGCGGGCGGCACATATTCGAAGGTGACGCCGTCGAAACGGTAGAGCCCATTGCCGGTGCCCACCCAGATATAGCCGTCCGGCCCCTGGGCCAGCGCCTGGACCATGGCGGGCACGCCGTCCTTGCTGGTCCAGGTGGCGTGCAGGAAGCGCGAGATGCTCTGGCCCGGCGCTTCGGCCGTGGCGGCGCCGGTGCAGCACAGCGCAAGGACAGCGGCGATGAGCAAGGCAAGTCGCAAGCGATCCCCCTCACGCGACATTTCGGCAAAAAGAGGCCCTTAGCACGAATGCGCGGGGCGCTGGAGTAGCCCGAAAGGGTAGCGACTGGCTACCGGCGCGGGATTTGTCTCGGCGTGTACACATGGGAATGAGAAGGGGTAGATCTGGCGGGAGAATGAAGATGGACGAGCGCTTCGAGGCCACGCGCCGCGAATTCGTGGTCGGGGCGGCTGCCCTCACCGCCGCATCGGCATTGCCCATCCCGTTCCCGGCCAGCGCATCCCCCTACGCAGGAGACAAGTTCATGGGTATCTTCAAAGTCGCAGACGGCACCGAGCTTTTCTACAAGGACTGGGGCCCCAAAGACGGCCAGGTGATCTGGTTCCACCACGGTTGGCCGCTCACGTCGGACGACTGGGACACCCAGATGATGTTCTTCCTCCTGAAGGGCTACCGCGTGATCGCACATGATCGCCGCGGCCATGGCCGCTCGACCCAGACCGACACGGGCAACGAGATGGACACCTATGCCGCCGACGTGATCGCGCTGGCCGATCATCTCGACGTCAAGGGCGTGACGCATGTCGGCCATTCGACCGGTGGCGGCGAAGTGGCGCATTATGTCGCGCGCGCCAAGCCGGGCCGCGTCTCCAAGATGGTGCTGATCGGCTCGGTTCCGCCGGTGATGGTCAAGAGCGACAAGAACCCCGGCGGCCTGCCGATCGAAGTGTTCGACGGCATCCGCGCCGGCGTGCTCGCCAACCGAGCGCAGCTCTACATCGATTTCCCGACCGGCCCGTTCTACGGCTTCAACCGGCCGGGTGCGGTGATCAGCCAGGGCGTGATCGACAACTGGTATCGCCAGGGCATGATGGGCGGCATCAAGGCCCATTACGATTGCATCAAGGCGTTCAGCGAAACTGACTTCACCGACGATCTGAAGAAGATCGACGTGCCGTCGCTCGTGATGCACGGCGATGACGACCAGGTCGTGCCCTATGCCGACTCGGGCCCGCTCTCGGCCAAGCTGCTCAAGAACGCCACGCTCAAGACGTACAAGGGCTATCCGCACGGCATGGCGACCACCCATGCCGATGTGATCAACGCCGATCTGCTCACCTTCATCAAGGGCTGATCGACGCGGCTACCCTTTAGTTCGGAGTAACGGATGGCCGACACGGTCATGCTCATCCACGGTGCCTGGCTGACGCCGAGCTCGTGGGACCGCTTTCGACAACGCTTCGAGGCGGCGGGCATGACCGTGCTGGCGCCACCCTGGCCCTATCTCGATCGCCCGGTGGACGAACTCCGCCGGGCGCCCGATCCCCGGCTGGGCAAGCTCGGCCTGCGCGAGATCACCGACCATTACGCCGCGCTGATCGAGGCGCTGCCGCACCCGCCGATCCTGATCGGCCATTCGTTCGGCGGGCTGATCGTCCAGTTGCTCGCCGATCGCGGGCTGGGCGCGGCGGCGGTGGCGATCGACCCGACGCCGCCCTTCGGCGTGCCCGCCACGCCGCTGGCGGTGTGGACATCGCTCGGCGTGTTCACCGCATTCAACGGCTGGAACCGGGTCCTCAAGATGAGCGAGCGCGGCTTCGCCACCGGCTTTGCCCAGACGCTGTCCGAGGCGGAGAAGCCGTACAGCTATGAGAAGTTCATCGTGCCCACGCCGGGGCGGATCTTCTTCCAGGCGGTGCTCGGCATCGGCACCAGAGTGCGTTGGGACAATCCCGATCGCCCGCCGTTGATGCTGATCGCGGGGGAGAAGGATCGCACCGTTCCCGCGGCGATGGTGCGCGGCGCATATCGCAAGCATCTGCGCTCGCCGGCCGATACCGTATTCCACCAATTCCCGGGGCGCTCGCACTTCCTGTGCAACGAGGATGGCTGGGAGGAAGTCGCCGACCGCGCGCTTGGCTGGGCGCGGGAAGCTGCGGGGCGCTGATCCTACACCCGACGCCGCGGCGACTCGTCAAATTTCACGAAGTTCGTGCGTAGAGGGGAAGGCGTCGCGGGTGAAATTTGCCTCTTTTGCCGACAATCGGGCGCATCGCGCACTATCCTTGCGCGCTCGGGGTCCCATGTTTCCAACACTGTAAAAGAGCGGCCGGCGCTTGGGGCCGGCCGCATCAGGCAAACACGCGAAATCCTACATTGCAAGCCGGTCAGGCGAATTCGGGCATCCCGGCGAGCAGCTTGTCGAGCGTCACCGGATAGTCGCGCACGCGCACGCCGGTGGCGTTGTAGATCGCATTGGCGACCGCCGCGCCGACGCCGCAAATGCCCAGCTCGCCCACGCCCTTCGCCTTCATCGGCGAGCTCATCGGATCGGTCTCGTCGAGGAAGATCACTTCCTGGTGCGGAATGTCGGCATGGACCGGCACTTCATATCCGGCGAGGTCGTGATTGACGAAGAAGCCGAAGCGCTTGTCGACTGCCAGCTCCTCCATCAATGCCGCGCCGGCGCCCATCGTCATCGCGCCGATCACCTGGCTGCGCGCCGAGACCGGATTGAGGATGCGGCCCGCCGCGCACACTGCGAGCATCCGGCGGATGCGGATCTCGGCGGTGGCGGCATCGACACCAACCTCGACGAAATGCGCGCCGAAGGTCGACTGCTGATATTTCTTGCCGAGGTCGCCATATTCCATCGCGTCCTCGGCAACGAGTTCACCGGCCTTGGCCGCGTTGGCGAGGGGGACTGCGCGCTTTCCGCTCTTCACCTTGCCGCCGGCGAACACGGCATCGGCCGAGTTGAACCCGAGCTTCTGCGCCACCGTCTCGCGCAGCTTGGCGCAGGCGGCATAGACGCCGGCAGTGGAGCTGTTGGCGCCCCATTGCCCGCCCGAGCCGGCGGAGACCGGGAAGCTGGAATCGCCGAGCTTCACCACCACCTTGTCGAGCGGCACGCCCATCATCTCGGCGGCGGTCTGCGCGATGATCGTATAGGTGCCGGTGCCGATATCGGTCATGTCGGTCTCGACCGTGACCACGCCCTGCGCGTTCAGGCGGACGCGCGCGGCGGACTTCATCGTGAGGTTGTTGCGGAACGCCGCGGCCACGCCCATCCCGACCAGCCAGCGCCCGTCGCGCACCGCGCCCGGCGCCGCGCGCTTCGCCCAGCCGAACTTGTCCGCGCCCATCCGCAGACACTCGTTCAACTGGCGCTGCGAATAGGGGCGCTCGGGCTTTTCGGGATCGACCTGGGTATCGTTGATCACGCGCAGTTCGATCGGATCGATGCCGAGCTTCTCGGCCAGCTCGTCCATTGCGATCTCGAGCGCCATCAGGCCGGGCGCTTCGCCGGGCGCACGCATCGCATTGCCTTCGGGCAAGTCGAGCACCGCGAGGCGCATCGCCGTCATCCGGTTGGCGCCGGCATAGAGCAATTTGGTCTGGCCCGTCGCCGTCTCCGGCCCGCCATCGGGCAAGTCGCCCGACCAGCTTTCATGGCCGATCGCAGTGAGCTTGCCATCCTTCGTCGCGCCGAGGCGGATGCGCTGGATCGTCGCGGGCCGATGTGTGGTGTTGTTGAAGACGAAGGGGCGGGGCAGGGCGACCTTCACCGCCCGGTTCGCCGCCTTCGCGCCGAGCGCGGCGAGCAGCACGTCGGCGCGGATGAACAGCTTGCCGCCAAAGCCGCCGCCGATGAACGGCGAGCGCATGCGGATGTTGTTGCGCGAGATGCCCAGCGTCTTGGCCATGTCGCCCACCGACCAGGCGACCATCTGGTTGGCGGTCCACAGGTCGAGCTGGTCGCCGGTCCACATCGCGGTCGTCGCGTGCGGCTCCATCATCGCATGGGCGTGATCGGGCGTCGTGTAGGTCGCGTCGAGCTGGACCGGTGCGGCGGCAAAGGCGCCGGCGAAATCGCCGACCGCGGTTTCAGAGCCCTTGTCCTTCGCGACGGGGGCGTTGCCCTTGGCCGCGGCGAGATCAAAGGCGCCCTTTTCGCGCGCATAGTCGACGCGGATCAGCGCGGCGGCGGCGCGCGCCTGTTCGAAGGTCTCGGCGACGACGATCGCGATCGCCTGATGGTAATGTTCGATGTCGGGGCCGCCGAGCAGTTTCGCGGTGTTGAAATTGCCCTTGCCGAGCTTGCCGGCATTGTCGGCCGTGACGATCGTCAGGACACCGGGAGCCTTGCGCGCGTCACCAAGGTCCATGCCGGTGATCCGCCCCTTGGCGATCGCCGAGCCGAGGATATAGCCATAGGCCGGGTTGGGCACATCGTGATGCTCATAGGCATAGGGCGCGGTGCCGCTGGTCTTGAGCGGCCCGTCGATGCGCGGCGTGGGCTTGCCGATCACCTTGAGCTGGTCGATCGGGTTGGTGCCGGCAGGCGTGGTGAACTTCATGGCTCAGCCCTTCGCTTCGGCAAGGACGGCGGCGAGCGTGCGCTCGGCCAGCACGAGCTTGAACCCGTTCTGCTCGGTGGGTTTGGCTCCCGCGAACGCCAATGCGGCGGCAGCTTTCGCCCCTTGGGCGAGCGCGGCTTCCGCTGCCTCGACGCGCCAGGGCTTGGGCGCCATGCCGCCGAAGGCGACGCGGCCCGTCCCGTCCTTCTGGAGGACGGCGCCGACCGAGACGAGCGCGAAGGCATAGGAGGCCCGGTCGCGGACCTTGTGGTAGATATGCGTGCCGCCGATCGGGCCGGGTAGCGTCACTGCAGTGATCATCTCACCGGCCGCGAGGCTGTTCTCGATATTGGGCGTGTCACCGGGGAGCGTGTGGAAGTCGGCGATCGGGATCGCCCGGGTCGTGCCGTCGGCGCGGACCGTCTCCACCACCGCATCGAGCGCGCGCATTGCCACGGCCATGTCGCTCGGGTGCGTGGCGATGCAGGCGGTGCTGGTGCCGATCACGCCGAGGCTGCGGTTCACGCCGCCGATCGCCGCGCAGCCGCTGCCGGGCTTGCGCTTGTTGCAGGCCTGGTTGGTGTCATAGAAATAGGGGCAGCGGGTGCGCTGGAGCAAATTGCCCGCGGTCGTCGCCTTGTTGCGGAGCTGGCCCGAGGCACCGGCGACCAGCGCGCGAGAGAGCAGGGCGTAGTCCTTGCGTACGCGCTTGTCGGCGGCGAGATCGGTGTTGCGGACCAGCGCGCCGATGCGCAGACCGCCTTCGGGCGTCGCCTCGATCCGGTCGAGCCCCAGATGGTTGACGTCGACCAGATGCGTCGGCGTCTCGATCTGCAGCTTCATCAGGTCGAGCAAATTGGTGCCGCCCGCGATGAAGCGCGCACCCTGGGTGCGGCCGACGATCGCTGCGGCCTCGGCGGGGCTGTGCGCCCGTTCATAGCTGAACGCCTTCATGCCTTCCTCCGGGCCGCGACTTCGCTGATCGCCTCGACGATGTTCGAATAGGCGCCGCAGCGGCAGATATTGCCGCTCATCCGCTCGCGGATCTCGTCGGTGCTCATCGCTGGCTTGCCCGCGACATCGCCAGTGACGTGGCTGGGGATGCCGGCGCGGATCTCGTCGAGCACCGCGACCGCCGAACAGATCTGGCCGGGGGTGCAATAGCCGCATTGATAGCCGTCATGCTTCACGAAGGCGGCCTGCATCGGGTGGAGCTTGTCGGGCGTGCCCAAGCCCTCGATCGTGGTGATCGCATCGCCTTCGTGCATCACCGCGAGGCTGAGACAGCTATTGATCCGCCGACCCTCGACGATGACCGTGCAGGCGCCGCACTGGCCATGGTCGCAGCCCTTCTTGGTGCCGCTGAGGTGGAGATGCTCGCGCAGCGCATCGAGCAGGGTGGTGCGGGTATCGAGCTCCAGCGTCTGCGGCTTGCCGTTCACCTTGAGGGTAACGCTCGCCATCACCGGCGCGCCGGCGCCTGCCGAGGCGGCATCCTGCGCGGCGACAGCGGAGGGAGGCGCGGCGGTCACCGCCACCGATGCCGCGCCGCCGAGCAATATGCCGCGGCGCGAGACTTCGAAATCACCCGGTCCATGCATCTTGGCCCTTGCTCCCTGACACCGGTTCGTCGGCGCATGCTACGCCTCAACAACGAAGTGCGCAAAGCTTGGCTCCGGCGGGAATCGGGCCGTACGAAAAAGGCCGGGAGTTTCCTCCCGGCCTCGTCCGTTTCCCCAGCGACCCAGGGGTTTACTGGCCGGCGACTTCTTCCTCCACGTCGAGATTGCTCTCGTCGAGCTGGATGATGATCGCGGTATAGCCCTCGCGCAGCAGCTCGCCGAGGCGCTGGACATTGTTGACCACCACCGCAGGACGCTGGCCGCCCTGGCCGTTGCCGGCCGGTGCGATCAGGCCGAGCGCCAGGCCGGCCGGCAGCTGAATTTCGCCATTGGCCGAAACCGTGCCGCGGGTCGGGATGATGAAGGTGTCGATGATGATCTGGCGCGCATCGGTGGTGCCGCTGCCGATGACCGGCTGATCGTTCACCACCAGCGTGCCGGTGTTCGTCGTGTGAATCTCGCTGAACACGCCGGTGACGGTGCCGCTCGGCGCAGTGACCGTGACGACGGCGCCGTTGACCTGCACATCGACCGGGCGGGCCGAGGTCAGGTCGATCGAGACCGGGCTGCTATAGCTGCCGGTGATCGTGCCGTTGGTCTGCACCGAGACGCCGCCGGTGCCGGTCACCGTCGCATTGACCGCGCCCGACTGCGAGTTGATCGAGGCGGTGCCGCTGGTGTTCACGATCGAGGTAACGCTGCCAGTGGTGGTTTCGATCGAGACCGGGCCGCTCGAGGTGATCGCCGAGGTGATGCTGCCGCTGGTCGAGCTGGCCGAAACCGGACCGCCGGCGTTGACCGCGCTCGAGATTGCGCCGCTGGTGGTCTGCAGGTCGACCGCGCCGGTCGCCGTCACCGAACCGCCGATCGTGCCGAGGCTGCTGATGGCGACATTGCTCTGCGACGTGATCGTGCGGTCGACATTGCCGTCATACTGCACGTTCACCGGCCCGCCGGCGATGATCGAGCCCGAGCCCGAGCCACCGGCGTCGATCGTCACCGAGCCACCGGCGCGGATCGGGCCACTCTCGAAGCCCGCCACGGTCGCGTTGACGTTGCCCAGCGTGTCGAGCGTGTTGGCGCTGAACACCTGCGAGCCGCTCAGCACCGAAGTAAAGGTGCTGGCCAGCTTGACCGTCGCCGCCGAGAAATTGTGCGCGGTCACGGTCAGCGTGCCGAGGCGGATCGCGTCGCTGCCGGCATTGCCGATCGCCACGTCGCCGCTGTTGACCGTCAGGCCGTTGCCGGCGGTGAAGGTCACGTTCTGCTGCGCGTTCGCGGTGCCGACCAGGTTCGGCGTGATCGAGATCGCGCCGCCCGCGCCGCCGGGCAGGCTGGTGTTGAACGTCGTGCTGCCCTGGGTCAGGCGCACGCTCGATCCGGTGCCGCCGGTGAAGTTCAGGCTGTTCGCCGCGTAGGTGGCGCCGTTCAGGACGGTCGTGCCGCCGTTGACCGAGGTTGCGCCGAGGCGGCGGGCCGCGCCGAGATTGCCCAGCGTCACCGATCCGGTGCCTGCATTGAGCGTCAGGCCCTGGCTGCCCGCCACCGCCGCGTCGACCGCGCCGAGGCTGATCGCGCCGTTGCCGCTGGTCACGCTCGTGGTGCCGGTCAGGTTGGTCGCGCCGGTGACGGTGAAGCCGCCGCCGCTGGTGGTATAGACGCCGCCGAGGCTGGTCGCGCCGGTATAGGCCTGCGCGCCGCTGGTCGCCGCGCCGCTGGTGGCGATCGAAGCGCCGGTCACTGCGAGCGAGGACAGGCCGCTGACGGCGCCGAGCGAGACGCTGCCGGTGCCGGCGGCGACGGTGAGGCCGCCATTGCCGCTCACTGCGCCCAGCGTGACGTTGCCGTTGCCGGTGGCGATCGCCGTCGTGCCGCTCAGCGTGGCCGCGCCGTTCACCGCCAGGCTGCTCGCAGTGTAGCTGCCGCCCAGCGTGGTGGCGCCGGTGTAGCTCTGCGCGCCCGTGGTGGCCGCGCCGGCCGTCGAGATCGACGCGCCGGTGGCCGAGAGCGAAGCCAGGCCGGTGGCGGCACCGAGCGAGACGCTGCCGGCGCCGGCATTGACGCTCAGGCCGTTGCCCGCGCCGACGACGGTGCCGAGCGTGGCGTTGCCGCCCTGCGTGGTCACCGACGTCGTGCCGCCCAGCGTCGTCGCGCCGTTCACCGTGAAGCCGGTGCCCGTGTAGCTGCCGTTCAGCGTGGTCGCGCCGGTATAGCTCTGCGCGCCGCTGGTCGAGGCGCCGACGGTGGCGATGGTCGCGCCAGTGGCCGAGAGCGAGGCGATGCCGCTCACTGCGCCCAGCGTGACGTTGCCGGTGCCCGCGTTGACGGTGAGGCCGCCCGCGCCGCCGACCGTGCCGAAGCTCGCATTGCCGCCACCCGTGGCGACGCTGACCGCGTTGACCGTGGTCGTGGCGCCGTTGACCGTGAAGGCCGCGCCGCCGGTGCTGTACGCACCGTTGAGGCTGGTCGCGCCACTATAGCTCTGCGCGCCGGTGGTTGCTGCGCCGCCGGTGGCGATCGAGGCGCCGGTCGCGCTCAGGCTCGAGAGCCCGGTCACCGCGCCGAGGGTGAGGCTGCCGGTGCCGGCATTGACGCTCAGGCCGCCGGTGCCGCTCACCGCGCCGAAGCCGGCATTGCCGCCGGTAGTGACGCTGGTGGCGCCGCTCACCGTCGCTGCGCTGACGGTGAAGTCACCGCCGGCACTGTAGCTGCCGTTCAGCCCGGTCGCGCCGCTATAGCTCTGCGCGCCGCTCGTGCTGGCGCCCGCGGTTGCGATCGTGGTGCCGGTCGCCGACAGCGAGGCGATACCGTTCACAGCGCCGAGCGTGACGTTCCCGGTGCCGGCGTCGACGGTCAGGCCGCCGGCGCCGCTCACGGTGCCGAGGCTGGCATCGCCGCCCGTGGTAGCGATGTTGACTGCGTTCACCGTGGTCGCCGCCCCGTCGACGGTGAAGGTGCCGCCGCCGGTTGCATAGACGCCGTTGAGGCTGGTGGCGCCGGTGTAGCGTTGCGACCCGCTGGTCACTGCGCCGCCGGTGGCGATCGAGGCGCCGGTGGCCGAGAGTGAGGTCAGGCCGCTGACTGCACCCAGCGTCACATTGCCCGCATCGACCGTCAGCGCGTTCGCGCCATCGACCGTGCCGAAGCTGGCGTTGCCGCCGGCCGTGACATTGGTGTCGCCCGTAAGCGTCGCTGCACCGGCGACCGAGAAGCTGTCCGCGTCATAGGTGCCGTTCAGCGTCGTGGCGCCGGCGTAGCTCTGCGCGCCGCTGGTCGAAGCGCCGGCGGTGGTGATCGAGGTGCCGGTCGCCGACAGCGTCGTGAGACCGCTCACTGCGCCGAGCGTGACGTTGCCCGCGGCGCTGACCGTGAGCGCCTGGGAACCACTGACCGCGCCGAGGCTGGCATTGCCGCCGGCCAGGATGCTCGTGTCGTCGGCCAGGTCCGCCGCGCCGTTGACGGTGAAGTCGCCGCCCGCGTCATGCGCACCGCCGAGGCTGGTCGCACCGGTATAACTCTGCGACCCGCTGGTCACCGCGCCGTAGTTGTTCACGAAAGCGCCGGTGAGAGAGAGGTCCGTCACCCCGGCCACCGAGCGGACCAGCACGGTACCGCCGCTGCCCGCGTTGACGGCGAAGCTGGTGCTGCCATTGCCCGTGACCGAACCCATCGCGACGCTGCCGTCGGCGATCGTGGTCATCGTGGTCGAGCCGGTGAGGATCGTGTCGCCGAGCACGCTGAAGCTGGTGGCGGCGTAGGTGCCGTTCAGCAGGGTCTGGCCGAAATAGGTCTGGCCGTTGGTCGTCAAGGCACCGGCGGTGGTGATCGTCGCACCGGAGACTTCAAGCGCCGCGATCCCGCTGATGCGGCCGAACGTCACCTCGCCGGCGCCGGCATCGACGCGCAGGCTGCGGTTCGGGCCGCCGACCGTGCGGAAGGCGACGTCGCCGCCCTGCGTCACGACATTGACGAAGTCGCCAAGCGTCGACGCGCCGTTGACGGCGAAGCTGCCCCCATTGGTGGCGTAGGTGCCGCGCAGCACGGTCGCGCCGGTGTAGCTTTGCGCGCCGGTGGTGCTGGCGCCATTGGTGATGATCGACGCACCCGTGGCCGAGAGCGCGGTCAGGCCATTCACTGCGCCGAGCGTCACGTTGCCTGCATTGACCGTCAGTGCACGCGCACCGCCGATCGCGCCGAAGCTGGCATTGCCGCCGGCAGTGACATTGGTGTCGCTGTTGAGCGTCGTCGCGCCGTTGACGGTGAAGTTACCGCCGGCATTGTACGTGCCAGTGAGCCTGGTCGCGCCGGTATAGCTCTGCGCACCGCTGGTGGTAACGCCCACAGTAGTGATCGTGGCGCCGGTGGCGCTCAGCGAGCCAAGGCCCGTTACTGCGCCCAGGGTCAGGTTGCCGGCGCTCGCGGTGACGGTGAGCCCGGCACCAGTGCCGGTGCCGCTGACCGTGCCGAAGCTGGCGTTGCCGCCGCTGGTGCCGACAAACGTCGTACCGCCCAGCGTCGTCGCGCCGTTGACGGTGAAGCCTCCGCCATTGGTGTTGTACACGCCAGTCAGGCGGGTAGCGCCGGTGTAGCTCTGCGCGCCAGTGGTGGTCGCGCCGGCAGTGGCGATGGTCGTGCCCGTTACCGAGAGCGCGCTGAGCCCGCTCACTGCGCCGAGCGTGACATTGCCGGTGCCCGCGTTGACGGCGAGCGTGATCCCGGTGCCGCCAAGGGTGTTCACCGCGCCGAAGCTGGCATTGCCGCCGCCGGTGGCGACGTTGACGTTGCCCGACACCGAGCTGGTGCCGTTGACGGTGAAGGCGCCGCCATTGGTGTTGTAGGCGCCGCTGCGCAGGTCGACTGCGCCGTTATAAGTCTGCGCGCCGCTCGTGGTGGCGCCGTTGATCTGGATCGAGCTGCCCGTCAGCGAGAACGAGTTGAGACCATTTGCCGCAATCAGCGTAACCAAGCCGCCCGCATTCACGGTCAGGTTGTTCGCGCCTGTGACCTGCTCGAAGCTGGCGCCGCCGGTGGTGGTGATCGTGGTGTCGCCGACCAGGCGGGTTCCGCCGAGCACACTGAAGCTGCTGCCGCTGTACGTGCCGTTCAGCAGGACGGAGAAGCTGTAGGACTGGGCGCCGGTGGTGACGACGCCCGCGGTGGTGATGGTGCCGATGGCACGGGCAGAAAGCGAGGCGATGCCATTCACATTGCCCAGTGTGATCGTGCCGGGCCCGTTGGCGACGAGATCCAGTGCACCGGTGCCGCCCACCGTGCCGAAGAGCAGGTTGGTGCCGTTGATCGACGTGCTGCCGCCGAGTGTGGTGGCGCCGTTGACCGAGAAGTTGCCGGCAGCGGCGTAGCTGCCGTTCAGCGTGGTTGCGCCGGTATAGGTCTGGTTGCCGGAAGTCGTGGCGCCCGCTGTGGCGATGGTGGCGCCGGTGGCCGAGAGCGAGGTGAGGCCGGTGACCGCGCCGAGCGATACATTGCCCACGCCGGCATTGACCGTGAGCGCGCCCGTGCCGCCGATCGCGCCCAGCGCCGCGTTGCCGCCGCTGGTGGTCACGCTGGCGCCACCGCTCAGCGTCGAAGCGCCGGCCACGGTGAAGCTGCTGGCATTATATGCGCCGTCCAGCCTGGTCGCACCGCTATAGCTCTGCGCGCCGCTGGTGGTGACGCCGGCGGTGAGAATCGTGCCGCCATTGGCGACCAGGCCGGCGAGATTAGCCAGGCCGATCGAGACCGAGGTCGTGCCGTTCAGCGTGAGCCCATAGGCCGAGGTGATCGCGCCGATCGAAACGGTGTTGCCGGTGAGCGCGGTGTTGCCGGTCAGCACCGGACCGACGGCGAAGCTCAGCGCGCCGGTGGCGGTCAGGTCGGTGGCGATGTTGGTGCCCGCCGCGCCCGCGCCGAAGCTAAGGCTGTTGACGGTGATCGGCCCGGCGAAGTCGAGCACGCGCAGTGCGTCGAGCGAGACGTCCTCATTATAGGTGCCCGCGCCGATATAGACGGTGCCGCCCGAGACGACGGCGTTCAGGCCGCCCTGCAGGTTGAGCAAGGTGCGCTGGCTGCCCTGCGCGCCGCCGACGCCCGCGGTGGTCACATAGGCCTCAGTGCGGTTCGCCGCGCTATAGCCCTGATTGTAGACCGACATGCCGTTGTTGGTGGCAGCGAGCGCGAGCAGGCGCTGCTGTTCGCTGAGCGGCGTGTTCGGGCCCAGCGCACCGGCCGATGCGGTGATCGTCGAACCGTTCCAGATGCCGTTCAGATAGGTGATGATGCCCCATTCATTGCCGAACGCGCCTTCGCTGTTGCCGGCGATGTTGAGGTTCGAGCCGTCGGTATATTGGACCGAGATGCCGCTCTTGGTGTTGTCGATGACGTTGCCGGTCAGCGACGCGTTCACGTTGCGGCCGTCGATCAGGATGCCGTTGCGGACGCCGTGGATGTTGTTGCCGGTGACGGTGACATTGTCCGCGCCGTTGGAGACGACGATGCCCCGCGTGATCGTCGGCCAGGCATAAGTGACGAAGCTCTGGTCGGCCGGGCCGAAGATCTCGAAGCCCGAAACCGTCACGCCGTCTGCGTTGATCGTCACGCCGTTGTCGCCGTCATGGCTGGCGTTGATCTTGGCGCCTGCCGCGCCGAGCAGCGACACCCCGTTGGTGCCGATCACCGTGCCCGAGCTGTAGGTGCCCGCGCCGACGTTGATCGTGCCGCCCGCCCGCACATCGCGCGCCGCGGCGCCGATGGTCATGCCGCTGACGACAGTGAAGACATTGCTGAAGGCGGTGCCGGTATAGCCTTCGATCGAGCTGCTATATCCGAAGCCGAGGTTGAACGACCACTGCGTCGCGTCGGCCAGCGTAGTGCGGAAATAGGTGAACTGGCCGCCGTCGCTGCGGTGATCGGTGTTGCGGACCGCATAGCCATAGCCGGTCAGGTTGAGCTGGCCGAAGCCCTGCGTCGTCGATTCGAGCTGGGCGAACAGCCCGTTCGCTTCGTCGAACTGGTTCTGGCCGGCGTCGATGTTGATGTTGGTGGTCTGGCCGTTATAGCCGCCCGCGCGATTGGTCTGGTAGAGCGCGACGCCGCCCCAGTTGTTGCCCAGCGTGTGGACGCCGGTGAGCGTCACGTTCGCGCTGTCGGTGATCTGGACGCCGGCGCCTTCGGTGCCCGCGCCGTCCGCCGTGAAGTTGGTGATCGTGACGCCGTTCGCGCCGTTGATGTCGAGCTCCGCACGACGCGAGCCGCGCACCGTGACGTCGCTGATCGTGACGTTGTTGATGCGCTGATCGGGGCCTGCCGAGGGCGTGTAGCCCAGCGGGTTCGGCTGGACCTTGATGCCGTAATTGCCGCCCGAGAGCGTGCTGCCGAGCAGCGTGAAGTTGCTCAGCGTGGTGTTGTCGGCGGCGACCATGATCGTGCCGAGGCCGCCGCCATTGTTCACGGCGCGGCCGTCGATGATCGTGCCCGCCTGCGACTGGCCGATCAGGCTCACCGAGGTGGTGATCGAGAGCTGCGAGCCGAGCACATAGGTGCCATCGAGGATGCGCACCGTGTCGCCTGACTGGGCGCGCGCCAGCGAGGCGTCGATCGTGCTGGTGATGCGGATGTCCGGATCGCCGCCGGCCGTGGTGGTGGCGCGGGCGGCGTTGGTGCCGCCTTCATAGGTCAGCACGCCGCCGCGCACGAAGCTGTTGCCGTTGTTGCGGAACACATCGTCCCAGGCGAAGCCGCTGCTCAGCTGGCCGACGGTGCGGACGGGGATGTCGACGTCGAACGTATTGCCGGTCACCGTCACCGCGCCGGCATAGAGCTGCTGCCACGGCGTGGTGGGCATATAGCCCTGGATCTGGAAGCCGCGCATCCCGGACAGGTCGCTGTAGAGGTAGTTGTCCGCGAAGATGCGGTTCTCGGCACCCGTGGTGCGGCCCGCACCGCCCGCGGCGACGACCATCGCGCTGGCATAGGTGCCGCCGTAGAACAAATTGCCGGTGACCGTGAAGCTCTCGAGCCGCGTGCGCGACGGATCGTTGAAATCGTCGATATAGAGGTTGGCAGCGGTCTGGTTGCCGCGGTTATCGATCACCGAGTTGCGCAGCGTGAAGGCGTTGCCGATCACTTCGACGGTCTTGTTGTCGCCGGTCGTGGCGGGCAGGAAGCCCAGGCCTTCGATGGTGACGCCATTACCCGAGATGAAGTGCTGCGCGCCGAAGCCCGACTGATAGGCGGCGGTGATATAGGCAGAGACGTTGTTCGCGTCGGTGATCACATTGCCGACGGCGTCGACGCCGCGGATCGTGATATTGTCCTTGGCGACATAGAGGCCGAAGGTCTGCGCGCCTGCATCGCCATAATAGCCGACGCCGGTCACGCCTTCGAGATAATTGCCGGGTGCCACGCTGATCGTCGCGCCCGCACGGGCATCGCGCAGTGCGGCGGTGATGGCCATGCCGTTGAACACGCTGAACTGGTTGTCACCGGCGCTGCCGGCCCAGCCTTCGATCGAGCTGCTCGTCGAGGCGGCGAGCGACAGCGCATAGGTCGCCGCGTCGCTCAGGCTGGTGCGGAAGAAGGTGAACTGGCTGCCGTCCGCGCGGAAGGCAGTGTTGCGGACGATATAGTCGAAGCCCGCGATGTTGAGCGTGCCCGGATCATTGATCGCCGAGCTGTCCTGCAGGTACAGGCCGTTGCTCTCGCCGAAGCTGTTATTGCCTTCGATCGTGATGCCGGTGAGCTGCTGGTTGCTGCCCGTCGCGCCATTGGCCTGGTAGAGCGCGAGGCCGCCCCAGGCGTTGCCCGAGGTGGTGGTGTTGCGCACCGTAATGTCGGCGCTGTCGGTGATCGAGATGCCATTGCCGGCAAGCGCGCCGGTGACGTTGACGTTGTCGATCGTCGCGCCGACCACCGAGTTGAGGTCGAGCCCGGTCTTGCGCGATCCGCTGATCGTGACGTTGCTGATCGCGAAATCGTCGATCCGGCTGTTGCCGTTGGTGTCGCCCGCGCCGACCTCGACCTTGATGCCATAGGTCGAGTTGCTCACCGCGCCCGGCGCGAGCAGCGTGAAGCCGCTCAGCGACACATCGTCGGCGTGCACGCGCATGCCATAGACGCCCAGCGCCGAGGCATCGAAGATCGTGCCGCTCTCGCTGGCACCGACCAGCGACAGGCTCTTGTCGATCAGCAGCGTGTTGGTGAAGGTGTAGGTGCCGGCGCCGACATTGATCGTCGCGCCGCTGCGTGCGTCGCGCACGGCCGCGTCGACGCCCATGCCCTGAACGACGGTGAAAGTGTTGCTGTAGCCGGTGCCGGTATAGCCCTCGATCGAGCTGGTGGTCGGCTGGCCGAGCGCCAGCGCCATGGCCGTCGCGTTGCCAAGGTTCGTCTGGAAATAGACGAACTGATAGCCGTCCGAGCGCGAGCCGGTGTTGCGGATCGCATAGTTGAACCCGGCAAGGTTCAACTGGCCGAAGCTCTGCGTGGTCGAATCGCGCTGGGTGAACAGCCCGTTCGCTTCCTCGAAGACGTTCTGGCTGGCGTCGATATTGATGTTGGTGGTCTGCGCGTTGTAGCCGCTCGCGCTGTTGCTCTGGTAGAGCGCGACGCCACCCCAGTTGTTGCCCAGCGTGTGCACGCCGGTGAGCGTCACGGCCGAGCTGTCGGTGATCTGGATGCCGGCGCCGTCGGTGCCCTGGCCGTTGGCAGTGAAGTTGGTGATCGTCGCACCCACCACGCCGTTCAGGTCGAGCTCGGCGCGGCGCGAGCCGCTGACGGTGACGTTGCTCAACGCGAAGTTGCTGACGCGCTCGCTGGTGCCGCCCGCGGTGCTGACATGGCCGGCCGGGTTCGGCGCGACCTTGATCCCGTAATTGCCGCCCGAGAGCTGGCTGCCGAGCAGCGAGAAGTTGCTGAGCGAGACATTGTCGGCGAGCACCGAGATCGTGCCGAGGCCGTTGGCGCTGACCGCGCGGCCGTCGATCACCACGCCGGCCTGCGACGCGCCGACCAGGCTCAGCGCATGGTTGATGACGAGCTGCGACGAACCGAGATTATAGTTGCCGTTGGCGACATAGACGGTGCCGCCGGTGACCACCGCGTTGACGCCCGCCTGGATCGTGGCGAGGTTGCCCAGCGGGCTGCCCTGGTTGCTGTTGCTGCCGGTGGTCGAGACATAGGCGGCGGTGCGGTTGAGCGCCGAATAGCCCTGGTTCTGGACCTCCATATTGCCGTTCGCGGCACGCAGCGCGAGCAGGCGCTGCTGCTCGGCGAGCGGCGTGTTGGCGCCCAGCGAACCGGCGGCGGGCAGGATGGTGGTGCCATCCCCCTGCAGGATGCCGTTCAGATAGAGGTTGATGCCCCACTCATTGCCGTAGGTGCTGCCGTGGTTGCCCGTCATCGTGACGTTCGAGCCATCGGTATACTGGATCGAGATCGCCGACTTGGTGTTGTCGATCGTATTGTCGAGCAGATAGGTGTTGCTGTTCCGCCCATCGACGATGATGCCGGTGCGGATGTCGTGGATGTTGTTGTTCAGTAGCTGGACGTTGTCGGCATAGCGATTGACGAAGATGCCGCGCGAATTGGTGCTGCCCCAGGCGTAGCTGGTAAAGCCGCTGGTCGCCGGGCCCGAGATCTCGAGGTTCTTGACCGTGACCCGGTCGCCCCAGATGTCGATCGCGTTCTCGATGCCGCTGGTCCAGCCGATCCGGGCGGTGCCCTCGCCGTCGATCGTCACGTTGCTGGCATTGACGACGACGCCCGACTTGTAGGTGCCCGTGCCGAGATTCAGCGTGGTGCCGAAGCCGGTGGTGCCGATCACGCCCAGCGCGTCGTTGATGTAATTGCCCAGGCCGGTCGTGTCGCCGCCCGGATTGAGGTTCAGGAACAGCGCGGTGTTCGTGCTGACTTTGCCGGTGCCGTAGATGTGCGGCGCGGTGATGTTCACCGTGCCCGAGGCGCCGCTGAGATTGCCCGAGATGTTCACGCCCTGATCGGAGCTGATCAGGATGTTGCGGCTGATGCTGTTGCGGTCGGTCGCCGCCAGCGTGCCGCTCAGATTGGCGGTGCCCCCCATTGCCTCGAGCACGATCACGCCATTGTCGAGCGTCGCGGAATCGACGCTGAGCGTGCCGGTGTTGACGAGGTTGTCGACTGCCGTGCCGGCGGTCTTGGCCGACATCTGGATGCGGCCGCCCTCGGCGAAGATCTGGCCGTTGTTCTGGACGAGCGCGCTGCTTGCCGGCACGCCGATGCTGAGCAGGCCGTCGCCCGCCAGGTCGAGCGTGAAGGCCGTGCCGGCGCCGAGCTGCACGCGGCCGGCAGTCGCGGTGATCACGCCGCTGTTGCGCACCGTCGGCGCGACAAAGGCGGCGAGGCCGAGATTGCCCGCGGTGATGTTGATATTGCCGTTGACGACGATCTCGCCCCCGGTCGCGCCGGTGATGTCGAGATTGCCGCCGCCCATGAACGCGGCGGTGTCGATGTCGCCGGTCGAGGCGATCAGGCTGCCGACATTGACGTTGGCGGTGCCCGCGAACAGCACGCCGTTCGGGTTGAGGATCGCGACGCGGCCATTGGCATTGAGCTGGCCGGCGATCTGCGAGGGGTCGCCACCGCCCGTGACGCGGTTGACCGCGATCGACGTGGTGGACGGCTGGACGAAGGTGACGCTGGCGGCCGAGCCGATGTCGAAGCTGTTCCAGTTGATCACCGCGCGATCGGTGGACTGGTTGACCGTCATGCTCGACGGGGTGGGCGTGCCGATCGAGGCCGATCCGGCGACGACGCTGCCGCCGGTCGGCAGCGCCGAGGGAGCCAGCTGCGCACGCGCGGTGCCGCCGAAGCCGATCGCCGCCACCGCGGCGGACAGGAGCAGCGCGGATTTCCTCAACCGGCGCGACGTCTTGCTCGAGGCGAATGCTGCCTTGGCACTGTGCTGCTTGCTCATATCCATCATCCCTGTTCGGCCGTTTCGGGTGGCCAGCCCGCAATTCTCAAATCAACGACGTCCCGATCGCCCCCCGATCAGAACGACATGCCCAACGAGAAGAAGACGCGGCCATCCTTGTCGCCGCGCGAGGCGACAGGCCGGTTGATCGGCTTCGCATATTCGAGCGAGCCGTTGATTCCGGGAGCCGTGCTGAAGCGCACGCCGAAGCCCATCGATTCGATCGATGCGTGGCGCGGCTCGCCGGGCAGCGGCTTGTTCTGGAGGACCTTGCCGGCCTCATAGAAGCCATAAGGCTGCACCGTGCCGAGCTTGCTGCTGGCGGCGTAGAACAGCTCGGCGCGGCCGGCGACGCCCTTGTCGCCGGTGATCTCCGACGAATCATAGGCATGGCCGTAATTCTCGCCGCCGATGCCGAACTCCTCGCTCGCGAGCAGGCTGTCGGCGCTATACTGCATCGCGCCGCTGGCCTGGAAATACAGGCCGCCCGCTACGCCATAGGCAAAGGAGACTTCGGCGTTGGCGCGGGTGCCCTGGCCGGTTGCGGTGGCGCGCGACTTGTTCAGGTCGCTGCGCACCGTTGCGCCGATGATGTCCATGCCCTGGGTGACCGAGGCGCGAACATTGAGCACACCACCCCAGGGGGCTGCATAGTTGCCGAAGATCTCGGCCTGCACGGTGCGAGTCGAATCGTCGAAGATCGGGTCGATCACGATGTTGCGCGAGCTGCTGTCGCGGCCGGTGAAGACGAGGCGACCGAAGATATTGGTCTCGCGGCTGCGGACAAACGGATAGCGCAGCGCAAAGCCATAGGTCGCGCTGCGGCCGCGCAAGTCGAGCAGGCGCAGCTCATCGCCCGGATGCGTCGCGGCATAGCTGCCGAACGCGGTCAGGCGCAGGCCCGAATAGGTCAGCGGCTGGTCCCAGGTCATCGAGACGAAGCCGAGCTCCTTGTGGATCGGGGCACTTACGGCGGTGACCGAGATGCGCTCGCCAATGCCGAGCGTGTCGTTGAACGACAGGCCGCCATAGACCTGCAGCGGGCCGAGCCAGCGCGAGCCGCGATTGTCGACTGCGAAGAAGCCTTCGATCGGCTTCTTGTCGACCACGAGCGAGAGATCGGCAGCGCCCATCTCGCTGGGGGAGGGGGTGAGCACGGCGCGCACGTCCACGCCCTGCAGGTCGCGAGCGAGGAGCAGCGCGCGGGTGAGTGCGGCGCCCGACGTCGGCCGCTCGGCGGCGACGTCGGCGAGATAGCCGTTCAGATAGGGGGCATAGCCGCCCGCATCGCCTTCGATCCTGGTGCTGCCGATATGCCCCTCGACCACCTGCAGCGTGAGGATTCCGCCCTCGATGCGCTGCGGGCCGACAACGGCGCGCGACAGCACAAAGCCGCGGCGGCGATATTCGGCGGTCACTTCCTCGGCGAGCTTGAACACCTCGGCGAGCGGCATGTCGCGGTTGAGATAGGGGGCGGCGAGCGCGTTGAGCGCCTCGATCGGCACCGCGGTGACGCCTTCGAATCGAACCTGGGTCAGGCGGACCTGGATCGCCGAATCGGGCACGCTTTGCTGGCGCGGTAGCTCGGGCACATCGACCGAACGGGCATCAGGCGCCTTGTCGGCAGGCCGAAGCCGCTCATCGATTCGTCCGGGATTGACCGTTTGCTGCGCGTGCGCGGCATGCATCGGCACAATTGCCGCGGCGGCAACAGCAAGTAACCAACAACGCTTCAATCTCATGCCCCCGGTCCCCCTCCGAGAATCGCGCGCAGCTCGGGATCCCCCGAATCGGTCGCAATCGATTCAACCCTTACAATGATCGGGGCCGAGTCAGGAAGACGGAGTCAGCGTTAACTTCAGAGTATTTGAAGTAATCCTTTGATCCACAACGGGACTATTATATTGTTTCCAATTTATGTCCGTACAAACCCTGAGTCTAGCCTTCCGTACTCCTTGCGTTCCCGGGTGGAAACCCCGAGTTAACCATAAATCCTAACTATAATCAGTGGCTTATACTTAGGCTTTCGTTAGCCTCGCCTTAGGGGTGCGCGGCCTATTCCTCCCTCCAGTTTCAACCGGGGGGTTGGGGTGTTGCGTCGCGTATCAACAGCGCGGCTGGCGCTGTCTTGTGCGGCGCTGGTTGTGGGGCAGTCTGCGTTTGCCGCGTCCATGGACGCTGGCGAGTCGGCGAGTCGCGAGATCGCGTTGCGGCTCGCCGATGCGCCGCGCTGGACCGATGTACTCGCGCGCGAGGCGCGTGAGGGCGGGGTCGTTCCCAGGTCTTCAATCCACTGCATGATGCCTGCCGACGAGCTGCCCGCCGAATGCGGTGCCCGTCCGAATTGGCGTGCCGGCTTCGAGGCGCTGCGCGGCCTGCCCGCGGGCGAGCGCGTCGTCGCGGTCCAGGCGCGAGTGAACAAGCTTCCCTATGTCTCCGACCTCGCCAATTGGGGCATGGCCGATCGCTGGGAGACGCCTGCGGAGATGTTCGCGCGCGGCGGCGATTGTGAGGATTACGCGCTCACCAAATATTTCGCCCTGCGCGACCTCGGCCTGTCCGAAAGCGCGATGCGCCTTGCGATTGTGTGGGACAATGTCGACCAGGAGCAGCACGCGGTGTTGTTCGTCGATGTCGATGGGCAGAATTGGGTGCTCGACAACAAGTTCGCGATGCCCGTGCCGGCCACCAGCGTCGAGGCGCGCTACCGGGTGATCTGGTCGGTCAATCGCGATGGCGCCCGGCTTTCCACCACGGCGGGGGAAGGCGAGGGCGGTCCGCGCATGCGCGTCGCGCGCGGCGGCAAGATGCTCGTGCTGCGCACCCGTCCGATCCGCCGCGACCTGGTCCAGCCGATGCCACGGATCGAAGTGGCCGCGGCGGGGCAGGGCGGTACGCCGCTGCCCGCCGGCGTTGCCAGGGTCGGTGCCGCGATCCTGCCGGTCGAGCTTCGCCTGCGCGCGCTGGCCGCTTTCCTGCGGCTTCCGGCCGAACCGGTTACACCGGCGCGTGAAATCGCGCTGGCCCGCGCCGGCGAAATCGTCATCCGCTACGCCGGAAAATAGTCGGCCCGGGCCGGATTGTCCCAATTTCCCCGATGGTTGCGCTAACATCCCGTTGTGGATGTAACAAAATTGAGAACGTTCTTGAGAACGCTCACAATCTATGCTTTAAGCGCCTCACTGGAGCGTAAGACTCCGCGATAGAGGGGTGTTGGAACAGGCTGCCGCTGCGCGCCACGAGGCGCTGTCGGCTTGTCTTGTCGCTGAAGCCGACAGCGTTGTCGGACAAGGCTCCCCAGGTTGGATCGGATAAACTGGCGCACCCTGCGGTGCGCACGGTGCAGTCGTGTGCGCCGAAGGGGAGAGGTGAATGTTGGTCAGTCTGCGGCATGTGGCGCGCTCGATGGCGTTGCTCGCTACCACCGCGTTGGTCGGGCCGGTGCCGGGCGCGTTCGCGCAGGATCCCGTCGCGCCTGCCGCTTCGAATGACCCAGTCGCGCGTCCCTGGTCCGATCCCAAGCTTCCTGCTGCTGCCCGTGCGGAAATGCTGCTCTCGGCGATGACGCTCGAGGAGAAGCTGGCGCTCGTCTATACGTGGTTCCCGCCGATGGCGAAGGATCCGGCGGCGCCCACCGACATGATCCCCTCGGCGGGCCAGCAGCCGGCGATCCCGCGGCTCGGCATCCCGGCGCTGCGCGAGACCGATGCCAGCCTCGGCGTCGCCAACCAGGTCGAGCAGCGCAAGGGCGATACCGCCACTGCGCTCCCCTCGGGCCTGGCGCTCGCCGCCACCTTCGACCCGAAGCTCGCCTATGACAGCGGTGCGATGATCGGCAGCGAGGCGCGCGCCAAGCGCTTCAACGTGATGCTCGCCGGCGGCATCAACCTGACCCGCGATCCCTGGGGCGGCCGCAACTTCGAATATCTGGGCGAAGACCCGCTGCTCGCCGGCACGATGGCGGGCGAGTCGATCAAGGGCATCCAGTCGAACCATATCGTCTCGACGATCAAGCATTTCGCGCTGAACGCGCAGGAAACCGGCCGCTTCGTAAGCGACGGCAAGATCGGCGAGGCGGCGTTCCGCGAGAGTGACCTGCTCGCCTTCGAGCTGGCGATCGAGCGCGGCAAGCCGGGTTCGGTGATGTGCGCCTACATGTCGGTCAATGGCGACTTCGCCTGCGAGAACGCGTTCCTGCTCAACACCGTGCTCAAGCAGGACTGGGCGTATCCGGGCTGGGTGATGTCCGATTGGGGCGCAGTGCACTCGACGGTGCGCGCGGCGCGCAACGGGCTCGACCAGCAATCGGGCGGCGAGCTCGACACGCATTTCTTCTTCCGCGCTGATCTGAAGAAGGCGGTGGAGAGCGGCGAGCTGCCGATGGCGCGGCTCGACGACATGGCGCGGCGCATCCTCAATGGCATGTTCGCGACCGGCGTGATGGACGCCCCCGTCGTCGAGGCGCCGCAACCGATCGACAATGCGAAGAATGCCGAAGTCGCCCAGCGCGCGGCCGAGGCGGCGATCGTGCTGCTCAAGAACGAGAAGAACCTGCTGCCGCTCGCCAAATCGGCGAAGCGCATCGTGCTGATCGGCGGCCATGCCGATGTCGGCGTGCTCTCGGGCGGCGGCTCGTCGCAGGTCCGCTCGAATGGCGGTGCGCCGGTCGAGATACCGCTCAAAAATGGCCCGGCTGCGTCGTTTGCGCGCATGACCTGGCACGCTTCCTCGCCGCTTGCGGCGATCCGCGCGCTGGCCCCCAAGGCGCGTGTCGATTTCGTCGATGGCAGCGATCCCGACGCTGCTGCCGCGGCGGCGAGGAACGCGGATCTGGCGATCGTCTGGGCCACCCAGTGGACCAGCGAAGCCGAGGATCCGGAGAATATCGATCTCCAGGGCAACCAGAACGCAGTGATCGCCGCGGTCGCCGCCGCCAATCCGAAGACCGCCGTAGTGCTCAACACCGGCGGCCCGGTGCTGATGCCGTGGCTCGACAAGGTGCCGGCGGTGCTCGCCGCCTGGTATCCCGGCCAGCGCGGCGGAGAGGCGGTCGCCCGCGTACTGTTCGGCGAGGTGAACCCCTCGGGCCGCCTGCCGATCACCTTCCCCGCATCGCTTGACCAGGCGCCGCGGCCGAGCGTGCCGGGCTTCGAGCAGATCAAGGCCTCGCCCGATCGCGGCACCGATGCGCGCGCGATCAAGCCGTTCGTGATCGACTACAAGGAAGGCTCGGACGTCGGCTATCGCTGGTACGCCCGGCAGGGCCACCGCCCGACTTTCCCGTTCGGCTACGGCCTCAGCTACACGCGCTTCGCCTATGCGAACCTCAAGGTGGAAGGCGGCGCCGCGCTCACGGTGAGCTTCGACGTCACCAATCGCGGCAAGCGCGAAGGCGCCGACGTGCCCCAGCTTTACGTGACGCCGGCGACGGGCAGCCGCCCGTTGCGCCTGGCCGGCTTCGAGCGCGTGACGCTCAAGCCCGGCGAGACGCGCCGCGTCACCCTCATCGCAGAGCCGCGCATCGTCGCGGACTACGACACCGCCCAGCCCGGATGGCACCTGGCGGCGGGAACCTATCGTGTCGCGATTGCGCGGGATGCCGGTCAACCGGTGCTCACGGGCGCGGCGGATTTGCAGGAACGCCGGCTGGCGCCCTGAGACAAGCACCGGGTGAGGCGCGCGTAGATGCGCCGGGGTGCAGAAAACAGAGTGGGAGGACTAGGGAATGAAGGGATTATCCAGTTTGATGGCCGGCTTGCTGGCGTCGACCGCGTTGGTCGCGCCGGCATGGGCCCAGGATACGGTCACGCCGCAGGAGGATCAGGCCGACGAGATCGTCGTCACCGGTATCCGCGCCTCGCAGGCGAGCGCGATCAACATCAAGCGCACCGAAACGGCGATCGTCGACGCAATCTCCTCGGAAGACATCGGCAAGCTGCCCGACGTCACCGTGGTCGATGCGCTGCAGCGTATTTCCGGCGTCCAGATCAAGCGTGACGCGGGCGAGGGCTCGAGCGTCAACATCCGCGGCCTGCCGCAGGTGATCACGCTACTCAACGGCGAGCAGTATCTGAGCCCGGGCAACCTCGGCACCGCGCAGCCGAACCTCAACGACATCCCCGCCCAGCTGATGAACGCCGTGGTGGTGTACAAGTCGCAGGACCTGCGCAACGCGCTGTCGGGCATTTCGGGCACCGTCGATCTGCGCACGCGCCGTCCGTTCGACCTCAAGAGCGGGCTCACGCTCGCCGATCAGGCCGAATATTCGCGCGGCGACTATACCAAGAAGAACGATCACCTGATCAGCGGCCTGTTCAGCTGGCGCAACGACACGATCGGCGTGATGGTCGGCGCGACGCAGAGCCAGTCGCATCTCGGCAACAACTATGCCGGCATCGGCGGCAGCCCGTTCGGCAACAATGACTGGGGCGGCGCCGGCGCCAACTGGATCGCGCCGCACGGCTATGAGCTGTTCAGCCGCGAAGTCGAGCGCAACCGCTTCGGCATCAACGGTGCCGTGCAGCTCAAGTTCGCCGAAGGCTGGACGCTGACGGGCGAGGTGTTCCACACCGAGCTGGTCGAGCATAACCGTGCCTCGGGAGTGAACATCTCGAACCGCTGGAACGGCCTGACCTGGACCAACCCGACCGAGTCGACGCCTTCGGGCCAGACCGGCGGCAATGGCCAGCCCTGGCTTGACGTGTCGCAGTACGACCTCAATGTCTGGTGGTTCAACAGCTTCTCGGTCAACCGCACCGCGCACGAGAAGTCGACCAACTATAATCTCGAGCTGGAATACAACACCGGCGGACCGTTCACCTTCACGGCGCGTGCGCTGCGTTCGGATGCGAGCCTTCGCAGCATGAACGGCCAAGTGCAGGGCGATCTGAGCAACTGGCGTGCAGGCAGCCGCGCCTTCACCCTGTTCCGCAATCCGAACGACCTGACTCGCGGGCCGTTCTATCCGGCGAACATCGCGTCGCAATATCCGGCGTCGCGCTACACCAATGGCGTGATCGGCTCGAACGGCGGCCGCTATATCGATCCGAACCCGCTGGGCTATGGCCAGGATCCGCTGCTGCATCTCGACTTGCGCGGCAGCAACCCGACCTTCAGCGGCTTCGACACCCCGATCTCGGGCGGCCTGGGCGCCGGCAAGTCGCTCAAGGACTATATGGCCAACCTCAACAGCTATGCGGTTGCGGCCTTCTCGTCCGAGGGCAATCAGGAGAATACGTCCGATCTCGGCGTGTTCCGTGCCGATGGCAGCTATGAGTTCCAGGGCGGCGGCCTGTTCGGCCTGCTCAACCGCGTCGATGTCGGCGTGCGCCGTTCGGATCGCTCGACCCAGATCAAGAACTTCCACCTATTCTCGAACTTCTATGGCGGGAACGGCGCCGCGACGCCGCAGGGCTGTGCTGCGCAGTGGAAGGCGATCGACGTGGTGATGGACAACCCGCAATGCTCCGCGGGCGAGTTCGTCTCCAACCCGGGCTATAACGCGGCACTTCCGGCTGCGACGGGCCCCTCGGCCTGCGGCGCTTCTGCGGCCAACGTGCCGACCTGCTTCCAGGGCTATACCGTCAACCGGCCCACGCCGCTCAATGCCTATAACAACGTCACCTTCCAGACCAACTGGGGCGGCGTGGTCAACGGCATGCCGGGCATGTGGGTGGTCAACCCCAAGGACTTTGACGACATCAAGTCGTTCATGACTCGCGTGTTCGGCGGTGCCGACGAAGTCATCGTCCCGGGCAATACGTATGACGTCGATCTCATCGAAGAGAGCGCCTACATCAACACCAACTGGAAGAGCGGCGGGTTCAAGGCCGATGTCGGTGTGAAGGTCATCAAGACCAGCATCGACGTGAAGCAGAACCTGACCGGCGACACCCGGGCATACGGCGATACCAACCTCGACGTGGGCGATAGCGTCACCCGCCGCAGCTATACCGACTGGCTGCCGACGGTGACCCTGTCCTACGACATCAACGACAAGCTGCGCCTGCGTGCGGCCTTCGCCAAGACGATGATCCCGCTGGATCTCGGCAATTATGGCGGCGGTCTCACGATCAGCACGGCGGACTCGGCCGGCCCGACGCCTGCCAACCCGACGGCAGCGCCGCTCGGCGTCCGTCAGGTCACCGGTGCCAGCTCGAGCGGCAACCCGTATCTGAACCCGTGGCGCTCGAACAACTACGACATCAGCCTGGAATATTATCTGGGCCGTGCCTCGATGCTCAATGTCGGCCTGTTCAAGCTCGACATCGACAGCTTCGTGACCACCGCGACCACGATGACCGGCCGCTATCCGGATGCCGACGGCGTGATCCGCCGCACGGTGCCGGTGACGCAGCCGGCGCAGGGTGCCGGCGGCAATCTGCAGGGCCTGGAAGCCGGCGCCAAGCTGGCCTTCACCGACCTGTTCCCGGAAGTGCCGTTCCTGCGCAACTTCGGCATCGACGCCAACTACACCTACTCCGACTCCTCGCAGTCGGCGCGGGGGCTCGATGGCAAGAAGCTGCCGTTCCAGGATAACTCCAAGCACCAGATCAATCTGGTCGCCTGGTACCAGGACGACATCTTCCAGGCGCGCGTCGCATGGAACCACCGTACCGATCGCCTTGCGAACATGGGCCTCGGCTATGACGTGGATCCGGGCCCCGCGGTCGATCAGCGCAACATCCCGGTGATGCAGCAGGCCAGCGACTATGTGGACGTGAATCTCACGGCCAATATCACCGAGCAGTTCGCCCTTTACGGCAACGTCTCGAACCTGCTGGGCGAGCGCGAGCGCTATTACTTCCAGTTCGACAAGGACTCGCAGCAGTTCCACTCGCAGAACCGCTTCGAGCCGCGTTACTCGGTGGGCATCCGCTACCGTTTCTAAGAGCCAACCCTCCTGGGCCGGCAGTCTCCCAGAGGCTGCCGGCCCATTTTTCAAGAACTGGAACCGGCGGTTTCGCTTGCGATACCGCTACCAAGACGATCAGATGACGTAATGAAAGACGGGGGTATGGCCAGCGGCGCGATCGAGCGTGTCGTCATCGTCGGCGGGGGCACCGCGGGCTGGATGGCGGCGGCGGCGCTCGGCGCCTATCTGGCGGGAACGGGCACCCGGATCACCCTGATCGAAAGCTCCGAAATCGGGACGATCGGCGTCGGCGAGGCGACGATCCCGACCATTCGCCGTTTCTATGCCAGCCTCGGCATGACCGATGCCGAAGTGATGCGCGCCTGCGAGGCGACCGCCAAGCTCGGCATCCGCTTCGTCGACTGGAAGCCGGGGGCGAGCTTCGTCCATCCCTTTGGCCGTTTCGGGCAGGACCTGCGCGGCGTCGATTTCCACCATTATTGGCTGAAGGCCCGTGCCGCCGGACAGGCCGCGCCGCTCGAGGAATATTCGCTCGGCGCGATGCTGGCGCGCGAAGGCCATGCCAGCGTGCCGATGCCCAATCCGCCGAGCCAGCTCTCGGTGTTCGACTGGGCACTCCATTTCGACGCGTCGCTGTTCGCCGCGCACATGCGCGGCTTTGCCGAGCGGATCGGCGTGCAGCGGATCGATGCGCGGATCACCGATGTCGCGCTGAACGGCGAGAGCGGCTTTATCGAGGGCGTGACGCTCGACAGCGGCGAACGCATCGAGGGCGACCTGTTCATCGACTGCTCGGGCTTTCGCGGCCTGTTGATCGGCGAGGCGCTGGGCGTCGGCTATCAGGACTGGTCGCACTGGCTGCTCTGCGATGGCGCCTTTGCGGTGCAGAGCGAGCGGGTAGGGGAGCCGCCAAGCTGCACCACGGTCACCGCGCGCAGCGCCGGCTGGCAATGGCGCATCCCGCTGCGCACCCGCGAAGGCAATGGCATCGTCTTCTCGAGCAACTTTCAGAGCGACGACGACGCGCGCGCCGAACTGCTCGCCAACGTCGCGGGCAAGACGACAATGGAGCCGCGGAAGCTGCGCTTCACGCCGGGCCGTCGCGCGGTCGCCTGGGCGAAGAATTGCGTGTCGCTCGGCCTGGCCTCGGGCTTTCTCGAGCCGCTGGAATCGACCAGCATCGCGCTGATCGAGACGGGCATCGAGCGGTTGAAGCAGCTCTTTCCCGACAAGAGCTTCGATCCCGCAGTGGTCGCCGAATATAACACGCAGTCGGCCGAGGAGATGGAGCGCGTCCGCGACTTCATCATCCTTCATTATCATCTCAGCACGCGCGAAGGGCCATTCTGGCAGGCGTGTCGTGACATGCGCTTGCCCGACAGCCTGAACGCCAAGCTCGACCTTTGGCGCGCGCGCGGCGCATTCCTGCGCTATCGCTGGGAGATGTTCTCGCCTGCATCCTGGCTCGCCATCTATGGCGGGTTCGAGCATTTGCCCGATCGGATCGATCCTGCGCTTGCCGCGGTCGACCCCGCCGAGCTTGCCCAGGGGCTGGAGCAGATGCGTGCAGCGGTCGCCCGCGCGGTCCAGGACACGCCCACCCATTCCGAATTTCTCGCGACGGTCGATGGCGCCGCTGCCGAGCCCGTAAGGACATCCGCATGAACAACCCCGACGCGCTGCGTAAGGTCTGCATTGTCGGCGGCGGTACCGCCGGCTGGATCGCCGCCGCGGTGATGGCGCATCACATGAAGGGCAAGCTCTTCGAGATCGAGCTCGTCGAGAGCGACGATATCGGCACGATTGGCGTAGGCGAGAGCACGATCCCGCCGTTCCTCGAACTGATCGCCAAGCTCGACATCAACGAGCAGGATTTTGTCCGCCAGGTCAAGGCGAGCTTCAAGCTCGGCATCGAGTTCAAGGACTGGCACAAGAAGGGCGAGCGCTATTTCCATCCGTTCGGCGATATCGGCCAGCGGGTCGAGCTCAGCGAATTCTACCAGTGCTGGCGCAAGGCGACGCTCTCCGGCCACGACTTCCCGCTCCAGGATTTCGCACCCGCCAGCGTGATGGCGCGCGAGGGGCGCTTCATGCTGCCGTTCAAGGCGCAGAAGACCCCGATCGCCGGCGCATCCTATGCGCTCCATGTCGATGCCAAGCGCGTCGCCCAGTTCCTCCGCGGCCATGCCGAAGCGCGGGGGGTGAAGCGCACCGAGGGCATGGTCACCGATGTGTCGCTCGACGATCGCGGTTTCGTCTCGGCGCTGACACTCAAGGACGGGCGCACCGTCGAAGCCGATTTCTTCATCGATTGCTCGGGCTTCCGCGCGCTGCTGATCGAGAAGACGCTCGGCACTAAATATACCGACTGGTCCAACTACCTCTTCTGCGACCGTGCCATCGCCGCGCAGACCGAGAATGTCGGCCCGCCATCGCCCTATACGCTTGCCGAGGCGCAGGATGCCGGCTGGCGCTGGCGCATCCCGCTCCAGCACCGCACCGGCAACGGCCATGTCTTCTCCTCCGAGTTCATGAGCGACGAGGAAGCGACGCGCATCCTGCTCGACAAGGTCGAAGGGGAAGTGGTCGCCGGCCCGATGGTGGTGCCGTTCAAGACCGGCGTGCGCGAGCAGATCTGGCACAAGAATGTGCTGTCGCTCGGCCTTGCCTCGGGCTTTATCGAGCCGCTCGAATCGACCGCGATCCACCTGGTCTATCGCGGCATGGACTTCTTTTTCCGCTTCCTGCCCGATCGCCACTGCGATCCGGCGCTGGCGGACGAGTATAACCGCCGCATGGTGGCGGACTATACCGAGATCCGCGACTTCATCGTGCTCCATTATTGCCTGAGCGCACGCGACGACACGCCGTTCTGGCGCAAGGTGCGCGACATGGAATGGCCGGACAGCCTGAAGGAGCGGGTCGAGCTGTTCCGCAGCAACGGATCGCTGCGCGAAGGGCTCGACGAGCTGTTCCGCTCGGTCAGCTGGTTCTCGGTGTTCGACGGCATGGGCGTGCGTCCGCGCGGCTATCACCCGCTGGTCGACCGGATCGACGAGGTCGCGCTCTGGGCCGGAATGGACAAGGCGCGCGATCAGCTTGCGGCGATGGTCCAGCAGCTGCCGACCCACCAGCAGTTCATCGATGCGCATTGCCGCGCCGACAAGGTCGATCTCGCGCGGCCCGCCAATGCAGCTGCGTAAGCGCGCGATCACGATCAAGGATGTGGCGGCGGAGGCGGGAGTCTCGCTGCAGACGGTGAGCCGCGTCATCAACAAGGGGCCGAACGTCACCCCCGGCGTGCAGGCCCGCGTCCAGGACGCGATCGACAAGCTTGGTTATGTTCCCAGCCTTGCCGCGCGTCGGCTGGGCGGGTCGCGTTCCTATCTCGTCCTCGCCTTCAACGACGAGCGCCCGACGGTCGAGGGCTGGCAGTCGCGGCGCGGCAATGACTGGGTCGATCAGATGCTGTTCGGCGGCATGCTCAAATGCGCCGAGCATGGCTATCGGATGCTGTTCGAGCTGGTCGATTCGCATTCGGACCAGCTCGAGGCGCAGGTCCGCGCCGCGCTCTCGGCGCTGCATCCGGACGGCGTGATCCTGACCCCGCCGCACAGCGAGGACGACCGGATCACCAACCTGCTCCACCAGGCCGGGCTGATCTTCGCGCGGCTCGGCTCGCACCGCGAGGGCGAGGGCTTTGCGGTCTATATGGACGACGAGGCGGCAGCGCGGCGGGCGACCGAGCATCTGCTCGACCTCGGCCACACCCGTATAGCCTATGTCCAGGGCCACCCCGACTATGCGATGAGCCCGGATCGCCTCCACGGCTTCACCAGCGCGATCGAGGCGCGCGGGCACAAGGTGTCGCCCGAATATCTCCAGCCCGGCGACTTCACCTATGAGGCGGGCGTGACCGCGCTCCAGACGCTGGCGGGGTTGCCCGTGCCGCCCACCGCGATCCTGGCGAGCAGCGACGAGATGGCGCTGGGCGTGCTCCACGCTGCCGGCCAGCTTGGCCTCGCTGTGCCCGGCGACATCTCGGTGGTCAGCTTCGACGATACGCCGACGGTGCGGATGAGCGTGCCGGCGCTCACCGCGATCCGCCAGCCGATCGCCGCGATGACCGCCAAGGCCGCCGAGCTGCTGATCCAGACCAAGGCGCGCGACGAAGCCGGGAACGGTCGCTATCTGCTGCCCTTCGACTTCGTCGTTCGTGACTCGACTGCGCCGCCGCGGCGTTGACTTGGTCCCCGCCGGGAACGATGGTCCGCCGTCCATGCGTTTCGCTTCTCCCGGCCGCGGCTTCATCCTTCTCTACGCGCTGGCCTATTCGGGCATGTTCGTCAGCTTCATGCCGTTCGTCATGGTGCTGCTACCGTTGAAGGCCGCGATGGCGGGTGGGGGGCATGCCGTGCAGCTGCTCAGCGCCGGCGCGCTCGGCGGCGCGGCAGTGGCGAGCGTCGCCAATGTCATCTTCGGTGCGCTGAGCGATCGCACGCGGCGGCTTCGCGGCACGCGGCGTCCGTGGATCACCGTCGGGCTGGGCGTGCTCTGCGGGTCTTATGGCCTGCTGCGCGTTGCCGCCGATCCGGTGAGCCTGCTCATCGCCGTCACCTGCATCCAGATCGGCATCAACATGATGTTCGCGCCGATCGCCGCGGTGATGGCCGACGAGATCCCCGATGCGCAAAAGGGCATGGTCGCCGCGCTGACCGGCATCGCGCACCCGATCGGGGCGATGTCTGCGGTGCTGATCACGCTGCCGGGGCTCGGCGGCGACACCGTGCGCTACATTCTGCTCTGCCTGCTCTTCGTCGCGATGACCGCGCCCTTCCTGCTGCTCGCCCGCGAAGGCGCCGCGCTGCCGCCACCGCCGCCCGCGCCACAGCGCGAGCTTCGCCGCTTCGACTTCGTCCTCGCCTGGACCTCGCGCATCTTGTTCCAGGTCGCGGGCAATGGCCTCGCCACTTATGGCTTCTTCTATTTCCTGGCGGTGCTCGACCGCGAGGACATCAGCAAGACCAGCGTCGAGGCCAGCCCGATCGTCGCGACGATGACCGGATCGACGATCGTCGCGGTGATGCTCACCCTGCTGGCCGGCAAGCTTTCCGACCGCATCCTGCGCCGCAAACCGTTCCTTGCCGCCGGCGCGGTAGGGATGGCGGCAGGGCTTTCGACGATGGCGTTTGCGAAGAGCTGGGGCGTGGCAGCGATCGGGCACGCGATGGCGATGTCGGGGCTCAGCGTGTTCCTCGCCATTCATTCGGCGATGGCGATGCAGCTGCTGCCCAATCCCGCGCATCGCGGCCGCGACCTAGGCATCCTCAACCTCACCAACACACTGCCGGCGATGGTCGCGCCGCTGCTGGCGCTCGCGCTGGCGCCGGAGAAGACGGGGTACATGGTCTGGCTGCTGATCCTGGCGGGCGGCACGCTGGCCGGCGGCGCGGTGGCGCTCTGCATCCGGACCCAGGATTGAGAAGGGAGGGGCGGGCCCGTAGACCCGCCCGCTCGTAGCTTACTGCGCCGGCTGCTCGCTGGTGTTGCGGTTGACCTTGGCGGTCATGCCCGTCGCGTCGGCGTCGTCCTGGGTCTGCTCGTCGGGTGCGAGTTCGGCGACCGGCGGCGGGGTTGCGGCGGTGGTGTTGGTCGTCACCGGGGCGACCGGCTCATCGATCGTGACATTGGCGAAATTGTCCGGGGCGCCGATATTGGCGACGATCGTCTCGTTCGCGGTCGTGTCCTCAGACTTGTTGCCCGAGCAGGCGGCGAGCGCCAGGCCGGCGGCGCCGACCAGCGCGATGGTGCGGATCTTCATTCTATTTCCCCTTTTTCTCAACGTGCGGAAACGGCCGCCGCGGTAATCGCGGAGCGTTTCTCGATCTTTGCCGCAAGGTCCTTGTCCCAGCCATAGGGATCGCCGCGGAAGTTCATCGTGCCGTTCGCGTTGGCGAAGGCGGTCCAGTAGAGCAGATAGACCGAGACCTGGTCCTGCTCCTGCAGGCTCACGCGCAGTGTATCGCCCTTGGCGAGCGCGGCGTTGATCTGCTCGGGCTGCCAGTTAGGATCATTGCGCAGCAGCAGCTGCGCAAGCGGGCCGGGCTTCTCCAGGCGGACGCAGCCATGCGAGGCCAGGCGGCTGAAGCTCGAAAAGGTCGACTGCGACGGCGTGTCGTGCAGGTACACGGCATAGTTGTTCGGGAAGTCGAACTTGTAGCGACCAAGCGCGCTCTTCGGCCCGGGCTGCTGCTGCAGGCGGCGGTTCGCGCCGGTGCCGATGATCTTGTAGCCCTGCGCCTTCAGCGCCGCCTCGCCCTTCGGCCACAGCTCCTTCTGCGCAATGCCGGTCGGCACGTTCCACGGCGGGTTGAGCACGATCGAGTGGATCTTGGACTGGAGCATCGGCGTCTCGTTGCCGGGACGGCCGGTGACGGCCTTCATCGACGCGATCGGGGAATCACCCTCGAACACGGTGAGCACGGCGGCGGCGATGTTCACCTGAATCCGCTTGGCCGGCATCTCGCTCGGGAGCCAGCGCCAGCGCTCCATGTTGGCCATGATCTGGCCGACCCGGTCCTGCGCCGGCACGTTCAACGCGGCAAGCGTGCCCGACGAGACCACACCCGTGGGGTTGAGCCCGTAGCGGCGCTGGGCGCGGACCACGGCGTCCTTCAGATCGGCATCGAACTTGTCGCCGGTGGCAGCCACCTGGCTGTCTTCCACCGCGAGCCGCTTGCGCAGCGCCGCGACCCGCGCGCCGCTTGCGCCGACGGCGAGGTCAGGGCCGGCCGCCAGCTTATCCCAGCCGCCGTTCGCCACGATCTTGCGATAGGTCGCCAGGCCGGCCTGGAGCGTATCGTACCCGGCCCAGGGCGGCGGCAGCTGGCGCAGCCAGGCGCCGACGCGGTTCTGCTTCACTGCCTCGGCAAAGGCGGGCAGGGGATCATAGCCGGTGGGGCGCAGGCCCCAGTTCGGGTCGAAGTCGGACTCGGCGAGACGGCCCGAATGCACGGCCTTGGCATAGTCGAGCGCGGCGCGGACCAGCGTGTCGTTATCCTTGAAGCTCGGCGTGGGATCGCCGACGCGGCGCAGGCCCTGGGCGAAACCGGCCTCGGTGAGGATCGGCGCGAGCTCGGCGGCCTGGGCCGGGGTCAGTACCGGCAGCACGACCGGCGGGTTGGGCACGAACGGCGGCACCGGCACGACCTGTTGCGGGGCCGGCGTGCTCTGCGGCGCGGGCGCCACCTGCTGCGCGACGACCGGCGCCGCGATCCCGGCTAGCACCGCGCTCCACGCGGCCCGGCGGGCCATCCGTCCCGAAAACACCTTCGTCACTCGCAAATCTCCTTCGCGGCCGCCCTGCATCGGACGACCTGAATCGCAGATTGCTATTATGCCAAAGCAGTTGCCGCTGGCGAGCGCGGAATTTACACCCATGCTTGCAGCGCCTTGACAGTGGCAACGTTGTCGGACCACGCTGCAGTCAAACGCCTGCCGGAACCGGGGACGGGCGAAAACCGGCAGGGAGAGATATTTTGGCATCCGCACGCTCTACGCAGACGACGCTGGCATTCGCCGCCGTCACCACATTGTTCTTCGCATGGGGCTTCATCACCTCGCTGGTCGACCCGCTGGTCGCCGCGGTGAAGGGCATCTTCACGCTCACCGACGTGCAGGCCCAGGCCAGCGCCTTCGCCTTCTTCTTCGCCTATTTCGTCGTCTCGCTGCCCGCTGCCGCGCTCGTCAGCAAGCTGAAGGCCGTGCCTTCGATCATTGCGGCCCTGTGCACGATGATCGCCGGCTGCCTGATCATGCTCGCCGCGGCGAACGTCGCCAATTACTGGCTCGTGCTGCTCGGCCTGTTCGTGCTGGCGAGCGGCATCACCATCCTGCAGGTGGCGGCGAACCCGCTCGCCGCGGCGCTGGGCGATCCCAAGGGCAGCCATTTCCGCCTGGTGCTCAGCCAGACCTTCAACTCGGTCGGCACCTTCCTCGGGCCGCTGCTCGGCGCGCATCTGTTCCTCAAGGGCGTCGAGGTGAAGGCCGGCACGGTGATCACCCCGGAAATCCGCGCCGATGCGCTGCATGGCATCGATTCGGCCTATTTCTGGATCTGCGGCCTCATCGCGGCGCTCGCGGTTTTCTTCTATCTGAGCCGCCGCGTCGTCACCGAAGCCGCGCCGGCACCGGCCTCGAGCGCAGGCCTGCTCTCGGCCTTCTCGTCCAAATGGGCACTGCTCGGCGGCCTGGCGATCTTCCTCTATGTCGGCGCCGAGGTGTCGATCGGCACGCAGATGGCGCTGTTCCTCAATTCGAATGCGATCTGGGGCCATAGCGACGCCGCGTTCAACGTGCCGCTGCTCGGTTACCTGATGGGTAGCGACGGTGTTCCGGGGGTCTCGCTGCAGGAAGCCGGCAAGGCCGTCGCCTTTTACTGGGGCGGTGCGATGGTCGGCCGGTTGATCGGCTCGGGCCTGCTCACCCAGATCAAGGCGCACAAGCTGCTCGCGCTGTTCACCGCGATTGCCGCGGCGATGTGCGTCTATGTCTTCGTGGTGGGCGGTGTCACCGCCGGCTTCGTCGCGCTGGCGATCGGCCTGTTCAACTCGATCATGTTCCCGGTGATCTTCACGCTGACGCTCGAGCGTTCCACCGCGAGCGAGGAATCGACTTCGGGCCTGCTCTGCACCGCCATCGTCGGCGGCGCGGTGCTGCCGCTGCTCGTCGGTGTGCTCTCGGGCGCGCATGGCTATGCCTTCGCGCTGATCCTGCCGGCGGCCTGCTATGTCGCGCTGTGCGTGTTCGCGATCGCGGCCGGCCGTGCGCCGGTGGTTCGCGCAGAAGGCGAGATGGCCTCGGTCCACTGATAAGGGAAAGTCGTTCACCTGCCGCCGGACCCCCGGTTTTCACCCATCCGGCGGCAGGGAAACGAACTGGTGCGCGGTACGCTCTCAACAGTATCCGGTCATTCGCGCACAATGCCGGATCGCCCCACTAAACGGCCGGCTCTCCGAGAACTTGCGGGCTTTTCTTCGAAGGCTAGGGTAGCGGCGACCGTTCGATACCGGAGAGCCGTGATGCCGATCGTCCGCCGTGGGTTTCTTGGGGGCGTGCTGTTCCTCCCCGTCGCTTCCAGCGTCGCGCGGACGCAGGAAAGCTGGGAGGACCAGCACCAGCGCCAGCTCAAGGAAGACTGGCCCTGGCTCGGTCGCTATGCCGACGACAACCGCAAGCTGATCGCCGCGCGCCGCAAGGTCGATATCGTCTTCATGGGCGATTCGATCACCGAGGGCTGGCAGAGCAAGCATCCCGCCTTCTTCACCTCCGGCCGGCTCTGCCGCGGGATCGGCGGCCAGACTACGCCGCAGATGGTATTGCGGATGATGGCCGACGTGATCGCGCTCCGCCCGCGCCTCGTCCACATCATGGCCGGCACCAATGATATCGCCGGCAACACCGGCAAGATCACACTCGAGCAAAGCTGCGACAATCTTCGCATGATGACCGAGCTGGCGCGCGCCAACGGTATCCAGGTGCTGCTCGCCTCCGTGCCGCCGGCCGGCGATTTCCCGTGGCGGCCGGGCCTCGAGACGGTCAAGCCGATCCGCGCGATCAATGCCTGGCTGGCCGGTTATGCCCGCGGCGCCGGCGCGACCTGGATCGATTATACCCCCGCACTGGCCGACGCGAAGGGTGCGATGAAACCGGGCCTCGCCTTTGACGGCGTCCACCCCACCGAAGCGGGCTATGCCGCGATGGAGAAGCTGCTGCTTCCGATCCTGAAGGCGCACAAGGCGTGAGGCTGGTCCTGGCCGCGCTTGCGCTGCTCGCCGCGGCGCCCGCTTCCGCGCAGCAGGTGCTGACCGCCGTTTCGCCCGATGGCAGCAACCGCATCTCGATGCAGCTCAGCGGATCGGGCACGCCGGTCTATGCTATCTCGCGTGCCGGCAATATCGTGATCGCGCCGTCGCCGATCCTGCTCGATCTCGACGTCGATACGCTCGGCTATGGCCTGGCGATCACCGGCTCGGAGAGCGCCACCGCCGACGCGCGCTACCCGATTGTCGCCGGTATCGCCTCCGAAGGGCGCGATCATTACAACCAGCTCACCGTCCATTTCCAGGAGAAGGGCGGGGCGAAGCGCAAGCTCGACATCGTCCTGCGCGCCTATGACGACGGCGTCGCCTTCCGCACCGTGATCCCCGTCCAGCCGGCCACTGCCGCCGCGATCGTCCGCTACGATCGCACCGGCTTCTATTTCCCGCCGAGCTACAAATGCTGGGGCTTCAATGTCGGCAAGTTCGGCTCGAGCCATGAGGGCGAGTTCGATCCTGTCGACGTGCCGCATCTGCGCGACCATAATCTGTTCGACGTCCCCTTCGCCTGCGAGACCGGCAAGGCCGCCTTCGCGATCGCCGAGGCCGACCTGCTCGACTTTGCCGGCATGTACCTCACCGGGCGTGGTGACGGCGGACCCGGGCTTCAGGTCAAGCTCTCGCCCTCGCTCGATGACTATCGCATCGCCGTCCACACGCGCATCGGCAGCCCGATCGTCACGCCCTGGCGCGTGGTGATGCTCGCCGATCAGCTCGGCAAGCTCAACGAGAGCACGCTGATCGCCAATCTCTCCAGCCCGAGCCGGATCGAGGACACGAGCTGGATCAAGCCCGGCCTGACCAGCTGGGACTGGTGGAGCGGCCCGGTGATCGCCGCGCTCCCCGGCCAGCGCAGCACCACGGCCGTCGCCAAGGCGCTGATCGACTTCGCCGCCGCCAATGGCCTGCCTTATACGATGATCGATGAGGGCTGGTATGCCGGCGCCGGCGGGGGCGGGGTGCGCCGCCCGGGCGTCGACATCACCAAATGGACCGACTCGCTCAATCTCCAGGAAGTTGTTGAGTACGCGAAGTCGAAGAAGGTCCGCCTGTGGCTGTGGATGCATTGGCAGGCATTGGACGAGCAGCAGGAAGACGCGCTCGCCGAATATGAGAAGCTCGGCATTGCCGGCATCAAGGTCGATTTCATGGACCGCGACGACCAGTGGATGGTCAACTGGTACACCCGGTTGCTCGGTGCCGCCGCGCGCCACCATATCATGGTCGATTTCCACGGCGCCTATCCGCCGCGCGGGCTCAACCGCACCTGGCCCAATTTCATGACGCAGGAAGGGGTGATGGGCGCCGAGTATAACAAGTGGAGCAAGCGGGTGACCTCCCGCCACAATGTCATGCTCGCCTTCACCCGCGGGCTGATCGGGCCGATGGACTATACGCCGGGCGGCTTCCGCAACACGACCCCCGAGGCCTTCCGCGTCCGCGGAGACCTGCCCTTCGTCCAGACCAGCCGGGCGCACGGGCTGGCGATGTATGTCGTCTTCCTCTCGCCGCTCGCCGCGGTTTCGGACAGCCCGGATACCTATGCCGCCAGCCCGGCCGGCTTCGACTTCATCAAGGCAGTGCCCTCGGCCTGGGACGAGACCCGCTATCTGGCCGGCGAGACGGGTGAGTATATCGTCCTCGCCCGCCGCAAGGGCAGCCGCTGGTTCCTCGGCGCGATGAACAGCGAGACCGCGCGCAAGGTCACCGTGCCGCTCGATTTCCTCGACAAGAAGGGTGCGGCGATGCGGCTGTGGAGCGATGGCGACAAGCCGGATGCGCCGGTCCTCACCGAGAAGCGCGTGGCAGATGGCGAGACGCTCACGCTTGATCTCGCCGCCAATGGCGGGGCTGCGGCGATCTTTGAGAAATAGCGCTTCAAAACTCGTACAATTGGTGTAGCCTCTCCGAAAAGGAGAGGGATGATGCGGATCACGCAAAGGGATTTCGGCATCGCCGCGGTCGCGATAGTCTGCGGTTGGGGTGCGAGCGCGCTTGCCCAGCAGCAGGCCGTGCTCGGTCCGGCGGTGTGGGACTGGAACAAGCTCGCCGTCCAGAAAACCGATGTCGGCGAACTCCGCAACCTCGTCCGCCAGCCCACCGCGACGCTTTCCGAGCTGGAGATGCACATCACCACGCTCAATCCGGGCCTCGCTTCGCACCCGCCGCACCAGCATCCCAATGAGGAACTGGTGATCATCGATCGCGGCACGGTCGAGACGCTCTCGGCCGGCAAATGGGAGCGGCTCGGCCCCGGCTCGGTGATCTTCAACGCTTCCAATTCGCCGCATGCGCTGCGCAATGTCGGTGACACGCCGGCGACCTATCACGTGATCAACTGGAAGACCGCCGCGACGCCGGCAAAGTAACAGGAGAGCGCGTTATGGACCGCCGTTCGATCCTCGGCATTGCCGGCCTCGCCGCGATGTTGCCGCCCGAAGTATTCGCCCAGTCGCAGAGCTCGGGCAACGCGCCATCAGAGAATGCCGCGCCCGTCGGCCCCGAGCCGGGCGTAACCCACAAGGCCGATTTCGGCGTGATCGGCCTCGATCATGCGCACATCTATTCGATGACCGACGCGATGCTCCGCGGCGGCGGCGTGCTCAAGGCATTCTATGCAGCCGATCCGAAGCAGGTCGACACGTTCCGCAAGCGCTACGGCAATGCGATCAAGCTCGCGCGCAGCGAGGACGAGATCCTTGGCGACAAGTCGATCAAGCTGATCATCGGCGCGCCGATCCCCGACCTCCGCGCCCCGCTCGGCATCCGGGCGATGCGCGCGGGCAAGGACTATCTCGGCGACAAGCCTGCGATCACCAGCCTCGACCAACTCGCCGAGGTCCGCCGCACGATCGCCGAGACGAAGCGCAAGTTCGCGATCATGTATTCCGAGCGGCTCGAGGTGCGCGCCGCGGTCCAGGCCGGCGAACTCGTCCGGCAGGGGCAGATCGGCAAGGTCATCCAAACGATCAACATCGCCCCCCACCGCGTCGGCACCGGCCGCCCGGACTGGTTCTGGGACAAGGCGCGCTATGGCGGCATCCTCACCGATATCGGCAGCCACCAGGCCGACCAGTTCCTGTTCTACACCGGCTCGAAGACCGCGCATGTCGTCGCCGCGCAGACCGGCAACCGCAACTGGCCGGGCAAGCCGGACTTCGAGGATTTCGGTGACATGATGCTCACCGGTGACGGCGGCACTGGCTATGTCCGTGTCGACTGGTTCACCCCCGACGGGTTGCCGACCTGGGGCGACGGCCGACTCTTCATCCTCGGCACCGAGGGTTACATCGAGCTGCGCAAATATGTTGACATCGCCGGGCGACCGGGCGGCAACCACCTGCTGATCTGCGACAAGCAGGGCGTGCGCTACATGGACTGTTCCAAGGTCCATCTGCCCTTCGGCCCGCAATTCATCGCCGATGTCGTCGAGCGCAGTAGCGTCGCGCAGGACCAGGACCAGGCGCTGCTCGCCGCCGAGCTGGTGCTCACCGCACAGAAGAACGCCACGCGGCCGATCACGGCCTGAACGAGGAGGAGAGGGGCCATGCGGCTTTCCAGACGCCAGACCTTGGGTGCCATCGCGGCGCCGATGATCGTGCCTTCCAGCGTGTTCGGCCAGAACGCGCCTTCCAATCGCGTGACGATCGGCGCGATCGGCGTCGGCCGGATCAGCCGCGTCCACGACATGAAGGAAATCCACAAGCACGCGGACGCGCAGATCGTCGCGGTGTGCGATGTCGATACCAAGCGGCTCGGCGCCGGCATGCAATTGGTCGATGACCGCTATGCCGCCAGCACCGGCAAGAACTACGCCGGCACGCGCGGCTATACCGATTATCATGAGCTGCTCGCCGCCAAGGATATCGATGCGGTGCTGGTCTCGACCCCCGATCACCAGCACGCGCCGCTCGCGGTGCGCGCAGTGCAGGCGGGCAAGCATGTCTATCTCCAGAAGCCCGCTTCGCTGACCATCGCCGAGGGCCGGCGCATGGCCGACGAAGTGAAGAAATCGGGTAAGATCCTTCAGATCGGCTCGCAGCAGCGCGGGCAGGACCCCTGGCCGCAATTCCACCGCGCCTGCGAGCTGGTTCGCAACGGTCGGATCGGCAAGCTCAAGCATGTCGAGATCGGTCTGCCCGGCGACCCCTCGGGGCCAGAGGCGCCGCCGATGCCCATCCCGCCCAACCTCAACTATGATGCATGGCTGGGGACGACGCCCGAGATCCCATACACCGAGATCGGCGTACATCCACAGAACAGCTTCGAGGATCGCCCCGGCTGGCTGCGCATCGAACAGTTCGGCGCGGGCATGATCACCGGCTGGGGCGCGCATCATGTCGACATCGCCCATTGGGGCATGGACATGGAGCATTCCGGGCCGGTCGAGATCTGGGGCAGCGCTGAGTTTCCCAGGAGCGGCCTGTGGAACGTCCACGGCCCGTTCGAGACGCATGCGCGCTATGCCAATGGCGTGACGATGACGATCTCGGGCGCGCTGCCCAACGGGGTGAAGTTCATCGGCGACAAGGGTTGGGTGTTCGTCCAGCGCACCGGTTCGGTCTCGTCCTCCGATCCCTCAAAGCCCGCCGATATTCCGCTGACGGCGAGCGACCCGAAGCTGCTCGACAGCGTGATCGGGCCCAACGAGATCCACCTCTACAAGGCACCCGAGCAGCACCGGAACTGGCTCGACGCGATCCTGAAAGGCGCGGTTGTCAGCGCGCCTGCGGAGATCGGCCACCGCGCCTGCTCGACCTGCTTGCTCCATCACATCGCGATGAAGACCGGCCGGAGGCTGAAATGGGATCCCGTCGCGGAGAAGTTCATCGGCGACGATGCGGCGAATGCGATGCTCGGCCGCCCGCAGCGGACGAAATACGCGATCTAGGGGTCAGAGCTCGGCAAGCGCGGCGATAAGCCGGTCAACTTCCTCGGCGGTGTTATAGTGGCAGAGCCCGACGCGCAGCAGCCCGCCGGTCGGATCGACGCCCAGCCGTGCGGTCACTTCGATCGCGTAGAAGCTGCCCGACCAGGCGAAGATACCGTGCTCCGCCAGATGCGCGGCGATCGCGTCGGGGTGGTGGCCTTCGATCGTGAAGGAGAAGGTCGGCACCCGGCCTTCCATCGTCGACGGCCCCCAGAGCCTGAGCCCCGGAATGCCCGCCAAACCCGCCAGCAGCCGGTCGCCCAGATCCTGCTCGTAATGGACGCAGCCCTGCATCGCCGCGACTAGCTTCGCGCGGCGGCTATTGGCCATCGGATCGAGCTGCGTGCCCAGCCATTCGAGATATTCGATCGTGCCGAGCACCGCCGCCTGCCCCTCGAACGACGGCGTGCCCGTCTCGAAGCGATGCGCGCCGTGATTGCCCGCCGGGCGCACGCGATAGGCCTCGACGCGCTCGACCGTCTCGGCGCGCGCCCAGAGCACGCCCTGGTGCGGGCCGAAGAACTTGTAGGGCGAGCAGGCGAGGAAGTCTGCGCCGAGCGCCACCACGTCGGTCGCGATGTGCGGCACCGATTGCACCGCGTCGACGAAGATCAGCGCATCCGAATGGGCGCGGATGATCTTCACGGCCTCGGCCACCGGGTTGATCGTGCCGAGCGCATTGCTCGCCATGCCGAGCGCCACCAGCCGGGTGCGCGGTCCGATCAGCCCGACCAGCTCGTCGAGCTTCCAGCGGCCGGTCTCGGGATCGAAATCCAGCCAGCGCACCGTCATGCCCTTGTCGCGCGCGGCGTGGAGCCAGGGCGAGACATTGGCGTCATGGTCGAGCCGGGTGCAGATCAGCTCGTCGCCCTCGCTCCACTCCCGCGCCAGCGCGCGCGAGACGGCGAAGGTGAGCGACGTCATGTTCTGCCCGAAGGCGATTTCGTCGGGCTTGCCGCCGAGCAGATCCGCCATCGCCTGGTGCGCGGTCTCGCTCACGGCATCGGTCTCGACCGAGGTGATGAACGCGCCGCCCGCATTGGCCGTGCCGGCGTGGAGGTGCTCGACCATCCGCGCCACCGCAGCCTCGCAGATCTGGGTGCCGCCGGGCGCGTCGAAATAGACGCGGTCGGGGCGGAGCGCCAGGAACTCGGCGCGCACGGCTTCGATTGGAAAGTCCATGGCACTGGCATAGAGCGGACGCGCGCAATCGGCAAAAAAGGAGCGTCGCATGATCCGCACGGGAGTGATCGGCTATGGCCTGGGCGGCATGGCTTTCCATGCGCCGCTGGTGGACGCGGTCCCCGAGCTCGAGCTCGCCGCCATAGCCAGCTCGCGTGCCGAGGTAGTCCATGCGCGCTATCCGGACGTGACCGTCACTACGCCGGATGCCGTACTCGCGGACCCGAGCATCCAGCTCGTCGTGATCTCCACGCCAAACGACACCCACGCCCCGCTCGCGCGTCGGGCGCTGGAGTCGGGCAAGCATGTCGTGATCGACAAGCCCTTCGCCACCAACCTCGCCGATGGCGAGGCGCTGGTCGCGCTGGCGAAGGAGAAGGGCCTGCTGGTCGGCGCCTTCCATAATCGCCGCTGGGACGGCGATTTCCTGACCGTGCGCAAGCTGGTGGAGGCGGGGACGCTGGGCGAGGTCATGCTCGCCGAGCTGCGCTGGGACCGTTTCCGCCCCGACCTCGCCCAGGCATGGAAGGAAGATCCCGATGCCGGGGCCGGCATCCTCGCCGATCTCGGCCCGCATCTGATCGACCAGGCGCTCCAGCTGTTTGGCACGCCCGAGGCGCTCTCCGCCGACATCGCCGTCCAGCGCGAGAATGGGCGCACCGACGATTATTTCGAGCTGACCCTGTTCTACGGCGCGCGCCGCGTCACGATTTCCGCCGGCCGGCTGTTCGTCACCCCGCGCCCGCGCTTCTGGCTGCACGGCACCAAGGCCGACTTCGCCAAGCACGGCCTCGATCCGCAGGAGCCACGCGTGAAGGACGGCGCGCGCTATAACGATCCGGGCGTAGGAGACGAGGAGGCGCGCTACCACGGCACGCTCACCCGCGCTGACGGATCTAGCGAGATCGTGCCGACCGAGACCGGCGACTATCGCCTGTTCTACGCCGGCATCGCCCGCGCCATCGCCGACGGCACGCCGCCGCCGGTGACGGGCGAGGAAGCAGTGATGGGGCTGCGCATCATCGAAATGGCGCGCGAAAGCGCCAGGGAAGGGCGGCGGCTTGCTTTTCAGTCCCCGAACTGATCCCCGGCGAAGGCCGGGGCCCAGTATCGGCGCATTTGGAGAATTGCGGAATCCTCGCGGACGACGTGGCAACTGGGCCCCGGTCTTCGCCGGGGATCAGCTTTCCGCACTAGCTCAAGGCCGCCACCCCACCGCGATCGTCCGCGCTTCGAGCGTCACCGGTACCGTCGCGACGATGTCCTTTGCCGAGGTGCCCAGCATAACCTGATAGGTGCCGCCGGTGATCTTCCAGCTGTTGCTCGCGCCATCGAACGTCGCCAGCAGCCGGGGATCGATGGTCAGCGTCAGCGTCTTCGCTTCGCCCGGCACCAGCGCCACCTTGGTGAACGCCCCCAACCGCTTGGGCGCTTCCCAGCCGGCACCCGCCACATAGATTTGCGGCACGGCCTTGCCCTTGATCTGGCTGTTGTTCCGGATCGTGAAGCTCGTGGTGATCGTGCCGCCCGCGGCCTGCGCACTCAGCTTGTCATAGAGGAACGCGGCATAGCTCAGGCCGTGCCCGAACGGGAAAGCCGGGGTCAGCCCCTTGGCGTCGTACCATTTGTAGCCGACCGTCGCGCCTTCGCCGTAGGTCGTGTCACCCTTGTTCGGGGTCGAGGGCTTGGGCAGCTGGTCGAGGCTGGCCGGGAAGGTCGCGGGCAGATGGCCAGACGGGTTCACCTTGCCGAACAGCAGGTTGGCGATCGCGCTGCCGCCCTGCGTGCCCGGATACCAGGCGGCAAGGATGCCGGCGACCTGACCGCGCCACGGCGTCAGCACCGGCCCGCCGGTCTCGAGCACCACCACCGTTTTCGGATTGGCCTTGGTCACCGCGGCGATCAGCTTGTCCTGATTGTCGTCAAGGCTGAGCTCGACGTCGAAGCTCTCGCCCGCCCATTGCGTGCCGAACACGATCGCGACATCGGCATCCTTGGCGAGCTTGGCAGCGCCTCCCGTGTCCTTGCCGTCGGCGAACACCACTTCGGCGTTGGGCGCCTGGCGTTTGATCGCGGCGAGCGGCGCATCGGCATAATACATCACCGGCCCCGGCCAGCCGGTCGGCTTGAGCCCGGGCACGCCGTTCGGCACCACGGGATAGACCAGCGACGATCCGCTGCCCGCCAGCACGCCCTTGTCGGCATGGCCGCCGATCACGACGATCTTCTTCACCGCAGGCGACAGCGGCAGGATCGCGCCGTTGTTCTGCAGCAGCACCGCGCCGCCCTCGGCATCCTTGCGCGTCACATTGGCGTGCGCGGCGAGCATCGCGGGGGCGAGGTCCATCGGTGCCTCGGTCACCGGCTTGTCGAACAGGCCGTTGGCGAACATCCCGTGCAGGATCGCTCCGGCCATCGCGTCGAGCCGGGCTTTCGAGACGTCGCCCGTAGCCACCGCGGCCTTTAGCGGCGCGCCAAAATAGGGCTCCTTGTCGAACGGGAAGCCCGAATCCTGGTCGAGCCCGGCATTCGCGGCCGGTGCGGTCGAGTGGGTCGCACCCCAGTCGGACATCACAAAGCCCTTGAAGCCCCAGTCGCGGCGCAGCACGTCGGTGAGCAGCCAGGGGTTCTCGCAGGCATGGGTGCCGTTGACCCGGTTGTAGCTGCACATCACCGAGCCGGGATCACCCTTCTCGATCGCGATCTGGAAGGCGAGCAGGTCGCTCATCCGAGCTGCTACCGGATCGATGATCGAGTTGCCGGTGTCGCGATCGGTCTCTTGATCATTCACGGCATAATGCTTCACGGTCGAGACGATATGGTTCGACTGGATGCCTGCGATCTGCGCGCCGACCATCGTGCCGGCGAGCAGCGGATCCTCGCCGCCATATTCGAAATTCCGCCCGTTGCGCGGCTCGCGCATCAGGTTGACGCCACCGGCGAGCATCACGTTGAAGCCCGATGCCCGGGCCTCCGCGCCGATCATCGCGCCGCCGGCATGGGCGAGGTTGACATCCCAACTCGCGGTGGTGGCGAGGCCCGAGGGCAGGGCGGTCCGCCCGCGCTTCCGCGCCGCGCCGCCCTGGGTGGCGACGCCGACGCCGGCATCGGTCTGCCACTGCGCGGGAATGCTGAGTCGCGGGATCGCGGGGATATAGCCTGCCGAACCCGGCCGCGCCTCGGCAGGCGCCTTGTAGCCGTTCCTGGGCGGGAAATCGGTGCCGAAATAGCCGAAGACGAGCGTCAGCTTCTCCTCATCGGTCATCTGCGCGAGGACCAGCCGCACGCGCTCGTCGGTAGAGGCCTTGGCGTTCATCCACGGGGCGGCAGGCGCCTGCTGGGCGGTGGCGGGCGTCGCGGCGAGCGCCATCCCGAGAGCAATCAACGAACCCGCAAGGGCATGGCGATGCAATTTCATATTCCCTCTCCCGCGCTTTTTGTCAGCGTTGTCGGGAAGGGTATACAGGTCAAGCCTTGGTAACGCTACCACTCAGATAAGCGAGGCGCTTGGCAGCCAGCGGTCGCGCATCCAGCGCTGGCTTACTGTGGCGACGATCTCCGGATAGCCGGGATAGTCCGGGCCGATCAGCGGCAGGTCGAAGGCGCGGATCGTCGCGGCGATGCCGTCTGCATCGAACGCGCGCCCGGCGGCGCGGGCGTGGCGGGCAATCTCGAGCTCCTGACCCCAGAAATAGATTTCGGCGGCCTGCACATTGGCCTGCATCCGCCGCACTTCCTCCACGCGCCCGTCGCTCACGATCGGCAGCCAGATGTCGGGCATCAGCAAGTCCACGGGCACGTCCGCCTGCCATTCCAGCGCATCGGCCTGAACGATGCGCAGCTTGGCGCGGGCCGCATCGGGCAGCTGGGCGAACAGGTCGAGCTCGCGGTGGATCGCCAGCACGTCGCTGTCGCGCTCGACCACGGTGACGCGCGTCACCTCGTCGCGCAACGCCGCGGCCATTGCTGCCCAGCCCATGCCCATGCCCATGATCACGACATGGCCGTGCGACAGCGCCAGCCCGATCTCCTGGCTCTCGATCTCCATCGGGCTGAGCGACATCCAGACATCGTCGCCGCGCAGCAGCGCGGGCATCGTCATCATCAGCCGCGCGGGGCTCCAATAGCCCTGCGCGAGCACTCCGCCATCGGTGCGGATTCCCCAGTCGCCGCTGCGCATCGGGCGATATTCGGGCAGGAACCAGCGCGTCTCGAAACGCTCAAGCCCCGGCATCGCCGCCATTTTTCATCCCCCGCTGCCCGGACGAGACCTTATCGCGAACTTCCAACGCGTCGAGCGCGGATGGCACCGTTTAGGGGAGACTGGCCTTGAGCGCGTCGATCCACGGCCGCGCCACGCCATCGGAGGGCGCGCGCCAGTCGCCGCGCGGGCTCACCGCGCCGCCGGCCGAGACCTTGGGGCCGTTGGGCAGCGCCGAGCGCTTGAACTGGCTGGTCTGGAAGAAGCGGAACAGGAATTCCTCGAGCCACTTCGCGATCGCCGCCAGGTCGTACTGATGGCGGCCATCCTCGGGGAAGCCGATCGGCCATTGCCCCGCCTTGGCATCCTTCCACGCATGCCAGGCGAGGAAGGCGATCTTGGAGGGTTTGAGCCCGTGCCGGATCGTATAGTGGAGGAAGAAATCGTGCAGCTCGTACGGCCCGATCCGGTCCTGCGTGCTCTGCATTTTTCCATCCGCATCCGCGGGGACCAGCTCGGGCGAGATCTCGGTGTCGAGGATGCTGGTCAGCACCTGCGTCGCCTCGCCCGTGAACTGGCCGGTCTGCACGCTCCAGCCGATCAGGTACTGGATCAGCGTCTTGGGCACGCCGGCATTGATGCCGTAATGGCTCATATGGTCGCCGACGCCATAGGTGCACCAGCCGAGCGCCAGCTCCGAGAGGTCGCCGGTGCCGAGCACGAAGCCCTGGCGCTGGTTGGCCAGCCGGAACAGGTAATCGGTGCGCAGCCCCGCCTGGACGTTCTCGAAGGTCACGTCATAGACCGGCTCGCCCTGGGCGAACGGATGGCCGATCCCTTCGAGCATCGTCCGCGCGGTCGGGCGGATGTCGATCTCCGCGCCGGTCACGCCCAGCGCGTTCATCAGCGCCCAGGCATTGGCCTTGGTCGCGTCGCTGGTCGCGAAGCCGGGCATGGTGAAGCCGAGGATGTCGGTGCGCGGGCGCCCGAGCCGGTCCATCGCCTTGGCCGCGACGATCAGCGCATGGGTGGAATCGAGCCCGCCCGAAACGCCGATGACGAGATGCTTTGATCCGGTCGAGGCCAGCCGCTTGCGCAGCCCCTCCACCTGAATGTTGAACGCCTCGTAGCAATCCTCTTCGAGCTTGGAGGGCGTATTGGGCACGAACGGGAAGCGGCGCAGCTTCCGCAGCAGTCCCTTGTCGGCGAAGTCGGGGCGGTGCTGGAAGACCACCCGGCGGAAGCGCGTCTCGGGATCGCCATTGGCGGCGGCGCAGTCGTTGAACGTGCCCATCCGCATCCGCTCGAGCCGCAGCCGCTCGAGATCGATGTCGGCGCACACCACTTCGGTGGTGATATCGAAGCGCTCGGTGGTGGCGATCAGCTCGCCCAACTCGTGGATCATGCCCTGGCCGTCCCAGGCCAGGTCGGTCGTGCTCTCGCCCGGCCCCGAGGCCGAATAGACATAGGCCGCCACCGCCCGCGCCGATTGCGCCGCGCACAGCATCTCGCGCTCGCGCGCCTTGCCGATCGTGACGTTCGAGGCGGAGAGGTTGCACAGCACCAGCGCACCCGCGAGCGCGCCCTCGGTCGAGGGGGGCAAAGGCGCCCAGTAATCCTCGCAGATCTCGGCATGGAAGACGAAGTCGGGCAGTTCCTCGGCCGCGAAGATCAGGTCGGTGCCGAAGGGGACGGTCTGCCCGGCGACCTCGATCTCGAGCCCGGCGAGCCCGGCGCCGAGCGCGAACCAGCGCTTCTCATAATATTCGCGGTAGTTGGGGAGGTAGCTCTTCGGCACCACGCCCAGGATGCGCCCGCGCGCAATCACCACCGCGCAATTGTACAGCCGGCCGCAGCGCCGCAGCGCCGCGCCGACGAGCAGCACCGGCTTCAGCTCTGCACTGGCTTCGACGATCACCGCGATCCCGGCTTCGGTCGCGTCGCAGATCGTGTCCTGCAGATGGAGGTCGTCGATCGCGTAGCTGGTGACGTTGAGCTCGGGGAAGACGAGCAAATCCGCGCCCAGGCCCTCGCCCTCGCGCGCCAGCGCGATCGCCTGTTCGGCATTGGCGCGCGGATCGCCCACCGTGGTCACCGGGGTGCACACGCCCGCGCGGATCATCCCCTGGCGGTGGATCGAATAAAAGGGGTGGGACTGGGTCATTGTCTCCGTCTTGCTACGGAATGTTTCGATCACGGCCCGTTACCTAGTCGTTCCGCTCGCCTTGTGCCAACCCCAGTCAGGCTTTACCCGCTCGCCATGCTCACCTGGATCCGCCGCCAATTTGACGACCGTCCGGTGCGCGCCGTGATGGTGGTGTTCGCCGCCTATACGATCTTCAAGATCAACCTGAAGTTCTTCGCACCGGCAGGCCCCTGGTGGCGCGGCTGGCACGACCAGATGCAGTATCTGAAGTCGGCCAGGGCTCTGCTGCGCTTCGATTTGAGCCCGGACCAGCATTGGTATCCCTTGCTCTATCCGCTCGCCGGCGCGCCCTTCGCCTGGGCGCCGACGCCCTTCGTACCGATCAACCTGCTCTGTTACGCCGCCGCCTTCTGGGGCTTCTGGCGAGTCTGTTCGCGCTTCGGCGTGGGGAGCTTCGCTGCAGGCCTGCTCTTCCTCGCCGCGACGATCGGCGACCTGCGCATTTCGAAATTCTGGCTCGAGCCGTGGACGACGACGATGTCCACGGCCTTCATCTGGCTGGCCTTTGCCGAAGCGGCCGACATGATGTTCGGCGAGCGCCGCCGGCCCTGGCTGCTCGGCTCGCTGCTGATGGCGATCGCGCTGGTCCGCCCGGCGGATGTGGTGATCGCCGCGGTGATCGGCGGCTTCGCGCTGTGGCGTCCGGTGCTGATCGAGAAGCGCTGGCTGGATCTCGCAAGGGCGATCGGCGGGGCAGGGGCGGCGTTCCTGCCGTACGCGGCGCTCTATCTCGCAATCTATGGCTGGCGCCTCACCGACTATACGATCCTGTCGGGGGACTATGGCTTCGCCTTCGCCGATCTCGGCTGGAAGGCGAGCATATTGCTGGTCGATCCCGCGCCCTGGTTCCCCGGCGAGACCGGGTTGCTCCGCGAGCTGCCCTGGCTGCTCACCGGCGCGGCGGGCCTGATCCTCGGCGTGTGGCGCCTCAACGGGCCGGCGCGCTGGCTGACGCTCGGCATGGCGCTCTCCGCGCTGATCTACACGCTGATGATGCTCGCCTATGTCGATCTGGTGCCGAGCGGCATGTGGCGCTTCTTCAACGCGCATTATTTCAAATGGCTGTTCCCGATGGCGGCGCTGTTCACCTGGCTGCTGTTTACGTGGCGCGACCTGCGCGGGCTGGCCGTGGTCGTGGCGCTGGTGCTGCTCGCGAGCTTCCGCATCGTGCCGCGCCCCGCCGAGCCACAGGAGCCCGCCAAGGCGCTCGCCTTCGCCGCGCCGAATGCCCCGTGGCAGGATATCTATTTCGCTCGTTCAGCGGTCGTGGACGCGCACGGCGCCCAGCGCAGCCCGGCCGACTATCACCAGCTCTGGATGGGCGACCGCGTGATGGCCATCGCCTTCAAGCGCCCGTTCGAGGGCGATGCGCTCTGGTACGGCGTCACGCCGCCGAGCGTGGCGACCTGGCCCAAGGGCAGCGGCAAGGAAGATGTCGTGCTGCCGGGTGCATGGCCGCAAAAGCCGCTCGCGCGCTACGCGACCAGGCTGAGCTTCGGCTATCCGTGCTGGGCGCCGCCCTTCCCGTGCGGGACCGGGCCGGGGCCGGGGCTACCGAAAAACTAGACCTTGGCGGAGTAGATCATCCGGCCCGGCCCAAGCTGTTCGAACAGCTTGGCCAGCTCGGTCTCGCCGACCGCGAAACAGCCCTGGCTGCGGCCGAGCTTGCCGTGCTTGCCGATCATGTCGGCATTCGCATACCAGGCCGAATGGACCACGATCGCGCGGTCGAGCGCGTTGTTGTTGGTCGGATCGAGCCCGAGCAGGCGCTGCGAGTCGCCATGCTTGCCGATGTAGTAATCGGCGGTCAGGAACGCGCCTTCGCAGGTCGCTTCCGAATTCACTTCGTTGGAGAAGCGCTGCAGCATGCCGCTATGCTCGGGGTCCGAGCCGATGCCGTGCGCGACGAGGAAATGCTCGACCTGGCCGCTGCCGAGATTGACGACATGGAAGCGCGGATTGTTCGACGAGGTGGCGAAGTCGGCGATCGCGATCCGGTCGTGCGACGGGATGCGCATCGAGTGGCGGTTGAGCGCTGCCAGCGCCTTCTTGAACAGGTCGGGGCGGACGCCCTGGGGCACGCCGGGCACACGGGCCGCGGCCAGTTCGGGTGCCTTGGGGATCGCTGCCACGGGAGTCGGAACCGGCACCGGAGCCGGCGCCATTGCGGTTGTGATCGTGCGCGAGGCGCAGGCGGAAACCACCGCGCCGCTACCCATTACCAGCGCCGCCTTCAACAAGGCGCGACGCGACTGAATCGTCTCGAGACTGTGCATATGTTCCAATTTGCCCGCTGCTCTGCCCCTAGGGGAACTTTATATCAGACAGATGGTGAGCGCGTTGCTTAACAACTGTCCCAAGTTGCGCGACTCGCCGCAACGATTGCCCGGTTCGCCGAAGTCAGGGCGAAATCCGCAACGTTGCCAGCGTTTTGCGCACCCGAATTATCTCCGATTCGGCAGCGGCACGAAATTAGGTTAATTTCGTTAAGGAATCGCCCTGAGCCGTCCTGGCTCGAGATTCGGAGAGCTGTTTGATGCGTTCCGGCACCTTTGCCGTCCTTCTCCTGGCCTTGGCCACGATTCTTCCCATCACTCCCGCCGCCGCACAGGTCGCCGCATCGGACAGGATGCAGGTCGGCCCCGACGCGCTGCGCAACGGACAATGGGCGTGGTACGAGGAGCCGCAGCTGATCAAGGCGAGCACCAGCGAATGGGATCCGGTCTCGATCGTGGTCAGCATCCCGGACCAGCGCGCCTATGTCTATCGCGGCGGGCACCTCGTCGGGGCGAGCACCGTCTCGACCGGCTCGGACGGGCATGAGACGCCGGTGGGCGCCTTCACCATTCTCCAGAAGAAGGTGTTCCACCGCTCCAATCTCTATTCGAACGCGCCGATGCCCTACATGCAACGGCTGACCTGGGACGGGATCGCGCTCCATGCCGGCCGCCTGCCGGGCTATCCGGCCTCGCATGGCTGCATCCGCTTCCCGGCCGCCTTCGCCAAGCAGCTCTACACGCTGACCGAGCTGGGCGGCGACGTGATGGTCACTGACGAGCCGGTGGTGAACCCCGAGCGCTCCGGCCCCTCGACGCCGCTATTGATGGCCGATGCCCGCAATCTGGGCGGAGAGGCGTTCAACATGGTGACGATGCCCGGCAACGCCCCGCGCCCCGAGATCGGACCCGCCACCTATGTGACCGGCCCGGCCCGCGAGATCGTCCAGCCGATCGGGCGTCGCGGCTCGAAATAAATTCTGTAATGCGCCCGTCGCTTTGGATCGGCTAAGGCCGGGCGCATGACGATGTCCTTCGAAGACGCAGCCAATGCACTGGTCGAGGTCGGCCGCCGGCTCGACGCGCGCGGCTGGGCGCCCGCCACGGCCGGCAACTACTCCGTCCGCCTCGACGACGGCAGCATCGCGGTCACCGTGTCCGGCTGGCACAAGGGCCGCCTGACGCCCGATGGGATCATGCGCGTCGACCTGGAAGGGAAGGGGCTCACTCCCGGCAAGCCCTCGGCGGAGACCGACCTGCATCTCGCGATCTACCGCCTGTTCCCCAATGTCGGCGCCGTCCTGCACGGCCATTCGCCGGAGGCCGTCGGCATGAGCCGCGCCACCGAAGCGAATGAATGGGTCTTCGCCGGGCATGAGATGCTCAAGGTCTTTCCGGGCAACACCACCCATGAGGCCGAGATCCGCCTGCCGATCGTCGACAACAGCCAGGACATGGCGGTGATCGAGGAAGCGATCCGCCCCGCGCTGCTGGCGCCGAACGCGGCCCCGACCTATCTTATCCGCAGCCATGGGCTCTATGCCTGGGGCAAGGATCTGGCCGAGGCCGAGCGCGTGCTCGAGGGCACCGAATGGCTGATTGCCGCCGAGCTGGCCGAAAGGGCGTGGAAACGATGACCCATCTCCGCATCTTCGACGAAGCGGGCGGCGCGCCGCTCACCGACACGCGCGATGCCGGTGCCATCGCCGCGGCGCTCAAGCCGATCGGCGTCCGCTTCGAGCAATGGCCGTCGCGCCCGCTCGCCGACGATGCCGGGCAGGACGAGGTCCTCCAGGCCTTCGCCCCCGAGGTCGAGCGATTGAAGGCAGAGAATGGCTATCAGTCGGTCGATGTGATCCGCATGGTTCCCGACCATCCCGAAAAGGCCAATCTGCGCACCAAGTTCCTCTCCGAGCACCGCCATTCGGAGGACGAGGTCCGCTTCTTCGTCGAAGGCGAGGGGCTGTTCACCCTGCGCGAGGGCGAGAAGATCTACGCGGTCCTTTGCGAGGAGGGCGACCTGATCTCGGTCCCCGCCGGCACCCGCCACTGGTTCGACATGGGCCCGAGCCCGCGCTTCACTGCGATCCGCCTGTTCACCAATGCCGATGGTTGGGTCGCCAACTTCACCGGTGACACGATCGCCGAGCGCTTCCCGCGGCATGAGCCGCTCGAGGTTTAGCCGTCATCCCGGCGAAAGCCGGGATCTCGTGCCATATCGCGCCTTCGCCTGAGATCCCGGCTTTCGCCGGGATGACGAGAGTTGAATGACCAAACACCACGCCCCCAAAGCCATCCTCCTCGACATCGAAGGCACGACCAGCAGCATCAGCTTCGTCGCCGACGAGCTTTTTCCTTATGCGCGCAAGCATCTGGCGGAATTCGTTGCGGCCAATCCCGAGGCCGCCGCGCCGATCCTTGCCCAAGTGGGGGGCGACGACCCGGTCGCCACGCTGATCCAGTGGATCGATGAGGACCGCAAGGAGACCCCGCTCAAGACGCTCCAGGGGCTGATCTGGGCGCAGGGCTATGCCGATGGCGAGCTCAAGGGCCATGTCTATCCCGACACGCCTGATGCGCTGCGCCGCTGGACAGGCGCGGGCCTCAAGGTGAACATCTATTCCTCGGGCTCGATCGCCGCGCAGAAGCTGATCTTTGGCCACTCGATCGCCGGCGACCTGACGCCGTTGCTCAGCGGCTATTTCGACACCACCACCGGCCCCAAGCGCGACAGCGACTCCTACACGAAGATCGTCGACGCCCTCGATCTTGCGCCCTCGGACCTGCTCTTCGTCTCCGATATGCCCGCCGAAGTCGATGCCGCGCGCGAAGCGGGCCTCCAGGCCCTGCTGATCGCGCGCGACGATGCGGCGGCCGACATCCATTCTCTCGCGGAAGTGCTTCCATGATCCTCGAAGGCCAGCCCACGCGCTCGATCCGCCGCACCGAAGACGGCAAGGGCATCGTCATCCTCGACCAGCGCAAGCTGCCCTGGGAAGTGAAGTGGGTCGAACTGCGCGACGTCGATGCCGCTGCCGTGGCGATCCGCGAGATGTGGACGCGCGGTGCCCCGATGATCGGCGCGACGGCCGCCTATGGCTATGCGATGGCGCTCGCGGTGGATCCCAGCGATGCCAACCTCGACGCCGCCTACGCCACGCTCCACGAGACCCGCCCGACTGCGATCAACCTGCGCTGGGCACTCGACGCCGTCCGCGCCGCAGTCGCTGATCTCCCCGAGGCCGAGCGCGCCGAGGCCGCCTTCACCCGCGCCGACGAGATTTGCGACGAGGACGCCGAACTCTGCCGCTCGATCGGCGAACATGGCCTCGAGCTGTTCCGCGAGCTTCACGCGAAGAACCCCGATCGCCCGCTCAACATCCTGACGCATTGCAACGCCGGCTGGCTGGCGACGGTCGATTACGGCACTGCCACCGCGCCGATCTATCTTGCGCATGATGCGGGCATCCCGGTCCATGTCTGGGTCGACGAGACGCGGCCGCGCAACCAGGGCGCGCTGCTCACTGCGTTCGAGCTGCGCAACCACGGCGTTCCGCACACCGTGATCTCCGACAATGCCGGCGGGCTGCTGATGATGAAGGGGCAGGTGGATGCCGTCGTCGTCGGCACCGATCGCGTCACGCGCAACGGCGACGTCTGCAACAAGATCGGCACTTATCTGAAGGCACTCGCGGCAGCGGACAACGCCGTGCCCTTCTATGTCGCGCTGCCCTACACGACCTTCGACCCCAATACCGAAAGCGGCGCCGACATCCCGATCGAGGAACGCAGCGCCGACGAGCTGACCCGCTTGACCGGGCCCTCCGCAAGCGGGGAAATCAGCACTGTCCGGGTAACCGATTCCCCCGCCGCCAATCCAGCATTTGATGTGACTCCCGCACGCCTGGTGACGGGTTACATCACCGAGCGTGGGGTGCTGGACAGGATCTGAACAGCCTCATCGCCCGGGAATGTGGAGTTCCCGGACGAGGAAGACTGAAAGTGGAAACGTCGGCTTATTGCGGCGCGGTCGTCACGGTCGTCTTGGTCGTGGTCGACGCCGTCGGCTTGACCACGGTCGTGGTGGTCTTCTTCGCAGGCGCCGCCTTCTTCACCGTGGTGGTCTTGCGCGTCGACGAATAGGTACGCGTCGCGGCCGGCTGGGTCGTGGTGGTCTCGATCGTGGTCGCGACCGGCTGGGCTGCCGCGGCACGCGCCGCCGCCGCATCGGCCGCTGCCGAGTTCGCCGCCATCGCCGCCGCATCGGCGCGGGCATTTGCCGCCTGCGCATCAGTCTGCGCGTTCAGCGCGGCATCCTGCGCAGCGGCCTTCTCGCTCGCCTCCGCCGCAGCAGTGGCTTGGGCGTCACGGCGCGCATCGCGTTCGGCGGCCATGGCGTTCTGCTTGTGGCTCTCGGCTTCGGCTAGAGCCTGGTCGGCCAGGCCCGAGGCGCGACGCGCTTCGTTGATGGTCGAATCGCGATGGTCGCGTGCCAGCTGGTCCTTGGCGGTACGCAGCGACTCAGCCGCGCGCGCATAGGCTTCCGGCGCGAACTTCTCGGCGCCCGCGGTCTGCGCGGCGTCGACCTTGGCAGTGGCTTCGGCGACGGCGGTGCGTGCCCGGTCGATACGGCTCTGGGCAAGCGACGGCGTCGCGATGAGAATGGCGGCAACCGCGGCGCCGCGCATCAGGAACTTCATGTTACGCATGGGTACTACTCCAGTAGATCTTCTGATCCCGCGGCCGGCGAACGTGCCGCAAATGCGACGAGTTGCCTCCGCCACGGTGAAGCGGTCGCGGATGCCGACGAAGCGAAGGAAGACGATCGCGCCCGGAGCGCCGGATCAGCCGGCCAGCCGGTCTCGCGCCTCGGCGATACGGGCAATCGCGGCGTCGAGCGTCGCGTCTTCCTTGACGAAGCAGAAGCGCAGCACATTGGTCACCGCGTCCTCGGCATAAAAGGCCGAGACCGGGATCGAGGCGACGCCCGCCTCGTCGATCAGCCTGTTGGCGAATGTCACGTCATCAAGGCCGATGCCCGATGCGGTAAGATCCACCGACAGGAAATAAGTCGCCGCGCTCGGCAGCACCGCGAAGCCGGCACCCTCAAGCCCTGCGCGCAGCCGGTCGCGCCCGGCCTGGAAGCGGTGCCGCGAGTCCTGCACCCAGCCATCCTGCATCGCCAAGCCCTCTGCCACTGCCCATTGCAGATTGGGCGGGGTGGTGAAGGTGAGGAACTGGTGCGCCTTGGAGATCACACGGGCGAGGGCAGGGGCAGCGCAGATCCAGCCGACCTTGAAGCCGGTCAGCGCGAAGATCTTGCCCGCCGATCCGATCTTCACCGTCCGCTCGCGCATGCCCGGGAAGCCGATCAGCGGCAGATGGCGGGCGCCGTCGAAGGTGACATGCTCCCAGACCTCGTCGCAGATCGCGATCAGGTCATGGCTGACACAGAAGTCCGCCAGCATCGCCAGCTCGTCGGCGCCGCACATCGTCGCGGCGGGGTTGAGCGGATTGTTGAGCAGCAGCACGCGCGTCTTGCTCGACACCGCCGCTTCGAGTGCCGCCTTGTCGATCTTCCACTCGGGCGGGCTCAGCCGCACGAACTTGGGCACGCCGCCGGCCTGCTTGATCAGCGGCACATAGGCGTCATAGAGCGGCTGGAAGCAGATCACTTCGTCGCCGGGCGAGACGCAGGCGAAGATCGCCGCCGCCAGCGCCTCGGTCGCGCCCGAGGTTACCACGACTTCCTCGGCGGCGAGGTTTAGCCCCTGGTGCCGCGCATAATGGTCCGCCACCGCGCCGCGCAGCTCGGGCAGGCCGATCATCGGCGGATATTGGTTCGACTTCTCCAGAACCGCCTTCGCCGCCGCTTCGAGCACCGCCTCGGGCCCGCGCCCGTCGGCAAAGCCTTGGCCCAGGTTGATCGCCCCGGTCTCGCGCGCCCGTGCGGACATCGCTTCGAAGATGGTGGTGCCCATTTGAGCGTAAAGCGGGTTCATCCCCGGCTTGTGACGGCTTGCATCTTTGGGTGCAACCGCCGCATTAGCCTGACGTTCAGGCTTGCACCAATATAAGGAAGATCATGAGCAAGACCCCGCCCAAGCCGCAGGAAGCCCAGTCGCCCTATCCGATCGAGGAACCGCCCCACGACCATGGTCAGGGGAGCGAGGCGCTGCAGGCGGTCAAGGATATCGTCGAGGCCACGAAGCGCTGGAAGCCCGATGCCAAGCAGATCGGCATGGGCGCTGCGATCGGCATCGGCTCGGCAGCGATCGTCGCCGGCCTGCTCTATTGGCGCGGCGGCAAGAAGTAAGCCGCGCCGCCGGGGGCGGCCTTCGTCGCCCGATCCTCGGCTTCCATCGCACGATGCTCGTTTCCAGGCACTCGCCCGGCGCAGATCGCCGCGTGCCGGCGCGGCCTGAACCCGACTGTTGCGCCGGCACAATCCCTGTGCCGCTTGGATTCGACGCCCGAGTTGGTGCCTGACGGGCGTCCTGGCAGCTGGGACGCCCGTTTTGCGTTCAGACCAGCCGGGTGGTGATCGTCAGGAAAAGCCCCGATCCCGCGACGGCCATGACCAGCGCGATGAACAGCACCGGTCGGCCGAGCCTGAACGGCTCGATGCGCTCCAGATCCCTGAGCGTTACCCAGTAGCTGATCGTTCCCATCACCATGGTCAGCGTTCCCATCCCGACCAGGAACATGCCGATGTGGCGCGGGCTGCTCGAATTGGCGATCTGATGATTATCGGCAAGCGCATCCAGGAATTTGTAGATCGTGAAGCCGAAGCTCAGCATCGAGAGCGAGGTGCGGACCCACGCCATCAGCGTGCGGTCCGCCGCCATGATCGTCCGCTTCTGGCCCAGATCGGCGGGGAGGATGGGGCGCAAGTGCATGGGGCTTTTTCCCGCCGCAGGGCCTGAGGCCACAATCGGGATAAACCCGCGCTTCTGTCGGGGATTGGCGCGCCCGGCTGGATTCGAACCAGCGACCACGAGCTTAGAAGGCACGTGCTCTATCCAACTGAGCTACGGGCGCGCGCAGAATCGCCCCTAGCGTGGATTGCGCGGCAGCGGAACCGGGATCATAATTCCTCGATGAGCGAGGGGGATAACCGGCCGGCCCGCGTGGCCGCCAATACGATCGCCGGCGGACATTTCCGCTATTACGACTTCGTGATGGCCGCGTTCGTCGCGATCATCCTGCTGTCGAACGTGCTGGGCGCGGGCAAGGTCTCGCAGATCTGGCTACCCTTCTACATCGGCTATTGGCCGTTCGGCGCCGGCATCCTCTTCTTCCCCGTCTCCTATGTCATCGGCGACGTGCTGACCGAAGTCTATGGCTATGCCCGCGCCCGCCGGGTGATCTGGGCGGGCACCGGCGCGGTGCTGTTCATGGCGTTCATGGCCTGGGTGGTCGTGGCGCTGCCGCCCGCGCCGAGCTGGGGCAACCAGGCCGCGTACGATACGATCTTCGGCCAGGTGCCGCGCATCGTGCTCGCCTCGGTCTGCGCCTTCTGGGCGGGCGAGTTCGTCAACAGCTATGTCCTCGCGCGGATGAAGATCTGGACCGGCGGCAAGATGCTGTGGAGCCGCACGATCGGCTCGACGATCGCGGGCGAGGGCGTGGACAGCCTGATCTTCTACCCGCTCGCCTTCCTGGGCGCGGTGGGCTGGACCACCGAGCTCGTCATCCAGGTGCTCTTCACCCAATGGGCGCTCAAAGTGGCCTGGGAAGTGATCCTCACGCCCGTCACTTATCTCGTCGTCGGCTTCCTCAAGCGCCGCGAGGGCGTCGACGTATTCGACACCGACACCGATTTCACCCCCTTCGCCACCCGCGTGTAACCGGGGATGAGCCCGCTTCAGGCGGTCAAATTCTGGCTGGTGCAGCATCTCGCTCTCGCCAAGGATGCGCTCCACATCTATGTCGGGCTCACTCTGTTCCTCAGCACCGCGCTCGCCTTCCGATGGCCGCTCCGGAGCTGGAAGCCCTGGGCGGTGGCTGCCGCGGCGGCGCTTCTCGGCGAGGCCTGGGACCTGCGCGACAGCCTGGTCTATCACACGCGCATCGATCCCTGGGGCAATTGGCACGATATCTGGAACACCTTGTTCTGGCCCAGCGCGCTGCTGATCCTTGCCCGCACTACATCGCTGTTCGGCAAGGCGCGCGAAACCGGCGCCCAATAGCTGCGAATACCCGAAGGAGTAGGCAGACGGGCGCTGCCGGCTTTGTCATCCTCCGCGCGAATTCCAGGGCAAGAGGGCAGGCAGATGACAGCGACGGAAGAGACTTTCGGCAGTAGCGCGCACTCCAATATCTTTCTGCGCTCCTGGTTGCCTGATGGCGCGCCGCGCGCGGTGGTGGTGATCTGCCACGGCTTCAATTCGCATAGCGGCCAGTATCAATGGGTCGCCGAGCGGCTGGTTGAAAAGGGCTATGCCGTCTATGCCGCCGATCTGCGCGGGCGCGGGCGCTCCGAAGGCGAGCGCTTCTATGTCGAGCATGTCTCCGAATATACCGATGATCTCGGCGGCGCGGTGGCGATCGCCAAGTCGCGTCATCCGGGCCTCAAGGCCTTCCTGCTCGGTCACAGCGCCGGCGGCGTCACCGGCGCCTCCTATGTGCTGGACAACCAGGCTGAACTGGCCGGCTTCATCTGCGAAAGCTTCGCGTTCCAGGTGCCGGCGCCCGGCTTCGCGCTCGCTGCGATCAAGGGGCTGAGCCACATCGCGCCGCATCTCGGCGTGCTCAAACTGAAGAACGAGGATTTCTCCCGCGATCCGGACGTGGTCGCCGCGCTGAACGCCGATCCCTATATCAAAGACGAGACCCAGCCCGCGGCTACGGTCGCTGCTTTGGTGCGCGCCGATGAGCGGCTGCGCGAAGAGTTTCCCACGATCACTATCCCGGTACTGATCCTGCATGGAACTGAGGATCACGCGACTGTGTGCCACGGCAGCGAGTTCTTCTATGAGACTACCGGATCTAGCGACAAGACCATCAAGATCTATCAGGGCCATTATCACGACCTGCTCGCCGATCTGGGTAAGGAAAGCGTGATGGGCGACATTCTGGAATGGGTCGAGGCGCGAACGTAACAATACAGCATTTGCGTAATTTACGTAATTGCGCAAACTAACTTGCGCTAATCTAAAACTATATTTGGTGCATCGGCACCTTCCCCTACGGAAGCCTCTATAGTGGAGGAAGTGGCAACCATCTTGTTGCTTCCTCCTGAGGACCGCCCATGCACTGGTTCACCGCCAACGCGCCCATTCGCCAGAAGCTGTTCGTAGCCTTTGGCTCGATGACGGTGCTTGCCGGCATTTCGCCGCTCGCGCTGCTGCTGCTTCCCAAGCTCGCCCTGATTATCGGCTTGGGCGCTACGCTGACAGCGGCGGGCCTCGGCACCTGGTATCGCAGCGCGATCGCCACGCCTTATGTCACCACGGTGCTGCGCATGGAGGCACTGGCTGCAGGCGATCTCGCCAGCCCGATCCAGTTCACCGAATATCGCGACTGCGTCGGCCGCCTGACCAAGGCGATGTTCGCGTTCCGCGACACCGCGGCGGCGCAGATCACGGCCAATGCCGAATCCGAACGTCACGGCGAGATCGTGCGCGGCATGACCGGCAACCTCCGCCGGCTGGCAGAGGGCGATCTTACCGCAGACATTACCGAGGAATATCCGGCGGTCTATGCCGGCCTTCGCGGCAATTTCAACGAAGCGCTCTCCTCGCTGCGCAACCTGCTGGGCTCGGTCACCGAGAGCACGATCGCGATCCGCACCGGCTCGGGCGAGATCGCCCAGGCTTCCGAGAATCTGGCGCGCCGCACCGAAGCCAATGCCGCCAGCCTCGAGCAGACCTCGGCAGCGATCACCCAGATGGACCAGCGCCTCAAGGCCACCGCCGAAGCCGCCAGCCGCACCGTGGCGCGTGCTGACGGTGCCACGGCGACGGTCGCCGGCGGCCGCGAAGTCGTCGATCAGGCGGTGCAGGCGATGAAGCGTGTCAATGACAGCGCCAAGGGTATCGATTCGGTCATCGAGGGTCTCGACAAGATCGCCTTCCAGACCCGCGTTCTCGCAATGAATGCCGCCGTCGAAGCCGGTCGCGCCGGTGAGGCGGGCAGGGGCTTTGCGGTCGTCGCCGATCTCGTCTCCGCACTTGCGATGCGCGCCGAGGAAGAAGCCGGCCGCGCGCGCGAACAGCTTACCGCCACCCAGGTCGACATCGTTGCCGCGGTGGAGATGGTCGAGAAGGTCGATGGCGCGCTCGAGAATATCTCGGGAGACGTGAACGGCGTCCACGAACTGCTCAACCAGATGGCCGCCGACAACCAGGCCCAGTCGACTGCGATCAGCGAGATCAGCACCGCGATCGGCACGATGGACGTTTCGACCCAGCAGAATGCCGCGATGGTCGAGGAAACCTCGGCCGCCGCACGCAATCTCACCGGCGAAGTCGCGATGCTCGCCGAGCAGGCCGCGCGCTTCCAGATCGAGGGCGGGCGCAAGCCTTTGTCCTACCCGACGCCGGGCCTCGCCGCATCGACGGGCGTCGAATTCGGCTCGATGCACTAAACAAGTTTCGTCACGGGGCAGGGCGGTCGCGGGGTTTCCCGCGGCCGCCCTTTCGTTTGTGCAGGCTCAGCCGCGCCGGCGCTGTTGCGCGATCAACTCATAGACATTGCGGACATGCTCGATCCGCAGGAACTGCGGCACCGGGTCGGTCGCGGGCGACCAGATCCCCATGCCGTTGCCGACGAACCACGACATTGTCCCGAAGCGGATCGTGCCGGATCCGTCGGCGCGTTCGCTGAATTCGAGCGCGGGCAGCCGGTCGATGTCGAGCGACTTGTTCGAGCGGAACAGGCCGCTGCGCTCGATCAGCACGCGCTGGTTGGTCACGGCATAGGTGGTTGCCCCGCGCAGCCAGGCATCGACCAGGAAGCGGCCGATTACCGCGTACACGCCGACGATCGGGAAGATCAGCGCGACGAGGATGAAGGGGAAAGGCGGAATCTGGCCGCCGCCGATGACGATCGTGCCGGGGATGCCCAGCGCGAAGCCGGCCCAGAGCAGGCTGAATGGAACGAGGAAAAGGTCCATCGGCCGCAGCAGGAACAGGCCCTGCCAGGGCTGGCCGCTCCACAGCAGCTTCTCGCCCGCGAACAACCGGCTTTCGATCATGCTATCCCCCGGGATTTGCTACCCGGGGCGGGAATGGCTCAGGCGACGGCCTCGAGCAAGCCCTCGAACAGCCGGCGGCCGTCGGTGCCGCCATGCGCGGCTTCGATCCGGCGCTCGGGGTGCGGCATCATGCCCAGCACATTGCCTGCCTTGTTGAGCACGCCGGCGATGTTGCGCGCCGAACCGTTGATGTCGGCGGCATAGCGGAACGCGACGCGGCCTTCGCCCTCGATCCGGTCGAGCGTCTCGGCATCGGCGAAATAATTGCCGTCGTGATGCGCCACCGGCACGGTGATCTGCTCACCCGAGCGATAGCCCGAGGTGAAGATCGACTGCGAATTGTCGACAGTCAGCGGCACGTCACGGCACACGAAGTTGAGGCCCGAGTTGCGCATCAGCGCGCCGGGCAGCAGTCCGGTCTCGGTGAGTACCTGGAAGCCGTTGCAGATGCCGATCACGGGCATGCCCTTGTCGGCTGCCTCCACCACGGCCTTCACCACCGGCGAGCGCGCGGCAATGGCGCCGCAGCGCAGGTAATCGCCATAGGAAAAGCCGCCGGGCAGCGCGATCAGGCCGAGGCCGGCGGGCAGTTCGCTCTCGCCGTGCCACACCATCTCGGGCTTCACGCCCGTCACCGCCTCCAGCGCGACTGCGATGTCGCGATCGCAGTTGGAGCCCGGAAAGACGATGACTGCGGTCTTCACAGCGTTTCCACCCGGTAGTTTTCGATGACCGTGTTGGCGAGCAGCTTGCGGCACATCTCGTCGACGGCCTCGTCGCTGGTGCCGTCGGCGAGCTCGAGCTCGAAGATCTTGCCGGCGCGAACGTCCTCGACGCCCTCGAAACCGAGGCCGCCCAAAGCGTGCTGGATGGCCTTGCCCTGGGGGTCGAGCACGCCGTTCTTCAAGGTGACGATGATGCGGAGCTTCATGGGCAGGGCCTATGGCGCGGAGCGCGCCGGGCTGCAACCCCATCTAGCCGTCATCCCGGCGAAAGCCGGGATCTCAGGCGATATAGCCGGGAAAGAGCCGCACGAGATCCCGGCTTTCGCCGGGATGACGGGTATGGCTTACTTGCCCCGGCGCTTCCGGTGGCTTTCCATGTCGAGCACCGCCGAATCCGCTTCGCCTTCCGGGAACAGGCCCAGACGGCGGGCGACTTCCTGATAGGCTTCGACTTCGCCGCCCAGGTCGCGCCGGAAACGGTCCTTGTCGAGCTTCTCGCCGGTGGTCATGTCCCACAGGCGGCAGCCGTCGGGGCTGATCTCGTCGGCAAGGATGATCCGGCCGTAATCATTGTCCCAGATCCGGCCGAACTCGAGCTTGAAGTCGACCAGGCGGATGCCGATCCCGGCGAACAGGCCGGAGAGGAAGTCGTTCACGCGGATGGCCATGTCGGCCATGTCGTGCAGCTCTTCCTGGCTCGCCCAGCCGAAGCACAGGATATGCTCGTCGGTGACCATCGGGTCGCCGAGCGCGTCGTCCTTGTAATAATATTCGACGATCGTGCGGGGCAGCGGCGTGCCTTCCTCGATGCCGAGCTTCTTCGCCAGCGACCCGGCGACGACGTTGCGCACCACGACTTCGATCGGGACGATCTCGACCTGGCGGATCAACTGCTCGCGCATGTTGAGGCGGCGGATGAAGTGGGTCGGGATGCCGATGCCGGCGAGCAGCGTGAAGACGTGCTCGGAAATCCGGTTGTTGAGCACGCCCTTGCCGTTGATCGTGCCCTTTTTCTGGGCGTTGAAGGCAGTCGCATCGTCCTTGAAATACTGGATCAGCGTACCGGGCTCCGGACCCTCGTAGAGGATCTTTGCCTTGCCTTCGTAGATCTGCCGGCGGCGTGCCATCGCGTGCCTTTTCCCCTGGAAAAACCTTGCCCCGGCGGCACGGGGAATCCGTAAGCCTGCCGGGGCGAGAGGCGCGCTATACCCAAAGGGGGTTCCCCGCGCAATCAGGCATCCTCGTTAACGGGTGCCAAACCGGCACTGCGCCACTTGCGGATCGCGGGGCGGGCAAACCAGCCGAACAGCCCGAGGATCGCCAGCCAGGGGCCGAGGAAGATGAGCAGCAGCAACAGGCCGCGCCCCATATTGGCGACCAGCGCGCCCGATTGCGCGATCGCATCGCCCAGCTGCCCGAAAAAGCCCTGGCGCGTCACGGGTGCGTCGATCGGCGCGGTGACGGGTGTATAGGTGATCGTGAAGTCCGAATAGGCGACGCGGCCCTGCAGTTCGCCCATCCAGCCCTTGGCCTGGTCGAGCTCCTCCTGCGCCTGCGCCACGCTGCGCTCGGCCTCGACCAGCTCGCTCACCCGGCCGGCGCGGCCGCGCAGCATGTCGGTGAGGCGGGCGACGAGGATCTCGCGCTGGCGAATGCGCGCGCCGGTATCGACCAGGTCCTTCGAGACGTCTTCCGCCGAGATCTGGGTATCAACCGCGCGCCCGCCGGCCTTGCCGGCCAGCCGCGTGAAGTCCGCCGACACCTGTTGCGCCAGGCTGGTTGCCACGCGCAACCTCAGGCCGCCCTGGCTCGCGCCGTTGTCATTGCTCCCGCGCTGCATCGCGACCAGCTGGCAACGCGGTCCCAGCCGGTTGCACAGGTCGAGATGCGCCTGTTGCGCGCCGGCGATCGCGCTGGCGGGCAGGCGATAGCCGAGGATGTAGCGGTATGCGACCTGCGGCACGCTGATCGGGATTGCCTCGGTCGCCGGTACGCCTTCGCCCTCGGGCGCGGTGGCGGGCGCAGTCATCGCCGGCATCGTCACGTCCGCCGAGGTGGAGCGCATTGCCTGCGCGGGCGGCGGGGGCGGAGGCATCTGCACGCTGAAGGCCTCGAGCGCCGGCCCGGGTTTCTTGACGTAATTTTGCTGCGTCGACTGGACGAACATCGCGAACACCCCGGCGACCGCAATCGCCGCAAGGCCGCCGCTGCCCAGCAACACCCATCGTTTCGGTTTCACCACGGCATCTCTCCCTCAAATTATGATATAACATTACATAATCGAGGCAAAAAGCAAGCGGGGAGGCGGATGCCGTCCCCGCTTGCCGAAAGATCCGTGCGCGGAGCCTGCGCTCAAGTCCTCAAATGCGCGGAGCCCGCGCTTGAACTTCAACGCGCGTGCTCTTCCTCGTCGTCGCGCGAGAACCAGCGCTGGATGAGGTTGCGATTGTCGCCGCGCGGACGGCTGTCATGCCCGTCATGGCCAGCATTATGGATGTCGTCATAGCCGTCGTCGCGGCGCGGCTCGACATCGGGGCCCACGGCGCGGCCATGGATGATCCAGCGCAGCAGCAACACCACCAGCAGCATCAGCAGGCACCACGGCCCGACGCTGGCGAGCACTTGGACGAGCTGGGCGACCGAATTCTCGAGCGTCGCGCCGGCCGTGCGGAAATTGGCCTCGGACGAGCCGAGCCCGGTCAGCGCGCTGCTCGATTCATAGGTGAACAGCATCGGCGCATTGGCCAGCGTCTGGCCCTGGCTGGCCTCGACCTCGGCGATCGTCGAAAGCGCGTTCTGGATGCGAGCCGCGCGCGCCTGGCCGTCGGGCGTGGCGCTGGAGCGGGCATTCTGCAGCTGGTCCTGCAGCCGCTTGATCACCGCGACGCTGCGCGCCGTGGCGGTCGAATCGGCGCCGGTGATCTCGGTATCGGTCAGCACGCCGTCCGATCCGGTGACATTGCGGGTCACGGCGTCGCCGAAGGCCCGGGCGATCGAGGGATCGATGCGGACGGTCAGCACCGCGCGGGTCTTGTTGCCGTCGTCCACGCGGTAGCGCATCGCCAGGATGCGGCAGCGCGCCGGACCGATCCGGTCGCAGGCGTCGGCGTTGGACTGGAGCACGCCCTTCACCTTGGCGCCGGGCAGGCGATAGGCATAGCGATAGTCGAAGCCGGTGCCGGTCGATGCGAAGGCCTCGGCATTGGCAGCCGAGGCGAACTCGGACTGGCCCTTGGCATCCGCGGGCCCGCGACTGACGTCGTCACACCCTGCGAGCAGCGCAAGCGCCGCCAATGCCCAAACGACTCGCATCGGTTTCTCCCTGTTCCTTGCCCAAGGAGTAACCATATTTTGTGACGGCCCCAACCCGATTGGATCGCACCGCCTATCCCTTTTCGGGAACCGCGCGCCGGGCATCAACAACGCTTATGGATAAAGGGTGGCGGGCGGCGTTGCAGGCCGCCCGCCTCTTCGCCGGTCCGAGGGATCAATCAGGGATTGGCGGAGATCCGGATGGCGCCGCCACGCTGGGCGAGCGCCTGCTGGCGTGCCCCGACGAGCTGCTGACGGACTTCGGCCTGGCAGCGCAGCGCGTCTGGTGACTGGGTGATGTAGCCGGCGCGTGCGGTCGGGCAGACCGTGTCGAGCGCCCTGTCGAGGCGACGATCCAGCGTCTCGCGGTCCGCGGCGCGCGACAGGTCGAGATCGGCATAGGAAACACGAACGCCCGCTTCGGTCTGCTGCGCCTGGGCGGCCAGCGGCACGCCGGCGGGAGCGAGGATCAGGGCGAGGGGGATCAGGGTCTTCATCATGGCTTGGTCCTTTGGATGCTGCGCCATGCTCGGCACCCCCTCCATCTGCGCTCGGAAGCCGTTTCAGGCCAACAAATCGTTGGCCAGAATTCATAAGTCATGCTTATATGAAGCGATGCGCCGCCTTCCGCCTCTCGCCGCTGTCCGCGTGTTCGAAGCCGCCGCCCGCCACGGCAATTTCACCCGTGCCGCGCAGGAGCTTGGAATGACCCAGGCTGCGGTGAGCTATCAGATGAAGCTGCTCGAGGAGCGGCTGGGCGCGCCACTGTTCGCGCGCAGCGGGCGCGGCATCGCGCTCACCGATCTCGGCCGGCGTATCGCGCCGCAGATCAGCGCCGCGTTCGACACGATGGGCGATGCCTTTGCCGCGGTGCACGCCGAATCCGAAAGCGTGATGCGGATCACCGCGCCGCGCACGCTCGCCACCAATTGGCTGGCCGGGCGGATCGGCTCGTTCCAGCTCGCCCGGCCCGAGCTGGCGGTGCGGCTGCAGGTGGGCGACGAGATGGTCGATCTGCTCGCCGGAGAGGCCGATATCGCGCTGCGCGGCGCGCGCGGACCGATGCCCGGCCTTGTCAGCCATTTCCTGATGCGCATGCCATTTGCCCCCTTCGCCAGCCCGGCCTTGCTGGCAAAGCATCCGCCGGTGCGCACGCCGACCGACCTGCTCGCGCTGCCCCGGATATCCTCTCGCGACGATTGGTGGGATCTATGGTTCGCCGCCGCGATGGGTGAGGCGCCGGCGGCCGATCAGAACGCCGGCGTGCGCTTCGATTCGCAGATTCTCGATGGCAGTGCCGCAATTGCGGGGCACGGCGTCTCGATCCTGAGCCTGCCGATGTGGCTGCCTTCGGTTCAATCGGGACAGCTTGTCCAGGTGCTGCCGCAGACCGCCTATTACCGGAACAGCTTCTGGCTGATGTATGCCGAGAACAAGCGCAACCAGCCCAAGGTCCGCGCCTTTCGCGACTGGCTGCTCGAGGAAGTAAGGACCTCGATGGGGGACGACCCGCATGGCGCGCTGGTGCCGCCGGAGGGCCTGGCGTAGTTGCTTGCAAACCGGATCCCCGGCGAAGGCCGGGGCCCAGTCTCGGCGCATCTGGTCAGGCGCGCGCAGTTCACGAACCACATTGCAACTGGGCCCCGGCCTTCGCCGGGGATCAGCTATCGCGATGCGTGGAACGCAATAGGGGAGCGAACAGCGCCGCTCCCCTGAGAGACGTCAGAAGCGCACCCCGATGCCGGTCAGCAATTGGTGGCGGTCGTTCTTGAGATTCCCGACATCGCTGTAGCTCGTGTAGCGATACTCGGCCTTGGCATAGACGTTCGAAGTGAGCTTCTGCTCGAGGCCGGCGCCCACGCGCACCCCGTTTGACTTGCGATCGCCAAAGTCTCCGCCCTCGCTGGAGCGTGCGCTGTAGCTTTGCTCCGCCCAGCCCGCCTTGGCGAAGATCAGTGTCTTGGGGCTCAGTGCATAGCCGATGCGTGCGGAGACATCGCTGTCGCGCCCGGCGCTGATCTTGTAGGTGCGCGGGTCAGAGGGCGGGAAGGGGCCGATGTTGGCGTGACCGGCGACCATCCAGCCGATACCGGCCTCGACGCCAAGGGTGACGCGCTTGCCGAGGGCCACGTCATAGCCGACCGCACCACCCACGCGCATGCCGGTCAACTCGGTTCCGGAGAAGGTATCGTCGCCGCTCTGGTCGAGGCCGACGGTGACTTCGGCGCGCGGGCCGGCGAAGGCCTGTGCCGGCGTCTTGTCGGCTTCCTGGGCAAAGGCAGTGTTCGCGCCGACGAGGCAAGTCGTGGCGGCGAGAATCAGGATCGCTTTACGCATTTGGGCTTACTTTCGTTCGTGTTCCCCTGTGTTTCGGAGACGGAACGGTGTCGAAGATCCCGTAATGCTGTGCGGATCTCGCTGCGAAACCTCTGTGGATGGCAAGCAGAAGCCGATCCAAGGTCGCGATCGCCGCGAAGACCCTATGTGGAAACATCCGGAAACATGGCTGGACTTGCAATTCCGCGCATGTTCGGAGAGCCTCCGTTTTTTCGAGGGGGCGAAAAATGTTGCGATTGATGGTGTTGCCGATTTCCGGCCTGATGCTGATGGCGAGCCAGGCGGCGCCGCAGGACGCGCCTGCTGCCGCGCCTGAGAAGAAGATCTGCCGCATGCTGACCACCGTTGGGACGATCATCCCCAAGCGTACCTGCCTGACGAAGGCGGAGTGGAAGCAGCTCTTCGACGTCAGCGAGCCCAAGAACGACATTTACCGCAACCGCAACTCATTTGGTTGCGGGAAGAACATGTCGGCTTCCTCCTGCGTCCCCGAATGAGCCGGCGAACGGGAGGGTTAGCATGATGCTGCGATGGATGGTGTTGCCGGTTTCCGGCCTGGTGTTGATGGCAGCCCAGGCGGCGCCACAGGAAGCGTCGGCTCCGGCGGCGCCTGCGCCCGCGCCCGGCAAGAAGCTCTGCCGCATGATCGCTCCGGTCGGGACGATCATTCCCAAGCGCTACTGCCTGACCCGCGACGAGTGGAAGAAGGTCGGTGACGCCAGCGAGAACGGGAACGAGAATTATCGTAACCGCACCTCGATCGGTTGCGGGAAGCCTGGCGCGGATACTTCCTGCGGGGGGTCTTGAGCCGGCACGGGTCGAATCAAAGGGGGATTACATGCTACGACTGATGCTGTTGCCGATTTCGGGCCTGATGCTGATGGCGAGCCATTCGCCGCTGCCGCAGGGGCAGGCCCCGGCTCCCGATGCGGAAAAGAAAGTCTGCCGCATGCTGACCACGGTCGGGACGATCATCCCCAAGCGCACCTGCCTCACCAAGGCCGAGTGGAAGAAGCTTTTCGACGCCAGCGAGAACGGCAACGAGAATTATCGCAACCGTACCTCGATCGGCTGCAACCGCAACGGAACGCTCAATTCCTGTGCTGGGCCGGGGCCGGGCCTGGCGAACTGAAGAACGGCGTGACGGGCTCTGGCAATGTTGGAAATGTTCTGCTTTAGTTCCTGAATGACCTTTCCCGCCCAAGCCCGTCTCCATCGCCTCGGCAGCGCCGGGGCTTGTCGCGCGTGTGGCGAGTCAAAGGAGTCAACGTTTTTGCCGCCGGCCCCTGGCGAACGCGGCGAATATCGGCGGCACGCTGACCGTCTTTCGGGCGATTTCACCCGATCGCATCGCCCGGCTTGGCGCTTTGCTTCCGCTGCTGCTATCCGGGTCGGGAAATGAGCCTAGATACCGATCTCGCCGAGCCCGGCACGCCTTCCGACGTTCCCTTCGATAGCGCGCTTTCCGAGCGCTATCTCGTCTATGCGCTCTCCACGATCACGGCGCGCTCGCTGCCCGATGTCCGCGACGGACTGAAGCCGGTCCACCGCCGCCTGCTCTGGGCGATGCGGTTGCTCCGCCTCGATCCCGCGTCGGGCTACAAGAAGTGCGCCCGCGTCGTCGGCGACGTCATCGGTAAATACCACCCGCATGGCGATCAGTCGGTCTATGATGCGATGGTCCGCCTCGCCCAGACCTTTGCGCTGCGCTACCCGCTGGTCGACGGCCAGGGCAATTTCGGCAATATCGACGGCGATAACGCCGCTGCCTATCGCTACACCGAGGCGCGGCTCACCCAGGTCGCCATCGACCTGATGGATGGCCTCGACGAGAATGCCGTCGATTACCGCCCCACCTATAATGGCGAGGACGAGGAGCCCGAGCTCTTCCCGGGTCTTTTCCCGAACCTGCTCGCCAATGGCGCTGCCGGCATCGCGGTCGGCATGGCGACCAGCATCCCGCCGCACAACGCCGCCGAGCTGATGAACGCAGCGGTTGCGCTGATCGACAACCCCTCGGCCAATGTCCTCGATTACGTCCAGGGTCCGGATTTCCCGACCGGCGGCATCGTCATCGACAGCCCGGCTTCGATCGCCGAATCCTACACCACCGGCCGCGGCGGCTTCCGGGTCCGCGCCAAGATCGAGAAGGTGACCGAGAAGGGCGGGGGCTGGCACCTCGTCGTCTCCGAGATCCCTTACGGTGTCCAGAAGGGCAAGCTGATCGAGGGGATCGCCGATCTCATCAACGAGAAGAAGCTGCCGATCCTCGGCGACGTCCGCGACGAGAGCGCGGAGGACATCCGCATCGTCCTCGAGCCGCGCAGCCGCACGGTGGTGGCCGAGGACCTGATCAACAGCCTCTACCGCCTCTCGGACCTAGAGACGCGCGTGCCGCTCAATCTGAACGTGCTCGACAAGCACCGCACGCCGCGGGTGATGAGCCTGCAGGAAGCGCTGCTCGGCTGGATCGAGCATCAGTTCGTGGTGCTGCGCCGCAAGTCCGAGCACCGCGTGGCGAAGATCGCCGACCGGCTCGAACTGGTCGGCGGCTATATCATCGCCTTTTTGAACCTCGACCGGGTCATCGAGATTATCCGGACCGAGGATGAGCCCAAGCCGGTGATGATCGCCGAGTTCCAGCTCACCGATCGCCAGGCCGAAGCGATCCTCAACATGCGGCTGCGCAGCCTGCGCAAGCTCGAGGAGATGGAGCTCAAGCGCGAGCAGGACGCGCTGGAGAAGGAAAAGGCGGATCTCGAGCTGCTGCTCTCCTCCGATGCGCGCCAGCGCACCCGGATGAAGCGCGATCTCGCCAAGATGATAGAGCGCTATGGCCCCGAGACGGTGCTCGGCAAGCGTCGCACCGTGGTCGAGGAGGCCGCGCCGGCGCGTGAGATCCCGCTCGAGGCGATGATCGAGCGCGAGCCGATCACCGTGATCCTCTCGGCGCGCGGCTGGATCCGCGCGATGAAGGGGCATGTCGAGGACCTCTCGGGCGACGCACTGAAGTTCAAGGAAGGCGATGCCGCGTTCCTGGCCTTCCATGCGCAGACCACCGACAAGCTGCTCCTCGCCGCCGACAATGGCCGCTTCTACACGCTGGGCGCGGACAAGCTGCCCGGCGGGCGCGGCTTCGGCGAACCGGTGCGGTTGATGATCGATCTGGAGGGTGAGCGGAACATCATCGCGCTGTTCCCGGCGAGTTCGGCGCCTCGGCTGCTGGTCGCGGCGGATGACGGGCGCGGTTTCGTGGTCAAGGCCGAGGACGTCGTCGCCGAGACCCGCAAGGGCAAGCAGGTGGTGACGCCGCGCGCCGGTGCGCATCTCAAGCTGATCCGCCCGATCGGTGCCGAGGACGATGCCGTGGCGGCGGTCGGCGACAATCGCAAGCTGCTGGTCTTCCCGCTCTCCGAAGTCGCCGAGCTGGCGCGCGGGCAGGGCGTGCAGCTCCAGCGCTACCGCGACGGTGGCCTGAGCGATGTACGGACCTTCAAGATGGCCGAGGGACTGAGCTGGGCAATGGGTGGCGAAAGCGGCCGGACGCGCACCGAAACCGACCTTTCGCCCTGGCGCGCAGCGCGCGGCGCGGCGGGCCGGATGGCGCCGAATGGGTTCCCGCGCGACAATCGTTTCTGAGGCGCGCCTAAACCGCTGTTGTTTCAGGCGGTTTTAACCAATGCGGGGTAGGCCGGGGCGTGACGATGTTCGCCAGGTCGAAGAAGAGCCGTGTAGAGGCGCCGCTGCCCGTGCCGCAGCAGCCGGAGCCCTATGTCTTCGGCCCGGGCGCCTCGGCGATGATGCTCGACATGCTGCCGGTGCCGGCGGCGATCATCGAGCTGCAGGAGCATGGCTTCGTCTTCGACGCGGTCAACCGGCCCTTCCGCCTCGCCGGTCTGGGCACTGTCGCCAGCGAATCGCCGCTGATCCGCCTGCTCGGCCCGCGGCTCAAGAAGTTCGTCGAGTCGAACGAGATGCAGTGCGAGATCGGCTGGCAGTTCGGCGAGGAAGTCGATTGCCGCCATTTCCGGGTGATGCTCGCCAAGCGCGCCGACCGCCGCGCCTTTCCGCGCTGCATGGTCACCCTGGTCGACCACACCTCGGAACTGCGCACCGAATATAGCCTGCGCCGCGAGATGGCGACCGATAGCCTCACCGGCCTGCCCAACCGCGCCGGATTCTCGGACGCGCTCGAACACGCCATTTCGCCCGACAACATCACCGATTTTGCCGTGCTGGTGGTCAATCTCGACCGGTTCAGCCGGATCAACGCCTGCATGGGCGGCCTGGCCGGCGACGAACTGCTGATCACCGTGGCGCGCCGTGTGAAGGGTGCGCTGCGCAGCCGCGACACGCTGGCCCGGATGGGGGGAGACGAGTTCGGCGTGCTGCTGACTCTCGACGAGGGGCCGAGTGACGCGCTGCACGTCGCCAAGCGCATCCAGGCCGCGCTCGCCAACCCGTTCCGCCTCTCCGACTTCGAGATCCGCGTCGACTGCTCGATCGGCATCGCGCTCGGCTCGGACAATGACGGCGATCCCGAAGATCTGGTCCGCAGCGCCCAGTTCGCGGTGAAGCGCGCCAAGAAGAGCGGCCGCACCGAGATCTACCAGTCGCACACCTTCGACATTGCCCGCGAGCAGTTCGGCATCGAGACCGAGCTGCGCCGGGCGATCGAGCATGGGCAGATGACGCTCTGCTATCAGCCGATCTGCGACCTCGCGACCGGCAAGATCACGTCGTTCGAGGCGCTGGCCCGCTGGACCAACGAGGAGGGCGTGGCGCTCTCCCCCAATGATTTCATCCCCGTCGCTGAGGAATCCGGCCTGATCATCCCGCTCGGCCGCTGGGCGATGGAAGAGGCAGCGCAGACCATCGCGGCGTGGGACCGGGCGGCGGGCGGCGATGCCGGCGTCAAGGTCGCGGTCAACCTCTCGGCGATCCAGCTGCAGCGCGATCATATCCCGGCCATGGTCAAGAGCGCGCTCGAGCGCCACGGCGTCGAGGGGCGCAAGCTCACCCTCGAACTGACCGAAAGCGCGATCGTCACCGATCCGGACCGCATCGCCCAGACGATGAACGCGCTCAAGGACCTCGGCACCACGCTGGCCATGGACGATTTCGGCACGGGCTATTCCAACCTCGCCTATCTCCAGAAGCTGCCGATCGACCTGCTCAAGATCGACCGCAGCTTCGTCTCCGGCATGCTGGCCGACCGCGACAAGGTCGCCATCGTCCGCGCCATCCTCAGCCTCGCCCAGGCGCTCGGCATGCAGACCACCGCCGAGGGCATCGAGACCAACGAACTCGCCCAGACGCTGGCGGCGCTGGGCTGCACCTATGGCCAGGGCTTCCTCTATTCGCGCGCGCTCGCCCGCGACGAGGCCTATCAGCTGCTCGTCGAGCGCAACGCCTGAGCCACTGCCGCATCGGCCAGTTCGGCCACGCGGTCTTCTTCCGGAAAGCCCTCGGCGATCCAGCCCCCTTCGATCTGCTTCATCAGTCGCGCCACATCGGGCCCGGCCTTGATGCCGCGCGCGACGATCGCGCCGCCGCTGAGCGGGAAGCGCGGCGGTTGCCAGTCGCGAATCGCCAGCGCCTCGGCGATCGGGCGATCGGAGAGGAGCAGCCGATCGACCGCAGCCTCGACGCCGACGCGATAGGCGAGAGGCCGGGGCGCTTCCTCGGGCGGCAGCACCGCGGCGACGAGGCGCCGGCGCTGGACGTTGGAGAGCTTGAGCCGCGCGGCGATCCCGTCGGCGATCGCTGCATCGGCCGGGAGCAGTGACGCCAGGCGGCGAATTGCGCTGGGGGCGAGTTCCGCCTCGGCTTCGCGCGCGGCGAGATGGGCGAAGCGGTCGGAAGCGGTGATCTCGGGCAGAACCGGCACGAAGATGCCGCGCTCGATCATCATTCCGACGACGCGGACGGCATCGCGGGTGACAAGCAGCTTCAAAAGCTCATCAGCGATCCGCTCGCGGCTGAGCGCCATCAGGTCCCTGGCGCGCGCGGTGCAGGCCTCCAGCGCTGCCGGATCGGCGACATCGCCGAAGCGGGCGAGGAAACGGAAGAAGCGCAGGATGCGCAGATGATCTTCGGCGATTCGCTGGAGCGGGTCGCCGATGAAGCGGATGTGGCGGGCCTCCAGATCGGTGATGCCGCCGAAATAGTCGAAGATTTCGCCGGTCGCCGGATCGGCATAGAGCGCGTTGATCGTGAAATCGCGGCGCGCAGCGTCCTCGCGCCAGTCATCGGTGAAGGCAACCGTGGCGCGGCGGCCGTCGGTTGAGACGTCGCGGCGGAGCGTAGTGACTTCGACATGGCCGCTCTCGAGCACCGCAGTGACGGTGCCATGATCGATGCCGGTCGGCACGACGCGGATCTTCGCGGCCTTGAGCAGCTCGATCACCCGCTGGGGCGAGAGTGGGGTCGCGACGTCTAGATCGGAGACCGGGATGCCGAGCAGCGTGTCGCGCACCGATCCGCCGACGAAGCGCGCGTCGCCGAGCACTTCGACCAGCCGGTCCAGCCCCTCGCGGTGGCGCCAGTCGGCATCGGGCAGGATCATGCCGCCCATCGCAGCCGTCGTGACAGATTGACCAGCATCGCCGCCGTAGCTCCCCAGATCCGGCGATCCTGCCAGAGTATCTCGTAATAGCGCCGCTCGCGGCCCAGGAACTCCGTCACTTGCTCGCGCTGGTTGGCGCTGTCGAGCAGGAAGTCGAGCGGCACTTCGAAGACGCTGGCGACCTCGGCCTCGGACGGGGTGAGCTGGAGATCGGGCGGGACCACGCCGATCACCGGCGTGACCAGATAGTTGGTGACGGTGCGATAGGAATCGGTGGTGCCGACGACCTGGACCGCGGCGGGTGGCAGCGCGATCTCTTCATTGGCTTCGCGCAACGCGGCGCCGATCGGGCCGTCATCCTCGGGATCGATACGGCCGCCGGGAAAGGCGACCTGGCCGGCATGGCTGCGCAGCGTTTCGGTGCGCTGAGTGAGGATCACGCCGGGCGCTGTGCGATCTGTGATGGCGATCAGCACCGCGGCGGGATTGCCGCGCACCGCAGGATCGAACTCGAAATGGTCGCCCGGGAGCAGCAAAGGCGAATGATCGACCGCAAGCGCGGTACGCAGACGCTCAGCCAGGCTCATTCGGCCGGCTCCAGCGCGAAGAAAGCGCCGTTGCTCCACACGCCCGGCGGGGTGCTGCCATTGGCGAGCGCGATCTCGGCGAGCTCATAATAAACGCTGCGCCCGACCAAGGCCTCCAGCCCGGCGCGGACATGGAGATAGGGGCGGGGGCCGTCCTCGCGCTCCTCAAAGCGCAGCGCATGCTCGGGACCGGCAGTGACGAGATCGCCGGTGTTGAGGCGGAAGGCGAGCTTCATCGCCGCACCTTCGCCCTCGCGCTTCATTTCGACCGCGAGGAACGGAGCGTCCTCGACGTCGATGTCGAGCTTCTCGACAGGAGTGACCAGCACGAAGCGGCCATCGGGCTCGCGGCGCAGGATCGTCGAGAACAGGCGCACCATCGGCGCGCGGCCGATCGGCGAGCCCTGGTGGAACCAGGTGCCGTCGCGCGCGATGCGCATGTCGCTATGGCCGCAGTGGCTGGGGTTCCAGCTCTCGACCGGGGGCAGGCGGTTTTCCTCCACGAGTCGGGCGATCTCGGCGAGCGAGAGACTGGCGAAATCGGGTGGGGGAGGGGCGGGCATCGATTCGCTCAGTTCACCGGCTGCGGGGCGTGGAAAGTCACGAAAGTCACGACACTCACGCGCGGGCGCGCGCGCGAGGCTCGCTTCGCACGGTTGTAGCTCTGCGAACGAAGCCGAGGAGCGAAAGGCTGCGAAGGATCGGCCATGCCGGAAACCCAAGCAGACAAAATCCTACATTGGAAGGGGGCCGTACCCCTTATCTGCTCTCGCTCTTATCCGTTCCCCGGCGGAAGCCGGGGCCCAGAATTACAAGCGATGAAGCAGAGAAGCCCTGGGCCCCGGCTTTCGCCGGGGCGCAGTTTCCTCAATCAATCGAATCAGGCAGCCCGTCGAAGACGTGCCCCGACCACGCCCGGGCCGGCGGGTACGCCGGCGCCGCGGGCGAGCAGGCGGCGGGGCTCGAAGGGGCCGGGCAGGCGCCAGCCGCCGGTCTTGTCGGCAACGAAGCCGAAGAAGCGGCCGTAATATTCGGGGTCGCCGATCAGCATCAGCGCGTCGGCGCCGGGCAGCGCCGAGCTCTCGGCTGCTTCGAGCATCCGCTCCATCAGCATCCGGCCGATGCCGCCCTGCTGGCGATCGGGCTGGACCGCGACCGGGCCGACCATGACCATCGGCACGCTGCCGCCGCCATCGCAGTCGAGCGCGACCGGCCAGCACTGGATCGAGCCGAGCAGGCTGCCATCGTCCGCCACCGCGGCGAAGCTGAGTTCGGGAACAGGCGACGTGCCAAGGCGAACCTTGTACGCAGTGCGCGCGCGTCGGCCCGGACCAAAAGCGCGGTCGAGCAGCGTCTCGACGGCTTGAGGATCCACGGTCTCGAGCGGCAGCAATGCGATCACTTCATACATTCCCTTCATAACGCCCCGAGATCGAACTCGGGGCCGCGCGCAATAGCGCCGATGGGCGCTTTCGCAAGTCTGAATATAAGTATCCCGGGCGCCTGCGGGAGGGGCGGGGTTCCCCCCGGGCGCGCATCTGCTATTGGCCGCGGCCTGTTTCCCCCTGAAAGGCTCAGGCCACTTGTCCGATTCCCTGCAGCTCCAGGTGCACGACCTGGAAGTCGAACTCCTCACCGGCGTCTATTCGGAAGAGACGCATCTGCCGCAGCCGCTGCGGATCTCGGTGACGGTGGATATCGACCTGCCCGAGCGCTTCGAGCCGGATACGCCGCTCAAGGCGTCGAAGAACTATATGGACGTCAAGCACGCCGCGACCGACGCGCTGCCCAAGGACGTGCACTTCACGCTGGTGGAAGCGGTGGCCGAGCATATCTGCGACACGCTGTTCGTCGGCGATGCGCGGGTGCGCCGTGTCGAGGTGCGAATCGTGAAGCTGGCGATCGCCGAGCAGGGCGAATCGATCGGGATCACGCTGGTGCGCGGGCGCCGCTAATCGTTCACTCCGGCGAAAGCCGGGATCTCAGGCGGTAAGCGGACGGCCTGAGGCACGAGGCCCCGGCTTTCGCCGGGGTGACGCTTTGTTACGTGCACGGCCCCAGCGAGCGCAGGACGTACTGATAGTCTTCGCGCGCCTTGCCTGCGTTCTGGGCGTCGTCCGACTCGACCGCTTCCGCCGGCAGGCTGCGCGGCAGGCCGCAGGCGAGACGGTACCAGAGGAAGGTGTTCGCGCTCGGCGCGCCGGCCGAATCGTCGACAATGTCCCCCAATGAAACACTCCAGCGCGTCGTCTCGCCCGGGCGGCGGAGGATCTGGAGCGAGACCGGCAGGCCGCTCGCGGTCTGCAGGAAGACCTGGGTCTCGCCCTCGCCGGGCAGCGATCCGGGGACGTGAAAGGCGTTGCCGACGCCGGTGATCGCGGGCGGCGCGTTGGACGCAAGCGCGTCCTTGGTGATAGCGCGGACCTGGGCGTCCAGCTCGGGCAACCAGTTCATCTGGCTCTGCAATCCGGTGAGCTGCACCATGCCCGGGCGGCTCGGCACGGGGCGGGCGAACAGCAGCACGCGCTGCTTGGCGAGCTTGGGTGCCTTGCCCTTCGCATTCAGCGGAACATCGGCGGTGTAGGTGATGCGCGACGCCATCGCCTGAGTGCCCCGAATCAGGGCTGAAACATCCGCCTCGACCAGGAATCGGGCCATGCCGGGCGCGAGGCCGGGCGATTCCTCGGCGCTCAGGCGATCCGCTTTGCGAATGCGCCCATCAATAATGAGCGGCGCCGTCGTCACCTGCTTCGCCAGGGTGGCATAGCTGGGTAAAACAGCACTGGTTTGTGCCTGCGTTTGCTGGGGTTTAGCGGCTGCACCTAAGGGTGCAGCCAGCGCAATCGCGCAAGAAAATATGGTGGGAAAGGTGCACTTCATGCCGTTCGGATTAGCGGATTGCGGCCGTGCTTTGTAGAAATAATTATGTCACCGGGCGGCTGTACGCCCCGTTTGTCCGACAAAGGGTTTGCGTCCTCCGGGTGCGCGCGATAGAGACTCGCCCGCTGCCGAATAGGACGCATAGAGCGCACGGCGGGCAGATCTGTGCACGGGTCGCGTATCCGGTCGTAACAGGTCTGCATGTCAGGATTAGAGGAGTGACGTTGCCGAATGGCTTACGCTGACCGGAATGTAAGTGGCAGTCGGGTCGTCGCGATCGTTTTGGTCGCGGTGATTGTGGCCGGCATGGGATATGCCTTCGTCACCGGCCTTGCTTACCAATATATCAAGAAGCAGGCTGAAAAGCTGAACACCTTCGACGTGCAGGAACCGCCGCCGCCGCCGGAAGAAATTCCGCCGCCGCCGCCGCCGCCTGACACGCCAGTGCCGCCGCCGCCGACGCAGATTGCGGTGCCGCCGTCGCTGGTCCAGGTGCCGACTCCGTCGCCCCAGATCGCAACGACGCCGAACATCCAGCTGCCGCCGCCGCCGATGCAGCCGCCGACGCCTCCGGCGCCGGTTGCTCCGCCTCGGCCGCCCGCGCCGCCGGCCGTCGCCAAGAAGCTCACGCCGCGCGGTTCGCCGCAGAGCTGGGTTACGGACGACGACTATCCTGCCTCCGCGCTCCGCGCCGAGCAGGCCGGTACCGTTCGTTTTCGCCTCGACGTCGATGCGTCGGGCAAGGTGACCAACTGCACTGTGACGGGTTCGAGCGGCGTGTCCGTTCTCGACACCACGGCATGCTCGCTGCTCAAGCGCCGCGCCCGGTTCAATCCGGCCGAGGACGCGTCGGGCAACAAGATCCCGGCTCCCTATAACGGCAGCTTCACCTGGAAGATTCCGTCCTAGGCCGTGTGTTTGGCTGGCGCGCTCCTGGGGGCGCGCTGGCACCTGTGGAAAAAGCGCTATTTAGTTAGAGGAAAGAACCGAAATGCTCACGACCATTCTCGCCGCAGCGGCGCCCAAGGGCGACAACCCGTACGGCCTCATCCCGGCGCTCAAGGAAGGCGGCCTGATCTCGCAGACCGTGTTTGCGATCCTGGTGCTGATGCTCTTCGTTTCGCTCTACATCTTCTTCACCAAGCTCTTCGAGCAGCAGAAGATCATCAACCAGGCGAAGCGCGTGCGCGGCGCCTTCTGGTCGGCGAACAGCCTGCGCGAAGGCGCGGCGAAGCTCGAGAAGAACTCGGCCTATCGCCAGATCGTCGACGACGGCCTGACCGCCCAGGAGCAGTACAAGGAACTCACCGATCCGGTCGAGGCTCATGACTGGCTGCACGGCTCGCTGTCGCGCTCGGAAGCGACCATCAACTCGGCGCTCAACGGCGGCCTGGCCTTCCTCGCGACCGTCGGCGCTACCGCGCCGTTCATCGGTCTGTTCGGTACGGTTATCGGCATCTACCGCGCGCTCATCAAGATCGGCGCTGCCGGTCAGGCCTCGATCGACGCCGTCGCCGGCCCGGTCGGTGAAGCACTGATCATGACCGCGCTCGGTCTGGTCGTCGCCGTTCCGGCGGTGCTCGCCTACAACTTCCTGCAGCGTCGCAACAAGTCGATCCAGGAGAGCCTGAACGCGTTCTCGAACGACGTGCTCGGCTACCTGGCTTCGGACGGCCGCGTCCGTCCGGCGGTCAAGAAGGCTGGCGCTGCCAAGGCTGCCCCGGCTGCGACGACTGCGCCGCGCGCGTAACTGAAGACCTGGCCGCACGGGGTTCGTCCCGTGCGGCCGTGGCTCGCCGGGTTTCCCGGCGGGCGCAGAAGGATAGGATAACGCCCAATGGCGATTAGCTCAGGCGGTGGCGGCGACGACGCCCCGATGTCGGACATCAATACCACGCCGCTGGTGGACGTGATGCTGGTGCTTCTGATCATCTTCCTCATCGCCGTTCCCGTGGTGATTCAGACGGTCAAGCTGGAACTGCCGAAGGTGCAGTTCGAGCCGACGGTCACCAAGCCGGAAAACGTGGCGCTTTCGGTCACGGCTGAGAACGGCCAGTGCAAGGTCTTCTGGGGCATGACCCCGGTGACCAGCCAGGAACTGGTCGACAAGGCAGTGAAGAAGCTCAAGCAGGAAATCGATAAGCAGGGCGGCATCAACGCTGCCGGCCTCGAGCTTCCCGAAGTGCATATCCGCGGTGACGTGAACACGCCGTACCGCTGCATCGGTGGCACGATCTTCGCGATGCAGATGGCGGGTTTCGTCAAGGTTGGTTTCATTTCTGAGCCCGAGCCGGGTTCGAACCAGACCCGCCTCTAACGCGCACCGTTTGAAGGAGTCACGTAAATGGCAATGAGCGGTGGCCGCGACGACGGCGAGCCGATGATGGAAATGAACACGACGCCGTTGATCGACGTCATGCTCGTTCTACTCATCATGTTCATCATCACCATCCCGATCCAGACGCATGCGGTTAAGGTCGACCTTCCTCAGTCGAACAACCAGCCGCAGAACATCGTCGAGCCGGAGAAGAACAAGGTCTATATCGACCCGCAGGGCCAGGTTTTCTGGAACAGCGTGCCGATCGACGATGTGACGCTCCGCCAGTATCTCGATGCGTCTCTGCAGATCTCGCCCGAGCCGGAGCTGCACTTCCAGCCCGACCCGCAGGCGCGCTACGAAGTCGTCGACCGCGTTCTTGCGATCATCAAGCGCTCGAACGTGAACAAGCTCGGCTTCGTCGGCAACGAGCAGTATCGCAGCGATTTCTGATCTGCCGCCCTTCGGGGCCGGATCCGGGAACAGGAAAGGCGGTCCTTCGGGGCCGCCTTTCTTTTTGTGCGTCAAGCCGGTCGTGGGGTTGAGCGGACTGTAACATATCTCCGCTTGTGAAGGCGTCATAGAAGTGTAACTTTACTGTCTTCAAAGAGTCACGGAACTGTATCCGTGCCGTAACAGAAGGAGTAGGAGTTATGCGCACCGCGCTCATTGTCCTTGCGGCCGCCCCGTTCGCGCTCGCCGCGCTTCCCGCGCAGGCCCAGCGTAGCGACGGGGATCCCGTAGCCAGTGCCGCCATCTTCAATGGTGATCTTTCGCAGGCCGAACAGCAGCTCAACAACCGTCTTCGGATGGATCCGGGCCAGCCCGAACTGCTGCTCAATCTCGCTGCGGTCTATGCCCAGACCGGACGTACGTCCCAGGCTCGGGCGCTCTACATCCAGGTGCTCCAGCAGCGCGATGTCGAGATGGACCAGTCGGCCGACCGCGTCGCGATGTCGCATGCGATCGCCAACAAGGGGCTTCAATATATCCGCACGCTCCAGCTGAGCGCGCGCTGATCCCATTCCGGCCGTCTGGCTGCGCAGAAGCGCGGCCGGCGGCAAAAAACAGGCGCCGCCCCACGCGGCGCCTTTTTCATGTCCAATGGTGCCGGATCAGAGCCGCGGCAGCGTCACGCCGCGCTGGCCCATATATTTGCCCGCGCGATCGGCATAGCTGGTCTCGCAGGGCTGATCGCCCTTGAGGAACAGGAACTGGCACGCGCCCTCATTCGCGTAGATCTTGGCGGGGAGCGGCGTGGTGTTCGAGAATTCGAGCGTGACATGGCCCTCCCATTCGGGCTCGAGCGGCGTCACGTTCACGATGATCCCGCAGCGCGCATAGGTCGACTTGCCGAGGCAGATGACGAGCGTATCGCGCGGGATGCGAAAATATTCGACCGTACGAGCCAGCGCAAAGCTGTTGGGCGGGATGATGCACACATCGGTCTTGCGATCGACAAAGCTGTTCGCGGCGAAGTCCTTGGGGTCCACCACCGCCGAATCGACATTGGTGAAGATCTTGAACTCGTCGGCGACGCGCGCGTCATAGCCATAGGAGCTGAGGCCGTAGCTGATGCAGCCCTCGCGGCGCTGGGCCTCGACAAAGGGCTCGATCATACCCGTTGCGAGGGCCTGTTCGCGAATCCAGCGGTCTGAAAGGATCATGGGCATTGTGTTGCCGGAAGCGCGCGGCGGGGCAAGCGGCTTGTCGCGCCGGCTTGCGGTAAGCTGTGCATGTACGCATAACGCAGACAAATAAGAACGGAGAGGGCGATGCGCTTGTTGGTGGCGGCGGCTTGGGTGGCGACGATGGTCTCGGCGCCTGCGCTGGCCTGTGAAGGCGCGGTGACGGTTTGTGCCAGCCCTGACCCGGCGAGCTTCGCGTTGATCGAGAAGGGCAAGCCGGCGAGCGTGCTGATCGACCCCGGCGCCGACCCTGCGGTGCGCCACGCCGGCGACGGGTTTGCGGGCGACCTCCAGCGAGTGAGCGGCGCGAAGATCGTGCCTGTGGTGGGGCAGGCAGGCGCCGACGGTCGCGTCGTGATGATCGGCGTGCTCGGCCAGAGTCCGATGATCGATGCGCTGGTCCGCGCCGGCAAGATCAAGGCGCAGGACGTCGCCGGCGAATGGGAGGCGTTCCGCCAGATCATCGTCGACAACCCGATGCCGGGCGTGGCCCGCGCGCTGGTGATCGTCGGATCGGACCGGCGCGGCGCGGTCTATGGCGCGTACGACATCTCCGAGAAGATCGGCGTCTCGCCCTGGCACTGGTTCGCCGATGTGCCGGTGGCGAAGCGCGCCAATGTGTACCTCACCGCCGGATCGCGGCGCGATCAGCCCAAAGTGCGCTATCGCGGCTTCTTCATCAACGACGAGGCGCCGAGCTTTTCTACCTGGGTACAGAAGAAGTTCGGCGGGGCGAATGCCAAGGCCTATGCGCATATTTTCGAGCTCGAGCTGCGGCTGAAGGGCAATTACCTCTGGCCGGCGATGTGGGCGCCGCGCGCGTTCAACGACGACGATCCGCAGAGCAAGGTGCTGGCCGACGAGATGGGCATCGTCATGGGCACGTCGCACCACGAACCGATGACGCGGGCGCAGGACGAGTGGCACCGCAATACCGGGGGCGGGGTGACCGGGGGCAAGTGGGACTATTCGACCAACGCCGCCAATTTGCGTGCCTTCTGGCGGGGCGGGATCGAGCGGATGATGTCGAAGGGCGACGGCAAGGGCTATGAGAGCCTGGTAACGGTCGGCATGCGCGGCGATGGCGACGAGCCGATGGCGGAGGGCACTGCGACCAAGCTGCTCGAGGGGATCGTTGCCGACCAGCGCAAGATCATCGCCGAGGTGACCGGCAAGCCTGCGGACAGGACGCCGCAGGTCTGGGCGCTCTACAAGGAAGTGCAGGACTATTACGACCACGGCATGCAGGTGCCCGACGATGTCACGCTGCTGTTTTCCGACGATAATTGGGGGCAGATTCGGCGGTTGCCCGATCCGGGCGCAGCGCCGCGCAAGGGCGGCTATGGGGTCTATTATCACTTCGATTATGTCGGCGGGCCCCGCAACTACAAGTGGCTCAACGCCAACCAGATCGAGAAGAGCTGGCAGCAGATGGACCTGGCCTGGCAGCGCGGCGCGCGGGCGCTGTGGATCGTCAATGTCGGTGACCTGAAGCCGATGGAATATCCGTTGAGCTTCTTCCTGAAACAGGCCTGGAACCCCGAGGCGATGACGCCCGAGGCGCTGGCGGCGTATCCGGCGGAATGGGCATCCGAGCAGTTTGGCGCGGAGAACGGCAAGGCGATCGGGGCGCTGCTGACGCGCTATTCGCAGCTCGCCGCGCGGCGGAAACCCGAGCTGATCGATGCCGACAGCTTCGCGCTGGGCAAGGGCGCTGGGCTGGAGCTGGACGGCGGCGAGTTCGGCGCGATGGTGAAGGAATGGGATGCGCTGGAGGATGCGATGGTGCGCATGCGGTCGCGGCTGCGAACGGGCGAATATCCTGCATATTTCCAGCTGGTCGATCATCCGATCGCGGCAATGGCGAACCTCTATCGGCTCTATTACAATGTCGCCTGGAACCGGCGCCTTGCCGCGGCCAATGATCCGCAGGCCAACTTCTTTGCGGACAGGGCCGAGCGCCTGTTCGCGAACGACCAGGTGCTGAGCAAAGACTATCACGAGATCGCTGGCGGCAAGTGGGACGGGATGATGCTCCAGACCCATATCGGGTACACCAATTGGCAGCAGCCCGAGAAGCAGGTGATGCCCAAGGTGCTGCGCGTGCCGGGCCACGCCCCGGTGATCCGCCTCGCCGCGCCGGCGTTGCCGGGCGAGGGGGCGGCGATCGAAGCTGGCGACTATGTCCGTGCGGTGGACGGCAAAGGGCTGCGCTGGACCAGGATCCCGCATCTCGGGCGGACCCAGAGCGCGGTGCTGGCGCTGCCGCAGGGGCGGCCCGCGACCACGCCTGAGGATGGCGTTCGGCTGGAATATGCGGTCACCGCCGCCAAGGCGGGCGCGCTGCCGATACAGCTGATCCTGGTGCCGACGCTGGGCACCGGCGCCGACGGGACGCTGAGGGTCGGCGTGTCGATCGACGACGGGCCGGTGCAGGTGCTGACCGACCTGCTCACGCCGTCACCCAATGCCGCTGACAGCAAGCCGAAGCATGACTGGGAGCGGGCGGTGGAGGACAATGCACGGGTGCTCGAGGCGCGCTTCCCGGGCGTTGCGGCGGGCGAGCATGTGCTGAAGGTCTGGCGGATCGACGACAATATCGTGCTGCAGCGGATCGTGGTCGGGACAGGCGCGCTGCCGGGGAGCTATCTGGGCGGGCGCTAGGCCTGGACCACATGCCACAGCTCGCCGCAGGGGCCGAAGACATAGGCTAGTGTCAGGCCCCAAGGCATCAGCGCGGGTGCCCTGGGCGCGGGCACGCCGAAATTACCCGGCAGGTCGAGCGCCTGGATATGCGCCCACCAGGCGTCGAGATCCTCGACGATGAGCTGCATCATGAAGTTGCCGCCCCAGCCTTCCTGAAAATAGTCCTGAAGGAGGAAGCTGCCGGAATTACAGGCAAAACCGGCAATGCTTCCCGCCTCGAAGGTCAGCTCGAAGCCGAGCGCCTGGTAGAAGCGCTTGGAGAGGGCGAAGTCCTTGCCGCCGGGGACGAAGGGGCGGATCGTGGTGGTGGCGAGGTTGGGCATGGCCCCACCTTACTCAGCCCGCGGTCCAGCCGCCATCGACCATCACCGCGCTGCCGGTCATCAGGCTCGAGGCGTCGGAGGCGAGGAGGAGGAGCGGGCCGCTCAGTTCGTCCATGCGACCGAGGCGGCCGAAGGCGATGCGGTTCAGCACGCGCTCGCGGGTGCCGGGCATATCGAGGATCGGGCGAGTGAGCGCGGTGTCGATGAAGGTCGGGCAGAGCGTGTTGACCCGGATGCCGTGCGGAGCGAGGTCGATCGCCATGCATTTGGTCAGGCCCTCGAGCGCGAATTTCGAGGCGCTGTAGAGCGAGCGGCCCGGGCCGCCGACATGCCCCATCTGCGAGGAGACATTGATGATCGAGCCGGGCTTGCCGGCGTCGAGCAGGCCCTTGGCGACGGCCTGGGCGACGAACAGGGCTGCCTTGAGATTGAGGTTCAGGACCGCGTCATAATCCTCCTCGCTCACCTCGGTGATCGGGCGGATGCGGTTGGCGCCGGCGTTGTTAAGGAGGATGTCGAAGGGCCCGCGGGCGGCGATCTCGCGACGGACGGCCGGGGTATCGGTGACGTCGAGGGGGAAGGCGGTGGCCTGATAGCCGGCTTCGCGGAGCTCCTGGGCGAGGGCTTCGATCTCGCTTTCGGTGCGCGAACAGAGGGTTACGTGGGCGCCGGCCTGGGCGAGGATCGCCGCGCCATGGGCGCCGATGCCGCGGCCCGCGCCGGTGATCAGGGCGCGCTTGCCGTCGAGGCGGAAGCTCGGGGGCGGGGGGATCGGCATTTGGACTCTCCGGACGGTTTTTGTTTGCGAAGGTTACTCCCATGAGGGGGTTTTGGGGTCAATTCGCTATCGAGATAGTGAATTATCTTTCCCCGGCGAAGCGCGGGGCCCAGCCTTGAAGTAATGCGTCTTGGCATGCCTTCGCCGCGCACGCTGAGTCTGGGCCCCGGCCTTCGCCGGGGAAAGCTATGGAAGGTTACGCCATGCCCAGATCACGGGGCCCGAAGGCTGCGGGGAGGAGCTGCGAGAGCGTGTATTCCGCGATCTCGTCGCCGGTCGCGCCGCCGCAGAATACCGGCAAGTCGCAGCCGCCGAGCTGGGCGGCTTCGTTGAGGATCTGGCGGCAGCGGCCGCAGGGGCTGACGGGCGCGGTGTCGGCATGGCCCATGCGGCCGCCGATCACGCCGATCGCGACGACGTCCCTGAGCCGGCCGTCGCTGCTGGTCTTGGCCAGCGCCACCGTCTCGGCGCAGAGCGACAGGCCGTAGCTGGCGTTTTCGAAGTTCGCTCCGGTCACAATGGACCCGTCGGTTAGCAGCACCGCCGCGCCGACCGCGAAATTCGAATAGGGCGCATAGGCGTTTTTCGCTGCGTTTCGAGCAGCTTCGATCAGTGCCTTCGGATCAATCTCGCTCATTTCGCCATCACGTCCCAATTGACCGGTTGCCCCACGCCTTCGATGCGGCGGTGGCGCGTTGCCTGCCATATCGACCATGGCCGCGCGAAATACGAGGGGGGGAAGAAGGCCTGGTGCGCCCAGAGCAGGCGCGGAAAGGCGTCGCTGAGGTGATACTGGCTCTCAAAGGCGGGCGAGACCATCAGGATCGCCGGCTTGCCGATATGCGACTCGACGTCATGCAGGAAGCGGGTGAGCTCGGTGATCACCACCTGGCGCTCGGGCCGGGCGGAGCAATCGGGCTGGAAGTCGATCTCGACCGCGGGCGGCAGCTGGTCGTCCGAGCGCGGCACCGTCGTCATGAAATTGCCCGACTGGTCGGCGGCGAGCTGGCAGAGCGAATAGACGTGGAGCGCGCCGCGGCGGATGCCCGCCTCGAAGGTCCAGCGCCAGTTCTCGGGGAAGCGCAGGTCACGCGCGCCGGCGCCGCTGGTGGCGCGGATATAGGCGAATTCGATGCCCGATTTCTTGGCGGTCCACCATTCGATCGGCCCGGTCTCTTCGGACACATCGACGCCCTGGACGGGAAAGTCAGCGGGCGAGGGGCGCCAGCGCGAGGCGAACAGCCAGGCGCTCCAGCCGAGCAGGGCCAAGAGGATCAGCGCCGGCACGACGAAGCGCAGCCGGCGCGTAAGGACGCGAAGGTGCACCGTCAGCCTTTGATGTGGAGGACGCAGATCAGCGTGAACAGGCGGCGGGCAGTGTCGAAATCCACGTCGATCTTGCCCTCCAGCCGTTCCTTGAGCAGCGTCGCCGCGTCGTTGTGAATACCGCGCCGTGCCATGTCGACGGTCTCGATCTGGGCAGGCGTGGCGTTGCGAATCGCGGCATAATAGCTGTCGCAGATCGCGAAGTAATCGCGGATCGGGCGGCGGAAAGCGGCCAGACCGAGGACCAGCGTCTCCTGATGGGACCCGTCCGCCCGCTTGATCTCCATCGCCAGCCGCCCTTCCTGGACCGCGAGGTGGAGCGTGTAGGGGCCGGCATAGCCATCGACCTGGGGCCGCTGGGGGGCGAAGTGATTCTCCTCGAGCAGGTCGAAGATCGCGATCCGGCGCTCCTGCTCGATATCGGCCGAGCGCCAAAGGATAGTGCGCTCATCGAGTGTCACGTCTATGATGCGCGGATCGGCCATGAATCGGCGTCTAGTCGGTCATGCCCGTTATCCACAAGCGCCCAACGTTGATGCCGCCGCGCGGGCGGGTCACAGGAGAGTCATGGTTCAGCCGATCCCCCTTCCGATTCCCGATTCTCCCGAAGGCCTGAGCCTGCCCGCGAATGTGGAGGCGGAAGCCGCGCTGCTCGGCGCGATGATGATCGACAACCGCGTGGCGGAAGACGTGCTGCAGAAGCTGCGCCCCGAGCATTTCTTCGAGCCGCTGCACGGGCGGATCTATGACGCGATCTCGACTCTGGTCGGCGACAACCGCCTCGCCACGCCGGTGACGCTCAAGCCGCTATTCCAGGCGGACGCGGCGATGAAGGAGCTGGGCGGCCCCGCCTATCTCGCGCAGCTGACCGGCAACCCGGCCAGCCTGATCGGCGCGCGGGCATTCGCGGACCAAGTCTATGACCTCGCCGTGCTGCGCGCTCTGGTGGGCGTGGGGCGCCATCTGGTCGACAGCGCGCTCGACACCAGCGAAGAGATCAATCCTGCCAAGCAGATCGAACAGGCCGAGCTAAAGCTCTACGAAGTAGCAGAAAAGGGCGGCGAGGATACCGGCGCCAAGAACTTCATGCGCGCCGCCACAGTGGCGGTGCGCAACACCGAGCGGGCGATGAACTCGGGTGGCAGCGTGTCGGGCATCACTTCGGGCCTGACCGACTTCAACGCGATGACCGGCGGTCTCAACCGATCGGATCTTCTGATTCTCGCCGGGCGCCCGGGCATGGGCAAGACCTCGCTCGCCACCAACATGGCGTTCAATGCGGCGAAACGGTATCTCGACGACATCGAGGCGGGCATTCCCGAGGAGAAGTCGATCGGTGCGCCGGTGGCGTTCTTCAGCCTCGAAATGTCGGCGGATCAGCTCGCGCTGCGTATCCTGTCCGAACAATCCGAAGTGTCTTCGGAGAAGCTGCGTACGGGCAATATCTCGGGTCCGGAATTCATGAAGTTCGCGCGGGCGGCGGGCGATCTGGAGCGGCTGCCGCTCTATATCGACGATACGCCGGGCCTGACGATCGCGGCGCTGCGCACGCGCGCCCGGCGCCTCAAGCGCCAGTACAAGATCGGCATGGTCGTGGTCGATTACCTCCAGCTGCTGACCGGATCGGCCAAGGCATCGGGCGACGGCCGCGTGCAGGAAATCTCGGAGATCAGCCGTGGCCTGAAGACGCTGGCCAAGGAGCTGCACGTGCCGGTGCTGGCGCTGTCCCAGCTCAGCCGCGCAGTGGAAAGCCGCGAGGACAAGCGCCCGCAGCTCTCGGATCTTCGTGAATCGGGATCGATCGAGCAGGACGCCGATATCGTGCTGTTCGTCTATCGCGACGAATATTATCACGATTTCAAGGCGCCCAAGGCGATCGACGGCAATTCGACGCCGGACGAGATCGCGAAGTACCAGGCCTGGCAGGACCATCAGCTGCAGGTGGCGAACAAGGCGAGCGTGATCATTGCCAAGCAGCGTCACGGCGCGACGGGCACGGTGGACCTGCGCTTCGATCGGCAGTTCACCAAGTTCAGCGATCTGGCGCCGGGCGGGTATTGAGGCGTCGATTTGTGCTGACGGTTCCCCGGCGAAAGCCGGGGCCCAGTTGCAATGTCGTTCGAGAGGCTGGTCCAACCTCACCAGCTGCGTCGAGACTGGGCCCCGGCCTTCGCCGGGGAACAGGTTGCCGCCGGGGAGCAGCCTGGAGCTTTCAGTCGCGCATCGAAACAAAAACCGGCATCATGCGTCTTTGCGGAGCGCGGCCGACGGGCCGTGCGTGGATTAGAGCGGCAACCGGGGCGCAATGACTGAAATCACGCCGCAGCAGCGCGAGCAGCAACGTCTGCAGGCGCTCGAGGCTTACGATATTCTCGACACCGCGGCCGAGCCGGCGTTCGACGAGATCGCGCGGCTGGCGGCGGATATCTGCGGCACGCCGATCGCAGTGGTGAATCTGATCGCGCGCGACCGGCAATTCTTCAAGGCCGAAGTCGGGTTGGGGGTGCGCGAGACGCCGCTCGAGACCAGCTTTTGCGCGCATGCGATCCTCGAATCCGAATTCCTCGAGATCCCCGACGCGACGCAGGACAAGCGCTTCGACTGCAATCCGCTGGTGACGGGCGAGGCGCACCTGCGTTTCTATGCCGGCGCGCTGCTCAAGTCGGTCGAGGGCTGGCCGATCGGGACGCTCTGCGTGCTCGACACCGAGCCTAAGCAGCTGACCGAGCTCCAGCAACGCACGCTGAAGGTGCTGGCGCGCCAGGTGATGGCGCAGCTCGATGCCCGGCGCGAGCTCAAGCGGCGCGACGAGGCGGACCAGCGCTATCGCGCCTTGTTCGACACGATGGACGAGGGCTTTTGCGTCATCGAGTTCCTCGACGGGCCGCATGGCCCGCTCAGCGACTATATCCATGTCGAGGCCAATGCCGCCTATGCCGCGCATGCCGGCATCCCCAATGTGGTGGGCCAGAAGGTGCGCGAGATGGTGCCCGACGAGGCGGGTGACTGGGTCGAGCGCTATGGTGGCGTGCTGCGCAGCGGCGAGCCGATCCGCTTCGAGCGCGAGCTGGAAGCGACGCAGCGTTATCTCTCGCTCTCGGCCTTTCGCATCGAGCCGGCGAGCAAGCGCCAGGTCGCGGTGCTGTTCCAGGACGTGACGCCGCGGCGGCGCGCCGAACTGGACCTTCAACAGCTCAACGAGACGCTGGAAGCGCGGGTGGCCGAGACGCTGGCCGAGCGGCGCGTGCTCGCCGATGTCGTCGAGGAGACCGCGGCGTTCATCCAGGTGGTCGACATGGATCGGCGCTGGGTGGCGATCAACGGCGCGGCGGCGCGCGAATTTGCGAGCGTGTTCGGTGTCTATCCGCGCGTGGGCGACCGGATGGCGGACCTGGTGGTCAACCATCTCGACCTGCGCGCCTCGATCGACGCGCTGTGGCAACGTGCGCTGGAAGGCGAGAGCTTCACCGAGATCGTCCAGACCGGGCAGGGCACCGACGACGAGCATTTCTACGAAGTGCGTTTCAGCCCATTGCGCGACCAGGCCGGGCGGCAAGTGGGTGCCTATCAGTTCGCCTATGACGTGACCGAGCGGCTGCAGGAGCAGGACCGGCTGCGCAACACCGAGGAGGCGCTGCGCCAGGCGCAGAAGATGGAAGCGGTGGGCCAGCTCACCGGCGGCATCGCGCATGACTTCAACAATCTGCTCGCCGGGATTTCGGGCGCGTTCGAGATGATCGGGACGCGGCTGTCGCAGGGGCGCAACCGCGACGTCGAGAAATATCTTTCCGCCGGACAGGGCGCGACGCGGCGCGCGGCGGCGCTGACGCACCGGCTGCTCGCATTTTCGCGGCGGCAGACGCTGTCTCCCAAGGCGGTGGTGATCAACCGGTTGCTCGCCGACCTCGTCGAGCTCGTGCAGCGCACCGTGGGGCCGGCGATCGAAGTCGAGACGATTGCGGCCGGGGGGCTATGGCCGACTTTGGTCGATGCCAATCAGCTCGAGAATGCGATCCTCAATCTGTGCATCAACGCGCGCGACGCGATGCCCGATGGCGGCAAGATCACGATCGAGACGGGCAATAAATGGCTCGACCACCGCACCGCACGCGAACGCGGGCTCGAGCCGGGGCAATATGTCACGGTCTGCGTGAGCGACACCGGCAGCGGCATCGAGAAGGCGATCCTCGACCGGGTGTTCGACCCGTTCTTCACCACCAAGCCGCTGGGCGAGGGGACCGGGCTCGGCCTGTCGATGGTCTATGGCTTTGCGCGCCAGAGCCACGGCCATGTGCGGATCTATTCCGAGGTCGGGCAGGGGACGATGGTGTGCGTCTATCTGCCGCGCCACCTGGGCGATGAGGATGCCCCGGCGCTCGATGCGGGCGGGATTGCTGCGCAGGCGGGCCATGAGGGCGAGATCGTGCTGGTGGTCGACGACGAGCCGACGGTGCGGATGCTGATCGTCGATGCGCTGGGCGAACTGGGGTATTCGTGCCTCGAGGCGGCGGACGGCCCGAGCGGGCTGCGCATCCTGGAGGGTGCCGGGCGGATCGACCTGCTGATCACCGATGTCGGGCTGCCGGGCGGCTTGAACGGGCGGCAGGTAGCCGATGCCGCGCGGGCGCTGCGGCCCGATCTCAAGGTGCTGTTCGTCACCGGCTATGCCGAGAATGCCGTGCTCAACCACGGCCATATCGAGCATGGCATGGAAGTACTGACCAAGCCCTTCGCGGTGGACGACCTCAACACGCGGGTCGAGCGGATCATGCGCGAGCGCTAGGGCGCCCGGTCAGCCGTGCGGGTGGAGCGGTGCGCGGGCATAGCTTTCGAGATAGCCGCAGCCGTCGCAGCGCCAGGTCTGGATCCTGTATCGCTCGGCGCCGCCGCGCGCGATGTCGGCCAGAAGCCCTGCCGGCTGACCGCCGACAAAGGTGCTGACGGTCGTGCCCAAAAAGGCGTGGTCGGCGATATAGCCTTCGGTGAACTGGCTGCCGCATTTCGGGCAATCGCTGGGGGTGTGCATCGTGTCAGGCTAGCGCTGCGCGCGGAGGAGGCAATCAGAAGCTCGGCTGGTTGGGGTCGCCGTCTTCCACGGGGGTGTGGATGCCGCACTCGGTCTTGTCCCAGCCCCGCCAGCGGCCCGAGCGGGGGTCTTCGCCCGCCTTGACCACGCTGGTGCAGGGCGCGCAGCCGATCGAGAGATAACCCTGCGCTTCCAGCGGGTGGCGGGGGAGGTTGTGCGCCTCGAAATAGGCTTCGATGTCGTCCTTGGTCCAGCTCGCCAGCGGGTTGAACTTGAGGCGGCCTTCGGCGTCGATCTCGAAGCGGGGGAGGGCGTTGCGGGTCGAGGCCTGGAACGCCTTGCGGCCGGTGATGCTGGTGTCGAAGGGAGCGAGCGCCTTGGCCAGCGGGATCACCTTGCGGATTTCGCAGCAGCCATCGGGGTCGTAGGACCAGCGCAGGCCGGTGCCATCGCGCTTCTCGATCACTTCGGCATCGGGGCCGATGATCTGGAGGTTCTTGAGGCCGATGAACTCCGCGAGCTCGTGGACATAGGCGAGCGTCTCGGGGAAATGCTTGCCGGTATCGAGGAAGATGACGGGCACGTTCGGATCGGCCTGGGCGACGAGATGAAGCAGCGCCGCGCTCTCGGCGCCGAAGGACGACACCAAAGCGACGTCGCCCAGCATGTGGTTGCCGAGCACTTCGCGCAGCATCTCGGGCGTGTCGGTGCCGCGGAACAGGTTGTTGAGGCGGATTGCGTCCGACGCCGTCCAGCGCGGGGCGACGTCCAGCCGGTCGATCTTCCGGGCGACTTCACCCATGCCGGCGTTTCCATACCGGCACCGCAGGGTCGGCAGCGGCCTGATAGTGGAATTCGTAACGGGCGAGCGACGCGGCGAGCACGGCCTCGTCGACCGGTGCCTCGGGCGCGAAGCTGTCGAAGCCGCAGCGGCGCATCAGCGGGATCTGGTCGACCAGCACATCGCCCTGGGCGCGCAACTCGCCGGTATAGCCGGCTTCGCGCAGGATGCGGCCGGTCGAATAGCCGCGGCCGTCGCGATATTTGGGGAAGCTGACTTCGACCAAGGCGAGGCGCTCGAGATGGGGCAGGAGGACGCGCGCATCCTCGCCGCTCTCGATGCGGACGGCGGTGGCGTTGGACTGGCCGAGGAAGCTGTCGAGTGTGACCGCGGGCTCCTCATGCGCCTCGTCGTCGCGGTAGCGCAGCAGATCACCCATAGATCGCCTCCTTGAACGGGGTCATGCCGACGCGGCGATAGGTGTCGAGGAAGCGCTCGCCGGTCTCGCGCTGGGCGAGATAGACGTCGGTGGCCTTCTCGATCGCGTCGACGATGCCGTCCTCGCTGAAGCCGGGGCCGGTGATCGTGCCGAGCGACACGTCCTCCGCACCCGAGCCGCCGAGCAGCAGCTGATAATTCTCGACGCCCTTACGGTCGACACCAAGGATGCCGATGTGACCGGCATGGTGGTGGCCGCAGGCGTTGATGCAGCCGCTGATCTTGAGCTTGAGCTCGCCGAGTTCGCGCTGGCGGCCGATGTCCGAGAAGCGCGTGGCGATCTTCTGGGCGAGCGGGATCGAGCGGGCGTTCGCCAGTGAGCAGTAATCGAGGCCCGGGCAGGCGATGATGTCGCTGATCAGGTCCAGATTGGCTTCGGCGAGGCCGGCGTCACGGAGCTGCTGCCACACGGTGTAGAGATCGGCCTTGCGGACATGCGGGAGGACGATGTTTTGTGCGTGAGTGACGCGCAGTTCGTCGAAGCTGTACGTTTTGGCGAGATCGGCCATCAGGTCGATCTGGTCGGCCGAAGCGTCGCCGGGGATACCGCCGATCGGCTTGAGGCTGATCGTCACCACCGCATGGCCGGGCTGCTTGTGCGCCGAGACATTCTGATCGAGCCAGACCGCGAAATCGGGGTCGCTGCGGTCGAGCGTGTCGGGCGCGTCCGCGGCATAGGCGGGCGGGGCGAAATAGGCGGCGATGCGGTCGAACTCGGCCTTGGGCGGATCGATGCCGAGCGCCTTCACCGCAGCGAACTCTTCCTCGACCTCGGCAGCATATTTGTCCGCGCCAAGCTCGTGGATCAGGATCTTGATCCGCGCCTTGTAGATATTGTCGCGGCGGCCATAGCGATTGTAGACGCGCAGGCAGGCCTCGAGATAGCTGACGAAATCGTCGAAGGGCACGAAGTCCTTGATCAGCGGGGCGATCATCGGAGTGCGGCCCATGCCGCCGCCCACGTAAATCGCGGCACCGAGCTCGCCGTCACGCTCGACGATCTGGATGCCGATATCGTGCAGGCGCATCGCCGCACGGTCTTCCTCGGCAGCGATCACGCAGATCTTGAACTTGCGCGGCAGGTAGCTGAACTCGGGGTGGAACGTGCTCCACTGGCGCAGCAGCTCGGCCCAGGGGCGCGGATCGGTGAGCTCGTCGGCGGCGGCACCGGCGAACTGGTCCGACGAGATGTTGCGGATGCAGTTGCCCGACGTCTGGATGGCATGCATCTCGACCGTCGCCAGATCGGCGAGGATGTCCGGCGCGTCCTCGAGCTTGATCCAGTTATACTGGAGGTTCTGGCGCGTGGTGAAATGGCCATAGCCACGGTCGTACTTGCGGGCGATGTGCGCCAGCATGTGCATCTGGCGGCTGTCGAGCGTGCCATAGGGCACCGCGACGCGCAGCATATAGGCGTGGAGCTGGAGATAGAGGCCGTTCATCAGCCGCAGCGGCTTGAACTGGTCCTCGGTGATCTGGCCTGCCAGGCGGCGGTTCACCTGGTCGCGGAACTCCTCGACGCGGGCAGCGACGATCGAGTGGTCATATTCGTCGTATTTGTACATGTCAGATCACCCAGCTGCCGGCTTCGGGGTCGGCGGGCTTCAATGTCAGGTCCGGGCGGACGGTGGGGCCCAGCGCGCGGATGCGGTCCTTGATATGCGCGGGGCGGGGCCCCTCGGGCGTGGCGGTCGCGTCGATCACATAGGGACCGTTGACGCGGCGGGCCCCTTCCTCGGCATGGGCGATCGCCTCTCCCTGGTCACCGACATCGACGGCATCCTCGACATGGCGCGACCAGCCATTGCCGGTCCACCAGGTGACGTCGCCGGTGGGCAGGTCGTTGCCGGTGAGCAGCTTCATGCCAGCGCCTCCGCCGCCTTGGCCCAGTTGGCGAGCTTGTCCTCGGCATCCGCGAGCATGACGACTTCGCCGACGACGATGATCGCGGGGCTCTTCACCTTCTCGCGCTCGACCATCGGGCCGAGATCGGCGAGGAGCGTGCGCAGCGCGCGGCTGCCCTCGAGCGTGCCGCGCTCGAGCACGGCGACGGGCATGTCGGGGGCAACGCCCTCATTCATCAGCTTTTCCGAGATGTCGGGGCAGGTGGCGACGCCCATGTAGATCACCAAGGTGCGGCCCTTGCCGGCGAGGCCCGACCAGTTCTGGTCCTTCAGGCCCTTGCACTGGCCGGCGACGAAGCTGACCGCGCTCGACCAGTCGCGGTGGGTGAGTGGGAGCATTGCCTCGGCAGCGGCGCCCAGCGCGGCGGAGATGCCGGGGATGACTTCGACGGGGAGCCCCGCGGCGCGCACGGCTTCGACTTCCTCGCCGCCGCGGCCGAAGATGAACGGGTCGCCGCCCTTCAGCCGGACGACGATTGCGCCGGTCTTCACATGCGCGACGATCAGCGCGTTGATCGCGTCCTGCGGCACGGTGTGCTTCGAGCGGCTCTTGGCGACCGAGATGCGGTGCGCCTGAGGGGCGAGATCGAGCACGCGCGGATCGACCAGCCCGTCGTGGACCAGCACGTCTGCCTGCTTGAGCGCCTCGACGGCGCGCACGGTGAGCAGGCCGGGATCGCCCGGGCCGGCACCAACGAGAATCACGCGCCCGCGCGCGGTGGGATCGAGGAGCGTTGCCATGGAGGGCAAATGGGCCCGAGGGCTGCGCGGGGCAACGGACGGTTGCTTGGGATGGGGCTAGGGAAACTTTCCCGGGCGCGTCAGAGGTGCGTGGTGATCTGCTGGGTGAGGCCGGAGAGCGCCTCATAGCCGAGGAAGGCGAAGAAGCCGACGGCGGTGGTGATGGCCATGGCGAGGAAGAGAAATTCCATGCTGCGGCCGCTGGCGCGGGCGTCGCCACGGGAGCGGCCGGAGACGGGCCGCGTCATGTCGATGCGAAGCGCGCTGCCGCTCCCGCGCTCGACCGGCGAAGGCTTGCCGAGCAGGCGCCAGATCGGCACGCGATCGCGCGTCTTGATGCCGAAGCGGCGGTCGCTCGACCAGACGACCTGGCCGACGACCACGTCCTCGGGCAACCGCACCTCGACAAAGGTGCCGCGCTCCGGCGCCTCGGGCGCCTGGAGCATCATCCCGTTCTTCGAGACGTTGCGGATGCAGACATCGGTAAGCGGTCCGCCGGCCCGCATACGGCCGCGGATGAGAACGGAGTGTCGTGCGTCCCTCTGTCTCAACATGCCCACCTCCACATAGTAGAAGGCAAAACACGTATATATTCAGGTGGTTGCAGGACTTTCGCAGTTAATGTTACGCTACCATTTCGATTTACGCGAGCGCTGCCGCGTGCGCCTGGATCACGGCGCGGGTGGAGGCGTCGCTGTCGAACACGCCGTACCAGCCCTGGGGCTCGTGCGGCGGGTCGCCAAGCCAGGCGGTGTCGCCAGGGCGGAAGCGGTGGTCGCCATGGACGGGGCGGCCTTCGCCGTTCCACGCCCAGAAATTGGAGCCGGCGATGATGCCGGGATTGGCCTCCACTGCGGCATAAATAAGCTTGTAATAGAGATCCTTGAAGCTGGTTGCTGACTCAGGGTCATAGCCGCCGCCGTCACGCGGATAGCCAAATTCCTCGATCACCAGCGGTTTGCCGATCGCGGTCGCGAGCGCGATGTGCTGGGCGATATATTCGCGCACCTTGGCAAAGCTGGCGTCGTTGGTGCCGGCGATGTCCTTCGCATCGACCCAGCCCCAGTTGAGCGGCCAGATATGCGCCGTCAGATAATCGATCTCGGGGAAGGCGTGCGCGGCCTTGTAGACATCGGCACGCTCGATCGAGCCCTTGAGGCCCTCGCTGCCGGTCGAGACCATGTGGCGGGGCGAGAGCGACTTGATCAGCTTCGCGGTGCCCTGGATCCAGCCATTATACGCGGCGAGCAAGGGCTCGGGGGCCTTGGGGCTGCCGCCGGGGCGGGGCTCGTTGGCAAGCTGCCAGGCCATGATCACCGGGTCGCCGGCGTGGCGCTTCACGGTAGCGCGGACATAGTCGTGGAAGAGCGCGACGGCTTCGCTGTTGGCATAGAACTGCGCGGCCATGTCGGGGAATTCCGGCCAGGGGTGCGCCGGGTCGTTCATATTGAGATATTTGCCGCCGTTGACCCAGGACAAATAGGTCATCATCCCGCCCGACCATTCCCAGAAATTGGTGAGGTAGAGCACCGCCTTGATGTCGCGCTTGCCCATCTCGGCAAGGGCGTAGGCGAGGCCGTCGACCAGCGCAGGGTTCCAGGCGTTGCCGCGGGTGCGGAAGGCGGGCTTGACCGAGTTCTTGAGCGGCGAATCTTCGGCCGAGGCGGCGATGCGCAGGTTGCGGACGCCCATGTCGGCCAGCGCGTCGAGCTCGCGGCGAAGGCGGTCGCGATTGCCCCAGGGGGCGTCGGCGCCGAGCCAGGCGGCGTACCACATGTTGCTGCCGGCGAAGCGGTACGGCTTGCCGGCGAGGGTGAGGCCGGTGCCCTTTGTCGAGACGAAGTCGCCGGGGGCTGCTGCGGAAGCCGGGAGCGCGGCGGCGCCGGCGAGCGCGGCGGCCGATCCGAGCACGGACCTGCGGGTGATCATGGTCTTCCTCCCCTTGTTAGCGGTCACATCATAACCACTGCATGGCGCGGGGAGGAAGTGGGTTGGACGAGGCGCGGCCCTTCAGCAGGAGGGGGAAGAGGCCGCGCCCGTCCGCCCGCATGCTGCGCCAGCATGCGGGCCGGGAAAACATCAGTCGAACAGATCCTCGAGGAACGACCTGCGCTTCTTGTGCGGATGGCCATGGCCGCGATCGTCATAGCGCGGGCGCTCGTCGCGGTACTGCTGCGGCTGGGGCGCCGGAGCGGGGGCCGAAGCCGCATTGCGCTCGAGGATCTTGTCGAGTTCGCCGCGATCGAGCCACACGCCGCGGCAGCTCGGGCAATGGTCGATCTCGATCCCCGACCGCTCGACCGGCACCAGCACGGTGCCGTCGACGGGGCAGGTGAAGCTGGCCATGATTATTCCTCCCGCTGGCCCATCAGGCCGAGCAGCAGCTGGAACATGTTGATCAGGTTCAGATAGAGCGACAGCGCGCCCATGATCGCGAGCTTCTCGGCAGCTTCGCTGCGGCCGTAATGGGCATATTCGCTCTTGATGCGCTGCGTGTCCCAGGCGGTGAGGCCGGCGAACACGACGATGCCGACGACCGAGACCAGCATCTGGAGCAGGCCCGAGCCGAGGAAGATGTTGACCACGCTCGCCAGGATGACGGCGATCAGGCCGACCATCAGGAAGGTGCCCAGGCCGGTCAGGTCGCGCTTGGTGGTGTAGCCGAACAGGCTCAGCGTCAGGAACATCGCGGCAGCGGCGAAGAAGGCCATGGCGATGCTCTGCCCGGTGAAGACCAGGAAGATGCTCGCCATCGACACGCCCATCACCGCCGCGAAGGCGAAGAAGGCGGCGCGCGCGCCGGCAGTGCTCATCCGCTCGATGCGGAACTGGAAGAAGAAGATGAAGGCCAGCGGTGCGAACATCGCCACCCATTTGAGCGGCGTGCCGAAGATCAGCGCGACCAGAGCCGGCGTGCTCGCCACGGCAAGCGCGACGAGGCCGGTGATCGCCAGGCCGATCCCCATGTTGCGATAGATGCCCAGCATGTGCTGGCGCAGGCCCTCGTCAAAGCGCGCGGCAGCGGCGCCGGTGCGGGGGATCTGGTAGAGAGGGTTCACGTCAAAACTCCAATCGAAGCAAGTTCGATCGAGCGGCGCCCGGTTCAGTCTCGGTGGTGGGAATGGGGGGTGGCCATCCGAACCTGCACCGAGCGCGCTCGATGCGGTCCGACATCACGAGGGCTTTGAAAAAGCCCTCGCCAGAGGGGCCCGGTCCGCTTCTGGAATGTAGGCGACGGGTTGTGGCGCTTCAACGCCGCTATTGTAACGAATTGTTGCTCAGGCGTCCCGAAGCCCGACGCCCATCGAGGCGCGGGCGGAATCGCTTTCGGACGAGACCACCGGATAGGCGCAATAGTCCGCGGCATAATAGGCGCTGGGGCGGTGATTGCCCGACCAGCCGACGCCGCCAAAGGGTGCCGCCGAGGAGGCGCCGTTGGTCGGGCGGTTCCAGTTGACGATGCCGGCGCGGATGTTTGCCCAGAACCGGTCGTAGAGCTTGGGGTCCTGCGAGACGAGGCTGGCGGACAGGCCGTAGCGCGTGTCGTTCGCCTCGGCGATCGCCTCGTCGAAGCTGTTTACCCTGTAGACCTGGAGGATCGGGCCGAACAGCTCGACATCGACCTTCTCGTTGGCGGCGGTCATATCGATCAGGCCGGGGGTGAGGAAGGGGCGACCCTCGATCGGGCGCTCCATGTGGCGCAGCGGGCGGCCGCCCATCGTCGAGAGCGCCAGGAAGCTCTCGGTGAGCATGTCGGCGGCGTCATTATCGATCACCGGGCCCATGAAGGGGGCGGGATCGGCATGCGGCTCGCCGATGATCAGGCGGCCGATCAGCTTGTTGAGCTCGGCCATCAGCGGATCGAACAGCTTCTCGTCGACGATCAGGCGGCGGCCGGCGGTGCAGCGCTGGCCCGCGGTGGTGAAGGCCGATTGCACGACGAGCACGGCGGCCGAGTAGAGGTCCGGCGTGTCCCACACGACGATCGGGTTGTTGCCGCCCATTTCGAGCGCGAGGATCTTCTCGGGCCGGGTGGCGAACAGGCGGTTCAGCGCGATGCCGGTGTTCGCCGAGCCGGTGAACAGCAGCCCGTCGATGTCGGGATGGCCGGCGAGCGCCTTGCCTTCGTCGGGGCCGCCGATCAGCAGGCGGATACAGCCTTCGGGGATGCCCGCGGCGCGGTAGCAATCGACCAGGAAGGCGCCCGAGGCGGGGGTCTTCTCCGACGGCTTGAAGATCACGGCATTGCCGGCGAGCAAAGCGGGGACGATGTGGCCGTTGGGCAGATGGACCGGGAAATTATAGGGTCCGAGCACCGCGAGCACGCCGTGTGGCTTGTGGCGCAGCGCGAGGCGGGTGTTCATCGGCGCGTCGATCCGGCGCTGGCCGGTGCGTTCGGAGAAGGCGGTGATCGAGATGTCGACCTTGGCGATCACCGTCTCGACTTCGGTGCGCGCTTCCCAGAGCGGCTTGCCGGTCTCGCGGGCGAGCAGGTCGGTGAAGGCGTCTGCTTTCTGGCGCACGACATTGGCGAAGCGGCGCAGCGCCTCGATCCGATAGGCGAGCGGATGGGCCGCCCATGCCGCCCAGCTGGCGCGCGCCTGCGCGACTTCGTGGTCGGCATCTCCGCTCATCTGGCGCCACAGGACGGCGCCGGTGGCGGGTTCGGTCGAGATGATTTCCGTGCCGGGCATTATGTCGGGGGGAATTGGCTTTCGGGAAGGACTGCGCGCTCTTGCACCAATTTGGACCGCTAGGCCAGTGCCTCTGCCATATGCCGGATCGCCGCAACCTTGGCGTAAAGCGGCCCCCAATCGTCCGATTCGGCGATTGCGGCCCAGATCGCCTCGACCTCGTCGATCAGCATCGAGCAGGGTGCGCCGGACCAATAGGCATGGTCGCGCGCCTTGCGCGGCTGGTAGAATTCCAGCTGGCCGCGCAGATCGTCGAATGCCTCGGCATAGTCGGGCGGGAGCGTGCCGCCGAATGCGTCGAAGAAGAACTGGTCGAGCGGAGTCAGCGTTTCGGCCAGCGCCTTTTCGAGGACATTGGTGAGGATGCGGTCCGCCTCGGGGCTGCGCGGAGTGACGCCGAGACGCCATAGCAGCGCGGCGGTGACTTCGCGCTGATAGACTTCCGCAAAACCCTCCATCGCCTCGATCAGCGGCTCTTCCTCAGAGATCTGGCGCAGCGAAATGGCGAGCTGCATCGCGTCCCAATAGATCGCCTCGGGCTGGCGGCCAAAGGCGTAGAGCCCGGCGTGATCGAAATAGGCGGCGGTGAAGCCGGGCTCCCAGAAAGGGGCGAAGCGCCAGGGGCCATAGTCGAAGCTCTCGCCGGTGACGTTGATATTGTCGCTGTTGAGCACGCCGTGGACGAAGCCGGCGGCCATGAAGCGCGCGGCCATTGTCGCGGTGCGCTCGACCACATGGGCGAGCAGGCGGGCCGGGGCGTCGTCGCCGGCTTCCTCCCCATAATAATGGCGCAGCACATAGCCGACGAGCCGCTCCATCGCCTCGGTCTCGCGGAAATGGGCGAGGCGTTGGAAGGTGCCGATGCGGATATGGCCGTGGTTGAGGCGGACCAGCACCGAGGAGCGGGTGGGTGAGGGTTCGTCGCCGCGGTGGAGCTCTTCGCCGGTCTCGATCAGCGAGAAGGTGCGGCTGGTCTCGACGTTCAGCGCCTCGAGCATCTCGGTGGCGAGGATCTCGCGGACGCCGCCCTTCAAGGTGAGCCGGCCGTCGCCGAAGCGGCTCCACGGCGTCTGGCCCGAACCCTTGGTGCCGAGGTCCATCAGCCGGTCGCGATCGTCGGTCATCTGCGCGAACAGGAAGCCGCGGCCGTCGCCGATCTCGGGATTGTACACGCGGAACTGGTGGCCGTGATAGCGCAGCGCCAGGGGGTTGGGGAGCGAGCCCCGCAGTGGCTCGAACCGGCCGAAATGGGCGATCCACTCCGCGTCGGACAGGCCCTCAAGCCCGACCTGCGCCGCGGCGCGATCGTTGCGGAAGCGCAGGATCGTCTGCGGGAAGCGCGCCGCCGCTACGGAATCGTAGAAGCTGTCGCCGAGTTCGAGGATCGCCTGTTGCGGAGTGAAGTCCATGCGGCGATATGGGGAAGGATGGCCGAGCGACGCAACTATTCCGATGGTTTCTGGTGGTCGCGGGACGGGATTCGTCTCCACTATCGCGATTATGCGGGGCCGGCGGACAAACCGCCCATCCTCTGCTTCCCGGGGCTGACCCGCAATGCGCGCGACTATGAGGCGCTGGCCGAACGGCTGGCGGGCGAATGGCGCGTGCTCTGCGTCGAGTTCCGCGGGCGCGGCGAGAGCGGCTATGCCAAGGACCCGATGTCCTATGTGCCGCTCACCTATTTCCAGGATGTCGAGGCGCTGCTCGCCGAGCTGAAGATCGACAAGTTCGTCGCGGTCGGCACTTCGCTGGGCGGGCTGGTGACGATGCTGCTGGCGGCCACCGAGCGCGACAAGCTGGCGGGCGTGGTGCTCAACGATGTCGGGCCCGAGATCAATCCGGCCGGTCTGGCGCGGATCCGCAATTATGTCGGCAAGGCAGTGTGGTTCCCCACCTGGATGCACGCGGCGCGTGCGCTGGCGAGCAGCAATGCCGATGTCTATCCCAAGTTCGCGACCGAGGCCTGGCTGCGCATGGCCAAGCGGCTCTACCGGGTGAACAGCTCGGGGCGCATTGTCCTGGATTACGACATGAAGATCGCCGAGCCCTTCCGCCTGCCGGGTGGCGAGGCCGGGCCGGACATGTGGCCGACGATCGATGCGATGGCCGGGTTGCCGCTGCTGATCGTGCGCGGCGAGCGCTCGGACATCCTGAGCGCGGAGACTGCGGACAAGATGGTGGCGCGCGTGAAGGGCGCCCAGCTGGTGACGGTGCCGAACGTCGGGCATGCGCCGACGCTGGAGGAACCGGAAGCTGTAGCGGGGATCGAGCGGCTGCTGGCGAAAATCTAGACCCCGCCGGCAACGCTCCTGACGAAATGCTGTCAGTAGGGGTGTGGCAGAAGATGCTTGTTCAACACCGAAAGGAACAAGCCGATGTCTGACGCCATTCCAGCGATCGTGTTCACCGAAATTCCCGCGGCCGATCCCGAGCGCGCCTGCAAATTCTATGAGACCTTGCTGCAGGGGCCGCTCGCCCGGCTCGACAACGGTCCCAATCCGATCTGGATGTTCCCGCATGCCGAAAATGGTCATGCCGCGGGGCATCTCTATCCCGGCCAGCCCGCAAAGGACGGCAATGGCATGACCGCGCATTTTGCTGTGCGCGACAGCCTGGACGAAGCGATGGAGCGGGTGTGGAATGGCGGGGGCGAAGTCGTGTCGGAGGTGATCGATATCCCGGTCGGTTCGTTTTTCTACGCCAAGGACAGCGAGGGCAACAGCCTCGGCCTGTTCAAGTATAATAGCTGATGCGCCGGGCCGACCGCCTGTTCCAGATCGTGCAGTATCTGCGCGGCGGTCGGCTCGTCACTGCAGCGATGCTCGCCGAGCGGCTGGAAGTGTCCGAGCGCACCATCTACCGCGACATCGCCGACCTCCAGTCCACCGGCGTGCCGATCGATGGCGCGGCGGGTGTCGGCTATGTCCTGCGCAGCGGCTATGACCTGCCGCCGCTGATGTTCACGCGCGACGAGATTGTCGCCTTGGTCGCCGGCATCCGGATGGTGCGGTCCTGGGGCGGGATCAGCATGGCGCGGGCCGCTGCCGAGGCATTGGTCAAGATCGAGCTGGTGTTGCCGCAGCCGGAGCGGGCGCGCGCCGCGCAAACCCATGTCTTCGCACCGCAGATGGAATTGACCGACGAAGTGCGCATGCGGATCGACCTGGTGGAGAAGGCGATCGAGGCCCGCGACATATTGGGTTTCGGCTATGAGGACCGGCAGGGCGCCATCACGCAGCGCAGCGTCCATCCGCTGGGCCTGTGGTTCTGGGGCAAGGTCTGGACGCTGGTGGCGTGGTGCGAGACGCGCGAGGATTTCCGGATGTTCAGGCTCGATCGCGCCGCCGGGCTGGCGACCACCGGTGCGCAGTTCAGGCCTGTTGCCGAACGCTCGCTGGCGGAATGCCTGCGCCGTTATGAAGCGCAGTACGGGCCGCAGCGCTGAGTAACGAGGCCGGGTGACGAAGAGGAGGCACTTTCGCAGCGCGGGCTATGGCGCTAAGCACCCCTCCCAACGATGCCCATCCACATTCTCCATCTCCACTCGACCTTCAACCTTGGCGGCAAGGAAGCGCGTGCCGTTCGGCTGATGAACGCGTTCGGCGACAAGGCGCGGCACACGATCGTCTCGGCGATGCCCGACCAACTGGCGGCGCGCGAGATGATCGCCAAGGGTATCAAGTACGAGATCGCCCAGGATCCGCCGCCGCTCTCCGGCCGGCCCTCGGTGGCGCGCTATGAGGCGATTGCGCGCTACATGCGCCGCTTCGACCTGGTGCTGACCTATAATTGGGGCGCGATCGACGGAGTGATGGCGGCGCGGGTGTTCGGCAAGGGGCTGCCGCCGGTCGTGCATCACGAGGACGGCTTCAATCAGGACGAAGTCGAGCGGCTCAACCCGGTGCGCAACATGTATCGCCGGATCGCGCTGCCCGCCGCCAATGCACTGGTGGTGCCGTCCTCGGTGCTCGAGCGGATCGCGCTCAAGCATTGGCGCCAGCCGCGCGACCGGCTGTTCCGCATCGCCAATGGCGTGCCGACCAAGCTCTATGCCGGCAAGCCCGACCGGAACCTGATCCCCCAGCTGAAGAATAAAAAGCCCGGCACGCTGGTGATCGGCTGCGTCGCCGGGCTGCGCCCGGTGAAGGACCTACCGATGCTGGTCCGCGCGGTGGCGGGCCTCAGCGGACGTTTCAAGCTGGTGATCGTGGGCGAGGGCCCCGAGCGCCAGACGATCCTCGATGCCGCTGAGGCGATGGCGGTCGAGGATGATGTGATCCTGACCGGCTTCCTGCCCGATCCGCACCGCTATATGGGCCTGTTCGATGTGTTTGCGCTCTCATCCAAAAGCGAGCAGGCGCCGATCTCGGTGATCGAGGCGATGGCCGCCGGCCTGCCGGTGGTCGCGCCGATGGTGGGCGACATCCCGCAGATGGTGGGCCCGCGCAACGTGCATTTCCTGCCGCCGCAGCGCATGGAAGTGCTGATGCGCGACTATATCGGCATGTTCGTCAAACACCCCGAAGAGCGTGTATATGTCGGGGATGAGAACCGTGCGCGCGCCCGTGCGTTGTTCGATGAAGGTGAAATGATTGCCGCCTATGCGCGGCTTTACGGCGCCGCGATGGGACGGCCTGACGCACTGCAATAACGAATGTTGCTCGCTTGTTGCGTCTGATCCGTCTAACTTCGCGCGAATTTTATTGGAGGTACTGTGTTCAAGGGTCTGTCTCCCATCCTGTACAACGGCCGCGAGGTCTGGCCGATCGTCGAGGGGGGGAAGGGCGTGGCTGCCACCAACCATGCCAGCGCAGGCGCCTGGGCCGCCGCGGGCGGTATCGGCACGGTCTCCGCGGTCAATGCCGACAGCTATGACGCCGAAGGCAAGATCATCCCGCAAATCTATCGCGCGCTCACCCGCCGCGAGCGCCATGAAGAGCTGATCCAATATGCGATCGAAGGCGCCGTGACGCAGGTCAAAAAGGCTTTCGAGATCGGCGGCGGCAAGGGCGCGATCAACATCAACGTGCTGTGGGAAATGGGCGGTGCGCAGCGCGTGCTGCACGGCGTGCTCGAGCGCACCCGCGGCATGGTCGCCGGCGTCACCTGCGGCGCGGGCATGCCCTACAAGCTCAGCGAGATCGCGGCGTCGTATAACGTCAACTATCTCCCGATCGTCAGCTCGGGCCGCGCCTTCCGTGCGCTGTGGAAGCGCGCCTATTCCAAGGCGAGCGAGTGGCTGGCCGCAGTGGTCTATGAGGATCCCTGGCTCGCCGGCGGGCATAACGGCCTGTCGAACGCCGAGGACCCGCTGAAGCCGCAGGACCCCTATCCGCGCGTCAAGGAGCTGCGCGAAGTGATGCGCGAGGGCGGGATCGCCGACACCGTGCCGATCGTGATGGCCGGCGGCGTCTGGTATCTGCGCGACTGGAGCAACTGGATCGACAATCCCGAGCTCGGCACCATCGCCTTCCAGTTCGGCACGCGCCCGCTTCTCACCCAGGAAAGCCCGATTCCGCAGGGCTGGAAGTCCAAGCTGATGGAGATCGAGGAAGGCGACGTGCTGCTGCATCGCTTCTCGCCGACCGGCTTTTATTCGAGCGCGGTGCGCAACCCGTTCCTGCGCAGCCTCGAAGCGCGTTCGGACCGCCAGATCGCCTATTCGACCGAGCATGCCGGCGACCATATCTTCCAGCTCGACGTGGGCGTGAAGGGCAAGAATTTCTGGGTGACGCGCAACGACCTGCTGCGCGCGCGCCAGTGGTTCGGCAACGGCTTCACCTCGGCGCTCAAGACGCCGGACAACACGCTCGTGTTCGTCAGCGAGGAAGAGAAGGCGCTTATCCGCAAGGATCAGGCGGATTGCATGGGCTGCCTCAGCCAGTGCGCCTTTTCGTCCTGGGCGGATACCGAGACCAACTCGACCGGGCGGCTGGCCGATCCGCGCAGCTTCTGCATCCAGAAGACGCTGCAGGACATCGCGCATGGCGGCCCGACCGACGAGAATCTGATGTTCGCAGGGCATGCTGCCTTCAACTTCAAGCGCGACCCCTTCTATTCGAACGGGTTCGTGCCGACGGTGAAGCAGCTGGTGGACCGGATCCTGACGGGCGACTGATACTGGGTGCGAACCCTTGGGGTTTCCGGCGCGGCTCGTGCCGCATCTCGGAGAGTCGTCAGGAAACTTCGGTCAGACTTGCCAGAGCGCGACTGCCGCGCAGCCGCTGGCCAGCAATAGAGTGGAGCCGGCGAGAAGCCAGGCGATCATGCTGCCGTGCTTGCCCGTGAAGGGCAGGGCGGCGGTGGCGGGTACGGGGCCATGGCCGGTGGCCGGGGCCTCGTTCGCCGCGCGGAACAGCGCGGTGAAGTTCAGCCGCTCGACCAGCTGGATGCCGAGCGTCTTGCCCTTCACCCAGATGACGCGGCCGACCAGTGCCAGCGAGGCCTTGTGGACCTCGACCAGCGTTCCCGGCTTGGGCGGGAACGGCGCCAGCAGCATCATGCCGTGCGGCGAGATATTGCGGATGGTCACGTCACTCCATCCCCCCTTGCTGCGCATCTGGGCGGGAATGACGACTTCCCGCCGGGATTCTCTTGGTAGCATCGGATGTCCCCCATGCATTCCCCCTAAGGGTCATTGCGTAAGGGTTATTACGCAACGCACGGGCTTTCCAACTCCTTACCGGGGTCGGTTAACGCGGTAGAACCTGCTCCGTATCGGAGACATTGCGCCAAGTAACGGCAAGTATTTATAAGATAAACGTTACAGCCAACCGTCAAGAACCTGATCGAGCGGGCGGTGCCCGTCGGACCAGGCGCGGATATTGGCGATGACCTTGATGCCCATGTCTTCGCGGCCTTCGAAGGTGGCCGAGCCGAGATGGGGGAGCAGCACGACATTGTCGAGCGCGATCAGGCGCGGATCGACCGCCGGTTCGCCCACATAGACATCGAGCCCGGCGCCGGCGATGCGGCCTTCGGAAAGCGCTGCGACGAGCGCTTCCTGGTCGACGATCTCGCCGCGGGCGGTGTTGATCAGCCAGCCCTTGGGCCCGAGCAGGTCGAGCCCGCGCGCGTCGATCAGGCCGCTGGTGCTGTCGGTATGCGGGGTGTGGATCGTCAGGATGTCGACCGCCTCGAGCATCGTATCGAGCTCGGCATGCCAGGTGGCCCCGAGCTGGGCTTCGGGCACCTGGGGCAGGCGGTGGCGGTTGTGATAATGGATTTGCAGCCCGAAGGCGCGGGCGCGCATCGCCACGGCCTGGCCGATGCGGCCCATGCCGAGAATGCCGAGCTTCTTGCCGCCGATCCGGTGGCCGCGCATCGAAGTGGGCGCCCAGCCTTTCCAGCCGCCGGTGCGGACCAGCTCGTCGCCCTCGACCAGCCGGCGCGGCACCGCGAGGATCAGCGCCATCGTCATGTCGGCGGTGTCTTCGGTCAGCACGCCGGGGGTGTTGGTGACGACGATGCCACGCTCGCGGGCTGCCTTGAGGTCGATATGGCCGACGCCGGCGCCGTAATTGGCGATCAGGCGGAGGCGATCGGGGGCCGCGGCGAGCAGTTCGGCGTCGATCCGGTCGGTCACTGTCGGCACCAGCACGTCGCAATCCGCCATCGCCGCGGCGAGCGCGTCGCGGGGCATCGGCGTGTCATCGGGATTGGTCACGGCGTCGAACAATTCGGCCATGCGCGCCTCGATACCGTCGGGCAGCGCGCGGGTGATGATCACCCGGGGGCGAGAGGGGCGCGGGCCTTGTGCCATAAAGGGCGGCTTGGAGGCATGCGCCGCGCCAGTCAACGGTTGATGGCAGGGGCATGGTCGGGGTAAACGGCTGGCTCACAAATTGAACGGGGGTCGCATGCGTTTCTGGAAATGGCTCGTGCTCGGCGTCATCACGCTCGGGCTGGCCTTTCCCGCGCTCGCCCAGCGCAAGACGCCCTATTATGTCTCGATCAAGGCCGAGAAGGCGCGGATGCGCACCGGCCCGGGGCGCAATTACCCGTCGAACTGGCTCTATCAGCGCAAGGGCCTGCCGCTGAAGGTGATCGACATCTATGGCGAGTGGCGCAAGGTCGAGGACCCGGACGGCACCCAGGGCTGGATGCTGGCGAACCTGCTCGACGATGTGCGCACCGCGATGGTGATCGGCACCGTTACCGAGATGCGCGACGGCCCGCGCTTCAACGGCCGGGTGAGCTGGCGTGCGGCGCCGGGCGTGGTCGGCCGGGTGAGCCGCTGCTCGAGCGGCTGGTGCTGGTTCGACGTCGCCGGGCGCGGCGGCTATGTCGAGCAGAGCCATATCTGGGGCACGGACCCGGGCGAAACGCTGAACTAGGGCGCCTGCAATGGTGTTCTTCCAGATGATCCAAGCCGCTTTTGTGCCGGACTTCGGCCTGCTCGGACTGATCCCGCTCGCCGGGTTGGTATGCGCAGCGGGAGGGCTGTTCCTCGCCTGGCGCCGGCCATCGTGGCGGCTGGCGTGGTTCGCCGTTCCATTTCTGCTTGGCGAACTTTCGGTGCTGCTGGCCGGGCTTGCACCGGGCAAATTCTCGTCAGAGCTGGCGAGCGCGGTGCTGGCCCTCTATTTCTGGGGCACGGCAGCGGCGGTGACGGGTCTGATCTGGTTCGCACGCGGCCATCGACCGGCCGCGGTGGCACTAAGCGTGGCAGTGATGAGCCACGCCTTTTTCGCCTGCTTCCTGAATGCGATGATGCTCACCGGTAACTGGATCTGAGGCTGGCTCAGGCCAGCTTGTAGGGCGTCGGGTCGCCGCGTTCCTCGATCAGCTGGCGGCGGACTTCGGTGCGAGCCTCTTCGTACCAGGCGCGCGCGGTTTCGGGGAGCGAGGCGAGGATCGCCTCGTCCGGTTCCACGGCGATGCGGGCTACCAGGTCTTCGGCCTCCACCCCGAGCAGCGGCGCGAGCAGGCGCATCGTGCGGGCGCGCAGGCGGAACTCGAAATCGTCGAGGCGCGCCGATTCGACCTCGGCCTTTTTGAGCAGCGCGCCTCGAAGATCGAAGACCATCAGTCCAGCAGTTCCACGGCCATCGCGGTCGCTTCGCCGCCGCCGATACAGAGCGAGGCGAGGCCGCGCCGCGCGCCGCGCGCCTCGAGCGCGGAGAGCAGGGTGGCGAGGACGCGCGCGCCGCTGGCGCCGATCGGGTGGCCGAGCGCGCAGGCGCCGCCATTGACGTTGAGCACGTCATGGCTGAGCGACAGCTCCTGCATCGCGATCATCGCGACCGCGGCAAAGGCTTCGTTGACTTCGAACAGGTCGACATCGCCCGTCGTCCAGCCCGCCTTGGCCAGCGCCTTCTGCATCGCGAATACCGGCGCGGTGGTGAAGCGCGACGGGGCGTGGGCATGCGCGGCGTGCGCGACGATGCGGGCGACCGGGGTAAGGCCCAGCTTCTCGGCGACGCTCATCCGGGTCATCACCAGCGCGGCGGCGCCGTCCGAGATCGACGAGGCATTGGCTGCGGTGATCGTGCCGTCCTTCGAGAAAGCGGGCTTGAGCGTCGGGATCTTGGCAGGGTCACCCTTGGCGGGCTGCTCGTCGAAGGTGACGGCGACCACACCCTTGCGGGTCTTCACTTCGACGGGAGCGATCTCGCGGTCGAACGCACCGCTGGCCTGAGCGGCCTTGGCGCGCTCGAGCGAGGCGATGGCGAAATCGTCCTGCGCCGCCCGGGTGAACTGATATTCCTGCGCCACTTCCTCGGCGAAATTGCCCATCAGTTTGCCGGGCTCATAGGCATCTTCGAGCCCGTCGAGGAACATGTGATCCTTGAGCACGTCATGGCCGATGCGCGCGCCGGCGCGGTGGCGCAGCGACAGATAGGGCGCGTTGGTCATGCTCTCCATGCCGCCCGCGATAAGCAGGTCGACCGAGCCGGCGGCGAGGGCCTCGGCGGCCATGATCGCCGCCTGCATGCCCGATCCGCACATCTTGTTGATCGTCGTCGCCTCGATATGGTTGGGCAGGCCGGCCTTGAGCGCCGCCTGGCGCGCGGGCGCCTGGCCGAGGCCGGCGGGGAGGACGCAGCCCATATAGATCCGCTCGATCGCATCGCCCTTCAGCCCGGCGCGTTCGACCGCGGCGCCGACGGCGGCGGCACCAAGATCGGTGGCGGTGGCGTCGCTCAGCGCGCCCTGAAAGCTCCCCATCGGGGTGCGGGCATAGGAAGCGATGACGACGGGGTCGGCGGACATATTGGATCCTCTCATGTGTTGGCGCCGATCTAGTAACTGATGCGACGGTTTGCAAAAGCCGCGCGCACCGGCATGACAGGACCGACCATGACGCTGATCGAGATTCTCAAATGGTATGCCTCGATCAGCGGGATCATCGCGGCGTTTCTGGTGTCACTCGACCTTGGGCGGCGCTGGACGGGGCGGGGCTTCGCGCTGTTCGTCACCTCGAGCATCGCCTGGATCGCCGGTGCGCTGATGACCAAGGACGAGCCGCTCTGGACGCAGAATATCGTGCTGTTCGGGATCAATTGCTTCGGCGTGTGGCGCTACCTGATCCGCAAGCGAAAGCCGCGCGATGACGATTGATCCGGCCTGGGGCTGGGCGGTGCTGCTCGGCGTGCTGGGGCTGGTCTTCGGCAGCTTCATCGCGACGCTGGCGATCCGCTGGCCCGAGGGGCGGGTGATCTCGCGCGGGCGATCCGAATGCGACAGCTGCGGCAAGGGATTGCGCGCGGGCGAACTGGTGCCGGTGCTGAGCTATTTGCTCCAGCGCGGCCGCTGCCGGGGCTGCGCCAAGCCGATCGCGATCAGCCATTTGCTGACCGAGCTGATCGGCGGCGCGATCGGTGTGGCCGCGGCGATCGCTTCGCCCGAACCGGCAGGGGCGGCAGGCGCGGTGTTCGGCTGGCTGCTGCTGACGCTGGCGGCATTGGACGTCGCCGCCTTGTGGCTGCCCAATGTGCTGACCGCGACGCTGGCGGCGACGGGGCTGGCGACCGGTCTGCTCGGGCTGGACCCGCCGCTGGACGAGCGGCTGATCGGTGGCGCGGCGGGGTTCGGCGTGCTGTGGCTGGTCGCCTGGGGCTATCGGCGGCTACGTGGACGGCAGGGGCTGGGCGGGGGCGACCCGAAATTGTTCGGCGGGATCGGGTTGTGGCTCGGCTGGCATGCGCTGCCTTTGGTGCTGCTCGCGGCCTGCCTGATCGGGCTGGCGGGCGTGATCGGGCTGATGCTCGGCGGCAGAAAGGTGACCGCTACGGACAGGCTGCCGTTCGGCGTGATGCTCGCGGCGGCAGCATTCGCGGTGTGGCTTGGCTTGGCGTTGGGGCCGATGCCGGTCTAGGCTCTGCCCGAAAAGAGGGAGAGCGAGACATGCGGTGCGTGATGCTGGGTGCGGGAGTGATGCTGGGCGCGTTCATCGGCGGCGGTGCCGCGGCGCAGGAAAAGGCGGAGCCGCGGATCGACCTGGTCGCCATCGGCACGCTGGAGATTCCACCCGAAACCGCGACGATCCGCTATTCGGTGCGCGGCGAAGGCGCGACCGCCGACGCGGCGACCAAGGCCCTCGTGGCGCGCAAACAGGCCGTCGAAGACGCGCTGGCGAGCTTTCGCGATCTCAAGCTCGATTTGCGCACCGGCCAGATGCGCATTCAGGAAGTGCGCAGTGGTGATTGCCAGCGCAATTCGATGATGCCGCGCCTGTCGACCGGCGCGTGCGCGGTGCAGGGCTATATCGCGGAGATCGGCGTAACCGTTAAGCTTTCGCCGGTCGCGCGGGCAGGGACGCTCACAGGGTTGATTGCACAGGCCGGTGGGAGCGACGTGAATTTGAGCGGTTTCGGGCTGATCGATCCGGCGGCGGCGCGGCGCCAGGCAATGGCAATGGCGATCGCCAACGGCAAGATACAGGCAGAAGCCATTGCCAGCGCCTCGGGCGCGAAGCTGGGGCCACTGCTGCGCGTGAGCGACGCCGACATGCGTGACGGCATCATCGCGGAGGATCTCGGGATCTTGCCGCGCGTGTCGACCGCAGATGGGGTGCGGAGCTACGCGTCGGTGCCCGTCGCGATCACACCGGACAAGGTGACGATCACAGCCCGGCTGAATCTGAGCTACGAGATCGTGCGATGAGCATGCGCGACCTGCTCGACGCCCAGCGCGCTGCCTTCATGGCCGAACTGCCCGTGCCGCTGGAGGCGCGGCGCGACCGGCTGAAGCGGGCGATCGCGATGGTCTCGGAGAATGCCGACAAGCTGTGCGACGCGCTGAGCGAGGATTTCGGGCATCGCAGCCGTGAGCAGTCGATGATCACTGACATTGCCGCGTCGGTGGGGCCGCTCAACCATGCGCTCAAGCATCTCAAGCGCTGGTCGAAGCCGAGCCGCAAGCCGGCGATGTTTCCGCTCGGACTGCTCGGCGGGCGGGCGCGGATCGAATATCAGCCCAAGGGTGTGGTGGGGATCATCGCGCCGTGGAATTTCCCGGTGCAACTGGTGATGAGCCCGCTGTCGGGCGTGTTTGCCGCGGGCAACCGGGCGATGGTGAAGACCAGCGAATATACGCCGGTTACGGCTGCGCTGATGGAAGAACTGGCGGCGCGCTATTTCGCGCCCGAAGAGCTGGCCTTTGTGAGCGGCGGCCCGGAAGTGGGCAAGGCGTTCGCGGAACTGCCGTTCGACCATCTGCTGTTCACTGGTGCCACCGGCATCGGGCGGCATATCCTGCATGCGGCGGCGGACAATCTCGTGCCGGTCACGCTCGAGCTCGGCGGCAAGTCGCCGGTGGTGGTCGGGCGATCGGCCAATATCGACCAGGCGGCGGAGCGAGTGGCGTTGGGCAAGATGCTCAATGCCGGGCAGATCTGCCTGGCGCCGGACTATGTGCTGGTGCCCGAAGAGAAGGAGGCGGCGATCGTCGACGGTCTCGTCGCCGCGGCATCGCGCATGTATCCGACGCTGCTGGCGAACCCGGACTACACTGCGGTGATCAACGACCGGCATTATGAGCGGCTCACCGGCTGGATCGACGATGCCCGGGCCAAGGGCGCCGAGGTGATCGCGGTCAATCCGGCGGGCGAGGATTTCGCGGCGTCGAACAGCCGCAAGCTGCCGCTTCATATCGTCCGCGGCGCCACCGACGACATGATGGTGATGCAGGAGGAAATCTTCGGGCCGATCCTGCCGGTGCGCAGCTACGCCCATATCGAGGAGGCGATCGGCCAGGTTAACCGGCGCGACCGGCCGCTGGCGCTCTATTATTTCGGGCAGGACAAGGCCGAACGGCGCCAGGTACTCGACCGGACGATCTCGGGCGGCGCGACGGTGAACGACGTGATCTTCCATGTCAGCCAGGAAGAGCTGCCCTTCGGCGGTATCGGGCCGTCGGGCATGGGCGCCTATCATGGCGAGATCGGCTTCCGCACCTTCAGTCACGCCAAGGCGGTGTACAGCCAGCCGCGGATCGACGTGGCCGGGCTCGCGGGGATGAAGCCGCCTTATGGCAAGGCGACGCGAGCGACGATCAAACGGCAGATGAAATGATCGATGCAATCATCTCTTCGCTGGGCGCGCCGAAGGCGCCGTTCCCCTGGCTGGGGGTGGTGGCGCTGTGCCTGCTCCTGCTCGTCTATGGCGTGTTCGAATACGCGCTAGGCCATGGCGTGCGCGCATTGTGGCGCTGGGCAACTCGCCGGGACGAGAGCCAAAAAAAGGCCGCCCCGAAGGACGGCCGTGAAAGTCTTAGGAGAGGATGCCTGAAAGGCCCGATCTTTGTGCATCGCAGCGGAATATATCGCAAGTGCGTTGTGTTACCGGTAGCATTGCAAAAAACGCAACTGTCCACCGTTGTCAGTTGCGTGTAACAAAATACGATAAATAGGTTCACGATATGTCCGCTTTGAAGCTCGACGATTTCCTGCCCTATCGCCTGTCGATCGCGTCCAACGCGGTCTCCGATGCCGTGGCGAGCGCCTATCGCGCCTTGTTCGGGCTCAAGATCCCCGAATGGCGGCTGGTGACGATTCTGGCCGAGGGTGGGGCGATGAGCCAGCAGGCGCTGTGCGGGCGGACGCGGATGGACAAGGTCACCGTCAGCAGGGCAGCGATCGCGCTGTCCGAACGCGGGCTGATCAGCCGGGCGAGCAATCCGGGCGACCAGCGCTCGCATTTGCTGACGCTGAGCAGGGCGGGCTGGGAGCTGTACGAGGAAGTCGCCCCCAAGGCGCTCGAGCTGGAGCGCCAGGTGTTCGCCGGCTTCACCCGCGAGGAACGGCTGCAATTGCGCGAAATGCTCGATCGGATCGAGGCGGCGGTCGAGGCGATCGAGGAGAAGCCTTGATCCCGGGCATGGCTATCGCCTAAGCGGGACATGCCCTCCCCAGGCGAACGCAGTATCCGTGTCGCAGGAGGATTTTCATGACCGTCATTCGTTCCGGCCTGTCCGTCGCCGAGCCGCTCGCGCGCTTTGTCGAGGAACAGGTGCTGCCGGGGCTCGATATCGCGCCTGACGGTTGGTGGGCGGGCGTGGCGGAGATCTTCGCCAAGTTCGCGCCCGAGAACCGCGCGCTGCTGGCGACGCGCGACGCGATCCAGGCGATGATCGACGTGAATCCGGGGCTTTCAGGCGACGAGGGCTTCCTGCGTGAGATCGGCTATCTGGTCGAAGAGCCGGCGCCGTTCGCGATCGGCACGCGCAATGTCGATCCCGAGATCGCAACGATGGCGGGGCCGCAGCTGGTCGTGCCGGCCCTCAACGCGCGCTTCGTGCTCAACGCCGCCAATGCGCGCTGGGGGAGCCTGTACGATGCGCTCTACGGCACCGACGCGCTGCCGGGATCGGCGAAGCCAGGCGGCTATGATGTCGAACGCGGGAGCCAGGTGATCGCATTCGCCAAGGCGTTCCTCGACGAAGCGGTGCCGCTGGCAAGCGGGAGCTGGGCCGATCTGGATTGCGATGACGATATCGATGTCTATCTCGCGGACCGGAGCCAATTGGTCGGCCGGAATGGCAAGTCCTACCTGTTTCGCCACAACGGCCTGCATATCGAAGTCGTCATCGACTACGACCATCCTATCGGTCGCACCGATCCCGCCGGCATCGCCGATGTGCTCCTCGAAAGCGCGCTGACGGCGATCGTCGACCTTGAGGATTCGATCGCCGCGGTCGATGCCGAGGACAAGGTTGCCGCCTATGCCAATTGGCTGGGGCTGATGCGGGGCGATCTGGAGGAGAGCTTCGACAAGGGCGGCAAGACGCTCACGCGGCGGCTCAACCCGGATCGCGGCGGGTTGCCGGGCCGTGCGCTGCTGTTCGTGCGCAATGTCGGGCATCTGATGACCACCCCGGCGCTCCATCTCGCCGATGGACGCGAGGCGCCGGAGGGGGTGCTCGATGCGATCCTGACCAGCACGATCGCGCTCTACGACCTGCGCGGGCTCGGCCGCTATCGCAACAGCCGCACCGGCTCGGTCTATATCGTCAAGCCCAAGATGCACGGGCCAGAGGAATGCGCCTTCACCAACCGGCTGTTCGACGCGGTCGAGGATTTGCTCGTGCTGCCGCGCCACACGATCAAGGTCGGGGTGATGGACGAGGAGCGGCGGACCTCGGCCAATCTCGCGGCGTGCATTCACGCCGTTCGTGATCGCATCGTGTTCATCAATACCGGCTTCCTCGATCGCACCGGCGACGAAATCCACACCAGCATGCGCGCCGGGCCGATGGTGCCCAAGAGCGAGATGAAGGGGGCCGACTGGATCAAGGCCTATGAGGACCGCAATGTCCGTATCGGCCTCGCCTGTGGTCTCAGCGGCAAAGCGCAGATCGGCAAGGGCATGTGGGCGGCGCCGGACCGGATGGCGGACATGCTCGCGCAGAAGATCGCGCATCCGATGAGTGGCGCCAACACCGCCTGGGTGCCGAGCCCGACCGCGGCGACGCTGCACGCGCTCCATTATCATCAGGTCGATGTCTTTGCTCGGCAGAAGGAGATTGCCGGCGAGGCGATCCCGAGCCTTACGCCGCTGCTCACCGTGCCGCTGGCGATCGGACGCAACTGGCAGGCCGAGGAAGTGGCGCAGGAGCTCGACAACAATGCCCAGGGCATGCTCGGCTATGTCGTGCGTTGGATCGACCAGGGGGTTGGCTGCTCGAAGGTGCCCGACATCCATGATGTCGGCCTGATGGAAGACCGGGCGACGCTGCGCATCTCCTCGCAGCATATGGCGAACTGGCTGCTCCACGGCGTCGCGCAGGCGGAGGATGTCGAGGCGGCGCTCAAGCGGATGGCGGCGAAGGTCGACGGCCAGAACGCCGACGACCCGCTTTACCGGCCGATGGCGGGCAATGAGGAGGCCAGCTTGGCCTTTAAGGCGGCGCGGGCGCTGGTGTTCGAGGGGGTCGAGCAGCCCAATGGCTATACCGAACCACTTCTCCACAGGTTTCGCGCCGAAGCGAAGGCAGTAGCGCGCTGAAATCCTTGGTTAATCGCAAAGCAGCGGACCCAAAGCGCATTTGGGTCGTTACGCATGCGAGAGGGCCGGGCTAGGAAGACGGCTCGAAAGGGAGCCAGTTGCGTAAAGGGGTTAAGCGGATTTGGCTGGCGGCGCTCGCCGGCACGGCATTCCTGCCGGCCATGGCGCATGCCCAGATATCGGATCCCAAGCCGGGGCAGGGTGCGCCGCCCTCCGGCCCAGCACCTGCGCCTTCCGTAACCCCGACCCCAGCGCCTGTGCCCGCGCAGGACGGCACCGTTATCGTCACGCCGGTGGACGAGAGCCCGATCGTGCCGGACGCACAATTCGAGGCGGCGATGCCCAAGATCGAGGGCGACATCAACGCGCCGCTCGAGGCGCTGCCCTCGCCCACCGGCGGCGCGCCGGCACCAACGCCGACCACGCAGGGCCAGGCGACCCAGCAGATCCAGCAACAGGCCGAGGAGACCTTCGCCGCCGCCCCGGCCGAGGACGCCGAATTCGCCAAGCCGCTGCCGCCGCTCGCGGAGTTCAAGGTCGAGCCCGCGGTGGAGGACAAGACCGCCGACAAGAAATCGCCGACGATCCGCTATTCGACCAAGGAAGAGGGCCTGTCCGCGCTGGGACTGGAGGATCTGTTCGAGGATCTCTCTGCGCTGGAGAATGGCGGCGGGCGCGCGGCGAATACGGCGATGGTGGCGGCGCGGGCGCGTGAGGACGAGAAGCTCGCGGTCCGGCTGCTCAGTTCGCGCGGCTATTACGACGCCACCGCGATCTCCACTGTCGAGCCCGATCCGGCGCGGCAGGGCGCGGTGCGCGCGACGATCAGCGTGACGCCTGGTCCGCTCTACCGGCTGGGCGACGTCAAGGTGGATGGCGATCCCACGGTGCCGCCCGGGCTGTTGTTGCGCGAGTTGAACCTCAATCCCGGCGATCCGATCGAAGCCGAGCGCATCCAGGGCGCCGAGGCCAATGTCGCGCTCCGGCTGCCGCAACAGGGCTATCCGTTCTTCAAGGTCGGCCAGCGCGACATCCTGCTCGATGGCGAGACGCAGATCGGTGACTATACGCTGCCGATCGAGCTGGGGCCGCGCGCGGTGTTCGGCGACGTGCGCACCGAAGTCGGCTCGACCAACATGACCGGTCGCGGCGCTGGTAGTTCCGATCCCGCGGCAAGTGCCGACAAGAGCACCGTCACCACCACCGATCGCCGCACCCGCCGCCAGCGCCGTGTGCGCGAACCGGCGTTCGGTGCCGATCACATCCGCGTGCTGCGGCGCTACAAGCCCGGCGACATCTACGACGTACGCGCAGTCGATGATCTGCGCGCGGCGATGATCGCGACCAGCCTGTTCTCCACCGTCTCGGTCGAGCCGGTGCGCACCGGCCAGGCGGGGCCGGACGGCACCGAAGTGGTCGACCTGCTCGTCCGCCAGAACCCCGGCCGGCCGCGCACGCTTGCTGCCGAGATCGGCTATTCGACCGGGGAGGGTGTTCGCCTGACCGGCAGCTGGACGCACCGCAACCTGTTCCCGCCCGAAGGCGCGCTGATCGTATCGGGCGTGGTCGGCACGCAGGAACAGGGGCTGACTACCACCTTCCGCCGCTCAAACTGGCGCCAGCGCGACCGGACGCTGCAATTCAGCCTGGCCGCGAACCACAAGGATTATGACGCCTACGAGGCCTATACCAGCACGCTCTCTGCCCGCGTCTCGCGCGATTCAACGCCGCTGTGGCAGAAGCACTGGACCTATTTCTACGGCGTCGAGCTGGTCGGCACCAATGAGGACCGCTGGAACTACAATACGAACCAGCGCGATCGCGGCACCTGGCTGATTGCGGCGGCGCCGCTGTTCCTGGGCTATGACAGCTCGGACAATCTGCTCAATCCGACGCGCGGCTTCAGGATCAAGGGCAATGCCAGCCCCGAGACCTCGGTGCGCGGCGCGGCGCGGCCTTATGGGCGCTTCATGCTCGAGGGCACTTACTACCAGCCGGTGACGCCCAGCATCGTCGTGGCCGGGCGGGCGCGGGTCGGATCGATCGTGGGGATCGCGCGCGACGATCTGCCGCCCTCGCGCCGTTATTATGCCGGTGGCGGCGGATCGGTGCGCGGCTTCGGCTATCAGGAGCTTGGCCCCCGATCGCCCGACGGCAAGCCGGTGGGCGGACGCAGCTTCAACGAGTTTGCGATCGAGGCGCGCTACCGCTTCGGCAATTACGGCATCGTGCCGTTCATCGACGCCGGCCAAGTCTATGAGGGCATCTACCCCACCGGCAAGGACATGCGCTTCGGCGCGGGCATTGGCGGGCGGCTCTACACCAATTTCGGTCCGATCCGCGTCGATGTGGCGACGCCGATCAAGCGCAAGCCGGGCGAGTCCAAGATCGCGCTCTACATCTCGATCGGGCAGGCCTTTTGATGGCGGACGAGACGCCCGAAGCCGTCGTGCCCGAGCCTGAGGTCGTGGTGATTCGCCGCCCGCTTTGGCAGCGGGTGGTGAAATGGGCGGGGATTGCGCTTGCCGGCCTGTCGCTGGCGGTGAGCGCGCTGTTCTTTGGGATCAACACCCAGCCGGGACGCCGCTTCGTGGCCGACCAGATCGCGCGGCTGACGCTGGGATCCGGACTCAACTTCCGCATCGGTCGGATCGACGGATCGCTCTACGGGGCGATGATCCTGCGCGACGTGCAGGTGCGCGACATCAAGGGGGTATTCGCTACCTCGCGCGAGATCCGTCTGGACTGGCGCCCCTTCGCCTATCTGAAGAACCGCATCGACGTGCGCAGTGCGACCAGCCCCGAAGTGAAGCTGCTCCGGCTACCGGCGCTCAAGCCTTCCGGAGACCCGAATGCTCCACTGCTGCCCGATCTCAATATCGATGTCGGCCGGCTGAATGTTGCGCGGATCGACATTGCCAAGGAAGTCGATGGCCGCGCGCGCTATCTCGGGCGGCTGGCCGGCAAGGCGCATCTGGCCGATGGGCGTGCGCAGCTGGTGCTCGACGGCGGCACGCTGACCGCGCCGGGCGTGGCTGGCGGCGACAAGCTCGCGCTGACGCTCGATGCGACGCCGCAGGCCAACAGGCTCGACATCGACCTGAAGCTCGACGCGCCCGCAAAGGGACTGGTCGCCGGGCTGGCCGGGCTAGAGGCGCCGCTCACGCTTGCCGTCAACGGCAAGGGCGACTGGGCGCGCTGGCAGGGCAAGGCGCTCGGCACGCTGGGGGGCAGCGAACTCGCCAACCTCGATCTCGTCGCGACCAATGGCCGCTTCCAGCTGCGCGGGCCGCTGCATCCCGGGCTCTGGCTGAAGGGACCGGTCGAGCGGCTGGCATCGCCGCAGCTCGATCTCGACCTGGACGCCAAATGGGCGGACCGGGTGGCGGACGGCGTGGTCAAGCTGCACTCGGATGCGCTGTCGGCAGAAGCGACTGGCAAGATCGATCTCGGCCACAACCAGTTCCACGATCTCAAGATCGACGCGATCCTGCTCAAGGCCGGGGCGATCGCGCCGAACCTGGTCGGGCGATCGGTGCGCGCCTCGCTGGCGCTCGACGGCGCGTTCAACCGGCCGGTGGTCGATTACAAGCTCTCCGCCGCCGCGCTCGGCTTTGGGGAGATGGTCGCCGAGAAGCTCTATGCCGAGGGGCAGGCGCGGGTCGATGCCAATCGCATCCTCGTGCCGGTCAGGGCGCGCGCGGCGCGGGTCTCGGGGCTGAATGCCGCGGCCGGCGGGCTGGTGACCAACCTGACGGTGAATGGCGATCTCGCCATCTCCGGCCAGCAGATCCTCTCGGACAATCTGCGCCTGCGTTCGGACAAGATCGACGCGACTGCGATCGTCGCCGCCGATGTCGGGCGCGGGCGCTATACCGGCGCACTCAAGGGGCGGGTGAACGATTATCAGATCGACGGGGTCGGCGTGGTCGACCTCAAGACCGATGCCGAACTTTACGCGGCGCCCGGCGGTGGCTGGGGGATCAAGGGGCATATCGCCGGCAACACCCGCAAGATCTTCAGCGACGGCGCGCGCCAGTTCCTGGGCGGCAACGCAGTCGCCTCGGCGCGGCTGGTGCTCGATCCCAAGGGCATCGTCAGCATCAGCGACGTGAAGCTGAAGGCGCCGCAGTTCCGGGTGTTGCGAGGCTCCGGGCGGTATGATCCGGCGGGGCCGATCCTGATCAACGCCGATGCGGTGTCCGACCAGTACGGCCCGCTGACTGCGCGGGTGACGGGCACGCTCAACGCGCCGGTGGTGCTGCTCAAGGCAGCGAAACCGGGGCTCGGCATCGGGCTGGTCAATCTCGAGGCGCAGGTGCGCGGCCGCGGCAATGCCTGGGCGGTGCTCGCCAAGGGCGACACCGACTACGGGCCGTTCAACGCCGATGTGCTGGTGCGCACCGGCAACCGGCTGGCGATCGACATCAATTCGGGGCGCTTTGCCGGCATGGATATCACCGGCAAGCTCGCGCAGACCGGGGCCGGGCCGTTCGAGGGCGAGCTGGCGTTCAACGGATCGGGCGTGGTCGGGCGGGCGGCGCTGTCAGCCGAAGGCAAGCTCCAGCGGGCGGATGTGAAGGCGACCGCTTCCAACGCCAAGATCCCCGGCCAGGCCGGGCTGACGATCGGCCGGGCGCTGATCGCGGGCAATATCGTGCTGGCCGACATGCCGCAGATCAACGGCGACGTTCAGGTCGCCAATCTGCGCCAGGGCAAGTTCGTGCTGAAGACCGGGCGGGCGAAGATCGCTTATGCCGGGGGAAGCGGCACCGCGCAGGTGTTCGCCAATGGCTCTACGGGGGTACCCTTCCAGATCGCCGCCAATGCGAAGCTCGCGCCGAACGAGTGGCTGGTGGCGCTGCAGGGACAGGGCAGCGGGGTGAACTTCCACACCGCCCAGCCGGCGCGAGTCGAGATCCGCGACGGCACCTATCATCTGCTCCCCACCAAGGTGGATTTTGACAAGGGCAGCGCGCGACTGGCGGGCAGCTATGGCAAGGGCATGGTGCTGCAGACCCGGCTCGACAGCATGGATCTGGCGGTGGTCAACGCCTTCGTCCCCGATCTCGGCATCGGCGGCAGCGCGAGCGGCAGCCTCGACTTCGCGCAGACTTCGCCGAGCGCCTTCCCAAGCGCCGATGCGCGGCTGGAGATCAAGGACTTTACGCGTGCCAGCCTGGCCAGCGTCTCGACTGCGGTGGACGTAAGTTTCGTCGGCAAGCTGCTGCCCGACGGCGGCGACGCGCGCGCGCTGATCAGGCGCGGCAGCAGCACGATCGGCCGGGTGGTGGCGACGCTCAGCCCGCTCGGGCCGGAAGCAGGCAGCTGGACCGAGCGCATGTTCGCCGCGCCGCTTTCGGGCGGTATCCGCTACAATGGTCCTGCGGCGGTACCGTTCTCGCTGGCGGGGCTCACCGGCCAGCAGCTCGACGGGCCGATCGGCATCGCGGCGGACTTCTCCGGCAAGGTCGAGGAGCCACGACTTACCGGCGTGGTCCGTGCGACCAACCTCACTTACGAAAATGAGAATTTCGGCACGCGGCTGACCGCGGTGCAGATCGACGGCAGCTTCTCGAACGACGAGTTCCTGCTCAACTCGCTCACCGCCAAGGCTGGCGACGGCACGGTGAAGGCGCAGGGCAAGGTCAGCCTGTCCTCGGCGAACGGCTATCCGATCGCGATCACCGCCGATCTCGACAATGCCCGTATCGCCCGTAGCGACGCGCTGGGGGCGACGGCGACGGGCAAGATCACCGTCACCAAGAACCCCGAGGTCTCGAAGATCGAGGGCCGGCTGACGATCCCCGAAGCCCATTACCAGATCATCCGCCAGGGCGCCGCGGAGGTGCCCGAGCTGACCGGCGTGCGCCGCAAGAGCGACATGGTCGATGCCGACCAGAAGCCCACGCGCGTGCTACGCTCGTTCGGCGATTTCGACCTTAATCTGCGTATCGACGCCGACAACCGGTTGTTCGTCACCGGCATGGGGCTGGAATCGGAATGGCGCTCGCGGATCACCGTGCGCGGCACCACGCTCGCGCCCGACATTCGCGGCAATCTAGAGATCGTGCGCGGCACCTACAGCTTCGCCAGCCGCCGCTTCACGATCACGCGCGGCACGATCCGCTTCCAGGGTGCCGAGCTCAGTAACCCGACGATCGACATCGAAGGCAACACCACGGCGGAGGGCGTCACGGCGATCCTCAATGTCTCGGGCACTGCGCAGCAGCCGCAGATCGCGTTCACCTCCTCGCCCAGCCTGCCGCAGGAGGAAGTGCTGTCGCGGCTGTTCTTCGGCACCAACGTGACCAATCTGACCGCGACCGAGGCGATCCAGCTTGCCGCGGCGCTCCAGTCGCTGAGCGGCTCGGGCGGCGGGCTCAATCCGCTTGGTCAGCTCAAGTCGGCGACAGGCATCGACCGGCTGCGCATCCTTGGCGCCGACGATGTCAGCGGGCGCGGCACTGCGCTGGCGGCGGGCAAGTACATCACCAACGACATTTATGTGGAGATCATCACCGACGCGAAGGGCTTCACCGCCACCCAGCTCGAGATCTCGCTCAGCCGCACGCTCAGCCTGCTCTCGGCGGCGGGCACCTTCGGCGGGTCGAGCGTCAGCCTCAAATATTCTAGGGATTATTGAGCCCGCGCGTTTTCTGCTTACAGTGGTGTAAACAGATCGGGCGGGAGAGACGCGTGGCCGAGCATTTCGACGTAGTGATCGTGGGGGCCGGCATCTCCGGCGTCGGCGCGGCCTGGCATCTCCAGGCGAACAGCCCCGACCGCTCCTATGTCGTGCTGGAAGGGCGCGAGCGGCTGGGCGGCACCTGGGACCTGTTCCGCTATCCGGGCATCCGCTCGGACTCGGACATGTTCACTTTGGGTTTCTCCTTCCGCCCCTGGACCGACAGCAAGGCGATCGCCGACGGGCCCTCAATCCTCAACTATCTCGACGAAGCGGTGCGCGATCATGGGATCGGCGAGCATATCCGCTATTCGACCAAGGTGACCGGCGCGAGCTGGTCGAGCGAGGACGCGCTGTGGACGGTCACGGCCGAGCGCGGCGGTGAGGCGGTGACCTTCACCTGCGCCTTCCTGTTCCTGTGCACCGGCTATTATAATTACGAGCGCGGCCACACGCCCGACTTCGCTGGCGTGGCGGACTTCAAGGGGCGGATCGTCCATCCGCAATTCTGGACCGAGGATGTCGATTACAAGGACAAGAACGTCGTCGTGATCGGTAGCGGCGCAACGGCGGTGACCCTGGTGCCCGAGCTGGCCAAGCAGGCGAAGCACGTGACAATGCTCCAGCGCTCACCGACCTATATCGTCTCGCGTCCGTCTGAGGACAAAGTCGCCAACTGGCTGCGCAAGCGGCTGCCGGCGATGACCGCCTATGGCCTGACCCGCTGGAAGAACGTGCTGCTCCAGCAATTCTTCTTCCGCCTGGCGCGCAAGAACCCGGACAAGACCAAGGAGCGGATCGTCCAGATGGTCCGTGACGAGCTGGGGCCGGACTATGACGTCGGCACGCATTTCACGCCGAGCTACAATCCCTGGGACCAGCGCGTCTGCCTGGTGCCCGATGCCGACCTGTTCGCTTCGCTGCGCGACGGGAAAGCCGAAGTGGTAACCGACACGATCGATCATTTCACGGCGGACGGGATCCGGCTCGGCTCGGGCAAGGACCTGCCGGCGGATCTGGTGGTGACGGCGACGGGGCTGGAGATCCAGCTGTTCAGCGGGATGCCGATCACCGTCGACGGCAAGGTCTTCGAACCGGGCAAGGCGATGACCTACAAGGGCATGATGTTCGCCGACGTGCCCAATTTCGCGATTTCGTTCGGCTATACCAATGCGAGCTGGACGCTGAAGAGCGACCTGACCGCCAACTATGTCACCCGGCTGCTCAACGCGATGACGAAGCGCGGGATGCGCCAGGTCACGCCGCGGGTGAGCGCGCCGGTGGAGGAAGTGCCGTTCCTCGATTTCACGTCTGGCTATGTCCAGCGTGCGGCGGACAAGCTGCCGCGCCAGGGCACGCGCAAGCCGTGGCGGTTGAACCAGAATTATGCGCGCGACGTGATGGCGCTGCGGTTCGGCGGGATCGACCAGGAGATGGAGTTCTCCAATCCTGTGGTGGGGAAGAAGGCGGCCTAGAGCAGCGCCTTCGCTGCGGCGACGCCGGTGTTGTACGCGCCGTGCGCGGTGGAGAATTCCCCGTCCGACGTGGCCTCGCCGGCAAAGCCGATGCGCGGATCCACGCCCGCGCGCAGCACTGCACGCGCACCGTGCTGGCCGGGACGGGCATGGCTGTAGCCGCCGAGGATATGCGTCTCGCGGCCCCAGGCCGATCCGGCGACGAAGCGCAGCTTCCTGCGCCAGTCGCTTCCGAGCAAATTGACCAGTTCGCCGATCGCGAACGCGGCGGCGCCGTTCAGCCCTTCCTTCTCCATCGCCCGCGCGCCTTCGCCGCCGAGCATGCATTCGACCAGCGGACGGCCGAAGGGTTTGAGCGTGTAGGTGCCGGTCAACGCGCTGTGCGGGTTGCCGAGCAGATGCGCATTGTCGTCGACGTCCTCGCCGCCCTCGAGCGTGAAGAACAGCTTGTCGGCGAGGCCGAGCGGGAGCTGGGCGGCGGCGTGGAGGATTGCGTCGTGGCCGGGCAGCCTGATCGCACCGCTCGCGAGCACGTTGGACGAGACGGTGACGATCACGGCGTTGGCGGTGATGCTCCCGCGCGGCGTTTCGATGCGGAGCTGTTTGCCCGAAGTGTCGATCGCGTTCACCGGCGTCGCGAGTGCCACCGGCAGCGCCGCGGCATGGGAGGAGACCAGCGCGCCATAGCCGTCGCAGACGCGCCAGTTGATGTCGAGCGAGGCGTCTTCATAGGTCTGCCAGTCGATCACCGACATCTCGCGCATCGGGGCGCCGTTGATATAGCCGGAGAGCGCATCGAGCGCGGGGTTCCACTCGCTATCCTTCGGCAGCAGGTCCGCCGCGCAGTCGCTTGGCGGCGGATTGTGCATCGCCTCCATGAACGCCTGGAATGCCGCCCAAAGCGCCTGCTGCTCTTCCTTCGAGGCGCCTAGTCCGCGCCATTGCTCGCCCCAGCGCGCCGGCGAGCGATAGACATGAAATCCGCGCGCTTCGGCGATCGCGGCCCAGGGATTCTTCGGTGCCGAGTGGAGCCAGCCGGCGCCCATGTCGATCGGCATGCCGGCGATGTGGACGGTGTGGGCACGGCCGCCGAGCCGGTCCTGCGCTTCGAGCAGCAGCACGTCCCTGCCCGCATCGGCAAGAGTACGCAGCGCAGCCACGCCCGCCGCACCGCCGCCGATCACGACGATGTCGGCATGATCCTTCACGCCGCCGGCCGGCTCTTGAGCAGGGCGGAGCGGGTGCACTCGCAGACCACTTCGCCCCGCTGGTTGAGCATCCGGTGCTTCCAGGTGACGATGCCCTGGCCAGGGCGCGACTTGCTCGGGCGCAGCTCGGTTACTTCGCTCTCCGCGCGCAGCGTGTCACCGATGAAGACCGGCTTGGGCATGCGCAGTTCGTCATAGCCGAGATTGGCAACCAGCGTGCCGGCGGTGGTGTCACCGACGGTGATGCCGACCATCAGGGCGAAGGTGAAGGTGCCGTTGACGAGGATTTGGCCGAACTCACTCGCCCGCGCCGCCTCGGCATCGAGGTGCAGCGGCTGGGTGTTGTGCGTCATCGTCGAGAAGAGGAGGTTGTCCGTCTCGGTCACGGTGCGGCGCAGTTCGTGGGCGATCAGGTCGCCGATTTGCCACTCGTCGTAGAACCTGCCTGCCATGCTCAGCCTTCCGCCTTCTCGACCTTCACCAGCAGCGTGCCTTCGCTCACCTGGTTGCCCTGCGCCACGTTGAGCTCGGCGATCATGCCGTCGAACGGGGCGGTGAGGCCGTGTTCCATCTTCATCGCTTCGAGCGTGACGAGGCGCTGGCCCTTGGTGACGGTGTCGCCTGCCGCGACATCGACGGCCGTGACCCGGCCCGGCATCGGGGCGAGGATCGCACCGTCGCCCGCCGACACACCGGTGGCAGCATCGAATCGGGCAAGGCTGATCGCAAAAGTCTGGCCTTCCTCGTTGACCATCACCCGGTCATCGACGTGGCGCATGTACCAATTCTCGGCCGGCTCGACGAAGTCCACCGGTACGCGGGTGCCATGGACATCTAGCACAGCCGTCAGGCGCTGCGGCGCGTTGAGGCGGAAGCCGGGCAGGCGGGGCGTTTCGCCCTCCTCGTCCTCGATCAGGCGCCAGGCCGCGCCGCGCAGCACATCTTCTCGGGGGAGCCTGGGCGGCAGCCAAGCGTCGCCCTTACGAGCGATCAGGCCGGTATCGAGATTGCCCGCGGCGAAGTCCGGGTCGGCGAGCGCCTTGAGAAGGAAAGCGCCATTGGTGCGCACCGGCCAGACACTGGTGCCGAGTAGTGCATTGGAAAGCCGTTCGATCGCGTCGTCGCGGTCGATGCCGTGCGCGATCAGCTTGGCGATCATCGGATCGTAGAAGGGCGATACCTCGCCGCCTTCCTCGACGCCGCTATCCGATCGGATCATGCCGTCGTTGAGGTCGAACTCGGTCAGCGGGCCGATCGAGGGCAGGAAGCCGGTCGCGGGATCCTCGGCATAGAGGCGCGCTTCCATGGCGTGGCCGGTGATCGCGAGCGCGTCCTGACGAAGCGGCAGCGGCTCGCCCGAGGCGACCCGAAGCTGCCATTCGACCAGATCCTGGCCGGTGATCTCCTCGGTCACCGGATGCTCGACCTGCAGCCGGGTGTTCATCTCCATGAACCAGATGCGGTCGGCGCGCAGGCCCTCGCTGGCGTCGGCGATGAACTCGATCGTGCCGGCGCCGACATAGTCCACCGCCTGGGCAGCGCGGACGGCGGCAGCGCAGATCGCCTCGCGGGTCGCTTCGTCCATGCCGGGGGCCGGGGCTTCCTCGATCACCTTCTGGTGGCGGCGCTGGAGCGAGCAGTCGCGCTCGAACAAATGGACGACATTGCCGTGGCTGTCGCCGAACACCTGCACTTCGATATGGCGGGGTGAGAGGATATACTTCTCGATCAGCACGCGCTCGTCGCCGAACGAACTGGCGGCCTCGCGCTGGCAGGAGGCGAGCGCGTCGGCGAAGTCCTCCGCTGCATCGACGCGGCGCATGCCCTTGCCGCCGCCGCCGGCCACGGCCTTGATCAGCACCGGATAGCCGATCGCGTCCGCTTCGGCCTTGAGTCGGTCGGGCGACTGGTCCTCGCCGAGATAGCCGGGGGTGACGGGCACGCCGGCGGCAATCATCCGCGCCTTGGCGGCGTCCTTCAGCCCCATTGCGCGGATGCTGTCGGGCCTGGGGCCGACCCAGACCAGCCCGGCGGCGATCACCGCTTCGGCGAAGTCTGCGTTCTCTGAAAGGAAGCCGTAGCCGGGGTGGATCGCCTCGGCGCCGGTAGCCTTGGCGGCGGCAATGATCTTCTCGCCGACCAGATAGCTCTCGCGGGCGGGGGAGGGGCCGATATGCACCGCCTCGTCGGCCTCGCGGACGTGCAATGCCTTCGAGTCGGCATCCGAATAGACTGCGATCGTGCGCACACCCATCGTCCGGGCGGTGCGAATGATGCGGCAGGCAATTTCCCCGCGATTAGCAATCAGCAGTGATTTCAACATCTTGCTCGTTCCGAACCTTCGCAAACTTCACTAAATTCGCGCTTGCGGCCTATGAAAATAAAGCGCGTGCAAATTCCGCCCGTCGGCCAAGCATGGGCATGTTTCGGCCGTGTAGGACAGCCCTCACGGGTGGCGCTCCGGGAAGCCGTGGCGCTCTGCCAGCGCGGCGAGCAGGGCCTCGATCTCGTTGGCGAAGCCACCGTCCCAAGCGAGCGCGGGCAGGTTCTGGTTCTCCGCGCCGATCGCCGCGATCACGGCGGTGCGCGGGCGCGGCCAGGCGATGCGGACCACGTCGATATTCGCAGCACGCTCGGGGAAGGTGGCTAGCAGGCCCTCCACGATCATGCATTCCTTGCAGTAGAAATGCCGCTCGCCGCCCAGCGCGGGGTCTGCCCAGTCGGTGTCGAGCAGGAAGAGCGTATCTCGGCTCATTGCCCGGGGCAGCCCGTGGTGCGGCGCGACCAGGTGACGTTGAGGATCTTCCAGCTGCCATTGTCGCGGACCAGGTCGAAATGGTCGACGCCGCAGTGGCGGGTCTTGCCATCGACCAGGAAGACATAGTCGCCCCAGACCATCGCGATGTCGCCGTCGATCTCGACCGCGGGGCCGGTCATCCGCTCCTCGAAGCGCTCGGGGCCGGGGGTGATGCCGGCGGCGAACTCGGCCCAGCTATGACTGGTGATCACCGGGGTGCCGTCGGGCTTGGTACCGGTCGCGGTGGCGCGGCCCTCGGCGCGGACATAGGGCAACGCCGCCTGGCCGTCGCGCCTGGCGATCGCGGCGAACAGGGCATTGATCGGAGTCATTACCGCGGCGACTTCCGGGTCCTCATAGGGGAGCGGGTTGGCCGGGGGCAGCTTCTGGGTCGGCGTGGTAGGACCGGTCTGCGCCAGCGCGGGAAGCGGCGCGAGGAAGGCGAGGGCGGCTGCGAGAACAAGCTTCATAGCGGACCTTTCAGGAAATCGGACAGTCGTCACATCCGGAACACGCCGAACGCCGGACGTTCGGGGATCGGGGCGTTGAGCGTGGTGGCAAGCGCGATGCCGAGGACGTCACGGGTCTGGGCGGGGTCGATGATGCCGTCGTCCCACAGCCGCGCGGTGGCGTGCCAGGGGTTGCCTTCATCCTCGTAGCGCTGGCGGATCGGGGCCTTGAAGGCTTCCGCTTCCTCAGGCGACCATTTCTCGGCGTCGCGGTGGACGGTGGCGAGGACCGAGGCTGCCTGCTCGCCGCCCATCACGCTGATCCGGCTGTTGGGCCAGGTGAACAGGAAGCGCGGGCTGTAAGCGCGGCCGCACATGCCGTAATTGCCGGCGCCGAAGCTGCCGCCGATCAGCACGGTGAGCTTGGGCACCGTGGCGGTTGCGACGGCAGTGACCAGCTTTGCGCCATGTTTCGCAATGCCTTCCGCCTCGTACTTCCCGCCGACCATGAAGCCCGAGATATTCTGGAGGAAGAGCAAGGGCACGCGGCGCTGGCAGGCCAGCTCGATGAAATGCGCGCCCTTTTGCGCGCTCTCGCTGAACAGCACGCCGTTATTGGCGATGATGCCCACCGGCATGCCCCAGATATGCGCGAAGCCGCAGACCAGGGTGGTGCCGTAGAGCGCCTTGAACTCGTGGAATTCGCTGCCGTCGACGAGGCGGGCGATGACCTCATGCACGTCGTACGGGGCGCGGACGTCCTCGGGAATGATGCCGTACAGCTCTTCCGGCGCATATTTCGGCGCGCGCGGCTCGCGCAGCGCGATGTCGGGCGTGCGATCGGCGGGGAGATGGCTGACGATGTCGCGGACGATGGCCAGCGCATGCTCGTCATTCTCGGCGAGATGATCGACCACGCCGGATTTGCGGGCATGGAGGTCGCCGCCGCCCAGATCCTCAGCAGTGATGACTTCGCCCGTCGCCGCCCTCACCAGCGGCGGGCCGGCGAGGAAGATCGTGCCCTGTTCGCGGACGATCACGCTCTCGTCGCTCATCGCGGGGACATAGGCGCCGCCCGCGGTGCAGCTGCCCATCACGCAGGCGATCTGCGGGATGCCCTGCGCCGACATGTTCGCCTGGTTGAAGAAGATCCGGCCGAAATGATCGCGGTCGGGGAAGACCTCGGCCTGGTGGGGCAGGTTCGCACCACCGGAGTCGACCAGATAGATGCAGGGCAGGCGGTTCTGCTCGGCAATCTCCTGGGCGCGCAGGTGCTTCTTCACCGTCATCGGATAATAGGTGCCGCCCTTCACCGTGGCGTCGTTGCAGACGATCATCACGGTGCGGCCGGAGACGCGGCCCACGCCGGCGATCATGCCCGCGCCGGGGACTTCGCCTTCGTACATGTCGCAGGCGGCGAGCTGGCCGATCTCGAGGAACGGCGCGCCGGGATCGAGCAGCCGCTCGACTCGCTCGCGGGGCAGCAGCTTGCCGCGGGCGGTGTGGCGTTCACGCGAAGCCTCGCTGCCGCCGAGCGCCGCCTGGGCGACATCGGCGCGGAGCTGGTCCACCAGCGTGCGGTTATGCGCGGCGCGGGCGCGGAAATCCTCAGCGTCCGCCGCAACCCTCGAATCGAGCACCGGGGCGCTCATAGATAGGGCATCCTTCCTGTCCTAGTTTTCCTCTCCCTACACCGGTGAGACTGGCATGGGAAGGTGCTGGCGCAAAGGGATAAGCAGGAGTAGCACCCCAGCCATACAGTAATACAGGAGAGTCGCCTTGAAGACCCACGCACTCCTCGTCGCGGCACTGCTCGCGACCACTGCCTGCTCGCCTTCGGGCACGGGCAGCGGGACCACCGCCGCGGCCGGCACCGGCATCGGTGTCGACCTGGCCGGGCTGAACAAGCAGGTGAAGCCGGGCGACGATTTCGAGGAATATGCCAATGGCGGCTGGCGCGCCAAGGCCGAGATCCCGGCCGACCGCGTGCAGATCGGGCAGTTCCTCGAAGTGTTCAACAAGGCCGAGGCGAACAACCGGGCGATCATCGACGCCGCGCTGAAGGCGAACGCCGGTGCCGGCACCGACCAGCGCCGCATCGCCGACTGGTACAAGGGCTTTACCGACACCGCCGGGATCGAAGCGCGCGGGCTGGCGCCGCTCAAGCCCACCCTGGATGCGATTGCCGGGATCAAGGACAGGAAGGCGCTTTCGGCGATGCTGGGCGGCAATGTCCGCGCCGATCTCGATCCGCTCAATGCGACCAATTTCCACACCGAAAACCTGTTCGGCCTGTGGATCAGCCAGGCGCTCGACAAGCCTGATGTGACGGTCCCTTACGTGCTCCAGGGCGGGCTCGGGCTCGAGGATCGCGACTATTATCTCTCGAAGACGCCCGAGATGGGCAAGGCGCGCGAGGGCTATAAGGCGTATCTCGTCAAGATCTTCACGCTGGCCGGCATGAGCGATCCGGCGGCGCGCGCGGCTCGCGTCTTCGACCTCGAGACCAAGATCGCCACGGCGCATACAGACCTCGTCGCCAGCCAGGACGTGAACAAGGCCGATAATTGGTGGAAGAAATCCGACTTCGCCGCCAAGGCGCCCGGGATCGACTGGGACGGCTTCTGGAGCGCGGCTGGCCTTGGCAGCCAGCAGGAATTCATCGTCTGGCATCCCGACACGACGGTGAAGCTGGCGAAGCTGGTCGAGAGCGAGCCGATCGAGGCGTGGCAGGACTGGCTGGCCTTCCACCAGATCAACCAGGTCACCGCGGTGCTCCCGGCCAAGTTCGACCAGGCGAGCTTCGACTTCTTCTCGAAGCAGCTGCGCGGCCAGCAGGCGATGCGCCCGCGCGACAAGCGGGCGATTGCCAGCGTGAACAACAATCTCGGTGACGCGGTCGGCCAGCTCTATGTGAAGGACTATTTCCCGGCCTCTTCCAAGGCCGACATCCAGGGAATGGTGACCAACATCAAGGCGGCGTTCGACAAGCGCGTCGCCGGCCTCACCTGGATGGACGAGGCGACCAAGGCCGAGGCGCGCAAGAAGATCGAGACGATGCGCGTCGGCGTCGGCTACCCCGAGACCTGGCGCGACTATGGCTCGCTCGAAGTGAAGGCCGACGATCCTGTCGGCAATCTGATCCGCGCCGACCAGGCCGAGACCCGGCACCAGCTCGCCAAGCTCGGCAAGGCGCCGGACAAGGGCGAATGGTGGATGACGCCGCAGACGGTGAACGCCGTCAATCTGCCGCTGCAGAATGCGCTCAACTTCCCCGCGGCGATCCTGCAGGCGCCGTTCTATGATCCCAAGTCCGACGCGGCGTCGAACTATGGCTCGATCGGCGCGACGATCGGCCATGAGATCAGCCACAGCTTCGACAATACGGGCTCCAGCTTCGACAGCGCCGGCAAGCTGCGCAACTGGTGGACGCCCGAGGATCTGAAGCACTTCCAGGCGGCCAGCGCGGCGCTGGCGGCGCAGTATAGCAGCTACGAAGTGCTGCCGGGGCTCAAGCTCAAGGGCGAGCAGGTGCTGGCCGAGAACATTGCCGATGTGGCGGGGCTCACTGCGGCCTATGAGGCGTATCACGCCTCGCTCGGCGGCAAGGAAGCGCCGGTGATCAACGGGCTGACCGGCGACCAGCGCTTCTTCCTCGCCTTCGCGCAGAGCTGGCGCGAGAAGCAGCGCCAGGAAGCGCTGCGCGCCGAAGTGGCGACCGATGCGCATGCCCCGGGCCGCTGGCGCGCGTTCACGGTGCGCAACCTCGATGCCTGGTATCCGGCGTTCAACGTCCAGCCGGGCGAGAAGCTGTATCTGGCGCCGGACAAGCGCGTGAAGATCTGGTGAGGTCATAGCGCTTTGCCGAACCTGTTCCCCGGCGAAAGCCGGAGTCCAGGGTCGCAAGCGAGACGGAAGAGAAACCCTGGGCCCCGGCTTTCGCCGGGGAACAGTTAGCGCGTTAGAGCGACCGCGAGTCGATCACCGCCTGCGCAAATGCCGCCGGCGCTTCCTGCGGCAAATTGTGGCCGATCCCGCCGGTCAGCGTGCGATGCGCATAGGGACCGGTGAACTTCGCCCGATAGGCCGCAGGCTGCGGATGCGGGGCGCCGTTGGCATCGCCCTCCATCGTGATCGTCGGCACTGCGATCGTCGGGGCCGCAGCGATCCTGGCGTCGAGATCGGCATAGCGCGGCTCGCCCTCGGCCAGGCCGAGGCGCCAGCGATAATTATGGATGACGATCGCGACGTGGTCGGGATTGTCGAACGCCGCTGCCGAGCGCGCGAAGGTGGCGTCGTCGAACTGCCATTTGGGCGAAGCGAGCTGCCAGATCAGCTTCGAGAATTCGCGGCGGTACTTCTCATAGCCAAGCCGGCCGCGTTCGGTGGCGAAATAGAATTGATACCACCATTGCAGCTCCGCCTCGGGCGGCAGCGGCTGGGCGCCCGCCTGCTGTCCGGCGATCAGATAGCCGCTGACCGAGACCAGGCTCTCGGCGCGCTCGGGCCAGAGCGCGGCCATGATGTCGGCGGTGCGCGCACCCCAGTCGAAGCCGGCGAGCGCGGCGTGCTTGATCTTCAGCGCATCCATCAGGTCGATCATGTCCTGCGCGATCGCCGCCGGCTGCCCGTTGCGCAGGCTGTCGGCCGAACGGAAGCGCGTGCCGCCATAGCCGCGCAGATAGGGGATGATCATGCGCATGCCCTTGGCGGCGAGGATCGGCGCGACTTCGGCGAAGCTGTAAATGTCATAGGGCCAGCCGTGGAGCAGCAGCACCGCCGGGCCGGTGGCCGGGCCCATTTCGGCATAGCTGACATGGAGCAGCCCCGCGTCGATCTGCTTGAGCGGCGGGAAGTCGGGGGCGAGGGGGCGGGGTGCGGCATGGGCACCCTGTGGCATCATGCCGAACCGTGCCGCGGCGAGCGCTGCTGCCGCCGTGCCGAAAAAGCTGCGCCGATCCTGTCCGCTCATGATGATCCTCCGAGGCTGGGGTTGTGGAATATGCCTGGCAGACCGGGGACGCGATGGAAACTATACGAAGGTCTGGTAAAGTAAGATCGATAAGATAATATGCCGCAAAATAACGGGAGAGACCATTAATGCGCCGGATGCCTCTGGGAGTGGTGATCGCACCGCTGCTGTTCCTCGCCAATCCTGCCGATGCCCGTCCCGGGCCCGACGCCTGGACGCCCGCCTGGACCGCCAGCATGTGGCAGGCGACGCAGCCCGCCCAGCGCGTCTCGGTCGAGAATGCGACCCTGCGCATGCAGGTGCGCGTCGGCGCCGCGGGCAGCAAGGTTCGTATCCGGCTGGCGAATGATTACGGCCCGGCGATGCGGATCGGTGCCGCGACGGTGCGGATCGCCGGCGGCAAGCCGGTGCGCGTGACGTTCGATGGGCAAAGCGAGGGCAAGCTGCGCAACGCCGCGCCGCTGGTGAGCGACGCAGTGGCGCTGCCGGTCAAGCAGTTCGATGTGATCGAAGTGTCGCTCTACATGCCCGACAAGGTCGATATCGACACGGTCCACGGTGCCAGCGGGGCGAAGACGGCGATCTCGCCCGCGGGTGACTTCACCGACAAGGACTTCATGGCCGTGAGCCAGTCGAGCCCGCGTCCGCTGCTCGCCGAGGTCGATGTGCTGGGTACGAAGCAGCGCCCGGTAATCGTCGCTTATGGCGATTCGATCACCGACAATACCGGCTGCGCCAATGACGCAGTGCCGGCGTGCCGCTGGGGCGATGTGCTCGGCCGGCGGATCGCGGCGGCAGGGATGCCCCAGGTGGTCGTCACCCAGGCGATCTCGGGCAACCGCATCCTGTCGAGCGGCGCGGGCCCCAACGCGCTTGCCCGCTTCGACCGCGACGTGCTGGCGCTGCCCGGCGTCACGCATGTCGTGATCCTCGAGGGGATCAACGACATTGGCGGCTCGGGCCGAAACAATGGTCCGGTGGTGACCGCCGATGATTTGAAGTCGGGCTTCCGCCAGCTCGTCCAGCGCGCGCATGCACATGGCATCAAGGTGATCGGCGCGACAATCCTGCCGTTCGAGGGCGCCGGCTATCAGACACCCGTCGGCGAGGCGCTGCGCACCGAGATCAACAACTGGATCCTGACCTCGGGCACATTCGACGGCGTGGTCGATCTGCAGAAGTCGGTCGCCGATCCCGCCAATCCCAAGCGCCTCGCCGCCGCGCTGCAGGGCGGCGACAATCTCCACCCGAACGGCGCCGGCGAAACCAGGATGGGCGAAGCGATCCCGCTGTCGCTGTTCAAGTGACGTCCTGCGCCAGCCGCGCGCACACTTCGGCGGTGTGCGTGTCGGCGGGGAAGGCGCAGTCGATGCGGATCTCGTCGAGCGTGACGTCGCGCGGGGCGGCGAAGGTGGTGATCGTCTCGAAGAAACGCAGCGGCCCTTCGGGGCTCGCGAAGGTCAGCGTGACGATCGGGGTGGGTTCGGCGGCGATGTCGCGGACCCGCCAGCCCTGCGGCACCTCCGGATAGGCGAGCACTTCGTTCAGCAGCGCGCGGGCGCGGGTGTCGAACGGGGTTGCCACCAGTTCCTCGTGCAACTGGCGGATGAAGCGCGCGGCGACTTCGGGCCAGTTGAGGATCACCCGGCGGAAATCGGCGGGGTCGAAGATCTGGTGGAGCAGATTGGCGTGGACGCTCGGCCGATCGCCCATCACAAGCGCGTTGATCCGCACCGCGGCGGCGTTGGCGCCCAGCACGTCGAAATAGCGATTGAGCACAAAGGCCGGGTAGGGCTCCTGGTGCTGGAGGATCAGGTCGATCGCCTGGCGCATAGGATCGAGTGCAGGCGTGGCCAGCGGGCTTTCGGGATGATGCGGGGCATAGCCGGCGGCGAGCAGCAGCGCGTTGCGCTCGCGCAGCGGCACGCGGAGCGCATCGGCGAGACGCGCGACGGTCTCGCGGCTCGGCTGCGACTTGCCCGTTTCGATGAAGCCGAGATGGCGGGCGGAGAGATCGGCCTCTAGCGCAAGGTCGAGCTGACTCATCCGCCGCGCCGCGCGCCACTCGCGCAGCAGCATGCCGAGCGGCGGGCGCTCCTCCTTCGCCGCAGATGCCATCACGCTCACCCTCCCAACCGATACGCTGGGGCAGGATAGCGGACGCGAAGCGGGTTGGAACAGCGCTTGAACTAAATCCTCCCCCAGGCAAGCTGGGGGAGGATCCAGGCTAAGGTCAGCGTAGCGAGCGGAAGCTGTCGCGCAGTTCCTGGCTGAACGATTGCGGCTGTTCCCATGCCGCGAAATGCCCGCCCTTGGGCAGGCGGTTATAGTGGATCAGCTTGGGATAGGCCGCCTTCGTCCAGCTTTCCGGCGCGGTGTAGATTTCGTCCGGATAGGCGCTCACCGCCGCGGGCAGCGGCACGCCCTTGGGCGCGAAAAAGGCGAGCTTGCTCTCCCAATAGAGCCGCGCCGAGGAGACCGCAGTGTTGGTCAGCCAGTAGAGCGTGACATTGTCGAGCACATCGTCCTTGCTCAGCCCCTCGGGCACCCCGTCGAACACGCGGGCGATCAGCTCATAGCTGCGCAGGTCATGGTCGAGCATCCACGCTGCCAGGCCGATCGGCGAGTCCGCCAGTGCATAGAGCGTTTGCGGCTTGGCCGACATCTCCTGCGCATAGGCGAGGCCGTGCTTCCAGAAGAAGTCGAGCTGGTCCCAGGCATATTTCTCGTCGCCCTGCAGACCGGTCGGAGCCGGGCCGCCGGCAAGCGCGGCGGAGATGTTGTCAGGCAGCGTCGCAGGCATGTTCGTATGGATACCGACCAGTCCCGCGGGCTGCTGCAGCGCCATCTGCTCGGTGACGGCATTGCCCCAGTCACCACCCTGCGCGACATATTTGGTGTAGCCGAGCCGGATCATCAGCGTGCCCCAGGCGCGGGCGATGCGTTGCGGATCCCAGCCGACCGCTTCGGGCTTGCCGGAGAAGCCGTGGCCGGGGAGCGAGGGGATCACCACGTCGAAGGCGTCGGCGGCGCTACCGCCATGCGCGGTCGGATCGGTGAGCGGGCCGATGATCTTCAATTGCTCGATGATCGAGCCCGGCCAGCCATGGGTGACGATCACCGGCAGCGCGCCGGCATGTTTGGACTTCACATGGATGAAGTGGATGTCGAGCCCGTCGATATTGGTCATGAACTGGGGCAGCGCGTTCAGCCGCGCCTCGCATTTGCGCCAGTCATAGTCGGTGCCCCAATGGGCTGCGAGCTTGTGCATCGTGTCGGACTGCACGCCCTGCGTGGTGTCCTTCACCGTCTCGCGATCGGGCCAGCGGGTGGCGGCGATGCGGCGCTTGAGATCGGCCAGCGCCTCGTCGGGCGCATGATATTTGAACGGGCGGATCGATGTGTCGCCGGCGAACTCCGGAGCGCCGGGAGAGCCGATCAGGAAGGAGGATGTCGTGCCGCTGCTGGTGGAACCCGCGGATGTGGCGCTACTCAGCGTCTCAGCGCCCGAGGACGGCGGGGCCGTCGATGCGTGGGCGGGGGCGAGCGGAAGAAACGCTCCGATCGTGCCTGCCACAGTGGCAGCCATGAAGTGACGCCGGCCGATAAACGGGTTCACGGTTCGCATGACCATTCTCCTCGAGCCGTTCGGCGCGCAGTCCACGCCGAAAACGGCAAGACGTGCCGGCCGTCAGGGCCGGCGCTGCGTTGCGCAAGGGAGTCAGTGGCGGGCGTATGGCGTCCGTCGAATAATCGACTCGGTCGCGGAACGACCGGCTTTAACATGGAGCAAGGAGCGCGGCCATGGGCGAGGACTCCCGCTCCCCTTGGGAGCGGGAAGGGGCCCGCGAGGCGGAGCCGAGTGGGAAGGGTGAGGGCAGGCATCTACGCTGCCCTCACCCTTCCGCCGACTTTGTCGGCTCCCTCCCTCTCCCGCTGGGAGAGGGACTAGTTTCCGATCAGTTCGCGACCGATCAGCATCCGGCGGATCTCGTTCGTACCCGCGCCGATGTCGAGCAGCTTGGCGTCGCGGGCGAAGCGCTCGACTGGCCAGTCCTTGGTATAGCCGGCACCGCCGAGTGCCTGGATCGCCTCAAGCGAGACCTTCACGGCGTTCTCCGAAGCGAGGAGGATCGCGCCGGCGGCATCGAAGCGGGTGGTCTTGCCGGCGTCGCAGCTCTTGGCGACGGCGTAGACATAGGCGCGCGCGCTGTTGAGCGCGACATACATGTCCGCGACCTTGGCCTGCATCAGCTGGAAATGGCCGATCGCCTGGCCGAACTGCTTGCGCTCGCGGACATACGGAATGACCACGTCGAGACAGGCCTGCATGATGCCGAGCTGGATGCCGGAGAGCACGGTGCGCTCATAGTCGAGGCCCGACATCAGCACGCCGACGCCGCCGTTGAGCGGGCCCATCACCTGCTCCTCGGGCACTTCGCAATCGTTGAACACGAGTTCGGCGGTGGGCGAGCCGCGCATGCCCATCTTGTCGATCTTCTGGCCGATCGAGAAGCCGGGCATGTCCTTCTCGATCAGGAAGGTGGTGATGCCGCGCGAGCCGTCACCGGTCTTGGCGTAGACGACGAGCGTGTCGGCATAGGCCGCGTTGGTGATCCAGAACTTGGTGCCGTTGAGCACATAGCCGCCGTCGGTCTTCTCGGCGCGCAGCTTCATGCTGACGACGTCCGAGCCGGCACCGGCCTCGGACATGGCGAGTGACCCGACATGCTCGCCCGAGATCAGCTTCGGGAGATACTTGGCCTTCTGCTCCGGATTGGCCCAGCGGCGGATCTGGTTGACGCACAGGTTCGAATGCGCACCGTAGGAGAGGCCGATCGAGGCCGAGGCGCGGGCGACTTCCTCCTGCGCGATGACATGCTCGAGATAGCCGAGACCCAGGCCGCCAAATTCCTCCTCGACGGTGATGCCGTGCAGGCCGAGCTCGCCCATCGCCGGCCAGAGCTCGTCACGGGGAAACCAGTCATCGGCGTCGATCTTCGCGGCGAGCGGCTCGATCCGCTCCTTGGCGAAGCGCTGCGTCGTCTCGCGGATCATGTCGGCGGTCTCGCCGAGGCCGAAATCGAAATCGGGGGTCATCGCCACTCTCCAAGTATAGTCAGTATTGCTGACCTATATTCGCCTCTAATCCTGCATTTCGCCCGCCCGTGCAAGACCGATCAGGCCGTGAGGATCTTGCCGTCCACCACCGCCACCGGCCAGGGCCGCAGCCGCGCGCCGGTGCACGGGCCGCCGACGCAGACGCCGTCCTCGATCCGGTAGAGCGCGCCGTGCCAGCTGCACTGGATATGGCTGCCATCGGGGGTGAGATAGTCGTCGAGCTTGTTCGACAGCGGCAGTGCCATGTGCGCGCACAGGTCGAGATAGCCGCGGACGCTCTCGCCCTGGCGGACGACGAAGCCGTGGAAGCGGCCGGCGCGCATTTCCAGCACGAAGTTGCGCGCCTTGCCGTCGGCGATGAGGTCGAGCGGACCGAGGGTGACGCCTGGCGGGGTTTCGGTGAGGCGTTCCAACGCGAACTCCACTTTGCTAGCCTAGCTGCCGGTCGAGAGGAGGCTCCATGATCCGTAGCATTGCTTGTGTCACGTTGCTTCTCTCCACGGTGGGCTGCGAAAGCCCCAAATCAACGAAAGCTGCAGAGTCGGTCGTCGACTGCGCGAAGCTTCGCGCGATGATCGCGCGCTTCAACACGTTCGATGCAGCCGAACAGGAACATGATCTCGCCGTCACCCGGGCGATCCAGGACTTGCCCCATCCGGTTGGAATCGACGTTCGTGACAGCATGCTCGCGATCGGCGCATCGGGTGCCGGGCCTGCGACGATCCGGCTCACCAGCGGCGGCTGCGAGCTGGTGGTCACCGCCAGGTCCCCACGGGTCGAGGCGATGGTCCGCAACGAATAACCGACTTCAGGGCAGCTTCGCCTTCGGAAAGCCCGTCCACGCTGCGTCATAATCGGGCTGGGCGCGGTCGAGCGCGTATTGCGTCGGCTTATAGGGCCAGCAGGTCTCGACCATGAACGCCATCGTGCCGGTGATCTTGTGCGGCTTGAGCTCGGCGTTGCTCGCGCCCTGCCAGCTGGTCACGTCCGGGCCGTGGCCGGCCATGAGATTGTGCAGCGACAGGCCGCCCGGCGCGAAGCCCTCGGCCTTGGCGTCATAGGCGCCGGTGATCAGCCCCATCGCCTCGGACATGATGTTGCGGTGGAACCAGGGCGGGCGGAACGTGTCTTCGGCGACCATCCAGCGCGGCGGGAAGATCACGAAGTCCGCGTTCGCACGGCCGGGCACATCGCTGGGCGAGGTGAGGACAGTGAAGATCGAAGGGTCCGGATGGTCGAAGCTCACCGTGTTCATCGTGTTGAACCGGGCGAGATCGTAGCGCCACGGCGCGAGATTGCCGTGCCAGGCGACGACATCGAGTGGCGAGTGGTCGAGCGTCGTGGTCCACAGCGATCCGAGATGCTTCTGGATCACCTCGAACTGCTCGTCGCGATCCTCATACCACGCCGCCGGCGTCTCGAAGTCGCGCGGATTGGCGAGGCCATTGGCGCCGATCGGCCCGAGATCGGGCAGGCGGAACAGCGCGCCATGATTCTCGGCGACATAGCCGCGCGCCTCGCCGTCGGGCAGCAGCGCGCGGAAGCGCACGCCGCGCGGGACCAGCGCGATCTGGCCGGGGGCGATGTCGATCCTGCCCAGCTCGGTGAGCAAAGTCAGCCGCCCGGCTTGGGGGATGAACAGCAGCTCGCCGTCCGCATCGAAGAAGACGCGGGTCTCCATGTCGGCGTTGGCGGCGTAGAGGTGCACCGCGACACCCTCCAAGTCCGCGGGATCGCGGTTGGCGAGCATCGTGGTCATGCCGTCGATCAGGTCGGTGCCGGGCGCGGGGGCCGGAATCGGGTTCCAGCGCAGGCGATTGGGGGGCAGGGGTGCGTCCACCGTGCCGGGGGCGAAGTTCGCCGCGCCCTTGTAGCGGGTGAAGGGCGGATGCTCGGCGCTCGGGCGCAGGCGATAGAGCCAGGAGCGGCGGTTCTCATGGCGCGGCGCAGTGAAGGCAGTGCCCGAGAGCTGCTCGGCGTACAGGCCGAAGGCGGGTTTCTGGGGCGAGTTACGCCCCACCGGGAGCGCACCGGGCACGGCTTCGGTCGAGACATGATTGCCGAAACCGGGGAAATAGTCGGTCATTGCCGTTCCCTAGACCTTCAATGGCGGATCGGAGGAGTTGGATGAGGGGGGCTGCGCGCGGCGCTCGTCCCCCTCATCCTCCTGCGGTTTTGAGGCCGGGTTGATCCCGGCTCCCCTCTCCAAACTCTTACGCGTCGACCTTGATCACGCCGCGGCGGATCTGGTCAAGCTCGATGCTCTCGAACAGCGCCTGGAAGTTGCCGTTGCCGAAGCCTTCATTGCCCTTGCGCTGGATGATCTCGAAGAAGATCGGACCAAACATGTTCTCGGTAAAGATTTGCAGAAGAATGCCCTCGTCGCCGACATTGCCGTCGATCAGGATGCGGTTCTTGCGCAGCCGCTCGAGGTCCTCGCCGTGGCCGGGGACGCGCTTGTCGACCAGCTCGTAATAGGTCTCGATCGTGTCCTGCAGCTTGACCCCGCGGGCGCGCAGCCGCTCGACCGTGTCGAAGATGTCCGGCGTGGTCAGCGCGAGGTGCTGGATGCCTTCGCCCTTATACTCGCGGATGAACTCCTCGATCTGGCTCTTGTCGTCCTGGCTCTCGTTCAGCGGAATGCGGATCGCCTTGTCGGGCGCGATCATCGCCTGGCTGAACAGGCCGGTGGCCTGGCCCTTGATGTCGAAATACTTCTGCTCCTCGAAGCCGAAGAGCGTCTTGTAGAACTCCGACCACACCCGCATCTGGCCGCGGCGGACATTGTGGGTGAGGTGGTCGAGCAGGTCGAGCCCGACATTGTTCTTCGCCTCGGCAGCTTCCCAGCCGTCGAACGCCGCCCAGTCGGCATAGAGGCCGAAATCGTCCTGGATGAAATAGAGGTACGAGCCGCCGATGCCCTGGATGACCGTGTCGTCCTCGTCGGTGCGCTTGGCGCCGTGGGCGAGCGCCCATTCCATTGCCTTGGCGGGATCGGAGACGCGGAAGGCCATCGCGCTGGCCGAGGGACCGTGCTCGCCGCGGAAGGCAGCGACGCGGCCGGCCTCGTCGCGGTTGAGCATCAGGTTGATGCGGCCCTGCTTGTAGCGGGTGATGTTCTTGGTCGGGTGCCGGTGCGTCGGCACGAAGCCGAGCATCTCGAACTGCTTCCCCATCGCCTCGGGATCGGGCGAGGTGAATTCGACGAACTCGAAGCCATTGAGGCCGAGGGGATTCGCGGGATCGGTCATGGGTGCACGCTCCAAGAATGTAACGCGCGAGCTAGTGCCAACGGCCATTAGTGTCAATTGATACTAGTTGGTCCGAACGGTTGCGGCGGACAACGCGAGCGGGCACGTCGGGGACATGCAAGCGAAACCGCCCCGCCCGATTCCGGGTAGCATCGGCCTTTTCTTCGGCGGCGTCTGGGGCGTGTTCGGCGCCCAGGCACTTCCGCATGGCTGGCAGGCAGCGGGCATCGCCGGCGCGGTGCTGGTGACGGGGTATTGATCGCGCTGCTGTGGCGCGCAGGCAGTGGCGCGGGGAGCGGGCTGTTCCGCAGGCAGATCTATTATCTGGCAGTGGCGTTCGAAGTCGCGGCGATCGTCGCGGCCAATATGCTGATGTCGCGCCTCGGCCTGAGCGCCTATGCGCTCCAGCTGCTCGGCGTGATCATCGGGCTGCACTTCATCGGGCTGTGGAAGGCGAGCGGGATGGCGCGCTTCCTCGGCATCGCGGCGGCGATGACGGTCCTTTCGCTCGCCGCCTGTGCGCTGCCGGTGCCGCTGCGCGACATCGCGACGGGCTTCGGCAACGCGCTGGTGCTGTGGATCGGCGCCGCGCGGATCCGCCGCTAGAGCCCTTCGCCGCCCACCCAATGCGCATTGGAGAGCCGCCGGGCGACGCTCCAGGTCTGGTTGCGGATGTCGGGCACCGCGACGATTTCCCAAAAGGCGCCGCGTGTCATCGGGCCGAGCGCATAGAGATTGCCGTTGGGCTTGCCGCCGGCGTTGATCGTCTGGCCCTGATTGTCGACATCGATGCCGAGATGCGCCGCATCGGGGCGGATCACTCCGCGCGCCGCGAGCTTCTGGAGCAGCGGCTCCTCGGTGCGGGCAAGGTCGCCGAGCGGACCGGTGCAGTTGATGATGCGCTGGACGGTCATCGTCTCGGCATCGTCCGCGCCGCGGCGTCGCAGCGTCACGTCGATGCCTTCGGGCTTCTCTTCGAAGCCGAGCGTCTTGCCGGCGATCACTTCCAACTGACCGCGTTCGATCACGGCCATCAGCCGCGCATAGACTTCGGGCGCGAGGCGGTGGCGGTGGACGTCCCACCAGGGGCGGAGATGGCGCAGGAAGCGGCCGCGCTCGGCGTCGCTGGCATTGCCCCACATCGCCTGGGTGAACGGGCGGAGTTCGTCGACTGCGTTGCGCCAGCCGATTTCCTCGCCGCGTTCGCGCACCGCGTGGAGCAGCGCGGAAGCGGTGGTGGCAGGGCGCTCGGCGAGCTTCTTCCAGTCGCTGCCCGGGGCATGGCTGCGCGGCAGCAGGCCGCGGCGGGAGAGGGCGATGATCTTGCCCTTGAAGCCGCGCGCATCGAGCAACAGCACGACGTCGATCATCGTCAGCCCGGTGCCGATGATCAGGACGGTGTCACTCTCGCTCAGCCCCTCGGGCACGCTCGCGTCCCAGGGATCGCCCTTGTAGCGCGTCGCCGAGAGCTTTTCGGGGTCGAGCCCGGGCGGATCATGCGGAGGCAAATTGCCCACCGCGAGCACCGCGGCATCGGCCTCGATCACGCGATCCTTCAGACGCACCGTCACGCCGTCCGCGAAGTCGAGATCCTCGACCTCGTCGCGCACCAGCTTCAGGCGATCGGGGTGCTCGAGCAGCGCGGCGTCGAGCAGCTCGCGCAGATATTCGCCGTACGTCACGCGGGGGATGAAGGCGCTCGGCGCATCCTCGACGCCGCGCGCCTGGAGCCAGCGGACGAAGTGCGAAGGGTCGTCGGGGAAGGCGCTCATATTGCCCGCGCGCACGTTCAGCACATGGCTGGGATGCGCGGCGCCATAAGCGAGGCCGAGGCCCGCCACCGGCGCGCGCTCGATCAGCGTGGCGCGGGGGCCTTCGTGGCGGAGCAGGTTGATCGCCTGCAGGGTGCCGGAGAAACCGGCACCGATGATCGCGACATGCTCGATCACGTCAGATTTCGTATTCGATCTGCCACTCGGGCTGCTCGTACGCCGGCTTGCGCGCCGTCATGCCGGGCTGGCGGGCGAGCATCTGGCCGTAGAGCCGCTTCACTGCGTCGCTCGCCGTCCGCGCGAACAGCGCGGGGAAGATCGAGTGCACGACACACGCCGCGCCCCCGATGATCATCGTGAAGCCGAATCGCGCGGCGGTGGCGGCATGCTCGCCATAGCTTTCGCCGACGGCGCGCGGGTGGGACAGGAAGAAGCGGTCGAACATGGGCCGGCGTGTAGCCTCCCGGAGCGAGCGTGTGAAGTACAGCTTTTGCGCCCCCAAGCCTGGCTTTGTTTGCATTGCGGCGCGCAATCGCCGAACCTGCCCGCGAAGTGCGCCAAAGAGCGCGCGAAGCGATGGGGGTTCCAATCACAGTTGGACTGTGGTCGGTTAGCGCTAACAATAATAAGGGGAACATAGTTGAGCGAGGATGCAACGTCCGCCACAGCGGCGGCGCCCGAGGGCGAACATCACACAGCCACCCGCAACGAGAAGATGGTGATTGCCGCCTCGTCGCTGGGCACCGTGTTCGAATGGTATGATTTCTACCTCTACGGCCTGCTGGCGACGACGATCTCGGCGCAGTTCTTCGCCGGGGTCAACGACACCACCGCCTTCATCTTCGCGCTCGCGGCGTTTGCCGCCGGGTTCGCGGTGCGGCCGTTCGGCGCGCTCGTCTTCGGGCGGATCGGCGACCTGGTCGGGCGCAAGAACACCTTCCTCGTCACGATGGGCATCATGGGCGGATCGACCTTCGCCGTGGGCCTGCTTCCCAATTTCGCCACCGCCGGCGTGTTCGCCCCGATCCTGCTGGTGACGCTGCGCGTGCTCCAGGGGTTGGCGCTGGGCGGCCAATATGGCGGCGCCGCGACCTATGTCGCCGAGCATGCGCCCAACCATAAGCGCGGCCTCTATACGAGCTGGATCCAGACCACCGCGACGCTGGGCCTGTTCGCCTCGCTGCTCGTGGTGATCGGCACGCGTTCGTGGCTGGGCGAGGCGGCCTTCGCGAGCTGGGGCTGGCGCGTGCCGTTCCTCGCTTCGGTGCTGTTGCTCGGCGTGTCGCTCTGGGTGCGCCTCCAGCTCAACGAGAGCCCGGTCTATGCCCGGATGAAGGCGACCGGCAACACCTCCAAGGCGCCGCTGACCGAGGCGTTCCTGCGCTGGGGTAACCTGCGCATCGTGCTGATCGCGCTGTTCGGCGCAGTCGTCGGCCAGGCAGTGGTCTGGTACACCGGGCAGTTCTACGCGCTGTTCTTCCTCGAGAAGACGCTCAAGGTCGACGGGATGACCGCGAACGTGCTGATCGCGATCGCGCTGGCGCTGGGCACGCCGTTCTTCGTGTTCTTCGGCTGGCTCTCGGACAAGATCGGCCGCAAGCCGATCATCCTGGCGGGCTGCCTGCTGGCGTCGATCACCTATTTCCCACTGTTCCACGCGCTGACCCAGGCGGCGAACCCCGCGCTGGCGGAGGCGCAGGCCAAGGCGCCGGTGGTTGTGTCAACGCTGGATGCGAAGTGCTCGTTTCAGTTCGATCCTATCGGTAAAAACAAGTTCGACACCTCAGTTTGCGACGTCGTGAAAGCCTATCTTGCCAAGGCCGGCGTGCCTTACAGGACCGCAATTTGGGAGAATCGCGATCACCCTCGGCCAGCGGACGCGGTGGAGGTCGATGTTGGCAATAAGCGCGTTGTTCTCCTTCCCGACACCATGGCCGACCCATTGACGCGGAAGTCCATTATCGAGGGCGTGCAGGTTGATTTGAAGGCCGCCCTTACCGAAGCCGGCTACCCCGCCAAGGCCGAGGACGCCCGGATCAACAAGCCGATGGTGGTCGCGATCCTGTTCGCGCTCGTGGTGCTGGTGACGATGGTCTACGGCCCGATCGCGGGCATGCTGGTCGAGCTCTTCCCGAGCCGGATCCGCTACACGTCGATGTCGCTGCCCTATCATATCGGCAATGGCTGGTTCGGCGGCTTCCTGCCGGCGACTGCCTTCGCGATGGTCGCGGCGACGGGCGATATCTATTACGGGCTCTGGTACCCGGTGGTGGCCGCGGCCTGCACCTTCATTCTCGGCCTGTTGCTGCTCCCCGAGACCTTCAGGAAGAAGATCGAGGACTAGGAATGACCGTCGAAACCGTGCGCGCCTGGCTTGCCGAGCATGCGCCCGATCTCAATCTGATCGAGCAATCGGCAAGCACCGCGACGGTGGCGGAGGCGGCGGCGACGCTCGGGGTCGAGCCCGGGCGCATCGCCAAGACGCTCGCGCTCAGGGTGGGCGACCAGGTGCTCCTGGTCGTCGCCCGGGGCGACGCGCGGCTCGACAATGCCAGGACCAAGGCGGAATTTGCCGGCCGCGCCTCGATGCTCGGGGCGGAGGAGGCAGAGGCGCTGACCGGGCATCCGGTCGGCGGCGTCTGCCCCTTCGGGCTGGCGACGCCGCTGCCGGTCTATTGCGACGTGTCGCTCAGGGGCTATGCCACGGTGTTCCCCGCGGCGGGCTCGCGCACCGCATCGGTGGAAGTCGAACCCGAACGGCTGGCGAGCCTCGTCTCGCAGCGCTGGGTCGATGTCTGCAAGCTCGCCCAGGAGGCCTAGTGACCGACTCTTGTCCCCATCTCGACACCGTCCAGCCGGTCATCCCGCAAACCTTGGGCTGTGCCGAGTGCTTGGAGCAGGGCAGCTGGTGGGTGCACCTGCGGCTGTGCCGGGCATGCGGGCATGTCGGCTGCTGCGACGAATCGCCGAACCGGCACGCCACCGCGCATTTCCACGCCACGCGCCACCCGATCATCGAAGGCTATGATCCCCCCGAAGGCTGGGGCTGGTGCTATGTCGATGAGATCGAAGTCGACCTGCCGGACCAGACCGAGCAGCGCGGCCCGATCCCGCGCTTCATCGACAATTATGGCCGCCTTATTCCCGCAGCGATCCGCGGGCTGAAGCCAGAGCTGGAATGAGATGACCAGGCGGGGTTTCCGGGAAGAGGTCCTGGAAGTGTCCGGTGGTGACCCCTACGGGAATCGAACCCGTGCTTCAGCCGTGAAAGGGCCGCGTCCTAACCGCTAGACGAAGGGGCCATGCCGTAGCGTGGAGGCGGCCAGTTAGGGAAGGATCGGCACGGGGTCAAGAGCCTCAATTGCCCTGCCGAACTTTAGTCCGCCCAGGCCGCATCCTCGACGTGCAACTCGGCGGCAGGGCGGCTGCCCCAGTCGTCGATCTTGGCCCGGCCGACGAGCCACAGCTTGCGGTGGCGCGGGGCGGAGAGCAGCGCCTGGCCCAGCTCGGTATCGGCCTGGCGGAAGGCCACGGCCTTGATGCTGCGCCCGTCCGGCCCGGCGACGATCAGCCGCACATGCCCGCCCGTGCCGACGATATCGGCCTTGATCACCGTCACCGGCCCGGCGGCGACGCGCGGGGCGGGCCAGCCCATCCCGTAGGGGCCGCCGGCCTCCATCGCATTGACCAGATCGGGGCAGACCCCGCCCGGCGCGACCACGGCATCGACGAGCAGCGCGCGCTCGCCCATTGCCTGGGTCACGCGCTCCGAAAGTCGTTCCTCGAGGAACGCCGCGAACGCATCGAGCTGGTCCTCGTCGATCGTCACGCCGCAGGCCATCGCATGGCCGCCGCCCGCCTTGAGCAGCCCGGCATCCTTGGCGGCGATGATCGCGGCGCCCAGGTCGACGCCGGGGATCGAGCGGCCCGATCCCTTGCCGACGCCGTCCTCATCGATCGCGATGACGATCGCCGGCCGGCCGAGCTTCTCCTTGAGGCGCCCGGCGACGATGCCGATCACGCCGGCATGCCAGCCCTTGCTCGCGATCACGGCGACCGAATGGTTGGCCTTGAGGTGGCTGATCTCCTCCGCCTCGGCCTGTACGCCCGCCTCGATCGCGCGGCGCTCCTCGTTGAGGAGGTTGAGCTCCTCGGCGATCGCGCGCGCTTCCTCGGGATCGCGGGTAGTGAGCAGCCGCACGCCCAGGTCCGACCGCCCGACGCGCCCGCCGGCATTGATCCGCGGCCCCAGCGCGAAGCCGAGGTCGGTGGCGGTCGGTGCGCGGGTGAGGCGCGAGGCCTCGATCAGCGCGTTCAATCCGATGTTGCGGCGCTGCGCCATCACCTTGAGGCCCTGCGCGACAAAGGCGCGGTTGAGACCCTTGAGCGAGGCGACATCGGCGACGGTGCCGAGCGCGACGATGTCGAGCAGATCGAGCAGCTTGGGCTCGGGCCGCGTGGCGAAATAGCCGCGTGCCCTGAGCGTCCGCACCAGCGCCGCGCCGAGCAGCCAGGCCATGCCCACCGCCGCCAGATGGCCGAACGCGGCACCTTCGCTTTCGTCGAGCCGGTTGGGGTTCACCAGCGCCAGCGTCACGGGCAGCTCGGCGGCGCATTTATGATGATCGACCACGATCACCTCGGCGCCCGCGTCGCGCGCCATTTCCAGCGCTTCATAGGCCATCGCGCCGCAATCGACGGTGACGATCAGGCTGGCGCCTTCGCCCTTCAGCTTGACCAGTGCCTCGCCCGAGGGGCCATAGCCCTCCATCAGGCGATCGGGGATATAGGGGCGGGCCTCGAGGCCCAAATCCCTCAGAAGCAATATCAGCAGTGCTGCCGAAGTCGCGCCATCCACGTCATAATCGCCGAAGATCGCGACCTGCTCGCGCTTCTCCACCGCGTCCGCCACCCGCTCGGCGGCCTTGTCCATGTCGCGGAAGATCGAGGGGTCGGGCATGAAGGCGCGGATGCTCGGCAGCCGGTGCATCTCCAGATCCTCGCGCGGCACGCCGCGGGCGAGCAGGAGCTGCGTCACCAGGTCGTCGGGCACCAGCCCGCCGCGCGAATCGCTGGCAAGCCCGCGCCAATGCCAGGGCTGGCCGGAGATCGATCGCTGGATATTGAGAACGGCGGACATCGGAACAGCTATGGAACGTGGGGACGATAGTGTCGAGGGGAAGGGCTGGCGCTTCGCGGCTTCCGCGCCTACATCGCATCGCCTTATGGCCCGTCCCCGTCCTGCCCAAGAGAAAGTAAAGACCGTCGCCGAGAACCGGCGCGCGCGGTTCGATTATTTCATCGAGAACACCTATGAGGCGGGCATCGCGCTCACCGGTACCGAGGTGAAGTCGCTTCGCTTCGGCGAGGGCTCGATCGCGGAAGCGTACGCAGAAGTGAATGACGGCGGCGTCTGGCTGGTCAACTCGAACATTCCCGAGTTCAGTCACGGCAACCGCTTCAACCACGAGCCCAAGCGCCCCCGTAAATTGCTGCTTCATGAGCGGGAGATAAACAAGCTCCACGGCGCGGTGGCGCGCGAGGGCATGACCCTTGTGCCGCTGTCGATCTATTTCAACGGGCGTGGCCGCGCCAAGGTCGAGCTGGCGCTGGCGAAGGGCAAGAAGACGCATGACAAGCGCGAGACGGTCAAGGAACGCGACTGGAAGCGCGAGCAGGGCCGTCTGCTCCGCGGTGGCCGTGACTGATTCCACCCAGAAAACCCGTTTCCGCCGCTGGCTCGACAAGGCGACGCCCAGCCGCGAGTCGGTCGAGACCAATCGCTGGCTGCGTCCCTTTGCGCACCGCGTGATGCATTCGTCGCTATGGCGTTTTACCCGCCGCTCGGTGCCGCGTGGCGTCGCGCTGGGCGTAGTGACCGGCGTGCTGGTGCCGATGGGCCAGATCCCCGCTTCGGCGATCCTCGCGCTGCCATTGCGCGCGAACATCCCGGCCGCCGCCGCGACCACCTTCATCACCAATCCCTTCACGACGCCGCCGCTCTGGGTTGCCGCCTATTGGCTGGGCAGCTGGATGCTCGGCCCGGGCGAGGCGGTGGTCGCGCAGGTCCAGGTCGTCGAGCAGAGCTGGAGCGACTGGCTGGTCCACCAGGCCGGCCCGGCGACGCTGGCGGGGCTGGTCACGATCACCGGCGTGCTCGCGCTGGTCGGCTATTTCGGCACCGCGCTGGCGTGGCGACTGTGGATCGCGCACAAGTGGAAGCGCCGGGCGCATCGCCACGCTGTCTGAGCCGCGCGCTTCCCGAGCAATCAGCCAGAAACACATTCGGTAACTCCAGCGTAATAATGTTGCGTGGAGTCGATTGACGGAGCGTATCAACGGATTAAGACAGCGCGCATCCAACCATCGGGGGTCCCCATGCGCCTGTCGCTCCTTGCCACCACCTTCCTCGCCGCGCCTGTCCTGCTCGCCGGCTGCGCCCATAACGAGCCGCTGCCGACCGCGCCGGTCGAAGCCGCGCCCGTCGCCGCCGAGCCGGCCCCGGCGCCCGAAATGCCCAAGCCGGTCTATGGCAGCTACGGCTTCGATGCCGCCGGCATGGACAGCTCGATTCAGCCGGGCGACGATTTCTACAATTACGCCAATGGCGCCTGGGCGAAGAACACCCCGATCCCGGCCGACAAGTCGAACTATGGCTCGTTCAACATCCTGGACGACAACGCCAAGAAGCAGACCCACGGCATCCTTGAGGATGCGAAGGGCGATCCCAACTCGAAGATCGGTACCGCCTATGCGACCTATCTCGACACCGCCGCGATCGACGCCAAGGGCCTGACGCCTGCCAAGCCGTGGATCGACCAGATCAAGGGGCTGAAGAGCAAGGCCGGCTATCCGGCGCTCGCCGCCGCCGCGCGCCGCAACGGCGTCGGCACGCCGTTCGGCGGCTATATCGGCCAGGACGACAAGAACCCCGACGTCTATGCGCTCAACCTGTTCCAGTCCGGCCTCGGCATGCCCGACCGCGACTATTACCTCTCGAAGGACGCCAAGTTCATCGAGACCAAGGCGGCGTACCTCAAGCACCTCACCAACGTGCTGACGCTGGCCGGTGAGGCCAATGCCGGCGCGCGCGCGCAGGCGATCATCGATTTCGAGACCAAGATCGCCCAGGTCCAGTGGACCCGCATCGAGAGCCGAGACGCTAACAAGACCTATAACAAGATGACCGTTGCGGAGCTGCAGAAGTCCGCGCCGGGCTTCGACTTCGAGGCCTTCTTCGCCGCGGGCAAGACCCCGGTCGACAGCGTGATCGTCGCCCAGCCGAGCGCGGTTACCGGTATCGCCAAGCTGATCGGCGCCGCGCCGCTCGGCGTGCTGCAGGACCAGCTGCTGGTCCGCACGCTCGACAATTTCGCCGATGTGCTGCCGAGCGCCTTCGACAAGGAGCAGTTCTCCTTCTACGGCACCATGCTGTCGGGCACCCCGGAGCAGGAAGAGCGCTGGAAGCGCGCAGTGGACTTCACCACCGGCGCGCTGTCGGACGATGTCAGCCAGGTCTATGTCGCCAAATATTTCCCGCCCGAGACCAAGGCGGCGGCCGACAAGCTGGTGAAGAATGTCATCGCGGCGATGGATCGCCGCATCGACAAGCTCGAATGGATGGCGCCCGAGACCAAGGTCAAGGCGCACGCGAAGCTCGCTGCCTTCACCCCGAAGATCGGCTATCCGGACCGCTGGCAGGATTATGGCTCGCTGACGATCACCGCGGGCGACGCGTTCGGCAACAATGTCCGGTCGAACAACTGGCAGTATGACGACAATGTCTCGAAGCTCGGCCAGCCGATCCGGCGCTGGGAGTGGGGCATGACGCCGATGACGATCAACGCCTATGCCAATCCGGGCATGGTCGAGATCGTCTTCCCGGCCGCGATCCTGCAGCCGCCCTTCTTCGATCCGAACGCCGACCCGGCGGTCAATTATGGCGGCATCGGCGCAGTGATCGGCCATGAGCTGAGCCACCATTTCGACGACCAGGGCGCCAAATATGACATGCACGGCCGCCTGACCGACTGGTGGACGCCTGCGGACGTTGCGGCGTTCAAGCAGCGTACCGACGCGCTGGTCGCCCAGTATGACCAGTATGAGCCGCTGCCCGGCATGCACGTGAAGGGCGGGCTGACGCTTGGCGAGAACGTCGCCGATCTGGCCGGCCTGACGGTGGCCTATGACGCCTATCACGCCTCGCTGAACGGCCAGGAAGCCCCGGTGCTCGACGGCACCACCGGCGACCAGCGCTTCTACCTTGGCTGGGCCCAGGTGTGGCGCCGCAACTACCGCGAGGCCAATCTGCGCCAGCGCCTGCTGACCGATCCGCACTCGCCCTCGCAGCAGCGCAGCTGGGTCGTGCGCAATCTCGACCCCTGGTACGGGGCCTATAACCCCGCGCCGCAGAACAAGCTGTACCTGACGCCCGAGAAGCGCGTCCGGATCTGGTAATTGTTCTTTCCCTCTCCCACTGGGAGAGGGAAGGGGCCCGCTCGCGTAGCGAGTGGGAAGGGTGAGGGCAGGTTTCGACCCTCACCCTTCCGCCGACTTTGTCGGCTCCCTCCCTCTCCCCGAGGGGGAGAGGGAATTGGGTCCTTGACCCGCGCCTCTCGACCGAACATCGGTGGCGCATGGCCACGTTGCCCGTTCATAGCCCGATATCGCCGTCCCGCCGCTGGCTGCCCTTCGCGGCGGCAATTCTGGCGGGCTTCCTTGCGGCTGCACTGGTCCTCCTCACGCTGAACGACCGCGCCGTGGCGATCGGCTTTGTCGGCGCGGGCGTGCTCGCCGCCGGGGCGCTGTGGGGCGCGCGCAGGCTTTTCCATAGCGATACCGCCGCCGAGCAGCCGGTCGACTGGTCGGTCGCGCAGGCGCTTGCCGCCGCCAGCGACGACGCACTCGCCGTCACCGATCGTGCCGGCCGTCTCGTCTGCGCCAATAACCGCTTCGAGGTGCTTTTCGCCGGCTGGCCGACGCCGCCCAACCTCCCGGTCAGCGACGCCTCGGTCGCCGCGCTCGGCACCGCCGCGCGCACCGCCTGGCGCGACGGCGAGGCGCGCGAGGACAATATCCAGGTGTTCGGCGCCCCCGTCTCGGTCCGCGTCCAGCGCGTCGGCGAGGAGTCGCTGGTCTGGCGCTTCATCGGCGTCCAGGCGCTCGATCTCGCCAGCCAGGTCCAGTCGCTGATCGACGGCCATACCGGTGACCGGCTCGGCTCCTCGGGCATCATGGCCGCGATGATCTCGCCGCAGGGGCGCGTCCGCGCCGCCAACCGCGTGTTCCGCGACCGCGCGATGGGCACCAGCGAGGCGGCGGTCGAGGGCAGGGACTTTGCCCGCTTCCTGATCACCGACTCGATGGGGCTGGTCCGCTTCGAGCGTGAGGGGATGGAGGGCACGCCGCTACGCGTGCTCCAGATCCCGTTCCTCGATGGCGAGGAAGCGCCGCTGCTCGTCGCCTTGCTCGACGAGGAACTCGGCAACGCGCCCACGCCCGCGATCGGCGCCAGCGCCGGCGCCCATGTCCGCTCGCTGATCGCGCTGCTCCCGCTCGGCCTCGCGCTGGTCGACCGTGACGGCCGCTTCGCCAGCATGAACGACGCGTTCGTCCGCGCCACCCGCGTCAATGCCGCCGCGCCGCCGCTCTACCCGGGCGACCTGGTGGTGCGCGAGGACAAGGCCGCGCTTGCCGACGCGATCCGGCGCTTCGCCGGTGGTGCGCCCCAGTCCGCCGAGATGACCGTCCGCCTGGCGGACGCGCCCGAGGAGCCGCTGTCGATCGGCATCGCCGGCGCCCGCGGGCTCGGCGACGCCGCCGTGCTGATCAGCCTCAAGGATTCGGGCGAGGAGTCGAAGCTCAAGCGCCAGGTCGCGCAGGCGACCAAGATGCAGGCGGTAGGCCAGCTTGCCGGCGGCGTCGCGCACGACTTCAACAACATCCTCACTGCGATCATCGGGCATTGCGACCTGATGCTGATGCGCCATTCGCCCGGCGACAGCGACTATGACGACATCCAGCAGATCCGCGCCAATTCGAACCGCGCCGCCTCGCTGACTCGCCAGCTGCTCGCCTTCTCGCGCCAGCAGACGCTGCGCCCGCAGCTGCTCCAATTGCCCGACGTGATCTCGGAAGTCTCCAACCTCCTCAAGCGGTTGCTCGGCGAGACGGTGCGGCTCGAGGTCAAGCACGGCCGCAACCTCGGTCCCGTCCGCGCCGATCCGGGCCAGCTCGAGCAGGTGGTGGTCAACCTCGCGGTCAACGCCCGCGACGCGATGCTCTCGCAAAACCCCAGCGGCGGCGGCACGCTCACCATCGAGACGCAGGCGGTGCCTGCCTCGGACGTCCGCCAGATGGACGACGACGTGCTTCCCGTGGGCGACTATACCGCGCTGCGCATCTCCGACACCGGCACCGGCATCCCGCCCGAGATCCTCGGCAAGATCTGGGAGCCGTTCTTCACCACCAAGGAAATCGGCAAGGGCACCGGCCTCGGCCTCTCGACGGTCTACGGCATCATCAAGCAGTCGGGCGGCTTCATCTTCGCCGACAACGGTCCCCATGGTGGTGCCGAGTTCACCATCTATCTGCCCGTCCACGCCGCGGCCGAGGCGCCGGTCCAGGCCAAGCTGCCCGGCGCGAAGGAAAAGCCCGCCGATACCTGGGGCACCGGCACGATCCTGATCGTCGAGGACGAGGACATGGTCCGCGCCATCGCCGAGCGTGCGCTCGCGCGGCAGGGCTATACCGTCGTCACCGCCGACAATGGTGAGGCCGCACTCGAGCTGCTCGAAACGATCGACCGTCCCGATCTTCTGATCTCCGATGTCGTCATGCCGGTGATGGACGGGCCGACCATGGCCCGCAAGGTGCGCACCAAATATCCCGACCTGCCGATCCTCTTCATGTCGGGCTATGCCGAGGAACAGCTCCGCAAGTCGATTGATCTGGAGCAAGTTTCCTTTTTGCCGAAACCCTTTTCCGTTCAGCAACTTGCGGAAGCGGCGCGGGATGTTCTCACGCTGAAATAATCCCTTGGCGACTGGCGATTTTCCTGCGAAGGGGCGAATATGCCGGGGCCCCAAAAGATCCTGATCGTCGAAGACGAGCCGCTCATCGCGATGATGCTCGAGGATTTCCTCGATGCGCTGAATCGCGTTCCTGCAGGCACGGCGGACAGTGTCGCCACGGCGCTCGAGCTGGTCGAAGCCGGCGGCATCGACGCAGCGATCATGGACGTGAACCTGCGCGGCGGCGAGCAGAGCTGGCCGATCGCCGATGCGCTGGCCGCGCGCGGCATCCCCTTCGTGCTCGCCACCGGCGGGGCAGGGGACATGATCCACGAGAAGTATCGTGATCGCCCGGTGCTCTCCAAGCCGTTCACGATGGACAGCGTCGAAAAGGTGCTCGACAGCCTCGTCGGCGCCGCCTGAGCGTTTAGTCCACCAGCCGCACCGGATCGCCGATCCGGATCAGCCCCGGCCGCGCCGGGCTCGAATACACCCCGTACGCATTGCCGAACCCTTGGGCGACCGTGCGCAGCACGCGGGGCTCCTTCGCGCCGGTCTGCGGATCGATCGTCACGATCACGCAGCGCGCGATCGGATCGGCGCATTGCACCACCGCGCCGTCGGCCTCGTCGCCGAACGCCAGCTGCCGGCCCTGCCACTGGCTGGCGGGCAGGTCGCTCTCGACGATCACGTTGATCCGGAAGCGGTCGATGTCGAGCATGCCGCCATGCGCCGCCTCCAGCGCAGCATGACCGGCGCTGCTCTGGATCGAGACCGGCATCGAATCATAGCAGCCGCGCGCCACCTGTATCAGCGAAGCCGGCTCGCCCGCAGCCTGCTCCAGATGCGCCTTCAGCAGCGGATCGTGGAGCGAGAGCGTCGCGCCGTCGGGTGTCTCGACCAGCACGCCGCTCGTCTTGGGCCGGGCGGGATCGGCGAAGCGGGCATGGTGGAGCACCATCGCCGGCACTTCGCGCGCGGTCAGCCAGGGGAAGCGCGTGCCGTTGGCGGCGCGGACGAACGCATATTGCCGGTCGCCCTCGATCCCCTGCCAGTCGAGCTCGGCCATGGCGAGCCGCTCCCCGGCCATCGACTTGACCGGGAAGCGATTGAGCGCGCTGACATGGCCGACGATGCGGGTCATCCGCGCGGGGCTAGCGGGGCGGGGCCCCTATCGCAACTCGGCGCGTGCGGTCAGTGCATGCCCCATACCGACACATTGGCGGTGCCGCGCCCGCGGCCGCGCGTGTCGTACCAGAAATCGATCCGCCTGAGGCTGCGCCGTCCGGCGCCGCGCAGGTCGATGATCCGGCTCTCGCCGCCTTGCGGTATGGCGTAGCGCGTCGGGATATTGTCGGGCGCGCCATTGTCATAGGTCACTGTCAGCCGGACGAGGTTGAGCGGCGCGTCGCGGACCTTGAACTTGATCCGCCGGAAATTGTCATACGGGCCCTGCACGCGGATCGTGTCGTGATCCGCCGTGAACCTGGCGGTGGTCGCACCCAGGAACCGCCAGCTGCCGGCGGGTCCGGGGGCGGGGCGGGAGACTTGCTGTGCGTCGAGCGCGGATGTGCCGGCCAGTGCCGTCAACAGGATCAGGGATGCGAGCTTCATGGCTGTCCTCCATTGCCCCGGCGTAGCGCCGCCGCCTGACGCGGGGCATCGGGGTTTGCCTTGGCGGCGGGGCGCGGTTTCTCCCTATCCGGGGCTCTGGAAGCAGGTGGAACGATTATGGAACAAAAATTTTCGTTCCGCTCTTGTTCCGTGAGAACAAACGCGATACATGCCGTTCCAACACAGGTTGATGCAGCGTGCTAAACCTTCTAGCGACGGGGACTTCCAATGGCAGCTTCGCTCAAGGTGATTGACGGCAACATGGCGATTTCTTCGGACAAGCAGAAGGCGCTTGACGCCGCACTCGCGCAGATCGACCGCGCATTCGGCAAGGGCTCGGCGATGAAGCTCGGCTCCAAGGAGGCGATGCAGGTCGAGGCGATCTCGACTGGTTCGCTCGGGCTCGACATTGCGCTCGGCGTCGGCGGCCTGCCGCGCGGCCGCGTGATCGAAGTCTATGGTCCGGAAAGCTCGGGCAAGACCACGCTGGCGCTCCATGTCATCGCCGAGGCGCAGCGCACCGGCGGTGTCGCCGCCTTTGTCGACGCCGAGCACGCGCTCGACCCGGTCTATGCCAAGAAGCTCGGGGTCAATATCGACGAGCTGATCGTGTCGCAGCCCGATACCGGCGAGCAGGCGCTCGAGATCGTCGACACGCTGGTCCGCTCGAACGCGATCGACGTGCTGGTGGTCGACTCGGTCGCAGCGCTGGTCCCTCGCGCCGAAATCGAAGGCGAGATGGGCGACAGCCATGTCGGCCTTCAGGCCCGCCTGATGTCGCAGTCGCTGCGCAAGCTCACCGGCTCGATCAGCCGCTCGCGCTGCATGGTGATCTTCATCAACCAGCTGCGCATGAAGATCGGCGTGATGTACGGCAATCCGGAGACCACGACCGGCGGCAACGCGCTCAAATTTTACGCCTCGGTTCGCCTCGACATCCGCCGCACCGGCCAGATCAAGGACCGCGAGGACATCATCGGCAACACCACCCGCGTCAAGGTGGTGAAGAACAAGGTCGCGCCGCCGTTCAAGCAGGTCGAGTTCGACATCATGTACGGCGAAGGCATCTCGAAGATCGGCGAGATCCTCGATCTCGGCGTCAAGGCCGGGCTGGTCGAGAAGTCGGGCGCCTGGTTCAGCTATGACAGCGTCCGCATCGGCCAGGGCCGCGAGAATTCGAAGAACTTCCTCAAGGAAAATGACGAGCTGCGCGAGCGCCTCGAAAAGGCGATCCGTGCGCGCACCGAAAAGGTCGCCGAGGGACTTATGACGGGTCCCGACGCTGATGACGGCGACGACGATCTATAATGAATTTACAGGCCGCTCCCGCGTGCGACGCGCGAGGCCGGTGGTCACGGGCTTAGACCCATCGGAAGACCCGGCGCGTTGCCCCGCGCCGGGTCTTTCCCGTTTTGGGGACTCGCGCGCGCGTGAGTGTCGTGACTTTCGTGACTTTCGGGGGGCGCCGAGCGCGCCTTGGCGGGTACTTCGTGTACTTTGCAGCGCCGCCCGGGGCGCTAAAGTAGCCCGATGAAGGCTGTCCTCGATCCCGACTGCGTGCTGGCCAAAGGCCTCGCCGCGATCCGCAGCCAATATCAGGTCCCGACCTCCTTCCCGCAGCCGGTGCTCGAAGCCGCCGAGGCCGCCGCCCGGCGGTTGCCCACCGAGCATGTCGACCGCACCGACATCCCCTTCGTCACGCTCGACCCGGCCAGCGCGACCGATCTCGATCAGGCACTCTGGGTCGAGCCGAGCGGCAGCGACCTGCTGCTGCGCTACGCCATCGCCGATGTCGCCTGGTTCGTCGAGGATGGCGACCCGGTGGATGCCGAGGCCTGGCATCGCGGCACGACGCTCTATCTGCCCGACGGCAAGGCGAGCCTCTACCCGCCGGTGCTGAGCGAAGGTGCCGCCAGCCTGCTCCCCGATGGTCCGCGCCCTGCCGTGCTGTTCACCGTCCGCGTCGGGCCGGATGGTGCAGTAAAGCTGGAAGGTGCCGAGCGCGCCCTGGTCCGCAGCCGCGCCAAGCTCGCCTATGAAACCGTGACGGACGCGGACCTGCCGCCCCAGTTCGCCGAACTCGCCCGCCGCATCGCCGCTGCCGAAGCCGAGCGCGGCGCCTCCCGCGTCGACCCGCCCGAGCAGGAAGTCGCCCGCCGCCCCGATGGCGGCTATGCGCTCGCCTTCCGCGCCCGCCACGCTTCCGAGGACCAGAATGCCGCGCTGTCGCTGGCGGCCAACCTCGCCATCGCCGATGTGCTCCGCGCCCACCACACCGGCCTGTTCCGGGTAATGGCCGAACCCGATGCCGGCGCGGTCGCCCGCTTGCGTAATACCGCCAGCGCGCTCGGCATTGCCTGGCCCGAAGCCCAATCGCTCGCGGTGTTCCGCACCGGGCTCGACCCTGCCGACCCGCATCAGGCTGCGCTGATGCTCGCCATCCGCAAGGCCGGGCAGGGCGCCAGCTATGCGCCATGGCGTGGCGATGTCCTGCCCTGGCACGCCGCCGTCGCCGCATCCTATGTCCATGCCACTGCGCCGCTCCGCCGCCTTGCCGATCGCTATGTGATCCGGGCGACGCTCGCGATCATGTCCGGCCAGCCCGTGCCGGATGTCGTCGAACAGGCGTTCGAGCGCCTGCCCAAGGTGATGGGCCGTGCGGATGCGCTGGGCGGCCAGATCGACCGCGCGGTGATCGACCTCGCCGAGGCGGTGATGCTCGACGGGCGGGAGGGCGAGACCTTCGCGGCGGTCGTCACCGATGTCGATGTGCGCGGCGCGCGGATGCAGCTTGCCGATTTGCCCGTGGTGACGCGGATCGACGCCCCCGGCGCGGCGCCGGGCACTGCGCTCAGCGTGCGGCTGGTCGATGCTGACCCGGCCAAGCGAACCCTTCGGTTCGAAGCGATCGGGAGCCAGCCATGACCACGCCCGCCAATCCCGACGACATCGCCGCGACCGAGGCGCAGCTCGAAGGCTTCATCGCCCGCTTCACCCCCGAGATCGCCGGGCGTGTCCGTGCCGGTCGCGCGGTGCTGCGGGCGCGGCTGCCCGGGGCCAACGAGCTGGTCTATGACAATTACAACGCGCTCGCGATCGGCTATGCGCCGGGCCGCAAGACGACCGGCGCGATCCTCAGCCTCGCAGTCTATCCGCGCAACGTGTTGCTCTATTTCCTTCCCGGCATCGGCCTGCCCGATCCCGAGGGGCTGCTGGAGGGCGAAGGCAGGCAGAGTCGCTATGTCTGCCTGAAGGAAGTGGCACTGCTCGACGCGCCCGCAATCCGCGCGCTGATCGCCGCCGCGTTCGATCAGGCATCGACACCCTTGCCGCCGGACGGCGGACGGACCATCGTCAAGTCGATCGCGGCGCGCCAACGCCCGCGCCGCCCAGGGGAGCCTGCATGACCGTCATCGTCCATCATCTCGAGAATTCCCGTTCGCAGCGCGTGCTCTGGCTGCTCGAGGAGCTCGGGCTGCCCTATGAAGTGAAGCGCTATGAGCGGAACAAAGCGACGATGCTCGCCCCGCCCGAGCTGCGGCGCATTCACCCGCTCGGCAAGTCGCCGGTGATCGAGCATGGCGGCAATGTCATCGCCGAGACCGGGGCGATCGTCGAATATCTGGTCGAGCTCGGCGACGGGCGCCTCGGCAAGCCCGGCCATGTCGAGGACGCGCTGCGCTGGCGCCAGTTCCTCCATTATGCCGAGGGCTCGCTGATGCCGCCGCTCTTCACCAAGCTGGTGCTCAGCCGCGTGCCGCTGTTCGGCAAGACGGCGCAGAAGAAGTTCCAGCCGATGATCGACGTCCATCTCGACTATGTCGAGGCGGAGCTGGCGGCGCGCGCCTGGTTCGCCGGCGACGAGTTCACGGCGGCCGACGTGATGATGAGCTTCCCGCTCGAAGCCGCCGTCGCCCGCGCCAGCGCGACCGAAGGCCGCCCGCACGTCGCCGCCTGGCTCAAGAAGATCCATGCCCGTCCGGCCTATCAGGCAGCACTCGCCGCCGGCGGACCCTATGCCTATGCGTGAGTGGCGTGCCGCCATGCTCGGCACATTGTTGCTCGGCAGTTGCGCCGCGCCACCGCCCGGCGGAACGGCCATCGATTATCGGTCCGCCGACAACGATCCCGCCCTGTGCCGCGGCCGCGGCGGCACGATCGAACCGCGCGGAATGGTCGCGAGCCCGATGTGTGTGATCCGCTACGCCGACGGCGGAAAGACCTGCAGCGGCAAGCGCGACTGCCAGGGGGCCTGCAGCGTCGAATATCGCGGGGTCCAGATGCCTCTGGGCAGCGCCGCCGCCGGTCAATGCCAGTCCGAGAACAGCAATTTCGGCTGCTTGGCCCGGGTCGAGAATGGCCGGATTGCTTCAGCGTTCCTCTGCACCGATTGAGCCGCGCTATCCTTGATCCCGGAAAGCCAGATCGTCGCAGGCGGGGCAGGGGGCGTCCTCCCCGGCGATGAGGCCCTGGCAGCGCGGGCAAAGCGCGCGGTTGCGGGGCTGGAGCGCGTGGTCGACGGTGACGCGCTGGTCGAACACGAAGCATTCGCCTTGCCAGCGGCTCTGCTCGGGCGGCACCTGCTCGAGATAGGCGAGGATGCCGCCCTTGAGGTGGTAGACCTCGTCCAGCCCCTCGGCCTTGAGGAAGGCAGTCGATTTCTCGCAGCGGATCCCGCCGGTGCAGAACATCGCGATCCGCGGCATCGGCCCGTCCTTCTCCCGCGCCTCGCGGAAGCGGCGGAACCAGTCGGGGAACTCCCGGAAGCTGCGCGTCTCGGGGTCGACTGCGCCGGTGAAGCTGCCCAGCGCGACTTCATAGGCGTTGCGGGTATCGATCACGATCGTGTCGGGCGCATCGATCAGCGCGTTCCAGTCCTCCGGCGCGACATAATGGCCGACGCCAGTGAGCGGATCGATATCGGGCTCGCCCATCGTGACGATCTCGCGCTTGAGGCGGACCTTCATCCGATCGAACGGCAGCGCGGCGGCACGCGATTCCTTGACGTCGAGCCCGGCGCAACCGGGCAGGGCGCTGACATGGTCAAGTACCGCATCGATCGCCGCGTCGCTGCCGGCGATCGTGCCGTTCAGCCCTTCATTGGCGAGCAGCAGCGTGCCCTTGACGCCGACAGCCTCGCACAGCGCCAGAAGCGGTGCGCGCAGGCTCTCGACATCGGGGAAGCGCGTGAACTGGTAGAGCGCGGCGACGCGGACCGGCAGCTCCCGGTTGGGATCAGGACTTGCCATAATCCTCGAAACTGTCTGCGTCGGTCGCGGGTCCCTTCACCGGAGCGAGAGTCGGTTCGACCGCCTGCGGGTTGTCGAGCTGGCCCTCCCAGCGTGCCACCACGGTGCTGGCGACTGCGTTGCCGATCACGTTGGTCGCGGTGCGGCCCATGTCGAGGAAATGGTCGACCGCAAGGATAAGCGGGATGCCGGCCTCGGGGATGTTGAAATGGGCGAGCGTGCCGGTGATCACCACCAGGCTGGCGCGCGGCACGCCGGCGATGCCCTTGCTGGTGATCATCAGGATCAGCAGCATCTGGATCATCGTCCACCAGTCGAGATGGATGCCGTAAGCCTGGGCAATGAAGATCGACGCGAAGGTCATGTAGATCATCGAGCCGTCGAGATTGAACGAATAGCCGAGCGGCAGCACGAAGCTCGCGATCTTGGGCGGCACGCCGAACCGGTCGAGCGCGTCGAGCGTACGCGGATAGGCGGCTTCGGACGAGGCGGTGGAGAAGCCGAGCAGGATCGGATCGCGCAGATAGCGGATCAGCGTGCCGGTGCGCGGGCCGACGACGAGGAAGCAGGCGCCAAGCAACACCGCCCAGAGCACGGCGAGGCCGAGATAGAAGCTGCCCATGAAATAGGCGAGCGTGCCGACCGAGGAGATGCCCTTGGTCGCCAGCACCTTGGCCACCGCGCAGAACACGGCGACCGGCGCGAACATCATCACATAGCCGGTGACGGTGAGCATCACCTGGACGAGCGCCTCGAGCCCGCGGACGAGCGGCGCGCCCTTCTCGCCGACAGCGGCGAGGCCGACGCCGAAGAACAGCGAGAAGATCACGAGCTGGAGGATGTCGTTGGTTGCCATCGCATCGATCCCGCTGGTCGGGATGATGTGGATGAAGAAAGCCGCGACGTCGAACGGCTTGATGTCGCTGGTGGCATGCTCGGTCGGGATGGCGAGGTGCATGCCGGCGCCGGGCTGGAGCACATTCACGAGGATCAGGCCGAGCGTGAGCGAGATCAGGCTGGCGCAGACGAACCAGAAGAACGCCTTGAAGCCCACACGGCCGATCGCGCCGCCGCCGCCCATATGGGCGATGCCAACGACGAGGGTGGAGACCACCAGCGGCGCGATGATCATCTTGATCAGATGGAGGAACATCTGGGTCGGGATGTCGAGGCCATAGCCCCAGCTATCGAGCGTGGCCTTGCCCTCGGGCGTGCCGGCATAGCTGAGGTTCAGGGCATAGCCCAGCAGGCCGCCGAGCAGCAGCGCCGCGAGAATGAACCAGGTAAGTCGCTTGCCCAAAACAGGCCCCCTTAAAATTCCGTGGTGCAGGCAAAGTGGATTGCGTGCGCCGGGTCAAGAACCCTGTGGCTCGGTTGAGCCCAATTCTGTGGAGAGAGGGCCATGCCTGCAGCGCATATCACGCTGCCCATGGGCCTATCTGCCAAGGCTGTATCTGTCACCGCGCCAACCCGCCAACGCCTGTAGGCGATCGCGCCGCGCCGCCGCGGCATTGCCGAGCTTGGCCTGTGCATGGGCGCGCAGTTCGAGCGCGACCGGATCGAGCGGACGGTATTTGAGCGAAGCATCGGCAGCGGCGAGCGCACCGGCGGCATCGCCCTTGGCGAGCAGCGCGGCGGCAACGTCGCGGCGCACCGGATACCAGAAAAGCGGCGGATCGCTGAAATTGCTGAACGGCTTGGCTTCCTCGAGCGCGGCGGCCTGGGTGAACAGGCCTGCGGCATCATCATAGCGCTTGTTCAGCATCGCCGTGCGGCCCTGCAGCACCAGGCGGTTTACCGCGTAGAGCGTGGTGAGGAACGACGCGAACGATCCCGTCGCCTTGGCCGGGATCGCTCTGGCCTCGGCCAAAACGCCGCGGGCGTCGCCACCGCGGGCCAGCGCCTCGCCGCGGGCATAGTGCCACATTGCGGTGGCGATCGGATTGTCCTTTGCCGGTGCGGCGAGGCGGAGCATCTCCGATGCTGGGCCGAACTGCGCGATCGCGATATAGCCGACGCCGGTCACTGACTGGCGGAAGTCGTTCATCTTCACCGTGGTCGATGCCGCGGCGGCGAGCGGGCGCGACAGGGTCAGGCCCGTTGCCGCATCGCCCGACATCAGCGCGCCGGCGATGCCGAAATGGACATTATGGGCGTGATAGCTGAGCTTCCATACGGCATCGGGGCCGGTCAGTTTGAGCCGCGTGGCATTCTGCTCGTCGATGCCCACCGCGGCGAGGTTGGCGCTGGCCGCGTCGCCATAGCGGCCGATCCAGTAATAGGTGTGCGAGGGCATGTGGATCAGATGGCTTGCCGCCGGGGCGATGACCTTGAGCTTGTCGGCATAGAGTTCGGCGCGCTGGGGGTAGCCGGCGCCCTCGGTCGCGTGGATGTAGAAATGGATCGCGGGGGCATAGTCCGGATTGCGCCTGAGCACCGTCTCGAGCAGCGCGACCGGGCGCGCCATGTTCTCGGCATTGGCATCGTCGGTGGCGATCATGTGCGCATCGGCGGTGATCGTCAGCACCTCGTCATCGCCCGGCGCGAGTGCGACCATCTGCTCCATCGCCGCGGCAAACGCCGCGTTGCCGCCCTTGCCGGCCGCCGGATAGCGCTGCTTCAGCGCGCCGATCAGGTTGCGCTCGCGCACCGGGCCGTCTGCGGCGAGCTTCTCGGCGGTGGCGACGATTTCGGCGAGCTTCTTCGCATCGTCGGCCGAGACGCCGTAGTTGATCGTCGGGCCCGAAGCCCAAGCCTCGCCCCAGGCGCACATCGCGCATTCGGGGTCGAGCCGGCGCGCTTCCTGGAATGCCGCGATCGCCGCCTTATGGGCAAAGGCGTGGGCGAGCTGCATCCCGTTGTCGAAGAACGCCTGCGCCTCGGGGCTCTTCGTCCGGATCTTGAAGCCGCCCTGGCCATAGCCCGGGAGAAGGGCGGTTGCCGGTGCATCGGGGCCATCCAGCTCGCCGCCGCACCAGCCGGCGCGCGGCAACGCGACCGGCGGCGGGGGCGCCGCGGTTGCGCCCATCAGCAGCATCATCGGCACGATCATGGCCCGGCGCATCGGAATTCCCCCTCTAGTTGCGCGAGAGTGAAGCTATTGCAGGCGGTGGGTCAAGGACCGTATCGCTGGCGCACCGTTCCGGAGACTGACCATGCGCCTTGACCGCCGAACCCTTGTCCGCGCCGCTGCCGCCGTGCCCTTGCTCACGTTGCCGGGCGTGCTGCGCGCCGCCGAGCCGGACCTTTCGGCGCTGCAGGACATGACCAAGGGTGCGGTGCCGATCGACAATGCCGAGCGCGCGGCTCGGCTCGCCCGGGCGCAGAAGCTGATGCAGGCGAACGGCATCGGCGCGGTGCTGATCGAAGGTGGATCGTCGCTGATCTACTTCACCGGCCTGCGTTGGGGCCGCAGCGAGCGGCTGACCGCCGTGGTGCTGCCCGCCGAGGGCCAACCCTGCATCGTCACGCCGTTCTTCGAGGAAGCGCGCACCCGCGAGGGGCTGGCGATCCCGGCCGAGGTCCGCGTGTGGAACGAGGACGAGGATCCGCTCAAGACCGTCGCCGGCTTCCTGAAGGACCGCAAGCTCGCGCATCTGCCGGTGGGTATCGAGGAGACTGTGCGCTATTTCGCCGTCGACGGGCTGCAGAAGATGGGGCTCAAGGTCGTCTCGGCCAACCCCGTCGTGCGCGGCTGCCGGATGGTCAAGACGGCGCCCGAGATCGCGCTGATGCAGCTCGCCACCGACGTGACGATCGCCGCCTATCGCTGGGTCTATCCGCGCGTCGAGAAGGGGCTGAGCCAGCGCGACGTCTCGGCGCTGATGGATGCCGCGACGAAGAAGCTGGGCGGCGACCCCGAGTTCAGCATGGTGCTGGTGGGCGAGGGCGCGGCCTATCCGCACGGGACCAAGGTGCCGTCGCCGGTCGCCGACGGGCGGATCGTGCTGATGGACTGTGGCTGCACGGTGCAGGGCTATCAGTCCGACGTGTCGCGCACCTGGGTCCATGGCACCGCCACCGCCGAGCAGCGCAAGGTGTGGGATCAGGTCGCGCAGGGCCAGCAGACAGCCTTTGCCGCGGCGAAGCTCGGCGCACCGGCGGGCAGCGTCGATGATGCGGTGCGGCGTTACTATGCCTCGATCGGCTGGGGACCGGATTACAAGCTGCCGGGTCTGTCGCACCGCACGGGCCACGGCATCGGGCTCGACGGGCATGAGCCGGTCAATCTGGTGCGCGGCGAGGCGACGAAGCTGGCGCCGGGCATGTGCTTCTCGAACGAGCCGGGCATCTACATCCCGGGCAGCTTCGGCGTGCGGCTGGAGGATTGTTTCCACATGACCGGGAGCGGGCCGAAATGGTTCAGCCAGCCGCCCAAATCGATCGATGGGCCGATGGGGTAGGTCCTACGCAGCTGGGGCGAGTCGCAGGGCAAAGTACATGAAGTACAGGCCCAAAGCGGGTTTTGCCGGGGCCTGGCTTGACTCGGTTCGGGGAAACGGCGCGTGTCTCGCAACATCCTTGCGTCGATGCGATCCTATCGTTCCTACAGGGTCAAAGAGCGGCGGGTGGTAAGGCCCGGCCCGAAAAGCCAAACACGCGAAATCCTACATTGCAATCGGTGCGTGCGCCTCTTCTCGAGCAGGCCGGGCATCGATATCGTCTTCAATCAGGGGAGGCGATCGGAGCCGAGTGATCCGGGGGCAGATTAGGGGTGGCGATGCGGGCTTTTGCGATACTGATCTTCCTGCTCACCGCCATTGGCGTGATGGGCGTGCTCAGCGAGCATTTCCGAGGTGATGCCGGGCTGGTGCTGCGACTGGCGATCAATGCGCTGCTCTCCTTCGTTGCCGTACTGGTCCACGAGCTGGGTCATGCCGTGGTAGCCCACCGGCTTGGAGCGGAGATCCGCACGATCGTGGTGCTGCCCTTCGAGTTCAAGCCGAAGCGGCGCGAGTTGCGGCTGAAGTGGCGGGCTGGGATGGGCGACCTGGGCGGCTATGTTGCCTATGTGCTCGATCGAATCGATACGCGCCGCAAGCGCATGGCGATCGCGGTGGCCGGCCCGGTCGCGAACATCCTGCTTGCGCTGCTCGCCGGGTCGGGTGCCGCGTTGCTCGGGACCCCGACACTGACAGGCGCGCTGCTGGGTGCGCTCGCCTTTCTCTCCGCCGGGATGGGAATCGCCAATCTCGTGCCGTTCAGGGGCAGCGACGGGCACCATATCCTTGAAGGTCTCCGCGCCGGTGCCCGCAACAAATCGGTGAGATAGGGGAGCTTTTACGCTGATCGAAGTGTTTCGCTTGAGCGAACGCCTTCCCGCAACTAAGTCGCCGGTATGACGTCCACCAACGATATCCGCCGTTCGTTCCTCGACTATTTCGAGAGCCAGGGTCACGCCCGCGTTCCCAGCGCGCCGCTCGTGCCGCACAACGATCCGACCCTGATGTTCGTGAACGCGGGCATGGTGCCGTTCAAAAACGTGTTCACGGGGCTGGAGAGCCGGCCTTATTCGACCGCGACCAGCTCGCAAAAGTGCGTCCGCGCCGGCGGCAAGCACAACGATCTGGACAATGTCGGCTATACCGCGCGCCACCACACCTTCTTCGAGATGCTCGGCAACTTCTCGTTCGGCGACTATTTCAAGGAACAGGCGATCACCCACGCCTGGAACCTGCTCACCAAGGTGTGGGGCATCCCGGCGAACCGGCTGACCGCGACGGTCTATCATACCGACGACCAGGCGTTCGAGCTGTGGAAGAAGATCGCGGGGCTCCCCGAGGAGCGGATCATCCGCATCCCGACCAAGGACAATTTCTGGGCGATGGGCTCGGACGGTCCGTGCGGGCCGTGCTCGGAGATCTTCTACGACCATGGCGACCATATCTGGGGCGGCCCGCCGGGTTCTCCGCAAGAAGATGGCGACCGCTTCGTCGAGATCTGGAATCTCGTCTTCATGCAGTTCCTGCAGGAGAATGACGAGATCATCGGCGACCTGCCGCGTCCCTCGATCGACACGGGCATGGGCCTGGAGCGCGTTGCCGCGGTGCTGCAGGGCGTCCACGACAATTACGATACCGACACGTTCAGGGCGCTGATCGCCGAATCGGGTGCGCTGACCGGCGCTGCGACCACCGGCGAGAACCAGGCGAGCCACCGCGTGATCGCGGATCATTTGCGCTCGGCGGGCTTCCTGGTGGCGGACGGCGTGCTGCCGGCCAATGAGGGCCGCGGCTATGTCCTGCGCCGCATCATGCGCCGCGCGATGCGCCACGCGCACCTGCTCGGCGCCAAGGATCCGCTGATGCACCGGATGGTGCCGTCGCTGGTCGCCGAGATGGGCGCCGCGTTCCCCGAGCTGGTCCGCGCACAGCCGCTGATCGAGGCGACGTTGCTGCAGGAAGAGACGCGCTTCCGCCAGACGCTGGCCAATGGCCTGCGGCTGCTCGACGAAGCCACGACGGGCATGACCGAGGGCGGTGTGCTGCCCGGCGAGACCGCGTTCAAGCTCTACGACACGTTCGGCTTCCCGTACGATCTGACCGAGGACGCACTGCGCGGCCAGGGCATGACCGTGGACCGCGCCGGATTCGACACGGCTATGGCCGAGCAGAAGCGCGCCGCGCGCGCCGCCTGGAAGGGCTCGGGCGAAAAGGCCTCGGAAGAGCTGTGGTACGACCTGGCCGACGAGCTGGGTGGCACCGAGTTCACCGGCTATGCGGGCACGCAGGGCGAGGGCCAGGTGGTGGCGATCGTCAAGGACGGCGCGCGCGTCGAAAAGGCCTCGGCCGGCGACAGCGTGACGATCCTGACCAACCAGACGCCCTTCTACGCCGAGAGCGGTGGCCAGATGGGCGATGCCGGCGTGATCGCCAACGACAAGATGAGCGCGGCGGTGGACGACACCTCCAAGCCGCTCGGGCGCCTCCATGCGCATCACGCCAAGATCGAGACCGGCGAGATCGCCGTGGGCGATGCAGTGCAGCTGACCGTCGATGCTGATCGCCGCGACCGCGTGCGCGCCAATCACTCGGCGACGCATTTGCTGCACGCGGCGCTGCGCAAGCGGCTGGGCGGGCATGTGACGCAGAAGGGCAGCCTGGTCGCGCCCGATCGCTTCCGCTTCGACTATTCGCACCCCAATGCGCTGACGCCCGACGAGATTGCGGACATCGAGGCCGATGTGAACGCGCAGATTCGCCATAACGGTTCGGTCGAGACGCGGCTGATGGCGCCCGAGGACGCGATCGAGGCAGGTGCGATGGCGCTGTTCGGCGAGAAATATGGCGACGAGGTCCGCGTGCTCTCGATGGGTGCGGGCGACGACGCCTTCTACTCGGTCGAGCTGTGCGGCGGTACCCATGTCAACGCCACGGGCGACATCGCAATCTTCAAGATCGTCTCGGAGAGCGCCGTGTCGAGCGGCGTGCGCCGTATCGAAGGGCTGACCGGCGAAGGCGCGCGGCTGTGGCTCAACGCGCGTGACGCGCAGTTGCGTGAGGCGGCGGCGGCGCTGAAGACCTCGCCCGACGATGTCGTGGCGCGCGTCGGTGCGCTGGTCGAGGAGCGGCGCAAGCTCGAGCGCGAACTGGCTGAGGCCAAGAAGGCGCTGGCGCTGGGCGGCGGCGCTGCCGCGCAGACGGCGGGGCCGGAGCAGGTGGCGGGGATCAACTTTCTCGGTCAGGTGCTCGACGGGCTCGACCCCAAGGCGCTGCGCGGCGCGGTCGACGAGGCCAAGGCGCGGATCGGCAGCGGCGTGGTCGCACTGGTCGCGGTCAACGAAGGGCGCGCTTCGGTGGCGGTCGGCGTGAGCGAGGGTGTGGCGGCGAGCGCGGTTGACCTGGTCAAGGTCGCGGTGGCGGTGCTGGGCGGGCAGGGCGGCGGTGGCCGTCCCGACATGGCTCAGGGCGGCGGTCCGGATGGCGACAAGGGTGCGGAAGCGCTCGAGGCGGTCAAGGCCGAGCTGGCAAAGGCGACCGCGACGGCCTGAACCGCCGCGGCTCGCGGATCACATCCCCGGGGCCCAGCCGTCTTCGGGCGCCACCCAGATCGCGCGCTGGTTCATCTCGGCGCGGACCTGGCCTTCGATGATCACATCCGAGACCAGGCCGTCGCCATCGGGGCGGTCGCGGTAGCAGCGCTTCTTGCCGGCGAGGGGCTGGAGCGCGAGCATCAGCCGCTGGCGGACCGAGGTTTCTACCGCCGGGGCGAGCGGAGCGCCGTCCTTGGTAAGCTTGCCAGAAGTGAAATCGACCGGCCGGACGGTGGAGCAGACCGCGCCGTCCTCGATCTGGCCGGAAGTCTGGTATTCCATCACGATCGTCGGCTCGGTGGAGACCACGCCGGTCACCACGGCATCGAACCGGTCGTCGGCATGGACCGAATAGCGGACCATCGTCGCGCAGGTGCGCGCCTGAGTATCCGGGCGGATGCAGCGGATCTTGCCCATCCGGGCGGGATCGAGCGCGTCGGGCGCGGGTAGCGGCGAAGCGGTGGCGAGCAGGAGCAGAGAGGCGATCATCATTACATCCCGAGCTTGTAGCCGTCCTTCGCGCCCACCCAGATGAACTTCTGACTGAGATCGGAGCGGACGGTGCCGTCGATAGCGACTTCGTTGAGCATCAGGCCGTCGGCGTCCGGCTTGATCGTCGAGCAGGCGGACTTGCCGTCGAGCGCCGAAACCGCGGCGGTCATCTGGCTCTTCACGGCGTTGGAGGTCGCGTCATCGGCGGGCTTGCCGTCCAAATAGACGGTGCCGGCCTGGAAATCGGCGAGCTTGACGGTCTCGCACAGCTTGCCGTCCTTGGCGCTACCGCGCGTGTGCAGCTCCATCGTGATCAGCGGCGTCGGGGCGAGGAACAGCTGGGTCGTCGATTCATAACTGCCGTCGGCGGCGATCTTGTAGCTGGTGGTGCCGACGCAGGTCTTTTTGTCCTGGTTGGGGATCACGCACTGATATTGCCCGGCGCGCGCCGGGGCGAGCGGATCGGCGGACTGCGCCGCCGGAGCAGCGGTGGCCAGGATCAGAAGGCTCAACAACATGGCATTACTCCCTAAAACGCTTTGCCGGAAAATGCGCCGCGGCCGTTGGCCTAGCAAGCGCAATCCGCGTCAGGCGGGCATATCCGATTCCTCATTGCCCCGTTCGACCCGCACGCGGCGGAAGCGCGGCTCGCGCTCCATGCCGGCGACTTCCTTGATCTTCTTGCGCATCTCGTCGCGCTTCTCGTGGATCGAGGCAATCACCGGGCCGACGCCGAGGCCGAGATCGACGAGCACCACTTCGGAGAGCTGGAGCGAGCTTTCCAGCGCCTCGGGCACTGCTTCGCTGGCACCGGCGCGATAAAGCTCGGCGGCGTGCGCGGTGTCGCGGGCGCGTGCGATGATCGGCAAATTGGGGACCCAGCCGCGTACGCGCTTGGTGAGGCGCACGGTGAGCACCGGATCGTCCATCGTCAGCACCAGTGCCTTGGCGTGGCCAAGGTTGAGTTTGTCGACCAGCTCCGAGCGCGTCACGTCGCCGAACAGCACGTTATAGCCGCCGCGGCGCGCGGCGTTGACGTTATCGATGTCGGCATCGACGCCGATATAGGGCAGGCCGTGCCGACGCAGCATGTCCGCGACAGTGCGCCCGACGCGGCCGAAGCCGATGATCACGGTGCCGTTCTGCACTTCGTCGAGTGCCGGATCGGGGGCCTCCTCCATCTTCGCGCGCTCGATGAGCTGGGCGGCGGCGCGGCCGGCCTTGGCGAGCAAGGGCGTCGAAGTGAGGCCGATCGCCGTGACGGTGGTCCAGAAGGCGGCGGTGCTCGGGCTGATCAGCCCCGCCGCGCCGGCGACGCCGAGCACGATCAGCGTGGTCTCGGACGGGCTGGCCATCAGCACCCCGGCTTCCGCCGCGGTGCCGGTGCGCGCGCCCGAGAGCTTGAGCAGCCCCGTCGTCACCGCTGCCTTGACCAGCATCACCAGCAGCGAAGCGCCGAGCAAAGGCGCCCAGTTGTGGACGATGAAGTTGAGGTCGAGCCGCATGCCGACGGTGATCAGGAACACACCGAGCGCGAGGCCCTTGAACGGCGCGGTGATCGCTTCGACTTCGCCGTGATATTCGGTCTCGGCGATCAGCAGCCCTGCGATCAGCGCGCCGACGATCGGCGACAGGCCGACGGCGGTGGTGGCGAGGCTGGCGACGATCACGACGAGCAGGCTGGCGGCGAGGAATAGCTCGGGGCTCTTGGTGCGGGCGGCCTGGGCGAACATGCGCGGTAGCAGGATGCGCCCGCCGACGAACAGGATGACGACGGTGAGGATGCCGAAGCCGAGCGTCCAGCCGAGCTTGACCCAGCCGGCTTCGCCGCCGGCGGCCGGTGCCAGCGCGCCGAGCAGGAAGATGATCGGGACGAGCGCGAGATCCTCGAACAACAGCATCGCGAAGGCCGAGCGACCGACCGCGCTCGTGGTGCCGGCGATGGGCAGCACGATTGCAGTGGAGGAGAGCGCGAGCGCCAGGCCGAGCCCGATCGCGCCGCCGGTGCTGAGCCCGGTGAGATAGAGCACTGCGCCGAGGATCAGCGCCGCGCTCAGCAATTCCGCCGCACCGACGCCGAAGACGAGCGTGCGCATCGACCAGAGCCGCTTGAACGAGAGCTCGAGCCCGATCGAGAACAGCAGCAGGATGATGCCGAACTCGGCGAACGGCTCGATCGCGTGCCCGTCGGAGATGGTGAGGTAATAGAGCCAGGGATGCGACGGCACGAGGCTGCCCAAGCCGAACGGGCCGACCAGCGCGCCGACCAGGATGAACCCGATCACCGGGCTGATCCGGAAGCGCGCAAAGGCGGGGATCACCAGCCCGGCGGCACCGAGGATCACCAGCGTGTCGGAAAGGCCGCTATTGGCGAGGTTCAGCATGCGGCGTGGACGCGCGGGAAGGACGCAATTGCAGCGGCGAGGGGTACGTCAAATGGCATGCGCCTAGGCAGCATGCGCAGCCCCATATTGCAAGGGCACCGACCGGTATTTGTGGCCTGCCCCGATCAATCCAGCCGGGCGAGCAGCGAAGTGAGCATGGGACGGAGCCGCAGCAGTTCCTCGCGGTGCGTGGCCGAGAGGGTTTCCAGCAGCGCGCGTGCCTTGGGCGTGAGCCCGATCAACGCCTGGCGCTTGTCGCTCTCCGAGGCCGAGCGTGCGAGCAGGCCCAGTGCCTCGAGCCGCTCGACCAGGCCCGAGGCGCTGTGCGGCTTGATCACCAGCCGTTCGGCGACATAGCCGATCGTGACCTGTCCGGAAGGCGCGCCCCGGATCGCGAGCAGCGCCTGGTGCTGCTGCGCAGTGAGCCCCTGTTCGGCCGCGCGGCTCTCGCTGAACACGAGGAACAGCCGCAGCGCGTGGCGGAAATCGGCGAGCGCGGGGTAGTCGACCGCATCGGAAACAGGCTCGACCATGATCTTCCTTCGTTGACTATATCGTATTGCGATATATTTGCGCGGCTTCCAAGGAGAAGTTCCATGACGAAACCCCCTGTGCAAGCCGCGCCCCGGCTTGCCGACTATAGTGCCGACTGGCGGATGGCGATGCTGGCGGCCGCCGCGCTGGTGGTCGGCACCGGCGGCGCGCTGGGGGCGTGGGTGCTCATCAAGCTGATCGCGGTTGCGACCAACCTCTTCTGGTTCGGGCGGCTGTCGGCCGCGTCGAGCGAAATCAAGGACAGCCATCTCGGACTCGCGGTGGTGGTGATCCCGGTGCTGGGTGCGCTGCTGATCGGCCTGATGGCGCGCTTTGGCTCGGACAAGATCCGCGGGCACGGCATCCCGGAGGCGATCGAGGCGATCCTTTATGGTCAGAGCAAGCTGTCGCTGAAGGTCGCGCTGCTCAAGCCGCTCTCCTCGGCGATCTCGATCGGCAGCGGCGGTCCGTTTGGCGCCGAGGGGCCGATCATCATGACCGGCGGTGCGATCGGATCGCTGTTCGCGCAATGCTTCCACTTGAGCGCGGCGGAGCGAAAGACGCTGCTCGTCGCAGGCGCGGCGGCAGGCATGACCGGGATATTCGGCACGCCGCTCGCCGCGATCCTGTTGGCGATCGAAGTGCTGCTGTTCGAATGGAAGCCGCGCAGCTTCGTGCCGGTTGTCGTGGCTGTCTTGGTGGCCTTTGCCTGGCGGCCGCTGCTGTTCGGTGGCGGCGCGCTGTTTCCGTTCGTGCTGGGCGCACTGCCGGAGATCGGCACCGCGCTGGGGCTGGCGCTGCTGCTGGGAATGCTCGCCGGGCTCGAGGCGGCGTTGCTGTCGCAATTGCTCTACCGGATCGAGGATCTCTTCCACCGGCTGCCGGTCCATTGGATGTGGTGGCCGGCGATCGGCGCGGTGGCGGTGGGCCTGGGCGGGCTGGTCGATGCGCATGTGCTCGGCGCGGGCTATGGCAATATCCAGAGCCTGCTCGACGGCGGGCTGACGCTGCGCGTGGTCCTCGCGTTGCTGGTGGTGAAGGCGCTGGTGTGGCTGGTCGCGCTGGGATCGGGCACTTCGGGCGGCGTGCTGGCGCCGTTGCTGACGCTGGGCGGGGCGCTCGGCTATCTGGTTGGGCTGTGGCTGCCGGGCTCGCCGGGCCTGTGGGCGATGATCGGCATGGCGGGGATCATGAGCGGCGCCATGCGCGCGCCGCTGACCGGTGCGCTGTTCGCCGCCGAGTTGACCGGGCATTTCGACGTGCTGCCGCTGGCGGTGATTGCCTCGACGGGCGCCTATGCCGTGAGCGTGCTGGTGATGCGCCGCTCGATCCTGACCGAGAAGATCGCGCGGCGCGGGCGGCATATCCTGCAGGAATATACAGTGGACCCGCTCGACTTTCTCCAGGCGGGCGACGTGATGACGCGCGACCCCGCGACGCTGCCGGGCGATCTGCCGGTGGTGGGCGCGGTCGAGTTCTTCGCCGGACAGGCCGCGCATCGCAGCTATCCGGTGGTGGATGCCGAGGAGCGGCTGCTCGGGCTTGCCTCGCGCAGCGATGCGCTCCGCTGGCAGACTGAAGAACGCCAGTGGGGCACGGCGCTTGTCGATATCCTTTCGGACGCGTCGCAGCCCTGCGCCTATCCCGATACCCCGATCGGCGCGGTGGCGGACATGATGGTCGAAACCGGGGTGGGGCGCATCCCGATCGTCGAACGCGCGAGCAACCGGGTGGTCGGGATCCTGTCGCGGCACGACCTGCTCAAGGCGCGGAGCATGCGGCGGCAGGACGAGACGGGGCGTGACCGGGCCTTCAGCTTTGGCAGTGGTTAAAGGCCCAGCTCGAGCACCGTCACCGACGCCGCCGGAAAGGAAATGGCCTCGCCCGGCGCGCAGATCTTCTCCTCCTGCGTCATCGGATCCTCGGTCCGCGAACGGATCTCGGCGAACGGATCGGTCGCCGAGATGCGGACCAGCCTTGCTGCCCGTGGCGTCGCGCCGGCGATGGTGAAGCGGCAGTCGATCGCGCGGTCGAGCCGGGTGTTGACGGCATGGACGAAAAACCGGTTGCCGTCCCGGCTCGCTACGGCGTCGAGGCCGTCGGGCAGCCCGGCGAGCGCGACCGCCTTGGTGCCGCTATGCCGGGCATATAGCGCCGCGACCCGGCCGACGGGCAGCATATAGGCGTCGCCCTTCGGCGTCGGCAGCATCACCACGTTGGTCTGCCAGCGGGTTCCGCAGAAATCGCCGAGGTTGGCGATCTTGAGCACGTCGCCATGCCGCTGGTGGAGGTTTTGGAAACGGGCATAGGCGACGCCGGTCGCCCAGGTGGAGTTGAGGTCGCCGCGGTTGCGGCCCTTCATGAGGTAGTGGCTTTCGGTGAGCGCCAGCGGCGTTGCGCCGCTCTGCGCGCGTATCTCGAGGATCTTCGCTTCCTGCTTCGCGACGCTGCCCATCAGCGCGTCCCAGGCCGCAGCGCGATCGCGCTGCCAGGTGCCGTCGTTGCAGGCGGGGCCGGGATCGAAGAGATGGTGGAAGGCCAGCATGTCGACCAGGTCGCCGGCCTGGGCGATCATGTCCGCGGCCCAGCCGCTGTCGCCCCAGGCAATGAGCTTGATCCCCGGATCGGCAGCACGCATCGCCCGGGCAAATTCGATCGTGCGCGCGATCGCCTCAGGTTTCTTGAAGCGCGCCGGCGAAAACGACGTCTCGTTGCCGATCTGCCAATAGCGGATCGGGCGCGGCGCCGGGTGCCCATTGGCACTGCGTTCGGGATGGTGGGGGGCGTTGCAGTACCGGACCCAGTCGGCCGCCTCGCGCGCATCGCCGGCGCGGCGCTCACCGAGCGCATCGACCGCCCATTTGGGATCGCCCTCGCTCGCGAAGTTGACGCACATCAGCGGCTCGGCGCCCACTGCGGCGCAGAAATCGAGAAACTCGTCGGTGCCGATCTGATTGGTCTCGACACCGCCCCAGTTGAGATTGTGCATCGGCTTGCGCCCGGCGCGCGGGCCAACGCCTTCCCGCCAGCGATAATAGGCGCTGAGCAGCCCGCCCCAGCGCAGCATCGGCGGGGCGAGTTGCCGGGTGACTTCGAGCAGATCGGGTCGCCAGCGCTGCGCGAGATGATCCCAGCTCGCCTCGACCGAGCCATCGGTGGTGCCAAGCGGCTCCATGAACTGCATGTAGAGATAGGGGGATAGCGCGAAGCGGGGCGCAGGGGCGATCTCCACGCTGGCCACCGCGCCCAGTCGCGGTGCGGCAGCGAGGCGCGCGGGCAGGCCCGTCGCGATTGCGGCACCCAGCGGGGCCGCTGCGCGGAGCAGGTTGCGCCGCGTGAAGCTCGTGTCGGTCATCCTCGCCTCCTTGCCCTTATGGGCCTGGCGGCACTCTATGCCGATCTGCGAGGTATATAAATCAGATAAATTGGCGGACGCAAAAAGAAACCCCGGCCGGGTGGTCCGGCCGGGGCATCTTCAAATTCAGCGATGTACGTAGGGTCTCAGCCCCAGGCGGCCATCTTCTTCTCGAGATTCTCGCGGATCGCCTCGAAGAACTGCTCGGTGGTCATCCAGGGCTGGTCCGGGCCGATCAGGATCGCGAGATCCTTGGTCATCTTGCCGCTCTCGACGGTCTCGATGCAGACGGCCTCAAGCGTCTCGGCGAACTTGGTGACGTCCGGCGTATTGTCGAACTTGCCGCGGAACGACAGGCCCTGGGTCCAGGCGAAGATCGACGCGATCGGGTTGGTCGAGGTCGCCTTGCCCTGCTGGTGCATGCGATAGTGGCGCGTGACGGTGCCGTGGGCGGCTTCCGCCTCGATCGTCTTGCCGTCCGGCGACATCAGGACCGAGGTCATCAGACCGAGCGAGCCGAAGCCCTGGGCAACCGTGTCCGACTGGACGTCGCCGTCATAGTTCTTGCAGGCCCAGACGAACTTGCCGGACCACTTGAGCGCCGAGGCGACCATGTCGTCGATCAGGCGGTGCTCATAGACGATGCCGGCAGCCTTGAACTTGTCGGCAAAGTCGGCGTCGAAGGTCTCCTGGAACAGGTCCTTGAAGCGGCCGTCATAGGCCTTGAGGATCGTGTTCTTGGTCGACAGGTACAGCGGCCAGCCGCGATCGAGCGCGTAGTTCATGCTCGCCTTGGCGAAGTCGCGGATCGACTCGTCGAGATTGTACATGCCCATGGCGACGCCGGCGCTCGGGAAGTCGAACACTTCATATTCGAGCTCGTTGCCGTCGGTGCCGACCCACTTCATCGTGAGCTTGCCGGCGCCGGGCACCTTGAAGTCGGTCGCGCGATACTGGTCGCCGAAGGCGTGACGGCCGACGACGATCGGGTCGGTCCAGCCCGGGACGAGGCGGGGGACGTTCTTGATCACGATCGGCTCGCGGAAAACGACGCCGCCCAGGATGTTGCGGATCGTGCCGTTCGGCGACTTCCACATCTTCTTGAGCTTGAACTCTTCGACGCGCGCCTCGTCCGGCGTGATCGTGGCGCACTTCACGCCGACGCCATATTGCTGGATCGCCTTGGCGGAATCGATCGTGACCTGATCGTCGGTCGCGTCGCGATTCTCGACCGAGAGATCGTAATATTTGAGATCGATGTCGAGATAGGGCTTGATCAGGCGCTCACGGATCCATTCCCAGATGATCCGCGTCATTTCGTCGCCGTCGATCTCCACGACGGGCGTTGCAACCTTGATCTTCGCCATTGCTCGCTGTTCCTTTTAAGGGGTTTGGCGAGCGTCTAGGAGGATGGGGCGGGGGGATCAAGTCACCCCCGACACCGGTTTCAGTCGTTCCAGGCCCACCAGAGCTGCGCGGGCGGGATGTTGATCCACTCCATCGCGTGATCGATGTGCGACCAGTGCGGGGTGAGGAAGTTCTTCACGCGCGGGTTGTACTGGTAGACCAGGAAGGCGCCGCCCTTGCGGATCACTTCGCGCGTCGCTTTGGCGATCGCATCGCCCACGCCCGGCGGCAGGGTGGAGAAGGGCAGGCCCGAGGCGATGTAGTCGGCATGCTCGAAGCCGTGATCGGCGACGATCTGCTTCACGTCCGCCGCCGAGCCCTGGATCGCGATCAGGCGCGGATCGGGGATGCTCTGCTTCAGGTAGCGGATGAAATCGGGGTTGGTGTCGATCACGATCAGCTTGCCGTCCGCCGACAGGCGATCGAGGATCGGGCGGGTGAAAGTGCCGACGCCGGGGCCATATTCGACGAACAGCTTGGTGTTGTCCCAGTCGACCGGGGCCAGCATCTTGTTGATCGTGAAGCGCGATGAGGGCGCAACGGCGCCGACCATTACCGGACGCTTCAGGAAGCCGCGGAAAAACATGCCCCAGGGCGACGGCGTGCCGGCAGGGCGGCGGTTACGCGTACGGGCCTTGGCGGCAGTGGAAGCGGGCATGGGCGACCTTATTACAAAAGCGAGACAGTCGCCCGCATTTGGGCAATTCCAACGAACATGCAAGCAGGACGGTTTCATTTCACCGCATTGCAGTGGTTCATCTGTGGGCAAGTCGGGGTGCTGCACGCTTCGTTGCGAATGAGGAAAGACGGATAATGATCGCGCTTCAAATCGCCTTGTTGCTCGCTGCGCAGGAGGTGGCGGCGCCCGCGCTGCTGAGCAGCGAGGACAGGTTCGTGCCGATCGACGACGCGGCGTTGCTCAAGCTGGTGAAAACCCCGTTCGACCCGAAGAGCGATCGGCGCCAGTGGCGTCTGGCGATCGGCCTGCATCACGGCGTGCAGGTCGTGGCAAGCTATGTCTGCTCGGACGTCTGCCCCGCCTACACCAAGCGAATCATCCGCTATAATCTGCGTGCCGGGCCCGGATGCGAGGCTGCGGGCGGCGTTTCCAAGGCGCTGACCGTGCCGATGGGGATCGGCGTGGGACAGCGGCTCTATTGTTTGCCCGCGGTGACCGCACCCTGGCAAAATTAGAATTCTACGCGCATTGGCAGTCCGCCGCCTGCATTCCCCCGAAGGCGATTGGTGCCGCCCATGCGGAAGCGGTGCGGGGGAAAGAGGCGCGGCGGCGTGCGTTGTGTTGGTCGCGACACGCAGCTACAGGCTTCCGATGGCATCTATGGACAAGCCCCCGCTCGGCACTCCCACGATGAAGTGGCGCTTCCCCGACATTCATCCCGAGGGCCGCAAATATGTGGCGATCGCCGCCGCGATCGCGCTGGCGACCCTTTTCATCTGGGACTTCATCACCTGGCCTTTGGTGTTCCTCACCTTCGGCGTGGCCGCATTCTTCCGCGACCCGGTGCGCGTGACGCCGCAGGGCGAGGGCATGCTGATCGCGCCGGCCGACGGGCTGGTGACGATGATCCAGCCGGTGGAATTGCCGCCCGAGCTGCGCGGTCCCCAGGCGCTGGGCGACAAGCCGATGGTGCGCGTCTCGATCTTCATGAGCGTGTTCGACGTGCACGTGAACCGCACGCCGATCACCGGCACGATCCGCCACGTCATCTATATCTCGGGCCGCTTCCTCAACGCCGATCTCGACAAGGCGAGCGAGGAGAATGAGCGCCAGCACTTCATCGTCGAGGACAAGAATGGCCTGCGCATCGGCTTCACGCAGATCGCCGGCCTGGTCGCGCGGCGCATCGTGAGCTTCACCAAGCCGGGCGACATGATCGTCGCCGGCCAGCGTGTCGGCCTTATCCGCTTCGGCAGCCGCGTCGATGTGTTCCTCCCCGACGACTATGCCGCGCAGGTCACGCTGGGCCAGCGCACGATCGCGGGCGAGACGGTGATTGCCCGGAAGGGAGCCGCCGCCGTCAGCGGCATCTCGCAGTGAGCAGGCCCGACCGCGAACGAGCGCAACTGCGGCGCCGGATGCGCCGCAGGATGCGGCCCGTCCGCGGTATCCCGCTGCGTGCCATCGCCCCCAACGCGATCACCGCGCTTGCGCTCTGCTCGGGCCTGACCGCGATCCGCTTCGCGATCGACGGCAAGTGGGAACTTGCCGTGCTGATGGTGCTGATCGCCGGAATGCTTGACGGCATCGACGGCAAGGTTGCCCGGATGGTGCGCGGCGAAAGCCGCTTCGGCGCGGAGCTGGACAGCCTGTCCGACGCGATCTCGTTCGGCGTCGCTCCGGCGATGATCCTCTATCTATGGTCGCTGCAGACGCTGGGCCGGTTCGGCTGGATGATTGCGCTGGTCCATGCGCTGTTCTGCGCGCTCCGCCTCGCCCGGTTCAACGCCCAGATCGATGCCGAGGAACAGCCGCACAAGTCCGCGGGCTTCCTCACCGGCGTGCCGGCGCCTGCCGCCGCGGTGCTGGCGCTGCTGCCGCTCTATCTGTGGCTGTTCACCGACGAGCCGCATTTGCGCCTGCCGGTCGTGGTGGCGCCCTGGACGGCATTCGTCGCGGTGCTGATGATCTCGAGCGTCGCCACCTTCGCTCCGCATGTGCGGCTGAAACAGCGCGTTCGGTTCGAGGCGATCGCGGTACTGGTGGTGCTGGTTGCGGCACTGGTCGCCGCGCCCTGGCCGACGCTGTCGTTGATCGCAGTGCTCTATATCGTCTCGATCCCGTTCAGCATGCGCAACTATCGGCGGATCAGGCTGCTGCGCGCAGCGGGAACGCCCCGGCCCGGCGCGTCGGAGCCGAATAGCGCACCGTAACGCGCGTCGGCACCAGAGCGGGCAGGGCGGCATTCTGGCCAGTCAGCTCGCGGATGCGGGGAAGCGCGGCGGCGACCGAGGAGGCGATCGTCCAGGCGGCGATAGCGAAGGCGGCGCCGAACAGCAGAACGGTAAGCAGTGCAGTCATCACTTGGCTCCCAAAACACGCCGTACCTGGCGAGAACCTTGCGATTCCAACCCCTTGGCGTCCGCTGACGTTCCCTGTCCGCGTTGTGAGCCCTTTATGTTCCGTTAACGTTCCGGTGTCAAGCGCATGTTCTTTGCTTGTTCCGGTCGATCGACCACTTGCCATCATCGCCGGCTTGACCCTAGCATCTGGCAAATGAGGGGGAGAGAACGTATGCGTACCGGAATTCTGACTGCAGTCGCGGGCCTTGCGCTTTTGTATGCCGATGCCGCCGTCGCACAGGCGATCAACTTGCAAAGCTGTCCCGCCACGAAACTTGAGGCGGGCACGCTGATCTCGCGGCTAAAGCAAAATGGCGAGGCGCCGAGCGGAACACTTTCCTACGATACCAGCAGCCTGCGCTTCCAGGGCGATCCCGTGCAGGGCTTGTATACCGATCGCGACCATGGCTGGTTGCACATCCGCCTGCCTCGCGCGCCTTCCGCCTATGCCGCACTGGTGCGGGCGGCGCACAAGGCCGATGCGGCGCGGGTCAATTGCGACGAGCCGGACAAGGGTTGCTATATCCGCATGAACGACAAGCGGGCATGGGGCTTGTATAGCCTCGACTTCACGACCTTTGACGGGCGCTTCGTGAAGGAAGGCGAGCCGGACGGGCGGTATTTGATCTGCTTCTATTGAAGGCCGGGCTGGAAAAGTTCCGGCCCAGCCCCCACTTGCACTCCATGGCGCTTTCGATTAGGGGCGCCGCTCTCAACCCGCATGGGAAGCATCATAAGCCGGTGTCGCGTTTCGCGATCACTCGCTTCCCAGAGGCACAACCGGAAGGAGTTATCCCTATGGCGGCACCTGTCGTCTCCATGCAGCAGCTGCTCGAATCGGGCGCGCACTTTGGTCACCAGACTCACCGCTGGAACCCGAAGATGAAGCCCTACATTTTCGGCGACCGCAACGGCGTCCACATCATCGACCTTTCGCAGACCGTGCCGCTCTTCGCGCGCGCGCTCGAGTTCGTGAACTCGACCGTCGCCGCCGGCGGCAAGGTCCTGTTCGTCGGCACCAAGCGCCAGGCGCAGGAGCCGATCGCCGAGGCCGCTCGCCGTTCGGGCCAGCACTTCGTCAACCATCGCTGGCTGGGCGGCATGCTCACCAACTGGAAGACCATCTCGGGCTCGATCAAGCGCATGAAGACGCTTGAAGAGCAGCTTTCGGGCGACACCACCGGCCTTACCAAGAAGGAAGTGCTGCAGCTCACCCGCGAGAAGGACAAGCTCGAGCTCTCGCTCGGCGGCATCCGTGACATGGGCGGCGTTCCCGACATCATGTTCGTGATCGACGCGAACAAGGAAGAGCTGGCGATCAAGGAAGCCAACACGCTTGGCATCCCCGTCGTCGCGATCCTCGATTCGAACGTGAGCCCGGACGGCATCGCCTTCCCGGTTCCGGCGAACGACGACGCCTCGCGCGCCATCCGCCTGTACTGCGAAGCGATCGCCATTGCGGCGACCCGCGGCAACCAGGACCGCCAGGCGAGCTTCGGCGTCGACCTGGGCGCCCAGGAAGTGGCTCCGATCGAGCCGGCCCTGAGCGAGCCGGTTGTGGCCGAGCCCGTCGCCGCTGAGCCGGCCGCTGCCGAGCCGGAAGCCCCGGCCGCTGCGACCGACACTGCCGAGCAGGCAGCCGAGGGCGAGCGTCAGATCGACGCGTAAGTTGAAACCGGATGTCTTCGAACTGACATAGGCACGCATTAGGCGGCCGGTCAGTTCGGAGCGCCGACCCTTTCCCCGTTCGTGCTGAGTTTGTCGAAGCACCGTCTTCCTTCCGGCGCACGGCAAGAGAGAACGGCCCTTCGACAAGCTCAGGGCGAACGGGTTTTACATGAATGGCCGGGGCCGCGCCCTGGCCAGCCAAGCTAGAGGAAAGAAACATGGCCGAGATCACTGCAGCAGCCGTGAAGGAACTCCGCGAGAAGAGCGGTGCCGGCATGATGGATTGCAAGAAGGCGCTGACCGAGACCAATGGCGACCTCGAAGCCGCCAGCGACTGGCTGCGCTCGAAGGGCCTGGCCGCCGCTGCCAAGAAGTCGAGCCGCACCGCGGCTGAGGGCCTAGTCGGCGTTGCCGTCGCCGGCACCAAGGGTGTGGCCGTCGAGGTCAACTCGCAGACCGACTTCGTTGCCAAGAACGAGATCTTCCAGAACTTCGTCCGCGACGTGACTTCGGTTGCGCTCGAGCTGGGCGCCGACCTGGACGTGATCAAGGCGGCTCCGCTGCCGGGCGGCACCGTCGAGGAAGTGCTGACCAACAACATCTCGACGATCGGCGAGAACCAGGTTCTGCGCCGCGCCAAGATGGTGCAGGTCTCGCAGGGCGCGGTGATCCCGTACGTCCACAACGCCGCGGCCCCGGGCCTGGGCAAGATCGGCGTGCTCGTCGCGCTCGAGAGCGATGCCGGCGTCGACGTGCTCGAGCCGCTGGGCAAGCAGGTCGCGATGCACATCGCCGCCGCCTTCCCGCTGGCGCTTGACGAGAGCGGCCTGGACCAGGACGTGATCGAGCGCGAGCGCGCAATCGCGACCGAGAAGGCAGCCGAGAGCGGCAAGCCGGCCGACATCGTCGCCAAGATGGTGGACGGCGCGGTGAAGCGCTTCGCCAAGGAGAACGCCCTCCTCAGCCAGCCCTTCGTGATGGACGGCAAGACCCCGGTCGCCGACGTCATCGCCAAGGTGGCCAAGGACGCCGGCGCCTCGATCGTGCTGAAGGACTATGTCCGCTTCCAGCTCGGCGAAGGCATCGAGAAGGAAGAGAGCGACTTCGCTGCCGAAGTCGCCGCTGCTTCGGGCATCAGCCGCTAAGGTCTTCCCGGACCTGAAAGCGCGGGCGCTGTCACCCTCGGGTGGCGGCGCCCGTTTGCGTTTGGGGGCGGTTGCGTGGCAGCTTCGCGCGATGCGGGGGTTCGGGACCAAGACGCGGATCGTGCTGGCCGGGGTGATCGGGCTGATCCTGTGCGGCTATGGCTGGTGGTTCTTCGCGCCGCACAGGATGGTGGCCCCCGAACTGGAGGTCGAGACATCCAGGATGGCGGTGGTTCCGCCGGGCGGCGAGGCGGAGTTCGAGCGGCTGCCGCTCTTCGTTCCAGCCACCGGGGATTGGCTGGTCGACGGGAAACGGGTCCGTTCCATCGCCTCGCGCACGGTCGGGCTTGATCACCGGCAGCCGCCCGACGATTCCGTGTTCCAGAAGATCGTTCCCATCCGGCTGCCGGCGCCTGCGGATCGCGCGACGATGCAGCGCGCGCTCGTTGCGCTCGCCACGGATGGCGTGTGTCAGGTGGCATTGGTCGAGAAAGTCGGCTCGGACGATCTGCTCGTGCTGATCCGGCGTTTCACGGACGCGAGCGGTGTGTCGCGACCGTGCCGGGATCGGCTCAACAAACCCTAGTCTCGACTCGTCTCCAAGGGCGTGCCAGTCTTCCTGTCGGGCAGAAAAGGCGAGGGGGAAGCCTTATGAGCGAACCGGAATCGCTGGACACGCATGAACCGCTGCCGCGCCGGATCGAGCGACATTGGTTCGACCGGTTGATCATGCTTTCCGACGGCGTCTTCGCCATCGCCATGACCTTGCTGGCATTGGAAGTGCGCCCGCCGGAACATTGGTCGGGCGAGATGCTCGACCTGCTCGCGCAGACCTGGCGTGCGCTGTTCGGTTTTGCGCTAAGTTTCGTGATCGTCGCCTTTTTCTGGGTGAGCAATCGCGGCATCGTCGCGCGGCTGAGGCGGGTCGATGGGCCCTATACCGGCCTGACGTTGCTCTTTCTCTGCCTGATCTGCCTGACGCCCTTTGCCGCCGCGCTCGTCGCCGAGCATGGGCCGACCCAGGCGGTCAAATTCTACTCTTTCCTCGTCGCCTCGACCGGCATCGCCCAAGCGCTGCTCTGGGCCTATGCGGCGCTGTGGCGCGACCTCGTCTATGCCGAGGTGCGACGGCAGGAGCGCTGGTTCCTGCTTGCGAAATTCGTGCTGATCCCGGTGCTGTTCGGGGCGAGCGGCCTCGCCGTCGCGTCGGGCGCCGGCGGCTGGGCGATCGCGCCGATGGTCCTGGTCGCGGCGGTGATGGGCAGGCTGCGGCGGCGTATGCGCGCGGCATGATCCGGCACCGCTCCGAGACCGCGCTGGCGATCCTGACCCTGTTCGCCGCGGCGACGCATTTCACGCTGGAGACCTGGTATCACCTGACCTGGGGGCAGCCGCTCCAAGCGCTGCTGGTCGATTATATCTGCAACGCGCTGATGCTGCTCGGCGGGATGCGTTCCCTGATCGTGCGGCCGGGGAGCGCGGCGGGGCTGCTGGTGGCTGGCTGGGCCTATGCGCTGGGCTTTGGCTGGCGCAGCGTGTTCGGACGGCTCGAGGCGATGTCCAACGGCATTCGGGCCGCCAATGGCGAGCCTACGGGCACGATCGTCATCGTGCTGCTGGTGGCGCTGGGGATCGTGGCGGTTGTACTACTCTGGGCGCTCGCCCTGGCGTGGCGCCAGAGCGCCAAAACCGGGGTATAACCGGCATCTGCATGCTTGTTCCTGCGGGCGGGCTCCTCTAGGGTCCGCGCCGCTCCCAGTATCCGTAGTAACCAAAGGCTCCATGTGACCGATCCCCGATTCAAACGCATCCTCCTCAAGCTCTCGGGCGAGGTCCTGATGGGACAGGGGCAGTTCGGCATCGATCCCGACACCTGTGAGCGGGTTGCGCTCGAAGTGAAGGATGCCAAGGAGAGCGGGCTCGAGATCTGCATGGTCGTCGGCGGCGGCAACATCTTCCGCGGCCTGGCGGGGGCGGCGCAGGGATTCGATCGTGCCTCGGCCGATTACATGGGAATGCTCGCAACGGTGATGAACGCGCTGGCGATGCAGAATGCGCTCGAGAAGATCGGCGTCGACACGCGCGTCCAGTCCGCGATCCCCATGGCTTCGGTGTGCGAGCCCTATGTCCGCCGCCGCGCCGAGCGCCATATGGAGAAGGGCCGCGTGGTGATTTTCGCCGCGGGCACCGGCCTGCCGTTCTTCACCACCGACACCACGGCAGCACTGCGCGCGGCCGAGATGAACTGCGATGCGCTGTTCAAGGGCACCTCGGTCGATGGCGTCTATGATGCCGATCCCAAGAAGGTGCCGACCGCAAAGCGTTACGATACGCTGGGTTACAACCGTGTCCTCGCAGACAATCTGAAGGTCATGGACGCCTCCGCAGTCGCGCTGTGCCGCGACAACAATATTCCGATCGTGGTGTTCAACATCCGTGACGAGGGCAATCTCACCCGCGTGCTCCGCGGCGAGGGCATCTCGACGATCGTCCAGAACGAAACCCAATACGCATAAGAGGAGCCGAAAATGGCCGCATATGACAAGGCCGACCTCGAGCGCCGGATGGCCGGCGCGGTGGAGTCGCTCAAGCATGACCTGGTAGGCCTGCGCACCGGCCGCGCGAGCACGTCGCTGCTCGATCCGGTGACCGTGGAAGTCTATGGTGCGCACATGCCGATCAGCCAGGTGGCGACGGTCGCCGCACCCGAGCCGCGCCTGCTTTCGGTCACCGTGTGGGACAAGTCCAATGTCGGCCCGGTCGAGAAGGCGATCCGTTCGGCCGGCCTCGGCCTCAACCCGATCACCGACGGCCAGACGCTGCGCCTGCCGATCCCGGACCTGACCGAGGAGCGCCGCAAGGAGCTCGCCAAGCTCGCCAGCAAATATGCCGAGGCGGCGCGCATCGCGGTCCGCAACGTGCGCCGCGACGGCAATGACAGCCTGAAGACCGACGAGAAGAAGGGCGTCTACTCGGAAGACGAGCGCAAGCGCCACGAGACCGAGGTGCAGAAGCTGACCGACAGCACGATCGCCGACATCGACGCGGCGGCGAGCGCCAAGGAAAAGGAAATTCTCGGCAAGTGATCCCGGCGCGCGCCCTGTCTGCTTGTTGCCGGAATGACGTCAGTGGCTCTTTCGATGGCCGCTAAGCCTGCCCCCGTGTCGGACGGCGCTTCGCCGCCGCGCCATGTCGCCATCATCATGGACGGCAATGGACGCTGGGCGAAGAAGCGCCTGCTGCCGCGCATCGCCGGGCACAAGCAGGGCGTGGAAGCGGTGCGGCGGATCAGCCGCGCTGCGCGCAAGCTCGGCATCGAGGTCCTGACGCTCTACGCCTTCTCCTCTGAGAATTGGCGGCGGCCGGAGGAAGAGGTGCGCGACCTGATGGGGCTGCTGCGCCACTTCCTGGCGAGCGAGCTCGACGAGCTGGTGTCCGAGGGCGTGAAGCTGCGGATCATCGGCGCGTGGCGCAAGCTGTCGCCCGATCTCGTCGCGATGATCGAGGGCGCCGTCGCGCGTACCGCGAACAATCCGGGGCCGACGCTCGTGATTGCGCTCAACTATGGCGCGCAGGCCGAGCTGGCCGATGCCGCCCGCGCGCTCGCCGAAAAGGCGAAGGCGGGGGAGGTAGATCCTGCCGCGATCGACGAGAAGCTGTTTGAGAGCGCACTCGATACCGGTGACCTGCCGCCGCTCGACCTGCTGATCCGCACGTCGGGCGAGCAACGGCTCTCCAATTTCCTGCTGTGGCAGGCGGCTTATGCTGAATTCCTGTTCGTCGACACGCTGTGGCCGGACTTCGACGAGAAGGCGCTGGCGAGTGCGCTCGATGAATTCGGGCGGCGCCAGCGGCGCTTTGGGGGCTTGTGAGCAAGACGGGTTCCGAACTCGGCACCCGGCTGGGTGTCGCCTTGCTGCTGATCGGGCTCGCGGCTGCCGCGCTTTATGCCGGCGGGCTGGGCTTCTGGCTGGTGGTGAGCTTCGCCGCAGTGCTGATGATGGGCGAATGGGCGATGCTGGCCGGCGCCAATCCGCGCGGCCGGCGGCTGGCCCAATATGCGATGAGCGTCCCGCTGGCGATCATGGCGCCGGGACTGGCGGCGGGGCCGGGCTTCCTCGCGCTCGGCTTCATCATCGGCGTGTTCTTCTTCCTCGTCATCATCACGCGCAACCTGCAGCTGGCGCTCGGCGCCTTCTATGTCGGGCTGACCGTGCTTGCGCTGGTGCTGATCCGCGAACAGCCGGTGCAGGGGCTGCTGCTGACCTTCTGGGCGATGGCGCTGGTCTGGGCGTGTGACAGCGCGGCCTATTTCACCGGACGCGCGCTGGGCGGGCCCAAGCTGGCCCCGGCGGTGAGCCCGAACAAGACCTGGTCCGGCTTTCTGGGCGGTGTCGCGGGCGCCACGCTGTTCGCGTTCGTGCTGGTGTGGTTATTCGGCTTGCCCGTGGCGCTTGCCCTGGCAACGCCGGTCCTCGCCGCGCTCTCGCAGCTTGGTGACTTGTTCGAAAGCCATCTGAAGCGCTGCGCTGGCGTGAAGGATTCGGGCAATCTGCTGCCGGGCCATGGCGGGGTGATGGACCGGCTCGACGGGCTGGTCGCGGTCGCGCCGGTCGCGGCGCTGCTGGTGCTCTGGCTGGTCCGATGAAGCGCAGCGTCACGATCCTGGGCGCCACCGGATCGGTGGGCAGCTCTACGCTTGACCTGATCGAGCGCGAGCCGGCGCGATTCGAGGTTATCGCGCTCACCGCCAATTGCGATGTCGAGAAACTCGCCGCTGCGGCGATTCGCACGCGGGCACGGCACGCCGTGGTTGCCGATGCGAACTGCCTGCCGGCACTGCAGGAGCGGCTGGCGGGGACGGGGATCACCTCAGCGGGTGGTGCGGAAGCGGTATGCGACGCGGCGCGGATGGGTGCCGACTGGACGATGGCGGCGATCGTCGGGCTGGCGGGCCTCGGCTCCGCGATGGCGGCGATCGAGCAGGGCGGCACGGTGGTGCTGGCCAACAAGGAGCCGCTGGTTTCGGCCGGCGACCTGGTGACCGCGGCGGCACGACGCCACGGCGCCACGCTCCTTCCCGCCGATTCGGAGCATAATGCGATCTTCCAGTGCTTCGATTTCGAGCGCCCTGAAAGAGTCCGCCGGATTATCCTGACCGCGAGCGGCGGCCCGTTCCGCGAATGGAGCGTAGAGGCGATGCGCGGCGTGACGCCGGCCCAGGCCTGCGCGCACCCCAATTGGTCGATGGGTGCCAAGATCTCGGTCGATTCGGCGACACTGATGAACAAGGGCCTCGAGCTGATCGAGGCGGCGCGGCTGTTCCCGGTGGCGAACGACGCGCTGGAAATTCTTGTTCATCGCCAATCGGTTATCCACTCGATGGTGGAATATGTCGACGGTTCGGTGCTGGCGCAGATGGGCCCTTCGGACATGCGCGTGCCGATCGCGCACACGCTCGCCTGGCCCGACCGGATGGCAACGCCGATGCCGCCGCTCGACTTTGTGGCGCTGGCAAGGCTGGACTTCGAAGCGCCCGACACCGAGCGCTTCCCCGCGCTGCGGCTGGCGCGCGAAGCGCTGGAGGCGGGCGGCGCTCGCCCGGCGATCCTCAATGCGGCGAATGAAGTGGCAGTTGCGGCCTTCCTTTCGGGTCGGCTCAACTTTCTTGAAATTGCCGCAATCTCTGCCGATACGCTTGACCGCTATGACCCGGTCGCTCCGGAAAGCCTCGAAGCCGTTTGGGCAATCGACGCCGAGGCTAGGCGGATCGCGGGCGAGCGTGTGAAGGACTGCGTCGCTTGATTCAAACCCCCGGCATCCTGGTCACCATCCTCGCATTCGTGCTGGTGCTCGGGCCGCTCGTATTCCTGCATGAGCTTGGCCATTATCTCGCCGGACGCTGGTTCGGCGTGAAGGCGGACGAATTCTCGATCGGTTTTGGCCGCGAAGTGGCGGGCTTTACCGACAAGCGCGGCACGCGCTGGAAGTTCGGCTGGCTCCCGCTGGGCGGCTATGTCCGCTTCGCCGGCGACATGAACCCGGCCAGCCAGCCTTCGCCCGAATGGCTTTCGCTGCCCGCCGCCGAGCGCGCGCGGACCTTCCAGGCCAAGGCGCTGTGGCAGCGCGCGATCATTGTCGCCGCCGGGCCCATCGCCAATTTCATCGTCGCCATCCTGATCCTGAGCGCCTTCGCCTTCGCCTTTGGGCAGAATGTGACGCCGCCGGTGATCGGCAAGATGGACCCCAAGGGGGCGGCCGCGCAGGCGGGGCTCCAGACGGGGGACCGGATCACTGCGCTCGATGGCCGGCGGATCGACGATTTCCACGATCTCCAACTCTTCACCGTGCTGCGCGCCGGCGAGAGCGTGACTGTCGAATATGATCGGGGAGGGGAGGCGCGTCGCGCCACCGCCACGATCGGCACGCTGCGGGAGAAGGATCGCTTCGGCAATATCTCCACGCGCGGCGCACTTGGCTTCTACGGCACGCCGGCGCTGGCGCCGGTCGCGTTTTGGGAAGCGCCGCTGGTCGGCATCCGCCAGACCGGCGAGATCGTGCGCACCACGATCGAGGGGCTGAAGCGCATCCTCATCGGCCGAATTCCGGTGAGCGAATTGGGCGGACCGCTCAAGATCGCCCAGATTTCGGGCCAGAGTCTCGCGATGGGACCCCTAGACCTGGTGTTCCTGATCGCGCTTATTTCGATTAATCTAGGATTCATCAACCTGTTGCCAGTCCCGGTGCTGGATGGCGGCCATCTTCTGTTCTACGCAGTGGAAGCCGTTCGCCGCCGCCCGGTGGAGCCGCAGGTTATGGAATGGGCCTATCGTGGCGGTTTGATCGCAATTCTCGCGCTCATGCTGTTCGTTACGTTCAACGATCTCGGCGCGTTTGGCGTGTGGAGAAGTCTGGCCGGGTTGATCGGCTGATGTGGTTCGTGCAGGGCGGTGCAAGCCGCGTGGCTGACGGCCGGTATTTTGATTCCGACTGGGGTGGGATGGTGACTGCGATCAAGGCAACGAAAATCGGCGCGCGCGCCACGGCGACCCTTCTCGCGGGCACTATGCTCTCGGGTGCGGCGCTTGCGCAGACTGCGACCCAGACCGCCCCTGCGCCCGCTCCGGCTGCGGCCCAGGCTGCTCCGGCGCCCGTGACGCCCCAGGTGACGCGCACGATCAAGTCGATCCGCGTCCAGGGCTCGCAGCGCATCGAGCCGGAAACGGTGATGAGCTACACGCGTCTGCGCGTGGGCGATGCCTATACCAACGAGACCGTCGACCAGGCGATCAAGGACCTGCTCGCCTCTGAGCTGCTCGCCGACGTGTCGATCGAAGGCGTCGAGAGCGGCGACCTGGTGATCCGCATCCGTGAGAACCCGGTGATCAACCGCGTGATCTACGAGGGCAACAAGCGGCTCAAGGAAGACAAGATCAAGAAGGAAGTGAAGCTGGCGCCACGCCAGATCTTCACCCGCACCGCGGTGCGCGCCGACGTCGCGCGCATCATCGAGCTCTATCGCCGCCAGGGCCGCTTCGCCGCCGTGGTCGAGCCGAAGATGGTCAGCCTCGACCAGAATCGCGTCGACGTGATCTTCGAAGTCCATGAGGGCCCGAAGTCGAAGGTTCGCCAGATCAACATCATCGGCAACGAGGTGTTCTCCGACGGCAAGCTGCGCGGCGAGATGGCGACCAAGACGTCGAGCCTGATGCACCTGATGAGCTCGAACACGAGCTACGACCAGGACCGTCTGGCCTATGACCAGCAGAAGCTGCGCCAGTTCTACCTGACCAACGGCTATGCCGATTTCCGTGTGATCTCGGCCGTGGCCGAGCTGACGCCGGACAAGAAGGACTTCATCATCACCTATGTGGTGGAAGAAGGCCCCCGCTATAAGTTCGGTCCGGTCACCGTCGACAGCGCGATCCGCGACTTCGACGACAAGAAGCTCGCCGCGGCGCTGAGCATCAAGGAAGGCCAGTGGTATGACGCCAAGGCCGTGGAAGACACGGTCGAGCAGCTGAGCGAGACCGCCGGCATCGCCGGCTACGCCTTTGCCGACGTGCGCCCCGAGTTCCAGCGAGACAAGGACTCGCTGACGATGGCGATGAACTTCCACATCGCGGAAGCCAATCGTACCTATATCGAGCGCATCGACATCACCGGCAACCGCCAGACCCAGGACAAGGTGATCCGCCGCGAGTTCCGCGTGGCAGAGGGCGACGCCTTCAATACCTTCCTGGTCAAGCGCTCGCAGGACCGCATCAACTCGCTGGGCTATTTCCAGGACAAGTTCGAGATCGAGCGTGTCGAGGGTTCGGCGCCGGATCGCATCGTGCTCAAGGCCAATGTCGAAGAGCGCGCCAATGGCGAACTGACGCTGTCGGCCGGTTTCTCGAGCCTCGAGCAGTTCATCCTTCAGGCGTCGATCCGCCAGCGCAATTTCCGCGGCATGGGCCAGACGGTGTCGGCCTCGGTCGACTATTCGAGCTACTCGAAGTCGCTCGAGCTGGGCTTCACCGAGCCCTATCTGTTCGACAAGAACATCGCGCTGGGCGGCACGATCTTCCGCCGCGATTACAACGCGTTCAACTATATCGGCTCGGACCGCTCGACGACCTACAGCCAGGTCTCGACCGGCTTCCAGCTCGTGGCCGGCGTGCCGCTGACCGAATATTGGACGCTGTCGGGCCGCTATTATCTGGCGCAGGACAATGTGACGCTCGACAAGTCGAGCTTCTATTCGGACACCAATAACGACGGCATCCTCGACACCTGCGACCCGCTCAAGGCCGGCCGCTATTATTGCGAGGCGGTGGGCAACCGCCTGACCTCGCTGATCGGCGTCACGCTGACCTATGACAGCCTGAACAGCCGTATTCGCCCGAGCCGCGGCTCGCGCCTGTCGGTGAGCGGCGACTTCGCCGGCGTCGGCGGCGACGTGCGCTATTTGCGCGCCCGCCTCGACGGCGACAAATACTGGAACGTCGGCAAGGGCTTCATCGCGTCGCTCTCGGTCGAGGGCGGCTACATCCACAGCCTTGAGAAGGCGACCACGCCGGGCAGCGATCCGGTGCGCATCACCGACCGCTTCTACCTGGGCGAGCCGCAGTTCCGCGGCTTTGATATCCGCGGCGTCGGCCCGCGCGTGCAGCGCTACAGCTACACGGGCACCGTGGCCGGCGGCGATCAGCTCCTCGTCACCGACAAGGACCAGGTCACCGACGACGCGATCGGCGGCAAGGCCTATTACCTGACCAAGGCCGAGCTGGAGATTCCGCTGGGTGCCGGTGCGGCCGAAATGGGCCTGCGTCCGTCGATCTTCGTGATGGCGGGCAGCCTGTTCAGCATCACCAAGCCGGGCAAGACGATCGAGTTCGAGCAGGCCAAGAACACCGACGGCTCGCTGAAGTACAACACCGACGGGTCGCCGTCGCTGCTGCCCAAGGACAATCTCGTCAAGGATTCGGCGGGCAACCAATATTACATCGTGAGTGCTTCCGACCCGACCAACTCGGGTGCGCTGACCACCTGCGCCGTCGGCTATTCGGTCAACGCGAGCACGCCCTGCGCGGGTACCTCGGTCAACGCGGTCTACAACAACCAGATCGCACCGTTCTACGAACGCTATGTCGGCGATTCCGCGATGCCGCGTATTTCGATCGGCTTCGGCGTGAACTGGAATTCGCCCTTCGGACCGCTGCGCATCGACGTGGCCAAGACGTTGCTCCACGCCAAGGGCGACGACACCAAGCTTGTAACCTTCAATGTAGGGACTCAATTCTAATGATTATCAAGAAGCGCATTCTTGCCGCGCTGCTCGCTGCGCCCGCAGCGCTTGCCTTCGCGGCTCCCGCGCAGGCGCAGGTGAACGGCATCGCCACCGCCAGCCCGGTTCGTGTCGTCGATTCGTCCAAGGCGTTCGCGGCAGCCCAGCAGCAGATCCAGACGACCTTCAAGGCCGCCTTCGATCAGATCAGCGCGCGCCGTCAGGCTGCCCAGAAGGAAGCCGAGCCGCTCCTCGCGCAGCTCGACACCAACAAGGACAAGAAGGTCGACGACGCCGAGATCAACGCTGCCAAGGCCGCGAAGAACCCGGTGCTCGACCGGATCGCCGCGCTGCAGACCGCTGCCAACACCGATGTCGGCAAGCTGAGCAACCCGGCCGCCCGCGCCGAGCTGTTCGCGATCGAGTCGATCCTGCGCCAGTATGACGGTGCGCAGATGCGCGTCGTCACTGCCCGCAAGATCGGTGTGATCCTGACGCCGGAAGCCTTCATGTATGCGCCCGATTCGGCCGACATCAGCGACGCGATCACCGCCGAGCTCGACAAGTCGGTGCCGACCGTGAGCATCCAGCCGCCGGCCGAGTGGCAGCCCGCGCGCGAGACGCTGGCGCTGCAGCAGCAGCTGGCCCAGCTCGAGCAGCTCCGCGCCTATCAGGCGGCTGCCCAGCAGCAGCAGCGCCCGGCGGGTGCCGCTCCGGCTCCCGCAGCGCCCGCTCCGGCTGGCGCCAAGAAGCCCGCCGAACCGCGGTGAGCGAGGAAGCAACGGCAGCCGCCGACATCGGCCCGCTGAATATTCAGCGGGTGATGGCGGCGCTGCCGCATCGTTACCCGATGCTGCTCGTCGATCGCGTCGAGGAGCTGGTCCCGGACCAGCGAATCGTCGCGATCAAGGCGGTGTCGATGAACGAGGAATTCTTCCAGGGGCATTTCCCCGGAAGGCCGATCATGCCCGGCGTCCTCCAGGTGGAGGCGCTGGCGCAGGCGGCAGGCGTGCTCGCCGTCGAGAGCCTCGGCCTCGCCGGATCGGGCAAGCTGGTCTATTTCATGTCGATCGATGGCGTGAAGTTCCGCAAGCCCGTCGAGCCCGGCGTGCTGCTTCGCCTCGAGGTCGAGTTCATCCAGAAGCGTTCGCGCGTCTGCAAGTTCGCCGGCCGAGCGACGCTCAACGGTGAAGTCGCCACCGAGTGCGAGTTCACTGCGATGATCGCGGATCCGCCGGCAGCCTGATGGACCTGCTCACCGCGTTCGGCCTGTTCGCGGTGACAGCCATGCTGATTAGCTATGCGCTGGAAAGCCGCGGGGCAGGGTGGATCCTTGCCTTCGCGGCTTCCTGCATTCTCGGATCGACCTATGGCTTCCTGCAGGGCGCATGGCCGTTCGGGCTGGTCGAGGCGATCTGGGCCGGCGTGGCTGCACGCCGCTGGTGGCTGGTGCGGCGCTGATATTTTACGAAGTTGCACAGGCCGCGCGCGTCTGCTAACCGCGCGCCCTCCTGCCGGTCGGAAACCGGTGGCTTTTCAAGGAATTTGGACGTGAAGAAAGATACCCATCCCGACTATCACATGATCAAGATCCAGATGACCGACGGGACGACCTACGAGACCCGCTCGACCTGGGGCAAGGAAGGCGATCTCATGCAGCTCGAGATCGATCCGCTGGCACACCCGGCCTGGACCGGTGGCCGTGGCCAGATGCTTGATCAGGGCGGCCAGGTTGCGCGCTTCAACAAGCGCTTCGGTGGCCTGAACCTCGGCAAGAAGTAAGCCGGATGGGTGAAACGGCGCGTTCTCGTTAACGCGCCGTTAGCCACCCGACGGTAGCTTGCCCAACATGGCAAGCGCAGCACGAGCATTCGCAGCAGAGTTCGAACCGGCCGAAGAGCTTGGCCGGCGACGCTCGATGCGTGCGCCCGTGTCGCTCGATGCGAAGATCGGCCGCGGAGGCCTGGATCGCGCATTGTGCAAGGTGACCGACCTTTCGCTGCACGGCGCCCGCATCCAGACCTATTCGCTGATCAAGGCCAATTCGATGATCTGGCTGGCGCTGCCCAATATCGGGCATGTGGCCGCGCGCGTCGTCTGGTCGAACGATTTCGAGGCCGGCCTCGAGTTCCAGACCGCGCTTACACCCGAGAATTTCGAAGCACTTACGGCATAACGACTGCGCCGTGCGCCGAAAGGATGCGCGGCCGATTGCGCTTGTCTGCGAACTAGGACATCCTCTTCAAGCTTTCACCTGCTGGGGAAACTGGTGATGCTCAAGGGTCTGCTGCTTTGCGCGGCGGCATGTGCCGCGCCCACGACGGTATTGGCAGGCGATAGGGACCTGCCGATCATACCCAATATCAAGGCGCTTCTGGCTGCCGATGGTGCTTCGCGTGCCGCGCCACCTGGCCGCGGCGTCGCGGCCCAACGTCCGACCTTCCTGCCGATCGCCTATCGTGGTGTGGAACGGCGTGAGATTGCCGTGCTGCCTGCCGCAAGGCCGGTGCCGCAGGAAGAGCCGGTAGTCATCCAGACCAGCTTCTCGATCGAACAGGTGCGCGCGCTGCCCGCCTGGCATCTCGCCAAGCTCGACATCGGCAAGAACACTACCAGCGTGCGAGGCAGCAGCTGGGCGGTGTACGATATTCTTTCCGACTACCGTAAGCCGCGCTTCCGCCGTTCGGCGCTGAGCACCATGCTGGTGTGGCGCATCGACGGCAAGGAGGACACCTCGCCCGTCAGCCTGGGCGGCGGCGGGGTGGCATCCGCGCTTTGGAAGGCGATGCCGGGGGACTGATCGCCCCCGGGGTCCCGTTTCAGCCGCGCCAATCGATCCAGTTGCCATAGGCATGGCAGGTCGCCAGCCGCTTCGTCTCGCCGCTCGGCCAGCAGGTGAGCGACAGATGCACTTCGCTGCGCGTCGGCGTCCATTCGAAGCTGATCCAGGCGAGCGGCCGCGCTTCGGTGGCGCGGGCGCCGGCGGTGCGGATCGCATAGAGCACCGACTGGCGATCCTCGGCCGTGAGATATTGCAGCACCATCGAATGGAAGACGACTCGGCATAGCCCGTCCGTCTGCGGTTCCTCGAGCCGCTGGGCGAGCCAGGAGGCGGCATCGGCGCGGTCGATCCGCGGGGGATGGCGCAGCGCGAGGTCAAGCGCACGCTCGAGCCGGCGGGCGCGGCCCGGCTGATCGGCCCAGACATAGGATAGCAGCCGTTCGCGCGTGGCGAGGTCTCCGGCATCGAGCGGATTAAGATCGACTCCGCGCGCCGCGGCGACTTCGATCGGGGCGGGAAGGGGGGCGGGGCCGGTCCATAACGGCACGACCTGCACCGGCGAATGCTCCTCGCCGGCGATCACGCCGCCCAGATCATAGCCATAGCGGGCAAGGTTGAGGTTCAGGCCGCAGCTCGATCCCAGCTCGAACAGCTCGAAGGGCAGGCCGAAACGATGGCGCGCGGCCATCAGCGCGGCGCCGATCGCGGCAGCGCGGCCGACTTCGTTGGTCTGCGGGGTATTCTCCATCCAGCCGGCGATGAAATCGTCGGAGGCGGCGAGCGCGGCGCCGATCGCGCCGTCATAATCCTCATGCTCGCGGGCGTAGAGCCCGCGTAGCACTTCGAGTTCGCCGCGGCGGGCGAGGCAATGAAGCGCGGCGTTGAAGCGCATCGCCAGCGCGGAGGCGGACGGATCGCGCGGCCAGCTCTCGATCAGCGCCTCGGTACGTGGCGCCCGGCCGAGCTGGCGATGCCCGGCCTCGAGCACCGACGCGACGAACGGCGAGCCGAGCCGGCGTGCAACTCGGGCCTGACGGCGCAATTCACCTTCGACCGAGAGAACCATCATGTTCATCTTTGTTATTTTCCTTGCCGCCCCGAGAGGCGGTGACACGCGGGCACAGACGATCCGGCCCGGCAGCTTTCGCCACCGGGCCGGGCCGCATTCAGAAGGACTGCCAGTCGTCCGCGGCAGCACCGGCGCCGTTCTTGCGCACCAGTGCCGACACCGCAGCCGCCGGGAGCGGCTTGACCGGAGAGACATAGGACTTGGCCGACGTCATCGCCGCGGGCCGACGCCCTGGCTCGCCGACATTGAAGCGGCGGGCCTGCTCGGAGAGCGTAGTGACTTCGCTGGCGAGGTTACGCGCGGCAGCCGAGGTTTCCTCGACCATCGCCGCATTCTGCTGGGTCGACTGGTCCATCGCACCGATCGCGGTGCTGACTTCGCTGATCGCGGTCGCCTGCGCCTGGTTGTCCGACGCCATTTCGCCGAGCAGCCCGTGCACTTCGCCCACGCCGGTCGAGATGTTGGCGAGCGCGCCGTCGACGCGCTGGACCATCTCCACTGCCGCAGTGATGTCGGTCTGGGTAGCGGTCAGCTGGTCGCGGGCGCGGCCGGCTTCCTCTTCCGCCCGCATCGCGAGCGCCGAGACGAGATCGGCGACCACCGCGAAGCCACGGCCGGCTTCACCGGCACGGCCGGCTTCGACGGCGGCGTTCATCGCGAGAACGCGGGTCTGGAAGGCGATCTTGTCGAGCCCTTCGATGACCGAGTCGATGCCCTTGGCGCTTTCGCTGACGCGGCCCATCGCCTGCACCGCTTCGTCGGCAGTCTCGCGGCCGTTGGTCACGGTCGAGATCGTGTCGTCGGCGCGGGCAACCGTGCGGTTGGCAGCATCGGCGGTCGCGCGCAGGCGGCCGTTCATCTGGGTGACTGCGGCTGCCGTCTGCTCGAGGCTGGCGGCATTGGCTTCGGTGCGTCGTGCCAGGTCTTCCGAGGCCTGGGCGATCTCGCTCGAGCCGGTGTGGATCGACGATGCCGATTCCATCACCGAAGCGATCAGGCTGCGCAGCTCGGTCACGGCGGCGTTGAAGTTGGTCTTCACTGCCTCGTAATCGCCCGGGAAGGCCTGGGTGATCTCGGCGGTAAGGTTACCGCCGGCCAGTTCGGAGAGGTGCGTCGAGATGGTCTCGACGACCATCTTCTGCTCGGCCTCTGCTCGCGCATTGGCGGCATCGGACGCCTGCTTGGCGACCGCGGCATCGCGGAACACCAGCACTGCACGTGCCATGTCGCCCAGCTCGTCGCCACGATCGGTATCGGGCACCGCGATGTCGTTCCGGCCCGCAGCGAGATCCGCCATGGTGCGGGTGAGGCCGCTGATCGGCTTGGCGATCAGACCCGTGAGCATCACGGCGAGTGCGATGGCGATGCCGATCAGCGCGATTGCGCCGACCACGAGCACGAACAATGCCGTGCCGATCGCCGATTCCTGGCGCGCGCTGTTCTTTTCGATCAGCGCGGTCTGCGCGTCCTTGATCTCGCGCAGCGGCAGCACGGCGTTGCTGGTCAGCACTGCCTTGCCCGCGGCACGGACTTCGGCCTCTGCCGCGTCACGCTGGCCTGCCTTGACCTTGGCGATCAGGCGATCGCTCCAGTCCTTGCGCCACTTCAGCGTTTCGTCGCGCGACTGATCGAGCGCCGCCGCGAGCTTGGGTTCCTTGAGCAGGTCCTCGAGCTCGGCCGACGTCTTGTCATAGTCGGCGCCGCCTTCGTTGTACGACTTGAGATAGGTCTCGTCACCGGTGACGAGGAAGCCGCGCATCTGGCTGTTCTGGCGCAGCAGCGCCGTCTCGAGACCGAGCGTCTTGGCGTGAATGGACTGGCTGAGATTGTTGGCGTCGGTCGAGCCGCGAATCGCAGAAATGCTGGAATAGAATACCAGCATCACGACTGCCGCCGTCGCGCAGATCGTCAGGAACGAAAGTCCCAGCTTCCTGGGGATCTTCATGGCCTTGAACATATTTCCTAGCCTTTATCGAGGTGACGGCTCTTGCGACCGCATTGCTGCCACCCTCAAAGGGGGCCTTCCGAACAGGAGAGGACCCGAGCCGCGCCCCTCGCGCGGCCCGGGCCTTGTTCCCGATCAGAAGTCGAAGCGGACCGAGCCCGAGATCGTGCGGCCGTTGAGGACGTGCGCACGGGCAACGCCTGCCGCCGGGATCACCGCGTCGTCGATCGCAGTGATCGCGACGACGTCGAACAGGTTGGCTGCGTTGAGCGACAGCGTGACCTTGTCGAGCGGACGGAACTGCACGAACGCGTTGGTCGTCGTGTAGCCCGGGACCTTCAGCGTGTTCGCAGCGGTGGCCCAGCTGCCGGTCGTGCCGACAAACACCGCACCGACACTGAACTTGTCGGTCGTGATCTGCGGGGTGACCTGGTAGATCAGCTTCGCCTGGTGCTGCGGCGTGTGGCCGTTGTTCGCCGGGGTGAGCACGTCCTTGACGATCTCGGCATCCGTATAGGTCGCGCCAGCAGTGATGCTGAAGATACCCATGCGGTAGCTGCCCTCGAACTCGGCGCCGATCGCCTTGTAGTCGCGCAGCAGCGGCTGGCCGGTGGTCGAGTCGAGGTTGCTGTCCTCGGCCTTGGCCCAGAAGCCGGTGACGTTGAGCGTCAGGTTGTCGTTGCGGAACTTAACGCCCGCCTCGGCCTGGTGCACCACGTCCACCGCGGCGTCCTTGTCGATCATGCTGCCGTCCAGCGTGCTCACCAGCGGCGAGAACTGGATACGGTCGGCATTGGCGCGGCCGCCACGGCTGTAGCGAGCGAAGACCGCGAGCGGCTCCGCGATGCGCCAGTTGATGCCGGCCGAGTAGGACAGATAGCCATAATTGTAGTCGACCGGGGCGCCGCGTGCCGGGGTGTAGGCAACTGCCATCTCGGGGACCGAAATCACGCCGTCGCCATTGATGTCCTTGGCAACGGTGCCGACGCGACCGCCGCCGAGATCCGCACCGAAGACGGTGCCTTCGGTCTTGCCGAAGTCGTAGCGCAGCGAGCCACCGATGGCGACGCCACCGATCTTCAGGTTCACCGAGGCGAACGGCGCGTTGGTGGTGGTGGCGAGGTCGTAGGTGCGGCGGAACTGGCCGGGGGTCGGCGCGCCATAGCGCAGCGTGCCGTCCTGGGTGACCTTGATGTTGGTCGGGGTCACGACGTCGAGCAGCGCCGCGTCACCATTGTCGGAGATGCCGCTGAGAACGCTCGCCCAGTCCCAGTCGGACTGGATCGTCTGGCGCGAGCTGTAGACGCCGACCGTGGTGGTCAGGTCATTGTCACCGAGCTTCCACACCTTGCTGGCGCGGATGTCATTGGTGATGTTCTGCAGGCTGTGCAGGTCCGTGTCGGCGAGCATCATCAGCGCGCCGAGGCCGTTGCCGTTCAGCGTAGTCGGGTTGGTGACGGTCTGGCCGGTGAGCGGGCCGCTCGCATAGCGAAGCGAGCCACCCGGGGCGCCGAACGCCGCCGGCATCGCTGCCGCGGGCACGAACTGGGCATAGTAGATGCCCATATAGTGGTTCGACATGTCGGCGTAGCGGAACTTCTCGGTCAGGTCCCAGCCGGCGACTTCGAACTTGCTCTCCAGACCGATCGACTTGACGATCGGGTGCTGGCCGGCAGTGACGTCGTCACGCACGGGCTGGTTCTGGCCGTTGAGGGTCAGCTGGCTCTGGAAGTTCTTCGAGAACAGCGAGTCATGACGCACGTCATAGCCGGCAATGTTCTTGTAGACGGGCTTCAGGTTGGTGCCGCTCACCGCGATCGGGGTGATGTCATAGGCCGGCGTCACGTCGTCCATATACTTGGCGTAGACGCGGACATAGCCGCCATCGAACTCCTTGGTGACGTTCAGCTTGATCTGGCCACCATGGGTCGAGTTGTATCCGGTCGCGCGCGGGCCTTCGCCGTCGCGGTAGAAGCCGCCGACATGGAAGCGCAGCGTCGGGGTGATCTTGGCACCATAGTCGAAGTCGACGCGGCGCATGCCATAGTCGAGGCCGGCCGAGAGCTGCACGGCGCCGCCTTCGGTGTCGCCGGTCTTCGAGATGAAGTTGACGATGCCGCCGGGCGAGTTCGATGCGAAGGTCGAAGCCGAGCCGCCGCGGATCGCTTCCACGGCTGCCAGGTTCAGGTCGGCGCGCAGGAACGTGTCGGCGGTCGCGAAGGCGATGTCGCCGAACTCGAGGATCGGCAGGCCGTCTTCCTGCAGCTGCAGGAACTTGGCGCCGGTCGAGGCGATCGGGAGGCCGCGGATGGTGATGTTGGCGCTGCCTTCACCGGTCGAGGCTTCGGCGCGAATGCCGGGGATGTCGCGGAGGATTTCCGAGATCGAGCGTGCGCCGATCTTGTCGACCTCGCTGGCGCGCAGGGCGCTGGTCGAGGTGGCGCTGTCCAGACGGTCGCGGCCCTTGGCGACGCCGGTCGAGAACACCTCTTCGGTGCCCTTCTTGGCCGGGGCCTTCTGGTCCTGACCTTCGGGCTTCGCGTCGGTGTTCGACACGACCGGTGCGGCCGGGACGGTTTCGTTGGCCATGGCAGGCGCGACGAGCGCGAACGGCGCAACAGTGATCAACAGGAAATGCTTCTTCATGATATTGGTTACCCACCTTAGAAATTGGTGACCCTGCGGGGTCGTGTTTCCCTGGAATTCGCGATGCTCTGTTGCTTCGTCCTCGGCGTGCGCGGTCCCTCGCGGCTGGCCTTGGTCGAAGCGAAAACTGGGAAGGAAGGACGGTGCCGGGCGATGCGGACGCAGCGGGCACGCAGGGACCCGATCCGGCGCGACATGGATCGCGCAGGTTGACGGACTTGCGATGCGGATTGTGCGTTCGCGCGGAGCGGCTCCCCCTGCTCCTCGCTTCGACATGACGGAACGGCCGGACATCCGGCCATTGCCTATGTGCAGTCTTCACGCCCTTTACGGGCTAGATGCGCGTCGAACCTTGCTCCTTCCCCCTCACTCGCGGCCGGAGGGCCACGCCGTTAATATAGCCGGGTCGTTCGGGAGGCGGGTCGAAACTACGTAAAATTATTATTCTGCGTAAATTCTGCATATCTCTGAGATACAACGATTTCTCGGCGCAAGCGGCGGTGCGCGCGCGCAACTTGCGGGCGCAGTGTTGCGCGCGGGACACATATTTGTGCCGCCGGGGAGGGGGAAGAAGCCGGGATTGGGGCGCTATTGGGCGGGCTTGGCCTGGCTGCGCTGCGCGACGAGATTCAACACCAATTGCGCATATTCATTGTTCGGGTCGATCGCCCGAGCCTCATTGGCTGCGCGCGTGGCGGCGGGCAGGTCGCCCAGTCCGGCGAGACCGATGCCCTTGGCGGCGATGAGGTTGGCGCGCTCCGCACCGGCGCTGTCCTTGTCGCTTGCGAGGAAGCGATCGATGAACGGCGGCATGTCTGCATAGGCCGAGAGGCTGAGCAGGGTGGCGACATATTCCTTGGTCAGGTCATGCTGGTTCGGCGCGATCGCCAGGCCCTTTGCATAGCTCGCCTTGGCGCCGGCGAAGTCCTCCATCTCATACTGGATCCAACCGACCGCATAGGCGAGCTCGGCATAATGGAGGTTGCTCAGCACGAAGTTGGAGCCGGCCGGGAAGCCGTCGATCGCCTTGCCCGCCTTCTTCGCGGCGTCATAGGTGAGGAACTGGTGTTCGTCATAGACGCGCACCTCGCCGCCGCAGCGCTCGGCCAACGGCATGGCGGCGGGGAGGGCGGCATAGCGCTTTTGCAGGGCGGGCAGTATCGCAGTGAAGCCCGGCTTGTCCTGCGCCTTCATCAGCGCGAAGGTTCTGTCGATGTCCGGCTTGATCGCGGCGGCCCATGCGGCCTTGTCTTCGCACGAACCGGCCTGCGCAGGGGTGGGGGCGAGCAGGGTGAGTGCGACGACGGCTGCAATCCAGTATCCGGACATCTGCATAACCCCCTGGAATATTTGGCGGAGAGGGTGGGATTCGAACCCACGGTGAGCTTCCACCCACGGCGGTTTTCAAGACCGCTGCCTTAAACCACTCGGCCACCTCTCCGCGTCAGACCCCCCGCTAATGCGATCCGCGACGATCCGCCACAATTTGTTGACGAAAGCATTGCCCAAGGGGTTCTGCATCGCGCTGCCCTGTGGCACAAAAAGACCATGCGGGGACGAAATAGTGTAGTGCGTAGCCTGTTGGCGCTTGGTGTGGCCGTAATCACGGCGGCGCCTGCGATTGCGCAGGACGAAAGCGGCTTCCAGACCTATCTGGGCGAGCTTTCGCGCCAGGCGGCCTCCGAAGGCGTGAGCCGGCGCACGATCGACATGGTCGTCCCGACGCTCACTTATAATGCCCGCGTGGTGCAGCTCGACCGCCAGCAGCCCGAGACCGCGCCCAACGCCCCGATCTCCAATTTCGAGCCCTATCGCCGCGCGCATGTCGATGCCGCGCGGATCGGGCAGGGGCGCGCCGCCTATCAGCGCGAGCGCAGTCGGCTGCAGCGGATCGAAGCCGAGACCGGCGTGCCCGAATCGATCATGGTCGCGATCTGGGGCCACGAGACCAATTACGGACGGGTGATGGGCGGCTTCGACCTGCCGCGCGCGCTCGCCAGCCTCGCCTATGAAGGCCGCCGCCGCGACCTGTTCGCCAGCGAGTTCATCGCGACGCTCAAGATGGTCGACCGCGGCGTCCCGCGCGAGAAACTGGTCGGCAGCTGGGCAGGGGCCTTTGGCGGGCCGCAATTCCTGCCCTCAGTCTATCTCCGCCTGGCGCGTGACGGCGATGGCGACGGGATGGCCGATATCTGGACGAGCGAGGCGGACACGCTCGCCTCGATCGCCAATTATTTCGTCAATGCCGGCTGGCGCCCGGGCCAGCCCTGGGGCTTCGCAGTGAGCGTGCCGGCCAATCTCGACCGCGGCGCGATCGCCAACAAGAGCGTTGCGCCGCGCTGCCCGCGCGTCTTCGACCGGCATAGCCGCTGGAAGACGATGGCGGAGTGGCGCGCGTTGGGGATCGTGCCGCAAACGCGCGCCTGGCCGGCCGATAATGTCCAGGCGACGCTGCTCGAGCCCGATGGCCCGGGGAAGACCGGCTATCTGCTCACCGGAAATTATCGCGTGATCCTCGACTATAATTGCTCGAATTTTTACGCTTTGTCGGTAGGCCTCCTCGCCGATGAGGTCGAACGCTAGCATTTTCGCGCTCTCGCTCCTGGCTGCCCTTGGCGGCGGAGCCCCGAGCTATGCCCACCCGATGCAGCAGCGGGGCTCCGTGGCTGCGCAAGCCTATGGCGGGGACGATCAGTCCACCGAGACCTGGCGCGCCGCCGACGGCACGCTTCGCTCACGCCCTGCGCGCCAGCAGCCGGCCCAGCCGCAGGTGCAGCCGGCGCCCGAGCCGGTGGAGCAGCAGCCCGAGCCCCAATATCAGCAGCAGCCGCAATGGGCCGATCCCGCGCCCGCACAGCAGCAGTCGAGCGCGCCCGGCGCCTCCTATGCGGTTCCCGGCAGCGCGCCGGCACGCCAGCAGCGCACCGCGCCGGCTCCGGTTCAGCAGCAATGGCAGCCCCAGCCCGCTCCACAGCAGCAAATGCCGCAGGACTATGCTGATCCCGCCGCCGGAGCTGCCGGTCCAGCCGGCTCGTCGCAGCCTGCGCCCGGCGAGACGCCGCGCTATGACGAGATCGGCTATGCCGGCGTCCGCCCGGTGAGCGGTGGCGGTGCGGCCGACCAGGCGGTGGTAGCGGTGCATCGCTCGCTGCCGGCGAATTCCTATGTCGAAGTCACATCGCTCGATACCGGGCGGACGATCCTCGTGCTCGTCACCGGCACGGACCCGGGCGCCGATCATCCGATCGACTTGTCGGCCGGCGCCGCGCGGCTGCTTGGCGCGAGTGGCGACAGCGTCGGCGTGCGCATCCGCAGCGTGAACCCACCGGCGATGGACAAGAATGCGCTCCAGGCGGGACACGCGGCCGGCGACCGCGCCGATGCGCCGCAGGTGCTGCTGACGGCGCTGCGCAAGCGCCTTCCGAGCCAGCCAAGCTATGCCAGTGCCGCCCCGCGCACGCCCAGCTATAGCCCGCCGCGGACGGCCGCACCGCGCCCGGCAGCGGTCCGGACGGCCCCACCGACGGCTCGGCCGGCCGCAAATGGCAAATATATCGTCCAGGTTGCCGCACTTTCTAACGCAAGCCGCGCACAAGCGCTTGCCCAAAGCCTAGGCGGGTTCGTAAAGCCGGGGGGCGGGCTCTATCGTGTCCAGCTCGGTCCCTTCGCTACGGCGGGCGAGGCCGATGCGGCACGACGGCGCGCCGCGGGCGCGGGCTATGGAGATGCACGCGTCCAAGCCAACTGAAAGGCCGGACGGACCCCATGAAGAAGTATCTGCTTGCTGCATCGTTCCTGGCGCTTGCCGCCGCCGCGTCCACGCATGCCGCAGGCCCGCCGCCTTTCGATACGCCGGCGCCGATCGCCTATATGGAAGACCTGTCCTCGGGCGCGGTGCTCTATGCCAAGGACGCCGATCGCCGCATCCCGCCGGCATCGATGGCGAAGATGATGACGGTCTATGTCGCCTTCGACCTGATCAAGCGGGGCGAGCTCAAGCTCGACAAGCAGATCGAAGTGCAGCCCGAGACCTGGAAGAAGTGGCATTCGCAGGGCTCGACCATGTTCCTGGCGGTGGGCGAGAAGCCGACCGTGTCCGACCTGCTCAAGGGTATCGTCACGCTGTCGGGCAATGATGCCTGTGTCGTGCTCGCGGAAGGCATCTCCGGCACCGAGGAAGCATTCGTCCAGCGGATGAACGAGGCGGGCAAGAAGCTCGGCCTCAGCAACAGCCATTTCGGTACGTCGAACGGCTGGCCCGATGAAGGTCGCACCTATGTGACAGCGCGTGACCTGGCACATCTCGCCAAGGCGACGATCCAGGACCATCCGGACCTCTACAAGCAGTTCTACGCGCTGCCCAGCTTCACCTGGGGCAAGACGCTGGGCGCCGGCAACGACATCAGCCAGGCGAACCGTGATCCGCTGCTCGGCAAGGTGCAGGGCGCCGATGGCCTGAAGACCGGTCATACCGACGAAGCCGGCTATGGCTTCACCGGCTCGGCCGAGCAGAATGGCCGCCGTCTGGTGATGGTGGTCGCCGGGCTCGACACCTATGGTGGCCGCGCCGAGGAATCGGTGAAGTTCATGAATTGGGGCTTCCGCGCCTGGCAGCCGCGCCCGATCGTCAAGAAGGGCCGCAAAGTCGGTGAGATCCAGGTGCAAGGCGGGACAGCGAGCAGCGTTGGCGTGATCGCGCCGCGCGACCTGACCGCCACCGTGCCGGCCGGCACCGCGCCCGAGATGCAGGGCCGTATCGTCTATAACGGCCCGGTTCCGGCCGGCTTCAAGGCGGGCGACCATATCGCCGACCTCGTCATCGACTCGCCCGGCCTGCCGTCGCAGACCGTGCCGCTGGTCGCCGAGAAGGATGTGGGCGAGGCGGGCTTTTTCGGCCGCGCCTGGCGCGGGTTCTGGTCGCTGTTCGGAATGTGATGATTCCCTCTCCCATCGGGAGAGGGAAGGGGCCCGCTCGGTGCAGCCGAGCGGGAAGGGTGAGGGCAGGCCTCATCCTTCTGCCCTCACCCTTCCGGCGCTTCGCGCCTCCCTCCCTCTCCCAATGGGAGAGGGATTGATGCTGATCGGTAACGACTCCGCCCGCGCGGCGCTCGCCGCGGCGATGGCGAGCGGCAATCTCCACCACGCCTGGCTGATCGCCGGGCCCGAGGGGGTGGGGAAGGGCATGTTCGCGCGGGCGGCGGCGTTGCGCCTGCTGGCTGAAGGCGCCGGTCGCGATCATCTGGCCCCCGGCTGGGATGTGCCGGAGGAGAGCCAGACCGTCCATCTCGTCAACGCCGGCGCGCATCCGGACTATCGCGAGCTGGTTCGGCTGCCCAAGGATCCGGACAAGCCCGACGAGGCGCTCGCCCGCTCGATCACGATCGCGCAGGTCCGCTCGCTCCAACCCTTGTTTGCGACCAAGCCGAGCTTTTCGTCGCGCCGGGTGATCGTGATCGATGCGATCGACGATCTCGAGCGCGGCGGCGCCAATGCGCTGCTCAAGAATCTCGAGGAGCCGCCGGCGGGGACGATCTTCCTGCTGGTGAGCCATGCGCCCGGCCGGCTGCTGCCGACGATCCGCTCGCGCTGCCGGCTGCTGCGCTTCGAGGCGCTGCCTGACGCCGATGTGAGCGCGATCCTGCGCGAGCAGCTGCCCGACGCGAATGGCAATGAGATCGCGGCGCTGGTCAAGGCGGGCGAGGGCTCGCCGGGCCGGGCGCTGGGCTTTGCCGGGCTCGATATCGCCGCGATCGAAAGCGAGATGGTGGCGCTCGCCGAGACCGGCGATCCCTCCAACATGATCCGCAGCCGGTTGGCCAAGCTGCTCGGCATCAAGGCCGCGCAGCCACGCTATGAGGCCTTCCTCGAACGCGCGCCGAGCTTCATAGCCGAACGCGCCAAGCCGCTCTCGGGTGACGCGTTGCGCACCGCGCTCGATGCCTATGGTGCCGCGCGCGAGCTGGGTGGGGCGGCGACCGGGCTGTCGCTCGACGCCTCGTCGACGGTGTTCGAGATGGGCGGCATCCTCGCGAGGCTGGGCCGCGCTTAACGCCGCTTTAGGCATCGGCGGTTATTTCGGGCCCGAAACAGGGGATCGGAATATGAGCGCAATCACCGGCATTACGGGCATCGACACCAGCGGCGCATCCACCTCGGGCGCGGCCGCGACGAATGGCGCGAGCACGACGAACTTCGACGCGATCCTGGAGGCCTTCAAAAAGGCCGCGAGCGAAACGCCCGAAGAGCGCGCCCGCGACGCGGTGCTCAAGAAGCACGATCTCTCCGAAGAGGATTACAAGAAGCTGCCGCCCAAGCAGAAGGACGCGATCGACAAGGAGATCGCCGAGGCGGTGCGCAAGGTCCATGAGCGCAAGACCGGTGTGGCGATCGGCGATGCGCCGGTGTCGGTCGAGAAGATGCTGGGCTGATTTTCCACGCTGTTCCCCGGCGAAAACCGGGGGCCAGTTACAAGCGACACGGAAGAGTAACCCTGGGCCCCGGCTTTCGCCGGGGAACAGCTGAGAGCTAGTGGCTACTTCTCGCCCCAGCCGATCAGCGCGTTCGGGTCGGGCGTGTCTTCCATGTAGAGCGGCTTGCTCGGCTTCTTCGCCTTCTTCTCGATGATCGGGTCGTACGCCGCATCGCCGCCCTTCTTGTTGAGCTTCATGTCGCGCGTGATCTGGTCGCCGGTGAGCAGGTTCCAGCTCAACTCGAACCCGTCATGCGCATAGGTGCGGCTGTAGAGCATCGCGTCGATCCCGATCAGCCGCATCCGTGGTCTGGGACCCGGCGCCAGCCGATAGCGATAGACAGTGTTCACCGCGGTGGTGCCGCCGACCAGGTCGGTGATCTTGAGCACGCCCTTGGTGATGCTCACATCCGCGGCGCCAAGGGGGTAGGTGTCGAGCTTGAGCGTGCCGATCGTGACGAGCTTGCCGCCTACGCGCAGCATCGCCTTCACCGTGCGCGTTTCCTCACCGGAGCCGATCAGCACGATATCGGACTGACCGTCCCCGTTAAGGTCGCCATTGGTGACGCTTTCGACCGCTTCGCCCTTTGCGAGTTCGGCCTTGATCTCGGGCGAGGCCTGTTGCGCCGCTGCCGGCGTGACGATCAGCAGTGCCGTGAGTGCCAGGATCCGCATCCGCCCCTCCGCTTTTTGAACCGCGCCAAGACTAGCATGTGCCGCGCCCAGCCTCTAGACGCGCCCTATGGCCGACCCCTTCTACATCACCACCGCGATCCACTATCCCAATGGCCGCCCGCATATCGGGCACGCCTATGAGATGATCGCCGCTGACGCGATCGCGCGCTTCCAGCGCCAGCAGGGCCGCGACGTGTTCTTCCAGACCGGTACCGACGAGCATGGCCTCAAGATGGTCAAGACGGCGCGCGACCGCGACATGACTGCGCGCGAGCTTGCGGACGAGATGTCCGCATATTTTAGCGAGATGGCTGAGAAGCTTGATATTTCGTGCGATCGTTTCATTCGCACGGTGGAGGCCGATCACTACAAAGCAAGCCAGGCGATCTGGCAGGCGATGGCGGACGCCGGCGACCTGTACCTTGATCGGTACGAGGGCTGGTACTCGGTGCGCGACGAGGCGTTCTACGAGGAGAAGGAGCTCGTCGAGGGGGAAGGGGGCGAGAAGCTTTCGCCGCAGGGCACTCCGGTGGAGTGGACCGCGGAGGAGACCTGGTTCTTCAAGCTGTCGAAATACGAAAAGCCGCTGCTCGACTTCTACGCCGCCAATCCGGACTTCATCCGCCCGGAATCGCGCCGCAACGAGATCCTCCGCTTCGTTGAAGGCGGGCTCGCCGATCTTTCGGTCTCGCGCACCAGCTTCGACTGGGGCGTGCCGGTGCCGGGTTCGCCGGGGCATGTGATGTATGTCTGGGTCGATGCGCTGACCAATTACCTGACCGGCGCGGGCTATCCCGACGATCAGGAGCGGCTGGCGCGCTATTGGCCGGCGGATATCCATCTGATCGGCAAGGACATCGTCCGCTTCCACGCGGTCTATTGGCCGGCCTTCCTGATGTCGGCTAAGATTGCGCTGCCCAAGCAGGTGTTCGGGCACGGCTTCCTGCTTAACCGCGGGGAGAAGATGTCCAAGTCGGTCGGCAATGTCGTCGATCCGATGGCGCTGGCGGACTATTACGGCGTCGATGCGCTGCGCTACTTCCTGCTGCGCGATGTGAGCTTCGGCAATGACGGCACGTTCAGCGACGAGGCGATCGTCACCCGGGCCAATGCCGATCTGTCGAACAGCTTCGGCAACCTTGCCCAGCGCACGCTCGCCTTCATCGCCAAGAATTGCGAGGGCAAGGTCGAGACCGGGCGCGGCGAGGAAGCCGACGGCGTGCTGATCGCCGAGGTCGACAATGCCTGTGGCGGCTTCATCCGCGCGTTCGAGGATCTGGCGCTGAGCCAGGGCGTGGAGATCTGGATGACCGGCGTGTTCGCCTGCAACCAGTATATCGATGCGCAGGCGCCCTGGGGGCTGCGCAAGACCGATCCCGAGCGGATGCACGCGGTGCTGAGCACGCTGCTGCGCGCGATCCGACGTCTTGCCGTCACGATCGCGCCGGTGGTGCCGGGCTCGGCAGCCAAATTGCTCGATCAGCTTGGCCCGATGGGCGATGCGGACTTCCGTATCGCGCCGCCGACCCCCATCTTCCCCCGGCTGGAGCTGAAGGAAGAAGCGTGAGACTGGCCGACAGCCATTGCCACCTGATCTACAAGGGCCTGGGCGAGCAGCAGCCCGAGGTGCTTGCGCGTGCGCGCGAGGCGGGCGTGGTGGCGATGCTCAATATCTCGACTCGCGAGCGCGAATGGGACGAGGTCATCGCCGTCGCCGAGCGCGAGGCGGACGTCTGGGCATCGGTCGGCATTCATCCGCATGAGGCGGACGAGCATCCCGATATCGATGCGTCGAAGCTGATCGAGAAGGCGCGGCATCCGCGCGTGGTGGGCATCGGCGAGACCGGGCTCGATTATTATTACGACCATAGCGACCGTAATCGCCAGCGCGCGAGTTTCCGGACGCACATCACCGCATGCCGCGAGACGCAGCTGCCGCTGATCGTCCATACCCGCGACGCAGAGGCGGACACCGCCGAGATCTTGCGCGAAGAGATGGGGAAGGGGGCCTTCCCCGGCGTGATCCACTGTTTCACCGCGAGCCGGGAATTCTCCGAAATCGCACTCGAGCTGGGCTTCTACATCTCGATCTCGGGCATCGTCACCTTCAAGAACGCGAAGGATTTGCAGGACACCGCCGCCCAGCTGCCGCTCGATCGCCTGCTGATCGAGACCGATGCGCCGTTCCTGGCGCCGGTGCCGCACCGCGGGAAGACCGGCGAGCCGGCGTTCGTCGCCGATACCTGCCGTTTCCTCGCGCAGTTGCGCGGCGAGGATCCCGACGCGCTGGCGGACGCGACTCGCGCGAATTTCCACAAGCTGTTCGCCAAGACCCTGGCATGAAGCTGCGCATCCTCGGCTCGGGGACTTCGTCCGGCGTGCCGCGGATCGGGAACGACTGGGGTGACTGCGACCCTGCCGAGCCGAGGAACCGGCGCACCCGTGCCTCGGCACTGGTGTCGACCGCCACCACGCGCATCCTCATCGATACCAGCCCCGATTTCCGCGAACAGGCGCTGGCGGCGGAGCTCACCGATATCGACGCGGTAATCTGGACACACGACCACGCCGATCACTGCCACGGCATCGACGACCTGCGCGTGCTGATGCATTTGCGGGGAGGGGAGCCGCTGCGCGGGCTTGCCCGGCCGTTCACGCTAGAGCAGCTCGGCAAGCGCTTCGACTATGTGTTCAACGGCCGGGCGCTTTACCGCCCGACGGTGGCGATCGAGCCGCTGCCGGATGCGATCACCATCGGCGATATCCATATCCGCGTGACGGATCAGCCGCATGGCGGCATTACATCAGCGGGCCTGCGTTTTGAAAGTAACGGAAAATCCATAGCTTATGCTATAGATTTCAATGAGATGACGCAGGATATGCGTAAACTGTATAAGGATTTGGACCTGTGGGTGGTCGATTGCCTGCGCCGGCAGCCGCATCCGACCCATGCCGATCTGGGTGCCGTGCTGGGGTGGGTGAGTGACCTTGCGCCGCGCCGTACCCTACTCGCGCATATGGACAATTCGATGGACTATGCGACGCTCACAGCTTCGCTTCCCGCCGGAGTCGAGCCGGGCTTCGACGGCATGGAGGTTGCGGTATGACCGACGATCGCCTGGTCCAGTTGCTGTTCCTGCTTGGCGCGCTGATGCTCGCGCTGAAGGCACTGACGGCGCGGCGGATCACGCTCCGCGGCCTCGTCCAGACGTTGGTGATCTGGGGCATTGTCGGTGTGACGATGCTGATCGTGATGAACCACCGCCAGGAACTCGGCGGGCTGCTTGCCACGGCGTCCGAGAAGCTCGGCTATGAGCAGCAGAGCGTCCAGGGCGAGACGGTGCGCATCAAGATGAGCCCGGACGGACATTTCTGGGCGCGGGTGAAGATCAACGGCGTAGAACGGCGGATGCTGGTCGACAGCGGCGCCACGGTCACTGCGATCTCGGCGGATACCGCCGCGGCTGCCGGCGTGAAGCCGTCGCTGGCGCCGCCGGTGGTGATCGAGACCGCTAACGGCACGGTACAGGCGCAGCCGGCGCGCGCGGACGACGTGGCGATTGGGCCGCTGACCACGCAGGATCTGCCGCTGGTGGTGGGCGACAGCTTCGGCGATCTCGATGTGCTCGGCATGAATTTCCTGTCGCGGCTCAAATCCTGGCGCGTCGAAAACCGCGTCCTGATCCTCGAACCGGCCAAACGCCGGGAAGAGCGGGTGCTGCTGCCGACCTCCGGCGACCGCAGCTAGATTTAACATAATGTATATTATCGATCTGACGGACGCGCTCCGGGAAGGCCCCCTCGCATGACTCCCCCAACTCCCCTGAGCTCTTCCAGCAATATCGAACGCCTGGTTGCGATCATGGCGCGGTTGCGCGATCCGAAGACCGGTTGCGAATGGGATACGGTGCAGACCTTCGCGACGATCGCCCCCTACACGATCGAGGAAGCCTATGAAGTGGCCGATGCGATCGAGCGCGGCGATATGGACGACCTCAAGGACGAGCTCGGCGACCTGCTGCTCCAGGTGATCTTCCACAGCCGCATGGCCGAGGAAGCTGGTGACTTCGCGCTGGCCGATGTCGTGAACGCGATCAGCGACAAGATGGAGCGCCGCCACCCGCATATCTTCCTGGGCGCGGCCGAGGGCGGCCATCACCTCTGGGAACAAATCAAGGCCGCGGAGCGGGGCGCCAAGGGGCATGAAAGTGCGCTCGACGGCGTCGCGGTCGGCCTCCCCGCCCTGCTCCGCGCCGAGAAGCTCCAGAAACGCGCCGCGCGCACCGGCTTCGACTGGCCCGATCCCAGCGGCGCCCGCGCCAAGATTGACGAGGAACTGGCCGAAGTAGAGGCTGCGACCACGTCTGCCGAGGTCGAGGAAGAGCTCGGCGATCTTCTGTTCGCCGTGGTCAATTGGGCGCGCAAGCTGGGCGTCGAACCCGAGGCAGCACTGCGCGCGGCGAATGGGAAATTCGAGAAGCGTTTCAAGGCGATGGAAGTTGAAGCTGGGGATGCTTTTGAGGGATTGGATCTCGATGCCAAGGAGGAACTCTGGTTGAAGGCCAAGCGCTTGCCGTCGCTTTGAACCTATGTTATGTTCGCTAAATGTTCTTTCTCCTGCCCTTGCTGATCGCGCTGTCCGCTCCGGCGAACGGCATCTCGGCGATGGCGGCTCCTCAGGTGGCTGGAAGCGATATGCAACAGGCGAAGGGCAGTTTCGACGTCAGCGTAAAGCCGAATGCCTCGGTCGAAGGACCAGTCGGCGTGCTTGCGCTGACCAAAACCTATCATGGCGACCTCGAAGCCACCGCGACCGGCCAGATGCTGGGCTATGGTGATCCCGGCGGCGGCAACGCGGCCTATGTCGCGCTCGAGCAGGTCACTGGCATGCTCGCAGGCCGCAAGGGCAGCTTTGCGCTCCAGCACAATGGGTCGATGAGCGGCGGCAAGCCGGAGATGAACGTCGTGATCGCGCCTGGGTCAGGCACCGACGAACTCAAGGGCATCGCCGGTCGGCTCGAGATCCTGATCGAAGGCGGCAAGCACAATTACGTGCTGCATTACACGCTTCCGGAATAAGCGCGGCTGTCAGGCAGTCCGCTGCAGGAACCGCTCATAATCCCGCGGCGCCATGCGGACCTCATAGACCGCACGTTCGCCGTCCATGCCCTGTTCGAGCACTTCGCCATGTTGATGGAGCCAGGCGGCGGCGGCGCCGTCGGCGGGGTCTAGGTGGAGGGTATAGCGGCGATGGCCTTCGGTCAGGCGCGCGGCAACGGCGTGGATCAGGGCTTCCACCCCCTCCCCGGTCACTGCCGAGACCGGCATGACGTCGTCGCGGCGGGAAGCTTCGGCCAGCAGGTCGTCGCGGGCGTCGCCCTCGAGCAGGTCGATCTTGTTCCAGGCTTCGAAGCGCGGCGTACCCTCGGCAACGCCGATATCGGCGAGCACCTGCTCGACATCGTCCTTCTGCGCCTCGCTGTCCGGATGCGCGACATCGCGAACATGGATCAGCAGGTCGGCCGAGATCACTTCCTCCAGCGTCGCCTTGAACGCGGCGACGAGCTGGGTGGGCAGTTCGGAAACGAAACCCACCGTGTCCGACAGGATCGCCTTGTCGATGCCGGGCAGCGAAATCTGCCGGAGCGTCGGGTCGAGGGTGGCGAAGAGGAGATTTTCCGCCATGACGTCACTTCCCGTCAGGCGGTTGAAAAGCGTGGACTTTCCGGCATTGGTGTAGCCGACCAGTGCGATCACCGGCCACGGCGCACGCTGGCGCCGGTCGCGGTGGAGGGTGCGGGTGCGGCTAACCGAATCCAGCTCGCGGCGCAGGCGGGCCATGCGGTCGCGGATCAGCCGGCGATCGGCTTCGATCTGGGTTTCGCCCGGGCCGCCGAGGAAGCCGAAGCCGCCGCGCTGGCGCTCCAAGTGGGTCCAGCTGCGCACGAGGCGACCGGCCTGATAGTCGAGGTGGGCCAGTTCGACCTGGAGCCGGCCCTCGGCAGTGCGCGCGCGCTCACCGAAGATCTCGAGGATCAGGCCGGTACGGTCGATGACCTTGCAGCCGAGCCCGGTCTCGAGATTGCGCTGCTGGACCGGCGTGAGGCTCGCGTCAAAAACCGCGAGGGTCAGTTCCTTGTCGCGGACCGTCTCGGCCAGCGCCTCGACCTGGCCCGAGCCGATCAGCGTACCCGGCTTGGGCGCGCGGATGCGCAAAGGCACCCGCTCGACCACGTCGACGCCGATGGCGGCGGCGAGACCGGCGGTCTCCTCCAGGCGCGCATCGGCATCGCGCGAGCTTCCGCCGAGGTCCGGATAGACCACGACCGCTCGCGCGCCCCGGGAGAATTCATCGGGGTCGCGCTCGAAACCGGTTGTCATGCGCTCACTCAGTCGTCGCTATTCTGTTCCTCGGCGAGGTTCAGCGGGTGGGCCGGCTGGATCGTCGAGACAGCGTGCTTGTAGACCAGCTGGGCCATGCCCTCGCGCTGGAGCAGCATGCAGAACAGGTCAAAGGCCGCGATCTGGCCCTGGAGCATCACGCCATTGACCAGGAACATCGTGACATTTTCCTGCTGGCGGCGGACCGCGTTGAGGAAAATCTCCTGCAATACCGGGTTCTTGGACTGGAACTCTCCGACCGCTTCGAGAAGCGGGGCGAGGTCGACCGGGCCCGAGGGCATGATCGTGGAGATCGCGTGCTTGTAGATGAGCTGCGACTGGCCGTCGCGGCGGAGCAGCACCGAAAAATTGTCGAACCAGGTGACGATGCCCTGGAGCTTGACGCCCTTGACGAGGAACATCGTGACCGGGGTCTTCGACCGGCGCAGCGAGTTGAGGAACAGATCCTGGAGGGAGGTCTGCTTTTCGGCCATCGTTCGTGACTCTCTTTGTTGGCGGGAGTTTCCCCGCTTTGGCGCCGTTCCCTGGCGTCTGAAGCGCGCACCCGTTCGGCGCGTCGCGGCGCCCTTTTATGCTTTGGGCGGCAAATCGTCCAGCAGGGGTTTCCAACAATGGCAGGTGTTCGACGCGCGTCGAAAATTGCAAGGCGCCGGTGGAGCGGCCCCTACTCGTCCCGGCTGTCGGTGATCCCCAACAGCTTGAGCTTCCGGTGCAGCGCCGAGCGCTCCATGCCGATGAAGCTGGCGGTGCGCGAGATGTTGCCCGAGAAGCGGCGGATCTGGACGCGAAGATACTCGCGCTCGAAGCTCTCGCGTGCTTCCTTGAGCGGGGCGCCCATGATTGCGCTGGCGGCGGTGTTGCCGCCGGTATCGGCGGGCCGGCCGAGCACTTCGGGGGGCAGGAGATCGAGGTCGATCCGCCCGATCCGGTCGCCGGGGGCAAGGATCACGGTGCGCTCGACGATGTTGCGCAGCTGGCGGACATTGCCCGGCCATTCATAGCTCTGCAGCGCCACCATCGCATCGGGCGCGACTTCGGGCGTCGGCACGCGGCGCTCATTGGCGTAATGCGCGACGAAATGCTCGACGAGGACGGGAATGTCCTCGCGCCGATCGGTGAGCGGTGGGATGCTCACCGGGACCACGTTGAGGCGGTAATAGAGATCCTCGCGGAAGCGGCCCTCGGCAATCTCCTGCATCAGGTCGCGCGCCGTGGCGGAGACGACGCGGACATCGACCTTGACCACGCGGGTGCCGCCGACGCGGCTGAAGCTCTGATCGGTGAGCACGCGCAGGATGCGAGCCTGGGTGGCGACCGGCATGTCGGCGATCTCGTCGAGGAACAGCGTGCCGCCATGCGCCTGTTCGAGCAGGCCGGTGCGGACCAGGTCCCCGCCCTCCTCCACGCCGAACAGCTCCTCCTCGACGCGCTCGGGCTGCATCCGCGCCGCGCTGACGATGACGAACGGCGCAGCGGCGCGCTGGCTCCAGCCATGGAGCAGGCGGGCGGCAACTTCCTTGCCGGTGCCGGCGCTGCCGGTGATCAGCACGCGGCTCCCGGTGGAGGCGACGCGCTTGAGCGTGGCGCGCACCGAGTTGATCGCGCCCGACTGGCCGGTCAGATCCTCTTCGCGGCCGATCGAGGCACGCAGCGATGCGACTTCGCGCTTCAGCCGCTCGGTCTCGGTGGCGCGTTCGACCAGCCAGAGCAGCCGCTCGGCCTCGAACGGCTTCTCGATGAAATCGGAGGCGCCACGGCGGATCGCGGCGACCGCGGTATCGAGATTTCCGTGCCCCGAGATCACCAGCACCGGGATCGAGGGATCGCGGCGCTTGATCTCGTCGAGGATCTCGAGCCCGTCGAGCTTCGAGCCGTGCAGCCACACGTCGAGCAGCACCAGGCTTGGGCGGCGCTCGGCAATGGCCTCGAGCGCCTCGTCGCTGTTCGCGGCGCCGCGCGTTGCATAGCCTTCGTCCTCGAGGACGCCGGCCACCAGCTCACGGATGTCGCGCTCATCGTCGACGACCAGGATATCGAGACTCATGATTTGGCACTTCCAGTACGGGTAAGCACGGCGGGACGCGGTTCTTCGCCGCCCTCGCCTTCAGGGGCGCTCGCCATCTCGGCGAGCTGATCGGTATCGAAACAGATGGTGACGAGCGTGCCGCCACCGGGCCGGTCGGAGAAGTTGATGGTGCCGAAATGCTCCTCGACGATCTTCTTCACGATCGCGAGGCCCAGGCCCGTGCCGCGGCTGCGCGTCGTCATATAAGGCTCGACGATCCGGTCACGCTCGACCGGCAGGCCGATGCCGTTGTCGGCGAGCGTCAGGGTGAGCTTGCCTTCCGCCTCGGGGCGGATCGTCATGACGATCTCGCCCTGGGGAAGTGCCTCTCCCTCCCCGCGTGCTTCAATCGCTTCAACTGCGTTCTTCACAATATTTGTGAAGGCCTGGCCGATCTGGCGGCGATCGCAGATCAGGCTGGGCGCGGGATCGGGGGCGTCCATCTCGAAGCGCAGCGTGGGATGCGCGACTTCGTGGAGGAACATCGCTTGGCGCGCGATGTCGAGCAGCGACTCCTGGCGGAACATCGGCTTGGGCATCCGCGCGAAGGAGGAGAACTCATCGACCATGCGGCGCAGGTCGCCGACCTGGCGGACGATCGTGTCGGTCAGCTGGGCGAAAGTGCCGTCTTCCGGCTCGATCTTCTTGCCGTAGCGGCGCTTGAGGCGCTCGGCGGCGAGCTGGATCGGGGTGAGCGGGTTCTTGATCTCATGCGCGATGCGGCGTGCGACATCGGACCAGGCGGCGCGGCGCTGGTCGTTCAATTGCTGGGTGATGTCGTCGAAGGTGAGCACCTTGCCCGCCTCGTCGCTGGTGACCTTCACGGCGAGCGTGCGTGCATCGCCGCCGCTGCCGAGCTGGATCACCGCCTCGCGGTCGCCGGTGTCGAGCAGCGCGTCGAGTTCGGGGGCGAGCTCGGCTAGTGGATGGCCGACGAGGTCCTGCTCGCCCTGGTGGAGCAGCTCGATCGCCGACTCGTTGATCAGGCGGACGCTACGCTGCGAGTCGATCGAGATGACGCCGGCCGAGACGCCCGACATCACCGCCTCGATCAGAACGCGGCGGCTTTCGAGCTGGATATTGGCCGATTTGAGCGCGCCGGTCTGTTGTTCGAGCCGCTCGGTCATGCCGTTAAAGGCATCGCTGAGGGTGCTGATCTCGTCGCCGGTCAGCGGGATGTCGACGCGCGCAGTCAGGTCGCCGCCAGCGACTCGGCGGGCGGCGGTAACGAGCTGCTCGACCGGCTTGACCAGGCGATCGGCGACGGCGAGCGCAATCCAGGTCGCGATGCTCACGATCAGCAGCGCCACGCCGAACAGCACGCCGTTGAGCTGGAGCTGGAGCGAACGCGCCCGCGCCTGGAGCGCATCGAACTCCGCCGAGATGCGGTCGCTCTCGTGATATTGCCGGTTCAGGAAGTCGACATTGTTCGGCGTGGCGACATAGAGGAACAGATTGCTCGACCGGTCGACCGGGGTAACCACCCACAGCATCTGCGTGTCGAAATTGGTGTAGCTCTCTTCGTCGCGCAACAGGTTGATCACCTGGGCAGAGACGCGGGCGGCGAAGACATCCGTTTTGGGCGCATCATAGGAGTAGAGCGCCGTTACGTTCTTCTCATTCTCCACCCGGAAGAGGACGAACTGAAAGAGGTTACGATTATAGGTCTGGTTGAGCAGGTAGTTCTGCACCACCGGCGAGCGCAGCGGGACGGTGGGGAATTTGTTGGCGACGTCGGCCGCCATGGTGCGGGCTTCGCCCGTCCAGCGCTCGATGACGACGCGCTGGCCCTGCTCGCCGAAGGACTGGGTGGCGTTGAACACGCTGCGCGCGCGCTCCGAGCCCCACAGCTGGACGCCCGACTGGAACATCACTGATGCCGCGATCACGGTCAGCACAATCGGGATGCTCGCCATCAGCGTGAACACCGCGACGAGTCGCACGTGGAGGCGCCCGCCGCCGGCTAGCGCCGACTTGGCAGCGCGGTGGATCGCGATGCGGCGGCCGATCAGCACGATCAGCGCGACATAGGGCAGCAGATTGGCGAGCAGCAGCGATGCCGCGACACCGGGATTGAACACCTGGTGCGAGAAATTTCGGACGAACAGGAAGGTGGCGACGGGGGTGGCGACCGCCAGCGTCACCACCACGATCTCCAGCGCCGAGATGGCAGTGATCCGCCGCTTGCGCGGCGTTGCCTTGATCAGGGGCTCGGCGGTGACGGCATCCATCGCGACCAAGCTAGATCGAGATTGTGGCAAAAAGAACACATAATATTGCTCGGTCTGTCGCTATTCGGCACCATCCGGACGATTGGGGCCGACATCGATCCCCAGCGTGTCGAGGCGCTTGCGCAGCGTATTGCGATTGATCCCCAGCGCGCGGGCGGCGCGGAGCTGGTTGCCGCCATGACGCCCGAGCATCGCCTCAATCAGGGGACGCTCCACCTCGCCGATGATCCGGTCATAGAGCGTGCCGTCGTCGAGCGTGCGCGGCTCCTCGATCGCGATGCGCTCCAGCCGGGCGCGGACGGCGGCCTCGATGCCTTCGTCGCGAGTCGTGAGGCTGGGCGTGGCGCCAGCCTCGCCCAGCGCGCGGCGCAGGGCATCGCCATCGATGACCTCGTCGCGACTCAGCGCGGCGATGCGGCGCATGAGGTTCTCGAGCTGGCGGACATTGCCGGGCCAGTCATAATTCTCCAGCACCGCGACCGCATTGGTCGCCAGGCTCTTGCGGGGCAGACCGTCCTCCGCCGCGCGGTCGAGGAAGAAGCGGGCGAGCAAGGGAACGTCGTCGCGGCGCTCCCGGAGCGAGGGCAGCGCCACGGGGACGACGTTGAGGCGGTAGAACAGGTCTTCGCGGAACTGCCCGGCCTGGACGAGCGCGGACAGGTCCTTGTTGGTCGCGGCGACGATGCGGACATCGGCCTTGATCGTGCGGGCACCACCGACGGTGGTGAACTCGCCTTGCTGGAGCACACGGAGCAGGCGGGTCTGCGCGTCCATCGGCATGTCGCCGATCTCGTCCAGGAACAGCGTGCCCCCCGCCGCCTGCTCGAACTTGCCGGCGACGCGGGACGCAGCGCCGGTGAAGGCGCCGCGCTCATGGCCGAACAGCTCGGCCTCGATCAGCTCGCGCGGGATCGCGGCCATGTTGAGCGCGACGAACGGCGCGCGGCGGCGCGGGCCCATGTCGTGGATCGCCTTGGCGACGAGCTCCTTGCCGGTGCCCGACTCGCCGGAGATCAGCACGGTGAGGTCGTTGGAGACGACGCGGGCGATGACGCGGTAGACTTCCTGCATCGCCGGCGAACGGCCGATCAGCGAGGAGCCGCCGCTCAGCTCGTCGCCGGGCAGGTCGGCGGGGAGATGGCGGCCGCGGGCAATCGCGCTGCGCACTGCCTGGCCCAGCACGTCGAGATCAAAGGGCTTGGGGAGATAGTCGAAGGCGCCGACTTCGGTGGCGCGCACTGCCGTCGCCAGCGTGTTCTGCGCGGAGAAGACGATCACCGGGAGCGAAGGATGCTCGGCGGTGAGCTTCGCCACTTCGTCAAGGCCATTGCCATCGGGCAGGATCACGTCGGTGACCAGCACATCGGGTAAGGCGGCTCCGATCGCGCGGCGCAGCTCGGCGAGGCTGGCTGCCGTCGTGACGGCATGGCCTTCCCGGCGGAGCGCCGCGGCGACCACGGTGCGGATCGCGCTGTCGTCGTCGACGACCAGGACCGAGCCGGTCATGCCTTGGCTCGGGGAAGGAGGATGCGGAATACAGTCATTTCGGGTGGGCGCTCACGGGCATATTGGACGATCCCGCCCATGTCGCGGACCAGCTTCTCGACGAGCGGGAGGCCGAGCCCCTTCCCCTCCGGCTTGCCCGAGACGAAGGGCTCGAAGAGGTGCTCGGCGATGTCGGCGGGGGCGCCGGGGCCATTGTCCATCACGCAGATCTCGATCGGCAGCGGCTGGCGCGGGCGGCCGGCGCCGGCACTGATCGACATGCCGTGGCGATAGGCGGTGGAGAGCACGATCCGCGGCTGGGCGAGCCCGGCAAGTGCCTCGGCGGCATTCTTGACCAGGTTCATCATCACTTGCTGGAAGGCATCGGGGTCGATCAGCACCGGGGGCAGCGAGGGATCGAAGCGCTCCTCGATCACCATGCCGCGGGCGAAGCCGGCCAGCGCCAGGCGGCGGGCGTGATCAAGCAGAGGATAGACGTTGGTCGGCTCGAGCTTGAGCGGGCGCGTATCGGTGAAGTCCTGCATCCGGTCGATCAGCGCGGCGATGCGGTCGACTTCGGTGGTGATCAGCCCGGTAAGCTCGCGATCCTCCCCCGAGCTGGCGAGCAGCTGGGCGGCGCCGCGGATGCCCGAGAGCGGGTTCTTGATCTCATGGGCCAGCATCGCCGCCGCTCCCACTGCGGCACGCGCGCCGGCGGTGCGCTCGGCGCCCTGGGCGACGCGGCGGGATTGCGGAGCGTGGTGGAGCGTGACGATCCGCCAGCCGGGATTGTCGGCGATCGAGGTCTCGACAAAGTCCACCCGGATGCGGGCGCCGCGGACCGCCTCGATCTCGACGTCGAAGGCGGCAAAGCCATGGCCGTCGCGGCGGTCGACATAGCCTTCGGGCGGGCTCAGCACCGCGTCATAGGGCTGGCCGATCATCGTGGTCTCGGCGTGGTTGAGCAGCGCCTCGCACGCGGCATTGGCATGCGCGATGCGGCCGTCGGGATCGATGACGAGGACGGCAACGGGCAAGGCGGCGAACGTCTCGGCGAAGCCGGGCCCGAGGGCCGGTGCCGGACGCCGCCTCAGGCCGCCGCGCGGGAACGCCACGGTGCGTAGAATTCGTCGAGCATTGCCAGCACGGTCTTGGCGTCCGGCACCTGGTTGACCTTGTTGCGGAACTCGGCCGAGCCGGTCAGGCCCTTGGTGTACCAGCCGAGATGCTTGCGCATCATGTTGACGCCGGTCATCTCACCATAATGTTCGAGACTATCGATGTAATGCTCTAGAATTACACGATATTGTTCGTCGATTGTAGGATCGGCGCGCTCGCCCTTGCCGGTCAGCGCGTCCATCACCTGCTTGAGGATCCACGGCTTGCCATAGGAACCCCGGCCGATCATCAGCCCGTCGGCACCCGATTGGGCGAGCGCGGTGCGGGCGTCCTCGACCGTCAGGATGTCGCCATTGACGATCACCGGGATCTTCACCGCGTCCTTCACCGTGCGGACAAAGGCCCAGTCGGCCGAGCCGCGGTACATCTGGTTGCGGGTGCGGCCATGAACGGTGACCATCTTGCAGCCGAGATCCTCGGCGATATGGGCCAGCTCGGGCGCGTTGAGGCTGTCGAGGTCCCAGCCCATGCGCATCTTGAGCGTGACCGGCACCTTCACGGCCTTCACGCAGGCATCGACGATCGCGGCGGCATGCTTGAGGTCGCGCATCAGCGCCGAGCCGGCATCGCCGTTGGTGACCTTGCGCACCGGGCAGCCCATGTTGATGTCGATGATCGCAGCGCCGCGATCCTCGTTGAGCTTGGCGGCCTCGGCCATCTCCGGCGGCGAGCAGCCGACGAGCTGCATCGAGACCGGCTCCTCGATCGGGTCCCAAGCGGCCTTCTGGATCGACTGGCGGGTGTCGCGGATCGCGGCGGCGCTGGCGATCATCTCGGTGACGTTGAGCCCCGAGCCATAGCGGCGCACCGCGCGGCGGAACGGCAGGTCAGTGACACCAGTCATCGGCGCCAGGATGACCGGCGCTTCGACCGTGACCGGGCCGATCTGGATGGGGGCGAGTTCGCTCATGATGTTGCCTGAAAAATAGGCAGTGGCGCCTACAGGTACAAGCGATGATTGGCAAGTAGACGGTTCCGGACGCGGAAGCTGGCGTTGGTTGCGCGCCCGGCGGGTTGCGCTGTCGCGTTCCGGGGGATGGAAATCGGGCCAGGGACGGCGGAAACCTGCGGGTTTCGGCGGAGTCGATGTGCGTATTGCCAGACGTCTTGAACGCGGATGTTGGCGCGGTGTCTTTGCCGGCTTGCGGCAAGCCGTTGCACGGGCGCGGGAAATCCTGCGCTTGCGTTGGCGTATCGACGGTTCAAAGAGCGGCCGGCCTGGGCTGGCTGATGCTCAAGGCTGTCAGAGGATTTCCTACATTGGAAGGGCCCTTCTCCCCCTTCCTGACGGATGTGGGTGGCGGTGAGCCTCTTCAACCTCGGTGCGTCTTGCTCTAGGCCCGCCGGCATGAAGACCGCCGCCATCATTGTCGCCGCCGGAAGCGGTACCCGCGCCGGGGGGAGCGTGCCCAAGCAATTCGCGCCGCTCGCCGGCAAGCCGATGCTCAAGCATAGTTTCGACGCCATGACGTCCCATCCGGATGTGGACACAGTGCTGGTCGTGATCGGCGCGGGGCAGGAAGATGCGTTGCGCGCGGTTCTGGGCGATGTGGACTTCCTTATTGGCGGGGCGACGCGGCGCGAGAGCGTGGCGAACGGGCTGGCGGTGATTGGCGATGCCGATCGGGTGCTGATCCATGATGCCGCCCGCCCCTTCCTAGCGCATGCGGTGATCGACCGGCTGCTCGCGGCGCTGGAGACGCATGAGGGGGCGATTCCGGGGCTGCCGGTAGCGGACACGCTCGTTTCGGCGTCCGGAGCGTCCGTGCCGCGCGACGGGCTGGTGCGGGTGCAGACGCCCCAGGCGTTCCGTGCCACCGCCATTCGCCAGGCGCATGCCGCCTGGCCCGAGGACCAGGAAGCGACCGACGATGCGCAGATGCTGCGCGCGCTCGGAATGGACGTAACCGTCGTGGAAGGGTGCGCGATGCTCGAAAAGGTCACCCACCCCGCCGATTTCGCCGCCGCCGAGGCGCGGTTCGGTGCGCAGATGCGGGTGCGCACGGCGCAGGGCTATGACGTCCACCGTTTCGCCGAGGGCGAGGAATTGTGGCTGGGCGGCGTGCTCGTGCCGCATTCCAAGGGGCTTTCGGGGCATAGCGACGCCGATGTGGCGCTGCATGCGATCACCGACGCGCTGCTGGGCACGATCGGCGCGGGCGATATCGGTATGCACTTCCCGCCGAGCGACCCGCAATGGCGCGGGCAGCGCTCCGCCAAGTTCCTCGAACATGCGGCGTCGCTGGTGGCGGCCGCGGGCGGCGTGATCGACTTTATCGACCTGACGATCATCTGCGAGGCGCCCAAGATCGGCCCGCACCGCGAGGCAATCCGGGCGAGCATCGCCGCGATATTGCAGCTGCCCATCGGCCGGATTAGCGTGAAGGCAACGACGACCGAGCGGCTGGGGTTCACCGGCCGCGGCGAAGGCATGGCTGCGCAAGCCATTGCCACGATACGGATTGCGGAGGGGGAATGAACAAGATGATGCGCGCAACGACGGCAGCGCTGGCGCTGCTGGCGACGACCGGTCAGGCGCTGGCGGCGGCGAAGGACCCGCCCTGCCTGACCAGGCAGGAAGCGTCTTCGCTGATCCTGACGATCCTGCCTGGCGCACTGAAGCAAGTGACGACGGCCTGTTCCAAGACGCTGCCGGCAAGCGCATATCTGGTGCGTTCCGGCGCTGCGATGGTCGCGCGCTACGACGCGCCGGCCAAGGCCGCACGGCCCGAGGCGGTGGCGGCGCTTAACAAGGCGCTGGCCGGCGACGTGAAGATCGACGACAGCATGTTCGACCTGTTTTCGGGCACGATCCTCAGCGAGATGAAGGTCGAGAAGCTGAGCGCGACGCAGTGCGCGAATGTCAGCGAGATGGCCGAAGCACTCGAGCCCCTGCCCCCGGTCAACCTGGCGGAGCTGTTTGTGGCAGTGTTCAAGCTGGGCCTCGAGGCCAAGGCCGGTGAGGCGCCGCCCTTCCGCATCTGCGAGGCGAACTGAGGGGCTGCCCGCTTCGGCACAGCCCTAAGGCGATGAACTGACTCGCGTCGGCAACAATAGGGTGGCAAAGGCGCCCCCCTATGGACACGATTCTCCCGCCGGAGCTGGTCGCAGCCGCCCGCAAGGTGCTTGACGCCAATCGCGCTGCCGGCCGCCGCGTCGCCGTTGCCGAGAGCTGCACCGGCGGCCTCGTCTCGGCTGCGCTCACCGAGATCCCCGGCTCGTCCGACGTCTTCGACGCGGGCTTTGTCACTTATTCGAACGAGGCCAAGCACGACGTGCTCAAGGTAGGCAGCGACGTGCTGGAAACCTTCGGCTCGGTGTCGATCGCAGTCGCCTGGAGCATGGCGCAAGGCGCGCTTGCCCGCACCCATGCCGATGTCGCGGTGGCGATCACCGGTATCGCGGGCCCCGATGGCGGCACCGAGAAGAAGCCGGTGGGCACGGTGGTGTTCGCGCAGGCGGTGCGCGGCGCCGATCCCGAGCATATCGTGGCGGACGCGCGGCACTTCGTGAACAACGGCCGTGCCGGCGTGCGCCTTCAGGCGGCGTTGTGTGCGCTCGAGCTGCTGATGCCGGGCGCCTCGGCCCCAGAGGACACCGAAGCCGACGTCGAATCGCCGTAGAGCCGCGCGGCGCGTTCCTCGAACGCGTTGATCATCTTGCGGAGCGCCCGATCGAACATCTGGCCGGCGAGCATCTCGAACACGCGGTTCTTGAACGCGAAATCGACGGTGAAGTCGACCAGACACCCGCCCTTCCCGTCCGCGCGGAAGCCCCAGTCGTTGCGCAGGTGCTTGAGCGGGCCTTCGAGATATTCGATGTGCAGCGCGGCGGGGCGCTGCTTGTCGACCTTCGAAGTGAAGGTCTCGCGCAGCCCCTTGAAGCCGACGATCATGTCCGCGACCATCTGACTATCGCTGTTCGAGCGCACCCGGATCGCACTGACCCAGGGCAGGAACTCGGGGTAGCGGGCGACGTCGGCCACCAGGTCGAACATCTGCTCCGGGGTATAGGGAAGTGGCCGCGTCTCGCTGTGCTTCGGCATCAGGCCCCCGGGGTGGCGGCCTTGGCCAGCTTCGCCTCGCGCGCAGCCTTCATCTCGGCGAAGTCCTCGCCGGCGTGATAGCTGGAGCGGGTGAGCGGCGACGAGGCGACCTGGAGGAAGCCCTTTGCCCGGCCGATCGCGCCATAGGCCTGGAAGGCGGCGGGCGTGACGAACTCCTCAACCTTGGCGTGGCGCGGAGTCGGCTGGAGATACTGGCCCATCGTCAGGAAATCGATGTCGGCCGAGCGCATGTCGTCCATTACCTGGTGAACCTCGAGGCGCTGCTCGCCGAGGCCGAGCATGATGCCCGACTTGGTGAAGATCGTCGGGTCGAGGCGCTTCACCGTCTCGAGGAGGCGCAGCGACGCATAATAGCGCGCGCCGGGGCGGATGTTCGGGTAGAGCCTCGGCACCGTCTCGAGATTGTGGTTGTAGACGTCCGGCCGCGCGGCGACGATCGCCTCGACGGCGGCCTCGTGCTTGTTGCGGAAATCGGGAGTGAGGATCTCGATCGTCGTGGTCGGGTTCGCCTTGCGGATCTCCTCGATCACCTTGACGAACTGGCTGGCGCCGCCGTCGGGCAGGTCATCGCGGTCGACCGAGGTGATGACGATATGCTCGAGACCCATCTGCGCGGCAGCCTCAGCGACATGCTGCGGCTCCATCGGGTCGACCTTGCGCGGCATGCCGGTCTTGACGTTGCAGAAGCGGCAGGCGCGCGTGCAGACGTCGCCCAGGATCATCACCGTGGCGTGCTTCTTGGTCCAGCACTCGCCGATATTCGGGCAGGCCGCTTCCTCGCAGACGGTGACGAGGTTTTTCGAGCGCATCAGCGCCCGCGTCTTGGCGAAGCCTTCCGAGGTGGGAGCCTTGACGCGGATCCAGTCGGGCTTGCGCTGGCGTTCCGGGCGCGGTGCTGCGGAGAGATCGTTCATGCAGGCCAGATAGAGCGGGAGGGCCAGGGTTTCCAGCCCTGGTTGCACTTTCGTCAATCGATCTTCGCAGCAATGCTTCGATACAAACCTTGGCAGTCTGGATAGCGGACGTTACGGCAGCGGCCATGACCGATTTCACCGACCTGCTCGACGGCTATCAGCGCTTCCGGACCAGTGAATATCGCCGCCACCGCGACCGATGGTCGGAGCTCACCGAGGGGCAGAGCCCGCGGGTGATGGTGATCGCCTGCTCCGACAGCCGAGTCGATCCGGCGCAGATCTTCGATACCGTGCCCGGCGAGATCTTCGTGGTGCGCAACGTCGCCAACCTGGTGCCGCCGTTCGAGGACGATGCGAGCCGCCACGGCGTGTCCGCCGCGCTCGAGTTCGCAGTCAACCAGCTCGAAGTGCCCGAGATACTGGTGCTCGGCCATGGCGCGTGCGGCGGCGTCTCGGCGGCGCTCTCGCAGCGCTTCAAGGGGGCGGCCAATGGCGAAGGCGGGTTCATCGCTCACTGGGTCGACATGCTCGACGAGGCGCGCGAGCGGATCGTGGCGGCGCACGGCACCGGTCCTGAGGCCGTGCATGCGCTCGAGCTGGAGACGGTGCGCGTGTCGCTAATCAACCTGCTGACCTTCCCCTTCGTCGCCGAGCGGGTGAAGGCGGGCACGCTGACGCTCCACGGCGCCTATTTCGCGATCGCCGAGGGCGTGTTGCACGTGATGGGCGAAGACGGAGCCTTCGCGCCGGCCTGACTTGATTTGCCGGCCCCCCGCGCCAGATTGGTGGCGGGGGGACGATCATGGCATTTCTCGGCAAGCAGATATTCGAGCTCTATCGGCGCGGGCTGGCGCTGTTCGTGCTGGCGCCGCTGATCCTGGCGATCGTGATGCTCCCCGAATTCCTCCAGCACATCGCCGAGATCCAGATCGGCTTCTTCGACAGCCATGCCGGCGCCAAGCTGCTCGCCAATGATCCCACGCGCTGGGCGTTCGGCTATGCCAAGCTGACCGGGCTACTGATCGGGATGCTGGCGGCGGCGCGCTATTGGGGCACGCGGGCTCGCGGGCGCAAATGGTGGCAGCTCGGCGACATCCGCTGGGTGACGCTGATCCTGTCGATGCTGCTGTTCGTCGGCCTGTCCGCCGCGGTCGGGCTGCTCGAGCATCGCATTCCCGACCTGCCCTATAAGACCCTCTATTGGGGGACGAGCATTGCGGTGCTGCCGGTGATCCTGCCGATCGTCGGTGCGCTGCTCGGCGACCCGCGGGCACATCCGCTGCGCGACTATTGGCACGACTGGCGGTGGCTGCCGCTGCTCGTGCTGCTGCTCGGCCTCGCCTATCTGCCCGGCATGGCGGCGCATTACGGCTTCCACTATCTCGCCTTCGGCGCGCCGCGGCCGATCGTCTGGCTGCTGATGATCCTCGACCCGTTCGCAGTGGGGCTGATCGCGGCCAATGTCGGCGCGGCGCTGTCGCTCACCTATGAGGCGGCGCGGGGTGCGGGCGCTGCAGCGCATCCGGAGCCGGGCGCTGCCAGCGATGATGAAGGCGGTAGCTTCAATCCGGCGTGATCGTCGCTTGTAGTTGCGCGCGGGGCATGGTCGAGTGCAGCCATGCTTCTCCTCGCGCTGCTCGCCCAGGCCGTGACCCCGGATACCGAGGTCAAGATCAATCCCGCCGGGGAGAACAGCTTCATGATCGAGATACTCACCGTCGAGAGCGCTGCGGTGGCGGCGGAGAAGATGCAGGCGGCGTCCGCCGAGGCCTGCAAGGCGACCGGCGTGGCTTCGGTCGGCATGACCATCGTCGGGACAGCGCGCAAGACCAAGAAGACACCGGCGCGGAACCAGATCCTTCAGTTTGTGAACTGCAAGAAGCCGGCCCCTTAGCCCTTGAGCCCCAGCGCCTTCCTGGCGACCTTCTCTACCTCGGGGTCAAGTTCGGGCGGCTCCATCGGCACATGCTTTTCCAGCGCGTCGGCAATCGCAGTGAGCGCGGCGATGCGCGCGGCCTTCTTGTCGTTGCCGTCGATCACGATCCAGGGCGCGAGCTTGGTATCAGTGTGCGCGAACATGTCGTGCATCGCTGCCAGATAGTCCTTGCGCTTGGCGCGGTTGCGATAGTCGTCGAGGCCGGTCTTCCAGCGCTTCCAGGGATGCTCGAGCCGCGCGGCGAGGCGCTTGTCCTGCTCCTTCTGCGTCACATGGACGAAGACCTTGACCAGGGTGGTGCCGACCGCGACCTGCTGCGCTTCGAAATCGTTGATCTCGTCATAGCCGCGCTGCCACTCGGCCTCGCTGGCAAAACCCTCGACCCGCTCGACGAGCACGCGGCCGTACCAGGTGCGGTCGAAGATCGCGATATTGTGCTGGGCGGGCAACCGCCGCCAGAAGCGCCAGAGGAAATGGTGCGCCAGCTCCTCGGGCGTCGGCGCCGAGATCGGCCAGACTTCGAAATAGCGCGGGTCCCATTCGGCGGTGAGGCGCTGGATGATGCCGCCCTTCCCCGCCGCGTCCCAGCCCTCGAACGCGATGATCGCGCGGCGCTTGTGGACGATATGGGCATAGTGGATGTGGCTCAGTCGCTTCTGGATTTTCGCCAGCGCGTGCTTGTACTTGCCGTCATATTCTTCGCCGGCTTCGTAATCCGAGAGATCGATCGTCATAGGGTCCCCTCAACGCGCCGGCGCAATCTTCGCTGCATCGACGCGATTGGCAAGCGCGCTGCCCGCTTCGGCATCGGCGATGCTCTGCAGCGTGGTCCCGGCGATGGCGCACAGAGCCTCTTCGGTGAGGAAGGCCTGGTGGCCGGTGACCAGCACATTGGGAAAGGTCAGCAGGCGCTGGAACTGGTCGTCCGAGACGATCTCGTTGGAGAGGTCCTTGAAGAACAGATCGGCCTCCTGCTCATAGACGTCGAGCGCGACGGCGCCGATCTTGCGCGACTTGAGGCCCTCGATCAGCGCAGCCGTGTCGATCAGCGCGCCGCGGCTGGTGTTGACGATCACCAGCCCGTCGCGGGCCAACGCGATGGCCGCGGCGTCGATCAGGTGGCGGGTGTCGGGCGTCAGCGGGCAATGGAGCGAGACGATCTCGGCCTCGCGCAGCAGCGCGTCGCGGGGAACGTAGCGCACGCCGGCCGCCTCGAGCGCGGGATCGGGATAAAGGTCGCTCGCCAGCACGTCGCAGCCGAAGCCGAGCCTGAGGCTGCGGGCGACCAGCGCGCCGATCTTGCCGGTGCCGATCACGCCGACGGTGCGGCCATGCAGGTTGCGGCCGATCAGCCCGTCGAGCGCGAAGTTGTTCTCGCGCACCCGCGTCCAGGCGCGCGGGATCTTGCGGTCGACCGCGAGGAGCAGCCCGAGGGTGAATTCGGCGACGGCATGCGGCGAATAAGCGGGCACGCGGACCACGTCGATGCCCAGCCGGGCAGCGGCGGCGAGGTCGACATTGTTGAACCCGGCACAGCGCAGCGCAACGAGGCGGGTGCCGCCCGCCGCCAGCGCCTCCAGCACCCCGGCATCGACGATGTCGTTGACGAAGACGCACACCGCGCCGTGCCCGGCAGCCAGCGCGGCGGTGGCGGGTTCGAGGCGGGGCTCGAGGAAGTGGAGGTCGTGGCCGAAGCCGGCATTGGCTTCGCTCAGGAAACGGCGGTCATAGGCTTTGGTATTGAAGACGGCGACACGCATGCACTTTTCCCGTAAGATCTGGGCAACACCCGATAGCGCAGCCGGGCCGCGCCGTCAGCAAGAGGTGATTTGGGCCGCGACGATCCCGGTTGTTCCTGACCATTGGGGGTTAGATCATGTCGCGTAGCTTGTTCCTGATCTTCGGCGGTGTCGCCTATGCGATCTTCCTCGCCGTGTTCCTCTATCTGATCGGCTTCGTCGCCGACTTCGCGCCCCTGCCGCGCACCATCGACCACGGCCCTGCCGCGCCCTGGGCAATCGCGCTGGCGGTCGACGCGGGGCTGATCGCGCTGTTCGGGCTCCAGCACAGCGTGATGGCACGACAGGGCTTCAAGCGCGGCTGGACGCGCATCGTCCCCGCTGCGATCGAGCGCAGCGTCTACGTGCTCGTTACCAGCGCAGTGCTGATCCTGTTCTTCTGGCTGTGGCGCCCAATCCCGGCGCCGATCTGGAACGTAACCGCGCCGCTCGGCTTCTGGCTGCTGACCGGGCTCTCGCTGCTCGGCTGGGGCGTGGTGCTGACCAGCACCTATCTGATCAACCATTTCGAGCTGTTCGGGCTCCAGCAGGTGTGGCGCAACCTGACCGGCAAGGATGCTGCGGCGCCGCAGCTTCGCCGGCCCTTATTCTACAAGCTGGTGCGCCATCCGCTGTACAGCGGGTTCCTGCTTGCCTTCTGGGCGACGCCGGCGATGACGGTCGGCCATCTGCTCTTCGCGGGCGGGATGACGGTCTATATCCTGATCGCGATCTGGTTTGAGGAGCGCGACCTGACCGGGTTCTTCGGCGAGGACTATGCGCAATATCAGCGCGAGGTGGGGATGGTTATTCCCGGCGTGGGGCGAAACGCAGCCTAGCTGTTCCCCGGCGAAAGCCGGGGTCCAGGGATCACGGGCGATCCAGCAGAGAAACCCTGGGCCCCGGCTTTCGCCGGGGAACAGGTTTCTTTGTGTGCCCTCAGCAGGCCACCACGTTTACCGCGAGCCCGCCCTGCGCGGTTTCCTTGTACTTCGAGCGCATGTCCTCGCCCGTCTGCCGCATCGTCTCGATCACCGCGTCGAGGCTGACGATGTGGCTGCCGTCGCCGTGGAGCGCCAGATACGCCGCGTTGATCGCCTTGATCGCGCCCATCGTGTTGCGCTCGATGCAGGGGATCTGGACGAGGCCGCCGATCGGATCGCAGGTGAGGCCGAGATTATGCTCCATGCCGATCTCGGCGGCATTCTCGATCTGGGCATTGGTTGCGCCGAGCGCCGCCGCCAGTCCCGCCGCGGCCATCGAGCAGGCGACGCCGACTTCGCCCTGGCAGCCCATCTCGGCGGCGGAGATCGAGGCGCGCTTCTTGTAGAGGAAGCCGATTGCCGCAGTGGTGAGCAGGAAGGTGCGCGATCCCGCCGGCGTCGGATTGGCGCAGAAGGTCTCGTAATAGCGCAGCACCGCGGGGATCACGCCCGCCGCGCCATTGGTCGGCGCGGTGACGACGCGGCCGCCGGCGGCATTTTCTTCGTTCACTGCGAGTGCCCAAAGGCTGACCCAGTCGAAGACGAGCGAGGGATCGCTGCGCGGACCGCGGGCGAGCAGGCGCTGGTGGAGGTCGCGGGCGCGGCGCTTGACCTTGAGGCCGCCGGGCAGCTCCCCCTCCCCGCGCATGCCGCGATCGATGCAGGCGGACATCGCGGCGCGCAGGCTGTCGACGAACGCATCGGTCTCGGCATCGTCGCGCCAGGCGGCCTCGTTGGCGCGCACGATGTCGGCGATCGAGACGCCCTGCTTCTCACCGACCGCGAGCAGTTCGGCGGCCGAGGTGAAGGCGAAGGGCAGGATGACATTGCTCTGCGGCGGCTCGCACCCGCCCTCGACGATCGCGCCGCCGCCGATCGAATAATAGAAGGTCTCCCAGGGCTCGCCCTCGGCATAATGCGCGACGAAGCGCATGCCATTGGGGTGCGATGGCAGGAAACGGTCGTCGCGGAAGACGAGGTGGCGGCCCTCGACAAAGGGCACCGGGACATGGCCGCCGAGCGCGAGTTGCTGCTCGGAGCGGATCGTGGCGACGATCGTGGTGACCGCATCGGGATCGACGCTCTCGGGCTGATAGCCGGCAAGGCCGAGGATCACTGCGGTATCGGTGGCGTGGCCGCGCCCGGTGAGCGCGAGCGATCCGAACAGCTCGCAAGAGACGGCGGTCGGCGTGCCCTTGTCCAGCGCCTGTTCCGCAAAGGCGGCGGCGGCGCGCATCGGGCCGACGGTGTGCGAGCTCGACGGGCCGATGCCGATCGTGAACAGATCGGCGAGGCCGATCGTCGCCTCGGCCCGGGCACGGGCGCGGGCGTTGTTCTCGTCAGACATTTCTACTCCTGCGTCCCAGCTCTCGCGGCCGGATTGCTCAAATGCGTTGTAGTTTTATGTCTGTACGTTGAAGTTTTATAACTTCAACTTCTAACTCCCCTCCCTGCAAGGGAGGGGTTGGGGGTGGGTTGCCACCCCGGCGAAGGCCGGGGGAGCTCGGTCCGCGGGTGGCGAAAAAAGAAAAGGCCGGGCATCGAGCCCGACCTTTTCTAACCCACCCTTGGCCCCTCCCTTGCAGGGAGGGGAATTGGGAAATCAGCCCGCCGCGGGATCGACGATGCCGTCGGTGCCCTTCTTGGCGAGGTCCGCCGCGACCTGCGGCGCAAGGCGGATGTTGAGTTCCTTGAGCTGCTTCTCGCTGACGAACGAAGGCGCCTGCATCATCAGGTCCTCGGCCTTCTGCGTCATCGGGAAGACGATCACTTCGCGGATGTTCGGCTCGTCGGCGAGCAGCATCACGATGCGGTCGACGCCCGGGGCCGAGCCGCCATGCGGCGGGGCGCCGAACTTGAAGGCGTTGATCATGCCCGCGAAGTTGGTGTCGACGTCGTCCTGCGTGTAGCCGGCGATCTCGAACGCCTTGTACATGATCTCGGGACGGTGGTTCCGGATCGCGCCCGACGACAGCTCGATGCCGTTGCAGACGATGTCATACTGATAGGCGAGGATGTCGAGCGGGTCCTTGGTCTGCAGCGCTTCCATCTCGCCCTGCGGCATCGAGAAGGGGTTGTGGCTGAAGTCGACCTTCTTGGCGTCCTCGTCATATTCGAACATCGGGAAGTCGACGATCCAGCAGAATTCGAAGCGCTTCTTGTCGATCAGGTCGAGCTGCTCGGCGGCGCGGGTGCGCGCCAGGCCGGCCAGCTTGGCAGCCTGGGCTTCCTTGCCCGCCGCGAAGAAGATGCCGTCGTTCGGGCCGAGGCCCATCGCGTCGGCGATCGCCTTCATGCCATCCTGGCCGTGGTTGTTGGCGATCGGGCCGCCGAACACGCCGTCCTTCTGGGTGGCATAGCCGAGGCCCGGGAAGCCTTCCGACTGGGCCCAGCTGTTCATGTCGTCGAAGAACTTGCGGCTCTTCTCATGCGTGTTCGGTGCGGCGACGGCGCGGACGACGTCGCCGCCCTCGACGATCGAGGCGAAGCGGCCGAAGCCCGAGCCCTTGAAGAACTCGCTGACGTCGGTGATCAGCAGCGGGTTGCGCAGGTCCGGCTTGTCGTTGCCGTACTTGGCCATCGATTCCTTGTAGGGAATGCGCTTGAACGGCAGCGCCGAGACGGTGCGGCCCATGCCCTCCCAGTCGGCGAATTCCTCGAACACGCCGTGCAACACGGGCTCGATCGCGGCGAACACGTCGTCCTGGGTGACGTAGCTCATCTCGAAGTCGAGCTGGTAGAATTCGCCCGGCGAACGATCGGCGCGCGCGTCCTCGTCGCGGAAGCACGGCGCGATCTGGAAATATTTGTCGAAGCCGGCGACCATCAGCAGCTGCTTGAACATCTGCGGCGCCTGCGGGAGCGCGTAGAACTTGCCCGGGTGGACGCGGCTCGGGACGAGATAGTCGCGGGCGCCCTCCGGCGAGGATGCCGTGAGGATCGGCGTCTGGAACTCGGTGAAGCCCTGGTCGATCATCCGGCGGCGCAGCGAGGCGATCACGCTGGAGCGCAGCATGATGTTCTTGTGGACCTTCTCGCGGCGCAGATCGAGGAAGCGGTTCCGCAGGCGGATCTCCTCGGGATATTCATTGTCGCCGAACACGGGGAGCGGCAGCTTCGCCGCCTGCGACTGGACGACCACCGCGGACGGGAACACTTCGATCTCGCCGGTGTCGAGCTTGGGGTTGAGCGTCTCGGCCGAGCGCGCCGAGACTTTGCCCGTGACCGTGATCACCGACTCGGGGCCGGCATTGTCGACGATCGGGAAGAGATCGGAGCTGGTCTCGATCACCACCTGGGTGATGCCATAATGGTCGCGCAGATCGACGAACAGCACGTTCGCATGCTCGCGGGTGCGGTGGATCCAGCCCGAAATACGGACTTCCTGACCGACATCGGCGGCGCGGAGCTGGGCGCAGGTGTGCGTGCGATAGGCGTGCATGGTGAGCATCAACTTTGTGCGAGTGAAAAAAGGATCGGGTGCGCTTTCCCCTCCCACCCTCTTTTGTCAACCCGAAGACCAGTCTATGGGCTTCAGATGCATATCCATGGTCTGATTGAAGACAGCGCTTCCCTCGCTAATCTCTGCGCCCGCTTTGCCAACAAGCCGTACATCTGTGTGGACACCGAGTTCATGCGGGAAAACAGCTATTGGCCGGAGCTTTGCCTGATCCAGATCGCCGACGACGAAGAGGCGGCGGCGATCGATCCGATGGGGGGAATCGACATGACTCCCCTGCTCGATCTGCTCGTGAACAATGAGGACGTGCTCAAGGTATTCCATGCCGGTGGGCAGGACATCGAGATCGTCTACAATTTGACCGGCAAGACCCCCCACCCGCTGTTCGACACCCAGGTGGCCGCGATGGCGCTCGGGCTGGGCGAGCAGATCGGCTATTCGAACCTGGTCGATACCTATCTGGGCTTCACGATCGACAAGGGCGCCCGCTTCACCGACTGGAGCCGCCGCCCGCTCGACAAGCGCCAGATCGAATATGCGATCGGCGACGTGACGCACCTCTCCGACATTTTCCCGCGCATGCTGGAGAAGCTCAAGAAGACCGGCCGCGGCGCCTGGCTCGACCAGGAGATGGAGCGGCTCGCCGATCCCGACAATTATCACAATGACCCCGACGAGGCCTGGCAGCGCGTGCGTGTCTCCAGCCGCAAGCCCGAAGTGCTCGGCCGCCTCAAGGCGCTGGCGCGGTGGCGCGAGCTCGAGGCGCAGGGCAAGGACCTGCCGCGCGGCCGCATCGTCAAGGACGAGACGCTCGCCGATCTCGCCGGCAACCCGCCGCGCAAGCAGAGCGACCTGGGCAAGGTGCGCGGGCTTTCGGCGGCCTGGGCGGGCAATGACATTGGCGGACGGCTGATGGCGGCGCTGGACGGCTCGAACCCGATGTCGGGCGACGAGATGCCGCCGCGCGACGACCGCAAGCCTTCGCTCGGCAAGGACGGCGCGCTGGTGGCGGACCTGCTCAAGCTGCTGCTCAAGATCCGCGCCAAGGAAATCAACGTCGCGCCGCGCCTGCTCGCGCGCTCGGACGACCTCGAATCGCTGGCGGCCGGTGTGCGCGACGGGCTCGCGATTCTCGAGGGCTGGCGCTACGAGCAGTTCGGCCGCGACGCGCTCAACCTGGTCGAGGGTCAGCTGGGGTTCACCGTGAAAAATGGTAAGCTCAAGATGACCCGTACCGAGGAACCCGCCGAATGATCCGCCTTGCCCTCCCCGCCGCCGCGCTGGCCCTGCTGGGCGCCTGCGCGCCGAAGACGCCGCCCGAGCTGATCCCCGGCGTGGAGTGCAATGCGAGCAAGCTGGACGGGCTGACCGGCAAGATGCGCAGCCCCGAAGTCGAGGCCGAGGCCAAGCGGCTGTCGGGCGCGAATGTCGTGCGCTGGCTCGAGCCGAATGCGATCGTGACGATGGAATTCCGCGCGGACCGGCTCAACCTGCACCTCGGCACCGACGGCAAGATCGGCTCCGCGCGCTGCGGGTGAGCTAGCCGTCAGCCCCTTTCCTGATCCCCGGCGAAGGCCGGGGCCCAGCATCAGCGAATCTGGTTAGGCGCGGCCGCCTCTCGGACAACATTGCAACTGGGCCCCGGCCTTCGCCGGGGATCAGGGAGCCACTGATGCCTCAAGCCCGCGGCTCCGCGCCGAACAGGCTGTCGGCGAACAGGTCGATCGTCTTTTGCGAAATGCCGGTGTTGTTGAGCAGCACGATGCTCTCCTGCGTGTCGTAGCGATGCGCGAGCAGCGTGCGGAAGCCCGCGGTGCGGCCGGTCTCCCACGCCGCCTCGACCGGCTTGCCGGCGATCGTCATCGTCCGCACGCGGCCGCCGATCGAATAATCCTGGTCGGGCACGCGCACGGTGCGCAGCGCCTTGATCGAGGCGGGCGACACGAAACCCTTGTCGAACACGGCATGGCCGATGCGCAGCAGATCGGGCGCGGTGCTGAAATAGCCGCCGCCGGCGAGCATCACCGGCACGCGCGGGTTGGGCCAGAGCACCGGCGGCTCGACCGTGCGATAGGATAAGGCCGCGTCGCCCTCCACCGAGCCGGTGTGCGTCATGCCGAGCGGGTCGAGCGTGATCTCGCGCATCGCCTGCTCGAAGGGCTTGGCGGTGGCCGCCTCGACGATCGCGAGGACAATGAACCAGTTGGTCAGCGCATAGTCGAACTTGCTGCCCGGCTCGAAGGCGAGGTCGCCCGAGGCGAAGCGGCGGACCGATTCGGCGGGGCCGAGGTCACGCGTCACCAGGTCGGGCTCGGTCTTGAGCGCGGGGATGAAGTCGTTGGGAATGCCGCTGGTGTTCGACAGAAGATGCGCGAGCTGCACCTTGGCGCCGGTGTCGGTGCGGTAGCCGGGGAGCAAAGTGGCGATCGGCGCTTCGAGCGCGAGCTTACCGGCCTCGACCAGCTTGAGGATCGTCACCGTGGTCAGGAATTTGGAGATCGAGGCGATGCCGTAGACGGTGTCGGTGGTCGCGGGCTTGGCCGCGGCGATGTTCGCCAGCCCGAAATTGCGGGCGTAGACCGGCTTGCCCGCCTTGGCCCGGACGATCGCGCCGGCAAAGCCATTGGCTTTAACGAAGGCGTCGATCTTGGGATCGTCGGCATGGCCCTTGGCCCAGGCCGGAACGGGCGCCAGCGCGGTTACCCCGGCGGCGAGGCTGCCCTGCAGCAGCATGCGGCGATCGATCATCAACTCCCCTCCCTACGCAACCCGGAGGCAATTTCATTGCGGGAGCGACATGAACCCCAGGTTACTAAACCTCGAGCACGGGCTGCCGGGCAAAGGCTGCGGCCAACGCCTTGTGGCGCTTCTCGACCGCTTCGCCGTACAGCGCCTCGTCCGCGGGATCGAGGACCAGCGCGAGTGACTCCTCGTCGATGTGCAGCTCGGAGCGCTTGATCGGCGCGGCGACGCCGCCCGACAGGCGCTGGCCGAGGCGGATGGCGAGGCCCCAGAGCTTGGCGCGCCACAAGGTATCGTCATCGGCAAGCTGGTGCAGCGGCGCCGGCGTGTCGAGCCCGCCGCCCAGCGCGGTGTAGAGCGCCTGGCCCATCGCGGCGCGGCCGTTCGAATCGATCGCGACCCAATTGCCGTGCAGCGCCGCGTCGAGTCCGCGCTCGGCGCGGAATTCGGGGTTGGCGTGCCAGCCCACGTCCACCAGCTGGCAGGCCGCATGGCGCAGACGCGCGAGTTCGGGCGGCTCGCCGGCGAAGAGCGGGGCGATCCACGCATCGAGCAGGTCGCCATGCTCGGGGAAGCGCCCCAGCCGCTCGCCTTCGTCGCGGGTGGCGGCAATCAGCGGGTCCTCCTGGCGCACCTCGGGAGTCAGGCGCTGGTAGAGCAGCCCCTCGCGCAGGCCATAGGCCGAGACAATCGTGCCGCTGCTGCCGAGCTGCTTGAGGACATGGCCGAGCAGCACCGCGGCATCTTCCAGCGATCCAGCGCGAGCGCTGGACAGGTTCGGGATCGCCTTGAGATCGGACTTGGGCATCACCGCGATCGAGCTGGCCAGCTCGGCAATGCGCGGCACCGCGATCGGATATTGGTGCGCGATCGGCAGCGGATAATGCTTCAGATGCATGTCGAGCCGGGCAAGGCTGCGCCACGAGCCGCCGACCAGATAGAAGGGCAGCCCCTTCCCTCGCCCCTTCCAGCCGGCCTCGTCGAGCAGCTTGGTCACCTTGCGCTCAAGCGCGCCCTTGCCGCCCGCGCGGATCGCGGCGAGACGGAGAACGCCGAGCGGGAACGACACCCGGTCGGTCACCGTGCCGGCGACGACGCGGACCAGCTCGAGCGAGCCGCCGCCGAGATCGCCGACAATGCCGTCCGCCTCGGGGATGCCCGAGAGCACGCCGAGACCCGAGGCGGTCGCCTCTTCCTCGCCCGACAATATTTCGACCTGGAGGCCGAGCGAGCGCGCCGCATCGGTCAGCTCGCGGCCATTGGAGGCGTCGCGCACCGCGGCGGTGGCGACGGTGCGCAGCTCGCCGACCTGCATCTCGCGGGCGAGCGTCGCGAAGCGGGCGAGCGCGGCGCGGGCGGTGGCGAGGCTGCTCGCCTCGATCGCGCCGGTCTCGGCCAGCCCGCGGCCGAGGCCCGCCATCACCTTCTCGTTGAACAAGGTCGCCGGCAACCGTGCCGACCCCTGATAGACCACGAGGCGCACCGAATTTGAGCCGATGTCGATGATCGCAGTGCGATCCTCGATCGGCTGGGGCTTCGCGCGCGCCTTGCGGAACATCAGCGTGTTCATGCCTTGGCCCTGGCCCTTGTCTTGCGCTTCAACTGGAGCTTGGGAACCGGCTTGCGTGCATCGAGCGCGGCGCCGCGGCCCGAAAGCGACGGATTGGTCATGAAATAGCGGTGCAGGTTGAACGCGCCGTCTTCGCCCGGCGCAGTGCGGGTATAATGGCCGTCGCTCTGCAGCAGCCAGCTCTGCTCATTGTCGAGCAGGTTCGCCACCATCACCTGGTCGAGGATCTGGGCGTGCACCGTCTTGTTGAGGATCGGCAGCATGAACTCGACGCGGCGATCGAAATTCCGCTGCATCCAGTCGGCCGAGGAGATGAACAGCCGTGCGCCGTCATTGGGCAGCGCCTTGCCGGTGCCGAACGCCCAGATGCGGCTATGCTCGAGGAAGCGCCCGACGATCGACTTGACCCGGATATGCTCGGACATGCCCGGAACGCCCGGCCTGAGGCAGCAGATGCCGCGAATGACCAGGTCGATCTCCACGCCGGCATTGCTCGCTTCGTAGAGCTTCTCGATCACCGCGGGGTCGACCAGCGAGTTCATCTTCGCCCAGATGGCGCCCGGACGCCCGGCGCGGACATGCGCGATCTCGTCATCGATCATGCCGACCAGGCGGTTCCTGAGATCGCGCGGGCTGATCCCGATCAGCTCAAGCCCGGCGGGCTCTACATAGCCGGTGACATAGTTGAAGATCTGCATCGCATCGCGGCCGATGCGCGGATCGGCGGTGAAGAAGCTGAGATCGGTATAGATGCGCGCGGTGATCGGGTGGTAATTGCCGGTGCCGAAGTGGCAATAGGTGCGATAGGCATTGCCCTCGCGCCGCACGACCATCGAGACCTTGGCATGGGTCTTCCAGTCGATGAAGCCATAGACGACCTGTACGCCGGCCCGCTCGAGCGCTGTCGCCCAATAGAGGTTCTGCTCCTCGTCGAACCGGGCCTTCAGTTCGACCACCGCAGTGACCGACTTGCCAGCCTCGGCCGCGGCGATCAGCGCGTTGATGATCGCGGGCTGCTTGCCGGCGCGGTAGAGCGTCTGCTTGATCGCCACCACATCCGGATCCGCCGCCGCCTGCTGGAGGAAGGAGATGACGACGTCGAAGCTCTCATAGGGGTGGTGGACCAGGATGTCCTTGGCCTTGATCGCCGCGAAGCAATCGCCGCCATATTCGCGGATCCGCTCGGGGAAGCGCGCGGAAAAGGGCGTGAACTTGAGGTCGGGCCGGTCCTCGTCGACCAGGATCGCCAGGTCACCGATGCCGAGAAAGCCGCCGGTTTCGGTGAGCAGCGCCTCGCTGCCGCCCAGCTCTTCCTTGAGCACGCCCTCCAGCTCGGGCGAGATGCTCTCTTCCATCTCGAGGCGGATCACCCTGCCCCGCCGCCGGCGCTTGATCGCCGAGCGGAAGGTCATGACGAGATCCTCGGCCTCTTCCTCGATCTCGATGTCGCTGTCGCGCAGCACCCGGAACGCCGCGGCGCCGCGCGATTCATAGCCGGGAAAGAGCAGATGCGAGAAATGCTTGAGCACTGCTTCGATCGCGACATAGCGCGCCGGGGTGCCGGGCAGGCGGACGAAGCGCTTGACCGCGGTCGGCAGCAGGACGAGCTCGCGCACCGGCTCGCGGTCCGACTTGCGGACCAGATCGAAGATCACGCTCGAACCCTGGTTGGGGATGAACGGGAACGGGTGCGCGGGATCGAGCGCCTGGGGGGTGAGGATCGGGAAGATCTGCTCGCGGAAATGGGTTTCCAGCCAGGCTTCGGTCTCGCCCTCGATCACATTGGCGTCGAGCACATGGATGCCGGTCTCGGCGAGCGCGGCGCGGATCTCGGTCCACACGCTCTGCTGGTTGTCGGCCAGCATCTCTGCCTCGGCGGAGATCGCGATGAGCTGCTGGTCCGGGGTCAGCCCGTCGACCGAGCGCGCCTCTACCTTCTGGAGCTGCTGGCCCATCAGACCGGCCACGCGGACCATGAAGAACTCGTCGAAGTTCGAGCCGGAGATCGAGAGGAAGCGCAGCCGCTCGAGCAGCGGATGGGCGGGGTTGGTCGCCTCTTCCATCACCCGCCGGTTGAACGCGAGCCAGCTCAGCTCGCGATTGAAGTAACGTACGCTAGTCTCCGGCAATTCGGTCATCTGGGTCCCTTCGACGGCCTGCTGTTTCGCTGCCTTGGCCATCGCCGTTAATCGCCGTCCGTTTCGGTTATGAGACCAGCCGCCGCCAATGTGGCGCGCACCGCCGGGATCGACAAGCGTTTCCCCGCCTCCAGTTCCAGTGCATCGGCAACGCGCAGGATCGCGATATGGCTGCGCTCCACGCGCCGGGCGATCCAGGTGATCACATCGGGCTTGGCGTGGAGCAGATGCCGCTCGAAGGCGCGTTCGAGCAGCTGCGGGATGAGTTCGTCATCGGGCGGGCCGATCTCGAGCAGCGGCGAGGCGGCGAGGCGTGACTTGAGGTCGGGCAGCTTCACTGCCCAGGTCGGCGGCGCGGCCTGCGCGATGATCAGCAGCGGGCGGTGATCGGCCTGGGCCTGGTTCCAGGCGTGGAAGACCTCGGTCTCCTTGCCCAGATCGGCATCGTCGAAGATCCGCGCGCCGGTCTTCGCCGCGAAGATGCGGCCGAGCAGGCTACGGCCGGACTTGCGCGGGCCGATCAGCAGCGCCGACATGACGGGCCAGGTGCCCCAATGTTCGAGCTGGTGGACGGCGCGGGAATTGGAGTCGCTGACCAGGAATTCCGTCTCGCGCGCCTCTGGCAGTCCAAGCGGCAGGCGGAGCTGCGTCATCCGCCGTTCGGAGCTGCCGTGGCCGTGGCGGTCGGCGCCGGTATCGGTTGCTGCGGGGCACCGCCGCTTCCACCCGGACGGCGGATGCGCAGCACCCCTGCCCCCTCCTGCACGCTCCAGCCGCGCGCCTCGAGCTGGGCGCGCAGCCCCGGGATCGCGCCGTCATAGGTAACGCGCATCACCGAGATGCCGCCGAGCGCAAGGCTGGACGTGATCGCTGAGCGCACGCCCGGAATCCCGCGCAGCGCCGCTTCGCCGGCATTGACCGAGCCGACATTGGGCGTGTCGAACTGGATATTGACCCCGTTGCCCGTCGCCGCCGCCGTCGCCTCGGGCGTCGGCGTGGCTTCGTCAGTCGCCTCGTCGGTGGGCTTTTCCTCGACCTTGGCGCCGGGCGGGCGCGTGGCGAGCAGCCGGTCGGTGTTGAGCTGGCCGAGCGCGAGCGCCTCGCGATAGGCCTTGTCGAGCCGCTGGACGCCGGCGTCCATCAGCGCATCGAGCGAATCGCCGCTGTCGACGCGCAGCGCGAAGCTGCCGATTTTCTGGCGATCGGGGCCGTGCGTCGCGGAGAACATGCCGATAATCGGCCCGCCGGGATATTCGCGGCGCAGCTGGACCTCGGCGATCAGGACGTCGGCAGCGCCGTACTGGTCGAGCACGCTGCGCCACCAGTTGCGGCCGCGGCGCAGCGTCTGTCCGGCATTGAGCAGCATCGAATCGGGGCCATTGCCCTGGACGCGGACATAGTCGAGCGTGCTGCCGCCGCTCTTGAAGCGGTTCCAGGCCTTGGCCCAGGCGGTCTCGCGTTCGAAGACCAGGCCCGAGCCGCCCGAATACATCAGCGGCACGATCAGCATCGGCGGCGACTGGTTCACTGCGACCGAAACGCCGAGGATGCTCCCGGCCTTGCTGCGGTCGAACAACACGCTGAGGCGGGCGATGTAGCGCGTCGGGCCGATCTGCTCCTGCTCGACGACGATGCCGGTGACCATCGAATCGAGCGCCGAATCGGACATGGTCGAGGATTTGCCGGTCAGCTTGCGCGACAGCATCTCCCAGCCCTTGCGCTGCGCGAGCCGCCAGCCGCCGTAGCGGGAAGAATCGGCGTCCTTGCCCTTCACATCAACTTCGACCCCCGAGACTTCGAAGCTGCCCGAGGCGTCGATCGGCACGGCGCTGCCGCCGCCCTTGGTGTCGCCTTCCGCCCATACGGCGCCCAGCCCCGCAACCGCGAGCGCGGAGGCGATGCCGATGGTGAGGGATTTGCGGGCAAGGGTCATGCAGCGGCCCTTTTGGCGAAGGGAGCGGGGAAATCCAAGCGCAGATGTAACAACATGGTTCGTGGCGCGGGGTGACGCGAAGGAAAGATGGCGCTAAGCGCGCGCCATGAGCGACCCCAAGAACTATACCTACGCCCAGGCGGGCGTCTCGATTGCGGCCGGCAACGCGCTGGTGCGTGCGATCGGCCCGCTCGCCAAGTCCACGCGCCGTGCCGGCGCCGATGCCGATCTCGGCGGGTTCGGCGGCGTGTTCGACCTGAAGGCGGCCGGGTTCACCGATCCGCTGCTCGTCGCGGCGAATGACGGCGTGGGCACCAAGCTCAAGCTCGCAATCGACTATAACGCGCATGACGGCGTCGGCGTCGACCTGGTCGCGATGTGCGCCAACGATCTGATCGTCCAGGGCGCCGAGCCGCTCTTCTTCCTAGATTACTACGCCAGCGGCAAGCTGGTGGCCGACACCGCCGAGCGCGTGATCGCCAGCATCGCCGAGGGCTGCCGCCAGGCCGGCTGCGCGCTGATCGGCGGCGAGACCGCCGAGATGCCGGGCATGTATGCCGATGGCGACTATGACCTCGCCGGCTTCTGCGTCGGCGCGGTCGAGCGCGACCAGCTGCTCGACGGCAGCGCGATCCGTCCCGGCGACGTGCTGCTCGGCCTGGGCTCGACCGGCGTGCACTCGAATGGCTTCTCGCTGGTCCGCCGCCTTGCGGCCGACAAGGGCTGGAAGATGGACCGGCCCGCGCTGTTCGACCAGGACGTGATCCTGCTCGACGCGCTGATGGCCCCGACGCGCATCTATGTGCAAAGCCTGCTTCCGCAGCTTCGCAAGGGCAACATCCGCGGGCTGGCGCATATCACCGGCGGCGGCTTGCTCGAAAATGTCCCGCGCGTGCTGCCCGAGGGCTGCCATGCGCGCATCGACGCCGGTAGCTGGCCGCTGCCGCGGCTGATGGCGTTCCTGCAGGCGCAGGGGAATATCGAGCCCGAGGAAATGGCGCGGACCTTCAACTGCGGTGTCGGCATGGTCGCGGTGGTTTCGCCCGACGTCGCCGATGCGGTGAAGGAAGCGCTCTATGATGCGGGCGAAGAAGTGTTCGTGATCGGCACGGTCGAGGCGGGCGAGCGCGGCTGCACCGTGTTCGGCGCCGAGGACGTGTGGAGCGCCCGCGCGGAGTGGTCCGCCACGCATAATGCGTAAGAAGCTCGGTATCCTCATCTCGGGGCGCGGCTCGAACATGGCTGCGCTCGTCGACGCGGCGCGGGCGGACGACTGCCCCTATGAAGTCGCGCTCGTCGCCAGCGACAAGCCTGACGCCGAGGGGCTTGCCTGGGCCGCCGAACAGGGCGTCGCCACCTTCGCGCAGAGCCCCAAGGGCATGCCCAAGGCCGACTATGAGGCGAGGATCGACGCGGCGCTGCGCGAAGCCGGGGTCGAGGCGATCGCGCTCGCCGGTTACATGCGCCTGCTCTCGGACGATTTCGTCCAGGCCTGGAGCGGGCGGATCGTCAACGTCCACCCCTCGCTCCTGCCCAAATATAAGGGTCTCGACACGCACCAGCGCGCGATCGACGCGGGCGACAGCCATGGCGGCGTTTCGGTGCATATCGTCACCGAGGAGCTCGACGCCGGCGAAGTGCTCGGCCAGGCCGAAGTGGCGATCCTGCCCGGCGATACGGCGGAAAGCCTTGCCCAGCGCGTGCTTAAGGAGGAACATCGGCTCTATCCGAGGATAGTCGCCGAGTTCCTATGCCGCTGAGCCCCGACCAAGACGCCGCCCTCTCCCAGGTCCGCGCGATCGCGCTGGAGCTTCCCGAATCGGAGGAACGCCCCAGCCATGGCCAGCCGACCTTCTTCGTCGCGGGCAAACAGTTCGCCCAGTTCCGCCACGATCACCACGGCGACGGCCGCACCATCGTCGCGGTGAAGACCGCCGATGACGAGGAAGGCCCCAACCTGATCGAGATCGCGCCGGAGACCTATTCCAGGGTCGCCTATTTCGGCATCGGCTGGGTCGGCATCGCGCTGGGCGGGCCGGAAATCGACTGGGATTTCGTTGGAGACCGGATCGCGCGCAGCTGGGAACTCGCTGCCCCGCGTCGCCTGCTCGAGGCCGGCGGCCGCTGAAATCCTGGGGTTATTCCCGACGAAGCGCGGATATTTTCCCGTTCACCTTTGTTGGTCTCCCCATTCCCGCCCCACATGGGCGCTGGCGAACTGGGACAAAAGAATATGGGACAGAAGATCTCCCCCGCCGAACCGGAACAGCATCCGGGCGTCGCAACCGCCGAGCAGGGCGTGGTGCTGCTCGACGGGCCCGATGGCGTGGCCATCGCGATGACGCCCGAAGCCGCCGAGGAGACCGGACGCCGCCTGATGGCCGCGGCACAGGAAGCGGCGAGCCAGACGAGCGCCGAAGCGCATCCGAGCTGAGGCCCTTGCACATGCTCCCCCGGCCCCGCGATAAGGGGCAACGATGATCAAGGTCGCCAGCTACAACATGCGCAAGTCGATCGGCACCGATCGGCGGCGGATGCCCGAGCGTACATTGAAGGTGCTGTGCGAGATCAACGCCGACATCGTCGCGCTCCAGGAAGCCGATCGCCGCTTCGGCGAGCGCTCGGCGGTGCTCACCGGCCATCTGCTTGCCGAGCATAGCGACTACAAGGCGATCCCCTTCGGCACCAAGGCGCGCTCGATGGGCTGGCACGGCAATGCGCTGCTGGTGCGCAAGGATGCGACCGTGCTCGATTGCGAGGCGATCCATTTGCCCGCGCTGGAGCCGCGCGGCGCGGTGATGGCCGATGTGCGGCTGGCCGGCGGTCAGGTCGTGCGCGTGGTCGGCATGCACCTTGATTTGTCGGGCCTGTGGCGGCGCCGCCAGGCGCATGCGATCATCACCCACCTCCAGGCGAGCACGCACCAGCATCCGACGGTGCTGATGGGCGATCTCAACGAATGGAGCGCGCAGTCAGGGTGTCTGCGCGATTTCTCCCACCATTTCGCCTTCGCCGCGACCGGCAAGTCCTTTCACGCCCGCCGCCCGATGGCCAAGCTCGACCGGATCATGGCGAGCCGTGAGTTGACCTTCACGGGTGCAGGGGTGCACGACAGCCTTCAGGCGCGTACCGCCTCCGATCACCTGCCCATCTGGGCGACTCTTCAGAAAGCCTGATGCCCGAAACGCGTGACAAGGAACTCCGGCTGGCGCTGGTCTGCTATGGCGGCATCAGCCTGGCCGTCTACATGCACGGCATCACCAAGGAGATCTGGCGCCTGGCGCGGGCGAGCTGCGCCGAGCGCGACGGCGACGATGCCGCGCCGGACGTTTATCGCGAGCTGATCGAGGAGATACGCGACACGTCGGGCGTCAATCTGCGCGTGCTGGTCGATATCCTTGCCGGCGCCAGCGCGGGCGGGATCAACACGGTGTTCCTCGCCCAGGCGATCGCCACCGGCCAGTCGCTCGATCCGCTGACTGACCTGTGGATGGACAATGCCGATGTCGAGGCATTGCTCGAGCCCCGCCAGCGCGCCTCGCACCGCTTCGCCAAGCTTTGGGCGGTGCCGATCGCCTGGCTGGTCGCCAACCGCTCCAAGACCGTCGACGAGACGGTGGAAGCCGGCGCGCGCGAGGAAGTGCGCACCAAGCTCGAGCATTTCGTCCGCTCGCGCTGGTTCGAGCCTCCGTTCGGCGGCAAGGGGCTGGCCAACACGATCCTCAACGCCTTTGACGCGATGGCGAAGGGCCCGAAGCAGCGGCGGCTGCTGCCCGATGGCCAGCCGCTCGACCTGTTCGTCACCGTCACCGATTTCCGCGGCCATCCCGAGGCGTTGCGGCTCAATTCGCCTGCCTCGGTGATGGAGAATGAGCACCGCCTCGTCTTCTCCTTCACCGATCGCGGCTATCCCGGCGACAGCTTCGCCGATGCGCCGAGCCTGACCTTCGCCGCGCGCGCCACGTCGAGCTTCCCGGGGGCCTTCCCGCCTATGACGGTGGGCGAGATGGACGAGCTGCTCGCGACGCGGAAGCAGGCCTGGCCAGAGCGCGATGCCTTCCTCGAGCGCGTGCTGCCGCGGCAATGGGAAGACAACAAGGCGGAGAAGGCGATCCTGATCGACGGATCGGTGCTCGCCAACGCCCCTTTCCGCCCGGCGATGGAGGCGCTGAAGGAGCGCCCTGCCCGCCGCCAGGTCGACCGGCGCTTCGTCTTCGTCGATCCCTTCCCCAATTTCCGCTTCGATTTCTACGGTGGCAGCGACGAGAAGCCCGGCTTCTTCGCCACGATCATCGGCGCTCTTTCCGAGCTGCCGCGCGAGCAGCCGATCCGCGATAACCTCGACGAGATTGCCCGGCGCTCGCACCGGATCGAGCGGATGCTGGCGATCGTCGCCGAGATCCGCGCCGAGGTGGAGACGCAGGTCGAGGCGCTGTTCGGCTATACGCTGTGGCTCGATTACCCGACGCCCAAGCGCCTCGCGGCCTGGCGCAAGCGCGCCCAGGTCTCCGCCGCCGCCAAGGCGGGCTATGGCCATACCGCATACGGGTTGCTCAAGGTCGAGGGCGCGATCGATCGCACCGCGCGGCTGCTCTACACGGTCGGCGAGCGCCACGGGCCCGAGCGGCTGCACGAGCTTCGCGAAGCACTGGCCGCGGCGGTCCAGTCGCGCGGGGCGGATCAGTTCGGCGCGACGCTCTCGAACGGCGCCTCGCCCGAGACGCTCGAGTTCCTCCGCGCGCACGATCTGGGCTTCCGCATTCGTCGTCTTCGCCTGCTCGCGCGGCGGCTGACCGAGATCGACCTGCCGACCAGCCATGGCGAGCTGCGCCCGATGCGCGAGGCGATCTATGATTCGCTGGCCAGCTATCTCGAACTGAAGCGCGCCGACACCTATGCCGACCTGCGCGACGAGATACGGATGATGACCGACGATGCCGGCCCGATCCTCGATCGGCTGGCGGACCGGATGCAGCTCAAGAAGCTCGACGCCGAGACCGATGCGCGGCTCGCCGAGGGGCTTAGCACGCTGTCGAAGGAGCTGCGCCGGCCACTGCTGCTCGCGCATCTCGGCTTCCCCTTCTACGACATTGCGACGTTGCCGCTGCTCCAGGGCGAGGGCGTGGACGAGTTCGACCCGATCCGCGTCGACCGTATCGCCCCCGACGACGCCACCGCGATCCGCACCGGCGGCGCCGAGGCGACGCTCAAGGGCATCCAGTTCAACAGCTTTGGCGCCTTTTTCAGCCGCGCGTACCGCGAGAACGACTATCTCTGGGGCCGTCTCCACGGCGCCGACCGGCTGATCGACATCGTCCTCTCTACGCTGCTGCTGGAGGCGCGATTGCCCGAGGAGCGGGTGAAGGCGATCAAGCGCCGCGCCTTCCACGCGATCCTCGACGAAGAGGAGAAAAGGCTGACCCGAATCCCGGGACTGTTCGCGGAACTGCGGGCGGAGATCGGCTGAGTCTGGCCAAACCGGCCTTCCCGGCATAGAACCGCCCCGACCTCACACGGGAAGGGAGACGGATGCGGTTTCTGAAGGTGCTGTTCTGGCTGTTGCTGGGCGGCCTCGTCGCAGGCTTCGTGATCTACAATGGCGACGAGCGCGTGAATGTGCACCTGTGGAGCGGCCTCATCGCCGATTTCAGCCTGCCGCTGCTGCTGATCCTCGTCTTCCTCGCCGGATTGCTCCCTGCCCTGCTCGCCTATCACGCGCTGCGCTGGCGGATGCGCCAGCGGATCACCGGGCTGGAGCGTGCGCTTGCCGATGTGCGCGCGATCAACACCATGCCCGAGCCGGTCGTGGTGACGCCCGAGCCCACTGCGCCTCAGGCCGCGCTCCCGCTGGGGGACGCGCAATGAGCCCGATCTACGTCGCAATCGACACGCCCGACCTGGAGCGCGCCAAGCTCATCGCCACCCGCGTGAAGGCGCATGTCGGCGGCATCAAGCTCGGCCTCGAATTCTTCATGGCGAACGGCCGCGCCGGCGTGCACGAGATGCACGATATCGGCCTGCCGATCTTCCTCGACCTCAAGTTCCACGACATCCCCAACACCGTCGCCAAGGCGATCCAGGCGCTGCGCCCGCTCGAGCCCGCGATCCTGACCGTGCACGCCGCCGGCGGCCGCGCGATGCTCGAAGATGCCAAGGCCGCGGCGCCGACCGGCACCAAGGTGGTGGCGGTGACGATGCTCACCAGCCTCGACGACAGCGACCTCACTTCGATCGGGCTCAAGCCCGATCCGCACGAGCAAGTGATGCGGCTGACCGAGCTCGCCAAGTCGGCGGGCGTCGACGGCATCGTCTGCTCGGGCAACGAAGTCGCGGCGGCCAAGAAGCTCTGGCATGACGGCTTCTTCGTCATCCCCGGCGTGCGCCCGGCGAACGGCAAGGTCGGCGACCAGAAGCGCGTGGTTACCCCGCGCGCCGCGCTCGATGCCGGCGCGTCGATCCTGGTCGTCGGTCGTCCGATCACCCAGGCACAGGACCCCGATTTGGCCGCACGCGAGATCGAGGCAACGCTATAGCAGGAGGCAGTGATGATACGGATCGCGAGTTTCGGACTATTTGCCCTTCTCTTCGCCGTTTTCGGTCTTCACGCCGCCGCCGCGCCGCAATCGGCCAGTTTCGACTGCACCAAGGCCAGCCATCCGCTCGAGAAGACGATCTGCGCCAGCCCGAAGCTGCGCGCGCTCGATGGCGAAGTGGCGGCGCTCTATAAGGCGAAGCTGGCGATCCTGTTCGACAAGGCGAGCTTCAAGGGGCAGCAGCGCGACTGGCAGCAGATCCTGCGCACCCGCTGCGCCAAGACGTGCGATCCCGCATCGGTCGAGCAGGACTATACCGTCCAGCGCGATTCGCTGAAGAGCTTCGAGGGGGAGCTCTATGAGGCGAGCTACAAGACCGCCGACGTCGCGCAGATTTCGATCACACATCTCGACGCGAAGCAGTTCGATTTCGTACTGACCCGCGATCTGGAGGCCAAGAATCTCTGCAAGCTGCCGGCGAACGATGGCGAGGCCGGCGCGATCGCCACCCTCGCCTCGCCCGCCAAGGCGAGCTGGAGCGCGGGTAGCTGCAAGATCGACTTCACGCTGACCCGCGACGCGACCGGCCATGTCACGCGGATCGACACCACGGCATCGGCGGGCTGCAAGCGCTACTGCAAGGGCAATTACGGCCTGAGCGACGTCTTCCTGCCCGCCAACACCTGGGTCGCCAGCAATCAGTGAGCGCCGTCGTTTAGCACCGCGAACACCTTGGCATAGTCGCCGCGCGCTTCGGCGAAGCGGAGGAACTTGACCCGCTCGGTGAGGTTCTCGGGCGCCCCGACCTCGAGCTGGGCTATCGTCTCGGCGATATAGTCGGCGAGCGGCATCGAATTGGGGTTCTCGGCATGGCCGGGCATCAGGTCGGTTGCCACGGCCGGCGGGGCGATCTCGATCACCTCGACGCTCGTGCCCCTGAGCTGGTGGCGCAGCGACTGGCTCCAGCTGTGGATCGCCGCCTTGGTCGCCGAATAGGTCGGCGTGGCGGTCAGCGGCACGAAGGCGAGGCCTGAGGAGACGGTCAGCACCGTTGCTTTCGGCTGGGCGAGCAGGTGCGGCAGCAGCGCGGCGTTGAGGCGGATCGGGCCGAGCAGATTGGTGGCGATCGTCGCTTCCGCAGTGGCGAGGTCCGACCCCGGCGCGGTCAGCTGCTCGGCCTGCATGATGCCGGCATTATGGATCACCGCGTTGAGGCCGGGATGCGCCGCGACGATCTCGGCGGCGAAGCGCGTGATGTCGGCCGCATCGGACACGTCGAGTGTCGCAGTGGCGATGCCGGGGTTGGCGGCAGCGACTTCCTCGAGCGCGCTCGCGCGGCGGCCCGAGACGATCACCTTGTTGCCGCGCTTGTGCAGCGCCTCGGCGAGCGCGCGGCCGATGCCCGAGCCGCCGCCGGTGATCAGGATGGTGTTGCCGGTCATGTCCATGGTGCGGTCCTTTCGAATGTCTGGACGCTGGATATCGTAGCGTGGTACCCTTTGGGGAGTAGGCACCCAAAATATTCATACATACCTTTTGGAAACCATGGCCGATTTCGATCCGCATCATTACCCCGAACTCGACCCGCGCGTTGAGGAACTCGTCACCGACATTATCGGCCGCGTCGCCGACAAATGGACGATGATCGTGCTCGAGGCGCTGACCGAACATGGCGAGATGCGCTTCTCCAAGCTGCGCGCCGAATGCGGCGGGATCAGCCAGAAGATGCTCACCCAGACGGTGCGCGCGATGGAGCGCGACGGGTTGCTGATCCGCACCGTCCATCCGGTGATCCCGCCGCGCGTCGAATATCGGCTCACCGAACTGGGAGGGAGCCTGGCCGAGGCGTTCTGCGGCGTGTGGGTATGGGCCGCGCGCAACTTCGATCGGATCGAGACGTCGCGCGCCGCGTTCGACGGGCGCAACGCCGCCTGAGGCTTGCCAAAGCGGACATAGCGTCCGAGAGGAGCGCCATGCCCGAAACGATCACGATCCGTCCCGCCACGCGCGATGACCTGCCCGCGCTCCACCCGGTGATCGAGCGCGCCTATCGCGGCGAAACCGCGCGCGCCGGCTGGACGCATGAGGCGGACCTGATCATCGAGGGCACCCGCACCGATCTTACGACCCTCACTGCGATCGTCGACGATCCCGCCCAGCGCCTGCTCGTCGCGATCGGCGAGAACGGCCCGATCGGCTGCGTGCAGGTGATCAGCAAGGGTGACGGGCTTGCCTATCTCGGGCTGCTCTGCGTCAATCCAGGGCTGCAGGACGCGGGGCTCGGCAAGCGCCTCGTCACTGCTGCGGAGGATTGCGCGCGCGATACCTTCGGCGCGAACGCGATGGAGATGACGGTGATCGATCGCCGCCGCGAGCTGATCGCCTTTTACGAGCGCCGTGGCTATGCCGTTTCGGGCGAGAAGCGCGATTTCCCGATCGCGCTCGACCCGCCGCTGCTCATGGACGTGCTGGTCAAGCCGCTCTGATGCCCGTCACCGCCAAGATTTGCGGCCTTTCGACGCCCGAGACGCTCGATGCCGCGATTGCCGGCGGGGCGAGCCATGTCGGCTTCGTGTTCTTCGCACCCTCGCCGCGCAACGTCGATTTCGACCAGGCGCGCGCGCTCATCCAACGGGTGCCGGCGCATGTCGGGACGGTGGGCGTGTTCGTCGATCCCGACGACGCGCTGCTCAGCGCGGCGCTGGCGACCGGCATCCAGGCGGCGCAGCTCCACAAGACCGCGCCCGAGCGTGCCGCCGCGATCCGCGCGCGCGTTCCGGTCTGGGCGGCGGTGGCAGTGAAGACCCGCGCCGATGTCGCCCAGGCGGCGGCCTATCACGGCGCGGCTGACCGTATCCTCTATGACGCCAAGACCCCCGACAGCGCCGCGCTGCCCGGTGGCATGGGCCTGCGCTTCGACTGGAAGTTGCTCGAGAACATTCCCCAGCCGCTGCCCTGGGCATTGTCCGGCGGGCTCGACGCCGGCAATGTCCGCGAGGCGGTGGGCATCACCGGCGCCAGGCTGGTCGACATCTCGTCGGGCGTGGAGCGCGCGCCGGGCGTCAAGGATGTTGCCAAGATCGCCGCATTCCTCCAAGCGGTGGCGCAATGTTGAGGCCCTGCCCTGTCCGCATCGGTTTTCGATGGCGTTGATCGCTCGCTCCCCAGCCAGCGCCCGCCAATCGAACCCATGAGAGACGCAATGACCGACACTGCCACGCCCAACTCCCTGCGCAATCTGCCCGACGAGAGCGGCCATTTCGGCCAGTTCGGCGGCCGCTTCGTCGCCGAAACGCTGATGCCGTTGATCCTCGACCTCGAGCGCGAATATCGCGCGGCCAAGGCGGACCCCGCCTTCCAGGCCGAGTTCGACGATCTGATGGAGCATTATGTCGGTCGCCCGAGCCCGCTCTATTATGCCGAGCGGCTGACCGAGCATTACCGCGAGGGCGCTCCTGCCGGCATGGGCGCGAAGATCTATTTCAAGCGCGAAGAGCTGAACCACACCGGTGCGCACAAGATCAACAATTGCATCGGGCAGATCCTGCTCGCCCGCCGCATGGGCAAGACGCGGATCATCGCCGAGACGGGCGCCGGCCAGCACGGCGTCGCCACCGCGACGGTTGCGGCGCGTTTCGGCCTGCCCTGCATGATCTTCATGGGCGCCAAGGATGTCGAGCGCCAGAAGCCCAATGTCTTCCGCATGAAGCTGCTTGGCGCCGAGGTGACTCCGGTCACCAGCGGCGCGGAGACGCTCAAGGACGCGATGAACGAGGCGCTGCGCGACTGGGTCGCCAACGTCCACGACACTTTCTACATCATCGGCACCGCAGCCGGCCCGCACCCCTATCCCGAGCTGGTCCGCGACTTCCAGAGCGTGATCGGCACCGAAACCCGCGAACAGATCCAGAAGGCCGAGGGGCGCCTGCCCGACCTGCTGATCGCGGCGGTGGGCGGCGGATCGAACGCGATCGGGCTGTTCCACCCCTTCCTCGACGATGCCGACGTGGCGATGATCGGCGTCGAGGCGGCGGGGCACGGCATCGAGAGCGGTCAGCATGCAGCGAGCCTGACTGGTGGCGCGCCGGGCATCCTCCACGGCAACCGCACCTATCTGCTCCAGGACGAAGACGGCCAGATCACCGAGGCGCACTCGATCTCGGCGGGCCTCGACTATCCGGGCATCGGCCCCGAGCATAGCTGGCTGCACGAGAGCGGGCGGGTCGATTATCTGCCGGTGACTGACCAGCAGGCGCTCGACGCGTTCCAGCTCTGCTGCAAGCTCGAAGGGATCATCCCGGCGCTCGAAAGCTCGCACGCACTCGCAGCTTTGGAGTCCAAGGCCCGGGAAATGGGCGAGGATCAGATCATCGTGGTCAATGTCTCTGGGCGTGGCGACAAGGACATATTCACGGTGGCGGACTCGCTGGGGTTTGACCTGTGAAGCTGAATTTCGTCCAGGCCATCACCAGCGCATTGGTCGCGTTCGCCGCCGGTGCGGCCATCACCTTCGCCCTGCATGGCGCGATTGGCCGCGGGGCGATGGAGACGATCGCGACGCTCGCCATCGTGATCGGCGCCTCCCGTCTCGTGGATACCAAGTGATGAGCCGCCTCTCCGCCGCCTTCCCGGCCGACCGTGCCGCGCTCGTCACCTTCATTACCGCGGGCGACGGCGACACCGCCGCGAACCTCGACGCGCTGGTCGCCGGTGGTGCCGATGTGATCGAGCTCGGCATGCCGTTCACCGATCCGATGGCCGATGGCCCGGCAATCCAGGCCGCGAACCTGCGCGCGCTCGGTAAGGGTACGCGCACCGCCGATGTGCTCGCGATCGTCGCCGGCTTCCGCACGCGTCACCCCGACGTGCCGCTGGTGCTGATGGGCTATGCCAACACGATGACCCGGCCCACCCCCGCCGATTTCGCAGCCCGTGCTGCCAAGGCCGGCGCCGACGGCGTGATCATCGTCGACATCCCGCCCGAGGAGGCCGAGGAAGTCGCACCCTTCACCGCGAACGGCATCGACGTGATCCGCCTCGCCACCCCGACCACCGATGCCGCGCGCCTGCCGGCGGTGATCGCGGGCGCTTCGGGCTTCCTCTATTACGTCTCGGTTGCCGGGATTACCGGGCTGCAGCAGGCGGCCCAGGCCTCGATCGAGGACGCCGTGGCGCGGCTCAAGGCCGCGACAGACCTGCCCGTCGCAGTCGGCTTCGGCGTCCGCACGCCCACGCAGGCCGAGGCGATCGCGCGGGTGGCGGACGGCGTCGTCGTCGGCTCGGCGATCGTTGAACTCGTTGGAAAACACGGAGTGGATGCGCCGGAACACGTCCGCGCCTATATCCATTCCCTCAAGACGGCGATCTGCGCCGCACGCAAGGAAGTCGCATGAGCTGGATCGATCGCGTCCGCAACGTCCTGGCCTTCACGCCGAAGAAGGAGACTCCCGACAATCTCTGGCACAAGTGCAAGGGATGCGGGCAGATGACGTTCGTGAAGGAGCTGGAGGCCAACCAGCATGTCTGCCCGCATTGCGATCATCATGATCGCATCGGTCCGGCCGAGCGCTTCCAATATCTGTTCGACGAGGGCAGCTACACTGTGCTCGCCACCCCGAAAGTGGCTGAGGACCCGCTCAAGTTCCGCGATCAGAAGCCCTATCCGGCGCGCCTGAAGGCTGCGCGCGCCGCGACCGGCGAGCCCGACGCGTTCATCAATGCCTCGGGTACGATCCTTGGCCGCAAGGCGGTGATCGGCGTGCAGGACTTCGCCTTCATGGGCGGATCGATGGGCCAGGCCGTAGGCGAGGCGTTCATCCAGGGTGTCGAGGCGGCGATCGCCGCGCGCGCGCCCTATATCGCCTTCACCGCATCGGGCGGCGCGCGCATGCAGGAGGGCATCCTCAGCCTGATGCAGATGCCGCGCACCACCGTGGCGATCGAGATGCTCCACGATGCCGGCCTGCCCTATATCGTCGTGCTGACCGACCCGACCTCGGGCGGCGTGATGGCGGCCTATGCGATGCTGGGCGACGTCCAGATCGCCGAGCCGCGCGCCACGCTCGCCTTCACCGGCCGCCGCGTGATCGAGAACACGATCCGCGAGAAGCTGCCCGACGATTTCCAGACCTCGGAATATTATCGCGAGCACGGCCTGATCGACATGGTCACCCACCGCAAGGAATTGCGCGAGACGCTGGGCCAGCTGATCGGGCTGCTCTGCGAGGGGAAGAAGGCGGCGTGAGCGCTTCTCCCTCTCCCCTCCGGGGAGAGGGCCGGGGAGAGGGGCAATTGCCTGACGCTCTCCTCACTGCCCCTCTCCCAACCCTCTCCCCAAAGGGGAGAGGGCTTTAGTTTATGGCCGACCACGCCTCCTCCTCCGATCCGCATGTCCAGCGCCAGCTCGACCGGCTGACTGCGCTCTCGCCGGGTGCCGACATCCTCGGGCTCGAGCGCATCACCCGCCTGCTTGAGCGTGTCGGCAGTCCGCAGCTCGCGTTGCCACCGGTGCTCCATGTCGCCGGCACCAACGGCAAGGGCTCGACCTGCGCCTTTTTGCGCGCGGCGATCGAAGCCTCGGGCATGCGGACGCATGTCTATTCGAGTCCGCACCTCGTTCGCTTCAACGAGCGTATCCGCCTGTCGGGCGAGTTGATCGCCGATGCGATCCTCGCGCCGCTGCTCGAAGAGGTGCTCGACGCCGGCGGCGATATCGGCGCCAGCTTCTTTGAAGTGACGACTGCCGCCGCAATGCTTGCCTTCGCCCGGGTGCCGGCGGATGCACTGATCCTCGAGGTCGGCCTGGGCGGGCGGCTCGATGCGACCAATGTGATCGACAAGCCGGCAGTGACCGGCATCGCCCAGCTCGGCATCGATCACCAGTTCTTCCTTGGCGACACGCTTGAGCAGATCGCCGCCGAGAAGGCCGGTATCGCCAAGCCGGGCGTGCCGCTGGTGACGATGCGCTACGCCCCGCACATCGCCGAGATCGTCGCCGCTGCCGGTGCCCCGGTGTTCGCGCAAGGGCGTGCCTGGGACTTCGAGGTGCGCGGCGACCGGCTCCATTATCGCGATGCGCGCGGCGAGGTGGCGACACCTCTCCCCGCACTGGCCGGCCCGCACCAGCCCTCGAACCTCGCGCTCGCCATGGCTATGCTGCGCCACCAACAGGCGCTGGTCGTGCCCGACGCCGCGCTTGCCGCCGCCGCTCGCAACGCCCGCTGGCCCGCCCGGATGCAGAAGCTGGGCGACGGGCCGCTGCTCCACCTCCTGCCGCCGGGCAGCGAGCTGTGGCTCGACGGTGGGCATAATGAGGCCGCGGCCGCCGCAGTGAGCGCCACGCTCGCCCAGGTCGCGCAGGGCCGCCCGGTGCAGCTCGTCCTCGGCATGCTCGCCAACAAGGATGCGCAGGGCCTGCTCGCGTCGTTTGCGCCCCTCGCTGCGGGTCTCCACGCGGTGCCGGTGCCGGGGCATGAGCATCACACGCCGTCGCAGCTCGCCGAAGTAGCGCAGATGCTCGGCATCCCGCGCGCTTCGGTGGCACCCGACGTGCCCCGCGCGCTGACCGCGATCGCTCGCGAAGGCGGCGCACCGGTGGTGCTGGTGCTGGGCTCGCTGTACCTCGCGGGCACGGTCCTCGAGGCGAATGGGGAATTGCCGGTCTGACCCTATCTCCCCTCCTTGGAAGGAAGGGGAATGGTAGGCGATGCTCCGCGAAGCCGTGCCTAATCTGCGACCAATCGCCCCGCACGCACGCCGTTATTGCGATTGACTATTAATTGCACATACGCAAGATTTCCGATCACAGCGATCGGAGTCACCATGACCGTCAGTGCCACGCTTACTGCCCTGCCCGAGCTCCAGCCCGAGGATCCCGGTGCGCGGCTGCTCCTGTTCGGTGTCCGCCAGATGGGCGCGCACGGCATTCACGACGCCTGTACCGCGCACGCCTTTGTCACGGCGTTCGGCAAGGGCTTCCAGCGCCCGCTCGTGCTGCTGCGCGCGATGATGCAGGAGCTGTCGGCGCTCTCCGCCGGGCCGATCCAGATCGCGCCCTGGTGCTGCGCGCGGATGACCGGAGCGGAGGCTGCCCTGCTCCAGATACTCAGCCGGGTGCGCACCCAGCCCCAGACTTCGGCGGTGCTACTGGCCGACATGCTCGGCGTGCGCGACGCCACCGGCGTGCTGATCACCGCCCATGCGCTCGCCAACAGCTTTGCCGATATGGGCCTGGCGCTCGACCAGTGATCAGGGAAGCGCGTCGGGCGGGAGCTTGATGTCGACCAGCTTCCAGCTCGCGCCTTGCAGGCGGAATTCCAGCGCCGCCCCGTCACCGCGGATCAGGTGGAACCGGTCCAGTGCAGTCCGCTGGTAGCGCATCTCGTTCGCCTTGAGCTTGATCGTCCCGGGGCGCTCGGTCTCGGCAAGCGGCGCGGCGGCGAAGATCACGCGCATGCCGGCGGGCGAGACCGCGGCGTCGACCACCGTATCGGCAATCCCGGCACGCACCAGCGCACCCAGCACGCCGCCGCCCTCGCCATGCATCCGCGCCGAAAGCTGCGCCTTCACGCTGTCGCGCACCGCCTGGAAGTCGACATGGCGCGCCAGCGCATCGACGTCGCGCGCCTCGGCTGCCCGCTTCATCTGCCACAGCGTGTATTTGGGTGATCCCCATACCCAGCCGCCGCCGGCGAGCAGCGCGAGCACGACCAGCGCGAGGATCCAGCGCTTCATGCCGCGATCCCCTTGGCCCGGAGCGAGGCCAGCGCTTCGGTCGCCCAGCGATACATATCGGCTTCCGCCGCGCGCTGCTGGCGGTCCATCCGCTTCATCCGGCTCTCGACCTCTTCGAGCACGATCAGCGCCTTGCGGTCCCACCCCTGCGCCATCAGTAGCGCGGCATAGCGGCAGCGCGCCTCTTCGCCGGGCATCCGCGTGACGACATCGCCATAGAGCGCCAGCGCCTCATCCTTGCGCCCGAGATGCTCGAGCAGCTTGGCACGCAGCAATTGTTGGCGATCCTTCTCACTCTGGCCGAGCGGGTCGGGGATCGCGTCGAGCAGCGCCAGCGCCTCGGCGCCCTGCCCGGTCTCATAGAGTGCGGCGGCAAGCTTGCCCTGGGTGCGGATATCGGGGTCGCCCGCGGTCATCCGGATCGATTCACGATAATAGGGGATCGCCTCGCCATGCCGGCCGAGGCCCGCCAGCGCATCGGCGAGCCGCTGGCGGTTGGCGGCAGTGTCGGCCAGATCGAGCGCATCGCGCGCGGCGCGCAGTTCGCGCTCGGGATCGAGCGCCGCCACCGCCTTGGCCCGCGCCGTGCGGACGTGGCGGTTCTGGCCGAGTCCCGGCAGTATCTCGACGAAGAAATAGGCGGCTGCGCTAACCACGGGCAGGAAGATCAACGCAGTCAGCCACATCGGGTTGCCGCCGCGCCGCATCAGATGGACGATGCAGGTCACCTGCAGCGCGATGATCAGGAGATAGGGCATCAGCCTTTGGCCTCTTCGCCGCCCTCGCCTTCTGTACCCGCCGTGCCGATCGAACGATCGACCAGCCCGGTGCGCATCATCCACCAGTAGATGAACACGCCCGGCAGCGCGATCAGCGTGGTGAGCAGGTAGAAGTTCACATAACCCATCGCTTCGATCAGCGAGCCCGCTGTCGTCCCGGTGAGGAACCGCCCGAGGATGCTCGCCCCCGCCGAGATCAGCGCATATTGCGCGGCAGTGAAGCGCAGATCGGTGAGCGCCGAGAAATAGGCGATGACGACCACTCCGCCGAAGCCGCTGGCGATGTTCTCGAAGCCGATCGCCCCGGCCATGCCGATATTCGAATGGCCCGCCGCCGCCAGCGCCGCGAAGCTCAGATTGGAGACCGCCATCAGGATCAGGCTGAGCAGCACCGATCGCTTCATCCCCATCCGCGCATAGAGCATGCCGCCGATGAACACGCCGATCATGTAGGCGAAGAAGCCCAGCGCCACGTCGTAAAAGGCGATCTCGTCATTGGTGAAGCCGAGATCGTCGAACAACAGGCGGAAGGTCAGGTTCGCGAGCGTGTCGCCCACCTTGTGGACCAGGATGAAGATCAGCACGATTACCGCGCCCTGACGCTGGAAGAACTCGACGAACGGCCCCCAGATCGACTTGAGCACGGTGGCGATGCCCTTGCGCTCGGCGGGCGGGCGGTGCCGCTCGGGCTCGCCGAGGATCAGGCCGGCAAGGATCGCGGGCAGCGCGAACAGCGCACAGGCGAGATAGGCGACTTCCCAGCCGAAGCGCGCGGCGAGCACCAGCGCGACCGCGCCGGCGCCGGCGGAGCCGATCCGCCAGCCATATTGCGACATGCCCGAGCCATAGCCGAGCTGGCGCGGCTCGAGGATCTCGATCCGGTAGCCGTCGATCACGATGTCATAGGTGGCGCCCGCCAGGCCGACCAGGATCGCGGCGGTGACCATCGGCCAGATATTGTTCGGGTCCGCCTGGGTGAAGGCCATATTGGCCACCGCGGCGACCACCAGCACGCCCGCGACGATCAGCCAGGAGACGCGCTGGCCCAGCCGCCCCAGGATCGGCAGCTTCACGCCGTCGATGATCCAGGCCCAGAGGAATTTGAGGTTGTAGACGAGGATGGCGAGCGCAAACGCAGTGATCGTCGCCTTGTCGATCCCGTCCTGCTTCAGCCGGCTGGTCAGCGTCGCGCCGATCATCGCGAAGGGGAAGCCCGACGAGAGGCCGAGCGCGAACGACGCGAGCGGCGCATTCTCGAAATAGGGGCGCACGCCGTCGGGCAGGTCGGCCCGCCAGTCCGCCGGCGCGGCCTTGCGCCCGGCCAAGAAGGCGCCGGCGAGCGCGAGGAGCCCGAGCCAATATCCGATCGCGGGCTGGATCGTGCTCGTCGCCAGCGCCTTGGGCGGCGAGAAGGCAGCAAACAGCACCGCGAGGATCAGCAGCACGCCGCCCACCGCGGCGCCGCCGACCATCAGGCTCGCGCCGCCCTGCCGCTTCCACACGAAGCTCAGGATCAGGCTGGCGACGATCACCAGTTCGCCGAGCACGAAGGTCATCGAAGGCTTGAAGTCGCCCGATCCGGTGATGAAGCCATAGCCCGGCATCGCCACGGGAACGCCGCCGGGCGCCGCCACGGTGAGCCAGGGCAGTGCGAGCAGCGCCAGCGCCACCGCCAAGCCAAGCTGCGCCGCCGGATATGCCCATTGCGGCCGCGTCACCTGCTCCATTCCGTCTTGCCCCCTCGAACTTTCGCGCAGAAACTACCCAAAAAAGTCGGAAAGGATAGCCATGAACGCGCCGACCGAAGGGCAATTAGCGCTGGCCGGAGCGCTGGCCAGGGGCGGATCACGCGGGGAAGGCGAAATCGCCCATGTCGCGGCCTCGGTCTATATCAGCGCCGAGCGCTTCGCGGCGGAGCGCGACAGCGTGTTCGCCTGCGTGCCTTTGGTCATCGCGCCCTCGGCGCTGCTTCCCGAGCCCAATATGGCGATCGCGCATGACGGCTTCGGCAAGCCGCTGCTCGTCACGCGTGACAAGGCGGGCGTGGCGCATGTTTTCCTCAACGTCTGCCGGCACCGCGGCACGCGGCTGGTCGAGGGCTGCGAGTCCGTAAAGGGCGGGCGTCTCGTCTGTCCCTATCACGCCTGGACCTATGCGCTCGACGGCACGCTGATCGGCTTGCCCCGTCCCGAGACCTTCCCGGGTCTCGACAAAAGCGAGTACGGCCTGAAGCGCTTGCCCACGCATGAAGCGGGCGGGCTGATCTGGTTCTCCTTCGCGGAAGATGCCGATTTCACCGAGGCGGAGACACTCGCCCGCGATTTCGAGGCGTTCGATCTCGCCGGCCAGCACCTGTTCCGCCGGCGGACGCACGACGTGCAGGCCAATTGGAAGCTGATCATGGACGCCTTTCTCGAGGGCTATCATATCCAGCGCCTCCACGCCGGCACGATCGCGCCCTTCTTCAAGGACGGCGTCTCCACCGCAGACACGATCGGGCCGCACCAGCGCTCGGCGGTCGGGCGCGAGGCGGCGCTGGCTGCCTTGTCCTCGGGCGACTGGGCGACGCTGCGTGCGGCGATCACCTATACGTACCAGATGTTCCCCGGCACGGTGCTGGTCGTCTCGCCCGATTACATCAACCTGATGGTGCTGATGCCCCAGTCGGAGGGCCGGGTGCTGGTCGAGGACTTCATGCTGATCCCCGAGCCGCCGGCTACCGAAAAGGCGCTCGCCCATTGGGAGAAGAGCTGGGAGCTGCTCGACGGCGGCGTGTTCGCAGCAGAGGATTTCCGGGCGTGCGAACTGGGACAGCAGGGCCTCGCCTCGGGTGCGATCGATAGGGTGACATTGGGCACGCTCGAACTCGGCATCCGCCATTTTCACGATGCGGTTAACGCGCGGCTCCGGTAGAATCCGGAGCGGTATTCATCGCAATTTCGTCGGGCCGGCCCGCGGCGTAGCTAGGGGGTACATTCGAGAGGATCGTACCCATGCCCCTGCCCCTGCCGCCCCGCAATCTGATCGACATCGGCGCCGAAGACCGTGCCACCAACGGCACCGGGCTGATGATTGCGTTCGGCATCGGCGCGGTGAGCTGGGCGATCGTGATCTGCGTCGCGCTCGTGCTGCTGAAATACTGACCGCCCGACTAGGCGACGGTCAGGAACAGGCTGAAGCTGCCCGGAAGCCGCTTCGGCGCCTTTTCGCCCTCCAGCACCGCCTCGATCGCCGTGATCGCAGCCAGCAGGTCACGCTGCGGATAGGGCTTGGCCAGGCAACCCGCCGCCAGCCCGCGCGCTTCCTCGGGGAAGCTTCCCGTCACGAACAGCACCGGCAGCCCGCGCTCCTGCGCCGCGCGCGCCACGTCGACGCCGCTGCCATCGGCCAGCCGCACATCGGCCAGCACCATGTCCAGCTCCAGATCCTCCGCGATCACACGCAGAGCCTCGGCCAGCGTGTCGACCGTCGCGGCGATCGCGAAGCCTTCGCTCGTCAGGAAATGCTCGGTGTCGAACGCGAGCAACGGCTCGTCCTCCACCACCAGGAGTCGCTCAATCCGCCGCTTTTTCCGCCCGAACAACATGCCGCCTCACGCCCGCTAAGCATCTGATTTCCACCGCGCTAACGCGCAAACCCTTTTCGAGGGCGCAATAATTTTTGAAGCGACCGCCATAATCGCTATATCGCCCTCGTGTCCCCGTCCAATCCCAAAGAAGCGCAGCGCATTGCGAAGCTGCTGGCCCGTGCTGGAATCGCGTCCCGTCGCGATATCGAGCGCATGATCACAGAGGGGCGCATCGCGCTCGATGGCAAGGTGCTCGATACGCCCGCCACGCTGTTAACCTCGCTGCGCGGGGTGACGGTCGACGGGCATCCCGTCGCCGAGGCCGAGCCCGCGCGGCTGTTCCGCTATCACAAGCCCGCCGGGCTGCTCACCACCGAGCGCGACCCCGGCGGTCGCCCGACCATCTATGACCGTCTTCCCGATGGCCTGCCGCGCGTGATGCCGGTCGGCCGACTCGATCTGAGCACCGAGGGCCTGTTGCTCCTCACCACCGATGGCGAGCTCAAGCGCGAGCTCGAGCTGCCCGCCACCGGCGTCGAGCGCAGCTACCGCGCCCGCGCCTATGGCCAGGTCACCCAGGCGCAGCTCGAATCGCTGATGCTCGGCGTCGAGATCGAGGGCATCCGCTATGGCTCGATCAACGCCAATATCGAGCGGCGCACCGGCGCCAATGTCTGGATCGAGATGACCCTTACCGAGGGCAAGAACCGCGAAGTCCGCCGCGTCCTCGAATATCTCGGCCTCGAAGTGAACCGCCTGATCCGCACGCGCTACGGCCCGTTCTGGCTCGGCGACATGCCCCCGGGCGATGTCGACGAGATCCGCCAGAACGACCTGGCCACTTTCCGCACCGTGCTGTCCAAGTCGGGCGGCGGCAAGGCGGCGTCGAACCTGCAGTTCGCGGTACGCTCGCGCGTGGTCGAGCCGGCGCCCCGGCCCAAGCCGGTGCCGACCGATGGCCGCGAGCCCGAAGGCCGTCGTCGGATCGAGCGCCCTGCGCCCGCCGCGAAGAAGCCCACCTTCACCGCCCGCGTCACGCCCCAGGCGAAGGCCGAGGAGGAGCGCCCGCGCGCAGCCGCCAGGCCCGGCTTCGCCCCACGCAGCGACCGCGCGGCCCGGGCAGAGCGGTCCGAGGAGCGGCCCCGTGGCCCCGGCAAGCCCGGCTTCGCCCCACGCGGCGAGCGTCCGGCCCGCGCAGAGCGCTCCGAGGAACGGCCGCGCGGTCCCGGCAAGCCAGGCTTTGCTCCGCGCGATGCCGCACCGGCACGGAGTGAACGCAGCGATGAGCGTCCGCGCAGTCCCGGCAAGTTCGCACCGCGCAAGCCGCGTGAAGAGGCTCCGGCCAATCCCGCCCGCGCCGCCCGTGCCCGCGCGCACCGCGAAACCCGCGAGCCGCAGGCCGGCGATTTCGTCGATCGGCCCAAGGGACCCAAGCGCCCCGATCGCGGTCCTTCCGGCGGTCGCGGCCGACCTGCCAAGCCCCCGCGCCCGCCGAGGACGCGCAAATGAGGATCATCGCCGGAGAATGGCGCGGCCGTCCCTTGGTCACGCCCAAGGGCGACACCACGCGCCCCACCGCCGATCGCACGCGTGAGGCCTTGTTCTCGATGCTCGCCAGCCGCATCGGCAGCTTTGAGGAGCTGACGGTGGCCGATCTGTTCGCAGGTTCGGGCGCCCTGGGGCTGGAAGCGCTGTCGCGCGGCGCGGCCTCGTGCCTGTTCGTCGAGCAGGACAAGCCCGCGCTTGACGCGCTGCGCGCCAATATCGCCAAGCTGGGTGCCAAGGGCGCCGAAGTCCGCCCCGGCTCGGTGATGGCGCTCGGCCCCGCCCGCGCGCCGCTCGACCTGATCCTGATGGACCCGCCTTATGGCACCGGCGCTGGCAGCGTCGCGCTCGACAAGCTCGGCCGCCTCGGCTGGGCCGGCCCGGCGACCTGGATCAGCATCGAGACGGCGAAGGACGAGACGCCCGAGCTGGCAGGCTTCACGGTCGATGTCACCCGCGTCCACGGCAAGGCGCGGCTTACGCTGTTGCGGGTAGCTTCCTGACGAGGATCAACCCGACCAGGCTGAGCAGCCCCGCCCCGGCGAGGTAATAGCCGACCCACATCAGCCCGCCCTGCTTGACCAGCGCCTCGGCGATCAGCGGCGTAAGCCCGCCGCCCAGGATGCCGCCCAGGTTGAAGGTCACCGACACGCCGGTATAGCGCACCCGCGCCGGGAACAGGCCGGGCAGCCAGGCACCGAGCGGGCCGTAGACGAAGCCCATCACGAACAGCGCAAAGGCGAGCCACGCCGCGACGCTCGCCAGCGAACCCGGCCCGAGCAGCAGCGACATCGTCATGCCCACCGGCACGGTGAAGATGCAGCCGAACATCAGCACGGAGTTCGCGTTGCGCTTGTCCGCGGTGATGCCCGCCGTGACGATGCCGGCGGCCATGAACAGGATCGCGACCAGCTCGATGGCGAGGAACGTCTCGCGGTCATAGCCCAGCGTCTTGGTGCCGTAGCCGATGATGAACACGGTCGAGATGTAGAAGAGCGCGAAGCAGGCGACTGTACCGACGGTGCCCGCGAAGGTGGCGAGCGCGCTGGTGCGGAACAGCTCGCCGATCGGCACGGCAGGTGGCGCTTCCTTTTCGCTGGCGGCGACGAACTCGGGCGTCTCGCTGATCTTCAGCCGGACCCAGAGGCCGAGGAACACCAGCACCGAGCTCAGCAGGAACGGCAGGCGCCAGCCCCATTCGCGGAAGGTTGCCTCGTCCATGAAGGCGCCGAGCAGCAGGAAGAAGCCATTGGCGAAGATGAAGCCCACCGGTGCGCCCATCGGCGGGAAACTGCCATAGCGGTTGGCCCAGCCCGGCGGCGCATTCTCCACCGCGAGCAGGCTCGCCCCGCCCCATTCGCCGCCCAGCCCCAGCCCCTGGCCGAAGCGCAGCAGGCAGAGCAGGATCGGCGCAGTCACCCCGACCAGCGCATAGCCAGGCAGAAAGCCGATCAGCACGGTCGACGCGCCCATCAGCATCAGCGAGGCGACCAGGGTCGACTTGCGCCCGAGCCTGTCGCCGAAATGGCCGAACAGCACCCCGCCCAGCGGCCGCGCGAAAAAGGCGACCGAGAAGCTGGCATAGCTGGCGAGCTGACGGATCCACGGCTCGCTGGCCGGGAAGAACAGGTCGGGGAACACCAAAGCCGCCGCAGTCGCGTAGATGTAGAAATCATAGAACTCGACCGACGTGCCGACGAGGCTCGCGAACAGGATGCGGCGGTGCGATGCGGCGGCTTTGGTCATGCCCTCTCCCCTTTTCGGCTCCTCCTTGGATCGATCCGCCGCAAAGGGGAAGCCCGTTCATCCGCCGGACAGTTTCGCCTGCGTACCGGTGCAGCCCTCAGCGACCCAATCAGGGAGACGGGCGATGCAGGAATCGGCAGGCAGGCGGCTGGCATATGCCGTGCTGTTCGCAGTGCTCGCGGGGCTGGTGGTGACCTTCTGGAACCCGATCGACCATTTCAAGGCGGATCTGCGCGCCGATGAGCAGGGCTTCACCTTCAGCATCGAACTGGCGACGAACCTGCTTCGGGAAGGCGTGAAGAAAGTCTAGGCTCCCGAAAAAGCGGGAGGATAGGATGCGCATCACCAGTTTGGCGGCACTCGCCCCGCTCCTCCTCGGCTCCGCGGCGCCCGCGCCGCATTACACCGTCGTCCATGGCTGGCCGGTCCTTCCCGACAATCGCGTCCTCGGCCCCTGTTCGGGTGTCGCCGTGAATTCGCACGGCGAGGTCCTCGTCCTTCATCGCGGCAATCGCGGCACCGATGCAAAGGCGCTCACGCTGGTGCAGGAGCCGGTGGTCGAGGTGTTCGACGGTGCTACCGGCAAGTTGCTGCGCGAATGGGGTGCCGGGCGGTTCGTGATCCCGCACGGGATCAGCGTCGGGCCGGACGATCATATCTGGATCACCGATACCGGCTCGAACGAAGTCTTCGAGTTCGCGCCCGACGGCACGCTGCTCCGCACGCTGGGCGAGCATGGCGTCGCCGGCGCCGATGCCGGCCATTTCGACCGTCCCACCGATGTCGCGCCGCTCGCCGATGGCAGCTTCTATGTTGCCGATGGCTATGGCAATTCGCGCATCGCGAAGTTCGCCGCCGACGGAAAATTGCTCTTCCAATGGGGCACGCGCGGCACCGGACCGGGCCAGTTCAACATCCCGCATGCGCTTGCGGTCGATGCAAAGGGCCGCGTCTATGTCGCGGACCGGGTCAATGACCGCGTGCAGGTCTTCGACGGCACCGGCCATTATCTCACCGAATGGAAGTCCGCCACGATCGGCCGCCCCTTCGGGCTGGCGCTGCTGCCTGGCAGCCGCATCGCGATCCTCGACGGCGGCTCGAATCCGGACAAGGTGCCCGATCATGACGGCGTGACGATCGCCGGCCTCGACGGCCGGGTGACCGAGCATTTCGGGCGAATGGGCAATCAGGACGGCCAGTTCTGGATCGCCCATGACATCGCCGCCGACCGCGCCGGCAATCTCTACGTCGTCGATATTGCCGGCCAGCGGGTGCAGAAGTTCACCCGGCGCTGATCAGAGCCCGAACAGCTTCACTGCGTTGAGCATCGCCCAGTAAAGCCCACCCGAGAGCAGCATCGCCGCAGGCAGGGTCAGCAGCCAGGCCAGCGCCAGGTTGCGCACCGTGCGCGCCTGCAGTCCCGCACCGCTCGCCACCGAAGCACCGGCAACGCCCGAGGACAGGATATGCGTGGTCGACACCGGCAGGCCGAAGCGGTCGGCCGCCAGGATCGTGCCCGCCGCGACCAGTTCGGCCGAGGCGCCCATCGCATAGGTCATGTGCTGCTTGCCGATCTTCTCGCCCACGGTGACGACGATCCGCTTCCAGCCGATCATCGTGCCCAGGCCAAGCGCCAGCGCCACGACGATCTTCACCCAGAGCGGGATGAAGCGCGTGCCGGCCTCCAGGTTCTTCTGATAATCGGTCAGCGCCTTCATCTCGGCGGGCTGATAGCCGTCGGGCTTCTTGGTCGCGAGCCGGGTGGTGTCGAGCACCAGGTACATGTCGTTGCGGACATTGCCGGTCGCTTCCGCGGGGACCTTGCTCAGCGAGCCATAGCCCTGCACGCGGGCGGTCAGGTCCTTCGAAAGGCCCTCGAGCGCGGCGAACACCTGCGGGCTGTCCGCCTTGCGCTGCTGGAGCGCGGTGGTGAGGATCCTGCGCGCGTCGACCGGCGCGATATCCGGCAACCCGCCGCTGCGCGCGTCGAACGCGGCTTCGGCGATCGTCGCGGTCTGGACATAAGCGGGCGTGGCGCTCGCCGACTGGGTGCGGTTGAGCGCATAGGCCGTCGGCGCGCAGCCGATCAGGATAAGCATGATCAGCCCCATGCCCTTCTGGCCGTCGTTCGAGCCATGGCTGAACGAGACCGCGGTGCAGGTGAAGATCAGCGCGCTGCGGATGCCGATCGGCGGCGCGGTGTGCGGCATCGGCGAGGTGTAGAGCTTCTGGTTCTTCAGGAAGACGCGCATCGCCAGCAGCAGCGCCAGTGCGGCGAAGAAGCCGATCAGCGGCGCCATCCACAGTCCGGTGAGGATCTTGGTCGCTTGGCTCCAGTCGACACCGGCGGTGCCGCCGCGCGAGCCGGCGTTGATCAGCTGGTTGGCGAAGCCGACGCCGAGCACCGAGCCGATCAGCGTGTGCGATGAGCTGTTGGGCAGCCCGATATACCAGGTGCCGAGGTTCCACAGGACCGCGGCGAGCAGCAGCGCAAAGATCATCGCGAACCCGCCGGCGGACCCCACATTGAGGATCAGCTCGACCGGCAGCAGCGTGATGATCGAATAGGCGACCGCGCCGCTCGAGAACATCACGCCGAGGAAATTCCAGAAGCCCGACCAGACGACCGCGAAATGCGCGGGCATCGAGTTGGTATAGATCACCGTGGCGACGGCATTTGCCGTGTCGTGGAAGCCGTTCACGAACTCGAAGCCGAGCGCGATCAGCAGTGCCAGCCCGAGGAACAGGAACACGCCGGTGGCCAGCTCCTCCCCCACGCCGCGCGTGTCGGTCAGCACGCTCCAGCCGGCAAAAACCAGCCCGCCCGCCACGATCGCCGCGAACAGCAATTTGGCCAGGGGATGGGTCTTGTAGTCGAAACGGGGCCCCGGCTCCGGTTGGTCTACCGGGGGGGCTTGGTCCAGAGCGAGTGATGCCATGATGATCGCGCCTCTGGCCGGAGGGTGTGACAGCCGTGTGACAAAGGCATGACAACTCGCGCAGTTCCGCCGATCGATACGCAAAAGAAACGCCGCGGGCTCGCAAGGAGTCCGGGGCGTTTGCTTGGCGATCCTTCGCGGAGGCCTAGAAGTGCACCTGCATATAGGCCTTGGGGCCGGGCTTGATCCCGCGATTGCTCCCCGGCGTGCTCATATAGCCGCGTCCGCGCAGCCGCCGCAGCCAGGCGAAGCCCATCTCGACATGATCCGAAGCCTCGAAGCTCAGCCGCGCACCGGCATAATGGCGCGTATCGCGGATCATCCCGCGGTCGGCATCGAAGCGCGCCTCCTGGGTATAGCCGCTCAGCCCCAGCCAGGTATGGCCGATCACTTCCTTCTGCAGCGAGAAACCGTACCCGGAACTGGTCTCGTCGGCGCGCCAGGTCTCGCTGGGCGCCCGCACGGTCGCCGTGGTGCGCAGCCACAGCCCTTCGACATGCTCGTCGGTCTTCACCCGGACTTCCGGCCGCACGACCAGATAGGCCGTCTCCGCCGCCGCAATCACCTGGGCACATGCCGGCGTACAGGCGAACATCACCCCCGCCGCCGCAATCAGACCCGCCCCCCGAATCGTCATATATCCTCGCCCCCCAGCTGCAGGATTTGGCCGTCAACCGATGGTCAACGGCAAGTAAGTATTATTGCGGGTTTATGTCCGGCGCTAGCGGTTTGTTGCAAGGCTGTTTCCGCCGCCTGTGCATAACCGGACATGCGCGCGGAGCTTGCGGGCGACCTGCGCGTTCCCTAGTTGTTCGCCATGACCTTGCCCGTAGAGACCGACGCCAACGCCCCCTATCTCCAGGGCCTGAACCCGCCCCAGCGCGAGGCGGTGCTCACTGTCGATGGCCCGGTGCTCGTCCTCGCCGGCGCCGGCACGGGCAAGACCGCGGCGCTCACTGCCCGCCTCGCCCATCTCCTGTGGACCCGTCGCGCCTATCCGAGCGAGATCCTCGCCGTCACTTTCACCAACAAGGCGGCGCGCGAGATGAAGGAGCGTGTCGGCCGCCTCGTCGGCGATGCGGTCGAGGGCATGCCGTGGCTGGGCACCTTCCACGCGATCGGCGCCAAGATGCTGCGCCGGCATGCCGAGCTGGTCGGGCTGCAGTCCAACTTCACCATCCTCGATACCGACGACCAGCTCCGCCTGATCAAGCAGCTGATCACTGCCGCCGATCTCGACGAGAAGCGCTGGCCCGCGCGCCAGCTCGCCGGGCTGATCGACGAGTGGAAGAACAAGGGCCTCACCCCCGCGGAAGTCGGCGCCGGCGAGTCCGAGCGCTACGCCAATGGCCGCGGCGCCGCGCTCTATCACCTCTACCAGGAGCGGCTGAAGACGCTCAACGCCTGCGACTTCGGCGACCTGCTCCTCCACATGCTGGTGATCCTCAAGACCCACCGCGACGTGCTCGAGCTCTACCAGCAGCGCTTCCGCTACATATTGGTCGACGAGTATCAGGACACCAACGCCGTCCAGTATCTCTGGCTTCGCCTGCTCGCGCAGGAGCGCAAGAACATCTGCTGCGTCGGCGATGACGACCAGTCGATCTATTCCTGGCGCGGCGCGCTGGTGGAGAACATCCTCAAGTTCGAGAAGGACTTCCCCGGCGCCAAGGTGATCAAGCTCGAGCAGAATTACCGCTCGACGCCGCACATCCTCGCCGCCGCCTCGGGCGTGATCGCCAACAATAGCGGCCGCCTCGGCAAGACCTTGTGGACCGACAAGAACCAGGGCGAGAAGGTCAAGGTGCTCGGCGTGTGGGATGGGCCGGAGGAAGCCCGCCGCGTCGGCGAGGAGATGGAGGGCCTGCAGCGCGCCTGGAGCCGCGAGGGCGACGGCAAGACGCTCGACGACATGGCGATCCTCGTGCGCGCCCAGCACCAGACCCGTGAGTTCGAGGACCGCTTCATCGCGATCGGCCTGCCCTATCGCATCATCGGCGGCTTCCGCTTCTACGAGCGCGCAGAGATCCGCGACGCCCTCGCCTATCTCCGCGTCGTCGCCCAGCCGGCCGACGACCTCGCCTTTGAGCGCATCGTCAACGTCCCCAAGCGCGGCCTCGGCGACAAGGCGCTGGCGAAGGTCCACCAATATGCCCGCGCCGCCGGCATCCCGCTGACCACCGCCGCCGCACGCATCCTCGATACCGACGAGCTGACGCCCCAGGCCCGCCGCGCGCTCGGCAACCTCGTCGGCGACATGGCGCGCTGGCGCAGCATGGGCAACGACCTCCAGCACCCCGACCTCGCCCGCATCATCCTCGACGAGAGCGGCTATACCGCGATGTGGCAGGCCGACCGCACCGCCGAGGCCGCCGGCCGCCTCGAGAACCTCAACGAGCTCGTCCGCGCGATGGAGGAATATGAGACGCTCGGCGCCTTCCTCGAGCATGTCAGCCTCGTCATGGACAACGAAGCCAATGCGGAAGAGCCCAAGGTCACGATCATGACGATCCACGCCGCCAAAGGGCTGGAGTTCGACACCGTGTTCCTCGCCGGCTGGGAGGAAGGCATCTTCCCGTCGCAGCGCGCTCTGGACGAAGGCGGCCTCGCCAGCCTCGAGGAGGAGCGCCGCCTCGCCTATGTCGCGATCACCCGCGCGCGTCGCCAGGCCACCATCCTCCACGCCGCCAATCGCCGCATCTACGGCCAGTGGAACTCGAGCATCCCGAGCCGCTTCGTCGCCGAGCTGCCCGAGGCGCATATCGAGAGCGAAAGCACGATGACCGGCGGCGCCTCGCTATGGCAGGCCAACTGGAGCGAACGCAGCGATCCCTTTGCCGACGTCTCGCGCGGAACGGGAAGAGGCCCAGGCTGGCAGCGCGCCGCGGGCGTCGACATGAAGAACCCCGGCGGCGGCTTCACCTCGCGCACCTTCACCCGCGAACCTGCCCGCGTAGTCGAAAGCCGCGCGTCCGCCGTGAGTTTCGGCGCCAAGCCCCGCGACGACCTCTCGCTGGGGCTGCGCGTGTTCCACCAGAAGTTCGGCTACGGCGTGATCGCCGAAATCGAAGGCAACAAGCTCGAGATCGACTTCGAGCAGGCCGGGCGGAAGCGGGTTATGGATAGTTTTGTTACGGTGGGGGGCTGAACAAATGAAATCGCTGGGGGCTTTATTGGCTGTCGTTTGCGCGATGTTGCCCGTCTCTGTTCTTGCGCAAGGGGGCTATTCTCTACCCACCCAGTCGGCCCAGCTACTCGCGCCGCAAACGCCAGCGGAGCGCATCACCTGCATCAATGCGCTGCGCGGATACCGGTTGGGTGGACATGACACGCTCAAATTGCAGGCGAGCATCATGTACTTGGCAATGAAGAACGCGCACGACGATCTACAAGGCAAGACGCTTTCGGAACGATACCTCGAAATCCTCTCGGAACTGCAGAACCAGCCGTTGCCCGACGCAGTAGAGGCTGAGTCGACCATGAAGCGTTGCTATGACGCTGATCCCCTAACCTCAGGCAATCAAACTCGGCCGCTCCCGACAAACGCATTCAGGCGAGATCTCGTGTGTCGAGTAGCTATCCTTCTGGTTCTGCAATCGACTCAGCGTTTTGGCGGTACGCCTGAACGAACACATCTGGCTGTCGTGCAAAAGCGGTTCGAGGATCGCACCGGTCCCGAGCGATATTACGAAAACGGGCTGCGCACGCAGGAAGCAATGGACGCGTCCGTTGCTGAGGCGCTGACCACTTCGCTTTCCATCGGGACCACCGACGCGATCGCAAACACCTGTGCGGAATTACAGTAAGGATGGTCGGACTGCTGTCCGCACTAGCTTTCGGGCGCCTTCTATCTCTGATATAGTCACTAACCTAGTCATGAGGCTGCCATGGAACGTATCAACCTAGCGGACGCCAAAGCGCGCCTAAGCGAGATCGTCGATCGCGTGGAGACCGGCGAAAGCATCGAGATTGTCCGGCGGGGCAAGCCCGCCGCACGGCTCGTGCCTGCCGCGGCCAAGCGCGAGTGGAAGCCCGTCGATGTCGAGGCGCTGCGCAAGCTCCACGCGCAGATGTCGGTCAAGCAGGAATCCGCCGGGGAGTTCGTCCGCCGCATGCGTGACGACGCGCGCTATTGAGCTATTATCTCGACACCTCGGCGGTGGTCGCGGCGCTGGTGGCCGAACCCCATTCTCCGGCCGTACTGGCATGGCTCGAGGCAATCGAGCCTGGCACGGTCTTCATCAGTGACTGGAGCCATACCGAGGTCGCGAGCGCACTCTCGCTTAAGGTTCGCACCGGCGCGCTGACGTTGGAGCTACGCGCAGCCGCCGCCAATGCCTGGCACGCCATGCACCGTAGCAACTTTCCTACCTTGGCGGTGCTCCCACAGCATTTCGAGACCGCCGCGCGCTTTACGAGCCAGCCCGATCTGGGCCTTCGTGCCGGGGACGCGTTGCACGTGGCGATCGCGCGTGAAGGCGGGCATCGTCTGGTCACACTGGATCGCGAGATGGCCGACGCCGCCCTCCAGCTCGGCGTGCCCGTCGAGCGGATCTAAATCCGCTTCCAATGTAGGATTTCGTCTGATCTACGCTGGTAGATGGACGACTCATCCACCCCGCCGCACGAAGAAGCCGACGAGCCCAGCCGCCTCGACTTCACCCCCGTTCCCCTGGAACGCATCCATCACAATGGCTGGACCGAGCGCCGGCAACGCGACTTCATCACCGCGCTCGTCGCGATGGGTTCGGTGCTGCACGCCGCCCGCGCAGTCGGGATGAGCAAGCAGTCCGCCTACAAATTGCGCGAGCGCCGCGGCGCGGAGAGTTTCGCGGCGGCTTGGGATTGCGCGCTGTCGTCCGGTTATTGCGATGCCTTCGACCGCGCGCTCGAGCGTGCCACGATCGGCATCGTCACGCCACGCTTCTACAAGGGCAAGCAGGTCGGCACCCGCCACCGCCTCGACTGGCGGCTTGCGCTCACGGCGCTCAACGGCACGCCGCCGCCGGCATTTCCGGCGCCGCGCAAGAAAGTTACGAGATGAGGAGCGTTTCCCCGAACAGAGTCAACTCAAGCCTCGGTGGCGGGCTCGATCGCGATCAGCGTGACGCCCTGGTATTTCTCCAGCGTGCGATCGAACAGCCCGCTCAGCACGAAGTCGCGCTCGAGCAGGGTGAGGTCCTTCAGCCCGTCGAGCTTGAACACGCCGACCTTCTCCTCGCGCGGCAGGAAGCCTTCCTTGGAGACCACCACGGCGTCGAGGAACACGGCGTCGTGGCGCGTATAGAGGATGTGCGGCGCCAGGATCATCCGCGTGCGGTTATAGGTCATCGACACGCATTTGTGGCGCACGATCGCCTCGAACAGCAGAGGCAGCATCGCGGCGGGCGCAGGAATCGGATCGGCTTCGGTCGTCAACTTCATCCTCTCCCTATGCCGTCCATGCTGCATCGCAGCAAGATGCTCTGTGGACAGCATATCACGATGCACCGCGAAAAACGCGGGCCCCGTGGCGCAGGTTTCGTAATCTTCCGCGCGGCGCCGCACGTGGGACAGTGGGTCAGACCTCGATCCCGTTCCACTCGGTGATCGTGTGGAACGCGGGCATGGCGAGCACGCCCTCGGCATTCTTCGTCACCAGGTTGTTGCCCTGATGCTGGAGGCCCGCCTCGGTGAGGAAGCGCGGCGAGACGCGGTGCCGGGTGGTGAGCACGCCGTGGGCGTCCTCGACCAGCGGGACCTCGAACTCGATGCCCTGCTGGTGGTTCATCGCCCGGCGCACGATCGCGACGGCCATCTGGCCCTCGCCGAGATCCACGACGAACTGCGTGCCCTCGGGCACGTCGACGATCCCGTCGATCAGCGCGCCGCTGGCCGAGACGTTCTTGAGCACGGCCGAGTAATAATGATTGTCGTGGATCACGCCGACCTTGCGGAAGGTGGTGTGGCGGATGTGGCGCTGGCGCTCGGGCCCTTGCGGCTTGATCACCCACTTGCCGTCCTGGAAGCGGGTGGCGAGCTCGGATGCGGCGATGGCGCGGCTGTAGAGGAAGCCCTGGATATGGCTGACGTTGAGCCGGCGCATCGTGGCGAGCTGGTCGAAGCTCTCGATGCCCTCCGCAGTGGTCTCCATGCCCAGCGCATTGGCCAGCGCGACGATCGCGGCGATGATCGCCTGGTTGCGAGCGCCCTCCTCGGTCGTGCCGCGGACGAAGCTCTGGTCGATCTTGATCTTGTCGAACGGCGCGGTGCGCAGATAGCCGAGCGAGGAATAGCCGGTGCCGAAATCGTCGAGCGCCAGCCGCACGCCGAGGCGCTTGAGGGCGGCGAAGCGCGCATCGGTCTCGGTGCTGTCGCCCAGGAACACGCTCTCGGTGATCTCGAGCTCGAGCCGCTCGGGCTTGAGCCCCGAACTGGCGAGCGCGCTCATCACGATGGCGGGCAGCGCGTCGCTGTCGAACTGGATCGGCGAGACATTGACCGAGATGCGCAGCTCGCCGGGCCAGGTCGCGGCGTCGGCACAGGCCTGGCGCAGCGTCCATTCGCCGAGTTGCGGGATCAGATTGGCGTCCTCGGCGATCGGGATGAAGATCGCCGGCGAGATGCGGCCGCGCTTAGGGTGGTTCCAGCGCAGCAGTGCCTCGAAGCCGGTAACTTCCTCGGTCCTGGCGCTGACGATCGGCTGGTAATGGACCGCCATCTCGCCCTTGGCGAGGGCATCGAGCAGGTCATGCTCGAGCAGCCGGCGATCCTCGGCGGCGCTCAGCAGGTCGGCAGAGAAGAAGCGTGCCCGGCCCCTGCCCGCGCCCTTGGCGGCATAGAGCGCCAAGTCGGCGTTGCGGACCAACTCGTCGCTGGTCACGCCGTCATAGGGGCTGACCGCGATGCCGATCGACGCCCCGATCAGGCAGCGGCTGCCGTTGATCGTATAGGGGTGCGAGAGCGATTCGATGATCCGGTTGGCGAGATCGGACAGGCCGACACGGTTATGCGCATCGGGCAGGATCACCTGGAACTCGTCGCCGCCCATCCGGGCAATCTGCTCGGAGTTGCCGACGATGGTGGCAAGCCGCTCAGCGACCTGCTTGAGCAGGGCATCGCCCACCGGATGGCCCAGGCTGTCGTTGATCGCCTTGAACCGGTCGAGGTCGATCAGCATCAGCGCGCAGGCGCGTTCCTTGTTCTTGAAGGCGGCGATCGTGCTGTCGAGCAGGTTGCTCATCCGGCGCCGGTTGGGCAGCCCGGTGAGCGGATCGTACATGGCGAGCCGGTTGCTCTCATGCGCCGCGCGCTGTTCCCTGGTGACGTCGACGCCGTGACCGAGGAAGCCGGAGAAGGTGCCGCGGGCGTCGCGGGTCGGCTGGCCGGAGAGTGCCCACCAGCGCTCCTCGCCAACGATGTCGACCATCAGCGGGATTGCGTCGAACCGGGCCTGGCGGGCCATCTGGAAGGGCATGGTGCGGCGGCGCTCGGCATCCGCTTCGTCATTGGGGTTGCGGAACAGCGAGACGAGGTCGCGGCCGATCAGTGCCTCCCCGGTCGTGCCGAGCGAGCGAGCGGCGCCCTCGCTGAAATAAGTGAGGCGGCCTTCGGCGTCAGTCGCCCAGAACCAGCCCAGGTCCATCGTTTCATAGTTGCGGAACAGGCGCAGATGCTCGGCGGCAAGCGGATCAGTGCCGCCCCTGCGCACGAACGGCACGCTTGCGCCTGCCTTTGCTGCCGCTCCCGATTTGCCGACCATTCAAACCCGCCCGTATCAATCCCTCCATTTTGGTACGAGCGTGACTCTTTAGGTTTTGTGAAGGCGTCCACACGAAGCTGGGCGGGAAATTCAGCGGCGGCCGGAAACCATTTGGGCGCCGGGCGTTGGTGGAAACGCTAGCGAAACAATATCGGAGGTCTCCAGACATGCGCCACGCCGTGCCCGCCGCCCTACTCGCCTCCACGATCCTTGCCGGCCCTGCGCTGGCCCAGTCGACTCCGGGCGATCTCGCCGACCTGGTCGGTTCGCGCGTTGCCGGCGGCGAGACGCAGATGGAGGCGCGCGGCTACGCCTTCGTCACGGTCAACACGGTGCGTGACACCAAATGGAGTTTCTGGTGGAGCGACCGCCAGCGCCAGTGCGTCCAGATCGCAACCAGCGACGGCCGCTATTCGGCGATCCAGCGCGTGCCCGACCAGAACTGCAATCGCGGTGGTGGTGGCCAGTCTCCCCGGCCGGACTACGGCCAGCCGGCCGGTCCGGCCAATAGCGACGGTCCCGGCTATGGCGACCGCCTCGGCCCGTCGATCACGTTGGTCTGCTATGGCGGCGGGAGCACCCCCGCAGCGCAATACCAGTCGGGCTATGTCTATAATTCACGCAGCCACCGCTTCGAGCCGCAATATGGCACCACGCTCGGCCGCGACGGCTTTGCCTCGGACCTGCAGATCGAGATCTGGCACGGCCGCGGGCGCATCCGGCCCGAGGGCAAGCTGGTCTCGCCGATCCATTCGGGTGGCGACAATGGCTGGTGGGATATCCAGAACCTGGTGATCACGCCCGACCGGATTACCGGCGAATACCGGATGAACGGGCTCAACAAGCCCCGGATCGACATCGATCGCCGCACCGGCACGATCCGCATCCGCGCCGCGACGACCTTCACCGGCCGCTGCGATGCGGGCAATTGGCGTGGCGCTGGCGGCTTCTAGGTCAGCAGCGCGGCGAGGAGCACGAAGACGAGCAGGCAGGCGATCATCGTCAGCGTGGCGATGCCGAAGCTGGCCGGCAGCGAAATCCCGAGCGCCCGCTTGAACCAGAGCGTCTGCAGCGTGCCATACCAGAGGAATGCCGCCACGATGACTGCGGCGCCGATGAGCGTGGCGGCGGGACCGGCATGAAGCTGGCTGAGCAGTCCGCCGATGCCGAGGACCAGCGCGAACACCCCGGCGGGGTAGCATTGCGCGTAGAAAGGCGGCTTCAGGCTGTCGCGGGTCAGCTTCCGGTGCTGGCGGTTGAGCAGCGAGACCGCCATGATCAGCGGGAAGACGGCGAAGAAGATCAGCCGGATCAGCAACAGGCTGGTATCGTCGCTGACCAGCCCCGCCAGCCCCTGCTTGTCGGCGACCAGCGAGCTTTGCCCCACCACGGCGAGCTCGATTGCGTGGCTGACCAGCAGCGTGAGCAGCAGGAACAGCGGCGGGCTGAGCACATCGGGATATTGCTTCTCGGGCGTGTCGCGCAGCTCGCTGTCGGCATAGGTCATCATCTGGAACGGCCGGCGGACCGAGCGCCACAGCGTCACCGGATAGAAGACGATCCAGGTGATGATCTCGTACAGCAGATCATCGAGCGACTTCAGGAAGTTCATGAAGAGCATGGCGCGAGTGGAGCATATCCGCGCCGGGCTTCCAATGTAGGAAATCACTTCGCATATGCTGCTCGATGCATCGACTCAGCACCCTTGCCGCGATCCGCGAAATCTCCGCGCCTGTCCGCTCGTGTGCGCGCGGGTTGCTCGCTGCACGGACCCCGCGCGCGCGTGAGTGTCGTGACTTTCGTGACTTTCCGCGGCCGCAGGCCCTCGCCTCGCCGCATCTTGTTACGGGCCCGTCGCGTCGGCCCCGTCCGTTCAGGCCGGCTTCACGCACGTGTCCGGAACGTTTCGGGGTTCCCGGCCGTAGGGGCTTTGGGAAGGAGAGAGCATAATGAAGCATCTGGTAACTTTGGCGGCCGCCGCGGCGGCAGCGACCATTGCGATGGCTGCGCCTGCGTCCGCGCAGCGCGCGCCGGTCTATAGCGGAGCCTCGGACGAGGAGGCGCGCTTCGACGCCGCGCAGGAGCGCTTCGATCGCGAATATCAGGCCTATCAGCAGGCCGTCGATCGCTATCGTTCCTTCCGGTCGCGCCCGGTAGCACCTCCGCCCCCGCCGCGCGGCGGCTATTCCGGCGGCGGCTATGATTCGCGCGACGACGAATTTTATGATCCGGCCCGCGACTATCGCGCCCCGCCGCCGGGCTATCAGGACCGGGTGCTGTCGCAGGACGACCGCGTCTATCGCGGCCAGGACGGCAAATATTACTGCAAGCGCTCGGACGGGACGACCGGCCTGATCGTCGGTGCCGCCGCGGGCGGCCTGTTCGGCAACATCATCGCCGGGGGCCGTTCGAGGACGCTCGGCACCGTTCTCGGCGCCGTCGCCGGCGGCGCGATTGGCAGTTCGGTGGACCGCGACCAGGTTCGCTGTCGCTGACAAGGCAGGCCCCGCCGCAACGTTGCGGCGGGGCCTCCGTACCATCCCCAATGGGGATAGCTCCGGAGCCGCAGCTTCACTGCCGCGCAGGCATAATGCTCCAAATCGGGGGCATATGAGGAGTCGAGACATGCCCGTGGAACGCGTGCTCAAGCAGCACGGCCACATTCTTGCCAATGCTGATGCGCTCGAGGCCCTGGTCTCGGGTCCCTGGCCTGCGCAAGTTGATGGGCTCGGCTTCCGGCGCTGGATGTTCACGCGCGACCTGATGCTCCATTTCGCGAAGATGGAGGGCCAGGTTTACGGGCCGCTGATGGACGATGTCGGTGGCGACGCCGCGGGTACCGCCAGCCGGGCGAGTGCCGAGACCGCGGCGGTGGTCGCTGATTTCCGCGAGCACGTCACCCGCTGGCACGGGCTGCCGAGCGAAGCGCAATGGAGCACCTATGCCCGCTCGATCCGCTGGCTGCTAAACCGCATCCGCGAGCGGATCGAGGCCGAAGCTATCGAGATCGTGCCCTTGCTCTCCCGCCTGCCCACCAACGACGACGGCGCCTGCCCCGGCAAGCCGGACCATCGCTACGTCGCCGATGCGTGGGAGATTCGCGAACTGATCTTCGCGGGATCCGGGTTCGTCGCAGAGAATGACGCCGATCGGGACGAACCCGAGGCGGCGTGACGCCGGATCAGTGCCAGAAGAGCAGAATCAGCAGGATGATCGGGATCGGAATGCCGATCAGCCACAACAAAATGCCCTTACCCATCGTGCCTCTCCAAGTGGTTGGTTTCGATAGCGAAAGAACCGTCATGCGGCGTGGTGGTTCCCGGCGCTAATTGCGGAAAATGTGGCGGATAGCGCTGCTTGGCCTGCCGATACGCAATCGCTCGTTGCGATAGCGTCGCGGAAGCGCTTAGAGGCGTGGGCATGGCCGAAGCAAAGCACCCGTTCGCCGTCCCCAATTTCCGCTATTATTTCCTCGCCCGCCTCTCGACCACGCTCGGGCAGATGGCGATGGTTATCGTCATTGGCTGGCAGGTGTACGACATCGCCCGCCGGACGATGACGGTGAAGGAATCGGCCTTCCAGCTCGGCCTGATCGGCGTCGCCCAGTTCCTGCCGCTGCTGTTCCTCTCGCTCTTCGCCGGTTGGGTGGCCGACCGGCTCGACCGCCGCTGGCTCGCCCGTGCCGCCGTGGCGCTCGAGGCGGCCTGCGCGATCGGCCTGGGCGTGCTGACCTATACCGGCGCGATCAGCCTGCCCTGGCTGTTCGGCATCGCCGCACTGCTCGGCGTGGCGCGGGCCTTTGCCAGCCCGGCGCTGAGCGCGCTTTCGCCCAATCTGGTCCCGAAGGCGATCCTGCCCACCGCGATCGCGCTGAGCTCGCTGTCCTGGCAGGCGGGCACCGTCATCGGCCCGGCGATGGGTGGCTACCTCTACGCCGGGGCGGATTGGCTGCCTTATGCCGTGTCGGGTGGGCTGTTCTTCGTCGCCTTCATCCTGCTCATGCTGATCGGCCAGGTGCCGCGCAGCGCTGCCAAGTTCACCGGCAGCCCCTGGGCACAGATGATCGACGGGCTCCATTATGTCCGCCGTAACCGGCTGGTGCTCGGTGCGATCTCGCTCGACCTGTTCGCGGTGCTGCTCGGCGGCGCGACCGCGATGCTGCCGGTCTATGCCCGCGACATCCTCCAGGTCGGCTCGGCCGGGCTTGGGCATCTGCGCGCCGCGCCGGCGGTGGGCGCCGTGGTGACCGCGCTCTATTTCTCGTGGCGGCCGCTCAAATATGATGTCGGGGTGAAGATGCTGGTTGCGGTCGGGCTGTTCGGCCTGGCGACGGTTGCCTTCGGCCTTTCCGCGCCGCTGCTCGTCCCGGTGTTCGGCGCCAAGGCGATCGGCCATGACCTGTCCCCCGCCGTGCTGCTCGCGCTCGCCGCGCTGTTCGTGGTCGGCGCGGCCGACATGGTCTCGGTCTATGTCCGCCAGTCGCTGATCCAGCTCTACACGCCGGACGAGATGCGTGGCCGCGTCGGCGCGGTCTCCACGCTGTTCATCTCGGGCTCGAACGAGCTGGGCGAAGCTGAATCGGGCTTTCTCGCCGCGCTGATCGGGCCGATCGCCGCAGTCGTGGGCGGCGGCATCGGCGCCGTGCTTGTCACGTTGGCATGGGCCAAGCTATTTCCGGAGCTGAGGCGGGCTCGCACCTTCGACCCTCCGGCCAATCTCGAAATTCCTCCCAAGGAGATGACGACATGAAGGCCAACAATATCCTCGAGACGATCGGTAACACGCCGCACATTCGGGTGAGCAAGCTGTTCCCGGACGCGGAAGTGTGGATCAAGTCCGAGCGGACCAATCCGGGCGGCTCGATCAAGGACCGCATCGCGCTGGCGATGATCGAGGCGGCCGAAAAGGACGGCAGCCTGAAGCCCGGTGGCACGATCGTCGAGCCAACCAGCGGCAATACCGGCGTCGGCCTGGCGATGGTCGCCGCGGTGAAGGGGTACAAGCTTGTCCTCGTCATGCCCGAGAGCATGTCGGTCGAGCGCCGGCGGCTGATGCTGGCGTACGGCGCCACCTTCGACCTGACGCCTCGTGAAAAGGGCATGAAGGGTGCGATCGAGCGGGCGATGGAGATTGTCGAAACCACGCCCGGCGCCTGGATGCCGCAGCAGTTCGAGAACCCGGCGAACATCGACGTACATCACCGCACCACGGCGCAGGAGATCCTCAACGACTTCGCCGACACGCCGATCGACGTGGTCGTCACCGGCGTCGGCACCGGCGGGCACATCACCGGTGTTGCCGAGACGTTGAAGAAGAGCTGGCCCAATGTGAAGGTCTATGCCGTCGAGCCCGAGCTTTCGCCGGTCATCTCGGGCGGCCAGCCCGGCCCGCACCCGATCCAGGGTATCGGCGCCGGCTTCGTGCCGCGCAACCTCCACACCGACGCGATCGACGGCGTTATCAAGGTCGATGCGGCGGTTGCCAAGGACATGGCACGCCGCGCCGCGACCGAGGAGGGCATGCTGGTCGGCATCTCGTCGGGAGCGACTCTGGCGGCTATTTTGCAGAAGCTGCCCGACCTGCCGGAGGGCGTCCGCGTCCTGGGGTTCAATTATGATACAGGTGAGCGCTATTTAAGCGTTCCGGACTTCCTTCCGGAGAGCTGAGGCCACTGGAATTAACCCCGGATTAACGCTAGCCTTCTCGAGTCGAGGGGTAAAACGCGGTTTTCCGGGGGGAATTCAGTGCGCAATGCGATGATCATGGTGAGCCTGTTGCTCGCCGTCTATCTGGGGTGGCCGCTCGCTTTCGGGGGGAAGCAGCGCGGGCTTGAAACGCCGGCCGAGGCACGTGGGGTCTCGGCCGCCCCGGTGCACATCAAACATACCAAGCTGGGTGCGGCGACGCCCGCATCGACGCGCCCGGAGAGCTGCTACAAGCGCTACCAGCGCGAAGTGAAGCTGTGTACCGGCGAGAGTACGGCCGCGGCCTGCAAGCTCGGCGCGGCGGACCACTGGGACATGTGCGAGGCCACCGGCTTCTGGCCGAACTAAGCCCGGTCCCAGGTTGAACCGATCCGTGCGGCGTTCCGGCGCCGATATGGTTCCAACGCGGCCACTTCTGCGTTATGGGCGGCGACCCCATGCCGACCCTCCCCTTCCTTCGCACCACCGCAGCCCCGTCGCTGCGCGTCTCGCCGCTGCTGGCGGGCCTGCTCGTGCTCGTCACGCTCGTCGCGGTCGCGCTGCCGCTGTGGCTGGTCCTCCACACGCCGCGGGTGACGGTTCATAAGCGCGGGCCGGTCGTCGTGTCGCATCGGGTGGTACCGCAGACTGAGCTGCCGCCGGTCGAACCGGTCGAGCTGCAGACCGTCGATCCCGATGATGCCCGCGCCTTCAACGCGACCATCCCCTTCTCGACTTTGCCCAACCCTGCCGCGCGGCCCTTCCATATCTTTGGCGAGGAGGTCAGCCGCGCCCGTGCCGTCGATTGCCTGGCCGCTGCCGTCTATTACGAGGCGGGCGACGATGCCGTGGGCCAGCAGGCCGTGGCGCAGGTGATCATCAACCGCGCCCGTCACCCTGCTTTCCCCAAGTCGATCTGCGGCGTCGTGTTCCAGGGCTCGGAGCGCTCGACCGGCTGCCAGTTCACTTTCAGTTGCGACGGCGCGATCCTGCGCTACACGCCGACCGCCGCCGCCTGGGAACGCGCCCGCTATGTCGCCCGCACCGCGCTGAACGGCTCGGTGTACAAGGCCGTCGGCCACGCCACCCATTACCACACCGACTGGGTCGTGCCCTATTGGAGCGCCAGCCTCGAGAAGATCACCGAGGTGCACACGCACCTGTTCTTCCGCTGGGCGGGCTGGTGGGGCACGCCGCCGGCGTTCAACCGCGCCTATACCGGCGTCGAGCCCAATATCGCGCTGATGGCGCGGCTCTCGCCCAACTTTGCCGGTGACCCGACGCTCGAGGCGCTGCTGCCCGGCGCAGTCGGTACCGACGGCGCGTTTATCGATCCCGCCACGATCCCGCAGAGCGCGGTGCCCGCCCCGATGGCCGTCGAGGGTGGTGGCGAGTCGAACAATTTCATGCTCACCTTGCCCAAGGGCATGAACCCCGACGCCTTTGCCGCGCTGGCGATCAAGACCTGCGGCGAGCGGCCCTATTGCAAATTCATGGCCTGGGCGGATCCCAAGCAGACTCCGGCCAAGCTGCCGCTGTCGAGCGGCCAGGTCTCGACCATGTCGTTCAGCTATCTGCGTGACGAGACGCAGGGCTTCGCCAAGGCGCTGTGGAACTGCGCCCAGTTCCGCCGACCGAGCCCGGTGCAGTGCATGCGGGTGCAGCTGCCCGAGCCGGTCGCGGCGGCTCCGGTGCCGGGTGCCGTGCCGGTTCCCGGGCCGACGCCGCTGAGCGGGGTGCGGCGCAAGGTGGACGCGATGGCGCCGCCGGCTGCGGCTCCGGCGAGTGCGCCGGCGCAGGGGAAGAGCGCGGTCAGCTTCACGCTGCCGGTGCCCAAGCCGTCGCCAACGCCGCGGCCTACGGCTGAGGCGCGGTAAAAACGTTGACTCCGTTGACTCTCCCTTCGGGGGAGAGGTGGAGGGCCTTCCTACCATTCAAAGAGCGGCCCGCAGCTGGGCCCCGGCCTTCGCCGGGGATCAGCTTGGGACTGGTTGCTACTCAGCGCATATATTCTTCTGCTCCCCGGCGAAGGCCGGGGCCCAGTTGCGGTGGTCTCGAGAGGGTGTGAGACGGTCGAAGAGATCGTTCCAATCAGGGTTTAACCCCTCGATCTCGCGAATCTTCCACGCGCGCTGCCATTCCTTCATCTGGCGCTCGCGGAGCCTGGCGGCGTCGAGGCTTTCATAGGCTTCGTACCAGACGAGCAGCTTGCAGCAGTGCTTCTTCGTGAAGCCATCGACCAATCCTTCGCGATGTTCCCAGGCGCGTTTTGGCAGGTCGATTGTCACGCCGAGATACAGCGTACCGTTGCGGCTGCTTGCCATGATGTAGACGAAGCCGTGCTTCTCCATCCTCAAGTCCTCTGACTTGATCGGAACATAATCAGAACATTTCCAACATTGCAAGGGCGCCGCCGCTGCTCCCCGGCGAAGGCCGGGGTCCAGTTGCGACGCCCTTGGAGGCGACATTCTGCCATCGCGCCCAGCCCGATACTGGGCCCCGGCCTTCGCCGGGGATCAGGTTGGGAATGGGGATCAGGTTCGGGCTAGTTACGCCGCCCGGAACAGGTCCGGATCGAGCGCCATCACGCTCTCGCTGCCGGCCTCGATCTTGCGGCGCAGGCCGCTGGCGTCGGGGAGGAAGCGTTCGGCGTAGAAGCGGGCGGTGACCAGCTTGGCTTCGTAGAACTTCGCATCGCCCGAGCCTTCGGCCAGCGCGGCGAGCGCGGCCCTGGCCATGCGCAGCCACATCAGGCCGAGCGCGACCGTGCCGGTGAGCTGCATGTACGGATAGGCGCCGGCGCCGACGTCGTTGGGGTTCTTGAAGCCGTTCTGGGCGAGCCACATCGTCGCGCCCTGGAGATGGCCGAGCGCCTTTTCGAGGCCCTCCGCCAGCGCGGCGAGCTTTTCGTCGCCCTTGGCCGCGGCGATTTCCTCGGCGACCAGCTTGAAGAAGGCCTGGACTGCGCGGCCGCCGTTCATGGCAAGCTTGCGGCCGACCAGGTCCATCGCCTGGACGCCGTTGGTGCCCTCATAGATCATCGAGATGCGGGCATCGCGGACGTACTGCTCCATGCCCCATTCGGCGATGTAGCCATGGCCGCCATAGACCTGCTGGCTGTCGGTCGCGACCTTGTAGCCGATATCGGTGCCGACGCCCTTGATCACCGGGGTGAGCAGGCCGACGAGATCGGCGGCGAGCTGGCGCTCTTCCTCGCTGGCGGCAGCGTGCTCGAGATCGACCTGGAGCGCGCCCCACAGGCAGAGCGCGCGCATGCCCTCGGTCTGCGCCTTGGCCTCCATCAGCATGCGGCGGACGTCGGGGTGGACGAACAGCGTGTCGGCCTTCTCGTTCGGCTCCTGCGGGCCGGTGAGCGCGCGGCCCTGGCGGCGGTCATGCGCGTACTGGACGGCATTCTGCAGCGCGACTTCGCCGATACCGAGGCCCTGGAGGCCGACGCCGAGGCGGGCGGCGTTCATCATGATGAACATCGCGGCGAGGCCCTTCATCTCCTCGCCGACGAGCCAGCCGGTGGCGCCGTCATAGTTCATCACGCAGGTCGAGTTGGCGTGGATGCCCATCTTGTGCTCGATCGAGCCGCAGGTGACGGCGTTGCGCGCGCCCAGGCTGTCATCGTCATTGACCAGGAATTTGGGCACGACGAACAGCGAAATGCCCTTGCTGCTTTCCGGTGCGCCCGGGGTCTTGGCGAGGACGAGATGGATGATGTTGCTCGTCAGGTCGTGCTCGCCCGACGAAATGAAGATCTTGGTGCCGGTGATCAGGAACGAGCCATCGGCCTGGGGCTCGGCCTTGGTCTTGATCAGGCCGAGATCGGTGCCGCACTGCGGCTCGGTGAGGTTCATCGTACCGCCCCACTCGCCCGAGACCATCTTGGGGACATACTTGGCCTGCTGCTCGGGCGAGCCCTTGACCAGCAGCGAGGCGATCGCGCCATGGGTGAGACCCGGATACATGGCGAAGGCCATGTTCGAGGAAATCATATATTCCTGGAATGCAGTCGAGATGACGTGCGGCATGCCCTGGCCGCCAAACTCGGCGGGCGCGCTCAGCGTGCCCCAGCCGCTTTCGACGAATGCCTTGTAGGCTTCCTTGAAGCCGTCCGGCGTGGTGACGCTGCCGTCGTCATGACGGGTGCAGCCCTGCTGATCGCCCGAATGGTTGATCGGGAACAGCACCTCGGCGACGAACTGACCGCCTTGCTCGAGCACCGCGTCGACCGTGTCGGGGGTCGCATTCTCGAAGCCCGGGAGATTGGCGTAGCGATCGAGGCCGATCACCTGCTCGAGGATGAAGCGCGTGTCGCGCACCGGCGGGGTATATTGGGGCATTTCAGGGTTCCTCGGAGGGTTAGTCGCTGCTTTTGAGCAGGTCGACGAATTGCTGGAGCTCGGCGATGTGCGCGTCGATGTCGCGCTTCTGATCTTCGAGCAGGCCGATGCGATCGAGGCAGCGCTGGAGCGTCACCTGCTTCTGGGTGCTGCGATCGTCGCCGACATCGTAGAGATCGATCATCTCGCGGATCTCGGCCAAGCTGAAGCCGACGCGCTTGCCGCGCAGGATCCAGGCGAGCCGGGCGCGGTCGCGGTGGGAGTAGACACGGGCAGTGCCGCGGCGCTCGGGGGCGATCAGGCCCTCGTCCTCATAGAAGCGGAGCGCGCGGGGCGTGACCGAGAATTCGGCGCACAGGTCCGAAATGGTGAAGGCGTCGCGGTCCGGGCGCGGCTCGATCGGCGCCAGGGCTTCGAGCGGAAAAGCTGGTGCGTTCATGGCCATGGAAAATACTTTCCCTTTACGTGAACGTCAACTCACTAGTTGGCGCCCCCGCACAGTCTTTTGCCGTTCGCGTCGCGCATCGCGGCAGCCTCGGCGGCCGACTCGCTGAGGCGTGCGACTTCGAGGCCGGCATAGGAGGCGCGCTTTGCGCAGAATTTGTTGCAGCCATCGGGCAGCGCGCCGGGGAAGGCGATCTTGTCGCCATCATATTTGGCATCGAACGAGCAACTGCCGTCTTCGCCAAACTCGATATGGAGCGCCTCCCCTACCCGGCTTGCGCGGCCCGAGCCGCTGCAGGTGATGCGGTCGCCATAATCGACGAAGGCGCCGATCCGGTAGCCAAGCTCCTCGTCGGGGACGATGCAGATGCGGTCGGTGTCGCGGGCGTAGAGGCCGGCGACGTCGGTATCGGCGGGGTTGCGGACCAGGCCGCGTTCGATCGCGGCTTTTTCGAGGTCCTGGGGTGGTTGGGGCTTGTCCGGTTGCTTGCTGCCGCCCGAGCAGGCGGCGAGGAGGAGCATCGCTGCCACCGCCCATTTGTTCCCCGGCGAAAGCCGGGGCCCAGGGTACCAAGCGACACCGCAGAGAAACCCTGGGCCCCGGCTTTCGCCGGGGAGCAGCTCAGGTGTGCACCGCGCGCGCTTCATCCGCGAACCAGCTTTCCGCCCTCGATCACCCGATAGAAGCAGCTCGGCGCGCCGGTGTGGCAGGCGGGGCCGTGGGGTTCGACCTTGAGCCAGATGGCGTCCTGATCGCAGTCGATCCGGGCTTCGAGGACCTTGAGGACGTGGCCCGAGGTTTCGCCCTTCTTCCACAACCTGCCGCGGCTGCGCGACCAGAAGGTCGCCTCGCCGGTCTCCAGCGTGGCGGCGAGTGCGTCGGCGTTCATGTGCGCGACCATCAGCACCGTGCCTTGCGGATCGGTGCAGACCGCGGTGATCAGGCCGGCGGCGTCATATTTCGGGTCGAGCACGAGGCCCGTTTCGCGATTGGTATCCACCGGGGCGATGTAGCGTGCGCCGCCCCCGGCGTCATCAATGATCCCGGATGGCGTGGATCAGCTCGTCCTTGTCCATCTCCGAACGCTTATCGATGCCGATCTTCTTCGCCTCGTCGTACAGCTCGTCCTTCGAGCGGCTCTCGAGCGTGCCGCCGGGATGGTCGAGCGTATGCGCCGCCTGGGCATTGGCGATTCGCGCCGACTTCTCCTTCGAGTTCCCCTCATCGCGGAGTTTCTCGTAGAGTTCGTCGTTCTTGATCTGGGGTCCGTGGTCGTGTCCGGGCATCGGAACGTCTCCTTTCGCCCTGAAAAACCACCGGAAAACCCTGTAAGTTCATTTCTTTGTGACAACCCGGCGACAAACCGCACCGGACCGCCTATATGGCCGGCGACAGTTCCCAACCCCTCGAGGGCTGATGCTTACCACGAACCCATTCGATGACGACAAGCTGCGCGAAGAGTGTGGCATTTTCGGCGTATCCGGCATGGACGGTGCCGCGGCCGCGGTCGCGCTCGGCCTGCACGCGCTCCAGCACCGTGGCCAGGAGGCGGCGGGCATTACCAGCTTCGATGGCCGCCAGTTCCACATCCACCGGGCGATGGGCCATGTCGCGGGCAATTTCGACCGCGACGAAGTGATCCGTGCGCTGAGCGGCGATACCGCCTGCGGCCATGTCCGCTATTCGACCACCGGCGAGACCTCGCTGCGCAATGTGCAGCCGCTCTATGCCGAGCTGGCCAGCGGCGGCTTCGCGATCGCGCATAACGGCAACATCTCGAACGCGATGCGCCTGCGCCGCGACCTGATCCGCCGCGGCGCGATCTTCCAGTCGACGAGCGATACCGAGGTGATCATCCACCTCGTCGCCACTTCGCAGTTCCGCACGCTGATCGACCGCTTCATCGACGCGTTGAAGCAGGTCGAGGGCGCCTATTCGCTGATCGTGATGACCCCCGAGGGCATGATCGCCTGCCGCGATCCGCTGGGCATCCGCCCGCTGGTGATGGGCAAGCTCGACGACACGATCGTCTTCGCCTCGGAGACGGTGGCGCTCGACGTGGTCGGTGCCGAATATGTCCGCGATGTCGAGCCGGGCGAGCTGGTGATCGTGAAGGGCGGCGAGATCAGCTCGCACAAGCCGTTTGCGCCGGTCGGCCCGCGTCCCTGCATCTTCGAATATGTCTATTTCTCGCGCCCCGATTCGATCAGCAACGATCGCTCGGTCTATTCGGTGCGCAAGGCGATCGGCGCGCAGCTGGCGATCGAGATGCCGGTGGAGGCCGACCTGGTCGTGCCGGTGCCCGATTCGGGCGTGCCGGCGGCAATCGGCTATGCCCAGCAGAGCGGCATCCCGTTCGAGCTCGGCATCATCCGCTCGCACTATGTCGGCCGCACCTTCATCCAGCCGGGCGACAAGGTCCGCCACCTTGGCGTCAAGCTGAAGCACAATGCCAATCGCGAGCTGATCAAGGGCAAGCGCGTCGTGCTGATCGACGATTCGATCGTACGCGGCACCACCAGCCTCAAGATCGTGCAGATGATGCGCGAGGCGGGCGCGGCCGAGGTGCATATGCGCATCGCCTCGCCGCCGACGCGGCACAGCTGCTTCTACGGCGTCGACACGCCCGAGCGCGCCAAGCTGCTCGCGGCGAAGCTCGACGTGGGCGGGATGACCGACTTCATCCATGCCGACAGCCTGGCGTTCATCTCGATCGACGGCCTGTACAAGGCGCTCGGCGAGGCGCACCGCGCGGATATCCACCCGAAGTACTGCGACGCGTGCTTCACCGGTGAATATCCGACGACGCTGACCGATCAGGACGAGAATGGTCCGCCCGACGACCAGTTCGCGCTGCTCCACGAGCGCGTGGGTTAAAAGGATTCCATGACCGAGGGATTGCTTTCCGGGCGCACGGCGCTCGTCACCGGTGCGAGCCGCGGGATCGGCGCCGCCACGGCGCTGGCACTGGCGGCCGAGGGCGCGCATGTGATCCTCACCGCGCGCACCGCCGGCGGGCTCGAGGAAGTCGAGGAGGCGATCTTCGCCGCCGGCGGCTCCGCGACGATCGCGCCGATGGACCTGACCGAGAATGACAGCATCGCGCGCCTAGCCGAGGCGATCGGGAGCCGCTGGAGCGCGCTCGACGTGCTGCTGCTCAACGCCGCACAGCTCGGCTCGCTGAGCGCGGTGCCGGCGATCGACTTCAAGGAATATGCCAAGGTGCTGACGCTCAACGTCACTGCCCAGGCGGCGATCCTCGCGGCGTTCGACCCGATGCTCAAGGCATCCGCTGGCGCTCGGGTGATCGGCGTGACCTCCAGCGTGGGCCGCACGGCGCGCGCCTATTGGGGCGTCTATGGGTCGTCCAAGGCGGCGTTCGAGAACCTCCTGCTCACCTATGGCGAGGAAGTCGCGCACATCAGCAAGGTGCGCGTGAGCATCCTCGATCCCGGCGCGACCCGCACCAAGATGCGCGCGCGGGCGTTTCCGGGCGAGGATCCGGCGACGGTGAAGGCGCCGGAGGTTGTCGCGGCGCGGATCGTGGCGCTGGCGGCGTCGGGGTTCGAGGCCGGGCATTTCGAGCGGGTTGAGTAACAACCGTCATCCCGGCGAAAGCCGGGATCTCGTGCCGTATCGCGCCTTCGCCTGAGATCCCGGCTTTCGCCGGGATGACGATCAGTGTGCAGCAGCCTCGAACAACCGGTTGACGAATTCCGTGCGCGCCTTGCCATAGGCGTCGTCGCTGGCCTTGGGCGCGGCGGCGGAGATGGCGATCACGACCTTCGTCTTCGGATCGACCCGGATCGTCTGGCCGAAGATGCCCTGCGCGCCGAAGCGGCCCTCGGGATAGGCCCACCATTGATAGCCATAGCCGAAGCCGGGCTTGCCGATATCGGCATGCGCGCTGGTCGATTCGCGGAACCAGCCGGGCGAGACGACGCCCTTGCCGCCTTCGAGCGCGAACTGGCCCATCCGGGCATAGTCGCGCAGTGACACCGACAGGCAGCAGCCGCTGACTTCGTGCTCGGACGGGTCGACCATCCAGAACGCGTCCTGCTCCATGCCATAGGGCTTCCAGATCTTCTCGCTCAGATAGGTGGCGAGCGGCTTGTGCGTGGCGCGCATCACCAGCACGCCGATCAAATTGGTCTCGCCGGTCTTGTAGACCCATTTGCTGCCCGGCGCGGTCTCGCGGGGGAGCTTCTTCATGTAATAGACGGTGGGGTCCTCCCCCGCCGGCACCGGCTCGAGGAACATGCGGGCGACGTCCGACTTCGCGTCGGTATAATCCTCGTTCCACTTCACGCCCGACGTCATGGTGAGCAGCTGGGCGATGGTCACCCCGTCATAGCCGCTGCCGGCGAGCTCTGGGATGTATTTGGTCACGGGCTCGCCGACCGACTTGATATAGCCGTCCTTGATCGCGGCGCCGACCAGCGACGAGGTGAAGGACTTGGCGACCGAGAAGCTCGTCCAGCGGCCCTGCTGCGAATAGCCGCGGGCATAGCGTTCGAGGACGATCTTGCCGTTCTTGAGGACGATCAGCCCGGCCACGTTCTGCTGGGCGATGAAGGCGTCGAGATCGGCATCGGGGAAGGCCAGCGGTTTGCCGGCGGGGAGCGGATGGACCTTGGTGCCGGCCTTGACGATATGGCCGGGGAAAAGCTTTTCCATATGCGGGAAATTGGCGTCGCGCTGGGCTTGGCTCCAGAACAGCACCTCGGCGCCGACCTTGCGCAGGCCCGAGCTGTCGCCCGCCTGGATCTTCACATCGGGGGACTGGACCGCCTGGGCCAGCGCGCCCTGCCCCGCAAAGCTTCCCAGCGCGAGCGCGCCCGCGAGCAGCCAGTTCTTCATCACCCCTCCTTCACCAAGGTGACCTGGACGACGTCGATACCGCCGCCCCTGAAGCCACCTTCGCAATACATTAGATAATAGCGCCACAAGTCTATGAATTTGCGGTCGAATTGTGCGGGGAGCGTGCCCGCGGACACTGCCGCGTCGAAGCGTTCGCGCCACAGGCGAAGCGTCTCGGCATAGTCGAGGCCGAAGCCCGTCCGGTCCTGCCACGACAGGCCCCGCGCCTCGGCCAGCGCCCGGAAGCGCGCCTCGGAAAGCAGCAGCCCGCCGGGGAAGACATAGGCCTGGATGAAATCGACGTTCGAGGCATAGTCCTCGAAAAAGGCGTCGTCGAAGCTGATTACCTGGAGCGCGGCACGTCCGCCGGGCTTGAGCGCACCGGCGATCGTATCGAGATAGGCCGGCCAATAGGGCTCGCCCACTGCCTCTGCCATTTCGATGCTGGCGATGGCGTCATAGCGGCCCGCCACGTCGCGATAGTCGGTGAGGGTGAAGCGGGCATTGTCGGGTACGCGGGCATGCGCCCAGGCCTGTTGCTCGGTGGAGAGCGTGATGCCGTGGACCTTGCGGCCCTGCTCTACCGCCAGCTCGGCGAAGCTGCCCCAGCCGCAACCGATCTCGAGGATCTCGTCGCCGGCTTGCGTGGCGGTGCGGGCAAGGATCGCAGCGAGCTTCTCGTGCTGGGCCTGCTCCAGCGACTGGCCGGGCGCGGTGAACAACGCACTCGAATAGGTCATGCCGGGGTCGAGCCAGAGCCGGTAGAAGTCGTTGCCCAGGTCGTAATGGAACTGGATGTTGCGCCGCGAGCCGCCGCGATGGTTGCGGTTGCGCCAGTGGAGCAGGCGCTTGAGGGCCTTCGAGAAGCCCGTGGCGCGTGCCTGGCGGGCGAGCGCGGCGCGGTTGAGGCCGAACAGCGCGAACAAGGCGACCGGATCGGGGCTCGCCCATTCGCCCAGTGCCCAGGCCTGATACCAGCCGATCGAGCCGCCGATCGCGAGGCGGAGCAAGGCGCGCCAGCTCCTGAGATCGACGATCGCGGCAGGACCGTCCGCGCGGCCACCGAGCAGCCGGGCGGTGCCGTCGGGCAGGCTGAGCGACAGGCTGCCCTGCGCGATGCCGGCGTCGATCTTGTCGAGCTGGCCGCGGAAAAAGGGTGCGAGCGCGCGCGCGAACCAGCTGCGCGGGGTATCGGGATCGGACTGGCTCAACGGGGCATGCATCTCGGGGCGCACAATGCACGGGCTGGCGAGTCGAGCAAGCTCAGCTTGCTGCCCGCTTCTTCTTGCGCTCGCCGTTGAAGATGTAGCGCAGCGCCGGGCTCAGCTTGATCAGCTTCCAGATGCCATAGGAGCCGAAGAAGGCGACCAGGCACAGCAGGATGAACTTCGGCCAGACCGGGATCGGCAGCATGTCCAGCCAGGGCGTGGCCAGCACGATCAGCGGCTCGTGGAACAGATAGATCACGAAGGAGGCCGAGACGAGCGCCTTCACCCAGCGGCGCTCGCCATGGATGAAGTGCGCCAGCGCGCCGAGCGAGGCCTGGGTGAGGCAGATCGCGGCGACCCCGGTGAGCACCGGCCGCCAGAGGAATGGGACCAGGCGCGGATAGAAGACCACCACGATGCTGGCCGCGAGCCCGGTGAGGAACAGGATCCACGAGAAGCGAGCGAAGCGGCGGTCCAGCGCCGGGATGCGCTGGAGCAGCGCGCCGAGCAGGAACCAAGGCAGATAGTCGAGCGCGTAGCGGGCCGAGAGAAAGTTGACTGCGAAATTATCGAGGTAGCGATAGCGCTCGAGCTGGAGCGAGCCGAGGCCGCACAGACCGAGGATCAGGCCGGTCGCGAGGGTGAGCGGGATGAACCAGCGGACTAGCGCGCGCTGCTCGCCGCCCAGTTCGGCACGGGCGAGCTTCGGGAACAGCCAGACGACCCCGGCAAGCGCCGCAGTGTAATAGAGCAGCACCTGGACGAACCAGAGATGCTCGAACGGGTTGCGATCGACCATCGTCATGATTTCCCACCAGCGCGCGAGCGGCGCCGGATGGCCCGTCTCGACCAGCAGCAGGAAATGCATCGCCGGGACGAGGAGGAAGGTGCCCGCGAGGAATGGGGGCACGAGCCGGTGAAGGCGCGACGGCAGATAGCTCGCCACCGGGCGCTTCTGGAGCAGCATCGCGGCGAAATAGCCGGCGATCATGTAGAAGCCCGGCATTCGGAACAGATGGAGATAGTCGGCGAGCTGGATGAAGTCGCGCGACCGTTCACCGAAGTTCGCGATCCACGGACCGGGCCGGACAGTGAGTGAGGCGTGATAGGGGATGCCGAACAGCAGGAACACCGCCCGCAGCGCATCGAGATCGTGCCGCCGGGCGCGCTCGGCCGGGGTGCGGAAAGTGCCGTCGGCGGGAATCATTACCGATAGACGCTTCGGGCGGGCGCAAGTTCACGCGGGAAGGCGCGGGACAACATGAACGGGGCGATAGGCTAGTCGCCCACCAATGCAAGCTGACAAGTGTATCAGAGTTTGTGCGGTTCCTTGTCGACCATCCAGGTCTGGCCCTTGGCGACGAGACTCTGCAGGTCGACCGTCTTCCCCTCGCTCGCCGCCTTGTTCTGCGCGACTACGGCGCTTTCGAAGGTCGGTGCGGGATCGTCGTACAGCACGCCCAGCGCCATCGGGAACGGGCCGAAGGGCATCTCGACGAGCATATGCGCAACGGCGCGGTTGGTGACGTTGTGGACGATCACCCCCGCCCCTTCCCAGTCGCCGTCGGTGACGTCGACGACCTTGAGCGTCAGCGCCTCGCGGTCGAGCGTGATGCCGCGGGTGCCGCCGGCGAAGACCATCGGCTGGCCATGCTCGACCCAGAGCTGGTTCGCCGCGGCATTGGGCTTGGCGGTGAAGGGCTCGAAGACCTCGTCATTGTAGACGATGCAGTTCTGGAAGATCTCGACGAACGCCGCGCCCTGGTGCGCATGCGCGGCCTTGAGGACCTCGGGCAGCTTTTTGTGGACGTCGATCCCCCGTGCGACGAAGCGCGCCCCTGCCCCGAGCGCGAAGGCGCAGGGCTTGGCGGGGTGATCGACCGAGCCGAAGGGGGTGGATGGGCTGCGGGTGCCTTCGCGACTGGTCGGCGAATATTGACCCTTGGTGAGGCCGTAGATCTCGTTGTTGAACAGCAGGAACTGGCAGTTCAAATTGCGCCGGAGCAGGTGCATCGTGTGGTTGCCGCCGATCGACAGCGCATCGCCGTCGCCGGTGATGATCCATACGTCGAGCTCCGGATTGGCAAGCTTGACCCCCGTCGCCACCGCCGGCGCGCGGCCGTGGATGGTGTGGAAGCCATAGGTCTCCATGTAATAGGGGAAGCGCGACGAGCAGCCGATGCCGCTGACGAACACCGTGTTCTCCGGCGTGCCGCCAATCTCGGGCATGGTGCGCTGCACCGCCTTGAGGATCGCATAGTCGCCGCAGCCCGGGCACCAGCGGACCTCCTGATCGGTCTCCCAGTCTTTCGGCGTGCTCGGCTTGATCGTGGTGATCTCGTTCATGCGATCTCTCTCAATTCGCTTCCGCGGTGGAGACTTTCTCCATGGTGATCCCGCCGAGCAGGTCGCGGCGGATGGCGTCGAACACCTTGCGGCGGTCTTCGGCGCGGTAGATCGTTGCGAGGATGGTGACGCGGACGCCGTCGATATCGGCGATCCAGCTCTGCTTGATGCCTTGTTTCGTCAGGTAATCGCCGAAGAAATTGCGGGTCTTCGGATGCCCGTCGAGGCTGAACTTGCCTTCGAACAGCGTGTCGATCAGCCCGGCCTGGCGGGGGCCGGCGCGGCCATTCTCGGCCATGTCGGGCCAGGGTATCGGGCTCTTCGCATCGGCCAGGACGACGGTGATCACGGGGTCCTGGGGATTGATGCTGTGGTAGGCGACCATCGGCGCAGGGTGTCCGCTCTCGTCATTACCGTCGTCGCGCAGCAGGCCGGCTAGTGTGTCGGGCAAAGCTGCGACACGCGCCGCGAGCAGCGGCGACATTCGCGCTGCCGTCGTGACCGTCTGTGCAGTCGCAGCAGGCGCGGCGAACAGCAGCGGCAGCGAGAACAGCATTGCGGCGAGCCGGGTCACGGATTCACCGCCTCCGGGCTGGGAAGCTGGGTGTCGTCGGGGCCCAGTTCCTCGGGCCTGTCGCTGGAGAGGTGGCGGGCGATCGCGGCTTCGATCTCGCCGATCGTGAAGGGCTGCCCGCTAACTTTGTTGAGCGGCACCGCATTGACAAGGAACTGGTCGCGCAGCACCGTCTTGAGCTGGCCTGTGTTCATTTCCGGTACGAGGATATGCTCGTAACTCTCTAGCAGCGCGCCAAGATTTCTCGGGAGCGGCCAGATATGGCGGATATGGACATGGCTGACGTCATGCCCCTTTGACCGCGCGCGGCGGACCGCTTGGGCGATCGGGCCATAGGTCGAGCCCCAGCCGACCACGACGAGCTTGCCGCCGGCCTGGCCCTGTTCGACCGCCTGATCGGAGATGTCGATGCCTAGCACCTTGTCGCGGCGGATGTCGGTCATCGCCTGGTGGTTGGCCGGGGAGTAATCGATGTTGCCGGTGCCCTGCGCCTTCTCGATGCCCCCGATCCGATGCAGCAGGCCCGGCGTGCCCGGCTTGACCCAAGGGCGCTTGAGGCTGGCGTCGCGGCCATAGGGCTGGAACTTCTCGCCCTCGGCGGGGACTTCGGTGTGGAAGGCGACCGGAAACGGCTTGTAGCTGCTCATGTCGGGCACCTTCCAGGGCTCCGCGGCATTGGCGATATAGCCGTCGGTCAGCAGCATCACCGGGGTCATATATTGCGTGGCGATCCGCACCGCCTCGATCGCGACATCGAAGCAGTCGGCGGCCGAGCGCGCGGCGAGCACTGGCATCGGCGCGTCGCCATTTCTGCCGTATACCGCTTGATATAGATCGGATTGTTCAGTTTTTGTGGGAAGTCCGGTCGAGGGGCCCCCGCGCTGCGAGTTGACGATGACCAGCGGCAGCTCGGTCATGATCGCCAGCCCCATCGCCTCGCCCTTGAGCGCGATGCCGGGCCCCGAGGAGGAGGTCACGCCGAGCTGGCCGGCATAGGACGCGCCCAGGGCAGACGCGATCGCGGCGATCTCGTCCTCGGCCTGGAAGGTGGTGACGCCATATTCCTTGTAGCGCGCCAGCGCGTGGAGGATCGCCGATGCGGGCGTGATCGGATAGCCGCCGAAGAACATCTTCAGCCCGGCAAGCTGCGCACCCGCGACGAGGCCGAGCGAGATCGAGTCGGCGCCGGTGACGGTGCGGTAGAGCCCTGGCTCGGCGGGTGCGGCGGCGACCTGGCGCTGGCTGATCCCCATCGCGCCCAGTTCGGCAGTCTCGCCATAGGCGTGGCCGGCGTTGAGCGCGGCGATATTGGCCTCGGCGAGCTCGGGAGCCTTGGCGAACTTGGCCTTGAGCCAGTCGACCAGTGGCTGGCGGTCGCGGTCGAACATCCAGAGCGCCAGCCCCAGCGTCCACATGTTCTTGCAGCGCAGCGCCTCCTTGTTGCCAAGGCCGAAGGGCTTCACCGCATCGAGGGTGAGCTGCGAGATATTGAGCTTGAGCAACTGCCATTTGGCGAGACTGCCATCCTCGAGCGGATTGGCGGCGTATTTCGCCTTGTCGAGGTTGCGCTGGCCGAACTCGCCCTCGTCGGCGATGATCAGGCCGCCGGGCTTCAATGCCTCGACATTGGTCTTGAGCGCTGCCGGGTTCATCGCGACGAGCACGTCGGGCTGGTCGCCCGCGGTGTCGATCTGGGCCGAGCCGAAATTGATCTGGAAGGCGGAGACGCCGAACAAGGTGCCTTGCGGGGCGCGGATCTCGGCGGGGAAGTCCGGGAAGGTGGCAAGGTCGTTGCCGGCAAGCGCAGTGGATAGCGTGAACTGGCCGCCGGTGAGCTGCATCCCGTCACCGGAATCACCGGCGAAGCGAACCACGATCGCCTCGGGTGCGGGATGCGCCGACGCCTCCTCAGGCGTGAGCATATGCGCGGCAGTCGCCATTGCCGGTCTCCTGCGTCTTTATATCGTTGCGCAGATGTCTACGCCCCAATTTCAATACTGCAAAGCCCGGCCCGCAACTGCTTGTCCCAGCGCGAGGATCGAGGCGACGTGGCGGCGGGAAACCTCAAGCGCATCTTCGCCGTATCCGCCACCCAAGGCGCTGGCGAAGGGCAGTCCGAGTGACGTCATGACGCCGGAAATCCATCGGTCGCGGGTAACGAGCCCCTCATAGCTGAGCGCGAGACGGCCGAGCCGGTCGCCCGCCAAAGGGTCGACGCCGGCCTGGTAGAGGACGAGGTCCGGGGCGAAGCCGTGGAGCAGCGGGAGGAGCGTGCGCTCGAGCGTTTCCATATATTCGTCGTCGCCGACCCCGTCGGGCAGCGGCACGTCGAGGGTGGAGCGCGCCTTGCGGACCGGGAAGTTCTTCTCGGCATGGATCGAATAGGTGGCGATCTCAGGTCGGCCCGCGGTGAGCGCGGCGGTGCCGTCGCCCTGGTGGACGTCGCAATCGACGATCAGGATGCGGTGGCCCTCCTCGACCAGCCGGACGGCCGCGAGCGCGAGATCGTTGAACACGCAGAAGCCGGCGCCGGTATTGGCAAGCGCATGGTGGCTGCCGCCCGCGGTGTTAGCCGCGAAGCCGTGCTCGAGCGCGAGGCGGGCGGCGAGATACGTGCCACCGGGTACCGCCTGCGAGCGGCGGGCGACTTCGGGCGTGACCGGGAAGCCGATGCGGCGCTCCTTCTCGGGCGGGACCTGCGCCGTGAGGACTTCCTCGACGTAATCGGGATCGTGGACCGCCTCTAGCCAGGCGCGCGGCATCGGCTCGGGCTCGTGCCAGGTGAATATCTCGCCCTCGGCGCGCAGCAGGTCGCGGACCAGGCCGTTCTTGTTCCACTGATACTGGCTGCGCTTGGGCGCCGGGGCGACATAGTCGGGGTGGTGGACGAGGTGGATCATTCGCCTTGAAGCTAGGCGCGGCGGCCCCGCATCGCTAGATGGGCGCCATGACCGATATCGCCTCCCTTCCCTATCGCCCCTGCGCGGGCGTGATGCTGCTCAATCGCCACGGCCAGGTATTCGTCGGCCAGCGGCTCGATTCGGTGGTCGAGGCCTGGCAGATGCCGCAGGGCGGGATCGATCCGGGCGAGGACGCCATCGAGGCCGCGTGGCGCGAGCTTTGGGAAGAGACCGGCGTGAAGCGGGAGCTGGCCGAGCTGGTCGCCACCGCGCCGGACGAGCTGTTCTACGACCTGCCCGAGGATCTGGTCGGCCGCCTGTGGAAGGGCAAATGGCGCGGGCAGCGGCAGCGCTGGTTCCTGTTCCGCTTCCTCGGCGAGGACAGCGACATCAACATCGAGACCGCCGAGCCCGAATTCCGCGCCTGGCGCTGGTCGGAACCGAAAGATCTCCCGGACCTCATCGTGCCGTTCAAGCGGGAGCTCTATAAGGAGCTGTTGACCGTCTTTGGACAACATCTCGTCTGATCCTGCCCTAGTTTCGCTCCCATAAGGGCGATACGGACCCACTCATGCGCGCCTCGCTCCTTGCCCTGCCGTTGCTGCTCACCGCCGCTCCGGCCTTCGCCGTGCCGATGGACGATGATGATGACGGTGCCGCCGCCGCGCTGGCCGCGATCAACGTTCCGCCGGCGCTCAAGCTGATGCTCGAGGCGGCGATGGAATCGGGCAATGAGAACGACGTCGCCGTCATCGTGAAATATGCCCGTAGCGCAGCGCCGGACAGCGCGGACAAGCTCGTGAAGATCGCCGCCGACTGGCGCGACTCCCGGGTGAAGAAGGCGCAGGCCAAGATTCGCAGCGCCGATTTCTTCGCGCTGGTGAAGGGCCATGCCGAGCTGGGCGGCTATGTCACCACCGGCAATACCGAGAATGTCGGCATCGCCGCGGCGATGGAGCTGAAGCGCGAGGGGCTCGAATGGCGCCACAAGCTGCGCATCCAGGGCGATTACCAGGAGAGCCTGGGGATCACCACGCGCGAGCGCTATCTCGCCGCCTATGAGCCCAACTGGAAGTTCGACGACCGCGCCTATCTCTACGGCGCCGCGCAGTATGAGAGCGATCGCTTCTCGGGCTTCAGCGACCGCGTCTCGGTCTCGAGCGGCATCGGTTACAGCGCGATCAAGTCGCCGGCAGTGAAGCTCGACCTCGAAGTGGGTCCGGCGTTCCGCTACACCAATTTCATCGACCAGGCGTCCGAGAGCAACGCGGCGGCGCGCGGCAGCCTCGATTTCGGCTGGAAGATCACCAAGGGCATCTCGGTGACGCAGAACGCCTCGGCCTATCTGCAGAATGCGAACAGCACCGTCTCGTCCAAATCGGCGTTGCTGACCCGGTTGTTCGGGCCGCTCTCGGCGCAGTTCAGCTATTCGCTGCAGTTCGAAAGCACGCCGGCGGTGGGCCGCAAGAGCACCGACTCCACGAGCCGCGCCGCCCTCGTCGTCGATTTCTGACGACCTATTCCCTGATTGCATGCACTTCCCGGCGTTCGCTGGGGTGACCGCAATAATATTTCGCGCTACCCCCTCGGCATGACCGAGCTTTCCAAGACAGAATGCGCGGCGGTGGAGAGGGCTGCGGCCTCGCCGATGCTGGCGCGGACCGAGGCCTGGACGGCGATCAACAGCGGCACGCGCAACCTGGCGGGCCTGGCCCGGATGGCCGACGTGCTGGCCGACGCGTTCTCTCCCCTGCCCGGCCACCTCGTGCTGGTGGAGCCTGAAGCTGCCGAGAGCGTGACCGCCGCCGGCGAAGTGCTGCCGCTGGCGCATGGCCGGCATCTCCATATCGCAGTGCGGCCCGAGGCACCGGTGCAGATCCTGCTGACCGGGCATATGGACACGGTGTTCGGCGCCGATCATCCCTTCCAGGCGAATAGCTGGTTGCCCGACGGCAATCTCAACGCGCCCGGTGCCGCTGACATGAAGGGCGGACTCGCGCTGATGCTCGCGGCGCTGGAGGCAGTGGAGGCAAGCCCGCTTGCCGGGCAGCTCGGCTATGAGGTGCTGATCAATTCGGATGAGGAGACGGGTTCTTTCTCCTCCGCGAGCCTGATCGCGGGCGCGGCCCAGGGGAAGATCGCCGCACTGACCTATGAGCCTGCTTTGCCCGACGGCACGCTGGCGGGCGCGCGCGGCGGCACCGGCAATTTCTCGATCGTGGTGCACGGCAAGTCGGCGCATGCGGGGCGCAACCCCGACGAGGGCCGCAATGCGCTCGTCGCGGCGGCCGATCTCGCGATGCGGCTGAATGACGCCAAGACCCCCGGGCTGGCCGTGAACCCGGCCAAGATCGACGGCGGCGGACCGAACAATGTCGTGCCCGACCTAGCGATCCTGCGCGTCAATTTCCGGCCCAAGGATCCCGAGGCGATCACGCGCGCGCGGATCGCGATTGACCAGGCGGTGGCGATCGTATCGGTGAAGCATGACGTCCACGTCCATGTGCATGGCAGCTTCAACCGCCCGCCCAAGCCGCTCGACCCCGGCGCCGAGAAGCTGTTCGCGCTGGTCAAGGCGTCGGGCGCCGATCTGGGCATTCCGGTGTCGTGGAAATTCTCGGGCGGGGTGTGCGACGGCAACAACATCGCCGCGTGCGGCGTGCCGGTGGTCGACACGATGGGCGCGCGTGGCGGCCTGATCCACAGTTCCGACGAATTCCTGATCCCGGAGAGCCTGGCCGAACGCGCCGCGCTCTCCGCCGTCACCATGTTGCGTATCGCCGAGAAGGGGAAGTTATGAGTTTCGTGATCCGAGCTGCCCGCGACGAGGACCTGCAGGCGCTCTACGAGATGGCGAAGCTCACCGGCGGCGGCTTCACCAATTTGCAGCCCGAAAAGGACGTGCTGCGCGCCAAGCTCGCCCGCAGCCATGAAGCGTTTGAGCGGGCCGAGGGCGAGACCGGCGACGATGTGTTCGTGCTGGTGCTCGAAAATGCCGATACCGGCGAAGTACGCGGCACCTGCCAGATCTTCACCGCAGTGGGGCAGCGCTGGCCCTTCTATTCCTATCGCCTCGCCACCGAGACCAAGCATAGCGAGGAACTGGGCCGCACCTTCCGCGCCGAGACGCTGAGCCTGGTCAACGACCTGGAGGGCTGTTCTGAGGTGGGCGGGCTATTCCTCCATCCGGGCGAGCGCGCCGGTGGCCTCGGCATGCTGCTCGCGCGCAGCCGCTATCTGTTCATCGCCTGCCACCGCCAGCGCTTCGCCGAGCGGATCCTCGCCGAACTGCGCGGCGTAATCGACGAGGCGGGTGGATCGCCTTTCTGGGATGGCATCGCCGGGCGCTTCTTCGGGATGAATTTCCAGGAGGCGGACAGCTTCAATGCGGTGCACGGCAACCAGTTCATCGCCGACCTGATGCCCAAATATCCCGTCTACACCGCAATGCTCCAGGAAAGTGCCCGCAGCGTGATCGGCCTACCACACCCCTCGGGTCGCGCGGCGATGCGGATGCTCGAGAATGAGGGGTTCGCCTGGGAACGCTATGTCGACATCTTCGATGGCGGCCCGACGATGACCGCGCGGACCGATCAGGTGCACACCGTGCGTGACGCCAAGGCAGCGAAAATCGCGGCGGTGGAGGCGGGCGGCGACGCTGCGCTGGTCGCGACGGGCTCGCTCAAGGCCTTCCGCGTGACGCAGGGGCGTGTTGCCCTGCGAGGCGACGGCGCGGCGATCGATCCACGGACGGCCGAGCTGCTTGGCGTCGGCGTCGGCGACGACGTGCTGCACGTCGGCCGCTGATGCTCACCGAGATCAATTTCGACGGGATCATCGGCCCGAGCCACAATTATGCCGGCCTGAGCCACGGCAACCTAGCAGCGACGCGCAACCGGGGCGAGACATCGCACCCGCGCGCGGCGGCGCTGCAGGGTATCGCCAAGATGCGATCGAATATCGCGCTGGGGCTGACCCAGGGCATCCTGTTGCCGCATGCCCGGCCGAATCATCGCTGGCTCGCCTCGCTCGGCACGCGCTTCGAGGATGCGCCGCCCCACACCCAGGCGCAGGCGCTCTCGGCCTCGCCGATGTGGGCGGCCAACGCCGCCACCGTCTCGCCCGCGCCCGATACCGGCGACGGCAAATGCCATCTCAGCGTCGCCAACCTCGTGACGATGCCGCACCGCAGCCATGAATGGCCCGAGACGTTGGCGCAGCTTCGGCTGGCCTTTGCCGATCCCGCCTTCACCGTGCACGGCCCGGTACCGGCGCCGTTCGGCGACGAGGGCGCGGCCAATCACATGCGCCTTGCCGCCGATCACGGCGCGCCGGGGGTTGAGGTGTTCGTCTACGGCATCTCGGGCGGCCCTTTCCCTGCCCGCCAGCACCCCGACGCCAGTGCGGCGGTGGCGCGCAAGCATCGGTTGGAGCGGGTGTTGTTCGTCCAGCAGTCGCAGGAAGCGATCGCCGCGGGAGCGTTCCACAATGATGTGGTCGCAGTGGCGAACGGACGGGTGCTGTTCGCGCATGAGCATGCCTTTGCCGACAAGGACCGCTTCTACGCCGATCTGCGCGCGATGCTGCCCGAAGTGGAGATCGTCGAGGTGCCCGCGGCTGAGGTGAACCTTGCGGATGCGATCAAATCCTATCTGTTCAATGCCCAGCTGGTGACGCTGCCCTCCAGCGAAATGGCTTTGGTGCTGCCCGGCGAGGCACGCGACACGCCGAGCGTGTGGACCTGGCTGCAGGACCATGTCGCGGGCAATGGACCGATCCGGCGGCTCGAGGTGGTCGACGTCCGCCAGTCGATGGCCAATGGCGGCGGACCGGCGTGCCTGCGGCTGCGGGTGGTGTGCGATCCGGCGACCGTCGATCCGCGCTTCCTGGTCGACGGCGCGAAGCTCGACCGAATTGCCGCGGTGATCGAGGCGCATTGGCCCGAAGCGATCCCCTACGATTCGATCGGCGATCCGGCGTTGATCGCGCAGGTCGAGGCGGCGCGGCAGGCGCTGCTCGAGGCGCTCGACCTGTCGGATTTACTTACAGGTAACCACCAAATTTAACGCGAAACTACGTGTTTTCGCGGTTGGCCCGGCGCTTGCTTAACCTTTGGCATGTTCTATCGCCTCGGCCGCCTGTTCGTGATCAAGACCAAGTTCGAGGCATTCCTCGTGATCTACGGCCTCGCCTGCGGCGCGACCGAGCGGGGCGTGCATTATCTCGGCACCTTCCCCGGCTATGGCGGCTGGATGCTGTTCGCGGCCTGCCCGATCGCGGTGTTCATGGCGGGCGCCAAGATATTGGACAGCTTCGATGTTCCCGAGTGAGCGAGTAATTGCGTCTGTAACGCTCGGGGGGTAACTCCGAAATGGAGTGACCTGTGGGGAGGTTCTAAAGCGCGTGCGTTTGTTTCCGGGTATCTTTTCCACCCTAGCGGCGCAGGCGCTGCTCGCGGCCATCGTGCCGGGCGGGCTGATGGTCTTCGTAATGCATGAGGGCCAGCAGGCCACGCTCGCGCAGCGCGAGAGCGAGCGGCTCGATGCCTTTGTCCAGACGGTTGCCGAGGCGGCCCGCGCGGGGCGCCCGCTTGATCAGGTGATGCAGCAATCGGGGCCGCTGGCCGGCCGCGTACTGCTGGTCGATCCCCAGGGTCAGGCGATCGCCGGCCCGACTACCGGCGTGGCCGCGCGTGCGGAGCGCCCGGTGCAGGTCGATGGCCGCACGGTGGCGACCGCCAAGATCGTCCGTGAGCCCGAGCTTTCCGACCAGGACCGCCGCGTGCTCGCCACCCAATATATCGGCGTGGCGGCAATCGTGGTGGTGCTGTTCGTGCTGCTGCTGGTGATGGCCTATATCTTCGCGCGGCGCTGGTCGAAGCCGCAGCTCCAGCTCTACGGGATGAGCCGGGACGTGGTGAACGGGGATCTCGACCTCTATTTCGACGAGGACGGGCCGGCGGAAATCGTCGCGACGATGCGCAATCTGCGCCGCATCGCCAGCCAGTTCAGCCGGCTGGAGACCGCACGCCGCACCTGGCTCGTCTCGATCTCGGGCGAGCTCAAGAACCCCACCGAGAATATGGGCGAGCATTTCATCAAGCTCTGCCAGGTCGAGCCCCCGCTCCCGCCCGAGCTGATCGGTGCGATCGAAGAGGACACGCGCCGGCTGATCCACATGGCGGAGGACCTCAATGCCGTCGCGCTGGCCGATCTCGGCCGCCTGCCGGTCACCTTCGCCTCGGTCGACCCACGCGCGCTGATCCACAACGCCATCTATGCCGACAAGAAGCGCGCCGAGGCGCAGGGCGTGCGGCTCGAGACGAGCACGTTGCCCGAATATACCGTGATCGTGAAATGGGACGGCGCGCGGATCGAGCAGCTGTTCAGCGCCCTGATCGACAATTCGCTGCGCTACACGCCTAAGAACGGCCGAATCGTGCTCGGGCTGGAGAGCTCGCGCGATGCCTGGCGGCTGATCATCGACGACAATGCCCCCGGCGTGGACGTCATGCTCGCTCAGCGGCTGTTCGAGCCCTTTTACCGCAGCTCGGACCGTGCCGATGAATCGGCCGCCTCGGGCCTGGGCCTGGCGACGGCACGCGCGATCGTGGAGGCGCATCACGGGCGGATCGAGGCGAGCCGCTCGCCGATTGGCGGCCTGCGCGTGACGGTGATCCTGCCGGGCAACCCGCCTACGGCCTGACGACGAGCTTCCTGGCTCTGGAAATCGAAACCCCGCCTGGCAGCTTTGCTCGGCGGGGTTTTTCTTTGGGTTGGTACGGCGCGCGAATCGCCCCGACGATCCCTTCAGCCCCATAACATAAAAACCCCGCTAAGCCACTGGCCTAGCGGGGTTTTTAATGGCGCGCCCGGAACGATTCGAACGTCCGACCCTCAGATTCGTAGTCTGATGCTCTATCCAGCTGAGCTACGGGCGCGCATTGGAGGGGTGCCTTTAGAAGCGGTTTTCGGATCGCGCAAGCCGTTGCGTGCAGTTTTCCACAGGCATAAGGCACATCCATGCGATTTATCCTGCTGCTCAGCCTTACCGCCCTTGCCGGCTGCACCCAGCCTTCGGGGCGTTACCCCTCCTTGCTTCCCCGCCCGATCGAGCAGACCAGCCTCGCCGAGCCCGATCGCCCGGTGCCGGTGGCAACGCCCGACCCGGCGCTCGACACCAAGGTCGCCGAGATTCGCGCCGGCCTCGAGGCAGGCAACAAGGCGTTCGTCGCAGGCGCGCAGGACGCGGAGGCCAAGATCGCCGTGGCGCGCGGCCTGCCGCAGGGCTCCGAGCCCTGGCTGCAGGCGCAGGTGGCGATGGGCGGCCTCGCCGAGCTGCGCCGCCCCGCCGTCACTGCGCTGTCCGACCTGGAGGAACTGGCGACGCAGCGCGGCGTCGATGGCCTGCCGCCCTACCCTGCGCTCGATGCCGCAGCGGCCGATGCCGCCAAGGCTGCCGATACGCAGCAGGCCCGCATCGATTCGCTCGAGGCCGCACTGGGTGGCACCGGCGGCTAGTCGTTGGCCAGTTCCGGGTGGAGCAGGCGCAGCACGGGGATCACCGAGGCGTAATCGTCGGTCCAGGGCGTGAAGCCCGGCCAGGCGGCGAGCGGCCGCCAGCCGCCCCCGCGGGCGACCAGCCGGTTCAGCACGGCAGGATCATGGCTGAGCGCGATCCATTCGGACGCCGATTCGCCTTCGGGCTCGACCTGGTCGACCTTGGTACCTCCGCTGAGGCTGGGCGCGGCGACGAAGTGCGGCGCAGGCTCATAAGACAGCCGCACCGCCCGCCAGCCACCGTCGCGCGCTGCCGCCGAGACGACCGGGGCGAGCGCCATGAACCGGTTGGAGATGTGCACCAGCAGCAAGCCGTTTGGCGCCAGCACCCGGTCATAAGTGGCAAAGGCCTCGCGCGTGAGCAGGTGCATCGGCACCGTGTCCGACGAGAAGGCGTCGAGCGCGAGCAGGTCGAGGCTGGCGGACTGCGATTCGGTCAGGCGGACGCGGGCGTCGCCGATCGAGATGGCCGTCTGCGGAGCGCATTGCCGCAGGAAGGTGAACTTGCCCGAATCGCGGGCGAGCTGGACGATCGCCGGGTCGATCTCGAAGAAGCGCCAGCTCTGGCCGGGCTTCGCATAGCAGGCGAGCGTACCGGTCCCCAGGCCGACCACGCCGACGCGGGCCGCCGGGCCATAGAGATCGGGCAGCGCCTGCATCGCCTGCCCCACGCCGGATCCGGGGACGTAATAGGTGGTCGGCCGGGTCGATAGCGCGCCCTTGAGCTGGACGCCGTGCAGCGTGGTGCCGTGTGCGAGCTGGCGCTCATTCGCATAGTCGGTGACGGTGTAGACGCCGAAATAGCTGCGGGTGCGGGCGTCGCTGAGCGAAAGCTGGATCGCCTTGTAGCCGCCGAAGAGGATCAGCCCACCCGCCAGCGCGGCGAGGAAAGCGGGACGGCGCCCGACGGCGAGCAGCCCAAGCGCGGCGACGAGCACGAAGGCGATCTGCTCGTGCAACTCGCCGAACAGGCCGCCCGGATTGGCGATGCCGAGCCAGACCAGCAGCGCCACGGTGGCGGCGAGCACCAGCGTCTTCAGGCTGGCGTTACGACGCCATAGCGCCCCGATCGCCGGGATAAGGAAGATCTGCGGGCACAGCGCGCCGGCCGCGAAGACGAGCAGCGGATATTCATAGGTCCAGTCGAACACGAGCGGTGCGATCAGGGCGGCGAACACCCCGCCCAGCGCTCCGCCGAAGGACATTGCGAGGTAGAAGCCGGTCAGCCGGTCCGGCGCCGGGCGCAGGACATACATCCGGGCATGAAGCGTCACCGAGACCGTGAACAACAGCAGCAGCCCGATGATCGCATTGAGATAGGCGAGCTTCTGGTGCCCGGCGATCAGCGTCGCGCCGAACATCAGGATGATCACCGGCGCGAATTTGGTGAGGATCTCGGGTAGCACGGCATCGTCGCGGAAGGCGACCGAGAAGCTGAGCAGGTACAGGCCGAGCGGCAGCACCCACAGCATCGGCACGGCGACGATGTCGGTAGTGAGGAAAGTGGTGGTGGCCAGCATCAGTCCCGAGGGGACGAGCGCGAGGACGACCCAGTGGAACACCCTGCCCCAGCCGGGCGCGGGGGTGTGGTGCACGACATGGGGCTCATCATCGGCCTTGCGCGGCAGGCGGGAGGCGCAACCGGCGACTAGTAGCAGGACGAGGACATAGCTGGCGGTCCACAGCCAGCTCTGGCCCTTGAGCGCCAAAGTCGGCTCAACGATCAGCGGATAGGCGAGCAGCCCGCCGAAACTGCCGATATTGGAGGCGGCATAGAGCGCATAGGGATCGCGGCCGTGACTGGCGATGCTGTACCAGCGCTGGAGCAAGGGGGCCTGGGCCGAAATGGCGAAGAACAGCGGGCCGATCGAAGCGACGAGCAGCCAGGGCACCCACAGCGCCGGTTCGGCGTCGCCGGGCAGCTCCATCGCGATCACGCCGATCGGCAGCCAGAGCGCGGCGCCGACCAGCACGGCGAGGTGGATCGTCGCCTGCATCCGCGGCGGCACGCGGCCGAGCCAATGGGCATAGGCGTAGCCGCCGAGCAGAAGCGCCTGATAGACCAGCATCGCGCTGTTCCACACCGCCGGCGCGCCGCCCAGTTGCGGCAGCGCCATCCGGGCGACCATCGGCTGGACGAGGAAGAGCAGGAAGGAGCCGGCGAGAATCGCGGCGACGAACAGCCAGCGCGGGGCGTGCAGGACGGCCGGTTCGTCGGTCTGGTCGTCCATCAACATCCTCCCCCACCCCGGCTTAGCCGGACGGGCTTTCGCCGCGATGAACGGTTGGCCGCGCGATCCGATAGGTGATGTGCGGGTTCAGCCATTCGGGTGCCTGGGGATGGATGAAGTCGTCGGCGGGAACGCGCGTCATGCCCAGACGCTCCATCAGCCCCCAGCTTCGCGTATTGCCGAGGACGGTCATCGCGGCGACCGTCGGCACTTCGAGATGGGCCCAGGCCCAGTCGAGGCTCGCCTGCGCTGCCTCGCGCGCATAGCCCTTGCCCCAGTAAGCGGGCGCGAAACGCCAGCCGATCTCGATCTCGCCGAGCAGCGGCGTGCCTTCGGGGCCGGGCTTGAGGCCGCAAAAGCCGAGGAACGCCCCGTCTTCCTTGCGCTCGACCGCCCAGAAACAATGGCCGTGCGCGTCGATCAATGCGTTCTGGCGCTCCATGGCGGCGTCGGCAGCCTCCGGGGTGAGCGGCGGCCCGAGAAATTCCATGACCACGGGATCCTGGCCCATCGCGTGCCAGGCGGGGCGATCGCTGTCCTGCCAGCGGCGCAGGATCAGCCGCGGGGTCTCGATCATCGGGGGCGGTCCAGCAGATAGACGATCATCGCGCCGGTGGGATCTTCGCTCGGATAGCCATAGTGATGGAAGTCGAGATCGGCGCGGCGGGTCATGCCGAGCCGCTCCATCAGGCCCCAGCTCCGGCTGTTGGGCTGGGTCGTCCAGGCACCGATTGCCGAAGCGTCGAGATTGGCCCAGCCCCAGGCGATGCTCGCCTCCGCTGCCTCGCGGGCATAGCCCTTGCCCCAATGCTTTTCGGAGACGCGCCAGCCGATCTCCGGCATGCCGGCCACCGCGGCGTGCGCGCCATAGTCATGCGCGATCCGGATACCGCAGCTGCCGACCAGCTCGCCGGTGTCGCGCAGTTCGGCGGCCCAGTAGCAATGACCATAATGTTCCTGGTCGTGCAGGCGGCGCTCGAACATCGCGGCCATCTTCTCAAGCGAGCGGATGCCGCCGAGATGGGCCATCATCAACCGCGTGTTGAACAGCGAATCGAACGCTGTGCGATCGCAAGCCGCCCAGGGGCGCAGGCGGAGGCGCGCGGTTTCGATCACGGGCGGTCGATCGCGTAGACGATCATCGCGCCGAACGGGTCCTCGGGCGGATATTCGGGGTGGTGGAAGTCGAGATCGGCGCGGCGGACCATGCCGAGCCGCTCCATCAGGCCCCAGCTGCGCGTATTGCCGATCACCGTCCAGGCGGCGATTCGAGGCCGGTCGGTGTTCGCCCAGCCCCAGGCGAGGCTTGCTTCGGCTGCCTCACGGGCGATGCCCTGCCCCCAATATTTCTCGCCGATGCGCCAGCCGATCTCGAGCTCCTCGGGCACCGGGGTGTTCGGATGGCCGCCGATGCGGACGCCGCAGACGCCCGCCAGCTCGCCGGTCTCGCGGAGTTCAACCGCCCACATGCAGTGGCCGAAGCGTTCCTGCTGAGCGATCTGCTTGTCGAGGATCGCGTCATGCCTGGCCTGCGGCACCGGACCGCCGAAATGCGCCATCATCGCCGGGGTGTTGACCAGCGCATGGAAGCCAGGCTTGTCCGCCTCGCGCCAGGGACGGAGAAGCAGGCGCTTGGTTTCGATCACTTGGCGAGCAGCTTCGCCGCCAGCGGGGCGTGATAGGTGAGCACGCCCGAGCAGCCGGCGCGGCGAAAGGCCATCAGCGTTTCGAGAACGAGCGCCTCGCGCTCCCCCGCCCCGGCTGCCGCAGCGGCCTCGATCATCGCGTATTCGCCGCTCACCTGATAGGCGAAGACCGGTACCTGGAACTCGCTCTTCACGCGCAGGATGATGTCGAGATAGGGCAGCCCGGGCTTGACCATCACGCTGTCCGCACCCTCGGCGATGTCGAGCGCGACCTCTCGCAGGGCTTCCTCGGCATTGGCCGGGTCCATCTGGTAGGTCTTCTTGTCGCCCTTGAGCAGCCCGCGCGAGCCGACGGCGTCGCGGAACGGGCCGTAGAATGCCGAGGCGTATTTCGCGGCATAGGCCATGATCTGGACGTTGACGTGGCCGTTCGCCTCCAGCGCGCCGCGGATCGCACCGACGCGGCCGTCCATCATGTCCGACGGGGCGACGATGTCCGCGCCAGCCTCGGCCTGGAGCAGTGCCTGGTCGACCAGCACCGCGCTGGTCTCGTCGTTGAGGACATAGCCCTGCGCGTCGACGATGCCGTCATGGCCGTGCGCGGTATAGGGATCGAGCGCGACGTCGGTGAGGATGCCGATATCGGGCACCGCGTCCTTGATCGCCTTGATCGCCCGGCACATCAGATTGTCGGGATTGAGCGCCTCGCGCCCGTCATCGGTGCGCAGTTCACGCGGCGTGTTGGGGAAGAGCGCCAGGCACGGGATGCCGAGGTCGCGGGCTTCGCGGGCGCGCTCGACAATGGCCTTCAGGCCCCAGCGCGAGACGCCGGGGAGCGAGGCGATCGGTTCTTCGGCATCGCCCTCGGTGACGAATAGCGGCCAGATCAGGTTCGCCGGGGTCAGCACGGTTTCGGCATGCATCCGGCGGCTCCACTCGGAGGCACGGGTGCGGCGGAGGCGGAGCGCGGGATACTGACTCATGGTGGCGCTGATGCGCCCTCAGCAATTGGGTTGCAAGCGCCCCGCGGGTTCGCTGGTGGCCTGCGCCTCTTCCTCGAGATCCTGGGGTTCGGGCACGACCAGCACTTCGCTGCGCCAGTTGCCATAGCGGAAATAGAGCGCGGCCAGCGCCAGCGAGCAGGCCGATCCGATCGGGAAGGCCAGCCACAGCGCATCGTGGCCCAGCCAGCGCTGGCCCAGGATCGCGAAGCCGAAGCGGATCGGGAACAGCGTGATCGCCAGGATGACGAGCGGCGGGATGGTGGCGCCGTTGGCGCGGACGGTGGAGAACAGCACCATCGTCGCGCCGAACATGACGAAGGTCCAGCTCGAGATCAGCTGGATGTGGCGGGCGATCGGGATGGCGGGCGAATCGCCGCCGACGAACAGCGCCATCACCGGGCGATCGAACAGGATGATTGCGACGATCACGATGAGGGTGATCGCGGTGTTGTAGGTCAGGCCCGCGCGGGTGATCGAATTGACCCGCTCCCATTTGCCGGCACCGATATTCTGCGCGGCCATGCTCGAGACGGCGACGCCGATCGCCATCGCGGGCATCTGGATATAGGTCCAGAGCTGCTGCGAGACGGCATAGGCCGCGGCGGTGTCGACACCCAGCCGGTTGACCAGCCCGATCATCGACAGGCCGGCGGTGGACATCACCAGCATCTGCGCGCCCATCGGCAGGCCCTTGGCGACGATCGTGCGGATCAGCGCCTTTTCGGGGATGAGGTAGCGGAATTCGGCCCCCCTCAGGCGGATGGGCAGGTCGCGGGCATAGACATAGATTAGCAGGCCGAGGCTCGAGGCGACACCGGCGCAGAGCGTTGCGGTGGCGGAGCCGGCGATCCCCATGCGCGGGAACGGGCCGATGCCTTCGATGAGCAGCGGGTTGAGGCCGGCGTCGATCGTGACGCTGAGCACCATGAACCACAGCGGTGTGATCGAATCGCCGGTGCCGCGCAGGCTCATCTGGATGAGCACGCCGAGCATCGCGAAGGGGAGCCCCAGGAAGATCACGCGCAGATAGGCCAGCGCCATGGCCTGCGCCTCGCCGGGGGTGGCGAGGAGATGCAGGATCTGGGGTGCGAAGACCCAGCCGAGGATCGCGATCAGCACCGCGCCGGTCATCACCAGGCCGATGGCGGAGCCGAAGGCGCGGCGTGCCGCCTCGACGTCGTGCCGGCCCATCGACTGGCCGATCAGGATCGTCGCCGCCATGCCGAAGCCGAACACCGCCGAGAACATTAGGAACATGATGATGTTGGCGTTGCTGGTGGCCGCCAGCGCCTGCTCGCCAAGGAAGCGGCCGACCCAGATCGAGTTGATCGAGCCGTTCAGCGACTGAAGGATGTTCGAGCCGAGCGTGGGGAGCGCGAACAGGAGGAGGGTCTTGCCGATCGGGCCCTGGGTCAGGTCGTGGCGCTTTGCCGGTGGTGCCATCCCTGCCCTACTCCCCTCTGATTATGTTGTTCCCCGGCGAAAGCCGGGGCCCTGGGGTTACGGGCGTTGACCTGTGTGACCCTGGGCCCCGGCTTTCGCCGGAGTGACGATTGTTGTTTACCCCAGCCGCGCCAGCGCCGCGCTCAGCCGTTCGGCTTCCGCAGCCTTCTCGGCATGGTCGGCACGCGCCTTTTCGACCGCTTCCGGCTTGGCGCGTTCGACGAAGCTCGGGTTGTTGAGGCGCCCCGCGAGACCGTCGCGCTCCTTCTCGGCCGCGGCAATTGCCTTGGCGAGGCGAGTCTTCTCGGCTTCGATGTCAACCACATCGCCGAGCGGCACCACGAAGGTGGCCTCATCGACGACGATCTGGAGCGAACCGCCGGCGGGAACCTCGCCAGATGCCTGATCGACGCGGGCGAGACGCGCCAGCGCGGCTTCCTGGCGGCCGAGGCGTGCAATGGTTTCGACCGAAGCATCGCGCACAAAGACCGGCAGGCGGGCGCCCGGCGGCACGTTGAGTTCGGTGCGCGCGGCACGGATCTCGCTGACCAGGCGGATCAGCCAGTCGACTTCCTGCGCGGCAGCGGGATCGAGCGCGCGGGCATCGGCCATCGGCCATTTCGCGACGATCAGCTCATGCTCGCGCGGGCCCATCTTCGACCAAAGCTCTTCGGTGATGAAGGGCATGAACGGGTGGAGCATGACCAGGATCTGGTCGAGCGCCCAGCCGGCGACCGCGCGGGTCTCTTCGGCACCCTCGGCGCCCTCGCCCTGGAGGACCGGCTTGATCAGCTCGAGATACCAGTCGCAGAAGCGGCTCCAGACGAACTGGTAGATCGTGTTCGCTGCCTCGTCGAAGCGGAGGTCGGCCAACGCGAGGTCGAGCGCCTGCACGGTGGCGACCGTCTCGGCGATGATCCAGCGGTTGACTGCCAGCGTCGCCTCGGGCGCTTCGATATGCGTCGAGGCGGAGATGCCGTTCGACTGGGCGAAGCGCGCGGCGTTCCACAGCTTGGTCGCGAAGTTGCGATAACCCTCGATCCGGCGCTCATCCATCTTGATGTCGCGGCCCTGGCTTTCCATCGCCGCCATGAAGAAGCGCAGCGCATCGGCGCCGTAGCTGTCGATCAGCCCGAGCGGATTGACGACATTGCCCTTGGACTTGGACATCTTCTGTCCGTCCGCCGCGCGAACGAGGCCGTGCAGATACAGCGTCTTGAAGGGCACCGCCTTCATGAACTGCAGGCCCTGCATCATCATGCGGGCATCCCAGAAGAACAGGATGTCGAAGCCCGAGATCAGCACGTCGTTCGGATAACGCCCGCCGAGCGTGGGATCGGGATTCTCCGGCCAGCCCATCGTCGCGAAGGGCCAAAGCGCCGAGGAGAACCAGGTGTCGAGCACGTCGTTGTCCTGGGTGAGCTGCACGCCCTCCCCGGCCTGCGCCTGGGCCTCAGCCTCGGTCTCGGCGACATAGATGCTGCCATCCTCGGCGAACCAGGCCGGGATCCGGTGCCCCCACCAGAGCTGGCGCGAGACGCACCAGGGCTGGATGTTCTCCATCCAGTTGAAATAGGTCTTTTCCCAGCTCTTCGGCACGATCTTGGTCGCGCCCGAGCGGACGGCCTCGATCGCCGGCTTGGCGAGCGTCGCGGCGTCGACATACCATTGGTCGGTCAGCCAGGGCTCGATCACGTCGCCCGAGCGATCGCCGAATGGCGTCGCGATCGTGCGCGGCTCGGCGTCATGCTCCTCGCCGTCCTTGTCGACATGCGGGATCAGATAGCCTTCGCCCTTTAGCCGCGCGACCACCAGCTTGCGCGCCTCGAACCGGTCGAGGCCGAGCAGCTCGTCGGGGATCAGCCCGTCCGAAGTCTGGGTGATGCGGGCCTTGGCGTCGAGCATGTTGAGCATATCGCGCGCCTCGATCCCGGCGCGGCGGCCGACTTCGAAGTCGTTGAAGTCATGCCCCGGGGTGATCTTGACCGCGCCCGAACCGAGCTCGGGATCGGCATGCTCGTCGGTGACGATCGGGATCAGGCGGCCGGTGATCGGCAGCTTGACCATCTTGCCGACGAGATGGGTGTAGCGTGTGTCCTCGGCATTCACTGCCACCGCCATGTCGGCAAGCATCGTCTCGGGGCGCGTGGTCGCGACCTCGATGAAGCCCGAGCCGTCGGCGAGCGGGTATTTCAGGTGCCAGAAGCTGCCCTTGACGTCCTTGGTCTCGACCTCAAGGTCACTGATCGCGGTGCCGAGGCCCGGATCCCAGTTCACCAGCCGCTTGTCGCGGTAGAGCAGCCCCTGCTTGTGCAGCTCGACGAACACCTTGAGGACGGCCTTCGAGAAGCCCTCGTCCATCGTGAAACGCTCTTCGGACCAGTCCATCGAGCAGCCGAGCCGGCGGAGCTGCTGCGTGATCTCGCCCCCGCTCTCTTCCTTCCACTCCCAGACCTTCGCGACGAATTCCTCGCGCGTGAAGTCGGTGCGCTTCCGCTGCTTCGCGTTGAGCTGGCGCTCGACGACCATCTGCGTCGCGATGCCCGCGTGATCGGTGCCGACCACCCAGCGCGCGTCCTTGCCCTTCAAGCGGGCGTGGCGGACGAGAATGTCCTGCAGCGTATTGTCGAGCGCATGCCCGATATGCAGGCTGCCCGTCACATTGGGCGGCGGATTGACCAGCGTCCAGGGATCGGCGCCGTCGCGTTCGGGACGGAACAGGCCATTTGCTTCCCAATGGCTGTACCAGCGGGATTCCAGCTCGGCGGGGTCGAAGGTCTTCGGCAGTTCGCTCATCCTGCCGCCTTAGCCCCGCCGCCAGAAAATCCAAGCCGGTGCGCGCTGTGGCGGCCTAGATTGGCAGGGCGATGTCGACGATCGCGCGATCCGCCAGCGCATTCGGTCCCCAGACGGGCGAATAGACGACCGTGCCATCCGGCTTGGTCCAGGACAGCCTCACCATGATCGGCGCACCCGGCAGCACGGCATAGCCACCGCTCGCCGGAAAGCGGCTCCGGTCGCGGAACAGCCAGCGCGAGATGCCGGTCAACCGCTTGCGGCCGCTGATCTGTCCGGCAACCTGCCAGATGCCCGCGGGGGTGGCAGGATTGGTGCCGATGCTGATCTCGACCGCTACCGGGCCGACCGCGTTGGTGCGGCTATGCTCGACGGCGAGCCAGGCTTCCTGTGGCGGCGGCGTGGGATTGCGCTCGGCGATCGGATCGATCGGGCGGATGCCGAGGTTGCGCAGCAGCCGGTTCACCCCGGCGCTGCCCCCGGCGAGCACCAGCGATTCGATCAGGCGGCAGAGGAAATGCGCGTCGGCGCCGCTCGTGTCGTAGCTATATTTGGCGAACAGATCGATGAGCAGCACCGACTTGAAGCCGAAGGTCACCGCCAGGGCGAACAGGCAGGAGATGAGCGGCTTGACGCTGCGCCCGTTGAAGGTCGCTGCGAAGAATTGAAGGTTGAAGAACCAGGCCAGCGCGGACTCGAGGATCGCCGCGAGCACGAACAGGACGACGAGCACCTTGCCCGATTCGGTGATGACCTGCGGCGCCGGGGCGGTGCCGCTATTGGCGCCCGACTGGCCTTGGGCACCCTGCCCCTGATCGGCATTCGTCGCATTGGGCTGGGTGGCATTCGCAACCGGCGCGGCGCTCGCATTGCCGGTGTCGGCCGCCGCCTCGTTCGCGATGGCCGCATTGTCCTGTGCCAGTGCCGGTGCGGAATAAGCAAGGCTGGCGGAAAGAAGGAATAGAATGGCAAACAGGCTGCGCATCGCGTGTCTCCCCCAAAGACAAGGCAGGAGGTTACCCGATGCGCAGCCCGCTAGCTAATGGGCTTTAAGCCATTTCCGAGCGAAGTTATTCCGGTGTCTTGCTGGTATACTTGTTCAGCCAGCCGAGCACTTCGCCATACCATTGCATGCTGTTCTTCGGCTTGAGCACCCAGTGGTTCTCATCCGGGAAGACCAGCAGCTTGGACGGGATCTCGCGGCGCTGGAGCGCAGTGAAGGCGGCCAGGCCCTGGGTATAGGGGATGCGGAAGTCCTTCTCGCTGGTGATCACCAGCTGCGGGGTCTTCCACTTGTCGACATGGTTGACCGGGTTCCACTTCTCGAACGCGGCGGGGTCTTCGAAATAGGCCTTGCCGCCATGTTCCCACTCGTCGAACCACAGCTCCTCGGTCTCATAGGCCATGGCACGGGCGTCGAACACGCCGTCATGCTGGACGATGCACTTGAACCGGTCGGGCCACTGCCCTTCGATCCAGTTCATCATATAGCCGCCATAGGAGGCGCCGAGCGCGCAGGCATTGTCGGCGTCGAGATAGGCGAACTTGTCTGTCGCGGCCTTGAGGCCCTTTTGCAGGTCCTCGAGCGGCCAGCCGCCCCAGTTGTTGCGGATCGCATCGGTGAAGGCCTGGCCGTAGCCGGTGGAGCCGTGGAAATCGACGGCGACCACCGCATAGCCGGCGCCAGCGAACACGGCGGGGTTCCAGCGATAGGACCAGCTGTTGTTGCTCGATCCCTGCGGGCCGCCATGGACGATGAAGGCGATCGGCGCCTTCTTGCCCTCGGCCAGGCCGGCGGGCTTCACGGTATATCCCCAGACGGTGTCGTTGTTCGCGCCGGTGAAGCTGAAGCGCTCGACCTTGGGCATCGGAATGCCGGCGAGCTTCTCGGCGTTGACCGACGTGAGCTGGGTGCTGGCCTTGCCCTTGAGCTGGTAGAAGTCATCCGGCGCCGTGAGGCTGTTCATCGAATAGACCACGCCGCCCTTGGTCGGAACGACGGCGCTGACATTGCCGATCTGGGTGAGCCGCGCGACCTTGCCGCTCTTCGGATCGACCGACCAGATCGGGTTTTCCTGCGTGTCCTCGGCTGTGACGTAGATCGTCTTGGAGTCCTGCGACCAGGCAATCGAGCCGACCGAGCGGTCCCAGGCCTGGGTCAGCGCTTTGGTCTCGCCGGTGGCGAGATTGCGCAGCTGGAGCACCTGGCGATCGGCCTCATAGGTGGCGCGGGCCATCGAGAAATAAGCGAGCCACTTGCCGTCCGGCGAGACGGTGGGGAGATTGTCCATCCCCTCATTCGCCTTGGTCAGGTTCACCGGGGCCGCCGAGCCGTCCGCGGGCGCCGCGAAGATATCGAGATTGGTCGACTTGGATTCGATCCGACCCGCTTCGCGCAGGGCGAAATAGACGGTCTTGCTGTCGGCCGACCAGGTCACTTCCTCGCCGCCGCCAAAGGGCTTGGACGGCGCATCGCCGATCAGGCCGCCTTCGATCGCGACGCCGTTGCCGGTCGCGCCGCCCGGACCGAAGGGAAGGACGAAGAGCTGCGAGCGCTCGCCGTTGCTCCACGTATCCCAGTGGCGGATGAAGAGCTGGTCATAGGTGCGGCCAACGCCGGCGTTCGGGTCCTTCTTGACCATTGCCGGCTCGAGGCTGGGCGCGCCGGGCTTGCGATCGGCCCAGACGAGCAGTTTGGAGCCGTCGGGAGAGACCTTGAAGCCGCTGAACCCGCCCGGGATATGGGTGAGCTGGGTTGCGGTGCCACCGGTGACGGCGACGCTCCATACGGCATCGTCGCCGCCCTTGTCCGACTGGAACCAGACGGTCTTGCCGTCGGCGGAGAATTGCGGGGCGGTTTCGTTGACATCGGCCTCGGCAACCAGTTTCTCGGGCTTGGCGCCCTTCACGGTCAGGTCGAGACGCCACAGGTCGTAGCGGCCCTTGTTGGCGGCAATATCCGCCTCGCGCTGCTGCCAGACGAGCCAGTGGCCGTCGGGCGACACTGCAGGGGCGCCGACGCGCGACAGCGACTGGACGTCCTGGATGGTGAGGTCACGCGCCAGCGCGGGCGCAGTGGTGGCGGCGAGTGCAACGCTCGCGAGCAGGAGATGCTTCATGGCCGCGAATACAGCAGAAGCGTGCGATCGTTACAATCGCGACCAGTCAGGAAATATGGCCGGAGATCCCGGCTTTCGCCGGGATGACAGGCGGGCGTGTCAGCGCCCGGTGATCCGCGAGATTTCCTTCGCGACCATGTCTTCGACAAGGCGCGGCAGATTGGCGTCGAGCCATTCGCTGAGCATCGGCTTGAGCATCGCGCGGACCAGGCCCTCGATCGTGTCGGTGCCGTGGATCTCCGACGCTTCGCTGGGCTTCACCATCCGCGACAGTGCTTCGAGCGGCCCGCGCGTCGCCTGGGCGGCGCTGTCGGAGACGATCGGCTCTGCGGGCGTTTCCGCCACGGGAGCGACGACAGGGCGCGCCGGCTTTTCAGCGGCGGCCTTGGGCGGCGTGGGGGAACCCATCGACATCGGTGTGGGCGTCTCCAGTATGTCGTCGTCATCGTCGACCGGCTGGCTCAGTTCGAGCACTTCGTCGATAGCAGATTTCTCCGCCACCGTCGTCGTTGCACGCCCGCCGCGGCGCGCACGCGTCGCTACGGCCGAATCACCTTCTTCGGCGATGATGCGCTTAATGGAGGAGAGAATCTCCTCCATCGACGGCTCGCTACTGATGTCCCCCATCAACCGGCTACTCCACAAAGCCCCGGAGGCGCGTAATCAGGGCTTTTTACGGTTAATGTCAACAGGCCGCGTTGCATCGTTGCGCTGAAGTACAGGATCCAGCGCCGTCGTCGAGACGTCCGGGCTCTGTGCCGGAGTCGACTTGGTGCTCGTGCCCACCGCCTGCGGATCGGGGTCGTTGCTCCAGTCGGACCAGCGATTCTTCACGCGCTTGTAGTTGACGCCGGGATCGTAGAGCGGGCCGCCATCAAGGTTAAGATCGTCGGCCTCGGCCCGGCCCATCGCTGCAAGCAGCTGGAAGCCGGCGACATAGGCGTCGCGCTCGGCGGTCACGTAATTGACCTGGCTGTTGAGCAGTTCCTGCTCGGCATTCAGGATGTCGAGGATCGTGCGCGTGCCGACGCTGTTCTCGGCGCGGACGCCTTCGAGCGACAGGCGGTTGGCTTCCACTGCGACACGCGTCGATTCGATCACGCGCTGCGCAGAGGAATAATTGGCATAGGCCGAACGCACCTGGGCGATCACGCCGCGCTCGGTGAGCGTGACGGTCTCCATCGCCGAGGCTTCGCGCGCCTGGGCCTGGCGGATCTGCGCGGCCGGGCGGCCACCCTGGAACAGCGGCAGGCTTACCTGCGCGCCCAGCGTGGTCGACACGCCGTCCGCGCTGAGGCCGCCGAGCGTACGGGCGCGGTTCGAGAGCGAGCCGAGATAATTGTAATAGTCGGTGCCGACGCCGACGCTGACCGTGGGCAGCCGCGAGGCCTTGGCCGCGTTCACGTCGAAGCGCGTGGCGTCACGCTGCTTCTGCGCGGCTTCGAGGTTCGGATTGTTGGCGAGCGCGGCCTGTTCGGCATCCTGCACATCCACCGGGATGCCCGGCAGCGCCGGCGGCTGGGCCAGCACGCCCGGGGGCGAACCGATCACGCGGATGTAATTCTCGCGCGAGCCGATCAGCGCCGCCTCGGCAGTACGCAGCTGGCTCTGGGCGAGCGCGAGGCGCGCTTCGGACTGGGCAACGTCAGTGCGGGTCAGATCGCCCACTTCGAAACGGTCACGCGTGGCCTGGAGGTTGACCTCAAGCACGTGGACGTTCTGCTGGTTCAGGCGAACGATCGCCTCGAAACGCAGCACGTCGACATAGGCCGTCACGGTATCGGTGAAGAGCTGTGCCTCGGCACCGCGCAGGCTGGCGCGGCCGGCATCTACGCGCGTCTCGGCGCCACGCACCGAATTGCGCACCGCGCCGCCGGTGTAGATCGGCACCGACAGGTTCATGCCGACCGAGCCCGTGCGGGTCGGGTTCAGATCGGTCGCGTCGCTATTATAGGGGCTGGTGCTGACCGAGGCAGTGCCGGCCAGGCCCGGGCGGCCCGCCGCCTTGGCGATGGGCACATTCTCGTCATTGGCGCGCTGGTTGGCACGCTCCGATTCGAGGCCGGGATTGGTGTTGTAGGCAAGCACCATCGCATCGCGCAGCGTCGTGGTCGGCTGTGCGTTCTGGGCGGGCGCGGCGGTGCCGACCTCGACCTGCACGGGCGTCTGGGTGCCGCTGCGGGTCGTGGTGGTCTGCGCGATCGCAGGCGTGGCGAGCGCAACAAGACTGGCGCCCAGGAACAGAGAGGAAATTCGCATGAGCCTCATCTTCAGATCAGAATTGAAAGGTTCGTAGGCGCTCGAAACCGGGAAGCACTGCACATTCGATATCGGTGAAATCGGTCAGGCCGAAGCCGCCTTCGGTACGGCGGCCCGTGGCGAGGCGGGTAACGCCGCGATCGACCACGCCGGTCACCACGCGGGCGCCCGGGGCAAGCTGCTCGAGCAGCGCGGCGGGGAGTTCCTCCACTGCGCCGTCGACGACCAGCAGGTCATAAGGGGCTTCCGCGGCATGGCCGGCGGCGAGCGGGCCTTCGACCGGCTCGACATTGGCATAGGCGGCAAGCGCGGTGCGGGCGAGCGCGGCGAGTGCCGGCTCGGCTTCCACGGCGACCACCGAATTGACCAGGCCGGCGAGCAGCGCGGCGGTATAGCCACCGGCGCCGCCGATCAGCAGGACCTTGTCGGTCGCGCGCAGCTCGGCGGCGGTGAGCAGTCGGCCCGTGGCGAGCGGCGAATTATGCTGGCGGCCGCCGGCGAGCGGCAGCAGCGTGTCGCGATACGCAATATCGCGATGTGCTTCGGGCAGGAAATCCTCGCGCGGCAGCACTGCCATCGCCTCGACCACGCGCACGTCGTTGACCGCGTTGGTGCGCAGCTGGCTCGCGACCATCGCGTGGCGCATCGCCTCAAAATCGACCGTAAGAGCCATCATTACCCCGGCTATCTGGCACAACCGTATTAGTTGTGCAATACACTGATTATGTAGGGCGGCTTGTATCTCTTCCGCAACCCCTCGCCAAGCAATGCGGGCAGCTATTTTTGCACTGCAATGTTGACAGGCGGCGAAGCTCCTGCGCATTGCCGCCGCTCGCTCCGAGGCCCGATGGCGGAGTGGTGACGCAGAGGACTGCAAATCCTTGCACGCCGGTTCGATTCCGGCTCGGGCCTCCACTTCCCTACATTGCCAACGCAGCCCGTCACCCGCTGCGTTATCGTGGCATTGTGTGTCTTTCGCGCCACTCGTCTCCGTATTTGCACGGACTGCCGGGGGCGTTTCGACCCGATACCGGAACAAAGCGCGACTCGTTACCGTTGAGCTTCCGACTATCGGGAGACGAGACATGTACGATTTCGGCATCCGACACGCTCTTTCTGGCTATCGTGTTGCGTACCGTCCTGAGCAGCAGAATTATTGCCCGGGTTGCGGAGGATCGCACTGGGTAGTTGGCCGGCTGACCGCTGAATGTGCGTTCTGCGCGACGGCATTGCCGCTCGTCGCGGGCGGTGCCAGCGGCAACGGGCTGATCCGCCAGGCCGGGGTGGCACTCGCCGCCTGAACCCTTTCGCAAGGCACACGCGTTTCGCGGGGGGAATCCGCAGGAGCGCTTATGACCGATGTTTCCGTGACCTCGCCGATCGAACGGATCGCGCGCGTGATTGCCGCCGAGATGGTGAGCCCCAATGGCGAGGCCGCCGAAGGGCCGGACGAGCCGGTGAGCGTCATCGTCGAGCGTATCTGGCGCGCCGAGGTCGAGCGTGCGGTGGCGATCCTGCACACGCTGCGCGAGCCGACTCGCGAGATGGTCGAGGCCGGGCGCGGCGCGGGTGGCGACCCTGCCCTGATCTGGAACGCTATGGTGCGCGCTGCGCTGGAACATGCCGACGAGAAGGTCGCCGAGCCCGCCTGAGGCTTGCAGCCGGGGCGTGAGCCGCTAATGCCGCTGGCATGACCGGCGCACCCCTCACGCTCTACAATTCGCTCACCCGCAGCCTGGAAGCCTTCCAGCCGCTCGACCCCGAAAAGGGCGTGCGCGTCTATTCGTGCGGGCCGACGGTCTATAATTACGCCCATCTCGGCAATCTGCGCGCGTACGTGTTCACCGACACGCTGAGCCGGGTGCTGACCTGGAAGGGGTTTCCCCTAACGCACGTCATCAACATCACCGATGTCGGCCATCTGACCAGCGACGCCGATGTCGGCGACGACAAGATGGAAGCCGCGGCCAGGTCTCAGGCGAAGAGCATCTGGGACATCGCTGCGCATTATACCGCGGCGTTCAAGCAGAACATCGCCGACCTCAACATCCGCCAGCCCAGCCGCTGGTCGGTGGCGACCGATCACATCGCCGAGATGATCGACTTCGCCGAGAAGATCGCGCCCGAGCATTGCTACGAGCTCGACACCGGCCTCTATTTCGACAGCACCACCGTGCCCGACTACGGCAAGCTCGCCGGATCGCAGGACGACACACGCGAGGGCCGGATCGAAGCGGTGGAGGGCAAGCGTCATCCGCAGGACTTCGCGATCTGGCGCAAGTCGCCCCCGGGCGAGCAGCGCCAGATGGAATGGGATTCGCCCTGGGGCAAGGGCGCGCCCGGCTGGCACCTCGAATGCTCGGTGATGAGCATCAAATATCTCGGCGCGCCGTTCGATATCCATACCGGCGGCATCGACCACCGCGAGATCCACCACCCCAATGAGATCGCGCAGAATCAGGCGTTTTGCGGCTGCTCGGACACGGGTGCGCATTTCTGGATGCACAACAACTTCCTGGTCGACCGCCAGGGGAAGATGTCGAAATCCAAGGGCGGCTTCACCACGCTCCAGTCGCTGATCGACGCGGGCGTGCACCCCCTCGCCTATCGGCTGATGTGCATCTCGGCGCAGTATCGCAGCGAACTGGAGTTCAGCGCCGAGAACCTGGCGGCGGCGCTGACCCGGCTCAAGCGGCTGGTGATGGCGGTTCGCGCGCTGCCGCTGTCCCCCGCCACCGATGCTTCGGGGGATGATGATTATCTCGCACAGCTCGATGCGGCGGTGAGTGACGACCTCAACACGCCGCGCGCGCTGCCGCTGCTCGAGGCGATGGTCGCCGACAAGAAGCTGACGGCCGGCCGCAAGCTCGCGCTCCTCGTCCATTTCGACGATGTGCTCGGGCTCAACCTGCTCAACCTGGACCGCCAGTCGCTGCGTATGCGCCCGGCAGCCGCGACGATCACCGCCGAGGAGATCGAGGCGCGATTGATCGAGCGCAAGGAAGCCCGCGCGGCCAAGGATTTCGCCCGCTCCGACGCGATTCGCGACGAACTCACGGCCGCCGGCGTCGAAGTGATGGACGGCGATCCGCTGGGTTGGGACTGGAAGCCTGCCCTGGGCGGATAAATCCGAGACGCATGCGCGTTGCACCCCGTGCTGCGCTCACCGGGAGGGTGGGCGGCAACGGAGTAGGATGCGTATGTTGAAGTCCCTTCCCCTCACCGCTTTGGTCGCCGCGCTGGCACTCGGCGCGTGCAACCAGGCGCCCAAGACCACCGATAATGAGTCGGTTGCCGTCGAGAATGCCGTCGCGCCCGACGATTCGACGCTCAACGAAGCGCCCGTGGTCGAGGACGCCGATGACGCGACTGCGGTGACCGTCGCCGCCGTGCCCAAGGCCGCCGCGGGCATTGCCGCCGCTGATGCCGCGCCGCTCCACGACGCCGGCACGATCGAGGACGAGATCCGCGACGGCAAGAACGTCCAGCGCATCCGCTATGGCGATGGCTGGGCCTGGACCCGCGGCGGCAAGATCGTCCGCACCGCGGATCGCGACGGCAAGGAAGTCGCCTATTTCCGCCCCGGCGAGGGCAAGCCCTTCTTCGTCCAGCGCGGCGACCGCAGCTACGCGTTCCAGGGTGGCAAGCCGACCCGCGAGTTTGATCATGACGGCAAGGCGCGCGCTCCCGATGCCGATCGCGTTCGCGAGGCCGACGAGGCGGCGACCAAGGCGCATGACCGCCGCGAGCAGGCCGAGCAGGCGCGCGACCATGCCCGCGACAATCCGCGCGGCGATCACGACAGGGATCATCGCCCCGGCGCGACGCCCTCCCCCGCCCCTTCACCGACCGCCACGTCTGATCATGGCCGTGACCGCGATCGGGATCGCGACCGCGATCGCCACTAAGCACTGAGCGGATCCCCGGCGGAGGCCGGGGCCCAGGGTTTCCTTGCCGTGTCGCTTGTTACCCTGGGCCCCGGCTTTCGCCGGGGAACCGGATTTCTCTCGACGGCGATGTTTGAACCGGACGCGCGAGCGCGCTAGCCTCCGTCTCATGAAGGCCGTTCTCCCCGCCCTCGCCCGCCCGCTGGTTGAGCCACAGCTCCCGGCGGGTCTCGACGTCCACTGGTTCGCCTCGACCGACGAAGCGGTCGCGCTCGCCGCGGATGCCGACATCGCCTGGCTCGACAATAATAACCCGCGCGAATGGGCACGCAGCGTTGTGGCGGCGGGCAAGCTCAAATGGCTCTCGACCATCTATGCCGGGCTGGACGTGCTCGACACCGATCTGCTGCGGACACGCGGCACGCGGGTGACCAACGGCAGCGGGGTCAATGCGCATACAGTCGCCGAATATGCGGTGATGGGTGCGCTGGTGGCCGCCAAGCGCTTCGATCAGGTCGTCCGCGCCGCCGATCGCCATGAATGGCCCACGGACGCGCCGGGCAAGCTCGAACTGTTCGAGAGCAAGGCACTGGTGATCGGCTATGGCACGATCGGCAAGCTGATCGGCGAGCGGCTGAAGGGATTCGGGGTCGAAGTGACTGGCGTCACGCGCTCGGGCGCCGACGGCACGGTGGGGCCGGACGCGTGGCGCGCGCTGCTGCCCGAAACGGACTGGGTGTTCCTCGCCGCGCCCTCGACCGATGCGAGCCGCGCGATGATCGGTGCGGAGGAACTGGCCGCGATGAAGCCGAGCGCCTGGATCGTGAATGTCGGCCGCGGCGAGCTGATCGACCAGGGGGCACTGATCGAGGCCTGCACGAAACGACGCATCGCCGGTGCCTTCCTCGATACCGTTACCCCCGAGCCGCTGCCGCCCGAGCACCCGCTCTGGAACACGCCCAACGTGATCCATTCGATGCATCTCTCCGGCCGCAGCCAGACGCGGATGTTCCTGCGCGCGGCGGCGCTGTTCGTGGAGAATATCCACGCCTTTGTCGAAGGGCGCCCGCTCAAGAACGAGGTCGATCTCGCAGCCGGCTATTGAAACTTCGCTAATCGCCTAAGTTTCCGCTTGCGCTGTGGCCTATTCGCGCATTAGTTAGGTTTATGCCTAACCAAATCGATGCCGCCTTTGCCGCGCTCGCCGATCCCACCCGCCGGGCGGTGGTCGAGCAGCTCGGCAATGGGCCGGCCAGCGTGAGCGAGCTCGCCGGCAGTTTCACCATGGCGATGCCGAGCTTCCTCCAGCATGTCCGCGTGCTCGAAGGCGCCGGACTGGTGCGCACTGAGAAACAGGGGCGCGTGCGCACCTGCACGCTCGAGCCGCTGGCGCTCGCCGCGGTCGAGCAATGGATCATAGAGCGCCGCCGCGCGACCGAGGCGCGCTACGATCGCCTCGCCAAATTCCTCGACGCCCAGGACCAGGAGAAGTGACCATGGCGGAAGCCGTCCACGACAAGTTCGTCATCGAACGCCGCTTCAAGCAGAGCCCGGCGCGCGTGTTCGCCGCCTTCTCGACCGAAGAAGGCAAGGCGCGCTGGTTCTCAGGGCCGAACGACGCCTGGGAGATGGTCGACCGCCATTTCGATTTCCGCACCGGCGGCACCGAACATCTTGAGGGAAAGTGGCATAGCGGCAGGGTTACCCGCTTCGACTGTTCCTATCACGACATCGTGCCCGACAGCCGCATCGTCTATGCCTATCGCATGAAGATCGACGGCAAGCCGATCTCGGTGAACCTCTGTTCGATCGAGATGCTGCCCGATGGCGACGGCACCCGCCTGCTCCACACCGAGCACGGCATTTATCTCGACGGTTATGCGGACGAAGGTTCGCGTTTCCACGGGATCAGCCTGCAATACGACAAGCTCGGCGAGACACTGCCGGATTGATTTTACCCCGGCGGGGAAATTTTTTGCTTGCGTAATTTTACCCAGCGCGGGTAAGTCGCCGCACTATGACGACACTGGCAGGCACCAAGATTCATCGCTTCCGCGAGGAACGCTCCCTCACCCGCGCCGCGTTCGGTACGTGGTTCGATATTCCGGGCTCTACGGTCCAGGGCTGGGAGAAGGACGGCAAGCGCGCAAATGCGAAGGTGATGAACCTGATCGCCGCGCACGGCATCGCCGACCATGCCGACTGGAACGTCACGGTGCGTGATGCGGAGAATGACATGAGCGCGAGCTGGAGCCCGTCGAGCTGGAAGGCGGCTGAGGCGCGCCAGCTGCCCAAATATCCCGATCAGGGTGCGCTCGATGCGGCGACAACCCAGCTGACCTCCTTCCCGCCCCTCGTCTTCGCCGGCGAGGCGCGCGAGCTGACCAGCGAGCTGGCCAAGGTGTCGCGCGGCGAGGCCTTCCTGCTCCAGGGCGGCGACTGCGCCGAGAGCTTCGCCGAGTTCCACCCGAACAACATCCGCGACACCTTCCGCGTGCTGCTCCAGATGGCGGTGGTGCTTACCTTCGCCTCGAAGCTGCCGACGGTGAAGCTGGGGCGCATGGCGGGCCAGTTCGCCAAGCCGCGTTCGGCCGATACCGAGATCATCGATGGCGTCGAGCTGCCGAGCTACCGCGGCGACAATGTCAACGACATCGCCTTCACTCCCGAAGCGCGCATCCCCGATCCGCAGCGCATGCTCCAGGGCTATTCGCAGTCGGCGGCGACGCTCAACCTGCTGCGTGCCTTTGCGCAGGGCGGCTATGCGAACCTGCACCAGGTCCATAAATGGACGCACGACTTCATGGGCCGCAGCCCTTGGGCGAAGAAATATGCCGATGTCGCCGACCGGATCGGCGAGGCGCTCGACTTCATGGCCGCCTGCGGCATTGATGCGGACAGCGTGCCGCAGCTGAAGGCGACCAGCTTCTATACCAGCCACGAGGCGCTGCTGCTCCCCTATGAGCAGGCGATGACCCGCCAGGACTCGCTGACCGGCGACTGGTACGACACCAGCGCCCACATGCTCTGGATCGGCGACCGCACCCGCTTCGAGGGCTCGGCGCATGTCGAGTTTCTGCGCGGCATCGGCAATCCGATCGGGATGAAGTGCGGTCCGAGCCTCGAGCCCGACGCACTGCTAAAGCTGCTCGACACGCTCAACCCGAGCCGCACGCCGGGACGGATGACGCTGATCACCCGCTTTGGGCACGACAAGATCGAGGCCGGGCTGCCGAAGCTCGTCCGCGCGGTGAAGCGCGAGGGGCACCAGGTGGTGTGGAGCTGCGATCCGATGCACGGCAACGTGATCAAGGCGGCCAATGGCTACAAGACGCGCCCGTTCGACCGGATCCTCGCCGAAGTGCGCGGCTTCTTCGCAGTCCACCGCGCCGAGGGTACCTTCGCCGGCGGCATCCATGCCGAGATGACCGGACAGAACGTCACCGAATGCACCGGCGGTGCGATCGACATTACCGAGCAGGGTCTGGCCGACCGCTACCACACGCATTGCGACCCGCGTCTCAATGCGGGACAAAGTCTTGAGCTCGCCTTTTTGCTGGCCGAGATGCTCAACGAGGAAATGTCCGAGCGTCGAAAAGCCGCTGCTTGATAAATAGTTGCTTCAAAATTCCGTAAATTAGCGGATTTACATCGTCGCCGTCTTCCACGAAGGGCTTCGCTTTACGCGGAGTATTGATGGCGACGGTGGAGGAACGTTGGCCAGTGAGGCGGTTTGCGTCGGTGCGTCCGGCGCTGCTGGTCTTTCTGGGCGCCTTCGCCGGCTGCGTGAGCTGGGCCCTGTGGTATCGCGTCACCGGCTCCAACCCGCCGCTTGGCATCGCCATCGGCCTGTCCGTGGGCGGGTTGATCCTGTTCGGCACGCGGCTCTGGCCGCTGCTCATCGTCGCCGTCCTCGTCACCTATTGGATGTTCGACGTCCACTATTCCCTGGCCACGCAGCTGGCGAGCGCCATCGGCCTAGCCGGCGGTTCGCTGCTCACCGCGACAATGATCCAGCGCCGGGGGATAAGGCCGGCCGAGCTGCTCGACCCGCGCTCGCTGCTATGGGTATTCGCCGCCGCGATCGCCGGTTCGGCGCTTTCGGCGGGCGTCGTGGCGCTGGGCGTGCTGGCGGTGGGGCGCTCTTTCTCGCTGCTCGACAAGTTCGCGCAGCAAGGGCTGGGCATGCTGCTGGTGGCACCGCTGGTGCTGGTCTGGGCAACGCCGCCGCGCCAGCGCTGGTCTGCGCTGCGCTGGGCGGGTTTCGTGGCGACCATGATCTTCTGCGCGGCGGTGGCGGCGCTTGTGTTCCTCGCGCCGGACAGTGGACCGATCGGCGGCGCGATCTTTCCGCCGCTCGTGCTGGCGGCGCTGGGCTGGCACCTGCGCGGTGCGACGACCGCGGTGGCGATCAGCTCGGTGATCATGCTGTGGAGCGCCGAGATCCACACCGGCCCCTTCTCGCTCGCCGCGCCTCAGCATCAGGTGATGATCGCGCAGATGTTCGTGGCGGTCACCGCTGCGACGATCTTCCTCCTCGCCACCTATGCCGATGGGCGCCACGCCGAGGACAAGCTGCGCCTCGCCGCCAAGCGGCTCGAAGTATCGCGCCGCAACCTCACCAACATGGCGCGTGACTCCGCCACCGCGGTGGCGATCCTCGACCGCGACCTGCGCTACATCGCCGCATCACCGCGCTACCTCAAGGATTTCCACCTGCCCCTGGACGTGCCGCTCGAAGGGCGCACCCATTTCGAAGTCTTCCCGGGCATCGAGCCGGAGCGGCACGCCAACTACCAGCGCGTGCTGAACGGCGAGCAGCTGTCCGGCGACAGCCAGCCGTTCACGAATCCCGATGGCAGCATCGACTATGTCCGCTGGAGCCAACGGCCCTGGTATGACGAGGATGACCGCATTGCCGGTATCGTCCTGTCGAGCGAGATCGTGACCGCCGAAATGGAGGCCCGCCGCAAGCTGGAAGAGGCCGAGCGCCGCTATCGCACGGTGTTCGAGCAGGCCGGCGTCGGCGTCGGCCGGCTTTCGCTGCAGGGCGAGATACTGGAAATCAACGACCGGGGCTGCGAGATTTGCGGCTATCCGCGCGAAGTGCTGATCGGGCGCAACCTCAGCGAGTTCGGCGTTGCCGAGGAAGCGCAGTCGACCGTGAAGGCGATCGACGCGATGGTCCGGGGCGAGGAAAACTTCTTCTCGGGCGATCGGATGCTGCATACCGGCGATGGCATCGTACGCCCCATCCATTGCACCGCGAACATCGTTCGGGCGGGCGGCGGCGCCAGCGACTATATCGCGGTCGTCATGCTGGACATCTCGCAGCGGGTCGCTGCGCAACAGGCGCTGGAGAAGAGCGAGAAAATGTTGCGTCTGGCCCAGGAAGCCGCGGGCGTGGGCATGTGGGAGATCGACCTCATCGATGGCGGTTCGCGGCAGTCGCCCGAGACGGCGCGGATGTTCGGGCTGGAATGGCGCGAGGGCGAGTATCGCATGGCCGATATCGCCGCTCCGATGGGGGAAGCGCAGGTGCTGGCGTTGCGCCAGGCGATCGGCAATGCGCGCAAGAGCGAAGGACCGCTCGACATGACGCTCGCGTTGACGCTGCCCGGCGGGGAGGCGCGCTGGGTGACGCTGCAGGGCCATTATGATGCGCATGACGGCCATCCCCGTCTGATCGGACTGGCGATCGACATCACCCGCGACATGGAAGCCGATGCGCAACTGCGCGAAGTGCATGAGAAGCTGCTGCGCCTCGCCCGCCTGAACGCGATGGGCGCAATGGCCTCCACGCTCGCGCATGAACTCAACCAGCCGCTGGCGGCGATCACCAATTATCTCGAGGCCTGCCGCTATCTCACCCGCTCGCGCGGCGATCCTGATCACTCGATCCTCGATGCGCTCGATCGCGCCCGGGTGCAGGCGCTGCGGGCCGGCGACATCATTCGTAAGATCCGCTCCTTCACCGTGACCGGGGACGTCGCCAAGACGCGCATGGACCTGAACGCCGTGGTTCGGGCGGCCTGCGCAGCCGTGCGCCAGCTCAAGGTGGCGGCAGGCGCCCGCATCGATTGCGATTTCGACCCGATCCAGGCCTGCCTGATCGGCGATTCGCTGCAGATCGAGCAGGTGGTGAGCAACCTGATCCGCAACGGCGTCGAGGCCACTGCTGGCTGCGAACGGCGCGAAGTCGTAGTGACCAGCTACCTCGAGGGCGAGGAAGTGTGCGTCCAGGTAGCCGATACCGGGCCTGGCCTGAGCGAGACGATGCTCGAGAATCTGTTCGAGCCCTTTCGTACCACCAAGGAGAGCGGCACCGGGCTTGGCCTGCCGATATGCCGCACGATCGTGGAAGCGCATGGCGGGCGGCTATGGGCGGAAAATGGCCCCGATGGCGGGGCGGTGTTCAGCTTCACGTTGCCGACCGTATCGGCTGATGCCGAGACTGCCTGACCTACGGCGCAACAAACTGAAATACCACAGCAAGGCCCGCCCGCCAGAGCGATCCGGGTCGGCGTCTGCCCCTCTGTACGCCGGCACCCCTGAACTACTGGGGCGGCCGAATTCCCCTACTATTCCGGCCGCCCCGGCCTTTCAGCCGGGCGCGTGGCAGACGGCTTCGATGTTCAGCCCGTCTGGATCATAGACGAAGGCGGCATAATAGTTCGGCCCGTAATTAGGCCGCAGCCCCGGTCCGCCATTGTCGCGTCCGCCCGCCGCCAGTGCGGCCTTGTGGAAAGCATCGACCTGACCCCGCGTGTCGGCGCGGAAGGCGACATGAGTCCCCTCGCCGACGCGCTCATTGTCGCCGACCCAGAAGAAGGGGTTGTCGTCCTTGCCAAAGCCGTACGCGGTGCCGCCCGAGCCATTCTCCTCGGCGGGCACCGTCATCAGCAGGGTGATGCCGAGCGGGGCAAGCGCCGCTTCGTAGAAGCGCTTCGAGGCGTTGGCGTCCGAAACTGCGAAACCGACATGATCGAGCACCGGTCTTCTCCTCGTCAGGGGTAGAGATCGACGATTTCCGCCCCTTCGCCTTCCGCCGCGAGCAACAGGGTGCGGTGGCAATGTTCGGGGTTGCGCTCGAAGCAGAGCAGCGCGCTCGGCTTCTCCTCGGCCAGCGCACGCATGATCGCCGCTTCGGCCTGGGCTTCGGGCAGTTCGAGCTGGCCTTCGTAGACGGCGCGCAGCGTCTTCACATCGCCCTTCTTGGCGGCGTCGCGGCCGAGCTTCGGCGTGCCGAGATTCTTGAGCAGGACATAGTCGATCCCCGCGTCCTTCAGGCTCGCGGCGAGAATGTTCTTGGAAAAGCCCGGGCGGCGCGAAAGCGGCACCGCGCGCACGTCGATCACCCGCTCCACCCCGGCTTTGCGCAACGCGGCGATGAACTCGTCCATCGTCGTCGCTTCATAGCCGATGGTGAAGATCTTCATTGCGTGGGCTTCTCCTGGGCGAGCGCGTGGACCGCGCCCCAGGCGATAAACGCCTGGCCGGCGAAATAGGTCGGCCAGACCAGAAGCTCGGCGATTTGCGGTGCGATCAGCCGGCCCTGGTTCAGGAAGATCAGCCAGTCGGAAACGAAGAACAGCAGCGCGCCAAGCGCCACCAGCGTACCGAGCCGGCTGAGCATCGCCGAGGCGGTCATCAGCGACAGGCCGAAAACGTAGAAGGCGAGCAGCTCGACCTGGTAGCCGCCCTTGAATACCCACCAGGCGAACAGCGCCACGCCCATCGCGACGGGCGGCGCGATCCAGTTCGCCGCCGGTACGCGGGCGTTGCGCAGATAGAGATAGCTGGCGAGAAAATGCCCGGCGAGAAAGGCCAGACCGCCCGCAGCCATGCCCTGCAGCTCGAGCAGCACGTCCCCGAGAGCGCCGAGCGCCAGCACCGCAGCGATCATCCGCCCACCCGAATTCACTGCCTTGCTGCGGGCCCAGAGCGCCAGCAGCGCGACACCTGCGCCTTTCCATATCACTGCCGGCGTGCCGTGAAGGCCAACCCAGCCATTGGCTGTAAAGGTGATGCCGGCGATCAGCGCGGCAGCGAAGAGCGGTTCGATACGGGTGCGGTCCATTCGCCCTTGATGCCGTGTGGCTGGCGCTCTGCCAAGCTTGGCTCTATCGGAGCGCGATGCACGACATTCATATCATCGGCGGCGGCCTTGCCGGCTCGGAAGCCGCGTGGCAGCTCGCAAGCAAGGGCTTCAAGGTTCGCCTCTCCGAAATGCGCGGCAGCGGCTCGATGACGCCGGCGCACCAGGGCGAAGGGCTGGCCGAGCTGGTCTGCTCGAACAGCTTCCGCTCGGACGACGCGCAGAACAACGCGGTAGGCCTGCTCCATCAGGAGATGCGCGACCTCGGCTCGCTGATCATCGGACAGGGCGACATCCATAAGGTGCCCGCGGGCTCGGCGCTGGCGGTGGATCGCGACGGCTTTTCGGACGGCGTGACCGCGGCGCTGTCCGCCCATCCCAATATCGAGATCGTCCGCGAGCGCGTTGACCAGCTTCCCGAAAGCGGCCTGACGATCGTCGCCACCGGCCCGCTCACCGCGCCGAGCCTCGCCGAGAGCATCGGTACCGCGACCGGCAAGGACCAGCTCGCCTTTTTCGACGCGATCGCGCCGATCGTGCACCGCGACTCGATCGACATGGAGGTGGCCTGGTTCCAGTCGCGCTGGAACAAGGTCGGACCGGGCGGCACGGGCAAGGATTACATCAACTGCCCGATGACCAAGGAGCAATATTACGCCTTCCACGCGGCGTTGCTCGCCGGCGAGAAGACCGAGTTTCGCGAATGGGAGAACGTTCCGTACTTCGAAGGTTGCATGCCGATCGAAGTGATGGCGGAGCGCGGTGTCGAGACGTTGCGCTTCGGCCCGATGAAGGGCGTCGGCCTCGATGACCCCAAGACCGGGCGCTGGCCCTATGCGGTGGTCCAGCTGCGCCAGGACAATGCGAGCGCCACGCTGTGGAACATGGTCGGATTCCAGACGAAGCTTAAATATGCCGAGCAAGTCACTCTGTTCAGGACGATTCCTGGCCTGGAGAACGCCGAGTTCGCGCGCCTGGGCGGGCTGCACCGCAACACCTTCATCAAGTCGCCCGAGCTACTGGACGCTCAGCTTCGTCTCAAGAATGCGCCACATATTCGCTTCGCCGGCCAGATCACCGGCTGCGAAGGCTATGTCGAGAGCGCCGCGATCGGCCTGCTGGCGGGCCGCTTCGCCGCGGCCGAACTGGCGGGGGAGACGCTGACTTCGCCGCCGCGCGAAATGGCGCTGGGGGCGCTACTTTCGCACATCACCGGCGAGGCGGAGGCCGAGACCTATCAGCCGATGAACGTCAATTTCGGGCTGTTCCCGCCGATCCCGGGCAAGACCAAGAAGGCCGATCGCAAGCTGATGTATACCGACCGTGCCCGCGAGGCGATGCAGGGCTGGATGGCTCAGTCGTCGCTGTCTTCCGCGGAGTCCTGAGCCGGCTTCGCGGCCACGGTCTTGGCCGGCGCGCAGGCGCAGCGCGGCTTGGCCGGCTTGCGGACCACTGCCGTAGTGGCGAACTCGGTGCGGTTGAGCGTACCGGACTTGTCCTTGTCGGCGCCGGCGAACTTCTCGACCGCCTTTACCGACCATTCCTCGAAGCTCAGCTTGCCGTCGTGATCGGTATCCAGCCGGGCGAAGAACTTGCGGCGCAGGGCGAAATACTCGTCCTTGGTGATCGTGTCGTTCTTGTCCTTGTCGATCCGGTCAAAGCGCTTCTGCTCGCGGGTCTTGGCGGCGGCGCTGGGCGGCTCGGCGGGAAGATCCTGCTCCGTTTCGGATGTAACCGCGGCGGCGGGGGCTCCAGGGAGCCTGGTTTCGGTGCTCGCGCTGCCTCGGAACAGGAACAGCCCGGCCACGACCAGCAGCATCGCACCGCCCGCACCGACCAAATAGCGCCACATTGCCTCTCTCCCCGCTGAGCAACGGAGGCTAACCCGACCGGCGGGTCAGCGTCCAGTAAGGCGATGCCAGAGCAGCCGCCCGACCCGCGAAGGCGCGCCGGCCGCCTTGGGGGCCTCGGCCAGGTCGAGCCGCGCGCGATGCGCCAGTGCGCCGAGCGCGCGGCCGCCACGACTCCAGCGGGCACCGGCGGCGCGATCGAGCAATGGACGCGCGAGATCGCGGGCAATCGCCCGCTCCTCCTCCGCCTGCAAATTGCCGGCGAGATCGGCGAGCGCCCAGCCTTGCCCCGCAGCTTCCAGCGGGTCGCCCTTGCTGCCGAGCAGCGTACCGGCAGCGACGAACAGCTGCCCCCGACCCTCGCCGAAGCGGCGCATCGCGTCGATGCCGAGCGCTTCCTCCTCGATCAGCACTTCCCAGCCATGGACTATCTGCACGAGCGACGCGCCGGTGACGCCATGACGCAGCACCTCGGCCTCCAACGCCTTGAGTACGGGTTCGGCGGGAGCTGGCATGTGGTCGAGCTTCTCGAGCGCCTCGCGCCACCAGGCGAGCCGCATCTGGCCCAGCGCCGGCTCACGCGTGGTGCGCAACAGCTTGGCGAGCGCATCGTCGAGCGCGAGCAACGCCGCCAGCCCTGCCCGACCTGTCGCCAGCGCATAGGTAAGTATCAGATTTCGTTCCGGATCCTCCACGACCCCCGTCATGCTACGTACCATGAGCATAAGGGCCGCGTTAACCATCGGAATTTATACGTATTTAGCGACAACTGATCCAAACTGCCTCGTTGACCGGGGAATAGGGGCCCTTCCATGCATGAAGGACGGCTGAAATTGGCGAATGCGCGCGCCTTTCTGGGCAAGCTCACACGCGACACGCGTGCGAACACGCTCGCCATCATGGCGGCGGCGCTGATCCCGCTTGCGGGCATGGTCGGCGGCGGCATCGACATCAGCCGCATGTACATCGTCAAGACGCGGCTGCAACATGCCTGCGACGCCGGCGCGCTTGCCGGCCGCAAGTCGATGGGTGGCGGCACCTGGAACCAGACCGTCGGCAGCGTGGCCAATTATCCCCAGGTCACCGCCGGCCAGTTCTTCGACGCGAACTACAATAGCGCGGCTTATGGCGCGACCAACGTCTCCAAGAGCTTCACCGAGAATGCCGGCAAGGTGAGCGGCAGCGCCCAGGCGACGCTGCCGATGACGCTGATGCGCATCTTCGGCAAGACGACCGAGACGCTCACCGTCACCTGCGACGCCGAAATGCGGCTCCCGAACACCGACGTGATGTTCGTGCTCGACGTCACCGGCTCGATGGCCGATCCGCAGCCCGGCGACACCGTGACCAAGATGGCGGCGCTCAAGACCGCGGTGAAGTGCTTCTACGAGATCGTCGCGCGCCTCGATACCGACGCCAATTGCACCACCGGCACGCCCAGCGGCGGCACCGGCAACCAGGTGCAGATCCGCTTCGGATTCGTGCCGTACGACCAGAATGTGAACGTGGGCCGGTTGCTCAAGCCGGAGTGGTTCGCCGACAGCTGGGAATATCAGACGCGGCAGGCCAACTGGACTCCGCCGGGCACCACGAGCAACGGACCCTATTGGGAAGTCTATTCGGGCGGCTCGATCTCGCAGAGCGACTGCCTGAAGTTCATGAACAACCAGTCGTTCAGCGGCTTCTCGCCGACGCCGACCACCTCGGGCAGCTCGCCGTCGCCGAAGATCGACGTCACGTTCCAGAGTGACGGCGTCGCAAGTCAGGGCGGCAACAATGGCGAATTTGGCTGGAACGGCTCGTCTGACAACAGCGGCACCAACCAGAGCTGCCGGCGCCAGCGCACCGATACGACGACGACCTATGTCCCGGCCTTCAAGGACTGGACCTACGATCAGATGGCGGTCAACGTCAGCCTGCTCAAGAACGGCACCAACTGGAACAACAATTTCCAGTGGCCGGTCGGCAACAACGGCGTCAACAAGACGATCGCCTGGGACGGCTGCATCGAAGAGCGCAAGACCGTAAGCTATACGAGCTACGATCCGATCCCGAGCGATGCCAAGGATCTCGACATCGACACCGTGCCGAACAGCGCGGATACGAAATGGGGCATGGCGCTGCCGGGCCTGACCTACACGCGCGCCTCGACCTCGACCAACAATACCACCAACTGGTCCCGCGCCTCGTCGACGACGACGACCAACTACTCGCAGGGCGCGAACTACACGTGCCCCGTCAGCGCCAAGAAGCTGCAGCGCTGGCCGAGCGCCTCGGATTTCGACACCTATGTCGATACGCTCCAGCCGGGCGGCAACACCTATCACGATGCGGGCCTGGTCTGGGGCGCGCGGCTGATGTCCCCGGGCGATGCCAACGGCAATGGCGGCCTGTTCGCGGCGGAGAACAAGCTGACCGACGACGGCGGCGAAATCGAGCGCCACATGATCTTCATGACCGACGGTGACGCCTGTACTGACCTGGAGAACTACACGTCGCACGGCGTCGACTGGTACAATCCGGTCACCTTGCCCGCGAGCACCACGCCGAGCGAAGGCTGTACCAGCACCGGCAACCTCACCCAGCAGATCAACCTGCGCACCGAGGGGCTGTGCACCGCGATCAAGAACCACAAGATCACGCTCTGGGTCATCGCCTTCGGCAATCTCGCGGCTACCACCGAAACGCGCCTTACGAACTGCGCGACCACGGGCCGCTACTTCAAGGCTACCAGCGCCGCCGATCTCCAGGCCACCTTCAAGAAGATCGCCGATCAAATCTCCGCGCTGAGGCTCACCAAGTGATCCGGCGCCGGGCGCTTCTCACGCTTCGCGGCGATGCGCGCGGCGCGACGATCGTCGAGTTCGCGATGATTGCGCCCGTGATGGGCATATTGCTGCTCGGCGCCTTCGACGTGGCGCACACGCTCTACATGCGTGCGGTGCTGCAAGGCATAGTGCAGAAGGTCGGACGCGATTCATCGCTCGAAACCGGCCTCGACGCCGCTACGCAGGCAGTACTCGACGCCAAGGTAACGGCACAGGCCCGGGCGCTGTCGAACAACGCCACGGTGACGATCACGCGCAAATGGTATCGCACCTTCAGCAATGCCGCGGCCGCGAAGTTCGAGCCGTTCACCGATACCAACGGCAACGGCACGTGCGACGGGCCGTCCGGCTCGACGCCGGGCGAGCCCTATGAAGACAATAACAATAACGGCCATTGGGATGCGACCGGCGGCAATCTGGGCTCGGGCGGCGCGAAGGATGCAATGGTCTACACGGTGAACGTCACCTATCCGCGCATGTTTCCGGTCTATCGGATCATTGGCGGCGGCACGAGCACCACCGTCACCGCCACCACCGTGCTGCGCAACCAGCCCTATGGCGACCAGGGCGCCGGCACCGAGAGGAATTGCCCGTGAAGCGTGCTTTCCCCCTTCCCCGCCTGCTGCGCCGCCTCCGCCGCGACGAGAGCGGCCTGGCGATGCTCGAATTCGCCTTCACGCTGCCGATCTTCGCGACTTTGTGCCTCACCGGCGCGGAGCTGACCAATTTCATCATCACCAAGATGCGGGTGAGCCAGATCGCGCTGCATCTGGCGGATAACGCCGCACGTATCGGCGTGGGCACCCAGCTCCAGGCCAAGACGATCAGCGAGGCGGATATCAACGACTTGCTGACCGGCGCCGATCTTCAGTCCGGCGAGCTCGGACTGTTCACCAATGGCCGCGTGACGATCTCCAGCATCGAGCCGGACCCGGTCAACGCCGGCAAGTCGACGATCCGCTGGCAGCGCTGCAAGGGCAACAAGACCGCCATGACCTCGACCTACGGCAACGCTGGCGCGACCAACCTTACGGGGGTCGGCCCTGCCGGCCGCATGGTCGCCGCAGCAACCGACGGCGTCACCATGTTCGTCGAGGTGCGCTACCAATATACGCCGCTGATCAAGACGTCGCTCTCGCCTTCCACCACCTTCGACGAGATCGCCTCGATGATGGTGCGCGACCGCCGCGACACCAGCGACGACACCAAGCTCCCCAACGGCACCAACAACCCGAACCCGCAGCACCCGCTGGGCGTCTACAAGGTCGCCGGCGTCACCGCTTCGACCTGCTGATCATTCTCCCTCGATCGAGCAGGAAAAGAAAAGGCCGGGGTCTCCCCCGGCCTTTTCCGTGTTCGATGGCGTGAGGCTCAGCCCTTATAGGTGACCTTCTTGACCGCCGTGACGACCTTGTCCGCGGTGATCAGTGCCAGCTTCTCGAGATTGGCGGCATAAGGCAGCGGCACGTCTTCGTTGGTCACGCGCAGCACCGGGGCGTCGAGATCGTCGAAGCCCTGCTCCATCGCCACCGCGACGATCTCCGACGAGATCGAGCAGACCGGCCAGCCTTCCTCGACCACCACCATGCGGTTGGTCTTCTTCAGGCTCTCGAGTACCGTGGCGGTGTCGAGCGGGCGCAGCGTGCGCAGATCGACGATCTCGGCGTCGATACCCTCGGCAGCCAGCTTCTCAGCGGCTTCGAGCGCGACGCCCACGCCGATCGAGTAGCTGACGATGGTCACGTCCTTGCCCTCGCGAACGATGCGCGCCTTGCCGATCGGCAGGACGTAATCGTCGAGCTTCGGCACTTCGAAGCTGCGGCCGTACATCAGCTCGTTCTCGAGGAACACGACCGGATCTTCCGAGCGGATCGCGGCCTTGAGCAGGCCCTTGGCGTCCTGCGCGTCATAGGGCGCGATCACGATCAGGCCGGGGACGCTGGCGTACCACGGGCCATAGTTCTGCGAGTGCTGCGCGCCGACGCGCGACGCCGCGCCGTTCGGGCCGCGGAACACGATCGGGCAGCGCATCTGGCCGCCGGACATGTAGTTGGTCTTGGCCGCCGAGTTCACGATGTGGTCGATCGCCTGCATCGCGAAGTTGAAGGTCATGAACTCGACGATCGGCTTGAGGCCGCCCATCGCCGCGCCCGAACCGAGGCCGGCAAAGCCATATTCGGTGATCGGCGTGTCGATCACGCGCTTCGCACCGAACTCCTCGAGCAGGCCCTGGGTGACCTTGTAGGCACCCTGATATTCGGCGACTTCCTCGCCCATCACGAAAACGCGCGGATCCTTGCGCATTTCCTCGGCCATCGCATCGCGCAGCGCCTCGCGGACGGTCGTCTTGACCATCTCGGTGCCCTCGGGGATCGCGGGATCCTTGACGGTAGCCGCCTTCTCGCTGGCGAGCTGCTTGGTGCCGCTGTCGGCCTTCTTCGGGCCGCCATCCTCGCCTGCGGCGGGTTCAGCGTCCTTCTTGGGCGCTTCGGCGGTGGCGGCAGGCGCCGGGGCCGGCGTGGGAGCAGGCGCCGAAGCGTCTTCGCCCTCGCCCGCGATCGTGGCGATCACGGTGCCGACCTTCACGTTATCGGTGCCCTCGGCGATCAGGATCTTGGCGATCGTGCCTTCGTCGACAGCCTCGAACTCCATCGTCGCCTTGTCGGTCTCGATCTCGGCGAGAATGTCGCCCGACTTGACCGTGTCGCCTTCCTTGACGAGCCACTTGGCGAGCGTGCCCTCTTCCATGGTGGGCGAGAGCGCCGGCATCTTAAGTTCGATCGCCATCTCAGTAGGACTCCACCAGCACGTCGGTATACAGTTCGGAAGGATCGGGCTCGGGCGTCTGCTCCGCGTAGTCCGCGGCCTCGTTGACGATCTTGCGGATCTCCTGCTCGATCGTCTTCAGCTCAGCCTCAGTGACCTTCATCTCCTCGAGCTCGCGCTTGACCTGCTCGATCGGATCCGACTTGTCGCGGACCGACTGGACTTCCTCGCGGCTGCGATACTTGGCCGGGTCGGACATCGAGTGGCCACGGTAGCGATAGGTCTTCATCTCGAGGATGATCGGACCCTTGCCGGCGCGGACCCAGGCCAGCGCCTCCTCGGCGGCACCGCGGCAGGCCAGCACGTCCATGCCGTCCACCTGGATGCCGGGGATGCGGAAGCTCTCGCCGCGGCGATAGAGCTGGTCTTCCGACGACGAGCGGTTGACGCTGGTGCCCATGGCATACTGGTTGTTCTCGATCACATAGATGATCGGGAGCTTCCACAGCTCGGCCATGTTGAAGCTCTCGTACACCTGGCCCTGGTTCGACGCGCCATCGCCGAAATAGGCCATGGCGACGCCGCCATCCTCATTATACTTGTGGGCGAAGGCCAAGCCGGTGCCGAGCGACACCTGCGCGCCGACGATGCCGTGGCCGCCGTAGAACTTCTTCTCGGTCGAGAACATGTGCATCGAGCCGCCCTTGCCGCGGCTGATGCCAGCAGCGCGACCAGTCAGCTCGGCCATGATCACCTTGGGATCGATGCCGTAAGCGAGCATATGACCGTGATCGCGGTAGCCCGTGATCACCGAGTCCTTCTCGCCGTCGAGCGCCGACTGCAGGCCGACCGCGACCGCTTCCTGGCCGATATAGAGGTGGCAGAAGCCGCCGATGAAGCCGAGGCCGTAGAGCTGGCCGGCCTTCTCCTCGAAGCGGCGGATCAGCAGCATCTGCTTGTAGAATTCGAGCAGCTGCTCCTTCGAAGCCTCGAACCGTTCCGGCTCGGCCGGCCGTTCGCGATTGGGTACAGCGGGTTCAGTCGTTTTGCGTGCCGGTGCTTTGGCCACAGGAAATCCTCGTCCGGGGAGGGGGAAGGCGGGTGCCTATAAGCGCGTTTTTACCCGCCGCGCAACTAACGCGCGGATAGCGCGTGCCGTTCACGTGCCCTTACGGCAATTGCAGTCTATGCAATCAGAAATGCGGTTTTAGCACGCTGCATTGCAACAAACGCAATCAGCGCCCGGTGGGAGCCGGCGCGTGCTTGTCGAGCGGGATCACCACTTCGTCCGGGCGAACAACATTGAGCTGCTTGCGCGCCAGTTCGTCGGCCAGGTCGGGATCTACACCGCGCTTCTGGTCGAGCAGTTCGACACGGTTCTTGAGCGCCGCGCGCTTCTTGTCGAGCGCGGCATATTCGGCGCTCTTCTGGTCGTAGTCGGCTTTGATCTGCTTGGTCGCCATCACGCCGGTCGGTCCCAGCACGGCGTTATAGGCGAAGAAGCCGACCGCGATCAGCACCAGCGCGGGCAGGCCGGCGCGGCGGAGCAGGGTCTGGATCGGAGAGGCGTTACGCGAGCGCATAAGGTGATTCTCGCTTAACCATGCGTTCCACGCAAGGCCCGTATTGACCCGGAAAGGGGCTCCCCTGCCCTATGGCAAGGAAGCCCTTCGTCCATCTTACTTCTTGATCACCGAACGGCCGGCATAGACCGCCACGTCGCCCAGCTCTTCCTCGATGCGGATCAGCTGGTTGTACTTGGCGAGCCGGTCCGAGCGCGACAGCGAGCCAGTCTTGATCTGCCCGCAATTGGTGGCGACCGCGAGATCGGCGATCGTGGCGTCCTCGGTCTCGCCCGAACGGTGCGACATCACTGCGGTGTAGGACGAGCGATGCGCCAGGCCGACCGCCTCGAGCGTCTCGGTGAGCGTGCCGATCTGGTTGACCTTCACCAGGATCGAATTGGCATAGCCACCATCGATGCCGCGCTGGAGGCGCTTGGGGTTGGTGACGAACAGATCGTCGCCGACCAGCTGAACCTTGCCGCCGAGCTTTTCGGTCAGCGCCTTCCAGCCCTCCCAATCGTCCTCGGCCATGCCGTCCTCGATCGAGAAGATCGGATACTTGGCGGCCAGGCCGGCGAGGAACTCGACATTCTCGGCCGAGGAGAGCGTCTTGCCCTCGCCCACCATCTTGTAGAGGCCTTCGCGATAATATTCGGTGGCAGCGCAATCGAGCGCGAGCATCACGTCGTCGCCCGGCTTGTAGCCGGCGGCCTCGATCGAGCTCATGATGAAGTCCAGCGCCTCGGTGGTGCTGGCGATGTTCGGCGCGAAGCCGCCCTCGTCGCCCACGCTGGTCGCCAGGCCCTTCTCGTGCAGCTTCTTCTTCAGCGTGTGGAAGATCTCCGAGCCGCAGCGCACTGCCTCGACGATGTTCTCCGCGCCCACCGGCACGATCATGAACTCCTGGAAGTCGATCGGATTGTCGGCATGCTCGCCGCCGTTGATGATGTTCATCATCGGCACCGGCAGGACGTGCGCGTTGACGCCGCCGACGTAGCGATAGAGCGGCAGGCCGCGCGCGTCGGCAGCGGCCTTGGCGACGGCCAGGCTGACGCCCAGGATCGCATTGGCGCCGAGACGGCTTTTGTTCTCGGTGCCGTCGAGTTCGATCATCGCGATATCGAGATCGGCCTGGTCCTCGGCTTCCATGCCGACGACTTCCTCGAAGATGTCGCTGTTGACGGCTTCGACCGCCTTGTCGACGCCCTTGCCGAGCCAGCGCGACTTGTCGCCGTCCCGCATCTCGACGGCTTCATGCGCACCGGTCGAAGCGCCCGAGGGCACGGCGGCGCGGCCGAAGCTGCCATCCTCAAGCATCACATCGACCTCAACGGTGGGGTTACCACGGCTGTCGAGAATCTGGCGAGCATGGACGTCGATGATTGCGGTCACGAAACGGTCTCCCTAGGTATGGGGTATTGAGGGCGCGACGCGGCCTCTAACGGCAACCGATGGAACTCGCAAACGTGGCCGTGGTTGTTTCGCAAAAGGCATGGAGGGTTTTTGGCATGGCTGACGAAACGACGGGCGAGACGATCGACGCAACGGCGGAAACGACCGCCGAGAGCGCCAGGCGCTCCGCAACAGATACGATCCGCGAAAAGGCCGGCGAGATCGGCAGTGAAGCAGCGGACCGCGCGCGTGCCTTTGCCGCCGATGGCAAGGAAAAGGCCACGGGCGCGCTCGATGAGGTCGCCAAGATGATGCAGTCGGCCGCGACCGACGTCGATACGCGGCTCGGCGAGCAATATGGCAAATATGCCCGCTCGGCGGCGGACGGCATTTCGAACTTCGCCGAGAGCCTGCGCGGCAAGGAAGTCGACGACCTGATCGACGACGTCACCAAGTTCGTCCGCAAGAGCCCGGCGATTGCTGTCGGTGTCGCTGCGGGCCTGGGCTTCGTGCTGGCGCGGCTGATCAAGTCCGGAGTCGATGCCGCGTCCGACGCGGCCGACAACGACAAGGCATAGGAGCGTAACGGGGGGTGGACACGCCGCGGCCTGACGAAAAGAGCGTCGGCGAGCTGCTTCAGCAGCTGGTCGAGGACGGCAAGTCCTATGCCGACGCCGAGCTCGGCTATTATCGCACTTTGGCGCGATCGAAGCTCCGTGACGCGCGGGCGATGCTGTGGATGGGCGGGGTCGCGCTGGTCCTGGCCCAGGCCGCGGCGGTCGCGCTTGTCGTCGGGCTGGTGCTCACCCTCTCCCCGCTGGTCGGTCCTGGCTTTGCCACGCTGATCGTGGTGACGGCGTTCCTCGCGATCGCCGGCCTGATGGGCTGGCTCGCCTGGACGCATGTGAAGCGTATCTACAAGGAAAAGCCGTGAGCGAGAATCCGCACGACGTGGATGCCGCCAAGGCGCGGATCGAAGCGGCAAAGGCGCAGCTTTTCGGCACGCTGGGTCAGGTGCAGGAGCGGCTCAGCCCCTCCAACCTCGCCCAGGACGCCGTGGAGAGCGCTGCGCACGGCGTCGCCACCGTTGCCCGCAAGGGCGCCGAAGCGGTGCGTAGCCGCCCCCTCGCCGCCGCCGGCGTCGTTGCAACGATCGGCCTCGTCATGGCGCGGGGCTGGATCGGCGACATCCTCGGCAAGCGGCATGAAACTCGCGACCCGGCCACGGGTTTGAAGCCTAAAGGCAAGAAAGGATCCTCGTGATGAGCACCAACCCCGCAAATGAGCAGAGCGAGAGCCTGACCGAGAACCCCTATGTGCTGGTCGGTGGCGGCATCGCGCTGGGCGTGCTGATCGGCATGCTGATCCCGCGCAGCCAGAAGGAGCGCGAACTCCTTCAGGGGGCCGGGCAGCAGATCGCCGACAGGGTTACCGGTACGGTCCAGGCAGTGAAGGATGCCGGCAAGGCGGAGATCGAAGGGCTGCTGCCGAGCAAGCAGGCCGCGCAGGATCGCGTGGGCGCGCTGTTCGGCAATCTCGTCGATGCAGCCAAGGGGGCGACGCAAAAGGCTTGAGGCGAAGCGCCCGCCCTGTCTAAGGCCTCTATAAACAAGAAAACGTTTTCGGAGGCCCAATGAGCAAGCTGCATCTCGTCTTCGGCGGTCGCGTGACCGATCCGATGACTCTCGATTTCGTCGATCCGACCAAGCTCGATGTCGTCGGCATCTATCCCGACTATGCCAGCGCGGAGAATGCCTGGCGCAGTGCCGCCCAGCGCACGGTTGATGATGCCGAGATGCGCTATGTCGTGGTGCATCTGCACCGGCTGCTCGAGCCCGATCTCGACGCCTAAGTTTCAGTGATGCGTTCCCCGGCCTCGGCCGGGGAGCAGCGTTCAGCGCTCGAAAGCGCTCAGGCCTTGCGCCAGTGCCACATGAACAGGGGCCGCGCAGCGGCCAGCCCCGCTAGGAAGCCGCCGATCGGCGCCGCGGCGCCCCAGGCGAACACTTCCCAGGCCGAACTGCCGGCGGATACCGGCTGGATCAAGGCGCCCAGCACGCTGATCGCCGTCCACGCCGCGGCGAGCCATGCCACGTGCACCGTACGCGCCGAAAACGGTCCGATCGGCGGATTGCGCGGCTGCCCATAGAGCAGCGAATAGGCTCCGATCACTGCCGAGAGCGCGCCGTTCATGCCGAGCAGCGGCCACATCGCGTCGGGTGCGACCAGATAATAAGTGGCAGCGGAAGCGAAGGCGCCGAATGCGTAAAGCAGCACGAACTGCGGCCAGCCGATCGCCTGCTCGGTCTTCTGCCCGGTGATGACCAGCATCAGTACGTTGAAGAAGATCTGCAGCGCGCCGGCATGGATGAAAAGCGTCGAGAACGGCGTCAGCAGCGCCGGCACCGCCCAGGTGCCGGGCGCGAACAGTTCGGTCTGCAGCCGGGCGGGAATGAAGCCTGCCAGCACCACCGCATCCGGAAGCTGGCGCGTGATCAGGATCACGGCACTGACCAGCGCCGTGATCGCACAGATCGTGATCGTTGCGGGAAAGTCGCGAAACTTCACGCTCAGATGAATTCGATTTTCGACACCAGATAATAGCGGTCGCCGGCGGGCACCGAGACCTCGACCTCTTCATCCACCTTGCGGCCGATCAGCGCGCGACCAAGCGGCGAGTTGTACGAGATGCGACCCTTGCCGGCATCGGCCTCGGTCTCGCTGACGATCTGGTACTTGATCGGCTTCTCGTCCTCGTCGAGCAGCGTCACCGTCGCGCCGAACACGACCTTGTCGCCCGAAAGCTCGCGCGGATCGATGATCTGGGCGCGGCTCAGCTTGCCTTCGATATCGGCGATCGTCGCTTCGTTCTGGCCCTGCTGCTCCTTGGCGGCATGATATTCGGCGTTTTCCGAAAGATCGCCATGCGCGCGGGCTTCCTCGATCGCATCCACGATCAGAGGTCGCTCGATTTTGAGGCGCTTCAGCTCTGCGGTGAGCTTCTCGTAGCCCTCCTTGAGCATCGGCATCTTTTCGACCGTCGCCATCCACCAAAGCCCTTCAAAACGCCCCGTTCCACAAGCGGCCCCGGGGGGACGCCCGCACATGGATACTGATGGGGGAGATCAATTGTGCGAATGCGAATAATAAGACGCCTGCGGGCGCCGTGCAAGGCTAGGAAAGTTATCTAGTCTGCGTAGGCCTAATATATCTCGTTGTTTCCCGGCGAAGGCCGGGCCCAGTTGCAATGACTTACGAGGCGCGTGCTGCGCCTCGAGCGCGTCGTGCTGGGCCCGGCTTTCGCCGGTGAAGCAAGAAAGAGGATCAGCCGCGCGAGGCGTAGAAGTCCTGCAGCGGCCGCACGTCCAGGCTGTGCTTCGACAGCGCCTCGATTGCCCGCGCCGCCGCGACGCTTGCCTGCGCCGTGGTGAAATAGGGGATCTTGAGGTTGAGCGCCGAGCGGCGGATGTCCGACGAGTCTTTCAGCGACTGCCAGCCTTCCGTCGTGTTGAAGATCAGCCCGATATCGCCGTCCAGGATGCGATCGACGATGTGCGGACGGCCCTGCGCCACCTTGTTGACCCGCTCCACTGCGATGCCCTCGGCTTCGAGATAATCCGCGGTGCCGCCGGTCGCGACGATGGTGAAGCCAAGCTCGGCGAGCAGGCGGACGCCGGGCATCACCACCGGCTTGTCGGTATCCTTGACGCTGACGAACAGCCGCCCCGTGCTCGGCAGCACCGTCCCCGCCCCCAGCTGCGCCTTGGCGAAGCTGGTCGCGAAGTCCATGTCGATACCCATGACTTCGCCGGTCGACTTCATCTCGGGCGAGAGCACCGGATCGACGCCGGGGAACTTGTTGAACGGGAACACCGCTTCCTTGACCGCGATATAATCGATGTTGCGGTCGATCTTCGGCAGGTCGGCGAGCTTCTCGCCCGCCATCACCCGGCTGGCGATCTTGGCGACCGGAATGCCGATCGCCTTGGCGACGAAGGGCACCGTGCGCGAGGCACGCGGGTTCACCTCGATCAGGTAGACCTCGCCATCCTTCACCGCGAACTGGATGTTCATCAGGCCCTTGACCATCAGCGCCCGGGCGAGCGCCTCGGTCTGGCGCTCGATCTCGGCGATGATCTCGGCCGGCAGGCTGTAGGGCGGGATCGAGCAGGCGCTGTCGCCCGAATGGACGCCGGCTTCCTCGATATGCTGGAGCACGCCGGCCACCACCACATCGGTGCCGTCGGCGATCGCGTCGACGTCCACTTCCACGGCATCGCGCAGATACTGGTCGATCAGCACGGGCGAGTCGCCCGAGACCTGCACCGCGGTCTGGATGTAGTCGTCGAGCTGCTGGGTCGAGTCGACGATCTCCATCGCGCGGCCGCCGAGCACGTAGCTGGGACGCATCAGCACCGGATAGCCGATCCGCTCGGCGATCTTCACCGCCTCGTCGCGCGTGCGGGCAAGGCCGTTGGAGGGCTGCTTGAGGCCAAGCTTCTCGACCAGGTCGGCGAAGCGCTCGCGGTCCTCGGCCAGATCGATCGCGTCGGGCGAGGTGCCGAGGATCGGAATACCCTCCGCTTCCAGCGCCTTGGCGAGGTTGAGCGGGGTCTGGCCGCCGAACTGGACGATCACGCCGACCAACTCGCCCTTCGACTGCTCGACATGCAGGATCTCCAGCACGTCCTCGGCAGTCAGCGGCTCGAAATAGAGGCGGTCCGACGTGTCATAGTCGGTGCTCACCGTCTCCGGATTGCAGTTGACCATGATCGTCTCATAGCCCGCATCCGCCAGCGCGAAGCAGGCGTGGCAGCAGCAATAGTCGAACTCGATGCCTTGGCCGATGCGGTTCGGACCGCCGCCCAGGATCACGATCTTCTTGCGATCGCTCGGCATCGCCTCGTTCTCGGGCTCGCCAAAGGTCGGCGCCTCGTAGGACGAGTACATATACGGCGTCTTCGCCTCGAACTCGGCGGCGCAGGTGTCGATCCGCTTGAAAACCGGGCGCACGCCCAGCTTGTGGCGATGCGCGCGCACGTCGTTCTCGGTCACGCCGCCGGTCATCGCCTTGACGACTTCGCCGATCAGCCCCGAGCTCTTCGCCATCGCATCGGTGCCTTCGCGCAGGTTCGCCGACTTGAGCGCGAGGAAGGCCAGGCGCTTGTCGCTGAAGCCCATCGCCTTCAACCGGCGCATGCCCTGCGCGTCCTGGGGGAGCCCCTTGCTGGCGACCTCATCTTCTGCCGCGATGATCTCGGCAATGCGCTCCATGAACCACGGATCGTATTGCGCGACCGCGCAGACCTCGGCGACGGTGAAGCCCTCGCGCAGCGCCTGGGCGGCGATCAGGAGCCGGTCGGGCGAGCGCACGGCGAGCGCCGCCTCGATCTCGTCCCGGCGGGCCCCGGCGAGCTTGTCGACATTGTTGAAGCCGCTGAGCCCGGTCTCGAGGCCGCGCAGCGCCTTCTGCATCGATTCGTGGATGTTGCGGCCGATCGCCATCACCTCACCGACCGACTTCATCGCGGTGCCAAGCGTGGCTTCGGCGCCCTTGAACTTCTCGAAGGCGAAGCGCGGGATCTTGGTGACGACGTAATCGATCGTCGGCTCGAAGCTCGCCGGGGTCGCACCGGTGATATCGTTGTCGATCTCGTCGAGCGTATAGCCCACCGCCAGCTTGGCCGCGACCTTGGCGATCGGGAAGCCGGTCGCCTTCGAAGCCAGCGCCGACGAGCGCGACACGCGCGGGTTCATCTCGATGACGATCAGGCGGCCGTCTTTCGGATTCACTGCGAACTGCACGTTCGAACCGCCGGTTTCGACGCCGATTTCCCGGAGTACCGCGATCGATGCATTGCGCATGATCTGGTATTCCTTGTCGGTCAGCGTCAGCGCCGGGGCGACGGTGATCGAATCGCCGGTATGCGTGCCCATCGCGTCGACATTCTCGATGCTGCACACGATGATGGCGTTGTCCTTGCGATCGCGGACAACCTCCATCTCATATTCCTTCCAACCGAGGAGCGACTCCTCGATCAGCACCTCGGTCGTCGGCGACAGGTCGAGGCCCGTCCGCACGATCGCGATGAACTCCTCGCGGTTGTACGCGATGCCGCCGCCCGAGCCGCCCATGGTGAAGCTGGGGCGGATGATCGCCGGCAGGCCGACATGCTCGAGCCCCGCCAGCGCCTCGGCCTCGGTATGCGCGATATGGCTGCGGGCGCTTTCGAGCCCGATCTTGGTCATCGCGTCCTTGAACTTCAGCCGGTCCTCGGCCTTGTCGATCGCCTCGGCATCGGCGCCGATCATGATGCAGCCGAACTTCTCCAGCGTGCCGTCATTCGCCAATGCGAGCGCGGTATTCAGCGCGGTCTGGCCGCCCATCGTCGGCAGCACCGCATCGGGGCGCTCCTTCTCGATGATCTTGGCGACGATCGCCGGCGTGATCGGCTCGACATAGGTGGCGTCGGCCAGCTCGGGATCGGTCATGATCGTCGCCGGGTTCGAATTGACCAGGACGATGCGATAGCCCTCTTCCTTGAGCGCCTTGATCGCCTGCGTGCCCGAATAGTCGAACTCGCAAGCCTGGCCGATCACGATCGGGCCGGCACCAATGACGAGGATCGAGGAGATGTCGGTACGCTTGGGCATCAGTCGTATTCGGTCCTAATTCTGGCAGATCCCTTACGGGCTGCGGAGATCAGTTGGGGCGCACTGCACCCTGCGGAACCAGCAACATGCCAGTTTGCAGCGCGCCAAAGGCACCGCTCGATGCCTGTGCATACAGCGCAGTCGCGGTCTTCTTGTCGGTCTTCGAATCGAAGAAGACCATCAACTCGAGCTTGCCGCCTTCATCGGCGCGCGCGGTGGCGAGGTTCTTCGCCTTGGCCGCCGCGTCGAGCTTGCCCAGCACTTCTTCTGTGCCGAAGGCTACAAAGCCCAGGAATGTCTGCTTCGACCCGTCGGCAGCCGTAACTGTGAAAGTCGGCGGCCGGCGCTGGGCATCCTGCGGGGCTACAAAGGCCAGGAGGAGCGCCAGCGCGATCACTTGGCCATCATCCCCACGAACCGCTCGAACAGATACAGGCTGTCCTGCGGCCCCGGGCTGGCCTCGGGGTGATACTGGACGCTGAACGCCTGCCGGTCGGTCAGCTCGATCCCCGCGTTCGATCCGTCGAACAGCGACACATGCGTCTCGCGGACATTCTCGGGCAGCGTCTCGCGCTCGACTGCGAAGCCGTGGTTCATGCTGGTGATCTCGACCGCACCGTCTTCCAGCCGCTTGACCGGATGGTTGGCACCGCGATGGCCCTGGAACATCTTGGTGGTCTCGGCGCCCACCGCCAGGCCAAGCAGCTGGTGGCCCAGGCAGATGCCGAACAGCGGCTTGCCGGTGTCGAGCAGCTGGCGGATCACCGGCACGGCATATTCGCCGGTCGCGGCCGGGTCGCCCGGGCCGTTCGACAGGAAGAAGCCGTCCGGGTTGAACGACATCACCTGCTCAAAGGTCGCAGCCGCAGGCAGCACGGTCACCTTGGCGCCGGCGGCAACCAGGTTGCGGAAGATGTTGCGCTTCGAGCCGTAATCGATCGCCACGACGTGCGGGCGATTGTCCTCGGCGCCTTCCGGCCCATAGCCGAAGCCCAGGCGCCAGACGCCGCCTTCCCAGCCATAATGCGTCTCGGTCGTCACGCTAATCGCGAGGTCCATGCCTTCCAGGCCCGGCCAGCCGCGCGCCATCTCGAGGAGCAGCGGAATATCGAACTTGCCCTCGGCCGAATGTGCGATCACGCCGTTGGGCGCACCGGCAAGCCGGATGCGGCGGGTCAGGGCGCGGGTATCGATGCCGGAGAGGCCGATACGGGCATGCTTCTTCATCCAAGCATCGAGATGCTCGGTCGAACGGAAGTTGCTCGGCTCGGTCACGTCCTCGCGCACGATCATGCCCAGCGCATGTGGATCGTCCGCTTCGATATCGTCGGGGTTGGCGCCGACATTGCCGATATGCGGGAAGGTGAAGTTGATGATCTGACCGGCGAAGCTCGGGTCGGTCATGATCTCCTGATAGCCGGTCATCGCGGTGTGGAAGCACACTTCGCCGACGGCCTGGCCCTCTGCGCCGAAGCCGCGGCCCCAGATTACATCCCCTGACGCTAACACCAATACGCCCGTGGCTCCGGAAGGCATGGGCATGGAATTGGCTTCGGCCATTTAGGGGTGGCTCTCCATCAGATTGCAGCAATGTCGCTAAGTGCCGCCCGCTAGACCCCTACCCCCCTCGCGTCAACCGGTTCCCGGGTCTATTGCGAGGTCAATCCCCGATTCACGAGAGATGAAATGATCCGAGACGATATCAAGGCAGCCCAGATCACCGCGATGAAAGCCGGCGACAAGGAGACCCGCGGCGCGATCAGCCTGATCCAGAGCGCGATCAAGAACCGCGACATCGAGGAACGCGTGAAGGCGCAGCCGATGGACGACGACGCGATGGTGATCGAAGTGCTCCAGAAGATGGTCAAGCAGCGCCGCGAATCGATCGAGATGTTCGAGAAAGGCGGCCGCCAGGAACTCGCCGATAACGAGAAGGCCGAGGTTGCGGTGATCGAGCGCTTCCTCCCCGCTCAGATGAGCGACGCCGAGACCAGCGCCGCGATCGAGGCGATCAAGGCCGAGCTCGGCGCGTCGGGCATGAAGGACATGGGCCGCGTGATGGCCGAACTGAAGACGCGCCACGCGACCACGCTCGACATGAGCAAGGCCAGCGGCCTGGTGAAGGCGGCGCTGAGCTAAATCTAGCTCCCCCTCCCTTCCAAGGGAGGGGGTTGGGGGGTGGGTGAGTGTTCACGCAGAGCACGCTGTGGATGCAGGCGCGAGCGAAGGAGCTTCGCCACAACCCCACGCCCATGGAAGAAAAGCTCTGGCAGCGCCTTCGGGCCTCTCAGCTGGAAGGGCTCAAGTTTCGCTTCCAGCACATCATCGAACCGTGCATCGTCGATTTCTGCGCTGCTAGCATAGGGCTGGTGGTCGAGGTCGATGGCGACACCCATGTTGCCGATGCCGACAGAGATCGTGACATCGGACTTGGCCAATTAGGTTACACAGTGCTTCGCTTTACCAATCATGAGGTCGCGACCAACATCGACGGCGTACTTGAGACGATAGCGGCTCGGGCGCGGGGGCTTCCCGTGCGACAGTGGAATCGCGGACGCACCCTCCCCCCAGCCCCCTCCCTTGGAAGGGAGGGGGAGTAAGTGTCCCTCACTCCCGCCTTTCTCGACGAACTCCGCGCCCGCACCCTGCTGTCCGGGCTGATCGCCAAGACGGTCAAGCTCCAGAAGGCGGGACGGGAATTCCGTGCCTGCTGCCCGTTCCACAATGAGAAGACGCCGAGCTTCTACGTCAATGACGACAAGGGCTTTTATCACTGCTTCGGCTGTGGCGCCCATGGCGACGCGATCCGCTGGATGACCGACCAGCGGGGCCTGCCCTTCATCGATGCGGTGAAGGAGCTGGTCCAGGCCGCCGGCCTCGAAATGCCCGAGCAGGATCGCCGGTCGGCGGAAAAAGCCGAGCGCGCCAAGGGCCTGCATGAGGCGATGGAGGATGCGGCAAAGTTCTTCGTCGAGCGGCTCCACGGCATCGAGGGCGCGGAGGCGCGCGCGGTGCTCAAGAAGCGCGGGATCAACGAGGAGACCGCCAAGACGTTCGGTATCGGCTTCTCCCCCGATTCGCGCGGCAAGCTAAAGGAAGCGCTGAAAAGCTACGGCGATCCGATGCTGGTCGAGGCCGGGATGTTGATCTCGGTCGAGGGCAAGGACCCGTACGACCGATTCCGCGGCCGGCTGATGATCCCCATCCGCGATGTACGCGGCCGCGCGATTGCGTTCGGCGGCCGCATCATCGGCGACGGCGAGCCGAAATATCTCAACTCTCCCGAGACCCCGCTCTTCGACAAGGGCCGCACGCTCTACAATCTCGACCGCGCCCAGGCCGCGGCGCGCAAGTCCGGCCGGATCATCGCAGTCGAGGGCTATATGGACGTGATCGCGCTCGCCCAGGCCGGGTTCGGCGAGGCAGTGGCGCCGCTCGGCACGGCGATGACCGAGCACCAGCTCGAGCGGCTCTGGCGGATCGCCGACGTCCCCCTGCTCTGCTTTGACGGCGATTCGGCGGGGCAAAAGGCTGCGCTACGCGCCGCGCACCGCGCCATGCCGATGCTCGAGCCCGGGCGCAGCCTCGCCTTCGTCACGCTGCCCGACGGGCTCGATCCCGACGATCTGGTCCGCGCCCAGGGCCCGGGTGCCTTTGAAGCGCTGCTCGGCAAGGCGCAGCCGCTGGTCGATCGCCTCTGGCAAAGCGAGATCGCCGCCGAGCCGCTCGACACGCCCGAGCAGCGCGCCGGGCTCAAGCGCCGCCTTGCCGCGCTCGCCGACACGATCGGCGACGCGAACGTCAAACACGAATATCTCGCCGAGTTCCGCGAGCGTACCGACATGCATTTCGGGCGCGGCCAGCGCGCCTTTGAGGCCCGCGGGCAGCGCGGCCCCGGCGCTCCCGCCGCGCGTGGCAAGCGCGACAAGCGCGGTAACTGGCTCCCCCCCGAGCCGCCGCTGACCCAGCAGACACGCTCGGTACAGGCCGGCGGGCTCGATCCGATCCTCGCCAAAGCCGTGCTCGCCGGGCTGATCCGCCATCCGGCCGAGATCGCTCGCCATATGGAGGTGCTCGGTAGTCTGCGCGGCGCCTCAGGGGCGCTCGGCAAGCTGTTCGAGGCAGTGGTCGATGTGGCGCTGGAAGACCGACAGCTTGATCGTGCCAAAGTGCTCACCATATTGGCGCGGTCCGGATTTGATCAGATGGCGAGCGAGCTGCTGCGGGCCGATACCCTGCCCTTCTCCTTTACCCGGCCCGAGGCCGAGGAAAAGAAGGCGCGCGAAGACCTGAACGAGGCGATCGCAGTGATGGTGGCGCGACCGGCAGTGGACGCGGCGCTGGCAGAGGCAACGGCCGTGATGCTCGAGCGTTTCGACGACGTGGCGTTTGCCCGGCAAACGGCTTTGCTGCGGCAGCGCCAGGAGCTGGAAACGCGCCTCGCGAATCTGATGCTTGCGGACGATGAAAATTTCGAGGATTAGAGCGGCGTATAATTGCCGCCATCCAAGTTTCGAGGGTTATTGATGGCGAAGGCTAATGGCGGCGGAAGCGGCGACGACACGACCATGGAAGTGGGCGACGCTCCGCTGATCGATCTGAACGAAGGTTCGATCAAGAAGCTCGTCGCGCGAGCCAAAAAGCGCGGCTACATCACCGTCGACCAGCTCAACGAGATGCTGCCGCAGGACCAGATGTCCTCGGAGCAGATCGAGGATGTGATGGCGGCGCTCAACGATATGGGCGTCAATGTCGTCGAGAACGAGGAAGCCGGCGAAGACGCCGAGCCCGAGGACGACAGCCAGGACGAAGCCGATTCGAGCGACAGCGGCGACGATTCGGCCCCTGCCTTCGAGACCAAGAAGAAGGAAACCGTCGACCGGACCGACGATCCGGTGCGCATGTACCTGCGCGAGATGGGCGCCGTTGAGCTGCTCAGCCGCGAAGGCGAGATCGCGATCGCGAAGCGCATCGAGGCCGGCCGCGACACAATGATCCTGGGTCTGTGCGAGTCGCCGATCACCTTCAACGCGATCATCGGCTGGTCGAACGCCCTCAACGAAGGCACGATGCAGCTGCGCGAGATCCTTGATCTCGACGCGATGCTCTCCAAGGGCCCGTCGGCCGAGCAGGTCGAAGGCGCTGAGGACGACGATTCGGGCGAGATCAGCGAAAAGACCGCCGGAACTTCTTTCAAGGAAGAGGAAGAAGTTGAAGAAGTTCAGGACGAGGAGGACGAGGACTCGATGACCGAGCGCCGCACTCCGCGGCCTTCGGACGACGAGGAAGAGGACAACACCCTCAGCCTCGCGCAGATGGAAGAGACGCTCAAGCCGCAGGCGCTTGAGAAGTTCGCCAACATCACCTCGATCTACAAGAAATTCTCCAAGATGCAGCTCTCGCGTCTCGACGCGATGGCCGCCGGCGGCGAGCTCGCTGCGTCGGACGAGAAGAAGTATCAGAAGCTGCGCGAGGAGCTCACGGCCGAGGTCGAGAGCGTCCAGTTCCACCAGCAGAAGATCGAATATCTCGTCGACCAGCTCTACAGCTTCAACCGGCGCCTGACCGCGCTGGGCGGTCAGATGCTGCGCCTTGCCGAGCGCCACAAGGTGAGCCGCAAGGACTTCCTCGACCGCTATGTCGATCACGAACTCGACGAGGGCTTCATCGCCTCGGTCGAGAAGCTCGACAAGAAGTGGGCAGCGTTCGCGCTCAACGAAGTCGCCGCGGTCGATCGCATCCGCATCGAGATCGCTGAGATCGCCCAGTCGACCGGCATGGCGCTCGGCGAGTTCCGCCGCATCGTCAACATGGTGCAGAAGGGCGAGCGCGAGGCGCGTATCGCGAAGAAGGAGATGGTCGAGGCCAATCTCCGCCTCGTGATCTCGATCGCCAAGAAGTACACCAATCGCGGCCTGCAGTTCCTGGATCTTATCCAGGAGGGCAATATCGGCCTGATGAAGGCGGTCGATAAGTTCGAATATCGCCGCGGCTACAAGTTCTCGACCTATGCGACCTGGTGGATCCGTCAGGCGATCACCCGCTCGATCGCCGATCAGGCGCGGACGATCCGTATCCCGGTCCATATGATCGAGACGATCAACAAGCTGGTTCGCACCAGCCGCCAGTTCCTCCACGAGCAGGGCCGTGAGCCTACGCCCGAGGAAATGGCCGAGCGCCTGAGCATGCCGCTCGAGAAGGTGCGCAAGGTGATGAAGATCGCCAAGGAGCCGATCAGCCTCGAAACGCCGATCGGCGACGAGGAAGATTCGCACCTGGGCGATTTCATCGAGGACAAGAACGCGGTCATCCCGGTCGATGCCGCGATCCAGGCGAACCTCAAGGAAACGGTCACCCGCGTCCTTGCCAGCCTGACGCCGCGCGAAGAACGCGTGCTGCGCATGCGCTTCGGCATCGGCATGAACACCGATCACACGCTCGAGGAAGTCGGCCAGCAGTTCAGCGTGACTCGCGAGCGAATCCGTCAGATCGAGGCCAAGGCGCTGCGCAAGCTCAAGCACCCCAGCCGCTCGCGGAAGATGCGGTCGTTCCTCGACCAGTAACTTCCCGTAACTTTACGGATATTGTCGAAACGCCTCGGAACTAGCTTCCGGGGCGTTTTCGTATTTTGCCCGGAACAGCGCCGGAACATGTGGTTTATCCACAGTAAATTTCGGATTCACTGTGTCTTTACGTGCTTCGGTATATCCCGGGGTTGCAAAACCTACCCGCTGGCATGGGGCCGGCAGGAGATGCGGGGGCCTATGCCGTTTGATTCCGTACAAGTTGCGCGATTGGGCGGTGCGTGGGGCTCGATGGGTCAGCTCATCGCGTCCGATGGCAGTGGCAACCACCCCTATCTCCAGCGCCTCGCCCGCAATGAGGAGCCGCTGCGCGACCTCTCCGACGCGGCGCATCACATCTGCCTGCTCCACGGTCGCCATCCCGGCGTAATCGATCACGCGCTGGGCCATGCCCGGCTCGGCATCGAGCGCGACTGGCTGGAAGCCGCGGCAGATGCCTTTGTGATCGAACGCGCCTTCCTCGTCCGTATCGTCGCCGCTGCGGGGCCGCTGCCCAGCACGCCGGGCCATGCCGAGACCGAAGCGGCCACCGCCGCCCAGCGCCACGCCATCGATATGCTCGCCCAGTCGGACCGCGCCGGTTGCGCGACCGGCGCGGCGATTGCGCTGGCGATGGACTGGGCGGTGATCCGCGAATCGCTCGACGCCGCCGGGGAACGCCTGGGCCTCACCCCGCCCTCCTCGCAGCTGCCGCTCGCCGAGGAGACGGTGACGGTGGTCGACACGCTGGTCCGCGAAGGCATGCTTGAGCGCGCCATGCTGTTCGGCGCGCAGCAGCTCTTCGCCCAGCATCGCGGCTTGTGGGATCTGCTCGAGGCCCGCGCCTCGGCCCGCGACAGCCTGTAAGCGTCTTGCATCGGAGCACCGCGGCCCTCTAAGCCGTGGCATGCGTTTCGAAGGCACCCAAAGCTATGTCGCGACCGATGACCTGAAGGTCGCGGTCAATGCCGCCGTCACTCTGCGGCGCCCCCTGCTCGTCAAGGGCGAACCCGGCACCGGCAAGACCGTGCTGGCCTATGAGATCGCCAAGGCGGTCGGCGCGCCGCTGATCGAGTGGAACGTCAAGTCGACCACCAAGGCACATCAGGGCCTGTACGAATATGACGCGGTCGCCCGCCTCCGCGACGGCCAGCTCGGCGACGAGCGCGTCCACGACATCGCCAACTATATCCGCAAGGGCAAATTGTGGGAGGCGTTCACTGCCCCGCAACTGCCCGTTCTGCTGATCGACGAGATCGACAAGGCCGATATCGAGTTCCCCAACGACCTGCTCCAGGAGCTCGATCGCATGGAATTCCATGTCTACGAGACCCAGGAGACCGTCCGCGCCGCCGAGCGGCCGATCGTGGTGATCACTTCGAACAACGAGAAGGACCTGCCCGACGCGTTCCTGCGCCGCTGCTTCTTCCACTATATCAAGTTCCCCGACCGCGAGACGATGCAGGCGATCGTCGATGTCCACTTCCCCGGCATCCAGAAGATCCTGGTCAGCAAGGCGATGGATATCTTTTACGAGATCCGCGAAGTGCCGGGCCTGAAGAAGAAACCCAGCACCAGCGAACTGCTCGACTGGCTCAAGCTGCTCCTTCACGAGGAAGTGCCGCTCGAAGTGCTGCAGAACAAGGACCCGACCAAGGCGATCCCGCCGCTGCACGGCGCGCTGCTCAAGAACGAGCAGGATGTGATGCTGTTCGAGCGGCTCGCCTTCATGGCCCGCCGCCAGCAGGGCAAGTGATGCCGTACACCGGGAGCTGCGCCTGCGGGGCGGTCACCGCCGAGATCCGCGGCGAGCCGGTTGCGGTGCGCCAATGCTGGTGCCGCCAGTGCCAGCGCCTCGCTGCAGGATCCGCGACCGCCAATGCAATGTTCGCCACCGACGACCTGGCGCTGACCGGCACGCTTTCGAGCACCAGCTATGTCGCCGAGAGCGGTAACACGCTGACCCAGAGCTTCTGCGGCACGTGCGGTACCCCGGTAATGGGCCAGTCTTCGGCCCGGCCGCAGTTCCGCACGCTGCGACTCGGTTTCCTCGACAATGCCGAGGGCCTGGCGCCGCAGGTGGCGATCTGGACCGACGAGGCACCGGCCTGGGCGCAGATCGATCCGGCGATGGAGACTCATCCGCGCCAGCCCCCGGCGCCACCCAAAATCTAATTTACCCAGATTGAGTATGAAAAGTCACGAAAGTCGCGACACGTAAGAAGCAGCGATTGCGCCTTTCTCGGACGTCGCCTTTTACCCAAAACGGGATCCAAGGCGACGGCGCGGGGCAAGCGTCGCACGAGATCCCGGCTTTCGCCTGGATGCCGAATTTGTCTTCGCGATGAGAAAGAGCGCGCGAAGTGTCTCAGACAAAATCCTACATTGGAAGCCGTCATTCTCAGTCGGCGCCTAAGTAGAAATACGGTTAACCACTCTTAAACCAGCCCGGGTTACGGTCTGCTTGGGGGGGACCTTGTATGGGTCTCCGAGTATGCGTTTGCGTGTTGCGTTCCCTGTGCTCCTTGCCGCTGCGCTATCGGCCGCAGCGCCCGCCGGCGCACAATCTCTCCTCGAATATGTCGGCGAGTGCGTGCCCTTTGCGCGCGCGGCTTCGGGCATCCAGATCTATGGCGATGCCTGGACCTGGTGGGGCCAGGCCGCCGGACGCTATCAGCGCGGCCAGGTGCCGAAGGTCGGCGCCGTCCTAGCCTTTTCCAAGAGTGCCCGCCTCCCCCTCGGCCATGTCGCGGTGGTGAGCCGGATCGTCGAGAAGCGCGTGCTGATGATCACCCATGCCAACTGGTCCCGCCAGAATGGCGAGCGCGGCCATGCCGAGCAGGACGTGACACTGTTCGATGTCTCCGAGCGCGGCGACTGGAGCCTGGTCAAGGTCTGGTACCGTGACCGCAACGGGCTGGGCAGCTCGATCTATCCGGCGCACGGCTTCATCTATGGCATGCCTGACCGCGATGCCCCCGCCACCGTGCGCAAGGCCCGCCCCTCGGCCGAACTCACGTCGCGCCAGCCCGACTATGTCGGCTCGCTGATCGACGCGTATGTAACGCGGTGAGTTGAGCTTGCCCGGCGCCAAGCGGCAAGGCATCTAACGCAGCATGACCGGGGGAGATCAGGGCGCGAATCGGCGCTGGTGGTGGGCGATCTACGCGATCGTTCTTGCAGGCCTGGCGGTGCGGTTCGTCTGCTCGCTCGGGGACCTGTGGTTCGATGAGGCCTGGTCGGCGGCGCAGGCGCGCGACGCGCTGACGCCGATCGGCGTGTTCACCGGGATCAACCACGACAATAACCACCATATCAACTCGCTGTGGATGCAGTTCGTCGGCTTCGGCGCCTGGCCGCCGCTGGTGCGCCTGATTTCGATCCTGAGCAGCACCGCGGCGATCCTGGTGGCAGCGAAGATCGCCGAGCCGCGTGGGCGGATCACCATGGCGATCACCGCCCTGCTCTTCGCCTTCTCGCCGATGCTGGTGACGATGGGATCCGAAGCACGCGGCTATGCCAGCATGTCGCTGGCGATGCTGGTCGCGATCCTGTTCATCGATCGCTGGCTGGCAGGCGACCTGAGCTATCGCCGCCCGACCACCTTTGCCCTGTGCTTCTTCCTGGGCGCCTTCTCGCAGCTCACGATGATCTTCGCGGCCGTGGCGCTGGTCGGCTGGCCGTTCTTCGTATTGTGGAAGAGGAATGGCTTCCAGGCTGCGGTAATCGAGACTTTCAAGACCTTCATCGTGCCGGTGCTGGTGCTGATAGGCGTACTCGCCTTCGTCCTGCTCGCCGGCAAGCTGGCGGGCACCGGCTTCCGCTTCGGGCGCTACGATCCGTTCGACCTGATGATGTTCCTGAACGGCACCACCACGGCGATTGGCTACACGATCGGCGTGCCCTGGAAGGACATCTGGCCGATCGTCCTGGTGCTGGTGCTGCTCGTCCTCGCGCCGCGTTCCGGTGCCTCGCGCATCGCGCTGTACCGCCTGGCGATCTTCGGCTTCCCGTTCATGCTCGCGGTGCTCCACGCCGGCAACGTCGGCCATGCTCGCTATTACATGCCCGCGCTGATCCCGCTGTTGCTGATGCTGGGCGAGATGATCGGCTTCGGGCTGGAAAAGGCCGACTGGAGGCGCATCGTCGCCGCTATCGGCCTTGCGGTGATGCTCGTCGGAAGCCTGTGGTGCGACTATGTGCTGGCAGTCGACCAGCGCGGCGATCCGGGTGGCCCGGTGCGCACGATGATGGCGCTGGCACCCCAGGGCACCAAGATGCTGCTCGACCGCGACACGGGACAGGCGGCGATCGATGTTGCCGCTGCACGCCGCAAGTACAAGCTCGAGGCGATCCTGGGCCGGTGCGATCCGCAGGCCCGCTTCCTGCTGATCGACCGCTTCCTGGGCGAGACGTTCCCGCAGAATGTCGATCGCTGCGGAATACACTTCGTGCCCATCGCCGAACACCGGATGCGCAGCCTGTCGGGCACCGACTGGAACCTGTACGAGCGCCGGCCTCTCCCCTAAACCGGCGCGATGTTCCTTTCTTTCCTCGACGAACTGCGTGCCGCGGGCATCCCCGCCAGCCTGAAGGAGCATCTGGTGCTGCTCGAGGCGCTCGACCGCGACGTGATCGAGCAGACGCCTGAGGCCTTTTACTATCTCGCCCGCGCCACTTTCGTGAAGGACGAGGGGCTGCTCGACAAGTTCGACCAGGTCTTTGCCAAGGTCTTCAAGGGGATCGCCACCAGCTATGGCGTGGCGCCGGCCGACATCCCCGAGGAATGGCTGCGCGCGATCGCCGAGAAGTATCTCAGCCCCGAAGAGATGGCGAGGATCGAGTCGCTCGGCTCGTGGGACGAGATCATGGAGACGCTCAAGAAGCGCCTCGAGGAGCAGCATGAGCGCCACCAGGGCGGCAGCAAGTGGATCGGCACCGGCGGCACCTCCCCCTATGGCAATGGCGGCTACAACCCCGAGGGCGTCCGCATCGGTGGCGAGAGCCGGCACAAGCGTGCGCTGAAGGTTTGGGAGGGGCGCGAGTTCCGCAACCTCGACAGCACCAAGGAACTGGGCACCCGCAACATCAAGGTCGCGCTACGCCGCCTGCGCCGCTTCGCCCGCGAAGGCGCCGCCGACGAGCTCGACATCGACGCGACGATCGACGGCACCGCCCGCCAGGGCTGGCTCGACGTGCGGATGCGCCCGGAACGGCATAATGCAGTGAAGCTGCTGCTCTTCCTGGACGTCGGCGGATCGATGGACCCGTTCATCAAGCTCTGCGAGGAGCTGTTCTCGGCGGCCACCGCCGAGTTCAAGAACCTGGAGTTCTTCTATTTCCACAACTGCCTGTACGAGGGCGTGTGGAAGGACAATCGCCGCCGCTTCCAGGAGCGCACGCCGACCTGGGACATCCTCCACAAGTACGGCCACGACTATAAGCTGATCTTCATCGGCGATGCCTCGATGAGCGCTTACGAGATCACCCATCCCGGCGGCTCGGTCGAGCATTTCAACGAGGAGCCCGGCGCGGTGTGGATGCAGCGTGCGCTCAACACCTATCCCGCCTCGGTGTGGATCAACCCGATCCCGCGCGAGCAATGGGGCTATACCCAGTCGGTGAAGATCCTGCGCGAGCTTATGGGCGACCGGATGTACCCGCTCAACCTGGCCGGGCTTGACGAGGCGATGCGCGAGCTGAGCCGCAAGCGCTAGGGCTTGCTCGCCGCCGCCTCGTCGCGTGTATTCCGGATGATCTGCCGGGCAACCTCACCCTTCTGCTTGATCGCGTTGACGTCCGGGCGGCTCTTGTAGAGCCCCTGCAGGAAGCCCTGGTCGAGCGCCGTCAACTCGGGATCGGTGAAGCTGGTGTCCTTGTCGAACAAAGTGATGATCGAATCGACGTTGGCACCGTCCTTGGGCGGGCGGGCGCCGGCGAGCGTGCGCATCGCGACATAGTCGGCGATCTGCACCACCGACTTCCCGACCACTGCCTTGTCGTCGATCACCACGATCGACTTCACGGTCACCTGCTGGGTGGCCATGGTGATGTTCGAGGCGCCCCACCTGCTGACATATTTGACGCCGTCATCATCGCTGTCGGCGCGGTTGCCCAGTTCGTCGCGCACTTCAATCGTGCTCCAGGCGTGGACCGGACCTTCGCTCAGCGCCTTGCGAAGATTCCTGGTGTCGAGATTGCCGAAGAAGCCGGGGAAGCTCTTGCGCAGCGCCACGACGAAATCATCGGCGTCATGCGCGACCATCAGTGCGATATTGGGCTGGCAGCCCAGCTCGCCGACCTTGGCGCCGGCATCGAGCGCTACGGCGCGCAGCCGGGCCTCGATTGCCTTGGCGGCGTCGGGGCCGAGCCCGGCGACGATCGGGCAGATCGGCTCGGCGAAGCGCGCAAGCTGGCCCTCGACGCTCGAGCTGATCTGGCGGACGAAGCGCTTCGCGGTCTTGGGCGGCACGCCCTTGGCACCGACAACGACGATGTTGCTGTCGTCCTGCTCCTGCTTGGCCTGCGGCTTCTTGTCCTGGGCGAGCGCCGGGGTGACGGTCAGGGTCAGAGCGAGGGCGGCGGCGGAGAATGCGGTGCGCATGATCAGCGCTGCTTGCCCGAGACCATGCCCCTGGAGATCCGCCAGGCCTGGTCCGAAGCCTGTTCGTTCGGGTTGCGCAGATGGTAGAGGCCGGCGAGCAGGCCGAGGTCCATGTCGGTGATCTCGGTGGGCGGCGGCGCGACGTTGGGGTCGAACAGCGACAGGATCGACGCCGAGGCGATCGAGCCCTTGGCGGGCGGCTTGGCGCCGACCAGGGTGCGCATCACGACATAGTCGCCGAGCTGGCGCACCGATTTGCCGAGCGCGACCTTGCGGTCCATCACGACGACGGCGTTGATCGTCACCGCCTGGGTGTCGCCCTCCATCATCGGCGGATAATCGGGATCGTCATTGCCGGTCGAGATATTGCCGACCTCGTCGCGGGTGACGACGAGGCGCCAGGCATGGATCGGCCCCTTCTGAAAGGCATCGCGCAGCGCGCCGTCATCGAGGTTGGTGAAGGCCGCGTTGCGGCGCTTGCGCATCAGCTGGATCAGCGCATCGGAATCCTCGGCGAACACGATCATCAGGTTCGGCTCGCACTTCTCCTTGGCCATGCGGACCGAAGTGGCGCTGCCGACGGTGCGGATGCGGTCCTCGATCGACGCCTTGAAGCGCTCGGGCAGCCCGATGACCAGCGGACAGACCGGGTCGATGAAGCGGGCGAGCTGGCCGTCCTGCGTATCCAGCACCTGGCGGATGTAGCGCTGGGCCTTCTTGATCGGCTTCTGCGCCTGGCCGGTAACGACGATGTTGCCGTCCTGCGATTGCTTGGGCGCCTCCTGCGCATAAGCGAGGGGGATGGCGGCGAAAGACGAAAGCAGGAAAAGGGAAGCCAGGCGGGCACGCATAACGTTCGATCCTCTCGTTCGTCGGGATCTCCGCATGCGCCGACTTCTTCAGAGTCGGTCGACAGCCCGATGGAACGCAAGAATTATCGTGCGCAAAAGCGGCTGTCCACTGCCGCTATATTACCGATTTGTTAGAGTCGGTCGACCGCGCGGTGGAGACGGCGGAGGATCGCGCCGTCATGCGCCTGGCCATTGGCGGCTTCGGTGGCCAGCGCCATCAGGCGGACCGCGCCGAAGCTGGCGGCGAGCCCCTTGAGGCGCAGCGCGGCGGCGGCCCAGGCATCGGGGCTTTCGGCCGACTTCATGGTTTCGAGGCAGCGCTGCACCCCGTCGAGAAACGCCTCGCGCAGCTCGGCGATCAGCGCGGGCTCGTCGCCCACAGCCGCCGCCAGCGTCGCATCGATTGCACCCGGATCATACGCCATGGTCAAACCCTAGCGCAGACACCGTTAACGCCGCGTTTCCAAGGCCATATTGGCGGAACTGTTGGTACAGCGCCGAAATGTGGTAAATGCACGACATGATTGGGGGAAAACCTGCTGAACCGCTGACCGCGAACAATGACGCGGAAGAGCTGGTCCTGTCCGAAGCCGAGGCCGTTGCACCGGTCGCGGCGGAGCCCGTCGCCTATGACGAGGCCGATGACGACGAGGATGAAGACGCGCCGCGCCGTCGGTTCGGCTGGGTGGTCCCTGCCCTTGCCGTCCTGCTGGTGCTGGGCTGGTTCGGGACGATGGGCTGGCTGCTGCGCGGGGATTTCGTCGGTCCGGTCGATCCGGCCCGGCTCGTCCAGCTGATCGCAGCGCTGTGCGTGCCCCCTGCCCTGGTCGGTATCCTGTATCTCCTGATGCTCCGCACGAGCCGGGCCGAGGCGCAGCGCTTCGGCGCCAGCGCGCGGGCGATGCGCGCCGAGGCGGCGAGCCTTGAGCGCGTGGTTGCCACGCTTTCGCGCAAGATCGAGGAGAACCGCGCGGCGCTGGCCGAGCAGACCAACATCCTGATCGCGATGGGCGAGCGCGCCTCCGAGAAGCTGGAGAGCGCCTCGAACAGCGCTGCGGCGCAGGCCCGCTCGATCGACGCGAGCACCCGCCATTTCGGAGAGTCCGCCGCCGATGCCGAGCGGCGTGTTGAGGTCATCCTTTCCTCGCTGCCCAAGGCGCATGAAGAGATGCGCGGGCTGTCCGACCGGGTCGACGCCGCCGGGCTGCTCGCCAGCGAACGCGCCGCCGCGCTCGACACCCAGCTTTCCGCGCTGTCCGAACGGGGCCGCGAGGCCGACCAGATCGCCGGCGGCGCCGCCGACCGGCTCGCCGCGCACATCGCCCGGATGGAAGCGACCAGCGAGACCGCCAGCGCGCGGCTCGAAGCGGTCACCGGCGAGATGTCGACCCAGGTCGATGCCGTGCTCGACCGCGCGGCGAGTGCGGTGGACGAGGCACGCAAGGGCATCGCCACCCAGGGCGAGGCGATCCTGGCGATGCTCTCCGCCAACCAGGCCGCGCTCGACCGCGCCGGGCGCGACAGCGCCGAGGCGCTGGGCGAACGAATGGCGACGATCGAGGAAGCGATCGGCCGGATCAGCTCGCGCCTCGGCGAGGAACAGACCCGCGGCGACGCGCTGTTCGAGAGCCTGGCGATCGGCATCGACCGGCTCGACCGGACGATGGACGATTTCGATGCCGCCGGTACCGAGCGCACCCAGCGCCTCGCCGCCTCGATTAGCGCGCTGCACGGCTCGGTCGATGCGATGACGGTGGCACTCAACACGGGCGACGATACCGCCCGCAAGGTGATCGGGACCTCCGAGGAGCTGCTGACCGCGCTCGACGCCTCAGCGCGCGAGATCGACGAGACGCTGCCCGAAGCGTTGGAGCGGCTCGACGCCCGCATCACCGCGAGCCGCCAGGTCGTCGCCGGCGCCAAGCCCGAGCTGCTGGCGCTGGTCACCGCCGCCGAGAGCACGCATGACGCGATCGAGGCCATCGCCGACGTCGTCAGCCAGCAGCGCGACACGCTCGCCAAGACCCAGGCCTCGCTGCTCGAGACGCTCGCCACCGGCGGCGACCAGGCCGAGCAGCTGAGCGCGATCGTCGACGAGACGATCAACACCACCCGGCGTTTCGCGGAGAGCGCAGCGCCGCAGCTGGTCGAGGCGCTGCTCAGCGTCCGCGAGACCTCCAGCGCTGCCGCCAACCATGCCCGCGAGACGCTGTCCGCAATCGTGCCGCATGCCGAACGCGCAATCGAGGAAGCGGCCGGCGATGCGCTGCGCCGCGCAGTCGATGCTTCGATCCGCCGCCAGCTCACCGAGCTTGCCGAGACGACCGAGGCAGCGGTCAACGCCGCCTCCCGCGCCTCCGAACGGCTGACCCAGCAGATGGTGGCGCTTGCCGACACCACTTCGCAGGTCGAGAGCCGTATCGCGGAGGGTCGCAAGGAGCGCGAGGATTCGGACAGCGACAATTTCGCCCGCCGCGTCTCGCTGCTGATCGAAGCGCTCAATTCGGCCTCGATCGAGATCACCAAGGCCTTCTCGGCCGAAGTGACCGACAGCGCGTGGTCGGCCTATCTGAAGGGCGATCGCGGCGTCTTCACCCGCCGTGCAGTGCGTCTGCTCGACCCGTCGGAAACCAAGGAAATCCACCGACTCTACGAGGACGACGAGGGCTTCCGCGACAACGTCAATCGCTACATCCATGATTTCGAGGCGATGCTGCGCCAGATCCTGGCGCTGCGCGACGGATCGCCGATGGGCGTGACGCTGCTGTCGTCGGACATGGGCAAACTGTACGTCGCGCTGGCACAGGCGATCGAGCGGCTGCGGACCTAGTGTCGGCGAGCCTGGTACGGCAGCAGAGCGGATATTATTCGCTCGAACTCGAGACAGCGGACCTGGACGCGCTCAAGTCCGCCATCTTGGATCGCTATGGGACGCCGAAGACCAAGCGCTATCCGATGCTGACCGTCTATCGCTTCGGTGGATGCAGCTTCACGTTCCAGCATCAATGGGACGATCCCTGCCTGATCGCCAGCTCCGCCGAGGGAGACGCGATCCTGGAGACACTCCACGGGGTGCTCAGCGGCGCGGATTAGCCGCGCCGTTCCGACGAAGGCGCGGCTCAGGAGCCGCCCGGCGGGTGCATGTGCGCCCACCAGTCGAGCATCTCGGTGGTGACCCAGCCATTGACGTAGTTGAGGTAGAAAATCCCGAACAACACGGTCGCGACGACCGTAGTGCGCTTGGCGATCTTCTTCGTGCTGAACTCGTGGGGTGCGCTCGGCGCCTGGCCGGGGACCAGCTCCACGCCCGCCTCCTCGCTCGTCTTCACGCCGAACGGCAGGACGAGGAAGACCGAGAAGGCCCAGAACAGGAAATAGATGGCGAGCGCGGACTTCCAGGGCATGGAGCGCTAGTAGAGTGAGATTGCGGGGAACGGAAGCCGTCTGATCCTGAGCTGCTCCCCGGCGAAAGCCGGGGCCCAGGGCCAAGAGCGACGCGGCACAGAAACCCTGGGCCCCGGCTTTCGCCGGGGAGCAGTAAGCGACGGCGCCCTATTGCTCGATGATCAGCACGTCCACCACGGGCTTCTTGCCGGTGTAACGCACCGCAGCCCGCCGTACCGCAAGCCGGATCGACTCGCGCAGCCGTTCGAGCTCGCCCTTGCCGTCCTTCTTCACTGCCTCACGGGCAGCGTCGCTGGCCTCGGCGAGGAAGTCGTCACGGTCCTCCTCCACGGGGATGCCCTGGAGGCGGATCTGCGGGTCGCCGGCGAGCTTGCCGTTGCGGATCACCACCGCGGCGCTGATCTGGCCGTAAAGGGCCACGCGGCGGCGCTCGTTGATCGTGGGGCCGTCCGCCGGCAGGATGATGTCGCCGTCGAGGACGAGGCGGCCGACCGGGGCCTCGCCGATCTTGTGCGGCTTGCCCGGGGCCAGGCGGATGATGTCGCCATTCACCTGGCGGATCGACTGCGGCACGCCCTGCTCGAGCGCGAAACGCGCCTGCTCGTACATGTGGCGGACCTCGCCGTGCACCGGCACGACGATCTCGGGCCGGATCCACTTGTACATCTCGGCCAGTTCGGGGCGTCCCGGGTGCCCGGAGACGTGGATGAAGGCCTGGCGATCGGTGATCAGCTCGACGCCCTTGCCGGCCAGCGTGTTCATAATCCGCCCGATTGCAATCTCGTTGCCGGGGATCTGGCGCGAAGAGAACACCACGGTGTCGCCCTCATGCACCTTGAGGACATGGCTGCCCTCGGCAATGCGGTTAAGCGCGGCGCGCGGCTCGCCCTGTCCGCCGGTGGCGACGATCAGCACCTTGTTGGGCGGCAGGTCCATCGCGGTGTCGAAGTCGATCGTCTCGGGGAAGTCGCGCAGGTAGCCGGTCGCCTTGGCAACGCGGATGATCCGGTCGAGCGAGCGCCCGGCGACGCAGAGCTCGCGCCCGGTGTCGCGGGCGACTTCGCCCAGCGTCTGCAGGCGGGCGGCGTTCGAGGCGAAGGTAGTGACGAGCACGCGGCCCTTCGCGGCGCCGATGACCTGGTCGAGGCCCTCGCGCACCGCGCCCTCGGAGCCCGAAGCCTCGGGATTGAACACATTGGTGCTGTCGCAGACGAGTGCGAGCACACCCTTGTCGCCGATCGCGGTCAGTTCGGCCGCGGTCGAGGCGCCGCCCAGCGCGGGGCTGTCGTCGAGCTTCCAGTCGCCGGTATGGAAGATGTTGCCATAGGGCGTCTCGATCAGGACGGCATTGCCCTCGGGGATCGAGTGGGCGAGCGGCGTGTAGGTGATGCGGAACGGGCCGAGGTTGAACGGGCCTTCCTCATCGACCACGTTGAGCTCGACCTTCTCCTCGATGCCTTCTTCCTCGAGCTTGCCGCGGATCAGGCCAGCGGTGAACGGGGTGGCATAGAGCGGCACGCCCAGGTCGCCGGCTAGATAGGGCAGCGCGCCAATATGGTCTTCATGCCCGTGGGTGAGGACGATGCCGATCAGATCGTCGAGCCGCTCCTCGATGAACTGGAGGTCGGGCAGGATCACGTCGATGCCGGGATAATTGGCGTCGCCAAAGGTGATGCCGCAATCGACCATCAGCCACTTGCCCTGGCAGCCATAGAGATTGACGTTCATGCCGATCTCGCCCGAGCCGCCGAGCGCGAGGAAGAGGAGTTCTTTTTCAGGGGTCACTTGGTTTCCTCGGTCAACGGCTGCGTTCCCACAGCATCGCCAACCCTTGAATGGTCAGATCGGGTTCGATCACATCGAATATGGGGGTGCGCTTCTCGAAAAGCACGGCCAGACCGCCGGTGGCGATTACTTTGACGGGGCGGCCGATCTCGGCCTTCATCCGCGCGACCAGCCCTTCGATCATCGCGACATAGCCCCAATAGATGCCGATATGCATCTGGTCGACCGTGTTGCGGCCGATCACGCTGGTGCTTTCCGGCGCGGTGATCGCGATGCGGGGCAGCTTGGCGGCCGCGGTGACGAGCGCGTCGAGCGACAGGTTGATGCCCGGGGCGATGATGCCGCCCTTATAGGCCCCGCGATAGTCGACCAGCTCGAAGGTGGTGGCGGTGCCGAAATCGATGATGATCAGGTCGCCCTGGTGCAGCGCATGCCCGGCGATGACGTTGAGCGCGCGATCGGCGCCGAGGCTGTTCGGCTCCTCGACATCGAGCGCGAAGCCCCATTCGGCCTTGCCCTGGCCCGCGATCACCGCGTCGGTCTTGAAATATTTGCTGCTCAGCACCTGAAGGTTGTGCAGCGCACGCGGGACGACGGTGGCGACGATCACGCCGGTCACGTCCGAACGGTCATAGCCTTCGAGGCTGAGGAGCTGGCTGAGCCATACTGCATATTCGTCCGCAGTACGGCGCGGATCGGTCGCGATCCGCCAGCGCGCGCGGATCTCGCCGCCGTCCAACAGGGCGAAGACGACATTGGTGTTGCCGGCATCGATCGCGAGCAGCATTTCCGGGCCTCTCAGAGCAGGAACACGTCGGCGGCGTGAATGACATGGCTGGTGCCATCGGCCAAGCGAAGGATGAGCGCGCCTTCGCTGTCGAGTCCGCCGAACAGGCCGTCCATGCTGGAGCCGTCAGCGAGGCGAGCGGTGAGCGCAGTGCCAATCGGATGCGCGCGGGCAAGCCAGCGCTCGCGGACCGGAGCGATGCCGTCACGCCAGCGCGAAACCCAGCGGGCGAAGCTTTCGGCCAGCGTCTCGGCGAAGAGCTGAGGGTCGGGGGTGACGCCGTGGGCCGCCAGGCTCGTCGCCTTGCGATCCAGATCTTCAGGATGATGGGCGAGGTTCACGCCGAAGCCGAGGATGACGGCGTCCCCTACCCGCTCGAGCAGGATTCCGGAGAGCTTGGCACCATCGATGAGGACGTCATTCGGCCATTTCAGCATCGGCGACGCGGAGGCTGGGCCCCGGCCTTCGCCGGGGAACAGGAAGGTCGAAACCGTCTCTTCCAACGCGACCGCCGCTACGAGCGCAAGCGTCGCGGGCGAAGGCTCACCCGCCCGCGTCCGGATCAGCGTCGAGACGTAGAGATTGCCCACCGGCGACTGCCAGGCGCGACCCTGGCGGCCCTTGCCGGCGGTCTGCCGCTCGGCCCGCAGCCACAGGCCTTCGCTCGCCCCGCCCCGGGCGAGCTCGGCCATGTCGGCATTGGTAGAACCCGTCTCGGCGACGGTCCGGACAATCGCGGTCAGAACAGCGCCTTCGCGGCCGCGCCGGTCCAGACTTCGAGATAGCCGAGCAGCGGCCAGCCCAGCGGCGAGATCACCACGGCTGCGATCACCAGCAACGCGCCCTCGACGGGATCGGTGCGGCCGCCAAAGGCCGGCGCCGGCTCGTCGAAATACATCACCTTGATCACGCGCAGATAATAATAGGCGCCGATCGTCGAGGCGGCTGCAGCCACCGCGGCGAAGACGTACAGACCCGCATGAACGGCAGCCAAGAACACCTGCAACTTCGAGAAGAAGCCGAGCAGCGGCGGGATACCGGCAAGGCTGAACATGAAGATCGCCAGTGCCACTGCGAGACCGGGGCGCGTGCGCGACATGCCGGCGAGGCTCGAGATCGTCTCGACCGGGCGGCCGTCCGTATCGCGCATCTGGAGCACGACGAGGAAGCTGCCCAGCGTCATCACGACGTAGATCGCCATGTAATAGAGCACGCTCGACACGCCCGCCTCACCACCGGCGGCGAGGCCGACCAGCGCGAAGCCGACATTGGCGATCGACGAGTAAGCAAGCAGTCGCTTGATGTTCTCCTGGCGGATCGCCGCGACCGAGCCGAAGATGATCGAGAGCAGCGAGGCGCAGATCACGATCTGGCGCCAGTCGGCGATCGCCGGGCCCATTGCCTCGATCGCGACGCGGGTGGCGAGCGCGATCGCGGCGACCTTGGGGGCCGAGGCGAAGAAGGCCGTCACCGGGGTCGGCGCGCCTTCGTACACGTCGGGCGTCCACATGTGGAACGGCACGGCCGACATCTTGAAGGCCAGGCCCGAGAAGACGAACACCAGGCCGAACAGCAACCCGATCTTCTGGTCGCCCGAGGCATAGGCGTCGGCGATGCCCGAGAAGAGCGTCGTGCCCGAGAAACCGTACACCAGGCTGATGCCGTAGAGCAGGATACCCGAGGCCAGCGCGCCGAGGACGAAATACTTCAGACCCGCTTCGGCCGAACGCGCGTCCCGGCGCATGAAGCTGGCGAGGATGTATGCCGAGAGGCTCTGCAGCTCGAGGCCGACATAGAGGCTCATCAGGTCGCCCGCCGAGACCATCATGCCCATGCCGGCTGCGGAGAGCAGGATCAGCACGGGATATTCCGGGCGCAGATCGTCGCCCGCGGTCTCGGAGAAGAAGCGCGGCGCGATCAGGATTGAGACACCGGCGGCCAGAAAGATCAGCGCCTTCGAGAAGGCGGCGAACATATCCGGACGGTAGAGGCCGCCATAGGCCTCACCCCCGGCCGAAGCCGGGCCGGCCAGCGCGATGCCGGCGCCGATCAGCACCGCGATCGCGGTCCAGCTGACCAGCTTGGTCGACTGCGGGCCGCCCCATGCGGCGACGAGCATCAGGACGATGGCGCCGAGCGCGAGGACGACCTCGGGCAGCGACATCATCAATTGGAGCGAATAGTTCATCAGTGCGCCTCCCCGTGCGCAACAGGGGCAGCGGCGTGTTCGCCATGTTCAGCGGCAGGCGCAGCCTTGCCGGCGGTCGGCAGCGAGTCACCGGCGGGCGCAGCACGCTCGAGGCGGGCGGCCAGCTTCTCCACGTCGCCGCGCATCGGCTTCATGAAGCTCTCCGGATAGATGCCCATCCACAGGGTAACCGCGGCCAGCGCGCCGAGCATGAGGAACTCGCGCACGTCGAGGTCCGGCATCGCCTTCACATCGTCCTTGGTCAGGTCGCCAAAGGCGACGCGACGGTAGAGGTACAGCATGTACGCCGCACCCAGGATGATGCCGGTGGTGCCAAGCAGCGCGTAGAGCGTCGAGACCTGGTACAGGCCGGCGAGGCTCAGGAACTCGCCGATGAAGTTGCTGGTGCCCGGCAGCCCGACAGAGGCCATGGTGAACAGCAGGAACAGCACGGCATAGCGCGGCATGTTGATCGCGAGGCCGCCGTAACGGTCGATCTCGCGGGTGTGCAGGCGGTCATAGATCACGCCGACGCACAGGAAGAGCGCGCCCGAGACCACGCCGTGGCCGAGCATCACCATCATCGCGCCCTCGATGCCTTGCGCGTTGAACGCAAACAGGCCGAAGGTCACGATCGCCATGTGCGCGACCGACGAATAGGCGATGAGCTTCTTCATGTCGCTCTGCACCAGCGCGACGAGCGAGGTGTAGACCACCGCGACGGCCGAGAGCGCGAAGACGAGCCACAGGAACTGGGCCGAGGCCTCCGGGAACATCGGCAGCGAGAAGCGCAGGAAGCCGTAGCCGCCGAGCTTCAGCAGCACGCCCGCCAGGATGACCGAACCGGCGGTCGGCGCCTGCACGTGCGCGTCGGGAAGCCAGGTGTGGACCGGCCACATCGGCATCTTGACTGCGAACGAAGCGAAGAAGGCCAGCCATAGCCATGTCTGCACGTGCGCGGGGAAGTCGTGCGCCATCAGCGCCGGGATCGACGTCGTGCCCGTGGTCAGGATCATGTAGATGATCGCGATCAGCATCAGCAGCGAGCCGAGCAGCGTGTACAGGAAGAACTTGTACGACGCGTAGATGCGGTTGGCGCCGCCCCAGATGCCGATGATCAGGAACATCGGGATCAGGCCGCCTTCGAAGAAGACGTAGAACAGCATCAGGTCCTGCGCCGCGAAGGTGCCGATCATCAGCACTTCGGTGGCGAGGAACGCCGCCATATATTCGGGCACGCGCTTGGTGATCGAGAGCCAGCTCGCCCCGATGCAGATCGGCATCAGGAAGACCGACAGCACGATCAGCAGCAGCGCGAAGCCGTCGATGCCGAGCGCCCAGGCGAACTCGGCCTGGCCGATGCCGAACAGGCGGACATGCTCGACGAACTGCCACTGGGCAGCGCCGTCCCCGGTCTGGAAGCCCGACCAGAGCAGCATGCCCAGAGCGAGGTCCACGAAGGTGGCGGCCAGCGCGAGCCAGCGCGCCGACTTGTCGTCGAGGAAGAGACAGGCGACCGCGGCAAGCGCCGGGACCGCCAGCATGACGGTGAGGATCGGGAAGCCGCTCATCGCGCGATCACCCAGGTCAGCGCGGCAGTGAGGCCGATCAGCATGATGAAGGCATAGGCGTAGACATATCCGGATTGCAGCCGGGCAGTGACACCACCGCCGAGCTGGACGACCTTCGCGACACCATTGGGGCCGAACCGGTCGATCGTGGCTTCGTCACCCTTCTTCCAGAACAGGCGGCCGATCGCGAAAGCGGGGCGCACGAACAGGAAGTTGTAGAGCTCGTCGAAATACCATTTGTTGAGCGAGAAGAGGTACAGCGGGCGGAACGCCTCGGCGAACTTCGCCGGGAAGTCCGGCGACACGATGTACGCGCCATACGCAATGGCCAGGCCGCTCAGCATCGCGATCGTCGCGCTGAGCTTCACCCACACCGGCACGAGATGCATGTTGTGCATCAGATGCTCGTTGAAGGCGACGGCGCCGTGCCAGTAGCTCTCGCCTGCGGTCGGCTCGATGAAGAAGCCGTGGAAGACGAAGCCTGCGGCGACCGCACCGACCGAAAGGATCAGCAGCGGGATCAGCATCACGATCGGGCTCTCATGCGGGTGGTAGCCCGCCGTGCCCTCATGGCCATGATCGTGCAGGATCTCGTCCGCGGTCGGCGTGTGGCCGGCATCCTCTGCGGCGGGGGCATCGTCATGGGCGTGCGCGTGATGATCGACATGGCCGTGGCCATGCGCGTCATGAACGGCGTGCTGGATATGCTCCGAGCCTGCCCAGCGCGGCTTGCCGTGGAAGGTCAGGAACACCACGCGCCAGCTGTAGAAGCTGGTGAGCAGCGCGACGAACACGCCAACCCAGAACGCGCTGGTCTGGCCCGCGGCATAGCTCGCCTCGATGATCGCGTCCTTCGAGTGGAAGCCGGCAAAGCCGAAGGCGGTGTTGCCGAAGATGCCGGGGATGCCGACGCCGGTGATCGCGAGCGTGCCCGCCATCATCGTCCAGTAGGTCACCGGGATCTTCTTCCACAGCCCGCCATAGTAGCGCATGTCCTGCTCGTGGTGCATCGCATGGATCACCGAGCCCGCGCCCAGGAACAGCAGCGCCTTGAAGAAGGCGTGCGTGAACAGGTGGAACATCGCCGCGCCGTACGCGCCGACGCCGGCGGCGAAGAACATGTAGCCGAGCTGCGAACAGGTCGAATAGGCGATCACGCGCTTAATGTCGGTCTGCGTCGTGCCGACCGTCGCGGCGAAGAAGCAGGTCGCGGCGCCGACAAAGGTCACCACGCCGAGTGCCACCTGGCTCTGCTCGAACATCGGCGACATGCGGCAGACCATGAACACGCCTGCGGTCACCATGGTCGCGGCGTGGATCAGCGCCGACACCGGGGTCGGGCCTTCCATCGCGTCCGGAAGCCAGGTGTGCAGGCCGAGCTGCGCCGACTTGCCCATCGCACCGACGAACAGCAGCAGGCACAGGATCGTCATCGTATCCCAGCGTGCCCCGAGGAAACCGATCGTCGAACCATGCATGTTCGGCGCGGCGGCGAGGATCGTCGGGATGTCGATCGTGCCGAACACCAGATAGGTGCCGAAAATGCCGAGCATGAAGCCAAGGTCGCCGACGCGGTTGACCACGAAAGCCTTGATCGCGGCGGCGTTTGCGCTCGGCTTCCGGAACCAGAAGCCGATCAGCAGGTAGGACGCGAGGCCCACGCCTTCCCAGCCGAAGAACATCTGCACCAGGTTGTTGGCCGTGACGAGCATCAGCATCGCGAAGGTGAAGAGCGACAGATAGGCGAAGAAGCGCGGCTGATCCGGCTCCTCGCTCATATAGCCCCAGCTATAGAGGTGGACGAGGAAGGAGACGCTGGTCACCACCACGAGCATCACCGCGGTCAGGCTGTCGACGCGCAGCGCCCAGTCGACCTGCATCGAGCCGCTCAGCATCCAGGTGAACACCGGCGACACCGTCGGCTCGGCATGGCCACCCAGATAGCTGATGAAGATCGGCCAGCTCAGCGCGCAGGCGACGAACAGCGAACCCGTGGTGATCAGCTTCGGGAAGAAGCTGCCGAAGGACTTGTTGGAAAGCCCGGCTACCACCGCTGCGAGCAGCGGCAGGCCTACGATGAAATGGATCGCCGACATCAGCCCTTCATCCGATTGACGTCTTCGACCGAGATCGTGCCGCGGCCGCGGAAGTAGATAACGAGAATGGCGAGGCCGATCGCGGCCTCACCGGCAGCGACGGTGAGCACGAACATCGCGAACACCTGGCCAACCAGGTCGTTCAGTGCGTTCGCGAACGCCACGAGGTTCAGGTTCACGCCCAGCAGGATCAGCTCGATCGCCATCAGGATGACGATCAGGTTCTTGCGGTTCATGAAGATGCCGAGCACGCCGAGCGTGAACAGGATCGCCGAAACGACGAGATAGTGCGTAAGGGTGATCACAGCTCGACCCCCTGCCCCACGGGATGGTTCACGTTGCGGGTGGCGTCCTTGGCGCGGCGTTGGACCTGACGGTTGATGTTCTGCGGCTTCACGTCGCCGCGCGGACGCAGCGTCAGCACGATCGCACCGATCATCGCGACGAGCAGCACCAGACCGGCGCCTTCGAACACGAACAGATAGCGCGAATAGAGCAACTGACCGATCGCTTCGATGTTGGGCACCTTTGCGTCGACCGGCGCGATGCGGCGGGCGAGCTGGAGCGTGCCGGCGCTATAGGCGCCCGCGGCGATCAGGATCTCGGCGATCAGCGCAATGGCGAGCGCGACGCCGACCGCCGCATAGCGCATCACGCCGGCGCGCAGCTCCGCGAAGTCGATGTTGAGCATCATCACCACGAAGAGGAACAGCACGGCGACGGCGCCGACATAGACGATGACGAGCAGCATCGCGATGAACTCGGCATTAGCGAGCACCATCAGCCCGGCGGCGTTGAAGAACGCCAGGATGAGCCACAGGACGGAATGCACCGGATTGCGCGAAAGGATCGTCATGAGGCCCGAGGCACACACGACAAACGCAAACAGGTAAAAGGCGAGGATCTGGATCACGGAATCGGACAGCCCCTGTAAGTTGGCGTGCGCTTAACGGTACGGTGCATCGGCGGCAAGGTTCGCGGCGATCGCGCGCTCCCAGCGGTCACCGTTCTCGAGCAGCTTCTCCTTCTGGTAGATCAGCTCCTCACGGGTCTCGGTCGCGAACTCGAAGTTCGGCCCTTCGACGATCGCATCGACCGGGCAGGCTTCCTGGCACAGGCCGCAATAGATGCACTTGGTCATGTCGATGTCGTAGCGCGTGGTGCGGCGGCTGCCGTCCTCGCGCGGTTCGGCCTCGATCGTGATCGCCAGCGCCGGGCACACCGCCTCGCACAGCTTGCACGCGATGCAACGCTCTTCGCCATTGGGATAGCGGCGCAGCGCGTGCTCACCGCGGAAGCGCGGCGAGATCGGGTTCTTCTCGTACGGATAGTTGATCGTCGCCTTGGGCTTGAAGAAATACTTCAAGGTCAGCGCGTGCGCCTTGATGAACTCCCAGAGAGTCCAGGTGCGGATGAAATGGGCGACGTTCATACGAGACCTTCCACGCGGTGGAGCATCAGCCAGCCCGACACCAGGAAAACGAAAAGCAGCGACAGCGGCAGGAAGATCTTCCAGCCCAGGCGCATCAGCTGGTCATAACGGTACCGCGGCACCGTGGCCTTCACCCAGCTGAAGCAGAAGAAGAAGAAGCACATCTTGAGCAGCAGCCAGACGATGCCCGGGATCAGATAGAGCACCGGGATATCCAGCGGCGGCAGATAGCCACCCCAGAACAGGGTCGCGTTCAGTGCGCACATCAGGATGACGTTGGCATATTCGCCGAGCCAGTAGAGCGCGAAGGCCATCGACGAATATTCGGTCTGATAGCCCGCGACGAGCTCGCTCTCTGCCTCGGTGAGGTCGAACGGCGCGCGCTGCGTCTCGGCGAGCGACGAGATGAAGAACACCACCGCCATCGGGAAGAGCAGCGGGTTGGCGTAGAACCCGTTGATGATGCCGAAGACATGGCCCTTCTGCGCGTTGACGATCTCGCCCAGGTTGAAGCTGCCGGCCCAGAGCACGACCGAGATCAGCACGAAGCCGATCGAGACTTCGTAGCTCACCATCTGCGCGGCTGCGCGGATCGCCGAATAGAACGGGTATTTCGAGTTCGAGGCCCAGCCCGCCAGGATGATGCCGTAGACGCCGAGCGACGAGGCGGCGAGCACGTAGAGCAGGCCGACATTGATGTTCGACAGCACGACATTCATGCCGCCCAGCGTGCCGAACGGCACCACCGCCCACACGATCAGCGCCACCGTGAAGGTGATGATCGGCGCGAGCAGGAACAGCACCTTGTTGGCGCTCGACGGAATGATCGTTTCCTGAAGGAAGACCTTCAGGCCGTCCGCGAACGACTGGAGCAGGCCGAGCGGGCCGACCACGTTCGGGCCGCGGCGCAGTGCCATTGCCGCCCAGATCTTGCGGTCGACATAGATGATCATCGCCACCGCGAGCATCAGCGGCAGCGCGATCAGCAGGATGCCGATGATGGTTGCGATGAACCACGCGCCCTCGAAGGGCAGGCCCATCCATTGGAAAAGCGCGGTCATTCTGCGGCCTCTGCGAAGTCTTCGCCGTGGATCAGTTCGGCCGAGCAGCGCTGCATGGTGGGCGACGCACGGCAGATGGCGTTGGTGAGGTAGAAGTCGGCGATCGGATAGCCGAGCGCACCGCTGGCCGAAGCCGACAGCGACGGCGGCGAGAACGCGTATCCGGCCAGGCCTTCACGACCCAGCGCGGGCACTTCGTTCGCCATCTCGGCGCGCAGCTGCTCGAAATTGTCGAACGGCAGCGTGTGGCCGAGGCGATCCGAAAGCGCGCGCAGGATCGTCCAGTCCTCGCGGGCGTCGCCGGGAGCGAACACCGCGCGGTCGGCGCGCTGCACGCGGCCTTCGAGGTTCACGTACGTGCCCGGCTTCTCGGCATAGGTCGCGCCCGGCAGGATCACGTCCGCATGGTGCGCGCCATTGTCGCCGTGATGGCCGACATAGACCTTGAAGCTGGTCTTGAACGCCTCGAAATCGACTTCGTCGGCGCCGAGGAAGAAGGTCAGCTTGGGCGCAGCGGCAACGATGTCCGCGATGCCGCCCTTCTGGGCATAGCCGAGCATCAGCCCGCCCATGCGCGCCGCGGCGGTGTGGACGACATTGAAGCCGTTCCAGCCGTCCCGCTGGAAGGCCGAGGCCATGGCGAGCGTGGCGCCCTGCCCTTCCTTGAGTGCGCCCGGGCCGACAATCAGCACCGGCTTCTTCGCGGCGTCGAGCGCCTCGGCGGCACGGTCGGGCAGCTTGCCGAGGATCGACAGGTCGTTGCCCAGCCACTCGACCTTGTAGGTCAGGTCGGTCTCGGGCCCGATCGCGAAGACCTTGGCGCCCTTCTTGATCGCCTTGCGCACGCGCGTGTTGATCAGCGGCGCTTCGAAACGCAGGTTCGAGCCAACCAGCAGGATCGCGTCGGCGTCCTCGACCCCGGCGATCGTGGTGTTGAACGCCACCGAGCCGAGGTTCGTCACGTCATAGGCCAGACCGGTCTGGCGGCCTTCGAGCAGGTCCGAGCCCAGCGCCTTCACCAGCGCCTTGGCCGCGAACATCGTCTCGCAATCGACCAGGTCGCCGGCGATCGCCGCGACGCTCGAGCCGGCCTTCTTGGCAGCGGCCGCAATCGCGTCGAACGCTTCGTCCCAGCTCGCTTCGACCAGCTTGCCGCCCTTGCGGACATAGGGCTTATCGAGACGGCGACGGACCAGCGCGTCGACATGGTAGCGGGTCTTGTCGTGCGCCCACTCTTCGTTGACGTCTTCGTTGATCCGCGGAAGCACCCGCATCACCTGGCGGCCGCGGCTGTCGAGGCGGATGTTGGTGCCGACCGCGTCCATCACGTCGATCGACAGGTTCTTCTTGAGCTCCCAGCTGCGGTACTCGAACGCCACCGGCTTGTGGGTCAGCGCGCCTACCGGGCAAAGGTCGACGGCGTTGCCCGAAAGCTCGCTCTTGAACGCCTTTTCCAGATAGGTCGTGATCTGCATGTTCTCGCCGCGATAGATCGCGCCGATATCCTCCACGCCGGCCACTTCCTCGCCGAAGCGGACGCAGCGGGTGCACTGGATGCAGCGGGTCATGATCGTCTTGATGATCGGACCCATGTACTTCTCGGTCACCGCGCGCTTGTTCTCGGTGTAGCGCGAGTGGCCGCGGCCGTAGGCGACCGATTGGTCCTGCAGGTCGCACTCACCGCCCTGATCGCAGATCGGGCAGTCGAGCGGGTGGTTGATCAGCAGGAACTCCATCACGCCTTCGCGCGCGGCCTTCACCATTGCGGAGTCCGTGCGGATCTCCTGGTTGTCGGCGGCGGGCAGCGCGCACGAAGCCTGGGGCTTGGGCGGCCCGGGCTTCACCTCGACCAAGCACATGCGGCAATTGCCGGCGATCGAAAGGCGCTCGTGATAGCAGAAGCGCGGAATTTCCTTGCCCGCGGCTTCGCAGGCCTGGAGCACGGTGGCGCCCGCGGGCACCTCCACTTCAATTCCGTCGACGGTTAGCTTGGGCATCTCAGCTATTTCCCTCGGACGCGGACAAGCCGCCGCGCGCCCTGAACAATCCTTCCGCGATCAGCCCATGGAGCGTGACGCGATCGAAATTCACCTTGCGGCCATTCGCGCAGGCCTGGAGCGCAGGCATGATCGCGCTGGCCGCCGCGACTTCCTCGTCCGAATGCCACTTGGTCCGCACCAGCGCATCAGCGGCATCCGGGTCGCGCTCCGCGGCACACTGGGCGATCGAATAGGCCTGATGGACCGGCTGCTTCATCCAGTCGAGCTGGGCAGCGCCGGCAGCCGGGCCGGTGACCTTGAAGCTCTTCAGATAGAGCGCCTCGGCAAGTGCACCACGCAGGGAGATCCCCGGCGAGTTGATCTTCTTGCCGCGCGGAACGCACATGCGCGCATTGTCGAACAGCGCCATGAACGCCTTGCCTTCCGCGTCACTGCCCGGCTCGAAGCGGATCACGTCGATCGCCTTGGGCCGCTCGCTGCGCACGAAACAGCCCATCAGCTCCGCGACCAGCTTCTCGGCGTCGCGGTTCTTCTTCATCTGCGGCTCGCCATCCTGCGGCTGCGCATGGGCAGGCACAGTCAGGGAGAGCGCGCCGGCAGCGGCGAGGAAACCCAGCGCGGCCTTCATTCCGCAGCCTCCTGCATGCCGGCGCCGGCCTGGCGCTCGTTGATCCGGCGCTCCAGCTCGGGGCGGAAGTGGCGGATCAGGCCCTGGATCGGCCACGCCGCGGCATCGCCGAGCGCGCAGATCGTGTGGCCTTCCACCTGCTTGGTGACCTGCTGCAGCGTGTCGATCTCGCTGATGTCGGCATCGCCGGTGCGCAGCCGCTCCATCACGCGCCACATCCAGCCGGTGCCTTCGCGGCACGGCGTGCACTGGCCGCAGCTCTCATGCTTGTAGAAGTAGGAGAGACGCGAAATCGCACGGACGACGTCGGTTGACTTGTCCATCACGATCACGGCTGCGGTGCCGAGGCCCGAGCCGAGCGCGCGCAGGCCGTCGAAATCCATCGGGCAGTCCATGATCTGCGCCGCCGGAACCAGCGGCACCGAGGAGCCGCCCGGGATCACTGCGAGCAAATTGTCCCACCCGCCGCGAATGCCGCCGCAATGCTTCTCGATCAGTTCGCGGAACGGGATCGACATGGCCTCTTCGACCACGCACGGCTTGTTCACATGACCCGAGATCTGGAAGAGCTTGGTGCCGCGGTTGTTCTCGGCGCCGAAGCTGGAAAACCATTCCGGGCCGCGCCGCAGGATCGTCGGGACGACCGCGATCGACTCGACGTTATTCACCGTGGTCGGGCAGCCATAGAGGCCCGCGCCCGCCGGGAACGGCGGCTTCAGGCGAGGCTGCCCCTTCTTGCCCTCGAGGCTCTCGAGCATCGCGGTCTCTTCGCCGCAGATATACGCACCGGCGCCGCGGTGAACGAACACGTCGAAATCATAGCCCGACTTGCAGGCGTTCTTGCCGAGCAGGCCGGCGTCATACGCCTCCTGCACCGCCGCGCGCAGCGTCTCGGTCTCGCGGATATATTCGCCGCGCACGTAGATATACGCCGCACGCGCACGCATCGCGAAGCCGGCGATCAGCGCGCCTTCGATCAGCTTGTGCGGATCGTGGCGGATGATCTCGCGGTCCTTGCACGAGCCCGGCTCGGACTCGTCGGCGTTGATCACCAGGAAGTTCGGCCGATCCGGGCGCGGTTCCTTGGGCATGAAGCTCCACTTCATGCCGGTCGGGAAGCCGGCGCCGCCGCGGCCGCGCAGGCCCGACGCCTTGATCCGGTCGATGACGGCGTCCTGTCCGATCGCCATCAGGTCCTTGGTGTTGTCCCAATCACCGCGCTGCTGGGCAGCCGCCAGATTCCACGGCTGGAAGCCGTAGACGTTGGTGAAGATGCGGTCCTTATCCGCGAGCATTATCGGCCCTTCCCCACCATGTTCTGAATAAGAATATACCCGAGCACGCAAATGCCGAGCACGATCGCGATGCCGATCAGCTTGAACGCGACCTTGAGCACCCAGCCGAGCACGACGATGCCGCCGATGATCGCGAGGATGACGAAGACGAGGTTCTTGGTCTCAGCTTTCATCACCATTCCCCCCGGTAATCGTGATTTTCGGTTTCCATCGCGGCCAGGTTGGTCGGCTCGCCGAGCGGCTCCACCGTGTGGCGGCCGGGCTCCTGCGTGCCGGGCTTGGGGCTCTCGCCCTTGGCCAGCGCGTCGAGGATCGCCAGCGTGCGATCGAAGTCGAGATCCTCGAAATTGTCGTCGTTGATCTGGACCATCGGCGCCGAGGAGCAATTGCCCATGCACTCGACCTCGGTGAGCGTGAACAGCCCGTCCTCGGTGGTGTGGCCCTTCTTCATGCCGCGCGACTTGCAGGCGGCAAACACGTCGTCCGAGCCGCGCAGCATGCACGGCGTCGTGCCGCAGACCTGCACGTGATAGCGGCCGACCGGCACCAGATTGAACATGGTGTAGAAGGTCGCGACCTCGAAGATGCGGATGTACGGCACACCGATCTCGCGGGCGACGAACTCGATCACAGGAATCGGCAGCCAGCCCTGCGTATTGGTCTCCGCACCGACCTGGCGCTGGGCGAGGTCGAGATACGGGAGGCTGCACGAAAGCTGCCGGCCCGCGGGATAGCGGCCCATGATTTCCTGCGCCTTGACGGCGTTTTCCGGCGTCCAGGCAAAATTGCCCCAGCGCGCGCGGACTTCCGCTTCATCGGGGAGTTGAGGTGCGTCAGCCATTTAACGAATGAACTCCACGCGATCGACCTTGTCGTCGGCGAAAGAATAGATGGACATAACCTCGAAGGGCTCGCTCTCGGGCGACCGGGCGACCTTCTCGTGGAGAACCACGGTGTCGCCAAGCGCATAGCTGGTCAGGATGTCGGCACGGTTCTCCGGGAATTCGGCGAACATCGCCTTCAGCCCCGAGCGTACGCCTTCCTTGCCCTCGCGCAGCACTGCGCCACGATAGCCCGCTTCGCAGGCGCCGTCGGTCATCAGTTCCACATACGCGTCGGCATCCTGCGCGTTGTAGTGCGCGATCATCTGATGCGTGAGGGCGATGCGGTCTGCGCTCACCGGTCGCACTCCCCGAACACGATGTCGAGCGCACCCAGGATGGCGGTGATGTCGGCGAGCATATGGCCCTTCGACATGAAGTCCATCGCCTGGAGGTGGCTGAACGCGGTCGGGCGGATCTTGCAGCGGTACGGCTTGTTGCTGCCGTCCGAGACCAGATAGACGCCGAACTCGCCCTTCGGGCTCTCGGTCGCGACATACACGTCGCCCGCGGGCACGTGATAGCCTTCGGTGAAGAGCTTGAAGTGGTGGATCAGCGCTTCCATCGACTGCTTCATCTCGCCGCGGCGCGGCGGCGCGACCTTGCGGTCGAGCGTGAGAACCGGCCCCTCCGGCATTTCCTGAAGGCACTGCTTCATGATGCGCGCGGACTGATAGACTTCCTCGACGCGAACCATGAACCGGTCATAGCAGTCGCCGCGGGTGCCGACGGGGATGTCGAACTCCATACGGTCGTACACGTCATAGGGCTGCGAGCGGCGGATGTCCCAGGGGATGCCCGCGCCGCGGATCATCGGGCCCGAAAAGCCCCAGCGCACGGCATCGTCACGGTTCACCACGGCGATGTCGACGTTGCGCTGCTTGAAGATGCGGTTCTCGGCGACCAGGCTGATCGCATCGCCGAACAGGCGCGGCAGGCGCGTGTCGAGCCACTCCGCAATGTCGGTCAGCAGCTTGAGCGGCACGTCCTGGCGGACGCCGCCGACGCGGTAATAATTCGAGTGCATGCGCGCGCCCGAAGCACGCTCGAAGAAGTTCAGGCAGTCTTCGCGCAGCTCGAACATCCACAGGTTCGGCGTCATCGCGCCAACGTCCATCACGTGCGAACCGAGGTTGAGCATGTGATTGCAGATGCGGGTCAGCTCGGCGAAGAACACACGCAGATACTGGCCGCGGATCGGAACCTCGAGGTCGAGCAGCTTCTCGACCGCCAGCACGAAGCTGTATTCCATGCCCAGCGGCGAGCAGTAATCCAGCCGATCGAAATACGGCAGCGCCTGGGTGTAGGTCTTGTACTCGATCAGCTTCTCGGTGCCGCGGTGGAGCAGGCCGATATGCGGATCGACGCGTTCGATGATCTCGCCATCGAGCTCGGTGACCAGGCGCAGCACGCCGTGCGCCGCGGGGTGCTGCGGGCCGAAGTTGATCGTGTAGTTGGCGATCTCGGTGTCGCCCTTTTCCGGCTTGCCGGAATCGGTGACGCCTTCGATCTCATCGAGATAATCAGCCATTACGCTTCACCCTCCGGCGCCTTCTTGACGCGCGGCTTGCGGGGTTTCTTGACCAGGTCCGGGTTCGCCGGCGCAGGGCCGTCGTCGGGACCTGCCTTGCCGGCGCCGGTCTCGGCGGTGCTGCCGCTGGTCTTGGGCTTGGTCACCTTCGCCTTGGTCGGCTTGGAGGCCGGCGCGGGCTTGGCGATCTCGTCCGCAGTTAGCGGCGTCGGCGCGCCCTTGGCCTGGGGCTGCGGCGCAACTGCTGGAGCCGGAGCAGCCGCGGGCTTCGCAGCCGGTGCGGGCGGAGGGGCCGGCGGTGTCGGCGCGACGTACTTCTCGTCGCCGGGCAGGATGTACTCGGCACCCTCCCACGGGCTCATAAAGTCGAAGTTGCGGAAGTCCTGCGCCAGCGTCACCGGCTCATAGACCACGCGCTTCGCCTCTTCCGAGTAGCGCAGCTCAACGAACCCGGTCAGCGGGAAGTCCTTGCGCTGCGGATGGCCGACGAAACCATAGTCGGTCAGGATGCGGCGCAGGTCGGTGTTGCCCGAGAAGAGCACGCCGTACATGTCGTACACTTCGCGCTCGAGCCAGCCCGCGACCGGCCAGATGCCGGTGACGCTGGGGACAGGCTTTTCCTCGTCGGTGCCCACCTTCACCTTGATGCGGTGGTTCCGCGTCAGGCTGAGCAGGCAATAGACGACCTCGAACCGCTCCTCGCGGTCGAGATAGTCGACACCGGCAATCTCCATCAGCTGCTGATATTCGAGGCCCGGCGTGTCGCGGAGCGCGGTCATGCCCTCCACCACGCGGGCGCGGTCGAGCACCAGATTCACTTCGCCGACGCTGTCTTCGGAGAAGATCAGGATGTCACCGAGCGCGGCCTTGGCCGTGTCGATCACGCCTTCGTTCGAGGCGTAGCGCGGGGCAGCGGTCTTCACGACGCTCACCGTTCGATCGTCCCGACGCGGCGGATCTTACGCTGGAGCTGCATGATCCCGTAGAGCAGCGCCTCGGCGGTCGGCGGGCAGCCCGGGACATAGATGTCCACCGGCACGATCCGGTCGCAACCGCGTACGACGCTGTAGCTATAGTGGTAATAGCCGCCGCCATTGGCGCAGCTGCCCATCGAGATGACGTATTTGGGCTCCGACATCTGGTCATAGACCTTGCGGAGCGCGGGGGCCATCTTGTTGCACAGCGTGCCGGCGACGATCATCACGTCCGACTGACGCGGCGATGCGCGCGGCGCGGCGCCGAAGCGCTCCATGTCGTAGCGCGGCATGTTGACGTGGATCATCTCGACCGCGCAGCAGGCCAGGCCGAAGGTCATCCACCACAGCGAGCCGGTGCGGGCCCATTGGAACAGCTCCTCGGTCGACGTGACCAGGAAGCCCTTGTCACCGATCTCGGCATTGATGTCGTTGAGGAAGCCGACGTCCGGCAGCGTGCCGGGAGGCGGCGCGCCGATCAGGCCGCTGCCCGGCAGGGGCGACGACGACGGGCTGAGTTCTACTCCCATTCGAGCGCTCCCTTCTTCCAGGCGTAAACAAGGCCAAGCAGCAGCTCGCCGATAAAGACCATCATCGAGATCCACGCGGTCCAGCTGGCCGCGACGGTGCCCATTTTGAACACCGAGACCGCCCAGGGATACAGGAACGCCGCTTCGAGATCGAAGACGATGAACAGGATCGCGACGAGGTAGAACCGCACGTCGAACTGGCTGCGCGAATCCTCGAATGCGGGGAAGCCGCACTCATATTCGCTGAGCTTCGCCTCGGTGGGCTGATGGGAGCCCGTAAGCCGGCTGACCAGCATGGGCAGAAAGACGAACGCGCTGGAAAGCGCGAGGGCGACCCCGAGGAACAACAGGATCGGCAGATATTGTGACAGATCGACCAAGCGACTTCTCTTCTCGCGGATGCGGAATCTGAGGGTGGCTTTAGGACGGTGACAAGCCTGCGACAAGGGCGGAAACCCTTGAGAATCACTCGCAATTAGCAAGTGCCCGGGAACGGTTTTTCTTGTGCTTTCCTACACCCGGCCGCCGTGACAATCTGCGGGCAAGAGCTGGAGAAGCCGGTCAGGTCGCTCACGGCATGCGGCGCCCGCAGTTCTTGGCGCCGTAAAGTGTTGGCAGCGGAGGAAAAGATGACGCGCCGCTATTGCGACTTGGTGATGAAGGGCGGAATCACGAGCGGGCTGGTATATCCCACCGCCGCTATTGCGCTGTCCCGCGAATATACTTTCAAGAACGTCGGTGGCACCTCGGCAGGCGCGATCGCCGCTGCAGCCTGCGCCGCCGCGGCACTCGGCCAGCGACGCAAGGAGCTCCAGCCGAGGAAGTTCGCCGGCGGCGACGCGATGGGATTCGCCGGGCTCGAGGCGGTGGCGAAGGACCTCTCCGGCAAGGGTTTCATCTACGGCCTGTTCCAACCCAGCGCCGGCGTGCGCTCGGTCTATCGGCTGCTGGTGGTGGCCGCGGCGAAGAAAGGCCTGGCTGCGGCGATCGTCGCAGCGCTCGTGGCGATGGCCTGGGGCGCAGGGCTGGTTTTCCTGCTGGTCCTGCTGGCGCTGCTCGGGCTCGGCTATGCACTGGGCGGCCTCGCGGGGCTTGCCGCGGCGGCCCTGCCCTCCTTGCTGTGCGCACTCCTCGCAGGCGGTGGGTGGAGCATCCGTCAGGCGGCATCGACGATTCGCGCCAACCAGATGGGCATCTGCACCGGTATGCGGCCGCAGGGGAGCCGCGACCGGGGCACGCCGGCGCTCACCGAGTGGCTGCACGGCGTCATCCAGTCGCTCTCGGGCCAGCCCGCGAACGACCCGCTGCGCTTCGAGCATCTGTGGAAGGCCGAGCGCTACCCCGGGGAGCCCGCCACGCACGAGACACTCACCCTGCGCGTCATCACCACCAGCGTCTCGCACCACGAGCCGCGCAGCCTGCCGCTCGAGAAGGGCGGCGGCCAGTTCTGGTTCCGGCGCGAGGAGTTCGACCGGCTGTTCCCGGCGAGCGTGGTCGATTGGATGGTCGCGCAGGGTGAGCCGCGCACCGTGGCGGGCAAGACCTATCATCCGCTTCCCAATGGCGGCGACCTGCCGGTGATCGTCGCGGCACGGATGAGCCTCAGCTTCCCGCTGCTGATCAGCGCGATCCCGCTCTACGAGCCCGATTTCGCCGCCACCGTCGAAGCCAAGGTCGGCGCCGATACCACCGCCCAGCCCGCGCGCCGGCTCGACGCGACCGACGCGCTTACCTCGGGCGGTGCCCGCCCCGGCGACGCGCAGCCCGACCGGCCCTTCCGCATCTGCTGGTTCTCGGACGGCGGGATCAGCAGCAACTTCCCGATCCACCTGTTCGATGCGCCGCTGCCGCGCTGGCCGACCTTCGCGATCGACCTGATCTATGCCGGCACCGACGATGCCCGGCCGCGCGAAGTGTCGTTGCATCCCGATAATGTCTCGGGCTGGTCGCGCCGCTACCAGTCGATCGAGCGGCCCGGCGCGATCGCGGAAGTCGCTGCCTTCCTGTTCGGGATCATCGGCACGATGCAGAACTGGCGCGACCTGCTGTTGTCGCGGGCGCCGGGCTATCGCGGTCGCGTCGTCACCGTGCCGCTCGCCGCCAACGAAGGCGGGATGAACCTCGATATGCCCGAAGAGGTGCTGCGTTCGATCGCGGCGAAGGGCACGATCGCGGGCGAGATCGTCGTCGATCAGTTCGACTTCAACTGCCATTGGTGGACGCGCTGGCGCAATGTCGCGGCGAGCACCGAGCGCTTCGTCATCGCCTTTGCCGACGGCGCGGCCGAGCCGCTCAACGATTCCTACAAGGCGGCCTATTCGACTGCGGTCACCGGTAAACCGGCTGCGCCCTGCTACAAGCCGAGCGCGGCGCAGAGTGCCGAGGCCCAGAAGCGATTTCTCACGCTATCCGGACTGGGCGCCGCCTGGGGCTCGCCCGCCCCATCGATGCAGAAGGGCGCGCCGCGTCCCCTGCCCTATATGACGATCTCGCCGGTCTATTAACGCAGCGAGTTGGCGACGAGCTTGTGCAGCTTGGAGTGGAGCACGTCGTTCGCGGCGAGATACTGGTTGCGCTCGCGCGACATGTCCTGCCCGCGATAATCGGTGATGAAGCCGCCGGCTTCCTTCACCAGCAGCATGCCGGCAGCGACATCCCAGGGCTTGAGGTCGCTCTCCCAGAAGCCGTCGAAACGGCCCGCGGCGACCCAGGCGAGGTCGAGCGCGGCCGAGCCAAGGCGGCGGATGCCGGCGACTTCGGGCGCGACGGCACCGAAGATGCGGCTCCACTCGGCGAAATTGCCATGGCCCATGAACGGGATGCCCGTGGCGATCAGCGCTTCGTCGAGGTTGCGGCGCGCCGAGACGCGCAGGCGCTGGCCCTGCAGCCAGGCACCGCGGCCCTTCTCGGCCCAGAAGCTCTCATCGGTGAGCGGCTGGTAGACATAGCCGTGCGTAATCTCGGGCTTGCCCTGCGCACCGCGCGGATCCTCGATCGCGATCGAGATGCAGAAATGCGGAATGCCGTGGAGGAAGTTGCTGGTGCCGTCGAGCGGATCGATGATCCAGCGCGGCTTGTCCGGATCGCCGGCGATCTCGCCGCGCTCCTCGACCAGGAAGCCCCAATCCGGGCGCGCCTTCTGGAGCTCCTCGATCAGCGTGTCCTCGGACTGCTTGTCGGCAATGCTGACAAAGTCCGCCGGCCCCTTGCGGCTGACCTGGAGCTGCGAGACTTCGTTGAAGTCGCGACGCAGGCGCGGGCCGGCCTTGCGGCAGGCGCGCTCCATGACGGTGATGAGGCCGGAATGGCTGACCAATTTAACTTCCCTACAACAACGGTTCTAACGGCCTGAGCCGGCGGGCCGGACGGATAGCGACGCTACCCGCCTCGACCGTTCAGTTTCAGTCCGCGCGGCGGACGTAGGTCTGCTCGTACACGTCGACGACGATGCGCGTGCCCGAAGCGATGTGCGGCGGCACGAGGATGCGCACGCCATTGTCGAGCACGGCGGGCTTGTACGACGACGAGGCCGTCTGGCCCTTCACCACGGCATCGGCCTCGACGATCGTCGCTTCGATCGTGTCGGGCAGTTGCACGCTGATCGGGTCTTCGTCGTAAAGCTCCATCACCACGTCCATGCCGTCCTGCAGGAAGGCAGCGGCGTCGCCGAGCAGGTCGCGCGGCAGCGTGGTCTGGTCATAGGTTTCCTTGTCCATGAAGGTGAGCGTGTCACCCTCGGCGAACAGGAACTGGAAATCCTTGGTGTCGAGGCGCACGCGCTCCACGGTCTCAGCCGAGCGGAAGCGGACATTGTTCTTGCGGCCGTCGCGCAGGTTCTTGAGCTCGACCTGCATGTACGCACCACCCTTGCCGGGCTGCGTGTGCTGGATCTTCACCGCGCGCCAGATGCCGCCTTCATATTCGATGATGTTGCCGGGACGGATGTCCACGCCGCTGATCTTCATGATCGAGACCTTAGAACTTGAGAAAGAGCCGAGCCGGCGCCTTTAGCCGGGCGGGCCGCGTTGAGCAAGTCATCCGGAATCGCGGTCGAAAGCCGGGGTCTCGTGCCACACGCTGTCCATTTGCGGCGCGAGATCCCGGCTCCCACCGACAGACGGATCAACGCTGCAAATCCCGCAGCAGCGGATAGGGGTTTATGTTCTGGCCCTGCCACCAGCCTTCGCCGGGCTGCATCAGCTTGATCTCGAAATGGAGGTGCGGCGCCCCGCCCGCGGCGCTGCCGGTATTGCCGACGGTGGCGATCCGCTCCCCCTGGCGCACCGCCTGCTTCTCGGCGACGAGATAGCTGTCGAGGTGCGCGTAATAATGGACCGTCGTGCCGTCGCGGGTGCGGACATAGATGGTGTGCCCGCCATTCACGCTCTCGAAGACTTTCTCGACCGTGCCCGACGCCGCGGCGAGCACCGGCGTGCCCCGCGCGGCCATGATGTCGATCGCGTGATGCTCGCGCTGGCCGCCGCCACGGCTCTCGCCCCAGGTATCGCTGAGCTGGCGCGCGACCACGCCCTCGACCGGAATGATCAGCGGCAGCGGATCCCCCGCCTGCGCAGTCACCGGACCGGTCGCAGGACTGCCAACCAGCGCCGAGCTGGCCTCGGGCGCACTCGCTGCCGGCACACTGGCCACCGTCGGCGGCGGCACCGAAGGCTGGATCGTGACGCGCACCATCGAGGCGAAACCCGCGACCAGAAGCGCGAGCAACGCCGCCATCCCCCACCCAACTCGTTTCGCCCAAAGGACCATCGCGCCTACTCCTGGAACACGGCTTCGGTACCCGGCTTGACCATCAGCGCGAGCCGCGCCGCGTCCCAATTGGTCAGGCGGATACAGCCATGGCTTTCGGTGCGGCCGATCGTCTGCGGCTCGGGCGTGCCGTGGATGCCGTAATGCTCCTTGGAAAGATCCAGCCACACCACCCCCACCGGTCCATTGGGCCCCGGCGGCAGCATCGCCGGATCGGAGTCCTTCTTCGCATCCCAGAACAGCTTGGGGTTGTAGTGGAACTTGGGGTTGGTGTCCGCGCCGTTGATCTTCCAGGTCCCGAGCGGCAGCGGGTCATGCTCGCTGCCCATCGTCGCGCTGAACTGGGCGACGAGGCGATCCTGCTTGTCGAACACGCGCAGCACCTTGTCGCTCTTGTCGACGACGACATGGTCCGCCTCGGGCACCTTTGCCTCGACATTCAGGTCGTTGAGCGTCTGGCGCCACTCGGGCTTGATGTCAGTCGGATAGTCGCGCGAGGCGGGCAGCGCGTTGGGGAAGACGAACTCCGCCCCCGGCTTGATCGCCCGGCCACCGGGGTTGAGCTCCACCAGCACCTCGGGCGTGGTGTGGAACATCTCGGCCAGCTTCTCGAGCGGGCGGGTATAGGCAAGCGAGGCCAGCTTGGCCTGCTGCTCGGGGTCCTTGGGGATCGGATTGACGTACGGCCCCTTGAGCGTGTCCGCATCGAGCGTCAGCCGCTTGGTCGGGCGCAGCGACGCATAGGGCGCAAGCGCGCGCAGCGTTGCCCGATCGAGTTCGCCGCTGGCCTTGAGCCCCTGCGAAGTCTGGAAGCCCTTGAGCGCTGCGGTGAGCGACTGGCCTTCGCGCCCGTCGAGAATACCCGGCGAAAAGCCGAGGTGATCGAGGATCACCTGGGCATGAAGGATGGAATAGTCGATCGGGGGTCGCGCGGAAGTTCCCGCCTGCCCCACCGCAGCGGGACCGAACGAGGCACAAGCGAGACAAGTCGCAAAACCGAGGAATTTCCGCACCAAATCAAGCTCCTGCCGATGATGTTCCGCAAGGACAACGGCTGGAACCGGTACGGGTTTCGTCAGATCAGGATTTGCGCGAACGCCTTGACCGCCGCTTCTTCATCCCCGCCCCACACGGCGTTGGACACCGCGAGGAAATCCGCCCCCGCCTTGACCAGCGGCGCCGCGTTGGCCGGCGTGATCCCGCCGATCGCGACCGAAGGCAGCTCGAACATCGTCGACCACCAGCTCAGGATCGACGGATCGGGATGGTGCCGGGTCTCCTTGGTCGTCGTCGGGTAGAAGGCGCCGAACGCGACATAGTCCGCGCCCGCCTCACCCGCTTCCATCGCGAGATGGCGGCTGTCGTGGCAGGTCACGCCGATCTGTACCTGGGGGCCGAGCACCGAGCGCGCCTCGCGCGGATCGCCGTCATCCTGCCCCAGATGCACACCGTCGGCATCCAGTCGCTTTGCCAGGCTGACATCGTCGTTGACGATGAACGCGACGTCCGCATCGGCGCAGATCCGGCGCAGCGGTTCGCCAAGACGCGCCGCTTCATGCTGATCGACGCCCTTCACCCGCAGCTGGAACGCCGCCACGGGCCCGGCGCCAAGCGCGCGCTTCAGCCGCTCCGGGAACGCCCCACTCACGTCGAGCGGCGAGATCAGATAGAGCTGGCACGCCGGACGGCGGACATCGCGCACGAACTGGTCGGCGAAATTGGGGTCGAGCGGCGGCAGGCCGTCTTCATCAAACTCGGTCATCCCGCCGCCATCTCCCCGCACAGCCTCGCGGTCAAGCGCTTAGCTCCCCGCCATCGCCGCATTCTCCTGCGTGCTGATCTCGTTGATCAGGTTGCGGATCTCGCCGAACGCCCGCGATACAGCGCTGATGTCGCCGATTGCCAGGCGGCCCGCGCGCGCATGGGCAGCGGTTGCGCGCAACACTGCGGTATAGGCCGGCGTCGCATCGAACAGCTTCAGATCGACGCGCAGCACCGCGCTGGTCCGGCGCAACACCTGAACCGCGTCGCTGTCGCCGGTCTTGGTCAGCACATCCCATTGGGCCAACTTTGCGGTCATCACCGCTTTGCCTTCCCGGGACGCGGCATCGATCTCGGTGGCGAAGCGCTCGAGGTCCCTCGCCAGCCCCGGATCCTGCTTGCCCACCATCGCCAGCTTGGCGGCGCCCATCGAGCGGCTCGCCGCCTGGAAGATGCGCACCTGCAGCAGGCCGACCTGATAGGAGCCCATCTCGCGGTCGGCGGTGGCCAGCCCCGCGTTGATCAGGATCGCCTGGGTATCGAGCAGCAACTGCGCGGCGTCGAGCATCTGCGACGCCGCGGAGATCGTCGCCTGTGCATCGTTGCGCGCCATTGCGGTCAGCATCGGGCCGAAGCTGTCGAGCAGCATGTCGATCCGGTCGTAGAGCTTGAGCACCTGCGCGACGAGCGCGGGGGTTGATGAGTCAGCGTCGAGATCCAGCGCCGGGAAGGCCGGCGTATCGAGTGCCCGTACGCGCAGGCGCGCCTCCGCCACCTTGACCTTTGCCCGCGCGACGACCGGACGGAACCGCGCTACGGCTTGCGCCGCTGGAGCCTTGGCCGCCGCGCGCCATTCGGACTGGATATTCTGGAGCTCATTCGTCGCCTCCTGGTTCGCCGCGTCGAGCCGAACGAGCCAGGCGCCATAGGCGGCCATTTCGGTCTGCACCGCCTTCATCTCGGAATCTTCCGGGGCGAGCTTCTCGGTGGCCGGGCGTTCCTTGGGCGTGGTCTGGGCATGTACGGGCAGCGCGAGCGCGCACGGCAGCAATGCCGCCAGCAAATAGCGTTTCATGATGATCCCCCCTCTTTGCACGCATCCTGCGCGCGAGCGTCGGGGAAATTCAAGCGCCGACGATGGCCAGCAGGAACCCGTCCCAACCCTTGTCGCCGACGGTCTGGATCGCAGTGGCGTCGATACGCGGGTCGGCGGCGATCGCGTCGAACAGCGCGCGGGTGCCACGCACGCTGGGATCGGCGCTGGCGGCGTCGGTCACTGCGCCGCTACGCACGACATTGTCGAACACGAGCACGCTGCCCGGCCGGGTGAGCCGCATGGCGGCCTGCAGATAGGCGACATTGCTCGGCTTGTCGGCATCGACGAACACCAGGTCGAACGGCGCCTCGCCCGCCCCGATCATCGCCGCCAGGTTATCCACCGCGGGCCCGGTGCGCACCTCGCAACGATCCGCCAGCCCTGCCTGCGCCAGATTTGCGCGCGCGACCTCGGCATGATGCGGCTCCAGCTCGAGCGTCACCAGCTTCCCGTCTTCCGGCAGCGCTCCTGCAAGCCAGATCGTCGAATAGCCGCCCAGCGTTCCCACTTCGAGGATCCGCCGCGCCCCCGCCATCCGCGCAAACAGCTGCAGCATCTTGCCCTGGGCCGCCGACACGTCGATCGCGGGGAGACCGTTCGCGGCATTTGCCTCAAGCGCGGCATCGAGCGCGGAATCCTCGTCCAGCAGATGATCGACGATATAGCCGTCCACAGCCGCCCAATCCTGCATCATCCCTTAATCCCGATGCCGCCCACCGGCTTCACCTCGGCGCCCATCTCGAACCCGGCGATCAGCGGTCGCCCCTTGGCGATCGCGTCGCGCACCGCGGGCAGCTTGAGCGAGTCGTCGTGATATTGCTTCGTCTTCCAGATCTCGGTGATCCAGAGGACGTCCGGCTCCTTCAGGTCCTCACAGACGATATAGGCCAGGCAGCCCGGCATGTCGGCGGTGCCGGCGGTCAGCAGCGCGACCAGTTCGGCGCGCTTGCCGGGCTGTGCCTTCATCTTGCCGATCATGCCGTAGAGCTCGACTTCTTCCATGCGGAACACTCCGGCAAAGGCAGGCCCGCCCAGCATCGCGAGCGCGAGGCCGGCCAGCACGGGTCTGCGGGACAGGGTCATGCAGGCCTTCTAGCCGCTTCGAGCGCCGCAATGAAGGCTGCCGGATCGTCGAAGCGGTGCGCTACGGCGCGGATCGCGCGGCGCCGGCGCTGCACCGGCTCCGAAAGCTCCACCAGTACATTGGGATAGGCGATCAGCCCGAGGTTAAGCACGTCGCGTCGCTTGACTTCCGGGCCCGCCCATTGGGTGCGCACCGCCGAGACACTGGCGACCGGCACTTCGAGCGCGGCGATATGCCCGGCCCGGAAAGCCACCTGCTCGCTATCGAGGGTCACGGGCATGGTGCGGAAGGACCGGATCGCCCGCACCAGCCAGGTCACGCCGGCCAGGCTGACCAAGGTCACGGCCAGCGCCACCCGCCAGTCCCACAAGGCCAGCAGGAAATGGACGATCACCAGTTCCAGCCCGGCAATCCCGGCGAACACCCACATCATCGGCGCGAGGCTGCGATGATAGGGGTGTTCGCTTGGGTTCATCGAGGGCTTATTCCTCGTTCTTGTAGATGCGCACCAGCTTGTCGAGCATCGCCAGTGCCTCGTCGCGCGGGCGCTGGAAGGTGTTGCGGCCGATGATCGAGCCATTGCCGCCGCCGTCACGGATGTCGCGGGCGTCCTGGTAGACTGAGTCGGCACCCTTGGCCGCGCCGCCCGAGAAGACGACGATGCGGCGGCCGTTGAAGCAGCTCTTCACGACATGGCCGACGCGGGTCGACTGGGCCGACCAGTCGGTGCCCTCATAGGCCTTCTTGGCCTCTTCCTGCTCGATATGGTCGCTCGGCAGCTTCACCTTGATGATGTGCGCGCCAAGCAGCGCCGCCATGTGCGCGGCGTAAGCGCCGACGTCGAGCGCCAGCTCGCCCGACTTGGGCAGCTTGCCGCCGCGCGGGTACGACCAGAGCACGGTGGCGATGCCGACCGACTTGGCCTGGGCCGAGAGCTCCTTGATCTCCTCCATCATCTCGAACACGTCGTCCGAGCCCGGATAGATGGTGAAGCCGATCGCCGCGCAGCCGAGGCGTAGTGCGTCGTCGACGCCGGCGGTCACTGCCTGGTTGGCGCTGGTCGCCCAGCTGTTCGAGCTGTTGCACTTGAGGATCGTCGGAATCTGGCCGGCAAAGGTGTCGGCTCCGGCCTCGATCATGCCGATCGGTGCGGCATAGGCGCTCAGGCCCGCGTCGATCGCCAGCTGATAGTGATAATGGGGATCATAGGCATCCGGGTTCACTGCAAAGCTGCGCGCCGGGCCATGTTCGAATCCCTGGTCCACCGGCAGAATGATCAGCTTCCCCGTGCCGCCCAGCCTGCCCTGCATCAGGATGCGCGCAAGGTTGGCCTTCACGCCGGGATTGTCGGACTCATAGTTTGCGAGAATGGCTTTGACGGCCGGGGTGATCGACATTTTTGTCCCCTGATTCGTGTAGTGCTGCATGGCCCCTATCGACCTGTTTCGCAGGCGGAAAGGCTGACAACGCTGCCGTATCACCCATTTGGGGTTGCCTTTGCTGCACCGCAGCGCTTGAGGAGCGCGATGAGCAGTTCCGACACGCATGATCTCGGCCCCGGCCTTACCCTGTTGATGGCCGTCGCCTGCGGGCTGATGGTCGCCAATCTCTATTATGCGCAGACACTGATCGACAGCATCGGGCCGGACATCGGCCTGTCGCCCTGGATTGCCGGCGCAATCGTGACGCTCACCCAACTCGGCTATGGCGTTGGCCTGGCCCTGATCGTGCCGCTGTCCGATCTCTACGAGAACAAGCGGCTGATCCTGCTCGCCACCGGCGGCGCGATCCTCGGCTGTCTCGGCATCGCCTTCGCGCGCGGGCCCGAGATCTTCCTCGCCGCTTCGCTGCTCACCGGCGTGTGCTCGGTCGGCGCCCAGATCCTGGTGCCGATGGCCTCGCATCTCTCTTCCGAGAAGCGCCAGGGCCGCACGATCGGCCTGGTGATGAGCGGATTGCTGACCGGCATCATGCTGTCGCGCCCCTTCGCCAGCTTCGTCGCGGAGATCGCCGGGTGGCGGGCAGTATTCCTCGTCTCAGCCGGAATCCTGGCTGCGACCGGCGCGGCGCTCTGGCTATGGCTGCCGCACCGCCAGCCCAAGGCCGGCCTGCATTACGGCGCGATCCTCGCCTCGCTGCTCCAGTTGCTCCGCGACCATGGCCAGCTTCGCCTGCGTGCCTTCTACCAGTCGCTGCTGTTCCTCGCGTTCAATCTGTTCTGGACCGTCGCGCCGCTCGTGCTGATCCACCGTTTCCATCTCGGCCATGGCGGCGTCGCGCTGTTCGCGCTGGCCGGCGCGGGCGGCGCGCTGGCCGCACCGATCGCCGGGCACCTCGCCGACAAGGGGAAGGTCAAGCTCACGACTGCTTGTGCGCTTGCACTGCTCGGCCTGTCCTTCCTCGCGGCGGACTGGGTCGTCGCGCTGGGCAGCGTGATCGCCTTCGCGGTAACCGCGGTGCTGATTGACGCCGCCGTGCAGCTCAACCAGATCTCGGGCCAGCGGATCATCTTCGGCCTCGATCCGCATGCCCGCGGCCGGATCAACGCGATCTACATGACGATCATGTTCGTCATCGGCGCGCTCGGCTCGCTGGTCGGCACGGCGAGCTACGAGGCGGGCGGCTGGCCGCTCACGTCGCTGATCGGTGCCGGGATCGGCGCGCTGTGCCTGGCGGTGTTCGCGCTGTTTGACCGCAAGAGTGTGATCGGCAAGTAAAGGGCATGACCATGGATCGCCGCCGGTTTCTGGGAAGCGCCGCAGTGCTGGGTTTTGGCGGCCTGCCGCTCGCCGCCCGGGCGGAGAACCCGATCATTCCCGGCTGGTATGCCGATCCCGAAATCCACATCTTCGACGGGCGCTACTGGGTCTACCCGACGCTCTCGGCCGACGGCTCCGGCCCGCTGCCCGGGGAGCGCTTCACGCCCGCGCAGATCGAGCAGCGCCGCAACCCGAAGATCTGGGCGCCGTTTCTGCACCAGACCCAGCTCGATGCCTTCTCTTCGCCCGACCTGGTCCACTGGACCCGCCATCCGCGCATTCTCGATGTCGAGCACGTCACCTGGGCCGCCTATGCAATGTGGGCACCCTCGGCGATCCACCACAAGGGCCGCTATTTCCTGTTCTTCGGCGCCAACGACATCAAGAATGACAACCAGTTGGGCGGCATCGGGGTGGCGGTGAGCGACCATCCGGGTGGCCCGTTCCGCGATGCGATCGGCAAGCCGCTGATCGGGCAGATCGTGAATGGCGCCCAGCCAATCGACCAGATGGCGTTCAAGGACGACGACGGGTCGATCTATCTCTATTATGGCGGCTGGCAGCACTGCAATGTCGTCCGCCTCGACGACAGCCTGACCCGCCTGCTGCCCCATGCCGACGGCACGACTTTCAAGTCGATCACGCCCTCGCCCGACTATGTCGAGGGACCATACATGCTGAAACGCAGGGGCATTTATTACCTGATGTGGTCCGAAGGCGAATGGACCGGCCCGGATTACCGCGTCGCCTATGCCACCGGCCCCTCGCCGATCGGCCCATTTACCCCCCGCGGCGTGGTGCTCCAGCAGGATGCGCACATCGCGCGCGGTGCCGGTCATAATTCGGTAATCAACATCCCCGGCACCGACGACTGGTACATCTGCTACCATCGCCGCCCGCTAGGCGACACCGACGGCAATCACCGCCAGCTGGCGCTCGAACCGATGGTCTTCCGCGAGGACGGCAGCATCGCGCCGGTGCGGATCACCCGCGAAGGCGTTCCGCCGAGGCCGCTGCCCCGGCGCTAAACCTTTAGTGCATCATCGCCAGGCTGCGCGGCGCCGTGCCGCGGGCCGGGGCCGCACTATCCACCCGGAACCGAGCTGCCTGGGCTGCAAGCTGAGTCACTTCGTTCGACAGCGAGCGCGACGCGGCGGAGGTCTCCTCGACCATCGCGGCGTTCTGCTGCGTGGTGCGGTCCATCGAGCCGATCGCGCCGTTGATCTCGGCGATCGCGCTGGCCTGCACGGCATTGTCCGCCGCCATGCCGTCAACCAGCGCATGGACTTCGCCGACGCCGTCGCAGATCCCGGCCAGTGCGCCGTCGACGCGCTCCACCGCGGCGACTGCGGCGTGGATGTCGGTCTGGGTTACGGTCAGCTGGTCACGGGCGCGCTTGGCCTCTTCCTCGGCACGCATGGCGAGCGCGGAGACGAGGTCCGCCACCACTGCGAAGCCCCTGCCCGCCTCGCCGGCGCGGCCGGCTTCGACGGCGGCGTTCATCGCCAGCACGCGCGTCTGGAAGGCGATCTTGTCGAGCCCCTCGATCACGCTGTCGATACCCTTGGCGCTCTCGCTGACGCGGCCCATCGCCTGCACGGCCTCATCGGTGACTTCGCGGCCGCCATTGACCGTGCCGATCGCCTCGCTGGCGCGCGCGACGGTCCGCGTCGCAGCCTCGCTGCTCACGCGCAGGCGGTTGTCGACCTGGTTGATCGCCGCGTTGGTCTCCTCGAGGCTCGCCGCATTGCTCTGGGTGCGCTCGGCGAGGTTCTCCGAGGCATCGGCGATCTCGCCCGCGCCCGAACGGATCGCCTCGGCACTGTCGCGCACCGCGCCGATCAGTCCGCGCAGATTGCCCAGCGCGTCGTTGAAATTGGACTTCACCACCGCGTAGCTTGCCGGGAAGTCGCCGCCGATATGCGCGGTCAGGTCGCCTTCGGAGAGCTTGCCGAGCCCTTCGGTCAGCGTTTCGACCACACGGCGCTGCTCGGCGTCCGCCACGGCCTTGGCCGCGTCGGCGGCTTCCTTGGCGATCGCGGCGTCGCGGAAGATCAGCAGCGCGCGCGCCATGTCGCCGATCTCGTCCTTGCGCTCGGCATCGGGCACCTCGACGCGGTTGTCGCCCCCGGCGAGCCGCTTCATGATCCCCGTCATCGAAACGATGGGCGAACCGAGCAGCTTGCGCAGCAGCAGCCACAGTGCGCCTGCGGCAACGACGAGCGCGAGCCCGCCGAGCACGATCGAACGCTCTTCCTCGCGGCTCGCGGTGTCGATCTCGGCCAGGCTCGCCTGGACATCCTTGTATTTCTCTTCGCGCAGTGCCTCGGCGCCCTGCGCCAGCGTGCGCACCCCTGCCGAGGCGTGCTCGTCCTGCAGAAGCTCGCGCGCCCGTGCGGCCTCGGAGGCCGACATATGGGCAAGCAAAGGTGCCACCGTCTCGGTGCGCCACTTGCCGACGCCCACCACGGTGGAATTGAGCAGCGCCTGGTCCTTGGGATCCTTGAGCAACGGACCCAGCGCCGTCGCCGCCTTGTCGAACTGCGCGATGCTGCGCTGGAAGGCGGCGGCGTCGGCGGGATCGTTGCTCATCGTATAGCCGCGCAGATTGGCGACGGCGGCGAGCAGCGAATTCTCGATCTCGGATGCGAGCGCCTGTTCCTCGTCGATCTTGCCGTTCGCTTCGGTCAGGCTGCCCACTTCCGCGGACGTGACATAGACGAAGGTCATGATCGCGGCGGCGATCAGGATCACCAGCGCGAAGGCGCTGGCCAGCTTGTGCGAAATCGGCAGGGACTTGGTCATGAACGCTCCACGCGAGCACGGGCGCCGGACGCGCCTGTCCCCGCATGGGCATTATAGGAGCCCGGCCAAAGCGCCGGTGCCCCTACGTAAAATACGTAGTCCGGCCTCAGCGCGAGAGCGCGGCGACCCCCGGCAGTTCCTTGCCTTCCATCCATTCGAGGAAGGCGCCGCCCGCGGTCGAGACGAAGCTGAACTCGTCCGCCACACCGGCCTGGTTGAGCGCCGCCACGGTATCGCCGCCACCGGCGACCGAGACGAGCTGGCCTTCCTTGGTCAGCGCCGCCGCGGTCTTGGCCAGGCTGATCGTCGCCGTGTCGAAGGGCGGGGTCTCGAACGCGCCGAGCGGACCATTCCACACCAGCGTGCGGCAGGTCTTGAGCACGTCCGCCAGCGCTTCGGTCGCTGCCGGGCCGATATCGAGGATCATCTCGTCGGCGGCGACTTCATGGACGTTGATCGTGCGCAGGCTCGGCGGGTTGGGCGCGAATTCCTTCGACACCACGACGTCGTACGGCAGATGCACGGTGCAGTTGGCGCGATCGGCTGCGTCGAGGATCTCCTCGGCGGTGCGGGTCAGGTCGTGCTCGCACAGCGACTTGCCCACATCGACGCCGCGCGCGGCGAGGAAGGTGTTGGCCATGCCGCCACCGATGATCAGGTGATCGACCTTGTCGACCAGATGCTTGAGCACATCGAGCTTGGACGAGACCTTGGCACCGCCGACCACCGCCGCGACCGGATGCTCGGGATTGCCCAGCGCCTTGTCGAGTGCGTCGAGCTCGGCTTCCATCTGGCGGCCGGCAAAGGCGGGCAGCTTGTGCGCCAGGCCTTCGGTCGAGGCATGGGCACGGTGCGCGGCCGAAAAGGCGTCGTTGACATAGAGATCACCCAGCGCCGCGAAGCGCTCGATGGTCTCGGGCGCGTTCTTCTCCTCGCCGGGATCGAAACGCGTGTTCTCGAGCAGCGCGATGTCGCCCTCGCCCATCGACGCAACTGCTTCCGCAGCGCCATCGCTGTCGATGAAGCGCACTTCGCGGCCCAGCACATGGCTGAATGCCTGGGTCACGAGCGACAGGCTCATCTCCGGGTTACGCTGGCCCTTGGGGCGCCCGAAATGCGCGAGGACCACGACCTTGGCACCCTTGTCCGCCAGCTCGGCGACAGTCTGCACCGCGGCGCGCAGCCGGGTGTCGTCGGTCACCCGGCCATCGGCCATCGGCACATTGAGGTCCTCGCGGACCAGCACGCGCTTGCCGGCGATCTCGCCCATGTCGTCGAGCGTCTTGAAGGGGCGGGTCATAGTCTCACCTATCCGTATTCGCTCCCCTTCCGCTTGCGGGAGGGGTCGGGGGAGGGCCTGTAAAATGTTGGGGAGGGACAGCCCCTCCCCTAGCCCCTCCCGCAAGCGGGAGGGGAACATGCAAATCAGCCCAGCTTCGCCATCGCGCCGGCGGTGTCCACCATGCGGTTCGAGAAGCCCCACTCATTGTCGTACCAGCTAACGACGCGCACCAGCTTGCCGTCGATCACCGCGGTCTCCAGGCTGTCGACGGTCGACGAGGCCGAGGTGTGGACGATATCGATCGAGACCAGCGGCTCGTCCGAATACCAGAGGATGCCCTTGAGCGGACCGTCTTCCGACGCCGCCTTGAGCACTGCGTTCACTTCCTCGACTGTCGTGTCGCGCTTCGGCGTGAAGGTCAGGTCGACAAGGCTGCCGTCCGGAACCGGAACGCGGATCGCCGAGCCGTCCAGCTTGCCCTTCAGCTCGGGCAGCACTTCGGCCACGGCGCGGGCGGCGCCCGTCGTGGTCGGGATGATGCTCATCGCGGCGGCACGCGCGCGGCGCAGGTCCGGGTGGATCTGGTCGAGGATCTTCTGGTCGTTGGTATAGGCGTGGACCGTGGTCATCAGCCCGCGCTCGATGCCGATCTTGTCGTTCAGCACCTTGGCGATCGGCGCCAGGCAGTTGGTGGTGCACGATGCGTTCGACACGATCGTGTGGCCCGCCTCGAGCTTGTCGTTGTTGACGCCGAACACGACGGTCAGGTCGACATTCTTGCCCGGTGCCGAGATCAGCACCTTCTTGGCGCCGGCATCGATATGCTTCTGGGCCGAGGCGCGGTCGGTGAAGAAGCCGGTGCACTCGAGCACCAGCTCGACGCCGTTCTCGGTGTGCGGCAGGTTGGCGGGATCGCGCTCCTTGGTCACCTTGATGCGCTTGCCGTCGACGACCAGATCGTCGCCGTCCGCCGAGACGGTGCCCGGATATTTGCCGTGCACGCTGTCGCGCGAGAACAGCCAGGCATTCGACTTGGCGTCCGCAAGATCGTTGATCGTGACCAGTTCGAGCCCGCTATCGGGACGCTCGAGGATCGCACGCGCGACCAGTCGACCGATACGCCCGAACCCGTTGATCGCAACCTTCGTCATGCCTGTTCTCCGTTCAACTTTTCGACGATCTGCGGAACGATGGCTCCCGCAGTGAGCCCGAAATGCTCGTAAAGCTTCAGATAGGGACCCGAGGCGCCAAATCCATCCACACCAAAGTTTAGCCCATCCAAGCCAGTGTATCGCTCCCAACCGAGTGTCGCGCCCGCCTCGATCGAGACCTTGAGCGCGTGCGCCGGCAGCAGATCGCGCTTATACTGCGCATCCTGCGCATCGAAGCGCTCCCAGCACGGCATCGAGACGACATCGGCGCCGATACCCTGGGCTTCCAGCGCGTCGCGCACATCGACCGCGATCTCGACTTCGGAGCCGCTTGCGATCAGCACCACCTGGCGCGGCGCCTCCGCTTCGCGGATCGCATAGCCACCGCGCGCCGAGCGGTTCTCGCCGGCCTCGGTGCGCAGCTGCGGCAGGTTCTGGCGGCTGAGCGCGAGCAGGCCCGGGCCGTCGGCGCGCTGCAGCGCGAGCTCCCAGCATTCGGCGGTCTCGACCACGTCGCACGGGCGATAGACGTCGAGGTTGGGGATCAGGCGCAAGCTGGTCAGATGCTCGACCGGCTGGTGCGTCGGGCCGTCTTCGCCAAGCCCGATCGAGTCGTGCGTCATTACATAGACGACACGCGCCTGCTGGAGCGCCGAGAGGCGGATCGCGGCGCGGCAATAGTCGGCGAAGACCAGGAAGGTGCCGCCATACGGGATCACGCCGCCGTGCAGCGCCATGCCGTTCATCGCCGCCGACATGCCGAACTCGCGAATGCCGTAATAGAAATAGCGGCTGCCGTAATTCTCGGCGGTGAAGGCGCCGAGGCCCTTGGTCAGCGTGTTGTTCGAACCGGTAAGGTCGGCCGATCCGCCGACCGTGTCGGGGATCTGCGCGTTGATCGCCTCGAGCGCCATTTCGCTCGCCTTGCGGGTCGCGACCTTTTGCGGCGCGTCGATCAGGCCCTGGATATGGTCGGCCATCGAGAACCAGGCCGGCAGCTCGCCGCGCATCCGGCGCTCGAACTCCGCGCGGTCTTCATGCGCTTCGAGGCGCTTGTTCCACTCGGCATGCGGCGCGGCGCGGCGCTTGCCGGCTTCGAGCCAGGTCTCGCGAATGTCGCCGGGGATATCGAAGGCGGGGTGGTTCCAGCCGAGCTGCACGCGCGCTGCGGCGACTTCGTCGGCGCCCAGCGGCGAGCCGTGGACCTTGGACGAGCCCTGCTTGTTCGGCGCACCGAAGCCGATCACCGTGCGGCACTTGACCAGCGACGGCAGCTCGCTCGCAATCGCCTCGTCAAAGGCGCGGGCGATATCGGCGGCGTCATGGCCGTCGCACTCGACGACGTGCCAGCCAGACGCACGGTAGCGCGCGGGGATGTCCTCGCTCGACGAGAGCGAGACTGCGCCGTCGATCGTGATCTTGTTGTCGTCCCACAGCACGATCAGCTTGCCGAGCTTCAGGTGCCCGGCCAGGCCGACCGCCTCGTGATTGATGCCTTCCATCAGGCAGCCGTCGCCGGCGATCACCCAGGTGCGGTGATCGACCAGATCGTCGCCATAGGCGGCGTTGAGGTGCCGCTCGGCGGCGGCCATGCCGACCGCCATCGCAAAGCCCTGGCCGAGCGGGCCGGTGGTGCATTCGACGCCCGCCAGCTCGAAATTCTCAGGGTGCCCGGCGCAAGGGCTGCCGATCTGGCGGAAGTCCTGGATGTCCTTCAGCGTCGGGCGCGCATAGCCGGTGAGGTACAGCATCGAATAGAGCAGCATCGAGCCGTGACCGGCCGAGAGCACGAAGCGATCGCGGTCCGGCCATTTCGGATCGGCCGGATCGAACTTCAGGTAATTCTGGAACAGCACCGTCGCGACGTCCGCCATGCCCATCGGCATGCCCGGATGCCCCGAATTGGCGGCCTCCACTGCGTCCATCGACAATGCGCGGATGGCATTGGCGCAATCGGTGAAGCTTGCGGTCACTTGGAGTCCCCTGATGCTGGCGCGGACGCCTTTGGGCACCTTGGCCCGTCACGTCAACCGCGGACTCGGGTGGGCGCTGCTCCGGTTCGCCTCACCGATGCGGGGATGAAACCCGTGCCATTCGGGGGTTGCTAGCTTGGGATGGGGTGCGTAACGCTTGATCCATGGCAAGTACGCCCGCCGATCGTATCGAACTGGCCCTCGTCCGCATCGAGAAAGCCGCAGCAGCGCGGGCCTATGCCTGCGAACGCATCACCCAGCGCCACGCGAAATTGCGCTCGCGGATCGAGGACGCCGTGTCGTCGCTCGACGCATTGATTGCCCGCGAAGCCCGCGGCGAGGAAGACTGATGGCCGACATCGACATTAGCGTTGCCGGACGCAGCTACACCGTCGCCGCGCGCGAAGGCGACGAGACGCATCTGCGCCATCTCGAATCGATCCTGCAGCGCCATGCCGACACCGCGCTGCGCGCCTCGGGCGGGCTCAATGCCGAGCGCACCTTGATCTACCTCGCGCTGATCCTTGCCGACCTGCTCGACGAGACCGAGCGCAACCCGCCCGAGGGCGTGTCGCCGGTGCTGCTCGAACGGATCGCGGATCGGCTGGAAGCGGTCGCGGCGGCGCTCGAAGAGGATGCCTCCGAGGCCTGACCCTTATCTCGCTGAAATTGGGCCGAAGCCGTTGCTAACCCCGGCCCCAGCGCCTATATCCATCCGTGGCGGGCACTGCCCGGTACGAGCCTTTGCAATTATCCCTGAGGCTATTCATCTTCCATGGGGGCTGTCCCTGTGCAGATCCTGGTCTGCGGCATATGGTCCCCACCTGACGTAACAGGCGTCGGAGGATATTCTGGCAAACGGCCATGGCGGTCCCGCCACCGCTCCCCTAAAGACGTCGCATGATCGACAAGCTTGCCTTGCGGGCCCAGCTCCGCGCCGAGCGTGATGCCTTCGCCCAGCAGGCGAGCGAGGCGATCCTCGCCCCGGCGCATTTCCTCGAGAAGCTCGCGCCCGATCTGATTGTCGCCACTTATGTCGCGATCGGCAGCGAGGCCGATCCCACCCAGCTTGCCGCCGCCGCGGCCGAGCATGGCTGCCGGCTCGCCCTCCCCTTCGTCATCGGCCGCGCCGAGCCGATCCGCTTCCTCGCCTGGCAGATGGGCGAGCCGCTGGTCGACGGCCCCTTTGGCCTACGCCAGCCGCATGCCGACAGCCCCGAAGTGACCCCGGACGTGATCCTCACCCCGCTGGTCGGGTTCGACGCGCGCCTCAACCGCCTCGGCCAGGGCGCCGCGCATTATGACCGCGCCTTTGCCCGCTATCCCGACGCCACGCGCATCGGCGTCGCCTGGTCGGTCCAGGAAGTCTCCGCGATCCCGTCGGACATCTGGGACGTGCCGCTCCACGCAGTGATCACCGAGAAAGGCATGACATGGCACCAGGGAGCGTGAAGCCGAGCTGGCGCAAGCCCGCCGGCGCACTGGGCATCATCGCCTGGATCTTCCTCTGGGTGATCTTGGTCGCCAGCTTCTCGAGCTGGATCGGCCAGCTACACGTGCTCGCCCAGCTGCCGATCTACATCGTCACCGGCGTGGTGTGGGTGCTGCCGCTGGGCGGCGTTCTACGCTGGATGGAAACGGGGCGCTGGCGCAGCGCCTAGCCGCCCTCGCCGTCCTTCCCGCTGTTTTCCTCGTTACCGGCTTCCTGCCCGCCGCGCAGCTTCTTCAGCGCCAACCAGATCGCGCCGACCGCGCCGACTACCGCCGCAAGCGCCAGCAGCGCGCCCTTCAGGCTGGTGAAGAACTTGGCCATGTCGTCGAAATATTCCGGCCAGGTCCGCTGTCGAGCCTGCACGTCGATCTCGAAGGTTCTCGGCTCAAGTACCGGCTGCCAGACTTCGCCTCCGCTTCCCATAATCGGCACCCCCACTGTCAGGGTCAGCTTGTGCTTGCCGGGGACCAGCGCCTCGACGCTCCATTGCCAAATCTGTTGCCCCCGCGCCGGCATCGCCTTCACCACGCGACCTTCCGGTGCAATCTTGAACATGGCGTTCGGCGAGGTCAGCTCGGCCGAGACATTCTCGCCGATCGATATCTTCTCGGTCCGAACCATATTGGTGTCACCCGAATCGCCGACCACCGCGTTCGTCACCGCCCCCGCATCGGCGGCTTGCCCGATCACCAGCGTGATGGTTTCCGGCGCACCCATCCGCATCTTGCGGGGCGGATCGAACGCGGCGACGCCGTCGGTCAACGCATTCGCCTGACGGGTATATTCGTCGCACTGCGCGGGCGCCGCCAGCTTGCCGCCGATTGCCGGGCAGGCGATGGGAGCGGTATCCACCGCCGCATTGCCGCCGACCGCCATATTGTCGGTCCCGCCCGTTTCGATCACCGACGTGTTCGAGACGGACATCGGCGTCGGGTTGCATCCCGAAACGGCGAGCAGCGTGAGCAGGATCGGCAGCGCAAGACGTCGCATGGCTTCCTCCAGGGAGCATGGGGAACGCGCGACCGCTTGTTGATTTGAAGCTGTTGGGAGGAAGGCTAGGCCCGGCGCCTGCCAAGTGCAAGCGCGTGGCGCGAGTGACGGGGCTCGAACCCGCGACCTCCGGCGTGACAGGCCGGCGCTCTAACCAACTGAGCTACACCCGCATACGCGCTTCAGGATAGACCATCACCGGCATCATATCGCCCGGACCCGGCGCCGTCATGGGCGCCTTCCCGAACCGATATATAGGGGATGGCGCGAGTGACGGGGCTCGAACCCGCGACCTCCGGCGTGACAGGCCGGCGCTCTAACCAACTGAGCTACACCCGCTCTCTCGAAGCGAGGAGGCGGGCACTAGACGCGGGTTTCGGGGGTGTCAACCGGATTGGTCGCGACTTTTTCGCCTGAGCGGCCGATTATCCACAGGATCGCTCACCAAGGTGCCGTGTTCGAACAGGAAACCCGCAATGTCGGGCTTGCCGGCGGCGTTCACCACGGTCTGGATGATGATCAACAGCGGCACCGCGAGCAGCGCCCCGGTGGTGCCCCACACCCATCCCCAGAAGCTCAGCGAGATCAGGATCATGATCGGGCTGATTGTCAGGCGATGGCCGACGATCAGCGGCGTCACGACGTTCGCCTCGACCAGGTGGCAGGCGATCAGCACGATCGGCGGCACGAATGCCCAGCCCAGGTCCGAAAAGGTCATCAGCCCGCCCATGGCGAGCAGCAGCGCGGCGAAGACCGGCCCGAAATAGGGAATGTAGTTGAGCAAGGTGACGATGCCGCCCCACATCAGCGGCGTCGGCATGCCGATCGCCCACAGCACCCCGGACACGATCAGCCCCAGCGTCAGGTTGATCAGTGTGATCGTGCCGAGATAGGCCGAGGTATCGTCGACCACGTCCTGGATCACCCGCGCGGTCGCCATCGCGCCGCCGAAGCTCGCCCGGCTGGTGATCGCGTTGCGCCTGAGGCGGGTCCAGCCTGACAGGAAGAAATAGATGACGAGGATCGCGAAGAACATCTCGACCAGTGCCGACGGAGCGGAGGTCGCGAACAGGTCGATCAGCGAGCGCGGCGGGGTCGCGGCCATCACCTCGGGCTGCTTCATCGGCGCCGAGGCGAAGTTCATCACCGTCTTGTTCACGAAGCTGTCGAGGTTCGCGTAGAACTCAATCAGCGGCTTCAGATTCTCCTGGATCTGCGGGATCTTGGCGGGAAGGTCTCGGATCCACTGCCAGGCCGGCACCACGATCGACGCCAACGCCACATTCGCCGCGACGAGGAACAGCAGCACGCAGATGAACGCCGCGATCGGCGCGGGAATGCGGTGGCGCTCCAGCCATTCGAGCAGCGGGACGAGCGCAATGGCGATGACCAGCGCAGTGGTCAGCGGCAGGAAGAACACCGCGCCAGCCTGCAGCGCGAACGGCAGCGCCAGCACCAGTCCGATGCCGGCGATCAGCGTCATCGCGGCCATCAGCCGGTCGCGCTTCTGGCCGTCGCCCATGCTTTCCTGGGTCGAGGGCCCGATCAGCGGCGTCCGGGCGGGGCCCGAAGGCACGCCCTCGTCCACGGGTTCGCTGCCGATGCTGCCGGAACGATCGCTCACTTATGCCCTTCCCTTCTCTCCCGGTAACCCTAGCGCGGATTGCAACGGATGTAATCCCAGCTAGCTTGGGGTTTATGGGCGAAAACATCCTGGTCATCGACGAGGGCACCACCTCTACCCGCGCGATGCTGTTCGCGCTTTCGGGCAAGTGCCTGGGCAGCCACAGCGCCGAGCTTACGCAGCATTATCCCGGCCCCGGTCTGGTCGAGCATGACGCGGGCGAGATCTGGAAGCGCACGCTCGAGTGCGCGATGGCGATGGTCCGCGAGGCCGGCGGACACGAGCATATCGCCGCGATCGGCATCACCAACCAGCGCGAGACGATCGTCTTCTGGGACAAGACCACCGGCGAGCCCCTCGCTCCCGCCATCGTCTGGCAGGACCGGCGCAGCGCCGCAATGTGCCGTGCCTGGCGCGATGCAGGCGAGGAACCCGGCGTTCAGGCACGCACCGGCCTTCTCCTCGACCCCTATTTCTCCGGCACCAAGATTGCCTGGGCGATGCAGCATTGGCCCCAGCTCAAGGGCGTCGGTGACCGGCTTGCCATCGGCACGATCGAGAGCTGGCTGGTCTGGAAGCTCACCGGCGGCCTCCACGTCACCGACGCGACCAACGCCTCGCGCACGCTGTTGATGGGCCTCGGCTCGGGCGGCTGGAGCGATGGCCTGCTCGAGATGTTCTCCGCCCCGCGCGATGCGCTGCCAGAGATCGTCGACTGCGCCGGCCGGTTCGGCACGACGAAGCTCTTCGGCGGCGAGATCCCGATCTGCGGGCTCGCGGGCGACCAGCAGGCCGCGACGATCGGCCAGGCCTGTCTCGAGCGCGGCGACACCAAGGCGACCTATGGCACCGGCGCCTTCGTCCTCACCAATGCGGGCACCGCTCCGCCCAGCTCGAAGAACCGACTGCTCGCCACCGTGCTCTGGCAGCTCGGTGGCCGGCGCACCTATGCGATCGAAGGCTCGGTGTTCGTCGCCGGCAGCCTGGTCCAGTGGCTGCGCGACTCGATCCAACTGATCGGCAATGCACAGGAGACCGAAGGCCTGGCCCGTTCGGTGAAGGACAATGGCGGGGTCTATCTCGTCCCTGCCCTTTCCGGCCTCGGCGCGCCCTGGTGGCAGCCCGAGGCCCGCGCCGCGATCTCCGGCCTCAGCTTCTCCGCCACCCGCGCCCATATCGTCCGCGCCGCGCTTGAGGCGATGGCGCACCAGAGCCACGATTTGAAGACCGCCTTCGCCGCCGACGGCGCCGACTGGTCGCGCCTGCGCATCGACGGCGGCATGGTCACCAATGACTGGATCGCCCAGGACCTTGCCGACATCCTCGCCATTCCCGTTGATCGCCCCGATTTCGCCGAGACGACGGCGCTTGGGGCGGCCATGCTGGCGGGCGTCGGCTGCGGGATGTTCAAGGGGCTGGAGGAGGCCGCGGCGATGCGTGGCGCCGGGATCACCTTCGAACCGAAGTTGGCGGAAGAAGACCGTACCGCGCGCCTTGCGGGCTGGGCCCATGCCGTGCGCGGCGTCCTGACCTAGTCTTCGCCCGCCTTCCCCTTGATCCCAAAATAATAGGCGTTCACCGGCACCACCAGGAATCCCAGCAACAGCGCCGCCTGCTTGGCCTGGCTCACAATCTCCTCGATCCCGATCCCGCGATGCCAGAACCCCTGGGCAAGCAGATAGAGCAGCAGCGCATTGTAGAAGCCCGTTAGCGCCAGCGCGAGCCGGTTGAGCGCCTTGCCCCGCGGCGCCGAGGCAGGTGGCGCGAAGGGGCGGAAATAGAGCGCCGCGAGCAACGGCGCGATCGTCGCCGAATAGATCGCGACGACCGGCGGATACACGCTCGATCGATCGGGCGGCAGCAGCAACGGGTAGCCGTCCGCATCGTGCACCCAGAAATACGCCTCGGTCACCAACAGCGCGCCGAGCAGCGCGGCGAGCCAGAGCAGGGCAAGGGCAATGCGCGCGGTCATCGATCGGGCAATCCGCTGCGCTTCAGTTCTTCGAGCATCAGCCGAGCCAGCTCGCCAACGAAGAAGTCGCCCGCGTAACGCGAGTCCTGCACCCTCCGCCACGACGAGGCGAGCGAGCCGCGCTCGAACAGCTGCGCGCTGATCTTGTAGCGGAACCTGCCATAGGCGATGTCATATTCGCCCTTGAATTGCAGGCCGTAGCGCGCGTTCGGCAGCTGCATCTGCGGCACGCTGCGATTGTAGACATCGATCATCGCGCGCGGCACTTCGACGGTATCGCTCTCCCATCTCTGCCGCGGCGCCAGGACCCCGGCGACCCCCAATTGCGGCCTCGCGACGGTGAAGTGCATCTGCTGGAGTGTCTGCACCAGCGCTCGCGATGCAATATTCTGCTCGGTGCCGGGCGCGATCCGGATCTGGCCGGTCACGTCGCCCCCGCCGACCCCCGCGCCGTTGGTGCGATAGGGCAGCTGGACCGCCCAGGGCGACTGCGGCTGCGCCCCATGCTGTGCTTCGGCCGAGGTCGCGAGCAGCAGCGCGCCTATCCAGGTCACGCGCTTCAAGGTTCGGCGAACCCGGTCAATTCTCGCGGCGGAAGGTGTCATAGTAGACCTCGGAAAGCTGGTCGCGCAGCGGAGCAAGATCGGCGGGAAACGGCTTTTCCGCCGTGGCGATTTCCTGAAGGCGCGGGAAATACATGTCGAAGCGTCCCGTCCCTACGCGCTGTTTCGTATCCCGTGCGCCGAACCGGCGGAGATATTGGTCGGTCACTGCCAGATCGTGAACACTGTCGATCACATTCGCCAGTGGCTGGATCTCCGCGAGCCGCAGCTCGGGCGCAGGATAGCTGCAGCCGGGCACGGCGCGCAGCCGCGTGTCGAGCCCGGCCAGGCCATAGGCGAAGCCAAAGAACTGGTGCGCGCCGTCACTCGGATCCGTCACCATGCTTTCGAGCGGCGTGACGAACTGTACGGAGTGGTCCGTCGCGCCACGCGCAACGATGATTCCGGGAATACGCCCATAATCGGCCAGGTCGCTGACCAGCACGGCATAGCGATCCGCCGCAGCTTCGTTGGCGAGCGCTTCGTCGCAGTTGGCCGGCGACGTCGAATGCCCAAGCGCGACATGGCCCGCCTCATGGGCCAGCATGAAGCGGATCGCACCGAGGAACGCCCGCTCGAGCGACTTGGATTCCATAATCGTCGAGGATTCTTCCAGGGCACGGTCGAACATCGCGCCCGCCTGGGCAATCGCGCGATCGCGATCCGCGTCATTCCCGAGCACCGACATTCCCAGGCGGGCACCCGTCAGATCGTCCCCCAAGGCAAAGGAACGCAGGCGGCGCAGCCGCGCGCGGTAGTTGGCGAAGGCGTTGAACGCATAGGCTTCGCGCTTCGCCGGCGTATCGACACTGGACGGCAGGTCATCCTCGGCGGCGAAAACCATGATGAGCGCTGCCCGATAGGCCGCCTGGATGATGCGCACATCCACCATAACCGCGCCGGTCCCGGTGTCCGCCTGGGCCGAGGCCACGCCATTGTCGGTCGGCACGATATGCATCGGCACGCGCAGCGCGTCGTGACCCGGAAACGCGCGGCCGAGCATCGCCGCATGCACCCGCTGAGCATTGCGGATCCGCTCCAGCTCGACGTTCATGATCGAGCCGATCAGGTTGATCGATACATCCTCCAGCGCTGGCAGCGCCCCGGGCACAATCGGTTGCGTATCGGGATAGAAGACGGCGCCGCTGCGCAGCAGAGTAAGGTTGCGCGCCTCGTTCACGAGCATCGGCCGCCTCACCGCACGCGCCAGCGCCTCGCGATTATCGTAGACGGTGCCGGCAATGTTCTGGGGCATGCAACCGCCCAGCATTGACGATCCCAACAGGAGCAGACCCAGCCCGGATGTGCGCCACCGCGCCGACCGGGAGAGTTGCGCGCTTATGCTTGCTGACCAGCCCATCGTGCTGTCCCCCCGGCGCAACGGTACGCTGCCGGGGCGCCATCACAAGCGGGAATTGCACGATATCGGTGGCGCAGGCCCCGTCAGGCCGCCGCCTCCCCCACGAACAGCTCGCGCAGGTCCTTCTTCAGGATCTTGCCATTGGCATTGCGCGGCAGCGTATCGCCCACGAAGCGCACCTGCACCGGCACCTTGAACGCCGCGAGCCGCTGGCGGACGAAGTCCTGCAGCTCCGCCTCGGTCGCGCTGGTGCCCGGGGCCATATGGACCACCGCCACCGGCTCCTCGCCCAGGATCTTGTGCGGCACGCCGATCAGCGCTGCGTCGGTCACGCCGGGGAAGGCGTAGAGCACATCCTCGACTTCGCTCGAATAGATGTTCTCGCCGCCACGGATGATGATGTCCTTGGCCCGGTCGACGATATAGAGGAACCCTTCCTCGTCGAGCTTGGCGAGGTCGCCGGTGCGAACCCAGCCGTTGACGAAGGTTTCCGCCGTCGCCTCGGGCTTGTTCCAATAGCCCTTCACGATCATCGCCCCGCTCGCCCAGAGCTCGCCGACTTCGCCGACCGGCAGCTCGCGATCGCCTTCGACGGTCATGATCTTGAGGTCGGCCGTCGCCACCGGCTGGCCGGCGCTGGTCGGGCGGCTCAGATAGTCCTCGCCGCTATGCTGCGTGACCGTCGCCATCGTCTCGGTCATGCCCCAGCCATTGCCGGGCAGCGCGCCGAACTCTTCATAGATGCGCTTGACCAGCTCGGGCGCGGAGGGGGCACCGCCATAAGAGATCGCCTCAAGGCTGGAGAGGTCATACTGGTCGCGCGCCGGATGCTCGAGCAGCTGCCAGGCGATCGTCGGCACGCCGCCGGTGAAGGTCACCTTCTCGTCCTGGATCACCTGCATCGCCTTTTCGGCATCCCAGCGGCGCATGAACACCACTGTCTGCCCGGTCGCGACGCCCCCCATCAGCGCCGCGCTGCAGGCGGTGACGTGGAACAGCGGGATCACCAGCAGGCCCACCTTGTGCGGGATCACCGCCGGCGGCATCTCGCCCCGGCGCAGCATCGACTTGGCGGCGCTGTAGCCGCTCGACAGGATGTTCGTGCAGATGTTGCGGTGCGTGCCCAGCGCGCCCTTCGGGCTGCCCGTGGTGCCACTGGTATAGAAGATCGTCGCATCATCCTCGGGCGTCAGCGCGACCTGCGGGAACGGGATGTCGGGCAGGCTCGCCCAGTCGTGCCGCGTGCCGATCAGCACCTCGAGCCGGCTGACATTGCCGCCCAGCTCCTCGCTGCAGCGGCTCACCACCACGCGCTCGAGATCGGGCAGCTGGTCGTAGCAGTCCTTCAGCCGTGCATGGCGCTCGGCATCGACGAAAAGCACCTTGGCGCCCGAGTCCTTCAGGCCATATTCGAGCTCGCCGCCCGTCCACCACGCATTGAGCGGCACGATGATCGCACCCAGGCTCACCGCCGCGAAGAAGATCGTCGGCCATTCGGGCAGGTTGCGCATCGCCAGCGCGACGCGGTCGCCCTTCACCACGCCCATCTCGCTCAGCCGCTGCGCCAGATGGCAGGTCGCGCGGTAGTTCGCCTCATAGGTGACGCGCTCATCCTCATAGATGGTGAAGACGCGGTCGCCATAGAGCCGGGCGAGCTGCGCGAGGATCGCCAGCGTCGGCGGGGCGTTCTTCCACACGCGGGTCCGCACGCCGCGGATCTCCACCTCGTCCATCTCGAAACGCCCGCCCGGGGCGGTCAGCGCCCCCTTCACCTGCTCCAGCGACATTGCGGGCCAATTGGGGTCGAGGGGCACGATCGGTTCGGGGGCCAAGGCGATTCTCTCCGGCTTATGTGCGTTATGTTTCTAGAATGTTGGGTTTGGCATCGGATGCCGTACCGTAAACAACGTTAGTGTTGATTCATCGCGCGCTCAAGGCAATAGGGGAAGCACGTCCGCACGAAGACGCGAGTCACCGGTTTCGAATGAGAGGTATGCCAGCCGCATGAAGATTGCCAAGCCCGAAAGTCAGGGTTTCGATGCCGGCCGGCTGGCCCGGATCGATCCGTATCTGAAGACCCGCTATCTCGACTCGGGCAAGCTGCCCCATGCCCAGCTGCTGATCGCGCGAAACGGCGAGATCGTGCACTTTTCGAGCCAGGGCGCGGCCCGCGAAGGCGGCGCGCCCGTCGACGAGACCACGATCTTCCGCATCGCCTCGATGACCAAGCCGGTCACCAGCCTCGCCTTCATGATGCTGCTCGAAGAGGGCCTGGTCGGCCTCGACACGCCCGTCCACCACATCCTCCCCGAGCTCAAGAACCTCGGCGTGTTCAAGGCCGGCGGCGGCGGCGTGCCGTTCCAGACCCTCCCCACCGAAGAGCCGCTGCGGATGATCGATCTGCTGCGCCACACCTCGGGCTTCACCTACAGCTTCCAGAACCGCACCAATGTCGACGCCGCCTATCGCGCCGGCAAGATCGAGGACTGGCACCATAATCTCGATCTCGACGGCTTCATCGCCGCCCTCGGCGAGATTCCGCTCGAATTCTCGCCGGGCACCGAGTGGAACTACTCGGTCTCCACCGACGTGCTCGGCGCCGTAGTCGAGCGCGTCTCGGGCATGAAGCTCGGCGCCTTTTTCGCGCAGCGCATCTTCGCCCCGCTCGGCATGGCCGACACCGGCTTCACCGTCCCTGCCGACAAGATTGATCGCCTGTCCGATTGCTGGGCGATGGTCCAGGGCAAGGGCCGCGTGATGTACGATCGCGGTGCCGAGAGCGCCTGGTCGCGCGAGCCGAAGCTCGTCTCGGGCGGCGGCGGCCTCGTCTCGACCGCGCTCGACTATCACCGCCTCTGCACCTTCTTCCTGAACAAGGGAGAGCTGGACGGCACCCGCCTCGTCAGCCGCAAGACGATCGACCTGATGACGGTCAACCACCTGCCCGGCGGCTCGGACCTCAATACCATGTCCAAGTCGCTGTTCAGCGAGACCACCAACGCAGGCACCGGCTTCGGCCTGGGCTTCGCGATCACGATAGACCCGGCCAAGGCGATGATCCCGGGTTCGGCCGGCGAATATTATTGGGGCGGGATGTTCTCGACCTCGTTCTTCATCGACCCCGTCGAGCAGCTCTCGATGGTCTTCATGACGCAGCTTTCCCCGTCCATGCTCTACCCCATCCGGCGCGAGCTGAAGACGCTGATCTATTCCGCTTTGAACGACTGAACTCTTCTCTCTTGGAGACTAGAATGACTTCCCCCATCACCACGACCCGCCAGGGCGACGTCCTGATCATCACCTCGGACAATCCGCCGGTGAACGCGCTCGGCGCGGCGGTCCGCCAGGGCATCCAGGCCGGCATCCAGGAAGCCAAGGGCGACGACAGCATCAAGGCGGTCGTGATCACCTGCGCGGGCAAGACCTTCTTCGCCGGTGCCGACATCACCGAGTTCGGCAAGCCGATGCAGGAGCCCTCGCTCCCCGTGCTCGTCGATGAAATCGAAGCGCTCGACAAGCCGGTGATCTCGGCGGTCCACGGCACTGCGCTGGGCGGCGGCTGCGAAGTCGCGCTCGCCTCGCATTACCGGATCGCCGTCCCCTCAGCCAAGTTCGGCCTGCCCGAAGTCAAGCTCGGCATCCTGCCCGGCGCCGGCGGCACCCAGCGCATGCCGCGCGTCGCGGGCGTCGAGACCGCGCTGGAAATGGCGAGCAAGGGCGACCCGATCTCGGCCGAGCAGGCCAAGGCCGCCGGCCTGGTCGACCGCCTCGCGACCGAGGGCAACCTCGTCGCCGACGCCGTCGCCTTTGCGAACGAAGTGATCGGCAAGCCCGTCTCGCGTTCGTCCGAGCGCCCGATCACCGTCGATCCCGAGGTCTTCGCCAAATTCCGCGCCACCAATGCCAAGCGCTTCCGCGGCATGGACGCGCCCAACACGATCGTCGACCTGATCGAGCAGACCGCCGGCAAGCCCTATGCCGAGGGCGTCCAGGCCGAGCGCATGGGCTTCATGAAGCTGATCATGGGCACGCAGTCCGCGGCGCTCCGCCACATCTTCTTCGCCGAGCGCAAGGCCGCCAAGATCGACGGCATCGCCGACGACATCCAGCTGCGCGACATCAAGCGCGTCGGCGTTATCGGCGCCGGCACGATGGGCGGCGGCATCTCGATGAACTTCCTCACCGCCGGCGTACCGGTGACCATCGTCGAGATGGCGCAGGAAGCGCTCGACCGCGGCACCGGCGTCATCCGCAAGAATTACGAGGCGACCGCCGCCAAGGGCCGCATGACCGCCGAGCAGGTCGAAGGCGCGATGGGTCTGCTCAGGCCGACGCTCAATTTCGACGATCTCGCCGAGTGCGACCTGATCATCGAGGCGGTCTATGAGAGCATGGACGTCAAGAAGGACGTGTTCGGCCGGCTCGACAAGATCGCCAAGCCCGGCGCGATCCTCGCCTCGAACACCAGCTATCTCAACATCGACGAGATCGCGGCGGTGACCAGCCGCCCGCAGGACGTGCTCGGCCTGCACTTCTTCTCGCCGGCGAACGTGATGAAGCTGCTCGAGATCGTCCGCGGCGCCAAGACCGCCGACGATGTGCTCGCCACCGCGATGGCGCTGTCGAAGAAGATCAAGAAGGTCGCCGTTATCGCCGGCGTCACTTATGGCTTCATCGGCAACCGCATGCTGATGCCGCGCCAGGTTGAGGCCAACAAGATGCTGCTCGAAGGCGCCACGCCCGAGCAGATCGACAAGGTCCATGTCGCGTTCGGCATGCCGATGGGGCCGTTCCAGATGGCCGACCTCGCCGGTGTCGACATCGGCTGGCACCGCGACCCGAACCGGATCGAGAACATCCGCGACGCGCTCGCCGCCGAGGGCCGCTGGGGCCAGAAGAAGAGCGCCGGCTTCTACGACTATGACGAGAAGCGTCGGCCCTCGAACTCGCCCCGCGTCGCCGAGCTGATCGCCGAATGGCGCGAGAAGCTGAACGTCCCCGCGCACGAGATCACCGAGGAAGAGATCGTCGTCCGCACGCTCTACACGATGGTCAACGAAGGCGCGCTGATCCTCGCCGAGAAGATGGCGCAGCGCGCGTCGGACATCGATGTCGTGTGGGTGTATGGCTATGGGTGGCCCCCGTACCGCGGCGGTCCCATGTTCTGGGCCGACACCGAGGGCCTCAAGAAGATCGTCGAAGGCCTGGAGAAATACGGCTTCGAAGTCGCCCCGCTGCTCCGCGAAAAGGCGGAAAAGGGCGAGAAGTTCAACAAGTAAGCAAAACTCCCTCTCCCCTCCGGGGAGAGGGCCGGGGAGAGGGGAAGTGCAACAAGCTCTCCCCTCCTGCCCCTCTCCCCGATGGGGAGAGGGCTTGAAGGAAAAAGAATATGGCAGAGGATCTGGAAACCTTCCGCACCGAAACCCGTGCCTGGCTCGAAGCCAATTGCCCGCCGGAAATGCGCACCCCGCCCAAGTCGGAGAAGGAAACCACCTGGGGCGGCCGCAATCCCTATTATGCGCATCCCGACCAGAAGCTCTGGCTCGATCGCATGGCGTCACGCGGCTGGACCGTGCCCGACTGGCCCAGCGCCTATGGCGGCGGCGGACTCTCGCCGGCCGAGACCAAGATCCTCCGCGAGGAGCTGAAGCGCATCAAGGCGCGCAATCCGCTCAATTCGTTCGGCATCTCGATGCTCGGGCCGGCATTGCTCAAATACGGCACCGAAGAGCAGAAGCTCGAGCATCTGCCCAAGATCGCGCGCGGCGAGATCCGCTGGTGCCAGGGCTATAGCGAGCCGAACGCCGGCTCCGACCTCGCCGGCCTGCAAACCTCGGCCGAGGACAAGGGCGACCATTTCCTCGTCAATGGCCAGAAGGTGTGGACCAGCTACGCCGACAAGGCCGACTGGATCTTCTGCCTCGTCCGCACCGACAAGACCGTCAAGCAGGCCGGCATCAGCTTCCTCTTGTTTGACATGGCCTCGCCCGGCGTCTCGACCAAGCCGATCCTGCTGATCAGTGGCAACTCGCCCTTCTGCGAAACCTTCTTCGACAATGTCGAAGTGCCCAAGGCGAACCTGCTCGGCACGCTCAACAAGGGCTGGGACGTCGCGAAGTATTTGCTCGGCCATGAGCGCGAGATGATCTCGGGCTTCGGGCTCGGCGGCGCCGGCAAGGACCCGCTGGTCGAAGCCGCACGCGCCGGCGTCGACCCGATCCTGCGCGCCCAGATCGCGCTGTTCGACGTGCGCTCCAAGGCGTTCTCGGCGATGTCGGAGAAGTTCATCGACGAATTGAAGGCAGGCCAGGCGCATCCCGCCCAGCCCTCGATGATGAAATACTATGGCACCGAGCTGAACAAGACCCGCCACGAGCTGCAGATGGCGGCCGGGGGCTCAGACGCGCTCGAATGGGAAAGCGAAGCCTCGCACGAAGGCGCCGCGGCCCGCACCTGGCTGCGTACTAAGGCCAATTCGATCGAGGGCGGCACCAGCGAGATCCAGCTCAACATCATCGCCAAGCGGATTTTGGATCTGCCTTCTTAAAAGCCCTCTCCCCACCGGGGAGAGGGTTGGGAGAGGGGCTGCGCAATGCCCTCTCCTTCATGCCCCTCTCCCCAGCCCTCTCCCCGATGGGGAGAGGGAGCTAGGAAGAAGAAAATGCCCCTCTACCTCAATGACGACCAGACAATGCTCCGCGACACCGCGAAGGACTTCGTCGCCTCCGAAGCCCCCGTCGCGCATATGCGCGCCCTGCGCGACGCAAACGACGCCGACGGCTTCTCGCGCCCGCTGTGGAAGCAGTTCGCCGAGATGGGCTTCACCGGCATCCTGATCCCCGAAGCGGATGGCGGCCTCGGCCTCGGCCATGTCGAGGCAGGAGTGGTGCTCGAGGAGATCGGCCGCAACCTCTCGCCCTCCCCCTTCCTCGCCACCGCCGTGGCGGCGGTGGAAGCACTCAAGGGCACCGCAGCCGCGGCGCAATGGTATCCCGGTATCCTGTCGGGCGAGACCGTCGCCGCGCTCGCGATCGACGAGAGCGCCAAGCACAATGGCAGGATCGCGATGCAGGCCCAGCGCGCCGGCAATGGCTTCCGCCTCACCGGCGCCAAGCAGTTCGTCACCCACGGCCATGTCGCCGACCTGCTGATCGTCGCCGCGAAGACCGAGAACGGCACCACCCTGTTCGCCGTCCCGAGCGATGCCGACGGCCTCACTGCCACGCCCGAGCGCCTGGCGGACTCGAGTATCGCCGCGCGCCTCGCGTTCGACGGCGTCGAAGTCGATGCCGATGCGGTGATCGGCGAAGTCAACCAGGGCGATGGCCCGCTCGCCCGCCTGCTCGCCGCGGGCCGCACCGGCGCCTCGGCCGAGATGGTCGGCGTCGGCGGCGGCGCAATGGACATGACCGTCGCCTATCTGCGGGAGCGCAAGCAGTTCGGCGTGACGATCGGCAGCTTCCAGGCGCTCCAGCATCGCGCCGCGCACCTCTACAGCGAGATGGAAGTCGCCCACGCCGCCGTGCTCAAGGCGCAGCAGCTGCTCGACGCCGGGCAGGACGCGAGCGAAGCCGTCGCCGTCGCCAAGGCGATGACCGGCCTTGCCACCACGCTCGCCGTGCAGGAGGGTGTCCAGATGCATGGCGGCATAGGCATGACCGACGAATATGACATCGGCTTCTTCATGAAGCGCGCCCGCGTCCTCGCCGAGATGTTCGGCGATACCAATTTCCACGCCAATGCGCTGGCCAAGGCCGCCGGATACTGATGACCGAGCCCGCCGAACGCGCCGAAGACCCCCAGGGCCAGGTCGACCAGCTCACTGCGCTGCTCGATGTCGAACGCATCGACACCGATCTCTATCGCGGCCCCCGCCAGCCCGGCGGCGTCGGCCGCGTGTTCGGCGGCCAGGTCGTCGCCCAGGCACTCCAGGCCGCGCAGCGATCGATCGAGGACGACAAGACCGCCCATTCGCTCCACGCCTATTTCATGCGCCCGGGCGATGAGAACCACCCGATCATCTACCGTGTCGTCCGCGATTTCGAGGGGCGCAGCTTCGCCAATCGCCGCGTCATCGCGATGCAGGGCGGCAAGCCGATCCTCAACATGACCGCGAGCTTCCAGGCCCCGGCCGAAGGCCTGCACCACCAGTTCGACATGCCCGACGTTCCGGGTCCCGATGAGCTCGTCTCCGAACGCGAACTGCGTGAGGCGATCCGTGACGAAGTGCCCGAGAAGTTCCGCCGCTTCTTCCTGCGCGCGCGCCCGATCGAGATCCGCCCGGTCAATCCGCGCAACTGGTTCAAGCCGGTGAAGAGCGAGCCCGTCCAGAGCAGCTGGTTCCGCGTCGTCGCGCCGCTGCCCGACGATCCAGCGCTCCACCGCGCGATGCTCACCTACGCCACCGACATGACGTTGCTCGGCACCTGCATGCTGCCGCACGGCGTCAGCTGGATGACCGGCGACGTGCAGACCGCCAGCCTCGATCACGCGGTCTGGCTGCACGAGCCGTTCCGCTTCGACGACTGGCTGCTTTACACCACCGACAGCCCCTGGTCCGGCCACTCTCGCGGATTCAACCGCGGCCGCATCTATGCGCGCGATGGCCGCCTCGTCGCCAGCGTCGCCCAGGAAGGGCTGGTGCGCCTGCGCGGAGAATAGCTAGAAGCGGCGCCATGAAAACGACTCCGCGCCGCTTCGACTATGTCACGCTCGACGTGTTCACCGAGACCCGTTTCGGCGGCAATCCGCTCGCCGTGTTCACGGCTGCGGAGGGGATCACCGACGCCGAGATGCAGGCGCTTGCGGCGGAGATGAATTACAGCGAGACGACCTTCGTCCTCCCGCCCGCCGATCCCGCCAACACCGCGCGTGTCCGCATCTTCAACCGCACTGCCGAGATGCCCTTCGCCGGCCATCCCAATGTCGGCACCGGCTTCGTCCTCGCCGGCCTGCGCCGGGACGTCGGCGACACGCTGCGTTTCGAGGAGATCGCCGGGCTCGTCGAGATTCGCATCGAGCGCGACGAAATGGGCCAGGTGCTCGGCGCCGAGATCGACGCGCCGCAGCCGCTCCAGCTGCTCGGTACGCTGCCGGTGCCCGGGATCGCCGCCTGCCTCAGCCTCGACCCCGCCGATTTGGTCACCGACACGCATGTCCCGACCCGCGCTACCCTCGGCGTAGACTTCGTCTTCGTTCAGGTGACCGAGGAGGCGCTCGGCTTCGCCCGCCCGGACATCGCCGCCTATCAGCGCCTCGCCGAGCAGGAACACGCCACCCGCCTGTCGATCTTCCTCTATGCCCGCGAGGAAAACCGCATTCGCGCCCGCATGTTCTCCCCGCTCACCGGCACTTGGGAAGACCCCGCCACCGGCAGCGCCAACGCCACGCTCGGCGCGCTGCTGCTCTCGCTCGGCGAGGGCGACCGTTTCGAAGTCCGCCAAGGCGTCGAAATGGGCCGCCCGAGCAGTCTCACCGTCCGCGCCTGGAACACGCCCGAGGGTATCCGCGGTAGCGTCGCGGGGCGTTGCGTGCCGGTGTTCCGGGGTGAAGTCGAACTCTGACCTGCGGCCCTAGTCGATCGGGCGACAGGCCGGCGCGTCGAAGATGAAGCCCATATACTCATCGTCGGCAAAGCCCGTGTGGGTCCGCCACCAATCCGCAGCCTCGGGACTATGTGCTGCGAGCAGGCGGATCGCTTGCGCGCTCGGCACGAGATAGCCCGTCGTCCGCTTGCGATCGAAGAGGCTGGCCCAGAACGCACCCCAGCGCGTCCGCGGACTGCTCAACACACCCGCGCTCCGCCATGTCCCGCGCGCATAGCCGGGCCAGAGTGGCAGCGTCAGGCCGATCCAGGCCTCGCGCACCCAGAGCGGCGCTTCGCCAGCCGGCGTCGCCACGATCTCGACGCTATGCTGCTGCGGCTCCGGGCAGGAGACGCCGATCGCCGAATAATGCGGATCCATGCTCTCGCCCCCAACCGCGGTTCAGAACGCCGGCTTGCCGAATTCCTGCCGCGTCACCGGATGGCTCGACGAAAGCCCGCCATCCACTACCCAGGCCTGGCCGTTGACATAGCTCGCCGCATCGGACGCGAGGAACAGCGCCACCCGCGCGATCTCGTCGGGTACACCGGCACGGCGCAGCGGGTTCAAACGGCCGAGCTTGTCTTCCTTGCCGTTCTCGCGCGCATAGTCGAACGCGCGCTGGGTCATCCCCGTCTCGATCAATCCGGGGCAGATCGCATTCACGCGCACGCCCGATCCGGCGAACTGCTGCGCAGCGGTCTGGACGAGGTTGATCACCCCCGCCTTGCTCGCCGAATAGGCCGGCCCGCCCGCGCCCGAGCGCAACCCGGCCACGCTCGCAGTGCACAGGATCGCCCCGCCGCCCCGCTCGACGATACGCGGACCGGCATGCTTGATCGCCAGCGCCGGGCCGATCAGATTGACGCGCAGCACTTCGGCCCAGAGCTCGACCGGCGTGTCGAAGATCCCCGTCGCGCCGCCCGAGATGCCGGCATTGGCATAGAAGATGTCGAGCGCGCCGAAGGTATCGACCGCCGTCGCGACCAATCGCTCGACATCCGCCTCGTCGCCGGCATCCATATGCACAGCGATCATGTTCTCGCGGTCCGCCACCGTCTCGTCGACCGACGCGCTCAGGTCCGCCGCGACGACCATCGCGCCGGCTTCCGCAAACGCCTGCGCCGTCGCTCGCCCGATCCCGGAGCCCGCACCCGTCACGATCGCGACCTTGCCTTCGAACCGCATGTCTTATTCCTTCTGCTCCCCTTCCGCTTGCGGGAGGGGTCGGGGGAGGGCCTGAAATCTTGGACGGGAGGGATGGCCCCTCCCCTAACCCCTCCCGCAAGCGGGAGGGGAACTGTTCAGATCGTCACGCCCCCGTCGATCACCATTGCCTGCCCGGTCATGAACGCGCTCGCACGGCTCGCCAGATATACCACTGCGCCGGCAATCTCCTCGGGCTCGCCGATCCGACGCAAGGGCGTGGTGGAGTTGGTCACCGCGATCCGGTCCGGATCTTCCCACAAAGCACGCGCGAAATCGGTCTTCACCAGCCCTGGTGCGATGCAGTTGACCCGTACATTGTCCGGCCCGAACTCCACCGCATAGTTGCGCGCGAGCTGCAGGTCCGCCGCCTTGGAGACGTTATACGCCCCGATCACCGGCGAGCCGCGCAGGCCGCCGATCGAGGAGATGATCACGATCGAGCCGTCCCGGCGTTCGCGCATCTCGGGCGCGACCATCTGGATCAGCCAGTGGTTGGACAGGATATTGTTGTCGAGGATCTTGCGGAACTGATCATCCGCGATCCCCTCGAGCGGCCCGTAATAGGGATTGGAGGCGGCGTTGCAGACCAGCACGTCGACGCGCCCGAATACCCGCCGCGTCTCGTCGACGAGATGACGCAGCGCCTCCTTGTCCGAAATGCTCGCCGCCACCGCCAGTGCGCTGCCCGCGCCATGTCGCGCGTTGATCTCCGCCGCGACCTCGTCGCAGGCATCCTGCTTGCGGCTCGAGATCACCACCTTGGCGCCTTGCGCAGCCAGCGCTTCCGCCGAAGCCTTGCCGATCCCCCGCGAGGAACCGGTGACGATCGCCACCTTGCCGGTCAGATCGAACAAGCCGCTCAAGCCCCTGCCTCCTGTGCGAAATGCCACGCAGCTGCGACCAGCCCGGGCAGCCGCTCCACGGTCGCTGCCGCATTGGCGCTCGACGCATTGCCGTCGATGATCCGCTTCTTGATGCCCTGGACGATCCCGGTCAGCCGGAAGAGGTTATAGGCGAAATACCAGTTCAGATCGGGCACCCCGTCGCGCCCCGTCGCCGCGCAATAGCGCGCCACCATGTCCTCGATTCCCGGGATGCCGGTCTCGCGCCCGGTCAGCCCCTTTACCCCCGAGCGCCCCTCGGGTTCGGTCACCCAGCTCATCAGGAAATAGGAGAAGTCGGCCAGCGGATCGCCGAGCGTCGACAGCTCCCAGTCGAGCACCGCCAGTACCTGCGGCCCGGCATTCGCGAAGATCAGATTGTCGATGCGGTAGTCGCCGTGCACGATCGACGTCCGCGTCTGCTCGGGCACCGTCCGCGGCAGCCACTCGATCAGCCGCTCGACCTCGGGCAGCTCGTCGGTCTGGCTCATCCGATATTGCTTCGACCAGCGCTCGACCTGTCGCGCGAAATAATTACCCGGCTTGCCGTAGCTGCCGAGCCCGACCGCCGCATAGTCCACCGCGTGCAGCGCCGCGAGCGTGTCGACGATCGCATTGTAATGCGCGGTCCGCCCCGCCGGTGCCATGCCGGGCAGCGAACCGTCCCACAGCGTCCGCCCCTCGACCATCTCCATGATGTAGAAGGGCGACCCGAGCACCTCCGGATCCTCGCACAACCCATAGGGACGCGCGACCGGGAAGCCGGTCGGATGCAGCGCCGCGATCAGCGCATATTCGCGCTCCACCGCATGCGCCGAGGGCAGGATCGGCCCGAACGGCTTGCGCCGCAGCACGTAGGAACCCGAACCGGCATCGATCCGATAGGTCGGATTGCTCTGCCCGCCCGGGAATTTGGTGACGCTGGCCGGCCCCGCATAGCCCGCGACATGGGCCGCCAGCCACGCTTCGAGCTTCGCTTCGTCGAGGTCGCTCATGCGAACTCGATCACCGAGCGCACGCTGTGCCCGTCGCGCAGCTTTTGCATCGCGTCGTTGACGTCCTCCAGCCGGATCCGCTCGGCGACCATCGTGTCGAGGTCGAGCAGCCCGTCGAGATACATCTGCACCAGTCGCGGCATGTCGATCGGGAAGCGCGTGCTGCCCAGCAGCGAGCCCTGGATCTTCTTGCCGGTCAGGAAGGTCGGCCCCGGCAGGCTCACGCTGTTCCCCGGCGCGATCATTCCCAGGATCGTCGCGGTGCCGCCGCGGCGCAGGATATTCCAGGCCAGTTCCGCAGTGTTCGACCGCCCGACCGCCTCGATCGCATAATGCACGCCGCCGCCGGTGCGCTTGAGCACGTCCTTGACGATCGTCTCCGAACCCGGGTCGAGCGCCTCCGTCGCGCCCAGCTTGAGGGCTAGCTCGCGCTTCTCGGGCATCGGATCGATCGCCAGGATCTGCCCGGCGCCGGCGATCTTGGCGGCGTTGATCGCGGCGAGCCCGATTCCGCCCGCGCCGATCACCGCGACGCTCTCACCGGGCCGCACTCGGCTGTCGTTGAACACCGCGCCCGCGCCGGTGATCACTGCGCAACCGAGCAGCGCCGCCCGATCGAGCGGCATCTCCTTCGAGATCGCCACACAGGCATTCTCATGGACCAGCATCTGCTCGGCATAGGCGGACAGGTTGAGGAACGGCGCCAGCGGCGTGCCGTCACTCAGCGACAGCCGCGGCTCGGCATCCGCCGGTCGCCGCGTCGACGGATCGATGCACAGCGACGGCCGCCCGGTGACGCACATCTCGCACGAGCCGCAGAATACCGTGAAGAAGGTGATGACATGGTCGCCCACCTTCAGATGCGCGACGTCCGAACCAACCGCCTCGATCACGCCCGCCGCCTCATGCCCCGGCACCGTCGGCACCGGATGCGGGAAGGCACCGTCGACGAAATGCAGGTCCGATCGGCACACACCGACCGCCTTGGTGCGGATCAGCACCTCACGCGGCCTTGGCTTGGAGACGCGGACCTCGGTGATCTCGAGCGGCTTGCCCGCTTCGTAAAGAACGGCTGCCTTCACCGGCTCACCCCCACGTCGCCCGACGAAACCCGGTCCGCCTTGAAGTCCGCATATTTCCCGAACTCGTTGCGCGCGATCGCCCGGCAATGCACTTCGTCCGGCCCGTCCGCGAGCCGCAGCGTGCGGATGCCCGCCCAGTCATGCGCCAGATGGAAGTCGCCCGACACGCCCGCGCCGCCATGCGCCTGGATCGCGTCGTCGATGATCTGCAGCGCCATTTGCGGCGCCTGCACCTTGATCATCGCGATCTCGAGCTGGGCGGCCTTGTTGCCCGCCTTGTCCATCATGTCCGCCGCCTTGAGGCAGAGCAGCCGCGTCATCTCGATGTCGATGCGCGCGCGGGCGATGCGCTGTTCCCACACCGAGTGATCCGACAGCCGCTTGCCGAACGCGACGCGCGAAACGAGCCGCTTCGACATCGCCTCGATCGCCTCTTCGGCGACACCGATCGTCCGCATGCAATGGTGGATGCGCCCCGGCCCGAGCCGCCCCTGTGCGATCTCGAAGCCGCGGCCCTCGCCCAACAGCACATGGTCGACGGGTACCCGGACATTCTCGAGAACCACTTCGCCGTGGCCATGCGGCGCATGATCATACCCGAAAACCGAAAGCATCCGCTCGATCTTCACGCCCGGCGCGCCCATCGGCACCAGGATCATGCTCTGCTGGGCATGTTTGGCGGCATCGGGATTGGTCTTGCCCATCACGATCGACACCGCGCAGCGCGGGTCGCCCACGCCCGAGCTCCACCATTTGCGCCCGTTGATCACATAATGGTCGCCGTCACGCACCATCTGCGTCTGGATATTGGTCGCGTCCGAACTCGCCACCGCCGGCTCGGTCATCAGGAAGGCCGAGCGGATCTCGCCTTCCATCAGCGGCTTGAGCCAGCGATCCTTCTGCGCCCGCGTGCCATAGCGGTGGAACACCTCCATATTGCCGGTGTCGGGTGCCGAGCAGTTGAAGCATTCCGAAGCCCAGCCGATCCGCCCCATCTCCTCGGCGCACAGCGCATATTCGAGATTGGTGAGCTGCGTGCCCTGGAACTCGAAACTGTCGTCGACATGGCGCTGGCCCGAGTGCGGCGGCATGAAGAAATTCCACAGGCCGGCGGCCTTGGCCTCGGCCTTCACTTCCTCGATAACGGGCAGCACCTTCCAGCGATCGCCTTCGCGTTGCTGATCGCGATACTCATGGTCGCGAGGCCGGATGCAGGTGTCGATGAATGCCTTCACCCGGTCGCGAAAATAGGTCTCGCGCTCGCTCAGCGTGAAATCCATGGCACATCCTCTCCGAATATTTGTCGAGGAACGGCGTAGAGCATACCGGATATTCGGTAAAGTCGGGCCTCTGCGAAAATCAGCACAACCGCGATTCAAAAAAGCGCTTTTGGTTAGCCCCAAATCGGCTAGACTGATTGCAATGAATGCACCGGGGAAATTAGAAATCGCAAGCGCGACGAAACGCTTCCAAGCCAAGCGGGATGCAATCCTCGCCGCGGCTGCGGATGCGATCAACGAGCAGAGCGCCAAGGGAATGACCTTCGCCGACGTGGCCCGCCGCGTCGGCCTCAACACCACGTCGGTCACCTATTACTTCAAGCGCAAGGAAGACCTTGCCGCCGCTGCCTTCGAGCACACGCTCGACCGGCTCGACGCGATGCTCGACGACGCCGCGCAGGAGCCGACGCCCGAGGCGCGCGTCGCGCGCTATCTCAACATCAACATGGAGCGGCTCGCCCGCATCCGCCGCGGCGAGGCGCGCGACTTCGCGATCCTCTCCGACCTGCGCGCCATGGAAGACCCGATCAAGCGCGAACTGCTCGATCGCTGGCGCGACATCTTCCGCAAGACCCGTGCGCTCTGGGGGCCGGCCGTGAGCCGCGCCGAGACCGATCTCCACGGCGCCCGCGCGCACGTCCTGCTCGAAAACACCTTCTGGCTGACGGCGTGGCTGCCGCGCTACGAGGTCGACGAATATCCCCGCGTCGAGGCGCGCCTGATGGACGTGTTCCGCACCGGCATCGCCGGCCCGGGCCAGGCGTGGACGCCGCATGTCCTCGATCTCGAGCATGAAGAGCCCGAACCCGGCCGCGAAGCCTTCCTCCTCGCCGCCACCCGCCTGATCAACGAGCTCGGCTATCGCGGCGCCTCCGTTCAGAAGATCGCCAGCGAGCTCAACGTCACCAAGGGCAGCTTCTACCACCATCTCGACGCCAAGGATGAGCTAGTCATCGCCTGCTACAAGCGCAGCTTCGACATCATTGCCGATGCCCAGCGCCTGGCCGAGACCCGCGGCGGCACGCATTGGGAGCAGCTGGAAAGCACGATCGCCACGCTGCTCGACTATCAGTTCAGCGAGCGCGGCCCGCTGCTGCGCACCACCGCGCTCTCCGGCCTGCCGCCGCAGGTCCGCTCGACGATGATCGACCGCTCGAACCGCATCGCCCGCCGCTTTGCCGGCATGCTGTCCGACGGCATCGCCCAGGGCTCGATCCGCGCGATCGACCCGCTCGTCGCCTCGCAGACGCTGATGGCGCTGCAGAACGCCGCCTTCGACATGCGCAAATGGGCCAGTACCATGTCCCGCGACCGCGCGGTGGCCTGCTACGCCTCGACGCTGGCGTTCGGCCTGTTCGACGATCGGGTGCTGGGGGACTGAGGCGCGCTCACGCCAGCTCCGCCTCCGGAAACCGCCAACTGCCGTCTAGGATTGCCGCCCGCGGCCTGTACAGCCGCACCATGTAATTCCACCCCGGCACGATCGGCAGGCAATTGGCCCCGCTGCCATCACAGCCGCCGAACTGGATCACGATCGACCCATCCGCTTCCCTCTGCGCGGTGATGTTGTTCACCGAGTAGGCATTTTGCGGATTGGCGACATAATAGCCTTCGGCGTTGTAGACGCTGATTGACCAGAAGCCGTCCACCGGCACATCGCGCACCCGGAGCCGATAGACCGTATCGCCATCGTTGCGCTCCGGGGTGACGTTCAGATAGCTCGCTTCCTTGTCGGGATTGCCGCCCCAGGCAGCGGCCGTACACACTAGGCGACGGACGGGATCCACCGTGCCGCGCGCACCAAAAGCGTGGCTCACATCGGGCAGCATCGAGGCGAGCGTCAACAGCGCCTCACGCACCCTGTCCTGGCTCGCCTTGTCGTAGTTCGGCACCTCGAAACTGCCCGCGCCTCCCGGTTGCTCGGCCTGGACCGCGTCCTGGAGCGCGTGGACCGCGGCAAGATCCCCGGGGTCGGCAGGGTTCACCAGAATACGGATACCGATCAGCATGTAGCGCGTGCCTACGCCCTCGCGGGTAAAGCTGTAGCGGCCCGGCTTGTAGATCACTTCCGGCGTGTACTGGTCTTCGTCGAACACCTGCATCGACAGGAAGCGTTCGCCGCCATCGGGCAAGGTGATCGTCACCGGCCCGGCATCGAGATCGAACACCGCCCGCGAGTACAGCGTGTCGCGATTGGCGCGGATCACCGTCTGGTTGTCGATCGCCATGGGCTCGCGCATCGGCACGAACTTGCCGAGCGCGCCCGCGCTCACGCTATGGCCGAAATAGAGATCCGATTCAGCGCGAATGAAATTGTCGGTGGTGACGGGCACGCTCGCCAGGCTGGTCTCTGCATTCATCGCGGTTCTCCGGGATTCGGACCGCTCGCGGGCGACCCGAGGCCGTTATAGGAAACGACCGAGCGGCCGCGGCATCGGGGCCAACCCGCAGAACCTCTTGGGTTGATCCCCGGATATTTCCCCCGCCGCCCCTGCGGGTTCCCCCCGATAAAGCCGCGTCTCCAAGCGGATTACCCTCGGCACTCCCTTCAGGAGACCAGCCATGCCGAGCGAGACCCCGGACGTCCTGCCGCGCCCCGATTTCCACTTCACCGGCGAAGTCGGCCGCACCTATCAGGATAGCGATCCGGCAACCTTTCCCCAGCCGGTGCAGCCGCCCAAGGGCGCCCCCAATATCGTGCTGATCCTGCTCGACGATGTCGGTTTCGGCCAGTTCTCCACCTTTGGCGGCGGCGTCCCCTCGCCCACCATGGACCGGCTCGCCGAGGAAGGGCTGCGCTTCAACTATTTCCATACCACCGCCTTGTGCAGCCCCACCCGCGCCGCGCTGATCACCGGGCGCAACCACCATTCGACCAGCTTCGCCGGGATCACCGAACTGGCGACCGGCTATGACGGCTATTGCTGCATCCTCCCGCGCAGCTGCGGCACGATCGGCGAGGTGCTGCGCCAGAACGGCTATATGACCGCGTGGATCGGCAAGAACCACAATACCCCCACCTGGGAGACGAGTGCGACCGGCCCGTTCGATCGCTGGGCCAATGGCCTGGGCTTCGACTATTTCTATGGGTTCAACGGCGGCGACATGAACCATTGGAACCCGCTGCTGTTCGAGAACCGCGATCTCGTCCCCGCCTCGGACGATCCCGATTATCACCTGACCGAGGACCTCGCCGACCGCGCGATCACCTGGGTGCGCAAGGTGAAGAGCATCGCGCCCGACAAGCCCTATTTCCTCTATGTCGCCCCCGGCGCCACCCACGCCCCGCACCACGCGCCCAATGCGTGGGCAGACAAGTTCAAGGGCCAGTTCGACAGCGGCTGGGACGCCTATCGCGAGGCGACGATCGAACGGCAGAAGCAGCGGGGCGTGATTCCGCAGGATACCGAGCTGACCACGCGCTCGAAGGGTCTGCCCGCCTGGGACAGCCTGAATGCCGACCAGCAGCGCCTCTATGCCCGGATGATGGAAGTCTTCGCCGGCTATGGCGCGCAGGTCGATGTCGCCATGGGCCGGGTGATCGACGCGGTGAAGGAACTGCCCGACGCCGACAACACGATCATCCTCTACATCGCCGGCGACAATGGCTCGAGCGCCGAGGGCGGCATCGAGGGGTCGCTGTGCGAGAACATGTTCTTCAACGGTTTCCCCGAGAAGTGGGAAGACAATATCAAGGCGATCGATGAGCTCGGCGGGCCGAAGCACTTCAACCATTTCCCCTCGGCCTGGGCGCACGCGATGAACACGCCCTTCCAATGGACCAAGCAGGTCGCCAGCCATTTCGGCGGCACGCGCAACCCGATGATCATCTCCTGGCCCGACCGGATCAAGGAAGCCGGCGGGCTGCGCGACCAGTTCATCCACACGATCGATATCGTGCCGACGCTCTACGAGATCTGCGGCATCACCGCGCCCACCGAGCTCAACGGCATCCAGCAAAAGCCGATCGAGGGCGTCAGCTTCGCCCATGTCTTCGAAGATGCCGGCGCGGCCAGCCATCGCAAGACCCAGTATTTCGAGCTGGGGGTCAATCGCGGCCTTTATCACGATGGCTGGATGGCCTCGGCACCAAGCTTCGTCCCCTGGCAGCCGGTTCGCTCGGAGGATTGGAGCCCCGACGATCAGGTGTGGGAACTCTACAAGCTCGACAAGGACTTCTCCCAGGCCCGCGACCTCGCCGCCGAGCATCCGGACAAGCTGCGCGAGCTGCAGGACCTCTGGTGGGTCGAGGCCGCGAAATACAACGTCCTCCCGCTCGACTGGCGCGCGACGATCCGGATGAATGCCGAGGCGATGGGCCGCCCCTCGATGGTCGGTCACCGCACCAGGGCGGTCTATCATGAAGGCCAGGTCGGGCTGCCCGATGCCGCCTGCCTGCCGATGCTCAACAAGAGCTGGACGATCACCGCCGAGATCGAGCTGCCCGACGATCGAGCGGAGGGCATGATCGTCACCCATGGCGGGCTCGAGGGTGGCTACGGTCTCTATCTGCGCGAAGGCAAGCCGGTCTTTGTCTATAACTTCCTCTCGGTCGACCGTCCCACCTTCGCGGCCAGCAAGGCGCTCGGCGCGGGCCGCCACATCCTCGTCGTCGACTTCGCCTATGATGGCGGCGGCATGGGCAAGGGCGGCAAGTTCACCGTCTCGGCCGACGGCGAAGTGCTGGCCGAAGGGCGGATCGAGCGTTCGGTGCCGATCCAGTTCTCGCTCGGCGAGGGGCTCGACATCGGCATGGACACCGGCTCGCCGATCGATTTCACCTACAAGATGCCGTTCAAGTTCACCGGGCGGATCGAGAAGGTGACGATCGAGATCAAGCCCGGCGCTAGGCCCTCCGCAGAGACCGCGCCGAAACGCGAGGCAGTGGCAGCGGAATAGCGGCTCAGCGGGCGGTGCTTCGCGGTGCCGTGAAGCGTAGCCCGCCGCGTGCCTCGAGCGTGACCGGCCCCTTCGGCCGGGCGGGCAGCGCCGCCTTCACGCGGCCGAACACCCGCCGCGTATCGCTTGCCTTGCGCAGCTGCACGCACAGCGTCGTCTCGCCTTCGCGGCCCCAGCGCTGATGCTCCACCGTCAGCACGCCGCGGTCATGCGCCAGCAGCGTCCGCACCCGCTCGAACGCAGGCCGGTCGATCCCCATCGCATAGCTGCCGAACTGCACGCTGACCGCGCAATGCGCCGCCGGAGCGGCCTGCGCGAAGGCGGGCAGCGGGGCGGCAAATACGAGAAGGCCAAGGACAGGCAGCAGGGCACGCATGATCAATTCCTTCAACATCGATGCCATCTTCGCGCCACCCGCCTGAACCGCTTCTGAAAGCTCCGCACCTGCCCGTGCCTCGAGCAAGGGTTTCCCCCGATAGGGTCCGGCATGCCCGGCGCTTAGCCTGCCTCCCGCGCCGAAGGAGGACCTATGCCTGCCGCCCCGACCCGCTCCACCAAGGTCACCGAAGCCTATGCCCGCATGGCCGCGCGCCATGTCTATTTCTGGGCCTGGCCGCTGGTGAATGTCTGGAACCGCCGCCTCGCCTTCGATCAGGCGCCCGCGCCCGGGCTGATGAACGGCGTCCTCCCGCTCGCCCCGCTCAACACGCTGTCGATGCTCCACGACTATATCGCGCCCGAGCAGCGCTGGGTCGCCTGTCCCAACCAGGACGTGGTCTATGGCGCCGGCATCGCCGCGCTCGAACGTTCGCCGGTCGTCCTCCAGGTCCCCGATTTCGGCGACCGCTTCTGGGTCTATGAGGGCGTCGATCTGCGCACCGACAGCTTCCTTAAGCTTGGCTCGATGTATGGCAGCAAGGCGGGATTCTACCTGATCACCGGCCCCGGCTGGCAGGGCGAAGTCCCCAAGGGCATCACCCAGGTCTTCCACTGCCCCGGCAACACCGCGATGCTCGTCCCGCGCGTCTTCCAGGACGACAGCGACGAAGACCGCGCGGCGATCCAGGAGCTGATCGACGGGCTCGACATCTACACGCTCGACCAGTTCACCAGCACGCCGAAGCGCCGCGACTGGCGCCAGCTCCCCAGATTCATGGGCAATGAGGCCGGATCGGAGGAGACCAAATGGGTCTTTCCCGACAAGTTCTTCGACCAGCTCCCCGACGTGCTGGCCGACGCTCCCGCCCGTCCCGGCGAGGAAGCGCTCTATGCCGAGGCGCAGGCGCTGCTCGATGCCATCGCCCGCGATCCCGCGCTCAAGTCTGCCGCGATCGACGAGGCCCGACGCACCGATGTCGAACTGATCGATCCGCTGCTCCAGTTCCGCAACTGGGGCATCCAGGCCGGCAACCGTTGGAGCACGATCGCCAATGGCGCGGTGTTCGGCACCGATCATTTCACCCGCACCGCCGTCGCTCGATCGAACATCCTCGTCAATTCGGCCAACGAGACCTGCTATCTCTATCAGGACCTCGATGCCGACGGCGCGCGGCTGAACGGCGACAATCGCTATGAAGTCACCTTCCCCGCCGGCCAGACCCCGCCCGTTGACGGCTTCTGGTCGCTCACCCTTTACGACGCGCATCATTTCTTCGTGCCCAACCCGATCGACCGCTATTCGCTCGGCACCAAGAACAAGTCGCTGCAGACCGGCGCGGACGGGTCGCTGACGCTCCTCGTCCAGGCGGATACGCCCGGGCCCGAACGCGAGAGCAACTGGCTGCCCGCCCCCGCCGGCGCCGACTTCACGCTGTATTTGCGCGCCTATGGGCCGAGACCCGCCGTGATCGACGGCAGCTGGACGCCTCCGCCCGTGCGCCGCATGGGCTGAACAAACGGAAACGGGCCCGCGGATTTCTCCGCGAGCCCGTTCCACACCCTCCTGGGATTTAGAAGCGCGAGCGCAGCGTCACGCCGTACTGGCGCGGCTCGGCGAGGTAGGACGAGAAGATCTGCGATCCGCCCGGATAACCCGCCGTCGGCGTGGTGCTCACTGCCTGGAACGGCGAGCTGAAGCCGACCTGCATGTAATTGGCCTTGGTGGCGTTCTGGACCCAGAACTCCAGGGCCCATTTCTGGTCCTCGGCGCTGATGCCGACACGGCCATTAACCACCACGAAGCTGTCCTGCTCCTTCTGCGGGAACAGATCCGAGCCGGTGTTATAGTCGTCGGCCAGGCGGGCATCGACATAGAACAGGCCGCGCAGGCCGCCACCCAGCGACGGCGTCCAGGCCGCGGAGCTGGTGACCACCCATTCCGGCGCGTTCGAGAGCAGGTCCCCCGGCAGCAGGCGCAGCGCCGGATCGAGCGGCGCGCCGGTCTTCGAGCCGACCAGGTTGTTGGCGTACTTCGTCTTGGCGTAGGTCACGCCCATGTTGAAGGTCAGCGCGCGCACCGGCGACAGGCCCATCTCGACTTCGAAGCCCGTCGAGACCACGCCCGGCTTGATATTGTCCGGCGAGCAGGTGCCCGTGGCAGCGCTCAGGTCACGATCGGCACCGCCCAGGCTGGTCTTGCAGCCATTGATGTTCTGGACGAGGTAGACCGTGCCGTTGAACGTGTTCAGCTGGAAGTTGCTGAACTCCTGGCGGAAGCCGGCGATGTTCAGGTTGAAGCCCCGGCTCGAATATTTCATGCCGGCTTCATAGGCGTTGACCGTTTCCTCATCGAACTGGAGGACATCGGCATAATAGCCCGCATTCGCCGTGCTGATCGGGAAGATCGGCAGCGGCTGGGTCGCCAGCGGGTTCTTGAACGCCGAGCGATCCAGGTTGAAGCCGCCCGACTTGTAGCCACGCGAATAGCTCGCATAGAGCAGCATGTCGTCGGTCGGCTTCCACGACAGGATCGCCGTGCCGGTGAACTTGTTCTCCTTGCGCTCGTCATTGAGCGTCAGCGCGTTGAGTGCCGAGGACGATCCGCCCTGGCAGGTCAGCGTGATGATGCCGCCGGCGAGCGGGGCCAGCGCGGGCACGCCCATGAACGGCAGCAGCGCCGCCTGCTGGGCCGGGCATGCGGTGTTGTTGTTGTTGAAGTTCGCGTCGAGCTTCTTGGTCTCGTTGGTGTAGCGCAGGCCCACCGTCAGATCGACGTTGCTCGTCACGTGGAAGATGTTGTGCGTGAAGAACGCGAAGTTCGAGCTGTTCTGGTTGAAGTTCGCCGTGTCGTCGCCGACGTTGCGTACCGTGTCGAGCCGCTGCAGGCCGCCGACCATCGCTGCGCCCGCCGGTCCGAGCGGTCCGAGCGAGTTGCTGAGCACCGCCACGCCGGTGGCGCTCAGGCACCCGACATTGCCGGGTGCGTAGAAGGCGTTGAACGAGCCATAAACGATACGGCAGCTGGCGAAGCGGCCATAGTCGTTGCCGAACTTGAGCTGGCTCTTCGTCTCCAGGTCCTCGTTGGCGTAATAGCCGCCGACCAGCCAGTCGAGCTTGTCGTTGAAGGCCGTGCCGTGGAAGCGCAGTTCCTGGGTGAAGGTCTTGAACTCGCGGCCGCTTGCGGGGCCGAAATAGAGGATGTCGGCCAGGCCGTAATCGGCATCGGCCGCCTGGGTATTCTTATAGTCACGATAGGAGGTGATCGAAGTCATCTCCGCCCCGCCCAGATTCCAGTTCACCTCGCCCGAGAAGCCCCAGTCCTTGGTGATGCCGGTATAGGAGCGGTTGGCGCTCGTCGCGATCCGGCGCGAATAGGCGTTGTTATAGCCCGGGAAATACTGCGCGAAGGTGGTGCCGGTAATGCCGGTCAGCACCGTCGCCACCGGGGTACCCGGCGCGATCAGGCCGTTGTTCGCCGGCGACACATCGGCAGTCGCATAGACGGCCGCGCAGCAATCTTCCTTGCGATAGCTATAGTCGCCGATCAGGCGGACCGAGATGTCCGAATTCGGCTGGAACAGCAGCTGGCCGCGGACGAGATAGCGATCGCGATTGTTGATGTCGCGGCCGGTGTTCACGTCGTTGTAGAAGCCGTTGCGCTTGGCGTAGAGCCCCTCGAGGCGGAAGGCGACCTGCTCGGAGATCGGGCCGGTCACCGCACCCTGCAGGCGCCAGAAGTCGTAATTGCCGTAGGTCGCCTCGGCCATCCCGCCAAAGGTGAAGCTCGGCGCCTTGGTGGTGACGCTCAGCATGCCGGCAGAGGCGTTGCGGCCGCCCAGCGTACCCTGCGGGCCGCGCAGCACTTCGATCCGCTCGATTTCGCCCAGGTCGTTGAGGCCCAGGCCGGTACGCGAGCGATAGACGCCGTCGATGAAGGTCGCGACCGAGCTTTCGAGGCCCGGATTGTCGCCCACCGTGCCGACGCCGCGGATACGCGCCGAGGTGTTGGCGTCGCTGCCGGTCGAGGAGACGAGCAGCGAGGGGGCAACCTGGTTGAGGCTGCGGATGTCGGTCGCGCCGGTGCGCTCGAGCTGCTCGGCGCTCACCGCGGAGACCGCGAGCGGCACGTCGGCGAGCACCTGGGCACGGCCCTGGGCGGTCACCACGATCTCGTTGGGATCGCGGGCGCTATTATCGTCCTGGGCCGACGCGTCGGCTGGCGGAGTCTGAGTATCCTGTGCAAAAGCAGGCGTCGCGAGTGCCATGGTAAGCGCGGGAACCGCAACGGCCGTCAAAAGGCGAAACCGCATCATCATCTCTCTCCCACCACGGGCCGGAGCACTTTAGCGGCTCCATACCCTATCCTCGAATACTGACACGTCCCTGAGAGACGTCAAGCAGAACAAGAGTTGCAAAAGGGGACTGGCTCAACAGTGTTGCGCAAATGTCATATTGTGTCTGAGTAGTTTCCCCTACGGCAACCGCACCGTTCGGCATTCCAACTTATCGTTCCCCGGCGAAAGCCGGGGCCCAGGGTTTCTCTGCCGCATCGCTCGCGACCCTGGGCCCCGGCTTTCGCCGGGGAACAGCGCCACTCGATTTAGTATCCGTTCAGCCGCGCAAACCGCTCGCGATGCCACGCCGCATTGCCCCATTGCGCCTCGAGCACTCGCGCGCGCTTCAGATAGAACCCCGCGTCATGCTCGTCGGTCATGCCGATGCCGCCGTGCAGCTGGACCATCTCGCGGCTCACCAGATGCAGCGTCTCGTTCGCGCTCGCCTTGGCCAGGCTCACTTCCTGCGCGACATTCACCCGGCCGCTGTCGATCGCCTCGAGCGCGGCTTCCACTGCCGAGCGGGTCAGCTCCAGTTCGGTGAACATCTTGGCCATCCGGTGCTGCAGCGCCTGGAAGCTGGCCAGCACCTGGCCGAACTGGACGCGCGTCTTCAGATAGTCGTTGGTCTGGGCAAAGGCGCTTTCGGCCATGCCGAGCATCTCCGCGGCATTCGCCGCCGCCGCGCGGTCCGCGATATGGCCGATCAGCTCGACGCCGCCGCCGAGCGCTTCGGCAGGCGCATTGTCGAACACGACCTGTGCATGGCTGCGGCTGTCGATCAGGTGGCGCGGCGAGCGGGTCACCCCGGCATCGCCCGACACGAGATAGAGCCCGTCGGTCGCCGCAACGACGAACAGCTGCGCGCTGTCGCCCTCGGGCACGAACATTTTGGTGCCGCTGAGCTTGCCGCCCTCGACGCTGGTCTCGATCTTCGCAGGATCGAAGCGCGGCCCTTCGTCGATCGCCAGCGTGGCGACCACTTCGCCCGCGGCGATCTTCGGCAGCCACTCGGCCTTTTGCGCATCCGAACCGGCCATCAGGATCGCGCTCGTTGCCGCCGCGGTACTCGCCAGCGGCGTCGCGACCAAATTGCGGCCCAGCTGCTCGAGCACGAGGCCGAGCGAGACATAGCCCATCCCCGCCCCGCCCTGCGCTTCGGGCACCAGTATCCCGGTCCAGCCCATCTCGGCCTGCGCCTGCCAGGTCGCTGCGTCATAGCCCGCGCCTGGTGCAGTGTTGCGCATCTTGCGAAAGGCACTGACGGGCGCCTCGTTATCCGCCCACTCGCGCGCCATGTCGCGCAGCATCGTCTGTTCTTCGGTGAGGATTGCCATTTTCTATCCCTTCTCCCTCTCCCCGCCGGGGAGAGGGTCGGGGAGAGGGGAAGTGCGGCGCACTCTCCACCTCTGCCCCTCTCCCAACCCTCTCCCCGGTGGGGAGAGGGCTTTGATTACTGATGATCCAGCATCCCCAGGATGCGCTTGGCGATCACATTGTTCTGGATTTCGGTCGAGCCGCCATAGATCGACACTGCCTTGCCGAAGAGCCAGGTGCGCACATCGCGCAGTTCGTCCTCGCCAAAACCCTCGCCGTCCCAGCCCATGCCGGCGAAGCCGCGGATCTCGATCAGCAGCTCCGAACGCTCCTGCATGATCCGCGCGCCGACATTCTTCATGATCGACGTCGCCGCGCTCGGCCCCTGGTTCGACTTGGCCTCGAGCGAGGCGCGGCGCAGCGTCAGCATGAAGGCACGCAAATCCATCTCGTGCCGCGCGATCCGGCTGCGCAGATCGGCATCGGCGATGCGCCCCTCGGCGTCCGTGCCGACATATTTCTTGGCGATCTGCCCGAGCGACGCCCCGGCAAACATCCGCCCCGCCGTCGATCCGCCGCCCGACAGGCTCGAACGCTCGTGCTGGAGCAGCCTTTTGCCGATCGTCCAGCCCTCGCCCTCCGCGCCGACGCGGTTCGCCTTGGGCACTTTCACATCGGTGAAGAAGGTCTCGCAAAAGGGCGACGAGCCCGAGATCAGCTGGATCGGCTTCACCTCGACGCCCGGCGTGTCCATGTCGCAGAGCAGGAAGGTGATGCCCTCATGCTTCTTCGACTTGTCCGTGCGGACGAGCATGAAGCATTTGTCCGCCCATTGCCCGCCGCTGGTCCAGGTCTTCTGGCCGTTGACGACATAATGATCGCCTTCATCCGCCGCGAAGGTCTGGAGCGAGGCGAGGTCCGATCCCGCGCCCGGCTCCGAATAGCCCTGGCACCAGCGCACCGTCCCCTTGGCGATCGCCGGGATATGCTCGTGCTTCTGCTCTTCGGTGCCATATTCGAGCAGCGTCGGGCCGAACATCATCACGCCCATCCCGCCGATCGGGTTCCAGGCGCCGGCGCGCTGCATCTCTTCCTGCAGCACCCGCGCCTCGCCGCGGCTGAGGCCGCCGCCGCCATATTCCTTCGGCCAGGTCGGCACGCCCCAGCCCTTCTCGCCCATCGCCTTTTGCCAGGCATCCTCCTCGGGCGAGTTGGTGTGCGGCCCTTCGACCGCGGACATGGCATTGTCCTTGCCCTTCAGGCTGGCGGGAAAATTCGCCGCGAGCCAGTCGCGGACCTGCACGCGGAACGCATCCAGCGGATTTGCCGGTGCATCGATGTCGGGGGCCGTAGCCATCACTCTCTCCCGGGATAGTCTTCTTGCTTGTTTCGAATTTGCGGTATGGCTTGGGCGGCGTCAAGCTATCTCGATCGCAGGATCGCGCAACGCCTGAAACAAACGCACTTGCTTGACCAAGGTTGTTCCTGATATGTTCCTGCATGTTTGCGCATGGCCGCAGCGTCCGCCTCTGCTAAGGAGCGCGCGAAGAGGGGATAGACATGAAGTTCGAACATCGCGCGATCCCGATCGTGCTGGTCGCGGTGCTCATCGACGTGATCGGCTTCGGCATTGTCATGCCGGTGCTGCCGGGGCTGGTCACCAGCCTCGGCCATGTGAAGCTCGACGCGGCGGCGGACATTGCCGGCTGGATGTCGGCGGCCTTCGCGCTGGCGGGCTTCTTCGCCGGTCCGGTGCTCGGCAATCTCGGCGACCGCTATGGCCGCCGCCCGGTGCTGATCGTCTCGATGTGCGCCTTTGCGATCGACTATGCGCTGATGTCCGCCGCGCCCACACTGGCCTGGCTGTTCGTGGGCCGCATCATTGCCGGCGCCGCGGGCGCGACCTTCGGCCCCGCCGCCGCGGTGATTGCCGACGTCACTCCGCCCGAGAAGCGCAGCGCGGCGTTCGGCATGATCGGCATGGCATTCGGCCTGGGCTTCATCCTCGGCCCGGCGCTGGGCGGGATCAGCGCGGGCCTCGGCCTGCGCGCGCCTTTCGTGATCGCCGCGATCTGCGCGGGGCTCAACGCGATCATCATGTTCTTCTTCCTGCCCGAGACGCTGGCGCAGGAGAATCGCCGTCCATTCCGCCTGCGCGACGCGCACATCATCGGCGCGTTCCGCCCGCTCTTCCACGCCGGCAACGCCGCCCCGCTGCTGCTCGCCTGGTTCCTCTGGCAGCTCGCCGGCACCGTCTATCCGACGACCTGGGCGTTCTGGGCGGCGATCCGCTTCGGCTGGGATGCGAACGCAATCGGCTGGTCGCTGGCCTATGTCGGACTGCTCACCGGCCTGGTGCAAGGCTTCCTCACCGGCCGGGTGATCGGCCGGATCGGCGAGCGCAACGCGGCGTTGCTCGCGCTCGCCTGCGCCTCGGTCACCCTGTTCGCCTATGCCCTCACCCAGCAGGGCTGGCAGGTCTATGCCTTCTTCCTGATCGGCGCCTTCGGGGCCTTCGCCTATCCCGCGCTCAACGGCATCCTGTCGCGCATGGTCGACGCCACGCGCCAGGGGGCGCTGCAGGGCGGCATCGCCAGCATGAACAATGTCACGATGATCCTCGGCCCGCTGATCGCATCGCAGGCGCTGGCCCGCGGCACGCGCCACGGGTTCGACGGCGCGGCCTTTCTCGTCGCGGGTGGGCTGATGGCAGGCGCGGCGCTGATCATCGCGCTGTTCGTCCCGGCCATCCGCCCCGGCGCGGCCGAGCCAGGGTCCGAATGACCCGTTAGCCATTTTTCGAAAATTGCGTATGGCGTTCGCGGCTTTGCTCTTCTAGGCCTGCCAGCATGGGGCAGGAATTGAACGCGGCAGCGATGTTGACCAGCGACTTCGCGTCGCTCTCCGATCTGATCCGCGCGCACGCGGTGGAGCGGCCGGACAAGCCGGCGATGGTCTGTGAAGACCGCAGTATCAGCTATGCGGCGCTCGACGTCATGCTCGATCGCATCGCCGCCGCGCTCCAGCGCGAGGGGCTCGGGAAGAGCCAGGCAGTGGCGATCCTCGCCGCCACGTCGATCGACTATGGCTGCGCATTCCTCGGCACGCTGCGCGCCGGCGGTGTCCCCGCCCCGCTCCAACCCTCCGCCACGCCCGCGCAGCTCGCCGCGATGATCGCCGATTGCGGCGCTCCCGTGCTCTTCCTCGATGCGATTGGCGCCAAGGCACTCGGCGACGCCGCCACTACCGTGCAGCGCGTCGCGCTCGACGGCAGCGATGCCGGCACCCCGCTCGCCGAGTTCCTCGCACCGGAGGGCAGCAAGCCCGCGCCGGTCGCAGTCACCCCCGACGACCCGTTCAACATCATCTACAGCTCGGGCACCACCGGCGTGCCCAAGGGCATCGTCCAGCCCCAATCGATGCGCTGGCTCCACATCGCCCGCGCGCCCGGCGGCTTCGGCAGCGCCGTGACGATGGTCGCCACCCCGCTCTATTCGAACACCACCTTGGTCAGCTTCATCCCGACGATCGCCTGGGGCGGCACCGCAGTGCTGCTCGGCAAGTTCGACGCGCGCGCCTTCGTCTCCCAGGCCGCGAAGCACCGTGCCACCCACGCGATGCTCGTCCCCGTCCAGTATCAGCGGATCATGGCGCTCCCCGATTTCGACAGCTTCGACCTGTCGAGCTTCGCTTTCAAGACCTGCACCAGCGCGCCCTTCTCGCCCGCGCTCAAGGCAGACATCCTCGCCCGCTGGCCCGGCCTGCTCGTCGAATATTACGGCATGACCGAGGGCGGCGGCACCACCGTGCTGATCTGCAACGCGCATCCCACCAAGCTCCACACCGTCGGCGTGCCGCTGCCGGGACAGGACATCCGGCTGATCGACGAGGCGGGCAACGAAGTCCCGCGCGGCGAGATGGGCGAAGTCGTCGGCCGCTCGGGCGCGATGATGAGCGGCTACCACGGCCGCGCCGACGCCACCCGCGACGCGACCTGGCACGACAGCGACGGCAACCGCTTCATCCGCCACGGCGATGTCGGCCGCTTCGACGAGGACGGCTTCCTCATCCTGATGGACCGCAAGAAGGACCTGATCATCTCGGGCGGGTTCAACATCTATCCCTCGGACCTCGAGGGCGTGCTGATCGAGCACCCGGGCATCACCGATTGCGCCGTGATCGGCATCCCTTCCGAGCAATGGGGCGAGACCCCGCTCGGCTTCTTCACCGGCCCCGCCGACCCCGCCGAAGCACTCGCCTGGTTCAACGACCGCGTCGGCAAGACCCAGCGCCTCGCCGACCTGCGCAAGGTCGACGAACTCCCCCGCAGTGCGATCGGCAAGGTGCTCAAGCGCGAGCTGCGCGACCGGTATCTCGCCGCGTGACGCCGCTTGCCGAGATCATCGCCGGCGCCAGCCGCACCGAAACCGGCTTTACCACTGCAATCCCCACCGACTGGATGCAGGGCCGCACGGCCTATGGCGGCCTCTCCGCCGCGCTCGCGCTCCAGGCCGCGCTCGAGGCCGAGCCCGACCTCCCGCCGCTCCGCTCGGCGCAGGTCGCGTTCATTGGCCCGCTCGCCGGCGACGTCACCGTCACCGCGACCAAGCTGCGCCGCGGCCGCAACGCCGCCTTCCTCCAGTCCGACGTGACCTCCGAAGCCGGCCTCGGCCTGCGCGCCACCTTCGTCTTCATGGCGCCGCTGCCGTCGAGCATCGCACACGACACCGCCGAGCGCGGCCCGATCCCGCCGCCGACGCCCGCGGCCAATCTCTACACCGGCCCCGACGACTTCTTCACCGGCAACTTCAACTTCTGCGACCATACCCCCGGCACCGGCCCCGCCGAGTGGCTGCGTTGGGCACGCCTGCGCGCCCGCGACGATCTCCACCCGTTCGTCGAGCTGATGGCGATCGGCGACGCGCTGCCCCCCGCCGCCTTCAAGCTGCTCGCGGAGAAGCGCACGCCGCTCAGCTCGCTCAACTGGCAGATCAACTTCCAGAACCCCGCGCCCGCCACCACCGATGGCTGGTGGCTCCTGCACGCCAGCGCCGGCACTGCCCGCGACGGCTATTCCACCCAGCGCATGACGATCTGGGATTCCGCCGGTGAACCGATCGCCGAGGCCATGCAGGGCGTCGCCATCTTCGGCTGATCCGGGGGCTGAGACAATTTGCGACAGTTTCCCGCAGGCCTGACAAATCCGTGCGACAGCCCCGGGTGAAAAGCAGCTTCTGTCGGGGGCTTGGACCTCCGGGACCAAGGAGTTGCCCCCATGAAGACGTTCCTCGTCGCAGCCGCTCTCGGCGCGACTCTCCTCGCCGCCCCGGCCTTTGCGCAGGACGCTCCGAAGCACGGCGCCAAGATGTTCGACCAGATGGACGCCGACAAGGACGGCGTCATCACCAAGGACGAATATAACGCCGATATCGCGGCGCGCTTCGCCAAGATCGATACCAACAAGGACGGCAAGATCAGCGCCGACGAGCGCACCGCGGCGGGCCCGCGCGCCGGCGGCCGCGGCATGACCGATGACATGACCCTCGCCGACATGCAGGCGATGGCCGCCAAGCGGTTCGACCGCATCGACACCAACAAGGACGGCAAGATCGACCAGGCGGAGCGCGATGCGATGCGCGCCCGCATGGGCAGCCGTAAAGCGCCCCCGCCGGGCGGCTCGGAAAACAACTGAGCCACCCGGATCTCGCTCGGGCGGGCTGTGTGCCTCCTCTCGTCGCCCGCCCGGGCACCTTCCTGCACCCTTGTCTTGCGGCGCTCCGATGACCTACGAACCAGACATGTCGGACACGCCGCACCTCCTGCTCGTCGAGGATGAGCGCTCCATTCGTGAGCCGCTTGCCCAATATCTCACCAAGCAGGGCTTCCGGATCACCCAAGCCGGCGATGCCGAGGGCGCGCGCGCCCGCATGGCCGCCTATGCGATCGACCTGGTCGTGCTCGACATCATGATGCCCGGCGAGGACGGCCTGTCGCTCTGCCGCCATATCCGCGAGACCAGCGAGACCCCGGTCATCCTGCTCACTGCGCGCGGCGAAGAGACCGATCGCATCGTCGGCCTTGAAATGGGCGCAGACGATTATGTCGTGAAGCCTTTCTCCCCGCGCGAGCTCGCTGCCCGCATCAAGGTGGTGCTGCGCCGCCTCCAGGTCGGCGGCACCCGCCAGCACGCGCCCGAGACGGGCAGCTATGCCTTTGCCGGCTGGGTGCTCAAAACCGGCGAGCGCGCCTTGGTCGACCGCGAAGGCGTCTCGGTCCCGCTCTCGACCGGCGAATATAACCTGCTCCACGCTTTGGTCACCCGCCCCCGCGCGGTGCTGACCCGTGACCAGTTGCTCGACCTGACGCAGGGCCGCGAAGCCGCCGCCTTCGATCGCGCGATCGACAACCAGGTCAGCCGGTTGCGCAAGAAGATCGAACCCGATCCCAAGGCGCCCGCGATCATCAAGACGGTATGGGGCGGCGGCTATACGCTGGCGGCGGAAGTGACGCGGCTGTGATTTCCCATTTCCGTCACCCCGGCGAAATTCGGATGACGGCTCTGGCATGAACCGCATCGTCCCCCGCTCGCTCCCCGGCCAGATCGCGCTTCTCGTCGCGGTCGCGCTCTTCGTCGCGCAGGCGATCAATTTCGGCCTGCTCGTCCGCGAGCGGCAGGGTGCGCGCTTCGCCCAGGTGATCGTGCCCACCGTCACCCGGCTGATCGACGGCGCCGAGCGTCTCGGCACCCCGGTGAATCCTCGCGCGGACACGCCCGCCGGCGTCGATCGCCGTGACGGCCAGGGCGGCGGGCGCGGCGACGGCCGCCGCCAGAACCGTGGCGGGCGCGTCGATTTCGTCCCCGCCAACCCGATCCCCGCCGAACTCGCCCGCCGCCCCGATGTCGAGAACGACCTGCGCCGCGGCCTCACCGACGGCGGCGTCCAGGTCGGCCAGGTGATTGCCGTGGTCCACCCGATCGACGCCAATCGCCCGCTGCTCAAGCGCATGGACCCCGCCCGCGCCGATCGCCTGCGCCGCATGGGCGCCGAACTGATCGTCGCGGTCGAGCTGCCCGGCAAGGGCTGGCTCTCGCTTAGTTCGGCCTGGCCGCGCAGCGAGCGCAACCTGATCTGGCAGCTCTTCGCGCAGACGTTGATCCTCTACATCGTCGTGTTGCTGCCCGTGCTCTGGGCCGGCCACCGCATCGCACGGCCCTTGCGCAAGCTTGCCGAGGCGACGCGTGCCTTTCACCCGAACGACAATGCCGATCCGGTCGAGGAGAGCGGTCCGAGCGACGTGCGCGCGGTGATCGCCGCCTATAATTCGCTCAGCACCCGCGTCACGGCGATGCTCGACGAGAAGGACCGGATGCTCGGCGCGATCGGCCATGACCTGCGCACGCCGCTCGCCGCGCTTCGGGTGCGCATCGAATCGGTCGACGATGACGAAGACCGTGCCCGCATGGCCGACACGATCGACGAGATGAACCACACGCTCGACGACATTCTCAGCCTCGCCCGGCTCGGACGTCCGAGCGAACCGGCCACCGATGTTGACTTGTCCGCGCTGATCGACGCCGTGGTCGAGGATTTCCGCGACCTCGATCAGGATGTGACCTTCGAGGAGGCGCCGCGCCTCAGGATGCATCTACGCCCTTCGCTGATGCGCCGTGCGGTCCGCAACCTGATCGAGAATGCGATCAAATATGGCGGTGCGACCGAGGTCCGCCTGCGCTCCGACGACCGCAATGTCCGCATCGAAGTCTGCGATCGCGGCCCGGGCATCCCGCAGGACAAGCTCGAAAAGGTCTTCGATCCCTTCACGCGCCTCGAGGAATCGCGCAACCGCGAGACCGGCGGCGCCGGACTGGGCCTCGCGCTGGCCCGTGCCATTGTCCGCGACGCCAGCGGCGAGATCACCCTGGTCAACCGCGAGGGCGGCGGCCTGGTCGCGACGATCACGCTGCCGCGGAGCTAAGCCGTTCCGGGGCTTTCCCCGCTATTACAAGCGTTTCCCGGATGATATGCACCCTTTGGAAGCCAAAGGGAGCGATCATGGCCGGACGTGTCATCCAGGGGCGTATGCGGCCGGGCCATGTTGGTGCGCCAGCAATCCAGCCGCGTCAGGCGCCCACGCCACGCGCCGGCGCGGCACCGGTCGGCCCGCCTGCCAGGGTCGGCGCCCCGGCGGCTCCGCATGGTGGTGCGGCGCGGCCAGGTGCGGTCGCCATGCGGCACGGCGGCAGCGGCGGTTCCTTCCAGGTCGGCGAGGCCGTGCTCCGCAAGCAGGGGCCGGGCAAGGCGCTGCCCGATTCGCTGCGGACCCAGATGGAAGGCGCGATGCGCACGGATTTCTCGGCGGTGCGCATCCATGTCGGGCCCCAGGCCCAGAGCATTGGTGCGATTGCCTTCACCACGGGCAACGACCTGTATTTCGCGCCCGGCCAGTATCAGCCCGATACGCCGGCCGGTCGCGAGTTGATCGGCCACGAACTTGCCCATGTCGTGCAGCAGCGCCAAGGTCGGGTCGCCAATCCGTTCGGCGGCGGCGTCGCGGTCGTGCAGAACAATGCGCTGGAGGCGGAGGCCGATGCGATGGCCCGCCGCGCGCTCACCTATCGCGCGCCTGCCGGCCAGGCAGGCGCGGTGCAGCGCAAGCCCGCGGGCCCGCCCGTCGCCATCCAGCCCAAGCGCGTCGGTCCGCCGGGTGCAATCCAGCTGAAGCGGGTCGGTGCGCCAGTCCGCGTCACGATCCAGCCGATGATGATGGGAATGGGCCCGCCCCCGCCTCCGCCGCCCTGGCGCGGCGGCGGCTGCCCCTATTGCTTCAGCCCGCTGTGCATCAAGGGCAGCAAGTGCCGCAACACCAAGCGCAGCAAGTACAAGACCTTCCAGCATGGCGGAAAGAAGCGCGAGCAGCAGCGCCTGCGGTGGCGATGGCGGCGGCTGGTGACCGGCGACACGCACCAGTCCGAGCATCCCTTTGGCTTTGCGGTGCTGCGCGGCGATATCGCCGGCACGCGCGGGGAAGGCGCGCTCATGCGCGAGATCGAGAACACCGCGCCGGCTTATCAGGAGCATCACGACTCGCACCGCGATCATATCGGCACCGGTACCAGCGGCACGGCCGACGATTCGGGTCTCAATTCGACCGAATATCGCGATTGGACCGGACAGGCGCTGCGCGACCAGAATCCCGATATCGCGATGGCGATCAACCAGATCGGCTATGCGCAACAGCATCGCAGGGGCGACGATCCCGTCGAGCTTCGGCAAGCCGACGATTCCTACAACATGATGGTGCGCAACATGGGCACTATCCCGATGGGCGTGGGTGGCCAGATCGTCCAGCAACCTGCCCCCACGCCGCGCCAGCGTCTGGATATGATCATCGCTCGCTGGGTCGTGCGCCACGGCAGGCAGCCCAGCTGGGAGGAGGAGGAGCGTATCGCGACGGAGAACGGCCTCCTCGAGGCCTGGATGAACTATTGATCCGGCGCTCCGGCCGATCGCATCGCCGTCCGGTCCAGCGCGTTCCCCGATGGCGACGCTACTCGGAAGTTTGCGCCGTCCGAAGAAACGAAAAGGCCGGAGCTTTCGCCCCGGCCTTTCGCATCCAATTCGGTGTAGAAACCGCGGCGTTTAGCCGACGATCTCTTCCGGCTTGAAGAAGAAGGCGATCTCGATCGCTGCATTCTCTTCCGAGTCCGAACCGTGCACCGAGTTCGCCTCGATCGATTCGGCCAGTTCCTTGCGGATCGTGCCGGCGTCTGCATTGGCGGGGTTGGTCGCGCCCATGATGTCGCGGTTCGCCTGGACGGCGTTCTCGCCCTCGAGCACCTGCACAACAACCGGGCCCGAGATCATGAACTCGACCAGGTCGTTGAAGAAGGGACGCTCGCGGTGAACGCCGTAAAAGCCCTCGGCCTGCTCACGGCTCATCTGGATGCGCTTGGAAGCAACGACGCGCAGGCCGGCCTCCTCCAGCATCTTGGTGACGGCGCCGGTGATGTTGCGGCGGGTGGCATCGGGCTTGATGATCGAAAAGGTCCGGGTCGCGGCCATGGCCGTGCGGCTCCTGCTTTTGAGGGTGTGGAAAAGTCGCGGCTCCCTAGTCCGGGGTTGCGCCGGATGCAAGCGCCACCTGCTGTCCTACAGGCTCACGTTCTGCTATTGTTCCCGAAGACGCTCTTTGAACCGTGAAATCGAAGCAAGCACCGTGCGGGCAGTAGCCGCGCGAACCCCTCGCCATAGCCGTCACCCCGGCCTCGTGCCGGGGTCCACTGCGCGGCGATTCATGCCGCAACCCGTCTTGTCCAAAGCGTGCGGAACCGTGGATCGCGGCACGGGGCCGGGATGGCGAAGTCGGGCGGTGGTGCAAACATCCGCGTCCAACCCGTCCGGAAGTGCAACACCCACTGCGGAGACGGCAACGGATCAAAACAGTCCGAAACCCTGGCTTTCAAGGGACCCTACCCCGCAAATATCGCAAACTTCCGCGTCCGAAGCGTTCGGATCAGGCGACCTTCTCCCAGCGCCCCTGCTCGTTCTGCTTCCAATAGTTGCGCTCCACTCCCTCGCGCCCGGCCAGCCCCTTCCAGGCGAGCCGCGCCTCGACGATCTTGTCTTCGTCGAAGAAGTGGAAGGCCCGCTCGAAGCCCAGCGCGTCGTCGCGCCAAACGCCGTCGGCCAGCACGACGTTGCGTGCGCCATTGCCGGCCTCCATCGCCTCGCCGATCAGGATCGGCTGGCGATCGTCATCGGGCCCGCCGGCCTGGCCGTGCGGCAGGAAGCTTTCCGCGCTATAGGTCCATAGCAGCTGGTCGAGCTTGGTCCGCTCGCTTGCATCGCCGGCGACGATCAGCAATCGTCCGCCGGACTCGACCACGCGTTCCGCGATCCGGGGCAGCACGCGCTCCAGCGGAAGCTGCGTCAAATGATAGAAATCGACCTGCATGGCTCCTGTTAGCGCTTCCGTGCGTTCGGGCCAACGCACGTGACGTTGCGATGGCGCAACCGCTGCGATAGGGCGGGAACGGCCGCGTGCACGGGAGTGAGAAATAAAGGTGGGAATCGAAGTGACGCGCAAGGCCTTGCTGCTGTCGGCCGCGCTCGGCCTGTGCCTGGCGGCAGAAGCGCGCGCCCAGCAGACGACCGAGCCGACTCAGACGGCGCCCCAGCCGGCGCCGACTCAGGATGCGACTCCGAGCCTGCAGACCCCCGCAGTGGAGCCACCGCCCCCCTCGCCCACTGTGCTGCCAGAGGGCGACGACCAGATCCAGTTCACCTCCGACCTGCTCGAATATGACGATCAGCAGCAGGTGGTCACCGCCACCGGCGACGTGCGCCTCTATCGCCGCAGCGAGCGGCTGCGCGCCGACAAGGTGGTGTGGAACCGCGACACCGGCCGGGTGGTGGCCGAGGGCAATGTCGTCATCGTCAATCCGCAGGGCGACAGCGCCTATGGCGACAAGGTCGAGCTGACCGACAGCCTCAAGGACGGTGTCGTCCAGAACATGCTGGTCGTGCTCGACGCCGGCGGGCGGATCGCCGCCCAGCGCGGCGAGCGGCACGAGGATGGCAGCTTCACGGTCGAGAACGCGGCCTACACGCCCTGCTCGGTCTCCGATTCGAACGGCTGCCCGAAGGAGCCGTCGTGGAAGGTCACTGCGAACCGGGTGATCTATGAACCCGCCAAGAAGCGCCTGCGCTATTCGGGTGCGCGCGTCTCGGTGTTCGGCTTCGCGACGATCCCGCTGCCGGTCTTCTCGCATCCGGTCGGCGGCGACAGCGCCAGCGGCTTCCTGTCGCCCGATCTGCGCTACAACCGCACCAATGGCTTCCAGTTCGCGCTGCCCTATTATTTCAGCTTCGCGCCCAATCGCGACCTGACCGTCACGCCGCGCATCTACACCAACGTCCTGCCGATGATGCAGGCCGAGTATCGCGAGCTCAATTCGCTCGGCGCCTTCCGCATCGCCGCCTACGGTACCTATAGCCGCCGCGCCGACGACCTCACCGTGCCGATCACGCCGACGACCTCGAAGAACGATTTCCGCGGCTATCTCGACGCGGTCGGCAATTTCCAGCTCGATCCGAACTGGAGCGCCAGTGCCTCGTTCCGGCTCGTCACCGACCGCACCTTCCTGCGCCGCTACGATATTTCGCGCGACGACAGGCTGCGTAATAATATCCGCATCGAACGCATTGATCCGGATAGCTATTTCTCGATCAACGCATGGGTAGTCCAGACGCTGCGCGTCGGTGAGCGCCAGGGCCTTCAGCCCTATGCGCTGCCCGAGATCGACTATCGCCGCCGGATGGACGACGGCCTGATCGGCGGGCGTTTCGAGTTCCAGGTGAACAGCCTGGCGATCGGCCGTTCCGACGGGCAGGATTCGCAGCGCGCCTTCGCCAGCGCCAAATGGGACCTGCGCAAGCTCACCAACTGGGGTCAGGAGGTGATCTTCACTGCCTATGCCCGCGGCGATCTCTACAACGCGTCGGACACGATGCTCACCACGATCGCCAGCTATCGCGGCGAGGACGGCTTCCACACCCGCGGCATCGCAGCGGGTGCGATCGACGTGAAATGGCCGCTGGTGGGCTCGCTGTTCGGCGGCACGCAGCGCATCACCCCGCGCGTGCAGCTCGTCGCCTCGCCCAAGATCGCCAATCTCGAAGTCCCCAACGAAGACGCCCGCGCCGTAGACCTCGAGGATTCGAACCTCTTCGCGCTCAACCGCTTCCCGGGTTACGACCGGTTCGACGATTCGACCCGCTTCACCTGGGGCCTCGATTACGCGCTCTACCTGCCGGGCTTCTCGATCGACGCAAATGTCGGCCAGAGCTACCGCATCTCGCAGCGCCCCACCCTGTTCCCGGACGGGACAGGCCTGAACGGCCGCGTGTCGGACATTGTCGGCCGCACCACGATCCGGTTCAGGGATTTCATCAGCTTCTCGCACCGCTACCGGCTCGACAAGGACGGCCTCGCCTTCCGCCGCAACGAAGTCGACATGACGGTGGGCTCGCGCGCGACCTATTTCACGCTCGGCTATCTGCGGCTCAATCGGAATATCGACCCGACGCTGGAGGACCTGCAGGACCGCGAGGAGGCCCGCGTGGGCGCCCGCATCCAGATCGCCCGATTCTGGTCGGTCTCGGGCTCGACGCTGATCGACCTTACCGACCGCAAGGAAGATCCGACGTCGCTGGCGGACGGGTTCGAGCCGGTGCGCCACCGCCTGGGCATTACCTATGAGGATGACTGCCTTCGCCTCGGCTTCACCTGGAAGCGCGATTACGCCACCACCGGCGACGCGGCGAAGGGCAATTCCTATCTGTTGACGCTGGCGTTCAAGAACCTCGGGCGCTAGGCTTTTGCGCTGAGGGGAACAGCTGGTAAGCCTAAGTTCAGGCACAATTGGCCATTAAGCGCCACTTTCCGGCAGATTTGAGGGTACGGAATCACGTGAACATTGGTGTTACCAAGGCGATCCGCGCAGGCCGCTTGTCCATTCTCGCGCTCGCGATCTCCAGCCTCGCCTCCGGCGCGATGGCACAGACGGCCGCGGACCCGGCCGCGCCGCCCGCGCCGTCGCAGCAGGACTCCGCCGCAGCCCTTGCTGCGCAGCTCGATTTCCCAACCGATCTCAAGCTGTTCGGCAAGGCGGACCCCAATATCCGCAAGCCCACCGCGATCGTGAACGACGCCGTGCTCACCGGCACCGATGTCGATCAGCGGCTCAACCTGATCATCGCCCTCAACAAGCTCAATCTGAAGCCGGAAGAGCATGATCAGTATCGCATGATGATCCTGCGCCAGCTGATCGACGAGACGCTGCAGATCCAGGAGGCCAAGGCCAACGAGATCACCGTCGAGCCCAAGGAAATCGACAACAGCTTCGCTGCGGTCGCCCGCCGCCTCCAGAAGACGCCCGAGCAGCTTCGCGCCTTCCTGCGCCAGGCCGGTGCCTCGGAGCGCACGATGCGCAAGCAGATCGAGGGCGAGCTTGCCTGGAACCGCGTGCTGCGCCGCAAGGTCGACATCAACGTCAGCGACCAAGAAGCCGAGGACTATATCAAGCGCCTCAAGGCCGCGCAGGGCAGCGAAGAATTCCACGTCTACGAGATTTACCTGAACGCGACCGAAGACCGGAAGCAGGAAGTCTATGCCGGCATGCAGCGCATCATCCAGCAGATGAAGGAAGGCGCGCCGTTCGACTATCTGGCCAAGACCTATTCGGAGAGCTCGACCAAGGGCCGCGGTGGCGATCTCGGCTGGGTTCGCCTCGCCCCGGGCCTGCTGCCCGACGAGATGGCCAAGGCCGTGGCGGAGATGTCACCCGGCCAGGTCGCCGGCCCGATCCCGCTCGCAACGGGCTTCTCGATCCTTTACCTCGCCGACAAGCGCAAGGTCGGCATGGCCGATCCGCGCGGCGCCAAGCTGTCACTGCGCCAGATCACCATCACCTTCCCCAAGGGAACGACCGAGGCGCAGGCCCAGTCCCGCGCGGGCCAGTTCGCCCAGGCGACGCAGGCGATCAAGGGCTGCGGCGACGCTGCCAATGTCGCCGCGGCGCAGAACGCCGAGATGGTCGAGAAGGACGGTATCGTCATCGGCGACCTGCCGGCGGCGCTGCAGCAGATCATCCTGCCGCTCCAGGTGGGCCAGGTGACGCAGCCCTTCGGCACGATCGAAGACGGCGTGCGCGTGCTCGTGGTCTGCGGCCGCGACGATCCGCCCGTGGCCAACCTGCCCTCGGTGGCGCAGGTGCAGGGCGAGCTCGAGGACCAGCGCGTCAACCTGCGTGCCCAGCGCATGCTCCGCGACATCCGGCGCGACGCGCTGATCGAATATCGCTGAGCGCATGATCCGGCCGCTCGCCATATCGATGGGCGATTCGGCCGGAGTCGGGCCCGAGATCACCGCCAAGGCTTGGAAGGCGCGCGAGCTGCACTCGCTCGCGCCCTTCTTCGCCGTGGGCTGTCCCGGCGCCGTGGAGAAGGTGTGGGACGGGCCGATCGCCCGGATCACCAACCCCGACCAGGCGGCGGCCGTCTTCGATAGCGCGCTGCCCGTGCTCGCCGTGGGCGACACGTGCGAAGTGACGCCCGGCAGCCCTGACGAAGACAGCGCCAAGGCCGCACTCCAGTCGCTCGAGCTGGCGGTGGGCCTCGCCAATGCCGGCGCGGCGGGCGGCGTGGTCACCGGGCCAGTCTCCAAGGTCCAGCTCTACAAGATCGGCTTCACGCATCCGGGCCAGACCGAGTTTGTCGCCGAGCGTTGCGGCATCTCTCCCGAGAATGCCGTGATGATGCTGGCAGGACCGACGCTGCGGGTGGTGCCGATCACCGTCCATGTGCCGATCTCCGCCGTCTCCGAACTGCTCACCATCGAACTGGTACTCGCCAAGGCACGGGTGACGGCCCGGGGCCTTTTGCGCAACTTCGGCATCGAGCGGCCGCGCCTCGCCTTTGCCGGCCTCAACCCGCATGCCGGCGAGAGCGGCGAGATCGGGCGGGAGGAGATCGACGTGCTCCAGCCCGCCATCGCCCTTCTCCGCGAGGAAGGGATCGACGCGATCGGGCCCTTCGCAGCCGATGCGATGTTCCACCCACGAGCCCGCGCCGGCTATGACGCCGCGCTCTGCCCGACCCACGACCAGGCGCTGATCCCGATCAAGACCCTCCATTTCGACGAGGGCGTGAACATCACCCTCGGCCTGCCCATCGTCCGCACCTCGCCCGACCATGGCACCGCCTTCGGCATCGCCGGCACTGACCAGGCCAATCCCGGCGCGATGATTGCCGCGATCAAGATGGCCGCCAGCGCCGCCCAGCGCAGGGCCGACGCAGCAGCGTGACCAGCCTGCCGCCTCTCCGGGAAGTCATCAGCAAATATGGTCTCAGCGCGAGCAAGGCGCTGGGGCAGAATTTCCTGTTCGACCACCAGCTGCTCGCCCGCATCGCCAAGGTGCCGGGCAAGCTCGACGGCGCCGAAGTGTTCGAGGTCGGCCCCGGCCCCGGCGGCCTGACCCGCGCACTGCTCGAAGGCGGCGCCAGCGTGACCGCAGTGGAGCGCGACCGGCGCTGCATCCCGGCACTGGAAGAGCTCGGCACCTTTTTCCCCGACAAGCTCAAGGTCATCGAAGGCGACGCGCTCGAAGTCGACGCGCCGACGCTGTTCGCAAGCAAGCCGCATGTCGTCGCCAACCTGCCCTATAATGTCGGCACCGCGCTGCTGGTCGGCTGGCTGTCGGCGGAATGGGAGCCGTGGTGGGCCAGCCTGACGCTGATGTTCCAGAAGGAAGTCGCCGAGCGGATCGTCGCGGCGGCCGGCAGCGAACATTATGGCCGGCTGGCGGTGCTCTCCCAGTGGCGCTCGACTCCGAAGATCGCGATGAACGTGCATCGCTCGGCCTTCACTCCGCCGCCCAAGGTCATGTCGGCGGTGGTCCATATCGTCCCCGCCGCGCAGCCGGAAGGCGTTCGGCTGAAGACGCTGGAGAACCTTACCGCCAATGCCTTTGGCCAGCGCCGCAAGATGCTGCGCCAGAGCCTGAAGGGCGTGCCCGGCGCGCTTGCGGCGATGGAAACGCTGGGCATCGATTCCAGCCGCCGCGCCGAGACGGTGAGCGTCGAAGAATTCGTCGCCCTGGCGCGCGCGTTGGGCTGAGAAAGAGCGGCTTGCCGGGTCGGCCTGCCAGGCAACCCAAGCAGACGAAATCCTACATTACAAGCCGGCTCAGTTCGGTTTGGCTGCCGGCGTCGGGATCGGCGCGGGATCGGCCTGGGCGGTGGTCACCGGCGGCCCCTTGGCGATCACGGCGGAGAGTGCGGTCGAGTCCGCGCACGCCTTGACGCAGAGCTTCTCGATCTTGGCGAGGTTCTCCTTGGCCCGCTCCATCGCACCCTTGGCAACCATCGCCTCGCCCTGGCCGCGCAGTGCCGCGGTGTCGTTGGGCTCGAGGCTCAGCGCCTCGCGATAGAGGCGGATCGCCTTGCCGGGCAGGCCGCCGCTGCGGGCGATCTCGGCGAGGGTGATGAAGGCGTCACGGTTGCGCGGGTCGACCGCCAGCGCGCTCTCGAGCAGATCGCCGGCGCCCTGGGCATTGCCGGCGGCGAGCGCGGCGCGGCCCTGCTTGACCAGTTCCACCGAGCGCGGGTCGATCTGATTGTCTGCCCGCTGTGCCATGAGCGACGTCGAAACCGAGAGCAGCATCAACGCACCGGCCGCTCCAATCGCAGTGAAACGCATCACATTCTCCGAAATCTTGGCCGTCGCTATCATGGCCTACGCATCCTCGCGACAAAAAAGCCGTCGGTCGAGTCCCTTAGCGGGGTGAAGCGAAGCCCCGGGCCGCGCGGCGTGCCGGCGCCGAGCGAGAGCGGCTCGGCGGTCCAGCCCGGATGCCGGTCGAGGAACGCCTGGGCCTGCCCTGCCCCTTCGGCATCGAGCAGCGAGCAGACGACATGGACGAGCGTGCCGCCGGGGCGGGCGAGATCGGCGGCAAGATCGAGCAACGCGGCCTGGGTGGCGACATAGCGATCGAGCCGCTGCAGGCTGAGCCGCCAGCGCGCTTCGGGATTGCGGCGCCAGGTGCCGGTACCCGAGCAAGGCGCATCGATCAGCACGACATCGGCGCGGCCGGTCTGGTCGGCGAGCATGCTCGCTTCGTGGTTGGGATTGAGCAGCCGGGTCTCGACGATATTCACCCCTGCCCGCTCGGCGCGCGGCATCAGCCGGGAGAGCCGGGCGCGGTCGATGTCGCTGGCGAGGATCGAGCCGTGATTGGCCATTGCCGCGGCAAGCGCCAGCGTCTTGCCGCCGCCGCCGGCGCACAGGTCAATGACATGCTGGCCGCGCTCGACACCTGCCGCCAAGCTGACGAACTGGCTGCCGGCGTCCTGCACTTCGAGTTCGCCGTCCTTATAGGCAGGCAATTGCTCGACCGGGGTGTCGGAGGGCAGGCGCAGGCCGGCAGGGAGGCATGGCAGCGGCACCGAGCCGGAGATCTGGGCCTGGATCGCCGCGGGGTCGGCCTTGAGCGTGTTGACGCGGATATCGAGCGGCGCACGCTCGAGCAAAGCCGCCTGCTCGTCGGCATCGAGCCCCGATGCGGTGAAGGCCCTTGCCAGCCATGCCGGCAGCACGCCGGCTTCAGCCACGGGCTCGCCAGGCTCGACCGGCGCCGGACCATAGGGCGAGCCGTCGAACAATTCGGCCAGTTCGGGACGGCGCCCGGCCAGCGCCAGCATTGCGGCGCGGCCGGTCTCGGGGCGCTCACCGAGCATGCGGATCGCGTCATAGACCAGCTCGCGGATCGCCCGGCGGTCCTTCGAGCCGGCATAGCGGCGCTCGGCGAACCAGCGGGCGATGATCGTGTCGGCCGATCCGCCCTGGTCCCGGGCAGCGGCGGTGATCCTGTCGAGCAGGTCGATGGCGGCCTGGAGCCGGGCGGAGGGGTTCACGACATTAAACCGATCGGTTGTGCAATTCGTTGATTCCGTTGACTCGCTCTTCGGGTGAGAAGGGCATCATGGGTCAAGGAAATCGCGCTCGGCATAGCCCTGACCAAAAGCAGAACATTTCCAACATTGGTAGCGAAATCTGGTGGCTAGCGGCGCTCCAGCACGGTTCCCCGGCGAAGGCCGGGGCCTAGGGTCGCAAGCGACACGGCAGAGAAACCCTGGGCCCCGGCTTTCGCCGGGGAACTGATTAGGTCGGTTCGGTATCCCGGATCGGGGCGTGGGGAATGGACAAGCGCCCGCCTTCCCGCCAGTGACGCGCCAACCCCAAAGGAAGGCAAGCACATGGCGTTCACGGCGAAGATCCTGCTCCTCGGCTCGGGCGAGCTCGGCCGCGAGTTCGTGATCTCGGCCAAGCGGCTGGGCGCCTATGTGATCGCGTGCGATGCCTATGAAGGCGCCCCGGCGATGCAGGTGGCGGATGCGCACGAAGTGTTCTCGATGCTCGACGGCGACAGGCTGCGCGCCGCGGTGGAGAAGCACCGGCCCGATTATGTCGTGCCCGAGGTCGAGGCGATCCGCACCGAAGTGCTTGCCGAGCTGGAGGCCAAGGGCTTTGCCATCGTCCCCTCCGCCCGCGCCACCCAGATGACGATGAACCGCGACGGCATTCGCGAAGTCGCCGCGGTCGAGCTGGGCCTGCGCACCTCTCGGTACCGGTACGCCGAGAGCCTGGAGGAAGTGCTGGCGGGCGCCGAGCACACCGGGCTCCCTTGCGTGATCAAGCCGGTCATGTCCTCGTCGGGCAAGGGCCAGAGCACGGTGCGCGCGGCGGACCAGCTCGAGGCCGCCTGGGACTATGCGGTGGCCAACATGCGCGGCGACCGCAAGCGCGTGATCGTCGAGGAGTTCGTCGCCTTCGACTATGAGATCACGCTGCTGACGATCCGGACGCGCGACGGCGTGTTGTTCTGTCCGCCGATCGGCCACCGCCAGGAGCGCGGCGACTATCAGGAGAGCTGGCAGCCCGCGGCAATGTCGGATTCCGCCATTGCAGATGCGCAGGACATGGCGCGCAAGGTCGTCGACGATCTGGGCGGCTATGGCCTGTTCGGCGTGGAGTTCTTCGTGAAGGGCCAAGAGGTGATCTTCTCCGAATTGTCGCCCCGCCCGCACGACACCGGCATGGTCACGCTGATCTCGCAGAACCTCAGCGAGTTCGACCTGCATGCGCGGGCGGTGATGGGGCTGCCGATCCCGGCGATCACGCTGCGCGGAGCTTCGGCGAGCGCAGTGATCCTGGCGGACCGGGCTTCGGAGGATTTGTCCTACGAGGGGCTGGCGGAGGCGCTGGCCGTGCCGGGCGGCGAAGTGGATGTGCGGATTTTCGGTAAGCCGAATTCGCGGCCCTATCGGCGGATGGGGGTGGCGCTGGCGATGGCTGGCGATACCGATGCGGCACGCCGGGTTGCAGCTGAGGCGGCTGGGTTGGTGCGGATTGGGTATGCGATCTAAAAGGCGTAGATTCTGATAGATCGCAATCGATCGGACGGTCCACTATAGTCCTAGGAATGTTGCAGTTTACCGCTCCTCAAGCCACCCTTGTTGCCGCACTAATTGGCATAGCCGGTGGATTAATTGCCTGGCTTGGGCGTGCTATAGCATTTGTTCTCCGACGCTGGTGGACCGGAGAGCCCCGCCATTCACAAGCGACGTACTTAAATAGCATTGCGGACCTCGCCGCTAAATTGCGCGGCAGCGGAATGACGATTGAGGACGTACATGAGTTTGAAGCGCTTATGCGCAAGCCCGCCATTGCGAACAGTGCGGCTGCCATTGATATTGTAGAGGCTGTCGTTGACGAAAAAAGGGAGCCCACGGAGTTTCAGTCCACCGTAGGATTGAGAGCTCGTGCCGGTGCCGCGTATGCCGTCGCCGAAGCGCGTTTGGGCCAAGCGCTAATAGATTTGCGCCTGCTGCTGGGAGATGATGATTTCGAACTGATGGAAACAGCACAGGCTCGATGGCAGGAATATCGCAGGGCGTTAGAAGACTGCGCTTTGCGTGAATTCAAAGACGGGACCCACGGCCCTTTGGCACTGACGCTGGCAGGTCTCAGCGAAACAGAACGCCGGGCAAAAGAGATAGAGAATCAAGTCGCCGAGCGGTCGGCTATCTAAATTCATTTGGTGGTTTGACAATACACCTATTAGGTGCCGATGTTGCTCAGTGAGCGATGAATTTCTACAACCGACTGAGCACGACGGGCAGATTTTGATCGCCGTGGTCGATGAAACCTACGCCGTTAGCGAGGATGATGCATGGGCACGGGATCGCGAGGCATATCGCAAAAGCCTTGAAGCAGAATTCGACCTACCGTTCTGCGATGCTGATATTGGCCCCGGCGCGAGCCTTCCCGCCTTCGTGGCGCTCCTCCAGGGGACAGCGATTGTTCCTGCGTGGGTGCTGCTGAGCGCAGCCCTTTTCCTTGGCAAACCACTACAAGAAAACTTGAAGGCGTGGCGCGATATGGCCGCGAAAATCCGCTCCTTCTTTAAGCGCCCTGTATTCCTAAATCGTCAGGGCGCAGCGGTCTTGGCCGTGGAGGCCGTATTCAATGAGATGGGCGGCCTGCCACATACTATCCAACTAATCGGCTATCGAACAATGCACATAGCTGAAGAAGATTTGGCGACGCCACCCGAAGAGAGCATCGGCGAAGCTCTCCCAACTCTGTATCTCGGATTCATTCGCCATATCTTTGAGATTAAAGCTGACGGAGTGCGGTTTCGTGTCAGCGTCGATGGTCGCAAAGTTGCCATTTTGCGGCTAGAAGAATTTCAGTAGCCGCAATCGAGTTGCACCATAGGCAAGCCGTTTCGGCTTTGAACCCCTTACAGCGGCTTCTAAAACCGTTCCCACCCCATCCCGCCAAGCCGCGCATCCCCTGCCCAGGCATCGAATATCTCGGCGAGGATCTCCGCCGACTCCACCAGCCGCGGCCCGGGACGGTTGAAGAAGTGATGCCCGTCGGCGACGTAGACTTGGCCGCGGCGCACGGCGCCGATGCCGGCCCAGCGCGGGTCGCCGACCACGGCCTGGATGTCGGCGCGGCTCTGGGGGATCTGGTAGCCGCAGGGCATCAGCACGATCACGTCGGGGTCGCTCTCGACGAACACGTCCCAGTCGAGCCAGGGCGAGTGCTGGCCGGGGGTGCAGTATAGCGGCTCGCCGCCGGCGATCTGGATGAGCTCGGGGACCCAGTTGCCCGCCGCCATCAGCGGGTCGAACCATTCGATCGCGGCGACGCGTGGCATGAAGCCCCGCGCCATCGAGCGATCGCGGATCGCCTCCATCCGGCGGTCGAGCCCGAGCAGCGCCTTCTCGGCGGCGAACTCGCGGCCGGTCGCCGCGCCGACCGCGCGGAAATCGGCCCAGACGTCGCTCAGATTGTCGGGGGCGAGCGAGAGCAGGTTCGGCGCCATGCCCTGCCAGGCGCAGAGCGATTCCTCGAGGTCGGCGGGGGTGACCGCGCAGACCGCGCACTGGGTCTGGGTGAGGATCAGGTCGGGCTTGAGACTGCGCAGCAGCTCGGCATGGACTTCGTAGACCGACAGGCCCTGGCGCACGATTTCCTGCACGCGCCGGTCGATCTCGAGCGAGGTCAGGCCCTTTTCGAGCTTGGTGGCGGTGCAGACCGGCAGGTCACGGATGAAGGGCGGGAAGTCGCATTCGTGCGAACGTCCGACCAGCGCCTCGCCGAGCCCGAGCGAGACGGCGACTTCGGTGGCACTGGGCAGGAGCGAGACTATCCGGGGGGCGGCGCTCATGCGGCGGCGCGCGGTGCGGGCGCCCAGCCGGGGACGAAGCGGAGCACCGCTTCGCGGACGATAAGCAGGCCGGCGAGCCACAGGACCTCGTTCTTCGCCAGCAGCGCGACGATCGCCTGGGTGAAGGCGCCGGTGCCACCGCCGGCTGCGCCATAGGCGTAGAGCACCAGCTCATAGGCGACGAAGCCGAGGGCGGAGGCACCGAGCAGCGGCAACAGGCCGTGCGTGCGCTCGGTGACCGCGCGGATCGCGGCATAGGCGGCGAGCGCGGCGACGCCGATCGCTATGCCCCAGCCGAGCGTGGCGGCATCGAGCGGATAGTCGAGCAGCGTGAAGCCTATCGCCTGGTTTGCCGCCCAAGCGATGAGCATCGTCGTGATTCCCTCCCGGCGCGGCAGCGTGGACGCGGCCATCGCGGCGAGCGCGACAAAGGGCATCAGGCAGGCGGCGACCAGGCTGCCGCCGACGGTAGCGACGGCGAGTGCAGCCGACCAGGCGGCGCTGCGTTCCATGTGCATATACTCTTCCCCCAGCGCCGGGCGACGAAGGCGAAGGGGCGCCGCGCGATGCGCGGTGGTGCACGCGGTTCGGGAGGGCGCTTGTCCCCCGCTCCGGCGCAACCCTTGCGGCCCCGATGCCGCAGGTTCGTCGCTCAGACGGAGAGACCGTGCCGCGGCCATTCCCTGGACCAAGGCAAGAGCGACCGGTGCGCTGGCAGGTCTCCTGGCTCGCGGGTCACTGCCCGATGCACGGCCTTCCCGGAGAACCCTCCAGTGGCCGCTCCCTCATTGGGGAGCGCAGCGCATCGAACTCACCGCTTACAGTTGCAGGGACAGCCGCGGAATTGGGTGGATCGCTCCGCCCGCACCGCATTCCCTTTCAAGCCCTTTCGGGCACCGGCGCGATCATGCGAAGCGGTTGGAACCACTCCACGAAATGCGGATAGCCCAGCCGCGCCGCCCTAGGCAAGCGGGCGGGTGGTCCCGAAGCGCGCAATCAGCTTCGAGGCGCCGATCAGCCCGACCAGCGCCACCAGCGCGCCGATGATCATGTCGGAGAAATAATGGGTGCCTTCGACCGGCACCGAGAACAGCATCGCGACGCTAAGGCCGATCAGCGGCCAGCGCAGGTTGCCGGTGCGCCAGGCCATGGCGATGTAGAGGACGCCCGAGGCAGTGTGGAAGCTCGGGGCCGAGACCAGGCCGCGCAGCTCGTTCAAGTTGATCAGCGTGAACTGGTGGGCGCGCAGCGGCGGGATGATCGTCTCCTGCCAGATCGCGCTGCTCGGCATATAGGGGATCGTCCCCTTCCACAGATAGCTCAGCGGGCCGACCGCGGGCATGAAGATGTAGAGCGAGAGCGTCAGGATCGCGGAGAGCCAGAAGGCGGCGAGGAAACGGTGCGCGTCGCGGCGCTGGCCGCGCAAGGCATAGGTGGCGAGGATCGCCGCGGGGATCACATAGATGCTCTGATAGGCCGCGATACCGAGCAGCTGCAGGCTGCGGTGGCGGGCGGCGGCTTCGTACCAGGCCAGCCAGTCGAAATGGAGCGTCTCGTCGATGCGCTGGAGCCAGGCATCGGCAAAGCCGTGCGAGAGTGCTGCCAGGGGATAAGTGGTGACCGCGCCGATCAGCGACAGCGCCATGAAGAAGCCGACATATTGCGCGAACTCGGCGCCCGGCTTCGCCCAGCGGTGCTGCCGGGTCGCCAGCACGGGCTTGACCGCGAACAGCAGCGCGAGCGCGGCGAAATAGGGCAAGTTGCCCGGCCGCAGCAGGTCGACGCGGAGCCCAGTTTTCCAGAGCAGCGCGGTGCAGGCGAGAAGGCTCAGCCCGAGCGCGCCGAACAGCAGCGCGGGGGCGAAGCCGACGTCAGCGGGCTGCTCCGAAATGTTGAGAGACATCTCGGGCGCTGCGCTGGGAAGCGGTCGATGAAGGGCATAGGCCGGTACGGGCCCGAGGCGATCAAAACTGGACACTGACACCCGTGTTAGCGATTTGCCCAGCCCGCGCAATCACATCGCCCGAGGGCGATCGTGCCAGACTGGGGCCGCTGCGACGGAACGCCAGCTCAGCGCGTCGGATAGTTCGGCGCCTCTCGGGTGATCGTCACGTCGTGGACATGGCTTTCGCGCAGGCCCGCATTGGTGATGCGGACGAACCGGGCCTTTTTCTGGAAGTCCGGAATCGTCGCGGCGCCGACATAGCCCATCGACGCCTTCACGCCGCCGACCAGCTGGTGGATCACGTCCTTGGCCGGGCCCTTGAACGCGACCTGGCCCTCGATACCCTCGGGCACCAGCTTGAGCTGGTCCTTGACGTCCTGCTGGAAATAGCGGTCCGCCGAGCCGCGCGCCATCGCGCCGACCGAGCCCATGCCGCGGTAGGACTTGTAGGCGCGGCCCTGGTAGAGGAAGGTCTCGCCCGGCGCTTCTTCGGTACCCGCCAGCAGCGAGCCGATCATCGCGGTCGAGGCGCCGGCGGCAAGCGCCTTGGCGACATCGCCCGAAGTGCGGATGCCGCCATCGGCGACCACCGGCACGTCATGCTTCGACGCTTCATTGGCGGCTTCCATCACTGCGGTGAGCTGCGGCACGCCGACGCCGGCGACGACGCGGGTGGTGCAGATCGAGCCGGGGCCGATGCCGACCTTGATGCCGTCCGCGCCCGCGCCGATCAGTGCCTTGGCGGCCTCGGCGGTGGCGATATTGCCGGCGATGACCTGGACGCGGTTGGAGAGCTTCTTCACGCGCTCGACCGCGCGGCTGACCTCGACATTATGGCCGTGTGCGGTGTCGATCACAATCAGGTCGACTTCGGCATCGACCAGCGCCTCGGTGCGCGCAAAGCCCTTGTCGCCCACGGTGGTGGCGGCGGCGACGCAGAGGCGGCCGGCCGCATCCTTGGTCGCGTTCGGATAGTTCACGGCCTTCTCGATGTCCTTCACCGTGATCAGGCCGACGCAGCGATAGGCGTCGTCGACGACCAGCAGCTTCTCGATCCGGCGCTGGTGGAGCAGGCGGCGCGCCTCTTCCGAGCTGACGCCAGCGCGGACGGTGACGAGATTCTCATGCGTCATCAGCTCGGAGACGAGCTGGTCGGGACGCTCGGCGAAGCGGACGTCGCGGTTGGTGAGGATGCCGGCGAGCTTGCCGTTCGCCTCGACCACGGGGACGCCGCTGATCTTGTGCATCGCCATCAGCGCACGGGCTTCGGCCAGCGTGCCGTTCGGCGCCATGGTGATCGGGTTGACGACCATGCCGCTTTCGAAGCGCTTGACCAGGCGGACCGCCTCGACCTGCTCGTCGATGTCGAGATTGCGGTGGAGGACGCCGATGCCGCCGAGCTGCGCCATGACGATCGCCATGTCGGCTTCGGTGACGGTATCCATCGCCGAGGAAAGGATCGGAATGTTGAGCGAAAGGCCGCGCGTTACCCGCGTGCGGGTGTCGGCCATGCTCGGCAGGACTTCGGATTCCCCCGGATAAAGGAGAACGTCATCGAAGGTGAGGCCGAGGGGGATGTCCATGGGGTGCGCCAATGTCCTGATTCGGAAGTTGGCGGCCCATGTAACCGCGAGGGTCGGAAAGCGCTAGGGGGTCGGAGTCTGCGGACGTGCAAAGCAGCGCCTGCTCGATGACGATCTGGTGCCGGATGCTCCGCGACAGCGCCAGCGAGGCGCGGCAATAGCCCGGCCAGTCCTGCGTCAGCTTCTGCGGGCTCCAGGCACCGACATGCATCGTATATTCGATGCGGTTCTCGATGTTCGACTGGCGCAGCGCCGCGAATTGCTCGGCAACCGCGCCCGTCGCACGGCGCTCGCGCTCGTCGCACAGGGCATCGACCTTGTTGCGGCGCTCGCCATTGACCTTGGAGATATAGAGACGGACGCGCGACAGGCGCAGCGGATCGAGCTCCGGTTGCGAAACCAGCATCTCGATCTCGTCGAGCGCGGCGAGAAGGTCGCGGTGCAGCGTCGGAAGGTCAGCCATATCCCCTTTGTAGAGGGGAGATCGTTACAGAGGCGGATCGAGCCTCCGTAATGTTCCCATAGTGGATTAATCTGACGATCGTTCGAGCAAGGCGCGGGCCTGATCAACGTGCATCGTCTCGATCATCCGGCCCTGATAGCGCTCTGCTCCACCCGTCGCCGCGGCGATCAGCGCTCGGGCGTCTTCCAGCTCCCGCTCGCCGGGGCCGAAGGCGCCGGCGGCGATTGCGATCTGATTAGGATGGATCAGGCTCTTGCCGTCGAAGCCGAGCGCCCTGCCCTCGCGACATTCGGCGGCCAGGCCCTCAGGGTCATCGAGCTTGTTGAATACACCGTCGAGCGCCCAGACCTGGCTTGCCCGGGCGGCGAGCACGATCGTCTGGAGCGCGACCGACATTTGCGCGCGGCCGCTCGACGGCGGCAGGCGGAGCGAGGCGGCGAGATCGTTGGTGCCGGCGATCAGGCCGGAGACGCCGGGGACTGCCGCGATCTCGGCCGCGGCGAGAACGCCGAGCGGGGTCTCGATCATTGCGAGCAGCGGCTTGCCGAGCGCCTTTGACACTTGCGCGACGTCAGCTGCGCTCTCTGCCTTGGGCAGCACGGCGAAGTCGGCCAGCGAGGCAGCGACGGCAGTCACATCCTCCAGATGCTCGCCCGACTCGATCCCGTTCAGCCGGATCGCGGCGAGGCGCGGGCCGAAGCCCTCCGCCACAGCCGCCACCGCAGCGATGCGCGCCGTGCCCTTGTCCGCGTCCTTCACTGCATCTTCCAGATCGAGGATCACGAGATCGGCGGCGAGCCCTCGCGCCTTCTCGATCGCGCGCGGGTTCGAAGCCGGCAGAAATAGCGCGGTGCGCGGTGCGAGACGGGCTGTGGTCATGGCCCTTCTCTATGCTAGCAAGAGGCAAATCGTGAAGGGCCAAGAGTCTTAAGGGGGAGTCGGATGCTCGTACTCAATGTTTTCCTGGGCGCGGTGGCCGCCGTGGTCGTGCTCTACCTCTTCTCCAGCGTGACCATCGTCCGCCAGGGCTATCAGTACACGATCGAGCATTTCGGCCGCTTCACCAGCGTGGCGACGCCGGGCTTCAATTTCTTCCCCGCCTTTTTCTACCGGGTAGGCCGGCGGGTGAACATGATGGAGCAGGTGATCGACATCCCCGGCCAGGAGATCATCACCAAGGACAATGCGATGATCTCCACCGACGGCGTGGTGTTCTTCCAGGTCCTCGACGCCGCCAAGGCGGCCTATGAGGTCAGCGACCTCTATGTCGCGCTGCTCCAGCTCACGACGACCAACCTGCGCACCGTGATGGGCTCGATGGACCTCGACGAGACGCTGTCGAAGCGCGACGAGATCAATGCGCGGCTACTCTCGGTTGTCGATCATGCCACGACCCCCTGGGGCGTGAAGATCACCCGCGTCGAGATCAAGGACATCCGCCCGCCCGCCGACATCGTCAACGCGATGGGCCGCCAGATGAAGGCCGAGCGCGAGAAGCGCGCCAACATCCTCGAGGCCGAAGGCAGCCGCGCCGGCGCGATCCTGCGCGCCGAGGGCGAGAAACAGTCGAAGATCCTCGAGGCCGAGGGCCGGCGCGAAGCCGCGTTCCGCGACGCCGAGGCGCGCGAGCGCTCGGCCGAAGCCGAAGCCAAGGCGACCCAGCTCGTCTCGGATGCGATCGAGGCGGGTTCGAGCCAGTCGCTCAATTACTTCATCGCGCAGAAATATGTCGAGGCGGTCAGCAAGTTCGCGACCTCGCCCAATGCCAAGACGATCCTGTTCCCGGTCGAGGCGACGCAGCTGATCGGCACGCTGGGCGGGATTGGCGAGCTGGCCAAGGATGCGTTCGGCAATGGCGGCACGCCGCGTCCGCCGGCGCCCCCTGCCCCGTCGCGTCCGCGTCCGTTCGAGCCGAAGGAGGGCTGAGATGAACCTCAACGAGCTGCTCGCCGTGCCGGGCCTGGCCTGGCTGATCCTCGCCGCCCTGCTCGCCATTGCCGAGCTGCTGGCGCCGGGCATCTTCCTGGTGTTCGTCGCCGCCGGCGCCGCGGTGACGGGCATCGTCACGCTGCTCGTGCCGAATTTCGACATGGTGTTCCAGGTCTTCCTGTTCGCCGCTTCCTCGGCGGGGGCGGTGGCGGTCGGCCGGCGCTGGTATCGCAGGAACCCGGTACCGAGCGCCGATCCCTTGCTCAATGATCGTGTCGCCCGGCTGGTCGGCCAGGTCGTCACCGTGGTCGAGCCGATCGCCTCGGGCCAGGGCCGGGTGAAGGTGGGCGATGGCGAATGGATCGCCAACGGGCCGGACGCGCCCGCCGGCGCGCAGGTCCGCATCACCGGTGCACGGGGCGGCTCGCTCGACGTCGAGCCCGCCTGAGTTTTAGTCGAGGAATATCGAATGGACACCACTCGCCGCCAGTTGCTGCTCGGCGCGGGCTCGACGCTCGCGCTGGCCGGCGTCCCGCTTTCCGCCTGCGCCCGCGCCGCCGCGAATGACGGGCCGGCCCAGGCACTGATCGACCGGATCGCCGAGCAGATGCTGCGCGACTATCCCGAGACCGCGACGACGCTCGGCGTCGACAAGGGCAAGCGCGCCGACCTGAAGCACCAGCTGATGGACCGCTCGCTCAAGGGGCAGGCCAGGATCGCGGCGAACCTGCGAAAGGCGCTGGCGGACATCGCGAAGCTCGATCTCAACGCGCTGAGCCCGGCGATGCGCACGCATATCGATGTGGTCCAGGCGAGCTTCTCCAACGCGCTGCAGGGCTTTGCCTTCGGCTATGGCGATGTCGCCACGGGCAGCTGGCGCAACTCGCCTTATGTGGTGGTGCAGAATGTTGGCGCGTTCCTCGACACGCCGCGGATGCTCGACAGCGACCACCAGGTCGCGAATGTGGAGGACGCCGAAGCCTATCTCGACCGGCTGGAAAGCTATGCCGAGCAGCTGGACGGCGAGACCGAGCGGCTGAAGCGCGCCGCGGCCAAGGGTGTGATCGCGCCCGACTTCCTGCTCGACAAATGCCTGAAGCAGATCAAGCTGGCGCGCAGCGGCAATCCTGCCGGCTGGGGCGTGGTGACGTCGCTCGCCAATCGCACCGCGGGGATGGATGGCGATTTCGGCGAACATGCCTGGATGCTCGCCAAGGACAAGCTGACCCCGGCGCTCGACCGCCAGATCGCCGAGCTGGAGAAGCACCGCAAGCGCGCGACCAGCGATGCCGGCGTGTGGAAGTTCGCCGATGGCGAGGCCTATTATGCCTGGGCGCTGAGCGCCGGCACGACCACGACGATGAAGCCGGAGGAGGTCCACCAGATGGGCCTCGACCAGCTTGCGAAGATCCAGTCCGAGATGGACGCGATCCTCAAGAAGGAAGGCTATTCGCAAGGGTCGGTCGGCGCGCGGATGGAAGCGCTGGGCAAGGATCCGCGCTTCACCTTCCCCGACAATGATGCCGGGCGCGCCGAGATCATCAAGTTCATGCAGGACCGCGTCGCCGATATTCGCGGGCGGATGCCGCAGGCATTCCACACGCTGGTGAAGGGCAATCTCGAGGTGCGCCGCTTGCCGCTCGAGGAAGAGCCGGGCGCGCCGGGGGCCTATGGCGGCGCCGGATCGATCGACGGGACGGTGCCGGGGAAGATCTGGCTCAACCTGCGCACAACCAAGCTGCACACGCGCTTCTCGCTGCCCGACCTCGCCTATCACGAGGGCATTCCGGGGCATGTCTGGCAGGGCGAGTACGCCAACAAGATGCCGCTGATCCGCTCCATCCTGGCGTTCAACGCCTATTCGGAAGGCTGGGCGCTCTATGCCGAGCAGCTGGCCGACGAGCTGGGCGTCTATGCCGAGAACCCGGCGGAGAAGCTCGGCTATCTCCAGTCGATGGGCTTCCGCGCCTGCCGGCTGGTGGTCGATACCGGGCTGCACGCCAAGCGCTGGACGCGGCAGCAGGCGATCGACTGGTTTGTCACCAATAACGGGTCTTCGGTCGAGGAAGTCTCGGGCGAGGTCGACCGCTATTGCTCCTGGCCGGGCCAGGCCTGCGGCTACAAGGTAGGCCAGAGCGCGATCGTGAAGCTGCGCGAGAAGGCGCAGGCGGCGCTGGGCGACCGCTATGACTTCCGCGCGTTCAACGATGCCGTGGTGCTGGGCGGCAACGTGCCGATGACAGTGCTCGGCCATGTGATCGATCGCCACATCGCGGAGCGTAAGGGCTGACCTGGCGCTGGGGATATGCCGCTGCGGCGGCTTCGCTGTTCCTTGTCGAGGTAGGGATCGCGCTGTTCGTGCGCGACCGCTTCGTGCGGCCCTATCTCGGTGACGTGCTGGCCGTGGTGCTGGTCTATTGCGGGCTGCGCACGGTGCTGCCGCTCCGACCGGTGGCCACGGCCGCGCTGGCGTTCGGGATCGCGGCGCTGATCGAGTTCGGGCAGGCGATCCATGTCCTCGACCTGCTCGGGCTGCACAACAGGGTCCTGCGCGTACTGCTGGGCGGCAGCTTCGAGTGGCTGGACTTCGTCGCCTATGCGGCCGGTGCCGCGCTGGCGCTGGCCGGGGAGCGGATCATCGCCCGCGCCCCGGCGCGCCCCTAACTCAGCTCTTGCCGAACAGCCCGCCGAGCTGACCGAGCACGCTGCCGCCCTCGGTGTTCAGCAGATTGGCGAAATGGCCGAGCGAGCCTTCGCCGCCGATATGGCCGATAATCTCCTGGAGCTTCTCCACCGGCAGGCCGGTCGACGCGGCTGCGCCCTCGGCGGTGTCGGTATCCATCGGGTGGAACTTGGCGAGCGCCTGCACGGCCTGCTCGACATGCTCGGGCGAAAGACCGACCTTGGCCGCCAGATTGGCGACGTCCACATTCTGCGTGACCTGGCCGAGGATGCCGTCGAGGATGCTCATGGGTTTACTCCCGTTACGAGGGTTCGGAACGGGAGCGTATCTACCACGCACGCGCGGCTTAGCCCATCGGCAACGGTGCCCGATCCGGCGGAACGAAGCCCCGGCGCGCCGGGACGGAGAAGAGCAGCTCGCGGCTGTAGAAGCCAAGCGGCCAGTCGCGGCGGCCCATCGGGGACTGGAGCAGCGCGTTGACGCGCGCGGCAAGGCCGGTTTCCTCGGTCTGGCCGAGGAACAGGCGGGCCCCGGCGACATAGGCGCGGGTGATCGTGTCGTGATAGCCGCCCTGATCGTCATTCACCCCGCCGACGCTCTCGTTGAAGCGTGAGATCAGGCCGGCGATCTCGGCGTCGAGGTCAATATCCGAGCGTTCGGCGAGCAAATAGAGGCAGGCCGCGAGATGCGCCTCGTGCGTCCACTCCTCTTTGGCGAGCGAGCGGGCGAGCAGGCCTTCGCCGAGATGCGCGATCTCGGCGTCGGTGGCGAACAGTCTTGGCGAGAACTCGGTCATCGATCGGGCTCCTATCGCCCGATCGATGACCGGGCCAGCTATGCGGTGACCTTGGGTGCAGCTTCGCGCACCCCGGCATCTACGTGATCCGCGAATTGGGCGAAGTTCTCGACGAACTGGTCGACCAGCCGGCCGGCCGTGGCGTCATAGTCCGCCTTGTTTTGCCAGGTCGCCCGCGGGTCGAGGATCGCGCTGTCGACGCCGTTGACCGCGACGGGGACCATGAAGCCGAAATTCGGATCCTTGCGGAACTCGGCCTGGGCCAGGCTGCCGTCGAGCGCAGCGTTGAGCAGCGCGCGGGTCACCTTGATCGGCATGCGCTTGATACCCGGATCGGTGGCCCGCCCGCCGCTCCAGCCGGTATTGACCAGCCAGCAATCGACCTGCCCCGCGGCGATCCGCTCCTTGAGGAGGTTGCCATACACTGCCGGGTGACGCGGCATGAAGGCGGCGCCGAAGCAGGTCGAGAAGGTCGCCTCGGGCTCGGTCACCCCGATCTCGGTGCCGGCGACCTTGGCGGTGTAGCCCGAGAGGAAGTGGTACATCGCCTGGTCGGGCGTGAGCTTCGCGATCGGCGGCATCACCCCGAACGCGTCTGCGGTCAGGAAAATGATGTTGCGCGGCACCGGCCCGAGATTGCGCTCGGAGGTGTTGGGGATGAAGTCGATCGGATAGGCGCCGCGGCTGTTCTCCGCGAGGCTGTTGTCGGCAAAGTCGAGCGTGCGGCTTGCCTCGTCCATCACGACATTCTCGAGCACCGTGCCGAAGCGCCTGGTGGTCGCGAAGATCTCCGGCTCGGCTTCGGCCGAGAGGTTGATCATCTTGGCGTAGCAGCCGCCCTCGAAATTGAAGACCGCCGTGTCCGACCAGCCATGCTCGTCATCGCCGATCAGCGTGCGGCTGGCATCGGCCGAGAGCGTAGTCTTGCCCGTGCCGCTGAGGCCGAAGAACACTGCAGTGTCCCCGTTCGGGCCGATATTGGCCGAACAGTGCATCGGCATGATGCCGTCCTTCGGCAGCAGATAGTTGAGCAGCCCGAACACGCTCTTCTTCATCTCGCCCGCATAGGCGGTGCCGCCGATCAGGATCAGCTTCTCGGTGAAGTTGACGGCGATCACCGTCTCGCTGCGGCAACCATGGCGCTCAGGGTCGGCGCGAAAGCTCGGCAGGTCGATGATCGTATATTCGGGCTGGAAGCCGGCGAGCTCGGCGCCCTCGGGGCGGACGAGCAGCGTGCGGATGAACAGATTATGCCAGGCCAGCTCGTTGATCACGCGGACATTGACGCGGTGCTCGGGCTGCGAGCCGCCGTACAGGTCCTGGACGTAGAGCGTGTCGCGCTGCGCCAGCTCGGCGAGGAAATCCTCCTTGAGCGCGGCGAAATGGCCCGAAGTCATCCCCTTGTTGACGTTGCCCCACCAGACGCTGTCCTCGGTAGTGGCATCGCGGACGATGAACTTGTCCTTGGCGCTGCGGCCGGTGTGCTTGCCGGTGGTGACGACCAGCGGGCCGTCCTTGGCAAGCTTGCCCTCGCCGCGTCGCACGGCGTGCTCCACGAGCTGGGCGGTTTCGAGATTCCAGAAAAGTTCAGCGCCGGTCCCGATGCCCATGGCATCGAGACCGTTGCGCGGCGTGCGCTCGGTCAAAATCGGCCTCCGTCTCCATGCACCCTGGTGGGTGTCTCTTGCCGGGGCTGTTGCCGCCCCGTGCAATATTATTGCGTGGCCATAGGCCCGCGCCGGAAAGGGGGTCAACCCGAGTAAACGTTGTCAGGCGATTGAGCGGTAAAGAAGTTTCGGTTACGCCGTTAGATCAATGGTTCCGAGTGCCCAAAACGCATGACTGCAACGATCGCGCTGGTCGATGACGACCGCAATATCCTGACCTCCGTCTCGATCGCCCTCCAGACCGAGGGTTTTCTGACGCGTGTCTATTCGGATGGCGAGAGCGCACTGAAGGCGCTGATCGACAATCCGCCCGATCTGGCGGTGCTCGACATCAAGATGCCGAAGATGGACGGGCTGGAGCTGCTGCGGCGCCTGCGCGAGAAAAGCTCGATCCCCGTCATCTTCCTGACCAGCAAGGACGATGAGCTGGACGAGGCGCTGGGCCTGGCAATGGGCGCGGACGATTATATCGCCAAGCCGTTCAGCCAGCGCCTGCTGATCGCCCGCATCCGCGCGATCCTGCGCCGCACCGAAGTCGCCCAGCCCACCGCCGAGGGCGGTGAGGAAACCCCCGCCGAAGTGCTCGAGCGTGGCCGGCTGGTGATGGATCCGGCACGCCACCGCGTGACCTGGAGCGGGACCAACGTGACGCTGACCGTCACCGAATTCCTGATTCTCGAGACGCTCGCGCAGCGCCCGGGCATCGTGAAAACCCGCAACCAGCTGATGGATGCCGCCTATCAGGACGACATCTATGTCGATGACCGAACCATCGACAGCCACATCAAGCGCGTCCGCCGCAAATTCCGGCAGGTCGATCCGGAATTCGATGCTATCGAGACGCTCTATGGCGCGGGCTACCGGTTCTCGGACGAATAGGGACGAGCGCGACCTCGCGCTCAAATGGTCCAATCGCGTCAGCCTGACGCCACGCATCCTCGCGGTGAACATCTTCGCGCTGGCGCTGCTGGGCGGCGGCTTCTCCTACCTCGACTCGTACCGCAGCCGGATCGTCGACAGCCGGGTGGAACAGGCCGGTCGCGAGGTCCGGCTGATCGCGCAGGCGCTGGCCTCGGCCAAGGACGAGAAGCGCCGCGACCTGCTGGTGCTCAGCCTGGCGCGCGACACCGGCACGCGGATCCGACTGTACGACGAGAAGGGTAAGCTGCTCTCGGACAGCAAGACATTGGGCCTGCGCAACGTCGTGCTGCGCGATCCGGACAAGGATCCCTGGGGGCTGGAGGCGGCGCGGTTCCTCGATGCGGTGATCGATACGGTGGCGGGTGCCGACCGCGCCCCGCTCTACCGCGAACGCGCGGCGGACATGGGCCTCGACTGGCCCGATGTGCGCACCGCGCTCTCGGCGCATGGCACGCCCGCCACCGTGTGGCGCGCACCCGATCGCACCCCGGTGATCACCGCCGCCGCGCCGATCACCGAGCTGGGCGTGGTGATGACCACGGTCAACGCGCGTGACATCACTCAGACCGTTCGCGCCGAGCGCTTCCGGCTGGGCATGGTGCTGCTGTTCGTCTCGGTCTTCTCGATCCTGCTCTCGCTGTTCCTCGCCCGGACGATCGTGCGGCCGCTGCGCCTGCTCGCCCGCGCAGCGATCCGGGTGCGGCTGGGGCGTGCCCGCGAAGTGGTGGTGCCGCGGCTGCCCGACCGCAGCGACGAGATCGGACTGCTCGCCCGCGCGCTGTCCGACATGACGGGCGCCCTGCGTGCCCGGATCGACGCAACCGAGGCGTTCGCCGCCGACGTGACGCACGAGCTCAAGAACCCCCTCGCCTCGCTCCGCTCCGCGGTCGACAGCCTGGCGGCGGTGAAGAAGAAGGAGCATCGCGACCAGCTGCTCGAGATCGTGCGCGACGATGTGCTGCGGCTCGACCGGCTGATCACCGATATTTCCGAGGCGTCGCGACTCGACGCACAGCTGAGCCGCGCCACCTTCGAGCCCGTCGACATCGGCACGATGATCCAGGCGCTGCTCGACCAGCGCGAGGCGCGCGGCATTCCCGGCGGCATCCGCATCGCCTTTGACCGCGGCCGGGGGGCCGAGCTGACCGTGCTCGGCGAAGGGGCGCGGCTGGAGCGCGTGTTCGAGAACCTCATCGAGAACGCCATCTCCTTCTCGCCGCCCAAGGGCCTGATCGCGATCTCGGCATCGAGTGACGATGAATATCTGACGATCCGGGTGGAGGACGAAGGTCCCGGCGTGCCCGAGGAAGCGCGCGAGAACATCTTCCGCCGCTTCCACACCGTGCGCCCGCAGGAAGAAGCGTTCGGCCAGCATTCCGGGCTGGGGCTTGCCATCGCCCGCACGATCGTTGAGGGCCACCAGGGGAATATTTCAGTCGAATCGCGGGAGGATCGATTGAGCGGGGCACGATTCGTCGTCCATCTGCCATTGGCGGGACGCATTTGATGGCCGAACTGTCTTCAGAGACGATCCAGGGCGCCTGTGTGGCGATCGATGGCCGCGGCGTGCTGATCGAAGCCCGCGACGACGCCCAGCGCACCGACCTCCTCCTGCGCCTGCTCGATCGCGGCGCTGTGCTGGTCTCCGATGCCCGCACTGCCTGTACCCGGAGCGGCTCCAATCTGCAGGCCACCGCGCCCGCCGGCACCGGGGGGCAGGTAGAGATTCGCGGCATCGGCGCGGTGAAGAAGGAGAGCCTCGCCGAAGTGAGCGTGGCATTGATCGCCGTCGTGCTCGACGCCGCGCCGCGCCTGCCCGAGGATCGCCGCTTCCGGAACATCGCCGGCATCGCGGTGCCCGTGCTGGCGCTCGGCCCGTCCGAGCCCGCTGCGCCGATCAAGGTCGAATATGCGCTGAAGGCATTCGCGCAGTGAGCAAACCCAAGCAGATCCTGCTCGTCACCGGCATGTCCGGCGCCGGCAAGTCGACGGTGCTGCGCACGCTCGAGGATCTGGGCTGGGAGATCGTCGACAATCTGCCGCTGCTGCTGCTCAACCGGCTGCTCGACACCGCGCCGGCGGAAGTGGAAGACGACCGCCCGCTCGCGATCGGCATCGGCACCACGACGCGCGGCTTCGACCCCGAGAGCATCGTGCGGCGCATCAAGAAGCTGCGCGAGAATCACGGCCATGACGTCGGCACGCTGTTCCTCGAATGCTCGGGCGCCGAGCTCGAGCGGCGCTATTCGGAGACGCGGCGGCGCCATCCCATGGCGCAGGACCGGCCGGCGCAGGACGGGATCGCCCATGAACGCGAACTGCTGACGCCGCTCAGGCGCTGGGCGAACCGCCTGATCGACACGACCGATCTCAGCTCGAACGAATTGGCCCAGCAGATCCGCACCACCTTTTCGGGCGAGGGCCTGGGCGAGACGGTGATCTCGGTGGTGTCGTTCGGCTTCGCCCGCGGCCTGCCGCGCGACGCCGACCTGGTGTTCGACATGCGTTTCCTGCGCAATCCGCACTGGGTGCCCGAGCTGCGCCCCGGCACGGGCAAGGACGCCGATGTTTCCGCCTATATCGCGGCCGATCCCGCCTATCCGGCGGCGATGGAGCAGATCGAGTCGCTGCTGCTCCTGCTGCTCCCGCGCTACCAGGCCGAGGGCAAGGCATATGTTACGATAGCGTTCGGATGCACGGGGGGCCGTCACCGCTCGGTCCATGTCGCCGAACGGATGGCCACGCGGTTGCGCGGCGCAGGTTTTTCGCCCACGGTGACGCATCGTGATACGAAGACCGCGCCGCAGGACTCGCTGGAGGGGCACCCGGTGACCGTGGCAGGGGGCGGAGTTTGAGATGATCGGTTTGGTGCTCGTGACGCACGGACGACTCGCAGAGGAGTTCGTAGTCGCGATGGAGCATGTGGTGGGCAAACAGGAGCAGATCGCATCGATCTGCATCGGCCCCGAAGATGATATGGAAGGTCGCCGCGCGGACATCGCCGAGGCGATCAAGAGCGTCGATTCGGGTCGCGGGGTGATCGTGCTGAGCGATCTGTTCGGCGGCACGCCGTCGAATCTCGCCATCTCGCTGATGGAAGCGGGCCGGGTCGAGGTGATCGCCGGGATCAACCTGCCGATGCTGATCCGCCTGGGCAGCGCGCGCAAGACGATGAAGGTCACTGAAGCCGTGGCCGCGGCGCGCGATGCCGGCCGCAAATACATCACCGTCGCATCCGAAGTCCTGGGAGAGGCTGCCGCTTGAGTCGCACGATCCGAACCGTCACGATCGAGAACAAGCGCGGCCTGCACGCGCGCGCCTCCATGGCCTTCGTGACCCTCGCCACCGCCCAGCCGGTCGAACTCACCGTCGAGAAGGACGGCAATACCGCCTCGGGCACATCGATCCTCGATCTGATGATGCTCGGCGCCGCCAAGGGCGACACGATCGCGATCAGCGCGGAGGGCGACGGCGCCGATGGCGCGGTGCAGGCACTGGTCGAGCTGGTCGAGGCGCGGTTCAACGAGGAATAGCCTCGGGGGCGTGGAGTAGCTAAGGGCAGCCGATGCCACGCGAAATCACTGCCTTTTCCAACCCCCTCATCAAGCGTGTCCGCAACCTGCGCGACAAGAAGCACCGGCGCGAGGAAGGGCTGTTCCTCGCCGAGGGGCTGCGCATCCTCACCGAAGCGCATGAGGCCGGGCGGGTTCCGGAATATCTGTTCTTCTCGAAGGACATGGCGGGCCATGCTCTGGTCCGGTCGCTGGTCGACGCTACCGAAGCGGCGGGCGGCTGGGCAGTCGAGACCAATGCCGACATCCTCTCCAAGCTCTCGGGCAAGGACAATCCCGGTGTCGTCATCGGCGTCTATCCCGAATTCGCCGTCACGCTGGCCGATCTCGACCGGAGCAAGGCGGGCATCTGGCTGGTCGCCGAGCGGCTGCGCGATCCGGGCAACATGGGCACCATCCTGCGCACCGCCGATGCGGTGGGTGCCGGCGGGCTGATCCTGATCGACGACTGTGTCGATCCCTTTTCGGTCGAGGCGGTGCGGGCCAGCATGGGAGCGCTGTTCACCGTGCCGGTGGCGCGATCGAGCTGGGGCGACTTCCTCGTCTGGCTGCGCAAGGGGCCGGGCCAGCTGGTCGGGCTCAGCCTCGACACCGAGCATGACTATCGCAGCCCCCACTACCAGGCGCCGACCTTCCTGCTCACCGGCAACGAGGCGCAGGGCATGCCGGGCTTCATGGCCGAGGCGTGCGACCTGCTGGTCAAGATCCCGATGCTCGGCAAGGCGGACAGCCTGAACGCCGCGATCGCCACTGCGGTCATGGCCTATGAAGTGCTCGGCCAGCAGCGAAGCTGAACGGCAGCTAATCGTTACGGCCATGGAGCGTTCAGCCGCTCCGGTGCATTGCGCTTCTCGAAAGAGGAGTGAATCCAATGCGTATCCCCACCATCGCCGCCGCCAGCCTGATCGCGCTGACTGCCCTGCCCGCCGCCGCCCAGGCGCAGGCCGATTATCGCGCCTCCGGCACCGAGCCGTTCTGGAGCCTGACCATCGGCGCCCGGACGATGCGCTTCGAGGCGCCGGGCCGCCCGCCGGTGAGCGTGGCGACGCCGCGGGTGATCCACGGCTTTGCCGGCGAGATCTGGCAGACGCGCCGGATCAACGTGAACACCAACCACATCAAGTGCAGCGACGGGATGAGCGACCGCACCTATCCCGACACCGTGACCGTCACCGTCGACGGGCGCAGCTATAAGGGCTGCGGCGGTGAGCCCCGCGCCCTGCCCGCCGCAAGCCCGGTCGAGGGCAATTGGCGGATCGAGGCGCTGAACGGGCGCCCCGTTGCCCGCGGTACCAGCCCGACCGTGTCCTTCGACAACGGCCGCATCTCGGGCAATGCGAGCTGCAACCGCTTCAACGGCAACTTCCGCTTCGAGCGCGGCCGGCTGACCGCGGGGCCGCTGGCCAGCACCCGCATGGCCTGCACCGACCGGACGCGGAACCAGCAGGAACAGGCCATCCTCAACCTGTTCGGCGACCGGCTGACCGTGTCGAGCAACCGACAGGGCAAGCTGGTGCTCTCCGGCACCCGCGGCCGCACGCTGACGCTGGTCCGCGCACGGCCGTAACCCCGGCTAGCTCGCCTTTTTCTTCGCCTTCTCGTCGAGGATATACTGAAGCTCGTCCTTCACCTTCTGATCGTCGGGCGTCAGCGTAAGGCATTTGCGCAGATAGATTTCGGCCTGATCGAGCTGGCCCAGCTCGATCAGGTCATAGGCCATGCCGAACCAGGCGCGGCGCAGCGACTTGACCTGGCGCTCGCCGCTCTCGCGCTTCGCCGCATCCGCAGCGCGGGCGTAGAGATCATAGGAGCGCTGCCACTGCTTCTGCGCCTGATAGGCATAGCCGAGCTCGGACAGATAATGCGGATGGAGCGGCGCCATCGTCACCGCACGTTCAAGGAACAGCACCGACCCGTCGAGCTGGTTCAGATCGATCATCGCGAAACCCTTGGCCCAAAGCGCGATGCACCAGCCACCCTCGACCAGCGTCGCGCTCTTGCCGCCCGGCAGCGCGGCATAGGCGGCGGTCTCATAGTCCTCGACCTTGCAGAGCTTCTGCGTATCGCCGGGATAGGCAGCCTGATATTCGACGATCAGCGGATTGAGCTTGTCGACCGCCTGTTGCGGCTGGCCGCCCTGGATCAGCTGGATGATCTCGCTGAGCCGGCTGTCGCGGGCAGTCTCCGCGGGGCTCTGCTGGGCAAAGGCGGTGCCGACGGACGTCGTGGCAAGCAAGAGTGCAAGTGCAAGCTTCATCGAAATCCCCCTCTTCGATTGTCTCTCAAAGCCTAGCCCGACTTTGACGCCATGGCTATTCCGCAGCTTCCGCTTCGTCCGCCGGCCCAGTCACCAGCTTGGTAAGCGGACGCGGCGCGGTCTCGACCATCGGTAGCGGCTCGATCTCCTTGGCGCCGCTCGACACTTCGAGCGCCTCGAAGCGCTTGGCCTGGCTCATCACCTGGCTCTCCAGGCTGCCGACCATTGCGTTGTATGCACCGTTCGCCAGTTCGAGATTGCGGCCCATCTTCGCGACATGGCTGCCCATCGTGGCCAGGCGCGAATGGAGCTCCTTGCCGAGCCGGGCGATCTCGGCCGCCTCTTCGGCGAGCTTCTCCTGCCGCCAGACGCTGGCGACGGTGCGCGCGATCGCGACGAGGTTGGTCGGCGTGGCGAGCAGCACGCGGCGCTCGAATGCCCATTCCCACAGCGCATCGTCCTGCTCGAGCGCGGCGGTGAGGAAATGCTCGCCCGGGATGTAGAGGATCACATAATCGGCGGCGTCGCCGAACTGCGCCCAGTAATTCTTCGAGCCGAGCTGCTCGGCATGGCGGCGGATCGCGGTTGCGTGGGCGACGAGGTGCGCGGTGCGGCTGGCCTCGTCATGCGCCTCGCTGGCATCGAGAAAGGCATTGAGCGAGCATTTCGCGTCGATGATCAGCTTCTTGCCGCCGGGCAGGCGGACGATCACGTCAGGGCGCAGTCGCCCATCCTCGGTGTTGACCGAGACTTCGGTCTGGAAATCGGCGTGCTGCGAGAGGCCGGCCTGTTCGAGGACGTTGCGCAAGCTCTGCTCGCCCCAGCGGCCGCGCGCCTTGGGGCTGGCGCGCAGCGCATTGACCAGCTTGGCGGTCTCGTCGCGCACCTGGGTGTGACCGGCATGCAGCGTCTGCACCGCCTCGCGCAGCGCCTGATAGCTGCCCACCCGCTCCTTCTCGACTTCGCTCAGCCCCTGTTGATAGCGCTGGAGCGTCTCCTGCACCGGGCTGAGCAGCGCCTTCATCTTCGCCTCATTGCTCTCGCCCGCCTGGGCGAAGCGCTGGTCGGCGCGCTCGAGGAAGCTTTTCTGCGATTCGCCGAGGATGCGGTGCGCCAGCTCGGCGAAGCGCGACTCCATGCCGCTGGTCTCGGCCTTGAGCCCGGCCAGCTCGATCTGGGCACGGCCGAGCTCGGCGGCGGCGGTCTTGAACTCCGCCTCGCGCTGGTCGCGCTCCGAGCGCATCTGCGAAGCCGGGCGGCCGCCCAGGAACATGCCGAGGCCAAGCCCGATTACGAGCGCGGCAACCGCGATCACTAGCGCCAGCAAATCCAACAAAGCCTCCCCGGAAAGTCACGAAAGTCACGACACTCACGCGCGGGCATATGCGGGCGCACGCGCGAGCACAGGCACCCGCGCACGAGTGCCCATGCGCGGAACATATACCGAACGATCCTTGTAGGACAGGAAAATTTCGGGGGCGCCACGGCCCCCGAGGATCAGGCCGCGGCGCGGCGGGCCTTGTTGAGCTTCTTGAGGATCATGTCGCGCTTCAGGCGCGAGAGGTGATCGATGAAGACGATGCCCTCGAGATGATCCATCTCGTGCTGGATGCAGGTGGCGAGCAGGCCCTCAAACGTCTCGTCATGCGCACCGCCCTGCTCGTCGAGCCACTTCACCCGGCAGCGCGCGGGGCGCTCGACATCGGCGAACTGCTCGGGGATCGACAGGCAGCCTTCGGTATAGACCGACTGCTCCTCGGCGGGATCGAGGATCTCGGGATTGATGAAGACGCGCGGCTCGCGGATCGGCTTGCCCTCCTCGTCTTCCTGCTCCTGCAGGTCCATCACGATCACGCGCTTGGGAACGCCCACCTGGATGGCGGCGAGGCCGATGCCGGGCGCGTCGTACATGGTGTCGAACATGTCCGCGATCAGGTCACGAAGCTCGTCGTTCACCTCCGCCACGGGTTCGGAGATGAGACGCAGACGCGGATCGGGTACTTCGACGATCGGTAGAATAGCCATGGGTGTAATTTAAGCTTTCGGGGCTTTTCGGGCAAGAGAGGGCGTGCCCCTAGGCCACCGGGCGCCGTGCGCGCAATGCCTGGGCGAGCGTGCCTTCGTCGAGATAGTCGAGCTCGCCACCCACCGGCAGGCCGTGGGCAAGCTGGGTAACGCGGACCGGATAGGTCTCGATCCGCTCGGCGATGTAATGCGCGGTGGTCTGGCCCTCGAGCGTGGCGTTCATCGCCAGCACGACCTCGTCGATGCCGCCCGCGGCGATGCGGGCGACGAGGCGATCGATGCGCAGATCCTCGGGACGGACGCCTTCGAGCGCCGAGAGGCGGCCGCCAAGGACATGGAAGCGGCCGGGGAAGAGGCGCGCGCGATCGAGCGCCCAGAGGTCGGCGACTTCCTCGACCACGCAGAGCGAACGGGCGTCGCGGCGCGGATCGGCGCAGATCTGGCAGGGGTTGGCGGTGTCGACATTGCCGCAGGTCGCGCAGGTCTCGAGGTTGCGGCTGACCGCGCCCAATGCGGCGAGCAGCGGATCGAGCGCGGTCTCGCGCTTCTTGAGCAGATGCAGCACCGCGCGGCGCGCCGAACGGGGTCCGAGGCCGGGCAGTCGCGACAGGGCCTGGGTAAGCGCTTCGATCTCGGGAGATGCCATGGGAGGGAGATAGCTATGCGGGAACGAAAAGGAAACTGGCCGTCATCCCGGCGAAAGCCGGGATCTCAGGCGACGGCGCGCGGAAGGAGCCGCACGAGATCCCGGCTTTCGCCGGGATGACGAGTAGGGCTAAGGGCTCTTCATGCGAGTGATATTCATGGGAACGCCCGAATTTGCCGTGCCGGTGCTCGATGCGCTGGTCGAGGCCGGGCACGACGTCGTGGCGGCTTACAGTCAGCCGCCGCGGGCCGGCGGGCGGCGCGGCAAGGCGCTGACGCCTTCGCCGGTGCAGGCCAGAGCGGAGGCGCTGGGGATCGAAGTGCGCACCCCGCTCTCGTTCCGCAAGGATCCCGAGGCGCTGCCGGCGTTCGAGGCGCTGGAGGCCGATGTCGCGGTGGTCGCCGCGTACGGCCTGATCCTGCCCCAGGCGGTGCTCGATGCGCCGAAACATGGCTGCCTCAACGTGCATGGCTCGCTGCTGCCCAGGTGGCGCGGTGCGGCGCCGGTCCAGCGGGCGATCCTGGCGGGCGACGCGGAAACGGGTGTCGGGATCATGCAGATGGAGGCCGGGCTCGATACCGGGCCGGTGCGGCTCGAGGAACGGACGCCGGTGGACGGCAAGACCGCGGGCGATCTCACCGCCGAGCTGAGCGCGATGGGCGCGCGGCTGATGGTGACGGTGCTGGCGGATTTCGACGGGCATCCCGCGGTGGCGCAGCCCGAGGACGGCGTGACCTATGCCGCGAAGATCGACAAGGCCGAGGCGCGGCTGGATTTCTCGCGGCCTGCGGTGGAGGTTGAGCGGCAAATTCGCGCGTTCAATCCGGCGCCGGGGGCGTTCTTCGAGTTCGGGGGGGAGCGGTTCCGGGTGCATGCGGCTGAGATTTTTGAGGGTGCTGGCGCGCCGGGCGTGGTGCTCGATGATGCGCTGACCATCACCTGCGCGGCGGGTGCGATCCGCCCCACCCTTGTCCAGCGCGCAGGACGCGGCGTCATGACGTCACGCGAGCTGCTCAACGGCCTGCAAATCCCCGCGGGCACCCGGCTTTGACGCGGTTCGCGCTGACCGTGGAGTTTGACGGCCGCCCGTTCATGGGCTGGCAGCGGCAGGATCATGGCCCGAGCGTGCAGCAGGCGATCGAGGACGCGGCGTTTGCGGTCACCGGCGAACGCGCCTCGGTGCAGGCCGCGGGGCGCACCGACGCCGGCGTCCATGGGCTCGGCATGCGCGCGCATATCGATATCGCGAAGCCGATCACCGCGTTCCGGCTGATGGAGGCGCTCAACGCACGGGTGCGGCCCAATCCGGTCGCGATCCTCGATTGCGTCGAGGTGGCGGACGATTGGCATGCGCGTTTCTCGTGTGTTGCACGCCATTATGAATACAGAATCTCAACAAGGCGGGCGCCGCTGACCTGGGAGAAGGGCCTGGCGTGGCGAGTGATCCCGCCGCTCGACGCCGGGCTGATGGCCGAGGGTGCGGCACGGCTGGTCGGGCGGCACGATTTCACCACCTTCCGCTCGGCGCATTGCCAGGCCGATAGCCCGTTGCGCACGCTCGACCGGCTCGAGGTGGTCGCGGAGGGCGAGCGGATCAGCGTCTTCGCCTCGGCGCGCTCGTTCCTGCATCACCAGGTCCGCTCGATGGTCGGCTGCATTGTGCTGGTCGGCCAGGGGCGCTGGACGCCCGACGACATGACCGCGGCGCTGGAGGCGCGCGACCGCGCCGCACTGGGGCTCAATGCGCCGTCGGACGGGCTGTTCTTCCTGTGGGCGGATTATCCCTAGGTCCCTCCCGCAAGCGGGAGGGTGGCCTTACCGGCTGAACTTCGCGGCCAGCTCGACATGGGTGGACCAGCGGAACTGGCCGACCGGCTGGATCCAGTCGAGCGTGTAGCCGCCTTCGCACAAAGTCTCCGCATCACGTGCGAAGGTATTGGGATTGCAGGATACATAGGCGACAAGCGGAGCGCGTGCCTTGGCCAGCTCGGCAACCTGTTCGCGGGCGCCGGCGCGCGGGGGATCGAGGATCACTGCTTCGAACTTGTCGAGGTCGGAGGTCGTCACCGGACGGCGGAACAGGTCACGATGATCGGCGAAGACCATGCGCTTGGCCTGCGCCGCGGCGGCCTTGAGCGCCAGGATCGGATCGCGCGCCGCTTCGCCGGCATAGACCTTGGCCTTGGGGAAGGCGAACGTGAAGGTGCCGAGACCGGCGAACAGGTCGGCGATCGTGCCGGCGCCGCCGACGATCTCCTGGACCGTGGCGATCAGCGCCGCCTCGCCTTCGGGCGTCGCCTGGAGGAAATTGCCGGGCGGGAACGCCACGGGCACGCCGCCGAGCGTGATCGTCACCGGATCGGGTTCCCAGCGCGCCGACGGGCCGAGGCCCTCGTCCATCGAGAAGCGGGCGAGCTGGTGGCGATGCGCGAAGGCATTGATCGCCTCGGCGGCGGCGAGGCCTTCGGCTTCGAGGCCGTCGAGCAGGACGTCGATGCCCTGATCGGCCCTGGCGAGGTGGACGTTGATCCGCCGCGACGTCGGCAGCAGCGCGGCGAGCAGGCCGCGCAGCGGCGCGAGCAGCGCGAACAGCTCGGGATCGAGGACATGGCATTCGGCCAGGTCGATGAGGTTGTGGCTGCCCTGGCCGGTGAAGCCGAGCAGCACCTGGCGGCCGCGGCGCTCGGCATGGAGCGTGGCCCGGCGGCGGGTGCGCGGGGGCGAGAGCAAAGGCGCGCGGATCTCGGTGGTGAGCTTGTGCTGGGCGAGCGCGCCGGCGACCCGGTCGGTGATGAAGCCGCTCCACGCGGTATCGTCGAGATGCTGGAGCTGGCAGCCGCCGCATTCGGGGAAGTGCCGGCAGGGCGGCTCCTGATGGTGCGGGCCGCGGGTGACTGTGCCCTGCGCGTCGACCTGGTCGCCGGGGGCCGCGAAGGGGATGTAGCGGCCGTCGTCAGTGACGCCTTCGCCGCGCCCCGCGACGCGGAGGACGGTGCTTAGAGACATTCGGAGATCGCCGGGGGAAGATGCATCGGCAGCGCATCGGCGATGAAGGCCGGTCCTGCAAGCCTTGCCGCGCGGGCGTGGAGCCAGACCGCGGCTTCGGCGGCGTTTTTGTTGCCCGAGGCGACCTGCGCGGCGAGCGTTCCCGCCAGCACGTCGCCGGTGCCGGCAGTGGAGAGCCAGGACGAGGCCTGGGCGAGCACGCGGACTTCACCGCGCGGCGTGGCGATCACGGTGTCGGCGCCCTTGTGGATCACGGTGGCGCGCGAGTCGGCGGCGGCTGTGAGCGTGCGGGTGATCTTGTCGCCTTCGCTCTCAAACATGCGGTCGAACTCGCCCGAATGCGGCGTGAGCCAGGTCGCGGCGGTGCGGCGCTGGAGCCAGGCGGCGGCGGACTTGCCGAGCAGGGTGCAGGCGTCGCCGTCGAGGATCAGCGGAAGATTGGCGCCCAGCGCCGCCTTGAGCAGCCCTTCGGCGCGGCGATCGCGGCCGAGGCCAGGGCCGACCACCACGGCGCCGATGCGGGTCTCGGTGAGGAAGTCCGCGAGATCGTCGCCATTGCTGACACGGTGCCGGACGAGCGCATCGGGGCCGCCGCTGCTGCCATCGGCGCAGGCGAGGATCGTGTAGCCCGCCCCTCCGGCCATCGCGGCGTGCGCGGCGAGACGGGCGGCGCCGGGCATATCGCCCTCGACCACCACGACCAGGCCGCGGCTATATTTGTGCGCGCGGGCGCCGGGGGCCTTGAGCTGTGGGCGCGAGACGCGGCGCCAGTGGCTCTCCACCGCTATGCCGATATCGGCGAGCAGGACCTTGCCGCAGCGCTCGAGCCCGGCGTCCAACAGATGGGCGGGCTTGAGCGCGGCGAGCGCGAGCGTGGCGCTGATCCCCCTGGGCGCACCGAGATCGGCGCCGCTGTCGGTGGCGAGGCCCGAGGGAAGATCGATCGCCAGCGAAAAGCGCGCGGCGTTCACCAGTTCGGCGAAGACCGGGGCAATGCCGCGCTCGAGCGGGCGGGTCACGCCGGTGCCGAACAGGCCGTCGATCAGCACCGGGCGAGGGCGTGCCTGGTAGAGCGAGGCGACCTCCCCGCCCCAGCGCTCGAGCATCACCCGGGCGAGCGGCGTGCCGGGCTCGCCACAGGCGGCGACCGCGACGTCATGGCCGGCTGCCTTCAACAATCGCGCGGCGACATAGGCGTCTCCGCCATTGTTGCCGGGGCCGGCAAGGACAAGGATCGGATCGCCATGCGCGAAACGCGCCGCCTCGCGCGCCACGGCGGCGCCGGCGCGCTCCATGACCGCTTCCTGGGGCTCGCGCCGGAACGCCACCTCTTCGGCGGCGCGCATCTGGGCAGCGGTGACGATCGGTACGCCGGGCGGGATCATTTGCCCGGTTTGGCCCCGCGCACGGTCGCAGGCAAGCGGTAGCGCGCACCGCCGATCGCGACTTCGATCTGATCGGGGGCGAGGATCGTGACCTCGGCCTTCTCGGCGCCGTCCGCCGCGATCACGCCGCGCCCGTCGGTGGTGACGAGAAGCCGGCGGAAACCGCCATCGGGGTGGCGGAGCGTCAGGAACAGCCCGTCCTGCGACTGGACCCGGTCGATCGTGCAGGCGAAGGAGAAGGTCTCGGCGCCGGGCGGGGCGCATTCGATGCGCCCTTCCGCCTTTTCCATCTTCTCGGCATGCGCTTCGTTGCGCGCTTCGGTGGCCTTGTCGCGGACCTGGACGTTGCAGCCAGTCAGGAAAAGCGTTGGCAGGGAAAGAAGGGCCGCAAGCGTTAGCGCCTGACGTGCCCTTCCCCTCTCCCTACCTGGTTCAGATATCGGCAAACACATGGGTTTCGGCGCTGGCTCCGGGGTGCGTGACAGCCCCCTTATAAGCCGGGCCGACATTTTGCGAGAAGCGCCAGAGCGCACCGGACTGGTAATCGTTCCGGCGCGGCTCCCACTTGGCGCGGCGCGCGGCGAGCACGTCCTCGGGGACGTTGAGATCGACGGTACCGGCCTCGGCATCGATGCTGATCTCGTCGCCATCCTCGACGAGGGCGATCGGGCCGCCCTCGGCCGCTTCGGGGCCGACATGGCCGATGCAGAAGCCGCGGGTGCCGCCCGAGAAGCGGCCATCGGTGATCAGCGCGACCTTCTCGCCCAACCCCTGGCCATAGAGCGCCGCAGTGGTCGACAGCATCTCGCGCATGCCGGGCCCACCCTTGGGCCCTTCATAGCGGATGACGACGACGGTGCCTTCCTTGATTGCATTGGCCTCGACCGCGGCGAAGGCATCCTCCTCGCGCTCGAACACCTTGGCGATGCCGGTGAACTGGAGGCGGTGCATGCCCGCGACCTTCACGATGGCGCCTTCAGGGGCGAGCGAGCCCTTGAGCCCGACCACGCCGCCGGTGGGGGTGATTGGCGTCTTGGCGTCGTAGATGACCTTCTGGTCGGGGTTCCAGGTGACCTGGTCGATGTTCTCGCCGAGCGTCTTGCCAGTGACGGTCATGCAATCGAGATGGAGCAGCCCGGTCTGCGCGAGCGACTTCATCAGCATGTAGATGCCGCCGGCCTCGTGCATGTCCTTGGCGACATAGCGGCCGCCCGGCTTGAGATCGGCCATGTACGGCGTCGACTTGAAGATCTCGGCGACATCGAACAGGTCGAATTCGATGCCCGCTTCGTGTGCCATCGCAGGGAGATGCAGCGCGCCATTGGTCGAGCCGCCGGTCGCGGCGACGATACGGGCGGCGTTCTCGAACGCCTCGCGGGTGCAGATGTCGCGCGGGCGGATATTCTGGGCGATCAGTTCCATCACCTGGCGGCCGGCAGCCACCGCAATCTCTTCACGCGACTTGTAAGGTGCCGGTGCCATGTTGCTGTTCGGCAAGGACAAACCGATTGCCTCGGCAACGCAGGCCATGGTGTTCGCGGTATATTGGCCGCCACAGGCGCCATGGCCCGGGCAGGCCGCCTTCTCGATCGCGGTGACTTCCGAGAGCGGGCATTTGCCGGCGGAATAGCGGCCGACCGCCTCGAACACGTCGATAACGGTGAGGTCACGCTCCTGATAGCGGCCCGGCAGGATCGAACCGCCATAGACGAAGATCGACGGCACGTTGAGGCGGAGCATCGCCATCATCATGCCGGGGAGCGACTTGTCGCAGCCAGCGAAGGTGACGAGCGCGTCGTAGCAATGGCCGCGGACCGAGAGCTCGACCGAGTCTGCAATGACCTCGCGGCTGACCAGCGAGGACTTCATCCCCTGGTGGCCCATGGCGATGCCGTCGGTCACGGTGATCGTGTTGAAGCGCCGCGGCATGCCACCGCCCTCGTTCACGCCGGCACGGCACCAGTCTGCCTGCTGATCGAGCGTGGTGTTGCAGGGCGCGCTGTCATTGCCCGCCGAGGCGATGCCGACGAACGGCCGGGCGATCTCCTCCTCGGTGAGGCCCATGGCGTAATAATAGCTGCGGTGCGGTGCGCTCTCGATGCCGACGGAAACGTAGCGGCTGGGGAGCTTGGACTTGTCGAATCGGCTGGTCATGATGCGCAAGCCTATGTCGTGGATGAGGCGTTTTGCGCAAGACTATTGCGCAAAGAAATTTCTCGATCGCGCTAACGCAAGGTTGTTCCCCGGCGAAAGCCGGGGCCCAGGGTAGCAAGCGACACGGCAGAGAAACACTGGGCCCCGGCTTTCGCCGGGGAACTGCTAAACCTCGTCAGACGTGAGATGCCGCGCCAGCTCGGCCAGCACCCCCGCCCATTCCTCCACCCCCGCCGCATCGCGGATCAGGTCGTTGCGGATTTCGATCGCCACCGAGGGAATCCCCTGCCCTTCCGCATGCCGGTTGAGCGTCGCGTTGAGCAGGCGGCCCGAATAGGGCTCGTTGTCGCCGGTGACATAACCGCGGCTCTCGAAGAACTGCACCGTGGGGTGCGCGGCGCGGGTGTCGCGGTTGTAGAGCACGCCGACCTGCCAGGGGCGATCGGTGCCGCCATGTTCAAGGCAGGGCGTGAAGCTGTGGATCGAGAGGATCAGCCTGGGGCGCTGGGCGCGGATGCGGTCACGCAGGAGGCGGTGATAGGGCGCGTGGAAGCGGGCGATGCGCGCGGGCTTGTCGACGCTCTCGTTGCCCGGGATCAGGTGGCCGTCGCTGCGGTGCGGGATCAGGCCGATATGGTCGGGCTCGCGGTGGAGATCGATCACCAGGCGCGAGACGGTGGCGAGGATCGCGGGGGCGTCGAGCTTCTGGGCGAGCGCGCGGGTGACGGCGGCGGCGCCGATATCGATCGCGATATGGAGATCGAGCAAAGCCGGATCGATGCCGAGATCGATATCCGCGGGCACGGCGTTGGAGGCGTGGTCGCACAGGAGCAGGACATTTTGCGCGCTGCCCTCGAGTATCTCGGCGGCGCTCACCAGGCCGGGTTCCGGCGTTCGCGAAAAGCGGTAAGGCCCTCGGCCAGCTCAGCGCCGCCAAAGGCGTCCTCAAAGCCCTGGTCGGTCTGCTCGCCGCGCAGCGTGCGCTTGAGCAGCTTCACGGCTTCCGGGGCATTGCCGGCGATGGCGCTCGCCATGGCAGTGGCGGTGTCGATTGCCTTGCGGGTCTTCAATTCGACCAGGCCGATCTTGTGGACCTCGTCAGGGCGCAGCTTGTCGCCGGTGAAGAGCAGCAAGGCGGCGATGCCCTTGCCGACCAGCGCCTCGAGCCGGGCGACATCCTCGCGCGGATAGCCGAGGCCGAGGCGCGCGGGGGTGATCGCGAATTCGGAGAGGTTGCCCGCGATGCGGATATCGGCGGCCAGGATCAGCGCCACCGCGGCGCCGAAGCAGCCGCCATCGACGGCGGCGATGACGGGCATGGGCAGCGCGGCGATCGCCTCGATCCCATCGCGCATCGCCGTACGGAATTGGGTGCGCAGCGCGGGATCGGCCTGGAGCTGCTCGAACTCGCGAATATCGGCGCCGGCGGAGAAAATCCCGGCGACATCGGACTTGAGGATCACCGCGCGGGCATCGCCCACTTCGCGCGCGGCGGCGGCGAGCGCCTGCCAGGCGGCGATGGGGAGTGCGTTCCGCGCCTCGGGGCGGGCCAGAGCGATGGTGGCGACGGTGCCGCTGCGCGTGACTTGGATCATTTAGTGGCTCTGCCCGAATGGCGGCCTGCTGTTAAGGGGATGGGGCGGGCCAGGGCCAAATGCCCCTGCCCGCGCCACCAACGGACGTTCTGCTCCCGGCAGGCGATCCGCTGGGGATGGTGTACGGACGAAAGTGAAAAGGGCGGGTTTTCGAGGGTGGTTAATCGCTCCACTTTCCTGCTCCCCGGCGAAAGCCGGGGCCCAGGGCCACAAGCGGTTCGGCAGAGAAACCCTGGGCCCCGGCCTTCGCCGGGGATCCGCTTGGGGAATCAGGTTAGACTCGTCGCCAGGAGCCACCAGCCCTTGGGAGCGATCGCGGCCGCAGCCGCATCGCGACTCGCTTCGCCGTCGAACAGCGCGAAGCACGTCGCGCCCGAGCCGGACATGCGGGTGAGCACTGCACCCGGCTGCTTCACCAGCATATCGAGCACCTCGTCGATCACCGGCGCGATTGCGCGGGCGGGCGGTTCGAGGTCGTTGCGGCCTGCGCGCGGATCGGCGGGCAGCGGGCCGTGGTCGATACCGTCCCAGCGGCGAAACACTTCGGCGGTGGAAACCGCGACGCCCGGATTGACCAGCAGCACAGGTGTGCCGGGCAGGCCGGGCACCGGCTCGAGTTGTTCGCCCCTGCCTCGACCGATCGCACTGACGCCATAAAGGCAGGCGGGGACGTCCGAGCCCAGCGCGTCGGCGATCGGGAACATCGCGTTGGGCGTGACACCGTGGAGTCGGCCGAGTGCCCGCAGCGTCGCCGCCGCATCCGCCGAGCCGCCGCCAATGCCCGAGGCGACCGGCAGGCGCTTGTCGAGCGTGATCGCATGCGTGCCGCCGCCGAATTTCTCGCGGAAACTGCGGGCGGCGCGGGTGACGAGGTTGTCGCCCTCCCCGTCCAGCCCGGCCGCAAACGGGCCGGTGAGCGCGAAGCTGTCGGCATCGGCCGGTGCGACGGTGACGACATCGCCATCCGCCACAAAGGCGAACAGCGTCTCCAGCTCGTGATAACCGTCCGCCCGCCGCGCGCGGACGTGCAGCGCCAGATTGAGCTTGGCCTTCGCGATCTCGACGATCACTGGGTCAGCCCGTCCGCGAGCTTGGCCTTGAGCCGGGCGGTGTCGGCCTCCTCCGCAGTGACCTGGGCGGCGCGCCAGGCATAGCGTGCCTCCATGCGGCGGCCGAGCTTCCAATAGGCGTCGCCGAGATGCTCGTTGGCGTGGGCATTGCCGGGATCGGCGCGCACCGCCGTCTCGAGCAGCGGGACCGCGCGGGCGAGCTGGCCCTCGGCATAATAGGCCCGGCCGAGCGAGTCGGTGATCTCGGGATCGTCGGGCTTGAGGGTGCGGGCGCGCTCGAGCAGCGCTTGGGCGCCGGGCAGGTCGACGCCGCGCTCGACCTGGGCATTGCCGAGCCAGGCCAGCGCCTCGGGTTCCTGGGGCGCGAGCGTCACCGCGCGCTGGAGCACGGGCAGCGCCTCGTCCCATTTGCCGGCGCGATCGAGCGCGGCGCCGCGCAGATAGTTGAGTTCCCAGCCACCATCGCCCTCGGCCTTGCCGAGTGCACGGCCATAGGCGGAAGCGGCATCGTCGAAGCGGCCATTCTGGTAGAGCAGCTCGCCATAGGTGCGCAGATCATGTGCGGTCGCGCCCTGGGCGGCAGCGAGCTTCTCGGCAAGCGCCAGTGCTTCGGGCAGACGGCCGGCGCGGCGGAGCGCGCCCACCTGCCCGGCCGCGGCACTGCGCGCGAAGGGACCGTCGAGGCGGATGCCGGCAAGCATGTCGAGCGCGACATCGGTGGCGTTGCTGCGCGACAGCGCGTCAGCGAGCAGCAGGCGGGCGCGATCCTCCTGCGGGTCGAGCAGCAAGGCGGCGCGGGTCAGCAGTATCGAGAGCGGCGCCATGTCGGCGTCGCGCAGGTCGCTGGCGAGGCCGAGGAACAGATGCGCGGCGCCGAATGCCGCATCGGGATTGCCGGCCCTGGCCTGGCGCTTGCGCCACGCCTTGGAGGCGCCGGCGAGGCCCGAGAGGATAGTCTCCGCCTTGTCCTTGCGGCCCGCGCGGAGCAGCGCGATCGCCGCGTCGATGCGTGGATCCTGCGCCTGCTCGACATTGCTCGAGGCGGCGAGCGCGAACAGGGCTTCATCGGGCTTGCCCGCGGCGATCAGCAGCAGCACCCGGTGACGCTCGGCAAAGGGCGTGGCGAGCCCGTTGCCGCGCGCGGCATCGAGCAGCGGCATCGGATCCTGGCCGCGATCGAACGCGACCCAGGCGCGCAGCACCGGGACGAGGAAATCGAGCTGCGCCTGCGAGAGCCGCGTCAGCGCGCGGTCCTCGCCGATCCCGTCATGATCGTGCAGCGCGACGGCGAAGGCGAGCAGCGCGGTGTCGGGCGGGGCGACGGTGGCACGATCGAGGATCGCGGCGGCACGGCTGGCGAGCGCGAAATCACCGGCGGCGAGCCCCTGGCGATAGGCACGCATCGCCAGAACCTGATCGTCGGGCACCGTATCGAGCGCACGGGCATAGCCGGCAGCGGCCAGCGCCGCCTCCCCCGCCGCATCGGCGGCGCGGGTGCGTGCATAGTCGCGCAGATCGACTTGCGGCGGAGCGGCCTGCTGGGCCGCGGCGGGCAGTGTCGCCGCGAGCGCCAGGACAAGGCTACATGTTCGGATAATTGGGGCCACCGCCGCCTTCAGGGACCACCCAGTTGATGTTCTGGGTGGGATCCTTGATGTCGCACGTCTTGCAGTGGACGCAATTCTGCGCGTTGATCTGGAAGCGCAGATCGTCGCCTTCGCCGACAACTTCATAGACACCCGCCGGACAGTAGCGCTGCGCCGGCTCGGCGTACATCGGAAGATTGTAGTGAATGGGGACTTCAGGGTCCTTCAGCGTCAGATGGACCGGCTGGTCCTCCTCGTGATTGGTGTTCGAGATGAACACCGAGGAGAGACGATCAAAGGTCAGCACGCCGTCGGGCTTGGGATAATCGATCTTCGGCGCTTCGGAGGCGTGCCACAGCCCCTCATTGTCGGGCTTGTGCTGCATCGTGAAGGGCCACCGGATGCCGAGCAGCTCGCTCCACATCGCCGCACCCGCGAGCATCGTGCCGAGCTTGTCGCCGAACTTCTTGACCAGAGGCGCCACGTTGCGGACGCCGCGCAGCTCCTTGTAGACCCAGCTCTTCTCATAGGCCTCGGGATAGGCGGCCAGCTCGTCCGCCTCGCGGCCGGCGGTGACTGCGGCGAACGCCGCCTCGGCCGCCATCATGCCGCTCTTCATCGAGGTGTGCGTGCCCTTGATCCGCGGCACGTTGAGGAAGCCCGCCGCATCGCCGATCAGCGCGGCACCGGGAGCAACGAGCTTGGGCACCGACTGCAGGCCGCCGTCCGAGATGGCGCGGGCACCGTAGGAGACGCGCTTGGCGCCCTTGAGGATCGCGGCGATCTCCGGGTGCGTCTTCCAGCGCTGCATCTCTTGGAAGGGCGAGAGATAGGGGTTCTTGTAGTTGAGCCAGGTGACGAAGCCGAGCGCGACCTGCCCATCGGCCTGGTGATAGAGGAAGCCGCCGCCGTTCGCGCCCTTGGTAAGCGGCCAGCCCTGGGTGTGGATCACCCGGCCCTGCACATGCAGCGCCGGATCGATGTCCCACAGCTCCTTGATGCCGATGCCGTAGATCTGCGGCTGGCTGTCCTTGTCGAGCTCGAAATTGCGGATCATCTGCTTGGTCAGGTGCCCGCGGCAGCCTTCGGCAAAGAAGGTATATTTGGCGTGGAGCTCGAGGCCAGGCTGGTAATCGCCCTTGTGCTCGCCGTCGCGCGCGACGCCCATGTCGCCGGTGGCGACGCCCTTCACGCTGCCATTGTCGTTGTAGAGGATCTCGGCGGCGGCGAAGCCCGGGAAGATCTCGACGCCCAGCTCCTCGGCCTTGCCCGCCAGCCAGCGGCAGAGATTGCCGAGCGAGCCCGTGTAGGTGCCCCTATTGTGCAGGAACGGCGGCGTGATGAACTCGGGGAAGGCCATATGGCCCTTCTCGCTCAGCACCCAGTGATGGTTCTCGGTGACCGGCGTCTGCGCGAGCGGGCAGCCGTCCTCGCGCCAGCTCGGCAGCAGCTCGTCGAGCGCCTTGGGATCGATCACAGCGCCCGAAAGGATATGGGCGCCGACTTCGGAGCCCTTTTCGAGGATGCACACCGAAAGCTCGCCGCCAGCCTCGCTGGCCAGCTGCTTCAGCCGGATCGCCGCCGAAAGGCCCGCGGGGCCCGCGCCGACGATCACGACGTCATAGGGCATCGACTCCCGTTCGCTCATCATCGCATCCTTCTAGTCTTGGTCTGGCACACGCCGCACGCCTGTCTCGTCGCAAGCTGGCAACGTCCTGTCCCTTGGTCGATGAAGGCAGATTGACCCGCCCGTCAAGGCATGACTCTTAGGCAGCGTGGGAGGCGAATACACAGCAGATTGGGGGCGAACCCTCGCGAGCGCACTCGAATGGTGGCGTGACGCGGGTGTCGAGACACTCCAGGAAGACGAGGCTCGCGACTGGCTCGCGCAGCCCGCGCCCGTGCAGGCGGCGCAGATTGCCGTAGCGTCGCCCCAGCCAGAAACCCTGCCCGATACACTCGCCGCCTTCACGGCCTGGCGCACCGGCGAGACCGTGCCCGAGGCGGCGTGGATGACTCCGTTGGTCGGCCCGAGCGGCCCCGCACAGGCCGCTTTGGTGGTGCTGACCGACATGCCGGAAAGCGACGACCAGAGTGAACTTCTGGCCGCCGGACCGGTCGGAACCCTGTTTTCGCGGATGCTGACCGCGGCCGGAATCGCCCGCGATTCGGTCTATTTCCTGTCGCTCGCCGCCGCCCGCCCTCTCGCCGGGCGGATTTCGCCCGACCAGGAAGACCGGCTGATCGAGATTGCGCGCCATCACCTGAAGCTGCTGCAGCCCACTAAGCTGTTGATTTTAGGACAAACGGCGAGCCGTGTCGTACCTGAGACGAACGACGCGGCGGCAGCGAATGGTTTAGTCGATGTTAACCATTTCGGCGGAAAAACGCAGGCGTTGGCGAGCCTGCACCCGCGTTTCCTGTTGGAACAGCGGCCCGCCTCAAAAAGCGAAGCCTGGAAGCATTTGTTGCTGTTGACCCGGGGGAGCCTGTGACCATGCGTATCCTGCTTGCCGCTGCGCTTCTGGCGTCCACGGCACTGACCACCGCCGCCCATGCCGATGCAACGGGCGCCGACGACAATTCCTCCGCTGCTGCCCCCGCCCCGCGCGAAGGCGACGGCATTCCCGAGCAGCTCGATAGCGACCAGAAGGCCGGATACCGCAAGGTGTTCGCCGCGATCCGCGCCGAGCGCTGGCAGGATGCGCAGCTCCAGCTCGATTCGATGAAGCCGGGTCCGCTCCATTCGATCGCGCGCGCCGAGCTCTACACCGCCAAGAATTCGCCCAAGGTCGAGCTGGCGCCGATCCTCCAGCTGATCAGCGACGCCCCCGAGCTCCCGCAGGCCGACCAGCTCAGCCGCATGGCCAAGACCCGCGGCGCGCTGACCACGCCTGCGATCCCGGTCGCCGCCCGGCTGGTCTGGTATGATGGCGCCCCGGTCCGCCAGCGCGCCCGCTCGATCAAGAGCGACACCGCCGCCACCGAGATCGCGCTCGCCATCCAGCCCTATGTGAAGGCCGATCAGGGCGCACCCGCCGAGGCCGTGGTTACCCAGTTCGAAGCCGATCTGACGCCCGAGGCGAAGACCGAGTGGCAGCAGAAGGTTGCCTGGATCTATTATGTCGCCGGAGACGACGACAATGCCCGCCGCGTCGCCGCCAAGGCGCAGGACGGGATCGGCGAATGGGCGCCGCAGGCCGATTGGGTCGCCGGGCTCGCCGCCTGGCGCGAACAGGATTGCGCCGGCGCCACCGCCGCCTTCGAGCGCGTCGCCACCCGCGCCGCCGATACCGAGCTGCGCTCCGCCGGCCTCTATTGGGGTTCGCGCGCCGAGATGGCGTGCGGCCATCCCGACAAGGTCGCGGTAAAGCTGCGCGCCGCCACCCAATATAGCGAGACCTTCTACGGGCTGCTCGCCAAGGCCGCGCTCGGCATCGACGAGAAGCCGAGCCGGGGCGAGAAGTTTGTCGCCGAGGATTGGCGCGCGCTGGAGCGTCGCCCGAATGTGCGCGTCGCCGCTGCGCTGGTCGAGATCGACGAGGACGACCTGGCCGACGAAGTGCTGCGCTACCAGGCGAAGCTGGGCACGCCCACCGAACATGCTGCGCTGACCCGCCTTGCCGGCCGGCTCAATCTGCCGAGCACCCAGCTCTGGCTCACGCATAATTGCCCGCAGGGTACCCAGCCGCTGGTCGAGGCGCGCTATCCTGCGCCGAACTGGACGCCGGCGGGTGGCTGGCGCGTCGACAAGGCGCTGGTGTTCGCCCACACGCTGCAGGAATCGCGCTTCAATTCGGAGATCCGCAGCGCCGCGGGCGCGATGGGCCTGATGCAGGTCAAGACCGGCGCGGCGATCGATATCGGCCGGCGCAACGGCATCACCTATGCCGCCAGCGACCTCACCAAGCCTTCGGTGAACATGGAGATCGGCCAGTCCTATCTCGAGCAGCTGCGCGACCAGCCCTTTACCGGCGGGCTGCTGCCCAAGGTGATTGCGTCCTACAATGCCGGGCCGACGCCCGTCGCCAACTGGAACGCGATGATCAAGGATGGCGGCGATCCGCTGCTCTATATCGAGAGCATCCCCTATTGGGAGACGCGCGGCTATGTGATGACCGTGCTGCGCAATTACTGGATGTACGAGAACCAGGAAGGCCGCAAATCGAGCAGCCGCGAGGCGCTGGCGCAGGGCCTGTGGCCGAAATTCCCGGGCATGCAGGGCCCGTCGGCGGTCAAGCTGAGCGTCAAGAAGCTCGCTTTCCATCAGGACAGCAATGCCAATCGATAACGCAGTCGCGTTCCGCCCGGTGCGGATCGCAGTGCTGACGGTTTCCGACACACGGACCCTCGCTGAAGACCGCTCAGGCGACCGGCTGGTCGAGCGGCTGACCGCCGCGGGGCATTTGCTGGCCGCGCGGCAGATCGTGCGCGATGATGCGGATGCGATCGTCGCGCAGCTTCACGCCTGGATCGACGATGCTTCGGTCGAAGTGGTGCTGACCACCGGCGGCACCGGGGTTACCGGCCGCGATGTGACGCCCGAAGCCCTCGCCCGCGTGTGGGACAAGGAGATCCCTGGTTTCGGCGAGCTGTTCCGCTGGCTGAGCTACCAGTCGATCGGCACCTCGACGATCCAGTCCCGCGCGACTGCGGGCGTGGCGCGCGGGACCTATATTTTCGCACTGCCCGGTTCGACCGGCGCGGTCACCGATGCGTGGGACGGGATATTGGCGAGCCAGCTGGATGTGCGCCACAAGCCGTGCAACTTCGTCGAGCTGCTGCCGCGGCTGGGCGAGCGCTGAGGGACTAACTTCCCGAGCGGGTCCGCTGGCATGCTGTTCCCCGGCGAAGGCCGGGGCTCAGGGTCCCAAGCGACACGGCAGAGAAACCCTGGGCCCCGGCTTTCGCCGGGGAACAGGCAAGCGTCACCGCTTCAATTCCTTCACGAAGAAATCCGCTGCCTCGCCCAGCATCGAGTTCCACCAGTCGAGCGTGTCGGTGAAATTGCGCTTCGTCGTGCCGCCGATCATGCCGATGTCGTAGGACAGCACGAAATTGCCATTCTCCCGCACCGAGGCGCTGATGAAGCGGTGGCCGGCATTCCACTTGTTGGCGAGCGCGATCCCTGCCCCCTCTTCCTTGGAGAAGGAGACTTCGAAGCGCAGCGAATCGCAGTTCCGATGCTGTTCGCAGCCGTAGAAATAGACGTCGAACCGGTAAGGCTCGCCCGTCACTTCGACCATCGGATCGCCATTCTCGTCCTTGGCCAGCTTCGCATTGAGCTTGGCGGCGAGCATCGTCTGGACGATCGTCTCAGGCGCGTTGGCGCAGACCAGGTCCTTGCCGCAGGGCGCACGGTCCTGCGCGGCGGCGGGCATCGCCCAGCCGGCCAGCGCCGCGGCGGCGGTGATTGCGATCAGGCGCATCGGCACTCCCCCTTTGCGCCCAGCCTATCACGCCGCCACCGCGCGGCAATTCATTCCGGCTCGTTGACGAACACGCCCAGGCCGTTGCCGGCGGGATCGCGGAAATGGAAGCGGCGGCCGCCGGGGAAAGCGAAGATCGGCACGACGATCTCACCGCCCGCCGCCTTCACCGCCTCGAATGCTGCCTCGAGATCCTGCACTTCGATTACCGGCAGCAGCTGCTCGATGATGTGATCGGTGCTGCCATTGATCCCGAGATCGGTGTCGCCAGTGGTGGTCGCAGCATAGTCCGGGCCGAAATCGGTGAACGCCCAGTCGAACGCCTTTGCATAGAAATCGCGCGTGCCCGCCACATCCTTCGACGGCAGTTCGAGATAGCTGATCCGTGCCATGAAATCCTCCAATGTTCTTGCTATGTTCTAGCGCCAGGCCTAGGCTTTGGCAATGGCGAAGAATCGTCCCGTCCGCGGCGCCACGCTGAATGAAGCGAGCAGCCGCTTCAACCTGCCGGCGCGCGAGGCGGACGGCGAATGGCTCGACATGCGCGAGGCGCTGGACGACGCGCCCCCACCCCTGCGGACCAGCGTGACGGTAGAGCGGGCGCGGACGATCATCACCCGCAACCAGTCGCCCGACATTGCCTTTGATCGCTCGATCAACCCGTATCGCGGCTGCGAGCATGGCTGCATCTATTGCTTCGCGCGGCCGACGCATGCCTATCTCGATTTGTCGCCGGGGCTCGATTTCGAGAGCAAACTCTTTGCCAAGCCCGATGCGCCGGCGCTGCTGCGCACCGAGCTCGGCAAGCGCGGCTATGTCTGCCGGCCGATTGCGTTCGGTACCAATACCGATCCCTATCAGCCGATCGAGGCCGAGTGGCGGATCACCCGGGGATGCATCGAAGTGCTGGCCGAGCATGACCATCCGTTGACGATCACAACCAAGTCGAACCGGGTGACGCGCGACATCGACATCCTCGCGCCGATGGCGGCCAAAGGGCTGGCGGCGGTGATGGTCTCGATCACGTCGCTCGACCCCAAGATCGCGATGACGGTGGAGCCGCGCGCGCCGCATCCGGAGAAACGGCTGCAGGCGGTGCGGCAGCTCGCCGATGCGGGGATCCCGGTGTTCGTCTCACTGGCACCGGTGATCCCGCAAGTGACCGATCACGAGATCGAGCACATCCTCGAGCGCGCGGCGCAGGCCGGAGCACGCACGGCGTTCTTCCTGCCGGTGCGGCTGCCGCACGAAGTCGCCCCGCTGTTCCGCGCCTGGCTCGACACGCATTTCCCCGATCGCGCGGGCAAGGTGATGGCGACGATCCAGTCGATCCGCGGGGGCAAGGACAACGACCCCAATTTCCACACGCGCTTCCGCGGACACGGTCCTTGGGCGGAGCTGCTGCGGACTCGGTTCAAAATGGCGGCCAGGCGCTACGGGCTCGACCGCGAAGTGCTGCGGCTGCGGACCGACCTGTTCAGGCCACCGAGCGGGCCGCAGGGCGAGTTGTTCTGAGCCGCGCCGCGCGCCTCAGTTCCTGAGCTTCGAAATCGGCAGCGAGGCGACGCTGAGCGCCTGTTCCCGGCTCAGCACTTCCAGCACCGGATCGGCGAGCCAGGCGTCGCCGCGTCCCCAGAGGAGAAAGCCATAGCTGATGTGGTTGGCATAGGAGGGCACCGGCCCGACGATGAGATCGACCTGCTGCCAGCCATGCGTGCCCCGGATCGGCTTGTGGCGCGTATCGCCGCCCCGATAGCGACGATTGCGCGCATCGCCGGCGGCGAGCCAGAACCGGACCTCCCCCGCCTTGCGGGTCATGACGCGCGCGGAGAAATGGACGTAGCGCCCGTGCATCCCGTCCGCCGCCACGATCCGGCGAAGCTGGGCGAACCCCTGTGCGGCAGAGGGCAGCGCGCCGATGCAGAGCGGCTTGCCATCCGTCGGCACGCGGAATCGATAGTCCCCGATCGCATTGCCTGTCCGCTGCCAGACCGCGGGACCAAGTATGGGCTCGTCATCATCGCGCCAGCGGATCGTCCCGGTCGCATCGGGGGCGATCACGCTCTGCGTACGGATGCCTTGCGGGACCGGCACGGCGTCGATCGGGTCGCCATCGCGGCCGTAGCAACGCGGCACCGCGCGAACCACGATCTCGCTGCCTTCCGCCTTCCGGACCCCGACGACGATAATCTCGTTCGACGGTTCGGCGTCCTGCGGCGCCTCCTGGCGGACCGCGGACGCAGGCGCGGCCAAAGCGAGGCAGGCCAGCACGCTCCACACCGGCGCACAGGCGATCCCCGCGCGCATCGTCCTAGCTGCACATCGTGTCGAGCGGCAGCATCGCGGGGGCCGGCGGCTCCTTCAGCCCCCTGGCCGCCATCGCGCCGTTCAGCCCCTGGGGCTGCGGGGTAAGCGCGGGGTTCAGCTCGGGGGCGTAATAGGGGTCCTTGCCCGCCTCAGCGAGGCTGACGAAGCGGTAGCCCTTTTCGCGATAGAGCGCGACGAGTTGGGGCATCATGTGCGCGTCGAAGGCGCCGAGGTGCATCAGCAGCACATAGGGGATGTCGCGGTCATAAAGCGCATGCGCCATGGCGCGGGCACGATCGGCCTGGACCGAGGCATTGCCGAGCCAGGCATGCTCCATCGCCAGGATCGCATTGCTGTCGCCCTTCGCCACGCAGCGGGCATAGGCGTTGTTGTATGCCCAATCGGAGAAATCCATCGTCACCGTGGCGACCTTGTAGCCCTTGTCCGCCAACAACTTGCGGATGCGGGCGCGGCGCTCGGGGTTGGCGGCGGCCTCGGAAAGGAACGGGTAGCGGAACCAGTGCCAGTCGGCGGCGCCCATCTTGGCCTTGAGGATCGGCTCGTTCTTCTCGAGTTCGCTCAGGAATTGCTCGTCGGTCAACTGGTCGAGATTGGCGTGGCTCCAGCCATGATTGCCGAGCGTCAGTCCCGCCGCGCGCCATTTGTCGAGCACCGGTGCCGAGGCGGGCTCGTTCTGCAGCTGAACGCCATTGAGGAAGCCTGTCGCCGGCGCGCCGCCCGCCTTGAGCGCGGCGATGATCTGCTCGGCGATGCCGACACGCGTATAGCCCGCGGGCAGCGGCGCATGCGCGGTGAGGTCGTCGAAGGTGAAGGCGATGGCCGGCGTGGGCTCCGCGGGCGATGCGGCCACCCTGCCCTTGTCCTTCACTAGGCTCGAGAAGAGCGACAGCGGCACGGCATCCGCCATCGCCTGATAGCCGGCAACCGAGGGGTGGAGGCCGTCATTGTCATAGGCCTTGCGCAGCCTGGTCGGCGCGGCGGGATCGCGCATCGCGGCGTCGAGATCGATCACCCCGTCGAAATTGCCGGGGGTACGGATCCAGGCGTTGATCGCGGCGCGGTCGGCCTCGTTCGCGGCATCGGGGTGGTAATAGGCCGAGCCGCCATAGGGCGTGATCGTCGCGCCGATCACCTTGATGCCATGCGCGCGGGCGCGGGCGACCATCTGGCGATAGGCGCCGATCATCCCCTCGACGAGCGCGGCATGCACCTCAGGCGTCGCCGGCGCGTCACGGGTGAGCACGCCGAGATCGTTGACGCCCTCGAAGATCACCAGATGGCTGACCCCCGGATAGGTCAGCACCTCGCGGTCGAACCGCGCCATCGCATTGGGGCCAAGCCCGTCGTTGAGCAGCCGGTTGCCGCCGATCCCGGCATTGAGCACCGCCATGTCGGCCAGCGCCGGGGTGGCGCGCAGGCGGAGCTGGAGCGCGTCCGTCCAGCGCGTGTTGCTGTTGGCGGGGACGCCGTATCCGTCGGTGATCGAGTCGCCGAGGATGACCACGGCCGACGCCTTCCCCGACGCGACTTCGATCGCGCCGATCTGATACCAGCGCTCGGCGGTCTTCGCGCCGGGCAGGTCGGCATCGGCGCTGTGATCGCCATGGAGATAGTAGCTGGTCGCGCGCGAGCCGGGATGGCTGGTCTGCTGTGCCGGGGCATCGGGCAGATAGAGCGTCAGCGCCAGGTCGGCGCCGGCCTTGACGGGCAGCGCGATCGGATCGGACCAATAGTCCGCCCCCGCCGGGATCGTGACGCTCTTCGCGCCGCCAAAGGTGAGCCGAACCAGACTGGCCGCGTCGATACTTGCCGAAGCCGGATCCACCGCTCGCGCGATCGTCGCGGCGCCGATTCGCAGCGATTGGGTGCCATAGGCATTGGTGAGCCGCACGCGCATTTTGCTGCCGGCGATCTGGATGCGGACGAGCTGGCGCAGCGTCGCGTCCTTCAGATCCTCGTTCGGCAGGGCATTGTTGCCGGGGATCATCTGCGAGGTCGCCCAGGCGGTCACCCAGCGCTCGCCCGGCGGCGCGACGGCGCCCAGCAGCAGGACGAGCACAGCCAAGCGCGCGATCAGCCCCATATCCCTCTCCCAACCATGCTTATCGTTATGATAGCGCTACCATATCCAAGCCACGGCAGAGCGCAATGCCGTTGTTATCTGGAAGGATGCGGGGAAAATGGTGGGCCACCGTGCGGGAACCTGGTGGCCCAAGTATGTTTAGGCCGGGCGGCGGAAAGAGGGATCCAAGACGCCGCCCGGTGGCCTGGAAGCGTTGCCCACCCCTGACCTGACACCAACCTTAACGCTTCCGGAGTCCGACACAATCCGGAAACATACAGTAGCGTAACGGAAATAGTTCGTGGATTGCGTGGCCCGAGAGCGAGGCCTAGTTCTCGCCCACACGATAAGGAACTTCCATGCGCGCGCTCGCCTTTGCTGTCGCCCTCACTCTCCCCGCCACCGCTATCGCCCAGGATGCGCAGCCGACCGGCAAGCTGCCCGAGACGGTGAAGCCGCTCGCCTATCGGCTCGACCTGACGATCCTCCCGGAAAAGCCGCGCTTCAACGGCCATACCGAGATCGACGTGCAGCTGAACAAGGCGGCGGACGCGGTGTGGATGCACGGCCGCGGGCTGAACGTCACGAAGGCGGTTGCGGTGATCGGCGGCAAGGAAATGCCCGTCACCTTCACCCAGAAGAGCCCGTACGGCCTGGTCCAGCTCGGTTTCGGCAAGACGGTGCAGCCGGGCAAGCTGACGCTGAAGTTCGATTATGACGCGCCCTTCGGCAGCGGCGCTTCGGGTCCCTATCACCTGAACATCGCGGGCAGCTGGTATAGCTGGACCCAGTTCGAATCGATCGATGCGCGCGCCGCCTTCCCGGGCTTTGACGAGCCGGGCTACAAGACGCCCTTCACGGTCTCGCTCACCACCAAGCCGGGCTATGCCGCGGTCACCAACGCGCCCGAGACCGGCAAGCCGGTCAAGGTCGGTGAGCTGGTGAAGCACCGCTTCCTCGCCACCAAGCCGCTGCCGACCTATCTGGTCGCCTTCGTCGTCGGCCCGTTCGCGACGCTCCAGGGCAAGGTGGCGCCGACCCCGCAGCGCAAGGCGCCGCTGCCGCTGCGCGTCGTCGGCACCCAGCCGAACAAGGACGAGCTGCAGTTCGCGCTCGACAATTCGGGGCCGATCGTCGCGCTGCTCGAGAAATATTTCGGCCAGCCCTTCCCCTTCCCCAAGCTCGACCAGATCGGTTCGCCGATCATGCCGGGCGCGATGGAGAATGCCGGCGCCGACATCTATGGCGACGGCATCCTGTTCGTCGACGAGAAGGACGCGACTTCGAGCAAGCAGACCTTCGGCATGGTCGTGGCGCACGAGCTTTCGCACCAGTGGTTCGGCGATCTCGTCACCCCCGCCTGGTGGGACGATATCTGGCTGAACGAGAGCTTCGCCAACTGGATGGGCTACCGCATCGGCAATGAATGGCGCCCCGATCTCGACATCGGCGTGGACGCGATTTCCGAGGGCTTCGACGCGATGGATCTCGATGCGCTCGTCGCCGGGCGGCCGATCCACCAGCGCATCACCAACGATGCCGATATCGACGCGGCGTTCGACCAGATCACCTATGGCAAGGGCGGCCAGGTCGTCGGGATGATCGCCGCCTATATGGGCGACGACAAGTTCCGCGAGGGCGTGCGCCTGCACATGTCGCGGCACAAATACGGCAATGCCTCGACCGAGCAGTTCTTCGGCTCACTCGCCGACGCCGCGCACGATCCGCGCGTGCTCGCTTCGCTCAAGAGCTTCGTCGACCAGCAAGGCGTGCCGGTGGTGACCTTCCACCGCCAGAATGGCATCCTGACCGCCAGCCAGCAGCGCTTCGCCTATTTCGGCACCAACGCGCCGGCACAGCAGTGGATCGTGCCGGTCTGCGTCCGCCAGGGCGAGACCAAGAACTGCACTTTGCTCGACAAGCCGAGCGCGCCGATCGTCGCCAATGGCACGGGCACGCTGGTGCCCAATGCCGGCGGCTGGGGCTATTACCGCTTCGACCTGGATCCCGCCGACTGGGACGCGCTGATCGCCGCGGCCCCGACGCTGCCGACCGGCGAGGCGCTGGCGCTGGACGACAGCCTGTGGGCCAGCTTCTACGCGGGTAAGGCCAAGACCAGCCAGCTCGTCGCGCTCGCCCGTTCGATGGCCGCGCACCCCAAGACCAAGATGCAGCTCTCGAACGGAGATCGCCTCGCGGGCATGGAATCGCGCGGGCTGATCGGGCCGGCGGCGCAGGCTGCCTATCGCAAGCTGTTCGTCGATCTCTACGCGCCGATGCTCGCCAAGATCGGCTTCGATCCCAAGGCCGGCGCGCATGAGGCCGACAATGCCGACACGGTCGAACTGCGCGAGCAGCTGGTCGGTTTCGTGGCGGATAACGGCCATGACGCCACGGTCCGCGCGCAGCTGACCAAGGCGGCCGATGCCTGGCTGGCCGGCGATGCCAAGGCGCTGGACGGCGATTTCGCCCCGCTCGCGCTGGCAGTGACGGTCGATGATCGCGGCGTGCCCTTCGCCAGGACGCTGGCCGCGACGGCGCTGGACGGCAAGGTGCCGGGCCTGCGTCAGGCGGCGTTCCGCGCGATCGCCTCGTCGGGCAATGCCGAGGTCGCCAAATGGTATTTCGGCGAGTTCAACGATCCGCGCTACTCGCCGCGCGAGCGGCTGTTCGCCTCGGCAATCTTCATGAGCCACGCCAGCACCCGCGACGCCGCACTCGACTATATGCTCGCCCATTTCGATGAGTTCGCGAAGCTCACCGGCGGCGGCGGTATCTTCTCGGGCCGCGCGGCGCAGATGTTCGGATCGCAGTGCAGCCTCGCCGCGGCCGACGCAGTGAATGCCAAGCTGCACGGCGCCAGCGGCAGCAACCTGTCGGTCGATCGCGCCGTGGAAGGCATCCGCAACTGCGCCCGCTTCAAGGACGCCAAGGCAGGCGAAGTGACCGCGGCCTTCGCCGGGATGTGAGGCTACCGCCCCGGCTGACAAGGCCGGGGCGAACCCTCAGGGTTGGGCGACCACGATATACTGGACGTTCGAGCCGACGAACTGCGGCTGATACCAGACCGAGCCGCAGCGCTGATAGGTGGTTGATCCAACCACTGTCGCAGAGCAGCCCGACGGCAGCGTCGTCACCACCGATCCGGGCGATACCACCACCGTCGTCGTGTTGTTGCTGCTCGCCACGGCGGCACCGACCACCGCGCCGGTAGCAAGGCCGACGGCGGCGCCGCGCGCGAAGTCATGGTCGTCCCAGCCGCAACCATAGCAGCCCCCGCCGCCATAATAGCCGCCGCCATGCACGTTGACGTTCCGGTTGACGTTGACGTTGTTGTTCACGTTCACGTTACGGTTGACGTTCGTGTTGCGGTTGCCGTTGCGATTGACGTTGCCGCCCCGATTGACGTTCGCACCGCCACCACCCGCCGGCGGGCGGCTGATGTTGGAATGCGAGGTGTTGCGCACCTGCCGTCCGCCGGCGCTCGCACCGCCACCGCCGCGCCGTCCCTGGATCGCAGGCGTCGGCGGCAAGTCGACAGCCATCAGCGCGAGCGGCGAGAAGAGTGCCACGATGATCATTGTCCACCTCCATTGGCAGCGGTCTGGGTCTTGCCGATCTCGATGCGCCTGGCATCGGCCGGCGGCGTGAAGGCGAAATCCGCGTCGGTGAAGCTGCGCGGCATCCAGGTGAACACGGCCGTCGTCTGCGGCTGCGCGGGATCATCGGTGTTGGTGATCACTACCTTGCAGGGCAGCGCGGGATCGGCGCGGCGGATCCACAACTGCCAGTCGGTCCCATCCTGGCGGAAGGCATATTGATCGCACACCTCCGTGCCGATCCGATCGGCACCGGCATACATCGAGCTCTTGATCTGGTCGGTCTTCACCGCGGTCTCGCCCCACATCATCAGATCGGCGAGCGGGGTATCGACGCCGTAGCGATCCGCGACATCGTTCAGCATCGCACGAATGGTCGGCGGCGCCGCGACCTGGGCGTAATAGCCGGTGGCCGGGCCGTAGATGGTCAGCTGCTTGCCGTCATAGAAGAAGCGGCGGTTGCGGCGCTCGGAGTCCATCGTGATCTGGAGCCGGTTGGGGCGGCGGATCAGCGCGGTCATCGTGTTCGAGCTTTGCAGCTTCTGGCCGCTGTCGAGCACGTCCTCGCTGGTCATGTCGGCGCGCAGCTCGAAGCTGTCCATCGACTTCATCGCATTGGCCATGCGCTGGAGTGCGCCGAGGATTTGCGTATCCACCGCGGCGGCGGCGGGCTTAGCCGGCTTGGCCGCCGCCTTCTTGCTCTGGGCTAGCGACGGACTGGCAACGGCCAGCGCTGCCACGCCGCAAAGGGCCGCGATCTGCCGATATCTGATGCGCATGACGATCTCCCGAAAGTGCAGCTGAGTACACCTCGGGGAGCGCCCCCGCGCCATCGGTAGGAACCCGCTTCCAGGGGGCGGGATAACCCGCAGGCGGGGCGGGTCAGGCCGCCGCCAGCCTGAAGTCCTTATATTGCTCGCGGATCGCGGTCTTGAGCAGCTTGCCCGTGGCGGTGTGCGGCAGGCTCTCGACGAAATGGACCTCGTCGGGCAGCCACCATTTGGCGACATGCTTCGCCAGATGCGCCTGGACTTCCTCGGCGGTCACGGCGCTGCCGGGCTTGCGGACGACCAGCAGGATCGGACGCTCGTCCCATTTGGGATGGAAGACACCGATCGCCGCCGCCTCGGCGACGCCTGCGCAGCCGACCGCGGCATTTTCGAGATCGACCGAGCTGATCCACTCGCCGCCCGACTTGATCACGTCCTTGGCGCGATCGGTGATCTGCATCGTGCCGTCGGGGTGGAGCACCGAGACGTCGCCGGTGTCGAACCAGTTATCGGCATCGACCGCCGCTTCGTCCGCCTTGAAATAGCGCGACACGATCCACGGCCCGCGGACCTGAAGCCGGCCCGAGCTCTTGCCGTCGCGCGGCTGGACCACGCCTTCGTCATCCACCACGCGCAGCTCGACGCCGTAGGGCACCTTGCCCTGTTTGGTGACCTGGTCGACCTGCGCCTCGAAGCTCAGCTCATCCCAATCCCAGGACGGCGCGCCCATCGTGCCGATCGGGCTGGTCTCGGTCATGCCCCAGGCGTGATTGACGCGGATGCCCATCTTCATCAGCCGCTCGATCATCGCGCGCGGGGCGGCCGAGCCGCCGATGGTCACGACCTTGAGATATTTGGGCGTCTCGCCGGTCGCATCCATATGCTGGAACATCGCGAACCACACGGTCGGCACGCCGGCGGTGTGCGTCACCTTCTCGCGGTTCATCAGGTCGCACAGCACCAGCGGATCATTGACCGCCGAGAAGACGAACTTGATCCCCGCCGCGGCACCCGCCCAGGGCAGGCCCCAGCCGACCGCATGGAACATCGGCACGATCGGCATCGCCACGGTGCGCGCGGAGAGCTCGAACACGTCGGGCTGCATCTCGGCGAGCGCGTGGATCACGGTGGAGCGATGCGTGTAGATCACGCCCTTGGGATTGCCCGTAGTGCCGCTGGTGTAGCAGATCATGCAGGGCTCGCGCTCATCGCCCGTCACCCAGTCATAACTGCCGTCCTCGGCGGCGAGCAGTGCCTCGAAGCCGTCGGGTCCGTCGCTGTCGAAGCAAACATAATGCTCGATCGTCTTCCACTGCGACTTCAACCGCTCGACGATCGGCGCAAAGGCGCGGTCGTAGAACAGCACCTTGTCCTCGGCATGGTTGGCAATGAAGGCGAGCTGGTCGTCGAACAGGCGCGGATTGATCGTGTGGATCAGCCCGCCCATCCCGGCCGCGCCGTACCAGGCGACGAGGTGGCGGCCATGGTTCATCGCCAGCGTGGCGACGCGGTCGCCTTTCTTGAGCCCGAGCCGCTCGAGCGCCTGGGCGAGTTTCCGCGCGTCGCGGGCGATGCCGGCCCAGGTGGTGCGCGTCTCGCTGCCGTCCGCCCAGCGCGTGACGATCTCGCGCGCCCAATGCTCGCGCGCCGCATGATCGAGCAACGTCGTCACGCGCAATTCGAAATCCTGCATCCCGCCCAGCATCGATCTTCTCCGTACCGCTTTTTCGAGAGCGTAATACGTGAACGGCGGAGGTGTCGAGGGCGGGCTGTGTAAGGAAGGATGTCGGGGCGGTGGCGGTCAGGCCGCTTCGGCCAGCTTCGCCGCGGCGCTCTTGAGCGAGGCCCAGCGGATGCCGGGGATGTTCTCGATCTTCTGGCGAAGCTCGCCGTCGAGCCGGAAGTCGCGGCCGAGCACAAGCTCCGCCTCGCCACCCTGGATGCCGACGCGCACCAGCACCTCGCCGCGCCCGCCGCGCTGGTCGCCGATGATGCCGGCCAGCACCGGGATGGCGCGGACGTCATCCACGGCCACGTCGAGCACCAGCCGCGCGGTATTCGCCAGCCCCTCGAACGGCTGGACGCGCTTGATCGAGACGCGCGGCGTATCCTCGCCCGCACGCTTGTCGAGCTCGACGGTCAGCACCGCGCAGCCGCCTTCGCGCGCGCAGCGCTCAAGATCGGGGACGGCGCTGTCCTCGAAACAGGTCGCGATGGTCTGCGCCGATTTGTCCGAGATCGTCGCCATCATGTACTTGTTGCCGCGTGCCGAGGTGCGCGGGCGGCAATCCTCGACCAGCGCCGCGATCGTCGCGCCGATGCGGGCCCCGGGCGGGATATCGATCTCGCCGAGCGTCGCGATGTCGCGCGCGCCGAAGCTTCTGGCGAGGTGCTGGAACCGGTCGAGCGGATGCGCCGAGAAATAATAGCCAAAGGCGTCGCGCTCGGCGCCGATCCGGTCGGCCAGCGACCAGTGCGCGCTCTGCGGCAGCTGGATCGCCCCGCCGCTCGGCTCTGACTCGCCGAACAGGCCTCCCTGCCCGCTGGTCTTGTTCTGCCAGGTGCGCTGCGCGACCGCGAGGATCGTCTCGGCCGCGGCATAGACTCCGGCGCGATTGTCATCGAGCGCATCGAACGCCCCCGCCCCGGCCAAGGTCTCGACCTGGCGCTTGTTGAGCAGCCGCGGGTCAACACGCTTCGCGAAATCGTCGAGCGACTTGAACGAACCGCGCTCTTCGCGCTCCTCGACCAGCAGCTCCATCGCGCGCTCGCCCACGCCCTTCAGCCCGCCCAGCGCATAGCGCACCGCCAGCCCGTCCTCGGTCTTCTCGACGAAGAAGTCGGACTCGCTGCAATTGATCTCAGGCCCCAGGCACTTCACGCCGAGGCGCTTCATGTCGTCCGCGAAGATCGCCAGCTTGTCGGTCTGGTGGATGTCGTACGCCATCGAGGCGGCGAAGAATTCGTGCGGGTAATGCGCCTTCAGCCACGCCGTCTGGTAGGCGAGCAGCGCATAGGCGGCGGCGTGCGACTTGTTGAAGCCATAGCCGGCGAACTTGTCGATCAGGTCGAACAGCTCATTGGCCTTGCCCGCCGGGATCTTGTTGTGCTCGGCGCAGCCCTTCACGAAGGTCTCGCGCTGGGCGTCCATCTCCGCCTTGATCTTCTTGCCCATCGCGCGGCGGAGCATGTCGGCGCCGCCGAGGCTGTAGCCCGCCAGGATCTGGGCGGCCTGCATCACCTGCTCCTGATAGACGAAGATCCCATAGGTCTCGTTCAGGATCGGCTCGAGCAAATCGTGCGGATAGACGATCTCCTCGCGCCCGCCCTTGCGGTGGCCGAAGCTCGGGATGTTGTCCATCGGGCCCGGGCGATAGAGCGAGACGAGCGCGATGATGTCGCCGAAGTTCGTGGGACGCACCGCAGTCAGCGTGCGCCGCATGCCCTCCGATTCGAGCTGGAACACGCCCACCGTGTCGCCGCGCTGGAGCAGATCATAGACTTCGGTGTCGTCCCATTCGAGCGTGTCGAGATCGACGTCGATACCGCGGTCCGACAGCAGCTCGACCGCCTTCTTCAGCACCGACAGCGTCTTCAGTCCGAGAAAGTCGAACTTCACCAGCCCGGCGCCCTCGACATATTTCATGTCGAACTGAGTGACCGGCATGTCCGAACGCGGATCGCGGTAGAGCGGGACGAGCTGGGCGAGTGGACGATCGCCGATCACCACGCCGGCGGCGTGCGTCGAGCTATGGCTGGGAAGCCCCTCGAGCCGCATCGACAGGTCGACGAGGTACTTGATGTCCTTGTGCGTGTTATATTCGGCGAGGAACTCGCTGACGCCGTTCAGCGTGCGCTCGAGCGTCCAGGGATCGGTGGGGTGGTTCGGGATTTGCTTGGCGAGGCGGTCGATCTGGCCATAGCTCATCTGCAGCACGCGGCCGACGCTTTTGACCACCGCGCGTGCCTTCATCGTACCGAAGGTGATGATCTGTGCGACGTGATCTGCGCCGTATTTCTGCTGCACATAGCGGATCACTTCGCCGCGCCGGGTTTCGCAGAAGTCGATGTCGAAGTCGGGCATCGAGACGCGTTCCGGGTTGAGGAAGCGCTCGAAGAGCAGGCCGAGCTTCAGCGGATCGAGATCGGTGATGGTCAGCACCCAGGCGACCACCGAGCCCGCGCCCGAGCCGCGGCCCGGACCCACAGGGATGTCGTGCGCCTTCGCCCATTGGATGAAGTCGGCAACGATCAGGAAGTAACCGGGGAAGCCCATCTGGATGATGACGTCGAGCTCGAACTCGAGCCGATCCTCATAAGGCTTGCGCGCTTCCGCCCCGGTGATCCCGGCCTTTTCGAGCCGCGCGTCGAGGCCCTGCCAGCTCAGCTCGCGCAGCATCTTCGCCTCGCCCTCGCGGTCGCCGGCGAGGCTGGGCAGGATCGGCTTGCGCTTGGGCGCGGCATAGGCGCAGCGCTGGGCGACGACGAGCGTGTTGGCGATGCCCTCGGGCAGATCGGCGAACAGGCTCTTCATCTCGTTCGCCGGCTTCATCCACGCATCGGGCGAGGAACGCGGGCGATCATCCGAGGCGACGTACGAGCTGCTGGCCATGCACAGCATGGCGTCATGCGCCTCGTGGAAGGTCGGTTCGGCGAAGCAACTGGGGTTGGTCGCGACCAGCGGCAGACCCCGGTCATAGGCGAGATCGAGCAAACGGGCTTCGGCCTTGCCCTCGGTCTCGTCGAGCCGGCGGACGATCTCGATGTACAGCCGTTCGGGGAACAGCGACTCCAGCCGGCGCGCGTAGGAATCGGCGGCACTATCCTGCTGATCGGCATAGAGCCGCGCCAGCGCGCCCTCGCGTCCGGCGGTCAGGCAGAGCAATCCGTCGGTACGCCCTTCCAGCGCTTCGAACGGCACATGCGCATCCTCCTCGATCGGGCGATCGAGATGGGCCATCGAAACCAGGTCGCACAGGTTGAGATAGCCCGCTTCGTCCTGCGCATAGAGCGCCAGCCAGTCGATCGGCGCGGTCACGCCGTCGGGCATGTCGGGCCGCTTCACCGCAAGCAACGTGCCGATGATCGGCTGGATGCCTGCCTTGATGCACGCGTCGCCGAAGCTCATCGCGGCATAGAGGCCGTTGCGATCCGCCAGCGCGACAGCCGGAAAACCCAGCTCCTTGGCGCGCTTGGCGATCGCCTTCGGCTCGATCGCGCCCTCCAGCAGCGTGAAGGACGAGAAGACCCGAAGCGGAACGAAGCCGGAATGCATGGGGCAAGTGTAGGGAGCCGCTCTCCGTAGCGCCACCCGTGGGGAGCGTTGTCCACAATTTTCAAGCGTTTGGGCTCAGGATTTGTCCCTACGCACGGACTCGGACGGGTGCTCTCCTGAATGGTGCCGGCGCGCTCGATGCCCCAGATGATGGTTAATGGCAGTAAACGTTTCGTCGATGGAACATAACGGTTCATCGCAGGATCAGAATTGGGCGTTATTATGGCAGCTATAAGGCAAGCACGGAAACCCGGTAAGGTTTCAATGACTTACCAGCAAAAGAACCCCCTTTTCTGACGAGTCGATGCCCATGACCAATCTTTACCATGGCAGTGAGCTTTGCGAAGTCGATGCGGACGGCAACGTCGCGATACCGGCCTTTCTCGAAGACGCACTCGCCCCCGAAACCAGCCCCGAGATCGTCGTCGCCAAGCACCAGGCCGATAGCTGCCTGATTGGCTATGGCACCGGTCATCTCTCCACGCTTGCCGAGCGCGCCGAGCGCCGCCGCCTGGCCGAGGAAGACCGCGGCGAGGAAGCCCGTGGCCATTATCACCGGATGCGCAGCACCTTCGGCCTGTCCGAGCGGATGAAGCGCGAGGGCAAGGGCCTGCGCATCCCGGCCGCGATGCGCCATCTTGGCCGCATCGACGACCTCGCGCTGTTCGTCGGCACCGGCGACAGCTTTGAAATCTGGAACCCCGCGCTCGCGCTCGAAAGCGACGACGAGCATTTCCGCGCCCTGGCCGAATTCCGGCTCCGCACGCGCGGCACCAAGACGACTGGAGTGCATTGAGATGAGCATCCGCTGCAACATGATGGGCCACACCGCCGGCACCCGTCACCACCACAATCAGGGCCTCGATTTCGCGGTCTGCCACCATTGCGGCTGCGACCTCGTCCGCCCGCAGGACGGCGAGTGGAGCGAAGTGCCCGAGGGCTTCCAGGTCGTCTGGCGCGAGTTCGGCCGCACCAGCGATGCCGCCTCGGTCGCCGACCGCATGGCGCGCATGGCGCCGCCGCCGCGCCGCCGCGATCCGCGTAACGCCCGCCCCGCCCCGCGCCGCGACCCGCGCGGCCGCCCGTTCAGCAGCGGCTTCGGCATGGTCGGCGCGCTCGCCAACCTGGGCAAGCTGGTGGGCGGCGAGGTGGAGGACGACTCCGCCGGCATCGAGCCCAACGGCCAGTACGTCATTCGCCTGCCCCACGCGGGCGGCAAGCACTGAGTTACGGAAGGACGCGCCGGCAACAGCGCGACCTTCCCAAGTGCCGGTGGCGAGGTGTCCTCCTCCCCCCCGCCATCGGCCACCTTCCCTCTTCCTTCACGCGCCGTTACGCTGATGGCGCAATACAGAGGGGGCCCCGATGTTCATCCTGTCGCTCGCACTGCTCGGCCAATCTGCCCAAATCGACGCCGATATCGGCAAGGCCGCGCGCCGATGTGCTGCTGCGTTCACGGTCGATGCGAAGCGCCGGGGCGTCAATCCACTCCGCACCGCCTCGCAAATCGGCTATCTCGGCCTCGCCGCTGCGCGCGCAGAGGGCGCCGGCAACGATGTCCTGCTCGCAAGCGCTTCCAAGGTATTGAACCAGGCCTCCTCGCTGATACCCGCCGCCACGCGAAACAGCAGTGCTATCGCGATCGCCTGCGACAAGCGCTTCCCGCTTGCTCGCGCCACCGCGCCGGCGCCCTTGCCGTCGGATCCCGCCGATCGCGATATCCTCTGCTTTGCAGCAATCACGCTGCAGGCGGGCGCCGCCGCGCAACTGCCTAACCCGGCGACGCTGAAATCGATCGAGCCGCTCATGGCGCGGTTCAGCGATCGCTTCGATGCGGCGATCGATTCCAAGGGACTTCCCGTCGGAGCGTTGCTCGATGCCATTCGCTCCCTGCCGGATCGTGGCAATGCCGAGACGATCTATCTGAGTTGCAAGCAGCTTCCGGCCTGAAACCGACTTATCCCCAGCTTTCCCTCGCGTACGCGCGTGCGCGCGGGCGGGGTTGGCAGGATGCGTCGGCCCGGCTAGAGCCGTAGGTCACACTCAAGAACCCGAAAGCGTGATCCTTTGACCGACGAGACCATCCTCGCCGACGACCCCTCCGACATTACGCCGATCTCGATCGTCGACGAGATGAAGACGAGCTACCTCGATTACGCGATGAGCGTGATCGTGGCGCGCGCGCTCCCGGACGTTCGCGACGGTCTCAAGCCCGTCCACCGCCGCATTCTCCACGCGGCGCAGGAAGGCGGCTATCTCGCCAACCGGCCTTACCGCAAGTCCGCCCGCCTCGTCGGTGACGTGATGGGTAAATACCATCCGCACGGCGACAGCTCGATCTACATGGCCATGGCGCGCATGGCGCAGGACTGGTCGATGCGCGTGCCGCTGATCGACGGTCAGGGCAATTTCGGATCGATGGATCCCGACATGCCGGCCGCGATGCGCTACACCGAAGCGCGCCTCGCCAAGGTCGCGACCTATCTGATCGAGGACATCGACAAGGACACCGTCGATTTCGTCCCGAACTATGACGGGTCTGAGAGCGAGCCCGCGGTCCTGCCCGCCCGCTTCCCCAATCTGCTGGTCAACGGTGCCGGCGGCATCGCGGTCGGCATGGCGACCAACATCCCGCCGCACAATCTCGGCGAAGTGATCGACGCCTGCCTGGCCTATATCTCGAATGGCGGGATCAGCGTCGAAGAGCTGATGGAGATCGTCCCCGGTCCGGATTTTCCGACCGGCGCGATCATCCTCGGCCGCTCGGGCTGCCGCTCGGCCTATCAGACCGGACGCGGTTCGATCCTGGTCCGCTGCCGTCACACCTTCGAGCAGCGTGGCGAGCGCCGCTCGATCGTGCTGACCGAAATTCCCTACCAGCAGGGCAAGAACGCGCTGGTCGAGAAGATCGCCGAGGCAGCCAAGGACAAGCGGATCGAAGGCGTCAGCGATATCCGCGACGAATCGTCGCGCGAGGGCGTCCGCATCGTCATCGACCTGAAGCGCGATGCCACTCCGGAAGTCGTGCTCAACCAGGTCTGGCGCAACACCCCGGCGCAATCGAGCTTCCCGGCCAATATGCTCGCGATCCGCGGTGGCCGCCCTGAACTGCTCAACCTGCGCGACATTATCGAGGCGTTCGTCAAGTTCCGCGAGGAAGTGATCACGCGGCGCTCGAAGTTCGAGCTCGCCAAGGCACGTGAGCGCGCGCACATCTTGCTCGGCCTGGTGATCGCCGTCACCAATCTCGACGAAGTGGTGAAGATCATCCGCTCGTCGCCCAGCCCCGCGGTCGCCCGCGACCGGCTGCTGACGCGCGACTGGCCGATCGCCGAGATCGCGCCGTACATCCGCCTGGTCGAAGCGATCGACACCGAAGTAAGCGGCGACAGCTATCGCCTGTCGGACACGCAGGTCCGCGCGATCCTCGACCTGCGCCTGCACCGCCTGACCGCGCTCGGCCGCGACGAGATCGGCGAGGAGTTGGCCAAGCTGGCCGAGACGATCACCGAATTGCTCGAGATCCTCGGCAATCGCGCGCGCCTCTATGAAGTGATGGTCGAGGAGCTGACCCAGGTCCGCGATCTCTACGCCACGCCGCGCCGCACCGAGATCGCCGCCGCCGCCGACGGGATCGACGACGAGGACCTGATCGAGCGCGAGGACATGGTCGTCACGGTGACGATGGAAGGCTATATCAAGCGCACCCCGCTCGAGACCTTCCGCGCGCAGGCCAAGGGCGGCAAGGGCCGCGCCGGCATGGCGACGAAGGATGAGGACGCGGTGACGCACCTCTTCGTCACTTCGACCCACACCCCGGTGCTGTTCTTCTCCACCGAGGGCAAGGTCTACCGCATGAAGGTCTGGCGCCTGCCCGAGGGCGGGCCGGCCACGCGCGGTCGCCCGATGATCAACCTGCTGCCGCTGGCGGCGGGCGAGACGATCTCGACCGTGCTGCCGCTGCCCGAGGACGAGAATGAGTGGGGCGCGCTCCACGTCATGTTCGCCACCGCCAAGGGCTCGGTGCGCCGCAACTCGATGGATGCGTTCGCCAATATCCGCACCTCGGGCAAGATCGCGATGAAGTTCGAGGAAGGTAGCGAGGATCGCCTGATCGGCGTGTCGCTGCTCACTGAAGAGGACGACATCCTGCTCGCCACCAAGCAGGGCAAGGCGATCCGCTTTGCCGGCACCGATGTGCGCGAGTTCCAGAGCCGCGATTCGACCGGCGTGCGCGGTGCGCGCCTTGCCGAGGGCGACGAGGTGATCTCGATGTCCGTGCTGCGCGGCTTCGACGCCACGCCGCAGGAGCGCGAGGATTACCTCAAGGCCGCCCCCTGGAAGGAAGGCGAGCGCGAGATCACGCTGTCGCCCGAGCGCATGGCCGAGTTCGAGGCAGCGGAAGAGTTCGTCCTCACTGTCACCGCCAATGGCTATGGCAAGCGCACCTCGGCTTACGAGTATCGCCGCACCAATCGCGGCGGCCAGGGCATCACCAACATCGTCAGCTCGGACCGCAACGGCCCGGTGGTGGCGAGCTTCCCGGCGCATAATGGCGAGCAGCTGATGCTCGTCACCGACCAGGCCAAGCTGATCCGCACCACAGTCGGCTCGGTCCGCGTCACCGGGCGCAACACCCAGGGCGTGATCCTCTTCCGCGTCGCCAAGGACGAGCATGTCGTCTCGGCCGCGCGGATCGAGGAGAGCGACGACGAAGCCGAAGCCAATCTGGGCGACGGCCCGGTCGCCGGCGAAGCCACCCCGGACGGCAATACCGGCGAAGACCTCGCCAGCGGGCCGGAAGGCGGCGAATGAGCGAGACCCCGAACACTGCCTACAAGATCCTGACCGCGGAGCAGATGCACGCGCTGGAGCATGAAGGCGTGTTCGCGGGCGCGCCGATCGACCTGCAGGACGGCTATATCCACCTCTCCACCGCCCAGCAGCTGGTGGAGACGCTGGACAAGCATTTCGCCGGCCAGACCGGCCTGTGGCTTGCTGCGGTCGATCTGGAGGCAATGGCCGACGCGGTGCGCTGGGAGCCCTCGCGCGGCGGCCAGCTCTTTCCGCACCTCTATGCCCCGCTGCCGCTCGATGCGGTGACGGCGTATAGCGAGGTCCATTACGAGCCGAACGGCGCGCTGCGGCTGCCGGTCGCGGGGTAAGAACAACAAAATTGCTCACACCTTCCGGAAGCGCTTGACGGGCAGAGGCACTGCCCGTAATTGCCCGCTTCCGCTGCACGGCCCCTTCGTCTAGCGGTCAGGACGTCGCCCTCTCACGGCGAAAACACGAGTTCGATTCTCGTAGGGGTCACCAGCGGAGATGAAATCGCGCGGGGCGCGGTTTCACCCGCGGTGACCGGCAAAGCCGTCACCAGCAGCTTTCCAGGAACAGCATCACTTCGAAGGAAACAGTTCCTTCCAGCGCGCATCGAGCTTTGCCTGCGCCGCACTCTTCTTCACCCGCGACACAAACGAAATCCCGCGCAGCGCCACGCTGTGCCCGCTGAGCAGCCGGCCCGAGATCGTGTAGCCGATGTCGTAGAGCGCGACGTCCTCATGCGCCTCGCCATCGACCAGGAAGCGCGTGACGATGGCCACAGGCAGGCGCTCATCCCCGCGGCTATTGTCGGGCAGCTTCGCCGCCTCGCGCGCCTTTTCGAGCCCGCGCTCGAACCAGTCCCCTTCGATCCGCGGCTCGCCGGTGGTCTGCGCGGATGCCACGCCCAGCGCGGTGGGGAAGAGCAGCGTCTGGCTCTGGACCGATTGTTCGGCCGAGGATGGCTTCAACCGCAGGCTGTGCTTCCCGGCATCGGCTGCGACGAGGACCAAAGTCGCGGCGCGCGCCGAAGCCCGCTGCGCGTCCGCGCTCTCCACTGCCTTGCTGTCGCTACGCTCGCTCCAACTGTTCCACAGCGTGAGGCCCGAGATGACGACGGCGATCACCGCCAGCACTTCGCCCAGCGTGATCCACCGGCGCCGGATCGCTGCGGATTCGGCGGCGCGCGCCTCGGCATTGGCCTCGGCCTGGGTCTGCGGGGGAAGGTCGGGCGGGATCTGCTGACTGTCGTTCACGCGGCTGTTTCCATCATCTGCCGCCCCCACCGTCAAGCGCCCTGCCCGCTTCGCCGCCTCATTCGAACTCGAGGATCGCCGCGTCCACCGCCAGGCTCTCGCCGGGGCCGAAGTTTGCCGCCTTCACCACCCCGGCCCGCTCGGCGCGCAGGATGTTCTCCATCTTCATCGCCTCGACCACCGCGAGCGGCTGCCCCGCCTCGACCTTGTCGCCGGGCGCCACGTGGAGCTGGGTGAGCAGGCCCGGCATCGGCGCGAGCAGGAACCTGCTCATGTCGGGCGGGACCTTCTCGATCATGTGGTGCCGGAATCGCGCGATGTGCGGCGGATAGACCTCGACCAGATGCGTCGCGCCGTGCGCGGTCAGCTTCCACGCCGCGCCCTTGCGCGCGACTCCGACACTGAGAGGCGCGCCATCTATGACAGCGCTGAGGATCAGATTGTCCGCCTGCCATTCGCCATCGATCTCGATCGGCTCGCCATCAACCGTGACGTCCTCGTCCACAAGGACTTCGAACCGCTCGCCGTCGATCAGCACCACGCGCGCCTCGCCAATCGCGACCGGCCCATTGAGCTGGCCCGAGGTAGCGGCGGCGCGTTCGGCGCGCTCGAGGTCGATCACCGCCGCCAGCGCTGCCAGCTTGCGTTTCAGTTCGGCCGAAGCCGGCGCTCCGTGAAACCCTTCCGGATATTCCTCGGCGATGAAGCCGGTGGTGATCTCGCCCGAGCGGAAACGCGGATGCTGCATCAGCGCCGAGAGGAAATCCACATTGTGGCCGATCCCGTCGATCCGGAACCGGTCGAGCGCATCGACCTGCAAATCCGCAGCCTCGTCGCGCGTCTCGCCCCAGGTCACCAGCTTGGCGATCATCGGGTCGTAGAACATCGAGACTTCGCCGCCCTCGACCACGCCGTCATCGACGCGGACATAGCCATGGTCGCCGCGCGTGCCGGGCGCGCCATAGGGCGTTTCCTCGCTCGCCGGCGGGCGATAGCGCACCAGCCGCCCGGTCGAAGGCAGGAAGCCGCGATAGGGGTCCTCGGCGTAGACGCGGTTCTCGATCGCCCAGCCGGTGAGCTTGATGTCGTCCTGTGTGAAGGCCAGTTTCTCGCCGCAGGCGACGCGGATCATCTGCTCGACCAGGTCGATGCCGGTCACTGCCTCGGTCACCGGATGCTCGACCTGGAGCCGGGTGTTCATCTCGAGGAAGTAGAAGCCCGCGCCGGTCTTGTCGGCGCCCGAGACGATCAACTCGACCGTGCCGGCACTGAAATAGCCCACCGCCTGCGCCAGCGCGACGGCCTGCTCGCCCATCGCCTTGCGCATCTCAGGCGAGACGAAGGGCGACGGCGCCTCCTCGACCACCTTCTGGTGGCGCCGCTGGATCGAGCATTCGCGCTCGCCCAGATAGAGGATGTTGCCATGCTGGTCGCCCAGCACCTGGATCTCGATATGGCGGGGCGACTCGATGAACTTCTCGATGAACACGCGGTCGTCGCCGAAGCTCGCCAGGCCTTCGCGCTTGGTCGCCTCAAAGCCTTCGCGCACGTCCTGCTCGCTCCACGCCAGCCGCATGCCCTTGCCGCCGCCGCCGGCCGAGGCCTTCATCATCACCGGATAGCCGATCTCGTTCGAGATACGCACGGCGTGCTCGGTATCGTCGATCACCCCGACGAACCCGGGCACGACATTCACGCCCGCCGCCTTGGCGAGCTTCTTCGACTCGATCTTGTCGCCCATCGCCGCGATGGCGTTCGGCGGCGGCCCGACAAAGGCGATCCCCGCCTCGGCGCAGGCTTTGGCAAAGCTCTCGCGCTCGGAGAGGAAGCCATAGCCTGGGTGGATACAATCCGCCCCGGTTTCCTTCGCGGCGAGCAGGATCAGCTCGGCCTTGAGATAGGATTCCGCCGCCGGCGCCGGCCCAAGCCGCACCGCCTCGTCCGCCATCAGCACATGCGGTGCGCGCGCATCGGCGTCGGAATAGACCGCCACCGTGGCGATCCCCATCTTCTTGGCGGTGCGCATCACGCGGCACGCGATCTCGCCGCGATTGGCGACCAGGATCTTCTTGAACATCAGCGTAGCATCTTCCGAAGAATGAGGCCGGTGACGAGCAGGTACGAGCCAAGGCTCACCCATCCCAGGACCATCGTGAACGTACTGAACCAAAGGTGGACCGGGTGATCCATCCGCGCGAAGAAAGCCGTGCTGCCAAAGCCGGTCGCGAACCATATCGCCACGGTGAGCACCGCCCACGCGACGGCCAGGCCGATCACCACCAGAAGTGCGCGGCCAAGCTTCACTCCGCTGCCTCCAGCTCCACCTTCACTTCGGCCTGCATCGGCTTGACGCCCAGCCGCGCGAACAGCGCCGCATCCTTGTCGTCGCCGGCATTGCCCGCGGTGAGCAACTTGTCGCCGGTGAAGATCGAGTTGGCGCCCGCCAGGAAGCACAAAGCCTGGGTGGCGTCGCTCATGCTCTCGCGCCCAGCGCTCAGGCGCACCATGCTCTCCGGCATCGTGATCCGCGCCACCGCGATCGTGCGGACGAACTCGATGTCGTCGATCTGCGCCAGCGGCGTGTCGGCCAGCATGTTGCCGAGCACCGTGCCCTTGATCGGCACCAGCGCATTGACGGGCACGCTGCCCGGATGCACCGGCAAGGTCGCGAGCGCATGGATGAAGCCGACACGGTCCGGCCGGGTCTCTCCCATGCCGACGATGCCGCCGCAGCACACGTTGATCCCCGCCTCGCGGACATGCTCCAGCGTATCGAGGCGGTCCTCGAAGCTGCGCGTGGTGATCACCTCGGCGTAACGTTCGGGCGAAGTGTCGATATTGTGGTTGTAATAGTCGAGCCCGGCATCGGCGAGCATCCCCGCCTGCTTCTCGCTGAGCATGCCCAGCGTCATGCAGGTCTCCATCCCCATCGCGCGGACGCCCTGCACCATCTCGACGATGGCGGGCATGTCGCGGTCCTTGGGGTTGCGCCAGGCGGCCCCCATGCAGAAGCGCGACGAGCCATGATCCTTGGCCTGCGCCGCGGCCTGGAGCACCTGGCGCACGTCCATCAGCTTGGTCGCCTTGAGCCCGGTCTCCGCCGAGACCGACTGGCTGCAATAGCCGCAATCCTCGGGGCAACCGCCGGTCTTGATCGAGAGCAAAGTCGAGAGCTGCACCTCGTTGGCAGCGTGGTGCTGGCGGTGGACCGTCTGCGCCTGGAACACGAGTTCGGTGAAGGGCAGATCGAACAGCGCGGCGATTTCTTCGCGGGTCCAGTCGGTACGCACGGTCACTTTTTGTCTCGCAGATTGAGGAGCATCAGGCTCATTTCATAGGTGCCGTCCGGCAGCGTTGCGGTGTTGAGGAAATAGCGCGCGTTGCCGACGTCCCACTGCGTCGTCTGGCGGCGTTTCCCCGAGGTCTTGCCGGCGGGAAGCCCGAGCCCTTCGGCGGTGGCTGCGGCGATGCCGGCATGATCGGGGACACTGGCCAGCCTCACCCGCATCGAACATTGCGGCGACGGCAGGTCGCGCGGCAACCAGTCCGCAGAAGTGTAGGAAAATTGCGCATTTCGCCCGTTCCACCGATCGCCGGGCTGGCCCATTGCCTCGGGCGGCTTGGTCACGATGCGCAGGCCCAGATCGGGGGCTTCGACTGCCGCCTTGAACCGGGCGGGATCCGGGAACGGATCGGCGCATACGCGCTTGAACAAGGCAACCGCATCGGCGGCGGATACGGGATCGGCGATGGCCGCGTCCTGCGGCGGCGCCAAAGCGAGCAGTGACAGCGCGAAAAACATCATTCGGCGGCTTCCTCCACAGGGGGCATATTGTGCCCCAGCAGCCTCAGCACTTCTTCGGCGGCTTTGACAAGGTTGGTGCCCGGCCCGAAGATCGCCTGCACGCCCGCCTCACGCAGGAACTCATAGTCCTGCGCCGGGATCACCCCGCCCGCAATCACCTTGATGTCGGCCCGGCCGGCGTCCTGTAGCTCGCGGATCAGCTCGGGGATCAAGGTCTTGTGGCCCGCGGCGAGGCTCGAGGCGCCGACGACGTCGACATCGCTCTCGATCGCCAGCACGGCGGCTTCGTGCGGAGTCTGGAACAGCGGACCCGGCACCACGTCGAAGCCGAGGTCGCCGAACGCCGAGGAGACGAGGTTGGCGCCGCGGTCATGCCCGTCCTGCCCCATCTTGGCGACGAGCATCCGCGGCTTGCGGCCGAGGCGGCGCTCGGTGGCGGTGACGCCCTCCTTGAGCCGCTCCCAGACGGCGTCGTCCTGATAGGCGCCGCCATAGACGCCCTGCACTGGCGTCGGCTTGGTGGCGTAGCGGCCGAAGCCGGCCTCCATCGCCGAACTGATCTCGCCGAGCGTCGCGCGGGCGCGGGCGGCGTCCACGGCGAGCGCGAGGAGGTTGTCGGTGCCTTCCGCTCCCGCCCGCAATGCCTCAAGCGCCGCCTGGCAGGCCGCTTCGTCGCGCGACGCCTTCACCCGCTTGATCCGCGCGATCTGCGCCTCGCGCACGGCGTGGTTGTCGACATCGAGGATGTCGATCGGGTCCTCGTCCGCCTTGCGGTATTTGTTGACGCCGACGATCACCTGCTCGCCGCGATCGATCCGCGCCGCAGTCGCCGCCGCCGCTTCCTCGATCATCGCCTTGGGCCAGCCTGCCGCCACCGCCTTGGCCATGCCGCCCTCGGCCTCGACCCGCTCGATGATCTCCCAGGCCTTGTCGACCAGCTCCTGGGTCAGGCTCTCGATATAATAGGAGCCGCCCAGCGGATCGACGACCTTGGTCATCCCGGTCTCTTCCTGGATGACGATCTGGGTGTTGCGCGCGATCCGGGCGGAAAAATCGGTCGGCAACGCGATCGCTTCATCGAGCGCGTTGGTGTGCAGGCTCTGCGTGCCGCCCAGCATCGCCGCCATCGCCTCGATCGTCGTGCGGATGACGTTGTTGTACGGGTCCTGCTCGGTGAGCGACACGCCGCTGGTCTGGCAATGGGTACGCAGCATCTTGCTGCGCTCATCCTTCGCCTCGAGCCTGGTCATCACCCGGTGCCACAGCACACGAGCGGCCCGCAATTTAGCGACTTCCATGAAGAAGTTCATACCGATTGCGAAGAAGAAGCTCAGACGCCCTGCGAACTTGTCGATATCGAGGCCCGAGGCGACGCCGTATTTCACATATTCCATGCCGTCGGCGATGGTGAAGGCAAGCTCCTGCACCTGCGTCGCCCCGGCTTCCTGCATATGATAGCCGGAAATGGAAATGCTGTTGAATTTCGGCATGTTGGCGGACGTATATGCAAAAATGTCCGAGATGATCCGCATGCTCGGCTCAGGCGGGTAGATATAGGTGTTGCGGACCATGAACTCCTTGAGGATGTCGTTCTGGATGGTCCCGTCGAGCAGGCTCTTGTCGACGCCCTGCTCCTCGCCCGCCACGATGAAGAAGGCGAGGATCGGGATCACCGCGCCGTTCATCGTCATCGAAACGCTCATCTGATCGAGCGGAATACCGTCGAACAGGATCTTCATGTCCTCGACGCTGTCGATCGCCACGCCCGCCTTGCCGACATCGCCGGTGACGCGCGGATGGTCGCTGTCGTAGCCGCGGTGCGTGGCGAGATCGAAGGCGACGCTCAGCCCCTTCTGCCCGGCCGCGAGGTTGCGGCGGTAAAAGGCGTTGGACGCCTCGGCCGTCGAGAAGCCAGCGTACTGCCGGATCGTCCAGGGCCGCCCGGCATACATCGATGCGCGCACCCCGCGCGTGAACGGCGCGAAGCCCGGCAGGCCGGGATCGATCCCGGCGACATCCTCGGCGGTGTAAAGCGGCTTGACCGCAATGCCCTCGGGCGTGTGCCAGGTCAGGTCCTTGCCCTTGACCTCTTTGTCGGCGAGCGCCTTCCAGTCGTCCGTGCTCGCCACGCCCTTAATGGTCATTGGGCGTCTCCATGATCTCGGTCAGCACGCCGCCCATGTCCTTGGGGTGGACGAAGAAGATCGGCGTGCCATGTGCCCCGATGCGCGGCTCGCCCAGCACCTTGGCGCCCTTCGCCTCGAACCAGGTCTTGGCCGCATGGATGTCAGGCACTTCGTAGCAGAGGTGATGCTGCCCGCCCGCCGGGTTCTTGGCGAGGAAGCCATGGATCGGCGAGCTCTCGCCCAGCGGCTCGATCAGCTCGATCTGGCTGTTCGGCGTATCGACGAAGCAGACCTTCACGCCCTGCGCCGGCAGGTCGAACGGCTCGTGGATCACCTGCGCGCCCATCACGTCGCGGTAAAAGGCGATCGACGCTTCGATCGAAGGCGTCGCGACGCCGACATGGTTGAGGCGGCCGAGTTTCATGCGTGAATGCTCATTTGGGTGGGGCGGAAGGTGCCGGAGGTGCGGGCGGATCCGGCAAAGGTATCGACACCGTCGGTGCGTTCGCATCCGGCGCCTGCATGTTCGAGAAAAAGCCCCTGAGCAGCATCACGAACGGCTCCTTGCCGGGACAAAGCTCGATCCTTGCACGCAATTCCAGGCCGTTTCTATCGACGATGCGCCCATGCGAATAGGATTCGCACCCCGCCTGAAGCGGCGCCTCGCGCTGGAAGCCGATCGATGCCAGCGCGCGACGAACCGATGCCGGATCGGACGCGTGCGCCTTCAGCCAGTTCGCGACAACGATGTTTCGGTCATCCTTCGCGGACAAGACCAATTGCTCGAGCTCGCTGCGCGGCACCGGCGGCGTGAAGTCCTGCTGCCCGGCCGCAAGGGCGAGCATTGCGACGGTTTTAAAGAGGAATATTGTCATGCTTCTTCCACGGGTTCTCGAGCTGCTTGTTCCGCAGCTTCCTGAGCCCCAGCGCGATCCGCCGCCGCGTGGAATGCGGCATGATCACTTCGTCGACGAACCCCTTGCTCGCCGCCACGAACGGATTGGCGAAGCGCGCCTCATATTCGGCCGTACGCTCTGCGATCTCATCGGGCGTCTTGCCGCGGAAGATGATCTCCACCGCGCCCTTGGCGCCCATCACGGCGATCTCGGCGGTCGGCCAGGCATAGTTGAGGTCGCCGCGCAGATGCTTGGAGGCCATCACGTCATAGGCGCCGCCATAGGCCTTGCGCGTGATCACGGTGATCTTGGGCACCGTCGCCTCGGCATAGGCGTAGAGCAATTTCGCACCGTGCTTGATGATGCCCGAATGCTCCTGGCCGACGCCCGGCAGGAAGCCCGGCACGTCGACAAAGGTGACGATCGGAATGTCGAACGCATCGCAGAAGCGCACGAACCGCGCCGCCTTCTTCGACGAGTTGATATCGAGGCACCCGGCCAGCACCATCGGCTGGTTCGCGACCACGCCCACCGTACGCCCCTCGATCCGCCCGAAGCCGATCAGGATGTTGCCGGCGTGGCTCGGCTGCAGCTCGAAGAACTCGCCCTCGTCGAGCGTCTTCTTGATGAGCTCGTGCATGTCATAGGGCTGGTTCGCGTTCGGCGGGATCAGGCTGTCGAGGCTCGGCTCGAGACGATCCCAGGGGTCGTCACACGGGCGCTCCGGAACGGCCTCGCGGTTCGAGGCGGGAAGGAAGTCCACGAAGTCGCGGGCCGCGAGCAGCGCCTCGATATCGTTATCGAAGGCCACGTCAGCGACCCCCGACTTCGTGGTATGCGTCACAGCGCCGCCCAGTTCCTCCTGCGTGACGATCTCGTTGGTAACGGTCTTCACTACATCTGGGCCGGTGACGAACATGTACGACGAGTCCTTCACCATGAAGATGAAGTCGGTCATCGCTGGGGAATAGACCGCGCCGCCGGCGCACGGTCCCATGATCAGCGAGAGCTGCGGCACCACGCCGCTCGCCAATACGTTCCGCTGGAAAACCTCGGCATAGCCGCCGAGCGACGCGACACCCTCCTGGATGCGCGCGCCGCCGCTGTCGTTCAGCCCGATCACAGGCGCGCCGACCTTCATCGCCATGTCCATGATCTTGCAGATCTTCTGTGCATGGCGCTCGGAAAGCGAGCCGCCGAACACCGTGAAGTCCTGGCTGAACACGAAGACGAGCCGGCCGTTGATCGTGCCGCTGCCGGTGACGACGCCGTCGCCGGGGACGATCTGGTCCTGCATGCCGAAGTCGACGCAGTTGTGTTCGACATACATGTCGAGCTCTTCGAACGATCCCTGGTCGAGCAGCACTTCGACCCGCTCACGCGCAGTGAGCTTGCCCTTGGCGTGCTGCGCGTCGATCCGCTTCTGCCCCCCGCCCAGGCGGGCGGCGGCGCGGCGGCGTTCCAGTTCCTCGATCGTCGACGACATGCGGTTCCCCTTGGTGGCTGCGCCTCTGCATCCGGACACGCCCTCCCTGCAAATGCAATGTTGCAAAGTTGTATCCCACGGGTTTGCAGATATACTGCACGGATGAGCAATTCTCCCCGCCGCCGCGTCTTCGAGGGCTTTCGCCTGCGCGAGTTGCGGCGGCGCGTCGGATTGAGCCAGGCCGCAATGGCAACGCGCCTCGGCATCTCGGTTTCCTATCTTTCGCAGATCGAGAATAACGACCGCCCGATTACCGACATCGTCCTCGTCGCCCTCGCCCGCGAATTCCCGCTCGAAGCGTTCGGCGACGCCGCGGACAGCTCGGCGCTGCTCCGCACGATCGACGCCGCCACCGATGCCAGCGTCCCCGCCGAGCGGATCGAGGAGGCGGATGTCCGCCGCGGCATCGAGCAGCAGCCCCTCCTCGCCCGCCGCATGGTCGCGCTCCACGACGCCTGGCGCCGCAGCCAGGAGCAGCTTCGCGTGCTCGACGACCGCTTCGACAGCGGCACCACCGATGCCGCCCCGCTCCCCTGGGAAGAGGTGCGCGACTGGTTTCACGCCGAGGGCAATTATGTCGACGCGATCGACCTGTCGGCCGAAACGCTCGCCGGCGACCTCGATCCCGATCGGCCCACCCGCGGCCTCGAGGATCGCCTGCGCTGGCACGGCGTGAAGGTGATCAACGAGGATGGCGACGGCGGCCAGCTCAGCCGCTTCGATCCGCGCGACCGCACCCTCGCGGTCAACAGCGCGCTCCCGCCCGAGAGCCGCGCCTTCCTGCTCGCCCACCGGCTGGTGCGCTACGAATTCGAGAATGAGATGCGCGAAGTGGTCGAGGGCTCGGGCCTCGCCTCCCCCGCCTCGCGCGAGTTGCTCAGCATCGGCCTCGCCAACTATGCCGCCGGCGCGCTGCTGATGCCCTATGCCGCGTTCAAGGACACGGCGCGCGACGTCCGCCACGACATCGACCGGTTGCGCCAGCGCTTCGGGGTGAGCTTCGAGCAGGCCTGTCACCGCCTCTCGACGCTCCAGCGACCCGGCATGCAGGGCCTGCCCTTCTTCTTCTGCCGCGTCGACATGGCCGGCAACATCACCAAGCGCCACTCGGCCACCCGCCTGCAATTCGCCCGCTTCGGCGGCGCCTGCCCGCTGTGGATGGTCCACGAGGCAGTGGCGATCCCCGACCGCATCCTCGTCCAGCATGCCGAGATGCCCGACGGCACGCGCTATGTCTCGATGGCCAAGGGACTGGTGAAGCCCTCGGGCAGCTACGCCCGTCCGCCGCGCCGCTATGCGGTGACGCTCGGATGCGAGGAGATGCACGCGGCCGACTTCGTCTATGCCGACGATCTCAAGCCGGGCGGCGCAGCCACCCCGATCGGCGCGAGCTGCCGCATCTGCCCGCGCACCGATTGCGACCAGCGCGCCTTCCCGCCCGCCGGCTCGGCGATCGCGATCGATCCCGACCGGCGGAGCGTGGTGCCTTACGGCTTCAATTGATGTCGTTGGCCATGCCGACAGCGTTGTTATAGCTGTCGACCATCGACTTCATGTCGTTGCCCGAATGGGACTGCTTTAGCTGGCGATACTGGCCGATCATCGTGCCCAGCATGTCGCTGACCAGGCCGTACACGCCTAGCTGACTCTTCCGGAGCGGCTCGGTCGCCTTGGGCTTGGCCTCCGCAATCGCCTTTTGCTGATCGGTCAGCAGCTTCTCGAGCGGCCCGACGATCGCATCCGCCTTGGCGAACACCGCCGGGTCCTTCAGGTCCTCTGGCTTGTTGAACAGCATCACCAGGTCCTCGGCCTGCTGCATCGCTTGCTTGTTGTTGTAGCCGACCATGTCGCCGGCAGCCTTGAACCTCGCCAGTTCGGCATCCACACCGGCACGACGCTGCTGAACCAGCGCGTCGTTGAAATCCTCCATCGCCTTCAGCGCCGCATCGAACTCGGCGGTCATCGCCGCGTCCTCGGCCTTGCCGCGCTTGAGGCCGTCCTGACGATAGGCCTTGGTGTTGTAATAGCCGTAGAGCGGTCCGAGCCGCGCCAGCACCTTAAGCAGCGCATTGTCGAGCGCCTCGGCCTTGGCATCGAGTTCGCCCAACGCGCCCGGGAGCGCCCGCGCCGTCTTGAGCTTGCCCTCCGCGGCCTCGATCCAGCCCTGGCTGATCGTGATATTGTCGCTGGCCGAGCGGGTGGCGATCTTCTCGCCCTTATATTCGTCGGCTGTCCGCGGCAGGCCGAATGTGTCGATCAGCGCGTTATACGCCTCGGTATAGCCGCTGACCTTGGCCGCCACCGCAGGCGTCGCCTCGACGGCCGCCGATCCGTTGCCGCTTCCAGACCCTGCGCCGCCACAGGCAGCCAGCGTGAACAATCCCGCCAGGACGACACCCTGGCGCAGTTTGACCTTGAGCATACAGAACACACCCCTCGACCGTTGCGCGGGCGAAACGCGTCACCCGCATATTCGATCCGGAGCCAGTTGCGGGGGGCGGCCGGTGCGTGGCATACCCGAAAAACGAAAAAGCCTTGGGAGAGGTTACATGGCCACCGCGCTCAAAAACTCGCAAATGACCGAAGCCGAGTGGGAGGCCCGCCAGCAGCTCGCCGCCTGCTACCGCGTGTTCGACATGCTCGGCTGGTCCGAGATGATCTACAACCACATCACGCTGAAGATCCCGGGGGAGGAAGGCGCGTTCCTGATCAACCCGTTCGGGCTGCACTTCAGTGAAGTGAAGGCATCGAACCTCGTCAAGATCGACATCGACGGCAACAAGCTCGACGACTCGCCCTATCCGGTGAACCGCGCCGGCTTCGTCCAGCACGCGCTGTTCCACCGCCATCTGCCCGACGCGCACTGCATCGCCCACACCCACACCACCGCGGGCATGGCCGTGGCGTCGGTCGAGGGCGGCCTGCGCCCGACCAACTTCTACGCCTGCAGCTTCGCCGGCCAGATCGCCTATCACGACTTCGAGGGCGTGACCGTCCGCGACGAGGAAGGCGAACGGCTGTTGGAGCATCTGGGCGACAAGCGCGTGATGCTGCTCAAGAACCACGGCATCCTGGTGATGGGGCGGACGTTGCCCGAGGCGTTCATCAAGCACTGGTCGCTCCAGCGCGCCTGCGAGATCCAGATCGCGACAGCAAGCATGGGCGAGCCGCTGGTGGTGTCCGACGAGGTGGTCGCCGTGCACCAGCGCGACCTCCACATGGCGCAGGTACCGGGAGGCCCGGGCGCGGCCGACTTCGCAGCGATGGTGCGGCTGGTCGACCGGACGGACAAGAGCTGGCGGGAATAGTCGCGCCAAGCACCTAAACCGTCACCCCGGCCTTGTGCCGGGGCCCACCGCGCCACGCGTCATACCGGCAGAGGTTCCAGCCCAAAACCCACCGCAAGGTCATTCCACATCGGATTCTGCCGCTCGATCAGGTTCCGTTTCCAATCTCGCCGATAGCGCTTGAGCTGCTTTTCCCGAGCGATGGCGCCTTCCATGCTCTCGCCTATTTCGAAATAGACCAGCCGCTTGATTCCGAGCCGCTTGGTATGCCCGTCGAAAGTACCTTCGCGATGCTGGCGTATCCGACCGAGCAGGTTCGACGTCACGCCGACATACACCGCACCGTTGTAACGGTTGGCCAGGATGTAGACGCAGGGTGTGCGGTCCATCGCGGGCGGCATTGTGTGCGGGCCGGTGGACCCCGGCACAAGGCCGGGGTGACGAAGGTGGGTCCGAAGTGGACTAACTTGTCAGCCGAACCGGTACCCGCTCACCGTCCACCCCAGCACATGGTCGCGGTAATCGCGCACCGCCGGCCCGTCGCCACCCGCGCCGAGCGCGACCATCAGCGGCAGGAGGTGCTCCTCGCGCGGATGGGCGAAGTGCGCGTGCGGGAGCTGGTCCCAGGCAGCCACCCGCTCGGCACGCCGCGCCGGATCGGCGTCGGTCACCGCCGCGGTAAGCGCATCGTCCCACTCGTCAGCGATCGGCGTCACCTGCGGACCACGGGCGCGCAAATTGTGGAAGCTCATGCCCGAACCGACGATCAGCACACCTTCATTGCGCAGCGGCGCCAGCGCCTTGCCGAGCGCGATATGGTCGGCAGGATCGAGATCCTTGCGCAACGAGAGCTGGACGAGCGGAATATCCGCCCCCGGCACCGCGACCATCATCGGGATGAACACCCCGTGATCCCAGCCCCGCTCTGCCTCCTCGCCCACCGGGAAACCCGCGCCTTCGAGCAACGCCTTCACTCGGGCCGCGACTTGCGGAGAACCCGGCGCATCCCAGCGCAGGCGATAAGTGTGCTCGGGGAAGCCATAATAGTCGAACAGCAAGGGCTGGCCGTTGCCGCTATGGACGGTGACCTGGTCCTCCTCCCAATGCCCCGAGACGAGCAGGATCGCCTTGGGCTTCTCGGGCAGCGAGTCGATCAGCCCGGCGAGATAGGCCTGCATGGACTGCCACATCGGGTCCGGAGGGCCGCCGTTCGGGTCCATGAAGAAGCAGGGGCCGCCGCCGTGCGGAATGAAGAGCGTGGGAAGTGTCATGCGGCTGATGTCGCGTGGCGCACGGCCCGGCACAATGGCGGTTTCGGAAACACCGCGTTTCCCGCTACACCTCCCGCATGACTCGCTTCACCGTCAACAACCAGCCGGTCGCCTACAAGATGGATCCGCGCACGCCGCTCCTTTGGGCGCTGCGTGATGCCTCGAACCTCACCGGCACCAAATATGGCTGCGGCACCGGCGATTGCGGCGCCTGCACGGTCGATGTGGACGGCACCGCCCGCCTCGCCTGCCAGGAAACGATCGGTGCGCTCGAGGGCACGTTCGTCACCACGATCGAGGGCCTGTCCAAGGATCGCAGCCATCCCGTCCAGCAGGCGCTGATCGCGGCCAACGTGCCGCAATGCGGCTATTGCATCCCCGGCGTGGTCATGGCCGCCTCGACGCTGCTGCGCACCAACCGCAATCCGAGCGAGCAGGACATCAAGGACGCGATCCCCAATATCTGCCGCTGTGGCATCTATCCGCGGCTGATCGACGCGATCCAGGACGCCGCCCGCATCACCCGCGGCGACGCGCCCGAACCGGTGGCCGGACAGGATGCACCCAGCACGCCGGAACCCTAATGTTTCAAATGCTTTCAATAAGCTGACAGTCGAATTCAGGGTCGTGTCAGCCACCGGGCTTTAAAGGATGTTTACCTTCAGAGCCCGGCATCGTGCCGGTCCCAGCGGAGACACATAATGAAGAAGACCTTGCTAGCGGCGATCATCGCCGCAACAGCCCTGGTCCCGCCGGCACTGGCGCAGGACCGTGGGCATCGCGGCGACGGCGGCGGCCGTGGCGGCAGCAATTCGGGCGCCTCGCAGCCTGCTCCGCAGAATCGCGGCGGCAATGGCGGCGGCTGGAACCGTGGCGGCGGCCAGCAGCAGTCGGCACAGCCGCAGCAGCAGGCCCAGCCCCAGCGCAGCTGGAACGGCGGCGGCAACAGCGGCGGCGGCTGGAACCGCGGCCAGCGCCCGAGCCAGCAGGTCGCGCAGCCCCAGGCGGCGCCGCAGGCACAGGCTCAGCCCCAGCGCAGCTGGAGCGGCAACCGTGGCAGCAGCAACGGCAGCCAGTGGAACCGTGGCGGCCAGAGCAGCAGCAGCAGCACCCGCCAGGACTGGAACCGCAATGACAATCGCGGCAGCAGCAGCAACGGCCAGTGGAATCGCGGCAATTCGGGCTGGAACGACCGCAACCGCAACGACGGCCGCTCGGACTGGAACCGCAACGGCAGCAACCGCGGCTATGACAACAACCGCGGCTGGAACGGCAGCAACAGCGGGCGCTGGAACAACAGCTGGCGCACCAACAGCCGCTATGACTGGCGCAGCTATCGCAGCTCGAACCGCAGCGCCTATCGCCTGCCGCGCTATTACGCGCCGTCGGGCTGGGGCTATGGCTATCGCCGCTTCGGGATCGGCTTCACGCTGAACTCGATCCTGTTCTCGTCGCAATACTGGATCAACGATCCCTATTACTACCGTCTCCCGGAGGCCTACGGCCCGTATCGCTGGGTGCGCTATTACAACGACGCGCTGCTGGTGGACGTCGAGACGGGTGAAGTGGTCGACACGATCTACGACATCTTCTGGTAAGCAGCCCGCATCTTGCCAGAAACGGGAGGCCCGGTCCGCCATGGACCGGGCCTCTTGCTTTTCCTCCCGTCAGGCGCGAATTGGCCCATTGTGAGCAAGAATATCGGCAGAGTATCGGGATCCCCCTCGCCCGTCCGTGCGCGGATGGCGCGGGAGGTGGTGGCCAAGCTGGAGGCCAATCCGGAGGTCAAGCGCGCCAAGGTCGAGGCGGCGCAGATGTTTACCTATCCGAACTTCTTCAGCGATGAAGAATGCGCGATGCTCGTCCGCCTGATCGACGACGCCGCGCGCCCCTCAACCCTGCTCGCCATGCACGAGGATCCCGAGTTCCGCACCAGCAGCTCGACCGATCTCGATCGCTGGTCCGAAGAGATCTGGCCGATCGACGATCGCATTGCCCACACGCTCGGCATCCCGCCGGTCAATGCCGAGACGCTGCAGGGCCAGCGCTACGAGCCCGGCCAGCAGTTCCGCGCGCATTGCGACTATTTCCACGAGAACGCGGAATATTGGGAGCGCATGGTCGAGACCGGCGGCCAGCGCACCTGGACCGCGATGGTCTATCTCAACGATGTCGAGGAAGGCGGCGCCACCTGGTTCCCGCGCGCCGGCGTCCGCTTCAAGCCCAAAAAGGGCATGATGCTGATCTGGAACAACATGCAGGAAGACGGCACCCCCAATTACGACACGCTCCACGAGGGCATGCGCGTGATCGAGGGGACGAAGTACATCGTCACCAAGTGGTTCCGCGAGAATGCGTGGATCAAGGGCCCGGTGCCGACCTATTATTCGGGCGGCGAGCAGCGGACCTGACCCCCGTCATGCTGAATTTGTTTCAGCATCCAACGCGCATCAGGCGAATACGCCAGAACCTCTTGTCTGGCGCTCGCCGATAGTTGGACCCTGAAACAAGTTCAGGGTGACGAAGCCTAGATCAGCCCAGCATGCGCCAGCGCCGCATCCACCGCGACCCGGCTCGCCTCGCTCGCCGGCGTCATCGGCAGGCGCAGCTCCTCGGGGAAGCCCGGACGCACCTTGGTCATCGCGTATTTCACCGGCCCCGGCGAGGCATCGGTGAACATCGCCAGATGCAGCGGGTAGAGACGGTCGTGCAGCGCGAGCGCCCTGGCGGTGTCGCCAGAAGCCCAGGCGGCCTGGAACTCGGCGCACAGCTTCGGCGCCACGTTCGCGCTCACCGAGATGCACCCCGTTCCGCCCATCGCGTTGAAGGCGAGCGCGGTCTCGTCATTGCCCGAAAGCTGGATGAAGTCCGCCCCGCAGCCGGCGCGCTGCTCGGTCACGCGGCCGAGCGCACCCGTCGCGTCCTTCACGCCCAGGAACTTGCCCGGGAACGCCTTGACGATCCGCGCCATCGTGCCCGGCTGGATGTCGGTCACCGTGCGGCCCGGCACATTATACAGCACAATCGGCAGGTCGGTCTTCTCGGCCACCGCTTCGAAGTGGCGGAAGATGCCTTCCTGGCTCGGGCGGTTGTAATAAGGCGGGACCATCAGCGCGGCGTCGGCACCGGCGGCCTGCGCCGCCTTCACATTCTCGACCGCGACCAAAGTGTCGTTCGATCCGGCGCCCGCGAGCACCGGCACACGGCCTTTCGCCTGGTCGACGCAGATGCGGACCACTTCGAAATGCTCGTCTTTGGGCATCGTCGCGGCCTCGCCGGTGGTGCCGCACGGCACCAGCCCGGCAGAGCCCTCGGCAATCTGCCATTCAACAAGCGCGCGATAATCTTCCTCCGCGAAGTTGCCGTTACGGAACGGCGTCACCAGCGCGGGAATGGAGCCCGAAAACATGGTCTCAGAATCTTCCTTAATTCCCGAAATCGGGGCTGGCAGATAGGGGCGACACGCGTATCATGTCCAGTATGCTTGCTCCGCTGTTCAAAAGCGCGTTGCTGTTCGCCGGTGTCTCCGGGCTCGCTGCTTCGTCGCAGCTGACCCAGGAGCAGATCCAGTGGTACAAGGTTGCGCTCGAAGCCGGGGTACCGCGCGTGCCGCCGCCCTATATCCAGGCCGATCAGCTTTCCGATGCGCTCGTCGAATGGAAGCGCCTGCAACAGTCGGATAATTTCCCCTTCTCCGACTATGCCAATTTCCTGCTCATGCATCCCGGCTGGCCCGGCGAGAAGAGCCGCCGCGCCGCCGCCGAGACCGTGCTCGAAAGCGGCACCTGGGCACCCGGCCTGGTCATCCGCTACTTCGAGCGCTTTCCGCCCCTCACCGCCGCCGGACGCACCCGCTACGCCGAGGCGCTGGCCGCCTCGGGCCGCCGCGCCGAAGGCGAAGAGCAGGCCCGCCGCGCCTGGCGCCACGGCGTGCTGCGTCCGCGTGACGAAACCGCGCTCCTCGCCGGCTTCTCGTCGGCGCTGACGCCCGCGGATCATGACGCGCGGATGGACATGCTGCTCTGGGCCGGCTCGCTCAGCGCCGCGCAGCGCCAGCTTTCCTATGTCTCGCCCGCGATGCGCCCGGTGTTCGACGCGCGCGTCGCCTTCCGTACCAAGGCGCCCGATGCCGATCTGAAGGGTTCGAACGCGCTTGCCCTTGGCCGGACCAATCCGGGCTTCATCGCCGATCGCGCGCAATGGCTGCGTGACACCGGCCAGAGCCCGGCAATGCGCGCCTATCTCGCCCAGCCGCGCCAGCTCGCGTCGTTCCCGGGTGATGCCGAGGAATGGTATGAAGTGCTGCTGACCGCGGCGCGCGGTGCCCAGTCGGACGGGCAGTTCAGCCTCGCCTATCAGATCGCCAGCCAGGTCGACGACGCCTTCCCGGCGGGCACCGACATCAGCGAGCAGCCGCTCGGCGAACGCGACGATTATACCAGCCTCACCTGGCTCGCCGGCACGGTGGCGCTCAACAATCTCGGCCGCAGCCGCGATGCGATCGGCATGTTCGATCGCTACGGCCATGGCTCGAAGACGCCGACTACCCAGTCCAAGGGCTTCTACTGGGCCGGCCGCGCCGCCGAGAGGGCGGGCGACCAGGCGACCGCGACCAAATATTTCACGCAGGCCGCCGGCTTCCCCGACGTCTATTACGGCCAGCTCGCCACCGAGCATCTCGGCAACCCGCTCAAGCGCCCGCCCGACTTCAACGCCCGCGTCGGCGATCCGGCGGTTCGCGACGCTTTCTTCAAGAAGGAAACCGTCCGCGCCGCGCAGCTGCTCGGCACGATGGGCAATCGCCAGGACCAGGGCCTGTTCATCCGCCAGATCGCCAATGACGCGACCAGCGACACCGATCACATCCTCGCCGCCGAGCTGAGCCGCGCGATCGGCCGCCCCGATCTCGGCGTGCTGGTCGGCAAGAGTGCGCTCCAGAACGGCCTGTCGGACTATACCGCCGCGGGCTATCCGACGGTCGCGGTCCCCGCCTCGCAGCAGGATTACTGGACGATCGTCCACGCCATTGCCCGCCAGGAAAGCCAGTTCGATCGCGACGCGGTCAGCCATGCCGGCGCGCGCGGGCTGATGCAGCTGATGCCGGGCACGGCACGCGAAGTCTCGACCAAGCTCGGCATGAGCTATGATCCGGGCTCGCTCAACTCGAACACCGATTACAACATCCAGCTCGGTTCGACCTATTTCCAGCGGATGTACAATCTCTACGGCAGCTACCCGCTGGCGATCGCCGCCTACAATGCCGGTCCCGGCAATGTGAACAAGTGGATCCGCGCGAACGGCGATCCCCGCCTGCCGGGCGGCGACATGGTCCAGTGGATCGAGCAGATTCCGATCTTCGAGACCAAGAACTACGTCCAGCGCGTGATCGAGAACGCGGTGGTCTATGACCTGCTCAACCCCGAACGCGCCCGCTCGCGCGGGCCGGCGAATACGAGCTGGTATCTGGGCAAGAACCGGCCGGGCTGAGCGCCACCCTCGCGCATCGATTTCGCGGCGATCACCCCGCGCCATTAGAACGCGATGGCTATTCCGCCCCTCACGCCATTGTCCTGGCCTGCGGACCCGAGCGCGCCGTCATAGGACAGATCGAGGCGCACGCTGTCGGTGATCCGATAGGCCGCGCGGATATTCGCATAGGCCGAATTGCGGAAGCGAGAGACGCCGATCACTTCGAAGGCGGCGCCGCTGGCAAAGGCGTGGCGATTGACCGGGGTCCGCTCGCCGAAACCGTGCGCCCAGCCCAATTCGCCGTCGAACGAAAGGCGCGCCACGGCTGGGGTACGAAACCGCAGGCCGGCGGTCGACAGCGTCGCATTGTCATGGCCTGGCGCCACGGTGAGCGCCGCGGCCGGCGCACCGCGCTCGGCAAAGCCATCCGTCTCGGCACGCAGCACCGCGATCCCGGCAAAGGGCTCCACATGCCCCCCACCGAGCGGCACGCGATACCCCAGCGACCCGAAGCCGTGCCACATCGACCCGTTATAATCGGCACTCAGGCGGCCACCGGCATATCCCGGAAAGCCCACCTGGCGCCGCGTGGCGATTTCCACATGCGCATAGCCACCGCCGGCATCGAATTGGAAATTCCCTGCGCTGCCGCCCAGATAGGCCGTGATCTGGAAACTGCGTATCGCCCCGCTGCTGGCCCGGTCGGACACGCGGATGCTGTCGTCCAGATAGCCCCCGACAATGCCCAAGCCGATCCCGTCGGCCACATCCACGTCCACGCCGAGCAAGGCGCCGCTCGCCTGGCGCCGCAGGCGCGCCGCATCGGCAGTCCGGTCGGTTTCGCCCCAATTGCCGGTCAGCTGCCCCCATATGCCGCCGCTCTCCCGGGCACCGAGCCGGCGCAGGACCGCGTTGCGAAGCAGTCGACTATCCTCGATCATCGCCGTGCGCGTGTCCGGGTGGATTTCACCCGAGAGGTTGTCGAATGCGGCGCGTGCCTCGGCGTCGGTCGGCAGCAGCAATGTCGCATTCCGAAGGGCATTGGTTGCCGGCAGCGAATCAAGCCCAGCCGCCACCGCGCGCTGGTTTCCGGTCAGGCCGGCTGCCGCCAAAGCGCGCAGCTGCGCATATTCGAGGTAGGCGGTCGTCGCGGTGTAGCCGACCTGCAGGCCGACAAACGCGCTCTGGAAGCGAGGCTCGAAGGCGAAGCTGCCGGTGATGCCGCCCGCAGCCGAGAGAAAGACATAGCGCTCGCCAAGCGCCATGGGCCCGACCTGGTTGACCGTCAGCGCCGCGCCGGGCTGGATGGTGAGCGCGCCGCCCGCCGTCAGCAGATCGACCGCACCGCCACCGAAATCGATGGCGAGCTGCGATCCCGCTGCGAACACCGCCGCGCCGCTAGTGGTGATCCTGTCGCCCGCGGCGCCGTCGCGCATGGTGATCATGCCGGCGTTGCTGAGCAGCTCGAGGTCGGAGAAGGTCGTCGTCTCCGCGGCATTGCCGAAGCCGGCCCGGATCGTGCCCGTTGCCGCATTCGTCAGGCGATCGCTGCCCGCTCCGAAATTGCTGGTGCCGCCGATGGAATCGAACAGGCCGTTGTTCACGACGCTGTCGTCGCCGCCCGCACCGGCAAGGTTGAGCGTGCCGAGCAGGGTGCCGTTGTTGACGATCGACACCGGCCCGCCCGTTGCGAAGATCGCCTGGCTGGCGCTGGCACCCGACGCGTTGCGGAGGGTGCCGTTGTTGACGATCGCGAGCCCCAGCGTGGGGGTGCTGGTTGCATAAATCGCCGCCACCCCGCCCTGCACCGTCCCGTTCACCTGGATCGACGCGCCCACCGTGCCGCGATTGTCGATGGCAATGCCGCTGTTCGCGCCGGTCGCATTGTTGGCCGTGACGGCGATGGCGCCGGCCGTTGCCGGCTGTGCCGGCGCAACCGAACTGGGTTGCGCGGTCGCGCGGATGCCGTCCTGCACGCCCGCGGCAAGCCCAGTGGAGACGATCGTCGTGCGCCCGCGCCCCTCGCTGGTCGCGCGAATGCCGTAGTCCCCGGACGTGTCGGTGGCAGTGACGAAAAGGTCGCCGGAGGCACCCACACCCCGTGCATCGATACCCGGCCCGATTTGCGCAGTGACGGCCGCGCCCGCCGTTACCCTAGTGGTCCCGGTGCCCAGGTTGGACGCAAAGATGCCGGTGTTGCCGCCGGTCACGATGCCGGAGGTCGTCACGGTGAGATCGGTGGTATTGGCTCCCGGATTATAGGCAACGAGGCCGGTACCCGCGCCCAGCGCCTGGACCGGTCCGGTAGCGATCACCGTGGTACTGCCCCTGCCCTGGTTGGTCACCGCCATGCCTGACAGCCCGCTTACCTGCGCGACCTGAACCGACACATCGCCGCCATTGGCGCCAATCAGCACGTTGATGCCCGCAATCCCGAAACGATGGCTGGTGACGGGGCCGGCCGCCACGATATCGGTACGCCCGGTGCCGTTCTGGCGCACGTCGATGCCGTACATGCCGCCCGCAACCGTTGCCGCCCGAAGCGTTAAGTCGGTCGTCGGCGCCGCATTCTCGATATAGATTCCGGCCTGCCGCGAACCCAGGCCTTGCCCGATAACCGTCCCGGTGGCGATCACTGTCGTGGCGCCCGTACCGCTGTTCGCGAGCAACATGCCATACAGGCCGCCGGTGACGTTGTTGACGGAGACATTCATCACCGATGCGCCGGCACCCGTAACGGCGTCGATCCCGTCTCGAAACTCGCCGACCACGTCGCCAAGCGCCGTTAGGTTGAAGGTGCCAACCCCGGAACCCGCCCCGAACCGCAATATCGTGATGCCGTAATGCTGGCCGTAGACCGCGCCCTCGGTCCGCAGGCTGACGTCGGTAGCATCGCCGCCGTTGAGCAAGGTGATCGCATCGGCATCGGTCGCAGTCACCGCTCCCCGCGTCACGACATTGGTTGCACCCGAACCGAAATTATTCGTGAGGATGCCATCCGAGCCGCCCCTGATCGCGCCATTGACGTCGACGCGCAGCGGGCCGGTACCGGAGACGTCGACCTGCAACGCGATGGTGCCGGACGTCAGCGACGATGCGTTCGCATCGGTATAGGATGCGCCGCCGGCAGCCGCGGTGATCCCGAGCCCGGTTCCGCTCGCCGTGACCGAAAAGCCCGGCGCCGTGGTGACATCGGGCGCGGTGCTGGTAACGGTCTGCGGGGTGGTGTTGGTCCCGGAACAGACCACGTTGTTCGGCGCGGCGGGGTTGGGCGCGACGCATTGCGCAAAGGCAGCGGGCGAATAGGCTGCCGCGCTCGCAGCGACAATGCTGCCACAGAGGCGCAAGGATAGGTTGGAGCGTGCGCGCCAATATCCTGCCTTCATGATACGAACATCGCGAATATGCCGATGATGGATCATACACCCCCCTTGGCCAGTTCCTCGGTCCGCTCCCAAATTCCTGGCGCCGCTACGGCGAACAATATGCCCTGTTGGCCCTGTCTACCGGACAGCGCGGCCAAGCCCAATTCCTTTTCACATCGAACGCCCGGCTGCTACAGCACTATTTGTGGACCGCCCCAACTACATCACCCCCACCGGCTACGCCGTGCTCAAGGCCGAATACGACAATCTCTTCGGCACCGAGCGCCCCGCCCTGGTCGAGACGATCTCCTGGGCCGCGGGCAATGGCGATCGCTCGGAGAATGGCGATTACATCTACGGCCGCAAGCGGCTGCGCGAGATCGACCGGCGGCTGGGCTGGCTGTCGAAGCGGATGAAGGCAGCCAAGGTCGTCGACCCTGCCCAGCAGGAAGACCGCAGCCGCGTCTATTTCGGCGCCACCGTCCAGATCGCCGATGAGGACGACAATCACCGCACGCTCACGCTGGTCGGCGATGACGAGGCCGATGCCGGCAAGGGGCTGGTCGGCTGGAATTCGCCGATTGCGCGTGCGCTGCGCGGTGCCGCGATCAGCGACCTCAGGCGCGTGATGCTCCCCGCCGGAGAGCGCGAATATGAAGTGATTGCGATCACCTACCCCTAAGGCGCGACGAGCCGCACCCTGGGCTGATTCCCTCGCATCTTCAAAATGATAGAGTTGTGACAGGCCGCGAGGGACGCCGGCCGGGTAAAAGAGCGTGGGGATATATGACGGCACAGCGTATTCTGGTGTCGGGGCGCGTGCAGCGTGTCGGCTATCGCGACTGGGCGGTTCGCCTTGCCAAGCAGCTTGGCGTGAAGGGATGGGTTCGCAACCTCAACGACGGACGCGTGGAGCTGCTCGCGGAGGGCGATGACGAAGTGCTCGTCTCGCTTACTGAGGCGCTTCGGGAGGGGCCGCCGATGGCGGTGGTCGACCATGTCGAGGCCTTCCAGACGTCGGGCGACAAGCACGCCAAGGGCTTCACCAAGCGCTTCACGGCCTGAAGCCTGCGACCGGAAACATACGGTTTCCGGGGCGTCGGTTGACCGGCGGGACATGAGATGAAACATTTCAGCCTCGAAACGGCGCGCTTGGGGCGTGGCCGTGAGGAGAGACGTTCATGCCCATTCCCGCCACCTGGTCCGACAAGCTGCTCAGCGTGCTGCGCATCGTCGCGGGCCTCGCATTCCTGCAGCACGGCCTGAGCAAGTTCTTCGGCTTTCCGCCGTCGCCGATGCCGTTCCCCTCGCCGATGCCGCCGATCCTGCTGGCATCGGGCACGATCGAGCTCGTCGCCGGCGCGCTGCTGGTGATCGGCCTGTTCACCCGCCCGGTCGCGTTCATCGCCTCCGGCATGTGCGCGGTGGGCTATTTCATGGCGCATGCGGGCATGGGCGCGAAATTCTTCCCGCTGGTGAACGGCGGCGAGACGATCCTGCTCTACTGCTTCATCTTCCTCTACCTCGCAGCCGCCGGCGGCGGTGCGTGGAGCGCGGATGCGGCGATGAAGAAGGCCTGAGGCCCGATGTTGGCCGTGCCGGCCCCCGGCACGGTCAGCAGCGATAGCTCGCCAGCGCCGCTTCCAGCTTCGCCTTCACCTGCTCCGGCGGCAGCCTGGCGAGCGCATCGAGCGACATGCACTCCCCCAGCTGCTTCGCCAGCACATAGCCCAGATAATAGCCGAAGCGCGGCGGCCAGCCGGCCTGCGCCTTGCCGCCCTTGCCGAAGAAGAACATCGCGTAATCGTCCTGATCGGTCGATGCGAGCCTGCCCCGGAGGAGGCACATCGCCGCCGCCAGCCTCGGCTCCACCTCGGGCCGGATCGGCCGCGGGACGGTGAGCAGCAGCGCACGGTCGTCCGCACCCGGGTTCATCCGCGACGCGACATAGACCGCCAGCCCTTCCTGCCACAGCGAGCACCACAGCGCCGGGCAATCCGGGAAGTATTTCGCGTGGTGGAAATGGAACATCTCATGGTCGAGGAACGGTCCGATCGATGCGGGATCGTGGATCTTCGCGATCACATCCGCGCCGAAGATCGCGACCGTCTTGCCGCGCAGCTCGCGCGTGCCGCCGTCCATCTCGTTTAGCGAGTGCACCAGATAGACCGGCATGTCGGGCGCGTAGTCGGGGAAGAAGGTGCGAAAGCGCGTGGTCGCGGTGGCATAGGCCGCCGAGAAGCTCTTTGCGACGGCGAGGAACTTGTCGCGCGCCGCCGGATAGTCCTCGAGCGCCTTCTGCACCCGCGCATCATACTGCGCCTCGGTCGCCCCGAAGCGCGGCTCGTAAAAGCCCGGTACCAGCGCATCGAACCTGTCGCGGAACGCCCTTACGCGCTCCGCAGGCGGCATCGTCGTCGTGGACGTCGCGAATGTATCGAACGCGTCGGTGGTGGATTGCAGCGCCGGCGCCTGCGCCGCGGCGGGCGCGGCCATGAGCAGTGCGGCTGCCAGCAGGATCGATCGCATCCTATGCCTCCTCTTCATCGCCAGCCGCGCAGCAGCCGCTCCAGCCCTGCGGTCACCCGCGCCAGCCGCTCATAATCGAGCTTGTCCGGTGTATCCTTCGCCGTGTGATAATGCGGATAGCGGAACGGCGCAGTGTCCGTGATCATCAGTGCGGGCACGCCGATCTGACCGAACGACCAGTGATCCGACCAGTCGATGCCCTGGACGAAGCCCGGCGCGGTGCCGCCGACGCTCGGGAATTGCGCGACGGCGCGGAACGCCCCGACCGTCCTGCGCACCAGCGGCCGCGCCGAGACCGTGCCAACGAACGCGACGAAATTGCCCGTGTCCGGATAAAGCGCGCCGAGCGGGAACGGATAATGCTGGCTGCCCGGCGTGTCGCGGTAGAAGCCCAAGGTCTCGAGCGAGAACATCGCGTCGGGCTTCTGCCCCTTGTCCGCCAGCGCCCTGGCATAGACCAGGCTGCCCATCCGCTCGGTCTTGAAGAAGGGTGGCTCCTCATTGGCGAAGAAGGCCAGCCGGATGCGCACATTCGCCTTGCCGCGCAGGTCGGCGAGCAGCCGGGCGAGCTCGAGCAATGCCGCGGTGCCGCTGCCATTGTCGTTGGCGCCGGGCGCAGACCGGGCGCTGTCGTAATGCGCGCCCACCACCAGCGTCGGCGCGCTGGCCGATGCCGGCTCGATCACCGCTTCGAGGTTGACCGCCAGCCCCTCGTCAAACGCCTGCCGCGTCACCGTATAGCCCCGCCCCGTCAGCGTCCGCTCGATATAGCCGGCCGCCGCGGCATAGGCGGGCGCATGGCCGATATTGTGCGGCGTGCTGCCGATCGCGACGACATGCCCGCGCAGCCGCCCGGCGAGGTCGTGCTCCTCGGTGCTGAGTGCCGGCAACGGCCCTTCCCAGGACGTCCCCGGCACCGACGTCATCCAGCGCAGCGCCACGAAGGGCGAGAGGAACAGCGCCACCAGCATCGCCAGCACGACGACCCGGCCAGCCTTCTCCCGAATCCACTCGCGCATCCCACTCCCCTTGCCCGAAGCCTAGGTCTATGAGCGGGCGATGATCAAGCATCTGCGCCTGTTGGCAATCGCCGCCTTTGCCGGGATCGGCACCGCGCACGCGCAGGACCTGCGTCCGCTCTGCCCGGACCGGCCCGGCCTCGACACTCCCGCCTGCATCGTCGATCGTGGGCATCTGGTGGCGGAGATGGGCGCGGTGGACTGGTCGCTCGATCGCGACGCAAGTCAGCGCAGCGACAGCTTCACCTTTGGCGACTTGCTGCTGCGCTACGGCGTCACGTCGGATACGGAAGTCCAGCTCGGCTGGACGGCGCTCGGCACGGTGCGCACCCGGGCGGGCGGCACGGTCAGCCATGCAAGCGGCACCGGCGACACGAGCATCGCCGTCCGCCACAATCTCTCCCATCCGGACGGTTCGGGCTTCGCCGCCGCGATCATGCCCTATGCGACGCTACCCACCGGCGGCGCGACGCTCGGCGCGGGCGATTGGGGCGCCGGGCTGATCCTGCCGCTCAGCTACAGCCTCACCGATACGCTCGGCCTCTCGCTGACCCCGGAGATCGACGCCGCCGTCGATGGCGACCGCCATGGCCGCCACCTCGCTTATGGCAGCGCCATCGGAATCACCACGGCGCTCAGCAAATCGGTGAGCAGCGCCTTCGAGCTGGAAGCGGTGCGCGACAAGGATCCCGCGGGCCACGCCACCGAGGCGCTCGCCAGCCTGTCCTTCGCCTGGCAGCCGAAGTCGAACCTGCAGCTCGACATGGGCGCCGTCGCCGGGCTCAATGCGGCGAGCCCGGACGTGGAGCTCTACCTGGGAATCGCGCGCCGCTTCTAAGGGCGCGCGATCCCCGGGTGGAGCGGGTTACGCCGCGACGCTGTGCAGCTGCGCGGTCGAGCGGCTGCGCGGCGTGGCGCTGGTCGCCGGGCCGGTGCGGAAGCGGCTCGACTGGTCGGCGAGATTGGCGACTTCCACCGCCAGATTGCGCGAGGCAGCCGAGGTTTCCTCGACCATCGCCGCATTCTGCTGCGTGCCGCGGTCCATCTCGCTCACCGCCGTCACGATCTGGGTGATCGCGGTCGACTGCGCCTGATTGTCTGCCGCCATGGCGTCGAGCAGCTTGTGCACGGCACCCACGCCGCCCGAGATCGCCTCGAGCGCAGTGTCCATCCGCTGCACGGCATCGACTGCGGAGCCGACTTCGTCCTGCGTGACCGTGAGCTGCTCGCGGGCGCGCTTGGCTTCCTCCTCGGCGCGCATCGCCAGCGCCGAGACCAGGTCGGCGACCACTGCGAAGCCACGGCCGGCTTCACCGGCACGCCCGGCCTCGACCGCGGCGTTCATCGCGAGAACGCGCGTCTGGAAGGCGATCTTGTCGAGACCCTCGATCACGTCGTCGATGCCGCGGGCGCTGTCGCTGACCCGGCCCATCGCAGTGACTGCCTGCTCGGCGAGCGTGCGGCCATCGCCGACCACGCGGATCGCCTCGTCGGCACTGCGCACCGTCTGGCTGGCCGATTCGGCCGAGCCGCGCAGCCGCTCGTCCATCTGGGCGAGCGCAGCCGAGGTTTCCTCGATGCTCGCAGCACTGGCTTCGGTCCGGCGCGCCAGGTCTTCCGAAGCCTGGGCGATCTCGGTCGAGCCCGACTGGATCGCGATCGCGCCTTCGCTCACTGCCGCGATCAGCGTGCGCAGTGCAGTCAGCGCGCTGTTGAAGTTGGTCTTGAGCGTCGCATAGCTCTCCGGGAACTCGACCCGGATCTCGCCGGTCAGGTCGCCGTCCGCCAGCGCCGACAGGCCATCGGCCAGCGCAGTGGTGACGATCTTCTGCGTCTTGGCAGCGGCGGCTGCGGCATCGCGCTCCTTGGCGATCACGGCTTCGAGGAACGCATCGACCGAGCGGGCGATGTCGCCGATCTCGTCGCGCTGGTCGAGATGCGGCACCTTGGCGCCGCCATTCTGGCGCGCCAGGCCGTGGATCACCTCGGCCAGGCCCTTGATCGGCGCCACGACCTTGCGGCTGACGATGTAGAAAGCCCCGCCCAGCACGCCGAGCGCGATCAGGCCGAGCGCGATCACGATGGCGGTGGCGACATTCGCCCAGCCCAGCGCATTGGTGGTCACTTCGCTGGCGACGCTGATCTGCATGTTGACCAGCTTGCCGACGGTGTCGGACACCGGATCGACGTCCGCATAGATTTCGCCCGCGATGAACTGGTCGAGCCCGGCACGGTCGCCGGCGCGCAGGATCTTCTCGAGGCGGGCGACGCCGTCATTGGCCTTGGCCATCGCGGCTTCCGCCTGCTTGGCGAGCGCCTCTTCCTCCTCGGTCGCGTCCGAAGCGGCATAGCGCTTCCAGGCGGCGTCGAGATCGGCCTTGCCCTTCTGGATGTTCGCGGCGGCCTGATCGAAGCTGAGATTGCCGGTGCGCGCCTTCTGGGCGGAATCGACGATGTTCACCGCATAGCTATCGGCGACGAGCTTGAGGTCCTTGAGCGGGATCACGCGATCCGCGAGCACCGTGTCGAGCGCATTGCGGCTCGTCGTGGCCGACCAGGAAAACCCTGCGATGACGGCGCCGAGGACGATCCCCAGCATCACCAGCGCGGCGAGCAGCTTTTGCTTCAACGTCATCATGCAACTCCGGCAACTTCGTAATTTATGATTTTATAGAGCCGAATCCGGAGGGAGTGCGGGGGCGCAACGAAAAACGCCCGGGCGTTTCCACCCGGGCGCTCTTCGATTTTGGTCAGGAAGCCGCTCCAGCGCGTTGCCGGAGCAGCGTTTCCTCAGCGCGTCAGCTTCTTGTAGGCCAGCGCGGTCGGACGATCCGCCGCGTCGCCCAGACGGCGGCGCTTGTCTTCCTCATAGGCTTCGAAATTGCCCTCGAACCATTCGACATGGCTGTTGCCTTCGAAGGCGAGGATGTGCGTGGCGAGGCGATCGAGGAAGAAGCGATCGTGGCTGATGACCACGGCGCAGCCCGCGAAATTCTCGATGGCCTCTTCCAGCGCGCCCAGCGTCTCGACGTCGAGATCGTTGGTCGGCTCGTCGAGCAGCAGCACGTTGCCGCCGCGCTTCAGCATCTTGGCGATGTTGACGCGGTTGCGCTCACCACCCGAGAGCTTGCCGACATTCTTCTGCTGGTCGGCGCCCTTGAAGTTGAACGCGCCGACATAGGCACGCGTCGAGGCGTCGTGGCCGTTGACCTTCATGTAATCATGGCCGTCCGAGATTTCCTCCCAGACGTTCTTCTTGTCGTCAAGGTGATCGCGGCTCTGGTCGACATAGCCGAGGCGCACGGTCGAACCCATTTCGATCGTGCCTTCGTCAGGGGTCTCCTGGCCGGTGATCATCTTGAACAGCGTCGACTTGCCGGCGCCGTTCGGCCCGATCACCCCGACGATGCCACCGGCAGGCAGCGTGAACGAGAGATTCTCGAACAGCAGCTTGTCGCCATAGGCCTTCGAGATGTTCTCGACTTCGATGACCTTGCCGCCCAGCCGCTCGGGCACCTGGATGACGATCTGGGCGCCGCTCGGCTTGCGGTTCTTCTGCTGCTCGACCAGCTGGTCGAACTTGGCGATACGCGCCTTGGACTTGGTCTGGCGGGCCTTGGCGCCCTGCCGGATCCATTCGAGCTCGTTCTTGATCGCGGTCTGGCGGCTCGATTCCTCGCGATCCTCCTGCTCGAGGCGCTTGGCCTTCTTCTCGAGATAGGTCGAGTAATTGCCCTCGTACGGGAAATACTTGCCGCGATCGATCTCGAGGATCCAGCCGACCACGTTATCGAGGAAGTAGCGATCGTGGGTGATCATCAGCACCGCGCCGGCATATTCCTTGAGGTGGTTCTCAAGCCACTGGACGCTCTCGGCGTCGAGGTGGTTGGTCGGCTCGTCGAGCAACAGGATCGACGGCTTCTGGATCAGCAGCCGGGTGAGCGCGATGCGGCGGCGTTCACCGCCCGACAGGTTCTCGACCGGCCAGTCGCCCGGCGGGCAACGCAGTGCTTCCATCGCGACTTCGAGCTGGTTGTCGAGCGTCCAGCCATCGACCGCGTCGATCTTGGTCTGGAGATTGCCCATTTCCTCGAGCAGCGCGTCGAAATCGGTGTCGTCCTTGGGATCGCCCATCTCGGCCGAGATCGCATTGAAGCGGTCGACCAGGTCGGCGGTCTCGCGCGCACCCTGCTTGACGTTTTCGAGCACGGTCTTGGTCGGGTCGAGCTGGGGCTCCTGCTCCAGATAGCCGACGGTGATATACTCGCCCGGCCATGCCTCGCCGGTGAAGTCCTTGTCGACGCCTGCCATGATCTTCATCAGGGTCGACTTGCCGGCGCCGTTTGGGCCGACGATGCCGATCTTGGCACCCTGATAGAATTGCAGGTTGATGTTGCTCAGCACCGGCTTGGCAGCGCCGGGGAAGGTCTTGGTCATGTCCTTCATGACGAAGGCGTATTGGGCGGCCACGTGGCGGTCTCCGTTCGCAGGTCTGGATGTGCAGGAAGTTTGGCGGCGATGTAGCGATGGGACGGCGAAATGGCAACGCGGCGGTGGCGCGCTGGCGTCCACTAAGCCCAGCCTGCCTCCCTCGCCTTGCGCTGGACCTTTCTACCCCCGTCATGCTGAACTTGTTTCAGCATCCAACGCGCCACCGGCGGTATCGCACGTGGAAAGTTGGACCCTGAAACAAGTTCAGGGTGACGAGAAGTTTTTTGATCCCGGCTTCCGGTTTCCAGAGGGCCAATCCGCTTGCAATGTTGGATTTCGTCTGTTGTCGTCCTCTCGGGACAGCAGGGCGCAAAGGTGGGCGTCATTCAACCGATCGGTTGACCGAGCCTCCCGTGAAAGCGAGTCAAAGGAGTCAATGAATTGGTCAACCAGCCGGTTGAATATCGCTCGGAAACGCAGCGGAAACCGTCGGTCCATTGCCGAATGTTTCGCTCGCGACTAGCGTCCGCCGCCATGACCAAGCGCATCCTGCTCGCGGCCGTCGCCGCGCTCGCCCTTCCCCTCCCAGCTCTGGCCCAGACGCATGATGTCGCCGCGCTGCGCGACGCCGCGCTCAAGGACGATATTGCCTGGGATGTGGTCGAAGGTCTGACCACCGAAGTCGGCCAGCGCCTCGCCGCGACCGAGGCCGAGGCGCGCGCCCGCGCCTGGGCGGTCAGGAAGCTCACTGCGCTCGGCTTTCAGAACGTCCATATCGAGACCTACAAGATGCCGCTGTGGGAGCGCGGGATCGAGACGGCCGAAGTGCTCGGCGCCTCGTCGCAGAAGCTCACCATCGCCGCGCTCGGCAATTCGGGCTCGACGGGGCCGAAGCCGGTCGAGGCCGAGGTCGCCTATTTCCCCACGCTCGCCGATCTCCAGGCCGCCCCGGCTGAGGCCGTGAAGGGCAAGATCGTGTTCGTCAGCAACGCGATGACGCCCACTCAGGACGGCTCGCAATACGGCTATTACGGCGCAGCCCGCCGCTCGGGACCGAACCTCGCGGCGAGCAAGGGCGCGGTGGCGATCCTGATCCGCTCGATCGGTACCGACTATCACCGCAACCCGCACACCGGCGTGACCAACTGGGCCAAGGACGTGAAGCCGATCGGCGCCGCCGCGCTGTCGCTCCCCGACGCCGAGCAGCTGGCGCGGCTGCTCAAGCGCGGACCGGTCAAGCTGCGCGTGCAGATCACTGCGGGCATGAAGGGTGAGGCCGAATCGGGCAATGTCGTCGCCGACGTGCCGGGCAGCGATCCTTCGGCGGGCATCATCCTGGTCGGGGGCCATCTGGACAGCTGGGATCTCGGCACCGGCGCGATCGACGATGCGGCGGGCGTGGCGATCACCACTGCTGCCGCCAAGCGGATCATGGACGCCGGCCAGCCGCGCCGCACGATCCGCGTCGTCTGGTTCGGCGCCGAGGAGCCGGGCGGCTTTGGCGGCGCGGCCTATGCCAAGGCGCACGCGGGTGAGCGCCATGTGCTCGCCCAGGAATCCGATTTCGGCGCCGATCGCGTCTGGAAGTTCGAGACGAACCTGCCCGAAGGCGCCAAGCCGATCGCCGATCGCCTGGCCACCGCGCTTTCGCCGCTTGGCATCTCGCGGGGCCGTGGTACGGCGCATGGCGGCACCGATGTCGGCCCGGTGATCAACACCGGCGTCGGCGTGATCGACATGAGCCAGTCGGGCCTGCGCTATTTCGACTATCACCACACGCCTGACGACACGCTCGACAAGATCGATCCCGAGCAACTGCGGCAGAATGTGGCAGCCTGGACCGCGATGCTGGCAGTGACCGCCAACGCGCCCGAGGACATCGGACCGATCCCCAAGGGTGAGGGCGAGTGAGGGAACCTCCGGCCGCCTCGTTCATTGATGGCGGCCAGCGGGCGAGATTTGGGCCAAAAAATGTCCTAAATCCTGCCCGCCGGTGAATTTGCGATTGACGCAAACGCAACGACCGCTATTCCAGCGGTTCGCGACGGCAAAGGGCCGGCTGCGAAACGTTTAAGTTCCTTTAGGAGCACCACATGAAGAAGATCCTGATTGTTGCTGCGACCGCCGGCCTGATGTCGCTCGCGGCTTGCAACGGTGGCACCACCAACACCACTGCCGAGAACGTTGCCGATTCGCATGAAGCGAATGCCGCTGCCTATGAGGCCGCTGCCGACAACACCACCAACGCTGCTGCCGAGACCGTTCTCGAGAACGCCGCGAACGTGGAAGAGAACAAGGCCGACGCGGCAAACGCGAACGCGCACTGATCTCTGTTCGGCACCCGGCTTCACGCCGGACCGAGAGATAGGAAAGGACGCTCCCGCAAGGGGGCGTCCTTTTCCGTTTGGGCCATTCGCGCGCTCCGCTATGCCGGGGCGAATATGGGGGAGAGGATATGAGCGCAGTCGCAACCAGCCATGCCGGGCCGCCGGCCAAGCCGCAGCGCTGGTGGCAGATGCTCTATGTCCAGGTGCTGGTCGGCATCGCCACCGGCATCCTCGTCGGTGCGCTCTGGCCGGCTGTCGGCGCCTCGCTGGAATGGCTGGGTCTCGCCTTCGTCAACCTGGTCAAGATGATCATCGCCCCGGTGATCTTCCTCACCCTGGTGACCGGCATCGCCGGCGCCCGCGAGTTGGGCTCGCTCGGCCGGGTGGTGGTGAAGGCGCTGGGCTATTTCCTGTTCTTCTCCACCCTAGCGCTGATCCTCGGCCTGATCGTCGCCCATGTCGTCCAGCCCGGCGCCGGCATGCACATCGACCCGCACAGCCTGAGCGAGGCCAAGGTCGCCGGTTTCGAGAAGCAGGCGCACGAGACCAGCGTCACGGGTTTCGTGATGGCGATCATCCCGACCACTTTGGTCTCCGCTCTGACCGCCGGCTCGATCCTCCAGGTGCTGTTCGTCGCCATCCTGTGCGGCATTGCGCTGGCCAGCATCGGCGAGCGGGTGCGCCCGCTGGTTGATCTGCTCGAGCTGGCCTCGGAGATGGTGTTCCGCATCGTCGCCCTGCTGATGCGTGCCGCCCCCATCGGCGCATTCGGTGCGATGGCCTTCACCATCGGCAAATATGGCCTGACCGCGCTGCTCAGCCTCGGCGGGCTGGTCGCGACCTTCTACCTCACCTCGCTCCTGTTCATCCTCGGCGTGCTGGGCATTGTCTGCGGGCTGAACGGCTTCTCGATCGTCAAGCTGCTGCGCTACCTCAAGGAGGAGCTGCTGCTCGTCCTCGGCGCTTCCTCTTCCGAAGCCGCCCTGCCCGCGCTGATCGACAAGCTGGAGCGCGCCGGCTGCGACAAGGAAGTGGTCGGCGTGGTGGTGCCCGCCGGCTATTCGTTCAACCTCGACGGCACCAATATCTACATGACGCTCGCAGCGCTGTTCATTGCCCAAGCGACCGGGGTGCAGCTCTCGCTCGGCGACCAGCTCATCCTGCTCGGCACCGCGATGCTCACCTCGAAGGGCGCCGCCGGCGTCACCGGCGCGGGCTTCGCCACGCTGGCGGCGACGCTGATGGTGGTGCCCTCGATCCCGGTGGCCGGCATGGCGCTGATCCTGGGCGTGGACCGCTTCATGAGCGAATGCCGCAGCCTGACCAACTTCATCGGCAACGCCGTGGCGACGATCGTCGTGGCACGCTGGGAGGGCCGGCTCGACCGCGCCGCGCTGGCCCGTGCACTGAGTGGCAAGGCAGACACACTCCCGGACTGAAAACGGAGCGGAAACCAACCGGCATTGTATTATCCCGCGCGATTGCCCTAAGGGCCCGCCGTGGAGCGGCCTGGCCGCCCCGCATATGATCGCGCCGGTGCCCCGCAAGGGGCTTAATAGGGAATGCGGTGCGGACGGAGCCCCGTCCAAATCCGCAGCTGTCCCTGCAACTGTAAGCGGTGAGCGCGATGCACAGGCCTCCATGTTCATGGGGGCAGCCACTGGATCGAGAATCCGGGAAGGCGTGCATCAAGCCTTGACCCGCGAGCCAGGAAACCTGCCTGCGCTTGGTCGCTCTCGCCTTGGCCCAGGGGATGGTCACGGCACGGTATGCTCCGTCTGAGCGACGACCCAAGCGGCTGGAGCCGCTTCGGTGCCGCGCGTCAGGGGTTCCAGCGCCCGTCTGCGTGTCCGGCATCGGCCGATGCGCGTCCGCGCCCCGGCAGGCTCCGGCAGTCGTCACGGCGCTGACCGGGGGATACCCATGTTGAAGACCAGTTTCGTCTCGCTGATCGCGATCGCCGCCGCCACGCCGGCTTTCGCCCAGACCGACACCCAAGCCGCCGCCAACGATCCGCAGGACGCGATCATCGTCACCGCATCGCGCTCGGGCGAAGGCATTGAGCTCAAGGACCTGCCGGCCTCGGCCACGGTGATCGACGCCAAGGCGCTCGACGACCGCCAGACCCGCTTCGTCTCCGACGTCCTGCGCAACGTGCCCGGCGTGGCGGTGAACCGCACCGGCGGCACCGGCAGCATGACCCAGATCCGCATCCGCGGCACCGAGGGCAACCACGTTCTGGTGCTGATCGACGGTATCGAGGCCGCCGACCCCTATCAGGGCGAATTCGACTTCGGCACGCTGATTGCCGACCCCTCCGCCCGTATCGAAGTGCTGCGCGGCCAGCAGAGCTCGCTCTACGGTTCGGACGCGATCGGTGGCGTGATCAGCTATACCACGCTCTCGGGCACCGAAGCGCCGGGCGTCTCGGTCCGCGTCGAGGGCGGCTCGTTCGGCACCGTCAGCACCGCGGCGCGCATGGCCGGCGTGTCGGACAAGTTCGACTATGCCGTCTCGGGCACCTGGTTCCACACCAAAGGCACGCCGACCGCGCGCGGTGGCACGCGCGACATCGGCTCGGACAATGTCGGCACCACCGCCAAGGTGAACTGGAAGCCTTCGGACAATTTCAAGCTGACCGGCGTGCTGCGCTACAGCTACACCAACGCCGAGACCAACGACAGCGAGAGCAATCCGGCCAGCCCGACCTTTGGCTATACCGTCGACACCCCGGGCACGCGCTTTTCCAATGATGCGTTCTATGGCCTGCTCGCCGCCGAGCTGACTGCGCTCGACGGCCGCTGGACCAACACGCTGACCGGTCAGTTCGCCGATACCACCCGCACCGGCTACACCACCTCCGGCGTCGGCTATGGCGACAAGGGCCAGCGCTACAAGGGTTCGTTCGTCTCGAGCTTGCGCCTGGACACCGGTGCGCTCGTCCACCGCATCACCGGCGCGGTCGATGTCGAGCGCGAGCAGTTCCGCAACACCACGCCGGGATCGGGATCGCCCTTCGACGCCTTCACCGGCAAGCGCACCACCGACAATCTCGGCCTGGTCGGGCAATATGAGCTGACCGCGGGCGGCTTCACCGGCGGCGCATCGATCCGCTACGACGACAATAATCGCTTCGCCGACACCACCACCTGGCGCGTCCAGGCCGGCTATCGCCTGCCGACCGACACCCGCGTCCACGCCGCGTACGGCACGGGCGTGAAGAACCCGGGCTATTACGAGCTCTATGGCTTTTCGGACGGCAAATATATCGGCAACCCGAACCTGAAGCCGGAGAAGTCCAAGGGCTGGGAAGCGGGCATCGATCAGAGCTTCCTGGGCGGCAAGGCCGAGATCGGCGCGACCTATTTCGATTCGACGCTGACCGACGAGATCTACACCACCTATCCGGCGCCGCTCTTCGTCGCCACGCCGTCCAACCGCGCAACCGACTCGAAGCAGCACGGCGTGGAAGTGACGGCAGCCCTGACGCCGGTACCGCAGCTGCGCTTCGACGCGGCCTATACCCACCTGATCGCCAAGGAAAACGGCGTCACCGAGGTGCGACGCCCCGGCGACATCGCCAGCGTCAACGCCACCTTCTCGAGCACGGACGAGCGTTTCTCGACCACGCTGACGGTGCGCTACAATGGCCGGATGACCGACGTCACCTTTACCGACCCGACCTATGCGACGTCGCCGGTCGTGACGCTCAAGGCCTATACGCTGGTCAACCTCAACGCCCAGTACAAGCTGAGCCCGCGTTTCTCGGTATTCGGCCGGGTCGAGAACCTGTTCGACGTCGATTACGAGGAAGTGTTCAGCACCGCGACGCCGGGCGCCGCGGCCTATGGCGGCGTGCGCGTCGCTTTCTGATACTAGCGTGCGCCGTCGGCTTAGGCTGACGGCGCCACGTCCGCGGAGCGCGGCGGGATCGTGCGCCAACCGCCGATCCCCTTGCGCATTCGCACGCCGCAGTGCCGACACACACTTTCAAACTGCCAGTTTACTTCGCGCGCCCTGCCGCGCGATCGCTTGTGCTTGCCTGCTATGCAGAATGGGAGGCGCAGAATATTCATGCGCCGCCCGATAGGTGCAAATCCGGACAGACCCACCCGATCGCGACAGACGCCGTCCACGCGACGACGAACTTGACCGGCTGCGGAAAAGAAATGGTCGGGGAGACAGGATTCGAACCTGCGACATCCTGCTCCCAAAGCAGGCGCGCTACCGGACTGCGCCACTCCCCGACGCGGATTGCGGCCCTAGGCGGTACGAGGCGCCGACACAAGGCCAATGCTGGTGGGCCCGGCAGGACTTGAACCCGCAACCTAGCCGTTATGAGCGGCCAGCTCTAACCAATTGAGCTACAGGCCCCCCAGCAACCCGGCACTAGCGGAAGGTCAGGCCGGGCCGCAAGCCGCCGCAACAATCTCATCCACAGATGCGGCCCGCACCCCCGACCGGTCGAGCAGCGCGAGCATCTCGTCCCACCAATGCAGGAATGCCGCCAGGTCCGCCTGCGTGCGTACATAGGGCGTGTGGCCGGGCTCGACCGAGGGGGAATGAAAGGCGAAGTTGAGGAGCTGCAGTCCCTCGCCCAGCGCGATGCGGACGGCCTCCTTGGCTTCGTGCAGCGGCATGTCCTCCGGCGTCAGCGCCACGCGCGAGAGCAGCCCGAGCCGAGCCGCTATGCCAATCCCGCGCGGCAAGCGGCCGAGCCGCCGATGCAGTCCTGCCCCGCGGCGACGCAGGTGGCCGGTGAACACGGTGCTGAACGGCAACTCGATCAGCCCCGCCCCGAGGTGGAAGGCAGGATTGGACACCGCAGTGAAATCGGGGCCACCTTCCGCCGAATAGTCGTAGCCCGCGCGCATCGAGCTATCGATCCGATAGCCGAGCTCGGCGAGCAACGCCGGCGTGTCCGGGCCGATCCCGTAGCGGCCGGCGCGATAGACGATCGGGCGCTTGCCGAACGCCCGAGTCACCTGATCGGTAAGCGCCACCAGCTTGGCGCGCTGCAAATCGAGCGGGAGGTTGCCGGTGAAGCTGTTGAACCCGTTCACTTCTTCCTCGAGGGGCGGGTTCACCCAGGGATGGAGCTGCGTGCCGATCGCCGAGCGGCCGTCGGCCATCAGGCCGCCCAGCACCTCGATCGCCAGCGGTGAGGAAGCGACGGGATAGTCGACGAGATAGGTGAGCGGCACGCCCGACGCGGCAAAACGGGCATGGACGGGCGGCAGCGCGGCGAGATGGCCGGTGCCGTCAGCGTCCGAGCGCAGCGGAGCGCCCCAATCAAACTCTTCCTCGGTATCGACGAAAATGGTGAAGCGCGTGCCGAAATCTTCCGGCCACTGCACCCGCGCGCCCGGATCGGGCACCGGCACGCGATAGCCGCCGCGTCTGGGAGCCCCCTCTCCCACGTCAGTTCAGATGTGCCTGGCCCACCTGCTCGTTTACGGCGGCCGGAAGCCGCAAAGTCAAGCTCTCCGGCCCGATCACCAGCGCACCGCCCAGTTCGCGGGCGAGGTTGCGGGCAAGACGCAGTGCGAAGCCGGTGCCGAGAAGCGTGGCGTCCTCGCGTTCGTCATCGATGTCGAGCACCTGATCGCCTGGATAGTCGGCCAGCGCCTGGGGGCGATCGATCGTGATCGCTACCTTATCGGTGCCTTCGGCCGCCATATGGACGCCGATGCGCTCGCCCTGCCCGCTCGCCGAGACGAGCGTGGCGAGGAGCCGGGCCAGCAGGCGCTCGACCGCGCGGCGATCGCCAGTGACGGCGAGGTCAGCGATCGGCAGCGCGATCACCGAGCCGCGCAGCTCCGAAAGCGGCGCAAGATCGTCAACGATCATAGCCAGGACCGGGCGCAAGGAGATTTGGCCGGGCACGAGCGAGAGCGCCGCGCTATCGATACGCGCGGCGAGATCGATGTCGTCGATCGCGCCGAGCAGTTCGCGCGCCTGGGAACGGATCACCTGGGCTCGGTCACGATAGGCATCCCCTACCGGGCCAAGCATCTGGGCCTCGATCATCTCGGCAAAGCCCGCAATCGCATTGGTCGGCGTGCGTAGCTCATGGACGAGCTGGCGTAGCGAATCGGCGGGCATCGACGGGCCGGTGGCGGTGCGCACCGGCTCGGCGCGTTCGTCGACGCGCGGGCGCCGTGCGGTGCCACGATAGCCGGTGAAGCGGCCATTGGCGGGGTCGAAGACCGGGATCGCCGAGATCAGCCAGTCGCCCGCCGCGTCCGACTCGCCCTCGACGGCAAGGCGGGCATTGGAGAAGCCGGCGCGGCGGCGGAAGGCACCCGCGGCAACGCCGTCGACGCGCGAAGCTTCGATCGCGCCCGGGCTGGCCTGGCTATCGAGCGACACGCCGACCAGCGGCGCGCGGCTGACGCCATCGACCCAGCGGATCATGCCCTTGGCATCGGTCTCGAAGCGGAATTCGTCGGCGGGGCGTAGCGCAGCCGGCTCGACCGGACCGGTTTCCTCACGATGGCGCCAGAATGCATCGATCCGCGCAACGACTTCGGCGATCTCGAATGTGCCGTCGTCCTGCGTCCCGCCTTCTGCGAGTTGCTGCGCATTCTGCGCAACCAGTGCATCCCCGTAATCCATGCCAGGACCCTGCGCGTCGGGTCGGGGCGGCGCAATCGCTTCGGCGGAAACGAGTGACTCGCCTGTCCCGGATTGGATCGGGCGGATCGGATTTTTCGGGGTTTCAACGGCTTGCGCCGCCGCAGCGCTCAGCGACGGCGCAAGGCCGGCGAGCGCGACAAAGGAAAGATCCTCGGCTTCGACTGCGGGCGCGATTGCGCCCTCAGGCTCGATCGCCACGACGCTTTCGTCCGCACTATCGACAACCGAAGGGGCGGGCTGGCCCGGCTCCGGCAACCGGGCGAGCAACGCGGAAAGGCTCTGGTCGCGCGCCGGCGTCGTGGCACTCCAATAAACGACCGATCTGGCTTCGGTTTCTTCGACCGGTTCGGGCTCGGGCTCAGGCAGGGCGATCGCTTCTACCGCTTCGGGTGCCGCCACTTCGACCGGCTCAACCTCGGCGGGGCCCGCATCGACGACTTCGGACCAGTCGATCGCAACCGCCTCGACGATTTCCTCAACGACGATTTCGGTCTCCGGCGGCGCGGCTTCGGCCGGCACTTCCTTCACGGTCTCGTCGCGCAGCACGAAATCGATCGGCCCGAAACTCTCGAGCGCACGGCGCACCACGGGGCTCAGGTCGCGCCGGTTGCGCAGCACGGCGCGGCCAGCGGGCGCGAGCTCGGGCAGAAGCTGGATCCATTCGGCGGAATTCATCCGGGCGCTGCGCAGCACGGGCAGTGCGACCTGAAGCTCGTCCAGGCCGAAAAGACGGACCAAAGGCGGTGGCGGATCGGCGAATTCGAGCGCGCGGGCGCTGGCGGCGCGGACGGGCAGCGGCACCGAATCGCGGATCGAGCGAAGCACGCCCATCGCACGACTTCCCGCCACTGCACGACGACGTCCGATCAGATCGACGAGCTGGCGCCATGCGGACTGGACGCCATAGGGCGTGCTCAAATCCGAAGCGAGCACGGTCTCCAATGTGTCGTCGAAGCGCAACGCGTGCCCACCCTTTACCCGACGCTGCAACGCGCGCCGTAACGAATCCTTAACCCGCCAAACGCCCGTTCGGAACCGTCCATTTCGGCACGTCGCATTGTGGGACAATTGCGTTGCGACGTAATTATATTATGTCTAAACGCAACACACGGAAACGAATCAAAAGCCAAAAGGAACATAAATGCGATTCGACGACATCGACGTACGGATTCTCGGCCTGCTGCAGGATAATGGCCGGATGACCAATGTCGAGCTTGCCGAACGTGTTGGGCTGACGGCGCCGCCGTGTCTCCGGCGCGTCCGCGCACTCGAGCAGCAAGGCGCAATCACCGGCTATCATGCCGCCCTCGATCCCGCCGCCCTGGGCTACAACCTCACGGTATTCGCGATGGTGAGCCTGAAGAGCCAGGCGGAAGCGGACCTGCGCGCCTTCGAGCAGATGATGGCGGAGATTCCAGAAGTCCGCGAATGTCACATGCTCAACGGCGAGATCGACTTCATCCTGAAGATCGTCGCGCCGGACCTGCAGAGCTTCCAGCACATCCTGACCACGCGCCTCACCCCGGCGCCGAATGTCGAGCATGTGAAGACTTCGCTCACCATCCGCACGTCCAAGGCGCTGCCGGGCGTTCCTGTCGCCTGAAACGAAAAGGGGCGGCACGCGGCCGCCCCTCCCATTGCTTCCGCCGAAGCCGCGCTCAGCTGAGCGGCGGCGATTCGAGCGAGACCTGCCAGAGCAGCGCGACGTTGACGAACGGGCCGGTCTTCACCGACGCGAACGCCGTCTTCGCCTCATCCTTGCGGCCGAGACGGCTCAGCGCGATGCCGCGGTGTAGGTTGATCTCATCCGCATTCGCACCGCCCTTGGCGAGCGCCGCATCATAGAGCTGCAGCGCACGGGCGTTGTCGCCGGCGGCGAGCAGCGCATCGGCGTTATCGACGCCACCCTGCTTGACCAGCGCGTCGAGCGACGGGCTGCTCTTCACGCCGGCCTGGGCCGCACCATAGATCTTGGTGGTGTCCGGATCGGTAGCCGGCAGCTTACCGGCCTTGCGGCCCTCATCGATCACCGAGATCGACTCCCAGGGCAGGCCCGAGGACTGCGCGACATAGGCATAGTCGGCATAGTCGCCACGATCGGCCAGCGCATTGGTGCCGCGGCGCAGGCGATACAGGTCGATGCGCTCGATCTTGGCGTTGCGATCGGTGCCCTTGGCGCCCTGGCCGAGCACTTCCATCGCCCAGCGCCAGTTCTTCACCGTCGGATAGTCCTTCAGATAATAGGCCAGCCAGTCCGCGGTGGCATCGCGGTTGCCACTGGCATTCACCTTCGGGATGGCGAACTGATACCAGGCTTCCGGCGCCTTCTGGCCGCTCGCCTTGGCGAACTCGATCGAGTTGCGCGCTTCGGCTGCCGCCTCGACGTTCTTGCCCATGGCGGCATAGGCGTTCGCCATCATCAGCGAGATATCGATGTTCTTCTCACCGAGCTGACGCGCCTTGGTCATGTAGGTGATGACGTCGGGGTACTTCTTCGCCGAATTGGCGGCCTTGCCCTGCAGGAAGTTCAGGCGCGCGGTGTAGGGACCGACATTCTCCGGCGGCGTGCGCGGATTGCCGGCAAGCACCTGGAGCGGAATCGCCTGGCCGGCTTCGTTGCCGCGGCCCAGCTCGAGCTGGAGGCGCAGCCATGCCGAATAATATTTCTCGTCGTCATTCTTCGCCACGGCTTCGGCGGCGACGATCTGCGGCTCGGCGGTCGTCCAGTCCTTGGCCTTGACCGCGACTTCAGCGGCGGCGGCAGCCTTGCGGAAGTCGTCGCTCACCTTGAGCGCGTTCGGGTCGGCCTTCTTGTCGTCCTTCTTCTGCGCAGCCGCCGGCGCGACGGTAAGCGCAGTGGTGCCCAGCGACAGCACGGCGGCCAGCGCCAGCTTGGAAGCGAAGTTCATGCGAAACTCTCCATAAACGGGGAAAGAGCGGGGGGCTTTCGGGGCACCTCTAGTTGCCCCTCTCGCCCCGTTCAAGCCGATCCCCAACGCCGATGCCGCGTTTGCGATGAATGTCGTTTTAACAACCGTCCCATGACGGGCTGCCCAGCTCGTCCCACGCACGCCTCGTCTCGCGTCAGAAACGCCCTGCCGCGCATATTTTGGTTGATGTGCGTTAACCCTGTGGATAAGTTTGTGGACAGTCAGCGTAACGCGTTGCGTTGGAAGGGGTAAAATGGGTTCGCTATATCTGGGGTGCGCGCTTTGCGAAGTCGACGCCGACGGCAATGTCCTGTTGGCAGAACCCACCGCCCGGGCGCTCGGCCTCCCCTCGGCGGACGAACCGCTGTTCCTTTCCACGCATGAGCGCGACCAGTGTCTGGTCGGTTATGCGAAATCACATCTGGGCGAGATTCGCACGCGCACCGAGCGCTGGCGGCTGGCCGACGAGGATGCCGGGCGCGACGCCAGCGCGCATCACGAGCGGATGCGCCGGCTGTTCGGCATCGTCGAGGTGGCGCCGCGCAGCGAGCACGGCCTGCTGCTCCCCACGGTGATGCGCCATCTTGGCCGAATCGAAAGCGTTGCACTGGTCGTCGGCGCGGGCGACCGGTTCGAGATCTGGAATCCACAGCTCGCCGTGGCCCATACCGATGGCCGCTTCCGCGAGCTTGCCACCTGGCAGGTGACGCACCGCCATGCCCCGCGCGCCGGCAGCCGCCGCGCCCGCCCGGTCCGCCGCTGATGGGCGCGCTGCGCTGCCATCTGCTCGGTCACGCCGCGATGCCGACTCATTATCGCAATGGCGAGACCGAGTTCTCGATCTGCATCCGCTGCGGCGATGATCTGCTTCGGCCGATCGACGCCGAGGAATGGGCGGAGGTCCCCGCCGGCCAGAAAGTGGTCTGGCGTCGTCGGGCGACCGGCGCCAGCGCCGCAGCTGTGGCCGAGCGCATGGCCCTGGCCCCTGCCCCGCGCCGGCATCGTCCGCGTGACGGCAGCGCAATCGAATTCGGCCAGCGCCGCGCTCGACCGCACCGGGCCGGCGCAGCGATGCTGCTCGGCCTCACCAGCCGCTTCGTGATGGCAAGCATCTTCGATGGGCTGCGTCGCCCTGCCCGGCCGGCACCGCAGCCGGTGCGTCTGTTGCCGGCGCCGGGACGGCTTACAGCAGCTTCTCGATCTCGGGGCCAATCGCGTCGGGGCTAGTCGTCGGCGCGAAACGCTCGACCTTGTTGCCGCTGCGATCAACCAAGAACTTGGTGAAGTTCCACTTGATGCCCTTGCTTCCCAGCACGCCCGGCGCCGCCTTTTTCAGTGCTTCGAACAAGGGTGCGGCATTGTCGCCATTGACGTCGATCTTGGCATAGACCGGGAAGGTCACGTCATAGCTGAGCGAGCAGAAGTTCGCGATCTCCGCGGCGTCACCCGGCTCCTGCGCGCCGAACTGGTTGCAAGGGAAAGCGAGCACGGAAAAGCCGCGATCCTTGTACTTGCGATAAAGCGCTTCGAGGCCCTCATATTGCGGAGTGAAGCCGCATTTCGAGGCGGTGTTGACGATCAGCAGCACTTCGCCGGCGTGATCGGCGAGCGTGGTCGCCTCGCCACCCGGCATGGTGACGGGGATATCGGTGATCGCGGTCATGCGGTCTCTCCTTCATAGCGCGCCATCAGCAGCTCGATATTACGGCGAACGCCCGGCCATTCATGCGCGAGGATCGAATAGACCACGCTGTCGCGCATATGCCCTTTCAGGATCAGATGGCCGCGCAGCACGCCGTCGAGCCGCGCGCCGAGCCGCTCGATCGCGCGGCGCGAGGCGTGGTTGAGGAAATCGGTGCGAATCTGGACGCAGTTCACCTCGAGCCCCTCGAAGGCGTGGCGCAGCAGCATGTATTTGGCTTCGGTATTGAGTCCCGTGCGCTGGACACGCGGAGAATAGAGCGTCCCGCCAATCTCGAGCCGGCGATGCCCCTCGCTCATCCGCATGAAGCGCGTGACGCCTGCAATGCGCCCTTCGGCGTCAACCACGGTGAACGGCAAGGCACGGCCGGCGGCGGTGTCGCCTTCGATCCGGTCCATCCAGCCATCGATGCTCGTATCGTCGGGCACGGTGGTGTGGAAGAGCTGGTGGAGCCCTTCGAAAGCCTGCAGCAGCCCGGCTCGATCTTCGCGCAGCATCGGGCGCAGCGTGACGTGACGCCCCGAGAGGGTCGGCACTTCGCGCCAGCCGCTCACTCGAGATGACCTTCATGCAGCCGCACCACCCGGTCCATTCGCGCGGCTAGGCGCTCATTATGGGTGGCGATCAGCGCAGCCGAGCCCTGGGTGCGGACCAGGGAAAGGAACTCGGCGAGCACCTTGTCCGAAGTCGCCTCGTCCAGATTGCCCGTAGGCTCATCTGCCAGCACCAGCGCCGGCTTGTTGGCGAGTGCGCGGGCCACGGCGACGCGTTGCTGCTCGCCGCCCGAAAGCTGGCTGGGCCGATGCGTCAGCCGGTGCCCAAGGCCGAGCGCGGAGAGCAATTCCTCGGCGCGCTTGTCCGCATCGGCGCGGAGCGATCCATGGATCATCTGCGGCAGCACGACATTCTCGAGCGCGCTGAAGTCGGGCAGCAAATGGTGGAACTGGTAGACGAAGCCCAGATGATCGCGGCGCACCGCCGTGCGGCCCTGACTGTCGAGCTGCGCCGCTTCCTTGCCGACGATGCGGATCGATCCCTGGAACCCGCCCTCGAGCAGGCCGACTGCCTGAAGCAAGGTCGACTTGCCCGATCCCGAAGGCCCGAGCAGCGCGACGATCTCGCCCGGCTGGACGTCGAGGTCGACGCCGCGCAGCACTTCGATCGTCTCGCCACCCTGATGGAAGCTGCGCGCGAGGCCGCGCGTCTGGAGGACGGCGTCACTCATAGCGCAGCACCTGTACCGGATCCGTGTTCGCCGCCTTCCAGGCGGGATAGAGCGTGGCGAGGAAGCAGAAGATCATCGCCATCACGCAGATCCCGACCGTCTGGAACGGATCGGTCTTGGCCGGCAGCTCGGTGAGGAAGCGCATCGAGGGATCCCAGATATTCTGCCCGGTAACCAGTCCGATGAAGCTCACCACCTGCTCACGGAAGGTGATGAACAGGAAGCCCAGCACCCCGCCCGCGGCTACGCCGAGCGCGCCGATCGTGGTGCCCACGGTAACGAATATCCGCATCAATCCGCCGCGCGTGGCGCCCATCGTGCGCAGCACGGCGATGTCTCGTGTCTTCGAGCGGACCAGCATGATCAACGACGAGACGATGTTGAAGGCGGCGACTACCAGGATGATCGACAGGATGGTGAAGGAAACCGTGCGATCGACAGCCAGCGCCTCGAACAGCTCGGCGTTCATCGTCCGCCAATCGGTGACCTGGCCCACGCTGCTGACCTTGTCGTTCAGCGGCTGAAGTATCTCGCCCACCCGGTCCGGATCGCTCGTCTCGAGCTCGATCATCGATACGCCGTCGCCGAGCAGGAGCAGCGTCTGCGCATCCTCGATCGGCATGATCGCGAACACCTTGTCATAGTCGTAGACGCCGATCTCGAAGATCGCGGCGATCTTGTACTTCACGATTCGCGGCATGGTGCCGAACGGCGTGGCCGCGCCGGCAGGATTGAAGATCGAGATCTCGCTGCCCACCGTGGCGCCCAGCGCCTCCGCCAGCCGTGAGCCGATCGCCACCTGCTCTCCGCCGGGCTTGAGGCTCTTGAGCGAGCCGACCACTTCCTTGCCCTTGAGCGTGTGGTTGCTGAGGATGTCCTCCATCCGCATTCCGCGCAGCTGGATGAACTCGGCGCGGCCGTTATAGGTCGCGAACAGCGGTTGCTCGATCAGCGGGACGGCGCTGGTCACGCCGGGCGTCTTCTTCGCCTCTTCCAGCACCGTGCGCCAGTTGCGCAGCTGGCCGCCATAGCCCTGCACCACGCCGTGCCCGTTCAATCCGGTGATCTTGTCGAACAGCTCGGCGCGGAAACCGTTCATCACGCTCATCACCACGATGAGCGCAGCGACGCCCAGCATGACTGCGACAAGGCTGAACCCGGCGACGACGGCGATGAACGCCTCACTCCGCCCGGGCAACAGATAGCGGCGGGCGATCATCCGTTCGTAACGTGAAAGCAGCATGCGCGTCTGGTAACTCGCCAGGAGGGTGCCCTGCCGACGCTCTACGGGGTGTAACGAATTCCCGCAACGGCTGCGGCAAATTCCTACTGCGAACCGCTATGTTGCCGATTCAACACAGGGTGCGACCAATCTGCGCCTAGCCTTTGTAATGCCAGTGACAAAAGCGGTTCCGGCGCCTAGCAAAACCCTCGTCGAAGCGCAGGCGAAAGGCCGTGGTTCGGGGAGGTTCCAAGTCCCGCTCGTAGGCAAGTACGAGTGTGTGGGCATGGACCTGACAAAGGGGGCTGACGAGCATTCGTCACGCAGGCGCTCGGATCGGAAACGGTCCGGGCGTTTGCCGTTTCAGGGCTCCGGGAGCTGCTTCAACGCAGCGCCGAAAGCGGACGATATTCGGATTGCTCCTGCTTGCTCGGCAGGTTCATGAGATGCGTCACGACGCCGGGATGCAATGGCGCAGCAAAGCGCAGGCCCGCCGCCGCGCGATCGCTCCACACCACCGTCGCGTTCAGCGCCTTGAAGCCGGGCAGGCGGATGATCGTCTGCATCCCCGGCGGCAGCAGGAAGCCGGTCTCGAGCCGGCAGCCGGTGCGCGAGATCTCGACCATCGCCACGCTCTGAAAGCAGAGGCGCGATTCCTTCACCGTCGCCGCGATCGACACCGGCCAGCGCATCGCATCGCGCCGGTCCACACCCTGCGTAATCTTCAACCCTCGGCGGTCACCCGGCATTTCTTCCCTACCCTACTAGAATCGGCTTGCCGCAACGCAGCCCGTTCACACGCACATCCGCCTGTCCCACATTCACGCCCAGCAATCCGGTCAGGTCATTGAGCAGCGAATCGATCGGCACCGCTACGCCCTGCAGCAGCCCGCCCACCGCGGAAGTGACCGGAGTGAGATTGACGCCAATCCCCAGCGCATTGGCCTGAATGTCCATGCCCTTCACCAACGAACCGGCGACGCCCGCAGTCAGATCGTGGGTCGAGACCGAATGCGAAGTGCCCGCCGCGATCTCCTGCGCGGTGAAGGTCGCCTTCTGCGCCCCCGCCCCGCCCAGCGTGACATTCGCCACGCCAGTAACCTCGGCGAGGCCCAGCAGCTTCACCAGTGTCGTGCGACGCGGCGTGATCGCGGCGTTGAAATTGCCCAATATCGCCGTATCGACGTCGCCGAGCCCGACCTGGCCGGCGGCGGTGGTCACGTCGAGCGACACCGTCGCGCTGGACGGTGTCGGGCAGGAAATGCTGCGGAGCGAGGCTTCGGCATTGGCGAGTTCGACGAAGATCGGCAGGTGCACCGAGGTCGACGAGAGCAGCCCCGATCCGCCGACCCGAGCATCAACATAGAGGCGCGTCTGCGCGGTGCGCACCTTGATGCCGCGATCCTTCGCTACTGCCAGCCAGGGCGAATTGGCCGGACGCTCGCCCATCGCCAGCGTCACCTTGGTCGAGACCACGCCCGGCACATTGGCACCAAGATCGAGATCGAGCTGGCGTTTGCCGGTTGCGGTCTCCAGTACCTCGCGGACCAGCGCATAGGCGTCGGCCTTGATCGGGCGCGAGGGATCGACTTTGGTCTCGCCCGATAGCGGGCCGAGGTCGATCAGCTGGGAGAGCTTCACAGTAACCGGCGGCACCTTCACTGCGATCGCGCGCAGCGCCGATTGCGCGCTCGTGCCCGATGCCGTGCTCGCCAGCGCGTTCAGTACCTTGGGCAGGCTGATATTGGTCGCCAGCGTCTCGCCAAAGGTCAGGCCCTGAAGGCTTGCCTGGGTACGCAGCGCATCGATGAAGGCGAGCAGGTCGACATCGGCGTTCACCAGTCCCTGCGCGTCCATCACATTGATGCTGAGGTCGGTCCCCGCGATGCTCGACAGCAGCTGCCCGGGCAGCCCACCACCAACCGAGGCAAGTCGCGAGCCGATCGAGAAGGAGGCGAGATCCACGCGCGCCGCGACTGCGCGCACCGATACCCGCGCCGTCGGCCGCCCGGTCAGGAACTTGCCGAAGAACAGGGGCACATCACGGCCGATCGTCAGGCGCACGGCATTGCCGTCACTGCCCGACGGCGAGAAGCGCGCATCGGGGGCCAGCGAGGTGTCGGGCGAATAGCTGCCGCGCTCGATCTGCTCGATATTCGTGTCGCCCGCCTTGTTCGCGCTGATCGCCGATCGCGCCGCAGTCTCTGCCGCTTCGCTGTTGGCGGCGCTCAACGCCGCGGCATCGGCCACGCCCTGCAGCCGGCGTTTCTCCAGATAGAGCGAGCCGGTATCCACTGCGAACGCCGCCGAGCCGGCGAGCATCACGAAGCCTCCCGCGAACAACATGGTGATGTTGCCCCGCCGGTCCGCAGCCAGTGCGCCGAGAAGCCGGATCGAATTGACGCGGCTCATGGCGCGGAAAGCACGACGGTGGCGCTGCGCTCGATCATCGCGGCGGGCAGCGGAACGAGTTTGATCGAGAGCAGCGGATCCTTCGCCGCGTCGTAGCTGAGGTGCACGGTGAGCGTGTGCCCGTCATCGTCGATCAGGCTGTTCATGCGCTCGGTCTTGAGCGTGCCGGTCTTGCGCATATTGGCGTCGAGCGCCTGGCGGACCAGCGTCGCGCGTTCATTGGGATCGAGCCCGCCCAGCGAGGCCCGCGCCGCCTCGTTCGCCGCCTGTTGCACGCTGTTGGCGCAGAGGAACCAGCCGCCATAGGTGACGATGCCGCAAATCAGCATCAGCAAGATCGGCAGCGAAAACGCCATTTCGATCGCAGCCGCCCCGCGGCGGTCACGCCACAGACGCAGCCACCCCCGGAAGGGCTGGAAAACGGGCAGAGGCGAGCACCGGCACATGCGCGATTCTTCGCATGGGGCGCCTTCCAAATCCCTTGTGCGATCGCAAGTTAGATATCCGCATTTTCAGTAAACATATGCCACCGCCGCTCACGTCCGGAATCGACGTTTCCCGGGCGATCCTATTGATTTTTAACTCCATTCTCGATCTACCCAATATTGATTTACGTTAATCTCCTGATATTTTCGGAGTCCAACTGAAATTGAGCAATTTACGTAATTATCGGATTTACTGCCGAACCACGCGAACAATTTCAGTTTCGTAGAACAATCCCGGAGCTTCGCCTCATGCAACGATCCTCTGTACAGACGGTTTCATCGGCGGAACTTACCCGCAATTTCGCCTATTGGCAGGACCGCGCGATGCACGGCCCGGTGACGATCACCTATCATGGGCGCCCTCGCTACGTGCTGCTCGCCGCCGAGAGCTGGGATGCGGAGCGCTCGATAAGCGATGGCGAGAACGCCCGGCGCGAACTGGAATATCAGTTCCTCGTCGAGCATATGGACGGCGGCCTGCTCGTCGCCGACACCGCGCTGCGGATCACCGACGCCTCCAGCGCGGCAGCGCTGATCATCGGGCGGGCAGCGGCGACGATGGTCGGGACTCCGATCACCGACGTGCTGCCCAGTTCGACGCACGCCACGATGCTCTCCAGCCTGCGCCACGTGTTGCGCAGCGGCGAGCAGGCGCAGTTCGACCTGCTGCTCGACGAGGAGAATGGCACGCGGCTACGCGTGCGCGCCTTTCCCTGGGTCGAGGGCGTCGCACTGCTGCTCCGGGTCAGCTACGAGGACGATGAGGAAGCCAGGCTGGCGGAACAGACTGCGCTGGAAAAGGCCCGGCAGGCGCATGGACGGATCGAAGTGCTGCGGCTCACCGTGCGCGGCACCGTGACGATGGTCGAGGCCGAGTTCGCCAAGCTGGTCGGCCTGGCGCGCGAGCGGATCCTCGGGCTGCGCTTCTCCGATCTGCTGGCCGTACGCGACCGTTCGGTGGCCCGCGAGGCGATCGAACGTGTACTGAGCGGCCGCGCGGAAGCGGAGGCGTTCGACGCGCGACTGCTGTGCGGGGGCGCGGAGGAGATCGGCGCGCGCATCTCGGTCGCGCCGCTTGCCAGCGGCTATGCCGTGGGCGGCGCAATGGTGATCGTCACGCTCGATCAGAGCACGGAGACGGTTCAGTAGCAGGAAGGCCGCTTGAGCTCGGCGGTCCGCGCGAGCGCCTGCTGGAAGGTGCCGACGACCTGATTGGTCAGCCCTTCAGGGCGAGTCGCTACTGCGCTCAGCCGACCGCAGGATAGCGTCGTCCCAGACCAGGCGACCGACCAGCCGATTCGCGGACGGCTGGTGTCGCCCTCTGCGAGCGTGACATTGCCATGGATCTCCGCCGGAGCGCCGCCCTCGATCCGCGCGCGCGCGGCATCGTTTAGCCGACCGGCCCAGCCGCCGTCCCCGCCCTCGCCCGGCACCAGTTCGACCCGCGCAGCACCGGCCTTGGGCCGCGCCGTACCGCCCGCCTCCTGCTCGGGCTGGGGAATTTCGGTGGAGCGCCGTCCCAGCACCGACATCACCGTCTCGCTCACACTCTTCACGCCGGTCAGGTCGCCGCGCACGGCGACGCCGAGCAATACGATGATTGCGCCCAGCACGAGCAGCGCGCGGATCGGGTTGGGGATTCTGAGGCGCGAGACCACCAGCACCGAGATGCAGAGCGAGGCAATCAGCAGGACGTTGACATAGCCTGCGTTGCTGAAGGCTGTGGTCTGCACCCACACCAGCCCGCCGACGATCTGGCACGCGCACACCAGCGCGGCGAGCAAGCCCGCCCCGCTGAAGCTCGGCACAGATTTCCTGGCTACCCGCATGACCTCCCCAATATAGAGGCGAAGTATAGCGAGCGTCGGTTAAACCCAGATCAAATAGCGCGGCCGGCATGTAAAGAAGGGAGGCGGTGCGGGCGCCGCCTCCCTTCCCCTAACCTCCCCCGGCCATGGCAGGAGGTCAGATCGTGCAACTCAGAACGACTTGCTGATCGTCAGGCCATAGGTCCTCGGATCGCCCGGCTGACCCACGATCAGGCCGGTGCTGCCCGACTGAGTCGAGAGCAGCTCATAATAGTTCTGGTCGAAGACGTTGCGGACCCAGCCATAGATGTTGAGGTCCGGGCGCCGCCAGCCGAGGCGGACGTTCGACAGCGAATAGCCGTCGATCCAGGTATAGGCGGAGGGCGACGGGTTGGACGAGAAGCGCTCGCGCCAGCTGCCGTCATAGCCGAGATAGACATCGCCATCGCCGACCGGCTGGCGAACCTCGCCGCCCCAGCTCAGCGACCATTTGGAGATGCCCGGCAGCACCTGGCCCGAAATGTCGCAATAAGCGGGGCTGCGGCCACCGGGCGTGCCGGCCGGATCCGTGACGCCGCCCGGCGCAGTCGCGGTGCCGCCGGAGAGCTCGGGCGGGCACGGTGCGTTCTTGAAGTCGATATATTTGGCGTCGGTATAGGCGCCGTTGAAGTAGAGGTTGAACGCGCGGCTGGGTCGGAACGAGGCGTCCCACTCGAAGCCGCGCGAACGGACCTTGCCGGCATTGGCGAGATAGCCGCGGATAACGTTGATCGCGTTGTTGTTCACCGTCGCCTGATAGTCCTTCACTTCGGTCCAGAACGCCGCGGCGTTGATCGTCAGGCGGCGATCGAGGAACTGGGTCTTGAGACCGATCTCGAAGTGATCGACCTTCTCGGGCTTCACCGTCTGGGTGGTGAGATCGACGCCGGTGCTGGTCGAGTTGAGCGGCAGGCCGGAGAGGTTGATGCCGCCCGATTTGAAGCTGCGCGCATAGGTGGCGTAAGCGTGAACATCGCGCGACAGGTCGTATGAGGCGGTGATGTCGCCCGACACGTTCCAGTCGCTGAAGCGCGGGCTGTAGCGCTGCGGCGCCAGCGTGTTGATCTGGTTCTGGAAGGTCGTCCGCGCCGCGCCCGAGGTGGCGGCAAACAGCGCTGCGACGTTATCCGCCGAGGCATCGAAATTATACTGCGCGTTGTGGATGCTGACGACCGAGTCGTAATAGCCCGATTTCTTGTCGTAGTTCAGCCGCAGGCCCGGCTGGATGTGGAAGCCGTCGGCCGGCTCCCAGTTTAGCTTGCCGAACAGCGCGAAGCTGGTGTTGTCGAAGTTAATCGTGTTGGTCGAGGTCAGCCCGTTCAGCACATTCGGGTTGAGCGAGTCGGCGCCCGAGAGCAGCCAGCGGCTGGCCGCCGCGCCCTGGACCTGCGAGCCCTGGGTATTGATCGTCTGGTGAAAGAAGAAGGCGCCGAGCGTGTAGTCGAGCCGGCCGTCGCCGTTCGAGGCGAGGCGCAGTTCCTGGCTGAACTGCTTCTGCTGCGACGGGTTCTGCGAGACCGTCGTGATCGGCAGGCCAATGAAATCGCGGTCGTTCTTCGGCTGCCAGTCCCAATAGCGCCATGCCGTGACCGAGGTCAGCGTGACCGGGCCGAGGTTCCAGTTGGCGACGAGCGAGGCGCCGCCAATCTCCTGGCGCGAGTTGATCTCGGCATCGAGATCGGTCTTGCGATCGAAGGCGTCGGTGCTCGGCGGCGCATAGCCCAGCGCCGTGGCGAGTGCCGCGTACTGGCGGGCGAGCGGGCGCTGGGTCGCTCCGGTTCGGACATAATATTGGACGCAGCACAGCGGGTTCTGGAGGTTCCAGTCGCCCGAGAAGGTCAGGTCGATATCGTCGTTCACCTTCCACAGCAGCTGGCCGCGGAAGCTGCTCGTGCGCTGCTTGTGAAGGTCCTCGCCGGTGCGGACATTCTCGATCGTCCCGCCACGGCTGGTCACCGCGCTTGAGATGCGCAGCGCGACCGTGTCGCTCAAGGGCCCCGAGACCGATGCCTTGGCCGAGATCAGGTCATAATTGCCGACGCTGAGCTCGACCTTGCTCTCAGGCGTGAAGCTGGGTGCGCGGGTGGTGATGTTGATCGCACCGGCGGTGGTGTTCTTGCCGTAGAGCGTGCCCTGGGGACCGCGCAGCACCTCGACTCGCTCGACATCGACAAAGTCGAAGGTCGATGCACCGATGCGGCCGATATAGACCTGGTCGAGATAGAAGCCGACGCCTTGCTCGATGCCGTCATTGGTGAGGCCGAACGGCGCGCCGAGGCCGCGGATGTTGATCGCCGAGTTGCGCGGGTTGCTCGAGTAGAATTGCACCGCGGGCAGCGAAGTCTGCAGGCGATTGAGGTTGCTCGCGCCGGTATTCTCGATCGTCGCGCCACCGATCACCGAGATCGCGATCGGCACGTCCTGGGCGCGCTCCTCGCGGCGCCGCGCGGTGACGACGATCTCCCCGCCTTCCTGCGCCGGCCTGGCCTTTTCCTGCGGCACAGGCGCGTCCTGAGGCGCGGGAGCGGTACTCGTCAGGAGCAGTAGCGAAAGCGAAGCAAGGCTCATCATCATCCCCTTTGGCCGTGTTGCACTTAATCTCCACTGATTTGGTGGACATTAGCGAACAAGGAGATGTTTAGCGATCCCTAGCCGCGGTTGACCGCCGCGCCGCGCCCTCGTTTCGGCGCACTTGAAAGCCACCCGATCCAACACAATCTGTATCAAGCGGCGCCGTAACGGGCCGCGAAAAACCGCGGCGTCGCGGGCTGTCCGGGCGCCGTGGACATCGATCAATTCGCTTCACGAAGGTCTTGATATGCGCCAGTTCGACTTCACTCCCTTCCGCCGCTCGACGATCGGTTTCGACCGGCTGTTCGACCTGCTCGAGGCCAGCGCCCGCCAGCAGGCATCCGAGAATTATCCCCCGTTCAACCTCGAGCGCATCGCCGAGGACCGCTACCGGATCACCCTCGCCGTCGCCGGTTTCAAGCCCGACGAGATCGACATCACCGCGCAGCAGAATCTGCTGCAGGTGGCCGGCAAGAAGCGCGAGGAGAACGAGAACAACCAAGGCGCCTATCTGCACCTGGGCATCGCCAACCGCAGCTTCGAGCGCCGATTCGAACTGGCCGACTTCGTCCGCGTCGAGCGCGCCGATCTGGCCGACGGGTTGCTCGTGGTCGAGCTGGTCCGCGAAGTGCCCGAGGCGATGAAGCCGAAGAAGATCGCAGTGAACGGCGCCGGCCAGCCGAGCCCGATCGAGCATCGCGAGGCGGACGCCGCCTGACACCACCCACCACGGCTCGCGACGTCTTCCTCCCTTTGGACGTCGCAGCGGGGGGCGCCTGGACCATGGTTCGGGCGCCCTTTGTGTATCCGCATGATTCAGACACTTTCGGACACTTTCGTACGCGGATGTTTGCTAGCTTTGCGGCCTGGCAGGGTTTCGCGGCGCGCTCACGTATCGCTCCCGGGAGTGCGGAAGGATGCACGCCCAGACACTTCGGACGCCCGAAGTTCACATTGCTGCTTTCACCGGTTCAAAGAGCGGCCCTTGCGGGACGCTGGAACATTAGTGGAACATTGGCGTGTAGGAAAGGCCCCTAGCGGCCGGCGCCGATCAGCCAGGGCTTCACGCGGCCGGTAGGCTTGGCCACGCCGTCGAGCCGCTCTGCGCGGAGGATCCTGACCGGTTGGAGGATCATCTGGTCCTTCATCGCATCGCGGCCACCGCCGGTGGGGAGCGCCAGGATGCGCTTCACCACGTCCATGCCCGAGACGATCTTGCCGAACGCCGCAAAGCCGCGGAACTGGCCGCGCGCGTCGAGCCCGGGGTTGGGGCCGACCATGATCGAGAAGTTGCAATTGGCGCCGTCCGGGTTGGGGCCGTGCGCCATCGAGATCGTGCCGTCCAGATGCTTCAGTCCGGTCACTTCGGTCGATTCGAGCGGCACCGAGGGCAGCATCCGCCGCGCATCGGTGCCGATCCCGCCCTGGACAAAGCCGTGCGTGGGATCGCCCTTGCGCCGCGCCGAGCGGTAGAATTCCGTCTTCTCCAGCCGGCCATCGTCGACATAGGCCATGAAATTGGCGACCGTCTTCGGCGCGTGCTTCGCATCCAGCGCGACGACAATATTCCCGGCCGAAGTGACCAGACGCACGCGGATCGTGCCGGGCTCCTGTGGAGCGGCGGCGGCAGTGAGGCAGAGCGCGAGGAGGGCGACAAGGATACGCATGCGGGCTCGCTAATCGAAACGGGACGGGTTTTGGAAGCGTTTTCCCGCGCCAAAGCGTTCCGCGTGAACATCGGCGACCATAGCGTATGGAGGAGGCCAGGCATGGAAACACATAGCGGCGGCTGCCTGTGCGGCGCGGTGCGGATCGAGGCGGCCGGCGAGCCGTACCGGGTCGGGCTGTGCCACTGCCTCGACTGCCGCAAGCATCACGGCGCGCTGTTCTATGCCGCGGCGATCTTCCCGGAGGACGCCGTGACGATCACCGGCGAGACGCGCGACTATAAGGGGCGCTGCTTCTGTCCGGTCTGCGGCTCGTCGGTGTTTGCGCGCTATGGCGACGAGATCGAAGTGACGCTGGGGTCACTGGATACGCCGGACCAGTTCGTGCCGAGCTATGAGAACTGGACGGTGCGGCGCGAAAGCTGGCTGCCGCCCTTCCCGCTTGCGCATCATTATGTGCGCGATCGGGAAGGGCGTGGGGCGGAGCGAGGACTAGGGCGGGCTGAACCCTGATTAGTTGCTCCCCGGCGAAGGCCGGGGCCCAGTTGCGATGTCGTTCGAGAGGTTCCCGCGCCTAACCAGATGCGCCGAGACTGGGCCCCGGCCTTCGCCGGGGAACCAAGAAAGAAAGTGCCGCGGCTTACCAGGGCTTGAGCGGCACCGCATAATCCATCGCACGCAGGTCCTCGATCAGGCCCGGACCGGTCGGCTGCCAACCGAGGCGCTGGCGGGTCTTGGCGCTCGAGGCGGGCATGTCGAGGGCGATGAACATCGCGAGCCAGCCGAAATGCGTGCCGGCCTCCTCGGGCGTGAGCGAACGGGCCGGCACGTCCAGCCCGGCGGCGACGGCTTCGGCGATCGTGCGGGCGGTGACGCCTTCCTCGGCGACCGCATTATAGCGCGCGCCCTTCGTGCCCTTGTCGAGCGCGAGGACATAGAGCCTGGCCACGTCATCGACATGCGCCGCGGGCCAGCGATTGGCGCCATCGCCGATATAGGCGGCGACGCCCTTCTCGCCCGCGATTTGGACATAGGGGCTGATCAGGCCTTGGCGGACCGGATCGTGCACCTGCGGCAGGCGGACGACGCGAATGTCGAGGCCGGCGTCGAGCAGCTTCTGGCCAGTCAGCTCGGAAAGGATGCGCGGATTGGGGTGGCTGTCGTCGAACACGTCCTCGTCGGCGAGCTTGCCATGGCCGACGCCGCCCATGCCGGTGCCCGAGGTGAGGATCAGCGGGCGGTCGCTGCCCTTGAGCGCTTCGCCCATCGCCTCGAGGACGGCGCGGTCCTTCTCGCAATTGGCGACGAAGTTGGCGAAGTCGTGATCGAAGGCGGTGTGGATCACCGCGTCCGCCTGTGCCGCGCCCGCGGCGAGGCTGGCGGGATCCTCGAGCGTGCCGCGATGGACCTGTGCGCCCTGCGCCTCGAGCGCGGCGGCGCCGGCGTCCGATCGAGTGAGGCCGAGCACCTGGTGGCCGGCGGCGAGCAGCTCGGGGACGATTCGCGAACCGATGAAGCCGGTGGCGCCGGTGAGGAAAACACGCATGGGACAAACTCCGTTTTGTCGTTCGAAGACTGTTGTGGGACTGGCGCTCTTCCTGTTAAAGTAGTGACCTTATCCTAGTATAATGACCAACAGGATCGGCATGGAAGAGATCGGCACCCCCCTGGGCAGGTTCCTGCGCGACCGGCGCACGCGGCTCGATCCGGCGAGCTTCGGGTTCGGGAGCGGGCGGCGGCGGACGCCGGGGCTGCGGCGCGAGGAAGTGGCGCAGCGATCGAACATCAGCCCGACCTGGTACACCTGGCTCGAACAGGGCCGCGGCGGCGCGCCCTCGGCCGATGTGCTCGACCGGATCGCGAGCGGCATGATGCTGACCGAGCCCGAGCGCGAGCATCTTTACATGCTCGCCTTCGGGCACCCGCCCGAGGCCCGCTATCGCGGTGGCGAGGGGATTTCGCCGCGGCTGCAACGGGTGCTCGACGCAATGGAGTTCGTCCCGGCGATGATCCGCACGGCGACCTGGGACGTGGTCGCGTGGAACCGCGCGGCGGCCGTGGCGCTCACCGATTATGGCACGGTGGCGCCGGCCGAGCGTAACGTGCTGCGGCGGATGTTCTCCGATTCGGCGACCCAGGCGGCGCAGGAGGACTGGATGAGCGTGGCGCGCTATCTCGTCGCGGCGTTCCGGGCGGACGTGACGCGGGCGGGCGCCTCGCACGAGATCAGCGCGCTGGTCGAGGAGCTCAGCCGGACCAGCGCCGAGTTCGCGGCGCTGTGGCAGAGCAATGATGTCGTCGGCTATCCGGGCGACGGCGTGAAGCGGCTGCGGCATCCGGTGCTGGGGCCGATCACGCTGGAATTCTCGACCTTCGCGGTGGAGGGGCGGCCGGAGCTCAACCTGATGATCTACAATCCCGCCACGGCGGAGGTGGCGGCGAAGGTGCGGGCGGCGGTGGAGGCGAAGGGCTCATAGTTCCCCGGCGAAGGCCGGGGCCCAGCTGCAATGTCGTTCGAGGGGTTCGACCGCCTAACCAGAGACGCCGAGACTGGGCCCCGGCCTTCGCCGGGGATCAGCTTCGAGCATGCAACCTAGAGCAGGTACACCACCACATAGCGCGCGACGAGGGCGAGCATCACCACGCGCGCCCACCGCTCGGTCGGCACGAACATCGCCGCCCCCATCAGCAGCAGCAGGATCGCGACGAGGCCGAGGGCCAGCGGGCGCAGGAGGTGCGGGGCGATCGTCGGCAGGCTGGCGTACAAGCCGAGCTGGCAGATGAGCAGTGCGACCAGCACGCCGATGATGACGCGGCGGACGCGGAAGAAATGCGCGTCGAAATCGGGCTGGTTCTCGACGTCGCGCGGGAAGACGAGGTGCGCGGCGAGATAATAGGCACCGGCAAAGGCGGTGATCGCCATCAGCGCCTTGCCCGAGACGAGCACGGTATCGCGCACCACCCAGGCGGCCTGCCAGAAGGACAGCAGGTCGAGCAGAACGAAGGCGCCGAGCAGCGGGGTGAGCCAGCCGATGCGGACGGTGGACCCGGGCCGCAGCCGTGCCTCGATCGCGCGGGCGAGCCCGCCCAGCACTTCGGCGAGCGACAGGCCGAGCAACAGGCCGTACAGCGCGAAGATGAACTCGAAATCCGACATGCAATGGCCCCTTTTCGCAGGGGCTTAGCGCGGGGCGTTCATATCTTCCAGTTCCCCGGCGAAAGCCGGGGCCCAGAGTTGCAAACGACACGGCAGAGAAACCCTGGGCCCCGGCCTTCGCCGGGGATCAGCTTGGGTATCGGTTCAGACCAGCCGGCTCTGCCGAACCGCGGCTTCGATGAAGCCGGCGAAGAGCGGGTGCGGTTCGAAGGGCTTTGACTTGAGTTCCGGGTGGAACTGCACGCCGACGAACCAGGGATGGTCGGGCCGCTCGACGATCTCGGGCAGCGCACCGTCGGGCGACATGCCGGAGAAGACCAGGCCGCCTGCCTCGAGCACCGGCTTGTAGGCGGTGTTGACTTCGTAGCGGTGGCGGTGGCGCTCGCTGATCTCGTCGGCGCCGTAGATCGAGCTGACGACCGAGTTGCCGCCGAGCTTCGCGGTATAGGCGCCGAGGCGCATTGTGCCGCCGAGATCGCCGCCTTCCTCGCGCTTCTGCAGGCCGTCCGAGGTCATCCATTCGGTGATCATGCCGACCACCGGCTCCTGCGTCGGGCCGAATTCGGTGGTCGAGGCATCGGTGACGCCCCCTGCCCGCGCACCCTCGATGCACGCCATCTGCATGCCGAGGCAGATGCCGAAGAACGGCACGTTGCGCTCGCGGGCGAACTTGACGCCGGCGATCTTGCCCTCGCTGCCGCGCTCGCCAAAGCCGCCGGGGACGAGGATGCCGTGCAGCGGCTCGAGCTGCGCGGTGATTTCTTCCTCATCGTCCTGTTCGAACAATTCGGCGTCGATCCAGCGGATGTTGACCTTCACGCGGTTGGCAATGCCGCCATGGGTGAGCGCCTCGGTGAGCGACTTATAGGCGTCAGGCACGCCCATATATTTGCCGACCACGCCGATCGTGACTTCGCCCTCGGGGTTCTCGATGCGATCGAGAATCTGCTCCCAGCGGGTGAGATCGGGCGAACCCTCGGCGACTTCGATGCCGAAGGCGCGGAGCACTTCGATGTCGAGTCCCTCGGCATGATATTGGAGCGGCACGCCGTAGATGCTCTTGGCATCGAGCGCGGGGATGACCGACGAGGCCGGGACGTTGCAGAACAAGGCGATCTTGGCGCGGTCGCTCTCCGGCAGCGGCTTCTCGCTGCGGCAGACGATGACGTCGGCATGGACGCCGAGCGAGGCGAGCTCGCGGACGCTGTGCTGGGTCGGCTTGGTCTTCAGCTCGCCGGCGGCGGCGATGTAGGGCACGAGCGTCAGGTGAACGCTGACCGAGTTGCCGCGGCCGAGATCGTTCCTGAGCTGGCGAATCGCCTCGACGAAGGGCAGCGACTCGATGTCGCCGACGGTGCCGCCGATCTCGCACAGGACGAAATCGAGATCCTCGGTATCCGCCTGGGCGAAGACCTTGATCGCATCGGTGACGTGCGGGATCACCTGGACGGTGGCGCCGAGATAGTCGCCGCGGCGCTCGCGCTCGATGATCGTCTTGTAGATCCGGCCCGACGTGATGTTGTCGCTCTGGCGCGAGGCGACGCCGGTGAAGCGCTCGTAATGCCCCAGGTCGAGATCGGTCTCGGCGCCGTCGTCGGTGACGTAGACCTCACCATGCTGGTGCGGCGACATCGTGCCGGGATCGACATTGAGATAGGGATCGAACTTGCGGATGCGGACCCGATAGCCTCGAGCCTGGAGCAGAGCCGCGAGGCTCGCTGCCATGAGACCCTTGCCAAGCGAGGAGACCACGCCGCCGGTGATGAAGATATACCGCGCCATGGGAGAAAACGCCTAACGTGAATGGACGCGCGCCGGAAGCGTGCGAATCACGCCACCGGGCACTATTTTTGTGGACGAACCCGGGTTCAGCCCGGGTCGGCGGATTATTGGGCGAGCGGAACCGCGCTGTTGCCCTGGGCCGACGGCGCGGCCGGAGCCGTGCTGTTGCCCTGAGTCGGCGCGAACGGAGCGCCGCCCGGAGGTGCGCTGGTCGGCAGCGCCTGCGGCGCGGTGACCGGGGTGGCGCGCTGGAGCGATGCATCGATCGTCGAGCCGTGGCGGCTCGCCGCGATGAAGGCGAGCACGATCGACATCAGGATGAAGGTGCCTGCGAGAATCGCCGTGGTGCGCGTCAGGAAGTCCGCCGCGCTGCGCGCCGACATCAGGCCCGAGGGGCTGCCGCTCGAAGTAAGGCCGCCGCCTTCCGACTTCTGCATGAGGATCACGGTCACGAGCAGCGCCGCGATGATTGCCTGGATGACGAGCAGGAAGGTGAACATGAAAGTGCGCGGGCCTCTTGTGAAAGGCGGCACATAGGGGAGCAACCCGCCGCGATCAACCACCGGCTCGCCCCTTGAAGCGCAACATCCCCAACAAAGATGTAACATTTCGCACCCGGAGCGAAACCGGATCGTTTCATGCGCGTTAAGAGGAGTCACCCGGGCGTACCGGGGGCGTAACAACAGAGTATATGCCGTGAACGCAATGACCGACAGCTCGCTTTCTTCGTGGAAGAACACGCTGATCGACTATGTGCGATCGGGCGAACCGGACTTGACCAATAGGCAAATGGCGCTGCTGATGCTCGTCTATCTGGATCCCGGCCCTCACACCGTGCGCGGATTGGCCCGGGCTTTGAACGTATCGAAGCCCGTCGTGACACGTGCCTTGAATAGACTGGGCACGCTCGGCTATCTGCGCCGCCAGCGCGACGATACCGACAAGCGGAACATCTTCGTCGCCAAGACCGCGGAAGGGGCAGAGTTTCTTGCAGAATTCGGGCATTTCCTCGCTGGGGGGCACATCGCCGAACCAGTCGCCCGCAGGGCCAGCGCGTAAGCGTTTCTCGCTGAAGGGTCGTTCGGTTGCCATCGATCCCAGGGTCGATGCCGTTCGTCGTGACCTGGCAGACGTGCGTCTGGCGGATCGGGTGTTCGCACCCCATTATGCTGCACCTATGCCACGCTCGATCATCGCTCCCATCGCGCTCCATGCGGGTCCCAAGCCCGATTCGGACGTGCTCGCCCAGCTGAAGCAGGGCGAGATCTTCGAAGTGCTCGAACTGGCAGGCGACCATGCCTGGGGTGTCGTCCCGGGGCAGAAGCTGGTCGGCTATGTGCCCGCCAGCGTGCTGGAGCGGCCTGCGGCATGACGATTCGGGTTTTCATCGACGGCGCCGTGGGCACCACGGGCCTGGAGATTCGCGAGCGGCTGGATGGCCGGGCGGGGATCGAGCAGATCATCCTGAGCGACAAGGACCGCAAGAACGCCGCGAAGCGCGAGGATGCGCTCAATTCGGCGGACTTCGTGATTCTCTGCCTGCCCGACGACGCGGCGCGCGAAGCGGTCGACATGATCAAGGCGGCCAAGGTCCGCGTGATCGACGCGTCGAGCGCGCACCGCGTGGCGGATGGCTGGACCTATGGCTTCCCCGAGCTCGAGCCCGGCCAGGCGGCGCAGATCGCGGAAGCCGCGCGCGTCTCCAACCCCGGCTGCTACCCCACCGGCTTCCTGGCGCTGATTCGCCCGCTGGTCCGCGCGGGCCTGGTGCCGCACGACTATCCACTGAGCGTCAACGCGGTCTCGGGCTATTCGGGCGGCGGCAAGAACATGATCGCCGAGTTCGAGGACGCCAAGGGCGCGACCTATACCGAGACGGCGTTCCGCAACTATGGCCTGACGCTGGGGCACAAGCATGTGCCCGAGATGACCAAGCACGCCCGCATCGTGCACCCGCCGATCTTCCAGCCGGCGGTGGCGCGGACCTATCGCGGGATGCTGGTCGAGGTGCCCCTGCCCCTCCACGCCTTCACCCGGCGGCCTTCGCTCGAGGCGATCGAGAACGCACTGCGCGAGGCATACAAGGATTCGCCGATCGTGCAGGTGCTGCCGAGCGACGTTACCGCAGTGACGATCGAGGAGGATGCGGGCACCGACCGGCTCTCGCTGCGCGTGTTCGGCAATGCCGAGACCGGCCAGGCACGGCTGGTGGCGACGCTCGACAATCTCGGCAAGGGCGCCGCGGGTGCGGCAGTGCAGAACCTCAACATCATGGCCGGGTTCGAGCAGACCGACGGCCTGGTGCTCTAGTCACTGACCGTCATCCCGGCGAAAGCCGGGATCTCGTGCGGTGGGGCGATACGGCCTGAGATCCCGGCTTTCGCCGGGATGACGGATCATTGCCACCGGTAACCTTTGCCACCAGCCTTGATCTTTGCGTTCCATTGGTGTCTCCGGGGCCCGAAACGAAAAAGAGAGGCGATCCATGAGCCAGCCCGCGGGCAAATTGCTGTTGTTCGGCGCCACCGGCGACCTTTCCCAGCGGATGCTGCTCCCCTCGCTCTACGGCCTCCATGCCGACGGATTGCTGCCCCAGGGCCTGACCATCACGGGCACCGCACGCTCGGATCACGACGATGCGGGCTTCCGTGAATTCACCCGCGAAGCCCTCGAAAAATTCCTTCCTGCTGACAGGAAAGATGACAGCGCTGTCGGGAGTTTCCTCGAGCGGCTGTTCTATCAGCGGCTCGATGCCTCGAAGACCGACGGCTTCGCCGCGCTGGCGGAGAAGCTTGGCGACATCTCGGGCGGGCTGGCGATTTTCCTGTCGACCGCGCCCTCGCTGTTCGGCCCGACGATCAAGGGGCTCGAATCGGCGGGGCTGACCGGCAACAATGTCCGCATCGGGCTTGAGAAGCCGCTGGGCGTCGACCTCGCCTCCAGCCGCGTGGTCAACGACATCGTCGCCGAGGCCTTTCCCGAGGACCGCACCTTCCGGATCGATCACTATCTCGGCAAGGAGACGGTGCAGAACATCCTGGCGCTGCGCTTCGGCAACTCGCTGTTCGAGCCGGTGTGGAACGCGCAGGGCATCGAGCATGTCCAGATCACCGTCTCCGAGACGGTCGGGCTCGAGGGCCGCGCGGGCTATTATGACGATGTCGGCGCGCTGCGCGACATGGTGCAGAACCACATGCTCCAGCTGCTCGCACTGATCGCGATGGAGCCCCCTGCCCGCTTCAACGGCACTGCGATCCGCGACGAGAAGGTCAAGGTCCTGCGCTCGCTGCGCCCGATCAAGGGCGCTGACGTGCCCAACCTGACGGTGACCGGCCAATATGGCGGCGGCGCGGTGAAGGGCGAGATCGTCCGCTCGTACGACACCGACCTGGAGAAGAACTCGGACACCGAGACCTTCGTCGCGATCAAGGCGCATGTCGACAATTGGCGCTGGCACGGCGTGCCCTTCTACCTGCGCACCGGCAAGCGCCTCGCAGAACGGCGCAGCGAGATCGTGATCACATTCAAGCCGGTGCCGCACTCGATCTTCGAGGAGCGCGGCGGCGCGCTGAAGCCCAACACGCTGGTGATCCGCCTGCAGCCCGAGGAATATATCCAGCTGCTGGTGATGGCGAAGGAGCCGGGTCTCGACCGCGACGGCATTCGCCTCGCGGAAGTACCGCTCAACCTGAGCCTCGAGCATGAATTCGCCGGCACCCGCCGCCGCATCGCCTATGAGCGGCTGCTGCTCGACCTGATCGAGGGCGACCCGACCTTGTTCGTCCGCCGTGACGAGGTGGAAGCCCAGTGGGAATGGATCGATGCGATCCGCGACGGCTGGAAGGCCAGCGGCGTGAAGCCCAAACCCTATGCCTCGGGCAGCTGGGGACCGAGCGCCTCGGTCGCGCTCACCGAGCGCGATGGGGTGACGTGGAACGAGTGATAGTTTGTGGGGAACCGTCACCCTGAACTTGTTTCAGGGTCCAACGTGCCGCAGGCGACGGTTTCCCAAGCGGAGCCTTGGATGCTGAAACAAGTTCAGCATGACGATGATTTTTGAACCCTGGATACCCACCTGAAGCGCAAGGAAAGAACATGACGACCGAAATCGAATGGTGGGACTATGACGATGCCGACGAGATGGCCGAGGCCGTCGCGGGGGATATCGGCTTCATCATCGAGAGCGCGATCGATGCGCGCGGCGCGGCGGTGATCGCGCTGGCGGGCGGCAAGACCCCGCTGCCGATCTACGAGAAGCTGGTGAAGGCGAAGATCGACTGGAAGCGCGTGACGATCATCCCCGGCGATGATCGCATCGTGCCGCTCGGCGATCCGCTTTCGAACGTCACCGCGATCGGCAAGATCTTCATCCCCAAGGGCGCGCGGGTGATCCCGCTCGTCTCGGACAAGGCGCCCGACTACAAGGCCGCGGGCCGCTCGGCCGATGCGCTGCTTCAGGACGTGCACTGGCCGCTCGACCTCTGCCTGCTCGGCATTGGCGGCGACGGGCATTGCGCCTCGATCTTCCCCGGCCCCGACTATGATGAAGCGCTCAACGGCCCGAAGGAGCGCCGCGCACTGGGCGTGATGCCCGATCCGCTGCCGCCCGAGGCCCCGGTTGCCCGCGTGACGCTGTCGCGCTCGGCGATCACCACGGCGCGCGCGCTGATGATCGCGATCACCGGCGACACCAAGAAGGAAGTGCTCGAAGCGGCGATCGAACAGGGCGCGTCGTCGTCCTACCCGGTCGGTCGCGTGCTCGCCGATGTCGAGCTGCCGGTGGATATTCACTGGGCGGCGTGATGCATCCCTGCTGTTCCCCGGCGGAGGCCGGGGCCCAGTTGCGATGATTTTCGAGAGGTTCGGGCACCTCAGTTACCAGCCCGAGACTGGGCCCCGGCCTTCGCCGGGGAGCAGCTATTGCAGATAGTGCAAGCGGAATAGGCATATGACCCAGCTCCACACCGAAATCGCCGCCGTCACCGATCGCGTCATCGAGCGCTCGAAAGCGAAGCGCCGCGCCTATCTCGCTCTGGTCGATACCGAGCTCGCCTCGGGCAATGACCGGCCCAAGCTCGGCTGCGCCAACCTTGCCCATGCCTATGCCGGCACCGACGAGCAGCGCGACGAGCTCAAGGCCGGCAAGAAGATGAACATCGGGATCGTGACCGCCTACAACGACATGCTGTCGGCGCATGCGGTCTATTATCGCTACCCCGAGCAGATGAAGATCTGGGCGCACGAGGCCGGCGCTACGGCGCAGGTCGCGGGCGGCGTGCCGGCGATGTGCGACGGCGTCACCCAGGGCTATCAGGGCATGGAGCTGTCGCTGTTCAGCCGCGACACGATCGCGCTGAGCACCGCGGTCGCCCTCTCCCACCGCACCTTCGAAGGCGCGGCGCTGCTCGGCATCTGCGACAAGATCGTGCCGGGGCTGCTGATGGGCGCGCTGCGCTTCGGGCATCTGCCGATGGTGATGGTGCCGGGCGGGCCGATGCGCTCGGGGCTGGCCAACAAGGAAAAGGCCAAGATCCGTGAGCTGTACGCGGAAGGGAAAGTCAGCCGCGACGAGCTGCTCGACGCCGAGATCGCGGCCTATCACTCGAAGGGCACCTGCACCTTCTACGGCACCGCCAATTCGAACCAGATGATGATGGAGGCGATGGGCCTGCACATGCCGGGCGCGGCCTTTGCCAACCCGGGCACCAAGCTGCGCCAGGAGCTGACTCGTGCCGCCGTCCACCGGCTGGCGGATATCGGCTGGAACGGCGAGGATTATCGCCCGATCGGCCATGTCGTCGACGAGAAGACGATCGTCAACGCGGCGATCGTGTTGCTGGCGACGGGCGGCTCGACCAATCACCTGATCCACGTCCCGGCCTTCGCACGGGCGGCGGGGATCACGATCGACTGGGACGATTTCGACCGGCTCTCGCGCATCGTGCCGCTATTGGCGCGCGTCTATCCGAACGGCTCGGCCGACGTGAACGGCTTCGAGGATGCCGGCGGGCCCAGCTTCGTGATCCGGGAGCTGCTCGGCGCCGGGCTGATGCATGGCGACACGCTGACCGTCGGCAAGGGCGGCATGGCCGATTATGGCCGCAAGCCCGAAATGGCGGGCGACGCGCTGGTATGGACCGATCACGGCGCGCAGAGCGGTGACGACACTATCGTGCGCACCGCAGCCGAGCCCTTCTCCCCCGAGGGCGGCTTCCGCATCCTCAAGGGCAATCTGGGGCGCGCCTGCATCAAGGTCTCCGCCGTCGAGCGCGATCGCTGGACGATCGAGGCGCCGTGCCGTGTGTTCCAGGACCAGGCCGAAGTGCAGGAAGCCTTCAAGGCCGGCGAACTGGATCGCGATATCGTGGTGGTCGTCCGCTTCCAGGGGCCCAAGGCGAACGGAATGCCCGAGCTGCACAAGCTGACCCCGCCGCTGGGCGTGCTGCAGAATCGCGGCTTCAAGGTCGCGCTGGTGACCGATGGCCGCATGTCGGGCGCGAGCGGCAAGGTGCCGTGCGCGATCCATCTCAGCCCCGAGGCGCTGGGCGGCGGCCCGATCGGCAAGCTGCGCACCGGCGACATCGTCCGCGTCTGCGCCGAGGAAGGCGTGCTGACGGCGCTGGTCGATCCGGCCGAGTGGGATGCCCGCGAACAGGCCGAGACGCCGCCGCCGGCGATCGGCACCGGCCGCGAGCTGTTCGCGATGCTGCGCCACCACTGCGACGAGGCCGAAAAGGGTGCCTCGGCGATGCTGGCGGAAGCCGGGCTGTAACTGCTTCCCCTCCCTGAAAGGGAGGGGATCGAGGGGTGGGTAGCGCCTGGCGATACGGCTTCGTGTCGCCTGCCCCGCCTGCATAGTGGGCATTCCACCCACCCCCAGCCCCTCCCTTTCAGGGAGGGGAGTTTTCCGCTCCCCTAGAAGCGGAAGCCGACACCCGCGCCGAACACGAACGGATCGAGGCTGACATTGACCTTGTTGACCGCGCCGCCGGTGGTGAGGCGCGCGGTGGTGTCGATGTCGATGAACTTCACGTCGAGATTGACGAAGACCTTCTTCGTGATGTCGACGTCGACGCCGGCCTGGAGCGCATAGCCAAAACTGTCGTCGAGCTTCACCTTGGTGGCGCCGAGCGCGGCGTTGAGCGAATCGGACGCGCCGCTCGAATAGAAGATCGTGTAGTTGACGCCGGCGCCCACGTACGGCCGGACATGGCTTTTCGGCGCGAAATGATATTGCAGCGTCAGCGTGGGCGGCAGCGCCCAGGTGTCCGCCACCTTGCCGAGCCCGGCGATCGCGCCGGTGCCCTGGATATTGTGCCTGGTGGTCGAGACGATCAGCTCGGCGCTAATATGATCGGTCGCCATATAGGTGAAGTCGACCTCGGGCATGTAGCCGTTATCGACCTTGACCGAGCCGGTGGGTACGCCCGGCTGGATCGGCCCGGCCTTTTCGGTAGGCGCGACCAGGATGGTGCGCAGGCGGACGAGCACGTCGCCGGCCCCGATGCCGGTCTCCTCCTGCGCCTGCGCGGGCATGGCGATGCCGGCGGCGAGTGCCAGTGCGAGGGGAATAGCGCGGCGCATCTTCGGTCTCCTTGATTGAGGAGGCCGCGTTACGCTCGCACGGGGCCGCAGGGTTTGACGCCGCGCAAAAGGCTTTCCGGGTGATTTGGCGATGCCGCTTTACTTCCGCGGCGGTAACCTAGAGAAGGGCGCCGACAACGCTGCCATACCCAAGGTGGCGCGTGGAGAGGCGTGAGGAGAAGGCATGGAAGTCGTCGCGGTCGATATCGGCGGGACGCATGCCCGCTTTGCCGTCGCAGAAGTCGCGAATGGCCGCGTCGTCTCGATCAGCGAGCCGATCACGCAGAAGGTTGCCGAACATCCGAGCCTCCAGCTCGCCTGGCAGGCTTATGGCGAGGCGCTCGGCCGGCCGCTGCCCAAGGCGGCGGCGCTGGCGGTGGCATCGCCGGTGGGCGGCGACATCATCAAGCTGACCAACAATCCCTGGATCATCCGCCCTGCCCTGATCCCCGAGCGACTGGGCGCCGATACCTGGACTGTGGTCAACGACTTCGCGGCGATCGGCCATGCCGTGGCGCAGATGGGCAGCGAACATTTCCTGCATCTGTGCGGGCCCGACGAATCGCTGCCGGACAGCGGATCGATCACCGTCTGCGGACCGGGCACCGGCCTCGGCGTGGCGCAGGTGTTCCGCCACCGCGCCGGCTATGACGTGATAGCCACCGAGGGCGGGCATAGCGATTTCGCGCCGCTCGACCCGATCGAGGACGCGCTCGTGAAGCGGCTGCGCAAGACCTATACCCGCGTCTCGAAGGAGCGCGTGGTCGCCGGCCCGGGCATCGTCGCGCTGTACGAGACGCTGGCCGAGCTCGAGGGCAAGCCGGTCCATAGGCTCGACGACAAGGCGATCTGGACGCTGGCGCTGGAAGGCAAGGACGAGCTGGCGGTGGCCGCGCTTGACCGCTTCTGCCTGAGCCTGGGCGCGATCGCGGGCGACCTGGCGCTGTGCCACGGACCCAGCGGTGTCGTAATTGCCGGCGGTCTGGGGTTGCGCTTGAAGGACCATCTGTTGCAGTCGGGCTTCGGCCAGCGGTTCGTCGCCAAGGGCCGGTTCCAGGGTCTGATGTCCTCCATTCCGGTGAAGCTCATCACGCACCCGCAGCCGGGCCTGTACGGTGCCGCCGCGGCGTTCGCGCAGGAGCACGCACTTTGAATATCGAAGCCATCATGCAGACCGCGCCGGTGATCCCGGTGCTCGTGATCGAAGACGCCGCCACGGCGCGCCCGCTGGCGGAGGCGCTGGTGAAGGGCGGCCTGCGCGTGCTCGAAGTGACGCTGCGCACCGAGGCGGCGCTCGAAGCGATCGCCGAGATGAAGAAGGTCGAAGGCGCGATCGTCGGCGCGGGCACGGTCGTGAACACCGACCAGTTCGAGCAGGTGATGAAGGCCGATGCCGAGTTCATCGTCTCGCCGGGCCTGACGGACCGCCTGGGCGACGCGATCGTCCGCAGCGGCGTGCCGTATCTGCCGGGCATCGCGAATGCGGGCGACATCATGCGTGGGCTCGATCTCGGGCTGACGCACTTCAAGTTCTTCCCGGCGGAGACGTCGGGCGGCCTCAAGGCGCTGAAGGCGCTGGCTGCGCCCTTCTACCAGTGCAAATTCTGCCCGACCGGCGGCATCTCAGCGGCAACCGCGCCGGAGTGGCTGGCGTTCGACCCGATCCTTTGCGTCGGCGGCTCCTGGGTGACGCCGAAGGGTGCGAGCTACGAGCAGGTCGAGGCGCTGGCGCGCGAGGCGGCGGCACTGCCGCGCTGAGCCGCGCTTTCGGGTACAAATTGGGGCGGGTCGCTATCCGGCGGCCCGCCCCATTTCGTTCCGCCGCTGATGCTGGGACCGAATGTCCCATTTCCATCGCGGGCCGCCGTCCCCAGATAGCGGCAATGGAGAAGACCGGCACCCCATCCCCCCACGCGACCGCGATGCGCGACGAGAAGCGGCGCGCGGCGGCCGAAATGGGGATCGACGATGCGTTCGTCTCCGAGTTGGTCGACCGCTTCTACGGGCGCATCCAGGCTGATCCGGTGCTCGGGCCGATCTTCGGCGCGCGGATCACGGATTGGGCGCCGCATCTGGCACAGATGAAGCGCTTCTGGCGCTCGGTCCTGTTCAGCAGCGGCGAATATCTCGGGCGGCCGATGCCGCTGCATCTGGCGATACCCGGGCTCGACAAGGCGATGTTCGCGCGCTGGCTCGACCTGTTCGCCGCGACTTTGGCCGAGATCGGCGGCGGGGATGCCGCCGAGCATGTCCACGAACGCGCCCGAATGATCGCCAACAGCTTCCTCAACGGGATCGCGATCCACCATCACGGGCAGATGGGACTGAAGCCGGGCGAAGGGTTCGCCTGACGGCTTCTTACATCTCGCCGCGTGCCCGCCGGATCGCGTACCATTTCTGCACATTGGCGTTGTGCTGCTCGAGCGTGTCGGCGAACACATGGCCGCCTGTCCCGTCCGCGACGAAATAGAGCGCAGAGGAGTTCGCCGGATCGAGCACCGCGTCGATGCTGGCGCGGCCCGGATTGGTGATCGGGCCTGCGGGCAGGCCAGTCATCTCATAGGTGTTGTAGGCGTTCTTCGCGTGCACTTCGGAGAGCAGCGGACGGCGGCCCAGCGGCTTGCCCTTGGTGATCGGGTAGATGAAGGTCGGGTCGGCCTGGAGCATCATGTTCTGGCGCAGGCGGTTCGAATAGACCGCGGCGACCGTCTTGCGCTCTTCCGACTTGCCGGTTTCCTTCTCGACGATCGAGGCCAGCGTCAGCGCGTCGCGCGGGTCGTTGACTGCGATGCCGGGCTTGCGGGCCTCCCAGGCGCGGGCGAGGTAATTGACCATCGCCTTCTGCATGCGATCGAGCACCGCCTGGCGGGTATCGCCGCGATTATAGGCATAGCTGTCGGGCAGCACGGTGCCTTCGACCGGCACTTCGATCTCGCCGCTCAGCTGGGGCGCCTTCATCAGCGTCTCGTAGACGACGATCGAGGGCGTGCCCTCAGGGATCGTGACGAAGCGCTGGAGCGTGCGGCCGCCCTGCATCATCTTGAGGATGTCGGACTGGCTGAGCCGCGCGGGCACGCGATATTCGCCCGCCTTGATCGGATCCTTGCTGCCAAGGATCTTGGCGAGCACGAGGAACTGGCGGGCCGAACCGATCGCACCGGCCTTTTCGAGCTCGGTCGCGGCGCGCGACAGGCTCGAGCCTTCGGGGATCAGGACCGAGATATTCTGCCGCGCCGGTCCCGCTCCGCCCCAGAGCTGGAGCACGCCCATGCCGAGCGCGACCAGCACCAGGATCGCGACGAGCAGCGCACAGCCGCCCAGCCGCCGCTTGCGCGGCTTCCGGGCGGGCTTGGCTGCCGGCGCAGATGTGTCCTCAGACAGCCTTCATCACCAGGCTGGCATTGGTGCCGCCGAAGCCGAACGAGTTGTTCAGCACGGCCTTCACCTTGCGCTCCTTGGCCTTGTGCGGGACGAGGTCGATGCCCGCGCAATTCTCGCTCGGATTGTCGAGGTTGAGCGTCGGCGGGACGATCTGGTCGCGCAGTGCGAGGATGCAGAAGATGCTCTCTACCGCGCCGGCACCGCCCAGAAGGTGGCCGATCGCCGACTTGGTCGAGCTCATCGAGAGATCGCCGATCGCATTGCCGAACAGGCGGCGAACCGCGCCCAGCTCGAGCTCGTCGCCGAGCGGCGTCGAGGTGCCGTGCGCGTTGATGTAGTCGATGTCGGAGAGGTCGAGGCCCGACTTCTTCACTGCCATCTGCATCGAGCGGAACGCACCCGAACCTTCCGGATGCGGCGCAGTGACGTGATAGGCGTCGCCCGACAGGCCATAGCCGACGACTTCGGCATAGATCTTCGCGCCGCGCGCCTTGGCGTGCTCATATTCCTCGAGCACGACGATGCCCGCGCCCTCGCCCATGACGAAGCCATCACGGTCCTGGTCCCAGGGGCGGCTGGCGCGCCACGGCTCGTCGCGGAAGCTGGTCGACAGCGCGCGTGCCTGGCCGAAGCCGGCAATGCCGATCGGGCAGATCGTCGCCTCGGCACCGCCGGCGAGCATGATGTCGGCATCGTCCATCGCGATCATCCGCGCGGCGTCGCCGATCGAATGGGCGCCGGTCGAGCAGGCGGTGACCACGGCGTGATTCGGGCCCATCAGGCCGTATTTGATGCTGACCTGGCCCGAGATCAGGTTGATCAGGCGGCCATGGACGAAGTGCGGCGAGACGCGCTTCGGGCCTTTTTCGGCGAGCACGAGCGATTCGCTCTCGATGCCCGGCAGGCCGCCGATGCCCGAGCCGATCGAGCAACCGGCGCGGAAGCGGGTCGCCTCGTCCATGTCGAGCAGACCGGCATCCTCGATCGCCTGGCCGGCGGCATCGATGCCGAAGATGATGAACGGATCGACCTGGCGCTGGACCTTGTGGTCGACGCGCTTGTTCGGATCGAAGCCATATTCATGCTCCGGACCCTTCACTTCACAGGCATAATTGCTGTGGAAGTCGGTCGCATCGAAGCGGGTGATCGTGCCCGCGCCAGACTTGGCGGCGATGATGTTCTTCCAGGCTGTCTCGACATCGGCACCCAGCGGGGTGACGAGGCCAAGGCCGGTGACAACTACACGGCGCATCCGCTTTCTCCGTCAAACTTCAAATTCTTGCCCGGAAGCTCCTGAAAAATCAGGCTTCCCAGGCCATAAACAAAACGGCTCCCCGCCCAACTCTTTTCGAGCCCGGGACGGGGAGCCGCTGATTCAAGCTCGGCCCATAAGGGCGCGATCGTCCGGATGGACGATCAGCCCGCCTGGTGCTCGGAGATGTAGTTGACCGCGTCGCCGACGGTGCTGATCTTCTCAGCCGCATCGTCGGGGATCTCGACGCCGAATTCTTCTTCGAACGCCATCACCAGCTCGACGATGTCGAGGCTGTCTGCGCCCAGATCGTCGATGAAGCTCGCCGTCAGCGTGACATCATTCTTGTCGACGCCGAGGTGATCGACAACGAGCGCGGTCACGCGGGTGGTGATCTCTTCCTGAGTGGCCATGGTCCCTGTTTTCCTTTGTAGCTAGGGGCTCAATCGTTGGAACGCACCTAGATCGCACATGGTGCCGTTGCAAGAGGGTGCGCACCCGCACCGTAACGTTAGGCTTATCCTCAGGCCTGCGAAAACTGCCACGCAGAATAGCGCACGGTGCTGAGGAAGAGGAAATATTTGTTGAGAAGTGCGGCGTTGGCGCGGGTCTGCTTCGCCTCGTCGGTGACCGAGGCGATAACCAGGCCCTGCATCTCCACCGTGGTGAGCGGGCGGTTCTGCGTGTCCTCGGGCAGCCCGTCGAACTGCGCTTCGAGCGCACCGGTATCGAACCCCTGCGCGACGACGGCCTTTTCGGCGATCGGCTGGCCGAGCTTGGCGAGCGTGTAGACGCGCGCGGCTTCCAGCGCCGCATCGGACCATTTATTCTCGGTCGCGCATTCCTTGGCGGCGATCGAGATGCCGCTGCCCACCGCCGCATCATAGGTAGGGCGCACCGCGGTGGCATCCTCCATGTTACGGGTGATGTCGGTCGTGATCTGCGCGGTGAGCGCGGGCTTGAGCTTGCCGATCACGCAATCGATCGTCGCGAGATCGGCGGCATGGGCCGGCATGGCCGTGACGAGTACGCCGAGGGTAGCAAGGACGAGACTACGCATGCACTTCAACTCCTGGTCCCCGGGGCACAAGCATCGCCGCCGCGCGGCCTTTGCACAAGCCCCGGATCACTTTCCGGCGGTGAGCAGTACCGGAACCGCGTCGATAATGTTGAGCAGGCCGACATAGCGGCCGATCACGGGTGCGCCTTCCGCCGTAATCTTCACCCCCTTGGCGCCGAGATGGCTGAAGATGGCGACGACTTCCTCGCGAGCGAGCTGCTGCCGACGCCTCGCCTCGGGGAGCGCGCGATAGGCCGCTTCGATGGCATCCGCATCGAACCCCGCCTCGAGCATGGCCTTGCGCGCGTCGGACAGCCCCGAGCGGGCAATGGTATAGCGCGCGACGAACTCGGCCTGTTGCGCCGACCAGTGATTCTCGGACTGGCACCCCGGCATGGGTGACAGGTTGGACAGGGTGTCGCCCCCGAACGTGCCGGTCCTGACCATGCCCACGGCCGTATCGGCCAGCCCCGCGCGCTGGCCTGCCGTCAATCGGTCCAGCACGCAATCGGCCGGGCTATGCGCCTGTTGCGCCAAAGCCAGCCCGAGCGCGATTCCGAAAGCCAGCATGATATCTCCTCCCCGTTCAGGGCTCAGAGCATCGCCATACCGCCGTTCACATGCAAGGTCTGGCCAGTGACATAGCCGGCTTCCTTGCTGGCGAGATAGACGACGGCGGCGCCGATATCCTCCCCGGTGCCGAGGTCGCCGGCCGGGATGCGGGTGAGCAGCGCGGTCTTCTGCGCCTCGGGCAGCACGTCGGTCATCGCCGAGCGGATGAAGCCCGGGGCGACGCAGTTCACCGTCACGTTGCGGCTGGCCAGTTCCTGGGCGACTGCCTTGGACATGCCGACCAGGCCGGCCTTGGACGCGGCGTAGTTGGCCTGGCCCGGGTTACCCGTCGCGCCGACAACCGAGGTGATCGAGATCATGCGGCCGAATCGGGCCTTCATCATCGGCTTGGCGGCGGCGCGGATCAGGCGGAAGGCGGCTTCGAGGTTCACCGTGATGACCTGGTCCCACTCCTCGTCCTTCATCCGCATGGTGAGGTTGTCGCGGGTGACGCCGGCATTGTTGACGAGGATGTCGAGCTTGCCGCCGAGCGCCTCGACCGCCTGGGGGACGAGCGCGTCGACCTGCGCCGCGTCGGACAGGTTGCACGGGAGCGCGACATGGTCGCCGCCCAGTTCGGCGCGGAAGGCCTCGAGCTTCTCGACATTGCTGCCGGAGATGGCGAGCCGGGCGCCCTGCGCAGCGAGCGCCTTGGCCACCGCGGAGCCGATACCGCCCGAGGCGCCGGTGACGAGGGCGGTCATGCCAGTGAGGTCGAACATTGGTCTTCTCCTATTCGGGGCCAGTTAGAGGCTCTTCACGAGCGCTTCGATGTCGTCCATCGACACCACGCTCACCGGTGCGGCGTCGGGGGTGATACGCTTGACCATGCCACCCAGCACCTTGCCACCAAACTCGACATAGTCGGTCACGCCCGCGGCGAACATCGCCAGCACCGATTCGCGCCAGCGGACCATGCCGGTGACCTGCTCGACGAGCAGCGCGCGGATTGTGTCGGGGTCGGCGACGGGCGCGGCGGTGACATTGGCGTAGACGGGCACGAACGGCGCCTGGATCGCGACGGCGGCGAGCGCCTCGGCCATCGCATCGGCGGCAGGCTGCATCAGCGGGCAATGGAAGGGCGCGGAGACGGGCAGGAGCAGCGCGCGCTTGGCGCCCATTTCCTTGGCGATCGGCAGCGCGCGCTCGACCGCCTCGCGGTGGCCCGAGATCACGACCTGCGAGGGATCATTGTCGTTGGCGACGGTGCAGACCTGGCCCTCGGCCGCGGCATCCGCAATTGCCTGGGCCTTTTCGCGGTCGGCGCCGAGGATCGCGGCCATCGCGCCGACGCCCACCGGGACGGCGGCCTGCATCGCGTCGCCGCGGACGCGCAGCAGCCGGGCGGTGGTGGCGAGATCGAAGGCACCTGCGGCGCACAGCGCGGTATATTCGCCGAGGCTGTGGCCGGCGACGAAATCGGCCTTGTCGGCGAGGCGGATGCCGCCTTCCTTCTCGAGCACGCGCAGCACCGCGATGGCATTGGCCATGATCGCCGGCTGGGCGTTGGCGGTGAGGGTCAGCTGGTCCTCGGGACCCTCGGTCATCAGCTGGAACAGCTTCTGGCCCAGCGCGTCATCGACTTCCTGGAAGACTTCGCGCGCCACGGCGCTCGCGTCGGCGAGGGCCTTGCCCATGCCGACGGCCTGGCTGCCCTGTCCGGGGAAGATGAAGGCGCGCATGTCTCTCTCCTAAATCGGCGACGCTTGATTGGGGGCGCGGGTTAGAACCCTGCCCTGCCCGACGCAACCCTGCGGCGCTCTGCCGCGAAGATGAACGCTCGGGACAGGATTGCGAAACATTGCGACCATTTCGCAATGCCCGAGACAAACGTCTGCGACACGCGGTCCCCAAATTGACCTCAACGCCGGAGCCAACCGGCGCCAGAGAGAGAAAGAGGAGTGCAGTCATGAAGAAGTTCATTATCGCCGCCGCACTGGCTTCGATGGTCGCCACCCCGGTGCTCGCCGCAGCACCGCAGCAGTATCACGGCCGTCCGCCGGTGCAGAAGGTGGTGGTCAAGAAGAAGGTCGTCGTCGCCAAGCCGACTTATCGCAGCTGGCACAAGGGCGACCGCTTCGACAGCCGCTATGCGCGCAACTATCGCCAGGTCGACTATCGCCACTATCGTGGCCTGAAGGCCCCGCCGCGCGGCTATCGCTATGTCCAGTCGGGCAATGACGCGGTGCTGGTCGGCATCACCTCCGGCATCATCGCCGCGGTGTTCGCGAACGCGATCCGCTAAGACGATCGCCTGACAAAGCATGAAACGGCAGGGCCCATGCCCTGCCGTTTTACAACTATGAGAAGAATCCGACTCCTCGTTTCGCCTGCGTTAGTGTTATGGTTAACGCAATCGACTGGGAGGAGTGCAGGATGTTCCGGGCAGCCCTTACGGCCCTAGCCGTCGCCATGCTCATGCCGTTCGCGGCGCAGGCAGATGACCGCAATGACGGCAGCCTCTCCCCCGATTTCGAGGGCCAGGTCGCCTATTTCGGCAATTATACCGGCAAGACATCGGTCACCGCCGATCAGCGCCGGCGCGACCAGGGCCCCTGCCCCTATCAGGACCAGCGCTGCTACCAGCAGATCGTCGGCGGCGGCGTGAAGGTCGTACTCAGCTTCGACGGCGAGCATGTGACCGGCTTCTATTACTCGGTCGGCGGGTTCGAGGGGCCGAACGGGCTGCGCGAAGGCACGCTGATCGGGCGGCGCACCTCGGTGGGCTGCGAACTCTACGAGGCGGACGGCACGATGTGGCAGGCGACGACCTGCGGCAGCAAGGGCTTCCAGGGCCAGATCGTCTCGGTGCGCGGCATCCCCAAGCAATCCGAAGTGAGCTTCTCCACCGTCGGCATGTTCATGCGCGACACCGGCTGGATCTCGAAGCTGGGCGAGGAGGAAGCGCGGCGCGACCGGCGGATTAACTGGCTGAGCCAGAAGATCGACGGCGTCGGCGCGGCGGAGAGCCGCTTCCGCGCCGCGGTCGAGCTCGACAGCTATTCGCGCCACTTCCGCGGCATCGACATGGGCCGCGTCTCTGAGCCGGTCCAGTCGGGCAAGCGCAAGAAGAACCGCGAATGGTATCTCGACAGCAGCTATACCCGCCAGGACGGCAGCACCGGCAACATCCGCGGCGTGATGTTCAACGACCGGCTACGCTGCCTGTCCTGGGATGACGAGGCCTGCGGGCCGATCCATCCGCCGGCGGACTTCCCCAAGCCGCGGCTCGACGATGACGGGGGCTGGCTCTCGCGCAGCCCGGCGCCGATCGTAGTCGGCAGCGAACCGCCCCGCCCGCAGCCGCGGCCGCGCGGGAGTGGCGAGCGCTACTAGTTAGTTCGTCAGCCGCGCGAAGGCGACGGTTATTGGGCGCACGGGTGGGCAAAGCAGTTGCCTTCCCTCTCTGCCTCCGCTATGCGCGCCCCTTCGTTCGGGTCGGGAAGCGATTCCCGCTCGTGCGAATCATTGCACGACGACAGCCGGAGGGGCGTTGCACATGGGGTGCACGTCAGCGATCGGCCAAGGATGGAAGAGAACGCATGGCTCTGTACGAGCACGTGTTCCTTGCGCGCCAGGATCTGGCACAGGCGCAAGTGGACGCACTGGCGGAAGCCGCCACCAAGATCATCGAGGACAATAACGGCAAGGTCGTGAAGACCGAGACCTGGGGTCTTCGTTCGCTCGCCTACCGCATCGCGAAGAACCGCAAGGCGCATTACGTGATGCTCGAAATCGACGCCCCCGCGGGTGTCGTCGCCGAGCTCGAGCGCCAGACGCAGATCAACGAAGACGTGATCCGCTACATGACCGTCAAGGTCGATGAGCTGGAGCAGGGTCCGACCGTGATGATGCGCAAGGGCCAGGACCGTGAGCGCGGCCGCGGCCGTCGTGATCGCGACGATGCCGGCGGCAACACCGGTTTCGGCGGCGGCGAATAAGGAGATATAGACCATGGCACGCCCGTTTTTCCGCCGTCGCAAGAGCTGCCCCTTCTCCGCGAAGGACGCTCCCCGGATCGACTATAAGGACGTCCGTCTGCTGCAGGGCTTCGTCTCTGAGCGCGGCAAGATCGTCCCGTCGCGCATCACTTCGGTGAGTGCGAAGAAGCAGCGCGAGCTGGCCCAGGCCATCAAGCGCGCCCGCCACCTGGGCCTGCTGCCCTACATCGTTAAGTAAGGAGCGCAGACTCATGGAAGTCATTCTGCTTGAGCGCGTTGAGAAGCTCGGCGCCATCGGCGACGTCGTGACGGTGAAGGACGGGTTCGCCCGCAACTTCCTTCTCCCGAACAAGAAGGCGCTCCGCTCGAACGCCGCCAACCGCAAGGTTTTCGAAGCCAACCGCGCGCGCATCGAAGCCGACAACGCTTCGCGCCGTTCGGACGCGGAGAAGGAAGCCGGCACGTTCAACGACGTTTCGGTCACCCTGATCCGTCAGGCATCGAACGCCGGCCATCTCTATGGTTCGGTCGCCGTGCGTGACCTGGTCGAGGCGCTCGTCGCCGACGGCCACAAGGTCAACAAGGCGCAGGTCGTTCTCGACAAGCCGATCAAGTCGATCGGCGTGTACGAGATCCGCGTCGCGCTGCACCCCGAGGTGTCGGTATCCGTCAAGGTCAACGTCGCCCGCTCGCCGGAAGAGGCCGAGATGCAGTCGCAGGGCGTCGACGTGATGGCCGCGATGTTCGAGAAGGAAGAAGCCGGCTTCGTTGAGGATTACGATCCCAACGCCGAGCCGGGCGCGACCGCCGAAGTTCGTGAGGAGGCTCCGGCCGCCGACGAAGGCGAGACCGCCGAGGGCTGATCGCCTTTCGCGAGGAAAAAAGAAGGGCCGTCCCGGGTTGCCGGGGCGGCCCTTTTCCTTGGTGCGACCACCGAGGGAACTGAATAACCTAGTATATCGGCGTGCCTCTCAAGTAACGCCGCAGCGTTACGGGCACGAAACGCAGGCGCCGATTACCGCAACCAGCGGGATCAGGGCGAGCATCACTGGGAAAACCTTAGCCATTTCAACCCGGACCTTTTCTGTCGCTCGGGGTATAAAACGAGCTCAATCGACCAAGGTTGCAGCTTACGTTAATCTTTTGTTCGGCAGGCATTCACCTCGAACGGGTTTATGAGGGGGCGATGCTGTCTCTCCTTCCCCTGACACTGGCCCTGGCGCCTTTGCACTCCGCCCCCGCCCAATCGGGAATCGAGAGTGCCGTGCTCGCAGAGATCAACTTCGCGCGCACCCGGCCCCGCGACTATGCCGAGCGGCTCCGCCAGTATCGCAAATACTTCAAGGGCAAGATCGTCTGGTATCCCGGCAACCCCACCGGGCTGCGCACCAGCGAAGGCACGCGCGCAGTGGACGAGGCGATCCGCTTCCTCGAGCGCCAGGCGCCGCTGGCACCGATCGCTTCCGCCGATCTGCTCGCCCGCGCCGCGCGCGATCATGCCCGCGAGCAGGGTCCGAACGGCGCGACCGGGCATATCTCCGCCGATGGCGGCAATCCGCGCACGCGGGTCCAGCGCCGCGGCGGTGGGGACTATGTCGCCGAGGTGATCACCTATGGTCCGCCGAGCGCCGTCGAAGTGGTGCGCCAGCTGATCGTCGACGATGCCGTGCCCGGGCGCGGACACCGCAAGACTCTGTTCGCCGCCGAGATGGTTTATGCGGGCGTCGCCTGCGGGCCGCACCGCGATTACCGGGTGATGTGCGTGGCAGATCTCGGCCGCAAGCCGGACGGACGGCCCTAGGCCTAAGGTTAACTCCCGAATATCCGCTTGCCTTCTCAAGCGGTTAAGCCAGTATCGCTACCGGTGAGATATACGGACGGGCGCGGGGCCCGTGCCGGCTCCGGGGGGAGCGCCACACATGATTGCCAAGGGCCGTCTTGCCGCCGCGCTGGGCGCGTGCGCCTTGCTGTTGCCGAGCGTCGCTGCCCATGCCGGCGAGCGCGCCACCGACATTTCGCGGCTTGAGCGCGATGTGCTCACCGAGATCAACTATGCCCGCCAGCATCCGCGCGAATATGCCGAGCAGCTTCGCGACTATCGCCGCTATTTCGATGGCCGCGTGCTGTTCCTGCCGGGCGATCCCAATGGCGTGATCACCAATGAGGGCCTCGACGCAGTGGACGAGGCGATCGACTTTCTCGAGCGCCAGGACCCGCTGCCGGCACTGAGTCGCGGCGAGCTGCTGGTGCTGGCGGCGCAGGACCATGCCGACGACCAGGGTTCGTTCGGTGGCTCGGGCCATGTCTCGCGCGACGGGATGACGCCCGGCGACCGGGTCAAGCGGCGCGGCGGCGACATCTATGTCGGCGAAGGCATCTGGTATGGCAGCGGCGATGCCGGCGCAGTGGTGCGCAGCCTGATCGTCGACGACGGCGTGCGCTCGCGGGGGCATCGCGCCTTGCTGTTCCAGTCGGACTTCCGCTTCGCCGGGGTGGGCTGCGGTGCGCATCGCCGCTTCGGCAATATCTGCGTGGTCGATTTCGCCGGCACCGCCGATGGCTCGCCGCTGGTGCCCGCCTGGGCGAAGGCGCGCGGCGGCCAGATCTTCCGGATGCCGGCCAAGCGCTGATACCGGGTTTACCGATGCCCCCGGCATAGCCGCTCCCCGGCGCAGGCCGGGGCCCAGCTGCAATGTCGCTCGAGAGGTTTGACCGCCCCAATCAGCGACGCCGAGACTGGGCCCCGGCCTTCGCCGGGGAACATAAGGGTGCGACGCAAGCCGGATTGCCAGATGCTCACTTATCAGTGAGGATCGCGGGCGATGGGGTATCTAGTGCTGTTCCTGGCCGGAGCGCTGCTTTGCAACGCGATCCCGCATCTCGCCGCCGGCCTGCGCGGCGAGCCCTTCCCCACCCCCTTTGCCCGCCCGCGCGGCGTGGGGCTCTCCTCGCCGCTGATGAACTTCTATTGGGGCACCGCGAACCTGCTGATCGGGATCTCGGCGCTGCTCAGCTATCCGCTGAAGGACTATGGCGTGTGGCCGGTGATTGCGGGGTGGCTGGTGCTGGGGAGCTATTGCGCGTGGCACTTCGGGCGGGTGCGGCGGTAGATAGCAAGATGAAGCTCAGCGGACAGTTTAGCGGGGCATTACGGACCTTCGCGTTCTGGATCGCCAATCGCTCGGTCGGCAATCCCGTGCTCGAAGGCGTCGACTATTCCTGCATCTTCGAAGAGCCAGGCGCGCTCGAGCAGGCCTTTGCGATCTTCGCCAATGTCATCGAGATCGACGAGCGGGGCGGTGTCCTCAATGCGAAATGGGCAGAGCACAGGGCAGCCCAATACATCCTGCAATATGTGACCGGCAAGGCACCGGAGCCCCCATTCGAGATTTGGGAAACCGAGCTCCACGGGCCGCCGCCCAGGGTGGATCCTCTGCCCTGGCCGACATCCGTCTAGCTGCCCTCCTTCACTTCCTCCCGAACAGCTTCTCGATATCGCCGTGCGCCAGCTTCACCCAGGTCGGGCGACCGTGGTTGCACTGGCCCGAATGCGGCGTGACTTCCATCTCGCGGAGCAGCGCGTTCATCTCGGCAACCGAGAGCACGCGCCCTGCCCGCACCGAGCCGTGGCAGGCCATGGTCGCGGCGACATGGTCGAGCTTTTCCTTGAGGCTGAGCGCCTCGTCGAAGCTGGCGAGCTCGTCGGCGAGATCGGTGACCAGCGCGTGGACGTCGCCCTTGCCGAGCGCGGCGGGGACGGCGCGGACGAGCATGGCGCGCGGGCCGAAGCGCTCAAGGTCGAGGCCGAATTCGGAGAGTTCGGCGACGCGGGCTTCGAGACGATCGCAGCCGGGCTCGTCGAGTTCGACCACTTCGGGCACCAACAGCCCCTGCGAGGCGACGCCGTCCTCCGACATTGCCCGGCGCATCCGCTCGAGGACGAGGCGTTCGTGTGCGGCGTGCTGGTCGACTAGGACCAGTCCGTCCTCGGCTTCGGCGACGATATAGGTCTTGGCGACCTGGCCGCGCGCGACGCCGAGCGGATGCTGGACGCTCTGCGGCACGGGCTCGACCGCGACTTCGGCGCGGGCGAGCGGCGGCGGGGCACTGAAGCTCGGGCGGCGGTCGTGGACGCTGGCATAGTTATACTGCGGCGCCGGGCTGTAGGCAGGCGCGGCGGAAGGTTCTGCGTCCCATAGCTGGGGCGCCGGCGCGACCGGTTCGCTGGTCCACATCCCCAAAGCTGCCTCGCTCGGGCGCTGGACGCTGCGGTGGCCGGCCTCGTCGAGCGCACGGCGCAGGCCCGAGACGATCATGCCGCGGATCAGCGCCGGATCGCGGAAGCGGACCTCGGTCTTGGCGGGGTGGACGTTGACGTCGACCTGGTCGGCGGGGACGTCGAGGAACAGCGCCACCACCGGATGACGGTCGCGCGCGAGCATCTCGGCATAGGCGCCGCGCAGGGCGCCGATGAGAAGGCGATCCTTCACCGGGCGGCCATTGACGAAAAGATATTGGTGGTCCGCCACGCCGCGATTGAAGGTCGGCAGGCCGGCGACGCCGCCGAGGAACACCCCTTCCCGCTCGAAATCCACCGCAACGCTGTTCTCGGCGAGCGCGCGGTCGGTGAGGCCGGCGACGCGCTCGGGGCTGGTCTCGCCGCCCTGGACCTGCAGCGCCTTGCGCCCGTCATGCTCGACCGAGAAGGCGATGTCGGGCCGGGCCATGGCGAGGCGCTTCATCACATCGAGGCTGGCGGCATATTCGGCGCGCGGCGAGCGCAGGAACTTGCGGCGCGCGGGAACGCGGCCGAACAGCTGCTCGACTCGCACGCGGGTGCCCGGCGGCAGCGCGGCGGGGCCTTCGGAGACCACCGCGCCATTATCGACCACGCGGCTCCAGCCCTCTGCCCCGCGCACCCGGCTTTCGAGGCTCATTCGCGCGACGCTGGCGATCGAGGGCAGCGCTTCGCCACGGAAGCCCAAGGTGGTGACCTGGTCGATCTCGTCATCGGGCAGCTTGGAGGTGGCATGACGCTCCAGCGCGAGCGCCATTTCCGCCGGCGACATGCCGCAGCCATCGTCGGTCACTTCGATCAGATCGGTGCCGCCACCCGCCAGTTTCACGGCGATCCGGGTCGCTCCCGCGTCGATTGCGTTTTCGACCAGTTCTTTCAGCGCGCTGGCAGGGCGTTCGACCACTTCTCCTGCTGCTATTCGGTTGACAAGATGCTCGGGCAGACGGCGTATTGACATGGTCGTTGCTCTAGCCCAAGCGGCGGCATCCCGCGACCCCAACCGCATCGCACCAGGCCGGATTTTTCAGTCCGACCCGGAGGGGGCCGCACTAGAATTTTGTGAAGAGCTGCGCGGCGGGCGCCCGCGCCGCAGGACGGAACCATAAATGGCATTTTCCCGCTTCTTCAATTTCATGTCGCACGACATGGCGATCGATCTCGGCACCGCGAACACGGTGGTATATCTGCGCGGCCGCGGCGTCGTGCTCAACGAACCGTCGGTGGTCGCAGTCGAGACGCTGAACGGCGTCAAGAGAGTCAAGGCAGTCGGTGACGACGCCAAGCTGATGATGGGCAAGACCCCGGGCAGCATCGAGGCGATCCGCCCGCTGCGCGATGGCGTGATCGCCGACATCGACATCGCCGAAGAGATGATCAAGCACTTTATCCGCAAGGTGCACGGCCAGCGGCGTTTCATGCGCTGGCCGCAGATCGTGATCTGCGTCCCCTCGGGCTCGACCTCGGTCGAGCGCCGCGCGATCCGCGACGCGGCGTCGAACGCCGGCGCCTCGCAGGTCTGGCTGATCGAGGAGCCGATGGCGGCCGCGATCGGCGCCGACATGCCGGTGACCGAGCCGATCGGCTCGATGGTCGTCGATATCGGCGGCGGCACCACCGAAGTCGCCGTGCTCTCGCTGCGCGGCCTGGCCTATTCCACTTCGGTCCGTGTCGGCGGCGACAAGATGGACGAGGCGATCGTCTCCTACGTGCGCCGCAACCATAATCTGCTGATCGGCGAGGCCACGGCCGAGCGCATCAAGCAGGAAGTCGGCATCGCCAAGCCGCCCGCGGACGGCATCGGCCAGACGATCCACATCAAGGGGCGCGACCTGGTCAACGGCGTTCCCAAGGAAATCCAGATCAACCAGGGCCAGATCGCCGAGGCGCTCAGCGAGCCCGTCGGCACGATCGTCGAAGGCGTGCGCATCGCACTCGAGAACACCGCGCCCGAGCTGGCGGCGGACATCGTCGACCAGGGCATCGTGCTCACCGGCGGCGGCGCGCTGCTGCAGGGCATCGACGAAGTGCTCCGCGACGAGACCGGCCTGCCCGTGACGATCGCCGAGGACCCGCTGACCTGCGTGGCGCTCGGCACCGGCCGCGCGCTCGAGGATCCGGTGTTCCGCGGCGTGCTGATCCAGGTCTAAGCGAGAGGTAAGGGGAGATGGCGCCGCCACGCAACCGGCGCCCGGGGTTTTCGCGACGGGCGCAATACGGGCTCTTCCTGGGTTATGTGGGCGTCGTCGGCGGCATGCTGATCGGCGTGGCATTGCTGCTGCTCTCGACGTTCAACCCGCCCGCCTTCTCGGCGGTGCGGGGGTTCTTTTCGGAGATCACCACGCCCGTCGCCAGCGGCTTCACCTGGGTGCGTACCAGCGTGGCGGGCGTGCCTTCGGGTGTCTCCTCCTACTGGAACGTGCGCGGCGAGAATGCGCGGCTGAAGAAGGAGCTCGCCGATAACGCGCTGCTCGTCGGCCGGGCGCGCACGCTCAACCAGGAAAACCGGCATTTGCGCGACATGCTCAAGCTGCGCGACGTCTCCACCGATGCGGTGGTGGCGGCCCGGCTGGTGGCGAGCTCGGTAGCGAGCACGCGCCGCTATGCCACGCTCAACGCCGGCGGCTGGCAGGGCGTGAAGGTCGGCCAGCCCGTCCGCCAGCCCGACGGGCTGATCGGCCAGGTGATCGAGACCAGCCCCAATACCGCGCGCGTGCTGCTGATCGTCGATTCGGAGAGCATCGTGCCGGTGCGCCGCACCCGCGACGGCCTGCCCGGCATCGCCACCGGCCGCGGCGACGGGCTGCTGGACATTCGCTCGGCGAGCGTGGCGACGATGATCTTCCAGCCGGGCGACACTTTCGTCACTTCGGGCACTGGCGGCATCTTCCCGCCGAACATCCCGGTGGCGCGCGTGATCCGTACCTCGCGCGACATCGCGGTGGCCGAACCCTCGGCCAATCCCGACGCGCTCGACTTCGCGCTGGTCCAGGCGACCTTCCTGCCCGACCCGACGCCCGCCCCTACCCCCAAGCCCTCGGCCAGCGCCAAGCCCAACGCCGAGCTGAAATAATGGCGGCGGACTTCATCCCGCTCGGCCGCCGCGAGAAGATGCCGCGCAGCCTGTGGCTGGCACCGCTCTCGGTGGTGCTCGGCTCGCTGACGACGCTGCTGCCGATGGTCGCCACCGTGCCGTTCCTGCCGCCGTTCGGGCTGATGATGATGCTCGCCTGGCGACTGGTGCGCGGCGATTCGATGAAGGTGTGGATGCCGGTGCCGCTCGGCTTCTTCGACGATATGATGAGCGGACAGCCGCTCGGCAGCGCGATGCTACTCTGGTCTGCCTCGGTGCTGATGATCGATGTGCTCGACACCAGGCTGGTGTGGCGCGATTTCTGGCAGGATTGGCTGATCGCCAGCGGCGCGATTGCATTCGTGCTGATTGCCGGCCGGCTGGTCGCCTCTCCCTTTGCCGCGCATGTCGATACCGCGCTGCTTATCCAGATTTGTGTATCCGCCGCGCTCTTTCCCGTAATCGCGCGCTTCTGCGCGTGGCTGGATCGGGATAAGAAGCGACAATAATGGTACGGATCACCGAGGCAGCGCAGGCTTATAGTTTCTCCCGCCGCGCGCTGGTGCTGGGCGGGTTGCAGGGCGCTGCGGCATTGGTGCTGGCCGGGCGGATGACCTGGCTCGCCGTTTTCGAGAACGAGCGCTACCGGCTTACCGCCGAGAGCAACCGCGTGCGCCTGACGCTCACGCCGCCGCGGCGCGGCTGGATCATCGACCGCGCCGGCATCCCGATCGCCAATAACCGCACGGCATTTCGCGTCGACCTTATTCCCGACCGGATGGAGGACAAGGAAAAGACGCTGGGCATGCTCCAGCAGATCCTGAGCCTCTCCGAAGAAGACACGTCACGGATCCGCACCGATCTGAAGCGCGCCGCCGGATTCCAGCCGGTGCAGGTGTCGGACAGCCTGACCTGGGAGCAGTTCGCCGCGGTAAGTGTGCGCGTGCCCGAGATGCCGGGCGTGCAGCCCACCCGCGGCTTTTCGCGCAACTATCCGCTGGCGGCGGGCGTAGCGCATCTCGTGGGCTATGTCGGCACTGCTTCCGCCGAACAGTATAAGAAGGACAAGGACCCGCTGCTCGTCGCCCCCGGCTTCAAGCTGGGCAAGGACGGGCTGGAGAAGACGCTGGAAGACCGGCTGCGCGGCACGCCGGGCGCCAAGCGCGTCGAGGTCACTGCGCATGGCCGGCTGGTCAAGGAGCTCGCCACGCGGCCGGATTCGCCCGGCGAGACGGTGAAGCTGACGATCGACGCGCTGCTCCAGGAATATGTCGCGCGCCGGATGGGCACCAATTCGGGCTCGGCGGTGGTGATCGACGTGAGCAATGGCGACATCCTCGCCATGGTCTCGATGCCTGCCTACGACCCCAACAGCTTTTCCGACGGCATCAGCCGCAACGAATGGAAGATGCTGAGCGAGGACGATCACGTCCCGCTGATGAACAAGGTGCTGCAGGGCCTGTATCCCCCGGGCTCGACAGTGAAGCCGATGAACGGCCTCGCGCTGATGCATGCGGGCGTGGACCCCACCGCGCGGGTGGTCTGCTCGGGCGCGATGCGCGTCGGCAATGGCATCTTCCACTGCCACAAGAAGAGCGGCCACGGCCCGCTCGACCTCAAGAACGCGATCATGCAGAGCTGCGACATCTATTTCTACGAAATGGTGCGCCGCGTGGGTTATGATGCGGTGGCGCCGATCGCGCGCTCGATGGGGCTTGGCCAGAAGTTCGACCTGCCCTTCTCCACCCAGCGCTTCGGCACCGTGCCCGACAGCGCCTGGAAGCTGAAGCGCTACAAGCAGCAATGGACCGTGGCGGACTCGCTCAACGCCTCGATCGGCCAGGGCTATGTGCTCGCCAACCCGCTCCAGCTCGCGGTGATGGCAAGCCGGCTCGCCTCGGGGCGCCAGCTGGTTCCCAGGCTGATCGCCGACGCGCCCTACCAGCAGGCAGCGCCGCTCGCCGCCACCCCTGAGCAGCTTGCGATCATCCGCGACGCGATGTTCGGCGTGATCAATTCGGGCGGCACCGGCGGCGCGGCGCGGATCCAGGTCCAGGGCCTGACGATGGCGGGCAAGACCGGCACGGCGCAGGTCCGCCGCATCACCATGGCGGAGCGGGCCTCGGGCGTGCTCAAGAATGCTTCGCTGCCATTCAAGCTGCGCGACCACGCGCTGCTCGTCTGCTTCGCGCCAGCGGACAATCCCAAATATGCCGCCGGCATCGTGCTCGAGCATAACGGCCACACGGTCCGAAATCTCGACACGCCGATGATCGGCCGCGACATCATGACCTTCCTGTTCGACCGCAAGGTGGCGATGGACTCGCTCCACCGCGAGGAACCGACCTGGGGCGGCGATTACCGGATGCGGGCGGCCGAGCAGGCCAGGGCCTTTGAAGTGACGCAGAACGCGCCGCCGCCGGAAGCGCCGGAAGATGCAGCCGAGGCGGCGAGCAACGTCGCTTCGGAGGCGGCCAACGCCACCACCAGCAACACCGTAGACAGCAGCGCAGCCGAACGCGGCAGCGTGGAGCAGGATTGATGGCGACGCTTCACACCTCCAGCCTGGGCCCTTCGGGCATCGTCCCCGGCCCGCTGGCGCAGCTTCCCTGGCGGATCATCGGCCTGGTGATCCTGATCGGTGCGTTCGACCAGCTCATCCTCTATTCAGCAGCCGGCGGCAGCATGAACCCCTGGGCATTCAACCAGGGGCTGCGCTTCACCGTGTTCCTGGCGATGGCGATCGGCATGTCGCGCGTGCCGGAGAATTGGTGGGCGTTTGGGTCCCTCCCCGCCTATGCCGGGCTGGTGCTTGCGCTGATCGGCGTCGAACTGCTCGGCAAGGTCGCCGGCGGCAGCCAGCGCTGGATCAACCTGGGCTTCATGCAGTTCCAGCCATCCGAGCTGATGAAGCCGATGATCGTGCTGGCGCTCGCGCGCTTCTACGAAATGCTGCCGGTGGGCGAGATCCGCAAGTTCGCCGCGATCTGGCCGGCGGCGGTGCTGATCGGCGTGCCGGCGCTGCTGGTGATCCTCCAGCCCGATCTCGGCACCGCGCTGATGATCTGCTTTTGCGGGGCGACGGTGGTGTTCCTCGCGGGCATCCCCCTGCGCCTGTTCATCGCCGGCGCGCTGCTGATCGCGGTGGCCGCGCCGATCGGGATCAACTTCCTGCATGACTATCAGCGCAACCGCGTGCTGATCTTCCTCGATCCCGAGAGCGATCCGCTGGGCACCGGCTATCACATCAGCCAGTCCAAGATCGCGATCGGTTCGGGCGGCGTGTTCGGCAAGGGCTTCCTGCAGGGCACACAGAGCCATCTCGACTATCTGCCCGAGGGGCATACCGATTTCGCGCTGGCGACGATGATGGAGGAATGGGGCCTGCTCGGCGGCTTCTTCCTGATTGGCGCCTTCGGAATCCTGATCAAATGGGCGATCGGGGTGAGCCTGCGCGCGCAGAGCCGCTTCGGGCGGCTGACCGCGGCGGGCCTGTCGGGCACGATCTTCTTCTACTGCTCGATCAACATGGCGATGGTGATGGGCCTGGCGCCGGTGGTGGGCGTGCCGCTGCCGCTGATCAGCTTCGGCGGCACCGCCGTGATGACCTTCATGATCTGCTTCGGAATCCTCCTGTCGATCGACCGCCAGAGCCGCCGCGTACAGCGCTGGTAATTTTTTCGATTTAGGGGTTTACAAGCCGCGAAGTGCGCCGCTAAAGGCGCTCCTCCACTGCGGAGGCGCACTCACCAAGAGCGCCGAAACAACCCGGAATGGACGCATAGCTCAGTTGGTAGAGCAGCTGACTCTTAATCAGCGGGTCCTTGGTTCGAGCCCAAGTGCGTCCACCATTCCCCACAATGATTTAGCCCAGAGCTCTCAGACGAGAAGCCGCGCGCATTCGAGCCTGGCAACGCTCGCCCACCCCCCGCGACTATTCCGAAGCCCGGGCGCCGCGCTCACGCAGCGTGTCCATGTCGCGGTCGAGGAAATAGTTGAGGAAGGTCCGCACCGCCGCGATCGCGGCGAGCTTGCCGATATCGTCCCAACTGGGTGCCAGCGTGGTCTCGACGATGTCGGCGGCCAGCTGGAACGTCAGGCCGGCAACCAGCCATCGGCCGAAGGCGAGCCATATTGGTCGCAACTGATCTTCCGACGCGTGGGTCAGCATCGATCTGAACAGCCCGATCGCACCCAGCACTGATCCCACCGCGATCGCAGTGATCGCCAGGATATTGACGCCCAGGCCGACATATTCGGCATAGATGTGAGAGGCTTCCTCCACGGCGTTTTCCCTTCAGAAGCTGATTGTCGCCACGACGGCGGCCTGCAGTGCCTTGTCGCGTGCAAAGGGTGCCCGGCGCAGCTGCTGGCCGATCTCGGCCTGCAGATCGAGATAGCGCTCGACGGTGTAGTGAAGGCTCACGCCGACGCTAGCGAGGCGGTCGTCGCGCGGCAGGTCGGCGAAGCGGGTACGCTGGCGCAGATAGCCGTAATCGAGGAACACGCCGCCTTGGAACAGGTCCTTGATCGACCCCGCCCGCTTCCCCCCGAAAATGCTGAAGGCGGGCGAGCGGATCTCGCTGGTGACCAGCACGCCCTGGCTGCCCAGCGCGACATTGGTGTCATAGCCGCGCACCCCGCCGATACCACCACCGCCGATCTGCTCGCTATAGGGGAGATTGACGCTGGCGAGCTGCACCATACCGCGCACGATCCAGCTCATGCCCGCCGGCAGTGTCGTGGTCCGGGTAAGCGAGAAGCGGTCATAGACATAAGAGGCACTGGCCCCCGGCACGAGCTGCCGCATCGACCGGTCGTTATTGTATTTGAGCAGATTGCCCGGCGACCAGACCAGGCGGTTCTCGATCACTGTCTCGCCGGCATCGTCCGGCATGCTGGCGGTATAAATCAGCGGGTACTGGAAGATCTCCACCGCTGTATCGAGGATGCGGAAGCCGAAGAATTCGAGGTTGTTGTTGGTGCGCTTGTAGTCGACTCCGACCTGCAGCGAATGCCGCAGCCGGCCCCATTCGGGCAGATCGACTGCCCAGCGCCCGCTGATCTGGCCGGAATGCCCCACGCTCCGGAAGATCGGGGCGATGCGCGGCTCCTGCGTGGCGTAGGCACCGAAGAAGATGACGCGGTTATCGGGATCGACCGGTGCGACATAGCTTGCCGAATGCGAGCTGTAGCGGCCGTTGAAGGCGCGGGTATATTGGTAGGAGAGCAGCTGGCCCTCGCCGAAGACGTTGCCCCAGTTGAAGCCGAGATACCATTCGTTGCGGTCGAGCGTGGGCACGCCCTGATTGTCATAGCCGCCATAGACCCGCCACGGCGCGCGGTCGCGCGCCTCGAGCTCGATGTCCGTCAGGCCGGTCTCGCCGCCCGGCTTGGCGACCGCGCTGACGGTGAGGAACGGGTTCTGGTTATAGTCCTCGAGCGCGCCGCGCAGGCGCGGCGTGGTCAGCGGCTCGCCGCTTTCGAGATTGCCCATCTCGCGGATCAGCCGGCTCGAGAAATGGCGATTGCCGGTGACGGTCACCTCGCCCAGCCGATATTCGGTGACGACCAGCTGGACGATGCCGTTCTGCACCTTTTGCGGCGGTACCGAGACATGGACGAAGGGGTGTTCCCGCACGCGATACAGTTCGCGCGCCAGCCGGCCGATCGTGTCGAGGTCCGCCTGGGTCAGCGGCCGGCCGAGATATGTGCGCAGGCTCGCGGTGAAGTCGGGATCGTCGAGGAGCGGCAGGCCGTGGATCGCAACGCCGTTGGCGACCGCCTCGGGAGCGACTCCGTTCGCTTGCACGGCGCCGATGCCGTTAACGAAGACCAGCCCCCTGAGCTCCGGCACCAATACCCTGCCATCCTGCGCGGGCGGTGTCGCGTCGGGCGGCACCTCGACCTTGGGGGTTTCGGGCGGCGGCGGCAACTTGGGCTCGACGCGCTTGAAATCCTGCGCATGTGCCGCCACCGGCAGCAGCGTGCCGAGCAGGAAGGCTGCGAACGGCCTCTTCCTGCTCATGGAGCCTCCGCGGGGAAATCGACGGCGGTCGGCAGCGTGGAGACGACCCGCCACTGCTTGTCGCGTCCGCCCTGTTGCAGGATCTGCTCGGTCGAGTTGACGGTGGGTGCACCGCTCTGGACGATGACGCTGCTGTCGGTGGGCGTGGCGGTGCGCGCGGCGATGATGCTCGGCAGACCGCCAAAGCCGTTGGTCCGCCCCAGATAAATCGGATCGATCACCGGATAGGGGATGTAGAAATGCGGGTTCCCGACCGTCTTGCCGTAGCGGATGAAAATGACGGGCGCATCGGGCAGGCAGCCGCCGCGCAGGTCGATCACGCAGCGCGGGTTGACCGGATCGATGAGGATCTCGCCCTGCCCGACGGCGCTGGTCGGCAGGATATAGTTTGAGAGCAATGTCCCGGAACTGGCACTGAAATCGCCCGCTTCAAGCGCCGCGCTGACCTGCTGCACGCCGACATATTGGGTAGCATAGGCGCCGTGCGTCTCGGTGATCGTCGCGCCTTCGCCAGTGACGAATCCCGCCAGCGCATAATCGCCCGAAGTGAGCGTGGCGTCGGTAGTGCCGTCATAGGTCTTGGTCGGATAGCCGGTAATCGTCACGGTGATCGGCGCGCGGTCGATCTGGCCGGCGCCGGTTGCGCTGGTCGGCAGGACATAGTTGGCGAGCAAGGTGGCGCCGGTAACGGCGAAATTGCCGGCGGCCAGTGTGGCGGTGACGGTGCGCGAACCGGCATTGCGGTCGCTATAGGTGCCGCTGGTCTGGGTGACGCTGGCCCCCTCGCCCGCGACAAAGCCGTTCAGCGCGAAATTGCCCGGATTGAGTGTCGCTGCGACCGTGCCGTCATAGGGCCTGGTGGGGTTGCCGACGATCGCAGCGGTAAGCGCGCGCGGATCGATCGTGCCCGCGCCCGACGCGCTGCTCGGCAGCAGATAGTTGGAGAGCGAGGTTCCCGCATCCGCAGTAAAGTCCCCCTGGCCCAGCGCGGCGATGATCGTGCGCACCCCGGCGTTGCGGCTGTCATAGATACCTACGGTCTGCGTGACGCTCGCGCCCTGGCCACCGATGAAGCCGGTGAGCTGGTAATTGGCGCCAGTCAGCGCGGCGGCGGTGGTGCCGTCATAGATTCGGGTCGGATTGCCGATGATCGCGGCGGCGAGCATCGCCGGGGTGATCGTCCCCGCGCCCGTCGCGCTGGTGGGCAGGATATAGTTGGAGAGCAGGGTCCCGCCGCTGGCGGTGAAGTCGCCGCTCGCCAACGTGGTACTGACGATGCGCGCGCCTGCGTTGGGATCGTCATAGGTCCCCGATGTCCGGGTGACGAACGCGCCCTCACCCGCCACGAAGCCGGTCAGCGCGAAATTGGCCGAGCCCAGGGTCGCGGCGGTGGTCGCGTCATAGACCCGGGTCGGGTTGCCGATGATCGCGGCACTGAGCATCGCCTGGGTGATCGCTCCGGCGCCGGTGGCGCTGGTCGGCAGGATATAGTTCGAGAGCAAGGTGCCGCCGATGACCGCGAAATCGCCGCCATCAAGCGTGACGGTGACGATATGGGCCCCGGCGTCCTTGCCGTCATAGGCGCCGGCAGTCTCGGTAATACTGGCGCCCTCACCAACGATGAAGCCGGTGAGCGTGTAGTCGCCGCTGGTCAACGTCGCGGCGGTCGTGCCGTCGTAGCTCCGCGTGGGGTTGCCGGTGATCGCGACGCCGATGGCCAGCGGGTCGATCGTGCCTGCGCCCGTAGCGCTGACGGGCAGCACATAGTTGGACAGTGAGGTCCCGGCATTCGCCGCGAAGTCGCCGCCCGCCAGCAATGCCGTCACGATCCGCGATCCGGCATTGGGCGAGTCATAGGCGCCCGCGCTCTGCGTGACGCTCGCCCCTTGGCCCGCGATGAAGCCGGTGAGCTGGTAGTTGGCGCCGGTCAGCGTCGCCGCGGTAGTGCCGTCATAGTTGCGGGTCGGGTTGCCGATGATCGCGGCGGTCAGCATCGCCTGGGTGATCGTCCCCAGGCCCGCCGCTCCGGTGGGAAGCACATAGTTGGACAGCATTGTGCCGCTGTTCGCCTGGAAATCGCTGCCGTCGAGCGTAGCCGAGACGATGCGGAGCCCGGCATCGGCCGATGCATAGATACCTGCGGTCTCGGTGACAGTCGCGCCTTCGCCCGCCACGAAGCCGGTCAGCGCGAAATTGGCCGAGCTCAAGGTCGCGCCGGTGGTCGCGTCGTAGGCGCGCGTGGGGTTGCCGATGATCGCGGCACTGAGCATCGCCTGGGTGATCGTCCCGGCGCCGGTGGTGCTGGTCGGCAGGATATAGTTCGAGAGCAGGGTGCCCCCGATGACCGCGAAGTCGCCGCCATCCAGCGTGACGCTCACGGTGCGCGGGCCGGCATCCTTGCTGTCATAGCTGCCGGCGGTCTCGGTGATGCTGGCACCCTCGCCGGCGATAAAGCCGGTCAGCGTATAATCGGCGCTCGTCAGCGTTGCGGTGGTGGTGCCGTCATAGGTTCGGGTAGGGTTGCCGGTGATCGCCACGCCGAGCGCCAGACGGTCGATCGTGCCCGTGCCGGTGGCGCTGGTCGGCAGGATATAGTTGGAAAGCGACGTGCCCGCGCCCGCGGTGAAATCGGCGCCTGCCAACAACGCGGTCACGATCCGCGACCCGGCATTGGGGGAATCGTAGCGGCCAGCGGTCTGTGTGACTGCCGCGCTTTCGGCGCCGACAAAGCCGGTCAGCTGGAAATTGAACGCGGCCAGTGTCGCCAGATCGGTGCCGTCATACGCTCTGGTCGGGTCGCCGATGATCGCGGCAGTCAGCGCCCGCTGGTCGATCGTGCCTGCACCGGTCGCATCGGTAGGCAGGACATAGTTGGAAAGCAGCGTGGCCCCGCTCGCGCTGAAGTCGCCGGCATCGAGCGTCGCGGTGACGTTTCGCGATCCGGCATTGGGATCGTCATAGGCGCCCATTGTCTCGGTGACGCTCGCCCCCTCGCCACTGACAAAGCCGGTCAGCGCGAAATTGCTCGAGATCAGGGAGGCAACGGTGGTGCCATCATAGATACGCGACGGGTTTCCGATGATCGCCACGCTCAGCGCCCTGGGGTCGATCGTGCCCAGTCCTGCGGCGCCGGTCGGCAGGATATAGTTCGAGAGCAAGGTGCCCGAACCTGCGGCGAAGTCGTCCGCGCCGAGCGTGGCGGTGACCGCGCGCGTTCCCGCATTTGCCTCGCCATAGACGCCGGCAGTTTCGGTAACGGTGGCGCTCTCGCCGCTGATGAAACCGGTCAGCAGATAGTTGCCGGCGTTCAGCAGCGCCGCGACCGTGCCGTCATAGGTCCGGCTTGGGTTGCCGATGATCACGGCAGTGAGTGTCGCCTGGCCGATGATGCCGATACCGGTGGCGCTCGCCGGAAGCATGTAATTGTTGAGGTCGGTCCCGCTGTTCGCAGTGAAGTCGCTGGCGTCGAGCGCCGAGGTGACGAGATGCGATCCGGTGTTGGGCGAGGCGTAGCTGCCTGCCGTCTCAGTGACGTTTGCCCCCTCCCCCGCCACAAAGCCGCCGAGCGTAAAGTTGGCGCTGTTCAGCAGCGCCGCGGTGGTGCCGTCATAGGTCTTGAACACATCAACGAGCGCCGCGGTGAGGGGCGCCGGGGTGATCTGGCCGATGCCATTGGGGCCGGCGCGCAGCGCATAGTTGGAGAGCAATGTGCCGGGGTTGGCGGTCAAATTGGCGCTTGCCGGATCGATCGTCACCGTGCGTAAGCCGACATCCTTGGCGCCGTAGCTGCCGTCGACCGTGCCGGTCAGCCCGACGCCCTCGCCGCCCACAAAGCCGACAAGTTGGAAGTCCCCCGCGCTCAAAACCGCGGCGGTCGTGCCGTCATAGACCCGCGTCGGCGTGCCGACGATCAGCACCGTCAGCTCCTTGGGGTCGATCGTGCCCAGCCCGCTCGCGGTGGCGGGCAGTACATAGTTGGTGAGCAATGTCCCGGCGTCCGCAGTGAAATCGGGGCTGCCCAGCGTGGCGGTGACCGTGTGTATGCCGGCGTTGGGCGAGGCATATTGGCCGACCGTCTCGGTGACCGTCGCGCCCTGGCCGCCGATGAAGCCGAGCAACTGGTAATTGGCGGAGGTGAGCGCCGCCGCGGTCGTCGCGTCATAGGTTCGCGTCGGGTTGCCGATGATGACCGCGCTCAGCGTGGCGCGCTGGATGATCCCGGCGCCGGTCGCGCTGGTCGGCAGGATGTAATTGGCGAGCAACGTGCCGGCGTTCGCCTGGAAATCCCCGGCGTCGAGCGTCGTGGAGACTGCGCGAATGCCGGCATTGGGCGAGGCGTAGATACCGGCGGTCTCGGTGACCGTCGCACCCTCGCCCGCCACGAAGCCGGTGAGCGCGTAGTTGGACGAGGCGAGGATCGCCGCATCGGTCGCGTCATAGATCCGGGTCGGCAGGCCGGTGATCGCGGCGGTGAGCGCGCGCTGATTGATCGTGCCCGCGCCGGTGGCGCTGCTCGGCAGCACGTAATTGGCGAGGAGGGTACCGCTGAGCGCAGCGAAATCGCCGGCATCGAGCGTCACGTTCACCGTGCGCGCGCCGGCATTGCGGCTGTCATAGACGCCGACGGTCTCAGTGACGTTCGCGCCTTCGCCGGAGAGGAAGCCGGTAAGCGTATAGTCGCCACTGGTGAGCGTTGCGGCGGTGGTGCCGTCATAGATCCTGGTCGGATTGCCGGTGACCGTGACGCCGAGCGCGAGCCGGGTGATCGTGCCCAGGCCGGTCGCGCTGGTCGGCAGCGCATAATTGGCGAGCGTCGTGCCGCTGCCCGCAGTGAAGTCGCCTCCCGCGAGTAGCGCAGTCACCAGCCAGGTGCCGGCATTGACCGACGCATAGGTGCCGGCCGTCTGGGTGACAGTCGCGCTGTCGGACCCGACAAAGCCGGTCAGCAGATAATTAGCGGCAAGGAGCGAGGCGATATTGGTGCCGTCATAGGGCCGGGTCGGATCGCCGATGATCAGCGCGCTCAGCGCCTTCTGCCCGATCGTCCCCGCCCCGCTCGCACTGACGGGCAGGACGTAGTTGGCGAGCAAAGTGGCGCCAGTCGCGCTGAAATCGCCGGCATCGAGCGTGGCGGTGACGGTGCGCGATCCGGCATCGGCATCGTCATAGGCGCCTACCGTCTCGGTGACGGTCGCCCCCTCGCCACTCAGGAAGCCAGTGAGCGCGAAATTGCCCGAGATCAGCGCGGCGATCGTGTTTCCGTCATAGATCTTGGTCGGGTTGCCGATGATCGCGGCGGTGAGCACGCGCGGGTCGATCGTGCCGAGCCCGGCGGCACTCGTCGGCAGCACATAGTTGGAGAGCAGGGTGCCGCCGCCCGCAGTGAAGTCGCCGCTGCCGAGCGTGGCGGTCACCAGCCGGGCGCCGGCATTGGGCGAGGCATAGAGGCCCGCGGTCTGGGTAACGGTGATGCTCTGCCCGCTGACCAGGCCCGTCAGTCCGTAATTGGCTGCGGCCAGCAGCGCCGCCGCAGTGCCGTCATAGGTCTTGGTCGGATCGCCGAGGATCGCCGCGGTCAGCGCCTGCGGGGTGATCGCGCCCGCGCCGGTGGCGCTGGCCGGCAGGATATAGTTGGAAAGATCGGTGCCGAGATCGGCGGTGATGAAGCCGGTCAGCGCTGCGGTCACGCTGGTCGCCGAGACCACATCGGGCGAGTTGTAGGTGCCCGCGGTCTGGGTGACGGTCGCACCTTCGCTCAGCACGAAGCCGCTGAACTGGAAATTGCCTGCGTTCAGCGTCGCGGCGGTGGTGCCGTCATAGATCCGCGTCGGTGTGCCGATGATCGCGGCGGTGAGCGTCGCCGGCGTGATCTCGCCGATCGGCGCGGCGACCAGGGTCGGGGCGAGCGAGTAATTGGCGCTGTCGCTGCCGCCCAGCACGATGCCCGAGGCAGTGACCGCGATGCCGGTGCCGACATTCTTCGACGCATAGGCGCCGAGCACCGCGCCGGTATCGACGAACACATCGTCGCCGCTGACCGCGCCGGCCAGCGTCCAGCCCGCCGAGTCCGTCGGCAGCGTGAGCAGGCCGTTATAGACGCGCGACACCCGGCTGATCGTTAGCAATGCCTGGGTGATGTCGGCGCTGAGGCCGGTCGGCTGCTGCAGTGTGTAGTTGCCGAACGGATTGTTGGTGAGCGCATAGCCCGACGCGGTCACGGCGATGCCGGTGCCGACATTGGGGCTGGCGAAAACGCCGGTCGCGCCGGCGCTGTTAAGGGCGACCGTATCGCCGCTCACCACATTTTGCAGCGCCGCGCCGCTGCTGTTGAGGGACGCGACGGCATTGCCGTCATATACCTTGTTGTCCGCCGTCACCCCGGTGATCGTCAGCAGCCGCGGGTCGATCGTGCCGGCTCCGCTCGCGCTGGTCGGCAGGATGTAATTATCCCGCGAGTCGAACACCTCGGTATAATTGGACGGCGTCAGGTTGACGGTCACGACGCGGGTACCGGCATTGGGCGTGTCGTAGACGCCGGCGGTCTGGTTGATCGTCAGGATTTCGCCCGCGACGAGCCCGGTGATCGTATAGTCGCCCGATACCAGGCTCGCGAGGTTGTTGCCGTCATAGGTCTTGGTCGGATCGCCGGTGATCGTCACGGTCAGCGGCGCGGGCGTGATCGTGCCGAGATTGCCGGTGATACTTGAGCTGATGAAGTAATTGCCGCCCTGGGCGCCCGTGAGCGTCAGGCCATTGACCGTGACCGGTTTGGCCGTGCCGACATTCTTGCTGTCGTCATACTGGCCGGTCGCGCCCGAGGTCTGCGCGACCACGGTGTCGCCGCTCAGCACGCCGGTAAAGGCATAGCCGGTCGATGCGCTCGGCAGGCTGGTGTTGCCATCATAGACCTTGGTCACCGAGGCGAGGAAGATCTCGAGCGGGTTGATCGTGGCGGTCAGCCCCTGCGGCTGGACGAGCGTGTAGTTGGCGGCGTCAGTGCCCGAGATGCTGTAGGCGGTGGTGGTGACCGGCTTGTTCGTCCCGGCATTGGCATTGTCGAAATTGCCGGTGGTGGCGAAGGCGAGATTGACCACGTCGCTCAGCAGCACGCCGCTCAGCGTAGTGCCGCTATTGTCGAGCTGGGCAACCGTGTTCTGGTCATAGGTCTTGTCGAGCGCCACCGCGCCCAGCACGTTGAGCGTCGCCGGGGTGATGATGCCGATCAGCGCGTTGGTGACGCTTCCTGCGATGAGGTAATTACCCGCGTCCGCACCGTTCAGCAGGACGCCGCTCAGCGTGACCGACTTGCCCGTCCCGACATTCTTGTCGGCATAGTTGCCGGTGATCCCGCTCGCATTGACGCCCACGGCATCGCCCGCGAACACGCCGGCGAGCGTATAGGCGCTGTCTGCGCTCGGCACGGCGGTGGTGGCGTCATAGACCCGGGTGACCGAAGCGAGCTGGATCGTCGCCTGGGTGATGTCGGCGGCGAGGCCGATCGGCTGGAGCACGGTGTAATTGGCGGCATCGGCGCCGGAAATGGCATAGCCGGTCGCGGTTACCGTGATGTTGGTGCCGACATTCTTGGTCGCGAACACGCCGCTGGCGCCGCCCGAAACCAGGCTGACCGTGTCCCCGCCAAATACGCCGCTCAGGCCGCCGCCGCTGCTGTCCAGCGTCGCGGCGGTGGTGCCGTCATAGGTCTTGTCGTTGGCGAGGATGCCGGTCACCTGGACCTGCGCCGCCGTGATCGTGCCCGCGCCGCTCGCGCTGACCGGCAGGGCATAATTGGCGAGGTTGGTCGAGCCGGTGCCGGTGAAGTCGCCCGTGTCGAGCGTTGCGGTAACAGTGCGGCCACCGACATTCTTGGTATCGTAGAGCCCCGCCGTCTCGGTGATCGTGGCGCCCTCGCCCGCCACGAAGCCGGCGAGCTGATAGTTGGCGCTGGTCAGCGTCGCGTTGGTGCTGCTGTCATAGACCCTGGTCGGGTTGCCGATGATCGCGGCGATCAGCTGTGCCTGGGTGATCGTGCCGGCACCGCTGATCGAAGTGGGCAGCGCATAGTTGCTGAGCAACGTCCCCGCATTGGCGACGAAGTCCGAGACGACCAGAGTCGCGGTAACAATGCGCCCGCCCGCATTGGCGCTGTCATAGGCCGCACCGGAGGATTGGGTGATCGACCCGCCCTCGCCCGCGACGAACCCGGTGAGCGAATAATTGGCGCCGGTCAGCGAGACGCTGGTGGTGCCGTCATAGGTCTTGGTCGGGTTGCCCAGTATGGCGCCGGTCAGTGCCAGCGCAGTGATGTCGGCGGTCAGGCCGCTTGGCTGGCTGAGCGAATAATTGCCCGCCTGCGCGCCGGTGAGCGCGAAGCCGCTGGCGATCACGCGCAGGTTGGTGCCGACATTCTTCTGCAGGAACACCGCGCTCGAGCCGCCGGAATCGAGCAGCACATCGTCGCTGCCCAGCACCCCGTTCAGCCCCGCGCTGCCGAGATCGAGCGTCGCGACGGTGGTGCCGTCATAAGCCCGGTCGAGCGCCGAGACATTGGCGATGACGAGGCCACGCCGCGTGATGTTCGCGCTGAGACCGGTGGGCTGGAAGAGCTGGTAATTGCCCGCATCGGTGCCCGAAATGCCGTATCCCGCGACGGTGACCGCAATGCCGTTGCCGACATTTGCGGTGGCGAAGGTGCCGCTGGCCGATCCGCCGTCGAGCGTAACCGTGTCGCCCGCCACCACGCCGAACAGCGAGGCGCTGCCCGCCAGTATCGCGGTGGTGGTCTGGTCATAGACCTTGTTCTGGGCGCTGACGCCCAGCACGAGGAGCGGCGCGGGGGTGATCGTCCCGGGCCCCTGCGCAATCACCGGCAGGATGTAATTGCCCCGCGACGTGCCGGACGCGAACACGAAGTTCGAGTCCGCGGTGAAGTTCGCCGTGATAAGGCGAACCCCCGCATCCTCGCTGCCATAGGTGGCGACCACGCCGGGAGCGACCGTCACGCTTTCGCCGGCGACGAGCCCGGTGATGCTGTAGTTGCCCGGCACGACGATGGCGCGCGTGGTGCCGTTGTAGATCTTGGTCGGGTTGCCGATGATCGCGGCGGTGAGCGCGCGCTGGAAGATCGTGCCGATACCCGTCGCCTGGGTGGGCAGCGTATAGTTGGCGAGGTTGGTGCCGGGATCGGGCGCGAAGTCCGAGGGGTCGAGCAGCACCAGCACGGCGCGCAACCCGGCATCCTTCAGGTCATAGGTGCCCACCGTCTCGGTGATCGTCGCGCCTTCGCCCGCAATGAAGCCGTCCAGCGTGTAATCCGACGAGGTGAGCGTCGCGACAGTGGTGCCGTCATAGGTCTTGGACGGATTGCCGGTGATGTCGACGACGATCACGCCCGGCCCCAGCGGGATGCGGGTGATCGTCCCCGGCCCGGTGACAGGCGACGGGATGATGTAGTTCGACATCATCGTGTTGGCGTTGGGATCGAAGTCGCTCGCGTCGAGATTGGCGGACACGGTCCACACGCCCGCGTCGGACGCGGCATAGGTGCCCGAGGTCTCGGTGACGGTCGCGCCTTCGCCGACAACGAAACCCGAAACCGCGAAATTGCCCGGCCCGAGCGACGCGCCGGCATTGCCGTCATAGGGTTTGGTGGGATTGTTGGTGATGCTGATCGTCAGCGGCGCGGGCGTGATCTCGCCTTGCGAGCCCACGGTCGTCGGCAGTGAATAATTGGCCAGCAACGTCCCCGCCCCGGCGACGAAATCGGCCGGGGTCAGTGTGCCGATGATGTTCCACACGCCGACATTCTTCGAGGCATATTCGACGTTCGCCGCCTGCGCGATCGAGACGCTTTCCCCGGCGACGACGTTGCCGAGCGATGCGTTTGCGCCCGACACGACGACATTGGTGGTGCCGTCATAGACCTTGGTCGGGACGCCCGCGAACCCGAAGGTCAGCACGCGTTGCAGGATGTCGGCAGTCAGGCTGCCCGAATAGGTGATTTCGTAATTGCCCGCATCGGCGCCGGTCAGCGTCACCCCGGCGATGCTGACCGGAATGTCCTGTCCGGCATTCTTCGTGGCGAAATTGATCTGCGCGCCGCTGCCGTCGGGCGTCACGTCATCGCCGGAGATCAGCGCGGTGATCTGCAGGCCGGCGGTGTTCAGCGTGCCGGTGGTGGTGCCGTCATAGGTCTTGTCGTTCGCGACCAGCCCGGACACGACCAGCGCAGCCGGCGTGATGTTGGCAGCGATGCCCGAGGGCTGGCCGACGACATAGTTGGCGGCATCGGTGCCGCTCAACGCGAAGCCCGTGCCGGTCACCGCGATTGCATTGCCGACATTCCTGGTCGCGAACACGCCCGAGGCACCGCTGAGATCGAGCGACACATCGTCGCCGCCAACGATGCCGAAGACACTCGCCGCGCCCGTGTCGAGCGTCGCTGCGGTGGTGCCGTCATAGACCTTGTCGTTGGCGGTCACGCCGCTGACGATCAGCGAGGCCGGATTGATCAACCCCGCGCCCGTGGCGGTGGTCGGCAGGATATAGTTGGTCAGGACCGTGCCCGACCCCGCCGTGAAATTCGACGTCTGGAACGTCGCATCGACCGTCCTGCTGCCGGCATTCGCGCTGTCATAGGCCTCGGTCGCCGCGCCGTTGACGATGATCGACTCGCCCGCCGCAATACCGATGAGCCCGAAATTGGCCGAGGTCAGCGAAACCGCAGTGGTGGCGTTATAGGTCTTGGTCGGATTGCCGATGATCGCCGCGGTCAGCGTCGCGCGGTTGATAGTGCCTACTGCCGCGGTAACGCTGGGCGTCGTGACATTGTAGCCGAACACCGGGATGCCACCGCGGTTCGCGGTGAAGTTGGTCGCAGTGACGTTGATGCCGGTGCCGGCGTTCTTGGTCGCGTAGCTGCCGTCGAGCGCGAAAGCGTCGCCGTTGACGAGGCCGGTGGCGTTGACGTTGCTGCCGTCGAGCAGCGCCGTGGTGGTGCCATCATAGTCCTTGACCACCGGCCCCAGCGTGAAGCTGACACTGGGCGCCTGGCGATAGGCGCGCCCGTTACCCGGCGCGGCGGCCACGGCATAGTCATATTGGTAGAAGTCGGGCGTCAGCCCGCCGTCGCTGCTGCCGGCTGCATCATCCGACAGGATCAGCCACCTGCCGCCGGATGAGCTTACCGACCCGGCGCCGCCCTGGTTGACGAAGCTCGCGCCCGCAATGCCGACATTCCCCGCCGAACTCAGCGATCCGGCCGCGCCGATGGTGAAGGAGGCGGCGGCCACGCCGTCGATCTGCGTCGTCGAGGAGATCGCGGCGTTGACGGCGATATTGCGCGCCGCAGTGATCTGCACGTTGCCGCCGCCCGATATCGTCTGGTTGACCAGCACGTCGCGATAGGCATTGAGCTCGAGGTCGCCCGATCCGGTCCACACGATCGGCGCGGCGACGGTGATGTCGCCCACGCCGCCGGTGCCGCCGGCAGTGGTCACCTGCTGGACATCGGTCCCGCCGTTAAGCGACGTGACGATCGCGGTTGCCGCGGCGGTGTCGATCAGCAGGTCGTCGGGATCGATCAGCCACTTGCCGCCGGTGCCCGCCACGATATGCGCCGCGCCGATGTCGAGCGCCTTGCCCGAGGTCTCGATCCGGCCGCCGCCGCTCGTGCCGCCCGCAATGATCCGCGCGCCATCGGCGATACGCGTGGTCCGCGCGAGACCGGTACCGCTGCCATAGGTCGCCGCGCCGATCACCACCTCGCCGCCGCGCGTGCCGGCAGCGGAAATATCGGCGGTCGCTCCAAGCGCCACGTCGCGGCCATTGACCGTCACGCGCCCGCCGCTGCCATCGGCATTGCTCGCCTTGAGCGTGCCCGAGACCTCGACCGTCCCCTGCGGCGCGGTCAGCCACAGCTCGCCGTTCACCGTGGCGGTGCCGGTCGCCTGGACCAGCCCGTCGCGATTGCCCGCCAGCGCGAAGATATTGCCGTTCGCTGCCCTGAGCGCGACCGCCGCCGCCTCGATCCGCCCGGCCTGGGTGATGTCGCCCCTGCCGCCGCCGACCGCGACATAGATCCCGTCCGACTTGCCGTCGGTCGCCGCCAGCAGCACGTCGTCCGCCGCGGCGAGCGTCACATGGCCCGCCTTCGCCGCGATGCTGCCGGTGTTGGTCACTGCGCGCGCGATCATCACCACGCTGCCGGTCTTGGAGACGATCGAGCCGCCATTGACGATCGCGCCATCGCCACTGCCGCGCACCGCCAGCGCCCCGCCCGCCATGAACGCATCAGCGTCGATCGCCCGTGTCGAGGCGACGAAATTTCCGCCGGCCAGCACCTTGCCGCCCGGGCCGACGATCACGCCATTGGGGTTCATCAGATAGACCGAGCCGGTCGCCGACAGCAGCCCGTCGATCCGCGAGATATCGCCACCGCGCACCCGGTTGAGCGTCGCGCCGTCGCCATTGTCGATCAGCACGCGATAGGCATCGGCGATCGAGAAGGACTGCCAGTCGATCACTCCGCGCGTGGAGCCCTGGCGGACCTCCAGCTGGTTGGGCGACGGCTGGCCGATCTGCCCCTGGCCCTGCACGAAGGTGCCGCCCGTCGGCAGCGCGTCCTGCGCATAAGCGGGCGTCGCGCCGGCGAGCAGCGCGAACGCGCCCAGCGCCGCGCCGTGGCGCCCGAACAGGCTCGACAAAGCGGTGCTGAGGAGCAGGGAATGCGATTTCTTGCAGCGGGTCATGGGTGACTCCGGCGAATGCGTTCAACCAGTCCGAACAGAACTACACCCGCCCCGAAACCGGGAGGATCGGGTCAAACCCTGACTTGGGTCCGGGTTTGTTTTCAGGGGGTTGCGGTTGCCGGCCGGCTGGTCCCGCGATCCGGCAGCGCCGTTCGCGGGACCAGTCGAGCACGTGTATCAGTCGACCGCCATTGCCGCGGCAGCGAGCTTCTCGAGATCGAGATACTGTTCCTTCTCGACAGTGACGCCGACGCCCCAGATCCTGCCGTTCTTGAATTCGCCGGGGGTCGTATAGTCCTCGCTCACCGCGTCGCCGCTGTCGCGCCCGACGCACAGGCCGTCGCCGGCGAGCGTGAACTTGCCGAACTGGGTCTTCATGTCGCCGGACGCCACGGCTTCCTCGTTCACATAGAGCGTGGTCTTGCCGTGGGACTCGCCCGCTTCGCCCGTGCTTTCGCGAATGAATTCCATCCCGAGCGCGTACTTGCCCGGCTTGAGCGGGCCCGAGATGAACTTCTGCTCGGGCTTGATGCCCAGGAAGTTGTAAGAATAATGGAGCTTGTGGTCCTTGATGTACAAGGCGTGCCCACCAAAGCGTGAGCCGTGCGCGAAGAGCACGCCTTCGCTCTGGTCGGTGATCTCCACGTCGGCGATGATCTTGAACGAGCGGCCGCGGACATTCACCGCCACGCCCTCCGGCACCGGCGCCGTCCCCGGATAATAGACGTAGCGCTCGCGCGGCGCTTCCGTGGTCGGGCGCTCGATACCGAGTATTTCGGCGGCGGTGCGGTCATCGAGCGGCAGCACGTTGTTGGCTTCCGCGTCTTCGTACCAGGCATCGACCAGTGCCTTGAGCTTGTCGGGATGCTCCTTGGCGAGGTTGACCGTTTCCGAGCGGTCCTCCTCGACATTGTAGAGTTCCCACTCATCCTTGTCGAAATGGCCCGTGCCGGTGAGCGGCGCGTGGATCGCGGCGGCCTTCCAGCCATCCATCCACATACCCCGCGTGCCGAGCATCGCGTAATATTGGCGCTTTTTCTGGGTCTTGCCGTCGGCCTCGAAGCTGTACTTCATCGACACGCCCGACAGCGGATGCTGCTCCACGCCGCGATAGGTCTTCGGCATCTCGAGCCCGATGCACTCGAGCAGGGTGGGAACCAGATCGACCGCGTGGTGATACTGGTTGCGCACCTCGCCCCTGGCCTTGATGCCCTTGGGCCACGAGATGATCATCGGGCAGGCGGTGCCGCCGGCATATTCCGAATAGCGCTTGAACATCTTGTACGGCGCCGAGAAGGCGGCCGCCCAGCCGGTAGGATAGTGGTTGTACGTCTCCGGCCCGCCGAGCACGTCGAGATATTTCAAATTCTCCTCCAGGCTGTCCGGATAGTTGTTGAAGAACTTGTTCTCGTTGACCGAGCCGTTGGGGCCGCCCTCGCCAGACGCGCCATTGTCCGAGCAATAGAGGATGATCGTGTTGTCGAGCTGGCCGCTATGCTCGAGATACTCGATCAGCCGGCCGACCTGTTCGTCGGCATATTCGGACATGCCGGCATAGACTTCCGCCATGCGCGAGAAGAGACGGCGCTCCTTGTCGTTGAGCTCCTCCCAGGGGCGCACATAGTCGCCGGGATTGGCCTGGCTCTCGGGCATGAAGTTGAAGTCTTCGATCTTGGTGCCGGCGGGCAGCATGCCCTTCTCGATCATCCGCGGCACGACCCATTTGCGATAATCGTCATAGCCCTTGTCGAACTTGCCCTTGTAGCGGTCGGCATATTCCTTGGGCGCGTGGTGCGGGGCGTGGTTGGCGCCCGGGCACAGCCACATGAACCAGGGTTTGGAAGGGTTGCTCGCCTTCTGGTCGCGGATCATCTGCAGCGCCTGGTCGACCAGGTCCTTCGACAAATGATAGCCCTCCTCGGGGCTATAGGGCTGGTCGATGAACTTGTTGTCCTCGGTCAGGTCCGGATACCAGTTGTTGGTCTCGCCGCCGAGGAAGCCGTAATAGCGGTCAAAGCCCTTTTGCAGCGGCCATTCGGACTTGGGCCCGCCCGAGCAGATGTCCTGCTCGGGCACATTGTGGTCCTTGCCGAGCCAGAAAGTGCTGTAGCCGCTGTCCTGCAGCACCTGCCCGATCGTCATGCAGTTCTCGGGGAGCCGGCCGCTCCAGCCGGGGAAGCCGTTCGAGGCTTCGGTGATGCACGACATGCCGTTGAGGTGGTGGTTGCGCCCGGTGAGGAAGCAGGAGCGCGTCGGCGAGCAGAGCGCCGTGGTATGCCACTGCGTATAGGTCAGGCCATTGTCGGCCAGCTTCTGCAGCGTCGGCATGTTGATCGCGCCGCCATAGGGCTGCCACGCCGCCTGGCCGGTATCGTCATAGAGGACGATCAGCACGTTCGGGGCACCCTCGGGCGCGGAGGGTGGCAGGAACGGAGCCCAGTCCGCCTTGGAATCGCGGATATCGAGCTTGATCACGCCCTTGAACTGCTTCTTTTCCACCGCTTCGCTCCTCGGATTGCGCTGACACGAACCGGGCGCGCGGGGTTCCCCCGGCCGCCGGTTCGCGACCAGACTTCCGCCTCGATCGATCCGGAAGCCATCGGGAGGAACCCCTAGGAATGGTGGCTGACATCCCTTTGTGTGCTGCATTTACGATCAACGGGGACGAAGGAGCCGCGCGGCCTGCGCGATCAGAAACTCCCGCGCACGGTGAACATGAACATCGGGCCGACCAGCTGGTTGTTCACCTGGTGATACAGTAGCGGGCTGGTATTCCGGCGCCCGTCATAGACATAGCGATCGTAGAAATGCCGGGCATTGGTGATGTTGGTCACCTGCGCGCGCACGGTCAGGCCGAACACGTCCTTATGCTCGATGAAGGCGCTGATGTACCACGGCCCCTCCCACTCGCGGTTCACCTCGGTAAGATAGTAATAAAAACCATAGTGATTGAGGGTCGCCTCGCCGCCCCATGCCAGGTTGCTGTGCGGGATGTCGTGGCGCAGCGTGATGTCCGCCCAGCGGTCCATCGTGTTGCTGATCGGGCGCATCTCGCCGGTCAGCGGATCACGCACCCGGGTACGCTCGATGCCTAGGGTCGCGTCGATCTTCATCCCCTTCAGGCCAAGCGGCCCGAGCTGGATCGTGCTGGTGCTCTCCAGGCCCATCCGTGTGGCATTGGGGAGATTGCCCACCCCCTGCCCGTCCACGCCGATCGGGATGATGTCCACGATATCCTCGATACGGTGGTAATAGCCGCGCAGCCGGGTCTTGCCCGCCGCGCCGAGATTGCGGCCGATCTCGCCTTCGAACTCCCAGCTCTGCGGCGGCACGAGATCGGCATTGCCGGTATTCGGGCGGTTTTCCTTGAGGTTGGGCTGCGACAGGAAGTCGTAGAAGCTGATCTGGCCGACGCGGCGGCGGACCTTCAGGCTGAGATCCCAGTCCTTGTCCGGCTGCCAGCCCAAAGTGACGCTCCCCTTGGGCCGGAAGAAGCGGCGTGCAGGCAGATTGCCGTCGAGGCGCTCGAGTGTGCTGACCTCCGCACCCCCGGCGACCTGCAAGCTGAGCTTCGCCCCGAGCGGACGGCTGAGCGTGACCAGTCCCTCGTAGCGGATTTCCTGCACCTTGCCGCTGCCGTCCGGGAACGGGATCGGCGTAAATTCGCCATCCGGCTGCAGCGTCGCCAGCGACCCGCGCTGGTCGAGCGAGTTTACCGCGCGCTCGAGCGAGACCTGCCAGTCGTTCTTGCCGGTCTTCCAGCGATATTCGCCGCGTCCAATCGTCTCGGCGATGTGCGAGTTGCGCCCGAAGCGGGTGCCCTCGCTGGGCGACCCGTTGGCGAAATCCTCTACCTGGGTGGAGACGATCGGCTCATGATCGAAATGACGCAGCCCGATCAGCTTCAGCCGCCCCGGCCCGATCGCGAACTCGTAATCGGCGTTGATGTCGTAGAACCAGCCGTTGAGCTGCTGCTTGCGCAGCCGGGTGCTGTCATTGCCATCGGCGCGGGTGATGTGCTCGATGTCGTAGACCGGCCCCCAATAGGGCGAATAGCTGAGCGTCAAATGGCCCTTGGCGGAGCCCGGCCCCTGGAAGCCGAGCTTGGCCTTCACGTACATCGTGTCCGATTCCGAGTGGAACACCTCGTCGCGCCGCTCGAGCAAAGCGCCGTTCGGCGCGTAGAGCAGCACCGGGCCACCGATCGCCCCGCGGCCGGCCTGGTCCTCCACTGACAGCGTATAGTCGAGCTTGCCGGTCTTGCCGGTGTAGCTGACACTGCCGCGATAGCGGTTGGGCACCGAATAATGCGCGCGGAAATCGGGGCGCCACTCGAACTGGCCGCCGGACTTGGTGGCGTCGCTGAGCACGACATTGGCGACCTGCCCAACCAGCCCGGCAATGCCGAGCGTCGAGGCACTGACGATCTCGATCCGCGTGACATTGCCCGCCGCGACTTTCTGGAGTTGCACCACGGCACCGCCCTGCTTGTCGGCAACGCGCTCGCCGTTGATCAGGACGTTCTCCGACGCCTGGCCCAGCCCGCGCTCCTGGTCCGCACTCTTGATCGTGAAGCCGGGGACCTGGACGAGCATGTCATAGGCGGTCTTCGGCGCGAAGCGGGCAAAGTCCTCCGGCGTGTAGACCTGCTTGCCGTCCGCCGTGGCGCTCGCCTTGGGCGGCGGCGACACGGCAGGGTCGGCACTCGGCGCGGTGGTTTGCGCCAAGGCGATGCAGGGCAGCAGCGAGGCTCCGGCCAGGAGCCCCAGGCCGATCACACGATATCGAAACATTGGTTACTCTCCGGTCGTGCGTTCAACGACGGCGCAGCGCGCGGAATTCCACAAGATCGTCGGCCGAAGGATTGTCGATGCCCGCCTTCTTGGCGAGCCGCACGTCCTCTGCGGTGACGCCCACCGCCTTCATCGCGACCAGCTTGTCGGCCGGCAGATTGGCGTAGCCCACGGCAGCCAGGTCACGAATATAGGCCGGGCTCACGTCGAGCGCCTTCAACTGGACCAGGTCATCCCCGGACAGGCCGTGCAGGCCCGCCCGGCCCATCTCCGCGACATAATCCGGGCTAGCCCCGATCGCCTTGAGCGCGATCAGGTCGCTCGCCTTGAGCTTGCCCGGCAGCGCGCGCTGCATCCCGCCGGCAAAAGCGCCGTCGATATGGAGCGCCGCGAAGGCAGTGAGGTCATCGAGGTCGTCGGGGCGGAAGCCATGCTGCGAGAGATCGGCGACATAGGCGCGGTCGACCTGCAGCGCGGAAAGCGCGATCAGCTGGTCGACCGTCGGCTTGGGATAGTTCGCCTCGGCCAGCGCTTCTACCAGCTCGCGCTTCGCACCGGTCATCGCCAGCGCATAGGACTGCTCGAAGCTCGGCTTGCCGATCCCGCGCTCGGCGAGGTAGCGCGCGAAGTCCTGATCGGGCGCGAAGCTGCAATCCCCGCGGGCAACTTGCCGGGCCGCCTCGCCCTCGCAATCGAGCCGGCCGGGCTCACGCGACAGGGCGAAGCGCACATGTCCAGAATTCTGTAGCGCGCCGCGATCGAGGCCTTCCAGCGCCTCGGGCGAGAAGCTGTTCGTCATGTTCGAGCGATCGCCGGTGCTCAGCTTGAGCTCAAGCCGGGTGCCGCCCGCGCCGAGTTGCAGAGTGAAGTTGATCCGCGTGGAGGCGGAGACACTATCGTGCCGGTTTTCGGCAATCGCGCCGGTGGCGAGAAGGGCGGCGCAGGAGGCGATGATCACAAAAGCTCGGTTCATGGCAGTTCTCCTAAGACAATGGACAAGCCGGTCCCGTTCACCCCGAACGGGGGTGTTGATGGCGATCGGCAATGGGGGTCAGGCTGGGGGTAAAGAGCGTTTAGTCGTCAGGATCCGGATGGGGATGCGGGCGCGGATTGCCGCCCATCGCCTTGCGCGCGGTCATGTCGTCCGCATCGAGAGGGATGCCGGCGCGGCGATAGTTTTTGACGTCTTCCATCGTCACGCCCACCGCGGCGAGCGAGACGTAGTCGTCGAGCGATCCGCGGAAGCCCGCCGACGCCATCGAGCGGATATAGGCCGGCGATATGCCGAGCGAGCGCGCCGCGATGACGTTCTCGACAGTGACGTTGCGCATCCCGCTGGAGGCGAGCGCCCCGACATATTCGGGAGTGACACCCATGGCGCGCATCGCGGTGGCATCGTCCAGGCTGATCGAACCCAGCTGCGGCGCGGCACGGCGGATCGACGCAACATAGTCGGGGGTGACGCCGGTCGCCTTGGCGCCGATGATCGCATCGACGGTCTGGTCGTGCCGGTTACTTTTGTCGTGCCGATCCTGCATCGCCGCAGCGACGGCGGCAGCGACAGGCGCGGCTGCTGCGATCTCGGCGGGCTCTGCCGGCAATGCAGCGGCGTGCGGCGCGACCGGCGTGGCTGCAACATGCGCCGGCGCAGGCCCGTGATCGGTGACGGTGGTGACGGCCAAGCCCCTGGTCGAATGTGCGTCCACCTGCTGCACGGCGCCGACGCTCAGCGCAGCGAGCGGTGCAGCCATCACTAGCATGCCGGCGCCGAAGCCCGCCATCCAGGATCCGCGCGCGGGGGTGCGCGGCAAGGCAGTGTCGAGCACGCGGCCGACGCGCCGCTTGAGGCTGCCTCTGCCCGGGGCGACGCCATGCGCACCGAGCAGCAGGCCCTTGCTCTCGTGCCGGGCGACGCGGACGAGCAGCTGGGCATAGTCGGGCGCCGCGATCTCGGCGCCGAGCACCATGTCGTCGGCAGCTTCCTCGCGCAGCTGGTGCGCTTCGCGGGCGAGCCGCCAGGCGAGCGGGTTGAACCAGTGGATCGCAGTGGCGACCCGGGCGAGCATCAGCTTGACCCAGTCGAACGCCGCGACGTGCGCCAGCTCATGCGCGATGATCGCCTCCGCCTCGCCCGATGCTGCGAGCGCGTCAGCGCTGAGCAGGATGGTCGGGCGGGCGAGACCCCAGGAGATCGGTGACGGCAATGTATCGCTGACCAGCAGCGCAGTGCCGCTCTTGTGGCCCATGCGGCGCTGGGCATGCGCCAGCGCGCTCAGCCAGACCGGGTCGACGAGCACCTCGGCGCGGGCGCGCAGTCGGGCGAGATGGGCGAGCGCCGCGATCGTCAGCAGCAGCAGCGCAAGCGCGGGCAGCGCATAGGCATAGGGCGCCAGCGCCCGCAGCGTCGGGGCAACCTGGGCGGTGATCGTTGGACTGGAGATCGGCTCCGCGGCGACCTTCGTCTCCGGGGTTACAGACGACGGGGCGTCGGCGATCTGCGCCGCCAGCGGCGTGGCCGGGAGGACCTGGCTCCGCATCGCCTCGGGCAGCGGCACGTTGAGCGACGGCAGCAGCAGCGTCGCCACCGGTAGCGCGACCAGCGCGAGCAGGCCGAGATGCGCGATCAGCGAACGCTCGGCGGCAGAGCGGCTGCGGGTGAGGCGAAGCGCGAGCAGCGTGACCGCAGCGACGGCCAGCGACTTGAGCAAAAGGCCGATGAGCAGCAGCATCATGATCAGGCTCCCTTGCGCGCGCGGGCCGCGGCGATCATCGCCTCGAGCTCATCGAGATCGGAATCTTCGAGCTTCTCGCTCATGCCGAGCAGCGCACTCGCGGCGCTGACCGGCGATCCGTTGAAGAAGGTGCGGACGATCTGGCCGAGCGCGGTGCTGCTCGCCTTCGCCTCGGTCACCGTCGGCGAGAACAGGAAGCCGCGGTCGCTCGACTCGCGCTGGACGAAGCCCTTCTGCTCGAGCCGCGTGAGCATCGCGCGGACCGCCGAGCCGGAAAGCCGGTCGGGCAATGAGTCGCAAATGTCCGAAACCGCCATCGCGCCGCGCTCATAGAGCATGTCGACGATCTGGCGTTCACGCGGTGGCAGGTTGTTGAGCATCACATATCTTTCTCAAGCTACATTTGTAGCGTAGGCTACATTTGTAGCGCGTGCAAGCGTGTTTTATTCGGGCGTGACGCGTGCGCTGATTTGGGCAGCCCTCCTCTCCCCGGCTTTCCAGCCGCAATCTAATTTGATCATTGACATGATCGAAAAAGATCGAGATTGAATGATTGTGGAAAAAACGCCGCTACGAGCGAGACCACGCCGCGAAAGGGCAATGACCACGCGGGATATGAGAGTCCGAAGGACCAAGGGGAGGGAATATGAACACCGAGATCAAGGCACCGCGCGCACGCGGTTTCGCGAAACAGGCGGGGCTTTCGATGCTGGCGCTCGCCACGATGCTGGCCGCCACCGGCACCGCCCATGCACAGACCACCCCCGCAGCGCCCGAGGCCGCGCAGGCAGATACTGCCGATGACGCCGCCGCACAGGAGCAGCAGGAAAACATCATCGTCACCGGCACCTTGCTGCGCGGCGTCGCGCCCACCGGCACCAATGTGATCGGCATCAACCGCGACACGATCGTGGCGCGCGGCGTCACTTCGTCGAACGACCTTCTCGCCAAGATCCCGCAGGTCGGCAATTTCGGCACGACCCCGGTCGGCACCGCCTCGTTCGGCCTGCCGGTGATCCGCCCCAATATCCGCAACCTCGGCGCCTCGGGCGGCAGCACCACGCTGGTGCTGATCAACGGCCATCGCGGCGTCGGCGCGGGCATCCTGCAGACGACGGTCGACCCCTCGATCCTGCCGCCCGACATTCTCGAGCGCGTCGAGATCGTCCCCGATGGCGGCTCGGCGATTTACGGCTCGGACGCGATCGGCGGCGTGGTCAACTTCATCACCCGCAAGCGCTTCAACGGCCTCTCGGCCAATGCGCGCTATGGCTTTGCCGACGACTATCATTCGATCGACGCCAACCTGACCGCCGGCAAGGACTGGGGCAGCGGCTCGCTGTTCGTCGCCTATTCCTTCGTCAAGCACGACAATGTGCTCGCTCTCGACCGTGACTATACCTCGGCCGATCGGCGCTCGAAGGGCGGTGGCGACTTCCGCGTCACCACCTGCGCTCCGGGCAATATCCAGGTCGGCGCGACCAACTATGCCCTGCCCGGCTTCACCGCCGGATCGGTCAACAAGTGCGACCAGAACGCCTATGCCGACCTGTTCCCGCGCGAGGAACGTCACTCGGTATTCGGCTCGCTTACCCAGCATCTGAACGACAGCGTCGACTTCACTGCGACGGCCTATTGGTCGCAGCGCGACACGACGACGAAGCAGGCGCAGGGCATGCTCTCGGGCACGATCAGCCTGCTCAACCCGTTTTTCCACTCGATCGCGGGAGAGCTGCAGCAGAACGCCTCGTTCTCCTTCGCCAACGTCTATGGCAACAGCCTGACCAGCAAGCAGCATTTCGAGAGCTATGGCGTCACGCCCAGCTTCTCCTTCGCGCTCGGCGACAAGTGGCAGCTGCGCGCGGAGAGCAATTTCGGCCGCAGCTCGAACCTGGTCCGCGAGGCCGCGCTCGACACGACCACCGCGACGCTCGCGCTCGCCGGCGTGATCCCGGGTGTCGCGCTCAACCCCTATAACCTGCCGGCAAGCAGCCCCGCGGCGCTGGCGGCGATCGCCAATTACGAGAATTACGGCGACGCCACGCAGGAACTCGCCGAGGGCCGGCTGATCCTCGACGGTTCGCTGGCGCATTTGTCGGGCGGCGACATCCGCGTCGCGGTGGGCGCGGAATATCATTACGAGAATATCGCCTCGCGCATCGCCCAGGGTGCGGTCGGCTCCTATGCCAGCGCCAAGATGTCGCGCGCCTCACGCGACGTGCGCTCGGCGTTCGGCGAGCTGATGGTCCCGATCTTCGGCGCCGAAAATGGCGTCCCCGGCATGCGCGGCCTGCAGCTCTCGGCCTCGGTCCGCTATGACGATTACAGCGACCAGGGCGGCACGACCAATCCGAAGATCGGCGTGAACTACAAGCCGTTCACCGACCTGACGATCCGCGGCAATTGGGGCACCTCGTTCCACGCGCCGAGCCTTGCCGACACGACCAGCACCTCGGACTCGCGCGCCACGGTGCTGCCGTTCAGCCCGTTCCTCGCACCGGGCTTCGCGCCCACCGATCCGCTGCGCTCGACGATCGTGCTGGCCGGCGGCAACCCGACCCTGAAGCCCGAGCGCGCCGATACCTGGTCCGCCGGGTTCGACTGGACGCCGCACGCGGTGCCGGGATTGGTGGCGAACCTCACTTACTACAATGTGAAGTTCAAGGACGCGATCGGCCTGGCGCCGTTCCTCTCGCCCACGCTGTTCACCAACACCAACTATGCCAGCTTCTATACGCTGAACCCGACGCTGGCGCAGACCCAGGCGCGGGTAGGCAGCCTCACCGTCGTCGGCGCGCCGAGCATTGCCAGCCTCTATGCCGGGCCGCTCGGGCCCTATGTCGTGATCGACGCGCGCCGCAATAACCTCGGCGCGGTCAACACCGACGGGCTCGACTTCAACCTGGCCTATACCCGCCTGACCGGCTTCGGCGCGATCAACGCCAGCATCGCCGGCACCTATACGCTCGATCGCAAGTCGCAGGCAGTCGCGGGCGGGCCGTTCACCGACGATCTGAAGAACGGCGTCGGCCGCACCAACTTCGTCGCCACGCTGGGCGGCAAGTCGGGCGGGTTCATTGCCTCGGCCTCGTTCAACTACAAGGGCGGCTTCCCGATCCTCGGCGTCGCGCCGCAGACCCGGATCGACGCGTTCAAAACCGTGGACGCCTTCCTTGCCTATGACCTGGGCGAGCACGGCTTTCTCAAGAACGCGATGCTGACCCTCAACGTCGACAATCTCTTCAACCAGGATCCACCCTGGCTGAACAGCGCGGCCGCCTATACCAATGGCAGCACGCTGGGACGGCTCGTCACCTTCGGCATCCGGACCAAGTTCTAAGGAAGGGAAGCCGGTGCCCGTACCGTCATCTGTCCGGAGGATGCGTATCCCGTCGCTCCGGGCGCGTACCCTGCTTATCTCGGGCGCAACGGCCATGGCGATCATCACCGCCATGGCCGCCACCGCCCAGGCCACCGATCCGGTGCCGACGCAGCTAACGACGGAATATACCGACGCACCGCTCGGCATCGACGAGCCCGCCCCGCGCCTCGGCTGGCATTCGGCGGCGAAGCGCCAGACCGCCTACCAGATCCGCGTGACCAGCGCCGGCAAGCCGGTATGGGACAGCGGCAAGATCGCCTCGGCCGACAATGCCCAGGTCCCCTATGCGGGCCCGGCACTGGCAGCCCGCGCGCGCTATGCGTGGCAGGTGAAGACCTGGGACGCCGATGGCCGCGAGAGCGGCTGGAGCGCACCCGGCTGGTGGGAAATGGGCCTGCTCGCGCCCGCCGACTGGTCGGGCAAGTGGATCGCCGGGCCGGCACGCCGCGACCATGACTGGCGCGACGTCCGCTTCGAGAGCGACCTGACGCTCAAAGGCAGCTCCCTCGACCTGCTCTTCCGCGCCCATGCGGCCGGCAAGACGTACGGCGAGGCCTATGTCTGGACGCTCGCCGACGAGAAGACCGGCCCGGTCCTGATCGAGCGCGTCCGCCATTATCCGGGCGGCACCAGCTCAGGGGTTAAGGTCACCGAACTCAAGCGCGTGCCGCTCACCGGCATCACGCTCAAGGGCGTGCGCCACAAGGTCACGATCACCGCGCACGGCACCAGCATCGCCACCGCGATCGACGGCAAGCAAGTCGACCTGCTCACCGACACCGGCCAGGCGGGCGGAACGATCGGCTTCTCCTCCAAGGAAGCCAATGCCGCGACGATCCACGCGGTCAGCGTAACCGGCACCGGCAGCCCCGCCTTCGCCACCCGCTTCCCGGCCAATGACAACCCGTTCGTCGGCGGCACCGTCGAAGCCGACGGGCTGACCGTCGCCGCCGGCGTGCCGAATGTCGACATCGTCCTGCCGATCGAGGCCCCCGCCCCGCTCGTCCGCAAGGCTTTCACCCTGCCCGCCAGGAAGATTGCGGCCGCCCGACTCTATGTCGCCGGCGCAGGCTGGCCACGGATCCACCTCAACGGCGGCACCGTCGGCGCCAGCGCGATGGCGAGCGGCTTCACTGCCTATGACAAGCGCGTCCTCTACCAGACCTATGACGTCACCGACCGTGTCCGCGCCGGAAAGAACCTGCTCGGCGCAGAGCTCGGCCGCGGGTGGTACGGGCTGACCGACCCAAACGAATGGTATTTCAACCAGGCGCCCTGGCACGGCGAGCCCGCGCTCAAGGCGCAGCTTGAAGTCACCTTCGCCGACGGATCGCGCCAGACCATCGCCAGCGATGCGAGCTGGCAGACGATCTCCGGCCCGACCCGCAACGATTCCGTCCATCGCGGCGAGCGCTACGACGCACGCCTGCTCCCCGCCGGCTGGGACACCGCAGGCTTCACCGGCAAGGGCTGGACCGCCGCGCAGACGGTCCAGGGGCCCAGGGGCATCCTCCAGGCGGCCAATCTCGAACCCATCGCGCCGGTCGAGCAGGTCGCCCCCGTCTCGCTTACGCAGGTGAAGCCGGGCGTCTGGGTCTATGATTTCGGCCGCATCTTCTCCGGCTGGACCGCGCTCGACGTTACCGGGCCCCGCGGCCCCACCGTCTCGCTCGTCGCCAGCGAGCGGATCAACGACGAAAACATGGTCGTCCCCGCCTCAGGCCTGATCGACGCACAGCTCCAGACCGATCGCTACACGCTCGCCGGCAACGGGCGCGAGCGCTGGGAGCCGAGCTTCGGCTATCGCGGCTTCCGCTATGTCGAGCTGCGCGGCTATCCGGGCACGCCGACGTTGTCGACGCTAACCGGCAAGGTCGCGCATAGCTCAGTCGCCAGCACCGGCAGCTTTACCAGCGCCAACAAGCTGCTCGAGCAGATCGACCAGGCGGCGATCCGCACCATCCTCAACAACATGCACGGCTATCAGACCGATACGCCGACTTATGAGAAGAATGGCTGGACCGGCGATGCCCAGGCCTCGGCCGGCGCCGCCGCGCGCAGCCTCGGCATCGCGCGCGTCTGGACCAAGTGGTTGAACGACTATCCCGATGGGCAGGCGCCGAACGGCGAACTGCCCGAGATCGTCCCCGCCACGCCCTGGTACGGCTATGAGAACACCCCCGGCTGGTCGTTCGTCTGGGGCCCGTCGACACCCTGGGACGTCGCCGCGATGATGCTCCCCTGGGAGCTCTACCAGACCGAAGGCGACACCCGCATCCTCGCGCGGATGCACGACATGCAGAAGCGGCTGGTCGATTATACCGCCACTGTCTTCAAGGCGCCCGACTATCGCCACACCTCGGGCCTCAGCGAATGGAGCGCGCCCGGCCCGCTCGACATCTTCGCCACCAACAATGGCGGCATCGACGCGATCACCACTGCCTATTTTTTCCATGAGGCGGATTTGCTGGCCAAATCCTCGGCGGTGATCGGCAACAAGGCCGATGCAGAGCGCTACGCCGCACTCGCCGCCGATATCCGCCGCGCCTATAACGCCCGCTATTGGGACGGCGTCAACGGTTGGTACCGCACGCTCGACGACAAGGGCGCGACCAAGGGACCGACCCAGTCGCAGAACATCCTGCCGCTCGCCTTCGGCATGGTGCCCGAGGGCGCCGAGCAGAAGGTCGCCGACACGATCGCCGGCGATGTCGAAGCCCGCGGCCTGCGCGCCGGGGTGTTCGGCACACGCTATCTGCTCGAGATCCTCAGCGACCATGGCCATGCCGACCTCGCCTACAAGGTCGCGACGCGCACCGACGAGCCGAGCTGGGGCTTCTGGCTGAAGAGCGGGCACAGCACGATGCTCGAGGCATGGAGCCTCAATGCCCGCTCGCGCGACCATCATTATTTCGGCTCGATCGCCGACTGGATGCGCCAGCGCCTCGCCGGCCTGCGTCCCGGTGCGCCGGGCTACCGTCTCGTGCTGGTCCGCCCCGAAATCCCGCAGGGCCTCGCTTCGGCCGCCGCGACGATGGCGACGCCGCAGGGTGAAGCGCGCGCAGGCTGGCAGGTCGAGAATGGCCGCCTGACGCTCACCGCGACGGTGCCGATGAACGCTATGGGCGAGATCTGGGTGCCCACGCGCTTCGGTGCAGCCACCGCGCCCGAAGGCACCACGCTGCTCCGCAAGACCGATGCCGCGACCATCTACACCACCGGTCCCGGCAGCTTCACGTTCGTCACCGAGGGCCGCAAATGAAGACCGCACTAGCCACCCTCGCCGTGCTGTTCGCGGGCACTGCCCAGGCGCAGGAAGTCCGCAGCCCCGCCGGCACGCTGCACGGCGCCGCGGCCTCGGACGTCACCAGCTTCAAGGGCATCCCCTATGCCGCCGCGCCGGTCGGCCCGCTGCGCTGGCACGCGCCGATGCCCGCCCCGGCCTGGACCGGCACGCGCGACGCGACCGGCTACGGCAATGACTGTGTCCAGTCGCGCATGCCCGGCGACCTCGCCAACACCACGCTGCCGATGGCCGAGGACTGCCTGTTCCTCAACGTCTGGACGCCCCAGCCAAAGCCCGGCGCCAGGCTGGCGGTGATGGTCTATATCCATGGCGGCGGCTTCTCGACCGGATCGGGCAGCTCGGCGATCCTCGACGGCACCCGGCTGGCGGCGCGCGGCGTGGTAGTCGTCACCTTCAACTACCGCCTCGGCCGCTTCGGCTTCTTCGCCCATCCCGCACTCACCTCAGAGGCAGGCGCCGGCCCAACCGGCAACTGGGCGCTGATGGACCAGATCGCCGCGCTCCAATGGGTGAAGCGCAACATCGCATCGTTCGGCGGCGACCCGGCCAACGTCACCATCTTCGGCGAATCCGCCGGCGGGGAGTCGGTGAACCGGCTGATGGTTTCGCCGGCTACCAAGGGCCTGTTCACCAAGACGATCGCCGCTTCGGGCGGCGGGCGCGACAGCTGGCCCGATCTTGCCACGGGCGAGGCCAAGGGCGTGGCCTTCGCGAAGAGCGCCGGCGCCGAGGATCTCGTCGCGCTCCGCGCGCTGCCCGCCGACAAGGTCCAGGGCGGCATCGGCCTGCTCAATCCCGACGAGGCCAAATATTCGGGCCCGATGACCGACGGCCACATCATCACCGGCGATACCGACACGCTCATCGCCGCCGGCAAGGCGCGCGGCATCCGCTACATCGTCGGCTCGAACAGCGACGAGCTGGGCTTCATCCCCGCACCTTTCCTCAAGGGTTTCGTCGCCAAGGCGACTGCGATGCTGGGTGCTTCCGCCGATGCGGTGCGCACCGCCTATGGCTCGCCCGAAGCCTACGACCGGCATATCCCGAGCGACTATACCTTCACCGAGCCCGCCTTCTCGCTCGCCACCCGCCAGTCGGCAAGCGCGCCGACCTGGCTCTACCGCTTCGGCTATGTCGCCGAGGCGAAGCGCGCGACACTCGCCGGCGCCTCGCACGCCACCGACGTGCCCTATCAGTTCGACAACCTCGCCGCGGCGGGCGGTAAGCCCACCTCCGCAGACATGGCCGCCGCCAAGCTGGTCGCCGACTATTGGGCCCAGTTCGCCAAGACAGGCGATCCCAACGGCAAGGGCCTCCCTGCATGGCCGCGTTTCACGCCCGGCGCCCAGATGCTGCGGATCGGCATCGACAAGACCGAAGCCGCTCCCGCAGGCGCGCCCGAGATCAAGGCGATCGCCGCCGCCCGCGATGCGGCCAAGAAGAAATGAGGAAGACGATGCACAGTCTGGTCCGGATCCTCGCGCCGTTCGCGCTAGCAGCGGTCAGCACCACCGCCCAGGCGCAGGAGGCCATCCGCCTCTGGCCGAACGGCGCGCCTGGATCGATGGGAACGATGGAGGCCGAGACCACCGTCGACAAGGCGCCCTATGGCCGGATCACCCGCAACGTCGCCGATCCGACGCTGACCGTGTTCGCCGCCGATCCCAAGATCGCCAACGGCACCGCGGTGATCGTCGCTCCCGGCGGCGGTTTCCATATCCTCTCGATCGAGAATGAAGGCGAAGGCGTCGCGCGCTGGCTCAACAGCCTCGGCATCACCGCCATCGTTCTCCGCTACCGCCTGCTTCCCACGGGCGACGATTTCGGCGCGGTGATGATCCGCCGGCTGATGAACTTCAAATCGCTCGAGGCCGCGATCGTGCCACTCCGCCCGCTCGCCACCGCCGATGGCGAGGAAGCGGTCCGCTATGTCCGCGCCCATGCCGCAAAGCTGGGCGTGAAGCCCGGTCGCATCGGCATGATGGGCTTCTCGGCCGGCGGTGCAGTGACGATGTGGGCCGTGCTCGGCGGCAAGCCCGCCAGCCGGCCCGATTTCATCGTAGCCATGTATCCCGGGCTGGTCGGCGATCCGCTGACCGTGCCCGCCAAGGCCCCGCCTTTGCTCGCCATGGTCGCCGAGGACGATCCGCTCGTCCGCGGCGAAGCCGGCCGCGTGGTCGACGCATGGAAGGCCGCGGGCGACGACGCGACGCTCGTGACCTTCGCCAAGGGCGGTCACGGCTTCGGCATCAAGAAGAGTGGAAAACCGTCGGACGCCTGGCCCGAACAGGCGCAGGCGTGGTTCCAGGCCAAGGGGTTGCTCAACAAATGAACCGGATCCTCCATTTCGGCGCACTCGGCGCCGTCGCCACCGCCTTGCTCGTCTCGGGGAGCAACCCCGAGCCCGCCGCCGCCTTCACGCCTGCCGCTCCGGCGGCCGACAGCTGCGCCGCGCTCACCGGCATGGCGCTGGCGAACGGCAAGATCGTCAAGACCGAGCAGGTCGCCAAGGGCGGCATGGTCTCGACCAAGGAGGGCACGCCCGGCCTGCCTTCACAGGCGGCATTTTGCCGCGTCTATGCCGAGCTGAGCCCGACGCCGCGCTCGAAGATCAAGGTCGAGGTCTGGCTGCCCGTCTCCGACGCGTGGAACGGCAAGCTGCTCGGCGCCGGCAATGGCGGTTATGGCGGCTCGATGCTGCTCCCGCAGCTCACCATGCAGGGCGCGCTCGGCAAGGGCTATGCCACCGTCGGCACCGACATGGGCCATATCGGCACCGCCGATACCGACGCCAAATGGGCGCTGAACGAGCCCGAGCGGATCATCGACTTCGGCCACCGCGCCAACCATCTTGCCTCGGGCGTCGGCAAGGCCGTGATCGCGGCTTATTATGGCAGCGCGCCCAAGGCCGCCTATTTCCAGGGCTGCTCGGACGGCGGGCGCGAGGCGCTGATGGAGGCGCAGCGCTATCCCGAGGATTATGACGCGATCGTCGCGGGCGCCCCGGCCAATGCCTGGACCCGGCTGATGACTGCCTTCATGGCCGATGACCGCGCGGTGTTCTCCCGCCCCGAAAGCGCGATCCCCAATGCCAAGCTCAAGCTGCTCCAGGACGCCGCAATCGCCCAGTGCGACGCGAAGGACGGGGTCAAGGACGGCGTGCTCGACGATCCGCGCCAGTGCGGCTTCGATCCCGTCGTGCTCCAGTGCAAGGCGGGCGACAACGCTTCCTGCCTCACCGCCCCCCAGGTCACCGCCGCCCGCGCGCTGTATCGCGGCGCGGTCGATGCGAAGGGTAGGAAGTTCTTCCCCGGCTACATGCCCGGTGCCGAAGCGGTGCCCGGCGCCTGGGACGTCTGGCTCACCGGCCCCAAGGCGCAGCACGGCATCTTCGCCGGCGAGTTTTTCCGCTACATGGTCCACTCGAATGCCGACTGGCAGAACACCGCGTTCAATATGGCCCGCGACTATGCCGCGGCCCGCCGCCTCGCCTCGGCACTCGACAGCGACAATCCGGACGTCGGCCCGTTCCTCAAGCGCGGCGGCAAGCTGATCCTCTACCATGGCTGGAACGACGCCGCGATCGCGCCCGAGAACACGATCGACTATTATCAGGCGGTCCAGAAGCGCCTCGGCACGGCGGCGAAGAGTTCGGTCCGCCTGTTCATGGTCCCCGGCATGTCGCACTGCCTCGCCGGGCCCGGTCCGAACACCTTCGACGCGCTCGGCACGCTCGACAAATGGCGCCAGGGCGGCCCCGCGCCCGAAGCGATGACCGCCACCAAGTTCGACAATGACCTGTTCGGCTATCTCGGCTTCCCGGCCAAGGCTGTCCGCACCCGCCCCCTGTGCGCCTTCCCCAAGGTCGCGCGCTGGACCGGCAAGGGCTCGACCGACGAGGCGGCGAACTTCACCTGCGTCGCGCCGGGCAAACCGTGACGCTCGCCACCAGCCTTGTCCGGGGTGCCGACACCCCGCCGCTGATCGAGCATACGATCTGCGCGGCTCTGGCGCTGGCCGCTGCCCGCTGGGGCGCGCGCGAGGCTTTGGTCTCGGTCGAGCAGGACATACGCTGGACCTTCGCCGACCTGCTCGAGCGGTCGGACGCCCTCGCCGCCGGACTGCTCGCGCTCGGCCTCGAACCGGGCGAGCGGATCGGCATCTGGGCGCCCAATTGCGTCGAGTGGACGCTCACCCAATTCGCCGCCGCCCGCGCAGGGCTGATCCTGGTGACGATCAACCCCGCCTACCGCACCTCCGAGGCGAGCTTCACCATGGCCAAGGTCGGCCTCGCTGCACTGGTCTTCGCCGAGCGCTTCAAGACCAGCGACTATGCCGCGATGGTCGCCGAGATCGCGCCCGAGCTGCCCGCGCTCCGCAACATCATCTGCATCGGCGCCGCATCGCGTCCCGGCTGGCTCGCCTTCGATCAGGTCCCCGGCCACGCCAACGACACCCACCGCGCCCAGCTCGAGGCGATCGGCCCGACGCTGCGCCCCACCGACCCAATCAACATCCAGTTCACCAGCGGCACCACCGGCCAGCCCAAGGGCGCGACGCTCAGCCACCGCAACATCCTCAACAACGGCTATTTCGTCGGCCTCGCCCAGCGGCTCTCGCCCGACGACCGCGTCTGCATCCCCGTCCCGCTCTACCATTGCTTCGGCATGGTGATGGGCAATCTCGCCAGCCTCAGCCGCGGCGCGACGATGGTCTACCCCGCCGCCGGCTTCGACCCCGGCGCCACCCTTGCAGCGATCGAGCGCGAGCGCTGCACGTCGCTCTACGGCGTGCCGACGATGTTCATCGCCCTGCTCGCCCACCCCGATTTCGATCGGTTCGACATCGCCTCGCTGCGCACCGGCGTGATGGCCGGCGCCGTCTGCCCCGAGCCGCTGATGCGCGCCGTGGTCGAGCGGCTCCACATGCCCCAGGTCACGATCGCGTATGGGATGACCGAGACCAGCCCGGTCAGTTTCCAGACCGCCGCCGACGATCCCTTCGAGCGCCGCATCGGCTCGATCGGGCGCGTCCAGCCGCATCTCGAATGCAAGATCGTCGATGAGGCCGGCGCGGTCGTCCCGATCGGCACCCCCGGCGAGCTCTGCACCCGCGGCTATTCGGTGATGCTCGGCTATTGGGACGAACCCGAAAAGACCGCCGCCGTGCTCGACGCCGAGGGCTGGATGCATTCCGGCGACCTCGCGGTGATCGATGACGCGGGCTACGGCAATGTCGTCGGCCGGCTGAAGGACATGGTGATCCGCGGCGGCGAGAACATCTATCCGCGCGAGATCGAGGAGTTCCTCTACGGCCATCCGGCAGTCGAGGACGTCGCGGTGGTCGGCGTGCCCGACGATCGCATGGGCGAGGAGCTCTGCGCCTGGATTCGCCTGCGCGCCGGCTCGACCGGCAGCGAGGAAGAGGTCCGCGCCTTCTGCCGCGGCCGCATCGCCCACTACAAGGTGCCCCGCTACGTCCGCTTCGTCGACGCCTTCCCCACCACCGTGACCGGCAAGGTCCAGAAATTCCTGATCCGCGAGGCGATGATCGCCGAGCTGGATCTCCAAACCACAAGCCAAGGATGAGGATGATGCACAAGCTTATGATCGCCGCGCTGTTCGCGCTGCCGGGTACCGCCATGGCCCAGACCGCCCCGGCGCCCGCACCCGCCGCCACGCCGGCTGCCACTCCGAAATTCACTCTCGACACGCCGATCCAGGACATCGTGGCGGACACGCAGGGCAAGGCCGTGATCGACAAGGACCTGCCCGGCCTGATCGGCCTGCCGCAATACGACATGTTCAAGGGCCTCAGCCTCAAGCAGGTCCAGGCCTATTCGGACGGCAAGCTCACCGACGAGATCCTCGCCAAGGTCGCAACCGACCTCGCTGCCATCAAATAATGACCAGGCAAAATATCCTTGCCTGCGTCGCCGTCACCGCGCTGATTGCCGGCACCCCGGCCCTCGCGCAGGCGCAGAACACCCGCATGACCTATCGTGAGAAGAGCGCACCGCTCGAAAAGCGCGTCGAAGACCTGATGGCCCGGCTCACGCCGGAGGAGAAGGTCTCGCTTCTCGCCGGCGAAAGCTCGATGACGCTCCAGTCGATCCCGCGGCTGGGCATCCCGTCGATCAAGGTGACAGATGGGCCCACCGGCGTTCGCTCACCGGAGGGCAAGCCCGCCACCGTCTTCCCGGTCGGCGTCGCCATCGCCGCGACCTGGAACCCGGAGCTGGCCAGATCGGTCGGCGCCGCGATCGCCGAGGAAACGCTCGGCTATGGCGCCTCGGTGCTGCTCGCGCCGACGGTGAACATCGTCCGCACCCCGCGCTGGGGCCGCAATTTCGAGACCTATTCGGAAGACCCGCTGCTCGCCGGCAAGCTCGCGCTCGGCTATGTTGCCGGCGCGCAAGGCAAGGGCGTCGGCGTCTCGATCAAGCATTTCGCGGCGAACAACCAGGAGACCAACCGCTTCTTCGTCGACTCGATCGTCGATGACCGGACGCTGCGCGAGATCTACCTCCCCGCCTTCGAGATGGTGGTGAAGCAGGCCGATCCCTGGTCGGTCATGGCCTCATACAACAAGGTCAACGGCACCTATGCCAGCGAGAACCGCTGGCTGCTGACCGATCTGCTCAAGAAGGAATGGGGCTATAAGGGCTTCGTCGTCTCCGATTGGGGCGCGACTCACTCCACCCCTGCAGTCAATGCCGGGCTCGATCTCGAAATGCCCGGCCCCGCCCAGAAGTTTGGCGAGAAGCTGCTCGCCGCGGTGCGCGCCGGCGAAGTCAGCGAGGCGCAGCTCGACGACAATGCCCGGCGCATCGTCCGGCTGATCGTCCGCAGCGGGGCGCTCGACGGGCCGCTGCCCAAGGGCGAGATCGGCGGCGAGAAGCATCGTGCCGCCGCCCGCGCGGCAGCCGACGAGGCGATCGTCCTGCTCAAGAACAGCGGCGTGCTGCCCTTGAAGCCGGGCATCAAGACGCTCGCGGTGATCGGCCCCAACGCCGATATCGCCCGCATACAGGGCGGCGGCAGCTCGGCCGTGGCGCCGTTCGACAAGCTGCTCACCCCGCTCGATGCGATCCGTGCCGCGCTTCCGGGGGTCGAGGTGGTCTACGAAAAGGGCGTCGACAGCGAGGAAACGCCGCCCACCGCCGACCCCGCACTGTTCAGCCCCTCGGTGGACAGCAAGGAGACCGGGCTCCAGGCGATCTATTATGCCGAGCCCGATTTCAGCGGCGCCCCGGTCAAGAGCCAGCACGTCACCGATTTCACCAAGCGGATCAGCGCCAATATCGCGAGCGCCAAGGTGATCGGCTATGCCTCGATGCGCTGGTCGGGGGCGCTGCGCGCGCCGGCCACTGGCACCTATGAGTTCAGCGTGCGCGGCACCGGATCGGGCGTGCTGACGCTCGACGGCAAGAAGATCCTCGACAAGGCGACGCCGGCCACACCCGACAATCGCGACGTGATCGGCTTCCCGGTGCCCAACCGCACCGTCCAGATCCAGCTCGAGGGTGGCAAGCTTTACCCGATCCAGCTCGACTACGTCACCGGCCAGACGCCCTATGAGGCGCTCAAGTTCGGCGTGCGCGTGCCCCGGCCCGATTTCGACGCCGCAGTCGCCGCGGCGAAGCGCGCCGATGCCGTGGTGGTGATCGCCGGCTCGGCCTCGCTCACCGAGGGCGAAGGCTATGATCGCGGCAATTTCGACCTGCCGGGCGATCAGGACAAGCTGATTGCTGCGGTCGCCGCGGCCAACCCCTCCACCGTGGTGGTGGTCAATGCCGGTGCAGCGATGACGATGCCCTGGGCCGAGAAGGTCCCCGGCATCGTCGACATGTGGCTGCCCGGCCAGGAAGGCGCGGCGGCGCTGGCCGATATCCTGATCGGCAAGGTCAATCCGTCGGGCAAGCTGCCGGTGACCTTCCCCAAGGCGAGCGCCGACGATCCCACTTTGCTCACCGACATGAAGGCGAAGTACGCCGAGGGGCTGCTGGTCGGCTATCGCGGCTATGAGGCGCGTGGGCTCGCGCCGCTCTTCGCCTTTGGCCACGGGCTGTCCTACACCAGCTTCGCCTATGCCGGGCTCTCCGCCCCGGCGACGGTGGCGCCCGGCGTGCCGGCGAAGGTGCGGCTGTCGGTCCGCAACACCGGCAAGCTGCCGGGCAAGGAAGTCGTCCAGCTCTATGTCGCGCGTACCGAGCGCACGCCCGACGAGCCGATCAAGCAGCTTGCCGGCTTCGCCAAGGTTGCACTCAAGCCCGGCGAGAGCCGGATGGTGGAGATCGCCCTCGACCCCCGTGCCTTCGGCTATTGGGACACCGCCACGCATCACTGGGTCGCCCGCGCCGGTGCCTATCAGTTGCTCGTCGGCAGCGCTTCGGATGATGTCCGTCTCAAGGCGAGCATCCGCGTCACGGCGAGGAGGCCGATCAACTAGGAATAACCCACCAACTCCGTCACCCCGGCCTCATGCCGGGGTGACGGTTATTTGGCGGCATCCGCTGTACCTCGTTCTTTCCCCGGCGAAGGTCGGCGCCCAGTCTTGGAAGTCACGCGCCTTGGCGCGTCTCCGCCGCACACGCTTAGTCTGGGCGCCGGCCTTCGCCGGGGAAACATATTGCAATGTAGGATTTCGTCTGTTGGGCTCATCCGGCCAAGGCACATGCCCCGGCCGCTCTTTGATTTGTAGGAAATATAGGAGTCCGCGCACGCAAGGATCTTGCGAGACGCGCGCCGTTTCCCCGAACTGTGTCAACCTAAGCGCCGCGAAAATCGGCTTTTGGCGCGTACATCACGTCCTTTGCCGAGTCGCCGAAATCCAGCCCGTAGGAACGGCCTAGCCGCAGGCGGCAGCCTCCAGCACCGGCAGGAAATCGGCAACCGAACGGCTCGCACGCCCGACGAGCAGCCCGTCGACGCCCGCCAGCGCCAGCAGCTCTGCAGCATTTCCGCCGTCCACCGCACCGCCATAGAGCAGCCGCGCCTCGCCCGCCTCGGCCCGCAGCATCTCGAAGATCCGCGCGAGATGCGCCGCATCGGGCACCGCGTCGCCGCCGATGCACCAGACCGGCTCATAGGCGATCGCGGCGCGCGACCAGTTGAGATCGGGTGGCAGCGACGCGCGGAGCTGCGCCGCCACCAGCCCGCGCGCATCCGCCGAACGCTCGCCCTCGCCGACGCAGATCACCACCGTCAGCCCGGCGGCCTGCGCCGCGCGCGCCTTCGCCGCCACGCTCAGGCTGTCCTCGCGGGTCTCGCTATGCCCGACCAGGGTAAGCGCCGCCCCGCTATCGCGCAGCATCGCCGCCGACACGCCGCCGGTATGCGCACCTTCGGCGGCGGGATAGCAATCCTGCCCGCCGATCTTCACCGTCCGTACCTGGCGCGCGGCCCGCTCCATCAGCGACGCCGGCAGCATCAGCCCGGCATCGACGCCAAGCTCTGCGACCGCGTCGTCTATCCGCGCGATCTCGGCTAGGTCGGCACCCAGCCCGTGCATCTTCCAATTGCCCAGGATCAGCGGGCGCCGCGCCGCCTCGCTCATGCCGCGAGATAATTGCCGACGCCGATCACCACGGTCGAGAGCAGCAGCGCGCCGATGCCGGTCCACACCAGCAGCCGCGTGCCCCCGCGCACCCCTGCCCACTCCTTGAGCGCGAAGCCCCAGAGCGTCGAAAACAGGATGATGCTCGCCATGTGCAGCGTCCAGGAGGAGAAGCCGTACTTCCCCATCTGGCTCTCGCCCATCGTGTAGAAGAAGAACTGGAAGTACCACAGCGTGCCGCCCAGCGCGGCGAGCGCATAGTTGCGCAGCAGCGGCGGCTTCTCGCCCGTGGCGCTGGCGCCCAGGATCTGCCCCGCCGATCGGTTGCGCAGGATCAGCCAGCCGCACCAGAGGAAGTTGGTGGTGAAGCCGCCGAGCAGCACGACGCACAGCACCGGCAGCCCCTGCCACAGCGGGTCGGTCCCCGCCGCAAGTGTCGCCGCGCGGATCGGCGCACCCGCATCGAGCCCCCAGGCGAAACAGCCCGACATGATCCCGGAGAACACCGCGATCGCGAGCCCCTTGGGCAGGTTGAACTCGCTGACGCTCTGGCTGGCGGCGGACCCCGCCATCTCACGTTCCTTGCGACGCCCGGCACTCGCGACCACCAGGATGCCGGCCAGCGTGATGACGATGCCGACAAAGGTCATCTGCCCGCTGGGCGTACCGGCAAGCTCGCCCAAAGTGCCGCGAAAGATCGGCGGCCCCATCGTGCCGATCACCGTGGTCAGCCCCAGCGCCACCGCCATACCGAGAGAGAGGCCGAGATACCGCATGGTCAGCCCGAAAGTGAGTCCGCCAAAGCCCCACATCGCCCCCCAGAACCAGCACCAGAACCAGGTCGATTGCGGGGTGCGGGCGAGCACGCCGAGCAGGTCGTGCGTCTGGATCGAGGCGAACAACCAGGGCGCGATCAGCCAGGAAAAGACCCCGCCGACCAGCCAGAAAATCTCCCAGGACCAGGCCTGGATGCGGCGATAGGGAACATAGAAACTCGCGGAAGAAAGCCCGCCAAGCCAATGAAATAACACGCCAATCAGCGGATTTCCGCCCATCTTATTCCCTCCCCGCGAGTATATTCTCGTTGATCTGGTCGATCCGCGTGACTCCGGTCAGCCCCATGGCGACGCGCATCTCCGCCTCGAGCAGCGCCAGCACATGCGCCACCCCCGCCTGCCCCGCCCCGCCCAGCGCCCAGGCCCAGGCCCGACCGAGCAGCACGCCCCTGGCGCCGAGCGCGAGCATCCGCACCACGTCGAGCCCCGAGCGGATCCCGCCGTCCGCCAGCAAGGTCATCTTGTCCTCCACCGCATCGGCGATCGCTGGCAGCGCCCGAGCGGTGGACAGCACGCCGTCGAGCTGCCGCCCGCCATGGTTGGAGACGATCACCCCCTCCACCCCCCGCGCTGCGGCTTCGCGAGCGTCCTCGGGATCGAGGATGCCCTTGAGCACGATCGGCCCCTTCCAGTGCTGCCGGACGAAATCGAGATCGTCCCAGCGGATCCCCGGATCGAAGTTGCCACGCATCCAGGCGAAGAAGTCGTTGAGCCCGGTCTTGCCCGCCAGCACCGGCGCGACATTGCCGAGATGGTGCGGCCGACCCCGCAGGCCGACATCCCAGGCCCAGCGTGGATGCGTCAGCGCCTGGCCGAACCGCCGCAGCGATCCGCCCAGCCCCGGCGCGCCGGCGAGCCCCGAGCGATAGTCGCGGTAGCGCGTTCCCGGCACTGGCATGTCGACGGTGAACACCAGCACGGGGCAGCCCGCGGCACTCGCCTGCTGCATCAGGTCGATCATGAAGCCGCGGTCGCAGATCATGTAGAGCTGGAACCAGGGCGGCGTGCCCACCGCCCCCGCCACTTCGGCCAGCGGACAGGCCGAGACGGTCGACAGCGTGAACGGCACCCCCGCCGCCTCCGCCGCCCGCGCCGCCTGCACCTCGCCGCGCCGGGCATTGAGCCCCGCCAGCCCGATCGGCCCCAGCGCGACCGGCATTGCGAGCTTCTGTCCGAACAAGGTGGTCGACAGATCGATGTCGGAAATGTCACGCAGCACCCGCTGCCGCAGCGCCACCGCCTCGAGATCGGCGACGTTCCGCCCTAGCGTCACTTCGGCATAAGAGCCGCCATCGATATATTCGAACAGGAACCGCGGCAGCCGCCGCCGCGCGAGTTCGCGATAGTCCGAGATCGACGCTGCCTTCATGCTGCCTCGCTGCTGCCCGTGATCAGGGCCCGCCAGCGTGCGGCGTAGGCGCTGAGATCGCGATCGAGCGGCTGGACTTGGATCAGTTCGGACGGCGGCGCGAGCGCAGGGTCGATCAGCCGCAGCGCACCGTACGAGACATCATTTTGCTGGTTGGAGACGAGCACGCGCAGGTCCGGCCGCAGCGTGGCGAGCGTGCGGACAAAGGCCTGCGCCTCGCCGAACCGCCCCTCGACCAGCACGCGCTCGCGAGTGCCGATCAGACCGAGCATCTCGTCCGCCACCAGCGCGGCGTACAGGCACACCGCCGCTCGCAGTTCGATCGATTCCGCAGGCCGGTTGATCCAGCGCGTAGCGCCGCCGGGGAAAGGCCCGACCCCCGGGGTGAGCGTGGGCAGCACCATCGCTCCGCTTGCGACCACGCCCGGCAGGGCCGCGATGATCGCAGGCTGGTCCGGGTTGATGTCGACCCGCCGCGTATCGATGCCGGTCAGCAACTCGATCTCCCGCCCGCCCATGAAGCGGGCCGAAGGGATCGGCGTGCCGTGGACATCGACATTGACCAGGCAATCCCTGGTCTCGGGCAACCCCGCCAGGTCGATCCGCGCGGCCTTGCCCGGCGTCCGCATTGCGACGAACCAGGTGCCGGTCGAAAGTACGGTCGCCTCATGCTCGGCGATATCGGCAAAACCGCGCGCAGCCAGCAGCGCAGCGTTCGAGTCGTGCAGCCCGCAATGCACCGCCACATCGGCCGGCAGACCGGTGCGCTCCGCCCATTCGGCGTTGATCGTGCCGATCGCTTCGCCCGCATGGCGCAGCGGCGCGAGCCGGGCCGCCCAACCACGCCGCTCCGCCAGCGCCGAAGGATTACCCGAAGCGGGGCACCAGAGATCACTATGGCAGCCGAGGCTCGTTACTTCCGACGCAGTGACGCCCGAGAAGCGCCAGGCCCAATATTGCGGCCAGGGCAGGATCGTCGCGTCGCCGGTAAGCAACTCGCGATCGAATGTCTCAAGGAAATGGAGCTGCAGCCCCAAATTGAGCCCATCGGGCAGCGCGGGCGAGCCGGTGCGGGCGAACGGGTCGCGCTGGCCGTGATAGGCGGCGATCTGCTCCGCCGGGATCGGCTGCTCATAATCGAGCGATGGCGCCGCCAGCGCCCCATCGCGCACGATCGCGGCCGCCGCGCCATGCCCCACCGGGATGATCCGCGCCACGCGGCCAAGCCCGGCAAATTTGCGCAGCACCTCCGCCGCCCAGGCCTCGATCCCCGCCGAATCGAGCACGCGGATGCTCTCGCCACCGATCACTGCGTTGATCTGCGCATTCGGCCGCGTCCGCCGGGCGAGCATTGCCCCCGACGCGTCCCATAGACTGAGCTTCGACAAGGTCTTGCCCAGATCGAGCACGACGCTCAGCCCATCCCCCAATGCTGCCTCCCCTTTTTGTTATGATTGATATTTAGCGAAGTTGATTGTATCTGGCTAGTCACGTAATGCGAAACTCGCGCCGAACGGGGCGCTGGGGGAGAGTGATTCCGGATGCTTGAAGACGAAACAAGGGTGCGCAGCGCGGCATCCGCCATTCCGTTCGCCGTGCCGGGCAACCGCTGGTCGGATGCCGAGGCCGCAGGCATGTCGCCGGAAGCCCTGCTGCTCTACCGCTCGAACCTGCTCGGCTCGGACCTTACCGTCACCAATTTCGGGGGGGGCAACACCTCGGCGAAGATCGAGACGGTCGACCCGCTCACCGGTGCGCCGGCGACAGTGCTATGGGTGAAGGGATCGGGCGGCGACATCGGCTCGATGAAGCTCGATGGTTTTGCGACGCTCTATCTCGACAAGCTGCTGAGTCTCAAATCGCGCTATCGTGGCGTCGAATTCGAGGACGAGATGGTCGGTTACTTGCCGCACTGCACGTTCAACCTCAACGCGCGCGCAGCCTCGATCGACACGCCGCTGCACGGTTACCTCCCTTATGCCCATGTCGATCACGTCCATCCCGACGCGATCATCGCACTGGCCGCGTCGAGCGCAGGCAAGGCGGCGACCGATGCGATCTGGGGCGGCATGGTCGGCTGGCTGCCGTGGAAGCGCCCCGGCTTCGAGCTCGGGCTCCAGCTCCGCACGCTCGCCGCCGAGAAGCCCAACCTGCGCGGAGTGATGCTCGAGGGCCATGGCATCATCTGCTGGGGCGACACGTCCAAGGCCTGCTACGACAACACGATCGCGCTGATTGCCGATGCAGCGGCCTATCTCAACGCGCGCCTCGCCAAGGGCCCGGCATTTGGCGGCGAGATCGTCGCTCCCCTGCCCGCTTCCGACCGCGCCGCTGCCGCCGCCCGGCTGATGCCCCGACTGCGCGGACTGATGGCCGGCGCGCGCGGCAAGATCGGCCATTTCTCCGACGATCCGGAAACGCTCGAGTTCATCGGGAGCAACGATTTCGCCCGGCTGGTGCCGATCGGCACTTCCTGCCCCGATCACTTCCTGCGCACCAAGATCGCGCCGCTCGCGCTCGACCCGGCCCGGCTCGACGACGAGGCCTATCTGGCCGCGTCGCTCGATGCCTATCGCGAGGGCTATGCCGCCTATTACCAGCGCTGCGCCGCGCCCGGCGACCCGGCGATGCGCGATCCCAATCCGGTGGTGGTGCTGATCCCCGGCATCGGCCGGATAACCTTCGCCGCCGACAAGGCCACGGCGCGGCTGGCAGGCGAGTTCTACGGCAACGCGATCAACGTGATGCGCGGCGCCGAGGCGATCGGCGACTATGTCGGCCTGCCCGAGAAGGAAGCGTACGGCATCGAATATTGGGCGCTAGAGGAAGCCAAGCTCCAGCGCATGCCCAAGCCAAAACCGCTGGTCGGCCGCATCGCGCTGGTGAGCGGCGGTGCGGGCGGCATCGGTGCGGCGACGGTCCGCCGCCTGCTCGAGGACGGCGCCTGCGTGATGCTGGTCGACCGCGACACCGAAGCCGCGGAGCGCGTGCGCGGCGAGATGGCGCAGACGTTCGGCAAGGACGTGGTCCGCGCCGAGACCTGCGACGTCACCGATGAAGGCCAGGTCGCCGCTGCGTTCGAAGCGTGTACCCGCGAGTTCGGCGGGCTCGACATCCTTGTCGCCAATGCCGGCATCGCCTCCTCCGCCTCGCTCGAGGAGACCAGCGTCGAGCTGTGGCGCCGCAACTATGGCGTGCTGGCCGAGGGCTATTTCCTCAGTGCCCGCGCCGCCTTCCCGCTGATGCGTGCGGTCGGCGGCGGCTCGATCGTGTTCATCGGCTCGAAGAACGCGCTGGCCGCGGCAGTCAACGCCTCCGCCTATGCCTCGGCCAAGGCGGCGGCGCTGCATCTCGCGCGCTGCCTGGCACTGGAGGGCGCCCCGCACGGCATCCGCGTCAACACGGTCAATCCGGACGCGGTGATCAAGGGCTCGCGGATCTGGGACGGCGACTGGCGCAAGGAGCGCGCCGGCGCGCACGGCATCGACCCCGGCTCCGAGTTGGAAGAGCATTACCGCAACCGATCGATGCTCAAGCGCGACGTGCTGCCCGAGGACGTGGCCGAGGCAGTGCACTTCTTCGCCTCCGAAGCCTCTTCAAAATCGACGGGCAACATCGTCAATGTAGACGCCGGGAACGCGCAGGCATTCACGCGATAAAAGAACGGGAAAGAGGGTGGAATGGCGAAGGAACTGCCGCTTTCGGTCGACCAGATCGAAAGCCACAACGCGGTGCGCGCGGAAGCGCTGCAGGACGAATATGACAGCCTGGGCCGCGCGCTTGCCCGCCGGGGAGTCGATATCGATGCAGTGAAGGCCCGCGTCGCCGATTTCTCGGTCGCGGTGCCGAGCTGGGGCGCCGGCCGTGGCGGCACGCGCTTCGCCAAATTTCCGATTCCCGGCGAGCCGACGACGATCCACGAGAAGCTTGCCGACTGCGCGGTGATCCACCAGCTTTCGACCGTCACACCGCGCGTCAGCCCGCATTTCCCCTGGGACAAGGTCAGCGACTATGCGGCGCTGCGCCAGGAAGCGGCGGCGCTCGGGCTCGGCTTCGACGCAGTCAATTCAAACACCTTCCAGGACCAGCCCGGCCAGAAGCTGAGCTACCGCGACGGCAGCCTGTCTGCCGGGGACGCCGGCGTGCGCGCCCAGGCAGTCGAACATAATATCGAGTGCATCGAGATCGGCCGGCAGCTCGGTTCGACCGCGCTCACCGTCTGGGTGGGCGATGGCACCAACTTCCCCGGCCAGCAGGACCTCGCCAAGTCGCTCGACCGCTATCTGGAGACGGCAGCCCAAGTCTATGCCGCGCTGCCCGACAACTGGCGGATGCTGCTTGAGCACAAGATGTTCGAGCCGGCCTTCTACTCCACCGTGATCTCGGACTGGGGCTCCTCGATCCTTGCCGCGCAGGAGCTTGGCCCCAAGGCAAAGTGCCTGGTCGATCTCGGCCACCACGCGCCCAATGTGAACATCGAACAGATCGTCGCCCGGCTCCACCGCTTCGGCAAGCTGGGCGGCTTCCACTTCAATGACAGCAAATATGGCGATGACGATCTCGACAGCGGATCGATCAACCCGCACCAGCTCTTCCTCGTCTTCAACGAGCTGATCGAGGCCGAGCAGAACCCGCGCGACGGGTTCGACCCGGCCTACATGATCGACCAGTCGCACAACGTCACCGATCCGATCGAGAGCATGATTTCCTCCGCCGAGGCGATCGCCGGCGCCTTTGCCAAGGCGAGCATCGTCGACCGCGAGGCCCTAGGCGCGGCACAGGCGGACAACGACACGATGCTCGCCTTTCTCACTCTGCGGAAAGGCTATCGCACCGACGTCTCGCCGATCCTCGCCATGACACGGATGGAGGCCGGCGGCGCGATCGATCCGGTCCTCGCCTATCGCGACAGCGGCTGGCGCGCCCGCAAGGCGCAGGAGCGCAATGCGGTCGGCCTCGGCGCTGGCATCGTTTGAGCGGAAAAGATTGATTTCGGGCGATTTGCCCGGCACAAGGCCTTGAAGAATATGGGGCCTAACCGGAAATGCATGTCGAAGAGCGCGACAGCCTGATCCTCGATCTGATCGGGAAAACGGGCTTTGTGTCGTTCAAGAGCCTGGAGGCCAGCGTCGCGGCCTCCCCCGCCACGCTGCGCCGCGATCTCGACCGGCTCGAGGGCAAGGGCGTGATCCAGCGCGTGCGCGGCGGCGCCCGGCTCGTCGATGACGAATCTGCGGGCGAGCGCACCGACGTGCAGTCGCTGGCGGGCGTTCCCTTCCACGAGAATATCGATCGCAACCGCAAGCAGAAGGAAGCGATCGGCCGCGCCGCCGCCGCGCTCTGCCAGCCGGGTGAATCGATCATTATCGATGGCGGCTCGACCACGCTGCAGATGTGCCGCCACCTCGCCGGCCTCAACCTCCAGGTTCTGACCAACTCGCTGCATGTGGTGAGTGCGCTGCTGCCGCAGCCGGGCACTCGCATCGCCGTTCCCGGCGGATCGCTGTTCCGCGAGCAAAACATCATCCTGGGCATCGGCGGCGAGGAATGCATGCCGCGCGTCCACGCCCCGCGCCTGTTCATGGGCGCCGCATTCGTCGGCGCGCAGGGCGTGATGCAGGCCGATGTCGTGCTCGCCGCCGCCGAACGCCAGATGATCGACCGCGCCGAATGGGTGGCGCTGCTCGTCGACAGCTCGAAGTTCGCCGCGCCCTCGGGCTCGGTGGTCTGCGGGCTGGACGAACTCGACGTGATCGTGACCGACGCGGCGATCAGCGACGCGCACGCTCGCATGATCGAACAGGCGGGCGTGAAGCTGATCATCGCCTGAAGGCCCGCAAAGCGCGCCAAACGCAGCTTTGGACGGGTGCCTGCACGATCACGCAAAAAATTGTTGCTCGTCTTTTTCTATTCGGTTCGCGGCAGCCCGCGAAGCCGGCAGCTGATGCGCCCCTAGTTCCAAGGGCTTGGCGCGATGTCCTTCCGAACCCCGCGCCAATCGCCCCCGTGCGGCGCCCCTCGGACTCCCAAATGGCATCTTGACACCAACCCCTAGGAAGGTCTGCCTCCGCGCACACGGGGGATCAAATGGCTCAAAACACCGCTTCGTTCGCGATCGTCAGCACGCGCAAGGCGAATACGCGCGGGCGCACCGCGCGCCGCTACCGCACGGCGACGGCTCTAATGGGCGGCTTGGCCGCGACCATCCTCCTCGCAACGCCCGCCCTGGCACAGGCCCAGGGCGGCGCGGGCGGTTCGGGCGGCTTCGGCGATGGCGGCACCGGCGGCGAAGCGGGCCAGGCAGGCGGCCGGTCGAGCTGCGTGATCGTCTCCGTCGCCGAGTGCGACGTCGCAGGCGGCGCAGCCGGTACGGCACCCGGTGGGAACGGCGGCACTGGCTCTACCGGCGTCGCCGGCCCGGGCGGCGGCGGCGGCGGCGGCGCCGACGGATCCCCGGCCGCACCGATCGGCGGCGCGGGCGGCAGCGGCGGCAATGGAGATAGCGGGAATTACAGCAACGGCGGCGGCGGCGGCGGCGGCGGCGGCAACGGCCTGATCCTGAGCGGGCCGCCGCTGATCAACAGTGGCATCGTGGCCGGCGGCAATGGCGGCAATGGCGGGAGTGGAAGTCCAAGCTTCTTCTCGGGCTCCCCCGGCACTGGCGGCGACGGCGGCGAGGGCGGCACGGGCATAGTCGCCAGCGCCGGCGGCGAGATCCACAATCTGTCGACGGGGTCGATCGCAGGTGGCGTTGGCGGTCTGGGCGGCGCAGGCTCGCCCGGCGGCGGCGCCGGAGCCAGTGGCGCGGGCGGGACCGGCATCCGCGGCGCGGACCTCTCGATCTACAACGACGGCAGCATCGCCGGCGGCCTGAGCGGCGACGGCCTGACGCGCGCCTATGCGCTTCACGTCACCGGCGGGGTCAACCGGCTCACGCTGTCTGCCGGAGGGAGCGTCACCGGTGGAATCCAGCTCGATATGGGGAGCCTGCTTACCTTCGACGTTAGCGCCCCCCAGACGCTGGACAATGTGATTTCGGGCGCCGGATCGATCGCCAAGGCCGGCACCGGCACGCTGATCCTGACCGGCGCCAGCAGCTATTCCGGCTCCACGACCCTCGACGGCGGAACGCTGCAGATCGACGATCCCGCGAGCATCGGCAGCGGCGCGATAACGCTCAACACAGGTGGGCTTCGCACGACCTTCGACGGCGCGCTCGCCAATAACTTGTTCTGGGAGAACGGCGCGACCGGCGCGCTCGCCGCGGCGACGGGAACGACGCTGACACTCAGCGGCACGCTGAACGTCTACGGGGAAAACACGGTCGTCCAGTTCGGCACAGCCATCGATGCCGGCACGATCATCGGGGCCTTCTTCACCGGGTCGTCGGACGGCAGCGCTTTGCAGCGCCTGATCATCGGCGGCGGCACCTTCCGGGCAGGCACTGGCTTGATGAGCCTCTCGATGGGCAATTTCGAGGCCGTCCAGATCGATTCCGGTGCGACGCTCGACATCAACGGGGTGCAGCCGACCACGACCCTCAACGATCTCGAAGGCGGCGGTACGCTGCTGAACGACGGCGCTACGACGATCATCACCTCCGGCAATTTCGCCGGCACGATAACCGGCACCCAGGCTCTCGAGAAAACCAGCACCGGCAGGCTGATCCTGACCGGCGACAGCGACCACAGCGGCGGCACCCTGGTCGCCGGTGGCACGCTGCAGATCGGCGCGGGCGGCAGCGGCGCGACAAGCGGGACGCTGACCGGCAACATCAGCGTCTCGACCGGCGCCAGCCTGGTCTTCGCCCGTTCCGACGCCTACACTGTAGCGGGCCAGATCGACGGCGACGGATCGGTCGGGCAAGCCGGACTGGGCGTGCTCACGCTGACCGGTGCCAACAGCTATACGGGCGGCACGGTCATCACCGCCGGGCTGATCAACTTCTCCGATCCCGGCAATTTGGGCCTGGGCGGGATCACGCTGGACGGCGGCGGGCTGCAATGGGACGCCGGCAACACGGCCGATATCTCCGCGCGCCTGGGTGTGATCGGCGCGGGCGGCGGCGTCTTCGATACGAACGGCAATGACGTGACGCTGGCGACCTCGCTCTCCGGCGGCGGGCTGACCAAGATCGGCGGCGGCATTCTCACCCTGTCGGGCAACAACAGCTTCAACGGCCTGGTGACGATCGGCAACGGCACTCTGCTGCAGAATAATGCAACCGCGCTCCACGGGGCGGGCATCGTCCTCGACGGCGGCACACTCGATCTCGGAAGCTATGATCTGCCGTTCGTGCAGGGCCTCGGCATCACCGGCACGGGTACCATTGAATCGTCCGGCGGCGGCGGCCTGACGACGGTCAGCGGCGAAGAAACGGTGTTCGGCAGCAATGGCGGCTCGATCAGCGCGGCCGTGGGCCTCACGGTCGCCAGCGGAAGCACGCTGACGATGCTCGGCAACAACCTGCTGACCGGCGGCATCCTGGTGGACGGCAAGCTGGTGATCGGCGAGACCGGTGCGACGGGCGGCGCGGGCAATATGATCGCGACGATCGGTTCGGTGATCAGCTTCGCCGACGGCGTCGACAACAGCTCTGTCATCCTGATCGCATCGAATAGCACCCAGCTCGAAGTGCTGGGCACCGATGTCGCGACCCAGAGCGGCGAAATTGGTGAGGACCAGCCCGGCCGCGGCTTCGAGAAGATCGGCACCGGCACGCTGATCCTGACCGCCGTCAACAGCTATAGCGGCGACACGCTGATCAGCGGCGGCCTGATCAATTTCATCGACGGCGACAGTTTCGGCAGCGGCACCGTCACGCTGAACGGCGGCGGCCTGCAATGGGCTTCGGGCAGCAGCTTCGACATTTCGGCGCGCCTGAACCCGATCGGCATCGACGGCGGCACGTTCGACACCAACGGCAATGATGTTTCGCTAGTCAGCAGCCTGACCGGCACCGGCGGGATCACCAAGACCGGCGCGGGCACCTTGTTTCTCGACGGGTCCAATTCCTACGGCGGGAACACCACCGTCCTGGCCGGCACGCTCGGGCTGTCGCTCGACGATTCCGCCAGCACCGGGACCATCCTGCTCGGCAACGGCACGACGCTGCTCAACGCCACCTGCGGCTGCAGCCTGCTGACGATCGGCAACGCGATCAGTGTCGCCGGCACGGCGACGATCGATTCCAACGGCGGCGAATTCCTGTTCACCGGCGACCTGACCGGCGGAAACCTGGTCTTCGACGACAACACCTTCCCAAGCGGCGTCACGACCCTGACCGGCAACAACAGCTATGGCGACACCAGCGTCGGTGCCTTCGCCACGCTCGTGATCGGCGATGGCGGCACCAACGGCACGCTGGGCACAGGCACCGTCACGACGGACGGCATACTGGCCTTCAACCGATCGGACGACGTCACGCTCTCCACGGCGATTGGTGGATCGGGTCTGCTCGGCCAGTTCGGCACCGGCACGCTGATCCTCACCGGTTCCAACACCTATACCGGCGGCACCGACATCGAGGACGGCACCGTCCAGGTGGGCACCGGCGGGACCGTCGGCGCGCTCGGCACCGGCACCATCGACAATTACGGCACGCTGGTCTTCAACCGTTCGGACGACATCAGCGTTGCCGACGACATCCAGGGCATCGGCCAGATCACCAAACTGGGAGCGGGCACGCTCACGCTGAGCGGCTTCAACGGCAATTTCCTGGGTACCCTTTCGATCCTCGACGGCACGGTGGCCGTTACCCAGACCGCGCTCGGCTCCGGCGAGATCGAGATCGACAATGGCGCAGAGCTGCACGCGCTCGACGATGTCTACGGGCTCGGCATGACGGTCCTGTCGGGCGGTGGCACCATAGACACGGGCACGCATTTCCTCGGCTTGCTCGGCGATGTCGACTTCCAGGGTGAACTCACCAAGACCGGCTCCGGGATTCTGGTCCTTGTGAACGCCTTCGGGTCCAGCACCGGTGCCGGCGGCATCAACGTCACCGAGGGCACGCTGGCGTTGGTACAGGACGGCGTGGCGGGTACGGGCATCATCAAGCTCGCCGACGGCACTACGCTGCAGAATGCCTCGTGCGGTTGCTCCGAGCTCAATGTCGACAACGCGATCCAGATCGCGATCGGCGGCGTGGGGACGATCGACGGCAATGACGCCGATATGAACCTCAACGGCGCGATCAGCGGCGGCGACGTCCATTTCATCAACAGCTACACCCCTCCGCTTTATGGGAGCCGCATCGCGCTCAACGGCGCGAACAGCTATCGGGACTCGCTGATCGGCCCCAACGTCGCGCTGATCGTGCGTGATGGCACGCTGGGTACGGGCAATGTCGTGTTCGACGCCGTGCCGTCCGATCCCGCCACGCCGGCAGCGCTCGTCTTCCAGAACAGCGCTGATTACAGCTATGGCGGCCGGATCATCGGCGCGGGAATCGTCAGCGTCGAGGCCGATGCGGCGGCCATGGTCACGCTGACCGGCTCGAATACCGCCAGCGACAATTTCACCGGCTCGGTCGAAGTGATGAGCGGCCGGCTGGTGATTAACGGCGACTTTGGCGACGTCACGGGCAATACGGCCTCTCTGTTCCTCGACGACAGCTGCTTCTGCGGTGGTGGCCCGACCGCTGCGCTCGGTGGCAGCGGCACTTTCCACGGCAGCGTCACGCTTGACAATGCAGTGCTCGCCCCCGGCAACAGCCCGGGCACGCTGGCCATCGCCGGCAACCTGACGCTCGGCACGGGCACGATCCTCAACTATGAACTCGGCGCACCCGGCACCGTGGGCGGCGCCAGCAACGACCTGGTCAATGTCGCCGGCAACCTGACGCTGAACGGTACGCTCAACACAATCGCATCGGGCGCGGGCTATGGCCCGGGCTATTATCGCCTGTTCAACTATGGCGGCACGCTTACTGACAACGAGATCGTCGTGGGCTCGATCGCCGGCGGGCTCGACGCGCAGGTGCTGACCGATATCGGCGGGCAGGTGAATGTCCGCCTCGGCGGCGCGCAGATCATTCAATATTGGGATGGCGGCGATACCACCGGCAGCAGCGCTACCGCGGGTGGCAGTGGCGGCAGCGGCATCTGGAACGCCTTGAGCACCAACTGGACGGCCCCCGCCGGCTTCGCGATCAACGACAGCTGGCGCGGCCAGGCCGGGGTGTTCGCCGGGGCAGCGGGTGGCACGGTCACCATCGACGGCGCGCTTGCCTTCGAGAAGCTGAGCTTCGAGACCGACGGCTATCAGTTGCGCCCGAACGACTCGAGCGCGCAGTTGGCGACCACTGCCGGTTTCTCGATCATCGACGTCTCCGCGGGCATCACCGCCGATATCGGCGTTAGCATCAACGGCACTGCCGGCCTCACCAAGGACGGCACCGGGACGCTGCTACTCTCGGCCGCCAACGGCTATGCCGGCCCGACCGACATCGCCGCTGGCACGCTGCGGATGCGCGACGCCAATGCGATCTCGAGCCAGTCGGACGTCAGCGTTTCCGCCAGCGCGCTGCTCGACATCGCGGGCTACAACGCCAGCTTCAATTCGCTGTCCGGCACCGGCGACGTGACGCTCGGCGCGGGCGGCACGCTCCTGGTCGGCGCCAATAATGGCGTGTCGCTGTTCGGCGGCTCCCTGACCAGCGCCGGCGACGGCACCGGCAGAGTCACAAAGATCGGCACCGGGACCTTCACGCTCAGCGGCAGCATCGCCCTGACCAGCGTCCCAGGCGGCGCCACGGCGCTCGAAGTCGCTGTCGGCGACTTCCTGGTCACCGGCAGCGGCACCGTCACGGCCGATACTGTGACGCTCCAGGCACCCGCGACATTCTCCAACGCCGGCACGGTGACGGCCGGCATGTTCCAGAATTCCGGAACGCTCATCAACACCGGCACCATCGCGACCAGCGTTGTGCTCCAGAGCTCCGGCAGCTTCATCAATGACGGCACCGTCACGGGCACGGTTCAAAGTTCCGGCAGCTTCAGCAACAACGCCACCGGCGCGGTCGACTTGCTCCAAGTCAACGGCGGCACCGCAACAAATGCCGGCACGGCCAACTTCGTCACCAATTCGAGCAGCTTCGCCAGCACCGGCATCATCAATGGCGGGTTCAACAATCTCGGCACGGCCCAGTTGGAAGGCCAGCTCAACGCCGCGCTGATCAACGGCTCGAGCGCGACCGTGACGCTGACCGGCGCGGTGACCGGCATCACCGAATATCAGGCCGCGGACGGATCGACCTTCGATCTTGCCGGGTTCAACACCCAGGTCGGCGGGCTCGTCGACATCGGCACGCCCAGCACCGCCACGATCCAGCTCGGCACCGCCACGCTCACCCTGGGCGGAACCGCGCCAGGCGCGACCTTCAACGGCGTGATCTCGGGCAGCGGCGGGCTGATCAAGACCGGCAACGAAATCCAGATACTGACCGGCGCGAACAACTATACCGGCGCCACCGCGGTCAACCAGGGCGAGCTCGCGCTTGGCGCTGCCGGCACGCTGACCAGCGATGTGACGATCGCCAGCGGCGCCACCTTCACCAATGCCGGCACGGTCACCGGTCTCACCACCAATAGCGGCTCGCTCGCCGTCACGGGCATTCTCGATAGCACCGGTCCGATTGCGCTGATCAACAATGCGGGCGGCCAAGTCGTGGCGCAGGGCCAGATCAACGGCGCGGTCCAGAGCAATGGCAGCTTCCGGAACACCGGCGCGCTCACCGGCATCACCGGCTTCAGCCAGGGTGCGACGGGCCAGCTCACCCTCAATGCGGGCCTAGAGCTGGGCTCGCTGGCCGGCGCGGGCAATGTCGATCTCGGCGCCTATGCACTGACGGTGGGCGCGAACGGCGCCAGCACTGTGTTCAACGGCGTGATTACGGGCAGCGGCGGCCTGACCAAGACTGGCACCGGCACTTTGACGCTCACCGGCGCCAATAGCTATACCGGCCAGACGCTGGTCAGTGGCGGCGCGCTGCTGATAACCAGCACCGGTACGATCGCCGGCGCGGTGGTCAACAACGCCAATTTCGCCTCCAGCGGCATTCTGAGTGACGGCCTCACCAACAATGGCACCGCGACGCTGAGTGGGACCGCCAACGGACTGGTCTCAAACCAGGCCGGCAGCATCACGCTGAGCGGCAACCTCGTCGGCACCGGGCGGTTCAGCCAGTCGAGCGGCGCAAGTTTCAACCTGGCCAACAACAACGCCGCCTTTGGTTCGCTGAGCGAGAGCGGCACCGTCGCGCTGGGCAGCGGCCGACTGACGGTAGGCGGTGACGAGAGCACCACGATCTTCACCGGCGTCATCACCGGCACCGGCGGCATCACCAAGAACGGCGAAGGCAGGCTGACGCTGAGCGGCGTCAGCACCTATGGCGGCGCGACCGTCATCAACAACGGGACGCTGCTGCTGGCCGAAGGCGGCGCGATCGGCGGCGGTGCCGTGGTGAACGGCTCGTTCCTCGAGTTCGACGGCACGACCGACCGGACTTTCGGCAACGCGGTCTCGGGCAGCGGCATCCTGGTCAAATCGGGCTCCAACGTGCTGACCCTGACCGGACTGAACAGCTATGACGGCGGCACCAATGTGAATGCCGGTACGGTCGCCTTCGACAATGGCCAGGCGCTGGGCAGCGGCACGATCCGTCTCGCAAGCGCCACGGGCGTGCGCAACGTTCAGACGGGAGCGCCGGTCACGCTGGCCAACAACATCACGATCGCAGCCGGCACCCTGGCGACGATCAGCGGGGTCGGCGGCTCCAGCACCACGCTGAACGGCGAGATCAACGACGGTTATGTCCGCTTCGCCGTTTCGGGCGGCGGCACGGCCTCGTTCACGCTCGGCAGCACCAACCAGTATGAGGGCACGATGATCGGCGCGGGCGCGACGGTCAATGTGACGGGCGGCACGCTGGGCAGCGGCGGCGTCGCGCTCGAGGCCGCCGGATCGACGCTCAACTTCGCCAACACCGCCAACTACACCTATGCCGGCGTGATCACCGGCAACGGGCATATCGGCGTCAACACAGGCGCCGGCGTGGCAGTCACGCTTTCCGGCTCGAACTATGCGGGACAGGACTTCACCGGCACGGTGAGCCTCGACAGCGGCAAGCTGGTGCTGAACGGCGATTTCGGCGACCTGACCGCCAACAGCGCAAGCTTGACGCTGAACGGTGGTTCGCTGGGCGGCAGCGGTACCTTCCATGGCGACATGACCATTGGCGCCGGCACCCTCTCGCCCGGCAACAGCCCGGGCACGCTGAACATCGCCGGCAATCTGAACCTCGGCGCCGCGACGATCCTCAACTTCGAGCTGACCCAGCCCGGCGCGGTCGGCGGCGGCGTCAACGATCTGATCAATGTCGGCGGCAATCTGAAACTCGACGGCACGCTCAACGTCACGGCACTGGCCGGCTTCGGCGAGGGCTATTACCGCCTGTTCAACTATGGCGGCACCCTCACCGACAACGGGCTGATCATGGGCAGCCTGCCCGCCGGCTTCACCAGCACCCTGCTCACCAATATCGGGGGTCAGGTGAACCTCCTGTTCGCCAGCAGCCCGCAGGCGATTCAGTATTGGGACGGCACCGATCTCACCGGCAGCTCGACCGCGACGGGCGGCAATGGCGGCGCCGGCGTGTGGAGCGGCACCAACACCAACTGGACCGCACCGACCGACTATGGCGTCAACGACAGCTGGCGCGGCCAGGTCGCGATATTCGGCGGCAGCGCCGGTGGCGCGGTCACGGTGCAGGGCGTCCGGGCATTCCAGGAACTGCGCTTCACCACCGACGGCTACGCGATCGGCGGCGCGACGGCGGCAGACGGCCTCGCGACGACCGGCGGCTTCTCGGTGGTCGATGTCTCCGGGGGCCTGGGCGCAACGATCAACACGGTCATCTCGGGTACGGGCGGGCTCACCAAGACCGGCACCGGCACGCTCAGTCTGGGCGGGGTCAACAGCTATACCGGCATCACGACGGTCTCTGGCGGCACGCTGATGCTGACGGCCGGCGGTTCGCTAGCCGGCGCGGTGCAGAATGATGCCATGTTCAACAATGCCGGCACCGTCGCGGGGCTGGTGACCAACACCGGCACATTGGTCAGCACCGGCACGCTCGGCGGCGGGCTGAGCAACAGCGGCGGCGCGTCGCTTGCCGGAACGCTCACCGGCGCAGTGGCGAACAGCGGCACGATCACGCTGACCGGGGCGACTGCAGGCATCGGCGCGGTTACCCAGTCCGGAAGCGGAACCTTCAACCTGGCCGGCGTCAGCACCAGCTTCGGCAGCCTTGCCGGCGCGGGCACGGTAGCACTTGGCGGCGCGACGCTGACCATTGGCAGCGACAACAGCTCGACCAGCTTCGGCGGCGTGATTTCGGGCAGTGGCGGGCTGACCAAGGCAGGCACCGGCGTCTTCACGCTCACCGGCGCCAACAGCTACACCGGCCTCACCACCGCCAGCGTCGGCACGCTCCAGCTGAGCGCCACCGGCGAGATCGCCGGCGCAGTGCGCAACGACGCGACATTCAACAACGCCGGTTGGGTGGATGGTCTGGTGACCAACACCGGTACGCTCGCCAGCATCGGCACGCTGCACGGCGGGCTGAACAACAGCGGCACCGCCTCGATCTCCGGCACACTGACCGGTGGCGTGTCCAATAGCGGCACGATTGGCCTGATCGGCAGCACCAGCGGCATCGGCGCAGTAACCCAGACGGCGGGCGGCAGCATCGCGCTGAACGGGTTCGATACCAGCTTCGGAAGCCTTGCCGGCGCGGGCAGCGTAGATAACGGCGGCGCGACGCTGACGCTGGGCAGCGGCAATGGCGGGGCGAGCTTCGGCGGCGTAATCAGCGGCAGTGGCGGCCTGACGAAGGTCGGAACCGGCACGCAGACGCTGACCGGTGCCAACACCTATACCGGCCTGACCCTGGTATCGGCCGGCACGCTGGCCATCGGCGCGAGCGGTAGCATCGCCGGCGCAGTGCGCAACCAGGCGACCTTCACCAATGCCGGCACGGTAATCGGTCCGGTGCAGAACGACGCCACGCTGACCAGCACCGGCAATCTCGCCGGTGGGCTGATCAATAACGGCACCGCTTCGCTGGCGGGTACGGTCGGCACCGGCCTGGCAAACAACGGCGCGGTCAACTTCACCGGCGCCGCCACGGTCGCGGTGCTGCAGCAGAACGCCACCGGCACCTTCAACCTGGCCGGCTTCGGCGTATCGCTCGGCGCGCTCACCGGTTCGGGTGCGATCACACTGGGCACCGGTGCGCTCAGCGTGGGTTCGGCAGGCGGCAACGCGTCCTTCGCCGGCACAATCTCGGGCGCAGGCAGCCTGACCAAGACCGGCACCGGTACGCTGGTGCTCACCGGCGCCGCGACACAGACCGGCGGAACGACAATCTCGGGCGGCATGCTGCAGATTGGCGCTGGCGGCACTACCGGCTCGCTCTCGGGTGCGATCGTCAACAATGGCCTGCTGGCGATCAACCGCAGCGACGCTGTGACGCTGGCCAATATCATGTCGGGCTCCGGCGGCTTCGTGCAGGCCGGCACCGGCACCACCACGCTCATCGGCGCCAACAGCTATACCGGCGGCACGCGCGTCGCGACGGGCCGCCTGCGGGGAGATACGACGTCGCTCCAGGGCGATATCAGGATCGATAGTGCTCTCGAGTTCGCGCAGACCGGCGCGGGCACCTATGCCGGCAGCCTGTCCGGCGCGGGCCTGCTGGAGAAGACCGGCACGGGAAGCCTGAACTTCACCGGCAACAGCGCGACCTTCACCGGCGCGACCAATGTGATTGCCGGCCAGATGGCGATCAACGGCCTGCTCTCGCGCTCGACGGTCACCGTCTCCAACGGCGCGACGGTGGGCGGCACCGGCACGGTCGGCGGGCTGGTCGTGCAGAGCGGCGGCACGGTGGCGCCGGGCAACAGCGTGGGCACGTTCAATGTCGCCGGCAATGTCCTGTTCCAGGCAGGCTCGCTGTTCGCGGCCGAGGTCCAGGGCAATAGCAGCGACAGGATCCAGGCGACCGGCACCGCGCAGCTGAACGGCACGCTGCAGGTCATCGCGCTCGGCGGCAATTACGGCATCAACAGCGCTTTCGTGCTGCTCCATGCCGATGGCGGCCTGAATGGCACCTTCGCCACGACCAACCTCGCCAGCTTCGGCTTGGCCTATCGCGCGAAGATCATCTACACCGCCAACGAGGTGCAGCTGTTCCTCGCACCCAACCAGCTCTCCGCTATCCTCGGTACCGGCGTGCCGCTCACCTACAACCAGACCAGCACGATCGGCCGTATCGATGCCGCGGTGATCACCGGCGGCTATGATCCGGTGGCGCTGAGCGCGCTCTACAGCCTGGCCCCCACCGCAATCCCGGCGGCGCTCGACCAGCTCTCGGGCGAAATCTATGCCGACGCCACGCGCGCAACGCTGGAAGATGAACGCGTGGTGCGCGAAGCGGTGATCGGGCGCCTCGCCGAAGCGGCAGATCTTGGCGTTTCGGGCAACGGGGCCTGGGGTCAGGTGATCGGCAGCTGGGGCAGCGTGAGCAGCGACGGCAATGCCGCCGGCTACGATGTGAACCGCGCCGGCATGCTGATGGGCCTGGATGCCGGCTCCGCGACCGAGGAGGGGTCGTGGCGCGCCGGCGTGATGGGCCATTATACCCGCATCACCGTGCCGGCCGACGCGCGCGGCAGTCGCGCCACGATCGACCGGACCGGCGGCGGCTTCTACGCCGGCGCCGCAATGAACGGCTGGCGTGTCCGCGTCGGCGCGTCGCTGTCGCTGCTCGATCTCAAGGCACGCCGCACGATCGCGATCCCCGGGCTCGCCACCAGCGAGCGCGGCAAGAAGCAGGGCGTGATGCTCCAGACCTTCGGCGAGCTCAGCTACCGGATCGAAGCAGGCAAGAACGCGTTCGTCGAGCCGTATCTGGCCGGAAGCGCCTCGCGCGTCACCTTCGGCCGCTTCGCCGAGCGCAGCGGGCCGGCAGCGCTGATGGTTGGCGGGCAGAAGAGCGTGCTCGGCATCGCCGAACTCGGCCTGCGCGGGGAAACGGCGCTGGTCGGTGGCGGTGACAAGGGCAGCGTCCGACTGGGTGGCAATATCGGGCTGCGCACCGCCTTTGGCGACCGCGTCGTTGATCCGGTCATCGCGCTGGCAGCTGCGCCCAGCCAGGCATTCAACGTGCGATCGGCGGAGATCGACCGGTTCGCGGCAGCGGCCAACCTCAACCTGACGGTCGATGTCAGTGATACGCTGAGCCTGCGCGTCGGCTATAGCGGCGTGCTGGCAAGCGGTGCCCGCGAGCATGGGGGACGCGCAACGCTCAGCCTGAAGTTCTGATCGGCTAAAGCTGTGGCACGGGTGCCGGCGGGCGATCATAGACCGCCGGCGGGTTGGCGCGGATCATGTCGCGCACGTCGAGCATCGGCTGCTGCGAGACGGTGACTCCGCCGTCCACGGGCCGGTCCAGATCGATCACCAGCAGCAGCGACAGGCCGAACAGGAAGAACAGGAAGGCGCCGGTCTGCCGCCCGCGCGCGCCGACCAGCACATAGCCGAGTACGCCCGCCGCGACGAACTGATAGATGAACAGCAACAGGAACACCTCCGCCGGCACATGCGCCCTTCGCGCCGCCCGCCTTGTGGCGTCCATGTCGATCATCGCGTTCATCGAATCGAGATAGGCGCTGGAGAAATCCAGCCCCTTCATCGTCGGCCAGGCCGCCCGGGTGGCGGTCCAGAGCTGGGTGACCAACTGGTCGTTGCGCACCATCAGCGCCTCGGCGCGCGAACCGGCCTTTTCGTGCGATAGCGCCACCCGGTTGTCGGTATAATCCGCGAGCAACTGGCTGATCTGCGCGCGATAGGGCGCATCGATCATCTGGGTACGCAGATAAGTGGTGCCGATCGCATTGGCTTCTTCGAGCACCCCCACCCGGCGATTGTCGAACCGGTCGAGCGCCAGCGAGAAGGTGAAGCCGACAAGCAGCGCGAGCAGGCCCATCACTGCCGAGACGATCAGCCCTTCCTGGCTATCCTCCTTGTCCTTCTTGCCGGCTTCAGGCTTCGGATGCGTGCGGTCGCGGCGCTTGCGCAGCCAGGAGCCAAGCCACCCCGCTGCGGCCATTCCGACGAACAGGATCAGGCCGATGCTCCACACCGGGGTGAGGAACAGCCATTCTGCCAGCAGCACGTTCATGCGCGGGCGCCTTCACTTGAAGCCGATGCGCAGCACGGCGGCAGGGCCGCTGAACCGGTAGGTCATGCTGCCGGTCCACTTCTCCTTGTCCGCGTCGAGCCGATAGTCGACATAACGGTACATCACCCCGATCCCGACATTCTTGAAGATGCGGTAGTTGATCTCGGCCTGCACGTTCCATAGCCGGCCCTTGTAATCGTCGATCTTGACCGACAGCCAGTCGACCCTGCCGCTCAGCATCAGCCGCGGCACCAGCTTGACCGCGCCATAGGCACCCAGCGTCGGCAGCGGCGCCAGCACCGATTTCTTGCGTGCCTCGGTGGTCAGCACCGGCGATCCGGAGACCGTCGCCTGCCCGCTCAGCCCGACTTCGAAATTGGTGACATGCGCGCCGAGCGCGAGGCCGAACTCGACATTCTCCTGCTTCACGATGTCATAGCCGACAGTGAAGCGGTAAATGTCCGAATTGAACTCGCTGCTCACCGTCGCGCCGACCGGATAAGTGACATCGTCGAAGGTGAGGTCGCGCTCGATCGCGTGGCTGTTCGAGCGGCGCAGCGAATAATATTCGGCGGCGAGCACGAAATGACCGAGCCGCACGCCGGCATTCACCGCGGGCAGCACCTTGCGGTCCGACAGATCGAGATCCGATTCCAGATCGATCTCGGTCGCGATATTCGGGTGCGCGACATTCGCCACCTGCACCTTGGAATCGACGTCAGGCCAATAGCCCGAGATCTCGATCCAGTATTTGTCGTCCAGCGTCTGGCCGTGCGCCACGCCCGGCAGCACGAGCAGCGCCGCCGCGCACCCCGCTCCCGAAAGCCCCTGACGAACCCAGCCGTACCGAGTGCGCATCTGCATGGGAAAGCTCCGTCCCTGTTGTCGCATGCAGTGTGCGCCGTTTCCCGAGACGCACTATCGGGACAAACCCTGAGCGCGCGGCTTGGTCATCCGGTAGGGTCCCGGACAAGAGGGCGCCGCCGCGGTCCGCCCACCCCTGCCCTAATGGTTTTTGCCGATGGTGGAGCGTTGGTTCCCGGGCCTAGATTTGGCCGGCCAACGCCGACGCCGCTGCAACCGGCCCGGCGCCATGCAACGAGCCGGGCGGGTACCCCTCGCCCGCCCGGTCTCCCCCTATCGTCCGATGCCTGATCAGCCGCGCCAGATCGACGCCGAAGCGGAAAGGAAGCGGCGCGCAAAGCCGAGCAAAAACGGTTCAAAAGTCCGGCCTTGCGCGGCTTTCCTCGCGCGGTTTGTTCCGGTAGCAATTGGATCGTGGGGGATTCGACGTGACCGTTCAGGCATCGACTGCGCAGTCCGTCGCGAAGGCGCATGAGGCGCTGCGCGCCCGCGCCGACATCCAGTTCAGCATGGCGCCGGCGAAACCGCCCGAAGTGCCCGAATGGACGCGCTGGCTCGGCAAGCAGCTTTCGCATTTCTCGCCCTTCGCGCCGACGATCTTCTGGATCTGCGTGGCCGTGGGCGCCGCGATCATTCTCTACCTGGTCATCACCGCGATCATCCGGTGGCTCCCTTCGCGCGACGCCAAGGCCGAAGCCGAGCAGGACGTTGCCACCTGGCGCCCGACCGAACGGGCGGCGCGCGCACTGCTTGCCGATGCCGAGGCGCTGGCGGCCCAAGGCCGCTACGCCGAGGCCGTGCATCTGCTGCTCCAGCGCAGCCTCGAAGACATCCAGCGCAATCGCCCGCGGCTGCTCCGCCCAGCGCTCACCAGCCGCGAGATCGCCGGCGCGGGCTGGATGCCCGATATCGTCCGCCGTGCCTTCGCCGCCATGGCAGCGCCGGTCGAGCGCAGCCTGTTCGGCGGACGCAGCCTTGCGCAGGGCGATTGGGAGGAGGCGCGCGCCGCCTATGGCGAGTTCGCGTTGCCGGGAGCGTGGAAATGAGCGCGGACAGCAATGCCGCGCCCTTTGCGATGCGCACCGTGCTCGTCATGGTGGTGCTGGGCACTGTCGGCTTTCTCGCCTTCCTGCTGCTCGCCGCCTATGGCGAGGACCTGCAACCGGCGCAGCGGCCGGGCAACCATGCGCTTTCGACCTCGGCAGTGGGTTTTGCCGGTGCGGCGGAACTGGTGCGGCAAGTCCATGGCAAGGTCGGCTTCATCCGGCGTGACGGCGACTTCGATAACGTAAACCAGCTCATCGTGCTGACGCCCGCTGCCGATACCGATCCCAAGCTGCTCGAAAAGATCCTCGAGCGCCGCAGCGACTATCCCACGATCGTGGTGCTGCCGAAATGGATCACCTTCCCGCGCCGTGACAAGCCGGCCTGGGTCCAGTCGATCGGCACGCTGGATCCCGCCAGGATCGTGAAGCTCGTCGCCCCGCTCGGCGCGATGACGCTCACCGATAATCCGAAGGGCCTGCGGACGATTTCGGGCGAGACCCTCGAGCCGCTGATCGACGATGATCAGGGCCGGATGCTGGCCGCGCAGGTCAAGGACCGACTGACCATCGTCGTCGCCGATCCCGACCTGCTCGACAATCAGGGGCTCGCGACGCTCGCGGGCGCCGAGCGCGCCATGGATGTGCTCGATCGATATGCAGTCGCCGACGATATCGCATTCGACCTGACGCTCCACGGCTATGGCCTCAATCCGAACCTGCTCAAGCTTGCTTTCGAAGCCCCGTTCCTGCCGCTCACGCTGTGCCTGATCATCGCCGCGCTGCTGGCGGGCTGGCACGCGATGCTGCGCTTCGGCCCCGCGCTCCCCGAGGGGCGCGGCGTGGCCTTCGGCAAGCGCGCGATCGCTGAGAATGGCGCAGCCCTACTCCGTCTCGCCGGACGGCGGCACCGCACGGGGGACCGCTATGCCGCGCTTATCCGCGATGCGGCGGCCAGCGCCACTGGGGCGCCCGCCAGCCTGCCGCCCGAAGCGCTCGACCGCTATCTCGATCGGCTCGACAAGGGCGGCGAGCCCTTCACCGAAATGGCCGGCCGCGCCGAGCATGCCCAGGATACCCGCGCGCTGCTCGACGCCGCCCGCGCCCTCTACCAATGGAAAAGGACCGTCACGCGTGAACATTGATGAAGTGAAGGCGCTGGGCGACACGATCCGCGCCGAAGTGGGCAAGGCTGTAGTGGGGCTCGACGAAGCGGTGGAGCTGATGCTCGTTGCCCTCTTCGCATCGGGGCACATCCTGCTTGAAGGACCGCCGGGCACCGCCAAGACCTTCCTGGCGCAATGTTTCGCGCGGGCGGCTGGGCTCGATTACGGGCGCGTCCAGTTCACGCCCGACCTGCTGCCCGGCGACATCATCGGCTCGAACCTGTTCAATTTCCAGACGAGCCAGTTCACGCTGACCCAGGGCCCGATCTTCACCGAGCTGCTGCTCGCCGACGAGATCAATCGCACCCCGCCCAAGACGCAGGCGGCGCTGCTCCAGGCGATGCAGGAGCGCACCGTCACGATCGACGGGATCGATCACAAGCTTTCTGACCGGTTCATGGTCGTCGCCACGCAGAACCCGATCGAGAGCCAGGGCGTCTATCCGCTGCCCGAGGCGCAGCTCGATCGCTTCCTGTTCAAGTTCGAGGTCGGCTATCCGAGCCTGGAGCAGGAACGCGCCATCGTCGCGCAGCAGGGCGCCCGCTTCGGCATGCCCAAGCCCGAGGAATGGGGCGTGAGCCGGGTGGCCGATCACGCGACAATCAGCGCCGCGGCCGATGCAGTGGCCGGGGCCCGGCTGGCCGACGAAGTGGTGGACTATGTTGTGCGCCTGATCCGCGCGACGCGCGCGACCGGCGATCTTCAGACCGGCGCCAGTCCGCGCGCAGCGGCCACGCTTGCCGCCGCCGCACGCGCGCATGCCGCGCTCGACGGGCGCGATTTCGTGCTGCCCGATGACGTGAAGAAGCTCGCCCCCGCGGCGCTGCGCCACCGCGTGATCCTCTCGCCCGCCGCCGAGATCGACGGGCGCAACGCCGACGCGATCATCGCCGGGCTGATCGAGCAGGTCGAGGCGCCGCGTTGATCCGACCCACGCTTCGCTGCGTGCTGCTGATGGCCGCGGGGGCGCCGCCCGCGCTGCTCGTCGGCGTGTTCGCGCCGCAGCTATGGTTTGCCGGATTGGTGTGGGTGCCGGTGGTGCTCGCCTTTGCGGCGATCGATCTGCTGCTCGCACCACGCGCGCCGGTGCTGCAAGTAGAGAGCCCGGGCGTGATCGAAGTCGGCGCGCCACTGATCGTGAATGTGACGCTGACCAGCAAGCCGATCGACGGGCTGGAACTCGCCGTGGCAACGGGCCCCAGGCTGGCCCCGCGCGCGGATGGACGCGTCAGGTTCAAAGGCCGGGAGAACCACGCGGCAATCGCCTTCCTGCCCGTTCGCCGCGGCACCGACGCCGTGCGGGCGCTGTGGAGCCGCTGGACCGGCCCGTTCGGCCTGGTCTGGCGCCAGCGCAGCGAGATGCTGAACCGCAGCGTGACGATCACCCCGGACATCCGCCCTGTCCGCCAGTCCGCTCACCTGCTGCTGCGCGACGCGCAGGTCGGCGAGATGGCGCGGGTCGATCGCGGCGAGGGCAGCGAGTTCGAGGCGCTCAGCGAATGGCGTTCGGGCATGGAGCGCCGGACAATCGACTGGAACCATAGCGCCCGCCACCTCAAGCTGCTGGCGCGCGAGAACCGGATCGAGCGCAACAACCAGATCGTCTTCGCAATCGATACCGGCCGGGTGATGTGCGAGCCGATCGACGGTCTGCCGCGTGTCGACCGGGCAATCTCCGCGGCACTGCTCGGCGCCTATGCCGGGCTCAAGCTGGGTGACCGGGTGGCGCTGTTCGGTTTCGACTCGCAGCCGCGTGTCGCCTCGGGCGCAGTCTCGGGAACGCGCGCCTTCCCATTGATGCAGCGGCTCGCGGCCCAGCTCGACTATAGCACCGCCGAGACCAACTACACGCTGGCACTCGCCACGCTGGCGGGCGACCTCACCCGCCGCTCGCTGGTCGTCATCTTCACCGAATTCACCGATCCCACCGGCGCCGAGCTGATGATCCGCGCCGCGACCAACCTGCTGCGCGGACATCTCGTGCTGTTCGTGATCCTCGCCGATGACGAGCTGGAGGAATTGGCCGCCGCCGAGCCGTTGGCGATCGACGATGTCTCGCGCGCCGTGATCGCCGCATCCATGCTGCGCGAGCGCCGGATCGTCGCGGCGCGGCTGCGCCATGCCGGCATTCATGTGCTCGAGGCACCGCACCGCGACGTGGGCGCAGCGCTCGTCCGCCAATATTTCGATTTCAAGCGGAGGAACGTGCTGTGAGCCGCGGCGCATCGTCGCAGTTCGCCAGCATGCGCTTCCGCGAAGCCCGCGCTATCGACTGGGCGGAGCTCGAGCAGCGCGTCCTCCAGATCGAGCGCGGCAAGGCGGCGACGCTTTCGGACGAGGACCTGCTCGAACTGCCGGTGCTCTATCGCGCCGCACTCTCCTCGCTGTCGGTGGCGCGCGAAACGTCGCTCGATGCGGATCTCATCGGCTATCTCGAGTCGCTGTGCGCCCGCGCCTATTTCGTTCTCTACGGCGTCCAGCCACCGCTTCGCCGCCGGCTCGCGGCATTCTTCGGCACGGGCTGGCCGCTGGCCATGCGCAGCCTGGTGCGCGAGACGCTGGTCGCGATGCTGATGATGGTGCTGGGCGGCGTGGCGGCCTATTGCCTCGTCGCCAGCGACCCCAGCTGGTACCATTCGATCGTCCCCGAGGGGCTGGCCGGCGGGCGCGGACCGCAATCGAGCCCGGCAGAGCTGCGCCAGACGCTGTACGACAGCGGCGGCGACAGCAACGACATGCTCGGCGCCTTCGCCACCTATCTGTTCACCCACAATGCCCAGATCGCGCTGATGTGCTTCGCGCTGGGCTTCGCATTCTGCGTGCCGACACTGCTGCTGCTCGTCTACCAGGGCGCCATCCTGGGCGCCTTCGTCGCGGTGTTCGTCTCCAAGGGCCTGGGCTGGCCGCTCACCGCCTGGCTGACGATCCACGGCACGACCGAGCTGTTCGCCATCGGGATCGCCGGCGCCGCGGGGCTGCGCATCGGCATGGCAGTCGCCTTTCCCGGCAAGCATTCGCGGACCGCGGCGACCACCCGGGCGGGGCGCACCGCCACCCTCGCAATGATCGGCGTGGTGCTGATGCTCGCGGTGGCCGGCCTGCTCGAGGGCGTGGGGCGCCAGATCGTCCAGTCCGACCTGATCCGCGTCGCAATCGGCGGCACGGTGCTCGCCGGCTGGCTGCTCTATTTCTACGCGCTGCCCGTAAGTGCGGAGAGCAGCGATGGCTAAGCCCCGCGCCAAGCCGCGCCGGCGCGTGGACAAGTACACCAACCGCCGCACCTTCGTGACACCGGAAGGCGTCGATCTGAAGCTCGACATCGCCAGCGTCGGCGAGCGCGCCGGCGCGGTGATGCTCGACATCGTCATCATCGTGCTGACGCTGGTGATCTTCACACTGTTCCTGGTGTTCGTCCTGATGGGCGGCGGCAAGGCGCTGGCCCAGGCGATCGCGATGATCTGGCTGCTCGGCTTCTTCGTGCTGCGAAACGGCTATTTCGCGATCTTCGAGCTCGGCCCACGCGCCGCGACGCCGGGCAAAAGGCTGATGAAGCTCCGCGTCGTCTCGCGCAGCGGCTCGCGGCTGCGCGGCCACCAGGTCCTCGCGCGCAATGCGATGCGCGAGCTGGAGCTGTTCCTGCCGCTGTCCTTCGCTGCCTATCAAAGCTCGCAGGGCCTTGGAGACATCGCCACCGGGCTGGTCGGCCTGCTCTGGACCGGCGTCTTCGCGCTGTTCCCGCTGTTCAACCGCGACCGGCTGCGCGTCGGCGACCTGATCGCCGGCACCTGGGTGGTGCGGATGCCGCGGCGCAGCCTCAGCCACAGCGTCGCCACCAACGTCGCGCCCGAGCAATCGCGCTACAGCTTCACCGACGCGCAGCTCGCCGTCTATGGCGAGTTCGAGCTGCAGAAGCTCGAGGAAGTGCTGCGCCGGAACGACGATCATTCGATGATCGTCGTCGCGCGCACAATCCGCGACCGGATCGGCATGCTGGCGGCGGAGGGTGACGAATATGCCTTTCTTGAGGCCTATTACACCGCGCTCGCCCGGCGGCTGGAACGCGGCATGCTGTTCGGCAAGCGCAAGAAGGACAAGTACCAGCGCTAGGTCGCGAAGAGCTGCCCCAGGTCGCGAAACGCCTTGAACTCCAGCGCATTGCCGGCGGGATCATAGAAGAACATCGTCGCCTGCTCGCCGGGCTTTCCGACAAAGCGGATATGCGGCTCGATCACGAAGTCGGTTCCGGCGGCGCGCAGCCGCTCGGCCAGCGCCTCCCATTCCTCCCAGCCGAGCACGAGCCCGAAATGCGGGACCGGCACCGCATCGCCATCGACGCCGCTGCGCGCCTTCACCCCTGCCCCTTCCGCCTTGTGGACGACAAGCTGGTGGCCGCGGAAATCGAAGTCGATCCAGTGCCCCGGATCCTCGCGCCCCTGCGGGCAACCGAGCGTGCCGCCGTAAAAGGCGCGGGCCGCCTCGATATCGTCGACGGGGATGGCGAGGTGGAAGAGCGGCGTGGTCATGGCGTGAGCATAGAAAATGTGGAAGGCTGGGGCCAGACAGACGAGGGAGAGATGCATGAAACTGGTTCGCTACGGCACCGCAGGCGCCGAACGTCCGGGCCTGATCGATGGCGAGGGCCGGTTGCGCGACCTGTCCGCCGTTGTGGCGGACATCGATGGCAGCGACGCCGTGATCGCCCGCATCGCCGCGGCCGACCTCTCCGCCCTGCCTGTGGTCGAGGGCCAGCCGCGCCTCGGCCCCTGTGTCGCCAGGCCGGGCAAGTTCCTCTGCATTGGCCTCAACTATGCCGATCATGCCACGGAGACCGGTGTCGAGATCCCCAAGGAGCCGGTGCTGTTCAGCAAGGCGACCAGCGCGGTTTCCGGCCCCAATGACCCGATCCTGCGCCCGCGCGGATCGACCAAGATGGACTGGGAAGTCGAGCTCGGCATCGTGATCGGCCGCGACTGCCGCTACGTGACAGAGGAAGAGGGCCTGGCCGCGATCTCGGGCTATTTCATCTGCCACGACCTGTCCGAGCGCGAATTCCAGAACGAGCGCTGCGGCACCTGGGACAAGGGCAAGGGTTGCGACACCTTCGGACCGATCGGCCCGTGGCTGGTGACGCCCGACGAGATCGCCGACACCAACGCGCTCGGCATGTGGCTCGAGGTCAACGGCAAGCGCTATCAGGACGGCTCGACCGCGACGATGGTCTACAAGCCGGGCTTCCTCGTCTCGTACATCAGCCAGTTCATGAGCCTGCAGCCCGGCGACATCATCTCGACCGGCACGCCGCCCGGCGTCGGCATGGCACAAAAGCCGGTGCCGGTGTTCCTCCAGCCGGGTGACGAAGTACGGCTGGGCATCGACGGGCTGGGCGAGCAGCGGCAGGTGGTCGAACAGGCCTAGGACCGCTAGACTAAGCCCGGGCAGCATAGGGGAATGCTTGTGGCCGACACCGACGAACCGGGCCTGATCGAGCGCCATTTCGCGCTGGCCGAGCGCGGCACGACGGTGCGCACCGAAGTGCTGGCGGGCAGCACGACCTTCCTGACCATGGCCTATATCATCATCGTCAATCCGGCGATCCTGAGCGCCGCGGGGATGCCGGTGGCCGCCGTCGCCGCCGCGACCTGCTTTGCCGCCGGCCTCGCGAGCATCCTGATGGGGCTTACCGCAAACGTGCCGCTCGCGCTGGCGCCGGGCATGGGGCTCAACGCCTATTTCGCCTTCACCGTCGTGCAGGGCATGGGCGTGCCCTGGCCGGTGGCGCTTGGCTGCGTGTTCCTCTCCGGCGTCGCCTTCCTGCTGCTCACCTTCGCCGGCATCCGCCAGTTGATCATCGCGGCGATCCCGCCCCAGCTCTTCGCCGCGGTGGCCGGCGGCATCGGCCTGTTCATCGGCCTGATCGGGTTGAAGAATGCCGGGATCATCGTCACCAGCCCCGCGACGTTGGTGACGCTCGGCGACCTCCACGCGCCCGGCGCAGCGCTGGCGTTGTTCGGGCTCGTCATCACCGCCGGCCTCGCCGCGTGGAAGGTGCGCGGGGCGATCCTGATCGGCATCGTCGCAACCACGCTCGCCGCCTGGGCGACCGGCCAGGTCGTCTTCAAGCCGGAGCCCTATGACCTGACGGCGATCAGCCAGGTCGCCTTCCATCTCGATCTCGCCGGCGTATTCGGCCTGTCGGGCAGCCATGGCCTCGGGCTGTTCGAGATCCTGTTTGTGTTCCTCTTCGTCGACCTGTTCGACAATGTCGGCACGCTCGTCGGCGTCACTCGCCGCGCCGGGCTGATCGACGAACAGGGCCGCATCCCGCGGCTCAACCGCATCCTGTTCACCGACGCCGTGGCCAGCATCGCCGGCAGCCTGGCCGGTACAAGCACGGTGACTTCCTATGTCGAGAGCGCCGCGGGCGTGCAGGCCGGCGGCCGCACCGGGCTTACCGCAGTGGTGACGGGGGTGCTGTTCCTGCTCGCGATGTTCGTCGCGCCTTGGGCGCAACTGGTGCCGATCGCCGCGACCGCCCCGGCGCTCGTGCTGGTCGGCGGGCTGATGATGGCGCCGCTAGCCGATGTCGACTGGGACGATCCCGAGATGGCGATCCCCGCCTTCCTCACCGTGGCGATGATCCCCTTCACCTTCTCGATCGCAAACGGCCTGGCCTTCGGCATCACGGCCTATGCGCTGATCCGGCTGATCCGCGGCAAGATCACTGCGGGCGACTGGCTGCTGCTCCTACTGGCCGGATTGTTCGTAATCCGCTTCGCCTGGCTGGCGGCGGGCTGATGGAAACCGGTTTCCATAGCCGGGCCGCAGACCTATATCGGGCGCCATGATCCCGGCACTTTTCCGCATCGACCCCAAGGACAGCACCGCCACGGCGCTGCGTGACATGGCAGCCGGCGAGCAGGCGCTGGGCGTGACGCTCGCCGAGCCGATCGGCAAGGGTCACAAGGTTGCGATGAAGCCGATCGCGCCGGGCGAGCCCGTGCTCAAATTCGGCTTCCCGATCGGTGTCGCCACCCGGGCGATCGCGCCAGGGGAGCATGTCCACACGCACAATGTAGCAACCGCGCTCAAGGGCAGCGGCGACTATGCCTTCACCCCTTCGGCGCAGGACGACGCTCTGGTCGAGGGTCCGGGCTTCCTGGGCTATCGCCGCGCAAATGGCAGGGTCGGCACGCGCAACGAGATCTGGGTGATCCCTACCGTCGGCTGCGTTGCCCGCACCGCGCAGAAGATCGCCGAGCGTGCCGAAAAGCTGCACGCGGGCAGGATCGACGGCGTCCATGCCTTCCCCCACCCGTTCGGCTGCTCGCAGCTCGGCGATGACCTGCAGGGCACCCGTGCGATCCTCTCGGCGCTGGCCAATCATCCCAATGCCGGCGGCGTGCTGATCGTCGGGCTCGGCTGCGAGAACAACCAGATTTCGGGGATGCTCGAGGGCATCGAGCATCCGAACCTGCGCACGCTCGGCGCGCAAATGGCGAGCGACGAGATCGAGGAAGGCCTGGCGCTGGTCGAGGAACTGGTCGCCGGCGCGCAGGCCGAGCGCACCCCCGCCCCGCTCTCCGAACTGGTGCTCGGGGTGAAGTGCGGCGGGTCGGACGGCTTTTCTGGCCTCACCGCCAATCCGCTGGTCGGGCGCATGGCCGACGCGGTTATCGCGGCAGGCGGCACCGCGATCCTTACCGAGATCCCCGAGATATTCGGCGCCGAGCAGCTCCTCATGGAGCGCGCGCAGGATGAAGCGGTGTTCGACGGGATTGTCGAGCTGGTGAACGACTTCAAGGCATATTTCACCCGGCACGGCGAGCCGGTCTCCGAGAACCCCTCGCCCGGCAACATCGCCGGCGGCATCACCACGCTGGAAGAGAAGTCGCTCGGCGCAGTGCAGAAGGCCGGGCATGCGATCGTCACCGATGTGATCCCCTATGGCGGCCGCGTCCGCCGCAAGGGGCTGACCTTGCTCGAGGCACCGGGCAACGACGCGGTCTCCTCTACTGCGCTGGCCGCGGCGGGCGCGACTGCGATCCTGTTCACCACCGGCCGCGGCACGCCGCTCGGCTTCCCGGTGCCCACGATCAAGATCGCTTCGAACAGCGACCTCGCCACGCGCAAGCCCGGCTGGATCGACTTCGACGCGGGCCAGGTGCTCGATCAGGGCATGGACGTCGCTGCCGATGCGCTGCTCGACACGATCGCCGCGATCGCGTCAGGCAAGGAAACCGCTGCCGAACGCAATGGCGAGCGCGAGATCGCGATCTGGAAGCGCGGCGTCACGCTCTGACGCGCGCAGCAATTGCGCAGGTTTATGCAACATCTCCGTTTCGAAACGGATGAGTCATGACTGTGCTGCCCGTTCATTTCTGTTAACCATATCGCCCGCGACTCAGGGGGAATGGCGTGGCGATTATTCTGGCTTCGATCGGCAATCTGGCGGCGAGCGCGGCGAATGCCTCGGTCGCCAATGCCAGCACTGCCGCCCAGCCGATCAGCGCGGAAGCGATCTACTGGCCGGCCTGGATCCTGGTCGGCGGGGTATTGATCGCACTGCTGATCGTGATCGGCGTGCTCTCGTCGCTCAAGTCCGCGCTGCTCGCCAAGCCGAAGAAGCGCGACGAGGAATTCACCCGCATGCTGTGCCGGCAGGTGTGGAAGCACACCGGCACGGTGACCGAAACCTTCGCCCAGCGCCTGCGCCAGCCGCAGCGCGACGTGGTGACGCTGCGCGTGCTGCTCCGGCTGCTGCGCGAGGATCTGGCCGGGCCGGTCAACTTCGTCGAGCAGATGCGCCCCCAGGCGCCGGCGAGCTGGCCGCATTACGACCTGTTCGCCGCGTTCAACAATTGGAGCGGCCAGATCGGCGCGATGGAATCGCAGCTCGCCGACCTGCAGCAGATGCTGAGCTATCCCGCGGTGCGCGAGCCGGTGGATGCCCACCGCGACGCGATGCTAGTCCACTATTTCGCCACCGAGCAGGTCGCGATGGGCCAGATGGTCTCGACGCTGGGCAATTATGCGATTGCGGTGTGCGAGGCCGCGAAGAAGGTGCTCAAGAAGGAGTCGGGCCACAGCTTCAGCTTCGGCAGCAGCCACGATCATGACGAGGAGCATGATGGCTGCACCGCGTGCGGCAGCGCCGACGCCCACACCATCTATACTGGCAATGCGCGCGACCTGCTGCCGCTGCCCGGTGCGCCCGAAAAGCCGAAGAAGGACGAGCACAAGCCCGCCGCGCACACCTGCCACTGCGCAGTTCCCCAGCCCTGCCTCTGCATGCCCGCCTGCGTCTGCGCGTGCAGCTGCAAGTCGGCGAGCACGGCCGCCCACCACTGATCATTTCGCCCGCGACGGATCCTTGCTGCACTGCGGTAAACCGGAGGCGTGCGGCATTGAAGCGTTAACCCTCCTCGCCTAAAATCGCCGTGGGGATTTCCGGGGTGGGATTGATGACCGAGTTCTTTGTCTTCGCATATGCGATGCTCGCGATGTTCGTGATCATGTCGATGCAGCGCAACAAGCGCGAGCAGCGTGCGAACCCGCAGGTCGTCACGATGGTCGGCTGGGGCCTGTTCTCGCTTTCGTCGACGCTGGCGGTGCTGCTCGGCGCGGTCGCGCTGGCGCTCGCGCTCGGCGCGAACATTCCGCTTCCCCCGGAGCTTTCCGCGCCGCTATTCTGAGCGGATGCCGCTTTACGAATTTGCGGGGCATCAGCCCCTCCTAGCTGAAGACGCCTGGGTCGCGCCGAGTGCCGACCTGATCGGCGACGTCCATCTGGCCGAACTGGCCTCGGTCTGGTTCGGCGCGGTGGTGCGCGCGGACAACACCCCGATCGTGATCGGTGCGCGCTCGAACATCCAGGACGGGGCGATGCTCCATTCCGATCCCGGCGCGCCCTGCACCGTGGGCGAGGACGTGACCGTGGGCCACCATGCGATCCTGCACGGCTGCACGATCGGCAACCGCACGCTGATCGGCATGGGTGCAACAATCCTCAACCGCGCGGTGATCGGCGAGGACTGCCTGGTCGGCGCCGGCGCGCTGGTGACCGAGGGCAAGGAATTTCCGGCAGGGCATCTGATCGTCGGCTCCCCCGCCAGGGCCGTCCGCCCGCTCGACGAGATGCAGAAGGCGATGCTCAAGGCCAGCGCCACGCTCTACGCGACCAAGCAGCGCGAATATGCCGCGGGACTGAAACGCGTCGACTGATCAGCCGTCACATTGCCCGGCTAGCCCATGGGCCTTTCGAGTCGAGAGGTCGCAATGGGTTTGTTCGATTGGTTGAAGCGTCGCCGTCCGGCACCGGCTCCCCTATCCGTTCCCGCCGAACCGCCCGCCCCGATCGCCGAGCCGGAATTCGAAGGCCAATGGCGCGCCGGCGCGGATATCGACAGCCTCTGGTCAATCGACCCCGAGGGGAACCGGCGCGCCACGGTGATCGACGCGTTGGGGGCGATCGCGATCGAAACCAGCGACTATGGCCCGGACGGACGCGGCGCGTGGTGGCTATTCTACGGGCTGGATGAGGACATCGCCTTCACCGTGCCGCTGGGTGCGCGGGGTGAAGGCGCGATGGTCAAGCGGATCGCCGAACTGCCGGGCTTCCGCCACCACGCCTATGCCGCCGCGGTGCGCTCGCCCGAGGTCGATACCTTTGTGGTCTGGCAGCGGCCGTTCGACTAATTGTCGAGCCGCTTGGTCACCTCGTAACCCGCCTGGCGTAGCGCCATCACCGCGGCGAGGGCCTGATAATGGCTCTCCTGCCCCTCTTCGTAGAGCTTGCCGCTCTGGAGCGACGCGGCTTTGATTGCGTCGCGGACGATGATGTAGACCTCGTTGGTGACCATGAGACTCCCCGGGGCAACTGGATCGCCCGATAATGGGGATTCGGCGGGTTTGCTTCAATGCGGCCCCGAGTCGGCGCTGTGCCCGGATCCTGCACCCGGCGTTGCCGTAGCGTCGCCTGCACCGGGCTGGACGGCCATTCCGTTTCGCTACAAAACCGATCCATGGCCCTGCCCCCGCTCTTCGATCGCCTGCGCCTTCCCGTCATCGGGTCGCCGCTGTTCATCATCTCGGTGCCCGAGCTGGTCATCGCCCAGTGCAAGGCGGGGATCGTCGGCTCGTTCCCGGCGCTCAATGCGCGGCCGGATACCAAGCTCGACGAATGGCTCCACCAGATCACCGAGGAACTCGCCGCCTGGGACCGCGACAATCCCGACACGCCGGCCGCCCCCTTCGCGGTCAACCAGATCGTCCACCGCTCCAACCCACGGCTCGAGCATGACGTGACGGTGTGCGCCAAGTGGAAGGTGCCGATCGTGATCACCTCGCTCGGCGCGCGGCCCGAGCTCAATGATGCCGTCCATGGCTGGGGCGGCATCACGCTGCACGACGTGATCGACAACCGCTTCGCCCACAAGGCCGTCGAAAAGGGCGCCGACGGGCTGATCCTGGTCGCGACCGGCGCCGGCGGCCATGCCGGGCGGCTCAGCCCCTTCGCGATCGTCCAGGAAGTGCGCGAATGGTTCGACGGGCCGGTGGTGCTCTCGGGCGCGATCGCCAATGGCCGCTCGGTGCTCGCCGCTCAGGCGATGGGCGCCGACCTCGCCTATATCGGCTCGCCCTTCATCGCGACCGACGAGGCCAATGCGACGCAGGATTACAAGCAGGGCATCGTCGAGGGCACGGCGGAGGACATCGTCTATTCGAACCTCTTCACCGGCGTGCACGGCAATTATCTGAAGGCATCGATCGTCAATGCCGGGCTCGACCCGGACAAGCTGCCCGAGAGCGATCCGAGCGCGATGAACTTCGGCGGGGCCAAGGCCTGGAAGGACATCTGGGGTTCGGGCCAGGGCATCGGCGCGGTCCATGCGATCGAGCCGGCGGCGGTGAAGATCGAGAAGATGAAGGCAGAATATGCCGCGGCGAAGGCCGCGCTCTGCGGCTAACTGTCACCCCGGCTTTCGCCAGGATGACGTAAGCGTCAGAAAGCCGCGGCCAGCCGGTCCATCATCGAGCGCGCGGGGCTTTCGACGGCCACGAACTGCTCCTCCAGCGACTCGTCGAGCCGGCCGACGCGGCGATAGAGGTCGATGCTGGTGTTGATGATCGACACCGCATGTTCCGGCATTGCCGCCAGCAGCGCTTCCTCGGTCTCGGGCCCCTCGCCGAGCCGGCGCGAGGGCGCCAGCGCGTCGCCGGGGCTGAGTTCGCCCGCGTCGACCGCGCGCTGGGTGAGCAACCAGGCGATGATGTGCATCAGCCGGGTCGTCACCTTCAGCGACTCGCAGGAAAAGGCGACTCGGTTGAGCGCTTCCAGCGCCTCGCGCTCGTCGCGGCCGAGCTCATCGAAATAAGCGCGCGCCTCATCCGCGAGCAGCATCGCCTCGACATAGAGCGAGTCGATCAGCTTGCGATGGATCGTTGCTGTGCCCTGTTTCCCCATGACTTGGGACGCTGCCATAGCCTTCATGGTAACGAAATGCTTAATTTCACAGGAGTTACGTCCCGTAACGGATCAAGCCGTGTGATCAGGCGATGATGTCGGGGATCAGCTGGTCTTCCAGCATCGCGATCTCGTCGCGCAGCATGAGCTTGCGCTTCTTGAGCCGGGCGACCTGGAGCTGATCGGCCGTGCCGGTGGCGAGCAGCGCATCGATCGCGGCATCGAGATCGCGATGCTCGGTCCGCACCGTCTCGAGCCGCCGCACAATCTCTCTCTCGTCCATCGCGAACGCCCCCGATACCCGAAGCTCCCTGCACCACGGCGAGAGGCTCCGCAACGGATCATCGCGCTATTTCCGCACACTGTCGATTAGCCGTTCAGCAACCGCGATTCGCCCGCGACAAAGCTGTGGAAAAGTGATTTATTCACAGGTTCCGGCCACCGATGAAGGAGACTGCTTCGATGCAGAACGCGCATTTCTCGGCACTTTCGGCCAAGCACAATGTGCTCGACCAGCGAATCGCCGCCGAATCGCAACGGCCTCAGCCGGACCATCTGGTCCTGGCCTCCCTGAAGAAGCAGAAGCTTCGACTCAAGGAAGAGATGGCGCGTTAGAGGCGCCGCGCAACAAGGGGTGTGGCCCAAGCCGCACCCCGACGCGCGAAATCATCGAAAGAACTGAACCCGGAGGCACTTTAGCGCCGGGTGATGATCGGCTTCACGAAGCTCGGCGTGTGCGCACCCTTGCCGACCGGCTTTCGCGCCAGCATCGGATCGATCGACGAATCGAAGGCGATGCCCACGCGGCCATCAGTCGCCCAGGCGATGCGACCGGCGACCCAGCCCACACCGCGCACTTCCACTTCGACATGCGCCCCGCGATCGATCGGCTGGGCATATTCGGCCATCAGGCCGCCCGACGAGAGATTTCGCACCCGCACCTGCTCGTCCGGCCGTCCCGCAACGCGGAACAGCGCCGACAGCATCAGGCTATCGCGTGAGTCCGTGCGCTGGCTGGCGAAATCGTCCGCCGAAAGCGCCGTGAGAGGGTCAAAGGAGAACTGGTCCATTCGTGTCGCTCGAACGCAAGGGGTTACGCGCGTAGAATAGACCAGCAAACCTTGTCGAAAGCGTAAACAAGAGCCGAAAATGTGCCTCCGCGGTTGTACCGGGGAGGCACAAAAAAGGAGGCCGTAAGCCCCCTACTATTCGTCCCTCGATACCTTTTCGTTGCGCTCGTGGCGTTCCTGCGCCTCAACGGTCATCGTCGCGATCGGCCGCGCTTCCAGGCGACCGAGGCTGATCGGCTCGCCGGTCACTTCGCAATAACCGTACTCGCCGTCCTCGATTCGGCGCAGCGCGGCGTCGATCTTCGAGATCAGCTTGCGCTGGCGATCACGCGTGCGCAGCTCGATCGACCAGTCGGTCTCGCTCGAAGCGCGATCGGTGAGATCGGCCTCGCGCAGCGTATCGGTCTGCAGCTGGTTGAGCGTTCCGGCCGACTCGCGGAAGATATCTTCCTTCCACGCATTCAGCTTATCGCGGAAATAATCCAGCTGACGCGGGTTCATGAAGGGTTCGTCGTTGCTCGGCCGATAGCCGTTGTCGCCGTCATTGGCGGCGGTAGGAACACGTTTACTCGGTTCGTCGAAGCGATCCAAAACAGTAGCCATCCCCACTACTCCACTCCGGTCGCCGCTTGGCTGAGCCGCACGGAGACCGCTTTGCCCTGCGCGGCCCTATACTTATGCGCGAGGGCGTTAACAAGCGCGCCGTTGTTTTAATCCACAGGCGTAATGCCCCGTAAATGGGGGGAAATTAGCGCGGGCTGAACCGGGGGTCGAAGCGCCTGAAAATTAACCGGTAATGTTCACAAAGGGCTACCTACGAACAGGCGCTTCCGTGCCGAAGTAGAACATTAACCTTCGCGGCAGAATTCCTCTAAGCGAAAATCGCGCAATAATATGGTTAATGAACTCTTACGCCGTTGCACTTAATAGTTTGTTTTGCACTTTTCCTGCATTGACAGGCGTGAAGCTGCTGACGGTCCCGTGGGGAGCGACACGCCAGCAAAGGAAGAGTGGGAACAATGTCGGTTCGCATGGCCCTGGCCAAACTGTGCGCCTGCACCTGCGGAGGCGCAGTGATAGGCGGCGGTGGCGTGTACGTCACCGAACGCATTCATCAGCCCCGCGTGGTGAAGCAGGTCACTGTCGCGAAGAAGCGCGTCGTGAAGCGCACGGTCGCGCGGCCCGTGAAGCGAGTCGTGAAGCGCACGGTCACCACGACGACTCAGGGCCAGCCCCAGGTCGTCGTCGTCACGGCGCAGGGCGCACCGATCCCGACGCCCCCGCCTTATGGCGAGATGCCGGTGGTTTCCTCGAGCAGCAGCGGTTCGTCCTCGTCGGGCGTGATCGGCGGCTCGGGCGGCGGCGGCTTCATGGGCGGCTTTTTCGCAGGCGGCTTCTTCGGCGGCAGCGGTTCAGGCTCCGGCTCGGGCAGCGGCTCGAGCGGCATCAACATCGAAATCTCTTCGTCCAACTCGTCCTCGTCAGGCGGCTCGACGTCCACGTCGACGGGCGGCTCGTCCACCTCGACGGGCGGGTCCTCGACTTCCACCTCCACCGGCGGCTCCTCGACTTCCACGTCGAGCGGCGAAGTGAGCTCGACCTCGTCGTCGAGCGGCGACGTGTCCTCGTCGACCTCGTCCTCGTCGAGCGGCGATGTCTCGTCCTCGACTTCGACCAGCTCCTCGACCTCGTCGAGCGGCGACGTCTCGACCTCGTCGTCGAACAGCTCTTCGACCAGCTCGTCCAATTCCTCGTCGACTTCGTCGTCGTCGAACGGCTCGAGCAGCCACTGGAGCAACTCCAGCGGCTGGGGTTCGAGCGGCTGGCATCACGGTTCGAGCAGCTATGGCGGCAGCAGCAGCTGCGGGCATGGCTGCGGCGGCAGCAGCTCGGGCGGCCCCGCGCCGGTCCCGGCCCCGCCGATGATCCTGCTGTTCGGCGGCGCCGCCGCGGCGCTCGTCGCCCGCAAGCGCTTCGCCAAGAAGAAGCCGGACGAAACGACCGAGGCCTGACACACAAGAAAATCGTCATCCTCGCGAAGGCGGGGGATCCAGGGTAACTGAGGGCGACGCTCCTGGCTCTGGATCCCCGCCTTCGCGGGGATGACGTGTATTTGGAGCGGGCGGCTCTATTCCGCCTTGAGCAGCGCCTGCTCGATCTCCGAAACCGGATGGCCGGTCAGATCCTTGGCGAGCTCGCCGGTCAGCCGGTCGCTCACTTCCTTGTGATAATGTTTGCGCAGCTCGCCCAGCGTCTTGGGCGGGGCGACGATGATCAGCGACTCATAGTCTTGGCGCAGCGCGCGCTCCTTGAGCAGCGCGGCAGTCTCGGCGGCGAAACGGTCTTCCTCGAGCTGGTGGAAGTCGACTTCCTCCATGCTGCCACCACCCCATTGCCCGCCACCGCGCGTGCTTGAGGCGCCGCCGGCCAGGTCGGTCGCCTGATCGTGGTGCGAGGGGTTGTGCTTGTCGATCACCTTCTTCTCGACCTGCAGGTTCGGGTTTCGGGCATCGCCCTCGTTCCTCAGGAACAGCATCTTGCGGCCATCCGCGACCACCACGACTGCGTCATGCGGAACCTGCATCTCGAATTCTCCTTTGTTTTGGTTGTGGCTCCTTAACGCCCCCGGACGCGGCAGGGTTGCGCGCGGCGGACTTGCACGCAGGAGTGCGCGCGGTCATACGCCCGGCCATGCACGATATCCGCGCCATCCGTGAGAACCCCGCAGCCTTCGACGCCGGCCTTGCCCGCCGCGGGCTGGAACCGCAGTCCGCCACGCTGCTTGCGCTCGACGAGAAGCGCCGCGCGCTGATCACCGAGGCGCAGACGGTGCAGGCGCGCCGCAACGAGGCCTCGAAGGCGATCGGCGCCGCCAAGGCGCGCCGCGACGACCCCACCGACCTGATGGCCGAAGTCGCTGAGCTCAAGGAGCGGATGCCGCAGATCGACGCCGAGGAGAAGGCAGTCGGCGCGGAGCTCACCGGCCTGCTCGCGTCGATCCCGAACCTGCCCCTCGCCGATGTGCCGCAGGGCAAGGACGAGGACGACAACGCACTCGTCTCCACCGTCGGCGAGCCGGGCAGCTTCGGCTTCGAGGTGAAGGAGCATGACCTGATCGGCCCGGCGCTCGGCCTCGATTTCGAGACCGGCGCGATGCTTTCGGGCGCGCGCTTCACTTTGGTGCGCGGCGCCGCTGCCAAGCTGCACCGCGCGCTCGGCCAGTTCATGCTCGACAGCCTCGAGGCGCAGGGCTTCGAGCAGACCGTACCGCCGCTGCTCGTCCGCGACGAGGCAGTGTTCGGCACCGGCCAGCTCCCCAAATTCGCCGAGGACCTGTTCAAGACCACCGACGGCCGCTGGCTGATCCCCACCGCCGAGGTGAGCCTCACCAATATCGTCCGCGAGAAGATCCTGACCGAGGAAGTGCTGCCGCTGCGCTTCACCGCGCTGACGGCCTGTTTCCGCTCGGAAGCCGGTGCGGCGGGCCGCGACACGCGCGGCTTCATCCGCCAGCACCAGTTCGAGAAGGTCGAGATGGTCTCGATCACCACGCCCGAACAGTCCGAGGCCGAGCATGAGCGCATGACGCAGTGCGCCGAGGGCATCCTCATGGCGCTCGGCCTGCCGTTCCGCCGGATGAAGCTGTGCACCGGCGACATGGGCTTCACCGCGGCGCGCACCTATGACCTCGAAGTGTGGCTGCCCGGCCAGGGCCGCTACCGCGAGATCTCGTCCTGCTCGACCTGCGGCGACTTCCAGGCGCGCCGGATGAATGCGCGCTATCGCCCGGCGGGCGAGAAGGCGACGCGCTTCGTCCACACGCTCAACGGCTCGGGCCTGGCGGTGGGGCGCACGCTCGTCGCGGTGCTGGAAAACTATCAGCAGGAAGACGGTTCGGTCGCGATCCCCGAGGTGCTCAAGCCTTATCTCAAGGGCCTGGAGCGGCTCGAACCGGCAAACTGAGTACCTCCGCATTCAGACGTACCTGACGCGCGCGGAAATGCGCGTTATGGTGCGGCATTATTTGGTTAATGTGGGGGTCGGGGATGATGGCTGCGAAGCGGATGGCGCCGATGGCGCTGCTGTTGCTCGCCGCCTGTATTCCGCAGAGCGGCGGCGCCTATCAGGACACCGGCTATCGCCCGGCGCCGCAGCAGCGCCACGACCGGCAGGACCGTCCCGTCCAGCCGCAACAGGAGCGCTGGGAGCGCCCCGCGCTCGGCAATGAACAGGACGTGCGCCGCCTCCCCGCCCCGCCCCAAGCCTGGCAATCGCGCAAGGCGCAGGCGGATTCGCGCGTGGTCGCGGGCCGCAGCTACACTGTGCAGCCCGGCGACTCGCTGCGCTCGATCTCGGTGAAGACCGGCGCGGGTTCGGAAGCGATCGCGCGCGCCAACGACATCCCGCCGCCCTTCGTGATCCGCGTCGGCCAGAAGCTCGTCATTCCGGGCGGCCGCTACCATCTGGTCCGTGACGGCGAGACCGGCATCGCGATCGCCGTCGCCTATGGCGTCAGCTGGTCGCGGATCATCGCGGTCAACGAGCTCGAAGAGCCGTACATCCTGCGCACCGGCCAGCGGCTGCTGATCCCCGACGACGCCTCGCCATCGGGCCGCCCCGAGACGATCGAGCAGCGCGCCGCGCGCTTCCATCTCGATCTCGGCGTCGACGATATCGTCACCGGCGGCCAGCCCGCCATCGCCGAAAAGGCCAAGCCGGCCCAGCCGACCTCCTCCTCCGCGCGCGTGCTCTCGCCGACCACCCCGGTGGCCGCACCCGCGCGCCTGGCCGGCGGCTTCCAATGGCCGCTCAAGGGCAATGTCATCAAGCGCTTCGGCCCCGGCGCTTCGGGCGAGCGCAATGACGGCATCAAGATCGCCACGCCACTCGACACGCCGGTGCTCGCCGCCGCGGACGGTGTCGTCGCCTATGTCGGTTCGGACATTCCAGCGCTCGGCGGACTAGTGATTATCCGCCATGGCGATGGCTGGACGACAGTGTATGGTCATGCCGGCCAGCTGCTCGTGCAGCGCGGCCAGGCAGTGAAGAAGGGCCAGATGATCGCGCTCTCCGGCAATTCAGGCTTTGCGGACCGCCCCGAACTCCATTTCGAGATTCGCCAGGGCCGCAATCCGGTCGATCCGCTGCCGAGACTGCCCGCGCGCTGATGGCGCTGCAGCCACCCGCCACGCTCAAACGCAAGTCCAGCCTTCCCGTCTGGGCCTCGATCGGGTGGCGTGTGCTGGCGGTGGTGGCGCTCCTAGCTCTCGCGGTGGGCGTCCACTGGATCGAGCGCGACGGGCTGAAGGACACGGCCGACGGCCATGTCAGCTTCCTCGACATCCTCTATTTCACATCGATCTCGGTAACGACCACCGGCTATGGCGACATCGTGCCGGTGAGCAATTCGGCGCGGATGTTCGACGCGTTCATCGTCACGCCGATACGCGTGTTCGTGGTGCTGCTCTTCATCGGCACCGCCTATAATTTCGTGCTCAAGCGAACCTGGGACAAATGGCGCATGGCAGCGATCCAGCGAAACCTTACCGGCCACATCGTCATCGCCGGCTATGGCAGCACCGGCTCCGAGGCGGTCGACGAGCTGATCGCCCGCGGCGAGAAGCCGGCCAATTTCGTCGTCATCGACACCAATGAGGACAATCTGGCGCGCGCCAAGGCGTGCGGCTGCGCGGTGCTGCAGGCCGATGCCACGCGCGATGCGATCCTCGAGGATGTGCGCATTCGCCAGGCCGCCGCGATGATCGTTGCCGCCGGGCGCGACGACACCTCGATCCTGATCACGCTCACCGCGCGCCACCTCGCGCCCGAGCTGCCGATCAGCACGATCGTGCGCAACGAGGACAATGAGCTTCCCGCCCGCGCTGCCGGGGCGACTACGGTCGTCAACCCGGTCAGCTTTGCCGGGCTGCTGCTCGCCAGCAGCTGCACGGGGAATCACCTGACCGACTATCTGATGGACCTGGCCTCGATCCATGGCCGCGTCGCGCTTGCCGAGCGCAAGGTTATGCCGGCGGAAGTGGGCAAGCCGCTCGCCGGCATCGCCACCGGCCTCGGCGTGCGTATCTATCGCGGCGGCCAGCCCTACAGCTTCGCCGAACCCCAGGCGCAGGCGCTGGCGGCAGGCGACATCATCATCGAGATCGTCACCGCCAGCTAGAGGCTCTCGCGGGCCTCGTCACACTCCTCGCAGCCCTCTTCCGGGCCGTGGAGGAAGATCAGCGGATCCTCGCGCACCCGGGCCGCGGCGATCCGCACCAGATCCTCCGCCTCCATCAGCCGCGCCTCGGCATGGCCGACCTGCCCCTCCAGCTGCAGCCCCTCGGCGCGCAGCCAGGTATCGGCGAGCTCGAACTTCGCACAGCAGCTGTCATTTTCGCCGTAATGGACTTCGGCACCCGCGGCATCGATGTAATGGAAGTCGCTGCGATAGGGCGCGCCGCCGAGCAGCTCGGCCAGATGCAGCATCGTGTTGGCGTGGTGCGTCACGCCGAGCAGCAGCACCTGGCCGCCGGCGAGGCGGATGCGGTCGATCGCACTGCCCGGCGCCGCGGGCGGCAGCACGAAGGGGCCGCCGGTGATCCATTCGGCCTGCGGGCCGCGCGCCGCCACTGCATCGAAATGCGGGCTGCGCACGGCATGCGGCATCCGCCAGAACAGATCGGCGACCGCGCCGAGATCGTCGCGATTGACCGTGCTCGCCGGGTCGAAGGGCGCATCGTCGTCGCCCGTCGCCGAAGGCATGGCCAGCGTGCCCTCCGGCCCCAGCGCCTCGCCCAGCGCCGCGATCAGCCCTTCGGCGCCATCCTCGACGGGGCGGACATTGCGAAAGCTGGTGTGGACGAGCAGCACGCCGCCCTCGCGCACGCCCAGCGCGCGGAGCTGCTCGACCAGCCGGGTTCGGGAAATCATCTCCATCCTGACCTTTGGGCTATCTTGACCTGGATGCCATCCCCGCCATGGTCGCGCCATGCCTGATTTCACTGCCCGCGCCCTGCCGATCCTCATGCTCATCGCCTCGAACGTCTTCATGACGATCGCCTGGTACGGCCATCTCCGCTTCAAGGCGGTGCCGCTGGCGCTGGTGATCGGCGTGAGCTGGCTGATCGCACTGCCCGAATATCTGATCGCGGTGCCCGCCAATCGCTGGGGCAGCGCGGTCTATTCCGCGGCCCAGCTCAAGGCGATGCAGGAAGTGATCACCCTGATCGTCTTCGTCGTCTTCTCGGTCTTCTATCTCGGCCAGAAGATCACGGTGAACCATTTGATCGGCTTCTCGCTGATCGCGGGCGGCGCGTGGTTCCTGTTCAAGTCACACGCCTGAGCGTTCAACTGAGCAGCCCGAAGATCGCGCCCATCACCAGGTACATGACGATCCAATAGCCCGCATCGATCAGGAACAGCGATCGCGGCAGCCGCGAGAACAGATAGTTCACGCCGATCGAGGTGGTGATGAAACCCACTCCGATGATCCCGGCGATCACCAGCGAATGGTGGAACCCCACGGTCGTGTCATAGGTGTTGTAGAGATGGTCGAGCATGAACGCCGCGACCAGGTTGAGCACGAAGGTGCTGCCGAACAGCAGCGGCATGTTCACGCCGGCCTTCGCCTCTTCCGGGCTGATCCCGCGCGCCTGCATCCACGCCTTGCCGAACAGCGGCCCGTACCAGAGTCCGCCCACCACGAAGCCGGCCACCGCCGCGGCCAGGATCGCCAACCAGTGAATTTGCATATTGCCTCTCCCCCTATATTTGCAGAGGCATGAAGCTACGCCGGAAAGCCCCGGCTAGCAATTTCGCCAGAAATCCCTATGTCGCGGCCCGATCATGGCAACTAAACTTCCTGAGGCCCCTCGCGTAGGGATGGTGTCGCTCGGCTGTCCGAAGAACCTCGTCGACAGCGAACGCATCCTCACCAAGCTGCGCAGCGACGGCTATGCGATGTCGCCCGACTATGCCGGCGCCGACGTCGTGCTGGTCAACACCTGCGGCTTTCTCGACTCGGCCAAGGAAGAATCGCTCGAAGCGATTGGCGAAGCCATCGCCGAGAATGGCCGCGTCATCGTCACCGGCTGCATGGGCAAGGAAGCCGAGGTCATCCGCGCGCGCTTCCCCAACGTGCTCGCGGTCACCGGCGCGCACCAATATGAGGAAGTGGTTGGCGCGGTGCACGACGCGGCGCCGATGCCGCCCAACGCATTCCTCAATCTGGTGCCGGAAAGCGGGCTGAAGCTCACCCCGCGCCACTACAGCTATCTGAAGATCTCCGAGGGCTGCAACCACCGCTGCGCCTTCTGCATCATCCCGGCGCTGCGCGGCGACCTGGTCAGCCGCCGCCCCGACGCGATCCTGCGCGAGGCGGAGAAGCTGGTCGAGGCGGGCACCAAGGAATTGCTGGTCATCAGCCAGGATACCTCGGCGTACGGCGTCGACATCCGCAAGCAGCCGCGCATGTGGAAGGGCGAGGAGATCGTCCCGCACATGACCGACCTTGCCCGCGAGCTCGGCAAGATCGCGCCTTGGGTGCGGCTCCACTATGTCTATCCCTATCCGCATGTCGACCAGGTCATCCCGCTGATGGCCGAGGGGCTGATCCTCCCCTATCTCGACATCCCGTTCCAGCATGCCAGCCCGTCGGTGCTGCGCATGATGAAGCGCCCGGCCAATGAGGCCAAGGTGCTTGAGCGGCTGAAGAACTGGCGCGCGATCGCGCCCGACCTGACGATCCGCTCGACCTTCGTAGTCGGCTTCCCTGGCGAGACCGAACAGGACTTCCAGTATCTGCTCGACTGGCTCGACGAAGCCCAGCTCGACCGCGTCGGCGCGTTCCGCTTCGAGCCGGTCGAGGGCGCGGCCGCCAATGACCTGCCCGGCGCGGTGCCGGAAGAGGTCAAGGAAGAGCGCTACGCCCGGATCATGGAGAAGACGGCCGCGATCAGCGCCGCCAAGCTCCAGGCCAAGATCGGCCGGACGGTCGAAGTGATCATCGACGAAGTCGGCGAGGAAGGCGGCGCCACCGGCCGCAGCCAGGCCGACGCCCCGGAGATCGACGGCGAAGTGTTCCTGCGCGATGCCGGGCACCTCAACCAGGGCGACATCGTCATGGTCGAGATCGAGGATGCCGACGAGCACGATCTGTACGGCGTGCCGCTGGCCTGAGGCTATTCGGGAAAGGCGGTGCCCCCGGCACCGCCTCCCTCCCCGGCGTCAGCGCGCCTTGGCGTTCAGCCCCATCACCGACTCGACCAGCGTCGCCGCGGCAAGGCCGCCGAAGAACGCTGCTCCGCCAGCAACCATCAGGCCCTGATCGCGCAGCAGAGGCTCGAAGACGTTGATGACGATCACGCCACCTACAGCTCCAAGAATGCCGTCGACCAGACGCCACCAGGGCTCGGGATCCGGATGTGGCGGACGCGGCCAGCGCCACCAGCCCGGCCATTTGGTGCCGCACCATCCCATCATCGCTGCAAAAGCAAATAACATGGCAATTCCTCCCCCATTGCGGGTGAAATGAATCCTGTTGTTATGCTTCGACCCTGTTGGGAGCATAGCACAGCGATACTTGCAAAAGAACGCAGGCTACATTTCCTCCTCGCGAGAGGAACTCGGACGTTACTAACAGGCAATTACACCGTTTCGGGGGGATGAACCCTGAGATGCATCGATGCCCATGCCCCCGTGGCAAGGTGCCCATGCCAGATGGAAAGATGACGGAAACCGCATGCTGGCCTAAGCTTGCGCCAATCTCGTTCCGGAGGCCCAATGTTCCGACCTGCCCTTGCCGCCGCCTTTCTGATCGCCACCCCTGCCGCCGCGCAGCAGCTGACGCCCGCCGAGACCACCCAGGTCGATGCGATCGTCACGCAGGCGCTCAAATCCTCCGGCGCACCCTCGGCCTCGATCGCGATCGTCCGCGACGGCAAGATCGTCTTCGCGCACGCCTATGGCGACCAGGGTCCCGGGATGAAGGCGACCAGCCCGGCCGCGAAATACCAGATCGCGTCGATCTCGAAGCAGTTCACCGCCGCGGCGATCCTGCTGCTCGAGGACGAGGGCAAGCTCAGCCTCGACGACAAGGTGTCGAAATGGGTTCCGGACATCACGGACGCCGACAAGATCACCATCCGCCAGCTGCTCAGCCACACCGCCGGCGTGCAGGATTACTGGCCGCAGGACTATGACTTCGCCGCGATGGAGAAGCCGGTCACGCCGCAGGAGATCCTCGATCGCTGGGCGAAGAAGCCGCTCGATTTCGAGCCCGGCGCGGCCTGGCAATATTCGAACACCGGCTATGTCGTCGCGGGCATGATCATCGAGAAGGCTTCGGGCATGAAGCTGCTCGACTATCTCCAGAAGAAGATCCTCAAGCCGCTCGGCATCGACGCGATGGATCAGGACTATGCCAACGGCAAGGGCTTCCCCCAGGGCAATCACCGCTTCGCGCTTGGTCCTGTCCGCGCGGCCCGACCGGCGGCGCATGGCTGGCTATGGGCGGCGGGCGAACTCGCCATGTCGGCGACCGACCTCGCCAAGTGGGACATCGCCCGGATCGACCGCAAGATCCTGACGCCCGAGGATTGGGAGACGCAGGAGACCTCGATCACGCTTACGGGCGGCGCCGACACGCATTACGGGCTGGGCGTGTCGCTCGGCTACCGCGACGGCGTCCGCACCGTCGAGCATGGCGGCGAAGCGGTGGGCTTCCTCTCCGACAATTTCGTGATCCCGCAGAAGCGCTTCGCCGTGGTCGCACTGGTCAACGCCGATTTCGGGGGCGCGCAGGATGCGATCACCGGCGGCATCACAGACCTGCTGGTGCCCGAAGGTCCGCCCCCGCCGGTTGCCCTCACGCTCGACCAACTGCGCGACCAGCGGGCGCGCCGGGTGTTTGATGAGCTTCGTGCCGGGAAGCTCATGCGGCAGCGGCTGACCGACAACGCCGCTTATTACTTCACCCCCCAGGCGACCGAGGACTATCATGCCAGCCTCGCCCCGCTCGGCGATCCGGTGGGGTTCGAATCGCTCGGCAAGGCCCGGCTGCGCGGCGGGTTCGTCAATCGCAACTACCAGATCACCTATGCCGATGGCCGCAAGCTGGTCGCCATCACCTATGCCGAGCCGGGCGCGGACGGGCGCTTCGAGCAGTTCCTGATCCAGCCGAGGGACTGATGCGCACGCTCGCCCTCGCCGCCGCCGCGCTGTTCAGCGCCACGCCGCCCGATACGGTAACGGTCCGCCCGGTCGATCCGATCACTGTGCAGGACGACGACTTCGCCCGCCACCGCGACCCGGTGGAGTGGAAGGGGCTGGCGGTGACTGCCCATGAGTTCCGCGAGGAGCGCGCGCCGTGGCGGCTGTGGCGGATCGTCAACGTAAAGCATCCGAAGGGTCCGCTTTTCTTCGTTCCGCACGACAATGAGAATGCCGGCTTCGAGGCGGGGCTTGCCGCGGTCCGGAAATATGGCGGCGTGCTGATCGCAGTCGATTCGGGTGTCTCTCCAGGCAATGACGGCGTCCGGATGAATCGCGCGGTCGACTATGGAAAGCCGATCGATCCCAATCGCAATTTCGACAGCGCCCTGCCCGGCTATGCCCACAACATCCTGGCCGACCTGGCCAACGGCGCTTGGCCGATCATCGCGCTCCACACCAATGCAAAGGGCTTCGACACCGGGGACTCGCGCTGCAACAAGGGCGATCCCCAGGGCAGCGGCGTGATCTCGATCCGCTTCTGCGACGACACGCTCAACCCCAGTCCTTCGGTGACCAAGGCCTATCCGTTCGACGACGACGACACCGTCGGCTTCGCGACCTATCTCTCCCGCAACCAGCCGGGCGAAGCCTTTTGCCGCGACGCGATGGTCCAGGCCGACTTCAACGTGGTGCAGGAGCGCGTAGTGGCGAGCGACGGGTCGCTGTCCAACTATGCGGTGCTGCACGGGCTGAGCTATCTCAACTTCGAGACGCTCGACCGGGGGCTGGACCCGGCCGAGCTCGCCCTTGCCCGCGATCGCCTGAGCTTCATGGTCGATCACGCGATTGCGATGTGCGCTCCCAAGGTGAAGGCGATCGGCCGCTAGCCGGCGATCCCGTCCAGCGTCTTCACTGCCTCGGCCGGCAGCACCAGATCGCGCACCGCGAGGTTCTCGCGCAGATGGCCGAGCGACGAGGTGCCCGGGATCAGCAGGATGTTCGGCGCGCGCTGGAGCAGCCAGGCGAGCGCGACCTGCATCGGGGTGGCGTTCAGGCCCTTCGCCACTTGGTCGAGCGTGCCCGACTGGATCGGCGAGAAGCCGCCGAGCGGGAAGAAGGGCACATAGGCGATCCCCGCCTCGGCCAGTGTGTCGATCAGCGCGTCATCCTCGCGGTGGGCGAGGTTATAATGGTTCTGCACACAGACCACCGGGGCGATGCCGCGGGCTTCCTCGATCTGCTTGTGCGTGGCGTTGCTGATGCCGAGATGGCGGATCAGCCCCTGCTCGCGCAGCTTTGCCAGCCGCTCGAACTGCGGCGCGATCGTGCCTTCGCTGAGGCCATGGCCGCCGTCGCCCATCACGCGCAGATTGACTGCTTCGATCGCCTCGAGCCCGAGGTTGCGGAGATTGTCGTGCACTGCCGATTCCAGCTCGTCCGGCGTGAAAGCCGGCAGCCAGGACCCATCCGCACCGCGCCGCGCGCCGACCTTGGTGACCAGCACGAGATCGTCCGGATAGGGGTGCAGCGCCTCGCGGATGATCTCGTTGACGACGTGCGGGCCGTAATAGTCGCAGGTGTCGATGTGGTTGACGCCCGAGGCAACTGCCTCGCGCAGCACCGCGACTGCCTGGTCGCGGTCCTTGGGCGGGCCGAATACGCCCGGGCCGGCGAGCTGCATCGCGCCATAGCCTATGCGGTTCACGGTGCGATCGCCGAGGAGGAAAGTGCTCGCCATGGTACGTCTCCTGAAAACTGGTGGCCGTTATCTAGCCCTTGCCTCGCCGCACGATAACCGGGCACAATCTGCACGGGCTGTGCGGAATCTCGAACAATGGACCTCGACCTCGGCGAATTGAATGCGTTCCTGTCGGTCGCTCGCGCCGGCGGCTTCCGCGATGCTGCACGGGCGACCGGGGCGAGCGCCTCGGGGCTGAGCGAAGCGGTGCGGCGGCTCGAGGCACGGCTGGGCGTGCGCCTGCTCAACCGAACCACCCGCAGCGTCGCGCCGACCGAGGCAGGCGCGCGGCTGATCGAACGGCTCGGCCCGGCGCTCGGCGAAGTCGAGGCGGCGCTCGACGTGGTCAACGTGTTCCGCGACCGGCCGGCCGGCACGCTCAAGCTCAACGTGCCTGTTGTCGCAGCGCGGCTGGTGCTGCCGGCGATCATCCCCGGTTTCCTGGCTGCCTATCCCGAGATCCAGCTCGAGGTTATTGCCGAGGACGAGCTGGTCGATCTGCTCGCCGCCGGCTGCGATGCGGGCATCCGCTATGACGAGCGGCTGGCACAGGACATGATCGCAGTGCCGATCGGCCCGCGCATCCAGCGCTTCGCGACCGGCGCCTCCGCCGACTATCTCGCCCGCCACGGCATGCCCAGGCATCCGCGCGACTTGCTGGATCATGCCTGCATCCGCGCCCGCTTCCCGAGCGGCCGATTGACGACCTGGGAGTTCGAACGCGACGGCGAGGCCATTGCGATCGAAGTGAGCGGCCCGTTGATCGTCAATGTAGGCAGCGCGATCGACCTGATGCTCGACGCCGCGGCTGCGGGCACGGGGATCGTCAGCCTGTTCGAGGACTGGCTGCGGCCAAGCTTCAACAGCGGCGCGCTGGTGCCGGTGCTGGAGGATTGGTGGGAGAGCTTCTCCGGGCCGTTCCTCTATTATCCCGGACGGCGGCTGGTGCCGGCGCCGCTCCGGGCGTTCATCGACTATGTAAAGGCGCATCCGCAATAGCCGTCACCCCGGCGAATGCCGGGATGACGGCTTTGTTCAAGGCAACGCGTACGCGACCACCTCGTCGCCCACCGGCGTTTCCATGAAGTGGTGGCCGCCGGCATAGATGACGAGATACTGCTTGCCGCCCGCCTCATAGACGATCGGGGTTGCCTGGCCGCCCGCGGGCAGCACGGCCTTCCACAGCGTCTTGCCCGTCTTCAGGTCGATCGCGCGGATCAGATTGTCGGTCGAGGCCGCGACGAAGATCAGCCCACCGGCCGTCACCACCGAGCCGCCATTGTTCGGCGTACCGATGCTGATCGGCAGCATCGAGGGGATGCCGAACGGGCCGTTGGTACGCGCCTCGCCGAACGGACGGTCCCAGATCGTCTTGCCGGTGGCCATGTCGATCGCGCGGATCCCGCCATAGGGCGGCTGCTTGCAGAGCAGCCCGGTGAACGGCATCCGCCAGCCGGCATTGACGTTGATCGCATAGGGCGTGTTCGCCTGCGGATCGCCCGCGCCCTCCGCGCCGCCGATCTTGCCGCGGGCCTGGTCGCGCGGTGCCCAGCCGAGCTTGTCGGCCTTGGCGCGCGGAACGAGCCGGACATAGTTGGGCATGTCGTTGTAATTGGCGACGATGATCCCGCGCTGCGGGTCGACGGCGATGCCGCCCCAATCGGTGCCGCCATTATAGCCGGGATATTCGACCGAGGGACGACCGGCCTCGGGCGGCGTGAAGAAGCCCTTGTAGCTCGCCTGGCGATACTGGATGCGGCAAAGCATCTGGTCGATCGGCGACATGCCCCACATGTCACGCTCGGTCAGGTCGGGCTTGCGCAGCGTATGCCAGAGCGAGACGCGCTGGGTAGCGGCGCGCTGCGCCGGCTCGACGCCGCCGCCGGGCACCTTCATCTCGCCTACCGGGGTGAGTGGCTGGCCGGTGCGGCGATCGAGGATGTAGATGTCGCCCTGCTTGGACGGCAGCACCAAAGCCGGGGCGCCCTTATAGTCGACCAGCGTCGCCTGGGCGCCGAAGTCATAGTCCCACACGTCGTTGCGCACTGCCTGGAAGCGCCACTTCGGCTTGCCGGTGGTCACGTCGAGCGCGACGAGCGAGGTCGCGAACATATTCTCCTCGGGGCGGCGCAGCGACGAGTAATAATCGGCGGCGGCATTGCCCATCGGCAGATAGACCAGCCCGAGCTGCTCGTCGCCGCTCGCCATCGTCCACATGTTCGGGGTGCCGCGTGCCCATTCCTTGCCCGCCGGCGGCGCGCCGCTCCAGCTCGGATTCATCATGTCCCAGGCCCAGCGCAGCTTGCCGGTGACGACGTCGAAGCCCTGGATCACGCCCGAGGGCGCCCAGCGATCCTGTCCGTCGAGCACCTGGTGGCCAGTGACGAGCACGCCGCGGACGAGCGTCGGCGGCGAGTTGATCGAGACGAAGCCAGCGGGAACCTTGCCCATGCCCTGCTTGGCATCGGCCTGGCCATTGGTGCCGAAATCGGCGCACGGCTTGCCGTTGCGGGCATCGACCGCGATCAGGCGCGCATCAAGCGTGCCTTCGATGATCCGGGTGGCGCAAGGCTGCTCGGCCGGCGCGTTGGGCACGGCATAATAGACCACACCGCGGCAGGCCGCCGTGTACGGGATCGCGTCATCCGGCACCTTGGGATCGTAGCGCCACTTTTCCATGCCGGTGGCGGCATCGAGCGAGATCATGATGTTCTTGGGCGTGCAGATATAGAGGCTGTCGCCGACCTTGAGCGGGGTGTTCTCCGCGCCATAGGTCTTCCGGATCATCGCGTTGCTGGGCAGATCGCCGGTATGGGTGAGCCAGACCTGCTTGAGCTTCGAGACATTGGCCGGGGTGATCTGGACCAGCGGCGAATAGCGCCGCGCGCTGGTGGTGCCGCCATAGACGGGCCAGTCGGCGCCGGTTTGCTGGCCTGAGGGATCCATCATGCCCGCCGTACCCGGCGCGGGCAGGCCCATCATCACCGGATTGGGCATGCCCGCTGCGGCGGCCCAGAAATTGATGACTGTGAGCACCAGCGCGACCAGCACGCCACCGCCCGCCAGTCGCCACTTGCCCGGCGCGGTGGTCAGCGTCGGCAGCACCAGGATCACGGCGATGGCGAGGACGACCGGCGCGATCACGCGCGGCACCTGCGCCCAGGGATTGGCGCCCGACTCCCACCACGCCCACAGCACGCTGGCGATGACGATGGCGAGGTAGAGCCAGCCGCCGGTCATCCGGCCGCGGATCAACAGCACGCCCGACCAGACCATCAGCGCGCCGGTGATGACGTAATAGAGCGATCCGCCGAGCACCGCGAGCCAGGCGCCGCCGATGGCAAGGACCAGGCCGATCAGCGCGATCACGCCGCCGACGATCATCGCGGCGATGCTTCTGCGTCGGGGCGTCACCTCCACCGGCTCCAGATAGGGAACGCGTTCCCCCTCGTAGCGCGTGTCGGTCATCGCCCTTCTCCCGGTTGCAAGCAGACACCAACAAACCGAGGCCGAAACGATTGCGTTCCATCATGAAGGAAATTTCATGTTGTTCTAAGGGTTAGCCCCGAGCGCCGGCGATCGCCCCATCCTGGCCCCGAATGACAGAAATCGGGCCAAATCCCCCTAGCCCTCGCCGCCCCCATTACCTAGATCAGGGCACATGCCTGATCTCAACACGCTCGTTCAGCCCGACAAGGGCCAGCCCGCCCGCACCATATATGTGATCGACGCCAAGGGCTTCGACGCATGGCTCAATGCTCAACCGCCGCGCCACCGCACCGCGGCCGCGGCGCAGAAGCTGGCGCCCAGTGCCTATTCCAGCGCGATCCTGCCCGGCGACGGTGCCGAGGACTGGTCGGTGGTGACCGTCGTGGCGAACGCAGAACGCCTGTCGCCCTGGTGCCTCGCCAAGCTCGCCGAGACGCTGCCCGAGGGCAGCTACCGCATCGACGGCGCCGAGCCCGGCAAGGCGCTCCATGGCTGGCTCGCCGCCCAGTACAAGTTCGACACCTACAAGAAGGACGAGAAGACCCCGGTCGGCCCGCGCGTGCTGCTCACCGCCGATGTCGCGCGGATCGAGGAAGCCGTGCGCATGGCCAATGCCACCTACAAGCTGCGCGACCGGATCAACACCGGCGCCAATGACATGGGCCCGGCGGATCTCGAGGCTGCCGCCGCCGATCTGGTCAAGGCCTATGGCGGCCAGCTCACCGTGGTGAAGGGCGACGAGATCGAGAAGGGCTATGGCCTGCTCTGGGCGGTCGGCAAGGCTGCCGGCAAGGGCCGTGAGCCGCGCCTGATCGAGATCGAATGGGGCAATCCCGAGCATCCCAAGATCGCGATCATCGGCAAGGGCGTCTGCTTCGACAGCGGCGGCCTCGACATCAAGCCCGCATCGGGCATGCGGCTGATGAAGAAGGACATGGGCGGCGCGGCGCACGCGCTCGCCACTGCCGAGCTGATCATGTCGTCGCGCCTGCCGGTGCGGCTGCACATGCTCGTCCCCGCGGTCGAGAATTCGATCAACGGCGAAGCGACGCGCCCGGGCGACATCATGCGCTCGCGCAAGGGCATCACGGTGGAGAACAGCAACACCGACGCCGAGGGTCGCCTGATCCTCGCCGACGCGCTGACCAAGGCCGAGGAAAAGACCCCCGAGCTGGTGATCGACTATGCGACGCTCACCGGCGCTGCCCGCGTCGCGCTGGGTGCCGACCTCCAGGCGCTGTTCGCCAATGACGATACGCTCGCCAGCGAACTGATGGCCGCAGCGGAGACAGAGGCGGATCCGATGTGGCGCCTGCCGCTCTACGATCCGTACAAGGAGATGCTGAAGTCCGACGTGGCCGACATGGTCAACGCGGCCGAGGCCCCGTTCGGCGGCGCGCTGACCGCGGCCTTGTTCCTCAAGGAGTTCGTGCCCGAGAAGGCGCAATGGGCGCATCTCGACATCTTCTGCTGGAACGGCAGCGCCAAGCCGGGCCGCCCCAAGGGCGCCGAGGCCGTGAGCCTGCGCGCGGTGTGGAAGGTGCTGAAGGACCGCTACGCGAAGTAACGCCAATTCCCCTCCCTCTTAGGGAGGGGCGTGGGTTAGAAAAGGTCGGGCTCGATGCCCGGCCTTTTCTTTTTCCGAAGTGCGTCGTTGGGCTCGCTACGCTCGCAACCCACCCCCGACCCCTCCCTTGCAGGGAGGGGAGTGAAGAAACTCAGGCCGCGCTGGCTTCCCGGGCCGCCACGATGTCCGCCGCGGACATCGGGTGGCCGAAGAGATACCCCTGCCCCATCGCACAACCGAGCTGGGTGAGAGTCTGTGCAGCGGCGGCGGTCTCGATCCCTTCGGCGACCACCGGCAGGCCAAGCGTGTTGGCGAGCGTGACGATCGCCAGCACCAGCCGCATCGCCTGCGGATCGCGGCCCATCGCGGCGACGAACGAGCGATCGATCTTCAGCCGGTCAAACGGCAGCATCTGGAGATGCTGGAGCGAGGAATAGCCGGTACCGAAATCGTCGAGCGCCAGCTGCACGCCCTGGTTGCGCAGCGAGGCGATCGCCTCCTGCGCGCTCTCTGCATCGACGATCAGCGCATTCTCGGTGATCTCGATGGTGAGCCGCCGCGCGGGGAAGCGCTCGCGCACCAGCACCGCCAGCAGCTTCTGGCTGAACCACGGGTCCTTGAGCTGGGTCGGCGAGACGTTGATCGAGATCGACACCTGCCAGTCGCGCGTCTCCTGGCAGGCACGGCGCAGCAGGCGGAGCATCAGTGTGTCGATTAGCCCGCATTCCTCGGCGATCGGAATGAACTGCTCGGGGCCGATCTCCTCGCCGTCGCGGCGCCAGCGGGCGAGCAGCTCATAGCCGACCACGTCGCCGCTCTTGAGGCAGACGATCGCCTGATAATGCGGCACGAACGCGTCGCGGCCCATCGACTCGCGCATCTCGCGCTCGATCTCGGCGCGGCGGCGGATCTCGGCGTCGAGCATCGGCTCGAACGCGCAATGCTGGCTGCGCCCGCTATGCTTGGCCTTGTAGAGCGCGATGTCGGCGCGGCGCATCAGCGTGTCGAGGTCGAGCGCGTCGTGCGGGTAGAGCGAGATTCCGACGCTGGCGCCGATGTGATGGACCAGTTCGGGCCCGGCAAAGGGGCGCAGCATCGCGTTGACGATGGCGTGCGCCACGCGGCGGGCGGCGTCGCCGTCGCCGTCGATGATCACCGCGAACTCGTCGCCGCCCAGCCGGTAGCTTGTCCCCTGCTCGCCGACGACATTGCTGAGCCGCGCCGCGACGTCGCGGAGCAGCTGATCGCCCGCCGGATGGCCATGGACGTCGTTGATCGACTTGAAGCGGTCGAGGTCGATGATCAGCAGCCCGAGCGGCGCGCCATCGCCCGCGGGGGTGGTGCGCTGCTCGAGCGCCTCGGCCAGCGCGCGGCGATTGGGCAGGCCGGTGAGCGGATCGTGATAGGCGAGCTGGTGCGCACGCTGCTCGGCGCCCTTCGCACGCTCCTGCTCAGCGACCATGTGCGAGCGCGAGGCGAGCATCTCGACAAAGCCGGCATGGCTGTTGCGCATCATCCGCAGCACGACGAATCCGACCAGCAGGATGTTGCAGCCCAGGCCGCGCAGAAACCAGTCGTCGGCGAAAAGCAGGCAGAGCGTGACGGGCGCCGCGCCGAACACCACCACTGCCTGGCCGGCGCGGGGCACCGACTGAAGGCAATAGCAGCAGCTGATCGCGCCGATGAAGATGTAGAGCGCGATGCAGGCGCGGCGGACCAGGTCGCCTTGGGCGTAGAGGAGCAGGCCCCACCCGCCGAAGCCGAGGCTGAGCACGGCGGCGACAACGATGGTACCGCGCAGGAAATGCGGGATCAGTTCCGGCCGGGGCGTGAAGCTGCGGCGGCGCAACCAGAATATCGCGCGCGCTGCGGAGAGCAGGCCCAGCAGCGTCGGCATGCCCAGGCTCCACCACGGGCTGACCGTGCCATAGGCCGCGAAAGCGAGGAACGTCGCATCGACGAACATCATCGCGTACATCAGCGGCACCTGCTTGCGCAGGGCAGCAAATTGCTCAACCAGAATCGCGCGATTCCAGTCGCCGTCTTCTTGCAGGGCAGGAAGCGTGAGCCTCAGCATATCCATATATAGCAAGGCGGCATGGCCGGGCAGCGGAAGATTCCGTAATTTCAGTAGATTGGCGGGCAAATGCACCGGCCGCGCCGTTCGCCCTCCCCGTCTGCGCCCGGCTCTGCTACGCCTGCGCGATGGCGGCCAAACATCCCAACCTGACCCTGGCCGCCTGCATCCTCGCTTCGAGCCTGGCGTTCATCGACGGATCGGTGACCAATGTCGCGCTGCCGGCGATCGGCGCGGACCTGCACGCCACCCCCGCCGAGCTGCAATGGACGATCAACGCGTACATGCTGCCGCTCTCGGCGCTGCTGCTGATCGGCGGCGCGGCAGGAGACCGGTTCGGGCGTCGCGCCTCGCTCGTGCTCGGCATTGCGATCTTCACGCTTGCCTCGATCGCCTGCGCGATCGCCTCGGACCTGACATTGCTGCTCACTGCCCGCGCGGTGCAGGGCATCGGCGCGGCGATCCTGCTGCCCAACAGTCTGGCGACGCTCGGACATGCCTTTACCGGTGAGGCGCGCGGCAAGGCGATCGGCACCTGGGCGGGGATCGGCGCGATTGCCGGGGCCGTCGGGCCGCCGCTGGGCGGCTGGCTGGTCGATGCGATCGGCTGGCGGGCGATCTTCTACGTCAATGTGCCGGTGGCGCTCGCCGCGATCGGGATCGCGCTTTTCTATGTCGAGGAAAGCGCCGAGGGCGACCTGCCGCTCGACCTGCCCGGCGCACTGACAGCGACGCTGGCGCTGGGCGCGCTCACCTGGGCGCTGACGATCTGGTCGAGCCACCACGCGATCGATACGACGGTGGCGATCGGGCTTGCCGCCGGTCTCGCCGCGATTGGCCTGTTCCTGTGGATCGAGCACCACCGCGGCGACCGGGCGATGATGCCGGTGGCGATGTTCGGCTCGCGCGCCTTTGCCGGGCTGACGCTGCTGACCTTCCTGCTCTACGGCGCGCTCGGCGGGGTGCTGCTGCTCCTGCCCTATGTGCTGATCCAGGCGGGCGGCTATTCGGCGCTCCATGCAGGCTTCGCGCTGTTGCCGATGCCGCTCGGCATGGGAATCGCCAGCCGGGTGATGGGCAAAGTCACTGCGCGGATCGGCCCGCGCTGGCCGCTGACCATCGGACCGATGATCGTCGCGCTCGGTTTCGCGCTGCTGCTCCGCGTCGAGGCGGATGCGTCCTATTGGAGCTCGATATTCCCCGGCGTGCTGGCGATCGCGATCGGCATGGCCAGCGTCGCCGCGCCGCTCACCACCGCGGTGCTCGCCTCGGTCGACGAGCGGCACACCGGCACCGCATCGGGCTTCAACAGCGCGATCGCGCGGACCGGCGGGCTGATCGCCACCGCCATCGCCGGCGCGGTGATCGCAGCGGCAGGCGCGGGGCTGGTCAGCGCCTTCCACGGCGGCGCGCTCGTCGGCGCCGCCGCAGCTGCCCTGTCGGGCGTGACGGCGTTCCTTACCCTGGGTGAGGTCAGGAAACCGAAGCAGCCCCCGCAATAATCGGGACGAACTTCTCGGCGGTCAGGCTCGCGCCGCCGACCAGCGCGCCATCGACATTGTCGAGCGCAAGGATCTGCGCGGCATTGGCGCCGGTGACCGACCCGCCATAGAGGATCTGGACGCCGTCCGCCTTGGCATCGCCGATCATCATGCGCAGCTTGGCGCGGATGATCGCGTGCATCGAGGCGATCTCGTCGGGCGTCGGCGTCTTGCCGGTGCCGATCGCCCAGCGCGGCTCATAGGCGAGCGTCAGCCAGCTCGGATCGGCATCATCGGGCAGCGACTTCTCGATCTGCGACTGGACGATGCGCTCGGCGCGCCCGGCGGCGCGCTCGGCCTCGAGCTCGCCGCAACACAGGATCACGCGCAGGCCGTGCCGGTGGGCGGCAGCGGCCTTCATATAGGCGTCGTGGCTGGTCTCATGCTGGTCGCCGCGGCGCTCGCTATGGCCGACGATGGCGAGCGTCGCGCCCTCCTCGACGAGCATCGGTGCCGAGATGCAGCCGGTATGCGCGCCCTTGTCGGCCTCGTGCAGGTCCTGCGCGCCGATCGGCAGGCTGCCAGCGACCTGCACCGCCGGATGGATCAGCGTATAGGGCACGCACAGCGCGACATCGACCGACGGGTTTGCCCCCGCCGCCGCCGCGATCGCCTCGATCTCCGGCAGCTGCGCGCGCAGCCCGTGCATTTTCCAGTTTCCGGCCACCAGCTTGCGCCGCATCACCCCAACCTCCGATTTTGTGTTTATTTCGGTCGCGGATAGCAGGCGCGGGCGTTCGCACAAGCTTGATGGCCGCGACATAGCCCCCTAAAGCAGCCCCAAATCCTTCCAACGATCGGCCCTTCATGCTCAGCTTCTTCCGCAATTTCACCAAGTCGCGCTACGGCCTGATCGCGGTGTTCATCTTCCTCGGCCTGATCGCGATCGCCTTCGCCGCGGGTGACGTGACCGGCGTCCGCAACATGGGCAACGGCGCCTCGAGCAGCACGCTCGCCACCGTGGGCAGCCAGAAGATCAGCGACACCGATGTGAAGGACCGGATCGATCGCTTCCTGCGCAACGCCCAGCGCGGCGGCCAGAATGTGACGATGGAGCAGTTCCTCGCCCAGGGCGGGCTGGAGATCGCGATCGACGAGATGATCAATTCCGCCGCGCTGGTGGAATTCGCGCAGAAGAACGGGATGCAGGTCTCGAAGAAGCTGATCGATGGCGATATCGCCAGCAACTCGTCCTTTGCGGGCATCGACGGCAAGTTCAACCAGCAGGCGTTCGAGAAGCTGCTGGCCGACAACCGCCTTGCCCCCGCCACCTATCGCGAGAGCCTGACCCAAGAGCGTTACGGCAACTGGCTGGTCAACCGCGCGACGATCGGCAGCGAAATTCCCGACGGCGTGGTCGCGCCCTATGCCTCGCTGCTGCTCGAGCGCCGCACCGGCCTGGTCGGCCTGATCAACACCGCCCAGATGGATCCGGGCGCCGATCCGGACGACAAGACGCTCAACGCCTATTATGTCAGCCACCGCGCCCGCTATCTGGTGCCGCAGCGCCGCGTCGTGCGCTTCGCCTCGATCCTGCCCGAGCAGATTCGTGCCCAGCAGACCGCGACCGAAGCCGAGATCACCGATGCCTTCGCCAAGGCCGGCAAGCGCTATGCCGCGACCGAGAAGCGCAGCGTGCGCCAGCTCGTCGTGCTCGACCAGGCGACCGCCAACAAGGTCGCCGGCGAAGTGAAGGGCGGCAAGACGCTGGTCGACGCTGCCAAGGCCGCCGGCCTTGAGGCGACCAATTTCGACGCGGTCGAGAAGCCCGAACTGGCCCGCCAGACCAGCGCCGCGATCGCCGACGCCGCCTTTGCCGCGGCTCAGGGCGCCGCGGTCGGCCCGATCAAGTCGGCGCTCGGCTGGCACATCCTGGTCGTCGAGAAGATCGACAAGATCGCCGCCAAGTCGCTCGCCCAGGCGCATGACGAACTCGCCACCGAGATCACCCAGCGCAAGACCGCGGAGGCACTGGCCGCTATCCGTCAGAAGATCGAGGACGGCGCGGGCAACGGCAAGAATTTCGCCGAGCTGCTGGCCGATGCCAAGCTGACCGCGCAGACCACCCCGGCGCTCACCGCGCAGGGCACAGATCCGGACAACGAAGCCTATAAGCCCGACCCCGCGATGGTCGCGATCATGCGCGGTGGCTTCGCGGCGGAGAATGTCGGCGACGAGCCGCAGATCGTCCAGGTCTCGCAGGAGGGCGGCTTCGCGATCGTGACGCTCGACAAGGTCGTGCCCGCCGCGCCGCGCCCGCTCGCCACCGTGCGCGACAAGGTGAAGACCGACTATCTGGTCGACAAGGCGCTGGAAAAGGCCAAGGCCGCCGCGCTCCAGGTCGTCGCGGCGATGGACAAGGGCGTGCCGCTGGCCAAGGCGTTCGCCGATGCCGGCGCCAAGGGCCCGCCCGCCAAGCCGTTCGACTTCAAGCGCCAGGAAATCGGCGACAAGGAGCAGTTCATCAAGCTGGCCTTCAGCATGCTGCCGAAGAAGGCGCGCATGCTCGAGGCACCCGATCGCAAGGGCTATTACATCGTCTATGTCGACGCCGTGGAGCCGCATGACGCGTCGGGTGACCCGATCGCCATGGCGGGGATGCGCAGCGCGCTGCAGCAGCAGGTCGGTGCCGAATATGCCCGCCAGTTCATCCGTGCGGTGCGCGGCGACGTGAAGATCACGCGCAACGAAGCGGCGATCGCCCGCCTGCGCGCGGATCTGACGCGCCAGGGCGTCCGCTAAGCCGGTGATCGAGGGGATCGAAGCCGCCCGCGCGGCAAATGCCGCGGGGCGGCCGGCGCTGCTCTGGCGGCGTCAGATCGCGGACACGGAGACTCCGGTCGCCGCCGCACTCAAGCTGATCGAACCGGGTCGCGGCGATTTCCTGCTGGAGTCGGTCGAGGGCGGTTCGGTCCGCGGGCGCCACAGCCTGATCGGGCTGGCGCCCGACCTCGTCTTCCGCGCCACCGGCAACGAAGCTGCGATCAACCCCGAATGGCTGACCAACCGGGAGGCATTCAAGCCCTGTGCCGAGCCTGCGCTCGATGCGCTACGCGCGCTGGCCGCCCGCTGCCGCACCGAAGTGCCGGCCGAACTGCCGCGCGCGCTCGCCTGCCTGGTCGGCTATTTCAGCTATGAGACGGTCGGCCTCGTCGAGAAGCTGCCGCGCCCGCCCGAGAACCCGATCGGCGTGCCCGACATGATGTTCGTGCGCCCCACGGTGGTGCTGGTGTTCGACCGGCTCGCCGATGCGCTGTTCCTCGTCGCGCCGGTATGGCCGGGCGGCGATGTCGACCTCGCCGCCGAGCGGATCGAGGCGGTTGCCGCGCAGCTCGCTACCGCTGCCCTGCCCGCGCCCGTCCGCGCCGAGCCCGAGGAAGTGAAGCTCACTCCTGCGCTGCGCCCCGGCCGCTATGGCGAGATGGTCGCCGCCGCGAAGGAGTACATCTCCGCCGGCGACATCTTTCAGGTGGTGCTCGCCCAGCGCTTCACCACGCCGTTCGCGCTGCCGCCCTTCGAGCTCTACCGGGCGCTGCGCCGGATCAACCCCTCACCCTTCCTCTATCATCTCGACCTGCCGGGCTTCGCGCTCACCGGCTCGAGCCCCGAGATTCTGGTGCGCGTGCGCGACAATGAAGTCACGATCCGCCCGATCGCCGGCACCCGCCCGCGCGGCAAGACCGCGGCGGAGGACGAGGAAAACCGCGCCAGCCTGCTCGCCGATCCCAAGGAATGCGCCGAGCATCTGATGCTGCTCGATCTCGGCCGCAACGATGTCGGCCGGGTCGCGGAAGCGGGCAGCGTGAAGGTGACCGACAGCTATACGGTCGAATTCTACAGCCACGTCATGCACATCGTCTCGAACGTCGTCGGCACGCTGGCGCCGGGCAAGGACGCGCTCGACGCGCTGTTCGCCGGCTTCCCTGCGGGCACAGTGAGCGGCGCGCCGAAGGTGCGCGCCTGCGAGATCATCGCCGAGCTCGAGCAGGAGACGCGCGGCCCCTATGCCGGCGGTGTCGGCTATTTCTCGCCCGACGGATCGATGGACAGCTGCATCGTGCTGCGCACCGCGCTGGTGAAGGATGGCATGATGCACGTCCAGGCGGGCGCGGGCATCGTCGCTGACAGCGTGCCCGAATATGAGCAGCGCGAATGCGAGGCCAAGGCGGGCGCGTTGTTCGCCGCCGCGCGCGAAGCAGTCCGCCAGGCCGGCGAAGCGGGCTTCGGGCAGTAAGATCCCTCTCCCTTTGGGAGAGGGAGGGAGCCGCGAAGCGGCGGAAGGGTGAGGAAAGAAACCTGCCCTCACCCTTCCCACTCGGCTTCGCCTCGCGGGCCCCTTCCCGCTCCCAAAGGGAGCGGGAGTTTTACCTCAAGGAATCTGCGCGGCCTTCGCCTTGGCGTCGAGGCGCTCCTGATACCATTGGCGGATCATCTGGCGCGTGCAGCCGGTCTGGCCGCCGCTGCCCACCGGCGAGCAGCTGTTCGGCAGGCCGGCACGGTTGACGTCCTCGACCATCTCGACGCGGTTGGTCCAGGCCTGGCCACCGGGGCCTTCCTTGGGCTTGTCGCGGAATGCCTTGGGGATGCGATAGGGCGATTCGCCGGCATTGGCGCAGACGACGATTTCTTCCTCGTTCTGCGACTTCGGGCATTCTTCCTTGCCGTAGAGCAGGATGCTGCGCACGCGCTTGGGCGGGCCGCTGCTGCTATCCTGGGACTGCTTGCTGTCCTGCGCCATGGCAGGACCGGCGAGCAGCGCGGCGGCAACAAGCAAACGAACGATCATGAACACTCCTCTTGGCGTTACAACGCCCCTCGCCGCTGGACGTGCCGCCCTACTGTGGCAAGCCCAAGGCACGCGCGTGGCTTGCCTCGGCGACATTTCCTCCTAAGTGGCAGGCATGATCCGGCCGATCGCCGCTGCCGGCGCCCTCCTGATGCTAGCCGCCTGCTCCTCTCGCGGAGGGATTGACGACGCGTGCCAGGACATCAGCTTCGAGGATACGCGCTTCACCGTGTGCCGCGCCGATCCGCAGAAGCACGATCTGCTGCTGGTCGACCAGGGCGCGGATGGCCGCCCGATGCGCGACTTTACCGGGCTCGAGCCGCGGCTGGGCGAGCGCTATCCGCGCATCGCCTTCGCGATGAACGCGGGCATGTTCGACGCCGCGGGTTTGCCGATCGGCTATTATGTCGAGGACGGCGCCGAGCAGAAGCCGCTCAACCGGCGCCCCGGCCCCGGCAATTTCCACATGCAGCCCAACGGCGTGTTCTGGGGCGATGCCAGGGGCTGGCACGTGGCGACCACCGATGATTTCGCCGCGAACAAGCCCGCCCATGTCCGCTTCGCCACCCAGTCGGGGCCGATGCTGCTGATCGGCGGCCAGCTCCATCCCAAGCTCGCCGAAAACGGCACGTCGCTGACGGTTCGCAACGCCGTGGGCGTCGGCATGAATGGCAGCGCCTGGTTCGCGATCAGCAAGGAGCCGGTGTCGTTCGGCCGCTTCGCCCGCCTGTTCCGCGACAAGCTCGCCGCACCCGACGCGCTCTATCTCGACGGCGCGGTTTCGCGGCTATGGGATCCGGTATCGGGCCGCCTCGACGGCGGGGCACCGATCGGGCCGATTGTCGTCGCGCTCCAGAAAAGGTAGCGCATTCCGCATGATCCTCGTCATCGACAATTACGACAGCTTCACCTGGAACCTCGTCCACTACCTGATGGAGCTCGGCACCGAGGTCCAGGTGGTGCGCAACGACGCGCTCAGCGCGCGCGACGCAGTGGCGAGCAACGCCCAGGCCTTCCTGATCTCGCCGGGGCCGTGCACGCCCAACGAAGCGGGGATCAGCCTCGATCTCGTCGCGGCCTGCGCCGATCTCGGAAAGCCCCTCCTCGGCGTGTGCCTCGGCCATCAGGCGATCGGCCAGCATTTCGGCGGTTCGGTCGTGCGCGGCGGGCTGATGCACGGCAAGACCAGCCCGGTGAGCCATGACGGCACCGGCCTGTTCACCGGCCTGCCCTCGCCTTTCACCGCGACGCGCTATCACTCGCTGATCGTCACCGATATTCCCGACGATCTGGTGGTCAACGCCACGGCGGACGACGCGCATGTGATGGGCTTCCGCCACAAGGAGCTGCCGATCCACGGCGTGCAGTTCCACCCCGAGAGCATCGCCACCGAGCATGGCCACGCCATGCTGGCGAACTTCCTGCGGCTATCCGGGATCGAGGCGCACGCGTTCGCCTGAACCTGCATAGATTTGCGACAATTTCGCGCGTGCGGTGACATCGGCGCGCGACGTGGCGCTGCGATTCCCTGCACCATGGCCCGATCCCCGGGCACATGGAGAGTGCAATGAATCACAAGCTTCAGCTTGTCGGCGCGACGCTCGCCGGCGTGCTGGTCACGGTCGCGGCGGGCGGCATCGCCGTTGCCAGCATGGGCCGTGGCCCGATGGGACCCTTCGCCCATGCCGACGCCAATGGCGACGGCACGATCACCCGCGCCGAATGGGTCGCAGCGGCCAATGCCCGGTTCGACCGCTTCGATGCCAACAAGGACGGTAAGCTGATCGTCGGCGAAGTCCCGCCCCCGCCGCCGCACGGGCATGGCCGGCATCACGGGCCGCACGGGTTTGACGGTCCGGAGGATGACGCTGCTCCGCCCGCCGCTGCGCCGCAGGCCCTGCCGGGCAACATGAACTGACCTGCCTTTCCCTCTCCCCGTGCGGGAGGGGGATTGCACCGCGCGGCACGGGCGCTAGCCTCCACCGCGTGACTTTCTTCGAGAGCCTCGTCGCGCTGCTCGCGCTCGCGGTCCTGCTGCTGCAGGTCTCGCGGCGCACGCCGATTCCCTATCCGACGATGCTCGCCGCCGCCGGCGTGATCGTCGCGACGATCCCCGGATCGCCCGACATCGCGCTCGACGGGCACACCGCGATGGCGCTGTTCATCGCGCCGGTGCTGCTCGACGCGGCGTTTGACTTCCCCCTCGCGGCGATCAAGCGGCTGTGGCGGCCGCTCGTCGCGCTCGCGGTGATCGCGGTACTACTCTCCACTGCAGTGGTCGCCTGGATCGGCTGGGCCTTCGCCGGGCTGCCGATCGCCGCCGCCATCGCGCTGGGCGCGATCGTCGCCCCGCCCGACGCAGCGGCCGCCACCACCGTGCTGCAGTCCGCCGCCCTCCCGCGCCGCACCGTCCAGGTGCTCACCGGCGAGAGCCTGCTCAACGACGCCACCGCGCTGCTGCTCTTCGCCTCGGCGCTGGCGGTGCAGAGCCATGGCGGGATCGACGCGATGGTCGCCACAAGGCTCAGCCTCGCGGTGCCCGGCGGCATATTGCTCGGGCTCGCCTGTGGCTGGCTGATGGGCAAGCTGATGCCGTTCACCCGGGGCTCGTTCGGCGGAAACCTGTTCGAGTTCGTCAACACGTGGATCGCCTGGATCATCGCCGAGCGGCTGGGGCTATCGGCGGTGCTCTGCGTGGTGACCTGCGCGATGTACGTCTCCAATTCGCCCGCCGTGCCGATCAGCGCGCGCAACCGGGTGCAGTCCTTCGCGGTATGGGGCGTGGGCGTGTTCGTGCTCAACGTCGTCGCCTTCCTGCTGATGGGCATGCAGGCGCGCCAGATCGTCGCCGCGATGAGCGCCGAGCGGCTGCGCGAGGCCGCAGGGTTCGCCGGACTGGTGGTGCTCGGCGTGATCGTCACGCGCATGGCCTGGTCGCTGACCTACAACCTCATCGTCCGCGCCCTGCCCGTCCTGCGCGGCGGCTTGCCCCCACCCAGCTTCGCGCAGAGCGTGGTCGTCGGCTGGTGCGGGATGCGCGGGCTGGTGACGCTCGCCACCGCCATGGCCTTGCCGCATGACTTCCCCCAGCGCGACATGATCGTGCTCGCCGCCTTCGCCGTGGTGCTGGCGACACTGGTGCTGCAGGGGCTCACGCTCCAGCCGCTGATCAAGCTGCTCGGCCTCGCCGGCAAGGGCGATGGCGAAGAGCTGCTCAACCACGCCCGCCGCAAGCTCGCCGAGGCCGCGCTCGCCGCGCTGGAGAGCGAAGAGGGCCGTATCGCCGAAGAGACGCGCCGCCAGTTCGAGATCGATCGCAACGGCGCCGTCAATGTCTGCCCCGAGTTCGACGCCCGCCAGCGCCTGCGCCTGTGCGCGATCGCCGCCCAGCGCGACAAGCTCGATCATCTGCGCGACAGCGACGTGATCGGGCAGGACCTTTACGAGCAGCTCCAGGAAGAGCTCGACTGGCGCGACCTGGCGATCAGCCCCGAAGGGCGCCATCTTATCGAGGCAGGCTAAAGCAGGAATTTCTCGACTTGGCCCTGCTGAAGGCCCGATAGAGCCCGCGTGACGACGTTCAGCCTCCTCCCCGATCCCGTATCGCCGCTCGCCCGCGAATCCGCGGCGCAGGCCTTTGCCGACATCCTCGACGGCACCGCGCCCGAGCCCGAGATCGAGCGTTTCCTGATCGCGCTATCCGAACGCGGCGAGACCAGCATCGAGATTGCCGAGGCCGCCCGGGCGATGCGCGCGCGGCTGATCCCGATCACGGCGCCCGAAGGCGCGATCGACGTATGCGGCACCGGGGGTGACGGGCATCACACGCTCAACGTCTCGACCGCGGTCAGCCTGGTCGTCGCGGCGGCCGGCGTGCCGGTCGCCAAGCACGGCAACCGCGCCGCCTCGTCCAAATCGGGCGCCGCGGACACGCTCGAGGCGCTGGGCCTCAATCTCGACCGTGCCGGTGCGCGCGCCGAGGAGAGCCTGCACGAGCTCGGCATCGCCTTCCTCTTCGCCCAGGCGCACCACCCGTCGATGGCCCGCATCGGCCCGCTGCGCCGCCGGATCGGCCGCCGCACGATCTTCAACCTGATGGGACCGCTGGCGAACCCCGCGCATGTTACCCGTCAGCTGATCGGTATCGCCCGCCCCGATTATGCGCCGATCTATGCCGAGGCGCTCGAGCAGCTCGGCGTCGAGGCCGCCGCGATCGTCTCGGGCGAGGAAGGGCTGGACGAGCTTTCGACCGAGCATGCCAGCGTGGTCGTGAGCATCGGCAGTTCGGGCCTGCCTTCGCGCATCGTGCCCGAGGATGCCGGCCTGCCCCGCCACCCGCTCTCGGCGATCCGCGGCGGCGACCCCGAATATAACGCGCTGGCGCTGCGCCGGCTGCTCCAGGGCGAGCCCGGCCCCTATCGCGACGCCGTGCTGCTCAACGCCGCCGCCGCGCTCGTGATCGCGGGCGCGGCCAGCGACTTGCGCGAAGGCGCCGAGGAAGCCGCCGAGACGATCGACAAGGGCCTTGCCAACGCGCTGCTCGACTGCTGGATCGCCTTTTGATGAGCACCATCCTCGACACGATCATCGCCACCAAGCACGACGAAGTCGCTGCGCGCCGCAAAACGACGTCGGTCGCCGACCTGCACGGCATGGCGCTCACCCGCACCCCGCCGCGCGGCTTCAAGGCTGCGCTCGATGCCAAAGCCGCGACCGGCTACGGCCTGATCGCCGAGATCAAGAAGGCCAGCCCGTCCAAGGGCCTGATCCGCGCCGATTTCGATCCCCCCGCCCATGCCCGCGCCTATCAGGCCGGCGGCGCCGCCTGCCTGTCGGTGCTGACCGACCAGGAATATTTCCAGGGGCATGAGGACTATCTCATCGCCGCCCGCGCCGCCTGCAAGCTGCCGGTGATCCGCAAGGACTTCATGGTCGATCCCTGGCAGGTGCTCGAATCGCGCGCGATCGGCGCCGACGCGATCCTGATCATCGTCGCCGCGCTCGAGGACGGGCAGATGGCCGAGATCGAGGACGCCGCATTCGGCCTCGGCATGGACGTGCTGGTCGAGGTCCATGATGCCGACGAGCTGGAACGCGCGCTCAAGCTCCGGTCGCGGTTGATCGGGGTGAACAACCGCAATCTCAAGACCTTCGAGGTCGACGTGCAGAAGACCTATGACCTGGTCGGGCAGGCGCCGAAGGACTGCACCTTCGTCGCCGAGTCCGGGCTCAATGGCCGCGCCGATCTCGATGCGATGGCCGAACACGACATTCGCTGCTTCCTGATCGGCGAGTCGCTCATGCGGCAAGCCGATGTCGAGGCTGCGACCCGGGCGCTGGTTGGGTGAGCGGAGAGCATAAATCTCCCTCTCCCCTCCGGGGAGAGGGTCGGGGAGAGGGGCAGTCGTCGACCGCTTCTCATGCCCCTCTCCCTTCCGCCGACTTCGTCGGCTCCCTCCCTCTCCCCGATGGGGAGAGGGAAATTGGTAAACTCACCCACCTCGACGAGACCGGCGCCGCGCGCATGGTCGATGTCGCGGGCAAGGCGGTGACCCAGCGCGAGGCCGTCGCCACCGGGCGCATCACCATGTCGGCGCAGGCTGCCGCCGCGATCCGCGCGGGCGCCGTGAAGAAGGGTGACGTCCTCGCCACCGCGCGCATCGCCGGAATCATGGCCGCCAAGCGTACCGCCGAGTTGATCCCGCTCTGCCACCCGCTGCCGCTGACCCGGGTGGCGGTCGATCTCGCTCCCGACGAGACCGGCGTCACCGTCACCGCGACGGCCGCCACCGAGGCGCAGACCGGGGTCGAGATGGAGGCGCTCACTGCCGTCTCGACTGCGCTGCTCACGCTCTACGACATGGCCAAGGCGCTCGATAAGGCGATGGTGATCGGCGATATCCGCCTGCTCTCCAAAAAGGGCGGCAAATCGGGCGACTGGGCGGCTTAAGGGCATGTCCTTCAAGCTCCCCTCCCTGGAAGGGAGGGGCTGGGGGTGGGTCGCGTCCGGGCGTACCGCCGGCAGGCCACCTTCCTTCGATGTATCGCATACATCCACCCACCCCTAACCCCTCCCTTCCAGGGAGGGGAACGAAGCGCGCCTGCGAGAGAGACACGGAACATGCGATTTCGCGTGACAACCTCCTTACGCCAAGATACTTAGCCATAAACCTAACTATTCGAGGATGCCATGACTCTCCAGCTCTTCGGCCACCCCTTCTCCTCCTACACCTGGAAGGCGCTGATCCCGCTTTACGAAAACGGCACCCCGTTCATCTTCCGCAATCTGGAAGACGCCGAAGCGGGCGCGGAGTTGGAAGCCCGCTGGCCGCTCAAGCTCTTCCCGATCCTGGTCGATGGCGATCGCACGATCGTCGAAGCAACCGCGGTCATCGAATATCTGCAGGTCCATCATCCCGGCCCCGTGGCGATGATCCCGGCCGATCCCGATCTCGCGGTGCAGGCGCGGATGCTCGACCGGATCTTCGACAATCACGTCATGGGCCTGATGCAGCGCCCCGTACTCAATTCGCTGCTGCCCGAAGGACGGCGCGATCCGATCGGTCTCGACGAAGCGATGGCGAAGCTCGACAAGGTCTATGCCTGGCTCGACACTTATCTAGCCGATCGCGAATGGGCCGTAGGCGACGCCTTCACGCTGGCCGACTGCGCCGCCGCGCCCTCGCTCTTCTACGCCGATTGGGTCCGCCGGATCCCGGAGGCATTAACCCATCTGCGCGCCTATCGCGCCCGGCTGCTCGCCCGCCCCTCGGTTGCCCGCTGCGTCGAGGAAGCGCGGCCCTATCGCGGCTATTTCCCGCTCGGTGCGCCCGACCGCGATTGATCGTTTCACCGCCGCATTAGGGATTCCGCAACCCTGCGGCTTAACCCCGCCTTCATGCCCAGCGCCCACTATCCACACGGGCGCTGGGGCGGGAAAAAATTAGTTATGCGACAAGGACTTGCGTCCTCCACGATTTTCAGCCTCTCGGGCGAGCTGCCGGCAGTGCAGCCTCTGGCCGAGCCGGGTGAGCACACCGCATTCGATTCCGCCTTTCTCGTCGGCGAAACCAGTCGCCTGCCCTGCACGCTCCGCAAGCTGAGTTCGGTCGGCGCCATGCTCGCGCTCGAGGACGAAGTGGTGGAAAGCGAAGGGCTCCACCTCGAGCTCGCCAACGGCCAGTCGCTGGCCGGGCGCATCGGCTGGACCGAGCAGGGCTCGGCCGGCTTCCTGTTCGCCGAGCCGATCGACGTGATCAGCACGATTGCCCGTAACCTCGCCGCCCTCCCCGCCGAGCGCCGCAGCGTGCCGCGCGTCGAGTTGCACCAGACGATCTGCGTGCGCCGCGGCAACCAGGTGGAATTCACCCGCGCCCGCAACCTCTCCCAGGGCGGCTGCGGCTTCGAGACCGACATCGCGCTCCAGGTGGGCGACTCGGTCCAGATCAATTTCGACGGCCTGCGCCCGCTCGATGGCGTGGTGAAATGGTCGCAGGGCAATGCCGCCGGCGTCGCCTTTGACGAGGATATTCCCTGGCAGCTGCTCATGCCCTGGTTGCGCCAGGTGCAACAGGCGCCGTCGCACCACACCCGCATGGCGATGATCGGCGAGCCGAACGGCCTGATCCCCGACAAGCAGGCAATCCGCCTCGACGCCCCGGCGCGGGTGCGCGAGGGTGTGCGCTGGTGGAACGTCAAGCTGCGCGCGATCACTCCGCAGATGGTCGAGTTCGAGACGAGCGCGCCCTTCGCGACCGGGGCCCAGCTGTGGATCTCGCTGCCCCATATCGGCGGCGGCCCGGCTTCGGTGATCGAGAGCGACGACCGCAACCGCTACCTCTGCGAGTTCCGCCTGCCGCTCAAGCCGCGCGACCTCGGGCGGATCTCCGGGGCGAACTGACCTCGATCGTGCTCCTCTGCTGATCCCCGGCGAAGGCCGGGGCCCAGGGTTTCTCTGCCGAGCGTCTTGTGGCCCTGGGCCCCGGCTTTCGCCGGGGGACTGCTCAGGGAAAGGCTCGACGCAGCTTCTCCCAATGCCTTAGGCAAGGCCAATGCCCGCGCTCCTCCCCGTCGCCGAAGCCCAGCGCCGCCTCCTCGCGCTCGCCGCGCCCGTGGCGGAGGAAACATGCCCGCTGGGCGACGCCGCCAGCCGCTGGACCTCGCGCGACGTTCCTGCGCTGCGGACTCAACCAGCTTCCGATCTCTCCTCAATGGACGGCTACGCAATCCGCTTCGCCGATCTGCCCGGGCCGTGGCAGGTGATCGGCGAGAGCGCTGCGGGCCGCAGTTTTACGGGCGAAGTCGCCGCCGGCCAGGCGGTGCGCATCTTCACCGGCGCCCCGCTCCCGACCGGCGCGGACACGGTGCTGGTGCAGGAAGAAGCGGCGCGCGACGGAACCCGCCTGACGCTGGCCGGCGAAGGACCGCCGCGCCACGGCAGCAGCGTCCGCGCGCGCGGGCTCGATTTTACCGAGGGGGAGGTTCTGATCGGCGCCGGGGAAGCGATCACCCCGGCCCGGCTCGCGCTGGCTGCGATAGCCGGTCACGCCACGCTGCCGGCGCGCCGCAAGGTCCGCGTCGCCCTGCTCTCGACCGGCGACGAGCTTGTCCCGCCCGGCACCGCGCTCGGCCCGGACCAGATCCCCGAGACCAACCGCCTGTTGCTGTCGGCGCTGCTCGCCGACCTCCCCGTCGAGCTGATCGACCTCGGCATCCTGCCCGACGACCGCTCGGCGCTGGAGGCCGCATTCCGGGCGCTGGATTGCGACCTGCTGGTCACCACCGGCGGCGCCTCGGTCGGCGATCACGATCTCGTCCGCCCGGCGCTCGAAGCGGCAGGCGGCGCGATCGATTTCTGGAAAGTCGCGGTGCGTCCGGGCAAGCCGATGATGGCGGGCCGGCTGGGCACCGCCGTGGTGCTCGGCCTGCCCGGCAATCCGGTCTCAGCCTTCGTCACCGCCACCCTGTTCGCCCGTCCGCTGATCGCCCATCTGGCGGGCGCCGCCGATCCGCTGCCGAAGACGCGCACCGTCCCGCTTGGCGAGCCCCTGCCCGCCAATGGCCCGCGCGCCGACTATCTGCGCGCCGAACTGGTCGACGGGCGGGTCTGTGCCGCGACGATCCAGGATTCCTCGATGCTGCGCACGCTGGCGCGCGCCACCTGCCTGATCGTGCGTCCGGCGGGCGCTCCGGAGGCAAAAACCGGCGACTCGGCAGAAATCCTCGACATCGCTTGACAAGCGCGCGGAACATTGCATAAACGTTCCCAGTCTGTTCCAAGGCCAGGAGAAACTGGATGCTCACGCGCAAGCAGCACGAGCTCATCTGCTTCATTGCCGACCGGCTTGCCGAGACCGGCGTGTCGCCTTCGTTCGAGGAAATGAAGGAAGCGCTCGATCTCAAGTCGAAGTCGGGCGTGCATCGGCTGATTTCGGCGCTGGAAGAGCGCGAGTTCATTCGCCGCCTGCCCAACCGCGCCCGCGCGCTCGAAGTGCTGCGGATGCCGGAGCGCGGCGAGACCAAGAAGGTCACCCCCAAGGCTCCCTCGCGCGTTGCCGAGTCAACGGAATCAACGAATCTCCCGGCGCCGGCCAATGACGTGATCGAGATCCCGCTGCACGGCCGCATCGCCGCCGGTACGCCGATCGAGGCGCTCCAGGATTCATCGATGCTCCCGGTCCCCGCCGCTTTGCTCGGCGCGGGCGAGCATTATGCGCTCGAGGTTGCCGGTGACTCGATGGTCGAGGCCGGCATTCTCGACGGCGACTATGCGCTGATCCGCCGCACCGAGACCGCGCGTGACGGCGAGATCGTCGTGGCGCTGATCGACGAGAATGAAGCGACGCTGAAGTATTTCCGCAAGGAAGGCGCGATGATCCGGCTCGATCCGGCGAACCGCGACTATAACCCGCAGCGCTACCGTCCCGACCAGGTCCGCGTGCAGGGCCGCCTTGCTGGCCTGCTGCGCAAATATTGAGGGTCAGGCCAGGAACTCGGTCCAGGCGACCTTGCCGTCGCCGTTGCGATCGAGTTCCTGGAAGGATGCCAGGTCGGGCTGGTCGTCCCGGAACCTGAAGATGTCCCAGGCGGTGGCATATTCGGCCGGGGTCAGGCTGCCGTCGTGATTGGCGTCAAGCTCGCCGAAGCCGGCCCGCAGCATCTTCAGCCGGTGCGCGGCATATTCGGTGAAGCTGACCTTGCCGTCCTTGTTGGCATCCGATCCGGCAAAGCTAAAATCCGCCGCGCCGATCATGAAGGGCCGCATGCCCCGAGCGTGCGAAATCGCGCCGTCACGCAGCGGCAATGCCAGCACGTGATGCGGACCACATTCACGGCCGGGCGGCTGTGGCCGGGCGCCATATTCGTCGGGAGTGAGTAGCCCGTCATGGTTGCGGTCGGCCATGGCGAAGCTCGGTCGCAGATCGGGTGCAGAAGCCACCGCCGCCGGCATCGCCATTCCCAGCGCGCCGCACATTGCGGCGGCTACCGCGAGGCGAAGGCGCGGCGCCGGCGGCTCGGGAGGACCGTCGGCAAGGCGCGCCTCGACAAACCCCCGCACCACATCGCTCGCCGTCCGCCCTTCGGCCCGGCAATGCTCCATGAAGGCGCGCTTCACCGCGTGGGGCAGCCGCACTTCGATCGTGTCGCTCTTCTTCGGGGCTCGCATCATGACCCGAGGAAAACCCCAGCCGCCGCCTAACGCCAGCGATTTCGTGTCCGGACAGCGACATTTGGCTGTTCGGGCACATAGGGCGGCTGCACTTTTGGCGGGTTCAGCCAGGGATGCTTCCCGACGCCGCGAACCATCGTCACCCGCCCACTTCGAAACGCGATCGCCACGCCGCCCGTCTTCGCCAGCGCCGGGCGGTCGAGCTTGAGCCAGCGCGGCGTGCAGCCTGCGGGCAGGCGGCGGTCGCTGATCATCACGTCAACGCTGCGGCACAAAGCGGTAAACTCGGCCCATGGCAGGACGTAGGGGCTCCGCGTCGCCGCGACTCGCCACACCCGGTCGCCGGCGCGGTGTTCGATCAGGCAGGCGTCCAGGCTGCACCGCGCGCCCGGCTGGTCGGAGAGCGCTACGGGCTCGGCATCGCTGCCGCCGGTCTCGGCGAGCATGTCGCGGGTATAGTCCCCCGCGCGGTCGCGCAGCAGCGCCATGCTGCCGTCGGGCATCCGGATCGCGAGATGGCGGCCATCGCCGGTGACGATCAGGTCGGGCGCCGGCGTCGCCAGCATCCAGGCGAGACCGATCGCCAGCGGCGCCGCGCCCGCCCAGCGCGCCCGTGTCCGCCACAGCGCCAGCCACAGGCCGCCTGCCATCATCAGTGCGAAGGCGCCGGCGGGCATGGTCGGCAGCGCGGCGACCGCGCCGGGTGCGGCCGCCGTGGTCCGCGCGATCCACAGCAGCAGTTCCAGCGCCTGGTCGGTCAGCCACCAGGCAGGCGCGCCCAGCCCGACCGTATCGAGCAACAGTGCCAATGCCTCGAGCGGCATGATCACGAAGGTGGTCAGCGGGATGGCGACGATATTCGCCAGAGCCCCGTAGAGCCCGGCCTGGTGGAAGTGGAACATGCCGATCGGCATCAGCGCCAGCTCCACCGCCACGCCGGTGAGCAGCAGCGAGCCGAGTTCGCGCCCCAGCTTCGCCAGCCGTCCCTCTTCCCGCTTGCCGAACCAACGCTCCATTCGCGGGCTTTCGTGCAGCGCGACGATCGCGGTCACCGCGGCGAAGCTCAGCTGGAAGCTCGCGCCCGCCAGCGCCTCAGGCCAGAGCAGCAGCACGATCACCGCGCCGGCCGCGACCAACCGCAACGTGATCGCCTCGCGCCCCAAGCTCAGCGCGAGCAGCACCAGCAAGGCCGCCACGCAGGAGCGGATCGTCGGCACCTCGGCGCCGGTGAGCCAGGTATAGCCGATCGCCGCCAGAGCGCCGCCGCCCGCCGCGACGAGCGGCAGCCGCCAGCGCAACGCTAGGGTCGGGCTCAAAGCGAGCAACTTGAGGATCAGCAGCATCGCCGCGGCAGTCACCGCGGTGACGTGAAGGCCGCTCACCGAGAGCAGGTGGGCAAGGCCCGAGCGCTGCATCGCCTCGACATCGTCGGTGGCGATCGCGCCCTGGTCACCGGTAGCGAGCGCGCTCGCGATGCCGCCCGCGCTGCCGGCGACTCGTGCCTGGATATGCGCCGAGAGCGAGGCGCGCAGGTCGGCGCCCGACGCCTTGGCGGGCGTCACCACTTCGATCGGCGTGAAGCCCTTGCCCGTCGCCCCGAGCCCGGTGAACCAGGCGGAGCGCGCAAAATCATAACCGCCGGGCACCGAGGCCTCGGCAGGTGGCATCAGCCGGGCGCGCAGCTTGACCACCGAATCGCGCGCCAGTCCGGCAGGCACGTCTTTGATCGGAAGGTTCACGCGTACACGCGGCGGCAGGTCGCTCCGCCCCGGCAACAGCGTCACCCGCACGATCTCCCGCGCCGGCAACCGCTCGACCCGCACCACCCGCCCGGTCATCTCGACCACCGCGGGCCGCGCCAGCACCGGCGCCGCGACGCTCTCGGCGCGCCACCAGATCAGTCCGCAGCCCAGCGCCATGGCGAGCCCGCCGATCAGCAGCGAGCGCCCCAGCCGCCCTGGCAGAGCAAGGCCGAGCAGCGCGATCGCTCCTGAGGCCAGCAGGAAGCCGATCCAGCGCGGCGCATCGGGAAGCAGGAACCAGGCGGTGATCCCGCCGCCCAGCGCGATGGGCAACCAGAGCGGCAGTTGCGCGCGTTCGGCCTCGAGCCAGTGCTCGATCGCCTCCCCGATCTGGCGAAACGCCGCCCCGCCCCCCATTTGAAGGGAGGTAAACCCCGTGCTAGGGGCGCCCTCGGCGGCTGAATGGGCCATCGGAAACATAGTCTGGGAGCAAGCTCGGTTGGGCGCAACATCTGATACGGGCGCGAAACAGGTCGTCACGCGGTTCGCGCCGTCCCCTACCGGGTTCCTGCACATCGGCGGTGCGCGCACCGCGCTGTTCAACCTGCTGTTCGCCCGCCATCACGGCGGCAAGTTCCTGCTACGCATCGAGGATACCGATCGCGCGCGCTCGACCCAGCCGGCGATCGAGGCGATCCTCGACGGGATGCGCTGGCTCGATCTGAATTGGGACGGCGACGAGGTCTATCAATTCGCTCGCGCCGCGCGGCACGCCGAGGTGGCGCACGAGATGCTCGCCAACGGCCACGCCTATAAGTGCTTCGCCACCGCCGAGGAGCTCGAGGCGATGCGCGCCGAGCAGCGTGCGAACAAGCAGCCGCTGCGCTATGACGGCCGCTGGCGTGACCGCGACGAGAGCGAAGCGCCCGCAGGCGCGCCCTTCGTCGTCCGCCTCAAGGCGCCGCGCGAAGGATCGGTGACGATCGAGGACAAGGTCCAGGGCAGCGTCACCGTCAACAACAGCGAGCTGGACGACATGGTCCTGCTCCGCTCGGACGGCACGCCGACCTATATGCTCGCGGTGGTGGTCGACGATCACGACATGGGCGTGACGCACGTCATCCGCGGCGACGACCATCTCAACAACGCCTTCCGCCAGCTGCCGATCTATCGCGCCATGGGCTGGGACGAGCCCGAATATGCCCATATCCCGCTGATCCACGGATCGGACGGCGCCAAGCTTTCCAAGCGCCACGGCGCGCTGGGCGTCGACGCGTATCGCGACGAGCTGGGCATCCTGCCCGAAGCGCTGAACAACTATCTGCTCCGCCTCGGCTGGGGGCATGGCGATGACGAATTCATCAGCCGCGAGCAGGCGACCGAATGGTTCGATCTCGCGGGCGTCGGCAAGAGCCCGTCGCGCTTCGACCTGAAGAAGCTCGAGAGTCTCAACGGCCATTATATCCGCCTGGCGGACGACGATCGCCTGGCCGGGCTGGTTGCCGCGCGACTCGGTTTCGAACTTTCGGAATCGCAAGCCGATCTTCTGCGCCGCAGCATGGCCGCATTGAAGCCGCGCGCCGCGAATCTCCTCGAATTGGCGGAGGGCGCGGCCTTCCTTTTTCGCACTCGCCCACTGGAATTGGACGACGGCGCCAAGGCTCTGCTAGAGGGCGACGCGCGGGCCTTCCTCGCTCAGTTGCACACCGCACTTGACGGTGTGGAAAGCTGGGATACGGAGGCGCTCGAAGCGGCGGTACGCACCGTTGCGGAAGATGCGGGTGTCAAGCTCGGTGCGACTGCGCAGCCTCTGCGCGCGGCACTCACCGGGCGCCGGACATCTCCGGGCATCTTCGACGTCCTGGTGCTGCTGGGACGCGAGGAAAGCCTGGCCCGTATCGCTGACCAGATGACCGTGCCGGCCTGATCCCAGGTTCGGCCCAGACAAGGACGACGTTTATGAGCGACACCGCGAAGCTGCAGGTTCCGGGGAAGGATGTTGAGTATCCGGTCCTGTCGGGCAGCGTCGGGCCGGATGTCATCGACATCCGCAAGCTCTATGGCCAGACCGGCATGTTCACCTACGACCCCGGCTTCACGTCGACGGCGTCGTGCGAATCGGGCCTGACCTATATCGATGGCGACGAGGGCGTGCTGCTCCACCGTGGCTATCCGATCGGCCAGCTCGCCGAGAACAGCAGCTTCATGGAAGTCGCCTATCTGCTCCTGAACGGCGAACTGCCGAACCAGGACGAGCTGACCGGCTTCGAGAACACGATCACGCGCCACACCATGCTGCACGAGCAGCTGGCGACCTTCTATCGCGGCTTCCGCCGTGACGCGCACCCGATGGCGGTGATGTGCGGCGTCGCCGGTGCGCTTTCGGCCTTTTATCACGACTCGACCGACATCACCGATCCGAAGCAGCGCATGATCGCGTCGCATCGCCTGATCGCCAAGATGCCGACGATCGCGGCGATGGCCTACAAGTACAGCGTCGGCCAGCCCTTCCTCTATCCAGACAACTCGCTGAGCTACACCGGCAACTTCCTGCGCATGACCTTCGGCGTCCCGGCCGAGGAATATGTGGTGAACCCGGTGATCGAGAAGGCGCTCGACCGCATCTTCATCCTCCACGCCGATCACGAGCAGAACGCCTCGACCTCGACCGTACGCCTTGCCGGCTCGTCGGGCGCGAACCCGTTCGCCTGCATCGCGGCGGGCATCGCCTGCCTGTGGGGCCCGGCGCATGGCGGCGCCAACGAAGCGGCGCTCAACATGCTGCACGAGATCGGCCGTCCGGAGCGCATCCCCGAGTTCATCGCGCGCGCCAAGGACAAGAACGATCCGTTCCGGCTGATGGGCTTCGGCCACCGCGTCTACAAGAATTACGATCCGCGCGCGACCGTGATGCAGAAGACTGTCCGCGAAGTGTTCGCGGCGCTCAATGTCAGCGATCCGGTCTTCGAGGTGGCGCTCCAGCTCGAGGAAATGGCGCTCAGCGATCCGTATTTCATCGAGAAGAAGCTGTTCCCGAACGTCGACTTCTATTCGGGCGTCATCCTCTCGGCGATCGGCTTCCCGACCACGATGTTCACCGCGCTGTTCGCGCTCGCCCGCACCGTCGGCTGGGTCGCGCAGTGGAACGAGATGATCTCGGACCCCGAGCAGAAGATCGGCCGTCCGCGCCAGCTCTACACCGGCCCGGTGCAGCGCGACTACGTGCCGGTGGGCAAGCGCTAAGCCGCTTTCCGTTCCAGCATCGGACACTCAAATTCGCCGTCCCTGCCTTCGCGGGGGCGGCGATTTGCGTTAACCAAGCCGCGATCTGCTTTTCGGAGTCGTGGAATGCGCCAGAACCTCCTGATCCTCATCGGCATCCTGGGCTTCATCGCCGGTGTGGTGTTCATGCTCCAGGGGCTCGGCATCCTGCGCGCGCCGATCACCAGCCCGATGATCGGCAGCCAGACCTGGGTAGTCCGCGGCGGCATCATCGCCGCGCTCAGCGCAATCCTGGTCGCGGGCGTCCGCCTCGTCCCCACCCCCGCCGAGCGCAAGGCGGCAAGGCGCGCGATCGATCGCGATTAACCTTAACCTCAGCGTACAAAGCGGTTCAGCAACGCGACTCAAACGCCTCTCTATCGTTCTATCTGCGGGAAGAGAGGAATGGAGAGTTACAATGAACCTTGCCAAGCTGATTGCCGCGGCCGCACTGGCCACCGTTGGCGTTGCGAGCGCCACCACCCCGGTTGCTGCCGCAGCTGCCCCTGCCACCAGCGTTATCGCGCCGGCCGCGCAGGACTGGCGCCATCACGACCGCTATGACCGTCATGATCGCTATGACCGTGGTCGCTACTATAACCGTGGCCGCTATCATCGCAGCAGCCGCTATTGCCGCACCGAGTGGCGTCACCATCGCCGCGTGCAGGTCTGCTATCGCCGCTAAGGCCTGAGACCGGGCAACATCAGGGCGTCCGCCGCGAGAGCCGGCGGGCGCCCTATTGCCTTATGGGAAGGCTGAACACGAAGCGTGCGCCCTGCCCCGGTGCGCTGTCCACGACCAGGTCGCCGCCCATTGCGCGGGCAAGCCGGCGTGCGATGTAGAGACCCAGTCCAGAGCCACCAGGCTCGGTCGGGTCGACGCGGCCGAACTTTTCGAAAATCTTGTCCTGATCGGCAGAGGCGATGCCCTTTCCCTGATCGGCGACGATCACATGGCCGCGCGCCTCGTCGCGTTCCAGCCGGATCCACACCATCGCGCCCGGCGGCGAATAACGCACCGCGTTGCCGATCAAATTGACCAGCACCTGCAGCGCACGACGGAACTCGCCGTGCACGGGAATGGTCTCGTCCATCGCCGGCCGGTCGATCCGCACCTCAGCTTGCGCGGCGCGCACCGCGAGCAGTCCAGCAGCGCGACGGGCGACATCGGCGAGGTCGATCATCTCGTCGGTGGTGTCGAAGTCGTCGCGTTCGATCGCCTGGAGATCGACCAGATCGTCGACCAGCCCGAGCAGATGGCGCCCGGCATTGGCGATGTCGCTCGCATATTCGGCATAGTCGGGCTTGAGCGGCCCTTCGGTCTGCGCGCTGATCGAATCGGCATTGGCGATGATCTTGCCGAGCGGACCGCGCAGCGCCCGATCGAGCCGCTGGCTGAACGAATCAGGGAAGCCGCCGAACGGGACTTCGGCGGCAGGCACGGGTGCGTCCACCTTGGGCGCAGCAGGCACCGCCAGGTCAAGCATGTGCGCCGCGCCGACAAAGCCGGCGAAGCGCCCGCCAGGATCGGTACGCGGGGTGGCGGCAAGGCGAACCATCCGGCCGGTGCCGCGCAGCTCCGCTTTCTGCCCGTCGAACCGCGCCTGGGCGGCAACGGCGGTGAGGATCGGCAGTTCGCCGGCCTCATCCTGCTCGAGCCGGAAAAGCCGCGTAAGCGGCTGGCCGAGCATCGCCGAGCTGTCGAAACCGTAGCGCGCGCCTGCCTCGATCGAGAGGAAGGTAATGCGCAGCGATGCGTCGGTTTCCCACAGCCAGTCGGCGGCGGAACGGAAGAAGTCGCCGTCGCGCTCGGGCTCGCTGGCCGGCGCGCGCCAGCCCGGCCGCAGCCGCCAGCCGCTGACTTCGAGGCGGACGCCGCCCTGATCGGGCTCGGCGCGGACCCAGAGCTCCAGGTCGTCCTCGCCGTCCGCGGCGATCACGTTGCGCGAAATGGCGATGCCCAGCCGCTGCGCCAGCCGCGCCAGCGTGGCGATCTGCGGCACCGCGAGCGGCGCGCCGATCATGCCGCCGGCGCGCATGTTGAGTTCGAACATCCGTGCCTCGGCATCGAGCAGCCGGCCTTCGGAATCGAGCCGCGCGATCGCGAGCGGCAGCGAGGGATCGATGACGTTCACTTCGCCCCTCCCCGCTCAAGGGCGATCAGGGCAGCGCGATAATCGGGATCGAGCTTGAGCGGCGCCAGCGCGGCGCGCGCTTCCGCCGGGGCGATAGCGGCGATCGTATCGAGCGTGTCGGCGAACTTCTCGAGGTCACGGCGCGGATCGGCCTCGCTCAGCGCATAGCCGATCTGGGCGACGCCCTCGCGGCCGATCTCCAGCGCGCGGAGCGCCAGCCACAACCGCTCGCTCGCGGGGTCGAGCACCAGGTCGCGGGCAAGCGCATAGGGCACGCCCAGCGCATGGCCGAGCAGCGCGATGAACAGCACGATTCGGCGATCACCCAGCGCCTCGGCGAACATGCCCGCGAGCTCGCCCGGCTGCGCGTCGATCGCCGCGGCAAAACGCATCGCGGCCGCCTCGAGCCGATCGCCCTCGTCATAAGCGGAAAGGCTGCGCTGGGCGGCATCGCACAGCACCTGATCGAGCGCCTCGTTCGGCTCTGCCACCCGTTCACGCAGCGCCGCTGCCGTCCACCACACCAGCTTGTGGTGCAGCTCTGCAGGCAGCTCGCTTTGATATTGTCCCGTATCGGGACTTGTCCTGCGCCGGCTCTCGGCGATCAGCACCGCCATCGCGCTGGCGGCGACGACGCGGTCGGGGTGCTGGACGAATCGGTTGATCAGGCTGGGCCGTTCGGGATCGTCCGGCGCGCTCATCGGCAGCGCGGCACCGAGCATCTCCTGGCCTACCCGAGCGACCAGTTCGGCCATCAGCTCGCCGTCGCGCAGCAGCCCGGAATTCCACAAACGCGTGAGCACCGGTGCGCCAGGTTCGATCAGCGCCACGACCAACGCCGACTCGCCCCGCCCGGTGAGCAAACGAACCGCATGTTCGCGGATTTCGCCCTCTACCGTCTCGACAAGGCTCCGCAGCAGCGCGGCGAGCTCCGCGCGGCTATGCTCATCGAGCCGTGCCTCTTCGGGCAGGAAGAAATCGTCAACGGCGACCATCAGCCCCTTATAGGCGCGCAGCTCCGCAGCCGCCGCGCGTGCGAGCAGCTCGCGGGCGCCAATGGCAAAGCCATCGCGCGTGCCGACGGGATTATCCGACATCGACCTCAAGCTAGCGGAAATGTCCTTAAGACGAGACTAAGCTTTTTCGCGCGTGCCCTCAACCGCCGCAGCGAGCGTCGCGAAGGAATATATCGCAAGTGCAGCAAGGCCGATCGTGGCGAATCCCGCGATGGCAAAGGGCGCCAGAACAAGGAGATGCGCGGAGGGGCTCGCCCACCAGCGCTTCGGCCGGGCGGGCACGCGCTCGACGAGCAGTTGCGCAGCTGCGGCAACCAGCGCGAGCACCGGCGGCGTGGAGCTGCCGGTAGCGGCGAACTGGGCCCAGCCGGTGAGAATCGCGATCAGCGCGAACAGCGCGAAGATTGCCCATTCGAGCAGCCCGGCACGCTTGTCCTCGCCGCGCAGCACCGCCATCGCCGCGCCGGTGGCAAGCGTCGCGGTGCCGACCACCGCGATGACGGTGCCCGTCCCGAACCAGCTCATCGCCGTAGCGACCAACGCGAGCGCGGAGACCACGCCGCCGGCAATGCTCACGACCCAGCCGGGCACGTTGCGGCCGACCAGCTCGGGCAGCACGATCCGCGCGGCGCGGGTGAATACCCAGCGGTCCGCCCAGTCGGTGCGGCGTTCGGTCAGCGCGGCGAGCACGCCGGTGTTGCGTGCGGCCAGCCCCTCGACGCTGCGCTCGACGGCATGGCCGCTGCGGAGCAGGCCCGCCGTAAGCGGCACATGCTCGGCGCCCGATTGCGCGGCGACGCGCAACAGCGCCGACTGGAAATCATAATCCTCGGGCATCTGCGCGATCTGGCCGAGCTGCGCGAGCGTGATGCGGGCGACGCCGGCCCAGCTGTCGCGCATGTCGAGCCGCTCGATCGCGGCGGGCGAGGTGGGATCATCGGTGACGAGCAGCGCTTCGCCATCGGTGGCGGCCATCTTGTCCATCACCGGATCGGTGGTGACCAGCCCGTCCGCCATCACCAGCACCTGTGCGCCGGGAGTGATCTTCTCGGCGGCTTCCTCGGCCGAGCGGACGATCTCGATGCGCGGATGCCGCTTGGCGGCGCGGTTGACCGCGGCGAGCAGCGCCGGCGTCATCTTGCCGACCGCGACGAGTACCTGTTCGGCGCCGGCGCCGAACAGCAGCCGCGCCTGATATTCGAGCAGCGTCATCCCGCCGAACGGCAATGTCGCCATCAGCGTACCGGGGCGGCCTTCCGCCTCTTCGACAGCAAATATGAGCCCCGCGAGCATGGTCTGGGTCGTTAAGCCGTTTCGATCAGTACAGCAAATGCGGTGCGCGGGCTTCGACCCACGCCGCCTCGTCCGGCACGGTCCGCGCATCGAGATCACCAGGTTCGGCGGCGCTATCGTCCACCCATTCGCGCAGGTCCGTACCGCCGTTGATCACGTCGATCGCCAGCTTGTCGAACACATATTCGTACGGGAAATCGCGCCACAGGTCGTAATCGCCATAGAGCTTGCGGATCGCCTTGAAGCCCAGCGCCTGCACCCGCCACGGCTTGAAGGCGGCATGGTCATAGCCCGGCCCCTCGGCATGGATGAACACGCCCGAGCAGAGCTGGCCGACATGCTTGTGGAAGGTCGGCTGGAACCAGATGTCGCGCAGCGTGCAGCCGGTCAGCCAGGCAGGCGCCAGGCGGTGCATCTCGGCGATCACCGCCTTGGCATCGATGTCCGGCGCGCCGAACAGCTCGAGCGGGCGCGTGGTACCGCGCCCTTCCGACAGCAGCGTGCCCTCCAGCATCACCGTGCCGGCATAGCCGCGCGCCATGTTGACGTTGGCGGCATTGGGGCTCGGATTGATCCAGGGGCGCTCAGCGGGCCAGCCGAAGCCGGGTGCGGCATCGGGCTGCCAGCCTTCCATCGCGATCACACGATAGTCGACGTTCAGCTTGAACTGCTCGATGAACCAATGCCCCATTTCGCCCAGCGTCATGCCATGGCGCATCGGCATCGGGCCGGCGCCGACGAAGCTTTCCCAGCCGGGCAGCAAAGTCGTGCCCTCGACCGGGCGCCCGGCGGGATTGGGCCGATCGAGCACCCACACGCTCTTGCCATGCTCCGCGGCGGCTTCGAGGATGTAGAGCAGCGTCGTCACGAAAGTGTAGATGCGGCAGCCGACATCCTGCAGGTCGATCAGGATCGTATCGAACGTCCCCATCGACTGGCCGGTCGGGCGGCGGACTTCGCCATAGAGGCTGAACACCGGCATCCCGTAGGTGGGATCGGTATAGTCCGGCGACTCCATCATATTGTCCTGCAGGTCGCCGCGCACGCCGTGTTGCGGGCCGAACACCGCCGAGACGTTGAGTCCGGTCGCCACGAGTGCGTCGAGCGAATGCGTCAGGTCCGCCGTGACCGAGGCGGGATGCGCGAGCAACGCGACGCGCTTGCCTTCAAGAGGACGACGAAGCTCAGGGTCGGCGAGCAGCCGGTCGATACCGAATTTCATGTGCCGCTGGATGCGGGCAAGCGGCGTGCGACGCAAGCCGGATCGTCGTGCGCCTTTGTCGGTTGAGCCTGCGAAACCACAAGGGAACGCATGCATGATCCGATCCGTCCTGATGGGCCTCGCCGCCGGCGCCCGCGCGATGACGCCGCTCGCCGTCGTCGCCAATGCCGCGCGCACCGGCAAGCTGCCCGCCGACAATGGCGCGCCGCGCTTCCTGGCGCATCCGATCATCTCGCTCGGAACCACCGCGCTCGCCGCCTATGAGCTGGTCGGCGACAAGCAGAAGACCGCGCCCGATCGCATCATCACACCCGCGGTGATCATCCGCAGCTGGAACGCGGCCTTTGCCGGCATGGCGATGGCACCGCGCAAGCACCGGTTCGCCGCCGGAGCAATCGCTGCGGGGACGGCGGCGGTCGCCTCCTATCTCACCTACACTGCGCGGATGCGCGCGATGAACGGCGAACACCAGATCTCTACAGGACTAGTCGAGGACGCGCTCACCGTCTCGGCCGCGCTCGCCGCCGCGCTGGCGACCTTCCCCGAGGAACTGACGCATTTCACCACGCCCGCCAGCCCCGGGCACACCGCGCTGGCCTAGCCCACCAGTTCGAGCGCGAAATTGGCGGCGGCGTGGAAGTCGGGTTTCTCTGCGGGATGGGCGATCGACCAATAGGATTTGGTGCCGTTCGTCTCCTCGATCACGGCGGTGATCGCGGCGTGCCAGTCGCCCTCCGGCAGCCCGCCAAGGTCGACTCTCACGAGAATCCCGTCCTCGACCGGCTCGATCCGCGGCGCATCGAGCGACTGGTCGGCCATCCCCTCGCGGTACCCGTCGAAGCGATAGGCCGCCCAGGCCGTCGAGGGCGAGAAGTTGAACTCGAAATAGCCCTCGCCCCCCACCGGCTTGATGAACAGTTCGAAGCAGGTCGTCTGCCATAGCCCATCGGTGCGGGCGGGAGCCGTGGTGGGCGGGATCGAGACCGGCCCGCCTGTCACCCGATAGATCAGCACGCTCTTTCCGCGCACGATCGCAGCTTCCACTTCGACGGCAGAAACGGCGACCGGGGGCGATGCGGGATGGGGGATCAGCTTCACGGCACCAGCCTAAGCGTCGGATGGCGCGATGCCAAATCCCCCGCCCCCTCGCTTAGCGAAGCCCGCCGCTGGCGGTGAGCTTCTCGCCGGTGAGCCAGCGGGCATCGTCCGACGCCAGGAAGACCGCGATCGACGCGATGTCGTCCGGATAGCCCACGCGGCCCAGCGGGGTCTGCCCGATCACTGCGTCGAAGAACTCGGAGCCGACAAAGCCTGCGCTGTGCGTGCCCTCGGTCTCGACGACACCCGGATTGATCGCGTTGACGCGGATCTTGCGCGGGCCAAGCTCATTGGCCAGCACGCCGGTGATCGCGTCCACCGCGCCCTTGGTACCGGTATAGACCGCCGAATTGGGCGAGAAGAGGCTCGTCACCGCCGACGAGATGTTGATGATGCTCGCGCCCTCGCCGAGATGCTTCGCAGCAGCCTGGGTGGTGAGCAGCACGCCGAGCACGTTCACGTCGAAGGTCCGGCGATACAGTTCCTCGGTCGTCTCCTCGATCGAGGCGAACTCGTAGATGCCCGAATTATTGACCAGCACGTCGAGCCGGCCGAACGCCTCGATCGCCGCATCGACCAGGCCCTGGGCCTGCTCGGCCTTCGACACATCGCCCTGCACGGCGATCGCCTTGCCGCCGGCCGCGGTGATCTCACTCACCACTGCGTCCGCGCCGGCCTTGCTCGACGCATAGTTGACCACGACCGCGGCGCCCTCTGCGGCAAGCGCCCTGGCGATGCCGGCGCCGATGCCCTTGGATGCTCCGGTAACGATCGCGACCTTGTCTGCGAGCTTCGACATGACTGAAATTCTCCATGGGCCGGACTGCCGACATGGCGCCTTATTCCCATAGTTCAGGATTTCGGAACTGTTGAACCAAGCTTCAAGAGGCACTAGATAAAAATCATGCGCCCCCTGTTTCATCCTTCGATCGAAGACGTGTCGGTAGAGGCGATCCTCCATGCGCTGTCCGATCCGGCGCGCGCGGCGATCTTCGCCGAGCTGGCTGGCGCCGGCTGCGTCCAGGGCTGTTCGGCCTTCGCCAGGATCGGCGACCGGATGATCCCGAAATCGTCGCTATCGCAGCATTTCAAGGTGTTGCGGGAGGCCGGGCTGATCCATTCCGAGCGCCAGGGCGTCGAAATGCGCAACACCTCACGCTGCGCCGAAGTGGATGCGCGCTACCCCGGGCTGCTCGCGGCGATCCTCAATGCCTATGCGGCAAAGGCGGCGATGGCCTGCGCGGCCGCCCCGCAAGAGGCATAGGGCTCAGGCGGTCAGCGGGTCGCGCCCGGAGGCCGGCTCTGCCGGGACAGGCTCGCCCTCGCGCCACGGCGCCGCGAACCAGTCCCCTACCCCCGCCAATTGCTCGACACCCTCCAGCCCGACATCGGGCCATTCGTCCTTTGCGGGCATATGGCAGGTGCCGAACAGCCGGTCCCAGACCGTGGTGAAGGCGCCGAAATTCTTGTCGAAATGCCGCTCTTCCAGCGAGTGATGGATACGGTGGAAGCGATTATCGACCATCAGCACGCGCAGCGGCCCCAGCGTCGCCCGGGTAGGCGAATGGATCCATACGATATGCAGCCACAAGGTCAGCGCCACGAACGGCAGCGCCGGCCCGGCATTGCCGATCAGCAGCGTCAGCGGTGCCTGGATCAGCAGCATCTCGAGCAGCGGCTCGGTGATGTGGTGATAGGAGTTCACGGCGTTCAAATGGCGCACCGAGTGATGCACCTTGTGCCAGCGCCACAGGAAGCGGTGCTGCGCACGGTGGCACCAATAGAAGAAGAAGTCGTGCGCCACCGCACCCACCAGCGCCGCGCCCACGCCGATGCCGATCGCCTGCCACCCGCCCCCCTCGGGCACCTGCAGCAGGAACAGCGGCCGCACCCCGAGCACCTCCCAGGCGGCGTAGAGCATCTCGGTCGATAGCGCCCAGAGCGGCACCGAGATCAGCCAGAAGATCACGCCATGGATGCGGGTGCGCAGCGCCTCGCCCTCGCGCCGGTTGAGCAGCTCGAACACGGTCAGCACCGCAAGCACGAAAAGCCAGCCGGCGAACGACTGGCGCAGCGCATCCAGGAGCAGGGAAAGCGTCATCGCGCCCCTTTTCGCGCACCAACCCAAATAGTCGGTAAACGCCGAAGCCCTGGCGCCTTGGGGATGACGTGCGCGTTCGCCTCCGCTATGCGGCCCGCACTATGACCGAATTCAAGTCCGATCTGCTCCGCCTGCTCTCCACGCGTGGTTACATCCACCAGGTCACCGACCCGGAAGGCCTCGATACGCTCGCCAGCAAGCAGATCGTGCCCGGCTATATCGGCTTCGACCCGACCGCGCCGTCGCTGCACGTCGGCAGCCTCGTCCAGATCATGCTCCTGCGCCGGATGCAGCAGGCCGGCCACAAGCCGATCGTCCTGATGGGCGGCGGCACCGGCAAGGTCGGCGATCCCTCGTTCAAGGACGAGGCACGCAAGCTGATGACGGTCGATACGATCAATTCGAACATCGCCTCGATCAAGACCGTGTTCGAGAATTTCCTGACCTTTGGCGACGGCCCGACCGACGCGGTGATGGTCGACAATGCCGAATGGCTCGACGCGCTCGAATATCTCCCGTTCCTGCGCGACTATGGCCAGCATTTCTCGGTCAACCGGATGCTGAGCTTCGACTCGGTCAAGCTGCGCCTCGATCGTGAGCAGTCGCTGTCGTTCCTCGAATTCAACTACATGATCCTCCAGGCCTATGACTTCCTGGAGCTGTCGCGCCGCGCCGGCTGCCGCGTCCAGATGGGCGGGTCGGATCAGTGGGGCAACATCGTCAACGGCATCGAGCTGTCGCGCCGCGTCGACGGCACGGAGGTCTACGGCGTCACCACCCCGCTGATCACCACGGCGGACGGCGGCAAGATGGGCAAGACCATGTCGGGCGCCGTCTGGCTCAACGAAGGCCAGCTGCCGCACTTCGATTACTGGCAGTTCTGGCGCAACACCGACGATCGCGACGTCGGCCGCTTCCTGCGCCTGTTCACCGATATGCCGCTCGACGAGATCGCCCGCCTCGAAAAGCTCGAGGGCGCCGAGATCAACGAGGCCAAGAAGATCCTCGCCAACGAGGCCACTGCGATGTGCCGCGGCCGTGCCGCCGCCGAGGAAGCCGCCGAGACCGCGCGCAAGGTGTTCGAGGAAGGTTCTGCCGGCGGCTCGCTGCCGACCTACACGGTCGAGGGCGGCAGCATCACCGTGGCCGATGCGCTGGTCGCGCTGGGCCTCTGCCCCTCCAAGGGCGAGGCGCGCCGCAAGGTCGCAGAAGGCGCGATCCGGGTGGACGACCAGGTGGTGAGCGATCCCGCCCAGGCGATTTCGGTGACCGGCCAGGTGAAGCTCAGCTTCGGCAAGAAGAAGCACGGGCTGCTCGTTCCTGCGTAACATTCCGGGTGGTCTGATAATTCGATGTTAAGCAGCTTCGTTGCAACAGGATTCAGGCGGTAGCGTTATCACCGCATACATACCTCAAGCGTTTGTGAGGCATGCGTGAGTTTTGGACCGAGCCTGGCTTATTCGGATCCCCGGCGGGAAGGGCGTGAAGACGTCCATTACCGCGCGCGCGCGTTCGGCCCGGACGCAAAGCAGCTCAATTTCATCATCGTCAACATCTCGGCGCATGGCCTGATGGCGCGCTGCGACGATCCCTTTGAACCCGGCGACCGCATCCGCGTCGCGCTGCCGCATGCCGGCACGGTGGTGGCGGAAGTCCGCTGGTCGCTCGGCGGCCGCCTCGGCTGTCAGTTCGAGCATGCTATCGATCTCGCCAGCTATTACGAGCTGATCTCGACGATGGTGAAGGCGAAGTAGACAGCGTTTCCGAACGCAAACTCTCGGATCAGGCTAACCGCGACCGATCGCCACCGCCGAATGATCTACCGCCTGAACGAGAGCGCCCGCCGCCTTCCGCTCGGAATAACGATCGACGAGCCGGCCGGCATGCGGTCGCATCAGGACGGTGATCCGCACCAGTTCCTCCATCACATCGACAATGCGATCATAATAGCTCGACGGCCTCATCCGGCCGGCCTCGTCGAATTCCCTGTAGGCCATGGCGACCGACGACTGGTTCGGGATCGTAAACATCCGCATCCAGCGCCCAAGAAGCCGCAGCATGTTGACTGCGTTGAACGACTGGGACCCGCCCGACACCTGCATGACGGCGAGCGTCCGCCCCTGGGTGGGGCGCATGCCGCGCATCTCCAGCGGAAGATGGTCGACCTGCGCCTTCATGACCCCCGAAATCGCGCCGTGCCGCTCCGGGCTGCACCAGACCTGCCCCTCCGACCATAGCGACAGCGCCCGCAATTCGTGAACGGCCGGATGGTCGTCGCCAGCGACCTGATCGGGCAGCGGAAGATCCGACGGATCGAAGATGCGCGTCTCCGCGCCAAAGAATTGGAGTATCCGGGCCGCTTCCTCGACCGCAAGGCGCGAGAAGGAGCGCTCCCGCAGCGAGCCGTAAAGCAGCAGAATACGGGGCGCTGGCTGGTCCTCGCCGATGCCGAGAGCGGGACGCCGGATCGCGAAGGCGGGATCGAGGGCCGGCAGATGTTCAGCGTCGATCAGGATTCGAAGGCGGCTCATAGCGACTCCGCGGAGGGTTCGGTGAAGATCGCATCCGCGACCACATGGGCAGTCACCGCACCGACGAGCTGGCTCGCGATGAAAGCGGGCACGCAGGATGGAGCGATGCCGGCGAAGCTGTCGCTCAGGGAGCGCGCAATCGTGATGGCGGGGTTCGCGAAGCTCGTGGACGCGGTGAACCAGTAGGCCGCGGCGATGTAGAGAGCGACGCTCGCCGCGACGCTTTCAGGTCTTGTTTTCACTGTCCCGATGATCGTCAGCAACAGCCCAAAGGTGGCGACTAGCTCGGCAATCCATTGCCCCGGGCCGATGCGTATCTTTGCCGATAGCTGGAACACCGGCACGTCGAACATAAGATGCGCGAGCCAGACGCCGCAGATGCCGCCAAGCACCTGGGCGACAACATAGGCGATCGCCATGTCGGTGCCGATCTGGCCACGTAGACGCATGACCAGCGTGACGGCGGGGTTCATATGTGCACCCGATACCGGTGCGAGCATGGTGACGAGTACGAAGAGAATGGCCCCGGTCGCGAGCGTATTGCCGAGCAGCGCGATGGCGACGTTACCGCCGGCAAGCCGTTCGGCCATGATGCCGGAACCGATCACGGTTGAGAACAGCATCGAACTGCCCAGCGCCTCGGCAAGGACGGCCCGGCGCTTCACGCCGGCCGGATGCGGTTGCCGGCGGCATCGATGACCTGTTCGCCATCTTCCTTCACGAAGGCAGCCTTCTGGGCGTCGGGCAGGATATCGAGCACGGCTTCCGAAGGGCGACAGAGCTTCACGCCCAGGGGCGTGACCACCAGCGGCCGATTGATCAGGATCGGATGCGCCATCATGGCATCGAGAAGCGCGTCGTCGGAGAGCGCCGCGTCCGCCAAACCGAGTTCAGCAAACGGCGTGCCCTTCTCGCGCAGCAGATCGCGGGGTGTCATCCCCGCGCGATCGATCACCTCGGCCAGAAGCGCGCGGGCCGGCGGCGTCTTGAGATATTCGACGATATGCGGCTCGACGCCCGAATTGCGGATTAGCGCCAACACATTTCGCGAAGTGCCGCAGTCCGGGTTATGGTAGATAATGACATCAGTCACGGCGCAGCCCTTCAGCAGCAGGGGGTAAGTTCGGCGAGCAGCGGCTCGCAAAGTTCCGCGCGCCCCTGGCAGCAGTCCTTGGCAAGGAACGTCATCAGCGCCCGCAGCGAGTCGATGCCGGCACGCTGGATTTGCTGTCGGCCACGCTTCTCGGAAACCACGAGGCCAGCCTTGGCTAGGACGGCAAGGTGGGTGGAGAAGGTACTCTGGCTCAGCCCGCTCGCTTCCACCAGCGCGCCCGTCGACAGGCCGTCCGGTTCATGCCGAACGAGCAGCCGAAAGGCATCGAGCCGGGTCGGGTGTGAGAGCGCGGCAAGCACCGCCAACGCAGTATCGGTTTCCATGCATCGGAAATAGCCGATGGTTTTTCAGGATGCAATAAGCATCGGATTTTCCCGATGCATTTGACCAAACCAGCCAATGCGGCCTCTTCCCGATCGCTCGCCTTCGGAACGAGCGGCGCCTACCCCGCCCTAAGCAAACTAACCGCCGCATCCCGCTCAAACAGGTACAGCGCCACCCGCGCCGCCTGCCCTCTTGGCGATTGCAACGACCGATCCTGATCCTCGAGCAGCCGCGCATCCCCGTTCGCCGCCGCGATCAGCGTCGCCAGGCTCTCGGGCGTCGCCAGCCGGAACGTCTGTTCCCCCGATTGCCGCGTGCCCAGGATTTCGCCTGCCCCGCGCAGTTCGAGGTCGCGCTCGGCGATCAAAAACCCGTCGGTGGTGTCGCGCATCAGGGCGAGGCGCGCCCGCGAGGTCTCGCTGAGCTTGTCGCCGCGCAGCAGGATGCAGTGCGATTGCCCCCCGCCCCGCCCGACGCGGCCGCGCAGCTGGTGGAGCTGGGCGAGACCGAAGCGATCGGCGGCCTCGATCACGATCAGCGTGGCATTGGGCACATCGACGCCGACTTCGATCACCGTGGTCGCGACCAGCACGCCCAGCTCGCCGCTCGAAAAGCGCGCCATCACCGCGTCCTTTTCCGGCCCCTTCATCCGACCATGGACCAGCCCGACCTTGTCGCCGAACAGCGCCTTGAGCACCGCCGCACGATGCTCGGCGGCGGCTAGGTCGGTCTTCTCGCTCTCCTCAACCAGCGGGCACACCCAATAGGCCTGCTTGCCCGCGTCCAGATGCCGGCCCAGCCCCGCGATCACCGCGTCAAGCTTGTCCTCGGAGATCACCGTGGTCTGGATCGGCTGGCGGCCCGGCGGCATCTCGTCGAGCCGGCTCACGTCCATCTCGCCGTGCGAAGCGAGCTGCAGCGTGCGCGGGATCGGGGTAGCGGTCATCACGAGGAGGTGCGGCGGCACCTGCGCCTTGGCCTGGAGCATCAGCCGCTCGGCGACGCCGAAGCGATGCTGCTCATCGACCACCACCAGCCCGAGGTCGCGATAGGTCACGCCCTGCTGGAAGATCGCATGGGTGCCGACCAGTATGTCGATCTCGCCCGCGGCGAGCCCCATCAGCGTCGCCTCGCGCGCCTTGCCCTTGTCGCGCCCGGTCAGGATCGCGATTCGCACGTCGAGCCCGGCAAGCAGGCGAGAGAGGTTCTCGTAATGCTGGCGCGCCAGGATCTCGGTCGGTGCCAGCATCGCGCCCTGTGCCCCGGCCTCGGCGGCGATCAGCAGCGCCATCGTCGCCACCAAAGTCTTGCCCGCGCCGACATCGCCCTGGAGCAGGCGGAGCATCGGCTGGCTCTGCGCCATATCGCCTTCGATCTCGCCGATCGTCCGCGATTGCGCGCCGGTGGGGGTATAGGGGAGCCGGAGCCTGTCGCGCAGCCGTCCGTCGCCCTGGAGCGAGCGCCCGCGCTTGGCCCGCGCCTCGCCGCGCACCAGCATCAGCGCGAGCTGGTTGGCGAAGACCTCGTCATAGGCCAGCCGCTCGCGCGCCTTGGCGTCGGCGGGGTCGGCATGAATGCGCGCGAGTGCGTCCTTCCAGCCGGGCCATTGGTGCCGGTCCTTCAGGCTCGGCTCGATCCATTCGGGAAGGTCGGGCGCGCGCTCGAGCGCCTGCGCGGCCATCGCCGCGATCCGCTTGGACGTGATGCCTTCGGAACAGGGATAGACCGCCTCGCGCCCGCCGCCATCAGCCTCTTCGGGCACGGCTACCTCGGGGTGCACGATCTGCAGCTCCTGGCCGTACTGGTCGAGCCGGCCGGAGACCCAGCGCTTCTCATTGAGGGGGAGCAGCTTCTTCGCCCAGCCCGAATTGCCGCCGAAGAAGACGAGACTGACGAAATTGCCGTGGGTGTCCACCGCCTGAACCCGGGCGGGCGAGCGCGGGCTGCTGCCGAAGCGGTAATTGGCGGCGGTGAGTTCGATCGCGATGACGCGGCCGACGTCCGATGCCATCAGCTCGTCGCGCGGGATCCGGTCGATAAAGCCGGTGGGCAGGTGGAAGGCGACATCGACCACCCGCGCAAGGCCAAGCCTCTCGAGCGGCTTGGCCAGCGCCGCGCCGATGCCCTTGAGTGCAGTGACTTCGGCGAAAAGTGGGTTGAGGACATCGGGCCGCATCGGGCCCGACGTAACCACTGCGTTGGCGCGCCGCTAGGGGGCGCGCGCAGGATCAGGCGACGGCCGCGATCCGCTGGCCCGAAGCCTCGATCGCCGCGAGCACTTCGGGCACGGTCGAGCCGACCACCACTTCATGCGCGCCGTCGAAGGAGAGTACACCGACATCGTCGCCGGCCATGTTGATCGTCGCGACGGTGCGCACTTCGGCGATGTTCACCAGAAGCGGGTCGCCATTGATCGATTTGAGCATCACGAAACGCATATTTGGCAGACCTCTACGCAGACTGTTTCCCATCATAGCAAGATCCCCCGCGCGGCAGGCGGATTCGCGCGATTAAGTTGTGGACTGGCTTTCCCGGCGCCGGCGACCTATCTGGAGGCCAGATATTCCCCCTCGCCGACCGCGCATTTTCGCGCTGCCGGCCGTTTGCCGTTGAGGACCCGCATGGACCGCGAAATCCGTCTCAAGCGCCTGCGCTTCCGCGCCTGGCACCGCGGCGTCAAGGAAGCCGATCTGCTGATCGGCGGCTTCTTCGACAAGCATGGCGCCGGCTGGAGCGATGCCGAGATGGACCTGTTCGAGGAACTGCTCGAGGAGCAGGACGTCGACATCATGGCCTGGGCGATGGGAACCGCGCTGGTGCCGGAACGCTATGCCGGGACCGTGATGACTGCCCTCAAGGCACTGAACTACGTGCCGATTTCCAGCTGAGCCTGAATGCCCGACCTCAAGACGATCCTCTCCGCCCAAAAGCCGCTCACCCTTTCGGGCGCACCAACCGGCTTCCTTCCCTGGATGCTGGCCGATCTGGCGCGCACCGGGCGGATAACCGTGTTCGTCGCGCCCGACGAGGCAGCGATGCGCGCCGTGGCGGGCACCGCGCCCTATTTCGCGCCCGAGCTTGAGGTCCTGAGCTTTCCGGCCTGGGACTGCCTTCCCTATGACCGCGCCAGCCCCACGCTGCGCGTCATGGCCGAGCGGCTGGCGACGCTCCACGCGCTCCAGACGGGCTCGAACAAGCCGCGGCTGATCGTCACCACGGTCAACGCCGTCACCCAGCGCACGCTCACGCCGTTCCGCATCCGCCAGCTCGTCGCCCGCCTCGCCCCCGGCGAGCGGATCGGCCTCGACAAGCTCGCGGTGCTGCTCCAGGCCAATGGCTATGTCCGCGTCGATACGGTGAACGACTCCGGCGAGTTCGCGGTGCGCGGCGGGCTGGTCGATCTCTTCCCGAGCGGTGCCGAACAGGCGCTGCGCCTCGACTTTTTCGGCGACGAGATCGAGAGCGTCCGCACCTTCGACCCCGCCGACCAGCGCACCACCGGCCGGATCGACGGCTTTACCCTCCTCCCCGCCTCCGAAGCGCTGCTCGACGAGGATTCGGTCAAGCGCTTCCGCACCCGGTACCGCGAGAAGTTCGGCGCCACCGCCACCGGCGACCCGCTCTACCAGGCGATCAGCGACGGCCGCCGCCTCGCCGGCATGGAGCATTGGCTGCCGCTGTTCGAGGAGCGCCTTGAAACGCTGTTCGAGCATCTCCCCGACGATGCGATCCTGATCCGCGACGCGGGCGATGCCGGCGCCGCCGAGGCACGGTTCGAAGCGATCGCGGACTATCAGTCCAACCGCGTCCGCGCCCAGTCGGCCGACCCCGGCAGCTATCGCCCGCTCGCTGCCGACGCGCTCTACCTGACCGCCGGCGAATGGGCGCAGCGCGTCGCCGACTGGCCCGCGCACACCGCCACGCCCTTCCACGAGCCCGAAAGCGCCACCGTCCTCGACTTCAACGTCGACGGCCCGCGCGATTTCGCTCCCGAGCGTGCGGCGAACACCAATGTCTATGAGGCGGTGGTCGAGCACATCGCCAAGCTGCGCAAGGCGCGCAAGAAGCCGATCCTCGCCAGCTATTCGAACGGCGCCCGCGAGCGCCTGACCGGCCTGCTCGCCGATCACGGCCTCAAGACCGCGCGCAAGGCCGAGAGCTGGCACGAGGCGATGGGCATCGCCGACAGCGCCGTCGCGATGATCGTGCTGCCGCTCGATCACGGCTTCTCCGCACCCGACGTCGCGGTGCTCACCGAGCAGGACATGCTCGGCGACCGCCTGGTCCGCCGTGCCAAGCGCCGCAAGTCGACCGACGCCTTCCTCAACGAGCTGGCGACGCTCTCGCCCGGCGATCTGGTCGTGCACGTCGATCACGGCATCGGCCGCTATGAGGGGCTCACCCAGATCCCGGTGCAGAAGGCGCCGCACGACTGTGTGGCGCTCAGCTATGCCGGCGGCGACAAGCTCTATGTCCCGGTCGAGAATCTCGAGGTCCTGAGCCGCTACGGCGCGGGCGAAGAGGGCGCGACGCTCGACCGGCTCGGCGGCGAGGCGTGGCAGCGCCGCAAGTCGAAGATGAAGGAGCGGATCCGTGAGATCGCGGGCGAGCTCATCGCCACTGCGGCCAAGCGCGCCACTCGCCCCGCCGAAATCGCCGAGCCCGATGCCGGCGGCTATCCCGCCTTTGTCGATCGCTTCCCCTATGAGGAAACCGACGACCAGGACCGCGCAATCTCCGACGTCCTCGAAGACCTCGCCGCCGGCCGTCCGATGGACCGGCTGATCGTCGGCGATGTCGGCTTCGGCAAGACCGAGGTCGCGCTGCGCGCCGCCTTCGTTGCCGCGATGGCGGGTATGCAGGTGGCAGTGGTCTGCCCGACCACGTTGCTCGCCCGCCAGCACTTCAACAACTTCACCCAGCGTTTCGAGGGCTTCCCGATCAAGGTCGGCCGCCTGTCGCGCCTGGTCGGCACCACCGAGATGAAGGCAACCAAGGACGGCGCTGCGGACGGCACGATCGACATCGTCGTCGGCACGCACGCGGTCCTTGCCAAGGGCGTCGAGTTCAAGCGGCTCGGCCTCGTCATCGTCGACGAGGAGCAGCGCTTCGGCGTGACGCACAAGGAACGGCTGAAGGCGATGAAGGCGGACGTCCACGTCCTCACCCTCACCGCCACCCCGATCCCGCGTACGCTGCAGATGGCAATGTCAGGCCTACGCGAGCTGAGCGTGATCCAGACCCCGCCAGTCGATCGCCTCGCGGTGCGCACCTATGTCATGCCCTGGGACCCGGTCGTGCTGCGCGAGGCGCTGCTGCGCGAACATTATCGCGGCGGCCAGGCCTATTTCGTCACCCCGCGCATCTCGGACCTGCCCGATATCGAGGCATTCCTGCGCAGCGACGTGCCCGAGATCACCTATGTCGTCGCGCACGGCCAGATGGCGCCGACCGAGGTCGAGGAGCGGATGTCCGCCTTCTATGACCGGAAATATGATCTGCTCGTCTCGACGACGATCATCGAGAGCGGCATCGACATCCCCAGCGCCAACACGCTGATCATCAACCGCGCCGACAAGTTCGGCCTTGCCCAGCTCTATCAGCTGCGTGGCCGCGTCGGGCGCGCCAAGACGCGCGCTTATGCCTATCTTACCACGCCGCCCGAACGGCTGATGACCGAAGCGGCGGACAAGCGGCTCAAGGTTCTCTCCGATCTGGAGAGCCTGGGTGCCGGCTTCCAGCTCGCCAGCCACGATCTCGACATCCGCGGCGCGGGCAATCTGCTCGGCGACGAGCAGTCCGGCCACATCAAGGAAGTCGGCTACGAACTCTACCAGTCGATGCTTGAAGAGGCGATCATGGACGCCAAGGCCGGTGGTCTCCGCGACGAGCGCCCGCGCGACCTGAGCCCGCAGATCACTGTCGATGCGCCGATCATGATCCCCGAGGACTATGTCCCCGATCTCGACCTGCGCATGGGCCTGTATCGCCGCCTCAACGACGTCGAGGATCGCGGCGGCATCGAGGCCTTTGCCGCCGAGCTGATCGACCGGTTCGGCAAGCTGCCCGAGGCGACCGAGAATTTGATCACGCTGATCGAGGCCAAGCTCAATGCCAAGACCGCCTGCATCGCCAAGCTCGATGTCGGCCCCAAGGGCGCGCTCATTACCTTCCACGACGACAAGTTCCCCAATGTCGCGGGGCTGCTGGCCTATGTCGACAAGCTGGAGGGCACGGCAAGGCTGCGCCCCGACATGAAGCTGGTCGTCACGCGCGCCTGGGCCACTCCCCAGGCGAGGTTGAACGCCGCGCTCCAGATCTCGCGCGGGCTCGCCAAGGCAGCCGGATGATGCGTCGCCTTCGGGCGGCGACTCCGGCACTTGGGGCGCCCGGGTGGCGCCGCCGGCCACGTTAACGGGCGCACCGGTATTTTTGCGTAGTTGCGCGAACTGCAACTGCGCTCAGGATATTCGCTGAAACATTGCCGGTCGCGTGAAGACCATGTCTGCCGTGCTCCTACGAGCGCGAGCAGGCTTGAGTCGTCGCGTCGTTCCACGTTCCGGGCTGACCCGTTCTGGCGATGTTTCGCGTTGAAATGACAAGAGTAAGGCTGCGTATCTAGCCGTGACGGATGTTGTTGAGATTGGCGAGACCCGTGGCGGGTCCGCGCGCGAGGAGCGACGCTTGGCCGAGCCGGACAGTTTCGAACAGCGCCGGCTGTTGACCGAAGCGATGGCGCGTCTTTCCCGCGCAGGCTCGATCGACGAGATCGTCGACATTCTGCGCCGGTGCGCTCGTACGATCTCCGGCGCCGACGGGATCACCGTGATCCGCCGCCAGGGCGACCGCGTGGCCTATATCGCCGAGGACGCGCTGCAGCCGCTCTGGGCGGGCTCGGATTTTCCGATCGAGAATTGCATCTCGGGCCTCGCCATTCTCGAAGCACGCCCGATCCACATCCCGGACATTTACGACGATCCGCGCGTGCCGGTCGACGCCTATGAACCCACCTTCGTGCGCAGCATGGCGATGTATCCGATCGGGCTGATGGGCCCCAGCATGGCGATGGGCGCCTATTGGAGCGCGGCCGGCCCGATCGATCCCGGCACCTCGGCCCTGCTCGCCAGCCTGGCGCGCTATGCCGGCGTCACGTTGGGCCGCGTCACCGAGGGCCGTGGCGCCGACCCGGCCTGACTCCGCTCAGCGGAGTTCCAGGCCTTCCTCAATCTCTTCCTCAAGCTCTTCGACCGAGAATTTCTCGCGCTGCATGTCGAAGCCGCCAACCACGTGCTCAAGCTTCCAGTTGCCGCTCACGGCGGTGCCCTGATCGTCGACGCTGCCCTCATAGAACACGGCATGGTTCCAACGGCCGTGATATTGCTTCACGAACTGGATGCGCGCGCCGCTTCGCCGCCCTGCTACGGTGGCCCGGCGCACGCCACCCTGCCCGTCCGGCTCGCTGATGCTGCCGGAGAACACGCCGCCCGCTTCTTCCAGCACGGCGATGAAGCCATTGTCCTGGTTACCAAAGTTGCTGACATAGCGGCCATACCAGACGCCGCTCATCTCGCGCGGATCGCTCATGCGCGGGCAACCATATGGGCAAGCGCAGGCACGTCCACCGGTGCGGAGCAGAGGAAGCCCTGGAAATATTGGCAGCCTTCCTTGGCGAGCAGATCGAGCTGCTCGGGCGTCTCCACGCCTTCGGCAACCACGGCCAGCCCGAGCGAGCGCGCCATGTCGATCACGCCGCGCACCACCACCCGGTCGCGGTGCGACCCGGTGATGTCCTGCGAAAGCTTCTTGTCGATCTTCAGATAGTCGAGCGGCAGCGCCTTCAGATAGGCGAGGCTCGAATAGCCGGTGCCGAAATCGTCGATCGCAACGCGGCATCCGGCGGCGCGCAACATGGTGAGCAGCCGCGCCGCCTCGCCGAGGTCCGACATGATGCCGCTCTCGGTGAGTTCCACCGTCAGCCGGTTGCGCGGGAAGTTGCTCGCGTCGATCCGCCCGAGCAGCGCGTCGACAAAGCCCGGCCGCGCCACATCGGAAGCGGTGACGTTGATCGAGAGCCGCAGCTTGGCGAGCGACATCGGCCAATTGGCCGCCGCCGCCAGCGCGCGCCGCTGCACATGATCCGAAAGCGTCGCGTCGAGCCCGGCGCGCTCGGCGGTGGCGAACAAAGTCTCGGCACCCAGTTCGCCGAATTCGGGGTGGTTCCAGCGCGCCAGCGCCTCGACGCCGACAATCTGTCCGCTCGCAATCGCGACCTGGGGCTGGAACAGCACGCCGATCTCGCCGCGCTCCAGCGCGCGGTGCAGGCTGTCGACCAGCACATCGACCGGCGGCGCCCCCCTTTCCAGCGGCACGTCGCCGAGCAGCGCTTCGCTCGCCCGGCGCAGCAGCGTGGCGGCATTGTCGCCCGCCTGGCTTGCGCCCGTCACCAGCCGCGCGCCGAGCGGGGCAATGTCGCCGCCCGCCACAAAGGGCCGCGCCAGCACGTCGTCCAGCCGCGCTGCGGCAGAGGCGATCTTCGCCGCATCGGCGTCGTCGCTGGCGACCAGGAATTCCGATCCGCCGATCCGCGCGACGATGGCGCCTTTGCCCAGCATCTCGCGCGCCACTTCGCCCACGCGGCGCGAGACGCTGCGCAGCAGTTCGTCCCCGGTGGTCCGGCCATAGGCGGTGTTCACCGTCTCGAAGCGCGTGAGGCCGATCAGCACGAGCCCGATCGCGCCTCCCTCCGCCAGCCGCCGGTCGATCCAGCGCCGCGCGCTGGGCCCATCGCGCGCGCCGGTGAGCGCATCGCGCACCGCGGCATTGGCGTCGGGTGCCACGCCCAGCGCCTCGACCAGCGCATGCAGCCGGTTTGTCTGCGCGTCATATTGCAAATGCTGCACCACGCGCCCCACGCCGGCCAGGTCGTGCGCAAAGGCCGTGGACGGCGTTTCGGCGTTCAGCCGCTTGAGCGCGCTGCGTGCCAGCGGGCGATCGGCGAGGTCGAGCTTGGCGAAGAAGCCGCGGGTGCCGGGCGCCTCGGGCAGGCCAAGCAGGCCGGCCAGCGCGGGCGTGAGCTGCAGCGATCGCATCGCCGGATCGAAGCGCCAGCCGAGCGGCTCTGGCGGCCCCTTCTCCTGCCCGTTCCATCCGGCCATCCGTTCGACATGGCGCTGGGCGAAGCGGATCGCGTGCGCCATCGCGGCCGAGGACATCGGGCTCGACAGGAAATGCGTGGCGCCAGCATCGAAGAAGTGGCGCATGTGCACCGTGTCGCTCTGCGAGACGAGGATCAGCATCGCCGCGCCGTGGCCCTCGATCGTCGGGCCCAGTATCTTGGCGGCGTCGAGCCCCTCCGACAATGCGCCGCGCGCATCGATCACCGCAACCGCGGCACCGCTGGCCAGGAAGCGCCGCTCGAGCGCATCGGGCCGCCGCGCCGCGACCACGCGCCAGCCGCCTCCCGCCGCCGCGGCCGCGACTTCGTCGCGCTGGCGAAAGCTGAGAACGAACACCGGGGCCGCATCTGCGTGGGCCGCGTTGGTGGTTTCGATGACAGTGAAATCTTCAGACATTCCGCCCTCGATAACGCGAACGCTTGCCCACCGCTATCATCATGCGTAACCCGTCGCACATGGCAGCCGCGCCCGCCCTGATCGACGCCCATGGCCGTACGATCCATTATCTGCGGATATCGGTGACGGATCGCTGCGACCTGCGCTGCCGCTACTGCATGTCGGAGCAGATGCGCTTCCTGCCGCGCGACGCGCTGCTGAGCCTCGACGAACTCGCGCTGATCGCCGATCGCTTCATCGCGCGCGGGGTCCGCAAGATCCGCCTCACCGGCGGCGAGCCGCTGGTGCGCAGCGACACGATGGACCTCGTCCGCCGCGTGGCACGTCATCTGGGCGAGGGGCTGGACGAAGTCACCCTCACCACCAACGGCACCCGCCTGGCCGAGCATGCCGCGGCACTGCGCGAGGCGGGCGTGCGCCGGGTCAATGTCAGCCTCGACAGCCGCGATCCCGAGACCTTCCGCCACATCACCCGCCACGGCGATGTTACCAAGGTGCTGGCCGGCATCGCCGCCGCACAGGAGGCCGGGCTCGCAGTGAAGCTCAACATGGTCGCGCTGAAGGATCTCAATGAAGCCGAGATCGCCCCGATGCTGGCCTGGGCGGCCGAACTGGGGATGGACCTCACCCTGATCGAGACAATGCCCCTCGGCGATGTGGACGAGAATCGCGAAGATCGCTTCCTCCCGCTCACCGGCGTGCTCGCCGATCTCAAGACGCGCTTCGACCTGATTCCCGACACCCACCGCACCGGCGGCCCCGCGCGCTATTGGCGCGTCGCGGGCACCGCCACCCGGCTAGGCCTGATCACCCCGCTCAGCGCCAATTTCTGCGACGGCTGCAACCGCGTCCGCCTCGCTACCGATGGAAAGCTCTATATGTGCCTCGGCCATGAGGAGGGCGTAGACCTGAAGGCGGCGCTGCGCGCCACCGGGCCCGCCGGCCTCGACCAGGCAATCGACGGCGCGCTGGCGATAAAGCCCGCGCGTCACGACTTCCGCATCGCCGCCGGCGCGGCCCCGGCCACGCGTCGCCATATGAGTGTCACCGGCGGATGAGCCAGCTGCGCGCGCTCGTCGCCTCGCCCACCGAACCTGCCCAGATCGCCGCCGACGAGCTTCTCGCGGCGTATGACTGGGTGCCTGTCGAGCAGGCGGAGATGATCGTCGCCCTGGGCGGCGATGGGCATATGCTCCAGACGCTGCACATGCTGCTCGAATATCGCCGCAACATCCCGGTGTTCGGGATGAATCTCGGCACGATCGGCTTCCTGATGAACGACTGGCGGCGCGAGGGGCTCGACGAGCGGCTTGCCCGGGTCAAGCCGTTCAAGGTGAGCCCACTCAAGATGAACGCAGTCAACGCCGTCGGCGAACGTTTCGAGCTGCCCGCGATCAACGAAGTTTCGTTCCTGCGCGAGACCCGCCAGACCGCGAAGCTCGAAGTCACCGTCAACGACCGCGTGGTGCTGCCCGAGCTGGTGTGCGACGGCATGCTGATCGCGACGCCCGCCGGTTCGACGGCGTACAACCTGTCCGTCCAGGGGCCGATCCTGCCGCTGGGCTCAGGCATGCTGGCGATGACGCCGATCAGCCCCTTCCGCCCCCGGCGCTGGCGCGGGGCGATTCTTCCGGACAAGGCGCGCATCGCGATTCGCGTGCTGGAGGCTGACAAGCGGCCGGTGAGCGCCGTCGCCGATCAGCGCGAAGTGCGCGATGTCGCTCGGGTCGAGATCGAGATCGACCATCACCGCGACCTCACCTTGCTGTTCGATCCGGAGCACGCTTTGGACGATCGGATTACGATGGAACAATTCGTCGCCTGACCCCTTGCAATTCTGAAAAAGCCGCTGCATAGGGCCGCCTCCGCCGCGGCTTTGCCCAGCGGAAAGATGGTGATCCCTGATAGCTCAGCGGTAGAGCTCTCGACTGTTAATCGAGCGGCCGTAGGTTCGAATCCTACTCAGGGAGCCACCAAAACAAACTGAAATCGTTAGATTTTTTGAAGTGGCGCCGCGGCCTTTGTCGCGCGCGCCTCTCGAGCGCGCCGGCCCGATCTCCAACATCCCGAACGAAAAAGCCCCGCCCGAGGGGGGTCGGGCGGGGCTTCGAGGGTCCGGGGGGAACGGACCGCTCAGGGGGGGCAAGTTTTTAGAAGAACTCCTGTCCCCGCGGCAGCGCGAGGACGAACACCGCGCCTTCGCCGGGCTCGGAAGGCTCGATGGTCAGCGTGCCGTCATGCGCATCGACGATCGTCTGCGAGATCGCGAGGCCCAGGCCGGTGCCGTCCACCTTGGTGCTCACCATCGGCTCGAACAGATGCTCGCGAATCTCAGCGGCCACGCCGGGGCCGGTATCGGCGACGCGGATACGGACGCGATCGCCCTCGGCCCAGCTGGAAATTTCGATCCGGCGCACATCGCTTTCCCACATCGCCTGGGCCGCGTTGAGCAGCAGGTTCGACAGCACCATCTCGATCTGGATGCGGTCGCCCAGCACACAGGTCGATCCGGGCTGAAATGCGCGAACCACTTCGACATTGCTCAGGCACGACAAGCGGGCGCTGACCGCATCGAGCATCTCGTTCAAGCACTCGGGACGCGCTTCGATCCGGCCGGTCTTCACGAACGCGCGCATGCGCAGCACGATATCCGATGCACGGGCAGTCTGGGCGGCGGCGTCCTCGATGAAGCCAAGCAACTGCTCCAGCCCATGGATGCGCTGGCGCAACACCGCAGCGCAGCCCTGCATATAATTGCTAGCGGCCGTGAGCGGCTGGCTGAGTTCGTGCGCCATCGCGGCCGCCATCGCGCTCATCGCCGTTAGCCGTGCACGCGCATCCGGATCGCGGGGGGCGCAAATTTCCGCCGGAAACGAATCACTTGCCGGCAGCGATGCCGAATCATGCACGTCCGACAGCGGCTGCCCACTTCCCTGTCCGCTACGCCTGGCAGCCGAAACGCCCTCGAACCCCATTAGTTTAATCTCCGTGCCCCAGTTTCCCTGCCCTGGGAAACCGGTGTCGCAAGGGTCCCTTAGGGATAGTGCGATGAAACTGCTTTGCAATTCACGCCATCTACTTGGCAGTTGGCGTCAACCTGCATAAGAAATGGAGTGTCCCGGATGCATTCCGGGCATGGGGAGGGAACTGCATGACCTCGGGACGTGCAGCGATATTGATGAATTATGTGACGGTCGCTCTGGAAGTCGGCCTCGATCCCTATCGAATTCTTGCTGACACGGGTGTAAATCCTTCGCAGTTGCGAAATCCGGAAGAGCGATTACCTCGCGGCGCAATCGCTTCGATCCTGGAACGATCGGCCATGGAGGCCAATTGTCCGCAATTCGCGATGCTGATCGCCGAGCGGCGCGACCTTTCCGCGATGGGTCCGGTCAGCCTCGTTCTCCAGCAACAGGAGACGCTGGAAGACGCGATCCGCACACTGATCCGCTACCAGCATCTGCTCAGCGATCTGCTGACCTTCACGCTCGAAATGCACGATGACGTGGGCACCGTGCGCACCCAGATCGTCAGCAACATCGATTTCGTACCGCGCCAGGCGCATGAGGCGGTGGGCGCGATCCTGTCGCGCGCCTTCACCGAGATCGCGGGCGAGACGTGGAAACCGGAATGCCTGCATTTCATGCATGCGGCTCCGCGCTCACTCGAGGTCCACCACCGTGTGCTGGGTTGCCCGGTAGTGTTCGGCAGCGACATGAACGGCGTCGTCTACAGCCGTTCGGCGCTCGCGGCACGCAATCCCGGCTATCGTTCGAACCTGGCCGCCTATGCCAACAGCTATTTCGAGACGCTGCTGCCCTCGGCGCCGTTGCTCAGCCAGGTCGATCGCACACGCCGCGCGCTCTATGTACTGCTGCCCTCGGGCCATGGATCGATCGACAATGTCGCGCGCCACCTCGGCATCGCCGCGCGTACCTTGCAACGCAAGCTGGAGGGCGAAGGCACCGGGTTCAGCGCCGTGCTCAACAGCGTGCGCCGCGAACTCGTCGTCCGCCATCTGCTGAACAGCGTGCATTCGCTCGCCTCGATCGGCGAGATGCTGGGCTATACCTCCCCGGCCGCCTTCACACGCTGGTTCACCTCCGAATTCGGCATCGCCCCCAGCACATGGCGCCGCTCGGCGCATGACGATCCGGGCTTCGCGCCCCCCTCCGCCAGCAACGGCCCCTCTGCGATCGAGGCCAGCGGTTTCCTTGCACCACCGGTGTGGCCGATGTGAGCGCGCACCTGCCCGCCTAGCTCCCCTTGCGACTCCCCCGCGCGCCTGCGATGTTCCGGCGATGACCGATCTCGACGCCTTCATCACCGGCCTGCCCAAGGCCGAGCTTCACCTCCATATCGAAGGCAGCCTCGAGCCCGAGCAGATGTTCGCCCTCGCCCAGCGCAACGGCGTCGCCATTCCCTTCGCATCGGTGGAGGAAGTGCGGGCGGCCTATGAATTCTCGAACCTCCAGGATTTCCTGGACATCTATTATGCCGGCGCGGACGTCCTGCGCACCGAGGAGGATTTCCGCGACCTGGCGCTGGCCTATTTCGAGCGCGTGGCGAAGGACGGTGTCGTCCATGCCGAGATCTTCTTCGATCCGCAGACGCACACACACCGCGGCATCCCCTTCGGCGTGGCCGCCAACGGCCTGCTCGCCGGCATGGCCGAGGCCGAAGAGCGGCTGGGCATCACTTCCAAGCTGATCCTCTGCTTCCTGCGCCACCTCGATGAGGAAGACGCCTTCAAGACGCTCACCCAGGCTCAGCCCTGGATCGACCGGATCGCCGGTGTCGGCCTCGATTCGTCCGAAGTCGGGCACCCCCCTTCGAAGTTCGAGCGGGTCTTCGCCGCCGCCGCCGCGATGGGTCTCAGGCGCGTCGCCCATGCCGGCGAGGAGGGGCCGCCCGAATATGTCGAGGAAGCGCTCGATCTGCTCCAGATCGACCGGCTCGACCATGGCAATCGCAGCCTCGAGGATCCGGCGCTCGTCGCCCGCCTCGCCCGCTCGTCGATGACGCTCACCGTCTGTCCGCTCTCCAACGTCAAGCTGTGCAACGTCGCCTCGGTCGACGAGCACCCGATCGACCGGATGCTCGCACTCGGCCTGCGGGCTACGGTGAATTCGGACGATCCCGCCTATTTCGGCGGCTATGTCGCCGACAATTACCGGGCGATCGCGAAGGGCCGCGCGCTCAGCAAGCGCGACCTGGTGACGCTGGCGCGGAACAGTTTCCTCGGCTCGTTCCTTTCGGACGATGAGGTCGCCGCGCATCTCGCGCGGGTCGACGCCTATGCGGAGGCACATTCGTGAGCATCGTCTTCACCCATTTCACCCATGACGAGATGGTGGCGGGTGTCCACGCCATCGCCGAGGCGGCCGAACCCTGGACCCCCACCCTGCTCGTCGGCATCGGCCGCGGCGGGCTGACCCCCGCGGTGTTCCTGTCGCATCGCATGGGGCTGCCGCTGGTCTCGATCGATCATTCGACCAAGATTGCCCAGTTCGGCGAGGAACTGGTGTCTGTGCTCGCCCGACGGACGCGGGACGGCGACCGGCTGCTGTTCGTCGAGGACATCAACGACAGTGGCCGCACGATCGGCGAGATCCGCGCCGCGCTGGCGGCCGAGGGCGCGATTGCCAGCCGCATCAAATTCGCCGTGCTGCTCGACAATGTCCGTTCGTCACAGGAAGTCGATTATCGCTCGCGCCGGATCGATCGCTCGGTCGACAAGGACTGGTTCGTCTTCCCGTGGGAGGCCATGGCCCCGCGCGACACGCTGGCCGCCGAGGCGATGGAAGTGCCTGAACGGCTTGCATGAATTCGAGTTCATTCACCCGCGGTCAATCGCGTATATGCCACGCTCCGTCTCGGACACATCCCTGCCGGCACGCGTTCGTTCCGTCATTAGCAGTGCCCAATATACAAAGTTCGGAGGAACCATGTTGAGAACTCCCAAGCGCCCCCGGTTCGCAGCGCTTGCTCTCGTCCTCGCCGGCAGCATCTCGCTGTCCGCCTGTATGACTGCAACGCCCTATCAGCCCGCCACCGGCGCCGGCAGCGCCCGCGCCGGCTATTCCGACCAGCAGATCGAAAGCAATCGCTTCCGCGTCAGCTTCGCCGGTAACAGCCTCACCGCACGCGAGACGGTGGAACGGTATCTGTTGTACCGCGCCGCTGAGTTGACGCTGCAGCAGGGCGGCGATTATTTCGTCCTCTCTGACCGTGACACCGAGAAGAAGACCGACATCGTCAGCACGCCCAGTGCCTGGGGTGGTCCCGGCCCCTGGGGCTATTGGAGCCCGTCCTGGCGCTTCTACCGCGGCTCGCGCTGGGGCTGGCGCAGCTGGGATCCGTTCTATGACGATCCCTTCTGGCGTGACCGCGACTGGGACTATCGCACCGTGACGCAATATGAAGCGGTGGCCGAGGTCGTGATCGGCAAGGGCCCGAAGCCCGCCGACAATATCCGCGCCTTCGACGCGCATGAGGTGGTCAGCCGCCTCGGCCCGTCGATCCAGATGCCGACATCAAAGTAAGCTAAAAACGAAAAGCCCCTCCTGTTCGCGCGGGAGGGGCTTTCGAGAGGGAGGGCCAAAAGCCCTCCCTTTTCTTTGGTCTGAGCTCAGGCCACCTGGCCGTGGCAGTGCTTGTACTTGTTGCCCGAGCCGCACGGGCACGGCGCGTTGCGGCTGACCAGTCCTTCCCACTGCGAAGGATCGGTGCCGAGATCCTCGCCCGAAGGCTGCGGGATGCCCATCTGCGGCAGACGGGTGGTGACCAGCCCGGCCGCGCCACCATCATAGTCATAGGTATTATCGTCGCCCGTCAGCGGGTCGATATGCGTGGTCAGGAAGTCAGGCAGATCGGGCAGCGCCGGTGCCGACTCCATGCGGAACTGGGCGAAGGCGAGCGTGCGGGTCACGTCCTCACGAATCTGGCCGAGCATCCGCTCGAACATCGCGAACGCCTCGTGCTTATACTCGTTGATCGGCGTCTTCTGGGCATAGGCGCGCAGATGGACGACCTGGCGGAGCGCATCGAGCATCGCAAGATGCTCCTTCCAGTGATGATCGAGATTCTGCAGCAGGATCGACTTCTCGATCTGGCTCCAGGTCTCGGGCTCCAGGTCCCCGGCCTTGGCCTCGACCAGCTTGTCCGCCAGCTCGCGAACGCGCTCCTCGACCATTTCCGGCTCGATCTGCGCCTCGTCCTTGATCCACTGCTCGACCGGCACGTCCACGTTGAGCGTACCGACCAGCTTCTCGCGGAGCTCTTCGATCTTCCACTGCTCGGGATAGGAACCGTGCGGACAATATTCGCCGACGATCGCGTTCACTGTCTCGGCGCGCATGTCCTCGACCACGTCGCCCACGGTTTCGGCATCCATGATGTCCGCGCGCTGCTCGTAGATGACCTTGCGCTGGTCATTCATCACGTCGTCATACTCAACGACCTGCTTGCGGATGTCGTAGTTGCGTGCCTCGACCTTGCGCTGCGCGGTCTCGATCGCCTTGGACAGCCACTTGGAGCCGATCGCCTCGCCGTCCTCGATGTTGTTGCGCATCATCTTGGCGAACAGCGTGTTCGAACCGAAGATGCGCAGTAGATCGTCGTCGAGCGAGAGATAGAAGCGGCTGAGGCCCGGATCGCCCTGGCGGCCCGAGCGGCCGCGCAGCTGGTTGTCGATACGGCGGCTCTCGTGGCGCTCGGTACCGAGCACGAACAGGCCGCCAGCTTCCTTCACCCGCTCCTTCTCTGCCGCGATCTCGGCCTTGATCTGCTCGATCGCAGCGTCCTTGGCGGGGCCGTCCTCCATTTCCGAGAGCTCGTCATGCGTGCGGAACTCGAGGTTGCCGCCGAGCTGGATGTCGGTGCCGCGGCCTGCCATGTTGGTGGCGATCGTCACCGCGCCCAGACGGCCCGCCTGCGCCACGATATGCGCTTCATGCTCGTGCTGGCGCGCGTTGAGCACGCTGTGCTCCACGCCTTCCTTGGTGAGGAATTCGGAGAGCATTTCCGACTTCTCGATCGACACGGTGCCGACCAGCACCGGCTGGCCCTTGGCGGCGTGCAGCTTGATCTTCTTGGCGATCGCCGCGAATTTCTCGTCGATCGACTTGTAGAACTCGTCCTCTTCGTCGACGCGCTGCACCGGCAGGTTGGTCGGGATGGTGACGACGTTCATCTTGTAGATGTCGAAGAACTCGGGCGCCTCGGTCGCGGCGGTGCCGGTCATGCCCGAGAGCTTGGGGTACATGCGGAAATAATTCTGGAAGGTGATCGAGGCGAGCGTCTGGTTCTCGGGCTCGATATTGACGCCTTCCTTGGCCTCGACCGCCTGGTGCAGACCATCGGACCAGCGCCGGCCATCCATCATGCGGCCGGTGAACTCGTCGATGATGACGACCTTGTCGTCCTTCACGATATAATCAATGTCGCGCTTGAACATCGCGTTCGCGCGCAGCGCCTGGTTCAGGTGGTGGACGACCTGGGTGTTCTCGAAGTCGTACAGGTTCGCGCCCTGGAGCAGCCCGGCGCCCTCGAGCATGCGCTCGACCTTTTCGGTGCCGTCCTCGGTCAGCACGATCGTGCGCTGCTTCTCGTCCATCTCGTAATCGTCTTTGACGAGCTGCTTCACGACCGCATCGACGCCCATATAGAGCTCGGACTTGTCGTCGGTCGGGCCCGAGATGATCAGCGGGGTGCGGGCTTCGTCGATCAGGATCGAGTCGACCTCGTCGACGATCGCATAGGCGAACGGGCGCTGCGTCATCGAACTGCGCTCATACTTCATGTTGTCGCGCAGATAGTCGAAGCCGAACTCGTTGTTCGTGCCGTAGGTGATGTCGGCGCCGTACGCCTCGCGGCGCTGGTGGTCCGACAGGTTCGGGATGATCACGCCGACGGTGAGACCCAGGAACTTGTAGACCCGGCCCATCCAGTCGGCATCGCGCGCGGCGAGATAGTCGTTCACGGTGACGACGTGGACGCCGTCACCCGGCAGCGCATTGAGATAGGTCGCGAGCGTGGCCACCAGCGTCTTGCCCTCGCCGGTGCGCATCTCGGCGATCTCGCCGCGGTGGAGCACGATGCCACCGACCATCTGCACGTCATAATGGCGCTGGCCGAGCACGCGCTTGGCCGCCTCGCGCACCGTGGCGAAGGCTTCGGGAAGCAGCGCGTCGAGCTTCTCGCCATTGGCGAGGCGCTCGCGGAACTTCACGGTCTGGTTCGAAAGCTCCTCATCGCTCATCGCTACCAGCGCGGGCTCGAAGCCGGCGATCTTCTTGACGATGCCGTCGAGCGATTTGACGTAGCGATCGTTCGAGGAGCCGAACAGGTTCTTGGCAAAGCCGCCGAGCATGGGTTTTCCAGTCTAAATCTAGGGTGGTCGGACGGGCGCGCCACTACGGTCGGCGCCCGTTTGGATGCAGAAACGGAAAAAGCGGCCGCTAGGGTTCAGCGGGCCGCGAAAAAGCTCATTCGAGCCGGCGCTCGAAGGGCAAATGCAGCGCGGCAAGCGCAAGCTGCACGGTGGCGAGCGGGGTGGCCTTTTCGGGCCGAAGGAGCGGCACCACAACCGCAGGCGCAGCGCGCCGGGCGGGAAGCACCGCTGCCTGGGCTGCCTGCGCCGCCTGGACCACCGCTACGCCCTGCACCTGCCGCATCCCGCCGCGATCGGCCTGACCGACACCGGTCAGGCTCGCGAGGAAGGCAGTCAGGAGAAGCAGCAGTTCCAAAAACGAAGCTCGCAAATACCCGTGGCGCCCCGGAATAGAGGGACGTGCTTCGGCGACATAGTAATTCCGATCGGCTTCGTCCAATCGAAAGCGAATATAGTCAGTCAGTCGGGCGTGCCCGGCCCGGGCATCAATCCGCCGCGCCGACCTCGAACAGGACCTCGACCATCCGGGTGTCGGGCCGCAATCCGCCGTTGATGCGCGCGTCGAGCGGCGTCGCCTGCGCCATCGCCTGCTCGCACGCGATCTTGTCCAGCGCGACGCTTCCGCTGCCCAGTTCCACGCGGCAGGCGTCGGGTTTCGCCGACCGCCCGAAATGCACTCGCAGCAAGGTCGGGCGGGTATAGTCCTTCGGCAGCTTCTGCAGGCTGATCCCGAGGCCGAGCGCGGGCACGTCGTCATACCGCACGTTGCCGGCGTTCAATTTCCAGGAGAAGGTGCCCGAATAGATGCTGCGAATGGCGTTGCCCGAAGCATCGCGCGCCGGCTTGAAGCGCGCACGGCCGAGAAGCACGGCGCAGGTCTGTTGATCGAGATCGAGGAAGCCCGAGGTCCAGACGACCCGGCAATCCACGGTTTTCCCCGTCGCATCGACGCCGAGCGCGAACTGGACCTTGCCATATTCGTCACGGCCGAGCGCCGTTCCCGGATAGTCGTCGTCGGTTATCCAGTTCTGTGGCGAGATCGGCACCGGCTTCTGGGCAACCGCCTCCGGTGCCGGCACTGCCTGTCCGGCGAGCAACAATGCGAAAAGCACCGGCCACCTCCCCCTGATAGCGACGAAGGCCCGGGCGCCCCGCCCGGGCCTGGCACAACGTTACTTGGCCGCAGCGCCCGTGGTGAATTCCACCGGGGCCGAGCGCGATGCCGGAGCCTTGCCGCCTTCGACCGGCAGCTTGATCGTCTGGACCTGCTGGCAGGCGACCTTGTCGATGCCGGGGCTGCCGCTCGACTGCTCGAGCGTGCAGGCCGTAACCGCGCCCTTCTTGTCGAAATCAAGGTGCACGACCGGTGCCTGGGTATAGCTCGCCGGCAGCTTCTGCACGGTAATCGTCATGATGGGGGCCGAAGCGGTCTGGCCGGCAAGCGCCAGCAGGGTAGCGAGAATCATGGAAAGCCTTTCGAGTCACAAGCGATCGGTGCTCTTGGTAGCGCCTGGCGAGGCGCTGTCCATCTGGGAGCGTCAGGGCGTTCTGGAAATGGCTATTTCCATCGTGCCGGTGGTGACGTGCGGCTTACCTGCCCGATCGAGCGGCGGCACAAAGGGATCGATTCCCCCGGAGCAAGGGCTGGGACGTCCTTCGAGAATCCCCTCCTGTCCTGTCGGAACCTCGCGGCAATTTTCCACCTTCCCGCTTTCGGTGATGTCGAATTGGACTCGCGTACGGCCCACTACCACCTGGCCCGGCCTGGAATAGAGCCCTGCAAGCGCGGCATCGGTGCCGAACCAGTTCGAATACTCCATCGTCAGCGTGCGCGGCTTGCCCATGCCGCCAATCGCTTCGAGCATGCCCGGCGGAAGCCCTTGGGCGGCCTCGTCGCATGGCGCGTTCATTGCGCTGGAGACCGTGCCTTCGAGCTTTTCCTCGCATCCAAGCACCTTGTCGTCGGCCGAAATGCGAAGGATCGCGGCGATGTGCGACTTGGCGATCGGCTGTGGCGGCGTCGGCGGGATCTGCCAGATGACGCTGCTGTTGTATGGCATACCGGGCCGCGAGACGCTGAACCGGGCGCGCCGAGTGAGCAGGGCGCAGGTTGCCTCATCGAGCGCCGCCGAGCCCGACGAACCGGTAATGTCGCAACGCTCGACGCTGCCGTCGCCGGCGACGGTCAGCCTGAACTTCGTCTGGCCCTCTTCGCGGTTGCGAAGCGCACTGGCCGGATAATCGTCTTCGGTGATCCATTCCGGCAGATTGAGCGGCTTGGCCGCAGTTGCGCTTGGACTTGCGTCCTGCAGCATCAGCAACATCGCCAGGATCATACCAGCATTCCCGCCAAAACCATTGATCTTTCCCCCCGCTTGCCCGAAGCGGTCGCCAGCTTAGCAACAGGTCCGGCCATGTCCATCGAACGCTCCCCGCTCGCACTGCCCTTCCCTGCCCTGCCGGCTATCCCCGGGGTCACGCCCCGCGTCGCCCGTGCCCGCTACAAGACCTGGGACCGCTGCGACCTGACCTTTGTCGAACTGGCGCCGGGCACCGCCGTGGCGGGCGTTCTGACCAGCAGCAAATGCCCGTCACCCGAGGTGGAATGGTGCCGCAAGGCGCTGCCGCTCGGCGAGGCGCGCGCGCTGGTCGTCAACGCCGGCAACTCCAACGCCTTTACCGGCAATCGCGGCCGCGCCGCCGTCGAGGCAATCGCCGCCCGCGCCGCTGCGCATCTGGGCTGCGAGCCCTCCGATGTGTTCGTCGCCTCGACTGGAGTGATCGGCGTGCCGCTGCCGATCGACAAGGCTGAGGCAGGGCTCGACGCCGCCTTCACCGCCGAGCCCTGCAGCTGGGAAGACGCCGCCGCGACGATCATGACCACCGACACCTTCGCCAAGGGCGCGGTGACGCGCGCGGTGGTCGGCGACAAGACCGTCCAGCTGATCGGCATCATCAAGGGCTCGGGGATGATCGCGCCCGATATGGCGACGATGCTCGGCTTCATCTTCACCGATGCTGCTGTCGATCCGGCCTGGCTGCAGACCGCGCTGGGCGACGCCAACCGCAAGACCTTCTCGTGCATCACCGTCGACGGCGACACCTCGACCAGCGACACCGTGCTTGCCTTCGCCACCGGCGCGGCGGGCAATGCCCCGCTGACCAGCGACGAGGATGACGGCGCCGACGCCTTCCGCGCCGCGCTGCAGGACATGTGCCACCAGCTCGCCCAGCTCGTCGTGCGCGACGGCGAAGGTGCGCAGAAGCTGATCGAGATCACCGTCGAGGGTGCCGAGAGCGACGCCAGCGCACACCGCATCGCCATGTCGATCGCCAATTCGCCGCTGGTGAAGACCGCGATCGCGGGCGAGGATGCCAATTGGGGCCGGGTGGTGATGGCCGTCGGCAAGGCCGGCGAGCGGGCCGAGCGCGACAAGCTCGCAATCCGCTTCGGCACCACCCAGGTGGCGCGCGATGGGCTCGCGGTGGAAGGCTATGACGAGGCACCGGTCGCCGCGCACCTCAAGGGCCGCGAGATCGAGGTCGGGGTGGAACTGGGCCTCGGCGACGGCCGCGCCACCGTGTGGACCTGCGACCTGACCCACGGTTACATCTCGATCAACGCCGATTATCGGAGCTGAGGAGTGGAAGGCGGCTGCCTTTGCGGGGGCATTCGCTACCGGCTGGCTTCGGAGCCGACCGACGCCGGCTGGTGCCATTGCCGCACCTGCCAGCTGAACTCGGGCAGCCCGGCCATGGCCTTCGCCACCGTACCGGCCGGCGATTTCGTGCTGATTTCGGGTACCGAGCTGATCGGCAGTGTAGCATCGAGCGAGACCGGCGAGCGCAGCTTCTGCATGCGCTGCGGCACGCCGCTGCTGATGCAGGACAAGGGCGGCGCCACGGTCGATTTCAGCCTGGCGACGCTGTATGAGCCCGACCGCGTGCAGCCGGGCTTTCATATCTATTACGATAGCCGGATCAGCTGGGCGGAGGCGGACGACGATCTGCCGCGCCACCCCCGCTCACGCTCGGAATCAGGCGGCGTTTGAGGCGCCGGCTGCCAGCGAGGATTCGAGCCACTTCTTGATCCCGCTCTTCGGCATCGCGCCGACCTGAGTCGCGGCCGGCTGGCCGTCCTTGAACAGGATCATCGTGGGGATGCCGCGCACGCCGTACTTGGTCGGCGCGTCGGGGTTCTCGTCAATGTCGAGCTTGATGATCTGGACCTGGTCGCCCAGCTCCTCGGCCAGCTCTTCCAGAGCCGGGGCGATCATCTTGCACGGCCCGCACCACTCGGCCCAGAAATCGACGAGCACGGGCTTGCCGGCCTCGAGAACGTCGCTGCTGAAATTGGCGTCGGTGGTAGCCTTGGTGGCCATGATGAAACTCCTGATACGATGTTGACCGCTAATTTATGTCGGCTGGTCGCCTGGTCAAGCGCGCGAAGCCAAGCTTTGCTCCGTCGCGACGAAGCCGGGCTTGTGCGCGGCCAGTAATTCGGCCGGCAAAAGATGGAGGATCGGGCCCGCCGCGTAGAGCAGTCCTGCCTCTATGGTGCGCCCCGGGAAGATCACCGCGAGCGCCGCGGCATAGGCCGCCATCTGGCGGAGGTGATAGGGCGGGATCTCGGCCAGGCTGGCGGGGGCGCGGCGACCGGTCTTGAAGTCAATCACGCGGACATGGCTGGGCGTGACGACCAGCCGGTCGACGGTGCCGGAGACGACGACGCCCTCGCCCACCACCGCGGCGATCGGGGCCTCGCCTAGCGAATCGGGGCCGAAAAGCTCGGCGAATCCAGCATCTTCGGTAACCGCCAGCGCGGCCGAGACCAGTTCGGTGCGCAGCGCGGGATCGGCGACACCGCCTGCCCCGGCCAGCCAGCGTTCGGCGGCCATGGCCCGCTCCGAGGGCGCGACCGAGGGCAGGCGCTCGAACAGGGCGTGGAGGAGCCGGCCGCGCTCGGCGGCGGCCCGCAGGGCGGGCGTGGGAGGCGGGTCGGCGACGGCGTCGTCGCCCAGTGAGGAGGGCGCGAGGGGGCGCGGCGGGCGGGCTTCCTCTGGGGCGGGGCGGCGGGCCCAGTCCGGGAGTGTGGCCACCGCCGTGGTGGCCTCTGCCGGGCGGGCCTTGGCGGGAACCGGGAGCTGGGGGTGCAAGCCCTTGAATTCGCGGGTCTCGCCCTCGCCTACCCCGAGCGCGTCGAGGGCGGCGGCGCTGGCGGCGTACCAGCTTTTCGCAGGGGGGACGCCCTTGGCCATGGGCCCCAAAGCACCGGCGATGACCAGCCGTTCCTCGGCCCTTGTGGCGGCCACATAGAATAGACGCCAATGTTCGCTAAGTTGGCGCGTATCGGCGGTTTCGATGACGTCGGCCAGCACACCCCGCTCAGCGGCGCGGGGTCGAAAGATCGGCAGTTTTCCAGACGCTTCAGACACTTCCCATTGCAGAAAGTCGCGCGGGCTCCGGGTGGGATCGACGGTGGCGTCGGCGAGGATGACCAGGGGCGCCTGCAGGCCCTTGGCGCCGTGGGCGGTCATCACACGGACTGCGCCCTGCGGCTGGGCGGCATCGCGGACGATCTCGACATCGCCGCGATCGAACCAGTCGAGGAATCGCTGCAACGAAGGGGTCGCCAACTTTTCGAAATTGAGCGTCGCATTGAGCAGTTCTTCGATCGGATCGCGGGCTTCCTCGCCGAGCCGGCGCAGCAGCTTGCGGCGGCCATCCAAAGGACCGGAAAGTACTTCTTCCAGAAAGCGATAGGGCGTGGCGATGTCAGCGCGTGCGAGGAGTGCGTAGAGCGGCGCGAGGCGTTCCTCGGGCTGGGTATTGCGCAGATGCCGCCACAAGCCGCCAGCTTTGCGGACCGCGGCGTCCATTAGCTCCTGTTGTGTCCAGCCGATCAGCGGCGAAACCAGCAGCGACGCGAGCGACAAATCGTCCTCGGGCTGGAGCGCGAAGCGGATTGCGGCAAGCAGGTCCTGCACCGCCAGCGGGGCGTTCAACCGCAACCGATCGACGCCCGCCACCGGCACGCCTTCTGCGTACAAACGCGCGACGATCAGCGAGGCCAGTTCGCCGCGGCGCTTGACGAGGATCATCACATCCTCGGGCTGGAGCGTGCGGCCCTTGCTTTCGAGTTCTAGGGTTCCGACCCACGACTTGATCGCCCTGGCGATGTCGCCGGCGAGCTTGCGGGTGGCGTCGCTCACCCATTCCTCTTCGTCCGCCTCGCTGCCGCCTTCGGTGACCGGCGGCCAGAGCGTGACGGTGCCGGGACCGGGCACTTCGCTTGCATGCTCTTCTGCATCCGAAAGTTCACCCATGCCCGGAAGCGGCAAGGCGCCGAGCGCGGCATCGACGAATTCGAGCACCGGGCGGGTCGACCGGAAACTATGCGTGAGCGACAGCTCCTCGACTTCGCGCGGCTCGGGCTTGCCCTCGTCGAACACATAGTCGGCGTCGGCCTTGATCCGCGACATCGCCAGGAAGCGCTCAAAGGCGGCGCGGAAAAAGATCGGGTCGGTGCCCTGGAAGCCGAAGATCGCCTGTTTATAGTCGCCGACAGTGAACAGCGTGCGGACCGTCTCGGCGCGCACGCCTTCGCCGACGAAGAACTCATCGGCGATCGCGCTGACGATCGCCCATTGCTGGGGATTGGTGTCCTGCGCCTCGTCGATCAGGACGTGCTCGGTCGCCTGATCGAGCTTGAAGCGCACCCATTCGCCCATGCCCGGCTCGGCGAGCAAGGCGACGGTGCGGTGGATCAGGTCGTTGAAATCGACCGCGCCGAGGCGGCGCTTGGCCTGTTTATAGGTCTCGGCATAGATCCGGCCGGCCTCGAGCCCTAGCGCGAGCAGATCGGCATAGGCGGCCTGCGTCTTCATGCCCAGCAGCTCGGCGCAGGTCGCGTGGAGCCGCATCGCATAATCGGCATAGCCGTCGTCCTGCGGCGCCTGGCCCTTGCCGAACGAGCGCGGATCTCCCTTGGCGGTGGCCCAGACGCTGTGGAGATCGGCCAGCCCGGCGGCACGCGCTTCGGGGCCCTTGGCGAGCCAGGCGGCGATGATGTCGGCACGCTCGAGGCCGGACTTGGTGCCCCAGTTCGCGCTCATCGACGCGACCATGCGCAGGCTTGCGAGATCGAACTGGTCGTCGCCGCAGCGGAAGGCGATCTCGGCATCGACGTCACCCAGGGGGAGCCCGAGTGCTTCGCGCAAATATGGCTGGATCAGGATCGGCAGCGCGGCGAGCGCCTCCCCTTCGCGCGCGCAGGCCTTGAGGAAATCCTCTGCCTTGCCCTCGCCCAGCCGCAGCGACAGCGCGCCGACCGCGTCGACGATCCAGCCGCGGCCATCCCGCTCGGCATCGACCAGCATTTCGGCGAGCGCCTCGCGGGAGAGCACGGCTTCCTCGCGCTGGTCGAGCGGGCGGAAGCCGGGGACGAGGCCGGCCTCGATCGGGAAGGCGGCGAGCAGCGACTGGCAGAAGCTGTGGATCGTCTGGATGCGGATGCCGCCGCCGGGCGCGTCGAGCACCTTGGCGAAGAGCTGGCGGGCCTTTTCACGGCCGGCGGGTGAGATATTCTCGCCGAGCGCCTCAAGGTCGGCGGCGAGTTCGGTGTCCGACGCGCGCACCCAGCGGGCGAGCCGGCTGGTGATCCGCTCGGACATTTCGGCCGCGCCGGCCTTGGTGAAGGTGAGGCACAGGATCGCGCCGGGATCGGTGCCGCCGAGCAGCAGCCGCCAGACGCGCGCGGCGAGCACCTGGGTCTTGCCGGTGCCGGCGGAGGCAGAGAGCCAGATATGGCGGCCGGGATCGCTGGCGGCCTTCTGGTTGCCCTTGAGTTTGTGGAGGGGGCGGACTTCAGACATTCGGGTTTCCGCCAAGCTTTAATCCTCCCCCGCAAGGGGGAGGTGTCAGCCGGAGGCTGACGGAGGGGGCGGCAAGCGACGCACGGGCGGCTCGCACACCTCCCCCTCCGTCACGCTGCGCGTGCCACCTCCCCCTTGCGGGGGAGGATATTGGGAAGCCGGCCTCAATCACGGCCATACCATTCGTCGCGGCGCATCAGCTGGTCGTACTCGGCGTAAGGCGCATATTCCGGCACCAGCTTGGCAGTGAAGGGCTGGTCGCCGGTCAGCCAGGCGCGGACGGCCTCGCCGAAATGGTGCGCGGCGATGTCGACGAACTCCTCGGCCGGGATCGGTTCCTTCTTTTTCGGGTCGACCGGCGAGTCGACATAGCCGAAGCCGCCGGTGCGCGGGGAGCGGGCGAGCGACCAATATTCGAAGGCGCGCGCGACGCCCTCGATATCCGCGAAGCCCCCGCGCTCGGCGATCAGGCCGAGCAGGCCCAATTGCAGGCTGAACCCGGCGCGGACCGCCCGGGTGCTTGGCGGCTGGCCGGTCTTGTAGTCGATAATCGCGAGGCTGCCGTCGGGCTGGCGATCGATCCGGTCGAACTTGCCGCGCAGCTTGACGCCCTCGAACTCGATATCGCCGTCGAGCTCGACTGCGAGGACCTTACGGTCTGGGTTTTCGGCGATCTGGCGGGCGATCCAGTCGATCGCTTCCATCAGCCGCGGCTGCAAGAGCGCGCGCATCATCGGGTGGGTGCGTTCGTCCGCCAGCATCGCCTCGGCGCGGGCGCGGAGCAGCGACGGATCGCAATTATCGAGTTCGAACCATTTCTGAAGAACGTCGTGCACCGCGGTGCCGCGCCACGCTGCACTCGGATCAGCATCGACCGGATCGAGCGGCATCAGCTTGAGCATGCGGCGGGCGTAAAAGGCGTAGGGATCGGCCTTCAGGCGATCAACTTCGGTGACCGAGATCGCCTTGGGGCGGTCCTCGACCGGCGGCGACGGTTCGGGGCGCTCGGCGGGTTCGTGGGTGCCGGGATTGTCGATCGCGTGGAGCCAGGCGGCGAGATCGGGCGCGCGGTCGAGGCCGCCCGACAGCGCTTCGAGGCGGAGCCAGAAGCGCGAGGCGATGGTCGGCGCGGTGGCGTCGCGGCGGGCGCGGGTGAGCAGGACTTCGGGGGCGCCAAGCGCGCCGGAAAGGTCGTGCGCGGCCAGGCCGATGCGGCGCTCGAGGCCGGGGAGATTGAGCTCGGCGCGGATGCGCGGGGCGAGCCAGGGATCGGGCGCGGGCAGGCCCGGCCAGACGCCTTCGTTGAGCCCCGAGAGGATCATCAAATCGGCGGTCTGGAGACGGGCTTCGAGCTGGCCGAGAATAGCGAGGCGCGGATGGCCGCCCTGGGGCGGGCGCACGGCGATCTGGTCCATCAGCGTGCGCAGCATCGGGGCGAGCGTGTCGGGGTCGGCGCGGCGCGGGCCGTCACCGGCTTCGCGCTCGAGATCGTCGAGCAAAGTCGCGGCGGCGCGGCCCTCGGCCCGGCTCCACAGACTATCGCCGCCGAGCGCCTGGGCGGCTTCGCGCAGCGCTTCGAGCAGCGCCGGGATCGGCTGGGCGCCGGCGTTGAACGCGGCTTCGAGCGGGGCGAGCAGCGCGCGGGCCGCCGGCCACCAGACCTGGGCTGCCTTGCGCAAGGGCCCGTCCCTGCCCTGCTGCTCGGCGAGATGGCGGTCGATGCCGGCGAGGTCGGGCGCGGGGCGCGGGCCGCGGAGCGCGCGGTCGAGCAGGCGTGCGCCTTCGAGCCATTCAGGCCGGGTTTCAGGCATGACCAGCGGGTGCTTGAGCAAGGTCAGCAGTGGCAGCGGGGCGAAGCGTTGGGCGGCGGCATCGGCGAGCGCGAGGAGGAGTGTGCCGGGCGGCAGGATCGAGAGTGGCTGGCCGGCGGAATCATCGACGGTGATGCCCCAGCGGGCGCAATGCGCGGCGACGCGGCGGGCGAGCGCGCGATCGGGGGTGACGAGCGCGGCGGTCTTTTCGGGGGTTTCGAGCACCTGGCGCAGCGCGAGGGCGATGGCCTGGGCTTCCTCGGCGGGGGTGGCGACTTCGAGGACGCGGACGCCGTCTAGCTTGCGTTCCTTTTCTGGCAGCGTGGTCCAGCCATGCGTCAGTTCGGGCGGCTGCATCGCCGAGGCGATCGCCTTGCTGCGCGAAGGCGCGGCGTCATGTTCGCTCGCAGCGCGCCAGGGATCGAACTCGTCGCGGTGGACGCCCATCCGCTCGAGCAGGAGCTTGAGGTGGAATTGCGGGTGCGTCTCGAGGTTGCGCTTGCGGCGGCCGGCGGGATCGGGAGCGTGCGGGCCGAGCATGTCCCATTCGGCCTCGGAGATGGAGATGGCGAGATCGGGCAGGACGACCATGCCCTGCGGGAGCCCGGCGACGACGCGCTGGAGCCGGGCGATCGTGGGGGCACTGGCGGTGATGCCGGCGGCGCAGACGAAGCCGGCCGGGGGATTGGCCTTCCAGCGCGTGGCGACCTTGTCGATCAGCAGGCGGCGGCGGTCGGCGAGGTCGATACGGCCGAGGCGGGCGAGTTCCTTCGGCCAGCGGTCGAGGACGATCTCGAAGAGGTGGAGCGAGCGTTCCCAATGGGCGGAGAGCTCGGGGCCGAGTTCGAGCTCCTTGAGCTTCTTCGGCGGAACCTCCTCGATCAGCAGCTGGTCGAGGGTGGCGGCGAGATCGCCGGCGAGGCGCACGGCCTCGGCGGCGTCGTGGCGGGGCTCGGCTTCCTGGATCAGGCGGGCGAGGATGAGCTGGCGCTGGAGTGGCGCGACCGCGGGGGGCACGAGATCGGGATCGCCGGCGGCGTCGAACAGGGCTTCGTCGAGTTCGGGATCGCCGACGGCGACGAGGCGCGGGAGCAGCAGCCCGCCGCCGCTGGCGCGGACAAAGGCGTCCTGGATCGCCTTTTTTGCGCGGTTGTTGGGGAGCAGGACGAGGCCGCGGGCGAGCGCCATCGGGTCGGCTCCGAAGCGCTTGATCAGCCCGTTCGCGAGGGCGTCCGCGAAGGCGCGGTGCGGGGGGATGGTGTAGAGGTGGAGGGCGGTGGGCATGGGCTTGGGGACACCCTAATCTCCCTCTCCCCTTCCGGGGAGAGGGTCGGGGAGAGGGGGCTGTGGATAACTGCCCCCTGCCCCTCTCCCGGCTTCGGCTACGCCTCGCCACCCTCCCCCCGGACGGGGAGAGGGAGATTACACCGTCGCCAGGACTTCCTCGGCTTCCTTGATCGCGCCGGGGGTGCCGACGTCGAACCACAGGCCCTGGTGGACCGTGCCCCACAACCGCCCCTGCTCCATCGCGCGGGTCCAGAAGAGGTTGGTCGAGAACGGGCCTTCGGGCCAGTCGCGGATGACGCGGGGCGAGAGGATCTGCGCGCCGGCATAGACGAAGGGTGCGAGGCGGCCGGGCTTGCGGCGCTCGGTGATGCGGCCGAACGCGTCGAGGCGGAAATCGCCCTGGCCGCTATGGCTGTAGGCGCGGGCCAGAGGCACGAGCAGGAGGAGCGCGTCCATCCGCTCATCGTCCCAAGCTGCGGCGAGCGCGTGGAGCGAGTCGATCGGGCCGTCGATCCACAGCGTGTCGCTGTTGACCGTGAAGAAGGGCTTGTCGCCGAGCATCTCGCGCGCCTGGACGATGCCGCCGCCGGTCTCCATCAGCTGGGCGCGCTCGTCGGAGATCAGGATCTCGATGTCGCCGGCGCGGGCCTTGAGGTGCGCCTCGACCTGGTCGGCGAGATAGTGGACGTTGACCACGGCGCGCTTGATGCCGGCGCTGCGCAGATGATCCATCGTGTGGTCGAGCAGCGTGGTGCCGGCGACCTCGACCAGCGGCTTGGGGCGCGTGACGGTGAGCGGGCGCATCCGCTTGCCGAGGCCGGCGGCCATCACCATCGCGGTCTCGGGCATGGCGACGCTGGGGTTGGGACGCAGCGAATAGGTCGCGGACTGTTTCATGCGCCGGCGCCAGGGCCTGCTATGGTCAGGGGGTCGCCGCGCATGTCCATCGGCACGTTCGCCTCGAACCAGTCGGCGACGGGCTTGAGCGCGGGGTGCTGGAGGTCGCGGTTGAGATAGGTCCAGACGCGCGGGCAGAGACCCGGATAGCGCGGCTTGCCGTCGCGCTTCCACAGGCGGGTGAAGATGCCGACGATCTTGGCGTTCCGCTGCGCGCCGAGCACGTGATAGGCCACGTCGAAGGCATCGCCGGCACCGGTGATGCGCTTGTAGCGATCGAGCATCGCGGTCTCGAGGCTCTCGGGCACGTCGCGGCGGGCGTCCTGGAGCAGCGAGACGAGGTCATAGGCCGGGTGCCCCGCCAGGGCGTCCTGGAAGTCGAGCAGGCCCAGGGTTTCCGCGCTACCGTCGATCAGCATGATGTTCTCGACATGATAGTCGCGCAGCACGGTGACAGGCGTGTGACCCGCGAGCACCGGCGCGAGCACCTGCTCCCAGGCGGCGCGATAGCCCTCGATATCGGCGTCGAGGCCGACCGCGGGGCAATACCATTCAGGGAGCAGGTCCGCCTCGCGGTGATATTCGGCGAGCGTGTAGGGCTTGAGGATATCCGCGGCCGGGAATTCGGCGAGGCGGATGATCAGGTCGATCGCTTCCTCGTACAGGCGCAGCTCGCTCTCGGGGGCAGCGTCGACCGTCTCGCGCATGCGGGCGTCGCCAAAGTCCTGGATGAGGACGAGGCCCTCGGTCAGGTCCTCGTGGAGGATCTCGGGGGCGGCGAAGCCGTGCGCGGTGAGCCAGCGCGCGATGTTGATGAAGGGGCGCGGGTCCTCGTGCGGGGGCGGCGCGTCCATCAGGATCGCAGTGCGGTCATGCTCGACGACGCGGAAATAGCGACGGAACGAGGCGTCGCCGGCAAGCGGACGGATCTCGGCGCCTCCCCAACCGGCAGCTTCAAGGAAGTCGGGCGCCGTGGCCGGCGGATTCATGTCAGAAACCATCGGTCCTTCCATGCCGCCGGCACTTTCGCTGTCAAGGCGCGCGCGCCATCCGGTGCCACATCCAGGGACAACCACAGCGCGTCATGCCACGCCGCTTCGCCCAAACGCTCGGGCCATTCGACGATCAGCAGCGAATCGCTGCGGGCATCGTCGAGCCCCAGCTCCTCGGCCTCGCTCGGATCGTCGATTCGGTAGAGGTCGATGTGGAGCACCGGGAAGCGCACCTCGGGCGGTTCATAAGGCTGGACGATCGCGAAGCTGGGCGACGGCGCCTCCTCTTCGAGCCCGAGCGCCGCCAGCAGACCGCGCGCGATGCTCGTCTTGCCCGCGCCAAGCGGCCCCGAAAGCGCGATCACGTCGCCCGGGCGCGCGACTTCGGCGAGCCTCCGGCCCAGTTCGAGCGATTCTTCCGGGCTGCGCAGGATCATGCGCGCGGCAGCTCCACGGTGATCAGCGTGCCCTCGCCCGGCTCGGAGATCAGCTCGATGCGGCCACGATGCGCCTCGACGAACTGGCGGGCGATCGGCAGGCCGAGGCCGAGCGTGCGCTCGCTGCCACGGGCATTGCCGAACTGTGCGAAGCGGTCGAATGCCGTCGCCGCTGCGTCACGGCTCATGCCGGGGCCGTTGTCCGAGACGATCACGCGCGCCACGCGGCTGTTGCCGTCGAGATGGAGCAGCACCCTGCCCTGTTCGGGCGTCGCCGCCACTGCATGACGGAGGAGATGCTCGATCACCTGGCGGATGCGGCGCGCATCGCCGGTGATCGCACCCGCGCTGCCGGCATTCTCGACCACGAGCTCGATCTGCTTGGCCTTGGCGAGCGGCGCCACGGCCTCGGCGGCGTTCTGCGCGGCGATCTCGATGTCCACCGGCGCCTTTTCCAGCGGCGTGCCTTCGCTCTGGGTGAGATCGAGTACTTCGTCGATCATCGTGCCGAGCCGCTCGACCGAGACGAGGATCGCTTCTGAATATTCCCCGCCGCTCTCGCTCAACGGCCCCGCAAAGCCGCCATGCAGCATCTCGGCAAAGCCCTTGATCGAAGTGAGCGGGGTGCGCAGCTCGTAGCTCATATTGGCGAGGAACGAGGTCTTGACCCGGTCCGCCGCTTCCAGCGCTTCGTTGCGGTCGCGCAGCGCGCGCTCGGCGCGGTGGTGGTCGGTGGTGTCGAGCATCGTCACCAGTGCGTTGCCATCGGGCAACGGTACCGCGGTGATGTCGAAATGGCGGCCATCGGCAAAGGCGATGCTCGAACCGCGCGACTGGCGCTCCTGCGCGGCCATGCGCACCAGATCGCCGATCACGTCGGCGCGGGCGGCAGTGACCAGCTTGGGACCGGCGGCGCGGACGAGCTGCTGGACCTGCGGATGGCTGTCGAGGAACGCATCCTCGAAATCCCAGACCTGGCGGAACTTGCGGTTCCACAGCTGGAGCCTGCCCTTGCCGAACACCGCGACGGCTTCGGCGAGGCTCTCCAGCGTGGCGGTACGCACCTGCTGCATCTCGCCATGTTCGCGCTGGAGTTCGAACTGCTGGGTGCGATCCTCGAACAGCAGGAGCAGCCCGCCCTCGGGAAGCGGCTGGGCAACAACGCGGAGGTGCGTCTGGCCCAGGCTCCAATTCTCCTCAACCGCCTCGGCCGAGACGAACCATTCGCGGCGCTCCGACTTCCACGCCGGATAGTCGCGCACTTCGGGCAGGCGATTGGCCTCGCGCATGCGATCGAGCACGCGATCGAATTCGGGGCGATCGGCCAGCCATTCATTCTTCATCGCGAACATGCGGCGGAAGGGCTGGTTGGAAAAGATCAGGCTGCGGTCCGCGCCGAACTGGGCGACGCCGGCCGAGATCTTGTCGAGCATCGCGCGCTGGGCCTGGGCGAAGCGCTTGAGGCCGCCGCGCGCTTGCTCAAGCTCCTCGATATCGACTGCGAAGCCGGCGACGCCGCCAGTGGGCAGCGGCATGTCATGCAGGCGCAGCATCCGGCGAGTGCCGCCAATCGTGGCGGGCATCGCCGCGGTCTGCGGCTCGCCGGTGTCGCGCGCGATCGCGGCATTGGCGAGCGGACCGCCCATCCCCACGCCCTCGACCAGCTCGAGCCCGCGCTCGACCACATCCTCGGCATCCTTGCCCTCGACTGCCTCGACATAGGCCGAGTTGACCATGAGCAGGCGCAGGTCGCCGCCGCGATACCACATCGGCATCGGCGCGGCCTCGATCAGCGCGGTGAGCGCATCGAAGGCGGCGCGCAGGCGCGTGGCCTCGCGCTGGAGGCGATTGATTTCGTCCTGGCTCTCGGTGGCGTCGAGGAACCACAGCACCACGCCGCCGGGGGCGTTGACTGCCTGCGGCGCGCGCTCGCCGATCACCAGCAGCGCGCGCTCGGAACCGCGGGCGCGCACCGAAAGGCTGAATGGTTTGCCGGCTTTTTGCGCGGCTGAAACATGGACGCCAAGCGCATCGGCGTCCTCGGGCAGCATCCCGCTATTCTTGCTGCTCAGTTCGGCCAGCTCGCGCGGCAATTCCTGGAAGCCCAGCCAATCGCCAAGGCGCCGCGGCAGCTCGATCCGGCCATCGGCACGCACCAGCATCGCCTGGGCCGGCGATCCGCTCACCAGCGCGGCGAGCTGCGTATTGGTTTCGGCAATTCCCGCAGCCTCGGCACGCGCGCGCAGCCCGGTGAACAGCGCCCAGACGCCGCCGATGACGAGCAGCGCCAGCACCGCTCCCGCGAGCACCGCGGCGGATTGCGTGATGTGGATCAAGCCGCGCACCCGCGGCAACAATTGGATTCCATGCGAATCTACTAGGCAAAGCATCCGGCTTGGGAAAGCTGTTCGGACTTCGGATGGGGCGAACGGAACAAGATGGTTACTGAAGCTTTATCGTAATGTTTCCACTTTTATTCCGTGTTTGAGCGCTGTTGTGTCTGTGTAACATAATTCGCACGGAGTGTTGCCGCAATGCGACATTTTCCTTCAATCCGGGCTTGAGCAAGAAAACTTTGCCAGCCTAGAAAATAGCTTCGAGTAAAAAATAGGGGATCCACATGGTCAAACTTTCTCTGCTGAACGGCACCGCGCTGCGTTCGGCGGCTTTTGTTGGGCTCGCGCTGCTGGCTGTTCCGGCTGCCGCCCAAGAAGCCACGCAGACCGCACCCACGCCTGAAGCCACGGCGCCCGAAGCCGCGCCGCAGGATGCCGCTTCCGACAGCGACACCATTCTCGTCACCGGTTCGCGCATCCGCCGCCCGAACCTGGATTCCCCGGTTCCCGTGACCACGCTGCAGGGCGAAGAATTCTTCCAGACCGGCCGCACCTCGGTGGGCGACACGCTCAACGACCTGCCGGCACTGCGCAGCACGTTCAGCCAGTCGAACTCGACGCGCTTCCTGGGCACTGCGGGCCTGAGCCTGCTCGACCTCCGCGGCCTGGGCACCCAGCGCACCCTGGTGCTGGTCAATGGCCGCCGCCACGTCGCGGGCGACATCCTGAACACCGCCGCTTCGACCGACATCAACACGATCCCGACCGATCTCATCGAGCGCGTCGACGTGGTGACGGGCGGCAGCTCGGCCGTGTACGGTTCGGACGCGCTCGCGGGCGTCGTCAACTTCGTGCTCAAGGATCACTTCGAGGGCATCGAGGCGCGCGGCCAGGCCGGCGCCAGCACCTATGGTGACGCGGGCTCCTATTATGGCAGCCTGCTGGCCGGCAAGAACTTCGCCGACGGTCGCGGCAACATCGCCGTCAACCTAGAATATGCGCACCAGAACGACTTCTATGCGTCTGACCGCACCTATACGAGCCGCAACAACACCTGGGTGACGGTGGATTCGGACCCGGCCGGCACTGCGAACGGCAGCGACGGCGTGCCCGACACTGCCTTCTTCAAGGACCTGCGCAGCGGCACCTACAGCAACGGCGGCACCTTCCTGCTCTGCTGCCGCACCGGCGGCGGCAACGGCATCGCCTATCAGCCCTATATCTTCCAGGCGAACGGCAACCTGGCCCCGCAGACCGGCCAGATCACCCCGGCGCTGTCGTTCACCCCGTCCTATGTCGGCGGCAACGGCGACAACTTCAAAGACGGCACCCAGCTCGGCCTGATGCCGAAGCTGGATCGCTACAGCGCGAACCTGATCGGCCACTTCGAGATCAGCTCGGCCTTCGTGCCGTTCATCGAAGCGACCTATACCCGCACCGACTCGTTCGGCAGCGCCTCGGGTCCGTTCTTCACCAGCGCGACGGGCTCGCCGCGCGAGAAGTTCTTCAGCGACAACCCCTATCTGACCACCCAGGCCCGCAGCATCCTGCGCCAGCAGGACTCGTATGACGCGAACTGCTCGTACGTGACGGGCGGCGACGGCATCCCTGACGCCGATCGCGGCCAGTGCGGCATCGGCATCTACAAGAACGCCGTCGACCTCACCAACCGCACCGAAAAGGCGCGTCGCGAGACGTTCCGCGCAGTGCTGGGTGTTCGCGGCGATCTGGCCGACAATCTGAACTACGAAATCTCGGCGAACTACGGCGAGTTCAAGGAGCACACCGAGATCCGCGGCAACGTGAATCTCCAGCGCTATTTGCTGTCGATCGACGCCGTGGATCAGGGCCTCTACCAGAACGGCGTTGCCAACGGGAACATCGTCTGCCGCTCGAAGATCGATCCGAGCGCGGCAGTCGCCTTTGAAGGCGCCAACAACGCCGCCTTCGCGCAGTCGCGCCTGGCGGCCGACGTCGCGGCCTGCGTTCCGGTCAACCTGTTCGGCACCGCCACGGTGACGCAGGCGGCCCGCGACTATATGCTCCAGAGCTCGTTCGCGGACGGCAAGATCACGCAGTTCGTGGCCAGCGGCTTCATCAGCGGCGACACGAGCAAGTTCTTCAACCTGCCCGGCGGCCCGGTCGGCTTCTCGGTCGGCGGCGAATATCGCCGTGAGACGGCTTACTACAAGGAAGACGATGTCACCGCGAACGCGCTGACCTTCTACAACGCGATTCCGGAGTTCAAGCCGCCTTCGTTCGAAGTGAAGGAAGCATTTGCCGAGCTTCGCCTGCCGATCCTGAAGGACGTTCCGTTCTTCCAGGAGCTGACGGTGAGCGGCGCGGCCCGTGTCGCCGACTATAAGGGCGCGACTGGCACGGTGTTCGCCTATAATGGCGGCGTCGAATGGGCTCCGGTCCGCTCGCTCCGTCTGCGCGCCAACTATGCGCGGTCGGTGCGTGCACCGAACCTGAGCGATCTCTACACCCCGCTCGGCCAGAACTTCGACACCGTCTATGACCCGTGCGACACGGTGCATATCGGTGCCGGCTCCTCGACCCGCGCGGCGAACTGCCATGCGGACGGCGTGCCGAACACCTACAACTTCCAGTATCGCGCCTCGATCGGCTATCTGTCGGGCGGCAATCCGAACCTGGAAGCGGAGAAGTCGAGCTCCTACACCATCGGCGGCGTGTTCCAGCCGACCTTTGCCAAGGGCTTCTCGCTCACCGTCGATTATTACCATATCGACGTGAAGAACGTGATCACCTCGCCTTCGGCGCAGCAGGTCCTCAACGCCTGTTACGACGCGGCAAATCTGAGCAACCAGTATTGCGCGCTGTTCGCACGCAATACGAGCGGTGGCGCAGGTCCGGCCGGCGAAGTGAACGGTCAGATCCTGAACAACAGCCTCAACCTGGTTCCGCTGAACTACGCGAAGCTGGCGGTTTCGGGCATCGACTTCGACCTGGGCTTCGAGCGTAGCTTCGACGGTTTCGGCCGCGTGTCGCTGCACGGCATCTACACCCATGCGATCACGAACAATAACTACCTCGATCCGACCGATCCGGGCCGTTACAATCGTCAGCTGGGTGAGCTGGGCGACCCGATCGACGCGTTCAACATCAACGCGGCGATCGAGAGCGGTCCGTTCACGCTGGGCTATGAATTCCGCTACATCGGCAAGATGGTGCCGGGTAACTGGGAAGACGCCCACAGCGTACAGGGCCGCGCTCCGCAGAACGCCGACGCATTCCCGATCGAATATTATGATGCGGTAATGTATCACAACGTTCGCGGCGAGATTAACGTCAACAAGCAGTTCAGCATGTACCTGGGCGTCGACAACGTCTTCAACAAGCTGCCGCCTTACTACCTGACCGGCGCCGGTGCCGGCTCGGGTATCTACAACAACCTCGGCCGCTTCTTCTATGCGGGCTTCAAGGCGAAGTTCTGATCGCCTTTCAGCAAAACCGAGTGAACTGAAGGTCGCCGCCCAACTCGCTTGGGCGGCGATCTTTCTTTATGGTGCCCCTTCCGGCCGCTCGCCGGCCCCGTAACTGGCGCAAGACATGACCGAAACCGCTCCGCAGACCCTCCCCACCCCCGAAACCGCCCCCGCCGATGACGGCATGGCCGCGGTGTGGGAATCGCTGCGCGACCCTGGGCTGGTCCAGGCGATCCAGCATCTCGAGGCCGACCGGCTGGGCAATGCCGAGGGGCTGATCCGCAGCCATCTCGCCCGCCGGCCCGACGATGCGCTGGCGCTGACGATGATGGGCGACCTGGCCGACCGGCTGGGGATCTTCGACCAGGCCGAGGGCTTCCTCGAACGCGCGATCGCCCGCGCGCCCGGCTTCGACGACGCCCGGCTCAAGCTCGCCCAGGTGCTCAAGGCGCAGGGCAAGACCGAGGAGGCGATTACGGCGCTCGACGCGCTGCTCGCACGCGATGCGGACCATCTCGCCGCGCTCAAGATGAAGGAGCGGATCTTCGCCGAGACGGGCGAATATTACCGCGCGATCGGCGTGCACGAACGGCTGTTGCGGCTCGAGCCCGGCACGCCGGGGCCGCTGCTGCGCCAGGGCAATGCGCTGCGCACGATCGGCAAGGCCGACGAGGCAGTGCTCGCCTTCCGCAAGGCGATCGTCATCGACCCGCTCTGTGCCGAGGTCTGGTGGTCGCTCTCGAACATGAAATCCTATCGCTTCTCCGACGAGGAGCTGGCGCGAATGGAGTCGCTTGTGCCCGAGGCGCGCGCCGAGGCCGACCGCGCCTATTTCCACTTCGCGCTGGGCAAGGGCTATGAGGACAAGCGCGATTATGCCCGCTCGTTCGAGCATTATGCCGCCGCCAACCGCACCCGGCTGGCGCTTGTCCCGCATTCGCGCGACGAGTTCGAGCATCGCATCGACGAGATGATCGACTTCTTCAGCGCCGACTTCTTCGCCGCCCGCAAGGGCGCCGGGGCGCAGGCGCGCGACCCGATCTTCATCCTGGGGATGCCGCGCGCCGGATCGACTTTGGTCGAGCAGATCCTCTCGAGCCATTCGGCGATCGAAGGCACCGCCGAGTTGCCCGACATGCCCGCGCTGGTCCGCCGGCTGGTCTCGGATCGCTGGCAGGACGTCAACGCGCGCTACCCGCACGTGATCGAGGACCTGACGCCGGCCGACTTCACGGCGCTGGGCGAACGCTATCTCGAGGACACCAGGCGGCACCGCAAGACCGACCGCCCTTATTTCATCGACAAGCTGCCGATGAACTGGCTGCAGACCGGGCTGATCCACCTGATCCTCCCCAACGCGACGATCATCGACGCGCGGCGGGAGCCGATGGCCTGCTGCTTCGCCAACTTCAAGCAGCACTTCGCCCGCGGCCAGACCTTCGCCTATTCGCTCACCGATGTCGGCCATTATTACCGCCAATATGTGCGGAAGATGGCGCATTTCGACAGCGTGCTGCCCGGCCGGGTGATCCGGCTGCAGCATGAGGAACTGCTCGACGATCCCGAGCGGGCGATCCGCGAGATGCTCGAGCGGATGGGCCTGCCGTTCGAGGAAGGCTGCCTGCGCTTCCACGAGAACAAGCGCGCGGTGCGCACACCGAGCGCCGAGCAGGTCCGCCGCCCGCTCAACCGCGACGCAGTCGATCTATGGCGCAGCTACGAGCCGTGGCTCGACCCGCTCAAGCAGGTGCTCGGGCCGCTCGCCCAATAAAGAAAAGGGCCGCACTCCCCGGGGAGTGCGGCCCTTTCTCGTTCGACCCCCGCGAAGGGGATCAAATCAGTAGCGGTAGTGATCCGGCTTGAACGGACCTTCGACCGGCACGCCGATGTAGTCGGCCTGCTTCTTCGAGAGCTTGGTGAGCTTCACGCCCAGCTTCTCGAGGTGCAGTTCGGCGACCTTCTCGTCGAGGTGCTTCGGCAGGACGTAGACGTCGTTATTGTACTGCTCGGCCTTGGTGAACAGCTCGATCTGCGCCAGCGTCTGGTTGGTGAAGCTTGCCGACATCACGAACGACGGGTGGCCGGTCGCGTTGCCCAGGTTCACCAGGCGGCCGCGCGACAGGATGATGATCTGCTTGCCGTCCGGGAACTCGACCAGGTCGACCTGCGGCTTCACTTCGGTCCACTTGTAGTTCGACAAAGCAGCGATCTGGATCTCGCTGTCGAAGTGGCCGATGTTGCACACGATGGCCATGTTCTTCATGCCCTTCATGTGCTCGGCGGTGATCACATCGGCATTGCCGGTCGCGGTGCAGAAGATGTCGGCGCGGGTCACGGCCTCTTCCATCGTCACGACTTCAAAGCCCTCCATCGCCGCCTGCAGCGCGCAGATCGGATCGACTTCGGTGACCATCACGCGGGCGCCGCCGTTACGCAGCGACTGCGCCGAGCCCTTGCCGACATCGCCGAAGCCGGCGACGCAGGCGACCTTGCCGGCGAGCATCACGTCGGTGCCGCGACGGATCGCATCGACCAGCGATTCCTTGCAGCCATAGAGGTTGTCGAACTTCGACTTGGTCACGCTGTCGTTGACGTTGATTGCCGGGAACGGCAGCTCGCCCTTCTTGGCGATCGCATAGAGGCGGTGGACGCCGGTGGTGGTCTCTTCCGAGACGCCCTTGATATTCTTGACCGTCTCGGTGAGGTAGCCCGGCTTCTTCGCAATGAATTCCTTCACCGCGCGCTGCATCTCGACTTCCTCGTCATTCTCGGGCTCGCCGAACGACTGGCCGGCCTCGAGCTTGGCGCCCCACAGCGCGAACATCGTCGCGTCGCCGCCGTCGTCGAGGATCATGTTGCAGGTCTCGTCACCCCAATCGAAGATCGAGCCGACATAGTCCCAATATTCGGCCAGGCTCTCGCCCTTGATCGCGAACACCGGCACGCCGGTGGCGGCGATGGCAGCCGCGGCGTGGTCCTGCGTCGAATAGATGTTGCAGGTCGCCCAACGGACCTTGGCGCCGAGCGCGGTCAGCGTCTCGATCAGCACGGCGGTCTGGATCGTCATGTGCAGCGAGCCGGTGATCAGCGCGCCCTTCAGCGGCTGCGAAGCGCCGAACTCCTCGCGGAGTGCCATCAGGCCGGGCATCTCGGTCTCGGCGATGTTGATCTCGGCGCGGCCGAAATCGGCGAGCGTGATGTCCTTAACGACGTAATCCTTGTCGAGCACGGTAGCCACGAGCTGGTCTCCAGATGTGAATCGGTTACGCGCCGGGAATCGCCGGCAGCGGATGCGGGGCCCCTACAGGCTTCGCCGCGCGGGCGCAATTCCTAATATAAAGATATCTTTATATGTTGCGTCGAAGGGTGGCGGAGACGCGGCTGCGTGATAGCCTGAAGGCATGCGCTGGGCCCCTTTCCTCCTTTTCGCGCTGACCGCGGCGGCTGCGCCGGCACAGGAGCGCTATCCCCTCGCCTGTTTCTACGCCCCACGTGGCGGCGAGCTCGACAGCTTCCAGGACTGCGCCGCGCGCGATCCTGACGGCACGATCCGGTTGTCCTCCGGGCATCTGCGCCGGCTCGACTATGACCGGGACGGCCTGGCCGCGATCCATGTCGGCGAAAGCTTTCTCTATGTCCGCCGCGACGGCCGCACCGCGCCGGTGATGACGATGGACAATGGCGCCGACCCCTTCGTCGACGGCCGCGCGCGATCGCCGCTGGACGGGAAGATCGGCTATATCGACCGGTCGCTGCGGCTGGTGATCCCGCGGCGCTATGACGGGGCGATGCCGTTCGAAAAGGGGGTAGCCGAGGTGTGCACGGGCTGCACGCGCGCCACCGATGGCGAGCACAGCTGGTACGCTGGTGGCCGCTGGGTGCGGATCGACCGGAATGGGCGGGAGCTCTCTGCCAAACCTTGAGTTTCTTGTTCCCCGGCGAAAGCCGGGGCCCAGGGCCACGGGCTGCACGGATGAGAAACTCTGGGCCCCGGCTTTCGCCGGGGAACAGCCATAGCCGGCCCAAAACCTCCATATAAAGAATTCTTTATATCACCCTTGACGCCGTCGTCCGACAGGCGGATGCTTAAGGCGTCGAGGTTCTTCCGGCTTGCCCGGAAGCTAAGACGGGAAGCCGGTGCGATGCCGGCGCTGCCCCCGCAACTGTAAGCGGCGAGCGGCGGTCCAACCATGTCACTGGGGCCTAGGACCCTGGGAAGACGGACCGTCGCGCTGACCCGTGAGCCAGGAGACCTGCCTCCGACGCGATAACGTCCACCGGCGGGGTGCCCGGTCTGGCCGCTTGCATGCTGTGGCCGGGCAACCGTCCTCGCGTGCCTGTGTCCTGCCGGTCTCCCCCGCCGTTTCATCGGGGTATGAAGACCATGACCGTTACTGTTGCCACGCTCGGTTTCCCGCGGATCGGCCCGCGGCGCGAGCTCAAATTCGCACTCGAGAAATTCTGGTCGGGCAAGTCGTCCGAAGTCGAGCTGTTGGAGGCCGCCCAGGGCCTGCGCGCCGCCGCATGGGCCCGCCAGGCCGCGCTCGGGGCCGACTGGCTGCCGTCGAACGACTTCTCCTTCTACGACCATGTGCTCGACACCAGCCTGATGCTCGGCGCGATCCCGGAGCGCTATGGCGTCGCCGCCGGCACCGCCGACCTGGGCACCTATTTCGCAATGGCGCGCGGCACGACCGGCGAGACCGCGAGCTGCGCACACGGCCATGGGCACACCGCGCAGGAAATGACCAAGTGGTTCGACACCAACTATCACTACATGGTCCCCGAGCTGGTCGCCGGGCAGCAGCTGTCGCTCTCCTCGTCGAAGATCGTCGACGAATATCGCGAGGCCAAGGCGCTCGGCTATGAGACGCGGCCGGTGCTGCTCGGCCCAGTCACTTGGCTGAGCCTGGCCAAGGGCCGCGATGTCGATCCGTTCGACTATCTCGACGAAGTGCTCGGCCTCTATTCGGCGGTGTTGACGCAGCTCCAGCATGCCGGCGCGACCTGGGTGCAGATCGACGAGCCGATCCTCGCGACCGACCTGAATGAGCGCCAGCGCGCCGCGATCACCCGCGCCTATGCCAAGCTGCCGCGCCTCGGCCTCAACCTCATGCTCGCCACCTATTTCGGCGCGCTGGAGGACAATCTCACGCTGGCGGTGAACCTGCCGGTCGCCGGGCTGCACGTCGATCTGGTCCGGGGCTCCGACCAGCTAGACAAGGTGCTGGTCGCCGCACCGAAGAAGCTGCTGCTGTCGCTCGGCGTGATCGACGGCCGCAACATCTGGCGCGCCGACCTGGAAAAGCTCCTCGACCGGATCGAGCCGATCGCCGCGACGCGCGACATCATCCTCGCCCCGTCCTGCTCGCTGCTCCATGTGCCCGTGGACCTCGCGCTCGAGCCCAAGCTCGACGACGAGATCAAGCAATGGCTCGCCTTCGCGGTGCAGAAGGTCGACGAACTGGTGACGCTGAAGGATGCGCTCAATGGCGGGCGTGAGATCGTGGCGGCCAAGCTGCTCGCCTCGAGCGAAGCGGCGGCGGCGCGCAAGGTCTCGCCGCGGATCCACGACCCGCTGGTTGCTGCGCGCGTCGCGTCGGTCACCAAGGCGATGCGCGAGCGCAAGTCTGCCTATGCCGAGCGCGCCAGGGTTCAGGCCGAGGTTCTCGACCTGCCACCCTTCCCCACCACCACGATCGGCTCTTTCCCGCAGACCGCCGAGGTGCGCCACGCCCGCGCCGAGTATAATCGCGGCAATTTGAGCGACGACGCGTACAACCAGTTCCTCCGCGAGGAGACCGCGCGCACCGTCCGCTGGCAGGAGGAAGCCGGGATCGACATGCTCGTGCACGGCGAGTTCGAGCGCAACGACATGGTCCAGTATTTCGGCGAGCAGCTCGCCGGCTTCGCCTTCACGGTGAATGGCTGGGTCCAGTCCTATGGCTCGCGCTGCGTGCGCCCGCCGATCCTCTTTGGGGATGTCTCGCGGCCGAAGCCGATGACGGTGGAGTGGTGGCGTTACGCGCAGTCGCTGACCGACAAGGCGATGAAGGGCATGCTCACCGGCCCGGTGACGATCCTCAACTGGAGCTTCGTGCGCGACGACCAGCCGCGCTCGGCATCGTGCCAGCAGATCGCGCTGGCGATCCGCGACGAGGTGGTCGATCTCGAAAAGGCCGGCTGCAAGGCGATCCAGATCGACGAGGCGGCGCTGCGCGAAGGCATGCCGCTGAGGAAGCGCGACTGGCAGGCCTATCTCGACTGGGCGGTGGATGCCTTCCGCCTCTCGGCGGCGGGCGTGGCCGATGCGACGCAGATCCACACGCATATGTGCTATTCGGAGTTCAACGACATCCTGCCGGCGATCGGCGCGATGGACACCGATGTGATCTCGATCGAGACCGCACGCTCGCAGATGGAGCTGCTCGAGGGCTTCGCCGCCTATCGCTATCCGAGCGCGATCGGGCCTGGCGTCTATGACATCCACGCGCCGCGCGTCCCCTCCAAGGCGGAGATGGTCGAGCTGATGCGGCTCGCCCAGGCGCATCTCGCGCCCGAGCAGCTGTGGGTGAACCCCGATTGCGGGCTCAAGACCCGCAAGTGGGAGGAAGTGAAGCCGGCGATCGACGCGATGGTCGCGGCGGCGCGCGAGTTGCGCGTTCGCGTGGCGGAGCCCGCATAATGGCGGGTGTCGTCCGCCTCATCGACATGGTGTTCCCGGGCGACACCAACCACCACGGCACGCTGTTCGGCGGCGTGGCGCTCGCGCACATGGACAAGGTGGCGTTCCTCGCCGCCTCACGCCATGGCCGGGCGCCCTTCGTCACCGCCGCCTCCGATCGGATCGACTTCGCCGCGCCCGCGCTGAAGGGCGAGCTGATCGAGGCGACGGGCAAGGTCATACGCGTCGGCAGCCGCTCGCTCGACGTCGAGGTCGAGCTGGTCGCCGAGGCACTGCTCAGCGGGGAGCGGCGTCTTTGTACGCGTGGCCGCTTCACGCTGGTGGCGCGCGAGGGCGCGGCGGTCCCCCTGCCGCCCCTCGCGCCGCCCGAAGAAGAGGAGCCCGGGGAGGTGCTGCGGATGGTCGACATGGTCTTCCCGCCGCAGACCAATCATTACGGCACGCTGTTCGGCGGCGAGGCGCTGCGCATGCTCGGCAAGGCGGCGTTCCTCGCTTCGACGCGGGATACAAGGAAGGTGATGGTGATGGCCGCATCCGAGCGCGTCGACTTCACCACGCCGATCAACGAGGGCGAGATGATCGAGCTGGCGGCGCGGGTGACGATGCGCGGCAACCGCTCACAACGAGTCCGCGTCGAGCTATGGGCCGAGGACCTGCTGAGCGGCGAGCGGCGGCGCGCTGCCTCGGCGGAATTCGTGATGGTTGCGACGGCTTCGGTGCAGGATTAGAGGGCGAAGGGTGCGGAGCTTTGGTACCCCAGTTTTCGGCCCGTGACGAAAGGATCGGGCCGAGGCAGGATCTCTTCGTCGTCACCCAAGCCGCGAGTTCACTTATGCTCAAGTTCGTAGCGTCCGCGTTGCTCCTTTCGCTCGCCCCCGCCCTGCCCGCCGCCGCGCAGGACAGCGCCGGCATCATTCCCGAACACGGCAATCCCGAAGCCGATGCCAAGGCGTGGATCACGCTGATCCGCAACGCGCCCGAGCGAGTGAAGACCAATTGCTGGAAGCTGGGCTGCATGGTCATCGTCAACGAGACATCGGGCTATGACGTGATCGGCTTCTACGTCGATTCCGCCAGCCCCGGCCGGAGCCCGCGCTGGAGCAACAACCAGCTGCCCAATTCGCTCGAGCCGGCCAAGGCGACGCTGCGCTTCAAGACCGGCGGCAAGGACATGTGCAACCTGCCGGTGCGCTTCGAGCTGCGCCAGCGCGACACGCGCGAGAAGATCGAAGTGAACACCACCGGCAGCTTCTGCTCGACCCCGCATGAGGACTCGCTGATGCGTATCAAGCTGCAGGAAGGCGGCCAGGTGTTCGTGCGCGGCGATGATGAAGCGCCGCCGCCCGGCGAGACGCACTGATCCGGCGGGTTCAGGCGGTCCCCGCGCTGCTCGCCAGCATGCGGGGATCGATGCCCGCGCCGGCAAAGGCGACGGTCCAGCGGTCCTCGGCATCGATCTCGTACATCAGGTCGGGCGTGCCGGCGGTATTGAACCAGCCGTGCCGTGCCATCTCGCCGTCAAGCTGGCCCTCGCCCCAGCCGGCATAGCCGAGCGCGACGAGATATTTGGACGGGCCGGTGCCGTCGGCGATCGCGCGCAGCACATCGACCGTGCCCGACAACGCCCAGCGGCCATCGACATCGATCGTGTCCTGCCCGCCCCAGTCGGTCGAATGGAGGACGAAACCGCGCCGGGGCTCGACCGGGCCGCCGAAATGCACCGGACAGTCGGGCGCCGCGCCCGGTTCGATCTCGAACTGCTGGAGCAGGTCGTGGAGCGTCAGCCCCTCGATCGTGTCGCCGATTCCGATGCCCAGCGCCCCTTCGACATCATGCGCGCACATCGCGATCACGGCGTGATCGAAACGCGGATCGCCGATGCCCGGCATGGCGAGAAGGAACTGGCCGGTAAGGAAGCGCGTCGAGTCCATGGCCGATCAACGTAGCCGGACCGTTTCGGCTCCGCCACGCTTGAAAATCCTGATCCATAGGCCGATTGAACCCGCACCCGATTCCCGAGGAGAGACAAGAATGACCATCCAGGTTGGCGACCGCATCCCCAGCGTCACGTTCGTCAAGGTGACCGAGGGCGGCCCCGAGCAGATCAGCTCGGACGACTATTTCGCCGGCCGCAAGGTCGCGCTCTTCTCGGTGCCGGGTGCGTTCACCCCCACCTGCTCGGCCAAGCATCTGCCGGGCTTTGTCGAGAAGGCCGACGAGATCAAGGCGAAGGGCGTCGACGAGATCGCCTGCACCGCGGTCAACGACGCGTTCGTGATGGGCGCCTGGGGCCAGTCGAGCGGCGTTGCCGGCAAGGTGACGATGCTCGCCGACGGCAATGGCGCCTTCCCCGAAGCGCTGGGCCTGACGATGGACGGATCGAAGTTCGGCATGGGCACGCGCGGCCAGCGCTTCTCGATGCTGGTCAATGACGGCGTGGTCGAGCAGCTCAACGTCGAGGCGCCCGGCCAGTTCGAAGTCAGCTCGGCCGAATATCTTCTCGGCCAGCTGTGATCTGAACACGCCGGAAAACGGAGCCGTAACGGAACCGCGAGAGGCTCGCCGGAGTTGATTCGGCGAGCTTTTCAGAAAGGGACCGACATGGCCGAGACCGATACCGCGAACGAAACCGCCAACAGCAGCATCCCCACCACGCTCGAAGAGGCGACCGAGCAGGCGAAGAGCTTCCTCGCCCAGGCGCAGGACGTGATCAGCGACGCAGTGGACGCCACTGTAAGCGCGGTGAAGGAGCACCCGATCGCCGCTGCCGGCATCGCCGCCGGTGTTGCCGCGGCAGTCGGCGGTGCGGCCTATGCCGCCACCCAGCTTGGTGGCGAAACCAAGCCGGCGCCCAAGACCAAGAAGTAAAGCGAAGCGCGCGAACCACCTCCTCGAAAGAGGGGGTGGTCTTGCCAGAGTCATTTTTGCGGCTTAGCCGTCAAAGATGACTCAAGCTTCCGCCATCGTCGCCGACCTCGAGCGCCTCTACACCGCCTCGGTCGATCGCCTCAAAGCCGCCCTCAACCGCTATATCGCCGACGGTACGCCGCCTGCGCCGGAAGACCGTAGCGACGGCAGCTTCTCCTATCCCGAGCTGCGCCTCACTTATCGCGGCAGCAACGACCGCAACCGCCCCACCCCGCCGCGCTCGTTCGGGCGGCTGGTCGAGGAAGGCGAGTATCGGATCACCGTCACCAAGCCGGCGATGTTCGGCCGCTACCTGATCGAGCAGCTCACGCTGCTGATCGAGGATTATGACGTCGAGGTTCATGCCGTCACCGGGCGGCAGGAAATCCCCTTCCCATACGTGCTCGATCCCGGCCACATCGCCAATATGGACCAGATCTCGGTCACCGAACTGGGCCGCCACTTCCCGGCGACTGAACTTGCGCATATCGGCGACGAGATCGCCGACGGCCTGTGGATCAGTAGCGACGAGGTTCGCCCGCTCGCATTGTTCGACGCGCTGCGCACCGATTTCTCGCTGGCGCGGCTGCGGCACTATACCGGCACGCCGGTCGAGCATTTCCAGCAATATATCCTGTTCACCAACTATCACCGCTATGTCGACGAGTTCGTCCGCTGGGCGGTCGACCAGCTGGGTGAAGGCAGCCGCTTCACTGCGGTCTCGGGCGCGGGCGGCATCCTGGTCGAGGCTGGGGACGATACCGACCGGCTGCTCAACGACAGTTCGGCATGGCGGCGCCACCAGATGCCGGCCTATCATTTGATGGCCGAGGACGGCTCGGGCATCACCCTGGTCAACATCGGCGTCGGCCCGTCCAATGCCAAGACGATCACCGATCACTTGGCGGTGCTGCGCCCAGAGGCCTGGCTGATGATCGGCCATTGCGGCGGCCTGCGCCCGAGCCAGCGGATCGGCGACTATGTCCTCGCCCACGCCTATCTGCGCGACGACCACATCATGGACGACGTGCTGCCGCCCGAGATTCCGATCCCCGCCATTGCCGAAGTCCAGCTCGCGCTCGCCCGCGCTGCGGGAACGATTTCGGGCCAGTCGGGCGACGAGCTCAAGCAGCGGCTGCGCACCGGCACGATCGTCACCACCGACGACCGCAACTGGGAGCTGCGCTACTCGCAATCGGCGCTGCGCTTCTCGCTGAGCCGCGCAGTGGGCATCGACATGGAGAGCGCCACGCTGGCCGCGCAGGGATATCGCTTCCGCGTGCCGTACGGGACGCTGCTCTGCGTCTCCGACAAGCCGCTCCACGGCGAGCTCAAGCTGCCGGGCCAGGCCAACCTCTTCTACGAGCGGGCGATCGCCGAGCATCTCAAGATCGGCATCGAAACCTGCGAGGAACTGCGCCGCGAAGGCGCCAAGCTCCACTCGCGCAAGCTGCGCGCGTTCAACGAGCCGCCGTTCAGATAAACCTTCCCTCGTCATCCCCGCGCAGGCGGGGATGACGGAATTGGGTGCGAGGCGTACTAGGGTTGGTGCGTTAGCCTTTTGAGGAGAGCATCCATGATCGATCCCGAGGAACCGTCCGAAGAACAGCCCCGCGCGCATCAGCCCGACGGGACCGACAGCTCGGCCGAATGGGACGCGCAGATCGCTGACGAGAGCATGATCCCGGACAGCGATCCGCCAGCCTGAAGCGGTCGCTGCCGAGAGATCTCTCTTTCCCCGGCGAAGGCCGGGGCCCAGCCTCGGCGTGCGCGCGCAGACGCGCTATCGCGCGTGATTTTAAAGGGCTGGGCCCCGGCCTTCGCCGGGGAAAAGCCTAGCCTAACCCAGCCTGCCCTTACCGGCTCAGCTGGAACTCCACCGACAGGCTCGCATTCACCGTGACGCTGTCGGATGCCGCGCCCTGCTTGCCGGCGAACATGCCGATCAGCTGGAAGAAGAAGCTCATCGATCCGGCGACAATGTCCTGCCGCTCGCTGATCCGCGCGATCGAGGCACGGCGCAGGCCGAGCGTCTTCGCATAGGCATCGGCTTCGCTGCGCGCCTTGGCGATCGCGTCGGCCTTGGCCTGCCGTGTCGGGCCGACATAATCGTCGAGCAGGCCGATCACTTCGTCCGCCATCTTGGCATTGTTGGCCGTCACTGTGGCCTCGGCTGCCGTCGCGACCGCGCGAGTGGGCGCATCGAAGAAGACCGTCTCAGTCGCGGTCGACTGCGGCTTCTCGCTGTCTTCGGCGGTGTCCATAGAGAAGCTGGGCTTGCCGCGTCCGGTAAAGGCGCCGAACAGGCTGGCGAGCGGGTTGCCGGCCGAGCCTTCCAGCGGCTTGCCTTCCTGGATTCCCTGGGTGCCCAGCGCCGCGACCAGCCTGGCGCGGTTCGCGGCGAGTGCCTTTTCCGCCGCAGCTTCGTCCGTGCCCTTGCCGGTGACGGTCACGGAGAAACGGAAGCGGTTGGCGGGAACCTTGACCTGGCCGGCGGAGACGATCTCGACCGTCACCGGGCCATCGACGGGCGCTGACTGCGCCATGGCGACCTGCGGCAGTGTGATCACGGCGAGTGCGAGAGCATGTTTGAGCATTCGAACCTCCCTTTGTGAAAAAGGGCGAGCCTTGCGGCCCGCCCCGGTTTCGTCACCAGCCCTGCGGCTGGCCCTTGTTCTGCTGATCGAGCCACTTCTTCAGCGGGGCGAAATATTCGGCCATCGCCTTGCCCGAGATTTCGCGCGTGCCGGTGAATTCCTGCAGCGCGTCGGGCCAGGGCTTGGAGGCGCCCATCGCCAGCATCTTGTTCAGCTTCGCGCCGACTTCCTTGTTGCCGTAGAAGGAGCAGCGGTGGAGCGGCCCCTTCCAGCCGGCCTGGTCGCACGCCGCCTTGTAGAACTGGAACTGGAGCACACGGGCGAGGAAGTAGCGCGTGTACGGCGTGGTCGCCGGGATGTGGAACTTGGCGCCCGGATCGAACTTGCTCTCGTCGCGCGCTACCGGCGGCACGATGCCCTGGTACTGGAGGCGCAGCTTGTCCCAGCCGGCCTGATAGCCGTTCGTCGGGATCTTGCCCGAGAACACGCCCCAGCGCCATTTGTCGACGAGCAGGCCGAAGGGCAGGAACGCGACCTTGTCCATCGCCTGCCGGAGCAGCAGGCCGGTGTCCTTGTCGGCGCTGGGCACCTGGCTCTTGTCGAGCAGGCCGATCTGGACGAGGTAATCGGGCGTAATCGACAGCGCGATGAAGTCGCCGATCGCCTCGTGGAAGCCGTCGTTCGCGCCGTCAAGATAGAGCGGCGACTGGGTGTTGTAGGCGCGCTGGTAGTAGTTGTGGCCGAGCTCGTGGTGGATCGTCACGAAGTCGTCGGCATTGACCTTGATGCACATCTTGATGCGCAGATCGTCGACATTGTCGATGTCCCAGGCCGAGGCGTGGCAGACGACTTCGCGGTCCGCCGGCTTCACGAACTGCGAGCGCTGCCAGAAGGTCTCGGGGAGCTGCTTGAAGCCGAGCGACGAGTAGAAGCCCTCGCCCGCCTTGACCATCTTGGTGTGGTCATAGCCCTTGGCCTTGAGCAGTTCGCCCACGTCATAGCCGACGCTGCCCGAACCCGGGGGCGCGACGATGTCGTAGATATTGCCCCATTCCTGCGCCCACATATTGCCGAGCAGATCGGCGCGGATCGGCCCGGTCTTGGCCTGGACGGCATCGCCATATTTCTCGTTGAGCTTGTGGCGAACATAGGTGTGGAGCGCGATATAGAGCGGCTTGAGGTCATCCCAGATCTTGTCGGTCATCGCCGCAAAGGCATCGGGGTCCATGTCATAGCCCGAGCGCCACATCGCACCGACATCGGCATAGCCGAGGCCCTTGGCGCCGTCATTCGCGATGCCGACCAGCTTGGCGTAATCGGGACGCATCGGCGCGCCGACATTGTCGTTCCAGCTGGTCCACATTTCCTTGAGCTTGGCGGGATCGCGGCTCTCGCCCATCGCGGCTTCGATGTCGCTGCCGTTGATCGGCTTGCCGTCGAGCGTGCCCTTGCCGGCGCCGTAGATACCGGTGATCTTGGCCGAGAGCCCGGCGAGTTCTTCCGCCGCGCCGTCGCGCACCGGCGCGGGGAGCACGATCTTGTTACGCAGCATGCCGAGCTTGCGGCTGGTATCGTAGTCGAGCCCGGCGACATTGGCGTATTTCGCGGCCTGGAGCGCCAGATCCACCTGAAGCTTGGTCAGAATCGCGCCTTCACGCGCGGTCATCGCCTCGGTGTCCTGGGTGATGAAGGTGTTGTAGACCCAATCGGCGCGGGCGGCGATCACGCCTTGCGCGAAGAGCCTGGTCTCGGCATCGGCGACGAACGCCTTGGCCTCGGCGGCGGTGGGAGCGGGCGTCTGGCCGTCACGGTCGCGCGCGCCGAGCGGCGCGGCGGCGAGCAAAGAGGCCAACGCGAGCATCGAAATGCCGGTGCGGATCATGTGCGGAATTCCCCTGGGACTTTCTGGATGGCGGGACGATGCGCGCGCCCCGCCAGCCGGTCAAGCCGCGAGGAATTCGGCGATGGCGTCGCCCAGCTCCGGCCGCGTCACGGCGCTCATATGGTTGCCGGGGACCTCACGATATTCGCCGTGCGGCAACAGGTCCGCGACTTCGTGCGCGGCGCCATTGTCGAAGTCCTCGGCGCCCGAGATCACCACGCTCGGCTGCTGGATCGCGGCAATCGCCTCGCGCGGGGTATCGACGAACGTATCGAGGATGCGGAGCAGCGCCTCGGGATCGCCCTTGGTGGTCTTGAGGAAAGCCTCGGTCAGCCATTCGGGGGTGCCGCGTTCGAAGCTGCCGAGATTGGTGAGCACGCGGTGGAAATAGCGGCCGCGGCCCTGGGTGTGGGTGAGGCCATCGAGGCCCATGCCTGCCAGCACGACCCGGCGCGGCGCGGCGCCGTTGGCGAGCATCCGCACCGTGGTGCGCGCACCAAGCGAATAGCCGCCCAGATCAAAATCGCTGAGGCCGAGATGCGCGATCAGCGCGAGGCCGTCATGCATGAGCACGTCGCGCGGATAGCTGGCCTCGTCATGCGGCTTCGCGCTCTGCCCATGCCCGCGCAGGTCCGGCATGATCACCCGGAACCCTTTCGCGGCGAGCTTGGCGGCGTGGCCATATTTGATCCAGTTGACCTCGGCGGTGGAGAAATAGCCGTGGATCAGCACCACGGGCCGCCCCTCTCCCATCTCGGTCCAGGCGATCTCGACGCCGTCGAAGCTGGGGAAGCGGTGCGTTTCAGTCGGGAAGTCGGCCAAGTGTATCCATCCATCGTTTGACGAGGCTCGGGTTCTCGTCGGTCCGTGATGCCGGCAGGTCGCTCGTGTCAAGCCAGGCCTTGTGCCAGCTCTCGCAGCCCGAATGCTCGGTGGGATAGAAACGATCCGGCGCGTCGAAGCTGCCGATCGTCAGGTCCATCCGGTCATGGCCATGCGCTTCATAGGTGAGCGGCGTGCCGCATTCGCGGCAAAAGGCGCGAACGGCGATCGGCGAGGAGGCGTAGCGTTCGGGCTCGCGCTCCCAGCGCACATCGGCCCTGCCGACATTCTTGAACGCGATCGAGACCCCGCCGGTGGCGCGCTGGCACATGCGGCAATGGCACAGATACGCCTCGTCATCCGCGATCCGCACCGCATAGCGCACCCGCCCGCATTGGCATCCGCCGGTCATTTCCTCCGCCATTCCTCTCTCCAATTTCGCTGATTGCAATTGCTGCGCCGCGCAATGCAATCGAGTTGCGGATTGCAATCTATAACTATGCTTATTATGTGCGCCGTATGACCGAGAGTCTGGGATTCCTTCTTAGCGATATTTCGCGGCTGATGCGCCGGCGCTTCGACGAGCGCGCGCGGGCCAGTGGCTCGAGCGTTGCCCAGTGGCGCGTGCTCAAGATCCTCGCGCGCAGCCCGGGGCTGAACCAGGGCCAGCTCGCCGAAATGATCGAAGTCGAGCCGATCACCGCCTGCCGGATGATCGACCGGCTCGAGGAAGCCGGCTTTGTCGAGCGCCGCCGCGATCCCGCCGATCGCCGGGCGTGGCGCATCCACCTGACCGAAAAGGCAGGCCCGGTGCTCGATGAGCTCCACGTGCTGGCAGCCGATTTGATCGAAGAGACGCTTCAGGGGTTCAGCTCCACGCAGCGCGAAGAATTGATCGCGACGCTCGAAGGGCTGCGCGCAAACCTAACCAACGTTCAAGAGGGCAACGAGGCCGCACATGGCTGACGCAGAACCGAAGATCGACAAGACCGAAGCGGCACCGATCACGATCCCGACCGAAGGCACCACCGTGCCCGAGGCGCCCGAAGCCCCGGCCAAGCCGAAGCGCAGCCTGCTGCGCCCGCTGCTGATGTTCGGCGTGCCGGCGATCCTGATCGCGATCGTAGGCTTCTTTTACCTTACCGGCGGCAAGAGCGTGTCGACCGATAATGCGTACGTCCAGCAGGACAAGAGCTCGGTCTCGACCGATGTCGCCGGGCGTATCGTCGAGGTCGGCGTGAAGGAGAACCAGGCGGTCAAGGCCGGCGACCTGCTCTTCCGCATCGATCCCGAGCCCTACAAGATCGCCGTGGCGCAGGCCCAGGCCGCGATCGCCGCGGCGCAGGTGCAGCTCAACACCGACCAGGTGAGCTCGCAGGGCAAGGGCGCTGACATCCAGGCCGCGCGCGACGTGATCGCCAATGCCCAGGAAAATTACGACCGCCAGAACGCGCTGATGAAGCAGGGCTTCACCACCCGCGCCAATTTCCAGGCCGCCCAGCACGCGCTCGAGCAGGGCCGCGCGCAGCTGCAGAATGCCGAAGCAAGCGCCGCCGAGGCGCGCGCCAAGATCGCCACCGGCGCCGCCGTGCCGGGCGAGAACCCGCAGATCGCCGCCGCACGCGTCCAGCTCAGCAAGGCGCTGCTCGACCTGCAGCGCACCACCGTGGTCGCCCCGGTCGACGGCATCGTCAGCCAGACCAAGAGCCTGCAGGTCGGCCAGCAGATGATCACCGGCCTCGCCGCCGTGACGATCGTCTCGAACAAGCCGGCCTGGATCGACGCGAACTTCAAGGAAACCGATCTCAACAAGATGCGCGTCGGCCAGTGCGCGGTCGTCAGCTTCGACGCCTATCCGGGCCTGGAGCTGAAGGGCCATGTCGAATCGATGGGCGCCGGCACCGGCTCGGAATTCTCGGTGCTCCCCGCGCAGAACGCGAACGGCAACTGGGTGAAGGTCACCCAGCGCGTGCCGGTGCGCATCGCGATCGACGACAAGAGCCAGCGCGCCCTGATCGCCGGTCTTTCCGCAGACGTGAAGGTCGTCTTCAACGGACCCTGCAAGTAACATGGCGACGGCAGCCCCCGGCCGCGCCACTAGGGCGGGTGAGACGTCCCCCTCTTCGTCTCCCCGCCCGCAAGCTCCCCAGGCAGGCGGCGGTGCCGCGCTTCCTGTAAAGTACAAAGGCCTGCTCACGCTCGGCGTCATGATGGCGACGATCATGCAGATCCTCGACACGACGATCGCCAACGTTGCGATTCCGCACATGCAGGCATCGCTCGGCGCCACGCGCGACACGATCAACTGGGTGCTAACGAGCTATATCGTCGCCTCGGCGATCGCGATCCCGATCACCGGCTGGCTCTCCGACCGGATCGGCTCGCGCAACCTGTTCCTGATCTCCACCGTCGGCTTCGTCATCGCCTCCGCCATGTGCGGCGCGGCGCAGACGCTCGAGGAAATGGTCGCCTTCCGCATCCTGCAGGGCATCACCGCCGCCTTCCTCAACCCGCTGAGCCAGACGGTGATGCTCGACATCAACGCGCCCAAGGACCAGCCCAAGGCGATGTCGATCTGGGGCATGGGCATCATGGTCGGCCCGATCATGGGGCCGCTGATCGGCGGCTATCTGACCGACAATTTCGACTGGCGCTGGGTGTTCTACGTCAATTTGCCGGTGGGCGTGGTGACCTTCGCGCTGCTGTGGTGGCTCCTCCCCTCGCGCGCGATCCGCAAGCGCCAGTTCGACGTGTTCGGCTTCAGCCTGCTGGCGATCGGCATTGCCTCGCTCCAGCTGATGCTCGATCGTGGCCAGGACCAGGACTGGTTCTCCTCGACCGAGATCTGGATCGAGATGCTGGCCGCAGTGATCGCGCTGTGGATGTTCGTCGTCCACCTGTTCACCGGCAAGAACCCTATGTTCGAGCGCGAGCTCTGGAAGCACCGCAATCTCGTCACCGGCATCTTCTTCATGCTGGTGATTGGCCTGGTGATGATGGCGACGATGGCACTGCTGCCGCCGATGCTGCAGAATCTCTACGGCTATTCGGTGTTCGACGCCGGCCTGCTGCTGATGCCGCGCGGCGTGGGTGTGCTGATCACGATGTTCGCGGGCGCGCAGCTGATCCAGCGCGGCTGGCTTGATCCGCGCTGGTCGGTGGGCATCGGCCTGACGATTGCAGCGGCGTCGCTTTGGGAAATGTCGGGCTGGACGCTGGTGATGGGCAGCACGCCCTTCATCCTTTCGGGCTTCATCCAGGGCCTCGGCCTCGGCCTGGTGTTCATGCCGCTCAACGGCCTCGCCTTTGCCGGCCTGCCCCCGCATTTCCGCACCGAGGCGTCGAGCCTGCTCAACCTGCTGCGCAACGTCGGCGCGTCGGTGGGCATTTCGGCGGTGAGCTCGATCCTCGCGCAGAATATCCAGCGCAGCCACCAGTATCTGAGCGAACATGTCACCGCGACCACGATGAACGGCGTCGGTGCGATCGTGCAGGAACTGGGCGTGCAGGGCAGCGTGGTCACCGGGATGATCGATGCCGAAGTGAACCGGCAGGCGGCGATGATCGCCTATCTCAACGATTATTGGCTGATGGCGATCGTGACAGCGATCAGCGTCCCGCTGGTGGTGCTGCTGCAGAAGCCAGCTGCGCCGATGAAGAACGATCCGTCGGCGGCGGGGCACTGAGCTCCGTCCGCCGCATCGGCTGCAGCTTCACATAAGCGAGGCTGCGCCACGCCCATTCGAGCGGGCCGCTGACGAAGTAGCGCATCCACCAATTGGCGAAGGCAACCAGCACGACGATTCCGATCGTCGAGATCGCCGCCATCTCGGCCCAGCCGAAGCGGCCCCACAGGTTGAAGCCCCAGGGCGCGAACAGAATGTACATCCCGACGATCTGCTGGAGGAAATAGAGCGAGAAGGCCATGCGTCCGGGCGCCTTGAACATCCCCAGCACTGCGGCGCCGGCACGGCTCTTCACCGCCAGGTTGACCAGGGCGAGATGGCCGAGCCCGATCGCCATCCGCGCGAATTCGCCGGTGATCCACAGGGTGCGCGGACCGGGCACGAAGCTCAGCGTCTCGGACAGGCCGATTGCGCGGGCCGTGAGGCCGAAGCCATAGCCGGCGAGCAGCAGCCACGCATAGAAGCGGGCGCTGCGCTGCCCCTGGATCACGCCCCATTTCCACAGCGCGACACCGATCAGCATCGTGCAGAACGCCTCGAGCACGTCCCACACCAGCCACAGGCTGGCGAGGTAGCTCCAATAGCTCCAGGCTTCCTTGGCATAGGGCAGCCAGCCGCCCTGATGCGCCTTTGCCTCGCGTGCGACCAGCGCCGGATCGGGCTTATGGTTCGCGAGCTTGCGCCATTCCACGATCGCCGCCGTGTCGCCCGCTTCGACCTGGCGGACCAGCTCGGTCCGCGCGGCATATTCGCGCGCGCCATATTCGGGGATGCCGAGTCCGGTGAGCACGGCCCAGCCGAGCCCCAGCGCCACCAGCGTCTTCGGACCCAACATGCGGAACGGGAAGAGGAACAGCGCGGCGAGCGCATAGATGTGCAGGATGTCGCCCGGCCAGAGCAGCACGAACACGTCGAACAGCCCGAAGGCGAGCAACCACAGATTGCGGCGATAATAAAGATCGGCGACCGCCACCGGACCGTCGGGCGTCATCGCCTTGCGCACCAGCACCATCATGCCCGCACCGAACAGGAATTCGAGCAGGCAGCGCTGCGTGCCGGCGAAGAACAGATTGACCGCGACCCAGGCGTCCCGATCGAGCGGAGTCCAGCCGATCAGGCGTATGTCGGCGGAGAAGGTCCACACGCTCGCGGCCATATAGGGCACGTTGATGTAGAAGATGCCGAGGATCGCGATCCCGCGCAGCATGTCGAGCACATCGATGCGGGCCTTGCCGCGCACCGGCGCCAGATCGGCATTGCTCAAATCCACCACGCGCCGCGACCTACCCCAAAGAATGCGCCAGCTTAACGTCGATCAGTCAATTCCCGGTAAAGAGTCATCGCCCGGCGTGACGATCGGCGCTATCATCACCGGCCTGAAGAGGGGGTGCTATGCTGGTACGTGGTCTCGCCATTATTTCGGCTGTGTTGCTGCTGGGTGCGGCGCCGCCCCGGCCTGCCCCGATCGAGCAGCTCGACGTGGCGCTGCACGAACTGACGCCGAACGGCGCCGAATTCACCCTCGCCACGATTCCCGCCGAGGAGCGCGGCGTCTTTGCCCGCGCCCGGGCGGACCGGATCGAAATCGATCCCGACGCGCTCGCACTGGTCGGCGACAAGCAGAGTGCCCGCGCGCTCGCTGCGCTGCTGCTCAGCTATTATGCGATGCCGGACCCCAACCGCATTACCACCAGCCCGTCGCGCGTTGGCACCGTCGCCGCGGCCGCCGGCGCGATTCTGCTCGGCACCAAGGTGATCGACCCGGTCGACAAGAAGGACTTCGGCTATGACGAGCAGCAGCGCCAGATCAGCCAGATCGGCTGGTTCCCGCCCGCGCGGGTGAATGCCGCCGATGGTGCGATCCGCGCCTCGCGACTGGTCGCGATGCTCAACAAGGCCGGTGGCTGCTCGGGCCCGCTCGCGGACCTACTCGGCGAGGCGGAGAAGCTCGGTAACCGCGAGGCGCTCGCGCTTTCCCGCCGCGTCCGCAAGGACCTGGGCAGCTCGATCTACCCGCCCGATTACAGCTGCGACGGCTGACCGACATCGTTGCGCAAGCGTAACTTCGCAGGTGCAACATCGGTGGGCGCGATCGCCCTATAATGATGGAAATTCCGCATTTCCCGGCGCCGCTCCCCTGGCGCCGGCCAACGAGTCTTTCCATGCGCCAGCGACTTGCCAACCTGCCCCTCGCCACCAAGACCATGATCATCACGATCTCCAGCCTGTTGCTGCTGGCGATCGCCACCTTCGTGCTGAGCGACCATGTGCTCACTGCCGATGCCGAGCGCGTCGCGGCCGATCGCCAGGAGACCAATATGCGCGTGGCGTGGAAGGTGCTGCACGACCAGGGCGACGGCTTCCGCGCCGAGGGCGGCGACCTTTATGTCGGCACGCACAAGCTAAACGGCTGGGATGCGCCGGTCGACGAGATCAAGACGCTGGTCGGCGGCACGGCGACGATCTTCGCAGGCGACACGCGCATCACCACCAATGTGCTCAAGCCCGATGGCAGCCGCGCGGTGGGCACGCCGCTCGCCGCCGGGCCGGCCAAGGACGCGGTGCTCGGCGAGGGCAAGCCCTACCGCGGCACTGCCGACATTCTCGGCAAGCCCTTCTTCACGGCCTATGATCCGATCAAGGACGCCAATGGCACCGTGATCGGCGTGCTCTATGTCGGCATTCCGCGTTCGGACGTGCTGGCCGGCATCCAGTCGGTTCGCTCGTCGATGGCGATCACCGCGACGTTGATCACGCTGCTCGTCACCGTGATCGGCTTCCTGATCTGCCGTGCGATGTTCCGCCCGCTCGCCCAGATGACGGGCGCGATGCAGCAGCTCGCCGCCGGCAATGCCGCGATCACCGTGCCCGAGCATCGCAGCGCCGACGAGATCGGCCAGATGGCGGTCGCGCTCGAGCGCTTCCGCGTCGCCGCCAACGACAAGGCGGCCGCGGAGGCGCGCAACAAGCTGGGCGAGGTCGAGCGCGAAAAGGCGATGGCGATGCTGGGCGGCGCGCTGGAGCGCGTGGCTGGCGGCGACCTGACCGCGGATGTCGGCACCGACTTTCCGGGCGACTATGCCGTGCTCGGCGGCCACTACAATGCCGCGCTGGCGAGCCTGCGCGAGCTGATCGGCACGGTGCTGGAGAGCACCGGCGCGATCCAGACCGGATCGAGCGAGATCGCCGCCGCGTCCGAGGATCTGGCCCGCCGTACCGAAGGCAATGCCGCGAGCCTCGAGGAGACTTCGGCTGCCGTCACCCAGATGAACCACCGCCTGCGCGCCACCGCCGACGCGGCGAGCCAGACCGTCACGCGCGCCGATGCGGCGATCGCAGTGGTCGGATCGGGTCGCGAGACCGCCGACGAGGCAGTGCAGGCGATGACGCGCGTCAGCGAGAGCGCCAAGGGCATCGACAGCGTGATCGAGGGGCTCGATAAGATCGCCTTCCAGACGCGCGTTCTCGCGATGAACGCCGCCGTCGAGGCGGGCCGTGCCGGCGAGGCCGGCCGCGGCTTCGCAGTGGTCGCCGACCTGGTCAGCGCGCTCGCAATGCGCGCGGAGGAAGAAGCCAAGCGCGCCCGCGACCAGCTAACCGTCACTCAGACCGAAGTGGAGACCGCCAAGGGCGCAGTGGAGCGCGTCGACAGCGCGCTGTCGAACATCGTCGATACGGTCGGCGAAGTCCATGCGCTGCTCGGCACGATCGCGGCGGACAACCAGGCACAGTCGACCGCGATCTCGCAGGTGAGCGTCGCGATCGGCACGATGGACCAGGCGACCCAGCAGAACGCCGCGATGGTCGAGGAAACCTCGGCGGCGGCGCGCGCGCTCACCGACCAGGTCGGCCGTCTGGATGCGCAGGCGAGCACCTTCCGTATCTCCGGCGGCGAACGCCCGCGCGCCGGGGCGCCGCGTGGGTTCAAGCCGGCGATGACCACCCGCCCGGTACCTGCCAAGCCGGTGGGCGACGCCGACGCCTGGGCGAGCTTCTAAAGGGTCAGGGGCGCAGCAGCGCCGCGAACGCGTCCATCGGGGCGCTTTCCGGCCATTGCGGCACGTCGTCGGCGATGACGACCCAAGGCTGCTTGCGCTTCACCCAGATATGCGCGCGCGGGACGAGTTCGTCGCTGCGGTCAAGCGTGCCTGCCCGGACCATTGCCAGTCCGGGCCGGGCGCTGTTGGTGTTGTAGATTCGGGTGTGGCAGGTGCCGCAGACGCGCTGACGCGAGGTCGAGCCGCTCGGATTGGTGAAGCTGTATTCCACCACTGACCCATCGACCGACAGCGCATCCTCGGCCACCGGCGCCTGCTCGGTGAAGGCGCTGCCCGCCCAGCTCTGGCATTTCAGGCAGTGACAGCAATAGATCGCCGGCAGTTCGTCCAGCGCCAGCGTGTAGCGGACGGCTCCGCAATGGCAGCCGCCCGCGATCACGTTCTTACGCCGCCTTCTTGAGGTGGCGGCGGCCGAGCAGCTCGGCGATCTGCACCGCGTTGAGCGCCGCGCCCTTGCGGAGGTTGTCCGACACGCACCAGAGCGACAGGCCGTTCTCGACGGTCGAGTCCTCGCGCACGCGGCTGATGAAGGTCGCATATTCGCCGACGCACTCGATCGGCGTGACGTAGCCGCCGTCCTCATGCTTATCGATGAGCATCACACCCGGCGCTTCGCGCAGGATACTCTTTGCCTTGGCGGCCGAAATCTCGTCCTCGAACTCGATGTTGATCGCTTCCGAATGGCCGACGAACACCGGCACGCGCACGCAGGTGGCGGTCACCTTGATCTTGGGATCGAGGATCTTCTTGGTCTCGACGACCATCTTCCACTCTTCCTTGGTCGAGCCGTCGTCGAGGAAGCTGTCGATGTGCGGGATCACGTTGAACGCGATCTGCTTGGTGAACTTCTTCGGCTCGGCGCTGTCGCCGACGAAGATGTTGCGGCTCTGCTCGAACAGCTCATCCATGCCCGCCTTGCCCGCGCCGGAGACCGACTGGTAGGTCGCGACGACGACGCGCTTGATCTTCGCGGCATCGTGGAGCGGCTTCAGTGCCACGACCATCTGCGCGGTCGAGCAGTTCGGGTTCGCGATGATGTTGCGCTTGGTATAGCCGTCGATCGCCTCGGGGTTCACCTCCGGCACGATCAGCGGCACGTCCGGGTCCATGCGGTAGAGCGACGCATTGTCGATCACCGTGCAGCCGGCGGCGGCGAAGCGCGGGGCGTGGAGCTTCGAGCCCTCCGAGCCGATCGCGAACAGCGCCATGTCCCAGCCGGTCGGATCGAAGTTATCGATGTTCTGGACTTTATACTGTTTGCCGGTGTCGCCGAAGTCGACCATGTCGCCCTGGCTGCGCGACGAGGCCAGCACGGCGAGCTCGTCGATCGGGAATTCCCGCTCGGCGAGGATGTTCAACATTTCGCGCCCGACATTGCCGGTGGCGCCTGCGACGACGACACGGTAGCCCATCACATACTCCAGAGTGAAACCGGGGCCGCGCTACGCTTGTGCGGCGCGGCATGCAAGCAAGCGCTGCTTCTTCGCGGCGATTGCTGCGCTTTTGGTCGATTTCGTCCAAGACAGGTTTTGCGTAATTTTGTTACCTTCCACCGCGAAAGCCAGAGGGGGCCAGAGCGATGCGGCGGATAGTCTTGATCGTCCTGATGGGACTGAGCCTGGGCAGCTGCGCCTTCAAGGGCGCGCTCAAGATGGACTGCGCCAATTTCTCGTCGTTCATCCACCCGATCGAGATGACTCCGCTCGAGCGCCAGATCCGCGCGCTCGATCTCGAGACGCTGCCCCCTGCCGAGCGCGAGCTCGCCAACCGCCTCGCCGCCGCCGAGCTTGCGCAGCTGGACGATCCCGCCAATTTGAACGCGCCGCCCAGGCCGGATCGCCCGGTATTGTTGCTCTCGGGCGGCGGGCAATGGGGGGCGTTCGGCGTAGGGCTGATGAACCAGCTCGTCGAGAACCGGCAATTTCCCGATTTCGCGGTGGTGACGGGCGTGAGCACCGGCGCGCTGCAATCGCTGTTCGTCGGCGCCGGGATCGACCGGCAGGATGCCCAGGGCAAGGCGATCCGTGACGCGCTGGAAATCTCCTATTCGCCCGCCAGGGAAAGCGACATCGTCGATCGTGAGAGCATCCAGGCGCTGGCCGCGCTCGACGGGGCGATGGCGAACCTCAAGCCGCTCAAGCGCCGCTTCGAGCAGCGCATCTGCCCGAAGATCTACGATCCCAAATCGCCCGCGGGCCAGGCCGGCGTGTGCATCGTGACGACGCTGCGCGATGCCAGCACGCGCAAGGTGCTGCTCGGCATGATCGAGGCCAATTCGGGCGAGTTTGGCTATGTCGACGTGCAGGAACTGCTCGCGCCCTATGGCAACAGCGATGCCGATCTCGCCAAGGCCACGCAGTGCCTGGCGGGCGCCGCGCTCGCCTCGGCCGCGGTGCCGGTTTTCTACCAGCAGGTGCGGGTCGGGACCAAGGAGCTGTACAGGAGCTATTATGACGGCGGCGTGCGCCAGTCGGTGTTCCTCGCCTCGGTAGCGGATGCGCAGCGGCTGGCGCGCGAAATCGTCCGCCGGAAACGCGCCGAACTGCTCGGCCGTGACGTTCCGGCTGCCGCACCGGGCAATGGCGCGGAGATCTATGTGATCCGCAACGGGCCCACAGTTCTGCCGCCCGATCAGGTGGTGATGCCGGGCTACCCGTCGGAGATCGACACCCATGCCGATGCCCTGCGTGCGGCACAGCGCGGCGAGGCGATCATGGTCAACCAGCTCGAGGTCAGCTCGATCGCCGGGCTGCGACTCAGCCGGCCGGGCGGCGCGATCTGGTTTGTCAGCGCCGACGGCTATCGCAACTACACGCCGACCTATGACAGCAAGATCACCTGCGGCCCGATCAAGGAGGCGGAGAAGAACAAGAACATGATGTTCATCCCGGCCTTCATGAAATGCATGATGGACTATGGCCGCAACCGCGCCACCGGGGGCGAGCCGTGGATCGACCTGTGCCATTATGACGGCACCGAGACGCGGGCGATCTGCCGCCGGCCCGACGGGACGATGCCGGGGGCAGTGGGGAGGCGCTGACGCCCCTCCCCACCTGCCGGATCACTTCACCCCGGTCTTGCGATCGAGGAAGTCGAGGATCGTGTTCCACAGATGGACGCTGATCCCCGGGCCACCGACGCGGTGGGTGTGACCGGGGTAGAACATCATCTCGAACGGCACTTCCGCCTTTTGCAGGGTCGCCGCCAGCGCGGTGCTGTTCTCGAACACGACATTGTCGTCGGCCATGCCGTGGAGCAGCAGCATCGGATCGGCGATCTTCGCGGCCTCGCCGATATTGTCCGACGCGGCATAGGCCTCGGGCACCTTGGTCGGGTCACCCATATAGCGCTCGGTATAGTGAGTGTCGTAGAGTTCCCACTTGGTCACCGGCGCGCCGGCGACGCCCGCGGCGAACACGCCCGGCGCCTTCTCCAGCAGCTTGAGCGTCATATAGCCGCCATACGACCAGCCATAGGTGACGACCTTGTTGGCATCCACATAGGGCAGCGTCTTCAGATACTTCGCACCCGCGACCTGGTCCTCGACCTCGACCGAGCCCATTGCGTGCCAGATCTGGCTCTCGAATTCGACGCCGCGATTGGCCGAGCCGCGATTGTCGAGCTGGAACCAGATATAGCCGCGCGAGACGAGATATTGCTCGAGCGAGCCGCCCCAGGCCTTGCTCACCTGCTGCGCATGCGGGCCGCCATAATGCTGGAAGAACACCGGGTATTTCTTGCCCGGCTCCAGCTTGGGCGTGATCATCTCCCAGTGCAGCTCCGAGCCGTCGGCCGCCTTGATCGTGCCGAAGCTGCGCTCGCGATGCGCCGCGAGATAGGGGTTATAGGGGTGATCGGCGGCGGTGACCGCATTCTCGTTCACCCAGGCGATGCGCTTGCCCGACGCGTCGGCCAGATAGGTCTGGGCGGGCTGGTTCGGGTTCGAGCGCTTGACGATCGCGCGGGTGCCCGAGGGGTCCATCGTCGCCTCGTTCCACCAGCCGGCTTCGGTGAGGCGCGTGATCGCCCCGCCCTTCTTATAGTCAGCCGAATAAAGGTGGCGCTCGAGCACGCCGTCCTTGTTGCCGACGAAGAAGACGCGGCTCTTGGCCTCGTCGACGCCGACCACGTCAGGAGCGACTTCCCAATCGCCCTTGGTGATCTGGGCGAACTTGCCCTTGGCGAAGCGGTAGAGATGGCCATGGCCGTCGCGCTCGGACCACCAGAGCAGGCTGCCATCATCGAGCGGGGTCAGCGCGGTCGACAGGTTGACCCAGCTCTTGGCGCGCGCCTTCTCGCTGAACAGCACGACCGACTTGCCGGTGGCGGGATCGACCTGGAGCAGGTCGAGGACGGTCTGCTCGCGATTCTCGCGCTGGACGTAGAGCGTCTTGCCGTCCTTCGACCAGTCGACGCGGGCGAGGTAGATGTCCTTGTCGGTGCCGAGGTCGACGCCGACCTTGTGGTCGCCGTTCGGGTCCATGACGTAGAGTTCGACATTGGCGTTGGGCGTGCCGGCCTTGGGGTAGCGCTGCTGGAAAAGCTGCGTACCCTCGGCGCCGATCGCGGCGCGGGTGACGACGCCGACGGGGGCTTCGTCGAAGCGCTCGACCGCGACGTAGCGATCGTTCGGCGCCCACCAATAGCCCTTGAAGCGCGCCATTTCCTCCTGGGCGACGAACTCGGCCTCACCCCAATGGACGGTGCCTTCGCCGTCATCGGTGATCGCGCGCGGATTGCCTGCGCCCAAGCCCATCACGACCAAATTCTGGTCCTGCACGTACGACACGAAACCACCCGCCGGGCTGATCTCGGCATTGAGCTTGGGCCCCGCCTTGGCGGGCAGCTTGGCGACGCCGCCGTCGAGACCGGCGCGGTAGAGCTCGCCTTCGAGCGGCACGAGCACCGACTTGCTGTCGGGCGCCCAGTCATAGGCGATGATGCCCTTGCTGCCGGCGATGCGGGCGCGCTCGCGCTGCATCTTTTCGGCTTCGGACAGTTCGGTGCCGGTGCCGAACTTCTTCGAATCGACCAGCATCCGCCATTCGCCGGTGCGCGTGTCCATCGCCCAGAGGTCGAACCGTTCCTTCTCGTCGGCGCGGTTGCGCAGCAACGTGAGGAATTTGCCGTCCGGCGAGAGCTTGGCGGCGCGCGGCTGCGGACCGTTCAGATCGGGACTGGCGAACACGCGCTCGAGCGTGAGCCCCTTGGTTTGCGCCAGTGCTTCATTTGCCATCAACGGCGCTCCCAGCATCGCAAGCCCGACCAACCATTTCTGCATAACCCCGGATCTCCTTGGGGCGCGTTATCGCGGCGCAGACGCGCGCGGTAAAGCCCCCGTGCGGCGGTGAAATTTCACAAAGTTCGCGCTTGTGATGCATAAAAACGGGTGATGCTGTTCCTACTATGTTCCGATAGGCTATGGCAGGTCCGAGGCGTGTAGGAAAGCCGCACCATGCTCAATCCAGCCCCAGCGCCACCTTGCGCGAGACGAGGATGAAGCGCGGGCCCGCCCCGTTCGCCGCGGCGCGGTCTTCGGGATTGTAGAGCGCGCATTTCTTCAGGCTCAGGCAGCCGCAGCCGATACAGCCGTCGAGATCGTCGAGCGTGCGCTGCAGGCGGGCGATCTGCACTTCGATCCGCTGGCGGATGCCGCGGCTGATCCGCTCCCAATCCTCGGAGGTGGGCGTGCGCCCCTCGGGCAGCCTGGTCAGCTCCTCGGCGATCTGCGGCAGCGTCAGGCCCAGTTGTTGGGCGATCAGCGCAAAGGAGATGCGGCGGATGTCCGAGCGCAGGAAACGGCGCTGATTGCCGCCGGTGCGGATCGGATGGACGATCCCCTTCCCCTCGTAGAAGCGCACCGCCGACACCGCGATGCCGGTGCGCGCCGCCAGCTCGCCGATCGTCAGAAGCTCGTTTCCGCGCACTGCAATTTCCCGCTTGACCTCAACCTAGGTTGAGGTTGTAGCTGCTCACGGCATGGCATCCAATCGGAAAGGAAATCCATGCCCCAGCCCTATATCGAGCACGTCAACGTGACCGTGCGCAGCCCCGAGCGCGCCGCGAAATTGCTCGGCGATTTGTTCGACTGGCACATCCGCTGGGAAGGCCCGGCACGGGACGGCGGTCGCACCATCCATGTGGGCGACGACCGCACCTATCTGGCGGTCTACACGCCACCCGAGACGCCCGACCAGGCGATCTTCGAGAAGGGCCGGCCGCTCAATCATGTCGGCATCCTGGTCGACGATCTCGACGAGATCGAGCGGCGGGTGGTCACCGCCGGGCTGATCCCCTTCGCGCATGGCGACTATGATCCGGGGCGCCGCTTCTACTTCCTCGATCATGACGGTACCGAGTTCGAGATCGTCAGCTACGCGTAAATGCCTGGCTAACCATCAATTTTCGGCAACTCGCGGACGCGCGCCGGGTTCTCCCTGCAAGAAGTTTCAAGGAGAACCCGCGTGACCACCAACCATGACGTGTCCAAGCTCGACGACCTGATCGTCACCACCATCGACAGCGTGCGCGGCTATGAGCATTCAGCAAAGCACGCCGATGCCGGCCGCTTCCAGCAGTTCTTCGCCGACATGGCCGACGAACGCCAGCGCGTGGTCGAAGCACTATCGGAGAAGAGCCGCGAGCTGGGCGGCACGCCCGCCGAATATGGCTCGGCCGCCGCGACGGTCCACCGCCGCGTGGAGGATTTCCGCCGTGTGCTGGGCGGCGGCGACGAGGCGATCCTGAGCGAGATCGAGCGCGGCGAGGACTATCTGAAGGAAGAGTTCGACCGGGTGCTCGAGGACGATCGCATGTCGCCCGGCGCGCTGGGCGTGGTGCGCGAATGCTATACGTCGGTGCTCAAGGGGCACGATACGACGAAGAAGCTGCGCGACCTGCTGAAAGCCGAGGCGTGACCGCACTGCCTTCGTCATGCTGAACTTGTTTCAGCATCCAACCCTCCTCCAGCGATATCGCCTGTGGAGAATTGGACCCTGAAACAAATTCAGGGTGACGGGTGGAAAAGAAAAAGGGCGCGGTAGCCATGCCACCGCGCCCTTTTCTTGTTCCGTGAAGCCGAAGCTTACTCGGCTGCGGCGACCTCGCTCGGGCGCGGATCGCGGCGCTCGGCGATACGTGCCGACTTGCCGGTGCGGCCACGCAGATAATAGAGCTTCGCGCGACGCACGACACCGCGGCGAACCACTTCGATGCTGTCGATGTTCGGCGAATAGAGCGGGAAGACGCGCTCGACGCCCTCACCGAACGAAATCTTGCGGACCGTGAAGCTCGAACCCATGCCCTTGTTGGCACGGGCGATGCACACGCCCTCATAGTTCTGCACGCGGGTGCGCTCGCCTTCGACGACCTTCACGCCGACCTTGAGGGTGTCGCCCGGGCGGAAATCCGGAATCTTCTTCGCCTCGTTGAACTTGGCGATCTGCTCGGCTTCGAGCGTCTGGATCAGGTTCATTACTTGTCGTCCTGTTTACGTCGCCGCGCGCCAGAGGGAGACTGGATCCGAGCGCCCTCATGGCGCTCCCAAAGATCCGGTCTCCGTGACCGTGTATCGATCTCGGCACGCTGGCGTCGCCAGGCCTCGATCTTCGCATGATCCCCCGATCGCAGCACTTCGGGGATCGTGCGCCCTTCCCATTCAACAGGTCGGGTATATTGCGGATATTCGAGCAGCCCCGTTTCGAAGCTCTCGTCCATGCCGCTGGAAGGCGCGCCCATTACTCCGGGAATGAGGCGAATGCAAGCGTCAAGCAGCGTGAGCGCCGCCATCTCGCCGCCCGAGAGGATATAGTCGCCGATCGAGACCTGCTCGATCTCGCGCGCCTCGAACAGCCGCTCGTCGATCCCCTCGAACCGGCCGCACAGGATTACGGCGCCGGGACCCTGCGCCAGGGCGCGGACGCGGTCCTGGGCCAGCGGCTTGCCACGCGGGGTCATGGCGAGGATCGGGCGGCCCGGCGCCACGCTGTCGAGCGCGGAGGCGATCACGTCGGCGCGCATCACCATCCCTGCTCCGCCGCCCGCCGGCGTATCGTCGACCGAGCGATGCCTGTCGGTGGCGAAGTCGCGGATCTGGACGGCTTCCATGCTCCACAGACCCTCGCGAAGGCCGCGGCCGGCGAGCGAAATGCCGAGCGGGCCGGGAAACATCTCGGGGTAAAGCGTTAGGACGGTTGCAGCGAAAGGCATGGGAGCCTTTCCCCTCCGGGAGCGCGATTGGCAAGTGGACGATTGCATCATCATCGGCGCCGGGCCGGCCGGACTCACCGCGGCAATCTATCTGGCGCGCTTTCACCTGAGCATCCGGCTGTTCGATTGCGGATCGAGCCGGGCCGCGCAGATCCCCTGCACGCGCAACCATGCCGGCTATCCCGACGGGATCTCGGGCAAGGAGCTGCTCGCGCGGATGCTGGCGCAGGCGGAGAAATACGGCGCGGTGCGCGAGGAGGCCGAGGTCACCGGGCTGCGGGTGCTGGAGGATGGGTTCGGCGTGCGGGTAGGCGAGCGCGAGCTTGGCGCGCGCACGGTGCTGCTCGCCACGGGCGTGGTGAACAACCGGCCCGATATGCCGAAGGACCTGCATGACGCGGCGCTGGCGCGCGGACTGCTGCGCTATTGCCCGATCTGCGATGGCTATGAAGTGACCGACAAGCGCATCGGCGTGATCGGCACCGGCAGCCACGGTATGGCCGAGGCGCTGTTCCTGCGCGGCTACAGCGCCGATGTGACGCTGATCGCGGCCGAGGCGCATGCGCTGTCGGAAGAAGAGACCAAGGCGCTCGACGACGCCGGGATCGCGCGGATCGAGGGGCCGTGCGGGGGCTATGCGATCGAGGGCGAACGGATCGCGCTCGACAGCGCCGAGGGACGGCTGGACTTCGACACGCTCTATCCCGCGCTCGGCTCGGTGATCCGCTCGGGGCTGGCGATCCAGGTCGGCGCGCGGGGCGACGAGAATGGCTGCCTGGAGGTGGACGATCACCAGCGCACCAGCGTCCCCGGCCTGTTCGCGGCGGGGGACGTGGCGCGCGGGCTCGACCAGATCAGCCATGCGATGGGCGAGGCCGGCGTCGCCGCCACGACCATCCGCAATTTGCTGGCCGAGCGGAAGCCGATCCGGCGCTAGGAACGGTTCATCAGCGCGTGGATCGCGAAGTTGATCGCGCCGCCGACCAGGAACAGCATTAGCGCGCCGCCGGCGAAGAACATCCCTGCCATTGCGCCCATCCCACAGGCATCGACACCGCATTTCTCCGCGGGGGTGAGCAGGACATTGATGACCACCAGCATCCCGAGCACGAATATCGGCGCAGGCAAGAACGCGGCGGAGACCAGGCTGGTCCGCCAGACCGGCCATTGCGGCCGCCATCCGGCGACCGCAAAGCTGAACAACACGCTGAGGCCGAGTGGCAGCGCCAGATAGAGCCAGTTCCAGTCCATATTCCGCCTCCCCTCCTCAGCTGCCGCAACCGCCGCAGCCACCGCCGCCGCAGCCGCCTCCCCCACCGCCGCCGTCGCTGCCGCTGCTCCCGCCATCGCTGCTTGAGCTTGCCTGGCGCATCTGGTGGAAGCCGCCCCAGTCGGAGCCGACCAGCACCACCGTACCGAACAGCGCGACACCCAGGTCGGTCTCGCCGCCGGCAGGCGCGCGGCGGAGTCGTTCGGAGCGGTCGCGTGCCTCGGCCAGCACTTCCTTGCCCGCGCGGGTCTTGCGGTCGAGCGTAAGGAAACGGATCAGCGCGAAGATCGCGGTGAGCACCAACAGCATGGTCAGGAAGCCCACCGGCCTGCCCCGCGCCTCGCCGATCAGCAGCTTGGTGTAGCCGAAGCCGAGCAGCAGGAAGTAGGGCAAGGTCTGGAAGAAGCGCATCTGCAGCGCCTCTCCGGTGCCCATCAGCAGGTCGCTGTCGATCAGCCGCGCGCGGACCGGGCCGGCATGTTTGCCGACCGCGGTGGCGACCCTGCCCCAGCTCGCCTCGGCGGGGAGCGCGAGCACGCTGCGCTCGGCGGGGGTACCGCCAGGGAACTGGCTGGGGGTGAACCGGCTCTTGCCGTCCATCGCCAGCCGGTTGGTCGAGAGCAGGCGGGCGGCGACAGTCTCGGCGAAGCGCATACCGCCGCCGGCGAGATAGGCGAGATCGTCGGTATCGATGCGCCGGGGCGTGCGGCCCTGGGGTCTGAGCCAGCGCGGAATGAGGACGCCGGCGAGGATGGTGAGAACCAGCAGCACGCCGTAGAGTTGAAGGAACGGCCCGCCGGTAAGGTCGAAGGGCGACATAATGTCCTAGCTCCTCAGAAAGCCCATAGGGCCAGCAGGACGAGCGCTGCGAACGCTACGGGCAGCGTGATCCGGTATGGCCTGCGGGGCAGGATGAATGCGTCACGCGGATGCACGCGGCGCGCCTTGTGGTCCTCGAGCAGTCGCCGTCCCGCGTCGGGCCACAGATCCGCGGGCGGCGTGCCGAAGACCTGCTCGTAGCTGCGCAGCGTCTCGGCATATTGGGTGAAGTAGCGATGCCCCTCCTCGCGCCCGCCGGCCGTGGGGCCGTGATGGAGCGCGCGGCCAAGCACCTGGGGGCAGAAACGCTCCCAGTAATCGCGGGTATAAGTGAGGTGCAGGTGCCAGGCCTGGTCGACTTGGTCCGACGGGGTGACCGGATGCTCGGCAGTCACCGCGAGGAAGCAGAAGCGCTTATACTCCTCGATCACGCGATCGGCTGTGGCGCGGCTCCAGCCATTGTCGCGCGCCAGCCGCTCGGCGAAGCTGAGCTCCGCGCCTTCGGGGCCGATGGAATAATGGGAAAGCGCCGTCCAGACCGGGTGGTCGGTGGGTGCTCGAGAGAGACCAGGGGCCTTGCTCATCTAAATTCCCACTAACATAGGGGATTTAAATTGTCAAGGCTTGGCTGCCGGGACAGGCGTGAACTTGAGTGACTGGATCGTCACCGGACTGGTCGGCGCGAGCAGGATCGTGCCGTCGAGCATGCCCTTGTCGCACCGCCAGCGGAAGGCGCCGGACAAGCGCCCGGTCGGATGCGGCGGCTCCGCCTTGGCGGTGCACGCGCCAAGCTGGGCATGCAGGGCGGCCAGGTCACTCCGCCAGCCCTCGGCCGAACGGTCCATCAGGAAGTTCATCGCCAGCGACGATTGCGCGGTAGTGACTTCTCCCGCCGCATAGATCGCCCGCGCAGTGTCGAGCGCCGCGGCGAGATCGGGGGTGACCGGCGCCTCGGCAAAGGTCAGCGCGCCCGCCTTGTCGAGGCCGAACATCGCGTCCCAGGCGGTGCCCGATGCGCCGGTATAGGTGCGGTTGGTGAAGACGAAGATCCCCACCCCCGCCTCGGGAACCAGCAGCATGTGCGAGCCATAGCCGGGATAGCCGCCGCCGTGATGGAGCATCATGCCGAGCTCGCAATCCTGCGAGACACGCAGCCCCTTGCCATAGGCGGTGCCCTGCATGCAGCCGGTCCTCGCGGTGGCGCCGTAGCGCGGGGTCATGCGGACGAAGTTGAGCCCCTGCGTCAGTTCGCGCACCGTGGCGCGCTTGACCGGGCCGGTATCGGGGCCGTCGCGCGGCGGCCAGGCGGAGAGCAGGAAGGCGATCCACTTGCCATAGTCCCTGGCGCTCACCTGGAGCCCGCCCATCGGGCCGAAAGCGCCGTGGTGCATCGTCGGCTCTTCCTGCCACGCGCCATTCTCGAAGCGGTAGCCGATCGCGCGGCGCTCGATCGGCCATTCGCCGACTTCGAACCCGCTCGAGGTCATCCCCAGCGGCTTGAGGATCGTCCGCTCGACATAGCTGCGATAGGGCATGCCCGAGACGTTCGCGATGATGTGGCCGAGCAGCGCATAGCCGAAGTTGGAATATTCATGCGCGGTATCGGGCACGCGGCTGAACGGCACGCCGGTCTGAAGCAATTTGGTGAACTCCGCCTCGGGCATCGGCGTCTGGCGGTCGCCCCAGGGGTCGTCGGTGACGAAGCCGGCGACGTGCGAGAGCAGGTCGCGGATCCGGATGCGCGGGCTGTCGGTGGTGGGATATTTCCAGCCGCGCATCTCGGGCACGTATTTTTCGGCGAGATCGTCGAGCGAGAGCTTGCCGGCATCGCGCAGCGACAGGATCGAGAGCGCAGTGAAGGCCTTGGTCATCGAGGCGATGCGGAACAGCGTGTCGGGGGTGACCGGGCGCCTGGCGGTCAGTTCCTGCACGCCGAAGCCGCGGACATGGACGAGCTTCCCTTCGGCGACGATCCCATAGACGAGGCCCGGCGTCGGCGTGTCGCGCTGGAAAGCCTCGAACTGGCGGTCGATCGCGTCGAACTGCGGCTGGAGCGCTGTTGCCTTTGTCTGCGCCATCGCCGGCGCGGCGAGACAGCAGAATGCGGCGAGGAGAGCAGTGCCGAACCGGATCATGCGCACAGTCCTTCAATACCGGTCGGCGTCGACCTGGGTTACGTCATAAGTGAAGTTGGCGGCGCTGTACGGCAGCATGCCGGCGTTCCAGGCGGTCCAGGCATCACGCAGCTGGGCGAAGCGGGCAGGTTCGTCGGCCGAGCGATCGGCGCGTTCGCGGGCATCGGCGGCGAGATCGAACAGATGCTCTTTCCCGCCCAGGCGCAGATACTTCCAGTCGCCGTCGCGCACTGCGGCCTGGTCGCCCGCCTTGTGGCGCCAGAACAGTTTGCGCGGATGCGGTGCGGAGGCGCCGGTCAGCACGGGGAGCAGATTCTCGCCGTCCGAGGGGAATGCGGGATCGGGCGCCCCGCCTGCCGCGGCGAGCAGTGTCGGCAGGAAGTCCATCGACACCATCACCTGGGGCGAGGTGGTCGCCGGCGCGATCTTGCCCGGCCAGCGTAGGATCAGCGGCACGCGCAGGCCGCCCTCGAGCAGCTCGCCCTTCACCCCGGTGAACGGCCACATCTCCGAAAAACGCTCCCCGCCATTGTCGCTGGTGAAGACGACGATCGTATCGTTGGCGAGGTGCAGCGCGTCGAGCGTCGCCAGGATCTTGCCGATATTCTGGTCGAGATTGACGACGATCTTCGCAAAGGCATCGAGATTGCCGCGATTGCGGTCGAGTGCATCGGTCCATAGCGCGGCGCCCGCCATGTCACCCGGCGCGGTCCAGGGCGCATGCGGCGCGTTGAAATGCATGCTGAGGAAGAAGGGGCCCCAGCCCCCCGTGATCCAGCGAACCGCCTCGTCCGCCAGCACGTCGGTGAGATAGCCGTTCCACGCAACCGGGCTGCCGTTCGAGATCAGATCGTCGGGCATCGGATTGGCGGCGCTGAGCGGGTAATAGCTCGTGCCACCTCCGGTATAGCCGTAGAAATGATCATAGCCGTAATTGGTCGGCGCCGCCGCGGGCGCACCGCCGATATGCCATTTGCCGATCAGCGCGGTGCGATAGCCCTGCGCCTTGAGCAGCGAGGCGATGGTCGGGTGGCCGGCGGGCAGCATGTCGGTCGGCTTGGGCGTGGTGATCGGCTCCTCCAACCCCACCACCAGCCGCTGCTGATAGCGCCCGGTGACGAGCCCGATCCGCGTCGAGGAGCAGACGCAGCTGTTCGCATAGCCCTGCGTCAGCCGCACGCCCTGCGACGCCAGCGTATCGAGGTGAGGCGTCACATAATCGCGCCGGCCGTAGCAACTGAGATCGGCGTAACCGAGGTCATCGGCGAGGATGAACAGGATGTTCGGAGGCTGTGCGGCCTTCGCCTCCGAGCAGCCGGCCAGCGCCGGGATCATGCCCGCGAGGCCCAGCCCCGCCGCACTTCGCAGCAATTCGCGCCTTGTCGCGACAACCCCCATAGCCTGCTCCCTCAAGCCGGTATGGAGGCAATCCTATGCCGCGATGGGGGGCATCGTCTACTTGTTGCGCTTGAGCACGTCGTCGCAATAGCTGTTGGTCGACGTGCCCTGGCCGAGCAGCCGCCCGGCGCCCGCACCGACCGCACCGGCGATGATCGTCCCGCCGACGCTGGCACCGCCGATCACCCCGCCGGCCACGCCTGCGGCACCGCCGGCGATCGTGCCGGTCTTGGCGCCCTTCTTCTTGGCCATCAGGCAATTATAGACCGCGTCCTGATCGCGCGGATCGGCGCGGGCGACGCGCTGCTTTTCCTTGGTGCTGAGATTCTGCGCGGCAGCCGGGCTCGTGGCCAGCAGCGCGAACGGCAGCGCGACGACGAAATAGATGGGTTTCATGGGCTTGGCTCCGATTTGTACGGAGCGGAATCTATCAGGGTGCGGGGTCAGCGATGATCGGGGAAAACCCCGAAAACCAGCCCTAGCGCATCCGGCCCGTTGCCAATGCAATCGCCCAGTCGGGGCGGCCCTCCGCTTCGGCCTTACGGGCAGCGGCGAGATGGTCATAGGCAACGGCGTGGAGGCCGATCTCCACCCCGTCGATCACGGCATAGCGCGCGAGCGGATCGCCATTCTCGACGCGGTAGGGCCGCGGGTGATCGTCGTCATAGGCCTGCAGGCCGACGCTGCCCGGATTGAGCACGCAGCGACCATCGGACAGGTCCAGCAGGCGCGGAACATGGGTGTGGCCGCACAGGACAAGCCCCTCCCCGCGCCCCGCCAGCCGCGTGGCGAGTTCGGCCTCGCTGGCGACGCGCAGGCTGGCACCCTCGAGCGTATCGGTGAGCGGGGTGACGTCGCTTGCGGGCGTGCCGTGGCAGAGGAACATATCGTCCAGCACCAGCGTCTCGGGCAGCGCCGCCATCCAGGTAAGTGCCTCGGGAACCAGCGCGGCGCGGGTGAAAGCGTCCGACGCGTTCATCCGCTCCACCGGCAGCGTCAGCACCTGGCGCTCGTGATTGCCGGCGATGCTCGGCCAGTCGCGCGCCATCAGCCATTCGGCTGTCTCGGCCGGCCATAGCGGGCCCGAGAGGATATCGCCCAGGTTGAGGAAGCGGGTGCAGCCCCGCGCCTCGGCATCGGCGACGACTGCGATCAGGGCCGGCAGGTTGCCGTGGATGTCGGAAAGGACCGCAGTCCGCGTCATTCGACGAAGGCGGCGCTCACGACGATGCGCTCGGCATCCCATTCGGGCACTGCGGCGGGGATCATCGGCACCATGAAGCGCTTGGCCTTGCCGCTCTCGTCGGCCGGCCGCTCGATCTCGAGCACGTCGCCCGCGCCGAAATTGTCGATCGCCACGATCTTGCCCAGCGCCTCACCTTCGTCGGAGACGGCCGGGAGCCCGAGCAGGTCGACATGATAATATTCGCCCTCGCCAAGCGGGGGCAGCGCCGCGCGCGGGACGCTGAGTTCGGTCCCGCGCAGGGCCTCCGCCGCATTGCGGTCGGCCACTTCGGCGAAGCGCGCGATCGTGCCGTTCGACCCGCCGCGCACCGATTTGAGCGTCAGCGCACCGCCATTGAACTGGCGGTGCGCCGACAGGTCCTCGGCGAAGACCTTCAGACGGACCTCGCCCGTCACGCCGTGCGCACCAATGACGACGGCAAGCGTGACGGAGCGATTATCCGACAAGGATCAGCCCTCGGCCTTTTCCTCGCCCGCTTCGGCGGCCGGAGCCTCCTCAGCGGCAGCCTCGACGGCCGGGGTCTCTTCGGCGACTGCCTCGGCGACCTGCTCGGCCTCCGGGGTCGGCTCTTCGGTCGCGGCTTCGACTTCGGCGGCCATCACGGCCTCTGCTTCTTCGTTCGAGCCCTCGGCCGGAGCTTCCTCAGCGACGGGCTCGGGAGCCGGAGCGGCAGCTGCCTCGGCAGCGGCTTCCTCAGCGGCCTTGGCCTTCTCGGCACGCTCTTCAGCGCGCTCGACGGCCTTCTCGCCCGGCTTGCCCTTGTTCGGGTTGCTCTTGGCGGTACGCTCCTTGAGGCCGGCGGCATCGAGGAAGCGGGCAACGCGGTCGGTCGGCTGCGCGCCGACGCCCAGCCAGTAGCTGGCGCGCTCACCGTCGAGCACGATGCGCTTGGCGTCGTCCTTGGCGAGGAGCGGGTTGTACGTGCCGATCTTCTCGATGAACTTGCCGTCGCGGGGCGAACGGGCGTCAGCGACGACGATGCGGTAGTATGGACGCTTCTTGGAGCCGCCGCGCGACAGACGCAGGGAAATAGCCATTACAATCTTCCTTCTTACGATCTTGAGTTAAATTACTTCTTTTTCAGGAAATTCTCGAAGCCGGGCGGGAGCTGCGGAGCGCCCGGGCCACCCAGGCCGGGAAGCCCGCCGGCGCCGCCGCCGGGGCCGCCAAGCTTGCCCATCATGTCGCCCAGCTCGGCGCCGCCCAGCGCATTGCCGATGCCGCCCATGCCGCCGCCGGGGCCGCCCTTGCCGAGCATGCCCATCAGGCCCTTGAGCCCGCCCATCTTCTTCAGCCGCTTCATCGCGGTCTGCATCTCGAGGTGCATCTTGAGCAGCTTGTTGACGTCCTGCACGGTCGTCCCCGAGCCCTTGGCGATGCGGATCTTGCGCTTGGCGTTGATCAGATCGGGCTTGGAGCGCTCCTTGGGCGTCATCGAGGTGATCATCGCGTCCATGCGGATCAGCACCCGGTCGCCGCCGGCCTGATCGACTGCGGCCTGCGCCTTCTTCATGCCCGGCATCATGCCTGCGAGCGCGCCGATGCCGCCCATGCGCTGCATCTGCGAAAGCTGGCCGCGCAGGTCGTTCATGTCGAACTGGCCCTTGGCGAGCCGCGCCGCCATGCGCTCGGCGTCTTCCTCCTGGATCGCCGCCGCGGCCTTTTCGACCAGCGACACGACGTCGCCCATGCCGAGGATGCGGCCGGCAACGCGCTTGGGGTGGAAGGGCTCGAGCGCGTCGAGCTTTTCGCCCATGCCGGCGAACTTGATCGGCTTGCCGGTGACGGCGCGCATCGACAGCGCCGCGCCGCCGCGGGCATCGCCGTCCATGCGGGTGAGGATCACGCCGGTCAGCGGCACCTGCTCGGAGAAGCTCGATGCGACGTTGACGGCGTCCTGGCCGGTGAGCGAGTCGACGACGAGGAGGATTTCGTTCGGCTGCGCGATGTCCGCGACCGACTTCATCTCGTCCATCAGCGCCTGGTCGACGTGCAGTCGGCCGGCGGTGTCGAGCATCAGGACATCGAAGCCCTGGAGCTTGGCGGCACTCAGCGCGCGGCGGGCGATCTCGACCGGCTGCTGGCCGGCGACGATCGGCAGCGTCTGCACGTCGGTCTGGGTGCCGAGCACCGCGAGCTGCTCCTGCGCGGCCGGACGATTAACGTCCAGCGACGCCATCATCACCTTCTTGCCCTGGCTCTTGAGCAGCTTGGACAGCTTGGCGGTGGTGGTCGTCTTGCCCGAGCCCTGGAGGCCGACGAGCATGATGATCGCCGGCGGCGTCACGTCGATGTTCAGCTCGGCAGTATCGGGGCCCAGCATGTCCACGAGCGCGTCGTGGACGATCTTGACGACCTGCTGGCCGGGCGTGATCGAGCGCAGGACTTCGTGGCCGACGGCCTGTTCGGTCACCTTCTCGACGAAGTCGCGCGCCACCGGAAGCGCGACATCGGCCTCCAGCAGGGCGATCCGCACTTCGCGCATGGCGGTGCGGACATCGGCTTCGTTGAGCGCGCCACGACCACGCAGGCGCTCGAAGACGCCACCCAGCCGCTCGCTCAGAGACTCGAACATCAAAAACTCCAATTCCGAACCGCGATTCGCCAAACGCAAAACACGCCGGCGGACGAGAACTCGTCGGCCGGCGTCACCCCTTGAGGTGGCAAATGTCTCGCGTTCAAAGAGAACGGTCGCGGCGGCCCCTAGCCGATCCCCCCGCGCGAGGCAAGCCCGCAGGGCCGCGCAGAAATATTACGCAAACATGTCCCGGGCTTAACCCGTTCTATACCCTGAGCATGGGAAACCGCCCCAATAGCAGTTGGGGGACATTTCCCGGCATGTCGCTGGACCTCGAAGATCAAGCCATTCCGCAAAGCGCGCCGCGCCCGAGCATGCTCTCGGGTGCGATCAGTGTTTCCGCGATTCTGCTCTTCGTAGGAACGGGCAGCGCCGTCCTCTCCAAAACACTGCAATATTATTTCGAAGGCGGCGCTCCCGCGGACCGCACGCTGGTGATCGCGCTGCTGCTCAACGTCGCGCTGATCCTGTTCGGCTGGCGCCGGCATACCGCGCTGAGCCAGGAAGTGCAGATCCGCGCCGCCGCCGAGGAGCGCGCCCAGCAGCTGGCGAATCGCGATCCGCTGACCGGCTTCTACAATCGCCGCAGCCTGGCCGAGGAAGGCGCGGCGATGTTCGTCCGGGCCCAGCGCCGCCGCAAGGCGATGGCGATGGTCATGCTCGACCTCGATCACTTCAAGACGATCAACGACATGCACGGCCACGCCGTGGGCGATGCGCTGCTGCGCGCCGTCGCCGGCGAGATCGCGCATGTCATGCCGCCGATCGCAGTGACCGCGCGGCTGGGCGGCGACGAATTCGCCTGCGGCTTCCTGTTCGATCCCAGCGAGCCCGCGGTGGTGGAGCGCATCGCCGAGCGGCTGGTCAGCCGCATGGCCCAGCCGTTCGAGGCCGAGGGCCTGCGCCTGCATATTTCCTGCTCGCTCGGCATCGCCCGTTCGGACTTCGATTGCGCAAGCATCGACGCGCTGATGCGCTCGGCCGACATCGCGATGTACGCGGCCAAGAAATCCGGCCGCAATCGCTATGCCTGGTTCGATCATTCGATGGAGCGCGAGCTCCAGATCCGCAACGAGCTGGAGAACGGCCTGCGCACCGCGATCCCGCGCGGCGAGATCGTCCCCTATTTCGAGCAGCAGATCGACCTCAGCACCAACCGCCTCCACGGCTTCGAGGTGCTGGCGCGCTGGGAGCATCCGCAGCGCGGGCTGATCAGCCCCGAGCTGTTCATCCCGATCGCGGAAGAAACCGGCATGATCGCCGATCTCTCGCTCTCGATCATGCGCCAGGCCTTTGTGGCGGCGCGCGATTGGGATCCCAGCCTCACGCTGTCGATCAACATCTCGCCCTGGCAGCTGCGCGATGCGTGGCTGGCGCAGAAGATCATCAAGGTGCTGGCCGAGACCGGCTTCCCGGCGAGCCGGCTCGAAGTGGAGATCACCGAAAGCTCGCTGTTCGACAATCTGGCGCTTGCCCAGTCGATCGTCGGCAGCCTGAAGAACCAGGGCGCCAAGCTGGCGCTCGACGATTTCGGCACCGGCTATTCGTCGCTGGCGCATCTGCGCGCGCTGCCGTTCGACCGGATCAAGATCGACAAGAGCTTCATCATGTCGCTCAACACCAGCGCCGACTCGGCCGCGATCGTCAACGCGATCATCAGCCTGGGCGCGAGCCTGAACCTGCCGATCACCGCCGAGGGCGTGGAAGACGCCGCGATCGAAGAGCGCCTGCGCGCCGCCGGCTGCGCCAAGGCGCAGGGCTGGCTCTACAGCAAGCCGCTGTCGGTGAGCGGCGTGCGGCGCCTGCTCGCCGAGCGGCGGCTGATCCTGAGCGGCGGAAACGCCCAGACCACGCCGGAAACGCCCGAGGGCGATCGGCGGCTGGCAGGCTGATCTACCAGCCGGCGCCGTCCTGGCTCAAAAACGCCAGTTCCTCGGGCGTCGACTCCCGCCCAAGCGCCGCATTCCTGCTCGGGAACCGCCCGAACTTCGCGATCACCTCGGCGTGCTTCACGGCGAAATCATAGACATAGTCCTCGCCCAGCGTGTTGAACTTCTCCACGCTCAGCTTCTGCATCAGCGGATCCTCGGCATGTTCGAGCGGCAGATAGAGGAACTGGCGCCGCTCGGCGGGCATGTCGGCGTCCCAGCCCTTTGTGATCGCCTCGAGCGTGAGCGTCAGCGCCAGCGGATCGGCGGCGAAGGCCTCGGCACTGCCGCGGTGGAGGTTGCGGCTGAACTGGTCGAGCAGGATGATCGCGGCGAGCTGGGTCTCGGGATCGTCGCGCCAGCCCTCGGCGCCCGATCCCAGCACCAGATCGCGCAATTGTCCGAAGCGCGATCCGATCTCCGCGTCGAGCTTCGCCGATTTGGCAAAATGCTGCTCGGGCGTAAGCGCGAACCAGAAGCCCAGCACTTCGCGGGCCTTCGCGTGGACATCGAGAGTAGCTGCGCCTAGATCACCGACCAAATGTCATCCCCTCACGTCATCAGCCTGGGCTGCCGGCTCAACCTCGCCGAGAGCGAAACGATCCGTGCCCTGCTGTCGGATCGTGACACGGTCGTGATCAACTCCTGCGCAGTGACCAACGAGGCCGTCAAGCAGACCCGCCAGGCGATCCGCCGCGCCCGCCGCGAGCGGCCAGGTGCCGAGCTGGTCGTGACGGGCTGCGCGGCGCAGATCGACCCGCAGGCGTTTGCGGCGATGCCCGAGGTCGATCGGGTGATCGGCAATGCCGAGAAATTGCGTGCGGACGCCTGGTTCTCGGACGCCCCGGTGGTGGTGCAGGACATCATGGCGGTGCGCGAGACCGCGCCGCATCTTGCCGCCAGCTTCTCCACCCACGCTCGCGCGTTCGTCGAGGTGCAGAATGGCTGCGACCATCGCTGCACCTTCTGCGCGATCCCCTTTGGCCGGGGAAACAGCCGCTCGGTGCCCGCCGGTGCCGTGATCGACCGGGTCGCGCAGCTGGCCGAGAACCATGCAGAGGTGGTTCTGACCGGCGTGGACCTGACCAGCTATGGCCCCGACCTGCCGGGCGCCCCTACCCTTGGCCAGCTGGTCGAGCGTATCCTGACGCACGTCCCCGCCCTCAAGCGCCTTCGGCTTTCCTCGCTCGACGGGATCGAAGTCGACGACCGGTTGTTTGCCCTGCTCACCGGGGAGCCTCGTTTGATGCCGCACGTCCATCTCTCGCTCCAGGCGGGGGACGACATGATCCTGAAGCGCATGAAGCGCCGCCACAGCCGTGCTCAGTCGGTCGCGCTGGTCGAGCGCCTGCGCGCGGCGCGGCCGGACATCGCGATCGGTGCCGACCTGATCGCCGGCTTCCCGACCGAGACGGAAGCGATGTTCGAGAACACGCGCGCGCTGATCGCGGAGTGCGACATCGTCCACGCGCACATCTTCCCGTACAGCCCCCGCGCCGGCACCCCGGCCGCGAGGATGCCGCAGGTCGCGCCCGAGCTGGTCAAGGCCCGCGCCGCCCGCCTTCGCGCAGAGGCCGGGCGCGTGCGCGACAATTGGCTGCAAAGCCTGGTAGGCAGTACCCAGCAAGTGCTGGTAGAGCGCCCCGGCGAGCGGGGCCATGCCGGCAATTTCGCCGAGGTCCGCCTCGCCCCCCATCAAGTCGGAGAGATTGTGAGCGTGAAGATCGTGGACGTGCAGGACGGGAAGCTGATCGCATGAGCGGCCCCAGCTGGCACGAGAAGCTGCTCGGTGGCTTCCGCAAGACGTCCGACCGGCTGATCGGTAACCTTGCCGGCCTCGGCCTGGCACGCCTCGACGATGCGACGCTCGACGAGATCGAGGAGGCGCTGATCGCCTCCGACCTCGGCCCAACCACCGCCGCGCGCGTCCGCCAGCGGCTCGCCGACGGTCAGTATGAGCGCAACATGGAGGAGCTCGGCATCCGCCTGGTGGTGGCCGAGGAAGTCGCCAAGGTGCTCGCTCCGGTCGCCAAGAAGCTTGAGATCGAGGCGTTTCCGCGTCCGCAGGTGATCCTGGTGATCGGCGTCAACGGATCGGGCAAGACCACGACGATCGCCAAGCTCGCCAACCTGCTGATGGAACAGGACTATGCGGTGATGCTCGCGGCCGGAGATACCTTCCGCGCCGCCGCGATCGGCCAGCTCAGGACCTGGGCCGAACGGATCGGCGTGCCGATCGTCACCGGCCCCGAGGGCGGCGACGCCGCAGGCATTGTGTTCGAAGCTGTGAAGAAGGCGACCGAGATCGGCACCGACGTGCTGATCGTCGACACCGCCGGGCGCCTGCAGAACAAGCGCGAGCTGATGGACGAGCTCGCCAAGATCCGCCGCGTGCTCGGGCGCCTCAACCCGGCGGCGCCGCACGACGTGGTGCTCGTGCTCGACGCGACCACCGGGCAGAATGCGCTCAACCAGATCGAAGTGTTCAAGGAAGTCGCCGGCGTCACCGGGCTGGTGATGACCAAGCTCGACGGCACGGCGCGCGGCGGCGTCCTCGTGGCAGCGGCAGAGAAATACGGTCTGCCGATCCACGCGATCGGCGTGGGCGAGAAGGTCGACGATCTGCGCCCGTTCAACGCAGAGGAAGTGGCGCGCATCATCGCGGGCGTGGAGGAGCTTACCAATGGCTGAGAAGAAGGCCGCCTCGCCCGGCGTGCGCATGTTGATCGATTACGGGCCGCTCGCGGTGTTCTTCCTGGTGAACTCGCTCGCGCACGGCCCGGTGCTGGCGCGCGTCTTCGCTGCGACGATCGCCTTCATGGTCGCGATGACCGGCGCGATCGTGCTGAGCTGGTGGAAGACCCGCCACGTCTCGCCGATGCTGTGGATCACCGCGGCGTTCGTGCTGCTGTTCGGCGGGCTGACGCTCTATTTCCACGACCAGACGTTCATCCAGATCAAGCCGACGATCATCTATGCGATGTTCGCGATCGTGCTCGGCTACGGCCTGATCGCCGACAAGCCGCTGCTCCAGACGCTGCTCGAACAGGCCTATCCCGGCCTCTCGGCCAAGGGCTGGCGGCTGCTGACGCTCAACTGGGCGATCTTCTTCGCGGTCGCCGCGGTCGCCAATGAGGGCGTCCGCCACTTCGTCAGCTGGGACCAGTGGGTGGTCTTCAAGACCTGGGTGATGATCCCGGTCACGCTCGTCTTCGCGATGCTCAACATCCCGATGCTGCTCAAGCACGGCCTGCAGCTGGAGACGCCCGAGGAGGCGCCGGTCCCGCCGCAGGAGTAAGCGCGGTGTCGACTACGCTCTATCGCGCCGTCCGCGCCACCAATTGGCTCCGGCGGCAGATCCGCTCCAATTCGCTGTGGTTCCTGGGGCTGTCGCTGCTCGTCGGCGCCGGCGCGGGGCTGAGCGCGATCGCGCTGGGGCAGTTGGCGCGCGGCACCCAGCGGCTGTTGTTCGGGCTCGCACAGGGCGAGCATCTGAGCGCAGCGGAGGTGATCGCGCCGTGGCGGCTGATCGCCCTTCCCGTCGGCGGCGCGCTGCTCGGGCTCGTGCTGTGGTTCCTGCGCCGGCGCACCGCGGTCGACATTGTCGAGGCCAATGCGCTGCACGGCGGCCGCATCCCGGCGCGCGACACTGCGACCGTGGTCGGCACCACTTTGCTCTCCAACGCCTTCGGTGCCTCGGTGGGGCTCGAGGCGGCCTATGCCCAGGCGGGCGGCGGCCTTGCCTCGCTGCTCGGGCAGAAGATCAAGCTCCGGCGAAGCGACCTGCGCACGCTGATGGCCGCCGGCGCGGGCGCTGCGGTAAGCGCGGCGTTCGGCGCGCCGCTCACCGGCGCCTTCTATGCCTTCGAAGTCGTGCTCGGCGCCTATAGCACCGCCACCGTCGCCCCGGTGATGCTCGCCGCGCTCGCCGCCGCCGTGCTGGCGCGCGGCATGGGGATGACGCCCTATGTAATCGCGGCGGGCGGGATGCACCCGATCGGCACCGCCGACTATGTCCTCTACGGCATCCTCGGGCTGATCTGCGCCGTTATGGGCATCGCGCTGATGCGGCTGGTCTCGCTGGTCGAGCGTGCCGTCCATCGTTCGAAATTGCCGCTACACTGGGCACCGGCGGCCGGCGGACTGCTGCTGATCCCGCTGGCGCTGATTTCGCCCCAGACGCTCTCAGGCGGGCACGGCGCGCTCAACCTCAACCTGGCGGCCGAAGTGACGATCGCCGGGCTCGTGCTGACGATCGTACTCAAGATGCTCGCCTCGGCGCTGTCGCTGGGCTTCGGCTTTCGCGGCGGTTTGTTCTTTGCCTCGCTGTTCCTCGGCTCGCTGGTCGGGCGGCTCTACCAGGTGGTGCTGGCACATGTGCCGAACCTGCATGTGCTGGCGCCCGACGACGCCACGGTAGTCGGCATGGCCGCGCTTGCCGTGGCGGTGGTCGGTGGGCCGCTGACCATGTCACTGCTGGTGCTCGAAGTGACCCACGACTTCAGCATCACCGGCGTCGCGGTGGCGGCGACGCTGATCTCGTCGACCGTCGCGCGCGAGACCTTCGGCTACAGCTTCTCGACCTGGCGGCTCCATCTGCGCGGTGAGACTTTGCGCAGCGGCCGCGACGTCGGCTGGATGCGCGCGCTCACCGCCGGGCAGATGATGCGCCGCGATGTGCCCCAGCTCGCCGCCGACGCCAGCGTTTCCGCCTTTCGCGCGCGCTTCCCGCTTGGCTCGACCACGCGCGTCGTCCTGCTCGATCCGCACGGCCATTATGCCGGCATCATCGAGACCGCCGCCGCCTGGTCGCCCGAGATCGAGCCGGTCGCGGAGATCGGCAAGCTCGGGAAATTGCCGCAGGCGAAGCTGAGCCCCGAAATGGGGATTGGCGAGGTGCTGGAAGCGTTCGACCGGGTCGCGGCGGACGATCTCGCGGTGGTTATGCCCGATGGCAGCGTCGCCGGGCTTATCACCGAGCGCCACGCGCGCCGCCGCTATGCCGAGGAGCTGGAGCGCTCGCAGCGCGAATTGTACGGGGAGGCCTGAGCTATTTCCGCGTGCCCGTCCGCTTGGCGGTCACATCATTGCGCAGCGCCTCGCGCCGCACGAACAGCTCGGCTTCCTCGGAGGGGCTGAGCCCGCCGGTCGCATAGCGTTCCTCCAGCGTATCGATCTGATACGCCTCGCGCTTGAGCTGCTTGGCTTCACGCCGGGTCAGTTGCCCGCTGTCACGTCCGTCACGGATGTCGCTGCGGATCTTCGCGGTCTCGGCGGCCCGCTGGTCGTGGCCCATCGAGCTGCCCGAAGGCCCCTGCATCGTCGGCCCGCCCCAGGTCTGCGCGGAAGCCGGCGCAGCGGCGAGCAGCAAGGGTGCAAGGATCGGGTATCGGCGCATCACGTCTTTCCCCAAAGAAGTGTCGGCGGGAAGCTCGTCTTCCCGGCTTTAACGCGCGCTGAATATGAAAAGGGGCGCCCGATCGCTCGGACGCCCCTTGCTTGTCGCTGTTCGGAAATCAGCTGTCCTGATCCGCGCGGCTCACGCCAGCGCCGTCGAGGTTCTGCGACACGAAGTCCCAGTTGATGATGTTCGCGGTGATCGTCTCGAGATACTTCGGACGCATGTTGCGATAATCGATGTAGTAGGCGTGCTCCCACACGTCGATCGTGAGGAGCGGCTTCATGCCCGCATAGACCACTGGCGTATCGGCGTCGTGCAGCGAGGTGACCTTGAGCGCGTCGCCGTCGAGCACCAGCCAGCCCCAGCCGTTCGAGAAGTGCGCGGTCGATTCGGCGACCAGCTTCTTCACCAGCTCGTCGGTCGAGCCGTACTGCGAGGCGATCAGCTCGGCGAGCTTGCCGCTCGGCGCGGTCTTCTCGCCGGTCAGGCCCTGCCAGAAGAAGCTGTGGTTCCAGATCTGCGCCGAGTTGTTGAACAGGCCCTTGTCGCCCGTCTCCTTGGCGTGCGCGATCACTTCGCTGAGCTTGCGGCCTTCCAGGCCCTTCTCGGCGATGAAGCCATTGGTCTTGTCGACATAGGCCTTGTGATGCTTGCCGTGGTGAAACTCGAGCGTCTCGGCCGACATGTGCGGCGCCAGCGCGTCCTTGTCGAAGGGAAGCGGGGGAAGTTCGAAGGCCATTTGGTCTCTCCAGGGTTCACCAGGGGGTTCACCCGGGCAACGAACCGCCGGGCGATGCGGTCCCTCCCCTAGCGCGCAAAAATCACCGCTGTCGCGGAAAAATCGTTGCGACGCGCAAATGAAAATTCCGATCGAGGCTAATTGGCTAAGTTACTGTTGCAACTGACAATCAATAGCTTATTTTCAACCGCCCGCCTGCAGCAATTCATGTCGCTTCAACGCATGGCGGAGCTGGTCATAGGTGAGTCCCAGCGCCTCCGCCGTCGCGCGCTGATTGAAGCGGTGATCGGCGAGCGAACGCTGCAGCAATTCCTTCTCGAAACGCTGCACCCGGCCCTTGAAGTCGGTCCCGCCGGTAAAGGCCATCGGCTCCTCCTGGGGCGCGGCGGACGGCGCGGCGGCAGCGGCGGGTGCCGGCGTGCTCGAGGCGCTGCCCTGCATCGTCCGCATCCGATAGGGCGACTGGAAGGGATCGATCTCGATCGCGTCGATCGGCCCGTCCTGCTCCCAGCGATAGACCGCGCGCTCGACGACGTTGCGCAGCTCGCGGACATTACCCGGCCAGTCGTAATTGACGAGGATGTCGAGTGCGTGCGGGCCCCAGCCCGGCCAGTCGTGCCGCCCGATCTCGCTCGCCATGCGGCGGCCGTAGAAATCGGCGAGTACCTCGACATCGCCGGGGCGGTGCCGGAGCGGCGGCAGCGTCACCACTTCGAAGCTCAGGCGATCGAGCAAGTCGGCGCGGAAGGTGCCCTTCTCTACGCGTTCGGGGAGATGCTCGTTGGTCGCCGCGACGATGCGGACATCGACCTGCACCGGGCGCGACGAGCCGATCCTTGTGACCTCGCCATATTCCACCGCGCGCAGCAGCCGTTCCTGCGCGCCCATCGACAGCGTGCCGAGCTCGTCGAGGAACAGCGTGCCGCGATGCGCTTCCTCGAAGCGCCCCACGCGCACCTTGGTCGCGCCGGTGAAGGCGCCCGCCTCATGGCCGAACAATTCGGCCTCGATCAGCGTCTCGGGCAGCGCGGCGCAGTTCATCACCACCAGCGGCTGATCCCAGCGCGGGCTCAGGCGGTGGAGACGCTCGGCGACCAGTTCCTTGCCGGTGCCGCGCTCGCCGATCACCAGCACGGGACGATCGAGTGCCGCGGCGCGGCTGGCGCGCTCCAGCGCGTCGAGGAAAGCCGAGGACTGGCCGATGACCTGGGTAGTACGCTCCATGCCGAACCCTTGGTGTATTTTCCCAACACTTGGCAAGTTAAATCCGCCACCTGAACGCCTTATGAACGGCAAAAATGGCTGATTTCTGCGGTTTTCATAAATTGGCACGCCCCCTGCAATGCATTGAGCAAGCCCGCTGACGGGCCAACAGAAACGCCAAGGTTCAGGACAAGACAATGAACGCCAACGCCAACAACGCCGCCTACTACCGCAACGCCTTCTTCGCAGTGGCCTTCTCGGTCGCGGCAGGCCTGGTCTTCATGGCCGGCGCGGTTGGTCCGGCGGTCATCGCCTAAAACAAGGGTCCCCCCGCTCGCATCCCCTCGCGAGCGGACACCCACCGGGAGGGGTCACCCCCTAGATCCCTCCCGGCGGGAAACAAAAAACGAAGGAGTAACGACGACATGGGTATCTTCTCACGAACCCGGGACATCATCGCCGCCAACGTCACCGATCTGCTCGACAAGGCGGAAGACCCGGCGAAGATGGTCCGCATGATCATCCTCGAGATGGAGGAAACCCTGGTCGAGGTTCGCGCCTCGGCAGCCCGCACCATCGCGGACCAGAAGGAAATGCGCCGCCACATCGCCAAGCTCGAAAAGCTCCAGGAGAGCTGGACCGAGAAGGCGGAGCTGGCGCTCTCCAAGGGCCGCGAAGACCTGGCCAAGGCCGCACTGCTCGAGAAGCAGAAGGCTTCGGACATGTGCGAGCAGCTGAGCGAGGAGATCGCGGTGCTCGACGAGGCCCTGAAGGCTTCGGAAGAGGACATCAACAAGCTCCAGACCAAGCTGCGCGAGGCCCGCGCCCGCCAGAACTCGATCGTCACGCGCCTCGAGACGGCCAGCAACCGGGTCCGCCTGCGCGAGATGACCAATGGCAGCCGCATGCAGGACGCCTTCTCGCGCTTCGATGTGCTGGAACGCCGTGTCGACCTGGCCGAGGGCCGCGCCGATGCCGCCGGACTGGGCTCGATCCCGAAGACGCTCGACGAGGAAATCGCCGAACTCCGCTCGTCGGAGAAGGTGGATGCCGAGCTCGAGGCCCTGAAGGCCCGCCTGAACAAGGGAGCCTAAAAGATGGAAGACGTCTTTCTTCCGATCACGATCGTCGGGATGCTCTTCATCGGGCTCCCCTGGGTGATCATGCACTACATCACGAAGTGGAAGCAGTCGGCGACGATTACCGGCGAGGATGAAAAGCTGCTCGACGAGCTGCACTACACCGCCCGCCAGCTTGAAGAGCGCCTGATCACGATCGAGCGCATCATCGCCGCCGACAACCCCGACTTCCGGCCCCAGCGGGAACAGCGTCCCGAAGAGAGCCCCTACGACATCTCGAGGAGGAACTGATCATGTCGAGCCGCACGAAATTCTACCTCGACAAGGCAAACGGCAAGTGGCTGGGCGTCTGCTCGGGACTTGCGGACTATACCGGCATCGACGCCATCTGGCTCCGCCTCGGCTTCGTCCTGCTCTCCTTCGGGATCTTCCCGATCAACGTGGTCGCCTATGTGCTGATCGCCTGGATGGCACCGAACAAGCCCTACGGCCTCTATCAGGGCCCGGAAGAAGCGAAGTTCTGGCAGGGTGTCCGCTCGAACCCGAGCCGCACGACCGCCGAGGTCCGCTCGAAGTTCCGCGACATCGACCGCCGCATGGCCGATATCGAGGTCTACTACACGAGCCGCAACACGCGCCTCGCCGACGAGATCGACAGCCTGCGCTGAGGCGCAGGCAGTCAAAAGGGGACAAGACATGGATCCGACGCCATATTTCATCATGGGGATGCTCACCGGGATCGCGGGCACCCTGGCCATCCAGTTCTTCGCCAACCGCAAGGTGAAGCGCGCACTGGCCCAGATCGCCCAGGCCGCACCGGCCGAGGCTCTGGAAGAGAACCGCCAGCAGCGCCGGGAGACGATCGAAATGCATCGCCGCCTCGCCGTTCTGGAGAAGATCATCACCGACCAGCCCCACCGGCTGGAAGCAGAGATCGACAGCCTGCGCTGAGCAATCGCCAGGACGTCAACAGGGAGGAAGACATGAGGGATTTTGGTTGGCTGGTTCCGGTTCTGATCGTCGCCGCAGTGATGGCGAGCCGGGCTTTCCAGACCTGGGTCCGCGCGAAGCACGGCTACCCGATCGAAGACGAAGAGGGCCGCCGCGGCCGCCGCAGCTACCGCGGCCAGGTTGGCGAAGGTCTCGAGGCCGAGCGCAAGATCGCCCTTCTCTCCACGGAGAATGAGCGGCTGACCGGCCAGATTTCGCGGCTCGAAGAGCGGATCGCAGTGCTCGAGCGGATCGCAACCGATCCCGCCGAGCGGGTGGCCCGCGAAATCGACAGCCTGCGTTGAGGAGTTAGAAGATGAATTTTCCTTTCGCAGCTTTCGCCCCGGTCGCCGTGATCATCGGTGCCCTTGCAGTGGGCGGCTGGGTTCTCACCACCTGGCTTCGGATCAAGCATGGCTACCCGCTCGACGGCGCATGGGGCCAGGCGATCTATCCGAAGAATGACGACGCGGCGATGGAGCGGATCAAGCTCCTGAGCCAGGAAAACGCCCAGCTCCGTGCCGAGCTGGGGTCGATCAAGGACCGGCTCGCCAATGTCGAGCGGATCGTGACCGACAGTGCGCACAGCCTCGATCGCGAGATCGAAGCGCTGCGCGGCCCGAGCAACTGAGGAATTACGACGATGATCAACCCGCTCATCATTCCGATCCTGGGCATTTCGTGCGGCCTGCTAGCCATCCTGGGCGGCGTGTTCATCAAGCCCTGGCTCGCGCTGCAGCAGCGCAAGATGGAGCTCGAGGCGCAGATGGTCGCGGAAAAGGCCGCACAATATGCCGCCCAGACCGAAAGGCTGGAGCAGCGGGTGCGGGTCCTGGAGCGGATCGTCACCGACAAGGGTGTCGACCTTGCCGACGAGATTGAAAGCCTGCGGGATGACAACCCGCTGAATTAAAGACCCACCGCGGCGCACAAGGGCGCCGCCAGTAAAGAGCCAGCGGCCGAGGCCGCCAGTAAAGAGGAAGTCCCACATGATTGCGATAGTGATGGTCGCAGTGCTGACGGCACTGTGTGGCGGAGCTATGTACCTCGCCGAAAAGCGTGATCGCCCCGTCCGCCGCGCCGAGCGGCTGGCCCGAGCCACGCAGAACTGAACACCGAAGCGCTTTGAAGGAGTTGTGGAATGAACCCGCTGGAGATGGTTGTCGCGATCGTACTGATTGTCACGATCGCTAGCGTCATCAAGGCGCGCTACGGCATCCACAAGGACCAGAACGGCAACGAGGTCTATCGCGGCGGCCCCGCGGACACCGCCTCCGCCGCCGAGAATGCCCGCCTCAAGGACGAGATCCGCGCCCTCAAGGAGCGCGTCCAGGTCCTCGAGCGCGTGGTTACCGACACCGATGGCAGCGTCCGTCTCGACCGTGAGATCGAGTCGCTGCGCGACAAAAACTAACGTCAGACCAAGGGAGGCATGACGTGACCCAAGATCCGACTATGTACCTCACCCTCGCCGTCTCCGGTCTCGCCGGGCTCGGCATGATCACCACCGCCGGGCTCTCGGGTTGGCGCGGCTGGCTTGCCCTGAAGCGCCAGGAGCTCAACACGCTCCACGCGCCGGATGCCGCCCCGATCGGCGCACCGACCGCGGGCTCGCGGATCGAGATCGCCGACCTGAAGGAGCGTATCCGCAAGCTCGAAGCGATCGCGGCCGGGGTGGACCTCTGATCACTGCTCCCCGGCGAAGGCCGGGGTCCAGTGTCCAGCCGCTTCGAGAGGCGGGTAAGCTCTCGAACGACATCGCAACTGGGCCCCGGCCTTCGCCGGGGAACAGTTGGAAACCCGGACAAGGGCTGTATAGCGCCCTGCATGACTACCAGCCTCGCCGACCTGCAGGACGAATATGCGTTCCTCGAAGCCGATGACCGCTATCGCCTGTTGATCGATCTGGGCCGCGGGCTCGAGGAAATGCCCGAAGCGCTCAAGACTGATGCGACTTTGGTCCGCGGCTGCTCCGCCGCGGTGTGGGTCTACCCTACCCGTCTCGACGACGGCCGGCTCCACTTCCTTGCCGATTCGAACGCGGCGATCACCAAAGGCATTATCGCGCTGGTGCTGCTGACGGTGCAGGACAAGGCTCCGGCCGAGATCCTCGCGACCGACATCGAAGGCGCGCTCGCGCCGTTCGACCTGAAGAACCAGCTCAGCTCCAACCGGACGCAGGGCATTCCCAACATGATCGCCTTGGTGCGGGCGACGGCGGAGCGGTACGCGGGCTGAGCGGAGCCGCTTCCCCGCCTTCAAGGTAGGGGAACAGAAGGGCCTAACCCTTCGCCAACCCCAACTGCTCCGCCACCGCATCGAGGTCCGCCCCCTTCGGCACCAGCAGCCATTCCTTCGGCCCGCCGGCATCGATCACCGTCACTGCGCCGCGCGGGCAGACGCCCATGCACTTGACCTCGACGACCCCGGCTTCCGCCTTGCGGCCCTTCTTCAGGCCGAGATGCTTTCGCAGCGCCTTGGCGAGCGATTGCTTGCCTTTCGGCCCGAAGCCGCCGTCCAGCTTCTTCGAGCATTTCGCGCAGATGAGGACCGTGTGGTCCCAGTTGGAATGGACGCGGAGCTTCAATCGCCCTTCCAGGTCCGCCGCTCCTCCGCGGCCTTGAGCACGTCATAGGCCGCCTGGATCGCCTGGAAGCGCTTGGCGGCTTCGGCGTCGTTCGGCTTCACATCGGGGTGGTTCGACTTGGCCATCCGGCGCCAGGCGAGGCGCACCGCCTCGAAGTCGGCATCGACCTCGAGCTCAAGTACTTCCAGCGCCTTCATCTCGTCACGCGACCGGCTGCCGTCGCCCGGCCCTGCCCAGCTATTATACTTCGCCTCCGAAAAGCCCGAAGCATCGCGCCGCTCATTCGCTTCGCGCTCGGCCGCTTCCTCGGCGGTGAGGCCGGCGAAATAGTCCCAGTTGCGGTTATATTCGCCGGCGTGGGTCTCGCAGAAATACCAGCGCTCGGGGCTGTTCGGAGACTTGGGCGCGGGCCGGTCGCCTGGCTGGTCGCAGCCATGGCGGTCGCACATGCGCACCTGCACGGCCTCGCGCTCGGCGCCATAGGCGCGCCAGCGGGGGAATCCCCAATCGGTCGAGCGTGTCGATCTTGCCATGGGGTCCAGATAGCCACTCGGCCCGCAGGTGCAAGCTCGGGGAAGCCCGTGCTGTCCCGTAAATGCGTTGGCCCGTAAAAATGCCAGAGGGTCTATAAGCCGGGTTCTGTCCTCGCCTTTCGACGATGTGCGACCATTCCTCTAGGCGACGGATTGCTCCGCCGCTCCAGCAACCAACCCGGGCGACAGGCCGGAACCAGGCCTATGCGCCGCCCCTATTCGGTCTTGCTCCCGGTGGGGTTTACCATGCCGCTTCCGTTACCGGTCGCGCGGTGCGCTTTTACCGCACCCTTTCACCCTTGCCCTTAGTCCGAAGACCAGTGGGCGGTCTGCTCTCTGTGGCACTTTCCCTGGGGTCGCCCCCGCCGGGCATTACCCGGCACCGTGTTTCCGTGGAGCCCGGACTTTCCTCGCGTGCTTGCGCACCCGCGGCCGCCCAACCCTCTGGCGGGGACCGCTCTAGCGAAGCGGCGCGCCAGCGCAAGCGTTCAGGCGGCTTCGTCCGGGTCGACCGAGCGCATCGCAGTGCCCCAGGCCATCACCTCGACCTTCCAGGTGACATTCAGCCCTGATGCGAGCGCGATCTTCCTGTAGTCCGATCCCATCCCGGCCACGCCATCGGCGCCGCGCACCTTGGCGACCCGGTCTACGGCCTCGGTCGCTTCGCTGACGGTGGGAATGTTGACCGACGAGGGCATTTCGCCCTTGAAGTCGGCGCGCGCCACGCCGGAGAGATAGGCCTGTACGGGGCCCAGGGATGTCGAGATATTGGTCAAAGCGGATTAACCTCCGCCCTCCTATATTCCCTCCTATACTTGCAGAAAGCCGCATGAATTAAGTGTACGGACCCGTAACTAAATCCCGGCCTATTCGTCGCCTTGCGGCTTGGGCAGCAGCAGCGCGAGCAGCAGGCAGCGGCATTCCATGTCTATCTCGCCGTCGATCAGCTCGGGACGGAAGCGGCGCTGGAAGGCAGTGACCGCGGCTTCCTTGTCATTCACGTCATAGCCGAAGCGCTCGAGCGCCATGATGAAGCCGGCATCGGGCCAGCCCGGATCGACCAGGTTCTTGGTCGGCCGCGGCAGTGCCAGGCGCAGCCGGGCAAGCGCATGCCAGTTGAACAGCTCGCCGGGGTCCTGCTTGCGCGCCGGGGCGACGTCCGAATGGCCGACGACATTGCCGCGGGTGATGCCGTAGCGCTCCTTGATCTCCGCAACGAGCGGGATCAGCGTGCCCATCTGCTCGGCCGGGAACGGACGATAGCCATGGTCATGGCCGGGATTGACGATCTCGATCCCCACCGAGGCCGAATTGACGTCGGTGACTCCGCGCCAGTGCGAGCGGCCGGCGTGCCAGGCGCGCTTGTCCTCGTGCACCAGCCGGTGGATCGTGCCGTCCTCATCGACCAGATAATGCGCGGAGACCTTGGCCTCGGGGTCGCGCAGCCGCGCCAGCGCGGCCTCGGCGCTTTCCATGCCGGTATAATGGAGCACGATCATCGTGACCGGCAGCGCCCGCTCGTCGAAATTGGGCGACGGCGCGTCGATAAAGGTCAGTCCGTGGTGCATCGCGAGCGAGGCTAGCCCCGGTTCGGCGGCGGGATCAACCCGCCGCGCGCATCGCGCCCGGTGCGTTCACGCCGCGATAGAAGCCGCGATAGGTCTCGCACGGCGTGAAATGATCGGTCTGGCCGATCACCGTCTCGCCCGCGCCCAGCGCCAGCAAGCCGCCCGGCCGCATCGCCGATGCCAGCGTATCGAACACCTGGCGGCGCACCGCCGGCGAGAAATAGAGCATCACGTTGCGGCACAGGATGATGTCGAAGCTGCCCGCCGGGGCCGCATCCTGCGTCAGATTGTGCTGGCGGAACTGGAGTTTGCGGACGAGCTCGGGCTTGGCGACCCAATCAGCGCCGACCGTGTCGAACCAGGTCATCATCCGGCGCACCGGCAGGCCGCGCTGGATCTCGAACTGCGAGAAGCGGCCGCTGCGAGCGCGTGCCAGCGCCGCGGGCGAAACGTCGGTCGCCACGATCTCGGGATCGGGCATGCCGCGCTCGGAGAAGAGCATCGCCAGGCTGAGGGGCTCCTGCCCCGTCGAGCAGCCCGACGACCAGATGCGGAGACGCCGGTGACCGGCCTCGGCCTGCATCGCCTGGGCGGCGTCCGCGATCATGTCGAGCACTGCCGCATCGCGGAAGAAGCTCGTCTCCTGATTGAGAAGCGCATCGACAACCAAGTCCGCCAACTCCCCCGTCCGCGCCGTGATGAGCTTGGCAACCAGCTCATCCAGGCTAGCCAGACCCTTCTCGCGAAGGATCGGCTTGAGTGCCGTTTCGATCCGCCAGGTGCGGTTCGCTGCGATCTGCTGGCCCGCGCGCTGCTCGAGCAGCGCGGCGAGCATGTTCATCGCGCCCGAAGAGGCGATCGGTGCGCCGCCGGGCGGGATCATGCTGCACCTCCTCGGCGGGCGATCAGCCGCCCGATTTCGTCCGGCGCCATCACCGCACTGGCGCGGCCGGCATTGGCCACCGCGCCGGGCATGCCCCACACGACCGAGCTGGCGCGGTCCTGCGCCAGCACGCGCGCACCGCAGTCGATCAGATCCTTGGCGCCCTCGCAGCCGTCGCGGCCCATGCCGCTCAGCACCACGCCGAGCGCGCGATTGCCGAACACTTCGGCGACGCTTTCGAACATCGGATCGACCGAAGGCATGCAGCCGCTAAGCGCCTTTTCATGGGTCAGCCGGATCGCCGCGCCATCGGACATGCGGACCACGCGCATATGCGCGTCGCCCGGAGCCACGATGATCCGGCCCGGCCGGATGCGCATGCGATCGGTCGCGACTTCGCAGGGCCGCCCGCCAAGCACGGCGAGCTGGGTCGCGAAATAGGTCATGAAGCTGGGCGGGAGGTGCTGGGTGACGAGGATCGGCACCTGGAAGCTTGCCGGGATCGCGCGCAGAAGCTGGCTCAGCGCGTGGATGCCGCCGGTCGAGGCGCCGATCGCGACCAGGTCGAAATCATCGGGCGCCGCAACCGGGCCGTGATGATGGTGGACGTCGTGATGGCCATGCGCCTCGACCAGGCGCGACAGCCGCTCCTCGAGCACTTCGGCGAAGCGGCCGCCGAATGCACCGATACCGGGCTTCACCAGCGTGTCCGCCGCGCCCAGCGCCAGCGCCTGCACGCTCACCGCCGCGCCCTGTTCGGCTGCGGAGGAGACGATCAGCACCTTGGCCCCCCGCCCTGCCGCGATCATGTCGGGCAATGCGGTAAGCCCGTCGATTCCGGGCATTTCGATGTCGAGCAGGATGATGTCTACCGAATGGTTCTTGAGATAGTCGAGCGCCGCGCGGACGTCGCTATAGGCAGCGGCAACGCGGAATCGCCGCGTGCCTTCCACCATGCGCCCCAGCACCGAGCGTGCGACGACCGAATCGTCGACGATCAGCACCTGCGCCGGCCCGGCGGGAGTGCCGCTGAACCCGGTGTCCGCAAGAGATGCGTGCGCCACGTGTGGCTCCTAGAATGCGCCGCTTACGCGACGCCGACGATCTGCAGCTTGCTTTCCAGCGTCTCGCGGTCGAACGGCTTCATGACATATTCGTCAGCACCCGCCTCGATGGCGGCGCGGATATAGGCCATGCCGTTCTCGGTGGTGCAGAACACCACCTTCGGGCGCGTCGGGAGCCCCGAATCCTTCAGTGCGCGCAGGAAGTCCATGCCGCTCATCACGGGCATGTTCCAGTCCAGCAGGATCACGTCCGGCGGGGTCTGCAGGCAGGAGTCGAGCGCCTCGCGACCGTCACCGGCCTCGCGCACTTCAAAGTCGAGCGTCTCAAGGATGTGCCGGGCAACCTTCCGGATCACCTTGGAGTCGTCGACGACCAGACAAGTCTTCATTTTCCCCTGTTCCCCGCTTTCAGGCATCTAGGTAGGAGTGGACAGTGCACGAAAGGCGTAAGCGCCACGTTAACTCGCCTAATCAATTCACGACGGCGGTGCCGGGCACCAGGCGGGCAAGATCGATCGCCAGGATCGGTTCGCCATCGCGCTCGACGATCCCGCGCCCGGCTTCACGCCAGGCCGGATCGAGCGCCACGCCGCTGGCGAGCGGCAACAGCTCGAACGGCGCGACGTCGTCGAGCGCATCGACGAGCATCGCATAATGATGCCCCTCAAACTGGGTGATCACGGCGCGGCGGGCAGTGCTGCCCCCGGCCATGCCCAGCGCCGACTGGGTATCGACCACGGTCACCACGCGGCTGCGCAGCGCGGCGAGCCCGCGGACATGCGTCGATGCACGCGGCACCGCAGTGACCTCGCCGATATCGACCACCGATTCCACTTGCTCGGAATCGATCGCCACGGCGCGGCCCGCAATCTGGGCGATGAGATAGAGATGCGACATCAGCGACCTGCCTTGCCGGAAACCCGGGCTTCGAGCGCGGAAAGTAGTCCGGCCCTATCGTATCTATAGACGCTGTCGTCGCCCGACCCGCCTGCCGCGCGCTTTCTGCGCAGGCGGACGACCGGAGCGGCCTCGCCGCCGGTGGGCGTTTCCTCGGACGAAAGCACCACAGCCGGGGTCTCGCCCGCGGCCAGCCTGAGTGCCACACGATAGCCCGATGCCTCGAGCAGCGGCTTCACGAACGAGGCCATCCAGCCGTCGCTGTCGCCTGCGATGAGGCACAGCGGCGAAGCGTCCTCGAACTCGCGCTCGGCATGTTCGTTGAAGATCCACAGCATGTCGACCAGCTCGACCTGCTCGCCATCGACCAGCACGACGCCGGCGATCGGGCCGGGCTCGCGCGCCGGCGCGATCTCTTCGGGCAGCACGACGATGTCGGCCGCCTCGTCGATCGCATAGGAAACTTCGTTGGTGCCGTCCTTCAGGCGCAGCACGTTGATCCGCTCGAGCCCTTCCAGGTCGCCATGCGCGGCGAGCGGGAGGATGCGCTCGTCGATCGTCACGCGGAAGCGGCCCGCCGCGAAGCGCACCGCGCTCGCGTCGACCTGCTCCACCCGGTCCACCGCCGCCAGCGGCACCGCGCGGCGCACACCGTCGAGATCGCGGAACAGCAGCGCGGGCAGCCCCGGCGCCGCGAGGATCTCTTCCTCTTCCTCGTAAAGCTGCTCGCCACGATTGAAATCGAGCCCGGCGACCTTGGCCATGCCGGCGCAATCGAGCAGCAGCATCGGCAGGCCCGAATCCGGCAGCGTCTGACCGGCATAAAGGCCGGTCGACATCACTGCGGGCGACGCCGGCTTGATCACCAGCTCCTCATTGTCGAGCACCGTCTCGACGGCGAGCGCATAGCTCCCCTCGCTCACGCTGACGATGGCGAGCATCTGGCGGCCCTCGTCGCGCGAGGCGCCGGCAGGCAGCTCGAGCATGTCGGACAGATGGATCAGCGGCATGCGGCGCTCACGCACCGATGCCACCGGCGAGCCGCCGATCACATCGACACGGATCGCCTCGCCGCGCTCGGTGACGATCTCCTCGATCGACTGGCGCGGGATCGCGAAGCGCTGGCCGCCCACGCCCACCACGATCGTCGAGATGATTGAGAGCGTCAGCGGTACATGGATGGCGATGCGCAGGCCTTTGCCGGGCGTGCTGTCGAGTTCGACGCGGCCACCAATCTGCTCGATCGAGGCACGGACGATGTCCATGCCCACGCCGCGTCCCGAAACGTCGGAGACGACGTCCTTCGAGGACAGGCCGGGCTCGAACACCAGGTCGAGCTTGGCGCGGTTGGAAAGCTTGCGCAGCTGGCTTTCGTCGCGGCCGGCGGCCACGGCCTTCTGGATCAGCCGCTCGGTATCGATGCCGCGGCCGTCATCGACGATCTCGACGATGATCTGGTTGCCCGACTGGCGCGCCGAGACCGACAGGCGGCCATTCTCGCGCTTGCCGCTCGCGCGTCGCTCGCCCGGGGGCTCGATGCCATGGTCGATCGAATTGCGGATGATGTGGACCAGCGGGTCGCGCATCACTTCGATCATCTCGCGGTCGAGCTCGACGTCCGAGCCCTCGACCTGGAGCATCACCGATTTGCCCAGCCCCGCCGCCGTATCGCGCACCATGCGCGGCAGCGCGGAGAACAGCGCGTCGATCTTCTGCATGCGGGTGCGCGTCACGGTGTCGCGCATCTCGCCGACGGTGAGCGACAGCCGCTCGAGCGCCGCCTCGATCGTGGGATCCACTTCGCCCTGGCGCAGGCGCCGGGAGAGTTCGTTGCGTGCCAGCACCATGTCCGACATGCCGGACATCATCCGGTCGAGCAGGTCGACGTTCAGGCGCACGCTGCGGGCAGGAGCACGAAGCCCGACCGGGCCACCGGCCTGGGCAATCTGTTCGGCGCCTTCGGCCAGCGCCGCGATCAGCAACTCGTCGCCACTATCGCTCAGGCCCGTGCCCGATTCGATGGCTTCGACGAGCTCGCCGATCCGGTCGACCACCGCGAGAACGGCGTTGACCAGCGCGCGATCCGGCGCACGATCGCCTTCGCGGACCTGGGCCAGCACGTCTTCGGCGGCATGGCTGAGGCGCCCCAGGCGCGGCAGGTCGAGAAAGCCGCAGCTCCCCTTCACCGTGTGCACGAAGCGGAAGATTGCATCGAGCCGGGCGCGATCCTCGGGATGCGCCTCCCACGCGACGATTTCGCCCGAAAGCGCTTCGAGCGTCTCTCGCGTTTCGGCGATGAATTCCTGTAGCAGGTCGTCCATGGGGCCCCGGATAAGCAAATTTGCCGGGTCGTTCTGCGCGCGCGGTGGTTAAAAGGGCGTTAGTGGACGGACTTCTTTGCTCAGCCTCAGAATGGCAAGCGGCTGAGCATGTTCAGCGCGTGTGCGATGCTGGCGAAGGGCCCCGCACATTGCGAATGATAGCGACCGCTCAGTTCCGCGCCTTCGCCCTCCTGCGGGAATTGGACATATTCAACGCGGTGATGCTTCAGGATCGGCTGCTGGCAGCTCTTGCAATTGTGCCGGGGTGTCTCGCCCCAGGGCGGACCGAGCGGGCCGGTATCGATAAACATGGATGCGACTCCAAGGGGTGGTTAATCCCTAGGAAGCCTTAAGGGCGCCCGCCCGCCAAGCTGCTGGAAACCCCTAGGGGTTCGTTCGCGCTTCGTGCCGCTCAGGCGACCTTGAAGCTCGCCCCGAACAGCAGCACCTCGGCGTCGGGCGGGCTCACCTGGAGCACGCCGCCGCCCTGCGTCACCAGCGCATGGACGAGGTACGCCGCCGCCGCGCGCGGCGTGATCGGCAAATCGTCCTTGCCGCCGGCCAGCGCGCTGCGCAGCTCGGGGTCGAGCACGATGCGCGGGCCATTGGCGCGCACGACGATTTCGATATTTCCATCGACAATTTCGGCGCCGATATCGAGCTGGCCGCCGCGGATCAGCGCATCGCCGCCGATCAGCGACAGATTCATCAGCACCTTGATCGCCTGCTTGGGAAGGACCGGGTCCTCGACCATCCAGCCGACATTGACGCGGTGGTTCTCGCCGAACAGCCCCTCGATCGCCGCCTGCGCTTCGCGCGTATCGACGGTCTCGCCGAAGCCGCCCGCCGCGCCGAACGCCAGGCGGAAGAACTTCAGCTTGTTGGCGCTCGCCTTGGCGCTCTCGTTGAGCAGTTCCAGGCAGCGCGCGCGCATCTCGGGATCATGCTCATCGGCGAGCAGCTCCAGCCCGTTGTTGAGCGCCCCCACCGGGCTCAGCAGATCGTGGCAGAGCCGCGAGCAGAGCAGGCTGGCGAAGTCGGTCGGGCTGATGTTCAAGGTGCAGGCTCCCCGCGAGGTCCAGTCTCTTTGGCGCAGCCCGCGCAATGCTGCAAGCGCGTGCCTGACACGCTACCAAGGTCGTAGCTGTACGCACCGCGACGGTAGCGTTACCATCGCCGCAAAATAGAATGAGGGAGAGCTATGCGACAGGTCCTGCCCATCCTCGCCGCGCTGCTGATCGCGCAGCCCCTGCCCGCGTTCGCGCAGGAGAAACCCGCCGCCACCGCCAGCTTCCGGATCGACAAGGCGCGGATCGACAAGGCGCTGGCCGAGATGGTCTCGAGCGGCCGCGCCACCGGCGTCGAGGCGCTGGTGTGGAAGGACGGCCGCGAAGTCTATTTCGGCAGCAACGGGCTTGCCGATCGCGAGGCGAACCGCCCGATGCGGCGCGATACGCTGGTCCAGGTCTATTCGATGACCAAGCCGGTCACCGGCACTGCGCTGATGCAACTATGGGAGCAGGGCAAGTTCGGGCTCGACGACCCGCTCTCGCGCTATCTCCCCGAATTCGCGACGATGCTGGTCCAGGACGGCACCGATGCATCGGGTCAGCCGCTCTGGCGCGCCTCGAAACGCCCGATCGTCGTGCGCGACATCCTCCGCCACACCGCCGGCTTCGGCTATGGCGACGGCCCGAGCGCCGCGGAAAAGGCCTTTGCTGCCGCCGATCCGCTGGGGCTCGATCACGACCTCACTGAGTTCGGCCGCCGCCTCGCCCATGTCCCGCTGCTCTTCGATCCCGGCACCGAGTGGCGCTACAGCTCGGCGGTGGACGTCCAGGCGCTGCTCGTCGAGCGGCTCTCGGGGCAGAAGTTCGAGGACTATGTCCGCCAGCATGTGCTGGGTCCGCTCGGCATCAAGGAGGCCGGCTGGACGCAGCCGAATGAGCGGCTCGATCGCTTCGCCGCCACCTATATCCTGGGCCCCGACGGCAAGCTGACCCGCGAGGCCGACGCGATCACCCGCGCCCGCAATTTCCCGCGTCCCCCGATGACGATGGGTGGCGCGGGCATCGTGGCGCCGATCGACGATTATATGCGCTTCGCCCGCATGCTGCTGGGGCAAGGCACGCTGGACGGCGTACGCATCCTCAAGCCCTCCACCGTCCGCCTGATGTCGACCAACCAGCTCGATCCCCGGATCACCGAGAAAAGCTGGCTCCCCGGCAAGGGCAATGTCGGCTTCGGCTTCGACTTCGCGGTGCGCATCGGGCAGCCGCAGACGGCCGACGAAAACCGCGGCGCGGTCGGCGAGTTCTTCTGGGACGGCGCTGCCTCGACCCTGTTCTGGGTCGATCCCGCCAACAAGCTGGCCGCAGTGTTCTTCGTCCAGACCCGGCCCTTCCAGGTGTCACTCCACCGCGACTTCCGCCGGGCGGTTTACGGTGACACCTATCTCGGGCCGCCTGGCGACTAGACTACCTTGCGCCCGGTGAAGAGCTGGATCAGGCCGACCACCACGGCGATGACCAGCAGGATGTGGATCAGGCCGGCGCCGACGTGGAAGGTGAAGCCCAGCAACCACAGGACCAGCAGGATGACTACGATCGTCCAAAGCATCGGCATGCTCTCCGTCTAGAGTTTCCCCTTTAACGGGTTGCGCCACCGGAACGTTCCGGCCCGGCCTGCGGTCTTTTCCGGATTACGCCGCCCCCCGGCGTTCCTGCTACAATACGCAGGTGCGGGTGCCGACCCGCTTCCTGGGACCCTCGATGACGCGCAGCGCTGTGGACACGCACAAGGAGACGATTCCCGGGCCCGGCTGGGAAGGTCTTGGCGCGTCCAGCCTTCCGCAATGGATAACCGGGATCGGCTGCCTGATCCTCTCGCTGCCCCTGTTCGGCTGGGTGTTCGGCGTGCCGGTGCTGCGCGGCTTCGGCAACCCCGACTATGCCGTCGCGCCGCTGAGCGCGATCAACGGCTGCAGCATCACGCTAGCGGCGTTCCTGGCGGTGAGCGGGCGCCCCTGGCTCGCCCGCCTCGCCTTCCTCCCCGGCGCGATCCTGCTCAGCCTGATCACGCTGGAATATCTCACCGGCGCGATCGCCGTGGAGCGCTTCTTCTTCTTCGAGACCGTGCAGAAGCTCGGCGTGCGCAACAACGGGCTCAGCCCCGGCGGCACGGTCGCCGTCGCCGCGATCGGAGGGCTGGCCGCGATGGCCGTGACCTCGGAGCGCCAGATCCACCGCGTGATCGCCATCATCCTGTCGAGCGCGTCGATCGCGCTGACCCTGCTCGCCACCACGGCATTGATAGGCGAGCCGGGAGGCACCTCCCCCGCCTTTCTCGGGCGCTCCGCCGTGTCGAGCGCGGTTGCGCTCCTCCCGGCGACCGGCGTGATCCTCTATGCGATGCGGCGCCGGACGGGCGAGCGCGGCTGGCACCTGCTCATCCGGCTGACGCCGATGATCGTCATCCTACCTGCAATCCCCTCGCTGACCGGCTTTGCCGCCTACCAGATGGACCTGCTTGGCTTCAGCGCGGCGCAGTTCCTGGTGCTGGCCGGCAATGTGCTGATCCTTGCCACCGTGCTTATGCGCGCGATCCGCCATGCCGACGGCCAGGCCCGCGCGCTAGCGATCCGCGAGGCCAAGCTCAGCGCCGTGCTCGCGATGGTGCCCGATGCCGTCATGCTGATCGAGGAGAACGGCACGATCGTCGAGTTCAGCGCCGCCGCCGAGCGGCTCTGGGGCTACCGCGCCGAGGATGTGATCGGCAAGCCGGTCACGATGCTGGCGCCCGAGGATCATGCCCCGCGCTATATGGGCGAGCTCGCCGGACTGCAGGAGCGCGAGCTCAACCCCTGGAACGCCGACCCGCTCAGCGCCGTCGGCCTGCGCAGCGACGGTTCGCTCTTCCCGCTCGAGGCGCGCGCCGGCCGCGTCGAGGCGGATGATCTGCGCTGCCTGACGGTCTTCGTGCGCGACATGTCCCACCAGTTCAGCGCCGAGGACCAGGTCGCCCAGCTCAATTCGGAGCTTGCCCACCTCGCCCGCCAGAGCGCGATGGGCGAAGCTGCGGCCGATCTCGCGCACGAGCTCAACCAGCCTCTCACCGCCGCCGCCAACTATCTCTCCGCCGCCGCGATGCTCGCGCGCAACACAGGCGCCGAGGGACCGGGCACCGAGCTGGTCGGCAATGCCCGCGAGCAGGTGATGCACGCCGGCGACATCATCCGCCGGCTGCGCAGCTTCACCGAGCGCAACGATACCGAGCGCAGCGTCGAGCCGCTCCAGCCGATGATCGAGGATGCCGCCCGGCTGGTGCTGGTCGGTTCGAGCCGCCTCGCCGCGCAGATCGACTGCGACGTCGTGCCCGCTAATCTTCGCGTCTTTGTCGATCGCGTCCAGGTCCAGCAGGTGCTGGTCAATCTAATGCGCAACGCCGTCGAGGCGCTGCGCGTCAGCGGACGGGCCGATCCGCACATCCAGATCACTGCGCGCCCCATCGAGGATGCGATGATCGAGGTGCGTTGCCGCGACAACGGCCCCGGCCTGCCGCCCGAGACGCTCGCGCATCTCTTCCAGCGCTTCTCGGCGAACAGCACCAGCGAAGGCATGGGCATCGGCCTGTCGATCTCGAAGCGCATTGTCGAGCTGCACGGCGGCGTATTCTCCGCCACCAATGCCCCCGAGGGCGGTGCCGAATTCTGCTTCACCCTGCCGACGCTCGACAGCGAGGACAACGGTCCGCTCTAACGCGCGCTTCCCTGCCCCTCGACAAGTTGCGACAATTTAGCCGCTCCACCGAGAAACCTGCGAGACGCGCGGGGCCTATCCCCTCCTAATCCAGACATCACCTGGAGCGGAGAAAAGGCATGATGAAACTGAAACTCGCCGCGCTGCTCGCAGCCAGCGCCCTGACCTTCGGCGGAGGTGCGGCTATGGCCGCTCCGCAGCAGGATCATAATCCGCCCAAGGCCGAGCAGGCCCGGCGCCCGCACCACGACATGATCGACCTCAACAAGGACGGTACTATCAGCAAGGACGAGTGGATGAAGGCTGCCGCTGCGCGCTTCGAGAAGTTCGACGTCAGCAAGGACGGCAAGATCTCGCGCGAAGAGATGCGCTTCGGCCGTTTCGAGGAAATGCGCATGCATGGCGGTCGCGGCCATGGCGAGCGGGGCGGCTGGCATCGCGGCGGCCAGGGTGGCCCGCAGGGCGGCCCCGGCCGTGAAGGTCGCGGCGGCCCGGATGGCCGCGGCCATCGCATGGGCCCGCCGCCCGCCGGCGCACCGACGCCGCCGGCCCCTACCAACTAAGCCGTCAGTCGATCGTAACCGGATCGAAGCGCCCGTGGAGCGAACCGCGCTCCACGGCGCGCCAGGCGGTCAGCTGGTCTCCCCCGACGATTACCCAGAGCTTTCCGTCGGGGGCGGCCATTGCCGCATCGGTGATCGAGGGCATCGCGTCCCCGCTTGGATGCGAATGCCAATATCCCGCGATCTTCGGCCCGCCCGCACGCTCGGCCCGAAGCGCAGCAAACAACGCGACAGGATCCAGCTCGAAATGCCGATCAGGCGCTTCGTCAACATTTTCAACAGCTTGGAAGCTGTCTATCCTATCCCCGCTGCCGAACAGCAGCCCGCACGCCTCAACGCCTGCGGAAACCGCAGAAATCCGTCGAATACCGATCAGTACAGATCTTGAAATGGCGATCCTCATGCCCATTTATGATAAAACATGAATCAGGGGGTTTCCATCATCGAAGCACGCATCGCGGACACAGCCGATGGCTGGCGTCTGGATCGTGCGCTCGCCGACGCCGTGCCGACCATGTCGCGCGAACGGCTGAAGGTGCTGATCTCGAGCGGTGCGGTCACCGGCCCCCAGGGCCTGGTCCGCGATCCGGCGAAAAAGGCGATGGGCGGCGGCCTCTACAATGTCGCGGTTCCGGACCCCAAGCCGGCGCATAACGAGGCGCAGGAGATCCCGCTCAACATCGTCTATGAAGACGAGCATCTGATCGTGATCGACAAGCAGGCCGGGCTGGTCGTCCACCCCGCCGCCGGCAATCTCGACGGCACGCTGGTCAACGCGCTGCTCCATCACTGCCACGGCTCGCTTTCGGGCATTGGCGGTGAGGCGCGCCCCGGGATCGTCCACCGGATCGACAAGGATACGTCCGGGCTGATGGTAGCCGCCAAGCATGATCGGGCGCATGTCGGCCTGGCCGCGCAGTTCAAGGCCCATTCAATCGACCGGCGCTATCGCGCGATCGTGTCGGGGCTTTTGAGACTTTCCGAGGGTAGTGTGGACGCTCCGCTGGCGCGGTCGCCGCACAATCGCAAGAAAGTCGCGATCGTGAAGAACGGCAAGCGTGCGGTCACCCATTGGCGCAAGCTCAAGGATCTGCACGACGCCGCGCTGGTCGAATGCAAGCTGGAGACCGGACGTACCCATCAGGTGCGGGTCCATATGGCCTCTTTGGGTCATCCCCTCATCGGCGATCCGGTTTATGGAAGTGTTCGCAAGGCACACCGCGAACTTCTGGAAACCTTGAATTTCCGGCGGCAGGCCTTGCACGCGGCACATCTGGGGTTCATTCACCCCATCAATAGTACCGCTTTGGCGTTTGAAAGCGAAATCCCTGCCGACATGCAGGAACTGTTCGATAACCTCATCGTATGAATTTTTCGGCGGCGCTTCGCCTGCGGGGGAGCGCGCCTAGTAAAGGGAGAAGTGATCATGGCAAGCGGAAGCAACGTCCCGGCGACGATCCCCGCGCTTGGCGGTGAGGCGAGCCTCAACCGCTATCTGGCCGAGATCAAGAAGTTTCCGATCCTTACTCCCGAGAAGGAGTATATGCTCGCGAAGCGGTTCCAGGAGCATGGCGACACCGATGCCGCCGCGCAGCTGGTCACCTCGCACCTGCGTCTCGTGGCGAAGATCGCCATGGGCTATCGCGGCTATGGCCTGCCCGTCTCGGAGCTGATCTCGGAGGGCAATATCGGCCTGATGCAGGGCGTGAAGAAGTTCGAGCCCGAAAGGGGTTTCCGCCTGGCGACCTACGCCATGTGGTGGATCCGCGCCTCGATCCAGGAATTCATCCTGCGCTCGTGGAGCCTCGTGAAAATGGGCACCACCGCCGCGCAGAAGAAGCTGTTCTTCAATCTGCGCCGGATGAAGGCCAAGCTCGATGCGTTCGAGGACGGCGATCTCAGCCCCGAGCATCTCACCAAGATCGCCACCGATCTCGGCGTCACCGAGGAGGAAGTCACCTCGATGAACCGTCGCATGGCGATGGGCGGCGATACGTCGCTCAATGTGCCGATGCGCGAGGATGGCGAGGGCCAGTGGCAGGATTGGCTGCAGGACGACAGCCAGCTTCAGGACGAGGCCGTGGCCGAAGCGCAGGAAGCCGATGTCCGTCACGAGATGCTCGTCTCGGCGATGACCGACCTCAATGAGCGCGAGAAGCACATCCTGACAGAGCGCCGCCTCACCGACGATCCCAAGACCCTCGAGGAACTCTCGCAGGTCTATGACGTCAGCCGTGAGCGCGTACGCCAGATCGAAGTGCGCGCCTTCGAGAAGCTGCAAAAGGCGATGATGCGCATCGCCGGCGAGAAGCGGCTGCTCACCGCCTAAGACGGCTGCGCATGGCTGAAAACGATCGCGACGACGCGGAGACACCGCGTCTTCCGGAAGCGCCGGCGGACATCCCGCCGGCGCCTTCCGATTCTGCGCCCCGCCCCCGCGACTGGACGCCGCGCGCGACCACGGTGCCGCCCGAACTGGGCAGCACACCGATGCCGGATCTGCGCCCGCTCGGCGAGGAAGCAGATCCGTTTGCGTCAACGAGCAAAACTGATCCCCGGCGAAAGCCGGGGCCCAGCCCTGAATCAGACTCAAGCGCGGCAGCGCTTCTCCCAGACTCCGAGTCTGGGCCCCGGCCTTCGCCGGGGAAAGAGGAGGTGCGGAAACCCCGCAGCCCCCTACTCCGCCGCATCCTCTTCTGGATCCTCAAGGCCGTCCTGCTCTTCGTCGCAGTCTCGGTCGGCATGGTGGTGATCTACAAGTTCGTGCCCCCACCGATCACTTGGACGCAGATCGGCGACATCGTCGGCGGGCACGGCGCCAACCGGCGCTGGATGTCGATCGACCGGATCGATCCCGACATGCCGCGCGCCGCGATCGCCGCCGAGGATGCGCGCTTCTGCGCGCATCACGGCTTCGACTTCACCGCGCTCGAGCAGGCCTATGCCCGCAACCAGAAGGGCGGCCGCATCCGCGGCGGCTCGACGATCAGCCAGCAGACCGCGAAGAACGTCTTTCTGTTCCAGGGCGGCGGCTATGCGCGCAAGGCGCTCGAGGCCTATTTCACGGTCCTGATCGAGAATATCTGGGGCAAGCGCCGGATCATGGAAGTCTATCTCAACGTCGCCGAGACGGGGATCGGCACCTACGGCGTCAACGCCGGCTCGCTGCGCTATTTCAAGCATGACGCCTCGCAGATGAGCCCGCGCGAGGCCGCCCAGATCGCCGCCGTGCTGCCGCTCCCCAAGAAGCGCGCCGGCATCGACCCGCGCGGCTTCACCCGCCGCTACGGCAATGCGATCACCGCGCGCATCGGCACGGTGCGTGGCGACGGGCTGGATAGCTGCATTCGCTGACATTCCGGCCGAATAAACAAAATAAAAATAATTATTCTATTGACGGGCCATGCCTCCGCCCGCCAGATTTCGCCGCACAGAGCGCTGGTGCGAAGACTCCAGCCCATCAGGCAAGGAGACGGAAGATGGCGAATATCGGCAAGCTGGATCGACGCGGGTTCCTGGTCGGGTCGAGCACGGTCGCGCTGCTCGCGCTGGAGAGCCAGGCCAGCGCGGCAAAGCTGCTGGCGGCCATGCCGGGCGCGGCACCCAAATCCTCCGCCGACCATGTCTATGCCCGCACGCTCCACTTCGTCTACGCGCGCAGCGGCGGCAAGGCGTTCGGCAACACCTATAGCGACGACGATTTCCTCAAATTCTTCGACCAGGTGCCCGGCGGCGTCACCGCGGCGATCCCGTTCCTGCTCAACGTGGCCGACGCATCGGTCTATGCGCCGATGATCAACAAGATGAAGGCCAAGGGCATCGCGATCTATCCGGGCGTCGGCCAGAAGCCCGGTGACGGCCCGATCAATGTCCCGAAGTACAAGGACATGGCCAAGAACTACCGGCCGTTCACCGATTGCATCCGCCTCGAGAACACCCAGGGCTATTTCGAGGCGCACGGCCCCGAGCCGATCCAGGACCTGATCGATTATTGCGTCGGGCTCGGCTTCAAGCACATCATGCTCAACCCCTGGCCGAAACAGGCCGGCGGCGAGGTCTATCCGTTCAAGAATCCCGAGCTCGATTCGACGATCTACCAGGTGCTGCTCAAGCATGACCGCAAGACGCACAAGCTCATCCCCGATCCGCAGAACTGGTTCCCCGGCAACCAGGTCAAGATCGACGCGGTACGGAAATACCGCCCCTCGATCGCGGTGCTGATCAACTATGAGAGCGCGCCCCAGCACGAAGTGCTGGAACAGATGGAAAAGGACGAGAAAGGCAGCACGATCGCCGCGATGGAGATCACCGCGCGCATGATCGAGCAGAGCAAGAAGAACCTGCACTGGTCGCCGCCATTCACGACGATCTACGATCCGGTCAAGCTCGGCACCTGGTCATGGATGGCCAAGCGGCTCGGCGACTTCAAGGGATGAAGCGGGTAGCCGGCGAGCCCAGCGCTCGCCGGCCCCTCCGGATTACTGGACCTTCTTGGCCGCGTCCTGCGCCGCGTCGCCCACGTCCTTGGCCGCACCGCCGACGTCCTTGGCCGCCTGCGTCACGGCGTTGGTCTTGGCGTTCTCGCGGTTGTTCTGATTGAACAGGTAGACGGCACCGATCACCACGGCGATCAGCAGCACCAGCCCGACGATCAGGCCCACGCCGCTGCCGCCACCGCGCTCGACCACCACAGTGCCGCCACCCGTCTCGGTGACGCGCTCTGCAGTCACCCCATCGGTACGTTCGGTTACACGTTCAACCATCGCATTCCTCCTCGAACTCCTGCGGCTGCAACCGAGAAGGTCTTGCGATGGTTCCGGAAATCAGAAGGGCAGCTTGAAGCCCGGGGGCAGCGGCAGGCCGCTGGTCATCTTGGCCATCGACTCCTGCGAAGCCGCATCCGCCTTGGCGCGGGCATCGTTGAAGGCCGCCGCGAGCAGGTCTTCGAGCATGCCCTTTTCCGCCGGGTTCATCAGCGAATCGTCGATGTGCAACCCGATGATCCGGCCCTTGGCCGAAGCCTGGACCTTGACCAGCCCGCCGCCGGCGGCGCCCTCGACTTCGATCTTGTCGAGATCGGCCTGCGCCTTGGTGAGTTCGGCCTGGACGTTCTGCGCCATGGCCATCATTTTTTCGAGATCCATACTAACTTCCTGTCTTGGACCAGCCGATCAGCTCGGCATCGGGAAAGGCTTCCATCGCGGCGGCGACCATCGGCGAGGCGAGCACCGAATCGCGCTCGGCCTGCTCGTTCGCGGCCTGCTCCTCGCGCAGCGTCATCGCCTGCGCCGGCACCTCTACGCATTGGAGCTTCCAGTTGGTACCGGTAAACTCCTTGAGCGCGGCGCCCAGTTCCTTGAGGAAGTCGAACGGCAGCGTCCGCGCCGCGGCAAACTCGATCTCGGTGCCCGCAAAGCTCACCGGGCGCAGATAGTCGCGCACTTGGGTGGCGAGCTGGAAGCGGCGCTTCTCCTCGAGATAGTCGGCAAGCTGGCCCAAGCTGGTCGGCAGCGCCGAGCCATTGGGAGCCGCGGCACCAGCCGGTGCGGCGCCGCCCGAGATGGTCACATTGCCGCTGGCGATCTGGCGGGCAAGTTCGCCAGGATCGGGCAGCTGCGAGGCATGGATGACGCGCAGCAGCGCCATTTCCGCCGCCTCGATCGGCAGCACGGCCTTGGCGACCTCGTCATGCCCGCGCAGCACGAGCTGCCATAGCCGGTGCAGCGCCGGGAAGCTCAGCCCCGCCGCCCAGCGCTCGAGCGCCTTCAGCTCCTCGGCCGACTGGCCCGAATTCGGGTGGGTGCCGAGCTTGGCGAGCGTCACCGCGTGCACCGTCTCCAGCAGCGTGCGCAGCACCGCCTGCGGATCGACGCCAAGGTCGTACTGGCCGCGCAGCGAAGCCAGCGCGCCCTGCGCATCGCCCTCGAGCAGCAGCCCGAACAAGGTGCGGATCGCGCCGCGGTCGGACAGGCCGAGCATCTGGCGCACCGCCTCCGCCTTCACGCCCTCGCCTTCCAGCCCGGCATGCGCGATCGCCTGGTCGAGGATCGAAAGCCCGTCGCGCGCGGACCCTTCGGCCGCCCGCGCGATCAGCCCCAGCGCCTCGGGCTCCGCCTCGACACCCTCGGCCTGGCTGACCTTGGCGAAATGCTCGGCAAGCAGCTCGGCCGGGATGCGGCGCAGGTCGAAGCGCTGGCAGCGCGACAGCACCGTCACCGGCACCTTGTTCACCTCGGTCGTGGCGAACAGGAACTTCACATGCGCCGGCGGCTCCTCGAGCGTCTTGAGCAGCGCGTTGAACGCGCTCTTCGACAGCATGTGAACTTCGTCGATGATGTAGATCTTGTAGCGCGCCGAGACCGCCGAATAGCGCGATGCCTCGATGATCTCGCGGACATCGTCGACGCCGGTATGGCTCGCCGCGTCCATCTCGATCACGTCGATATGCCGGCCCTCGGCGATCGCGCGGCAGGGCTCGCAAATGCCGCAGGGGTCGATCGTCGGCCCGCCCTGCCCGTCCGGGCCGATGCAGTTGAGCGCCTTGGCGATCAGCCGCGCGGTCGAGGTCTTGCCGACTCCGCGGACGCCGGTGAGCAGGAAGGCGTGCGCCAGCCGGTCGCGCTTGATCGCATTGCCCAGCGTGGTGACCATCGCATCCTGACCGATCAGCTCGGAAAAGGTCTGCGGCCGGTATTTGCGCGCCAGCACCCGATAGGCGCTGTCGCGCGGCTGTGGGGGTTCGTCGAGGCCAAGCAGGGAATCGGACATGCCATCCGTTCCTAGCGTGTTCCGCTGCCGCGTCCAAGGCGATGCATGCCGCCGGGCGGGGGAAAAGACCGTCGATGGGAGAGGGAGAAGGTGGGAGCCGGAACGACCCGCAGCGAAATCGTTGTGGCTGCTTCCTTCCGGATCTGACCAGGTTGGCGACGACTACGTCCGCCCGACTCCCGCGGCGCATATGGGCAAAGTCAGGCGGTTAGGCAAGATGATAAGGCAAGGGGGCAGGAACGTTCCCGGCGTTCCCACCCCCAAAACCTCTAGCGCCAGAGCTTAGCGGTAATAGCGCACGTTGCGGCAGCTCTGGTAGCGGTGGCCATGGCGCCACTTGGTGGTGCACACCTTGCGGTAATAGACGCGCTTCTTGTGCCAGCCATTGTGGTGCTGGATCTCGGCCTTGACCGTCGCGGCCGGGGCAACGGCGGCATTGGCGGCGGGGATGGCGAGCGCGGCGGCGGCAGCGGCCGCGAGGATCGGAAGAATCTTCATTTAGCTCTCTCCTGCTAGCAGGGGGATAATCCCTACGGGTGCGGAAACCGGAACGATCGTTTCGGTTCCATGCACGATCCTGAAACGGGACGGATTGCGGGCGGCTGAATGTCTGGTTCGTTGCCGTAGCGTTTCAACCAGCGGAGAGGGGGCGTTTCAGCGCCCCTGCATGTCGCGGTGCGCGCCCGGCATGCGCACCACCAGCCCATCGAGCTCGGGGGTCAGCAAAATCTGGCAGGCGAGCCGGCTGGTCCGCACCGCGCCCATGGCGAGGTCGAGAATATCCTCCTCTTCCTCCGCCGCGCGTGGCAGCCGGGCGAAATGCTCGGGATCGACGATCACATGGCAGGTCGAGCAGGCCATCTGCCCCTCGCAGGTGCCTTCCAGCGGCTGCCCGTCATTCTGCGCGACTTCGAGCAAACGAAGCCCCTCTTCGGCCTCGACATCATGCTGGGTGCCATCGGCGCCGATAAAGGTGACGCGGATCATGCTGCGCGGCTCTGCAGGCGGGCGGCGGCGACGATCCGGTCGATCGCGTGGATCAGTTCGTCTTCGCTGGTGTAGCGGCCATAGCCGATGCGGATGCTCGCCCGCGCCTCCGCGGCGCTCAACCCGATCGCCTCGAGGACGTGGCTCGGCCGTCCCGATCCGCTCGCGCAGGCCGAACCCGCCGAGAACGCGATGTCGCGCAGCTCGCTGATCAGCCGGGCGACGTCGAGCCCGTCATGGCGCAGGTTGAGATTGCCCGGATAGCGATCGTCGCGCGACCCGTTGAGGATCCAGTCGCCGGCGATCCGGTTCAGCGCCGCGCGGAACAGCTGCTCGGCATGTGCATGATCCACCCCGAAGCGCTGCTTGGCGAGCTTGGCCGCCGCGCCGAACCCGGCGCACAAAGCGGGCGAGAGTGTGCCCGAACGGCCCGCAGGCTCCTGCCCGCCGCCATGCATCAGCGGCTCGAGCGTTACCCCGTCGCGGATCCACAGCGCGCCAATGCCCTTGGGCCCGTGGATCTTGTGCGCCGACACCGCGATCAGGTCGCAACCCTCGGGCATTCGCACCCGGCCATAGCCCTGCACCGCGTCGCACAGGAACAGCGCGCCGGCGGCATGTGCGAGACGCGCCAGCTCCTCGACCGGCTGGATCACGCCGATCTCGTTGTTGACCAGCATCGCGGCAACCAGCCCGATCCCAGGCTTGATCGCGGCGCGGGCGGCAGCGAGATCGACCAGCCCCTCGGGGCCGACCGGCAGCACCGTCACGTCCCTGCCCTTGCGCGCCTCAGCCGCCACGGTATCGAGCACCGCGGCATGTTCGGTGGCAAGGGTGACAATGCCCCCGCTCGTCCCCTTGATCGCCCAGTTGAGCGCTTCGGTCGCGCCGCTGGTAAAGCTGACCTTGCCCCCCACCGGCAGCAGCCCGGCGACATCGTCGCGCGCAACTTCCACCGCCGCCTTGGCCGCACGGCCCTGGGCATGGGCGGAGTGCGGATTGGCGAAATTATTCGCCAGCAGCGGCAGCATCGCGGCCAGCGCCTCGGGGGCGAGCGGCGTGGTCGCCTGATAATCGAGATAGGTCATGCAGCTCTGGTTCTGGCCTCGATCGCGATCTGACGCCAGAGCGTCGTGAATCCATCCACCTCCGCCTCGCTCGTCCCGCGCCCAAAGCTCACCCGCACGACTTCACGCAGCGCCGGCTCCTCCCAGCCCATCGCGCCCAGCACATGGCTCGGCCGCATGCTGCCCGACGAGCAGGCGCTGCCGGCGGAAACCGAGATGCCGGCCATGTCGAAGCGGATCAGCTGCGCTGCGGAGGAGACGCCCGGCATCCGGTACGCCCCGATCAGCGGGCTGCGCGACGTGGCCGCGCCGACGACTTCGCCGCCCGCCGCCACTATCGCCGCCTCGAGCCGCGCGCGCAGCTCGGCCATGCGCGCCAGATCCTCTGGCACCGTCACCGCTGCCGCATAACCAAGCGCGCCGGGGAGGTTCTCGGTCCCTGCCCGATAGCCCTTTTCCTGCCCGCCCATCGGCGCCAGCACGCCAAAATCGCGGACCAGCAGCGCGCCGATCCCCGGCGGCCCGCCGCGCTTGTGCGCCGATACCGCGACCAGATCGGCATGGCGCAGCACCGCCGCCGATGCCCGCGCCGGCATCTGCGCCGCATCGACGAGCAATATTCCGTCCGCTGCGTGCACGATCTCCGCGATCGCCTCGATCGGCTGGATCACGCCCGTCTCGCTATTGGTCCGCTGCACCCCGACCAAAGCGCGTGGTCCGTCCGCCAGCGCAGCCTTCAGCACGTCGAGGTTCAGCGTGCCGTCGGCCAGCACCGGCAAAACCTGTGCGCCCTCGGCGTGGCGCAGCACCGAATCATGCTCGACCGCGCTGATTAGCCGGCGCGGCGCCATCGACCGGGTCAGCGCCATGTGCAGCGATTCGCTCGCGCCGCTGGTGAAGATCAGTTCGTGCGCCCAGCCATAGGCCGCGGCCACTTCGCGCCGGGCGTTCTCCAGCGCGGCGCGGGCAGCCCGCCCCTCGGCGTGCGGGGAGCTGGGATTGGCCCAGTGGCGCATGCCCGCTTCCACCGCGGCCAGCGCCTCGGGCAGCATCGGAGTGGTCGCGGCGTGATCGAGATAGATGCGGTCGGCCAAGTTGCTCTCGTAATAATTGCGCAAACGGGCGCGCTGCCTATATAGCGCCCAACTCTCCGCGCTCCACTGCGCACAGGATTTCATACAGGGAAATACCTTGCCCGAAGTCATCTTCCCCGGTCCCGAAGGCCGCCTCGAAGGCCGTTTCGCTCCCGCGCCCAAGCCGCGCGCGCCGGTCGCCATGATCCTCCACCCGCATCCCAATGCGGGCGGTACGATGAACAACCGCATCGTCCAGGAGCTCTACAAGACCTTCCAGCGCCGCGGTTTCGCGACGCTCCGCTTCAATTTCCGCGGGGTCGGCAAGAGCCAGGGCACGTTCGACAACGGCATCGGCGAGCTGTCCGACGCCGCGTCGGCGCTCGACTGGGTGCAGAGCTTCCACCCGGAAGCCAGCTCGACCTGGGTCGCCGGCTTCGGCTTCGGCGCCTGGATCGGCATGCAGCTGCTGATGCGCCGCCCGGAAATCCGCGGCTTCATCTCGGTCGCCCCGCCGGCGAACATGTTCGACTTCACCTTCCTCGCGCCGTGCCCCTCGTCGGGCATCATCGTCCAGGGCGAAAATGACGAAGTGGTCACGCCGGGCGCCGTCCAGAAGCTGGTCGACAAGCTGCGCACCCAGAAGCACATCACCATCCACCACGACACCATCCCGGGCGCGAACCATTTCTTCGAGCAGGAAATGGAAGAGTTGATGGGCAGCGTGGACAAATATCTCGACATGCGGCTCGACCCGAACTCGCCGATCCGCTGACCTGTACGGGCGCGGGGCTCAGCTCCGCGCCCGGCACCGCGCCAAGGCCAAGGCAAAGACCAGCCCCGCCACCATTGCCCCGATCGCGTACCAGGGCAGCACCGCCGGATCGAACCGGGCACCGGTCAGCCCGATGCCGAAGCCGCGCGAATAATAGGCCGGGATGAGCGCCAGCGTGAGCGCCATCGCCGCCAGCGCGCCCAGCGCCGCACGAACCGCCAGCGGCCCGATCCGGGCACGTACCGCCAGCCAGAAGCACAGCATCAGCAGCGCGCCGAGCAGCAGCTTGGCGGCCGGGCCGATATCGTCGCCCATCTGCCAGCTATTTGCCGGCAGCCGCGCCAGCCCGTGACGCTGAAGCGAGATCAGCAGGCCGGGCAGGAACACCGCCGTCACCCAGCCGAACAGCCAGGCGGGACCACTGCATTTGAGATCGCGAAGCTGCATCCGCCGTCCCCCCTTGCCGGGAAGCTAACGGACGCTCACGCCGCTGTCAGTCCTTCTTGAGGTTCTTCGCCCCGCCCGCCAAGATCGCGGCGGTCGCCTCATGCGCGCCGCGATAGGCTTCCTGGAACGCGGCGCTCCAATATTTCAGCTGGTCGAGCGGGATCGGATCGCCGGTGACGGCGCAGACGACATGGGTGCCCGGACGGATCACGTCGAAATCGGACGCGTCGTAATGGAGTTCGGCGAGAAGCGACATGCGCCCCATCTAGGGATTGCGGCGCCGCTCGCCAACACTCAGCGAGTCAGCACCGCGTCGATCCACTGATCGACTGCCGTGGTGGCCGGATAATCCGCATCGCCCAGCCGCCGGTTGATCTCCATATGCCCGCGCAGACCCTGCCCGGCAAAACCCTGCACCTTCACCCGCGCCCCCGCCGCCGTCAGCGCACGCCCCAGCGCTTCGGACTGGCGAGTGCCGTCCTCGCGCTGCACATGCAGGATCAGGAAGTCCCGTGCATTGGGTGCCGCTGCCTGCAGCGTCGGCGAGAGTGCCCGCTGGCGCGCCGGCTCGCTGCCGAACGCCGCTTCATAGGTGCCGCCCATCACCCGCGGGCCGTCGGCCATCTGCGCGGGCACGTCATAGGCGGCGCCGTCGAGCAGCACGACACCGGCCAGCTTCTCGAGGCCCCAGCCCGCCTTTTGCAGATAGGCGGGATCGGTGGCGATCAGCGCGGCGAGATGCGCGCCGGCGCTATGCCCCATCACCACGATGTGCCGGGGATCCACGCCCATCGCCCTGGCATTCTTGACCATCCAGCCCAGCGCATCGGCGACGTCCTGCGCCTGCTGCTCGACGGTCGCGCCCGGCACCAGCCGGTAGTTCACGCTGGCGAACGCATAGCCCTTGCCGGTGAAATGCGCGATCTTCGCGTCGCCGGTGGCATTGCCCTTGTCGCCGCGCTTCCAGCCGCCGCCATGGATGAACACGACCAGCGGCGCATCCGCCTTGGCCGCCTTGTAGAAATCGAACTTCTGGAGCGCCGCGCTGCCATAGGCAACCTCATGCCCGGGCGGCGACTGCGCCAGCGCAGGCGCAGCGGCGAGCAGGAAGGGAAGCAGGATCAGCGCCTTACGCATCGCAAACCTCATCGAACCTTAGGTGCGAGGATATGCAGGCGTTGCCGGCGCGTCCAACGATCTTGTGTAACGAGATGTGTCGGGCTCAGACCCTGAGGATCAGCAGATTGCCCAGGATCACCACCGCGCAGATCCACATCAGGATCGCCTTGGTCCGGTCGGCGCGGAACTGGCGCCAGCCGCCCCAGACCAGCACCCCCACCGCGATCACCGCGATACTCAGCCAGATCGGTTCGAGCGAAGCGTCCCCGATCACCGCAGGACAAGCCAGACGAGCAGCGCGATGGCCAGCGGCACCCCGAGGAACAGCGCGATCATCGCGGGATCGCGGCGATAGATCATGCGCAGGAAGCCGTAGATGACATAGCCGGCCACGCGCGCGGCGGCGCTCATCACAGTGGCGATCACGGAACCGAAGCGATTGGCCAAGGGGTCAGTCTCTCCCGGAAAGGACTTGGGCATAGGCATCGGGATCGGCATTGCCCCCCGAAAGCACGACGAGCAAGCCCGGCTTCACATCGACCTTGCCCGCGAGCAGCGCCGCCAGCGCCACTGCGCCGCCCGGCTCGACCACTACGCGCAGCTTCGCCGCCGCCCAGCGCTGGGCATTGCGGATCTCCGCCTCGCTCACCGCAAGCCCGGTGGCGCCGCGCCGCGACAGCACATCGAAGGTCAGCGGCGATACGCGAGTCGTCTGCAGCGCGTCGCACGCAGTCGGCGGCGGATTGTCGCCCACCGGCTCGATCCAGCCCGCCTCCAGGCTACGCGTCATATCGTCCCAGCCCTCGGGCTCGACCACGATGATCTCGGCGTCAGGCAATGCCAGCGCCATGCCCGCCGCCAGCCCGCCGCCGCCGCACGGTACCAGCACATTCTCGAAGTCCGGCAGCCGCGCCTCGACGATCTGGCTCATCGCCTCGATCCCGGCGCTCCCCTGCCCTTCGATGATCCACGGATCGTCAAAGCTCGGCACCAGTGTCGCGCCGCGGGCATGGGCGAGATGCGCGGCGATCTTCTCGCGGCTCTCGGTCATGCGATCATAGGAGACAACTTCGGCCCCCATCGCCAGCGTCGCGTCGCGCTTCACCTTGGGCGCGTCGGCCGGCATCACGATCACCGCCGGCATCCCCAGCTTCTTCGCCGCCCATGCGACCCCCTGGGCGTGATTCCCCGACGAGAAAGCGACGACGCCGCGCTCGCGCAAAACCCCGTCTAATGCGGTCAGCCGGTGCCAGGCCCCGCGGATCTTGAACGCGCCGATCGGCTGCAGGCACTCGGCCTTGAAGCACACCGGCACACCGCGAATTTCCTGAACGAACAAAGGGGGTTGCGGCAGGATCGCCGCGACCTTGGCGGCGGCGTCCCGCACCCCGGCGCGCGTTGGCTGTCGCACAATCGTCACAGTTCACCCCCGCAGTAAAAATCCGGAACGCGAATCACTTTACACCCCGTTCCAACGTCCTTATGTGCCGCCTTCCGCTGCCCCATGGGACTTCCAACCGCAAGGCAGCTTTTTTCAACGTTTGCCGAAAGGCATTTGGAGGTCCCTTGAGTTGCACCAGCATCATCGCGCGCTGGGGTTAGCGCCCCTCTCGACCGCCGGCTCCTCCGTGACCGGCATCGACATCGCTAAGCAGGGTCCGGTTCAGCCGGTTACGCTTGTCCGTCCGCACGCTGCGGCACGGGCCGCTCGGTTCTTCGTCGAGAAGTTCCCGGGCAAGGCCATGTATGCGGTCAAGGCGAATCCGTCGCCCGAGCTGCTGCAGATCCTGTGGGATAACGGCATCACCACGTACGACGTGGCGTCGATCGGCGAAGTTCGCCTGGTTGCGCGCACGCTGCCCGAAGCCACGCTCTGCTTCATGCACCCGGTCAAGGCCGAGGAAGCGATCGAAGAAGCGTATTTCACCCACGGCGTCCGCACCTTCTCGCTCGATTGCCTCGACGAGCTGGCCAAGATCGTCCGCGCCACCAGCCGTGACGGCGTGCCCGCGAGCGACCTGACGCTCTGCGTGCGCCTGCGCGTCTCGTCGGACCATTCGAAGCTGAGCCTCGCATCGAAGTTCGGCGCCGGTCCGGGTGAAGCCGCCAAGCTGCTGTTCGAGACCCGCCAGGTCGCCGACGCGCTGGGCATCTGCTTCCATGTCGGTTCGCAGGCGATGTCGCCGGAGGCCTATTCGAACGCGATGGAGCGCGTGCGCGCCGCGATCGTCGAATCGGCTGTCACCGTGGACGTCATCGACGTCGGCGGCGGCTTCCCCTCGACCTATCCGGGCATGACCCCGCCGCCGCTCGAGCATTATTTCGAGACGATCCACCGCGCGTTCGAGAGCCTGCCGGTTTCCTATTCGGCCGAGCTCTGGGCCGAGCCGGGTCGTGCGCTGTGCGCCGAGTACAGCTCGATCGTGGTGCGCGTAGAGCGTCGCCGCGGCGCCGAGCTGTACATCAACGACGGCGCCTATGGCGCGCTGTTCGACGCCGCGCATATCGACTGGAAGTTCCCGGTCGAGCTGCTGCGCGAGCCCGAGTCGAATGCCAAGGACGTCGAGTTCAGCTTCTACGGCCCGACCTGCGACGATCTCGATTACATGAAGGGCCCGTTCCTTCTGCCGGCGGACACCCGCACCGGCGACTATTTCGAGATCGGCATGCTCGGCGCCTATGGCTCGGCGATGCGCACCGCGTTCAACGGCTTCGGCACCGACGCGACTGTCGTCGTGGCGGACGAACCGATGGCCTCGATGTATGTCGAGCTCACGGAACGCCGTCCGGCCTGGAACGTCGTCAAGCTGTAACAGCACACCGCTTAAAGCCGTCATCCTCGCACGGGTCGCCCCTGCGCGGGGATGACGGATATGTTTTCGGGGTCTATGGGCCCCGCAACCGGGTTTCCGCGTCCCCTTAACGACGGCGGCCATTGCGCATGGGAGAACCCCCAGTGACCGATTCCCTTATCAAGACCGCTGCCGCGCAGCCGGTGGACACGACGAACCGCAAGGCGGAGCTGCTCTCGAAGCAGGTCAAGCACATCGACATCACCTCGTTCGATGCGCGCCCGATCGTCGACGCGATGGCAGACATGAGCTTCACCAGCCGCGATCTCGGCCGCGCGACCAAGATTTACAACGAGATGCTCGCCGACAAGGACTGCACGGTCTGCCTGGTGATCGCGGGCTCGACCTCGGCCGGCGGCTGCATGGACCTCTATGCCGAGCTGATCCGCAACAACATGGTCGATGTCGTCGTCGCCACCGGCGCGACCATCGTCGACATGGATTTCTTCGAGGGCCTTGGCCACAAGCACTATCAGGCGCTCGAGATCCCCGACGACGACACGCTGCGCTCGCTCTACATCGACCGCATCTACGACACGTACATCGACGAGGAAGCGCTCCAGAACGTCGACCACACGATCTTCGAGATCGCCGAGACGCTGGAAGCCAAGCCCTATTCGTCGCGCGCGTTCATCCGCGAGATGGGCAAGTACCTCGTCGAGCACGGCAAGAAGGACAACAGCCTGGTCAAGCTCGCCTATGAGCATGACGTGCCGATCTTCTGCCCGGCATTCGTCGACTCCTCGGCCGGCTTCGGCCTGGTCAAGCACCAGGTCGATCGCGCCAAGGCGGGCAAGCCGTACATGGTGCTCGACGCCATTGCCGACTTCCGCGAGCTCACCGAGATCAAGATCCAGGCCGGCACCACCGGTCTCCTGATGATCGGCGGCGGCGTGCCGAAGAACTTCATCCAGGACACCGTCGTCTGCGCCGAGATCCTCGGCCATGACGATGTCGCCGTGCACAAATACGCCGTGCAGATCACCGTCGCCGACGTGCGCGACGGCGCCTGCTCGTCCTCGACCCTCCAGGAGGCCGCCTCGTGGGGCAAGGTCAACACCGGCATCGAGCAGATGGTGTTCGCCGAAGCGGGCTCGGTCATGCCGCTGCTGGCGTCCGACGCCTATCACCGCGGCCACTGGAAGGACCGCGCCAAGCGCGGCTGGGCGAAGCTCTTCGCCTGATCCTTTCCGGATCGGACCAGAAACAGGGCGGTCGGGACATCCCCGGCCGCCCTTTTCTTTTGAAATGCCCGCGAGGTTCGTCAATCCTCCCGGCGAAGCGGACGCACCGCGTTGGCGAAAGGGGCACCATGACCGAAACACGTCCGGAAATGACGGCGGCGGAATTCGAAGCCGCGGCCTCGTATCAGCATCCGGGATGGTGCGCGACCGGAGAGTCGTTCGTCCATGTGCCCGCGGTAATGCAGATCGAAGGCTGGGACCTCTACGGCCACCCCGGCAACGACCAGCTAACCGAACCGCAACGCGCGCTGATGATGTGGTCCGATCTCGTCGGCCAGGTAAGCAATGGCGGCTTCACGCAGTTCATCGACAATTACCGCGTTTCGCTGAAGTTGGCCTATCGGCTGATCGCGTTGCTCGACTGGCCCGAGCTGATGGCCCGCTTCGACCCGGCCTTTCGCGAGCGCGCGGGCGATCCCGAAGCGCCCGTTGCCCGCATCGTGCCCAATCTGAACGATGAGCCCGAGAAATGGGCGGCGAGCCGCGCACGTCTGATCCGGCACCTGGCGAAGCAGGGCAAAAGCTGGTGGCAGCCGGTCACGCAGCGCGACATCGCCTGGGTGGAGGCCCGGAATGAGGATTGGCAACTTCAGATCAAATATCAGGCTGCAGTGGTGCGGGGCGAACTCACCTCGGGCGGCGAAGCGGTCTTCGATTTCGTGCCCCCCGACGAGGACGCATCCAACGCCTTTGACGACTGGCTCTATGCGCCCGAAACCAAGGCCGCCTCACTCGAAGCGATCCGGGCTTTCGCCCTGGCCAACCGCGACGCGCTCTGCCGCCTGCGCGACTAACGGCGGCGCCTACAACCGGTAAAACGCCGCCGCATTGTTGTAGAAGATGTCCCGCTTCTGCGTCGCGCTCAGGAAGCTCGCGCTCTCCACCCCCTCGATCGCCAGCCCGATCGCCTCGGGCCAGAACATGTTGTCCGATCCGAACATCACCCGCTTGCCGAAGCCCGCGCCGACGATCCGCTGGAGGCAGGCATGGAATTCGGCGCGCGGCAGCAGCCAGGCATTGGCGCCGGTATCCACATTCACATTGGGGTAGAGCATCAGCATCGCGATGGTCTCCTCGATATAGGGCCAGCCGCTGTGCATCAGGTTGATCCGCAGCTTCGGATGCCTGCTCAGCGCCTCCTCGATCGTCTCGGGATGGCCAAGCCGCGCCCGGGCGGTGCTGCAGCAGGGATCGAAGGGCGTGCCGGACGGCATGGTGCCGATGTGCAGCGCCACCGGCACGTCAAATTCCTCCGCCAGCGCGAGATAGGGGTCGTATTGCGGATCGCTCAGCGACAGACCGGCATATTCCGCTGTCACCTCGCCGAGCACCCTGATCGTCCCGTCGGCGAACAGCCTGCGCAATGTGTCGAGCGGCGGCAGCGGCGTGTCCGCGGACCCGCGGATGCCCGCCCCCGCGATGAAGCGCGCGGGATCGCGATTGCGCCAGTCGATCGCCGCCTGCAGCCGGTCGCCATCGCCGCCGCTCACCACGCCGCGCACGACATTGTGCCGTTTCATTTCCGCGATGCACGCCGTCAGATGCTCGGCGCCGCTGCGCACCGGGCTCTTGGCGCCGGTGATCGGATTGGTCGCGCCTGCCGGCAGCGGCATCGATGCGGGATAGGCGTGCAGGTGCACATCGATGATCGGCTGCGCGCCCGCCGCAAACCCGAGGCTCGGCAGCGCGAGCGAAAGCCCTGCCCCGCCGCCCAGCCTGAGCAATTCTCTCCGTCCGATATTCGCCATGAAATCCGCCTCGTGGTTCATGGCGCAAGGCGTGCTTCGTGCCCGTCCTGCAGGCAACTACCTGGCAGGTAGTGGCGCCACGGAGGCACCAGTCCCGGCGAAGCGCCGTCCCGCAGCGGGACCTTCGCCGACGTCAACAATGGTCAGCAACATACTGGAACCAAATCCGATGCACCTTAGGGGGAATAAACACTGAATCGGGTCGATGCCGCGCCTTACTGAAGCCACCGCCGCCAAGAGACGGGCGCATATCCTCGACGCGGCCGCGCGCTGCCTGTTCGAGCGTGGGCTACTGGCCACCTCTGTCGACGATGTGTGCACCGCCGCGGGGATCAGCAAGGGCGCCTTCTACAGCCATTTCCCGAGCAAGGAGGGGCTGATCCACGCAGTGACCGACCTGCTCTCCGCCGAGCTCGGGTCGATCGATGGCGACAGCATCCAGAGCCTCGCCGACTCGCTTTTTGCGCACCAGATCGCCCCTGCTTTGCCCCCGGCCAATGCCCGGTTCGGCATCGAAATCACCGCCGCCAGCGCAGCCGACGCCGGGCTGCGCCAGCGCACCACCGCCAATCTCGAACGCCTGCGCCACGCCGTGGAAGCCGCGGTGCGCAGCCTCGCCGCTGCCGGCAAGGCGCGCGCCGGCGCCGATGCCGAAGCGATCGGCTGGCTGGTCCAGGCGCATGTGATGGGGGTGCTCTGCCGCAACGCCGTCTGGTCGGCGCAGGATGAAGCGGCGCTCCGCCGTTCAACGCACCTGCTGCTCGAGAGCCTGCTCGCTCCGGTTTAGTTGCATTCCCGAACCGGCTTTGGCAGCCTCCCGCGCTCAATGCAGGTGGAGGGGACTGCAATGCACAGCGAAATTCTCGCGCCCGTGGTGGCGCTCGTCGCCTGGACGCTCGTCATGCTGGTCTGGATGATGGCGATGCGGATGCCGGCGATGCGCAAGGCAGGCATCGACATGGGCAAGCTGGTCGGCAGCAAGGGCACCGATGCCGACAAGGTGCTGCCCGCCCAAGCGCAGTGGAAGGCGCACAATTACAACCATCTCCACGAGCAGCCGACCCTGTTCTACGCGGTCGCGCTGGCGCTGGCGCTGCTCGGCCAGGGGCACGGCATCAATTTGTGGCTCGCCTGGGCCTATGTGATCCTGCGCATCGCCCACAGCGTGGTGCAGGCAACGGTCAACCGCGTCTCGACGCGCTTCGCCTTGTTCCTGCTGTCGACATTGGTGCTGATGGCGCTGACGCTCCACGCGGGCATGGCGATCGTGCTCGATCATGCGCCGGCCACCCCGGTGGAGACGACTGCGGCGGCGTACGCGCGCTAGCAATACGCTGCTCCCCGGCGAAGGCCGGGGTCCAGTTGCGATATTGTTCGAGAGGTTCACCCACCTCACCTGATCCGCCGATACTGGGCCCCGGCCTTCGCCGGGGAGCAGCAAAGGCGCGCTAGCCGAATAGCCGGTTCAGGCTGCGCTCCAGCATCAGCAGCTGCCACAAGGTCCGGCCATGCTCGGCGCGGCCCGCCTTGTGGTCGGCGGCGAGCTTCTCGATCGCCTGCAGGTCGAACCAGCCGGTGCTGTGGAGCAGCTTCGAGCGCCCCAGCGCCGCCGCCTCGTCGGCCAGCGCCTTGCGGAACCAGGCGCTGATCGGCGTCACGAAGCCCATCTTCGGCCGGTAGAGCACGTCCTTGGGCAGATAGGGCTCGAGCGCCTTCTTCATCAGCCACTTGCCCTGCCCCGCCTTGATGCGGAGCGACGGTGGCAGCGTCGCCATGAACTGGACCAGCCGATAGTCGAGCAGCGGCTCGCGCGCCTCCAGGCTCACCGCCATGCTCGTGCGGTCGACCTTGGTGAGGATGTCGCCCGGCAGCCAATGCTTGATATCGGCATATTGCGCCCGGTCGAGCGCATCGCGCGCCGGCGCCTGCCGCATCGTATCGGTATAGCGCTGCTCGGCGCTGTGCCCCGCCAGCGCCTTGCGCATCGCGTCGCTGTAGAGCGTCTGGCGCAGCACCGGGCCGGTCACGCCCACCGCCTTGGGATAGGCGAACTCCCCAGCCTCGGCGAGCGCCAGGAAAGTGGTCTTGGCACGGAACGGCCGCGGCGCCCAATCGGCCTTGGGGTAGAGCCGTCCCAGCGTCCCGAACACATTGGTGCGGAAGTCCTGCGGGAACAGCCCGCGTACCCGCTCTTCGCCGGCGAAGAACTTGTAGCGACGATACCCCGCCATCGCCTCGTCCGCGCCGTCGCCCGACAGCGCCACCGTCACGCTCTCGCGCGCCAGCTCGCACACCCGGTAGGTCGGCAATGCCGAGGCATCGGCAAAGGGCTCGTCGAACGCGCCGACCAACGTATCGATCAGCGCGAAATCATCCGCCGCCACCTTCCGGATCTGGTGCGCGGTGGCGAAGCGCTCGGCGATCATCTGCGCATAGCCCGTCTCGTCCAGCCCCGCTTCGTCAAAGCCGATCGTGCAGGTCTTCACCGCCGCCTTGCTCGCCTCCGCCATCAGCGCGACCACCGCCGAGCTGTCGACGCCGCCCGAGAGGAACGCGCCGAGCGGCACATCGGCGATCATCCGCGACCGCACCGCGCCACGCATCAGGTCGACCAGCTCGGCCTCAAGATCGCGCACCTTGCCCGTCGCGCGCTTGGAAAAGTCGATGTCCCACCAGCGCTGCTGCTGCGGCACCGGCTTGCCGCGCTCGAGCAGCAGGAAATGCCCGGCCGCGAGCTTCTTCACACCGCTCAGGATCGAAGTGTCGTCGGGCACATAGCCGAGCCCCAGATAGTCCTCGACCGCCTTGAACTCGGGCGTGCGGCGGAACAGCGGATGCGCCAGCAGCCCCTTGAGCTCCGACGCGAACGCCACCGCTCCGTCCGACAGTTCGGCATAATGGAGCGGCTTCACCCCGAACCGGTCGCGCGCCAGGAACAGGCTCTGCGTGCTCGCGTCATAGAGCGCAAAGGCGAACATGCCGTTCAGCCGCTCAAGCATCCGCGGCCCCCAGGCGCGCCAGCCGTGCAGCAGCACCTCGGTGTCGCTGTCGGTAGCGAAGCGCGCGCCCTTGGCCTCGAGCTCGGCGCGGACCTCCTGGAAATTATAGATCTCGCCATTGTAGGTGACGACCACGCCCTGGTCCGGCGTCGCCATCGGCTGCACGCCGCCCTCGAGATCGATGATCGCCAGCCGGCGATGCCCCAGCCCCACGCCCGCGGTGACCCACACGCCCGACCCGTCCGGCCCGCGATGGACCAGCGCATCGGTCATCTGCACGATGCGCGCGGGATCCACCGGCTTGGCCAGCGCTGGATAGTAAAGGCCGGCGATGCCGCACATTCAGGCGAAGTCCCCCAGATAACCAACCGTCACCCCGGCCTTGTGCCGGGGTCCACTAAGCCTCACGCAGAGCGCAAGAGCCTCCTGCCCAGTCATTGCCTCCGGGTGGACCCCGGCACAAGGCCGGGGTGACGAAGTGGCGTAGATGGAAGTCAGCGCGCGCCCGTCATGCGATCCGCCAGCCCCTCGACGGGACCAAGCGCGCCCAGAAAGTCCTGGATCGTCGCATGCGCGCCATTCTCCGCGCCCTGCTCGGCCGAGAGCAGCACCGCCACCCCCGCCTGGTTGCCGCCCAGCAGCTTGGTCTTGAGCGTCTCCAGCTTCACCCGCTTCTCGCTCCCGGTCAGCACGCCGCCGATCCGGTACCAGGTGACCGTCTCGCGCTCGACCCGGCCCGGCCCGGTCATCCGCAGCGCAGCGCCGCGCCGCACCGGCCCGAGATCCTCGATCTTCACCCAGCGGTCATTCTCGCGGATCGCGCCGATCCCGAAGCCGACCAGCTCGCGCCCTTCATGCTGCGTGGCATAGACCGCCACCGCCAGGTCGACGCTCCGCCCCGCATCATCGGCATAGCGCCCGATCAGCATATGATCCGCGCCCGGGAAATTGGGCGACCACGCCGCACGCGTCGCCGAAGCCACGCGGTGCCAGCCCGGCACCTCGGGCAGCGCCACCTGCGCGGGCAGCGCCTGCGCCCGCGCATCGTTGAGGCTCGACCAGCCGAGGAACAGGCTCGCCACCAGCAGCACCAGCGCACCCGCGATCGGCGCGTCGACGCGCTTCGCCGGCACTGCCTGCAATTTCGCGGGATCGAACCAGCGCGCGTCAGGGTCGCGATCGAACCATTTCCAGCCGATCGCCAGCACCGCGGCCATCACGATCCCGAAGAACACCCAGCCATAGACGATATGGTCGAAGCCGGTGGCCTGCTCGACCGAGGTCCACCACGCCGCATAGATCGTCCCGAAGGCGCGCAGCCCATTGGCGAGGATCGGCACCAGGATCGCCGCGACCATGAACCCGGCGCGCCGCCGCCACGAGACATAGCAGACATTCGCCACCAGCACGCCGAACGCGACCATCGCGATCACGAACTTGGCGCCCGAACACGCCTCGGCCACTTCGAAATAGCCGTTCGACGTCGTGATCAGCACCCCGTCCACACTGGCAGGCACGCCGAACGCATGGAGCATCGGCATGATCATCGTGATCGTGATGTCCTGCAGCGGCCCTTCGAGAAAGTCGCCGAACGGCACGAGGAACGCCATATAGCAAAGCGGAAACAGCAGCGCCCGGGCGACGTTCGGCCCGAGCACGGTCACCACCGCGCCCTGCAGCATCAGCACCAGCCCGGCATGGCGGAACAGCGCGACGCCCGCGGCATCGCCGACCATCCAGCCGAGCCCGCCGCACGCGACGATCGCCAGCCCGGGCCACCAGCCCTGCGGCGGCACTTCGCTCAGCTCCACGCGCCGCTGCCACACCAGCCAGGCGATCACCGGCGCGATGAACAGACAATGCCCGAAGGTGGTGTTGGTCCAGTAGATCGTAGCGAGATCTGCGGTGTCGCGGTGGAAGATCGCCAGCAGCGCGAGCCACACGCCCGCCAGGATCGCGGCATGCCGCTTCCAGCGCGTATCGAACACGGCGGTTGCGGGCGCAGGACCCGCTGCCGGGGCAGCGGCCGCGGTCACGCCGCCCGCCGCGGCTTCTTCGGCACGTCGGTAACGCGCGACACGCGCTCTTCCTTGGCCGGGCGCAGCGGCTGGCCGAGCACGGCGTCGAGCGGGCTCAGCCGCGCTTCCCAGCTATAATGCTCCATCACCCGCTTCCGCGCCGAATTGCCCAGCTCGGTCGCGCGGCGGCGGTCCGAGAGCAGCCGCGTCACATGCTCGGCGATCTCGCCCACGGTCGACCCGACCAGGATCGTGCCGCCATGATCGATGCCCGTCGCAGCCGCTTCGCTCGCGACCACCGGCCGCGCCATCGCCATGCCCTCGAGCACCTTGTTCTGGATGCCGCGCGCCAGCTTGAGCGGCGCGACGACCACCGCCGCCTGCGCCAGCCAGCCGCGCACGTCGGGCACTTCTCCGATCACCGCCACGCCGGGATGCTTGGCAAGCGCCTTCACGGCGTCGGTCGGGTTGCGGCCGACGATCATGAAGCGCGCATCGGGATGGACCAGCCGGACATGCGGCAGGATCGTCTCGACGAACCAGGTCACGCCCTCGATGTTCGGGCGATAGTCCATCTGCCCGGTGAAGACGATCGTCGATCCCATCACGTCGACGCGCTTGAAGGTCGCGGCCGGATCGAAATACTCGGTGTCGATGCCGTTCTCGATGACATGGACGCGGTCGGCGCGGGTGCGCTGGCGGAACAGGTCGGCCTCGGCCTCGCTGACGAACAGATTGGCGTCGGCGCGCGCCGCGATCGCCTTTTCATGCGCGAGCAAAAGCCGCGCCTCGCGCCCGAGCATCCAGCCCATCGGGCCCTTGCTGCTCTTCGCATAGGCCGCGAACTTCGCCGAATCCATGTCGACGAAATCCATGATCACCTGCTGGCGCGGCCGCGCCGGCAGATATTGGGCCATCTGGCTCGAGAAGACGTAGATCGTGTCGATCCGGTGCCGCTCGAGGATGTTCTCCACTGCCTGGCGCAGCGCGTCATTGTCGAACGCAGTGAGCGAGACCGGCCGGTGCTGGATCAGCGCCTGCACGCCCGCAATGAGCTGCGACTTGGCGCGCCACACGATCGAGCGGTTGCCGGTGTACTTGGTCAGCCCGCCCTTCTGCTTCAGGTCGGCGGGATCGTCGGCGAACGCGATCAGGTGGACGCGCTTCTTCGTCGAGAGATATTTCAGGATGTGGAAACCGCGGATCTTGTCGCCCCGGTCGGGCGGATAGGGCACGCGGTGCGCCAGAAAGAGAATGTCGCCCATCAGCCAAGGCCCTTCGCAATGAGGGGACCCGCGCGGTTGGCGATCCACAAAGGAAGCTTGCTCCAGACGCGCACCTGGAGCGAATATTTCGGATTGGCCGGGCTCGCGTCGCGCGGCTTGGCGCCCTCGGCGATGCGGTCATAATAAGTCAGCGGCTTCGGCTCGAAGCCCCAATTCTTCTTGAACGCCGCCGGGCCGGTGCCGACCTTCGAGCGGCCGAAGTCGAAGCGCGTGCAGCCGCGGGTGCGGGCATGGCGCATCAGCTCGAAATACATGCGGTCATTGGCGCGAAGGCCCCGCGCCGCCGGGGTGCCGCCACCCCAATAGGGGTACACCGTCCCCTTCCAATACAGGCTCAATACGCTCGACACAGCCACCCCGCCGTGGCGGACGACAAGCACGTCCGCCGAAGTGCCAAATTCCCGCAAAACCTCGGAAAAAAGACTCCGGGGAAATACGGGCGTCCCCAGATTGCGGACCGACTCGGCATAGACGGCATAATGGGCGGCAACGTCATCCGCGTTACAGCCGATCGAGATTTCGAGGTCGTTCTCCAGCGCCTTGCGTACCTCGGCGCGCTGCTTGCGCGGAATGGCGAGAAGCTGGGCCTCATCGTCCGCGGCAAGCTCGCGCACAAAGCCCAGATAGCGCGTGTCGTCCACGCTCCACTCGGGCCCGGGCAGCGGTCCGCCGCGCACTTCCATCACCGGGCAGTTCAGCGTCTGCGCCAGCGCCCAGGCATGGTCGGCCATCTGCGAGACGATGCGCGGGTCATGCGTCAGGATGCCCCCGCCCACGCCGAACCCGGCCGAGGCGAGCACCTTGCCGAAGATTGGCGACGTAATCTCGGTAAGCGGCATCACGCCCGCCAGCTCGCCATTGGCGCTCTCGGCGACGAGGTAATGGCTCCTCTGCCCGCAGCCCCGCGCCACGCCGACGCTCCAGGCGGGCAGATGAAAGGGCGTGCCCTCGGGATGATCATGGACGAACGCCCCGATCCGCGCGCGCTCGATCTCGTCGCCGAGATTGGCCATGCGCAGCGCGACCGGCTTGCTCAGGAGCGGCGCGTTCACTTTGCCTTCTCCTTGCGGCATTTCGCCTTGAGCCGCGCCGTCTCGCGTGCCGCGACCTCGTCCATGCGACCCCATTGATGCCCCGCGATCAGCGTGCCCAGCTTGCCCGCCATCGCACCCAACCGGCTGTAATGGCGCAGCTTCGACTTGAGCGGCGCATCCTGCACGCGCGGCTGACCCGGGTCGATCTCCCAGGGATGAAAGTAGAAAATCGCGGGACGAGCCGCGTCATTGGCGGCGCGCACCGCGCGATAGGTCACTTCGCCGGGCAGCAGGCGGAAGAAGCCTCCGCCGGTCGTCACTTCGCGGCCGAAGAAGCTCGCCAGCGTGATCGGGATCTCGACCAGCTCGGCGCCCGGCACCGGCCAAAAGGCCCCGCGCGGCGCATCGTGCCAGCCATAATGGTCATGCTTCACCGGCGCGACGCTCGACGAATAGGCATAGCCCTCCTCGGCGAGCACCTCATGCGCCCAGGGCGTGCGGCGATCGATCGAGAAGCTCGGCGCGCGGTATCCGGTGACGCGCTGGCCGCTCGCATCCTCCAGCACCGCCTTGGCGCGGGCAAGATCGGCGCGGAATTCCTCCGGCTTCAGCGAGAAGACGCGGGCATGATCCCAGCCGTGGCTGGCGATTTCGTGCCCGGCCTCGGCGATGCGGCGGATCAGCGCCGGATAGCGCTCCGCCACCCAACCCAACGTGAAGAAAGTCGCCTTGACTCCGCCGGCGTCGAACAGCGCCAGCACCTTGTCGGTATTCGCCTCGACACGGTGCTCGAGCCCGTCCCAGTCCTCGCGTGCGATCGTGTTCTCGAACGCGCCGACCTGGAACCAGTCCTCGACATCCACCGAGAGGGCGTTGACCACCATCTGCGTCAGGCCGCGTTTCCGCGCACCGCCGACAGGTCCGGACGGCGGCCATTGCCTTCGCCCTGCTCGACCCAGTCGACCAGCAGCCCCAGCACGCGGCGCAGCGCCTCGTCCTGGTCGCGCACCTGCGCCTCGAGCTCGGAAATGCGCTGCTGAACCGGATCGCCCGAAACCGGCGCGGGCGCGGCGCGCAGCGGCACGGCTTCCACCGGCTGCGGCGGCGGCACCGGCGCGCCCATCGGCATCGGCGCGACATCGGTCAGCTCGTAAGGCTCAGCGACCGGCGCGGGCGCCGGTGCCGGGCGATAGGCCGAAACCGGCGTGTCCTGGTTCAGGTCGGCGATCACCATCGCCAGCTCCTGCGCGCCGAACGTCTCGAGCTCCTCGACCGCGCCGAACAGCAGCACGCGGCTGGCGAGCTGGTTGACGCGCCGGGGGGATCCGCCCGACCAGCGGTGGATCGCCGCCACCGCGTCATTGGTGAAGCGCGGCTTGCCCCGCCAGCCGACGCACGACAGGCGGTGGATCAGATAGGGTTCGACTTCATCGGCCTGCATCGGATCGAGATGGTGCATCGCGATCACGCGCTGGCGCAACTGTTCGAGGCGGGGATCGCTCAGCGTGAGACGAAACTCGGGCTGGCCGAGCAGGAAGATCTGGAGCAGCGGATAGCCGCCCGCCTGGAAGTTGGAGAGCATGCGCAGCTCCTCCAGGCTCTCGATCGGCAGCGACTGCGCTTCGTCGACCACGACGAGCGTGCGGCGCCCGGTGCGCGCCACGCTGTGCAGCCCGCGCTCGATCGCGCTCAGCATCTCGGCCTTGTTGAGGTCCGAGCTGTCGATCTGCAGCCCCTGGCAGACCAGCCGCAGCAGGTCCTCGGGGCGCAGCTGGGTCGAGACGATCTTGATGACGTTCAGCCGCTCGCGGTCGATCTCGCCGAGCAGATGCCCCATCAGCGTGGTCTTGCCCACGCCGGGATCGCCGGTGATCACCACAAAGCCCTCGCCCTGGCTCAGCCCATAGCCGAGATAGGCCATCGCCTTGCGGTGCGTCGCCGTGTCGAACCAGAATTTCGGATCGGGGGTCAGCTGGAAGGGCCGGCCGGTCAATCCATATTGGTCGTCGTACATGTTTCCGTCCCGACGCTTAGAAGCCGTAGCGCAAGCCGAGCAGCGCCTGCGCGCTGGCCGAGCTTTCGCCATCCCGCTCGAACCCGAAGATGCCCGTCGAAAGCGTGGCACCGAGTCGTCCGAAGCGGTGGGTATAGGCAGCATTCGCTCCCCAACCGTAAATGCCGTCATTCCCCGGCAGGTCGCTATCATAATAGCTGCCGATCACGCTGCCCTGGAGCGAGCCGTTGGCGCCGACATCGGTCGAGGCGAAGAGCTGGCCATAGATGGTGGTGTCGCTGGTGCCGTTGGTGGTGAAGGCCGTGCCGCCGCCGGTCGGCGCGATGAAGTCGCGCTTCGCCCAGCCGCCGCCAATGCCGATCTTGGTGCCGCCGCGGCCCATCACCGCCACGCCGGTCACGCCGCGGCCGCGATAGGCCGAGGTGGTGGCGGAGGCGAAGATGCCGGTCATGCAGCCACCGGTCGCGGCGCCGGTGGTGCCATAGATGCAGCCCGAGAATTCGTTGCCGAACGGATCGGTGGTGCTGGCAAGCGCGGTCGGCAGCGAGCCGAGCTGGCCGTTCAGCTGCTGGCCGAAGGTCTGCACCGTGTCGTACACGCCGATCTGGATGCCGCTGCCCGGACCCGCCTGATAGCTCAGCGAGCCGGTATAGCTCATCGAGCCATAGCGCCGGCCGACGCGCGCTTCGAAGAAGGTGCGGCGGCTGGGCTTCCAGATCACGCCGGCATCCCAGAACACGCCGCTCAAATCATAGGCGATGCGGCGCGGCGAATTGGGATCGGTGCGGAACCGCCCTGCCCCGTCGAGCACCGGCACGCCGCCGACGGTCAGCGCATCGCGCTGGGTGATCTTGATCTGCTCATAGCCAACGCCGCCCGCCAGCGCGAGGCCGCGCAGGATCGGCAGCACCACGTCGCCGCGGCCCCACTTCCCTTCGAAGCGCTGGTCGAGCTGGCCGGCGTTCTCGCGCGTGTAGGAACCGCTGGCGGTGATGCCGACCGGCAGCACCGTGCCCGACTTCACGCCGACGCTGGCGGTCGCGACATGTACGGTCGAATCGTCATAATAATCGAGGCGCGGCTGGCTGGGGTCGACGCCGGTCTGGCCGGGCGCCTCCACCTTGGTATAGCCGAAGCGGTAGGCGCCGTTGACGAACATCGGCCCCAGATGCGTCGCCAGGTTCGGCCCGATATAGCCCGAGAAAACCTGCGCCGAGTTGCTGAAATTGCCGACATTGCTGGTCTGCACGTCGCCGCGAATATCCGAACGGGTGCGCGTGGCGATACCGCCCGCCTCGATCGAGAAGCCCGGCGCGACGGTCGCGCGCACGGTGGCGAGGCCGCTATGCGTGTGATCGTTGTTGAGCTTGTTCTGATAGTCGAACCGGTGCTCGTAGCGGTAGCTCACCTGCACCTCGACGCGGCGCGAATGCATCGTCGCGTCGATGCCCGCGCCCACGGTCGAATAGGTCAGCACGTCGCCGCCATTGAGGTCGGACGCAACGACCTGGCTCGCCTCGATATAGGGCGTGACCTGGACGCGCTGTGCCTGTGCCGGCGCCGCCACCCCCGTAGCAACACCCGCCAAGATAATCAGCCGCTTCACCGGCTTTCCTCCCCATATTCATAATAGCTGCCGAACCGGCGCCCGCCGGGCTGGAACGACACGGAATTGAGCACGAGCTGGATATGCTCGCAGGCATCGAGCGTGTTGACCGCGGCGCGCAGGTCGCTCTCGCTGGTCTGGTCGGCGCGCACGACGAGCATCACCTGCCCGACGTGCAGCGCCAGCACCGACGCGGGCGACGCGGCCAGCGCAGGCGGCGAATCGAAGATCACGATGCGGCGCGGATTGGCCTCGGCCAGCCCGTCGATCACGGCGCGCGCGCGGTCGCTCGCCAGCAGCTCGGTGTCGCTGTTCGAGCGCGCGCCGGCCGGCAGCACCGAAAGCTGCGGGATGTCGGTATCGATGATGCAGTCTTCGACGTTCGCCACCGAACCGGCGAGCACGTCGAGCAGCCCCGGGCCACCTGGCAGGCCCATGCGCGGCAGCACGTCGGGCTTGGGGAAGTCGGCGTCGACCAGCAGCACCTCGACGTCCTTTTCGGTCGCCATCGAGAGCGCGAGGTTGATCGCGCAAAAGGTCTTGCCCTCGCTCGGCTGGGCCGAGCAGACTAGGATCATGCGGGCGCGGTCGGCGGCCTTCGCGGTATCCTTGGCGGCGACGGCGCGCGCGGTGAGCAGCAGCTGGCGCTTCACCATGCGGAATTCCTCCGCCAGCGGGCCGATCGCGGCGCCGGGCATCAGCATCCCGCCCTTTTCGAGCACCGCCCGGTCGAGCGGCGCCATCCGGCGGCCCGTCGGGCGCGCCACGGCGATCTGGGGAGCGGCTTCTTCCTGAGCTTCTCCCCGGCGAAGGCCGGGGCCCAGACTTTCAGTCTGGGACGCTGAGGCTGGGCCCCGGCCTTCGCCGGGGAAATGCTCCGCCTGCGGCGCGGGCTGCGGCACAACCACAGGCGCAGGCTGAACCTGCATCTCAGGCGCTACTACCGGCGCCTCGACGCGCTTCGGCGCCGGCTTCGCAACCGGCGCTACAGGCGCATCGTCGATTGGCGCAGGCGCGTAATGGAAGCCCTGCGCGGCCCGCTCGAGCAGCGATCCCTTCAGGCGGCGGGGCGTATGGTCGTTCATCTCAGGCCCCCATTCCGCGCTGGACGAACTCGACGCCGATCAGCCCGATATAGGCCGCGACCAGCGCCGCCATCCCGCCGGCGAACAAAGTCAGCTTCTTGCGGCGCATCGCGGTCTGCGCCGCGGTCACCACTTCGCCGATCGATCCGATCACGGTCATCCCGCTCGCCTTTTCCAGCTTGCCGGCGGTGGCGAAGGTCGTGGTCAGCTTGCCGAGCGCAAACGCCGCGGCCACGCCGGCTCCAAGCCCGGCGATCAGCACGCCGGTGAGCAGCAGCGGACGGTTGGGCGAAGTCGGCGCGCGCGGCTGCGTCGGCGGATCGACCACGTTGAACTTGTCGGCATCGGCCACGGTCTGCGCCTGGCTCGAGATCTTCATCTGCTCGCGCTGGGCGAGCAGCGTGTCATATTGGCCCTTGAGCACCTGATATTGCCGCTCGATCTCGCCCTGCTCTGCGGCCACGCCCGGCGCTTCCGCCATCTTGGCGCTGAGCGCATTGAGGTCGCCTTCGATCTGCGCCTTGCGCTGGACGAGCGCGGCGACGGTCGCCTGCTTGTCCGCGCGCATCGACTGGAGGCCGATATAGACCGGGTTCGAAGCGCCCGCCGAAGCGCCGCTCACCACCGGCTCGCGTGCCGCAGCGCTCTGCGCCGCCGCCAGCTGGTTCTTGAGCGCGATCACGTCGGGATGGCTGTCGGTAAAGCCCTTGGCGCGGGCATCGGCCAGCTGGCCCTGGATCGCCGCGAAGCGCGCGCGGGCCGGGCCCGTCACTGCACCGCCGCCACCGCCCGCGACATTCGCCGGCGTGCCCGCCATCTGTGCGTTGACCACGTTGAGGCCCGACTGCGCTGCCGCCAGGTCGCCCTGGATCTGGGCAAGCTGCGTGCGCGCCGCCGAAACGCGGTCGTCGATCGAACCGGTGCCCGGCAGCGAGCCGAGGAAGCGTGCCTGGAAATCGGCGCGCTTGGTATCGGCGTCGGCGAGCTGCTTCTGCCGCTCGGCGAGCTGCTGGTCCATGAAGTCGAGCGACTGGCTCGACTGGTCGCGATTGTCGGAAAGGTTCGCCTCGACGAAGATGTCGATCAGCTTCTGCGTGATCTGGCGGGCGAGCTTGCCGCTCGGCGCGGTCACGCTGATCTCGAACAGGTTATCCTGCTGCGCAGTCAGCTTGATCGCCTTTTGCAGGCCGGCAACGCGGTCGGCCACGTCACGGTCGGTCGAGACCGTCCGTGCCAGGTCGGTGCCGCGCACCACCTTCTCCAGGTTCACCGCGCTGGTCAGCGTCTGGCGGATCCGGTCGAGGTCCTTTTGCTGGTTGAGCGCAGTCGTCCCGTCGGTCGGGATGATCTGGCGCAGCTGCACGAAGATGCGCGCGCGCGACTCATAATTGTTCGGCATCTGCGAGACGACCAGCCAGCCCGCGAGGCAGATGCCCCACGCCACGGCCAGCGCCACCCAGCGCCGCTGCCAGATCGCGTGCAGTGCGCCGCGAAGTTCGTCGTATAGGCTCCCCACCGGCGCTACCTCAGAACATGCTTGTAGGAATGATGATCACGTCGCCCGGCTCGAGCTTGACGTTCGCCTTGATGTCGCCGTTCTTCAGCAGGTCACCCAGGCGCAGCTTGTATTCGGTCTGCTTGCCGGTCTGCCGGTCGTAGCGCACCAGCCGCGCGCGGTTGCCCGCGGCGAACTCGCTCAGCCCGCCCACCACGATCATCGCGTCGAGCGCGGTCATGTTGGCGCGGTACGGGATCGACGCCGGCTTCTCGGTCGCGCCGACGACGCGGACCTGCTGGCTGTAGGTCCCGTTGAAATTCTCGACGATCACCGAGACGATCGGGTCCTTGATATACTCGCTGAGCGCATATTTCAGGTCGTCCGCCAGCATCGCCGGGGTCTTGCCCACGGCCGGCATGTCGCTGATCAGCGGCACGGTGATGCGGCCATCGGGGCGCACCTGCACCTTCGCCGACAGCTCGGGATTGCGCCAGACGAAGATCTGGAGCGAGTCCATCGGGCCGATGACATATTCCTCGCTCGGCATCTCGCGCGACGCCACCGCAGTCGCGGCCGGCAGTTCGGGGCGGCCTCCGCCACCGCAAGCGGCCAGCGCCGCCGCCAGTCCGAGAGCCAGAAGTGTCTTGCCGAAACCGATGAAACGCATGCCGAGCTCCTTTTCCCGCGGGGTCGGAGGCGGTCGACGTCTCGACAGCAACCCGCACAGGATCAGGGTCAGCTATGGAAGCGAGAGGTAAATATCGGGTTAGGGGTCGCGGGAGTTTTCCCGGATGGGCACCGGTCCCGGCTCGGGACAGCGTGCGATTTTCGCGGAACCAATCGTCGACAACGGCGTTTTCGATGCAGGTGTGTTGCCACGTCGCCACACCGCCAAAATCCATTTTTGCCCGCGCCAAGCTTTCCTTTGTGTCAATCCCTAGTGGATTGGTAGAGATTATGCTCACCATAAGAAAAGGTGGGCTACCATGCGTATTGTTTCCTCGTCGCTCCTCGCCATCGCCACCACGCTGGCGTTCGCTGCTTCTCCCGCCTTCGCGCAGGACAGCAGCACCACCGCAGAGCCGCAGGCAGACCAGGGTCCGCCCCCCGAAGATACCCAGATCGTCGTCACCGGCACCCGCGCCCAGGGCCGTTCGCGCCTCGACACCGCCTCGCCGGTCGACGTGCTGAGCGGCGCGGCGCTGCGCAACCAGGGCACGACCGAGCTCGCCGCTGCACTCGCCACCGTCGCCCCTTCGATCGACTTCCCCCGCCCCTCTGCGGTCGACGGCACCGACGCGATCCGCCCCGCCACGCTCCGCGGCCTCTCGCCCGACCAGACGCTGGTCCTGATCAACGGCGTGCGCGCCAATGCCTCGGCGCTGCTCAACATCAACGGCTCGGTCGGCCGCGGCTCGGCCGCCGTCGACCTCAACACCATCCCCGCCACTGCGCTCGAGCGGATCGAAGTGCTGCGGGACGGCGCCTCGGCGCAGTACGGCTCGGACGCGATCGCCGGCGTGATCAACATTCGACTGCGCGAAGCCCGCTCGGGCGGCGGCGCCACCGCCACCTATGGCATCTACGCCACCGATATCGACACCGCGCGCGGCAGCCGTTCGGTCACCGGCGAGCCTTCGCTGACGCTCTCGGCCTGGCAGGGCCTCGGCTTCGGCAATGACGGCTACGTCACCGTCTCGGGCGAATATCTCAACCGCGAGGCGACCAACCGCGCCGACTATGACCCGCGCGTCACGCCCACCCGCGTCACCGGCCGCTTCGGCGATCCGGCGGTCGAGCAGTACACCGGCTATGTGAACGCCGGCACCGGCATCGGCGACAATTTCAAGCTTTATGGCTGGTTCGGCTATCAGGACCGCGACAGCCGCAGCGCCGCCTTCCCGCGCCTGCCCGCCGCCGCGGCCGCCGTCTCGGCACTCTACCCCAATGGCTTCCTGCCGATCATCAACACCAAGTCGACCAACGCCAATGGCGCGCTCGGCATCAAGGGCGATGTCGCCGGCTGGAATGTCGATCTCAACGTCGCGTACGGCCGCAACAAGATCGCCTATTACACCCGCAATTCAGCCAATTACGCCTATGGCAACGCCTCGCCGACCAGCTTCTATGACGGCGCGCTGATCTACGACCAGTGGGTCGCCGGGCTCGACGTCTCGCGCAGCTTCGACGTCTTTCAGTCGCTGAACGTCGCCTTCGGCGTCGAGGGCCGCCGCGAGGGCTTCAAGATCACCCCGGGTGAGCGCGCCTCCTATGATTACCCGACCAGCGGCGTGATCGCCGGCCAGGCGCCGGGCGCGCAGGGCTTTGGCGGCTTCTCCCCGCTCAACGCCACCGAGCAGGACCGCAAGAACATCTCGGGCTATGTCGATCTCGAAGCCCAGGTCACCGACAAGCTGCTCGTCGGCCTCGCCGGCCGCGCCGAGCACTACACCGACTTTGGCGACACCGGCACCGGCAAGGTGTCGCTGCGCTACGACTTCGCCCCCTGGTTCGCGATCCGCGGCACCGCCTCGACCGGCTTCCGCGCGCCCAGCCTGCAGCAGCAATATTTCACGTCCGTCGCCTCGGTGATCCAGAACGGCTCGCCGATCCTCACCGGCACCTTCCCCTCGACCAGCGCCGTCGCCACCGCACTGGGCGGCCTGCCCCTGGAGCCGGAGCGCTCGACCAATCTCTCGCTCGGCACCGTCATCCGCTCGGGCGGCTTCGACCTGACGATCGACGGCTATCAGATCCGCCTGCGCAACCAGCTCGCGCTGTCGGAGAATATCGCGGCGAGCTTCAGCCCCCAGGTCGCCACGCTGCTCGCGCCCTATAACGTCTCGGCGGCGCGCTTCTTCATCAACGGCCTGCGCTCGCGCGTCCGCGGCATCGACGCCGTCGCGCATTACCGCCTGCCCACCGCCGATGCCGGCACTTTCGACCTGACCCTCGCCGGCAACGTCAACCAGACCAAGCTCGACCGCAGCTCGATCCCGACCTCGACCGGCTCGATCAACCCGGCCCCGACGCTGTTCGCGCGCAGCCGCATCTACACGATCGAACAGGGCACGCCGGGCGAGAAGCTCACCGGCACGATCGACTGGTCGCTCGACAAGATCGGCATCACGGCGCGCGCCAGCTATTATGGCGACGTCAACCAGCCCGGCACCACCCCGGCGGCGGACATCCATACCGGCAAGCACACCATCGCCGACCTCGAGCTGCGGTATCAGGCACTCAAGGGCGCGCAGTTCGCACTCGGTGTGAACAATCTGTTCGACGAATATCCCGACGCGACGATCCCCGCGAACAACACCACCGGCGTCGTCGGCTTCCCCTATTACTCGCCGTTCGGGTTCGGCGGGCGCTACGTCTACGCCCGTATCGGCCTGGGCTGGTAGGTGCCGAGGGGAGCGGCGCGCAAGCACCGCTCCCCGGTCGAGCCTTCAGCTCGCGGTCACCCGGAAGATGTGGCCATTGTCGCAGATGATATAGATCGCGCCCGACGCGGTCTGCGTCATCGACACCGGCTGGACGATCGTGCCGTTCGACGGCGTGAAGTCGAGGTCGCGCCGCTCCATCGCGCTCGCCCCCGCCGTGCTGCCGCGCTGCAGGCTGGCAACCGGCGCCGTGAACACTGCCCCGCTCGCATCGAGGAACAGGTAGCTGCCCGCCAGCGACGCATTGGCGCCCTGATAGACCAGCCCGCTCATGATCTGCTGCCCGGCATAGGTGCCGGTGCCGTGCGGATAGTCGAGCACCGGGGCGAGCAGCCCGGCAGGCTCGCCGGCGAGGTTGACGCTGGTCCCCTCGCGCCACGGCCAGCCCAGATTGTCCGTCGCGCCGGCGGTCAGCGTCAGCGCGTTGACTTCCTCGCGCACCGATTGGCCGCGATCGGGCAGCAACAGCCCTCCCGCATAGAAGCTGCCGCCGATCGGATAATGCAGCCCCTTCGCCAGCACCGCGCGCGGCACGATCGCCGGCGGCACCGCGGCCCCGCCCTGCGCGCGTTCCCAGGCGTCAAAGTCCGCCGGCGCGAACGACATCAGCTTGCCGAGCAGCGCGGAGAAGAAATTTTCCGGCCCGCTCTGCGCGCTGCCGCTCGGGTCGTTGGTGCCGCCCGCATCGCCCGTCGCGACATAGAGCAGCCCGTCCGCCCCGAAGCCCGCCCAGCCGCCGACATTGTTGGTGTAGAGATTATGGTAACCGATAAAGGCCTTGCTCGCGCCGCCGATCCGCTGGAGCTCGATCCAGGTGCCGTTCCCGATCAGCGTGTAGACGATCGGCCGCGTGGCGAAATCGGGCGCCGGGGCAACGCTCAAGATGCCCTGGCCATCGGCATTGGTCAGGTTGGGAACCTTGGCAAACAGCACATGCTGCTGCACCGCCGGATCATAGATGTAGATCGCGCCCGAGCGCTCGGCGATCATCAGCCGGCTGTCGCCCGGAATGCTCGTGATCGCCACCGGATGGTCGAAACCAAAGGCGATGTCCTGGACCGCGATGCCTTCCTTGCTGTTGGTGACGGTAACCGTCACCGCCTGGCTCACGCTGGTCTTGCCGTCGCTCGCCGAGAGCTGGAGATTGTAGACATTGTCCGCATCGGCATCGGCCGGCTTTTCGAAATTGGGCGTCGCGGCGAAGCGGACATCGCCCGTGGCGCTGATCGTGAACCGCGCCGCATCGGTGCCCGACAGCGACAGCGTCACCGCATCGCCATCCGAGTCCGTCGCGCTCGCCTGGTAGACGGCGGCAGTGCTGTTCTCGACGACGCTGAAGGTCGCGGCGGAGGTGATGCCGGGGGCGTGGTTGGTCGGCGTGGGCGTCGGCGTGCTGCCCCCGCCGCCACCGCCGCCACTGCACCCGCTCAGCGCCAGGCCCAATGTGGCAATGGCAATGGCGCACTTGCCCGCGCCGGCTCGCAATATCGTCATGATCCCCCCTTTAACTGGGGCAATCCCTATCAATCGGGCCCGCCCCGCGCCAGCGCTCGACTGCACCGCTACGGGGATTTTATCCATATTTCTGTGATGTTTCCGCCGCATCGTTCAGCTACTGGAACTGCCGGGCAAAGCACCACCAACGCCTCGCACGGAACCCCTGCCCGCCATTCTCAGGCTAAAACACCGGCGTTCTGGGGATTTACCCGATAGGCCCGCACCGGGGGCCTCCGTACTCCAAAAGCAACCCGCCGCTTCGAGACTTAACCGCCTCCGGGCGCGGGCGCCCTGTGTCACAAGGAGCCGTCCCCATGGCGAAGTCGGACAAGCCGGAATTCCCCCTTCACCTCGATCGCAATCACCTGCCCGAGCCCGAATGGGAATTCCCGAACGCCAAAATCGGGATGTACGCGACCGAGTCCGAGCCCGATTTCCCGCCGATGAAGGAGGCCCCGGAGGGCGCGCCCAACATCCTGCTGGTGCTGCTCGACGATATCGGCTTCGGCTGGCCGAGCGCGAGCGGCGGGCTGGTGCGGATGCCCACAGCCGAGCGGCTGCACAAGCGCGGGCTGCTCTACAACCAGTTCCACACCACCGCGCTCTGCTCGCCGACGCGCGCGGCGATGCTGACCGGGCGCAACCACCACACCGTCGCCACCGGCGTGATCCAGGAGATGGCGACCGGCTATCCCGGCTATTGCGGCATCATCCCCAAGAGCTGCGCGACCTTTGCCGAGCTGCTCAAGCAGACCGGCTATACCTGCGCCTGGTTCGGCAAGAACCACAATGTCCCCGATAACCTGACCAGCGCGGCCGGCCCGTTCGACAATTGGCCGACCAACCAGGGCTTCGACCTGTTCTACGGCTTCATCTCGGGCGAGACCGACCAGTTCTACCCCTCGCTGCTCAAGAACACCGATCCGATCGAGCCACCGGCGCGGCCCGAGGACGGCTATCAGCTCACCCGCGACCTGGCCGAGCAGTGCATCGGCTGGATCCGCACGCAAAAGTCGATCGCGCCCGAGCGCCCGTTCATGGCCTATTTCTCGACCGGCGCGGCGCACGCGCCGCACCAGCCGCCGCTCGACTGGCGTGGGCGCAATGCCGGGCGCTTCGACATGGGCTGGGACAAATATCGCGAGCAGGTCCATGCGAAGCAGCTCGAAATGGGCGTGATCCCCAAGGGCAGCAAGCTGACTCCGCGCCCTGAGCAGATTCCGTCCTGGGACAGCCAGCCGCCCGAGCACCAGAAGCTGTTCGCGCGCCAGGCCGAGAATTATGCCGACTTCCTCGAACATGCCGATTACGAGACCGGCCGCGTCGTCGATGCGATCGAGCAACTCGGCGAGCTCGACAACACGCTGATCATCTACATCATCGGCGACAATGGTTCGTCGGGCGAAGGCTCGCTGGTCGGCACGCCCAACGAGTTGATGAGCCTCAACGGCCGCCAGCCGAGCATGGAGGAATCGATCGGCTTCATCGACAAATGGGGCATGCCCGGCACCTCGCCGCATTATGCAGTGGGCTGGGCCTGGGCGGGCGACACCCCGTTCCAATGGACCAAGCAGGTCGCCAGCCATTTCGGCGGCACGCGCAACACGATGATCGTCTCCTGGCCCGACCGGATCAAGGACCACGGCGCGCTGCGCAGCCAGTTCCACCACTGCATCGACGTGATGCCCACGCTGATGGAAGTGGTCGGCATCGCCGAGCCCAAGGAGGTAAACGGCTATATCCAGCGGCCGATCGAGGGCACCAGCTTCGCCTACAGCTTTGCCAAGGCCAATGCCGATGCGCCGAGCACGCGGACCCAGCAATATTTCGAGATGCTGGGCAATCGCGCGATGTATGCCGATGGCTGGATCGCCTCGTGCCGGCACGGCCGCCTGCCCTGGGAGACGCATGGCTCGTGGAGCTTCGACGACGACAAATGGGAGCTCTACAATATCGAGGAGGACTTCACCCAGGCGGTCGATCTGGCTGACAAGCATCCCGACAAGCTCACCTATCTCCGCGCGCTGTTCATCGGTGAGGCGGCAAAATACAATGTTTTCCCACTCGACGACCGTTTCGCCGAGCGGCTCGATGTCACGCTGCGGCCAAGCTATTTCTTCGGGCGCGACAAGGTCACTTTCTACCCCGGCATGACCCGCCTGCCCGAGGGCAGCGGCCCCAAGCTGGTCGGCGTGCCGTTCCGCATGACGGTGCCGATCGAGGTGCCCGATGGCGGAGCGGAAGGCGTGCTCTTCGCGCTTGGCGGCGATGCCGCGGGCTTCTCGCTGTTCCTGTGGGAAGGCAAGGCGCGCTTCCACTACAACTTCTTCGGCATCCGCCGCTACGACGTGGTCTCGGAGAAGCTGAGTGCGGGCAAGCATGAGGTCGTTATCGACTTCACGCCGGAGTCCAAGACCCCCGGCTGCCCGGCCGATGTCGTGCTGTCGATCGACGGCAAGGCGGTCGCCAAGGGTCGGATCGACGAGCAGATCCCGATGCGCTGCGGCACCGAGACGATGGACGTCGGCATGGACTGCGTCTCGCCGGTCTGTGACGACTATGACGAGAAGGGCCTGTTCCCGTTCACCGGGACGATCGAATCGGTCACCTTCGAGTTCGGCGAGCACAAGCCGCCGACCGGCATGGAGCGGCTCAAGCTGGCAACCGCGATGGACTGACGGCCGCGCTGTCGGTTGGGCACCCCGATTTCCGCCTGCGCGCGGAGATCGGGGCCCGGCTCAGACCAGCAACTCGGTCACCGGCGGATGCCCCAGGAACGCACTCGGGCTTGCCGTCGCGCCATAGGCGCCGGAGGCGAACACTGCGATCATGTCGCCTACCTCGGCGCGCGGCAGCGCCACGCGGTCTGCGAGGCGATCCAGCGGCGTGCACAGCGGCCCGACCACGGTCACCACTTCCTCCGCCGGATCCTGCATCCGGTGCGCCACCGCGACCGGGTAGTTGCGCCGCACCACCGTGCCGAAATTGCCCGTCGCGGCGAGGTGGTGGTTGAGCCCGCCCTCGACCACGAGGAAGGTCTCGCCCTGGCTCTCCTTCCGGTCGACCACGCGGGCGAGATACACGCCGGCTTCGCCGACCAGCCAGCGCCCGAGTTCGATCGCATAGTCGGTATCGAGCGTGCCGACCGCCCCCGCCAGCGCCGCGCCGATCGCCTCGACCGCCACGGGCGTGTCGCCCGGGAAATAGGGAATGCCCAGCCCGCCACCGAGATTGACCAAAGGTGGCACCGCGCCGATCTGGTCGGCCAGCCGCGCGGCGAGGTCCACCGTCGCTGCCTGGGTCGCGATGATCGCCGCGGTATCGAGCGATTGCGATCCGGCGAAGATATGCAGCCCGCGCCACTCGCCGCCCTCGCCGTGGATCATCGCGACCAGCTCGGCGACATGCGCGGTCTCGATGCCGAACGGCGAGGCGCGCCCGCCCATCTTCATCCCCGAGCCGCGCAGCTCGAAATCGGGGTTCACCCGCACCGCCAGCCTCGGCGTAATCCCCAGCGCCTTGGCCGTGGCGAGCGCACGCTGCCCCTCGGCAATCGATTCGAGATTGAGCGTCACGCCTGCGCGGATCGCCGCCTCGAGCTCGGCATCGCGCTTGCCCGGCCCGGCAAAGCTGATCTCGCCCGCCGCCATGACGCCAAGCGCCCGCGCCATCTCGCCCGCCGAAGCGACGTCCATCCCGTCGACCAGCGACGCGATCCGTTCGAGCAGCGGCGGAAACGGGTTGGCCTTGATCGCATAATGCACCGCCACCCGGGCCGGCAGCGCCGCCCGCAACCGCGCGATCCGCGCCTCGATCACCGCGAAGTCATAGACATAGGCGGGAGTCTGCACGCCCAGCCACGGAAGTTGGCGCAGACCGGCAAATTCGGGCGGGATCGGGCCATGCGGCTTGGCAGTCAGCGTCATAGTCCCCCTAAACTCGCCTTCAGCGCCGTGCGATCGAGCTTGCCATTGGCGTTGCGTGGAAGCTCCGCCCGCCAATCGTAGCGCGCCGGCTGCATGAAGCTCGGCAATTCGCGCCGCAGCCGTTCCCGCAATGCGTCCTCGAGCGCGCCGTCGCCGCGCGCGATCACCACGATCGCCTGGCCGAGCCGATCGTCCTTCACCCCGAACGCCGCCGCCTCGCCAGTCTCGCCGCCTGAGAGCACGGCTTCCTCGATCTCGGTGGGGCTGATCCGGTTGCCGGCCGACTTGATCATCTCGTCGTCGCGCCCGACGAAGCGCAGCAGCCCGTCCGCGCCCAGCTTCACCGTGTCGCCCGACCACACGGCCATGCCGCCGCTTGTCGCGAACGCCGGCGCGGGGCGGAAGCGCTGCGCTGTCCGTTCCGCGTCACGCCAGTAACCCTGGGCGACAAGAGGGCCAGCATGGACCAGTTCGCCCTGAGAGGCGCGTGCGCCGTCGGGGCCGACGACGACAACTTCGGCGAACGGAATGGCCGTTCCGATCGAATCGGGATTGGCGTCGACCAGTGTTGGATCGAGATAGGTCGATCGGAACGCCTCGGTCAGGCCGTACATCGGGTAGAGATCGGCGTTCGGGAAACGGGCGCGCAGGTCGCGGACCATCTTCGGGGTAAGCGCGCCACCCGAATTGGTTAGCCGCTTTAGTTTAGACGCGGTCTCAACCGGCCATTCCGCCTCGAGCAGTTGCACCCAGAGCGGCGGCACCCCTGCCAGGCTGGTGATGCCGAACCGCTCGACTGCCTTGATGACGTCGCGCGCGGTCAGGTAATCGAGCGGTACCACCCGGGCACCCGCGGCCCAGGTCGAGAAGAGCTGGTTCTGTCCATAGTCGAAGCTGAGCGGCAGCACGCCGAGCACGCGATCCTCAGATTCAATGTGAAGATAATGTGCTACGCTGATGGCACCGAGCCATAAATTGGCGTGACTCAGCATCACGCCCTTGGGCCTGCCGGTCGATCCCGAGGTATAGAGGATCGCCGCGAGCGTGTCGGTGCCAACTTCCGCGGCCGGAAGCGTCCACTCCGAGGTGAGCGCGGCTTCCTCGACGACCCGGCATTGGTCGCAAACATCGCCAACTTCGAGGATCGAAAGGCGCGCCTGTTGGGAAACCAGCGCCCGCGCCCCGGAGTCCGCCAGGATATGCGCCACCTGCGCCCGCTTGAGCACCGGGTTGATCGGCACATGCACCAGCCCCGCCCGCACCGCCGCCAGCGGCATCAGGCACGCCGTCCGCGTCTTGGGCAGCCAGCTCGCCACCCGGTCCCCCGGCGCCAGGCCAAGGTCCTGCAGCGCCGCCGCCATGCTGCCCACCGCCGCTTCCAGCTCGGCATAGGTCAGCGTCCCGGCCTTGTCCTCCAGCGCCACGGCATCGGGTTTCCCCCGTGCGGGCAGGCTGTCGAGGGGCCGGGGAACGGGGTCGAGTTCGATCACGGGACTACCCTTATACTTGGCAGCGCCCGCGCCAACCCTTAGGGCAACGAAAAAACCTCCTAGGGGAAGTGCATTGCAGCCCGATGGGTCGCTCCAAGTCGAAGATACCGTGCGCGGCGTGCTCCGCGATGTGCTGGGGCTAAGTGCCGAGCGCGTCGCCGATTTCCGGGCCGACACCCCCTTGTTCGGCGCCCTGCCCGAGCTCGACTCGCTCGCCGTCGCCGGCGTGCTGACCGAGCTCGAGGATCGGCTCGGCATATTGATCGAGGACGACGAGGTCGACGGCGAGATGCTCGAGAGCTTCGGCGCCCTCACCCGCTTCGCCGCGGCCAAGGCGCTCGGGTGACAGGCCATTACGACTGGGCCGGCGGCCGCGAAGCGATGCTTCGCTTCGGTCCCGCTGACGGCCCGGTCGTAGTCGCGGCGCTGCCGCTCTTCGAGGAGGCGAACCGCACGCGGACCTTCACGGTCCTCCTGCTTCGCCTGCTCGCCGAACGCGGCATCGCCGGCGCCCTCCCCGATCTGCCCGGCCAGGGCGAAAGCCTTGTACCGACAGCGGAAATCCGCCTCGCGAACCTCCGCGCCGCCTATGCCGCCGCAGCCCGCGCCGCGGGCAGCCCGGCCTTCAGCCTCGCGATCCGCAGCGGCGCCCTGCTCGACAGCGGCGCCGTCCTGGCCGGCCGCTGGCATTTCGCTCCCCAGACCGGCCCCGAACTGGTCCGCGAACTCGCCCGCATCCGCACTGCTGGCGGCGGCGAGGACTTCGGCGGCAACCTCCTCCCCACCGAATTCCTCACCGAACTCGACAATGCCGCGCCCGAGGCCGGCTACACCGTCCGCGTCGACCGCGATCCCAAGAACGCCGATTTCCGCGTCGACGCCGCCCCGCTCTGGCGCCGCGCCGAGCCCGACAACGACCCCGCGCTCGCCGCCTTGCTCGCCGACAACATCGCCGGCTGGATGCGCACGTGCGGCGCCTGATCACCTTCCCCTGCGCCGGCGAGACGCTGGCCGGCACGCTCGACGACGCCCCGGACAAGACCGGGCTGCTGATCGTCTCAGGCGGCAACGAGATCCGTGTCGGCGCGCATCGCGGGATGGCCTCGCTCGCCGCCAGCGTAGCCGAGGCTGGCCACCCGGTGCTGCGCTTCGATCGCCGCGGGATCGGCGATTCGACCGGCGAGAATCACGGCTACCATACCAGCGCCGACGACATCGCCGCCGCCGCCAGCGCGTTCCGCGGAGCCGGCATCGAGAAGATCGTCGCCTTCGGCAATTGCGACGCCGCCACTGCGCTCGCCTTCTTCCACGCCCAGGCGGGCATCGACGCACTCCTCCTCGCCAATCCCTGGGCGATCGAGGCCACCGACGAACTGCCCCCCGCCGCCGCGATCCGCTCGCACTATTCCGCCAAGCTGCGCGATCCCAGGGAATGGCTCCGGCTGCTGCGCGGTGGGGTGAATATCGCCAAGCTGGTCAAGGGCTTGCGCAAGGCCTCGCAGAAGCCGCCCGAAGCGCCCGCCGGCCTGCCCGCCCGCCTGGCAGTGGCACTCGGCGAGGCAAAACTACCGGTGACGATCCTGCTGGCGAAGGGCGACAACACCGCCATCGCCTTCGCCGATGCCCATAAGAGCCCGGCCTTCGATACGGCCCGCGCCAGAGTGAAAGTCGAGCTGCTCGACAGCGCCAGCCACAGCTTCGCGTCAGCGGACGACAAGACATGGCTGCTCCAGCGCGTGCTGGAGCGCCTCGCCTAGCTCTTACTCCGCCGCGTGCTGGACCACCGTCTCGAAGTCCGCCTCGGCCAGGAAGCGCTCGGCGTCCAGCGCGGCCATGCAGCCCGTGCCGGCGGCGGTCACCGCTTGGCGATAGGTCTTGTCCATCACGTCGCCGCAAGCGAACACGCCAGGCACGCTCGTCCGGGTCGTGCCGGTCTCGACGGTGATGTAGCCGTCCGAATCGAGCTCGATATGGCCACGAAACAGCTCGGTCGCCGGGTGGTGGCCGATTGCGACGAAGCCGCCATCGACTTCGATCTGCGACAGCTCGCCGGTCTCCATGTCCTTCAACTCGATCGCCACGAGGCCCTCGGGATCGCCGCCGCCGATGAAGCGCTCGACCTTCTTGTTCCACAGCACGTTGATCCGCTCATTGGCGAACAGGCGCTGCTGGAGGATTTTCTCGGCGCGGAACGAATCGCGGCGGTGGATCACGGTCACGTCATGGCTGTGATTGGTGAGGTAGAGCGCCTCTTCCACCGCCGTATTGCCGCCGCCGATCACCGCGACCTTCTTGCCGCGGAAGAAGAAGCCGTCGCAGGTCGCGCAGGCGCTGACCCCCTTGCCCTGGAGCAGCCGCTCCGAATCGAGCCCGAGCCACTTGGCCTGCGCGCCGGTAGCGATCACCAGCACGTCGCCCAGATAGACGGTGCCGCTGTCGCCGACCATGCGGAACGGGCGCTGCGTCACGTCGACCTCAACGATCGTGTCCCACATCATCTGCGCGCCGACGTGCTCGGCCTGGGCCTGCATCTCCTGCATCAGCCACGGGCCCTGGATGACGTCGCGGAAGCCGGGATAGTTCTCGACATCGGTGGTGGTCATCAGCTGGCCGCCGGGCTGGATGCCCTGCACGACGATCGGCGCCATGCCGGCGCGCGCGCCGTAAATGGCGGCGGTGAGGCCGGCGGGGCCGGAGCCGAGGATCAGCATGCGAGTCGAATGGGTGGCGGTCATCTAGGCTTCCGAAATGGCTGAGCCCCGCATCTAGGGGCTGGGCAAGGCTTGAGGCAACATGGGTAGTGTAGGCGGTGCCGCAATGGCTGTGGACAACAGCTTTGGCTGGGGCGCCGAAAGCAGGGCTAGCCCGCCACCTCGATCGAGCCGATCGCAATCGTCTCGCCCTCCGCGGCGCCCTGAACCTCGACACGATGAAACACGACGCCGAGATCGGCCAGGTCGAGCCCCTGCGCCTCACGGCGGATCACTTCGCCAACCGGAAGCTCGAGCCGGGCCATGCCGTCGTCGCTATGGTGGCGCGCCGCGGCGATCTGGAACGGGCCGATCGAGCCGAGCAGGCATTCGGGGACCGTGCGCCCCTCCCCGTCCAGGTCGAGATAGAGATCGTAGAAATAGCCGCCGAGCTGACCGGCGCCGCTCAGCGAGACCTGATCGAGCACTATCGTCACCTCATCGGGCACATAGCTGGCGCCACGCGAGCGCTGGAGCGGCTCGCGCTGGTAGCGGCTGCCGCCCAGCCAGATGCCACGATAGGGCACCGGCGCGGGCGCGGCGGCAGCGGGCGGCGGCGCCATCGCCATGGGCGGCGCGGCCTCGACCGGCGCGGGCGGCGGCGCCTCGACGGGCGGCGGCGGGGGTGCCTGGACGATCACGGGGGCGCCGCGCACGGGCGGCGGCACATGCGGCACGCGCACCTCGCCCGAGCGGATCGCGCCGCCGGCCGCCTCGCCCACGGGAAGCTTGAGGTCCGGATAGCGATAGCCGAGCCCGGCCCCGTCGAGCGCCACGTTCCGATCGAGCGCCACGCCCTCGGCATAGTCGAAACGGCCCGCCCAATAGGCGTCGCCCGCCGGCGGCATCGCCCGCCCTTCGCCCGCCGCGCTCCAGGCGGCCCAGAGCCGGTCGACATTGGCGTGATGGACCCAGAAGATCATGTCCGAGGGCGACAGCATCGTCGCCATCCGACCGCCCACCAGATTGTGGACCTTGTTGTGGAAGCCCTCGACCTCCGCCTCGAAACATTCGGGGCTGCCGCCGCGCTGGAAGCCGGTGATCCGCGGCGCGAAGGCGGCAAAGCCCAGCGCCTTGCCCACTTCACCGCCGATGCGCGGCTCGAACAGCGGGTTGGTCGCACTATTGCCGGTGGAGAACTCGGCCGGAATGCGCGGATCGGCGAAATAATCCCAATAGGGCACCCGCAGCGTCGTCGAGCCCGATATCTCGCGCAGCTTTGCTTCGAATAGATGGAGGTAGCCGCGGTGCCAGGCGAGGAAATAGGGCTGGCCGTGCGGGCAATGGTGCATGTGGACCATCGGCCAGAAGCCCCAGCTTGCCGGGCTGTCGGCATTCGGATTGGCCTTCATCCGCCGCACCGCCTCGACGAGGCGCGGATAGTCGGGCGTCCGGCGGAATTCCGCCCAGGGCAGCCGCGGCTGCGCCGGTGCCGTCAGCGCCCAGGCCGGCGCAGCGGCGCCCGCCGCCAGCATGGCAATGATCTCGCGCCTGCTCAGCATTCCCCCCGCCCCCCGATTCGTCCCCGCGCCATCATGACCGGCATGACGCCAAAGGCGAGTCCCCGGCTCCCCCTATGGGTAGTGCCGCCTCCCCCCGTCTGTGGATCGCCGGGCGGCGCCGAACGGGCGATAAGGAGCAGGCGCCCCCCATCCCCCCTGCCGGGCGCCATGCGCGGCGCCTGCCCTTCCGGCGCTGTGACCGGCGGGTGTGCCAGCTCCCCAGCGCGGCACACCCGCTGACGCGCCCAAGGGCGGCCACGAGGAACTGCGTGAAAATGGAGGATCCGATCGTCGGATGGTCGCTTGGTAGCGGAGGAGGGACTTGAACCCCCGACCCCAGGATTATGATTCCCGTGCTCTAACCAACTGAGCTACTCCGCCCCGAAAACCGGGCTTTGCGGCCAAGCGAGGGGGCCACATAGGTCCCGCTTTGCAGTCGGTCAAGCGAACATATGACGCGAATGCGCTTCCCATGGCCCGCCGCGATAATGCCAGCTGGCCAGCCCGGCGATCTCGACCTCGCGCGCCACGAAATCGCGCGACAAGGCCGTCAGCACCGTCTTGGCGAGCACCGGCCGGACCTTGTTCTGAATGGTGACGTGCGGGCGCCAGCGGCCTGCGTCCTGCGGCGTGAGCAGCCCGGCGAACGCCTCGACCAGCCCTTCGCGGATCGTCACCAGCTCGGGCGCCTCGATCCGGTAGGCCACCCCGCCGCCCAGCGACATCAGCCCGGTCACCCTGGCGCGCGGCGCCCGCACCCCGCGCGTCTCGATCGAGAGCCGGTGCTTGAGCTCCTCGGCGACCGAGGGCGGCAGCTGGTGGAACAGCGTCAGATGTGCATCGAGCACATTGCGCTCGGGCGGATAATGCTCGCGGCGCAGCGCGTTGAACCAGGCCTGGTCCTGGCGCCCGAGCAGCGCCGTGACGATCAGCGGCGCCGCGCGTTCGCTCAAATCTCGACCTGGCTGCCCAGCTCGACCACGCGGTTGGTGGGCAGGCGGAAGAACTCCATCGCGCTTTCCGCGTTGCGCAGCATCCAGGCGAACAGCTTTTCGCGCCAGATCATCATCCCCGGCCGCGACGAAGCGAGCAGCGTCTGCCTGGCGAGGAAGAAGCTGGTCTCCATCATCTTGAACTCGGCGCCGCACGTGCTCGCCTGCTTAAGCGCGGCGGGCACATCGGCCTCCTGCATGAAGCCGTACGCCAGGATCATGCGGTGGAAGCCGCGGCCGAGATCGTCGACGATCATGCGGTTCTCGTCCGGGACATAGGGCACGTCCTTGATCTTCACCGTCAGCAGGATCACCCGGTCGTGCAGCACCTTGTTGTGCTTCAGATTATGCAGCAGCGCGTGCGGCACGCCGTCGGGGGTCGACGTCATGAACACAGCGGTGCCGGGTACCCGCGTCGCCGAAGACGCCGCCGACGTGATGAAGATCTTGATCGGCATCGCGCTCTCGCGAAGCCGGTTGATCATCAGCTGGCGGCCCTTCGACCAGGTGGTCAGCAGCGTGAACACGATGAAGCCGACGAGCAGCGGGAACCAGCCGCCATCGGGCACCTTGGTCAGGTTCGCGGCGAAATAGGCCAGATCGACGGTGAAGAAGATCGCGAGCAGCGGGATCGCATAGCGCTTCTTCCACTTCCACAGCTGGAACAGCACCACCGCCAGCAGGCAGTTGTCGATGAACATCGCGCCGGTAACGGCGATGCCGTACGCCGCGGTGAGGTTCGACGAGGTCTGGAAGGCCAGCACCAGCAGGATCACCATGATCATCAGCGCCCAGTTGATGAGCGGGATGTAGATCTGCCCGGCGGTCGAGGCGCTGGTATGCTCGATGCGCAGCCGCGGCACGAAGCCGAGCTGGATCGCCTGCTGCGTCACCGAGAAGGCGCCCGAGATCACCGCCTGCGAGGCGATGACCGCGGCCATCGTCGCCAGGATGACTAGCGGGAACTGCAGCACTTCGGGCGCCAGCATATAGAACGGGCTGCGCAGCGCGTGATGGCCTTCGCGCATCAGCAGCGCGCCCTGGCCCATATAGTTGAGGATCAGCGCCGGCAGCACGAACCACAGCCACGAGATCCGGATCGGCTTGCGGCCGAAATGGCCCATGTCAGCATAAAGCGCCTCCGCGCCGGTCACCGCCAGCACGACCGAGCCGAGCGCCAGGAAACCCTTAAGCGGGTCGTCGGCGAGGAACTGGAAGGCGTGGAGCGGCGACAGCGCCTGGAGGATCGTCGGCGTCTGGATCAGGCTGAGCGTGCCGAGCGTCGCGATCGTCAGGAAGTAGAACAGCATGATCGGCCCGAAGAACGTGCCGACGCGCGAGGTGCCGGTCCGCTGGATCGAGAAGAGCAGCACCAGGATCACCACTGCGATCGGCAGCACCAGCTTGCTGAAACCGGGCGCGGCGACGGCAAGACCCTCCACCGCCGAGAGCACCGACACCGCCGGGGTGATCATCGAGTCGCCATAGAAAAGCGCGGTGGCGAACACGCCGAGCAGCACGATTCCCTGCGTCCAGCGCTTGGGATTGCCGCTGCTGCGCGAGATCAGCGCGAGCAGCGCCAGGCTGCCGCCCTCGCCCTTGTTATCGGCGCGCATGATGATCGTGACGTATTTCAGCGTCACCACCACCATCATCGACCAGAACATCAGGCTGATCACGCCCATGATGTGGAGCGTGTCGAGCGTCAGCTTGTGGTGGCCGTCGAACGTCTCGCGAAAGGCGTAGAGCGGGCTGGTGCCGATGTCGCCGAAGACGATGCCGATGGCACCGATGGCGAGCTTCCACGTCGCATCATGGCCGTGGCCATGCGCGGCGTGCGCGTCGGTTTCTGCCGGAGCCGACTGTGCGGCTCCTTCTGGGGTGATGTTCACGGGCGCGGATGTCGCGTCGGAAAGGAAACGGACCTGGCCATGCGACCTGCGTTCTCGATCTTCTAATTGCGGGCGGGCGGTTAGCACGCGCAGCATATGCAATCAACGAATGTCGTTACGCGGGGATCGACGCGCAAGAGGGCGGCAGGTTCCCTGCCTTGCGCGTCCCCGTCCGCAAAGCCTTTCGTGGCAAGCTGGACCATGGTCGTAGCTCCCCCGTCCCCTCGGGACTTGACCCCGGGTCGCGCTTCTTATGTTCTCCCGTGGCTGCGGCAGCAGACCGGCGGCAGGAGAGACAGCATGAACGCGATCGGCAAAGCGCTGGCGTGCATCCCGGCAATTTTATTGGTGACCTCCTTGGGGATCGGGCAAGCATCCGCGCAAACCACCGCTGGCACCTCCGCCGATCCCACCGCCTTCGCCAGCGGTGCGGACGTGAAGGCTCAGGTCCGTACGATGCTCGCCGAGATGAAGCCCGATCAGGGATTCATGTGGCGCCCGCTGGTGCGCAACGGCGCGACCGTGGCCGCGATCGAGATCTGGAAGAAACCGGGCCGCCCCGCCGTCCACCCGGCCGAAGCGGAATATGCGATCGTAGTGGAAGGCGCCGGCACACTGGTCTCGGGCGGCACCCTGGCCGATCCGCAAACCCGCAACCCAAGCCTGATCGACGGCAGCCGCATCGACGGCGGCACCACCCGCACCCTCGGCCCCGGCGACGTCATCCTGGTCCCTGCAGGGGTGCCGCACTGGTTCGGCATCACCGGCGACCGGCTGGTGCTGCTCGGGATCAAACTGCCTGGGGCGAAGTGAGCGAGCGCTCCGCGCCTACCGCCCCCCGAACAGCGCCTCCGCCTCGCTCCGCGTCGGCACCGCGCGCAGCACGAAGCTCGAGTTGATCGTCACCACCCCGGGCAGCCGCCCGAGATGCTCGCGGTGCAGCCGCTCGTAGTCGTCGAGGTCACGCGCCAGGATCTTCAGGCGATAATCCTGCCCGCCCGAGACCAGCGCGCATTCCACCACGCCATCGATCTGCGCCACCGCCGCCTCGAACCGCGCCAGATCCTCCTCGATCTGCGTGCCGAGCGTGATGTCGACCAGCGCGGTGATCCGGAAGCCCAGCCGCCGATGCCCGAGTCGCGCGCCATAGCCCTGGACATGGCCCGATGCCTCCAGCGCCTGAATCCGGCGCGTGCAGGCCGATTGCGATAGCCCGACCTGAGTCGCGATCGCGCTCACCGGCGCGCGCGCGTCTGCGGCGAGCGATTTGAGGATAGCTGCGTCGATCCTGTCCATGTTGCATGGATAGCTGGAATTTCACGCGATTACACGGATTTCATGCGCAAACCCCACGCCCTTGTCATATCTTTGCAGGGATTCGCCGCCCGCCATGTTATATTCTGCGCGCCAATCGCTTTCACGGAGAGGCTCCCATGCGCATCGGCGTTCCCAAGGAAATCAAGAATCACGAATATCGTGTCGGCCTGACCCCGGCTTCGGTGGCCGAGCTGGTCCATGCCGGACATGAAGTGCTGGTCGAGACCAAGGCCGGCATGGGCATCGATTTCGACGATTCGGCCTACACCGCCGTCGGCGCGAAGATCGCGCCGGACGCCAAGGCCGTGTTCGCCGGCTCGGACATGATCGTGAAGGTCAAGGAGCCGCAGCCGGGCGAGATCGCGATGCTCGAGTCGCGCCACCTGCTCTTCACTTATCTCCACCTCGCCGCCGACAAGCCGCAGGCCGAGGGCCTGATGAAGTCGGGCGCGACCTGCATCGCCTATGAGACCGTCACTTCGAACTCGGGCGCCCTGCCCCTGCTCAAGCCAATGTCGGAAGTCGCGGGCCGCATGTCGATCCAGGTCGCCTCGCACTATCTCGAGAAGGAACAGGGCGGCCGCGGTGAGCTGCTCGGCGGCGTGCCGGGCGTGGCGCCGTGCAAGGTTGCGATCCTCGGTGGCGGCGTCTCGGGCATCAACGCCGCGCAGATGGCCACCGGCCAGCGCGCCGATGTGACGATCTACGACATCAGCAACGAGCGTCTGGCCGAGCTCGACATGCATTTCGGCAGCCAGATCAAGACCGCCTATGCCTCCAAGGCCGCGATCGCCGAGGCCGTGAAGACTTCGCAGGTCGTGATCGGCGCGGTGCTCGTCCCCGGTGCCGCAGCGCCGAAGCTGGTCACCAGGGAAATGCTCAAGACGATGATGCGCGGCTCGGTGCTGGTCGACATCGCGATCGACCAGGGCGGCTGCTTCGAGACCAGCCATGCGACCACGCATGACAACCCGGTCTACGAAGTCGACGGCATCATCCATTATTGCGTCGCCAACATGCCGGGCGCGGTCGCCCGCACCTCGGCCTTCGCGCTCAACAACGCGACGCTGCCGTTCGTGCTCAAGCTCGCCAATCTCGGCGCCGAGGGCGCGATGAAGGCGGACAAGCACCTCGCCAACGGCCTCAACGTCTACAAGGGCAAGATCGCGTTCAAGGCCGTCGCCGACGATCTCGACCTGCCGTACGAGGCTTGGGCGGGCTGAACCGCCTGCCTGCTTGATTGATGCTGATCCCCGGCCTTCGCCGGGGATCAGTTATTGCTTGGTCGCCGCGCCCGCTTCCATCGCTTGCCGCTGCTCCATTTCCTGTAGGAAGGCGTCCAGCGCCAGCAGCCGCATCGCCAGCTCGCGGTGATAGCTCGCGGTCTCCGGCGTCAGCGCCACCGCCTTTTCCCACCACGGCTTGGCCTCAGCGAAGCGATCCGCGCGGATCAGCGCGAGGCCGTAGAAGAAGGGCGGCCCGGGATGGCCCGGACTGAGCGCCAGCGCCTTGTCGAACGCGAACTGCGCGGCCGGCGAGATCTGGTTGCCGTCATGCTCGGCCAGCGCGACGCCGAAACCGGTCCATAGCGCGACATCCTCTGGCACCTTGCGCACCGCGCCCTGCCAAACCGCCACGACCAACTCGGGATTGCCGGTGCGGGCCATGCCGTCGGCCATGTTGGCATAGCTCCAGGCATAGGTGCCGTATTTGCCGAACATCGCGTCGCGCAGGTCGATCAGCCCCTGGTCGACCTCAGCTTTTTGCGTGTTCGGCTTGACCGGATGCCCCGCAAGTCCCGGACTGCCCTGCCAGGTATAGCCGGCCGCGCCGAGCATGATCGCGGTCGCCGGCACCGCCCACAGCTTGGCCGGATAGCGCAGCGCTGCCAGTACGAGCAGCGCGACAAGGGCGATCGCGCCGAGCATCACCCAGCCCATCACGCGGCTCCTTTTCGAAACAGCCGCCGCGCCAGCAACAGGCCGATGCCCAGCAGCAGCAGCGGCGCTATCCACAAAGGCGCGGTCACCCAGCTGAGCGGCGGATCATAAGTGACATAGTCGCCATAGCGCTGGATCAGATAGGTCCGGATCGCCGCGGGCCGCTCGCCCCTTGCGATTCGCTCGCGGACCAAGGCGCGCATGTCGCCGGCCATCTCGGCGTCGCTGTCGGCGATCGACTGGCCCTGGCAAACCAGGCAGCGCAGCGTTTCCATCAGCGCCTTGGCCTCAGCCTCCTGCGTCGGATCGGGGAGCTGGCTATAGGCAAGCGGTGCCGGGGCGCGGTTCGAGTCCGCCCGCGCCGGGCCGGTCGCGAGCAGAGCGAGAAGGATTGCGAGGCGCCTCACTTCGCCGCCTCCAGCTTGCGCAGGATCTCGGGAATGTCGTCCGCGCGGATGTCGCCGATATGCTGATCGACGATCTCACCCTTGCCGTTGACCAGGAAGGTCTCGGGCACGCCCGACGAGCCCAGAGCGATCTGCGCCTTGCCGGTGGGGTCGTCCCCGACCCGCGCATAGGGATCGCCGTTCCTGGCGAGAAAGGCCTGCACGGCCTCGGGCGTGTCGCGGATCGTGATTGCGTCGATCTCGACCCCGGCCTGCTTGAGCTTCATCAGCTGCGGCGCCTCGGCGATGCACGGGATGCACCAGCTGGCAAACACATTGAGCAGCCGCGGCTTGCCCTTGAAGTCTGCGCTCGCCACGCCCGGCTTGCCCGGCAGCAGTGGCTTCATCGCCAGCTCGGGCAGCGGCTTGCCCACCATCGCGGAGTGCACCATCCGGTCCGCCGGTTTGATCAGCCCGCCGGCGACCAGCGCGAAGACCAGCGCGAACAGCGCCAGCGGCGCCCAGAGGAGCAGCCGTCTCACAGCGCGTCCTCCGCCTCGCGCCGCTCGCGCCGTACTCGGCCGACCAGCGAGAGCAGGCCGCCCAGCGCGATCAGGAACCCGCCGAGCCAGATCAGCGTGACGAACGGCTTCCACCACAGCCGCAGCTGCCAGCGCCCCTGCCCGTCACCCTGGCCGATCACGGTGTAGAGCTGGCCATCGAGCTCGGTGGCGATCGCCGCCTCGTTGGTGTTGGTCGGCGGATTGGCGAAGAAACGCTGCTGCGGGAACAGATCGAACGGCGCGGCGCCCGCGCGGGTGGCCTTGAGATGCGCCTCGAGCGCCGACCAGTTCGGCCCGATCGCCGGGCGCACCTCGAGCAGCTCGATCCGATACGGCCCGACGGTGACGTTCTGCCCTACCGAGATCGCCGCCAGCCGCTCGGACTTGAAAGCACTGTCCGCGGCCATGCCGGCGATGCTCACTGCGATACCGAGATGCGCAACGACCATACCGTAGATGTTGAGCGGGGTGCGGCGCAGGTTGCGGCGAACCAGCGGGACAACGCTGGCCACCGCCAGCCCCGCGGCCAGCGCGAGGGTGAGCACCGCCATCCAGTGCTCGGCCCCCGCCAGCACGAAGACCAGCGCGAAGGTGCCGCCCGCTGCGGCTACCGGCACGAGCAGCTTGCCAAGCAGCGTGTTCCACTGGTCACGCCGCCACTTGAGCAGCGGCCCGCAAGCCGTCGCCGCAACGAGCGCCAGACCGACGGGCACCGCCGCCTTCTCGAAGAAGGGTGCGCCGATCGAGAGCTGCACGCCGGCGGCCTGCGCCACCAGCGGATAGAGCGTGCCGATGAAGACGACGCCGAGGATCACCGTCAGCAGCAAATTGTTGAGCACCAGCGCGCCTTCACGGCTCACCAGCTCGAAGGTCGTGCCCTGCTTCACCGTGCCGATCCGCGCCCCGAACAGCGCCAGCGCACCGCCGATGTAGAGGCCGAGAAGGCCGAGGATGAAGGTACCGCGGGTCGGATCGACGGCAAAGGCATGGACGCTGACCAATATGCCCGAACGGACCAGGAAGGTGCCGATCATCGACATCGAGAAGGCGACCACCGCCAGCATCACCGTCCAGGCACGCAACCCGTCGCGAGTGGCGAGCACGCTCACCGAATGGAGCAAGGCGGTCGCCGCCAGCCAGGGCATCAGCGACGCATTCTCGACCGGGTCCCAGAACCACCAGCCGCCCCAACCGAGCTCGTAATAGGCCCAGTAGCTGCCCGCGGTGATGCCGATCGTCAGGAAGATCCACGCCCCGAGCACCCAAGGCCGCATCGCCTTGGCGAAGGCCGGACCGACATCACGCATCAGCAGCGCGCCGACCGCGAAGCTGAATGCCACCGAGAGGCCGACATAGCCGAGATAGAGCGTCGGCGGGTGGAAGGCCAAGCCCGGGTCCTGGAGCAGCGGGTTGAGCCCCTGCCCGTCGAGAGGTGCCGGGCTGACCCGGACGAATGGGTTCGAAGCGAAGGCGAGAAAGGCATAGAAGCCGATCGCGATCGCCGCCTGCGCCCCCAGGGTGGCCGCCAGCGTAGCTGGCGCGAGGCGCCTCTCGAAGATCGCTACGCCCGCCCCCGACACCGCCAGCACGGTGACCCAGAGCAGCATCGAGCCCTCATGGTTCCCCCAGGCGCCGGCGATCTTGTAGATCAGCGGCTTCATCGAGTGGCTGTTCTCTATGACGAGCAGCACCGACATGTCCGACTGAACGAACAACGTGATCAGCAGGCCGAACGCGGCGAGCGCCAGCAGGCCCTGGACGATCGTGACCCGGCGCAGCGCGGTCATCACCATTGCCCCGCCTTCGCCGTCGGCGGCTCTGGCGGCGCCAAAGGCGAGCATCACCTGGACGAGCGCGAAGCCCGTCGCGAGCCACAAGGCGGCGAGACCGGCTTCGGCGATCACTGTTCGAGCGTCTTCGTCTCGTGCATGTTGCCGGCGGCCTGGGGCGGCATGTAGCGCTCGTCATGCTTGGCCAGGATATTGTCGGCGACGAAGCTGCCATCGCCCTGGAACTTGCCCTCGGCGACCACGCCCGATCCTTCCTTGAACAGGTCCGGCGTCACGCCCTTGAACGCGACCGGCACCGTCGCCTGCCCGTCGGTCACCACGAAGCGGATAGAGATGCCGTCGGCGGCGCGGACGATCGAGCCCTTCTGCACCATCCCGCCCAGGCGGACATGCCGGTCAAGCGGGAGCGGCTTCCCCTTCACATCGCCCGGCGCATAGAAGAACGCCGCCTGATCCTTGAGCGCCGACATCGCCAGCGCCGAGGCGCCGAGGATCGCGCCGAGCGCGAGCAGCCCGAGGGTCAGCCGCTGATGCTTGGCCTTCATTCGCGGCCGCTCCGCAGCGCTTCGGCGGCAGCTTCGGCCTTGCGCATCGCGGCAAAGCTCAGCGCGGCAAGCCCGCCGGTGCCGAGCAGCACGATAGCGTACGCGGCAGTGATGAACGGCCAGTGGTTCATGCCGCCGCCATCCGCCGCAGCCGGGCTTCGACCTTCTGCGCGGCGAGGATCGCGCGCATCCGCATCAGCACCACGCCGGCGAAGACCAAAGTGAAGCCGCCCAGCGTGAAGAACAGCGGCCAGAGCATCGACGGCGCGATCTTGCCCGCGAGCACGCTCTCGCCCTGGTGGAGCGTGTTCCACCAAATCACCGAATAATGGACGATCGGCAGCAGCACGCTGCCCGCCACGCCGAACAGCGCCGGCACGCGGCCATCGCCCGAACGCTCGGCGTCGGCACGGTCGAGCGCGATCCAGGCGACATAGACGAAGAACAGCAGCAGCATCGAGGTCAGCCGCCCGTCCCACTCCCACCAGGTGCCCCAGGTCGGGCGGCCCCAGATGGAGCCGGTGAGCAGGCACAGCGCCGCAAAGGTGGCCCCCGCCGGCGCAATCGCCCGCGCCGCGATGCTCGCCAACGGATGCCGCCAGACCAGATAGCTCAGGCACGCGATCGCCAGCCCGCTCCACCCGCCCATGCCCAGCCAGGCGCTGGGGACATGGATGTAGAGGATGCGCGCGCTTTCCTTTTGCACCGCATCGGGTGGCGTCAGCGTCAGCCCCGCCCAGCAACCGAACGCCACCAGCGCCACCCCGGCCCAGAACAGGACCGGCGTCAGCGGCCGCGCAATCTTCAGGAAGCGCGCGGGATTGGCAAAGGCATGCAAGGCAGGCACGCGCGATGACTAGCGAGGTTCTTGGGCGGAATCCATCCAACTTTGCGGTGCCGCCGGCCGGGTCAAATTTCACGAACTACACGCACAGAGCCTAGTAAAATCGGCGTGAAAATTGGCTCGTCGTCCCAGAACCGCGCGGGTCCCGCAACATCGTTGCGCGGCACGAATCCTATATTTCCAACGAGTCAAAGAGCGGCCGGAACACATTTCGGCCGGAAGAGGGAAACAGACGAAATCCTACATTGCAAGGCGCTAGGCGGGGCAGCGGCGCATGACGAAGCTGCGATTGCCTCTGGTTCCCTCGGCCACCCGCTGGAGCGCGTCCAGCGAGCCCTGGCCGACAAGCTTCAGGCTGTCGCCGTCGACCTTGAACACCATCGCGGCATCCGAAGCGCCGCGTGCGCCTTCGATCACGAACGTCGCGATGGAGGAATCCGCCGGATCGCTGTCGATCCGCAACACCGCGAGCGAATTGACCGGCCGCCCGTCGCGGACGAAATCGATCATGTTGCGCGAGAAATCGAGATAGGAATCGTCGCATTCGGCAAGCGTGCGTGCCCAGCGATGGCCGATGATCTCGTCGGTGGCCTTGCCGTTGCCCTGCCCGCAGCCGGCAAGGATCAACAGGCAGAGGGACAGGGCGCGGGGCTTCATGCGCATGGTCTTGCCCGCTTCCCGCTTTGCGCCGCGATAACGGTCGAGGTTAATCAACGGCCTCGGCCCTCCGCGCACGACGATGCCCGCGCCACGCCAGCGCAGTCAGCGCCAGCGTAGCCGCGCCGCATCCCATGACGGTGGGCGCGGGATTCACCGAGACCATGAATATCCAGATGCCGAGCAAGAGCAGCACCGCGCCGAGCGCGAATGCGACAGGGAAGAAGGGCCGCATCACATGCTCTCCGAAAGATAGAGCCGGTCGCCACCCAGCATGATCTGGGTGCCGCGCTGCTGCGCTTCGATCCACGACCCGTATAGCTCGCAGCCATGGTATTCCCGGATCCATGTGGGCTTGCCGCAGCGCGTGCGCAGTTTGGCCGCCCGATCGGGCGCGAGCTGGTAGATCCACAGGATGTCGACGTCCTGGAAGCCGCTTACGGTATAGCGCCGCAGATCGAGGGGCGTGCCATATTGCGCGCCGAGATGTGCTGCCTGGAGGCGCCAGGGCCGCGCGACGAGTTCATCGAGCTCCATCCCTGCAAATACGCCACCGGTTAGCATCGCCCAGAGCAGCGTTACCAGGATCAGCGGATGCGCCCCGGGCGGCAGCAGCCTCAGCCGCCTGAGCAGGAGCCAGGCCAGCGCCGCCAGCGGCAGCAGCAAGGGCCCGATCAGCATCAGCGCGAACAGTTCCAATCGCCTTCTCCAGCGGCTCGCCATCGAAGCTATAGGGCCAGTCGGCTTAGCTCAATGCACCGCCCCCAGATGCCCCAGCTTGTCGGGATTGCGGGTGACATAGATGCCGGTGATCTTGCCGTCCTCGATCGCCAGTGCGGTGGTCTGCAACACGCCGCCCGGCTCGACCGAGACGAAGCCCGGCAGCCCGTTGATCATCCCGTAGCGTATGATCCGCGACTGCTCCTTGACGAAGAAGCGCGCGAGCGAAGTGTAGAGCTTGATCATGTCATCGATGCCGTGGATCGGACGCAGGCCCGCGGGCACCTTGCCGCCACCGTCGGACCAGGTCGCGACATCGTCGGCGAGCAGGCTGCGGAACGCGGTCATGTCGCCGCTGCGCGAGGCGGCGAAGAAGGCGGCGGCGATCTCCAGCCCCTTCTCCTTCGGCATATCGTAGCGCGGGCGCGCGGCGCGGACATGGGTGCGGGCGCGGCTGGCAAGCTGGCGCGTCGCGGCGGGATCGCGGCCGATCGTCTCCGCGACTTCGTCAAAGGCCACACCGAACACGTCATGGAGCAGGAAGGCGGCGCGCTCGAGCGGCGACAGGCGTTCGAGCGCCATCATCAGCGGCAGGGTGACATCCTCCACTTCGTCCTCCTCTTCGACGATCGGCTCGGGGAGCCAGGGGCCGACATAGGTCTCGCGCCGGGCGCGGGCGGACTTGAGCTGGTCGAGACACAGCCGCGTCACTACGCGGCGCAGGAATGCCTCGGGCTCGCGGATCTGGTCGCGGTCGGTATCGAGCCAGCGCAGGAACGCGTCCTGCACCACATCCTCCGCATCGGCGACCGAACCGAGCATTCGATAGGCGATGCGCGCCAGCCGCGGACGCAGCGGATCGAAGCTCGCCGCTGCGTCCGCGCCGGTCATGCTGCCGCCCGGGCGGGCACGGTGCCGTAGAACAGGTCGAAGCCGACTGCGATGCGGTTCCAGCCATTGATCGCATTGATCATCAGGGTCAGCTCCACGCGCTCGGCCTCGCTGAACTGCTCGGCGACTTCGGCATAGAGTGCATCGGGCGCACGGGCCGTGGCAACCAGCGTCAGTGCATCGGTCCAGGCCAGCGCGGCACGCTCACGCGGCGTGAAGCAGGGCGCTTCGTGCCAGGCGCTCAGCAGATAGATGCGCTGCTCGCTCTCGCCTTCCTTGCGGGCGTCGGCGGTGTGCATGTTGAGGCAATTGGCGCAGCCGTTGATCTGCGAGGCGCGGATCTTGACCAGTTCGAGCAGGCTCTTCTCGAGCGTGGGCGCGATGTTGGCGGTGGCGTCGAGCCAGAGCTTCATCGGGCCGGGGGCTGCCTTGAAGGGGTCGAGGCGGGTGGTCATCATGCATCTCCTTTGGGTTTGACGCAGACATGACGAGACAGCCGCGCCCGATGTGACATGCGGCGCGAATTTTTTCGTATTGGCGTGAAAAATCGCCCGTGGGAGCGCCTCCCTCGGTGCCGATCCCCAAGCTGCTCCCCGGCGAAGGCCGGGCCCAGTTGCGATGTCTTTCGATAGGCTCTCGCAACTCGCCAAATACGCTGAGACTGGGCCCCGGCCTTCGCCGGGGAACCGGTAAGTGCCTTTACTTCGCCGACTGCCCGATCGCGTCGGTCTCGCTCGGCGCAGTCGGGATGGCCATGCGCGGCAGCGGCTTGTCGGCGTTGGCGGCGTCGACCAGGAAGGCCGCGAGGATGATCGCGCCCTGGCGCATGTCGGCCGACTTCAGATGGTCATAAGTGTCGAGCTGGGTGTGGTGCACCCGCGTCTCGTAATCGAGCGGGTCCTGGATGAACTGGAAGGCCGGGATGCCGACCGCCTGCATGAACTGGTGATCGGTACCCTCGGTCTTCTGGATCGCCACGGTCGAGGCGCCCATCGAGGCGAAGGGGGCGAGCCAGTCCTTGAAGATCGGCACGACGGCCATGTTGTTCTCGGCATAGATGCCGCGGATCTTCCCCGAGCCATTGTCGATGTTGAAATAGGCGGCGAGGTCCTTGTGGCCGGGCAGCGGCGTGATCGGGAAGCGGGTCGCCCAGCTGTAATAGAATTCGTCGGCGCTCGGCACATGATCCCAGGCCGGACGCGTCGCCAGATGCTGCTCGATATAGGCGATGCTGCCGTACAGGCTCTGCTCCTCGCCGGCCCAGAGCGCGAAGCGGATCGTGCGCTTGGTCTTGACGCCCGATGCCTTGATGATGCGCGCGGCCTCCATCACCATCGCGCTGCCCGCGCCATTGTCGGCGGCGCCGTCGCCCGCCACCCAGCTGTCGAGATGCGCGCCGGCCATCACATAGCCGGCCCTGGGATCGCTGCCCTTGATGTCGGCGATGATGTTATAGGCCTTGGGGTCGCTGTCGTCGAAATGGACGTTGTTCTCGATCTCGAGGCTCGGCGCCTTGCCGATCGAAGCGAGGCGGACGAGGCGGCGATAGTCCTCCGCCGCCATCTCGACGCCGGGCACCTTGGGCGTCTCGCCGACATGGTGGAGATAGCCTTCGCCGTGGACCAGCTTGCCGTCGCTGCGCGAGCGCGAGACATAGGCAACCGCACCTTCATCGGCGAGGAATTTGGCGAGCGCCCGCTCGAAACCGGCCCGCGCCGTCAGCGCTTGCTGCTTGGCGGGATCCCAGGTCGGCTCTTCATAGGTGTCGAGCTTGGCGAGGTCCGCGTCGCTCAGCCGCTGGAAATCGGGCTCCTTCGGCTCGGAGCCGGTGCCGGCCGCGGAGACCAGCACGATCTTGCCGGCGAGCTTGCCCTTCCACTGCGCGAAATCGCCGGCGCTCTTCATCGGCGCGACGATCACCGGGGCGGTCACCGGCCCGTTGGTCGCGGGGGTCCAGGCGATCGGGATGGCGGTGAGCTGGACGGGGCGCGGCGCGACCATGCGCACGCTCGACTTCTCGATCCACCAGCCGCGGCCGAAGTCGAAGCCTTCCTTGTGGACATCGGTGAGGCCCCATTCGCGGAACTTGGCCTGCGTCCAGGCCTCAGCCTCGCGCATGCCCGGCGAATTGGTCATCCGCGGGCCGATCACATCGGCGAGATACTCGGCGGTGTTCATCACTTCCGAATGGCTGGTGCCCTGATCGACCAGCGCGCCCATGGCGGCGGGATCGACGGACTGGGCAGCGGCCGGGACGGCGACGAGCAGGGCAGCGGTGGCGAGGAGGAAAGTGCGCATGGGGCTCCGCGGGAAGCGAGGGAGGATGCGCGAGGCTATTGGTGGGACGTGACCGGTGCAAGCGGCCTTCTTCTCCCTCTCCCCTCCGGGGAGAGGGACAGGGAGAGAGGCAGTGTATCTTGAGCAATGCGCGGCGGGAACAACGGCAGCGTCCAGCCCCTCTCCCAACCCTCTCCCCGGTGGGGAGAGGGCTTTAGAGATCAGCCGCGCCCGATCAGCCGTTGCGCGATGCGGTCGGCGACTTCGCTCTGCGGGTCGCCGGTGCGGGCGCTTTCGTCCCAGACTTCGATCAGGCGCTCGGGGATCTTCCCCACGCGTGCCATCACTTCGGCCATGTTGCCCTGCCCGAGATATTCGAGGCCGACATTGATGATCCCGCCCGCGTTGATCACATAGTCGGGCGCGTAGAGGATGCCGCGGTCATGGAGGCGCTGGCCGTCCGCACGCGTGGCGAGCTGGTTGTTCGCGCCGCCGGCGATGACATTGGTCTTGAGCGCGGCGATGCTCTGCTCGGTGAAGATCGCACCCAGCGCGTTCGGGCTGAGCACGTCGGTCTCGATGCCCAGGATCTCCGAGGCGTCGATCGCCTCGCCGCCGAGCTCTGCCGCCAGCGCCTTGGCGCGCTCGGCATTGACGTCGGCCAGCACCAGCTTGGCGCCGTCCTTGGCCAACAGGCGGGCAACGCCGCCGCCGACCGAGCCGACGCCCTGGATCGCGACGCGCACGCCGGCCATCGAATCGGCGCCGAGGCCGCGCTTCGCCGCTGCCTTGACGCCCAGATAGACGCCGCGCGCGGTGATCGGACCGGGATCGCCCCCTGCCCCGCCTTCGGCGACGGGCAGGCCCGAGACGTGCTTCGTCTGGGTCGCGACGACCTTCATCCGCTCTTCGGACATGCCGACGTCTTCCGCGGTGACGTACTTGCCGTCGAGCGAGGCGACGGCGCGGCCGAACGCTTCGAGCTGCGCAGTGGTGACCGTCGCGCCCGGCTCGCTCGCCAGGATCACGCCCTTGCCGCCGCCGAGCGGCAGATTGGCCATCGCATTCTTGTAGCTCATGCCGCGCGACAGGCGCAGCGCGTCGGTGATCGCGGCGCGGTGATCGGCATAATGCCAGAAGCGCACGCCGCCGGCCGCCGGGCCGAGCTTGGTGGAGTGGACTGCGATGATGGCGCTCAGCCCCGATTCGCGGTCGCTGAACAGGTGGACGCCCTCATGGTCGTCGAAATCGGGGAAGCCCCAGTCGGTGATCAAGCGCTACATCCTGCGGAGAGTGCCGCACGTCTGTGTGCCGCGCGCGGTCACGAAGGGAAGAAATGGGGCGGATGACGGGACTTGAACCCGCGACCCTCGGTACCACAAACCGATGCTCTAACCAACTGAGCTACAACCGCCACGAAGAAGGCGCGCTTAGCGGGGGTCGCCGCGGAGCGCAAGATAATTGCCGAGATATTTTGGCGCTTATCCGCGTGAAATTCTTACGGCCTCCTCGGGCGTGGTGCAGCCCTCGCGGACCAGCGCGCGCGCGGCCGAACCAAGGTTGGGCGCACGCAGGAAGGCATGGCTCGCCAGGATCGCCTCGTCGCCGCCGTCGTTGATCAGGCGGCGGATCGCGCCATCGGCGATGATCGCCTCGAACACGCCGGTCATTCCCGCAAAGCCGGTGCCCTCGCAGTTTTCGCAGCCGACGGGCGCGAACACGATCGCCCCCGAATCGAAGCCGAGCAGCGCGGAGACCGACCCCTGCGCCTGCACCGGGCGGCGGCAATCGGGACAGAGCCGGCGCACGAGACGCTGGGCGAGCACGGCGGCGACATTGGAGGCGAGGCGGAAGGGCTCAACCCGCCAGTCACGCATCCGGCGGATGGCGGACACGGCATCGGGCGCATCGATCCCGGCGAAGACAAGATGGCCGCCCTCCGCAGCTTCTGCAACGGCAGCGGCGGCCTCGCGACCCTCGAGCGTATCGAGCGCAATCACGTCCGGATCCTGCTCAAGCGCGGCACGGATCGCGGCAGCACCGGCGACGCCGTCGATAGTGGTGGCGCCTTCCACCGATGGCGTGCCGATCGTCGCGATATGGCGGGGCGATCCGGCGAAATGGCGGAGCAAGGTGGCGATGGTCGTGCTGCGGCCCGAACCGGCCTGCCCGGCGACGAGCACCAGCCCGCCGCGGCGCAGCGCGGGCAGCAGCGCATCGACCTGTTCACGGCGCATCCCGATCGCCTCGAGCGCGCGCTCGCGCCGCTCGCCGCCATCGAGGCGCAGCACGATCCGCTCGCCGTCTTCCCGCACGAGCAGCGCCGCGCCGGGCGCGTCGCGGAAGCCCGCGGCCAGCGCTGCGTCGACATGATAATGGCGCGGCTCGGTGAGTTGGCCGGCGATGCGCATCCGCACTACGGTGGATGCGGGGCTGATCTCGAGATGGATGTGCGAGGCGCGGCGGCGGCGGGCCTCGGCAAGCAGCGCATCGACGGGCGATTCGGCGCGCGAGGCGGAAAGCAGCGGCGGCGGCGGCGTTTCCGCCACGGGCGCCAGCGTTTCAGCTTCCACGTCCATCATATCCCCTTCTGCGGATCGTCACGCGCTAGGCACGTCATGTGACACGGCGCTTGCGTTTTTATGACGGTTTTGCGTCATACTGGCGCAGCGCGATGGCTTTTGGCAGAAAGCCGCGATGCAGAGTGCCGCTTCTCCCCTCGTCAATCTCGGTTCGGGGTTTTCGTCCGAACCCATCGTCGATCACATCATGGCGTGGCCCGGCGTACAGCGCGTGCCGCACCCCAAGGTCCAGATGTTCATCGCCAAGAACTTCCTGGAGCCCGAGCTGTGCGAGCTGCTGCGGATCAAGGTGGATGCCGAGCGGCGCCCCTCGACCATCGCCGACGCCAATGACGATTATGCCTTCCGCACCAGCGAGACCTGCGACTTCAGCGCGAAGGACCCGGTGGTGATGGAATTGAAGCGGCGGATGACCGCCTTCACCGGGCTCGATCCCAGCCACGGCGAGCCGATGCAGGGCCAGCGCTATGAGGTGGGCCAGGAGTTCAAGGCGCATACCGACTATTTCGAGCCGCAGGGCGCGGACTATCAGAAATATTGCGGCGTCGCGGGCCAGCGCACCTGGACGGTGATGCTCTACCTCAACGACGTCGAGGCCGGTGGGGCGACGCGGTTCAAGGCAATCGACAAGATCGTCCAGCCTGAGACCGGCAAGGTGCTCGCCTGGAACAATCTGCGCCCCGACGGCACCCCCAACCCCAGCACCATCCACCACGCGATGAAGGTGCGCGCCGGGCTCAAATACGTCGTCACGCAATGGTATCGCGAGAAGCCCTGGGGCTGGTGAGCCGAGGGTCGGAACAGACTAGCCCCAAAAGAAAAGGAGCGGCGCCGCATGTGCAGGCCGCTCCCTGTCTTTGCGCCCCTGCCCTCGGTCAGAAGGTGGTCGAGACCGAGACGTTCAGCGTCGTGCCGGGGGTATAGCGGTTGTAGATAACCGTGTTCTTCCCGTTCGACTGGGTTTCCTTGTACTTCCGGTTCGTGAGGTTGCGGGCCTCGAACTTGAGGTCGAACTGCTGACCGGCAAGCTTCACGCCCTGGCGCGCCACGAAATCGAGGTTGAACCCCGGATATTCGAACACGTCCGGCTGGCCCGAATTGGCCAGGCCGCGGCTGGTGACGCGCTTGCTGGCGTAGGAGAGGATGAAGGTCTGCTGCGAGAGCGAGGCCTTGTCCTCCAGACCGACCTGGAAGTTCACCAGGTGATCCGACTGGCCGGTGAGCGGCGCGCCATCCTTGAAGAAGTCGGTCGCGAGGTTCGACGACGAGCCGAACACCGAGACGCCGTCGCCGGCATTCACCTTCAGTTTGGACTTGGTGAAGGTGTAGTTGGCGATCGCGATCAGGCTGCGCTCCCCGAACATCAGCCACTTCTTGTTCACTTCGAACTCGGCGCCGTAGAGATCCGCCTTGGGCGCGTTGGCGAAGCTGGTGACGAAGGCGTCACCCGAGATGTAGGCCTCGATCGGATTGTCGATGCGCTTGTAGAAGCCGGCGAGCGTGATGCGCTGCTCCGGCGCGATATACCATTCGTAGCGCGCCTCGAGGTTCAGCAGCTGGCTGTCCTGGAGGAACGGGTTGCCGCGATACTGGCGGTTGGTGTCGGGGTCGAAGTAGAACTGGTAGACCAGCTCGCGGAACTGCGGCCGTGCGATCGTCTTCGAGGCGTTCACGCGGAACTGCATGCCCGGCTGGAACTGCCAGGTCAGCGTGCCGCTGGGCAGCCAATAGTCATTGTCGAGATTGGTCGCCGCGGTGCTCGCGCCCACGGTGTTGAACACCTGGATCGGCGAAACGACCAGCTTGGCGGTCTCATAGCGGATGCCCGCATCCAGCGAGAGCTCCGACGTGATCTGCCAATTCTCGCGGAAATAGGCGGCATGGTTGTCGAGGCTGGCGGCAAAGGCCGGATTGCCTTCGTTCGTCTCGATCAGATTGACGTCGTAATAGTCGATGATCGCGCTGCCGAGCAGCAGATCCGGCCGCAGCATCGCCACGCCGCCGGGCAGCGGGGTGGACGCGCTGAACTGGAAGTCACGGCGCGAACTGGTGCGGTGGGTGTTGAGATAGGCATAGCCCACCGCAAGGCTCAGATTGGGATCGAGCTTCCAGGTGAGATCCGCGCCGCCCGACCAGAGATTCTCGTTGAGCGACGAGTAGCTGACCGTGGCGTCGCCGCCATTGCCGTTGTTGAGGCGGTTGACGAAGTACGCGCCGTAAAGGTCGGCAGCAGCGTTGGTGCGGACATATTCGAACGAGAATTCGTCCGGCGCCTCGCGCTTGGTGTTGGCATAGCTGCCGCGCACGTCGAGGCTGAACTCGGGGCTGAGCTTGAACTCGCCGACAACCTGCGTGTCGACCAGCTGGCGCTCATACCAGGCGGTGTCCTGCTGCATGATGTCGGTGTCGGTGCCGTGGCGCTGGCCAAGGCTCAGACGCGCGCGCTTCAGCGTGTCGTGGACATAGAGGTTGGTCCAGCGGATCTTGTTGTCGCCGAACTCGACGCCGACGCCGAGCAGGCCGTTCACCACGACGCGATTGTCGGTCGAGACGCGCTCGAAATTGCTCTCGAGGCTCGACAGATCGCTGGTGAGCGAGGTCTGCTGGGTGGAGTCGCGGGTCGTCCACTTGCTGCTGATGCCGGCGGTGGCGATCAGGCCGAGCCGCACGTCACCCGCATCATAGGTGGTGCCGCCCGAGAAATTGGCCGACCAGTTCGGGCCGATGCTGCTGTTCTTCTGGACCAGCGAATTGTTGGCGTTGACCAGCTGCCCGGCGATCGCCTGGCTGTTGACGGTGCCCGAGCTCAGCCGGTTGCCGCTGGAGAAGAAGGCGCCGAGTGCCGGCGGCAGATCGCGCGTGCCGTCGTCATAGCCGCTCCAGTCATAGCCGCCGCCCGAATAGACATAGCCGATATGGCCGGTCGTCACGAGATTGGCGCCCATGCCGCCGCTCAGCGTCAGGAAGCTTTCCTTGGGCAGAGAATTGGTCGTGAGGTTGATCACGCCGCCGCCGAACTCGCCCGGATAATTGGCCGAATAGCTCTTCTGGACGAGCGACGACGAGACGACGTTGGTCGGGAAGATATCAAGCGGAACGACGCGCTTGAGCGGTTCGGGGCTGGGCAGCGGCGAGCCGTTGAGCAGCGCCAGCGAATAGCGATCGCCGAGGCCGCGGACATAGACATAGCCGTTGCCGACCACGCTGAGGCCGGTGACGCGGCTGAGCGCGCCTGCGATGTCGCCTTCGCCGGTGCGCGCGATGTCGGCGCTCGACAGCACCGAGACGACCTGCGGCATGTCGCGGACGACATTGGTGCGGCGGCCGGTGACGACGATCTCGCCCGGGACGGAGACGTCCGGAGCGGGCTCTTCCTGCACGGCGGGATCGGCGGCCTGATCCTGGGTTTCAGCAGTGGTGCCGGTGCCAGGCTGCGCGCCGGCCGGATCCGGCGAAGTCGTCTGCGCCCAGGCGAGCGACGGCGCGACGAGCGCGGAGGTAAGTAGCAACAGGCGGGCGAGCCCCATCGGCTTCGTCATGTGAAACCCCCAAATTCAAATCCTGAGAGGGGCGGAGCGCCGCCGCATGGCCGCGCTCCGCCCCCAATCCGTCAGCTGGCCTTAGTTGGTCGGCAGCGACAGGCAGTTGCGGCCCGCAGCGGTCGTCGTATCGAACGCGGCGTAGCCCGAGTTGCAGGTCCAGCCCTTGTACCAGTTGTCGTTCGCGTCCTTCACGGCACCGATGTAGGTCGTGGTGTCGAAGAAGGGGTTCCAGGTCTTGACGTCGAAGCCGGCGACGGCCGCTTCGGTCGCGCCATTGATGAACAGGCTGGTCAGCGACGGGACGAACGTGTCGCTGTTGGCGTTCGCGCCCGCACCGAAGCTCGCCGAGACGTTGGCAACGCTGAAGCTGCCGGTCGCGAGGTACTTGGTGGCGTTGCACTGCATCACCACTGCGCGGGCGAGCAGCGTGGCCGGGGTCGCACCCGAGCCGTTCATGCGCAGGCACTCGTTGTTCGGCGACACGATGATGCCGTTGCCCCAGCGGATGTCCGAATTGCCGCGGACCAGGGTCGAACCCTTGTCGCCCGAGCCTTCGTTGTTGCTGCTGACGCTCGGCTGGATCGCCGTGAAGTTGACGATGTCGGTCTTCTGGCGCGGCGCGTCGGTCTCGAAGCCGTCGCTGTCGATCTCCATCAGCGCGTCGCCCTGACCCGGACGCTGCAGCAGCAGCAGGTACTGGAAGGCGCCCTGGAGGCCGGTGTCGATGTCGAGGCTGTCGTCATCGGCGCCCGAAGCGATGTAGTGCTTGAAGTTGACGGTACCGCCGAAGAACTCCGCGCCGTCGTCCGAGCTGTTGTGGCTCTGGAAGAAGTCGAGCGTGGTGCCCGAACCGGTGCCTTCGGTGGTGAGCGACTGAAGCTCCTTGTCCGCGCCGAGCACATAGCCCGAGTAGCGGATCTGGACGTACTTCACGCTACCGGCGTTGTAGGTGTCGTCGGTGCCGCCGAACACGGCCGGATCGGCCGAGCCTTCGGTCTGACGCTCGCAGGTGCCCGCGCCGGTCGAACCGGTGGTGCAATCGGTGATCTTGGCGCGGCCCATCAGCACGACGCCGCCCCACTGACCGATGGTCTGGTCGTTGTTGAGGCCGAGGATGTTGTCACGGCTGGTGAAGATGATGGGCGCGGTGGCGGTGCCAACGGCGTTCAGCTTGTTGCCGCGATTGACTGCGAGCCACGACGTACCGGTGCCGCCGAACACGATCACGCCCGGCTCGATCGTCAGGGTGACGTTCGTGTCGGCGGTCAGGTTGCCGCCGGGCAGCGTGATGCCGTTGGCGGTGGTGCAGGTCGCGGTGGTGCTGGCACGCGGCGCAGCGGTCGTCGGAGCGACGATGCCGCCATCGCAACCGACGTCGACGCGGCCGCTCATCTGGTAGACGAGGCCGGCGATCTTCGGCAGCGTGATGCTCTTGGCGATCATCGACGGCAGCGTGCAGACGCGCCACTGGCCGGTCGGGCCGGTGATCGTGCCGGCGTCGGTCAGGCCCTTGGGATCGGCGATCGTCGGGCAGCCCGTGGCCGGCGTGACCAGCGCGGTCGTCGGCGTCGGCGTGGGCGACGGGGTCGGGGCCGGCGGGTTGTTGATAATGACGTTGCCGCCGGTGCCCGGCGAGGCAATGTCGTTCGCGCCATCGCACGCCGCCAGGGCGGCGCAAGCAGTTGCGGTCATCATGATGAGGCTGACGCGTTTGAAGCTGGCCATAGGATCTCCGTTCCGGCGGACGCCGGGTTGCACGAATTCTGAAACAGTGTGCGGGATCGACTCGGCTTATCCCCCGTCGGCCGCAAAAGTGGCGCTAGGCGGGGGTTGTTACGCGATGGCGCGGAATCGAAGACGTTTCCGAGACACTCTCGTGACTCGATTGTGACAGCGCCTCCGTACGCGCCCGAAATGGTTCAGGGCGTGGTGACGATGTTGCCCGATTGCATCACGAACCGGACATTTCCGAGCGCGAACAAATCTTTGAGCGGATCGCCGGCGACCGCGACCAGGTCGGCGATTCGGCCCGGCGCGATGCTGCCGATGCGGTCCTGCATGCCCAGGATCGCGGCGTTGCCCGCCGTGGCGGTCCACAAGGCGTCGGCCGGCGCCATCCCCCAGCCGGCCATCAATTCGATCTCGCGGGCATTGGCGCCGTGGGCGAACACGCCGGTGTCGCCACCCACGCACATCGTCACGTCGGACTTGAGCGCGGCGGCATAACTCGCGCGCTTGGCCCGGATCGCCTCGGGCTCGGGCGCCATGCCGTTCCAGCCGCCATAGCGGGTGATCGCATCGGTGGCGGCGAGCGTCGGGCAGAAGGCGGCGCCGTGCGCCTTCATCAGCGCGAAGGTCTCGGCGGTCGCATCATTGCCGTGCTCGACCGTGTCGGCGCCCGCCAGGATCGCGCGGCGCATCCCCTCGGGCGTGCTGGCATGGACCGCGACCTTGCGCCCGGCATCATGCGCGGCGGCGACGCCGGCCTTGAGCTCGTCGAGGCTGAAGGTTGCGCGGCTGGGCTCGCCCGGACCCCAGCGGTAATCGGCGTAGAATTTCACCCAGTCGGCGCCATGCGCGATCTGGCCGCGGACCGCGGCAACGATCCCCTCCCCGCTCACTTCCTCGGCGCCCTGTGGCACATCATAGGCATAGCCCTTGGGGCCATAGGCTCCGGTAGCGACGAGCGCTCGGCTGGCGATCAGCAGGCGCGGTCCCGGCACAATGCCTTGCTGGATCGCCAGTTTGAGCCCGGCATCGGCATCCCCTGCCCCTTCGGTGCCGAGATCGCGCACGGTAATGAACCCGGCCATCAACGTCGCGCGCGCGTGCGCGACGGCGCGGGCGGTACGGAGCGCCAGCGGCTCCTTCATCACCTGATCGTTCCAGCTGGTCTCGTTATAAGGGTGGAGGAACAGATGGACGTGGAGGTCGATCAGCCCGGGCATCAGCGTGGTGCCGGGCAGCGCGAGCGTCTCGGCGCCGGTGGGCGCAGTGACGTCCGGCCCGGCGGCGACGATCTTGCCGTCGGCGACCAGCACCTTCCAGCCGGGGTGCATCACCCGGTCGGTCGCGGTGAACACGCGGTCGGGCACGAGCAGCACCGGCGCCTTTTGCGCGACGGCGACGCCCGGAACGAGCAGCAAGGCGGCGGCGAGCAGGCGGCGGAGCGTGGTCATGCCGCCAGACTGGCAGCACGCCGGTCGCAGCGCCAGTATTAGTACATTGCGGTCATCGCCACGCCCCCGGCGATCAGCACCACGCCGAGCACCTGGCGCAGGCTGAGCTTCTCGCGGAACAGCCGGTGCCCCGCCGCCGCCGCGATCGGCATCTCGATCACCCCCAGCGCGCGTACCGCCGCGGCCGGCGCCAGGTTGAGAGCGAGGAACCAGCCCGACGAGGCGAGCGCACCGAACAGCCCGGCGCCCAGCGACTGGCGCCAGCCCCGGACCACTGCAACCAGCGCCGCCCGGTCGCGCACCAGAAGATAAAGCCCCAGCCCGCCTGCTTGCACCGCCTGGACGATCGCGACGCACGCCACCGCCGAGAACCAGGGATGGTGCGGCTCGAGCCGCAGCCCGGCATGGCGGAAGGCGTTGAGCGCGAAGCCGAACAACAGCCCGGAGAGCACGCCATAGGTCACGCCGAGCACGGGGTGATGCGCGCCCTCGATCTTCTTGGGCCAGACCAGCACGGCGAGCCCGAAGGTGGTCACCGCCACGCCCGCCCAGCCGAGTGCGGAGAGATTGTCCCCGAACACGACCAGCCCCACCGTGGCCGCCAGCGGCACCGAGCTTTGCTGGAGCGCGGTGCCCACTGCAAAGCCCGCATGGTGCATGGCGAGCAACAGCGCGGCGGTGGCGATGACCTGCGCCAGCGCGCCGGTCAGCGCCGGCCACCAGAAGTCCCAGCCGAACTGCGGATCGAGATGTGGGCTGAGCGCGAACGCCACGCCGGTGAAGACGAGCGAGAATGGCAGGCCGAACAGGAAGCGCACGAGCGTCGCGCCCCAGGGGCCGGTGTTCGACATCATGCCCCGCTGGAGCGCGTTGCGACCCACCTGAAACCCCGCCGCCGCCACCGTCGCTACTGCCCAGAGCACGCCTTACTCCTATCCCAGACCCGGGTTGCGCTTAGGCATCGCCAGGCGAGCCATCAACCCAGCTAATGGCTCTTCCGAGAAATGGTGGTTTGTGCGCCGGGGGCTGCGCAGGCCATCTCGCGGGCACAGCAATTCAGGAACCCGCGCATGAAGCCGATCCACCTCGCCGCCCTCGCCCTCCTAACCACCGCCACCACCCACCAGCAGGACGATCCGCTGACCCGCCCGATCGCGCCCGAGGCCGCGGCCAAGTGGATCGGCCCGCAGGCGCCGGTCCGCGTCTATGGCAACACCTCGCTGGTCGGCTTCGAGGGGATGAATGTCGCCCTGATCGACACCGGCAAGGGGCTGATCCTGATCGACGGCGCGGTGCCGCAATCGGTTCGCTCGGTCGAGGCGAACCTGAGCAAGCTTGGCTACCGCATCCAGGATGTGAAGCTGATCCTCAGCACCGAGCCGCATTTCGACCATGCCGGCGGCCTCGCCGCGCTGGTGCGCGACAGCGGCGCCACCGTGCTGGCCGGGGCCTGGGCGGTGACCGCCTTGAAGCAGGGGATGAGCACCCCGGACGATCCCCAGGCCGCTTGGCTGGTCCCCTTCCCCGCCGTCTCCCGGGTGCGGGCGGTGAAGGATGGCGAGGCGATCCGACTGGGCAGCGTCACCGTCACCGCCCGCGCCACGCCGGGGCACACGCCGGGCAGCATGAGCTGGACCTGGCGGAGCTGCGAGGGCCGCGCGTGCAGGACGATGGTCTTCGCCTCGAGCCTCAACCCGGTCGCCGCCGACGGCTATCGCTTCACCAAGCATCCCGAAGTCGTCGCAAGCTTCCGCGCGACCCAGGCCCGCGTCCGCGTCATGCCCTGCGACATCATGTTCAGCGCGCATCCCGACAATTCGGGCGGCATCGAGAAATATGCGCGCTTTGCCAAGGGCGTGCGGCCCAACCCCTATATCGATCCCGGCGCCTGCCGCGCCTATGCCGACAAGTCGGCCACCGCGCTGGCGAAGCGGCTGGCCGACGAAAAGGCGGGCAAGGCGCGCTAGCCCCGGCGCGCAGCGGCGCGAAACAGCGCGGCCGCGAGCAGCCAAGGAAGCGTGAACGCGCCGATCAGCGCGGCGGTGCGCGGCTCGGTGGTAAGCGCGGGGATGACGGTGGCGGCCTGCACCAATGCGGTCGCCGCCATCGTCCAGGCCATGCCGATTGGTTGGAAGCGCGCAACGAACCCGCCGAGGATCGCGACGGCGATCACCCCGCCGAAGATCAAATTGAGCGGATTGCCCTCGTCGCCGATCATGCCGACGGCTAGGTTGATCCAGACGGTGAGGAACGCCGTGAACAGCGCCACCGCCGCCCCGGCGCGATAGGCCCCGCTGGTCCGCGCACGAATCGCCAGCTCGAACATCAGCCCGGTCCCGCCGATCAGCAGCGCCGCGACGAGGAAGTCGACCGGCCCCCAGGAGACTTCACGGGTAAGCTGCATCGCGATCGCCGGCAGCATCAGCAAGCCCGCCGCCGCGCTCCACGCCGCGATCCGCAGCCGGGTGCTGGTCCGGGGTTCGTTCATCACCTGCGCCGCCATGCCTGCCTCCGTTGTTGACGGTCAGGCTCTGCGCTTCGGCGCCCGAAAGCGCCAACCAGCTTTCGGAGGAATCGCCGTGCAGGGGATGTGCAGGAGTAGAAATTACGGCTCAAAAGATCCTCACCCGAGATCTCGACAGAGCATTATGGACCTGTAGTAATATGTTTTATGATCACAGCATCGCTCATCCCCGAAGAATCCTGGAACGACATTCCAGAGGATAATCGTGAGGCATTCCTCTTTCTCGCCCAGATAGCGCGAACCAGACTAACAGAAGTCCTTCAAGGCGATGACGCTGCCAGAGGACCCTACACTACAAAATCATGGCAGAGGCAGTATGTTTGGGAGCTAACAGCAATCGCAGATGAGCTCGGAATCCCCGGACTACCGACAGCAGCAACTGCGCAACAAACCACGGAGACGCTTGCGGAGTTCGATGCACAGCTTGCTCGGATTCTTACCAGCATAAAAATCGCACTCCGCGGGTCACTGCGAACCGAGTCCGTGACTCTTTCCTATACAACAAAAGAGACGATCCGATCACAAATCGAAGAGCTTAGATCTTCTGTGAACCGCTCGAATCTGTCAGATTCTGCTAAAGTCTCCCTTCATAAAAAGCTGGATGCCGTTGAAGCGCAGCTCGATCAAAAACGAGCAGGCCTGCGTCCTTTTTGGATTCTCGCTGGCGCCATTGGCACCCTTCCGCAGATTACCAGCTTCCTCGCGGATGCGCCGGGAGCGAAGAAGACAATCGATTCAATGATGGAGACCGTTCAAATCGAACGAAAAATTGAAGCGGAGCAGGAATTCCGCCTCTGCAATCCGCCCGCATTAACTCACGAGCCCATCAAGCAGATCACTGACCAAAGCAGCCCCACGGTGTAACCTTTGGTTGAGCAGCCCGCTGGTCATGAAACCAGCGGGCTCATTCAACGAAAGGCGATCACCTCACCAGATGCGCACGCGCTTGTCCGGTGCGACATATTGCTTCTGGCTCGCGTCGATCTTCCAGGCGGCATACCAGGCATCGACATTGCGCAGCGGGTTGATCGCGCGGATCTGGCCCGGCGAGTGCGGGTCGCTGACCAGCTGCTGGCGCAGCGCCTCGGTGCGGAACAGTGTGCGCCACACCTGGCCCCAGCCGAGGAAGAAGCGCTGGTCGCCGGTATAGCCGTCGATCACCCTGGCCTTCTTGCCGCCGAGCGACTGGTGATAGGCGTCGAGCGAGATCAGCACGCCGCCCAAGTCGCCGATATTCTCGCCCATCGAGGCGCGGCCGTTAATGTGGACGCCGGGCAGTCCCTCGAAGCTGTAGGCCTCGTACTGCGCGCCGAGGATCGAGGCCTGGGCTTCGAACTTGGCGGCGTCTTCGGCGGTCCACCAGTCGCGCAGCACGCCATTGCCGTCGGACTTGCGGCCCTGATCGTCGAAGCCGTGGCTGATCTCATGGCCGATCACACCGCCGATGCCGCCATAGTTGACGGCATCATCGGCCTGCGGATCGAAGAAGGGCGGCTGCAGGATCGCGGCCGGGAAGACGATCTCGTTCTTCACCGAGTTGTAATAGGCGTTCACGGTCTGCGGGGTCATGCCCCATTCGGTCTTGTCGACCTGCCCACCGAGGCGGTTGCGGCGGAAATCCCATTCGAAGCGGCCGGCGCGCTCGGCATTGCCGACCAAGTCGCCCGGCTTCACTTCGAGCGCCGAATAGTCGCGCCACTTGTCGGGATAGCCGATCTTGACGGTGAAGCCCTTGAGCTTCTCCTGCGCCTGCGCCTTGGTCGCCGGGCTCATCCAGGCGAGGTTGTTGATCCGCCCGGCGAGCGCAACGCGCAGGTTGCCGACCAGCGTGTCCATCTTCGCCTTGGAGGCCGGCGGGAAATAGAGCGCGACATAATCGCGGCCCACGCCCTCGCCGATGCCGCGCTCGACGAACGCCACGCCGCGCTTCCAGCGATCGCGCTGCTGCGGCTGGCCGTTGAGGAACTTGGAGCGAAACTCAAACTGCGCATCGACGAAGCGCTTCGAGAGCATCGGCGAAATGTCATCGGTAGTGCGGAAGGCCTGCCAGGCCTTGAGCGTCTCGAGATCGGTGTCGGCGAAGACCTTGGCGATCGCCGGGATCGCGGTGTTCTGCGACACGATCACCCGGTCGGCCTTGGTGAGGCCCGCCGCCGCCCAGAAGCTATCCCAGCCAAAGCCCGGCGCGCTGGCCTTGAGCTCGGCGACGCTGGTCGGGTTATAGGTCTTGTCGCGGTCGCGGCTCTGCGCGCGGGTCCAGTGCGCCTTGGCGATCTGGGTCTCCATTGCGACCACCTTGGCGGCCATCGCATCGGCATCGGCCCAGCCGGCCATGCCGAGCAGCTGCGCGACATATTGCTGATAGCGCGCCACCTGCGGCGCGAACTTGGCGTCGAGATAGAGGTCGCGGTCGCCGAGACCGAGGCCCGACTGGCGCAGGTACAGCGCATAGACGTCGGGGCTCTTGGCATCGTCGTTGACGCCGACACCGAAGAAGCTGCCGCCAAAGCCGCCGACCGAGGCACCCATCAGCCGGGCGAGATCGTCCTTGCTCGCCGCAGCCTTGACCGGCGCGAGGCGATCCGTGAGCGGCTGGGCGTCGAGCTTTTCGGCCAGCGCCTCGTCCATGAAGCCATTGTACAGGATCGCCGCCTTCATCCGGTCCGGATGCGCGGTGTCGGTGACGCTATAGCCCGAGAGCAGGTTGCGCGTGCGGACTTCGGAAAGGTCACGCAGCACTGCGAAGGCGCCGTAGGACGAACGGTCGGCGGGGATCGTGGTGCGATCGACCCACTTGCCGTTGACGAAGCGGAACCAGTCGTCGCCGGGTTTCACGCTCTTGTCCATGCCGGTGAGGTCAAAGCCCCAGGCGCCGTAGCGGGTGGCGCCGGCATCGGCCACGGCAACGGGCGCGCCCGATTGCTGGCTGAGGCCGATCGCGGGCACGGCAAGCACGGCCATGGCCGAGGCGAGCAGCAGATATTTCTTCACGTGGCGGTCCCCCGAAATTGCGACGTTAGGCGCGTCTGGGGAAAGTGTGTCACGCTGCTCGGGGACGCGCAATATCCTTGCGCGGGAGGCTACAAATCATTCGCGGGCTGGTAGGTGATCCGCACGCCGGACACATTTTCGTTCCGGAGGAATATCCGCGACCGAGCAGCGTAGCGAACGAGAAGCCGGTCCGGGCCAAGCCAGTGCACGTCAACCCACGGACCATGCCAATCGGCCGGCATTGCGGCACCGTGACCGTCGTCCGAGATGAAAACATTTCCTCCGGCGGCAGGCAATTCTCCGGGACGCAGGATGGATATCTGCGTGGAGAACCCCGTGGTCGCGCCGCATTCGCGCTGGAACAGCACTGCGCTCAGCCGGCCGTCCGGCGCATCGACCGCCGAGAGCGGATCATTTCGGCAACCGTCGGAGCGGTCGAGGCAACCCGACAGCAACCCCGCCAGAGCGATAAGCAAGGCGAACCCGCTGTGCACGGACATGCTCCCTCTTTCCGTTTCGGCAGCCATGGTTCGCCAGGGTGCAGAGAGGATGCAGACGCCGTCCGCGTTCGATCGAGACATGACAAAAAGCCCGCCGGCCTCAGGACCGACGGGCTTTTGAAATGGTGGGCGCGGTAGGGATTGAACCTACGACCCCACCCGTGTGAAGGGTGTGCTCTACCACTGAGCTACGCGCCCATTGGCCGTTAGGCCGAAATGGGAAGCGGGCCTTTAGGCGGCACAGCCCCTGCTGTCCAGCCCCAAAACCCGGTTTGAAGCGGCTTAGTTGACCGCGTCCTTCAGGCCCTTGCCGGCCTTGAACTTGGGCTGGTTCGACGCCTTGATCGTCATCGGCTCACGCGTGCGCGGGTTGCGCCCCGTCGAGGCCTTGCGCTTGCTGACCGAGAACGTGCCGAAGCCGACCAGTCGAACCTCATCGCCCTTCTTGAGCGCGGTCTGGATGGCATCGAACACAGCCTCAACTGCCTTGCTCGCATCGCCTTTGCCCAGCCCGGAGGTCTCGGCGACCTGTCCGATCAGCTCTTGCTTGTTCATTTCGTGACTTTCCCCCTCATGAAATACGCACAAATACGCGAGTCGCGCCCACAGGCCGAGCGATCAAGTCAGCACGACGCCGCCGCCACTGTCAAAACGTTTCACCCCGCTTTTCGCTCGAAATGACGAAAAGGTTACGGTGCCTGAACGGTTGGCGACGGCCGCCCATCAATGATGGACGGCGTCCCCCAGGCCCGTGGTGCCCGCCGGCGGCTGGGCCGCCAGCTCGTCGGACTCGCTCCAGTCGATCGCAGTCAGCGGCTCGGTGAGCGCGAGGCGCAGCACTTCGTCGACATGCTTGACCGGGATGATATCGAGCCCGTCGCGGATGTTCTGCGGAATCTCGGCGAGGTCCTTGCGATTGTCCTCCGGGATCAGCACCGTCTTGATGCCGCCCCGAAGCGCCGCGAGCAGCTTCTCCTTGAGGCCGCCGATCGGCAGCACGCGGCCCCGCAGCGTCACTTCGCCGGTCATCGCGATGTCCTTGCGGACGGCGACCCCGGTGAGCGTCGAAACGATCGCCGTGACCAAGCCGATGCCCGCCGACGGCCCGTCCTTGGGCACTGCACCTTCGGGCAGATGGACGTGGATGTCCTTGCGCTGGAGCAAGCTCGGCTTGATGCCATAGGACGGGCTGCGCGCCTTGACGAAGCTGAACGCGGCCTCGACCGATTCCTTCATCACATCGCCGAGCTTGCCGGTCGTCTTGATCATGCCCTTGCCGGGCACGGTGACGCTCTCGATGGTCAGCAGCTCGCCGCCCACCTCGGTCCAGGCGAGGCCGGTGACCGCGCCGATCTGGTTCTCTTCCTCGCCGAGCTCGTGGCGATATTTCTGCACGCCGGCGAACTCGTGGAGGTTCTCGGGCGTGATCGTCACGCTTTCGGTCTTGCCTTCCAGAATCCGGCGCAGCGCCTTGCGAGCGAGCTTGGCGATCTCGCGCTCGAGCGTACGCACGCCCGCCTCGCGGGTATATTCCTGGATCAGCTTGCGCAGGCCGCCGTCGGTGAGGATGAACTCGCCTTCCTTCAACCCGTGCGCCTCGATCTGCTTGTCGAGCAGATGGCCCTTGGCGATCTCGACCTTCTCGTCCTCGGTGTACCCCTCGAGCCGGATGATCTCCATGCGGTCGAGCAGCGGCTGCGGGAGGTTCAGCGAGTTCGCGGTGGTGACGAACATCACATCCGAAAGATCGATGTCGATCTCCAGATAGTGATCGTTGAACTTGTTGTTCTGCTCGGGATCGAGCACCTCGAGCAGCGCCGAGGCGGGGTCGCCGCGGAAATCCTGGCCAAGCTTGTCGATCTCGTCGAGCAGGAACAACGGATTGCTGGTCCCGGTCTTCTTGAGGTTCGACACGATCTTGCCCGGCAGCGAGCCGATATAGGTGCGGCGGTGGCCGCGGATCTCGGCCTCATCGCGCACACCACCGAGCGACTGGCGGACAAATTCGCGCCCGGTCGCCTTGGCGATGCTCTTGCCCAGCGAGGTCTTGCCGACGCCCGGCGGGCCGACGAGGCACAGGATCGGCCCCTTCAACTTGTTGGTGCGCGCCTGGACCGCGAGATACTCGATGATCCGGTCCTTGACCTTCTCCAGCCCATAATGGTCCGCATCGAGGATCTTCTCGGCCTCGACCAGGTCCTTCTTGAGCTTCGACTTCTTGCCCCAGGGCAGCCCCAGCAGCACGTCGAGATAGTTGCGCACCACCGTGGCCTCGGCGCTCATCGGCGCCATGGTCTTGAGCTTCTTGAGCTCGCCCTGCGCCTTGGTGCGGGCTTCCTTCGAGAGCTTGAGCGTGGCGATCTTCTGGGTCAGCTCGGCGATCTCGTCGCCGTCGCCCTCTTCGCCCTCATTGCCGAGCTCACGCTGGATCGCCTTCAACTGCTCGTTGAGGTAATATTCGCGCTGCGTCTTCTCCATCTGGCGCTTCACGCGGCTGCGGATCTTCTTCTCGACCTGCAGCACGCCGAGCTCGCCCTCCATGAAGGCGAACACCATCTCGAGGCGCTTCATCGGATTGGTCTCGACCAGCAGCGACTGCTTGTCGGACACCTTCACCGCGATGTTGGCGGCCACCGCGTCGGCAAGGCGCGATGCCTCTTCCAGCTCGGCGAGCTGCACCGCGGTCTCGGCCGGCAGCTTGCGGTTGAGCTTGGCGTAATTCTCGAACTGATCGACGACCGAGCGCATCAGCGCCTGGATCTCGGTGCCTTCCACCGCATCATCGTCGATCGGCGCGACCGTGGCGGTCAGGAAGGCGCCGCCCTCCTCCATCGTGACGAGCGAACCGCGCTCCTTGCCGGCGACGAGCACGCGCACGGTGCCGTCCGGCAGCTTGAGCAGCTGGAGAACTTCGGCGGAGACGCCGGTATCGTACAGGTCTTCGCGGCCGGGATCGTCCTCGGCCGGATCGAGCTGGGCGACGAGGAAAATCTCCTTGTCGTCGGCCATGGCGGCCTCGAGCGCGGCGACCGACTTGTCGCGGCCGACGAACAGCGGCACGATCATGTGCGGGAAGACGACAATGTCCCGAAGGGGAAGAACGGGGTAGGACTGCTTCATGGATACTCCTGAGCCCGCACAGGGCTCCTCATCTCCATTATATGGTGGCCGCGCAGCCGGCATCAATCGCCGAACGCTATCAGGCTGTGGAGTGTTGCTTCCCATTGCGGCACGGGCAAGCGGTTTTATGCCCGCTGCGGATGTCAAAGCACGCCGCATGAGGGGCTTTTGCGCACTTCCGGCGCCGTTCTGCCCGTCCCAACCCCGCGACTCGCGCCACTTTCAAATCCGCGCCGTTTTCCTATGATCCCCGCATTCGCCTGATCGCCTGAAGGAGGCTCCCATCCGCACCCATCTGCTCCTCGCCGCCTCGGCCCTGGCGCTCACCGCCCTTCCCGCCGCCGCGCAGACGATCAAGCCCGGCGAGCCGGCGATCACTCCGACCACGCAGGAATCGGGTGGTCCGATCGCGCCCGAGCGCGCTGCGCTGCATCTCGACCATGTCGATCTCGCCATCGAAGTCTTCCCCGAGAAGCAGCGCATCCAGGGCACCGCGACGCTGGCCGTCACCAGCGCGATCCCGCAAAAAATCCTTCAGATCGATCTCGACAAGAACCTGCCGGTCTCCGCGCTCAGCGTCGACGGCAAGGCGTTGACGGCGAAGGAATGGGCCAATCCCGAAGGCCGGCTGATGATCACCCTGCCCCGCCCGTTAAAGGCCGGCGGCAAGGTCATGCTGAAGATCACCTATGGCGGCACGCCGCATGTCGCAGTCCGCGCGCCGTGGGACGACGGCATGGTCTGGGCCAAGACGCCGGGGCCGGACCGCCTGCCCTGGATCGCCAGCACCGCCGAAGGCTATGGCTGCGACCTGTTCTGGCCCTGCCTCGACTTCCCCAAGGGCGAGCCCGACACCGTCGACCTGCACGTGACCGTGCCCAAGGACCTGAAGGTCGCCGGCAATGGCAAGCTGGTCGGCACCGACACCCTGCCCGATGGCCGCACGATCTGGAACTGGCACACGCGCAGCCCCAACCCCTATTCGGTGACGCTCCAGATCGCGCCCTACAAGCTGCTCCAGGCCGATTATAAGAGCCGCTACGGCAACACGATCCCGATGGAATATTGGTATCTGCCGGGCCGCGACGAGAAGGCGAAGAAGCTGTTCGACGAGTTCGCGCCTTCGCTCGACTTCTACGAGAGCGTGATCGGACCCTATCCCTGGAGCGACGAGAAGGTCGGCGTCGCCGAGACGCCGCATCTCGGCATGGAGCACCAGACGATCAACGCCTACGGCAACAACTACAAGCAATACCCCTCGGGCTTCGACGAGATCTTCCAGCACGAGCTCGGCCATGAATGGTTCGGCAACCAGATGTCCGCGAGCAACTGGGACGATTACTGGCTGCACGAGGGCTTCGCCCAGTACATGCAGCCGCTCTACGGCCGCTGGCGCGAGGGCGAGGCGCGCTATGCGATCATGATGGAGGATTTCCGCCTCACCGTCTTCAACCGCGCGCCGGTGGTCTCGGGCCAGATCCGCACCGAGGAGCAGGTCTATGAAGAGGGCAATGGCGGGCCGGGCCAGGACATCTACGTCAAGGGCGCCTGGATCCTCCACACGCTGCGCAACCTGATCGGCGACGAGAAGTTCTTCGATGCGACGCGGCTGCTCGTCTATGGCCGCCTCGACCCCAAGCCGGGCAATTTCACGCCGCGCTTCGCCACCACGCCGGACTTCATCAAGTACGTGAACCAGGTGACCGGCAAGGACATGCAGTGGTTCTTCGACGTCTATCTCTACCAGGCGAAGCTGCCCGATCTGGTCGAGGATCGCCAGGGCGACACGCTGACGCTCCGCTGGAAGGTGGAGAATGACAAGCCCTTCCCGCTGCCGGTCGAGGTCTCGGTCGACGGCAAGGTGAAGATGGTGGAGATGAGCGGCGGCACCGGATCGCTCAAGGTCCCGGCGGGCGCGCATGTCGTCGTCGATCCGGACTCGCGCATCCTGAAATACTCGGCGGCCGTCGAGGCCTATCAACGCTACGCCTATCGGAGGTGATGATGATCGAACTGGTCCATCCCGAACCCACCAGCGTCTATGCCGTCATCGCGCTGTTCGGCAGCCTGTTCGTCTGGGCCGCGGTGCTGCTCGTTGCCAAGGGCAGGCGCGGCACCGCGGAAGTAGAGGCGGCGAGCACGCGCGATTCCGGCTCGATGCTGGGCGTCGCCATCCAGGCGCTCGGTTTTCTGGTGGTGGGCTTCGGCCCGCTCAAGCTGGTCCTGGGATCGCCGGACGCGCTGGCGATCGGCGAAGTCATCGCGGTGCTGGTGCTGATCGCCGGGGTGATCGCGCTGTTCATGGCCTCGTCGCGGGCGATGGGGCGCAACTGGGCGATCGTCGCGCGCACGCTCGATGACCACCAGCTCGTGACCTGGGGACCGTTCGCGGTGATCCGCAACCCGATCTACGTCGCGCTGTTCATCTGGATCCTGGTGATGGCGCTGGCGCTCGGCCATTGGCGCGGGCTGATCCTCGGCGTGCCGCTCTACTGGATCGGCACCTGGATGCGCGTCACCCGCGAGGAAAGGCTCCTGCGCGCGCAGTTCGGCGCCGCCTATGACGCCTATGCCGCGCGCGTGAAGCGCTTCATCCCCGGGCTGATCTAGGGGCCAGCCCGGGGCGCCCTCTGTTCAGTCCTCCGGCATTCCGCCGTCGGGCCGCAGCAGCTTGGCCAGCACATAGGCAAAGCCGATCTGCCAGGGCGTGTAGATCTTGAGCAGCTGGAGCCAGTTGCCAGGGAAGGTCTCATTGCCCGCCAGCGTCGTCATGTAGAGGTAGACGACCAGCGCGCCGATCCCGGCGAGCAGCGCGGTGCCGAACACCGCGAAGATCGCCACCGGCGTGCCCGGACGGCCGAGCCCGGTGATCATTACCAGCAGCAGTGAGAGCCCGGCTCCCACCCCGCCGCCGACAAGCCCCGGCAGCATCGGATGGGTGACCGTATTGACCTGCCCGGCAAGCTCTGCCGCCGCCCAATGCGCGACGGTAAAGCCGATGAGCAGCACGGCGACCTTCATCACCAGCCGGTGCCCGCGCCCTGCCCAGACGAGGGGCAAGGTCAATAGCGGCGTAATCCAGATCGCCCCATTGGCGACATTCGAGAGAACGAGAACGCACAGGCCTGCGGCGAAAAGCAGATGGCCCAAAACAAGCCAAAGGAATGCCGCGCCGGCGGCCGAATCAAGCGCAAGATCGAACGGCGAACGAAACTCGCGGGGATCTTCGTCCGCGAGGATGGCAGCATCAGACATAGGACGACTCCTTTATCCGGCTAATACAGTGAAGGTGCGCCTCATCTTGCCCCACGTCAACAAAAGCCGATCTTGCACCGCAGCGAAGATCGCGCGACATTCCAGCGGCTTGGGGAAGCATCTTGGGGGAAGCGCGCGTGACCGACGACAGCCTGTGGAATCCGGACCTCGCGCCGACCGGCCAAGAGCAGCGCAACTGGGCCTGGTATCACTATGCCGCGCTGTGGATCGGCATGATCGTCGCAGTACCGGCCTGGATGCTCGCGGCCGGGCTCGTCGAGCAAGGCATGTCCGCCGGCCAGGCCGCGCTTACAGTGCTGCTCGGCAACCTGATCGTGCTCGTACCGATGTTGCTGATCGGCCATGCCGGCGCGCGCCACGGCATTCCCTATGCCGTGCTGGTCCGCGCCTCGTTCGGCACGACCGGGGCCAGGCTCCCCGCTCTTGCCCGCGCGCTGGTCGCCTGCGGCTGGTACGGCATCCAGACATGGATCGGCGGCGAGGCTCTGCTGACGCTGCTCGGCGTGGCGCTCGGCACGGATCTGCGCGGCACGCCGCACCCGATGCTCGGCATCGGCTCGGGCCAGCTCATCGCCTTCCTCGGCTTCTGGGCGATCCAGCTCTTCTTTGTCCGCAAGGGCCTGTTGACCATCCGCCGGCTCGAGACCTGGACCGCGCCGGTCAAGATCCTCGTCTGCATCGCGCTGGTCTGGTGGGCAGTCGACGCCGCGGGCGGTCTCGGCCCGATCTTCCATGCCCCCTCCGCCTTCGTTCCCGGCGGCGCGAAGCAGGGGCAGTTCTGGGCGGTATTCTGGCCCGCGCTCACAGCGATGATCGGCTATTGGGCAACGCTCGCGCTCAACATCCCCGACTTCACCCGCTTCGCGCGTTCGCAGCGCGACCAGCTGATCGGCCAGTCGGTCGGCCTGCCGCCGATGATGGGGCTGATCGCGCTCGCCAGCGTCATCACCACCAGCGCCACCGTGGTGATCTATGGCGAAGCGATCTGGGACCCCGTCGCGCTTTCCGGCACCTTCACCGGGCCGCTCGTGCTGCTCGGCCTCGTCGTGATCAGCATCGACACCATCTCGTGCAACATCGCCGCCAACCTGGTCTCCTCGGCCTATGACTTCTCATCGCTGTGGCCGTCGCGGATCAGTTATCGCACCGGCGGGATGATCACCGCGACGATCGCGGTGCTGATGATGCCGTGGAAGCTGCTCGCCTCGAGTGGCGGCTATATCTTCGTCTGGCTGGCCGGCTATTCGGCGCTGCTCGGACCGATCGCGGGCATTTTGATCGCCGATTACTGGCTGATCCGCCGCACGCAATTGCAGGTCGACGACCTCTACCGCGCCGACGGGGCCTATCGCTATCGCGCTGGCTGGAACCCGGCGGCGCTTGTCGCCTTTGCCGCGGGCGTGCTGCCCAACCTCCCCGGCTTTCTTGCCACTGCCGCGCCCAGGGCGTTCAGCGTCGCCCCGATGTGGCTGGCAATCTACACCTGGGCGTGGTTCGTCGGGCTCGCGATCGCGGGGATCGTCTATCTCGGCCTGATGCGGCTCAGCCCGCGGGTCGCCGCCCCAGCCGCATGAGCCAGGCAAGGAAGAAGGCCAGGCATATCTGCCACGGCAGATGCACGCACTCGAACCAGAAGACGAAGCCCGCGGATTTCATCTGATAGCCGTGCGCATTGGTGAGCAGCAGGCCCTGCGCCATGCCGAGCCCACCGAGCAGCGTGAGCGCACCGATGCCCAGCAGGATGATCGCCCGGCTGCCCGCGTTGAGCGGCGCGAGACGTAGCGGGATCAGCAGCATCAGCGCCAATGTGCCGCCGGCGAACCCGCCGACCGCGCCCGTGCCGAAATCCTGCACATAGGCCTTGGGATCAGGCTCGAGCGCAAAGCTGACCGACGCGTGGCGCCAGGCGAGATAGTTGGCGACAATATGGACGAAGGTAAGCACCGCGCCGAAATAGAGTACCCGCCTGAACCAGCCGCGCTGACGCGCGCTGGCTACGAGATAGGGCAGTCCGAACAATGGCGTGAGATAGAGGCTCGGCCCGATGACCGGCGCCAGCACGTCCTTGGGATCAGGATAGAGCAGGATCGCCAGCGCCAATGCGACGGCATAGACGACCGCGCCGACCAGCAGCCAGGTGAACGCGTGCCGGAACCGCACCTTGCGGCGCCGCGCCTGCCGGGCAGCGAGTTTGTCCGTGCTGTTCTCTCCCCGCCCCATGAGGGCATCCTGCCAGAGCGCGCCTCGATCGTCATCCCGGCGAAAGCCGGGATCTCAGGCGATGGCGCGGGAAGGAGCCGCACGAGATCCCGGCTTTCGCCGGGATGACGATAGGTCGAAAAGCAGAAGGCCCTCCCCGCTTCCGGGAAGGGCCTTCCAAAATCTATCGGTAAAGCCGAGCCTCAGCCCGCCTTTTCCTTCTTGGCATAGACGCGCACCGGGTCCTTCGACCCCGCGACCACGTCCTTGTCGACCACGACTTCGTCCACGCCGTCCATCGACGGCAGGTCGAACATCGTGTCGAGCAGGATGCCCTCGAGGATCGAGCGGAGGCCACGCGCGCCGGTCTTGCGCTCGATCGCCTTCTTCGAGATCGCGACCAGCGCGTCGTCGTTGAAGCCGAGCTTGACCTGCTCCATGTCGAACAGCTTCTGATACTGTTTCACCAGCGCGTTCTTCGGCTCGGTGAGGATCTTCATCAGCGCATCGACGTCGAGGTCCTCGAGCGTCGCGATCACCGGCAGGCGGCCGACGAACTCGGGGATCAGGCCGAACTTGAGGAGATCCTCCGGCTCGACCTGCTTCAGCGTCTCGCCCGTGCGGCGTTCGTCCGGCGCGGCGACATGCGCGCCGAAACCGATCGACTTGCCCTGCAGGCGGTCGCCGATGATCTTCTCGAGGCCCGAGAACGCACCGCCGCAGATGAACAGGATGTTGGTCGTGTCCACCTGCAGGAATTCCTGCTGCGGATGCTTGCGGCCGCCCTGCGGGGGAACGGACGCGGTGGTCCCTTCCATCAGCTTGAGCAGCGCCTGCTGCACGCCTTCGCCCGACACGTCGCGGGTGATCGACGGGTTCTCGGCCTTGCGGCTGATCTTGTCGATCTCGTCGATATAGACGATGCCGCGCTGTGCCCGCTCGACATTATAGTCGGAAGCCTGGAGCAGCTTGAGGATGATGTTCTCCACGTCCTCGCCGACATAGCCGGCTTCGGTGAGCGTGGTGGCATCGGCCATCGTGAACGGCACGTCGAGGATGCGCGCCAGCGTCTGCGCGAGCAGCGTCTTGCCGCAGCCGGTCGGGCCAACGAGCAGGATGTTCGACTTCGACAGCTCGACATCGGCACCCTTGGCGCCGTGGTTGAGCCGCTTGTAGTGATTGTGCACCGCCACCGAGAGCACGCGCTTGGCGCGCTTCTGGCCGATCACATAATCGTCGAGGACGTCGCAGATTTCCTGCGGCGTCGGGACCCCGCCGTCCTTCTTCGAAACGAGCGCGGACTTGGTCTCTTCACGAATGATGTCGTTGCAGAGCTCCACGCACTCGTCGCAGATGAACACGGTCGGGCCCGCGATGAGCTTGCGCACTTCGTGCTGCGACTTGCCGCAGAACGAACAATAGAGCGTGCTCTTCGAGTCACCGCCGCTGAGCTTGGTCATTCAATCCATCCTTGGTGCGCCGCGCGCACATTACGCCACCCGCCATCCTACACGCGGGCGATACTCGGGCAAACCGGAATCTGGCTTTACGCCAGACTCCTTAAGTACCTACTGACAATCAGGCTGGCGTTGCCTCGCCGTCAGCCGGGGTCGGACGCTTCTCGTAAACCTCGTCGACCACGCCGAATGCCTTGGCCTCGTCCGCTTCGAAGAAGCTGTCGCGGTCCATGACCTGCTCGATCCGCTCGAGCGGCTGGCCGGTATATTTCGAATAGAGCGCATTCATCCGAGCACGGATGCGCAGGATTTCCTTCGCCTGGATCTCGATGTCCGAAGCCATGCCCTGCGCGCCGCCCGAGGGCTGGTGGAGCATGATGCGGGCATTGGTGAGCGCCACGCGCAGGCCCGGCTCACCCGAGGCGAGCAGGAACGAGCCCATCGAGGCGGCCTGGCCGATGCAGACCGTGCCCACCTTGGGGCGGATATACTGCATGGTGTCGTGGATCGCCATGCCGGCGGTCACCACGCCACCCGGCGAGTTGATGTACATCCAGATGTCCTTCTTCGGGTTCTCGGACTCGAGGAAGAGAAGCTGGGCAGTGATCAGCGAAGCCATGTGATCCTCGACCGGGCCGGTCACGAACACGATTCGCTCGCGCAGCAGGCGCGAATAGATGTCGAAGCTGCGCTCGCCGCGGCTCGACTGCTCAATAACGATGGGAACGAGGCCGCCGGTGACGGGATCAATGGTCATCTGACCAGAAAGCGGATGCATGGATGATTTTCTCGTTATGTGTGTTGGCTCGAACAACATCGGCGCTTGACGTGCGGAGTTCAAGCCTTGGTTATGGTTACGCTGTAACAGGCGGATCTGGGGGAGACGCCATATCACCGGGGAGCGGAGAAGAGACGCGCTGAGCGCGACGCGCAGGGCAGCCTTGTGGCTGATCCTCGCCGGGCTCGCGCTGCGGCTGCTCTGGCTGGTGCTGGTGCGCGCGCTACTCTCCCCGCTCCATCTCGGCGAAGCAAGCGCGGCGGCGGAGACGCTGGCCCGCACCGGAACGATCGCCGACGCCTTCGCCCCAGGCAGCGGCCCCACCGCGCATCTGATGCCGGGCATGGTGGTGCTGGTCGGCGCCGTGCAGAATGTCTTCGGCAATTCGAGCATGGCCGCGCTGCTGCTCAGCCTGTGGACGCTCGCCCTGCTCGCGCTGACCTGGCTGCTTGCCCGCGCGCTGTTCGCCAAGGCCGGCTGGCGGCCGCAGGCGCTGATCGGAGGCCTTGTCCTGCTCTGCCTGCTGCCGGGCCATATCGTCCAGGAAGCCGCGGACTTCCGCGTCTGGGAAGGCGGCCTCGCCGCCTTGCTAGCGCTCGCCAATCTCTGGCTGATCGTCACGCTCGACAAGCGCGAGACGATCCACCTCCAGCCGCTGCTGCTCGGCGCCGCGCTCTCGGCCTTCACCTTCTTCATCAGCCCAACCACCGGGCTCGCGGTCGATGCCTGCTGGGCCTGGCTCGCGCTGCGGCGCCTGCCGCTGCGTCAGGCGCTCGCCTTTGCCGGTATCGCTGCCGCGGCGCTGGCGCTGCTCCTCGCGCCCTGGATGCTGCGCAACGCCGAGGTGATGGGCAGCCCGGTACTGCTGCGCGACAATTTCGGGCTCGAGATCGCGATGGCCAACTATCCCGGCGCGCTCGATCCCGCCGATCCGCGTGCCGAGACGCTGGCCCGCGCCCGCGCCATCCACCCCTATCAGAACCCGGAAGTGCTCGCCCGGCTGCGCGCTGCCGGCGGCGAGGTCGCTTATTCAAGGCAGCTTGGCCGCGAGACCTGGGCGTGGATCGCCGCGCACCCGCTCGACTTCGCCCGGCTGGCGCTGCGTCATTACCGGCAATTCTATCTCCCCGATCGCTGGCAGGGCGGGCTGACCAATTGGGGTGCCTTCCCCACCCTCAGGATCGAGATGATCCGGCTGGTTGCCGCCTTCGGCCTGCTCGGCCTCGCCGTCGGGCTGTTCCAGCGGCGGCGCTTCTACGGGCTGTTCGCGCTCTACCTCGCGCTCGCCGGCCTGCCCTATGCGCTGGTGATGCCGATCCCGCGCTATGCCTATGTGATCTGGCCGCTGCTCGCCTTCCTCGCCGCGCAGCTCGCTGTGGAGACCTTCCTCACCTTGCAGCGACGCGGGCGCTCGCCCATGGTGACGCAATGACGACGCATAATGTCCTGGTCACGGGCGGCTCCGGTTTCGTGGGCAGCCATGTCATCCTCCAGCTGCTGGCACAGGGCCACCGCGTCCGCACCACCGTGCGCAGCCTGTCGCGTGAGGCGCAGGTCCGCGCCACGCTGGAGAAGGCCGGCGCCGACACGAGCAACCTCAGCTTCGCCGCCGCCGACCTGGAAAAGGACGAAGGCTGGGCCGAGGCGGTCGCCGGCTGCACCTATGTCCAGCACGTCGCCTCCCCCTTCCCGCCCAACCAGCCCGAGGACGAGCAGGAGCTGATCCGCCCCGCCCGCGAAGGCACGCTCCGGGTGCTCCGCGCCGCACATGCCGCCGGCGTGAAGCGCGTCGTCGTCACCTCGAGCTTCGCCGCGATCGGCTATGGCCATGGCCAGCGCACCGCCGACTATACCGAGGCCGACTGGACCGATGTCGATGGCCCTGCCGTCCAGCCCTATATGAAGTCCAAGACGCTCGCCGAGCGCGCCGCCTGGGACTTCATCGCCAACGAGGGCGACGGGATGGAGCTGGCCGTGGTCAACCCGGTCGGCATCTTCGGCCCGGCACTCAATGATGACCTCTCGACCTCGATCTGGCTGGTCCAGTCGATGATCGAGGACAAGATGCCCGGCCTGCCCGATCTCTGGTTCGGCGTGGTCGATGTCCGCGATGTCGCCGCGCTGCAGATCGAGGCGATGACGCATCCCGATGCTGCGGGCGAGCGCTTCCTCGCGGTCGCCGGCAAGGCGATGTCGATCCCGCAAATGGCCGATGTGCTGCGCAAGAATCTCGGCCCGGCCGGCGCCAGGATCACCCGCCGCCGCATCCCGAGCTGGCTGGTCCGCATCATGGCGCTGTTCAACCCGATGGCACGCGAAGCCGCCCCGCGGCTCGGCATCCAGTCCAACGCCAGCAACGAAAAGGCGCGCAAGCTGCTCGACTGGCGGCCGCGCAGCAACGAGGAAGCGATCCTCGCGACGGCGAACAGCTTGATCGAACTGGGGCTGGTTAAGGCTTGAGCGGCCCCGGCTGCGCCAGATAGGCCAGCCGCCGCATCTCGCGCCGGCCGCGCACCACCGTGTCGAGGATCAGCCCGGTGAACCCGTTCAGCGCGGCGAGGATCATCAGGCCGGTCGCCAGGATCGCGGTCGGGAAGCGCGGCACCAGCCCGGTCTCGAACCAGGTCCACAGCAGCGGGATGCTCAGCCCCACCGCGATCGCGGCGAGCACCGTGGCGATCCAGCCGAAGAACAGCATCGGCCGCTCGATCCGGTAGAGCACTGCGATCGTCTTCAGGATGCGCCAGCCGTCACGATAGGTGTTGAGCTTTGATTTGGAGCCTTCGAGCCGGGCGAAATAGCGCGTCTCGACTTCGCCGACGGGCATTTTGAGCTCGAGCGCGTGGACGCTGATCTCGGTCTCGATCTCGAAGCCTGCGGACAGCACCGGAAAGCTCTTCACGAAGCGGCGCGAGAAGACGCGGTAGCCCGAGAAAATGTCGGTGAAGCTGCGCCCGAACAGGCTGGCGAGGATGCCGGTCATCAGCCGGTTGCCCAGCACATGGCCGCGGCGATAGGCCTCCGCCGCCTCGTGGACGCGGGTGCCCACGATCATGTCGAGGCCCTCCTCCGCCACGCGCGCGACCATTGCGGGGGCCGCTTCGGGGTCATAGGTCGCATCGCCATCGGCCATCACATAGATGTCGGCCTCGACATCGGCGAACATCCGGCGGACGACATTGCCCTTGCCCTGCATCCGCTCGCTGCGGACCACGGCGCCGGCGGCGCGGGCGACTTCGATCGTCCGGTCCTTGCTGTTGTTGTCATAGACGTAGATGGCCGCGTCCGGCAGCACCTTGCGGAACCCCTCGATCGTCTGCGCGATCGCGGCTTCTTCGTTGTAGCAGGGCAGGATCACGGCGACTTTGGGCATGGTCATCCGCCAGCCATAAGGCCGAAACGGTTACGGTTCGATAGCAATTTCGCCTTGGCAGCGACCGGGTCTCCGCCCATCATCCTCCACAGGGGGGATATGCGATGGAAATGCGCAATTTCAGGATATTGACGGCGGTCGTTGTCGCGATGACGGCGCTCAACGCACTCTACCTCCCGCTGATATTCGGCAGCGCCTGGCTGTTCCGGGTCCTCTACGGCGTCGCGATCCTGCCCCACGGCCTCTGGCTCGACCAGCTGGCTACCCTGTTCAAGATTGCGACCGGTATCCTGTTGCTGGCGTGGGTCTACCGCGCTGGCCGCAACCTGGCCGATTTGGGCGTCAACGACCTCGAGTTCACGCCCGACGAGCGTGTCTGGTGGTTCGCGGTGCCCTTCGCCAATCTCGTGGTGCCCTATCAGGGCATGCGCGAGCTGTGGAACGCCAGCCGCGGCCGGCGGAATCTTGGCGAGACCGAACCGCTCGTCGTGATCTGGTGGGGGATCTGGCTGGCGCGCTGTGTCGAGATACTGCTCGCCCGATTTGTTGCGGACCGGCTAATCCTTCTCCTCCTCGCGATCACCGAAGCTGCGCTGGCGCTGGTCGCGATCCAGCTGGTCCGCGAGATCGCCGCGAACCAGGCCAGACTGCGCAGCCCGCGCGTCGCCGAAGTCTTCGCCTGACCCCAAAGAGAAAGGCCCCCGCTCCGGCTGGAGCGAGGGCCTCTAACTCTCCACGAAGGAAGAAGACTTAGTCGGCCTTCTTCTTCGCCGGCGCCTTCTTGGCGGGCTTGGCCGGAGCCTCTTCCGCCTCAGCTTCGGCCTTCTTGGCCGGGGCCTTCTTGGCAGCGGCCTTCTTCACCGGCTCGGCTTCAGCCTTAGCGGCGGGCTCTTCAGCCTTGTCGGCCTTCTTTGCCTTGGCAGCAGGCTTCTTCTCGGCCTTGGCCTCGTCCTTGGCGCCCTCGGCCTTCGCCTTCTTGGCGCGCGGCTTGTGGTTGTCATGGTCGTGGTGGTGCGTGCCGGTGTCGAAGCCCTCGTCGGACTCGATCGCGGCTTCCAGCTCATCGCGAGTCACTTCGCGGTCGCTGATCTCGGCCTTGTCGAACAGATAGTCGACCACCTTGTCCTCGAACAGCGGCGCGCGCAGCTGGGCGGCGGCCATCGGCTCGTTGCGGACATACTGGTAGAAGCGCTCGCGGTCGTTCGGCGAATACTGGGCAGCGGCCTGGGCGATGAGCTGGTTCATCTCCTGCGAGCTGACCTCGACGCCGTTGGCAGTGCCGATCTCCGAGAGGAGCAGGCCCAGGCGCACGCGGCGCTCGGCGATCTTCACATAATCGTCGCGCTCGGCTTCCAGCTCGGCCTTGGCCGCGGCCGGATCGGCCTCATGCTCGGCTTCGTGCTGGAGCTGGTGCCAGATCTGGTCGAACTCGGCCTCGACCATCGAGGGCGGAACCTCGAAGTCATGGCCGGCGGCCAGCTGGTCGAGCAGCTTGCGCTTCATATAGGTGCGGGTCAGGCCGCCGAGCTGCTGCTCGAGCTGGCCCTTCAGAAGGCCGGTGAGCTGCTCAAGGCTCTGCAGGCCCAGCGTCTTGGCGAAGTCGTCGTCAATCACGGTCTCGCCCGCGGTCTTCACCGCAGTGATCTTCAGCGCGAACTGCGCCGGCTTGCCGGCCAAGTCGGCGACGCCGTAATCTTCGGGGAAAGTGACGTCGATCGTCTTCTCGTCGCCCGCCTTCACGCCGACGAGCTGGTCCTCGAAGCCCGGGATCAGACGGCCGGTGCCGATTTCGACCTGCATGCCCTCGCCGGTGCCGCCGTCAAAGGCGACGCCGTCGACCGAGCCGGCGAAGTCCATGGTCACCTGGTCGCCCTGGGCGGCCTTGTGCTTTGCGGGCGCGTCGGTGAACGCCTTCTGCTGGCCGGCGAGCTGCTTGAGCTGCTCGTTCACTTCGTCGTCGCTCACCGGAACGGTCAGGCGCTCGAGCTTCAGCTTGTCGATCGACGGCGTCGGCACGTCGGGCAGCACTTCCAGCTCGACCTTGATCTCGGCGTCCTTGCCGGGCGCATATTCGCCTTCCAGGCTCACCGACGGCGACACGGCCGGGCGCAGCTTGTTGTCGGCGATCAGCTTCTGCACGCCTTCCTGGATCGAATTGTTCAGCGCATCCTGCGCGATCGCCTCGCCGTGCATCTTGCGCACCAGGTTGGTCGGCACCTTGCCCGGGCGGAAGCCCGGCATGCGCACCTGCGGGGCAACCCGCTTGACCTCGGCATCGACCTTCTTGTCGATGTCCTTGGCAGTGATCTTGAGCGTATAGGCGCGCTTCAGGCCCTCGTTCAACGTCTCGACAGTCTGCATTTTTCTCAGGCTTCCAAAATCAGAAAAAGAGTCGCGGCGTCCGGTGACGCGGGAAACGAGCGGCGATGCTGGTGCGGGCGAAGGGACTCGAACCCCCACACCTTTCGATACCAGAACCTAAATCTGGCGCGTCTACCAGTTCCGCCACGCCCGCAGGGGCACCGCCGGTCGGCGGGCTCTATAGCAGTCGGGGGTCTCATCGCAAGGGCACAAGAAACTTCATCGCGACACGAAGCGTTGGTGAAGCGAAACAAGGAGACTGTCCGTGCCCGTTGAGCCCCCTGTCCAGCCGACCGTGCCGCCCGCCGAGCAGCCGCCCGCGCCGCAGCCGGGCCAGCCGACAACCCCGCCGCCGGAGCTCGATCCGCCGGCGCCGGACATCGACGTTCCCGCGCCGCAGCCGGCCACCCCCGCGGTGCCCAGCCCCGGCCAGCCCATCGCCTGATTAGGAGAGAACAGATGCCCGACCAGAATCGCGAAGACCCGCGCTCCGACCTTGAACAGGCCGTCGAAGCGCGTGCCGATGCCGTGAAGCGCGGCGAAGGCGGCAGCGGTCACTCGCCGCTCGAAGACCCCGGCGCCTCGGACGGCGTCGGCGGCACCGCCGGCGACGTCAAGAACCAGGACTCGGACGCGCAGTAACGCCCACCGCCCATGATCGAAAAACATCTACAAAAGCTCCGGCTGCGCTGCGAAATCGGCGTTTCCGAGGAGGAGGCCATTCGTGCCGCGATGCTGGGCCCGTTCGACTACGGCGCCGAGCAGATCATCGTGCGCCGCGGCGAGCCGCTCACCAGCTCGATCCTGCTGATCGAGGGGTTGCTGGCGCGGTACAAGGATTTGAGCGACGGGCAGCGCCAGATCACGCATCTGCACGTGCCCGGCGATTTCGCCGACCTGCACGGCTACACACTCAAATATCTCGACCATAATCTGATGTCGCTCACGCCGTGCCGCATCGCCCGGATGCCGCACACCAAGCTGGACATGATCACCGATCGCTTCCCGCATTTGACGCGCAGCTTCTGGTTCTCGACCAATCTCGACGCGAGCATCCATCGTGAGTGGGAAGTCTCGCTAGGCCGCCGCAACGCGATCGAGCGCGCCGCGCACTTGCTGTGCGAGCTCCATTCGCGGCTGCTGGTGGTCGATTCGGCCGAGCGCAACCGCTTCCGCCTGCCGATCACCCAGACGCAGTTCGCCGAGTGCCTGGGCCTTACCGGCGTGCATGTGAACCGCGTGCTGCGCGAACTGCGCGAGGCGGGGCTCGCCGATTTCCGCAGCGGCATGGTGACGATCCATGACCGCAAGGGGCTCGAGCAACTGGCCGAGTTCGACCCACTCTATCTCTATCTCGACCGCCAGCCCGGCTGAGGGCTCGCCCCGATCGGGACATCGCCCCAATTCGGCACGCGAACCCAATTGCCCTTCCGAAACCGCCGGTTATAGTCGATTCATCGTGAATGCCTTCGGGGGGAAGGCACTGTTCAGTACGGCGTACCTAGATCGTTCGTGGCAAGGCCGCGGGCTCCGTCTCCGTCGTGCCCGATACGCGGAACAGCCACGCCCGCAATGCCCCCGATCGAAGGTATCCGCCGGCCGCGCACGAGCATCCTCCCGCCGGAATCGCGATACGCAATCCAAAGGGGGATGACCTAAATGAAGACCTATCTGATGCTCGCCGCCGCGGTTCTGACCGCCGGCCTCAGCGGCGCTGCCGCCGCGCAGGACGCCGCCGCGCCGTCGTGCGAGCTCCATGTGTTCCCGACGCTTGAGGGCCAGGCGATGTCCTCCGGCCTGCTCGCCGGCTTCGGCGTGATCGGCGCCGTCGCCGATGCGGCGGGCCACAAGAACCGCAACGTCCGCGACGCTGAATATCTGAAGGACGCGCTCGGGCCGAACTTCCAGGTCGATTCGCTCAAGACGATCGACCTCGTGAAGGAGCTCAAGCTTCAGCCGTCGACCATCGTCTACGAGACGCCGATCGCCGATCGCAAGATCACCACCAAGGCGACCAACCGCCTTAGCGCTTCGTCGGCGCCCTGCTATGTCGAGCTGCTGGTCACTCAGAACTTCTTCAAGAAGACCGCGATCTACGGCCGCTCGCTCAACAATCGCTTCATCCTCAAGGACTTCCGCGACGGCAAGGCGCAGGCCGAGCTGGTCAAGGGCCGCGGCGGCAACGGCCTGTCGCACTTCCCGCCCAAGACCGAGGATGAGAAGCCCGCGGCCGAGCTGGACCTGCGCGACGCGTTCGTGAAGAACTTCCTCGAATTCTCGAAGGGCGTTTCGGCCAAGTAAGCCGGCGCGAACCCGGGCGGGGCCGCGCATCGCAGCGGCCCCGCTCCTCTGGCCTTAGGAGAATCCCATGCGCATGTTGCTAGGCCTTGGCCTTGCCCTTTCGCTCGCCGCCGGCGGCGCGATCCACGCAGCCGCAGCGGACAAGGATCCGATCCTGCTTGCGGAAAAGGACCGCGGCGCACCTGCCGGCCGCGCCGTCCGCGTGACGCTCGCGCAGCGCGAAATCGCCACGACGATCGATCTCGGCCGCATCGCCGCCAACTATAATGGTGGCGGGCTGCTGGGCGCGATCCTCATCTCTGCGATGGACGACCGCGCCAAGAAGATGCAGCGCAGCGCGATCGACAAGGCGGAGAGCAATGCCTCGCCGATCCGCCAGGGGCTTGGCGGCTTCGACGTGGAGGGTCTGGCGCTGGCCGCCACGCGCGCCGGGCTTGGCAAGCACGACTGGTTCCAGGGCCTGCCGATCGCGACTGCGCATGACGCCGCGCCAGAGGAACGCGCCAGCTATGCCGCGGCATCGAGCGCGTCGCAGGTGACCTTCGTCGACTATTGGTACGGTCTGTCGCCCGATTTCTCGCAGATCCGGGTGCTCGCCGACATCCGCATCGAGCGCGCGGGCAAGCGCAAGACCGGCGTCGATCCGGTGCTGTTCCGCCAGCGCGTGTGGAGCGTCGTCCAGCTGCGCGCCCGTTCCTATGACGCGCGCGCCAACGCGACGCTGTGGAGCGAGGAAAATGGCAAGCGCGCCCGCGCCGGCCTCACCGCCGCCTTTGCCCGCTTCGAGGATCTGATCCCGCGCGCGCTGGCGCTCGGCCAGCAGGACGTCGCGGCCTATACCGCCAAGGGCCGCGAAAAGGCGTTCGGCGCGGATTTCTACGGTCCGCTGATCGCCCGCGATCCGGCCAATCGCGAAAGCCTGCTGCTCTGGTCCAACGGCCTCGTCCAGGTTCAGCCGGTCAGCTGAAGACGGCGTGTTTCAGGGCTTCACCCGCCGCGCAGTGAGGATCTTCACCTGCGCCGCGGGAACCTCGCCCTTGAACGCGCCGCGGATCGAGCCGTCGGGCGAAACCGGCGCGTCGAAGATCTTCAGCACCACGTCCTGCCCCTCCACGACGTGCGCGAAGGCGGCATAGCCGAGATTGTCGCCCGGCTTGCTCGGGTCCGCATCCATCGACGCGCTCTGGTCGCCGAGCATGATCGTGAACTCGCCCTGCGCGGTGCCCACCGCCCGGCGCGGCGCGGAGAGCGTGAAGTCGAGATGCTTGATGCCGGTCTGCGTCGTCGGCTCATGCCTGATCGGCGGCAGCACCTTGGCCGGGGCGTTCTGCACGCCGAACTGCACGAAGCCATAGTGATCGGCGACCTTCACCACCCGGTAGAAGCTCGCGCCGTCGAGGCGCTTCTGGTCGACATATTTGAGGAAGTTGTTGCCGGTGATCGGCGCATGGACATTGTCCACCTCGATTGTGATCGTCCCCTGCGCGGTGGCGATCGCGACGCGCGGGAGAGCGGGAGCCGCTGCGGGCGCGGTCTGGGCCAGCGCCGGCATCACGAACAAGGTCAGCAGAAAAGCGGCAAGCCAGCGCATCCTATTCCTTCTCCTCTTCGCCCGTCTCCGCCAGCTGCGCGCTCTCGCGCTTGAGCGGCCGCGATACCGGGCAGACTTCCTGCACATAGCCGTTCAGGGCATTGGCGAGATGCTCGCGCACCAGCGAATAATGGACATATTGCCCGCGCTTCTCGCTCGTCACCAGCCCCGCATTCTCAAGCACCGAGAGGTGCTGCGACACCGCCGGCTTCGAGATGTCGAACCGCGCGGCAATCTCCCCCGCGGTCAGGTCGGCATGGCTCAGATAGGCAAGGATCTTGCGGCGCACGGTGGACGCAAGGGCTTCGAATACGCGTTGCATGAAAAGGTATTTAAGCAATTTCTTCATTGCCTGCCAGTGCGAATTACGCAATTAGGTAATTGCTTAATTACTTGCGAGTCGCTGCCATGCATGATCCGCACGCCGTGAACTATCTCGTCGATACCCCAGGCGCCGATCCCGTGCACGGACAGGTGCGCTGGGCGCCGGTCCAGTCGCTATGGAACGGCGGGATGATGGCGGCGACGCTGATCCTCGGTCCACTGACTCTCACGCCCGCGGCGGGGGTGGTGTTCGTGGTCACCACCGGCGCGACGCTGCTGCTCGGCCATTCAGTCGGCTATCACCGGCGACTGATCCATGGCAGTTTCGCCTGCCCGCTCTGGCTGGAGCGTGTGCTGGTCTGGTTCGGCGCGATGGTCGGGATGAGCGGCCCCTTCGCGATAATCCGCACGCACGACCTGCGCGACTGGGCGCAGCGCCGCGCGGACTGCCATCCCTATCTCAGCCACGCCAACCCGATGTGGAAGGACGCCTGGTGGCAGCTCCATTGCCGGCTCGAGCTCACCGCCCCGCCCCGCTTCGATCTGGGCCGCATCGGCCGGGACCCTGTCTATCGCTTCCTCGAAGCCAGCTGGATGGTCCAGCAGCTGCCGATTGCCGCGCTGCTGCTCTGGGCGGGCGGCTGGGGCTTTGTCGTCTGGGGCCTGTGCGCACGAGTCTTCGTCTGCGTCCACGGACACTGGTTCGTCGGCCACCTCGCCCATAATCGCGGACCGCAGAGCTGGATCGTCGCCGATGCCGGGGTGCAGGCGCATGACGTGCCCTGGGCCGGCTTCATCACGATGGGCGAGGCCTGGCACAACAACCACCACGCCTTTCCGGGCTCGGCGAAGATCGGCCTCTATCCGGGGCAGAGCGACCTGGGCTTCGTCTTCATCCAGGTGCTGGAACGCGCGGGGCTGGCCTGGGATGTGCGGACGCCCGGAACGCTGCCCTCGCGGCCTAGCCTGCAGGCCATCGAGGCCCGGCCATGACCGACGACGCCGCTCCTGCACCGAACCATCCCGGTTGCCTCGCGCTGCTCGTGTCGGTGGCCCTCGCGTCGCTGCTGCTGACGCTCACCATCTTCCCGCCCGCCTTCACCACCCCGATGATCTACGTGCCGATATTCGGGGCCACCACGTTTATCGCGACGCTGATCGGGCTGCCGCTCTACCTTGTCGCCCGGTATTTCCGGCAGGAGAATATCTGGACGGCGCTCGCCGCCGGCGCGGTCACGGGTGCGGCGCTACCGGTGATCGGCGCATTCTCGGAAGGGACGCCGCAAGCGTGGCTCGTCGCCGCCGGCTACGGGATCACGGGCACGATCGGCGGCCTCGCCTATTTCCTGACCGCCACCGCCCCGCGCGCGCCACGTCGGAACGCGGCGCTGCTCGTCGCACTCACCTGCATCTCGGCCGCGACAGCGCAGCCGGCGGTGGCGTGGCTCAGCCCGCCAGCGCCTTCTTCAGCAGCTCGTTGACCACCGCAGGATTGGCCTTGCCCGCCATCGCCTTCATCGTCTGGCCGACGAAGAAGCCGAACAAAGCCTCCTTGCCGCCCCGATACTGCTCGAGCTGGCCGGGATTCTTGGCGAGGATCTCGGCGATCACCGCCTCGATCGCGCCGGTGTCGCTGGTCTGCTTGAGCCCGCGCTCCTCGACGATCTTGCCCGCCGGATCGCCGGTCTCGAGCATGATCTCGAACACCTGCTTGGCCAGCGGACCCGACAGCGTACCGTCGGCAGAAAGCGCGAGCAGCTCGGCGCCGCCCACGGGGCTGACCGGGCTCTCGTCGAGGTCCTTGCCGAGACGGTTGAGCGCGCCGTACAGGTCCGACAGCAGCCAGTTAGCCGCGGCGCGCGCGACTTCATTCTCGCCCTTCTTCTGCACCCGCGCGCTCTCTGCGAGCAGCGCCTCGAACCAGCGCGCGGTGTCCGCGTCAGCGGTCAGCGTCGCGGCATTGTATGCGCTCAGCCCCAGCTCGCTCTCGTAGCGGCGGCGCTTGGCGTCGGGCAGCTCGGGCAGGCTCTCGCGGCACGCCTCGAGGAACGCATCATCGAGCTCGAGCGGCAGCAAATCGGGATCGGGGAAGTAGCGATAGTCGTGCGCATCTTCCTTCGAGCGCATCGACCGCGTCTCGCCGCGATCGGGATCGAACAGCCGCGTCTCCTGGACGATCCGGCCGCCGGCCTCGAGCACCTCGACCTGGCGCCGCGCCTCGATCTCCACCGTCTGCATGACGAAGCGGACCGAGTTGACGTTCTTGGTCTCGGTGCGCGTGCCGAGCTCGCCGCCCGGCTTGCGCACACTGACGTTGACGTCGGCGCGCATCGAGCCCTGGTCCATGTTGCCGTCGCACGAACCGACATAGCGCAGGATCGCGCGCAGCTTGCTCAGATAGGCGCCGGCTTCCTGCGGCGAGCGCATGTCGGGCTTCGAGACGATCTCCATCAGCGCCACGCCGGCGCGGTTGAGATCGACGTACGAGCGCGACGGATGCTGGTCGTGCATCAGCTTGCCGGCATCCTGCTCGACATGAATGCGCTCGACGCCGATCGACTTGATCGCGGCATCGGGATCCTTGTCGTCGAGGCTGATCTCGATCTGCCCCTCGCCCACCAGCGGGTGGAAGAGCTGGCTGATCTGATAGCCCTGCGGCAGATCGGCATAGAAGTAATTCTTGCGGTCGAAGCGCGACCATTTGTTGATCACCGCGCCGATTGCCATGCCGGTGCGCACCGCCTGGCGGATGCACTCGCGGTTCGGCGTCGGCAGCATGCCCGGCATCGCCGCGTCGATCAGGCTGACCTGGCTGTTCGGCTCCGCGCCGAACTCGGTGGCCGCGCCCGAGAAGAGCTTGGCGTTGGAGGTCACCTGGGCATGGACTTCGAGGCCGATCACGACCTCCCATTCGCCAGTTTCGCCCTGGATGCGGTAGGTGGATTCAGTCATTGAAATAGTCCGCGCTGACATGAGCCTGGCCCCAGAAGACTCGGAAAGCGTCGCCTTCGTCGCCTACGCCGACGGAGACGCTCGTCCGGCCTGCTTCATGATAAGGATTCTCGATCTTCATCAACCGGACCATCAATCCATCGAGATGATGACTTGGCTCGCTTATCCGCCCGGAAAAACCTCGAAATGCCGGAAGTGCCTCACTCGTCAGTGGCTCGACTTCCGCATGGAAAGAGGGAGGCAGGTAGGACTGCTCGCGCTGTTCCGCCACAGGAGTTACGGTGTAGCTCCAGCCTCGGAAATGATGACCGAGCTCCGGAATGAGTTCCATCCTGATCACCACCACGCTTCCGGCCGCGCCGTGAACCCGGCGCGCTGCTCGATCGCCAGGCCCGCATTGAGCACGCCCTGCTCGTCGAGCGGACGCCCGATGATCTGCAGCCCGAGCGGCAGGCCGCCCGCGTCCACGCCTGCCGGCACGCTCATCGCCGGCAGGCCGGCAAGGCTCGACGGCACGGTGAAGACGTCGTTCAAATACATCGCCAGCGGATCGGCCGACTTCTCACCCAACGCAAACGCGGCCGAAGGCGCGGTCGGCGTCAGCAGCAGGTCGCACAGCGTGAAGGCGTTCTCGAAGTCGCGCGCGATCAGGCTGCGCACCTTCGAGGCTTGCGTGAAATAGGCGTCGTAGAAGCCCGCCGACAACACATAGGTGCCGATCAGGATGCGGCGCTTTACTTCGTCACCGAACCCGGCCGCACGCGTCGCCGCGTACATGTCCTGCAGGTTCTGCCCCTCCGCCAGCTCGCGCAGACCGTAGCGTACGCCGTCATAGCGGGCGAGGTTCGACGAAGCCTCGGCCGGTGCGATGATGTAGTACGCCGGCAGCGCATATTTGGTGTGCGGAAGGTTGACCTCCACCACTTCGGCACCGGCATCCTTCACCCAAGCGATGCCCGCTTCCCACAGCTTGGCGATCTCGGTCGGGATGCCGTCGATGAGATATTCGGCCGGGATGCCGATCTTCTTGCCGGTCAGGTCGCCCGAGAGGAGTTCCTCCCACTTCGGCACCGGCAGGTTGAGCGAGGTCGAGTCCTTGGGATCAAAGCCCACCATGTTCTCGAGCAGGATCGCGCAGTCGCGCACGTCGCGCGCCATCGGCCCGGCCTGGTCGAGCGACGAGGCAAAGGCGACCACGCCGTAGCGCGAGCAGCGGCCATAGGTCGGCTTGATGCCGGCGATGCCGGTGAAGGCGGCGGGCTGGCGGATCGAGCCGCCGGTATCGGTGCCGGTCGCGCCCGGCACCAGCCGTGCCGAGATCGCCGCCGAGCTGCCGCCCGACGAGCCGCCCGGCGCGAGCGGGGCATTGTCACCACCGCCGCGCCGCCAGGGCGAAATCACATTGCCGAAATAGCTGGTCTCGTTCGACGAGCCCATCGCGAACTGGTCGAGATTGAGCTTGCCGAGCATGCCTGCACCGGCATCCCAAAGCTTCTGCGACACGGTCGATTCATAGACCGGCTTGAAGCCTTCGAGGATGTGGCTGGCCGCGGTGGTCTGCACCCCCTTGGTGCAGAATAGGTCCTTCATGCCCAGCGGCACGCCGGACAAGGGCTTGAGCGGTTCGCCCTTTGCGATCGCCTCGTCGGCGACACGGGCCGCGGCGAGCGCATGCTCGGGGGTCTCGACGATGAACGCGTTGAGCGCCTTGCCCTTGCTCACCTTGACGATGAAGGCATCGGCCACTTCGCGCGCGGAGAACTTGCCGCCGCGTACGCCGTCGCGCAGCCCGGCTACGCCCAGATCGGTAATGTCGCTCATTCGACCACCTTCGGCACGGTGAAGAACCCGTGCTCGCCCTGCGGCGCGTTCTGCAGCACGGCGTCGCGCTGGTTACCCTCGGTCACCACATCGTCGCGCAGACGCAGGGTGTTGGGGATCACGGCAGTCATCGGCTCGACCGACGAGGTATCGACCTCGCCGAGCTGCTCGATCCAGCCAAGAATATTGTTGAGCTCGGGCGCGAGGCGCTCGGCTTCGGCATCGCTGATCGCGATGCGAGCGAGGCTCGCCACCTTCTTCACGGTTGCGGTATCGACGGACATAGGGAGGCGCCTAACAGCCGCGCCTCCCGCCTTCAAGCACCCGGTTACTCGAAGGCCTCGCCCACGGGCACGCCACCGACGAACACCTGGCGCCGCTGGACGGGCCGGACCTCGATCCTGCCCTCCGCATAGCCCTTCGCGCGATTCGCCTTGTCGAGCGCGGTATCGGCCGAGGGACGTACCGCCGGCCGTCCCCATTTGCCATCGGCCAGCACCCACCTCTCCAACACGCGGCAATATTCGATCGGTTCGAAAGAACGCTTGTCCGCCTTCGGCGCGGTGCCCGGCGATGCCGGCACGCCGAAGCAGCTGTCGTTGAAAAGCAGCGCCTCGTCCCCGACGAACGCCAGCGTGCATTTGAACATTCCGGCGCACGCCGGCTCGTCATTGGCGACCTGATCGCGCAGCTCCGGGACAGGCGGATGGCCCGCAGGCACCAGCCGAAGCGTCTGTGTCAGCTTTTCCCGATCCCGCTCCCGCGAATTACCATGCTCGACAACCCAGCGGTTCGGTGCGCGCGACGCCGCCAGCGCTTTTTCGCGGATCGCCGCATTCTTGACGCTCGTCAGCTTGCGGAGCGCCGCCTTGCCTGGCTCGCCGAAATCGAAGGCCAGCGCCGCCCAGTCGAACTGCTCCGGGCTGGTCTTTCCCGATTCGAGCCGCGCGACCTAGTCGCGGGCCGAGATGCGGTTGAAGCTGATCAGCGGCGTGGCCAGCTCGAAGCCGAGCAGGCAGATCAGCACCGCGAGCACCAGATTGGCCGGGCGCACGCGCTGCGTCCACTGCATCCGCCCGCGCACCAGCGCGACCAGATAGGCGGTGCCCCACAGACAGGCGATCGTGACGAAGACGACTGCCCAGAGCCGCTCGGGCGTATAGCCATATTGGCCGACGCGCAGGCTGGTCGCGAAGGCCGCCAGTACCGCGAGCGGCAGGATCACCGCCGCCAGCACCATTGCGCCATAGCGCAGCAGCGGGTTGCGCCGCTCGTCCGCCGCCTCTCGGCCGATCACCACATTGGCGAGGATCAGCGCCCCCGCCGCGCAGGTGAGCAGCAGCGGCGTGGTATCCGATGTCGCGTCCCACAATGCCTGCACCCCGGTGAAGGGCAGCGCGAACAGGAACAGCCCCAGCCCGACCGCCAGCACCGGCGCCAGCACTCCAAGCACCATTGCCACCGCCCGCTGCAATGTCCGCACCACCAGGTCATGCTCGCGCAGCAGCCCCAGCGCCGATCCGAAGGCGAGTCCGGTCATCGCCCGGCCGAACCAGTCCTTGGCGAGAAGATCGCGGACGAAGTCGATCCTGATCAGGTGGAACAGCTCGGAAAGCAGGATCGCCATCACCCACACGATCGCGACGAACAGCCAGCTCGCGCACCACAGCACGACGTTGGACCAGACATGGTCGTGCACGCCGATATAGGACGGCCGCAGCGTCCATGCGTCGCGCGCGGCCTGGAACAGCGGCGCGGCAATCGCGAGCGCCAGCACCAGGCTCATAATCCGCCAGAGCTCGCTCGAGCTCCATCCGCCCGGCGCGCCGTTGCCGAGCGTGACGAAGAAGGCGACTACGCCCATCACCGCGCCGAAAAGCAGCGAGCCCCACCAGAGCCGCCGCTCGATCGTAAAGCCGATCAGCGCCGCGCCCAGCGTCACGCCGAGCAACAGCGCGGCCTGCACGCCGTCCAGGTCATTGTCGTAAATCTGGGTGCTGCCCAGGATCAGGTGCGCGACGATGCCAGTCGCAAGACCCAGCCCTGCCAGCAGCAAAGGCCGCTGCGCCCAGCGCGCCGGGGCCTCGTCCGGCCCGGTCTCGATCTCATCCATGCAGGCTCTCCCCTTTGGCGGGATGCTCTCGCATCGCGCTGGATGGGTAAAGTGGATTTCCGGTGCAGAATGGCTGCAACGGCAATCACGGTTGCATCCGGCGAAATCGTGCCCCACGGGAATGCGATTGCAACAAAACGGCTTTATGCTGCATTGCACAATGGAGAGTGGGGCTTGGCCCGTAAGTTCCTCTATGTCGTCGTAGGACTCATCGTGCTCGCAACAGCCGCCACTTTCGCATTTCGATTCTGGGGCGCCGAGCTGCTCCGCCAGGCCATGGTGCCGAGCGCGGATGTGGTGCAGCTCTCCGCGCCCGGCGACTATTCGAAGCCCGATCTCTGGCTCGCCCGCCCCGACAAGCCGGGCAATCCCGCTTTATGGACGCCGCAGGGCTTCACGCCTGCCGAGAACCCGCCCGCCGCGGTGTTCTTTATCCACCCGACCTCGTTCCTCGACCGCTCGCAATGGAACGCCCCGCTCGACGACGCCGCGGCGAATGCCCGCGCCGAGCTGTTCCTGCGCGGCCAGGCGAGCGCGTTCAATTCGACCGGCCTGGTCTGGGCTCCGCGCTACCGCCAGGCGACTTTCGGCGCCTTCCTCACCAGCAAGACCCAGGCACAGCAGGCACTCGACTTCGCCTATCGCGACGTTGAGGCGGCGTTCGACCAGTTCCTCAAGGAAGCCGGCAACCGCCCGATCATCCTCGCCGGCCATTCGCAGGGCGCGCTCCACCTCACCCGGCTGCTCGCCGACCGTGTCGCCGGCAAGCCTTTGGCAAAGCGCATCGTCGCGGCCTATGTCATCGGCTGGCCCGTCTCGATCACTGCCGACCTGCCCAAGCTCGGCCTCCCCGCCTGTTCGGGGCCCGACGAGACCGGCTGCATCCTCTCCTGGCAGAGCTTCGCCGATCCGGCCGATCCCTCGTTGATCCTCGACACCTTCGATCAGACCAGCGGCTTCACCGGCCAGCCGCGCAAGGGCACGCCTATGGTCTGCACCAACCCGCTCACCGGCAAGCCGAACGACAGCGCGGGCGCGGAGGCCAATCTCGGCGGCCTGCTGCCGAGCAAGGATCTGACCAGCGCGGTGCTCCAGAAGAACCTGGTCCCGGCCCGCTGCGAGGGCCGCGGCGTGCTGATGATCGGCAGCACCCCGCCTGATCTCGGCCCCTATGTGCTGCCGGGCAACAATTATCACGTGTTCGACTACAGCCTGTTCTGGGCCAATGTCCGCGCCGATGCCGAGCGGCGCTTGAAGGCCAAGCGCAAGTTCTGGCCGTTCTGACAATCCCGAGCTAGAGAGCGGGAGTGATCACTACCGCCTCCGCAGACTTCCGCGCCGCGCTCCCCAACGGCGGCCGCCTGATCGGCCTCGACGTCGGCACCAAGACGATCGGCACCGCGCTCTGCGATGCCGGCTGGAGCTTTGCGAGCCCGGCCGAGCTGGTCCGCCGCACCAAATTCTCCAAGGACAAGGCCCAGCTCCAGGCGCTGATCGCGGCGCAGCAGGTGAAGGGGCTGGTCATCGGCCTGCCGCTCAACCTCGACGGCACCGACAGCCCCCGCACCCAGTCCACCCGCGCCTTCGCCCGCAACATGGACGATCTCGGCATGCCCATCCTGTTGTGGGACGAGCGCTGGTCCACCGTCGCGGTCGAGCGCACGCTGATCGAACAGGACTTCAGCCGCGCTCGCCGCGCCGAGATGATCGACAACATGGCCGCCGCGCACATCCTCCAGGCGGCGATCGACGCGCTGACCAATTTCTAGCGCCGGTCGAACCGCGCGATCAGCGCGTCGAGCGTGCGGCTGACCCGCTCCCCGTGCGGCCGGGTCTTGTAGCCCACGCAGTCCGCGTCCGCCGGCTGGAGCTTCGCGCAGAACCGCCGCACGTCCGCCCCCAGCATCGCGACATCCGCGTCGACCCGCTCGAGATCGGCCCGCGCCGCCCTGCGCGCCCGCCGGCCGAGCGCGGCTTCCACGCGCCCACGATGCGCCGCCGAGGCCTCGGCAAAGCCATCCGCCAGCGCCTCCATCTCGGCGACATAGCCCAGCGACACGAGCTGCGCCGGCGCATAGCCCAGTGCATCGTCGCCGTGCATCGCATTGGACCCGACCCGCACGCTCGCCTGCCCGAGGTAGAGCCGCGCCAGCCCCGCCAGCGTATGCTCGGCCTGCCCGACCAACCCCGCGGTATCGGCGAGCAGCGCCGCGTGCCGCGCATCCACCGCCGGCGCGTAGACCGACACCATTCGCCCGAACCGCGCGCCGTCCGCCGCCTGCTGCTCGATCGCCCGCCGCGCGCGGATCAGCCGTTCGAGCGGCGCAGCCCCATTCTCGCGGAAGAACTCCCGGGAGAGCGCCAGCACATTCTCCCCGCAATCACGGTGCGCCTGCAGCGCCGCCAGCGCCAGCAAGCGCCGCATCGGCCGCCACCGCGCCCGCTCCCACCCGAGCAGCAGCGCCAGCGCGAGCCCGAAGAACAACGCCCCCGCGTCGAGCGCCGCCAGCCACGCAGGATCGCGCGTCATCCAGCCAATAAATGAAGCCCACCACCCGTACACGAACGCTCCCCCCGAAACGTGACGCGGCGAACTTGGTAAACGGCTTTTGCGGCAGGCCCGAGACTCCTTGCCACCCGGCTCGCCGGGGTCTAGGCGACGGCTTTAATGCAAGCCTCAGATCATCGCCCCGCTGCCCAGATACAGGGCCGCGCCGTGTTCCCGCACCGGCACCTCACCGGCATTGCCGGGCTCCAGCCGCACGAAATCATGTTCCTGCTCGACGAATCCGAGCAGTGGATCGAGGCGAACCGCACCCGCGGACGCAGCGACCGGCGGCTTGAGGGCATCACCCAGATCAACGCGTTCTTCGAGAACTCGACCCGTACGCTCCTCTCCTTCGAGATCGCGGGCAAAAGGCTCGGCGCCGATGTCGTCAACATGCACGCCGCCCAGAGCTCGGTGAAGAAGGGCGAGACGCTGATCGATACCGCCGTCACCTTGAACGCGATGCGCGCCGACGTGATCGTCATCCGCCACATGTCGTCCGGCGCGGTGCAGCTGATCGCCGACAAGGTCGATTGCCCGGTGCTCAACGCCGGCGACGGCTGGCACGAGCACCCCACCCAGGCACTGCTCGACGCGCTCACCATCCGCCGCCGCCGCGGCTCGGTGGCCGGCCAGCGCGTAGTGATCTGCGGCGACCTGCTCCACAGCCGCGTCGCCCGCTCGAACATGCTGGCGCTGACCGCGCTCGGCGCCGAGGTCCGCGTCGTCGCCCCCTCCACGCTGATGCCTCCGGCGATCGAGGGGCTCTATGTCACGCCGTTCACTGATTTCGACGCTGCACTAGAGCGGGCCGACGTCGTGATGATGCTCCGTGTCCAGAACGAGCGGATGGCCGGGGGCTTCATCCCCTCGACCCGCGAATTCCACGCCCGCTACGGCCTCACCCCCGAGCGGCTCGCCCGCGCCAAGGACGATGCGCTGGTCATGCACCCCGGCCCGATGAACCGCGGCGTCGAGATCGACAGCTCGGTCGCGGATCATCCCGAGCGCAGCGCGATCACCGAACAGGTCGAGATGGGCGTGGCGGTCCGCATGGCCTGCCTCGACGTGCTGACCAGAGCCGAACGCGGCGTGGAGGGCTGGGCATGAGCCAGGTCTTCACCAATGTCCGCGTGCTCGGCGGCGCGACCAGCTTCGCCTGGGACGGCGAGACGATCCTCGACGCCGCCACCGGCACCGAGAGCATCGACGGCAACGGCCTCACCCTCGCCCCCGGCATCATCGATCTCGGCGTGTTCGCGGTCGACCGCGCCGCCTGTCGCGCCGGCGGCATCACCCGCGTCGGGCTGATGCCCGATCAATCGCCGATCCTCGACGATCCCGGCATCATCCGCCGCGCCGCCTTGATGGGAAAGCCCGACCTCTGGGTCCACCCCCTCGCCGCCGCCACGCGCGGGCTCGCCGGCACCGATCTCGCCGAGATGGCGATCAACGCCACCGCCGGAGCCAGGGCCGTCGCCACGGGCCGCCGCTGGATTGCGGACGCCGGGGTCATGCGCAAGGTGCTCGCCTATGCCCGGGACTGCGGGCTGACGGTCATCGCCCATGCCGAGGACGGCAACCTCGCGCGCGACGCCGTCGCGACCGAGGGCCTCACCGCCACCTTGCTTGGCCTCGCCGCCGCCCCCGCCATCGCCGAGGCACTGGCGATCGCCCGCGACACGATGCTCGCCGAGGATACCGGCGCGACGCTGCACTTCCGCCAGGTCACCACCGCCGCCGGGCTCGACCTGATCCGCCAGGCCAAGCGCCGCGGGGTCAAGGTCACCTGCGGGGTCACCCCGGCGCACTGGCTGCTGTCGGACATCGATATCAGCGACTACCGCACCTATGCGCGGCTCTCGCCGCCGCTCCGCAGCGACGGCGACCGCCAGGCCGTGCTCGCCGCGCTCAAGGACGGCACGATCGACGTGATCGCCTCGGGCCACGACCCGCGCGGCCCCGAAGGCAAGCGCCTGCCCTTCGCAGACGCCGAGGACGGCATGTCGGGGGCCGAGACGCTGCTCGCACTGTCGCTCGGCCTCGTCCGCGACGGCACGCTGTCGATGGAGCGCCTGTTCGAGCTGCTCGCTGCCAACCCGGCGCGCATCCTCGGCCTCGACGCCGGCACGCTCACCCCCGGCAAGCCCACCGACTTCATCCTCTTCGCGCCCGACACTCCTTGGGTCGTCGACGGCACGACGATGAAGGCCCGCGCCGGCAACACGCCGTTCCACCGCCAGCCGGTCCAGGGCAAGGTCCACCGCGTGTTCAAGGGTGGCAGCGAGATCGAATAGACCGATAACCGTCATCCCGCCGAAAGCCGGGATGACGGATCAGGCCTTCTTCTTCGCCGGCTTGGCCAGGTTCGCCGCTACCGCCTCCAGGATCAGCGCCTTCAGCGCCGCCGCGTCGATCGCCGCACTCTCATGGATGTCGATCGCGCGGCGCACATTCCCCTCGAGGCTCGAATTGAACAGCCGCTTCGGGTCCGTCAGCGTCGCGCCCTTGGCGAAGGTCAGCTTCACCGCCGCCTTGTAGGTCTCGCCCGTGCAGATAATCCCGGCATGTTCCCACACCGGCACGCCGCGCCACTTCCACGTCTCCTCCACCTCAGGATCGGCCTCGTGGATCAGCTTGCGCACCTTCGCCAGCGTCTCGCCGCGCCAGTCGTCCAATGCCGCGATGCGGGCGTCGATCTGCTCGGCTGCGGTCAATTCCCGGGTCATGCGTTCCTCGCGAAATAGGGGCGCGCGAACATGTAGAGCCCGGTCGGCAGCAGCACCAGCAGCGGCGCGACCGCCAATAGTCCCAGCCACTGCGCATTGCTCTTCAGGATCACCGCAACGATGTTGACGATCGCGGCGATGCTGAACACGAAACCGCTCCAGCGGTGGATCTGACGAAGCATGGAATCTCCCATAACCGTTGAGTTATGGGTTCTCATAACCAAACGGTTATCGGTTAGTCAAGCCCGGCCCGAATGCCGCTCCGCCATATAGCGCCCCGGCGAGGTGCCGAGCACCTTGCGGAACATCGTCACGAAGCTGGGCACGCTCTCATAGCCCAGGTCCGCCGCCGCCTGCTGGATCGACGCGCCCGCGGCGAGCCACTTAACCGCAAGCATCACGCCCAGTTGCTGTCGCCAGCGCCCGAAGCTCATGCCCGTCTCTCGGTGGATCAGCCGCGCCAGCGTCCGCTCGCTCAGCCCCGCCCGCTTCGCCCAGACGTCGAGCGTCCCGCGATCGCCCGGCGTTGCCATCATCGCCTCGACGATCCGCCGCAGCCGCGCATCGGCGGGCATCGGCAAATGGAGATCCTCGACTTCCGCCGTCGCCAGCTCGTCGAGCAGCACCGCCACCATCCGGCAATTCGCCCCGCCCTCCTCGTACAGCGCAGGCAGATGCGCGGCCCGCCCCAGCAGCTCGCGCAGCAACGGGCTTACCGACACCGCGCAACAGGTCGGCGGCAGCCCCGCCGCCACGTCCGGATCGACAAAGGCATTATACCCCTCGAGTGGCCCTGACGCCTTGATCGCGTGCATCGCATCGCCCGGGATCCAGATCGCGCTGCGCGGCGGCACGATCCACAGCCCGCCCTCGACTTCACAGCTCAGCGCGCCGCTCTGCACATAGAGCAGCTGGCCCTTGCGATGGCGATGATGGTCGAGCTCGAACCCGTCAACATCGGCCATCGCCGCGCCAAAGCACAGCACCGGGCGCGGCACCAGGTCGGGATCGACCCAGTCGTCATGCTTGGTCTGGCTGTTGAGGATCGGCATCGGCGCGGCCTGTGGAAACGGGTTGGCGGAAACGAATAATAATCTGACTGGAGTTCGTAATGACGCCAGTGTTGCGAGCCATTATCAACTAACCCAACGCCGGTCGAGGCAAATTCCGCACCGGCACGAACAAAGGGACCCCGTGATGCTCGCCCCCGATTCCCCCGAACGCCCTGCCGCAACCGTGGCGCCCGGCCGGCTCAGCCAGGCCTTTCGCCGCCTGCTGATGCGCCCTGCCCTGGTCATCGCCAACGAGCAGCTGGCCGGCGGCTTCCGGCTGATCACGCTTGAAGGCCCGGCACTCGCCCATGTCGGCTGGACGCCGGGCCAGAAGGTTCAGGTCGCGATGGGCGCGGGCTTTGCCACGCGCACCTACACCCCGATCGAATGGAACGAGAGCGTCGGTCGCACGTGCCTGCTTGGCTATGCGCATAGCGAGGGTCCAGGCAGCGCCTGGGTGCGCGGTGCCGAGCCGGGCGACGCCTGCGACCTGTTCGGCCCGCGCGGCTCGCTCGACGCCAGCCGCCTGCCCGGCCCGCTCGCATTGTTCGGCGACGAGACTGCGATCGGCCTCGCCTATGCGCTCTCGCGCCAGGAGCGCGCGGTCACCAGCCATTTCGAAATCGGCGATGCCGATGCCGCCTGCCTGGTCGCCGAGCAGCTCGGCCTCGGCCGCGTCGCGCTCTATCCCCGCCGCGCCGGCGAGACGCATCTGCCCGCGATGGAAGCCACCCTCCCCGCGCTGATCGCCGCGGGCGCCAGCTTCGTCCTCGCGGGCAAGGCGGGCACCGTCCAGCGCGTCCGCCAGTCGCTCAAGGCGCTGGGCCTGCCCGGATCTCGCGTCATCACCAAAGCCTATTGGGCGCCGGGCAAGACGGGGCTGGACTGACACGAAAAAGGCCGGAGCGGCGACGCCCCGGCCTTTCCGTTTTCCCGATGGGAGTCGGAAAACTCGTTAGCGCGAAGCCACGCGCGTGCGGCTCGGCTTGACCCAGTCGGCCAGCGCGTCGCCGGCGCCGGTGCGCACGAAGCAGGTCTGGCCGCCGGCCTTGACCTGGCGGCACAGCGTGTCGGCGCCGCTGCGGTCATAGCCGCCCACCGACAGGCGATAGAAATTGCCGGCCTTGGTCGAAACCTTGGCGCCATAGGGCGTCTGGCTGCCGAGCGCCGGAACGCGGTTGCCCATCCGGCCCCATGCGTCACGCGCCACCGCCGGGCTCACATAGGCGCCGAGCTGGACGTAATAATTGCCGCGCGACGGCTTGGCGGCCACGGCGCTCTTCTCGATCAGCTTGGGCGCACGCGCGCTCACCGAAACGGCAGGCGCCGGAGCACGCACCGTGGCGGCCGGAACCATCTGCACGACTTCGGCGCGCGGCCCGAACACGACACCGGCATTGGTGCCGGCAACCGGTGCGGTCTCCGCAGCAGCCGCGACTTCGACGGGTGCAGCGGCTTCAACCGGAGCAGCCGCAACCGCTTCGGCATTGGCGGGCACGCCCGGCATATAGGTGTCGACCGGATCCTGCGCCGGGGTCTGCACCGGCTGGGTCGCGGCGGCGGCGAGCATGACGTTCTGCTGCGCGAGCGCCAGGCGCACCGGCTGGCCGCCATCCTGCACCGGCGTCACGCCGAGCAGCGAGGCAACCTGGTCATAGGCGTTGGTCGGGCGGGCGAAGGTCAGCCACTGCATCATGCGCGGGCCGATCTGGTCGGGCGCGACGTCGACGGAGGCGACCTGCTTGGCCTCGGCCCAGCGGCCCGAGAGCGCCAGCGCGAGCGCGAGATTCTGACGGGTCTTGGCCGTGGCGTCCTCGGCGCGGGCGGCCGGCTCGAGAATCTGGACGGCAGTGACGGGATCGCCGGCCAGCGCATAGGCCAGGCCGCGGTCGCTCGCCGGGATCGTGTCCTGGTGGCTGCCCAGCATCTCGCGCGCACCCGCCCAGTCGCCACCGGCGATCTTGGCGAGGACAAGGTTGAGCGCCACGCTGCCATTGCCCGGATTGAGCGTCAGCGCGTCGCTGAGCGCCTGGTTCGCCGAAGCAAAGCGGCCCGAGAGCAGATAGGCCTGGCCGAGCAGCGCGCGATAGTCGCCGTTCTGCGGGTCGTTGGCCACTGCCAGCTCGGCATGCGCCACCGCGTCGCCACCCTTGCGCTTGGCGATCGCCTTGCGCGCAGCCGACGCTTCCTCGGCCGCCTTCTTCGCATTGGGCGCGTCGCTCGCGAACGCCGAGAGCGCAAAGCCCTGGGTCGCGATGCCGGCCGCCAGCGTGCTTCCGGCGGCGAGCGCCGAAAGGCCGATCAGGAGCTTGCTACGGGTCTTCATTGCATCAGTCCTTAGCGGTTCGCTGCCGGGCCGACCTGACGCGCAAGCGCCTCGACCTCACCCAGCGATTCGAGAAAGGCGTCGAGCGCCTCGGTCACGATCATCTGCGCCGAACGATTGGTGACGGCGGACGCGAGGCGCAGTCGCAGATGCCGGTCATTGTCGAGGCGGAGCGTGAACGCCGCCTTGGATTTCTTGGCCACTTCGCGGGCAACCCGCTCGGCAGCAGCAGCGCCCAGCGCGGGCAGCTTCGCCATCACAGGCGACGCGACCGGCACGGCGACGGGTTCCACCACCGGCGCGGCAAGCGCCTGGGGCTCGGGCGTCAGATGATGCTCGATCACGGGCTGCAGCGCCGGCTGGCTCTGCGGCTCGTTCTGGCTCAGCCGCTCGTCGAGTTCCTCGATCTGGCGGAGCACCTGCGGCTTGGCGGCCGGCTCGGGCGCGAACTGCTGGGCATAGGCTTCGTCGCCCATGTCGTTCCAGCCGAGATCGTCCTGCGAAGTTGCCGGGTTCATCCCGACAAACCCCTGCGGACGCATCGCCGGGCGCGCCTGGCCCTTGCGGGCGAGCAGGCTGGACGAGAGCGAAGCGGTGGGCTTGGGGGTGCCGAGCATCAGCTCACCACCCGGCGGCCAAAGCCGCCCGCCGAGCGCGCCGCGCCAAAGTGCGGCGCCGAAGCCGGAGTCGCGAACACGGTGCGGCGGAAGTTCTTCTCGAGCCGGTCGTTGATATACGTCCACAGCGCCTCGACCTCGGCGGCCGAACGGCCCTTCGGGTCGGTTTCCATCACGGTGCGGCCGTCGATCATCGATGCGGCGAAATCGGTGCGGTGATGCAGCGTGATCGGCGCGACGGTGCCGTGCTGCGAGAGGGCGACCGCGGCCTCGCTGGTGATCCGCGCCTTCGGCGTCGCGCCGTTGACCACAAAGATCAGCGGCTTGCCGGCACGGTCGCACAGGTCGACCGTGGCACCCACCGCGCGCAGATCATGCGGGCTCGGGCGCGTCGGGACGACGACCAGCTCGGCCACCGCGATCACGCTCTGGATCGCCATGGTGATGGCCGGCGGCGTATCGATCACTGCCAGCTTGAAACCCTGCTGGCGCAGGATCTCGAGATCCGAGGCCAACCGCGCGACCGTGGTCTGCGCGAAGGCGGGAAGATCCGTCTCGCGCTCGTTCCACCAGTCCGCCAGCGATCCCTGCGGATCGATGTCGATCAGCACGACCGGACCGCAGCCCGCTCGTTCCGCCTGCACGGCCAGATGCCCCGACAAGGTAGTCTTGCCGGATCCGCCCTTCTGCGATGCCATCGCTAGAACGCGCATGAACCCCCTCGAGATACTATTTACCCGGGCTTCGAATGCCATGCCGGCGTCTAAGAATGCGTTAACAGCGTTCCGCCCCGGGATTCTCCTGAGGAGATTCGCAGTAAGGATTTCTTTCCCGGACGATGGTAAACGGGCATTTATCCAATCGCGCGGGGGCGGGAGTCGGGGTCGCATGAAATTGCTTGGTTACGTCGTTGCTGCCGGGTTCGCGCTCGCCGCGGTGCCTGCGCTCGCGCAGGAAAGCCCGGTCAAGGCCGGCGTCGAGGCGTGGGAACGCGGCGATTACAAGGGCGCCGTCGATCGCTGGCGTGGCCCGGCGATGAAGGGCGACAGCGACGCGCAGTTCAATCTCGGCCAGGCCTATAAGCTTGGCCGCGGCGTTCCCGCCGACCTCAACCAGGCCGAACTCTGGTATGGCAAGGCCGCCGCGCAGGGCCATGAACAGGCCGAGGCAAGCTATGCCCTCGCCCTGTTCGCCAATGGCAAGCGCGAAGCCGCCCAGCCCTGGCTCCAGCGCGCCGCAGGCCGCGGCGATCCGCGCGCGCAATACGTTCTCGGCACGATGTATTTCAACGGCGACGTCGTCCAGAAGGACTGGGTGCGCGCCTATGCTCTGGTCACCCGCTCCTCGCAGTCGGGCCTCGCCGAAGCCTCGGGCGCGCTGTCGCAGATGGACAAGTACATGAGCGTGCAGGACCGCCAGGCCGGCCTCACTCTCGCGCGCAAGTACGAAGAGGAAGCGAACCGCGCGCCGCTTCCGGGCACCGGCCGTCCGCCGGTCGAGGTGGCGAGCAACCAGCCGGTCCGCACGCCCCCCGTTCGCACGCCGCGCCCTGCCGCAACCCCGGCGCCCGCGCCGGTCAAGGTCGCCGCCGCCGCGCCGCCGCCCGTCACCACCGCGATCCGCGACGGCGGCTGGCGCCTCCAGCTCGGCGCGTTCGGCGATCCCGCCAATGCCCGCAAGCTGTGGGGCCAGCTCGGCAGCCGCTTCCCGGGGCGCTCAGTCAGCTATGTGAAGTCGGGCAGCCTCACCAAGGTGCTGGTCGGCCCCTATGCCAGCAAGGGCGAGGCCGCCGGCGCCTGCCGCGGCGTCAGCCCCTGCGTGCCGGTGAGCAACTAGGGCTCAAATCATATCGCAGTTGCAACAAAAGCCGGATCGTGGCGTTAGGGGCGCCATGGTTCGTTTGCTTGCGCTCGCCCCCCTCCTCGTCCTCGCCCTTCCCGCGCATGCGCAGGAACAGGACGGCACCGCCGAAAAGGCCCCGCGCCGCTACCGCGTCTCGCTCGGGCCGCAGTTCAGCCCTGCCTATCCCGGCGAAGACAAGCTGCGCCTCAGCCCGCTTATCGATCTCGGCATCACTCGCGGCGACACGCCCTTCGTCTTCGAAGCCGCGGACGAGAGTTTCGAAGTGCCGATGCTCGACGATTCGGGCTTCCAGATCGGCGGCGCCGCCAACCTCCAGGGCGCCCGCCGCCGCAAGACCGCGGGCATCGCGATCGACGAGGTCGGCACCACGGTCGAGCTCGGCGGCTATATGCAATATTGGCTGGCCAAGCCGCTGCGCTTCCGCGTCGAGGCGCGCCAGGGCATTAACGGCCATGGCGGCCTGACCGGCATGGCCGGCTTCGACTATGTCGCGCGAAACGGCGACAAATGGCTGTTCGCGATCGGCCCGCGCGTCACCCTCTCCGACGCCAAATACCGCCGCGCCTATTTCGAAGTCACTCCGACGGTCGCCGCGCGCACCGGGCTGGCAGTCTACCGGGCCGATGGCAGCGCGATCCAGGCGTACGGCGCCAACGCCACCACGACCTTCCAGTTCTCGAAGCACTGGGGCATCTACGCCTATGCCAAATATGACCGCCTTACCGGCGACGGCGCCGACAGCCCGATCACCCGCACGATCGGCAGCCGCGACCAGTTCTCCGGCGGTGCGGCGCTGAGCTTCACCTTTGGGCGGGGCGTGCGGTGAACACAAACCGGAGCGCAGCGCTTGCAATGTAGGAAATGATTTTGTTCTCCTTATGTTCGACGGGTGCTGCGCCCGTCGTGTAGCGAGGACAAGCTTCATGACCGTCAATGTGAAAGACGCCCCTTATTCCGCCGCCGGCGATGGCGTGACCGACGATACCGCCGCGATCCAGGCGGCATTGGACAACAGCTACCGGATCTTCATTCCCGCCGGCGTTTCCCGGATCGACCCCGCTGTCGGCCTGGTGGTGCGGACGGGCAGCCAGATCGTCGGCGAAGGACGCGGCGCCACCATCCTGCGGGCCTTTGAGGGCGGCGGTTCCATCACCGATCTCGCCGCCTATTCGGGCGGATCGATCATCTGCCGCGCCTTCAACCCAATGGGCGAAAACGACTATGTCACCGATGTCGTGCTGCGCGATTTCGGCGTGGTCCTGACGCACCCGTCTAACAGCATCACCACCACCGACATCCAGATCGGCGTCGACCTGCGCAACATCACGCGCTCGATCGTGGAACGCGTGCATGTGGGCAATATTAAGCCCCACGATAGCGCTCTGGATAAGCCGCTCCGCCAGCAATATGACATCCAAGGTTATGGCATCGTGATCGGCAATGTCAGCAGCGGCCTCGAACTCGGAGAAGGTGAGGAAAAGGTCACCCCCTATGCAGGCGGCGAGGTCAACACCATCCGCAACTGCGCGGTCTGGGGTGCCTACAAGCTGATTACGCAGGACGACGGCGACCTCTGCCCGAGCTCGGCGGCACACGGCACGACGGTCGACACTTGCGATCTCCAGGGCGGCCATCACATCCTCGTTCAGGAGAGCCCCTATGCCACGGGCAATTCGTGGCGCGGCAACACCTTGCAGGCCGTGGTCAAGCAGCCGAACAATGCCAATCCCAGCTTCCTGATCCGCGTGGGGGGCTATAACAATCACATGGCCGATGGCTATATCGAGGGCCAGGACGTGACGGGCGAGGTGCCCCAACTCGATTATTTCCTCTATCTCGGCAACAGCTCGCACAATAACCGGATCGCGCTCCCCTATTTCTCCTATTCGTCGCTCGCTGCGCAGATGGTGGACGATGGGCAGCGAAACATCGTGACCGGCTTCTTGGCCGAGCCACAATTCACCGATACCGACAACGATCCGCTTACGCCGCCGGTGGAAACGTCCAAGGCGTCGTTCGGCCCGGCCTTTACGCTCTATGACGGAGCCCATGCCGAACCCTGGGTGAAGTTCCATTGGAACGGCGCCGATGTGGTGATCGATGGCGGCCAGGGCGCCTCGGTGGTTCGCGTCGGCGTGGGCGACTATCTGGTGAACTGGGATAAACCCTTCCGTACCAACGACTATGCACTATCGGTGTCGCTCAACACCAACCCGTCCGGCCATCCCGGTTCGATCACACTCGGCAGCCAGACGGCGTCGAACGCGCGCTTCTACACCTATATCGATGCCGGCGGCCCGCTCGCACAGGCGGATCCGCAGTTCATGTACGTCTCGGCCAAGAACGGCTGATCCTGCTCGGCTCCTGCGCGTTCGCGCGCAGGAGCGTCAGCGCGTCCACTCCCCCTGCCCAATCCCCTGCGCATAGAGCAGCGCAGTCAGGTCCCCATGATCCACCCTTACCCCCGCCGCCGCCGCGACGATCGGCTTGGCGTGGTACGCCACGCCCAGCCCCGCCTCGCGGATCATCGCGAGGTCGTTCGCCCCGTCGCCCACCGCCAGCGTCTCCGCGACCGAAAGCCCAAGCTCGCCGCGCACCGCCAGCAGCGTGTCCAGCTTGGTCGCGCTGTCGACGATCGGGCGCTCGACCGTCCCGTCCAGCACGCCGTCCGCGATCACCAGCCGGTTGGCGATCACCCGGTGGAAGCCGATCTCCGCCCCCACCGGCTCGGCAAAGCGCGTGAACCCGCCCGAGACCAGCACGCAGGTCGCGCCGCGCGCGCGCATCGTCTGCACCAGCGCCCTGGCCCCCGGCATCAACCGAACCCGCTCACGCAAACACTGTTCGATCGCACTTTCCGAAAGCCCCTTGAGCAGCGCCACCCGCGCATCCAGCGCCGCGCCAAAATCGAGCTCGCCGCGCATCGCCCGCTCGGTGACCTCGGCGATCCGCGCCTTGATGCCCGCATAATCGGCCAGTTCGTCGATGCACTCGACGGTGATCATCGTCGAGTCCATGTCCGCGACGAGCAGCTTCTTCGCCCGCCCCTCGGCCGGCTGCACCGCCACGTCGGTAAACGGAAACGCCCCCTCGAGCGCGCCGCGCGCCGCATCGGGATGCATGGCGAATTCCAGGTCCGCCGCACGCCCGTCATCGAGCCAGCGCCAGCTTCCCGGAGCGCAATGCACCGAAGCCAGCCGATCGGCCGCGTCGGAAAGCTGCCCTGCGGTCAAGCCATCTGCTATGAGCGTTGCGATGAACATCGGATCCCCTGATCTGCCAATGGTGGCGCTCATCGCAGGGCCGACCGCGAGCGGCAAGTCCGCGCTCGCGCTTGCGCTCGCCGAAAAGCATCGCGGCACCGTGATCAATGCGGATTCGATGCAGGTCTATGCCGATCTGCGCGTGCTCACCGCCCGTCCCACCGTGGAGGAAGAGAAGCGCGCCCCGCACCGGCTGTTCGGCCATGTCGACGGTGCCGACGCCTATTCCGCCGCGCGCTGGGCCGCCGAGGCGCGCGCAGCTATCCAGGAGGCGCATGAAGACGGCCGCCTGCCGATCCTGGTCGGCGGCACCGGCATGTATCTGCGCACGCTCGTGGAGGGCATCGCCCCGGTCCCCGAGATCGATTCCGACATCCGCGCGGCCGTCCGCGCGCTGCCCGTGGCCGATGCCCAGGCCGAACTCGCCCGGCTCGATCCCGAGACCGCCGCGCGCCTCGGCCCGATCGACAGCGTCCGCATCGCCCGCGCGCTCGAAGTCGTCCGTTCCACCGGCAAGACGCTCGCGCATTGGCAGGCCGAGCGTCATGGCGGGATCGCCGGCGAGGTCCGCATCGCCGCGACGATCCTCCTGCCCGACCGGACCTGGCTCTCCGACCGGATCGACCGCCGCTTCCGCCACATGGTCAATGTCGCGAAGCCCGAGATCGAGGCGCTGCTTGCGCGCACCGACGTACCCAGCGACGCTCCGGTGCTCCGCGCGATCGGGGTGCGCGAGGTCGGGTTGGCGCTGGCCGGCGAGAGCAATTTCGACGAGGCGCATTTCGCCGGCTCGCTCGCCACGCGGCAATACGCCAAGCGCCAATATACCTGGTTCCGCCGCCAGCCGCCCCCGGAATGGGAGCGCACGGACGAGACACAAACAAACAGACTCGTTGAGCAATTCGACATAAAGTTGCTATAAAGCCGCTTGACGCGTAGTTTTCGTGCAGGTAGCAGCGCCCTTCGGCGGTGTTTCCCGCACCGCAGCAATGGAGGCCGATGTGACCGAGAAGAGTGGAGCAGACATCCTGATCGAGACGCTGAGCGATCTCGGTGTGGAAGTCGTGTTCGGCTATCCGGGCGGTGCCGTGCTTCCGATCTACGATGCGATCTTCAAGCAGGAGAAGATCAAGCACATCCTCGTCCGCCACGAACAGGCGGCGACGCATGCGGCGGAGGGCTATGCCCGCGCCACCGGCAAGCCCGGCGTCGTCCTCGTCACCTCGGGCCCGGGCGCGACCAATGCGGTCACCGGGATCACCGATGCGCTGATGGATTCGATCCCGATGGTCGTCATCACCGGCCAGGTCCCGACCGCGCTGATCGGCACCGACGCGTTCCAGGAAGCCGATACCGTCGGCATCACGCGCCACTGCTCGAAGCATAATTATCTGGTCAAGGACCCCGCCCGGCTCGAGCCGACGATCCGCGAGGCCTTTTACATCGCCACCTCGGGCCGCCCCGGCCCGGTCGTGATCGACATCCCCAAGGACGTCCAGGTCGCCACCGCGCGGCGCGGCGACAACGGCCCGATCGCGCACAAGACCTATCGCCCGCAGACCGAGCCCGACATGGCGCTGATCGAAAAGGCGGTCGACATGCTCGCCGCGGCCGAGCGCCCGATCTTCTACACCGGCGGCGGAATCATCAATTCCGGTCCCGAAGCTTCGCGCCTGCTCCGCCGGCTCGCCGAGATGACGGGCGCACCGGTTACATCGACGCTCATGGGCCTCGGCGCCTTCCCCGCTTCGGACGACAAGTGGCTGGGAATGCTGGGCATGCACGGCACCTACGAAGCCAATCTGGCGATGAACCAGGCCGACCTGATCATCGCGCTCGGCGCCCGCTTCGATGACCGCGTGACCGGCCGGCTCGACGCCTTCGCGCCGAACAGTGCAAAGATCCACGTCGATATCGACCGTTCGAGCATCAACAAGAACGTCCGCGTCGACCTGCCCATCGTGGCCGATGTCGGTTCGGCGATCCGCGCGATGCTTGAGGCGTATGAACGTCGCAAACATCCGAAGCCGGACCTGTCCGAATGGTGGAGCCGCATCAACGGCTGGCGCCAGACCAAGTGCCTCGACTTCCCCGAGGAGGGCAATGCGATCATGCCCCAGCGCGCGATCCGTGCGCTGTGGGAGGCCACGAAGGACAAGGCCCCGATCATCACCACCGAGGTCGGCCAGCACCAGATGTGGGCCGCCCAGCACTTCCACTTCGACGCGCCCAACAAGTGGCTCACGAGCGGGGGCCTGGGGACGATGGGCTACGGCCTGCCGGCCGCGATCGGCGCGCAACTGGGTAATCCGGATCGGCTGGTCATCGACATCGCCGGCGAAGCCTCGATCCAGATGAACATCCAGGAGCTGGCGACGGCGACCCAGTACCGCCTGCCGGTCAAGATCTTCATTTTGAACAATGAATATATGGGCATGGTCCGCCAGTGGCAGGAACTGACCTATCAGTCGCGCTATTCGGAGAGCTACAGCGACGCCCTGCCCGACTTCGTCAAGCTGGGCGAAGCCTATGGCTGGAAGGGCATCCGCATCGACACCCGCGACCAGCTCGATGCGGGGATCGCCGAGATGCTCGCCTATGACGGGCCGGTGATCGTCGATTGCCGCGTGGCTAAGCTCGCCAATTGCTTCCCGATGATCCCGTCGGGCGCCGCCCATACCGAAATGCTGCTCCAGGCCGCCGAAGTCTCCGGCGAAATGGACGACGAAGCCAAGGCGCTGGTCTAAATCCATGCATATCAAGGAAGAAGCCGTCGAGCGGCACACGCTCGCGATCATCGTCGACAATGAGCCGGGCATCCTTGCCCGGATCGCCGGGCTCTTTACGGCGCGGGGCTACAACATCTCCTCGCTCACCGTGTCCGAGATCAGCGACGACGACCTGATCAGCCGGATCACGATCGTCACCCACGCTTCGGCGCCGGTGATGGAGCAGATCATGGCGCAGCTCGAGCGGCTGGTGCCGGTGCACAAGGTCACCGACCTCACGGCGCACGGCCCGCATGTCGAGCGCGAACTGGCGCTGGTGAAAGTTGCCGGCACCGGCGAGCACCGGATCGAGGCGCTGCGCCTCGCCGAAGTCTACCGTGCCCGCGTCGTCGACGCGACCGTCGCCAGCTTCGTCTTCGAAGTGACGGGCGGCTCGGAGAAGCTGGACAAGTTCGTCGAGCTGATGCGCGATCTCGGCCTCGTCGAGGTGGCGCGCACCGGCATCGTCGCGATTGCGAGAGGGGCCGAGGCGGCCTGAAATCATAACCGTCACCCCGGCAACGGGGTCTCGTGCGGCAACCGCACGCTCAACATAAGGTGGGACTGAACAAATGCGTGTCTATTACGATCGCGACGCCGATCTGAACCTGATCACCGGCAAGAAGATCGCTATCCTCGGCTATGGCTCGCAGGGCCATGCCCATGCGCAGAACCTGCGCGACAGCGGCGTCAAGGAAGTCGCGATCGCGCTGCGCCCCGGCTCAGCCTCGGCCAAGAAGGCGGAAGACGCCGGCTTCAAGGTGATGAGCAACAAGGACGCCGCCGGATGGGCCGACGTGCTGATGATCCTCGCACCCGACGAGCACCAGGCCGCGATCTGGGAGAACGACCTCAAGGGCAATATGAAGCCCGGCGCCGCGCTGGCCTTCGCCCACGGCCTCAACATCCATTTCGGCCTGATCGAAGTGCCGTCGGACATCGACGTTATCATGATCGCGCCCAAGGGACCGGGCCACACCGTGCGCAGCGAATATGCCCGCGGCGGCGGCGTGCCCTGCCTGATCGCGATCCACCAGGACGCTTCGGGCAACGCGCATGACGTCGCGCTCGCCTACGCCTCGGGCGTCGGCGGCGGCCGTTCGGGCATCATCGAGACCAATTTCCGCGAGGAATGCGAGACCGACCTGTTCGGCGAGCAGGCCGTGCTCTGCGGCGGCGCCACCGCCCTGGTCCAGGCCGGCTTCGAGACGCTGGTCGAGGCCGGCTACGCGCCCGAAATGGCCTATTTCGAGTGCCTGCATGAGCTCAAGCTGATCGTCGACCTGATGTACGAGGGCGGCATCGCCAACATGCGCTACTCGATCTCGAACACCGCCGAGTACGGCGACATCAAGACCGGCCCGCGCATCATCACCGAAGAGACCAAAAAGGAAATGAAGCGCGTCCTCGCCGATATCCAGTCGGGCCGCTTCGTGAAGGACTTCGTGCTCGACAACCGCGCCGGCCAGCCGGAGCTCAAGGCCAGCCGCATCGCGGCGAAGCGCCACCAGATCGAGCAGGTCGGCAGCGAGCTGCGCGCGATGATGCCGTGGATCGGCGCGAACAAGCTGGTCGACAAGGACAAGAACTGAGGCAATCTATCCCTCTCCCGGTTGCGGGAGAGGGACGGAGCCCAATGAGGCGCAGGGTGAGCACTCGCTCACCCACCAACCCTCTCCCGCTGGTCGGGAGAGGGTCTTTTTGTTTCAGGGGCAAGGCATGAGCGATACCGACGAGGGCCGTGGTGGAGTCAACCGGGTGGAGGCGTTCTCCGACGGCGTGATCGCGATCATCATCACGATCATGGTGCTCGAGATGAAGGCGCCTGAAGAACCGGGCCTCTCGCATCTCTGGGCGCTGTGGCCAATCCTCACCGCCTATGTGCTCAGCTATGCCTATGTCGCGATCTACTGGGTGAATCACCACCGCCTGTTCGCGCATGCCGCGCACATCACCAACGACCTGCTCTGGTCGAACATCGCGCTGCTCTTCACCCTGTCGCTGGTCCCTTTCGCCACCGCCTATCTGGGCGAGCAGCATTTCAGCCATGATGCGGCGCTGGTTTACATGTGCGTGATGATGCTGCCGAGCTTCGCCTATCTGTGGCTGCAGACCGTGGTCCGCCGCACCGGCCGGCAGGACGCGGCCGCGCAGGACTATCACACCCGCACGCTGCGCAAGGGCGCGTTCGCCGCGGCCATCTATGTGAGCGGCATCGCCCTCACCTTCGTCTCGCCCTGGGCGGGCCTCGCCTGCGCGGCGGTCGTGGCGGTGCTGTGGTTCCTGCCGAAGAGCCCGATCGACGCGCTGTTCGGGGATTAAACCCTCTACCGCTTTCAGGAGAGGGATAAGAAAAAGGCGCCCCGGTTTCCCGGAGCGCCCTTCCCTGTCCGAAGACCCGAAGGCTTAGAACCCGAAGCGCACCCGCGCGCCATAGAAGCGCGGATATCCCGGATAGCCGTTATAGTTGCCGGTCTGCTCCGGCACGGCGAAGCCCGAGATGAAGTAGAAGGTGTTGGTCAGGTTCTCGACATAGATCTCGCCGCGGATCTTGCCGTTGGTGGTCTGCACGCCGATCGAGCCGTTCACCAGCGCGTAGCCCTCGTTGCGGATCGCCGTGTGGCCGGTCACCGGATCGGGGTTGCTCGAGGGGATGTCGACTTCGCTGTTATAGCGCGCATCGAGATGGATCAGGCCCTTGAGCCCGCTCGAGATCTGCGGCTCCCAGGTCACCGAGCTCGTCACCGTGTGCTTCGGCTGGTTCTGGAACTGGCGGCCTTCCTGGCCCTGCAGCGGCGTGCCGGCGAAGTTGTTCGTCTTGGCGTACTGCGCGTTGATGAGGCTGTAGCCGAGCTGGAAGGTCAGGTCCTTCGAAGGCCGGATCGTCGATTCGATCTCGAGGCCCTTCGAGATGCTCTTCGGCACGTTCTGGACGACGAAGTTGTTGCCCGAGAACACCAGCGACTGCAGGTTGTAGAAGTTCATGTAGAAGCCGGCGACGTTCACCGAGAACGCGCGGCTCAGGCTGAGCTTCGTGCCGACTTCGAACGCGTCGTTGGTCTCAGCGCCGAAGCGCAGGTCGCGGCCCTGCGGACCGTTGCCGCCGAGCAGCACCGAATCGAAGGTCGCCTGGTCGAGATTATAGCCGCCCGACTTATAGCCATGGTCGTAGCTGCCATAGATCAGCACCTGGTTCGACGGCTTGTACGCCAGCTTCACGGTGCCGGTGATCTCGTCATCGGAGAAGCTGTCAGTATAGTGGCCGTTGAACTCGGTGTTGATCGCCGGGTTGCAGCTCAGCAGGAACAGGTTGTTGAAGATGCCGAGCTGCTTGAGCAGGTTGGCATAGGCAGTCGCCGCGGGCTGGCCCGCGCGCACCTGGTTGAAGAAGGTGCAGCTGCCGGTGTTGTTGTTGATCGAGGCGTTCAGCGCCTTGCGCTCATGATTCCAGCGCGCGCCCAGCGTCACCGAGAAATTGTCGCTGACGTTGATGATGTTGTGGGTGAACAGCGCAATCGCGTCGGTCTTCACGCCGAAATTGTCGTTGTTGTTGCCCTGTCCTGCAGCGGCACCGGGCAGCGGCGAGGCCGCCAGCGCGGCGAGGCCGGGGATCGGCGCCGAGGGGAAGCCCGGGATCACGCACAGGCCTGCCGGCGCCGTGCCCGCCTGGGCGCGGAAGCAGCCGACCAGCGGCGCGAGCGTGGCGCCGTAGACCGCCGAAAGCGCCGGCAGCGAATTCGGCACCGCCGGGTTCAGGAACACTGCGCCCGGGGTCGGCACCGTCGGGCCGAGCGACCCGTAGAACTGCACCGAGCCACCGAAGGACGGACCCGCCAGCGCATTGAAGGTCGCATCAACGAAGCGGTTGGCGTCGTTGCCCACGCGCACCGTGTCGGTCAGGTCGTTCTGCTCATGCAGGTAGAAGCCGCCGACCAGCCAGTCGAGCGCGCCGTTGAACGCCGAGCCCTGGAAGCGGACTTCCTGCGTGAAGTCCTTCAGCTCGGTGCGGTAGCCGTCGCGATAGGCACGGTCGATGCCCGAGAAATCGATGTCCTGGCTGCGCAGCGCGCGCCAGTCGCGATAACCGGTGATCGAGGTCATCTTGACGGTGCCGAGGTCCCAGTTGACCTCGCTCGAGAAGCCCCAGTCCTTCACCTTCTCGCCATAGTTGCGATTGGGCGAAGCGGCCTGGATGCGGTCGCTCGGCGGGCCGGCATAGATGCCGGTGCGGCCCTGCGCCGCGGCGAGGCCGTTGATCACCTGGGCGATCGGGCCGCGGACGACCGAGACGGTGGCGCAGCAGACTTCGTTGGTCTCGTAATAGTCGCCGATCAGGCGGAAGGTCACGTCGCCGCTGTCGATCAGCGCCTGGCCGCGCACGTTCCAGCGATCGACATCGTTGAAGCGGCGGTCGCTATTGGCGTCCTTGATATAGCCGTCGCGCTTCCGGTAGCTGCCGTCGAGGCGCAGCGCGATCTCTTCGCTCACCGGACCGGTGATCGCGCCCTTGATGCCATAGGCGTTATAGTTGCCGTAGCTGCCCTCGACATAGCCGTGCGTCTCGAACTGCGGCAGCGCGGTGTAGATGCTCAGCGCGCCGGCCGAGGTATTGCGGCCGAACAGCGTGCCCTGCGGGCCGCGCAGCACTTCGACGCGCTCCAGCTCGGGAAGCTCGGAGATGGCGACACCGGCACGGGCGCGGAACACGCCGTCGATGAACACGCCGACCGCCGGCTCGAAGCCCGGATTGTCGCCGCCCGTGGTGATGCCGCGCAGATAGATGGTGGTGCCGGTCGCGGAGGACTGGCCGGTCGAGCTCTGGATGGAGGGGGCGAGCTGCTCGAGGTCGCGGACATTGTCGACGCCGGCGTTCTGCAATTCCTGCGCGCCGATAGCCGTGATCGCGATCGGCACGTCCTGCACCGTCTCGTTACGGCGGGTCGCGGTGACGACGATCTCGTTGGCGGACTGATAATCCTGATCTTCCGCGGCAGGTGCCGGGGTCGGCGCCGGTGCGGTCTGCTGGGCGAAGGCAGGCGTCGCAAGGAACAGCGTGATCGCGGTCGCCGCGAGCAGGTCGAACTTCTTCATCGGGTGCATCCCCTCCTCTGGGTGCCGGCGCCGGCTTGTACCGGTCGCGGCGTTGCTTTTATCGCCAGCGAAACTAACGCTGCATTTTTCAGCCCGTCAACGGGGATAAGGGGCGGAACTCTGCGGTTTCCGGCCATTTTTCTCGGGTAGATACAGTATAGCCACACCCGGTTTCTGCGAGAAGCGCAGTTGCCGTAGCGTAAAGCCCGCAAGCGGCGAGGAAGAAACGAAAATGGTGCATGATCACGACGGACCCGAAGATGGCGATATCGTCGCGCCGGCGCCCAAGATTCCGGTGCCCGATGACGTCGCCGATGCGATCCGCACGCTGATCCGCTGGGCCGGCGACGATCCCAGCCGCGAGGGGCTGCTCGACACGCCGCACCGCGTCGCCCGCGCCTGGAAGGAATATTGCCAGGGCTATCGCGAGGACCCCGCGCACCACCTCAACCGCGTGTTCGAGGAAGTCGGCGGCTATGACGATATCGTGCTGCTGAACGGCATCCCCTTCCAGTCGCATTGCGAACACCACATGGCGCCGATCACCGGCAAGGCCTCGATCGCCTATCTCCCGAAGGACCGCGTCGTCGGCATCTCCAAGCTCGCCCGCGTGCTCCACGGCTTCGCCAGCCGCCTCCAGGTTCAGGAGCGGCTGACCGCGCAGGTCGCCGATTGCATCTGGGAGAAGCTGCGGCCCCAGGGCGTCGCGGTGGTGATCGAGGCGACGCATGGCTGCATGACCGCGCGCGGCGTCCGCACCCCCGGCGTCGGCATGGTCACCAGCCGCATGATGGGCGTGTTCCGCGATGACGAACGCAGCCGCCAGGAAGTGCTCAAGCTGATGGGCTATTGATGCGAATACTCGTCACCGGCGGCGCGCGACGCATCGGCGCGGCGATCGCGCGCCGGCTGGCGCTGCGCGGCCATCAGGTGGCGATCCACCACCACCACGCCCCGGACGAGGCCGAAGCCCTGCGTGCGCAGATCGCGGCGGAAGACGGCACCGCCTTCGTGGTGTGCGGCGAGCTTGCGGACGCGGCGACTGCCCCTGCCCTGATCGAAGCGGCACGCGAGGGCCTGGGCGGCCCGATCGACGGCCTCGTCAACAACGCCTCGCAATTCGCCTGGGACGCCCTGCCCCTCACCGATTTCGCGCTGCTCGACCAGCATATGCGGGTCAATTGCGGCGCCCCGATCGCGCTCGCCTCGGCGCTGGCGGCGCAGGAGGACCTCGACGCCGGCGCAGTGGTCAATCTGCTCGACCAGAAGCTCGCCAACCTCAATCCCGATTTCCTCACCTACACGCTGAGCAAGACCGCGCTCGCCACCGCGACCGAGCTGCTCGCCCGCGGCCTCGCCCCGCGTATCCGCGTCAACGCCGTCTCGCCCGGCCTCACCCTGCCCAGCCTCGACCAGAGCGCCGAGGAATTCGCCGAACATGCCCGCCAGAACCTGCTCCAGCGCCCGGTCGCGCTGGCGGACATCGCCGCCACCGTCGAGATGCTGCTCACCACGCCGAGCATCACCGGGCAGAACATCTTCGTCGATTGCGGCCAGCGCTTTATCCAGCGCGACGGCGACGTGATGTTCGAAGGCCGGGAGCGCCCGCATGGCTGACTATACCGTGCTGCTCGACGGCCTCGAAGTGACGATGGGCCTGGGTATCCATCCCGAGGAGCGTGCCGCGCCGCAGCGGGTGACGCTGCACGTCGCGATGACCTGCCGCTACGATGCGCCGCCCGAGGACCGGATCGACGCAGTGGTCGATTACGACTTCCTGCGAACCAGCATCCGCAAGCTCGTGGAATCGCGCCATTTCGAGCTGCAGGAGACTCTGTGCGACGAAGTCGCCGCGCTGGCGCTGGCGGACGAACGCGTGATCAAGGTCATCGTCCGCTCGATGAAGCTCGACATCTACCCCGACGCCCGCATCGGCTGCGAAATCGTCCGAGCGCGCTAAGTCAGGCGGCCGCGCGCGGCGGCTCCTGCACCACCGGCCCCAGCCCCCAGGCATGGAAGATCGCGACGCGGTTCCGCCCCTCGCCCTTGGCCCGGTACAGCGCCACATCGGCGCGGATCAGCGCCTCGGTGGGTAGCTCCCCGGCCTCATAGTTCGCCACGCCGAAGCTCGCGCTCAGCCGGTGATCGGGCGCGAGCGCTTCGTGGGTGCTGGCATGGAAATGCATTCTCAGCACTTCGGCCAGCCCGGCCGCATCGGCCGCGCTGTTGCCGGGCAGGAAGATCGCGAACTCCTCGCCCCCCAGCCGCCCCGTCCGGAAGCCGGTCTCGGCGAGGATGTCGGCGAACAGCCGAATCACTTCATCGCCGACATGATGGCCGTAGCGATCGTTGATCCGTTTGAAATGATCGATGTCGCTGAAGATCACCGCGCCACCACGTAGCGGCTCGGCCCGCACCGCCTGTTCGAAGGCTTGGCGGTTGAGCACCCCGGTCAAATGATCGCGCTCGGCGCGCAGCCGGTAGCGCGCCAGGATGCCGCCGATCACCTTGGCGAGCAGCAGGAAAATCGAAGGCGGCGTCAGCAGCGCCGAGACGAGCAGCAGGCCGCGCTCGAACGGCGCGGTCATCACCATGGCATAGTCGACACGCAGGCCGAGCAGCACCGGATAGAGCGGGATGCGGACGAGGAAAAGCGCGGCGAGCAGGCCGAGGCAGCTAAGCAAGGCATAGTCCACCACGCCCTTGGGCCGCCGCCAGAGATGCGCGATCCCGTCACCCAGCGCCAGCGCGCAGCCGAGCTGGAACGGGATCGTCGTCACCACGAACGGTGCCCCCGCCGCGAACAGCGCCAGCGCGCCAAGCACCAGCGCCACGCTCGTCCCGATCAGCCGCCAATGCTGCTGTCCGCCGGTCGCGATGCGCACCGCCTGGCTGAAGCAGAGATAGGCGGGCGGCACCAGCAGCATCGCCGCGAGCAGCTCGGCCTCGCCATGCCGCGCGAGCGAGAGGACCAGCATCTCGGTGGTGCCGCACAGCAGCGCGGCGATCATCCAGGACAGCGCAGATTCGTTGCGCATCCCGATGCGGATCGCGCCCACGAGCAGCGCCAGCGTCGCGAAGACGCATGCATGCACCGCTGTCAGGCTGACGATCAAACCACCTACCCCCGAAGCCCCGACATTGCGGGGGATGGGTTAATTTCACCCTTACCGCGTACGTATTTGCCGCAGTGAACGTCGCGCTGGACGCCGCGATCAGGCACGATATCAAGCGTGCAAAGCCGCGACGGACGGCAACCAATTGGAGAGTGCAATGGCCGACCCGCTGACCAGCCTCGAACTACGCTCGACGATCTCGAGCGACGGCAAGCTCACCCTTGCGCTCGAGCCGGTGACGCTGAGCGCGCCCGGCCCCGACGAAGTCATCGTCCGCGTCGAAGCCTCGCCGATCAACCCGTCCGACCTTGGCCTGCTGCTCGGCCCGGCCGACATGACGACGCTCGAAGCCGGCGGCACCGCGGACCGCCCCACGCTCACCGCCGCGATCCCGCCAGCCCGGATGGGCGCGATGAAGGCGCGGCTCGACCAGTCGATGGCCGTCGGCAACGAAGGCGCCGGCACCGTGGTCGAGGCCGGGGCGAACGTCGCCGGGCTGCTCGGCAAGAAGGTCGGGATGCTCGGCGGCTCGATGTATACCCAATATCGCAAGCTGAACGCGCGCGACTGCATCCCGCTGCCCGAAGGCGCCACCGCGGCCGACGGTGCCTCGATGTTCGTCAATCCGCTCACCGCCCTCTCGATGGTCGAGACGCTGCGGATGGAAGGGCACAAGGCGCTGGTCCACACCGCCGCCGCCTCGAACCTCGGCCAGATGCTCAACCGCCTCTGCATCGCCGATAACGTACCGCTGGTGAACATCGTGCGCAGTGACGCCCAGGCCGCGATCCTGCGCGAGATCGGCGCGAAGTACATCATCGACAGCAGCGCCCCCGATTTCCGCGAAGCGCTGACCGATGCGATCGCCGAGACCGGTGCCACCCTCGCCTTCGACGCGATTGGCGGCGGCAAGATCGTCAACACGATCCTCCACGCGATGGAAGCCGCGGCCAACCGCACCGCCGGCGCATACAGCCGCTATGGCTCCTCGACCTGGAAGCAGGTCTATATCTACGGGATGCTCGATACCGGCCCGACCGAGCTCGATCGCGGCTATGGCTTGGCCTGGGGCGTCAATGGCTTCCTGGTCACGCCCTTCCTGATGAAGCTCGGCATGGAAGGCGCGATGCGGCTGCGCGCCCGCGTCGCGGCGGAGCTGACCACGACCTTCGCGAGCACCTACACCGCGACGATCTCGCTCGCCGAGGCGCTCGATCCGACGGTGGTGGCAGCCTATGCGAAGAAGGCGACCGGCGAGAAATATCTGATCGACCCGAGCCGCTGAGGCGACTGGCAATTGGCCCATCCAGTTCCCCGGCGAAAGCCGGGGCCCAGGGTTTCTCTGCCGTGTCGCCTGTGACTCTGGGCCCCGGCTTTCGCCGGGGAACAAGAATGGCTGAACCTAGGGCGGATCGATGATCGCGGCAGCACGGCGCGTTGCCGGGCTGGGGACGCGCGTCCGCAACAGGCTGAGGCAGGCCGCGACGGCCGCCGCGCCCGCGGCGCCGCCCAGCAGGATCCCCGCCGATCCGAGCCCGAGCCAGTGAAAGCCCGAGGCCACCGCCACCGCGCCTATGGTCTGGCCGAGCAGCCGCGCCGTCGCCAGCATCCCGCCGGCTGCGCCCGAGCGCTCGCGCGGCGCCGCGCCGATCATCGCCCGATTGTTCGGCGACTGGAACAGCCCGAACCCGGCGCCGCACAGCGCCATCCGCCAGATGATGTCGATCGCCGAAGGGTGGGGCCCGAGCAGGGAGAGTGCGAGCAGGCCGGCGGCGAAGATCGCCAGCCCGATGCCGCCGAGCAGCCCTGCCGAATAGCGATCGGCCAGCCGCCCCGCGAACGGCGCCACGCAGCCCACCGCAAGCGGCCAGGGCGTCATCAGCAGCCCCGAGGCGACTACGCTGTAGCCCAGCACCTGCTGCAGCAGGAACGGCATGGTCACGAAGGCAAGCATCTGCGCGGAAAAGGACGTGACCGAGGTCGCGATCGACAGGCCGAAGATCGGGATGCGCAGCAGGTCGATCGGCACCAGCGGCGCCGGCCGCCGCCACTCGCGCCGGACCAGGATGATGCCGAGCAGGATGCCCAGCACGAGCAGCACCAGCCCCGACGTCGCACCCTCGCGCGCCAGCGATTCCCCGCCATAAATGATGAAGCCGAGCATGCCGGCGCTGAGCAAGGCCGCGAGGAAATCGGGCTTGCGGCCATGCCCCGGCGCGCGCGGCAGGCAGCGGCGGCCGAGCAGGATCGCGGCGATGCCGAACGGCACGTTGATCGCGAACAGCCAGGGCCAGCTCGCCACGCTCAGGATCAGCGATGCGATCGTCGGCCCCGCCGCCGCCGAGGCGGAGAGCACCAACGCGTTATAGCCCATGCCCCGGCCCAGCATGGCGGAGGGATAGGTCGCGCGGACCAGCGCCGCATTCATGCTCATGATCCCCGCCGCGCCCATGCCCTGCAGCACGCGTGCGGCGATCAGCATGCCCAAGCTGTGCGACAGCGCGCAGGCGAGCGAGCCGATGATGAACAGGCCGAGCGCAGGCAGATAGACTTTGGCGTGGCCGATCCGGTCGCCCATTGCCGCCAGCGGCAGCAACAGCACGGTGATCGCGAGCTGATAGGCATTGATCACCCACACCGCGACCGCGGGCGGCGCGCCGAGCTGCCCGGCAATCGTCGGCAGCGCGATATTGGCGATCGCGCCGTCGAGCACCGCCATGGTGATCGCCAGCCAGATCGCCGCCGCCGCAAAATAGCGGCGCGGGACCGGCAGTCCGTCCGCTTCGTCCGCAAGGGCTGGCGCGGCCGAAGGTTCGTTCATTGCAACAGGCTCCTGATGGCGATCGGGCGGCAGTGGAATGGCTTCATGTCGTCCGGATTTCAGCCCGGCCAAATCCTCAGGCGGGGCGCAGCGCCGCGCGGATCTTGCGCTCAATGTCGCGGAAGGTGGCGTTGCGATAGGGCGACCGGGCGCGCACTGCCTTGCGCATGCGGTGCAGTTCGGCCTGCATCCCTGCCGCGTCGCCCTGCACCGCAAGCACCGAAGCCCTGGCGGCATGTTGCATCGACGCCATCTGCGGATCGATGTCGCCGCACCACTGCCGGGCGTCGGCACCTTCGGCATCCTCCTCCCCGATCGCCGTGAGATAGGCGTCGCAGGAATCGAGCCAGACGCTGCCGCCATAACGCCCGCGATAGGCGTCAATCAGCGCACGGGCGCGGGCATAGTCTGGTGCGTCCCTGTCCAGCTCCCGGCCGATCTCGATGCCGTCCGAATGCCGGTCCCCGTCGGCGTGCGGCACGGCGCGATGTGCGGTGAGCAGCCATTCGGGCAGGTCGCGCAGGCGGACATTATAGCCGAGTAGCGTCGACACCCACATGCAGGGGCGATGGCGAAGCGCCTCCAGATCGCACCGCCACGCCGCGAGCAGTTGCGCGCCATCATTCCGTCCGCGCGGCAGCAACGATCCAAATGCGGAAAGCCCGGCCTGGATCGCCAGTGCGAGCCCGAGATTGCTTGCGATCATCCCCTGCCGGTCGAACGCGACCAGCCAGCTTTGCCAGGATATCAGGCCGGCCGCGAGCAGGATCAGGCACGCGATCGGCCCGGCCGCCAGGATCCACATCCAGCGTGCCGTGGTGTCCGAAGCAGCTGTCCCGGGCACGCAGGCCACATAGCCTCGCACACCTTCGTCATGCCCCCGCCCCAGCCAGGCGAGCGTCCCGGTCGGCAGATGCAGGCCGAACGGGCGCATCGAGAAGACCACGACGCGCCATCCGCTGAACAGCGCCGCCGCCGCATGTCCGCTCTCGTGGACCAGCGTCACTATCAGCCCGCCGGCGATCGTGCAGGCGATCGCGACGGCCACCGAGTGCATCGCCACAAAGGCGAGCCCGTAGAGCATGAACGCCCAGATCGTCCCCGCCCACCAGGCCAGTGCCCAAAGCGTGGACCAGCGCGGGACACCGGAGAGCATCCCGCGCCAGTTCCCGATCAGGCCCGGTTCGCAGCGCTGAGCACCGCGCGCACCGAAGCGGTCGCGATGTCGGCGTCGATGCCCACGCCGAATACCGTGCGCCCATCGGCGGTGCGGCACTCGACATAGGCGGCGGCCTGCGCATCGGCGCCGTGGCCGATCGCATGTTCGCTATAGTCGACCACGTCGAGGCTCGGCCCGGTCGTTCCCGCAAGCGCGTCGATCACGCCCGAGATAAGGCCGTTGCCGCGCCCCGAGATCGAACGCTCGGTCCCGTCCACCGCGATGCGGCCGACGAACACGCGATTGCCGGCCGAGCCGCTCTCTTCATAATCGACCAGCGCAATCCGCGCGTCATCGCCGGGCAGATAGGTGCTGTCGAACAGCCCGCCGATATCCGCGGCGTTGAGTTCGCGGCTGGTCTCGTCGGCGAGCTGCTGGACGTGCCGCGAGAAATCCGCCTGCATCCTTTTGGGCAGCTTGAGCCCGCGGTCCTGCTCGAGCACCCAGGCGACGCCGCCCTTGCCCGACTGCGAGTTCACCCGGATCACTGCCTCGTAATCGCGGCCGAGATCCTTGGGATCGATCGGCAGGTACGGCACGTCCCAGAACTCGTCGTTGCGCGCTTCCTGCGCCGCGAAGCCCTTCTTGATCGCGTCCTGGTGGCTGCCCGAAAAGGCCGTGAACACCAGGTCGCCGGCATAGGGATGGCGCGGATGGACGGGCAGCGCGTTGCAGTACTCGACCGTCTGGATCACTTCGTCGATATTCGAGAAATCCAGCCCCGGATCAACGCCTTGCGTGTACATGTTGAGCGCCAGCGTGACGAGATCGACATTGCCGGTACGCTCGCCATTGCCGAACAGGCAGCCCTCGACGCGGTCCGCGCCAGCCAGCAGCCCCAGTTCGGAGGCGGCAACGCCGGTGCCGCGGTCGTTATGCGTATGCAGGCTGATGACGACCGTGTCGCGGCTGCGGATGTTGCGGCAGAACCACTCGATCTGGTCGGCATAGATATTGGGCGTCGCCGCCTCGACCGTCGCCGGCAGGTTGAGGATCAGCGGGCGCTCGGTGGTCGGGCGCAATATGTCCATCACCGCCTCGCAGACCTCGACCGAGAAATCGAGTTCGGCGGTCGAGAAGGTCTCGGGGCTATATTCGAAATGCCAGTCGGTGTCGGGCTGCTTGGCCGCCTCGTCGCGCAGCACCTTGGCGCCGGCGATGGCGATCTGCTTGATCTCCTCGCGGCTCATCCCGAACACGATGCGGCGCCAGGCGGGCGACACGGCATTATAGAGGTGGACGATCGCCTTCTTCGCGCCCTTGAGCGACTGGAAGCTCGTCTCGATCAGATCCTGGCGCGACTGGGTCAGCACCTGGACGATCACGTCGTCGGGGATCTTGTCGTTCCGGACGAGGCCCGAGATGAAATCGAACTCGGTGGCGCCGGCGCTGGGGAAGCCGACTTCGATCTCCTTCACGCCCACCTTGCAGAGCAGTTCGAAGAAGCGGGTCTTCTTCTCGGCGTCCATCGGATCGATCAGCGCCTGGTTGCCGTCGCGCATGTCGGTCGACAGCCAGCGGGGCGCCTTGGTGATCGTGCGGCTCGGCCATTGGCGGCCGGGCAGGTTCACCTGGGGAAAGGGACGGTATTTGGAACTGGGATCGCGCAACATGACAGCTCTCTCTCGGCTGGAGACTTGGTTTGCAACTTGTGATGTGCCCTTAGGGGCGTGCGCGTGCGCGTCCGGCCCCTAAGGGCGGATAAGTCGCAGACCAAGAAGCGCGCGGTTCGTCATGTTGGGCACCCCTTAGACGGCCCCCCGCGCGCTTGTCCACCTCAGTTCGCGTTGTCGCCTGCCGAAGCTGCGCTATTGGGCGGCGCGATCACCGTCGTCTCGACATGATCGGGCGTCGGCGTCGGCTCGGGGGTCGGTTCGGTCGCCTTCGGGCTGGGCGTGGCGACGATCTCGGCCATGGGCGGCGGGTCGGAATAGTTGGTCCCGGTGGTCGATCCGCCACCGCAGCCGCCCAGAATCAGCAATCCGCCGAGCACCAGAACGCGCATCCCGCTCTCCCCTTTCGCCGTGAAAATGCCTCTTAGCATGCCCTTTTCCGCTCTCCTACCGGCGGTTTAACCCCACTTATCCCCAAAATGTCGCTCTCATGGCTCATCTCGGCGCATCTGCTCTCTAGACAGACGCGATTTGGCACGATCAAAGGGTTGTCAGGTGAGGAGTAACGCCCTCACCACGGTACATCGTAGGCGCGACAGGCGGCTGAGGGTTCGCACAAGCCGCTGGCGCCCACGACGGAATAGCCCGTCCAGGGCAGGAACAGGAGAAGACTTTATGGCCGAGACCAAAGCACGCGGCGGTATCGCCAAGCCGGTGACCCCTTCGCCCGAGCTGGCCAAGATCACCGGTTCGGACCCGCTGCCGCGCAGCGAGATCGTTTCGAAGATGTGGGACTACATCAAGAAGAACAATCTCCAGAACCCGGCGAACAAGCGCGAGATTCTGGCTGACGCGACGCTCAAGCCGATCTTCGGCGCCGACAAGGTGACGATGTTCGAGATGAACAAGCACATCGCGAAGCACGTCAAGTAAGCCGGTCGGGGCCGCAAGGCCCTGTCGCTGAAAACGCGAAGGGCGGGTTCCCGATCGGGGCCCGCCCTTTTGCTTTAGGAGATCCCGATGGCCGAAAAGTTCGAACGCCACCGCCAGCCCTGGCGCGCCGATGAGCTCCAGAAACTCCACACGCTGGCCAAGAAGGGCATGCCGCTGCGCGCGATCGCCAAGGCGCTGACCCGCAGCGAAGAATCGGTGAAGGACCGCGCCAAGCTCGACGGGCTCAACATCGCCAAGCTGCACTAGCCTTTAGGGCTGGGGCTTCGCCGCAGGCTTGATCTGGATCCGCAGGATGCGCCCGACATGCGCGCGTTCGCTGCCGCTCTCCTCGAGATCGACCACCAGCCCGCCTCCCGTCACCACGGTATGCCCCAGGCCCGGCCAAGGCTTGCCCGGCGCGACCGTCGCGCCCGGCAGGCACGCCGCGATCCGCCCGGCCATCGTCTCATGGGTGATCTCGGACGGCAGCATCGTCTGGCTGCAGAAATAGCCCTCGCTGCGAAAACAGCCGCGCAACAGCCGCGGCGCGAAATCCGAGCGGTAAAGGCTGGCATAGGCCTGCGCATCCGCCGTGGCAGCGGACAGGCGCTGCAGATCCGCGCAGATCGGATCGTCCTGTACGAAAGGCGCCGCCAGCAGCGCCGCGCCAAGCAGAAGATGCATCCCCAATCTCCTTTCGGATCCGCAACGTCCCTCGGCCGCGCTTGCCGCAGCCTGAACAACTGCTAGGCCGCCTGCAATGTATGACGCGATCATCCTGGGAGCCGGCGCCGCGGGGCTGATGTGTGCGCTCACCGCCGGCCAGCGCGGCAAGCGCGTGCTGCTCGTCGATCATGCCGATGCACCGGGCAAGAAGATCCTGATCTCGGGCGGCGGGCGCTGCAACTTCACCAATATCGGCACCGCACCCGACCGCTACCTGTCGCAGAACCCGCATTTCATGAAGTCCGCGCTCGGCCGCTACACCGCGCAGGATTTCCTCGACCTGGTCGAGCGCTACGGCATCGCCTGGCACGAGAAGACGCTCGGCCAGCTCTTCTGCGACGGCTCGGCCCGCCAGATCGTCGACATGCTGCTCGAGGAATGCGCGCAAGGCGGCGTCGAGATCTGGCTCGGTCACAGCCCGCAGGTCGAGCATGCCGACGCCCGCTACAAGGTCACCTGCGGCACGCGCATCGCCGAGGCGCCGGCGCTGGTGATCGCCACCGGCGGCCCCTCGATCCCCAAAATGGGCGCGACCGGCTTCGCCTATGACCTCGCCCGCCGCTTCGGCCTCAAGATCGTCGAGCCCCGCCCTGCCCTTGTGCCCTTCACGCTGAGCGGCGAGGAAGCCCTGTTCCGCGAGCTCTCGGGCGTGTCGACCGACGTCACCGCCCGCGCCGGCAAGGCCAGCTTCCGCGAGGCTGCGCTCTTCACGCACCGCGGCCTGTCCGGCCCCGCCATCCTCCAGGTCTCCTCCTATTGGCGGCACGGTGAGAGCATCGGCATCGATTTCCTGCCGCAAGCCGAACCCGGCTGGCTGCTCGCCGCCAAGCGGGCGCGCCCCCGTGTCACGCTGCGCAAGCTGCTCGGCGAAGCGCTCCCCGCCCGCCTTGCCGACGCGCTCGCCGAGAAGCTCGATCTCCCCACCGAGCTCTCCAACACCGCCGACCGCAAGCTCGACGACGCCGCCCGCCGCCTCGCCGACTGGCGCTTCACCCCCAGCGGCACCGAAGGCTATGCCAAGGCCGAAGTCACCATCGGCGGGATCAGCACCGCGGAGCTCAGCTCGCAGACGATGGAGGCGCGCAAGCTCCCCGGCCTCTATGCGATCGGTGAGGCGGTAGACGTCACCGGCTGGCTTGGCGGCTATAATTTCCAATGGGCCTGGGCGAGCGGCCGCGCGGCCGGATTGGCGCTCTAGCCTCAGCAAGCGCCGCCAAGCGCCTGCTTTTACGAAACAACGCATTCCGTAGCGTCAGCACGCCATGCGCACGGCCGCCACAAAATTGTCATCGTAAAAATACGTATTGAATTACACCGAAATGGGAATGTTTCGGACTCGTGTCTTCTACAAAGGAGGTGCCGGCTGCGCTTCTGCACAGCTGCGCAACTAACAGGCTTCCCGGGTCGCACCTCGTGGGAGCCCTCTGACGAGGACTTCCGATGCATTGGTTCCAGGCAACCGCCCCTATCCGTCTCAAGCTCTACGTCGCGTTCAGCTCGCTGATCGGCGTGATGGCGCTCGTCGCGCTCGTCGCCTTCGTCGCGCCGCTGATGATCGCCCTGCCGCTCGTCGCGCTGCTGATCGGCGGCGCCGCGATCCAGTGCGTGCGCTACCGCACCGCGATCGCCGATCCCTATGTCACCACCGTGGTCCGCATGGAGGCGCTTGCCGCCGGCGACCTGACCAGCCCGATCCAGTTCACCGACTATGCCGATTGCGTCGGCCGCATGACCAAGGCGATGCTCACCTTCCGCGACAACGCCGTCGAGCAGCAGCGCCAGGCCGAGGAACAGTCGGTCGCAGTCACGCTTCTCGGCACCAGCCTCGAGCGGATGACCCGCGGCGACCTCACTGCCGATATCGGCGACGGTTTCCCCGCCGGCTATGGCGCGCTCAAGACCAATTTCAACGCCGCGCTCGCCTCGCTGCGCACGCTGATCGGCTCGGTCACCGAAAGCACCGCGTCGATCCAGACCGGCTCGGGCGAGATCGCCCAGGCCTCGGAGGACCTCGCCCGCCGCACCGAAGCCAACGCCGCAAGCCTTGAAGAAACCAGCGCCGCCGTCGCGCAGATGGACAGCCGCCTCAAGGCTACCGCCGAAGCCGCCGGGCGTACTGTCGCCCGCGCCGATGGCGCGATCGCCACGGTCGAAGGCGGCCGCGAGATCGCCGACGAGGCGGTGCAGGCAATGACGCGCGTCGCCGACAGCGCCAAGGGTATCGACAGCGTCATCGAGGGTCTCGACAAGATCGCCTTCCAGACGCGCGTCCTCGCAATGAACGCCGCGGTCGAAGCCGGCCGCGCGGGTGAAGCGGGCCGTGGTTTCGCGGTCGTCGCCGACCTGGTCAGCGCGCTCGCGATGCGCGCCGAGGAAGAAGCCGGCCGCGCGCGCGACCAGCTTACCGCCACCCAGACCGACATCGTCACTGCGGTCGAGATGGTCCAGAAGGTCGACGGCGCGCTCGCCAACATCTCGGGCGATGTCGGCGAAGTCCATGCGCTGCTCGGCCAGATGGCCGGCGACAACCAGGCCCAGGCGACCGCAATCACCCAGATCAGCGCCGCGATCGGCACGATGGACCAGTCGACCCAGCAGAATGCCGCGATGGTCGAGGAAACCTCCGCCGCCGCACGCAACCTGGCCGGCGAAGTCGCCGCACTTGGCGAGCAGGCCGCCAAGTTCGAAGTCGGCGGCACGGCCCGCAGCCATCTGCCCAGCCGCCCGCAAAAACCGCGTGGCTATGTCTCCCCGGTCAAGCCGCTTGCTGCTCCCCAGCGCGCAGCCCGGGCACCGGCGTCCAGCGAGGAATGGGCAAGCTTCTGATCTCACCCGGAAGGGGCGTCGCCACGCGGCGCCCCCAATTCGCCTGACCCCATTCGCCTGACATCGTTCCGTAGCGAAACCGGCCTAGCCCTGTGCGACCTACCGCAAGGGCATTGCATGCACGACGCCACGCACGGCTACGACACTTCGGTCGCCTATACCCATGGCTTCTACCGCGAGATGGCGCCCGACTGGCTCGATCTCGCCGCCCGCGCCGCTGACCAGCCCTCGCCGCGCGCCGAACCCGATGCCCCTTTCCGCTATCTTGAGCTGGGCTGCGGCCAGGGCTTCGGCCTCTGCCTGCTCGCCGCCGCCAATCCGCGCGGCGACTTCATCGGCATCGACTTCATCCCCGAACAGATCGCCCATGCCGAAAGCCTCGCCAAGGCGGCCGGCCTCACCAATATCCGCTTCGTCCAGGCCGATTTCCTCGATCTCGCCGCCGCATGGCCGGGCGATTTCGGCAGCTTCGACTATGTGACGCTGCACGGCATCTACAGCTGGGTGCCGCCCAAGGTCCGCGCCGCGGTGGTCGCGTGCGTCGGCCACGCCACCCGCGCCGGCAGCCTGGTCTATGTCAGCTACAACACCCAGCCCGGCTGGCTCGCCACCATGCCGTTCCAGCATCTCTCGCACCTGATCAAGGAAACCAGCGGCAAGACCGGCGGTGCAGTGTTCGAGCAATCGATCGCGCTGTTCGATCGGCTGCGCGCCGGCGGCGCCGCGACCTTCCAGATCCTGCCCGGCCTCAAGGCGCGGCTCGATGCGGTGAAGACGCGCAGCACCGGCTATCTCGTGCAGGAATATCTCCACGCGCATTGGCAGCCCTTCTGGCACAGCGAAGTCGCGAAGGAGCTCGCCGCCGCCGGCCTCGCTTATGCCGGCACCGCGACGCTGGCCGAGACGATGCTCCCCGGCATCCTGCCCGCGCCGCTGCGCGACACGATCGCTGCGCAGGCCGACGCGCGGCTGCGCCAGGACGTGCAGGACTTCACGATCAACCAGAGCTTTCGCCGCGACCTGTTTCGTCGCGGCGACGACGCGCCCGCGCCCCAGCCGCTCGGCCGGCTCCGCCTGTGCCTTTTATCCCCGCCCGCGCGCGGCGCCACGGTGAAGGTCGATGCCGCGTTCGGCGAGATCGCACTGCAATATCCCGCCTTTGCCGGCATCCTCGATGCGCTGGCCGCCGGCCCGCACTCGATCGAGCAGATCGCGGCGCTGCCGGGCCTGCGCGAACAGGGCATGGCCAATGTCCGCCAATTGCTCCTGCTGCTGCTCCACACCGGCACACTGGCGCTCGAAGCCGCCGCGCCCGGCGACCCCGCCGCTGCGCACCGGATCAACGCGGTGATCGCCCAAGAGGCGGCTGCGGGCGCGCCCTATCGCTACGTGGCCGCACCGGCGCTGGGTTCGGCGATCCCGGCGAGCGAGGCGGCGTTGCAGGCGCTTAGCGACGGCACCCCAGCGGCGCATTGGCGAGCGCTGGGCGTGGTCTGAACGTCCCCGCTTTCAATTCCCCTCCCTGCAAGGGAGGGGTTAGGGGTGGGTTAGAGAAAGCCGGGCTCGATGCCCGGCCTTTTCTTTTTCCGCCACCACCTGGCCGGGCTCGCTGCGCTCGCAACCCACCCCCGACCCCTCCCTTGCAGGGAGGGGAGCCAGAAAGGAAGGCGCGACAGACCCTACTCCGCCGCCAGCCGCGCCGCCTGCGCCTGCTGGATCCCCGGCATGCTCGCCTCGATCCAGTCGGCCAGCACCCGGACATGCGCCGCCGCCTCGCGCCCCATTGGAGTCAGGCTATATTCCACATGCGGCGGCACCACCGGATAGGCCACGCGGTCGACCAGTCCGTCGCCCTCCAGCCATTGCAGCGTCTGCGCCAGCATCCGCTCGCTCACGCCGTCCACCTTGCGGCGCAATTCGCTGAAGCGATGCGTGCCGCTTTCCAGCACGATCAGGATCAGCACGCCCCATTGGCTGGTGACGTGCTTCAGCACCTCGCGCGACGGGCAGCCCGGCTCCATCAGGTCGCCGCGCCGCACCCGGGCCGAGAAAGGCTCAGAAGAATTTTCCATACTTACCCAAATGTATGTACTTACGAATAGTAAGCAAGGCCAATATCTGGAGGTCCGACACCATAAGGAACGGACCCAATGACCACCGCCATCACCGGAGCCACCGGCCAGCTCGGCCGCCTCATCACGCAAAAGCTCAAGGACAAGCTGCCCGCCGACCAGATCGTCGCGCTCGTCCGCAGCCCCGAAAAGGCCGCCAACCTGGGCGTAACCGCCCGCACTTTCGACTATGACCGGCCCGAGACGCTCGCCCCCGCGCTCGCCGGCGTCGACACGCTGCTGCTGATCTCGGGCAGCGAAGTCGGCAAGCGCGGGCCGCAGCACGCCGCCGTTATCGCCGCGGCGAAGCAGGCGGGCGTCGGCCGCATCGTCTATACCAGCCTGCTGCGCGCCGACACGACGCCGCTCAGCCTTGGCATCGAGCATAGCGAGACCGAGCGCGCGATTCTCGCCTCGGGCATTCCCCACACCATCCTGCGCAACGGCTGGTATGTCGAGAATTATGCGTCCGGCGTGGCGGCCGCCCTCGCCCATGGCGCGCTGATCGGCGCCGCCGGAGACGGCCGCATCGCCGCCGCCGCCCGCGCCGACTATGCCGATGCCGCCGTCGCCGTGCTCACCGGCCCAGGCCACGACGGCAAGACCTATGAACTCGCCGGCGACACTGCCTTCACGCTCACCGATCTCGCCGCCGAACTCTCGCGCCAGACCGGCCGCGACATCCCTTACAACAACCTCTCCGCCACCAATTACGCCGCCGCACTGGCCGGCACCGGCCTCCCCGCACCGGTCGCCGACATGCTCGCCGGCTGGGACGTCGACACCTCGAACGGCGCGCTGTTCGACGACAATGGCCAGCTCTCGAAGCTGATCGGGCATCCGACCACGAGCCTTGCCGATGGCGTGAAGGCGCTGATCGGCTGACCTACTTCCCCTCCTGCAAGGGAGGGGAGATAGAACTGGCAATGTAGGATTTCGTCTGGTTTATCCTGCCAGATGCAGCGCCAGGCCGACTCCAGCACCGCTTTCCCGCGGCTTCTCACACGAAGACGAGTCAACGGAATCAACGTTTTCGCTGTCAGGCTTTTGCGACCCGCATCGAAAACCCGCGTAAATCCGCCATTTAGTTGCTCAACCAATCGGTTGAACGACACAAAGTCACGTCAAGGGCAATCAACCCTCTTTTCCCTTGCGATACGGCCCTTGCAAGCCCATGTGCACGGCCTCATGTCATTTGCTGAACTCCCTGCGCTTCTCGCCGAAGCGCTCGCATCGCGTGGCTATGCCGCGCCCACGGCCGTCCAGGCCGCAGTCATCGAACCCGAAGCTGCCGGCCGCGACCTCGTCGTCTCCGCACAGACCGGCTCGGGCAAGACCGTCGCCTTCGGCCTCGCCATGCATCCCGAGCTGCTCGGCGAGGACGGCAAGATCGTACCGACCCGCGAGCCGCATGCGCTGATCATCGCCCCGACGCGTGAACTCGCGCTGCAGGTCAGCCGCGAGCTGATCTGGCTCTATGGCCCCACCGGTGCGCGCATCGCCACCTGCGTCGGCGGCATGGATGCCTCGAAGGAGCGTCGCCAGCTCAACCTCGGTGCGCATATCGTCGTCGGCACGCCGGGGCGTCTGCGCGACCATCTCGAGCGCGGCGCGCTCGACCTGTCCTCGCTGCGTGCCATCGTCCTCGACGAGGCCGACGAGATGCTCGACATGGGCTTCCGTGACGATCTCGAGGAGATCCTCAACGGTACGCCCCAGACGCGCCGCACCCTGCTCTTCTCGGCAACGATGCCCAAGCCGATCGTCGCGCTCGCCAAGCGCTACCAGAAGGATGCGCTGCGCATCTCGACGGTGGGCGAGGATCGCGGGCATGGCGACATCAGCTATCAGGCCGTGGCAGTCAGCCCGTCGGACATCGAGCATGCGGTGATCAACCTGCTGCGCTTCCATGAAGCCGAGACGGCGATCCTGTTCTGCGCGACCCGCGACAATGTCCGCCACCTCCACGCCACGCTGATCGAGCGCGGCTTCTCCGCCGTGGCGCTGTCGGGCGAGCATAGCCAGTCCGAGCGCAACAACGCGCTCCAGGCGCTGCGTGACCGCCGTGCGCGCGTCTGCGTCGCCACCGACGTCGCCGCCCGCGGCATCGATCTTCCGTCGCTCAGCCTCGTCGTCCATGTCGAGCTGCCGCGTGACGCCGAGGCGCTCCAGCACCGTTCGGGCCGCACCGGCCGTGCGGGCAAGAAGGGCACCGCCGTCCTCATCGTCCCCTTCCCGCGCCGTCGCCGGGTGGAATCGATGCTGCGCGGCGCCCGCATCAACGCCGAGTGGATCGACGTGCCGTCGCCCGAGGCGATCCGTGCGCAGGACCGCGAGCGCCTGCTCGCCGCGCTGCTCGCTCCGGTGGAAGTGGATGAGGAGGATACGGCAATCGCCGAGCGCCTGCTCGCCGAACGCACGCCCGCCGAGATTGCCGCCGCGCTCGTCCGCGCCCACCGCGCCGCGCTCCCCGCTCCCGAGGAGATGATGGAGCGCAGCGACCGGCGCGAGGATCGCCAGGCCGGCGCGCACCGCGAGGGCTTTGACGATGTCGTCTGGTTCCGCATGGATATCGGTCGTCGCCAGAATGCCGATCCGCGCTGGGTGCTCCCGCTGATCTGCCGCCGCGGCAATATCACCAAGAACGAAGTCGGCGCGATCCGCATCGGTCCGAACGAGACCGCGTTCCAGATCCCGCGCAACATGGCCAACAAGTTCATGGCCGCCGTGGCGCGTACCGCCGAGAGCGATGAGGACGTCCGCTTCGAGCCGTCCGACGGCCCGGTCGAGGGTGGTGGTGGTCGCCCGCCGCAGCAGCGCAATGGTCCCAACCGTCCGGCCGGCCCGCGTGGTCCCGGCGGCCCGGGTGCGCCGCGCCACCAGGCCAAGCCGTACCGCAAGGCGCCGCCGGCACGGGGTCCCTCGCACCGGTGAGGGTCCTCGTCGACGCCGACGCCTGCCCGGTGAAGGACGAGATCTACAAGGTCGCGTGGCGCCATGAGGTGCCCGTGGTGATTGTCAGCAACTCCTGGCTGCGCGTGCCCCAGCACCCGCTGGTCAGCCGCCAGGTGGTCAGCGACAGCTTCGACGCCGCCGATGACTGGATCGCAGAGCAGGCCGGTGCGGACAGTGTGGTGATCACCGCCGACATCCTGCTCGCCGACCGTGCGCTCAAGGCTGGTGCCAGGGTGCTGTCGCCCACCGGCAAGCCCTTCACCACCAGCTCGATCGGCGCGGCGATTGCGACCCGGGCAATCATGGCCGACCTGCGCGCCGGCGGCGACCAGATCGGCGGCCCCAAGCCATTCTCGGCGACGGACCGCTCGGCCTTTCTCCAGGCATTGGATCGCGAATTGGTGGCCTTGAAGCGACTTACGCAATCTTAGGAGACCCTGGGCTAACCTCTTCCCGCTATTGAGTGGGACCTTGCCGGGGACATGCACAAACTACCGCTGATCGCGCCGCAACCACCGCGGCTGAGCGAGATGACCGAAGCACTGCAGGCCCTCGAGGCCCGCGGCGTGTACAGCAATGGCGGCCCGTTGGTCCGCGAATTCGAGACGCGGGTCGTCGCCGAACTGTTCGGCGGCCAGGGCGCGGCGCTGGCGGTCAACAACGCCACCATCGGCCTGATCCTGGCGATCCGCCAGGCGGCAGAGGGCCGCAAGGGCAAATACGCCCTCATCCCCAGCTTCACTTTCGCCGCCACCGCCCATGCCGCGATCTGGGGGGGCCTGACCCCGATCCTTATCGACAGCGACCCCGCCAACTGGGCCGCCAGCGCCGAGGCAGAGGAAGCTGCCCTGGCCCGCCACGCTGGCGAAATCGCGGTGCTTGTCCCCTATGACACGTTCGGCACTTGCATCGACCTGGCCCGCTATGCCCGGCTGTCCGAGCAGCACGGCGTCGGCGTGGTGGTCGACGCCGCCGCGTCACTCGGCAGCCTCGACGCCGCCGGCCATGGCTTCGGTACCGGCGCCGGCTTCGCCAGCGTCTTCTCGCTGCACGCCACCAAGACCTTCGCCACCGCCGAGGGAGGCCTGATCTACAGCGCCGACGAAGCGCAGGTGGAAGCGCTGCGGACCATGCACAATTTCGGCTTCGGCGCCCCGCGCTCGGCGACGATGCCCGGCACCAACGCCAAACTGCCCGAAGTGCTCGGCCTGCTCGCCCTCGCCAAGCTCGACGAGATCGACGCCGTAGCCAAGCACCGCGCCGAACTCGACCGTGCCTATCGTTCAGGACTGGAGGGCGACGTCACCTTCCAGGCGGCGGCCGCCACCCGCCAGGTCGCCCAGTTCATGCCGATGCTGTTGCCAGCCGGCACCGACCGCGCCGCGGTAATGGCAGAGCTTGCTGCGCAGGGCATCGGCAGCGGCCATTATTTCGCGCCGCATCTGGCCCAGCAGCCCTATTTCCAGCGCGAGTGCGTTGTTAGCACAACGCCGGTGGCCGACGACCTCGCCGCACGGATGCTGTCGCTACCCGTCACCGATGCCATGCGCGAAAGCGACGTCGCCACCATCTGCGAAGCCCTCCGGGCCGCGCTACGCAAGCCGCGCGCCGCCGTGCCAGCGGCCAAGTCCGACATACTGTCGACCGTCCTGATCGGCGGCGGCCCCGCCGGCGTCGCCTTCCTCATCTCGGCAAGCAAGAAGGGCAAGCTGCGCGAACTCGCCGCCGGGCTTGCGGTGATCGAGCGGCGCCCAAGCCTCGGTGCGGGCGAGCTGCCGGGCTATGCCATCACCTCGGACAGCACCGCCGAGACCTTTCTCAGCGCGGTGAAGGACAATCCCGAGCCAAGCATCGCGGCGCTGATGGACCACCCGGCGTCCCGCGAGGTCGCTCAGTATATCGGCAAGCTCGGCGTACCCCTCAGCCGCACTGGCCCATTCCTCGAGGCAATGGGCCAGCGCGTCGGCGCGGTCGTGACCGAGGCGGGCGGCAGCGTGCTGACCGGCCATGAAGTGCTCGACAGTCGTCGCACCGCCGCGGGGCTCTGGCAGACCCGGATCCGCGATGTTGCCACCGGCACCGAGCGCGAACTGCTTTCGCAGAACATTGTCATCGCCACCGGCGGCTACCAGTCGCCGACCAGCGTTGCCGCTGCACCCGTCGCCGGCACGCCGCTGCGTAACCAGGTCGGCGAGCGGCTGATGCTGTGCGACGACATGCTGCGCGCCGGCGGCATGGAGCGGCTGCGCGAGCGCATCGCCGACAAGCGCGCCCCGCGCATCGCGATCATCGGCGCCTCCACCTCCGCAATCGCCTCCGCCGTCCTCCTCCTCAAGTCCGACATCCCGTTCGGTGCCGAGAGCCTGAGCCTGCTCCACCGCGAGGCGCTGCGGCCCTGGTATCCCAATGCCGAAGCCGCCCATGCCGACGGCTTCATCGATTTCGGCCCCGATGACATCTGCCCGCTTTCGGGCTTCGTCTATCGTCTCGCCGGCTTCCGCCTCGAAGCGCGCGAGCTGGTGCTGCGGATGCTGCGGATCGGCGGCCGCACACCCGATCCGCGGGTGCGCCTCCACCAGCTTGGCGGGCCGAACCCCGAGACAACGAAGATCCTCGCCGAGGCTGATGTCGTCGTCGCGGCTCTGGGCTATCGGCCGCACGCGCTGACCCTGCTCGACGCCGCCGGCCAGCGCATCGCGCTCGCCGCGCACGCGCCGGGCCGCCCGCGGCTGGCCGACCAACTCTGCCGCGTCACCGATGCGGAGGGGCATCCCCTCCCCGGCGCCTATGGCATCGGCCTCGCCGCGGGCTTCGTCCCCGAAGGGCGGCTAGGCGGCGAGAAGAGCTTCAAGGGCAAGGCCAATGGCCTGTGGCAGTGGCAGAACGATGTCGGCCAGCTCATCGTCGACCAGCTGCTAGGCCAGGCCGTGAGCCTCGCCGCATGACCGGCCCCGCTCCCACCGTCAGCGTCATCATGCCGGCGTACAACGGCGCGGCATGGATCGGCGCGACGATCGACAGCGTCCTTGCCCAGGACTTTGCCGACTGGGAGCTGGTGATCGTCGACGATTGCTCGACCGACAATACCCGCGACGTGCTCGCCACTCTCACAGACCCGCGGATCACCGTGATCCACGCGGCCGAGAATGGCGGCCCGGTCGTCGCCCGCAACACCGGCTTCGCCGCGGCGCGCGGGCGCTACATCGCCGGGCTCGACCAGGACGACCTCTGCAAGCCCGGCCGCTTCGCCGCGCAGGTCGCTTATCTCGACGCGAACCCCGGCATTGTGCTGGTCGCCACCGCGGCGGAGCTGCTCGAGGACGGCCGCGTCACGCCTTGGCCGGGCGACCATGCGCTCACCCCGGCGGTGATCGACTGGCTGCTGCTCACTCAGAACCCGCTGGTCTGGTCCACCGTCATGTTCCGCGCCGAGGCCGCGCGGTTGCTCGACCCGTTCGAGCGCCCGCAGGTGCGCTATGCCGAGGACTTCGACCTCTATCACCGCCTCAGCCGCTTCGGGCAGATTGCCCGGCTCGACGAGGCGCAGCTCCTCTATCGCTGTCATCCCGGCGGCGCTTCGAAGAAGTTCGCCGAGATGATGGCGGCCAGCGCCGCGCGGGTGCTTGCCGAGCGCTATCTGCCGGTATTCGGCGACGGCGAGGCCCAGGCGAACGCCGAACTGGTCGTCCGCTATTTCATGGCCCGCGATCCGGTGCCCGACCTGCCGACGCTCGGCTGCCTTTCGCGCATCCTCGGCGCGCTCCACGCCGACCATGTCGCCCGCACACCCCTCACCCCACAAGAGCGGATCGAGGTCGATGGCGAGCATGCCCGGCTGTGGTGGCTGGTCGCGCGCCCGGCGCTGCGCCAGGGCGCGGTGACGATGCGCCAGGCGATGGGCGTCCTGCCCGACAGCGTCCATCTGCCCGCCAACGACCCGGACCGTCTGATCTCGCCGCTGATCGGCCGGGTGCGGGCGATCGGGCGCGGGCTTGGGGTGGCGATCTAGGCGCTTCGGACTCCAAAGTACACGAAGTACGCGCCAAGGCGCGTTTTGCGCGGGCTGGGCTGTTGGACTTTTGCGCCACACCTCGCCCCCCAGGTAAGCTATTGATATAGCAATATACTTACACAAATCCGCCCGCCAGAAGGACACAAAAGTCACGACGCCGGCAACAAAATCGCCGCTCAAGCGTAGGGAATCACAGGGTCAAAGAGCGGCGGGCCAAAGGCGCCGCCGTTCCAGGTGAGCGGGCGAAATCCTACATTGCAAGACGAAGCAGGCCGGATGCCCGGCATCCTCCATTGCGGAACGAAAACAGCTTCGCGATTCAAGCCGTTAGCTGATATGATCGGCGTTCCCACCGCTCCTTCGGGACGCCGCATGACGCACCAGCTCCACGCCAGCCTGCCCAAAACCCGGCACCAGCCCGTTGGCGTGACGGATACCGAGCTGGCGGACATCGAGCTTCTGCACTCGATCAGCATCGCGCTGATCGGCGAGCAGGACCGGGTGGAGCTTTGCGGCAAGATCGTCGACGCGGCGATTTCGATCACCGGCTCGCAGTTCGGGACGATGCAGATGCTCGCCCCTTCAGACGAGCCGTCGGGCCGCGGCGGCCATCTCCAGCTGCTCTGCTCGCGCGGACTCCCGCCCGAGGCCGTGGGCTTCTGGAAATGGGTGAGCCCGGCCGCGCGCAGCAGCTGCGCGCTCGCGCTCCGTTCCGGCGAGCGCTCGGTCATTTCCGACTATGAGGAATGGGACGAGATCGCCGGCACCGAGGATCTGATCGCCTTTCGCAACACCGGCATCCGCTCGGCGCAGACCACGCCGCTGCTATCGCGCGAAGGCAATCTGCTCGGGATGATCTCGACGCACTGGAGCAAGCCGCACCAGCCGTCGGAGCGCGACCTGCGGATGCTCGACATCCTGGCGCGGCAGGCGGCCGACCTGCTCGAGCGGACGATCGCAGAGGAGGCGCTGCGCGAGTCCGAAGAGCTGCAGAAGATGCTGACCGGCGAGCTGAGCCACCGGGTGAAGAACATGCTCGCCACGGTGCAGGCGATCGCATCGCAGACGCTGCGCCACTGCGACGACCCGGCCGATTTCGTCCAGAGCTTCGGCGGGCGCATCCAGTCGATGTCGCGCGTCCATTCGCAGCTGAGCACCAATGACTGGAAAGGCACACAGCTTCGCGACATCGTCCAGGACCAGATGAAGCTGGGCCCGGTGGACGAGGCGCAGATCTCGGCTTCGGGGCCGGACCTCTATCTCGACGCCACCGCCGTGCCGAAGATGGCGATGATCCTCCACGAGCTCGGCACCAACTCGCTCAAATATGGCGCGCTGTCGAAGACGAGCGGCGTGGTGACGATCAGTTGGGCCGCCAATGAGGCGGGCATCGAGATGCGCTGGATCGAGCGTGGCGGCCCCGAGATCAAGGCACCGATCCGCCGCGGTTTCGGCACGCGCCTGATCGAAGCGAGCGTGCGCGGCGCCGGCGGCGAAGCGCGGATGCTCGCCGAGCCCGAAGGCGTGCGCTGGGACATCGTGTTTCCGATCGGCGCCGCATTGCCGAAGGACAGCGCCGCCGATCTCGCAATCGCCGAGCAGCGCGCCATCGCCCCGGTGCGTTCCGGCGCGAACGATTCCGCCGCGCCGAAGCGGCTGGAAGGCAAGCGCGTCCTCATCATCGAGGACGAGCCGCTGGTGGCAATGGAGATTGCCGGCCAGCTCGAGGATGCCGGCGCCCATGTCGTCGGCCCTGCGACGAACGTGCCCGCGGCGCTGAGCCTGATCGAGCGCTACCGAGTCGACGCCGCCTTGCTCGACGCCAATCTCGGCGGCCAGACGGTCGATGCGATCGCGGCGTTGCTGACGCGCGAGGATATCCCGTTCGTCTTCGTCAGCGGCTATGGCAGGTCTTCGCTGCCGCGCGCGTTCGCCGATGCGGAGCTGCTGCCCAAGCCGTTCGACAACCGCCAGTTGCTCGACACGACCGCCCGGCTCGTCCGCTAGGCTCGGGGCAAGCCCGCCCCTTCCCTACAAGCCATCCCCCGCGCGAAACCGGGGTTCGGCCCGATGCCCCGCTCCGCCGAACCGGCCCAGTCTGGAACCCTAGGGTTCCCTGGACTGGAGCGATCATCATGCCTGCGAGCAAGCCGAACATCCTCTTCATCATGGGCGACGACATCGGCTGGTTTAACCCCAGCTGCTACAATAGCGGGATGATGGGCTATAAAACGCCCAACATCGATCGCATCGCCAAGGAAGGCGCGCGCTTCACCGACTGGTATGCCCAGCAGAGCTGCACCGCGGGGCGCGCGGCGTTCCTGACCGGACAATCCCCGATCCGCACCGGGCTGACCAAGGTAGGCCTGCCGGGCGCCGATCTCGGCCTCGGGCCCGATGACCCTTGCATCGCCCAGGTGCTCAAGGCGCAGGGCTATGCCACCGGCCAGTTCGGCAAGAACCATCTCGGCGACCGCGACGAGCATCTGCCGACGATGCACGGCTTCGACGAGTTCTTCGGCAATCTCTACCACCTCAATGCCGAAGAGGAGCCCGAGAATGAAGATTATCCCAAGGATCCGAAGTTCAAGGAGAAGTTCGGCCCGCGCGGGGTCCTGAAGTGCAAGGCCGACGGCAAGGGCGGGCAATCGATCGACAATACCGGCGCGATGACAAAGAAGCGCATGGAGACGATCGACGAGGAATTCCTCGCCGACGCCAAGGACTTCATCAAGCGCAAGCACGCCGAGGGCGGCCCGTGGTTCTGCTATTTCAACTCGACCCGGATGCACGTGTTCACGCACCTGAAGGAAGAGTCGAAGGGCAAGACCGGGCTCGGACTCTACCCCGACGGCATGGTCGAGCATGACGGGCATGTCGGCGAGCTGCTCGCTCTGGTCGATGAGCTCGGCGTCCAGGACGACACGATCGTCGTCTACACCACCGACAATGGCGCCGAATGCTTCACCTGGCCCGATGGCGGCACCACGCCGTTCAAGGGCGAGAAGGCGACCAATTGGGAAGGCGGCTTCCGTGTGCCCTGCGTGATCCGCTGGCCCGGCACCATCGAGCCGGACACGATCATCAATGACATCTGCGCGCATGAGGATTTCCTGCCGACCTTCGCGGCGGCGGCCGGCGACACCGACGTCGTCGAGCGCGTGCGCAAGGGCGGCAAGATCGGCGACAAGAGCTTCAAGGTGCATCTCGACGGGCACGACCTGGCCCCCGGCTTCAAGGGCGAGGCGAAGCAATGGCCGCGCCCGGGCTTTGCCTATTGGAGCGACGACGGCGACCTGATGGCACTGCGCCTGCATCAGTGGAAGGTCGCGTTCCAGGAGCAGAATTCGGAGGTCGACCACACGACGCCGCTCGGCGTGTGGCAGGGCGCCTTCACTGCGCTACGCGCGCCGATGCTCTACAATATCCGCTCGGATCCGTTCGAGCGCGGGCCGGAGAGCATCTATTATGGCGACTGGTCGGCGCACCGGATGTTCCTGTTCGTCCCTGCCCAGGCGATCGTCGGCAAGCTGCTCGAGAGCTTCAAGGAGTTCCCCCCGCGCGCCAAGGCGGCAAGCTTCACGGTGAGCGACGCGATGGAAAAGATCACCACCGCGAGCCCGAGTCAGAACTGACGACGTAACGATTTGGTCACGCCCGGCGGACATTCTTCCGGGCGTGACAGTGCTGCTTGCCCTTCTCCTCGCCGCCGACGCGCAGGCGGACACCGTGTTCGCCAAGCCGGGCTGGTCCCGCTTCGCCGTGCCGGTTGCCGCCGACCATATCGCGGTGATGCGGGTCAAGCGCGGCTGGGGGCCGCCCGGCGAAGATCAGGCGACCCTCACCCGGTCCGGCCACTGGCTGCGCGAGGACGGCATCGAGAACGGCGAGAAATCGACCTCGATCTCGGATATGCAATCGGGCGTATCCTATCACCTCGCCCGCTTTCCCGACGGACGCTATTCCGGCCTGTCGATCATCGGCAAAGCGAGAGCCACGCCGCTCTCGATCGAAAAGACCGCGCAGACCGACAGCCTGCTCGGCGAAAGCTGCACGGTCTGGCAGTTCAAGGCCAAGGAATATACCGAGAAGAACTGCCTGACCGCAGACGGTATTATGCTGTGGCAGAGCCTGGTGAGCGGGCGCGACGGCGGGGAATTGTCGTCCGCGAAGGCAGTCTCGATCACGCGCAGGAAGGTCGCACGCGAGGCCGCGGAGATTCCCGCCGAGCTGCTGCGCCTCACCAGCTGGGGCGAATGGCAGCCGGGCGCCGCGGGTGGCCCCAATGACGACGTACTGCTGCGCGGTGCTGCCGATACCCCCTCGGAAAGCTTCCGCGTGCGCCGGCTGGGCAAGGCCAGGATGACCGAGTGGACCGACGGACGCCAAACCACCCGCGTCTTCATCGCGCCGGGGATGCGCCTGAGCCTAAACGAACGGGCGGATGGCGGGCTGATACGGCTGGACCTCAATCGTGACCCGCAGAACGACAATCCGAACCTTTTGCTGGGCAAGGAGATCAAGGTCCCCGGCGCACCGTCCAAAACCATATTGGGCGAGCGCTGCACGATGTTCGACATGGCGCCGGGCGTGATGGACTATGGCGAGCTCGAATGCCGGACGGCGAACGGGTTGATACTCGAGCGCGTCACTACCTCTCGGGGCCGCACGACCACCCTGGTGGCGGTGCGGATCGACCGCGGTACCCTGCGCCCCGGCGATCTGGCCCCGCCGGCGGATATCCTGACCAGGCTGAAGTGATAAGCGCGCAGGCCCACGCGAAAAAATGGTGCCCCCGGCGAGATTCGAACTCACGGCCTGCGGTTTAGGAAACCGTCGCTCTATCCGGCTGAGCTACGGGGGCACTCGGCGGGCGTCGTATCGAGCCGCGCCGGGCGGGTCAATTGCACGCCTCGGGCGGGACCACCGGCAGCGGCAGCGGCGCCACCGGGACGCCCTCCTCGATCAGCGCCACCGCCTCGGCCGCACTGGTCTTGCCGTGGATCGGGGCGTGGGGCGTCTCGCCCAGATGCATCGCGCGCGCCTTGTCGGCAAAGCCGCTGCCGACCCACTGCGAGCCCTCCAGCGCCTTCGCCTGCATTGCGGCGAGTGCCGAGATCGCCGCCTTGATCGCCTCGGGCGGTAGCGCGGGCGCCTCCCCCGCGGCCGGCACCGGCGCGGCGGCGGCATTGCCCTTGGCGCCCACATTCGGCGCCATCACAGCCTTTTCCACCTGCGCGCTGCCGCACATCGGGCACGCGACCAGCCCGGCGGCGCGCTGGCCTTCCCAGGCACTGCTCGACCCGAACCACGCCTCGAAGACATGGCCGCCTGCGCATTTGAGGTCAAAGACGATCACGCCCGCCTGCCCTCAGGCAGCGAGCAGCGGATCGAGCCCGCCGCGCGCATCGAGCGCCGCGAGGTCGTCGGACCCGCCGATATGCTTGTCGTCGATAAAGACCTGGGGGACGGTGGTGCGGCCATGCGCGCGGTCGATCATCTCGGCGCGGCGCGGGCCGCCCATCGAGATGTCGATCTCCTCATATTCGGCGTGCTTGCCGTCGAGCAGCATCTTGGCGCGGGTGCAATAAGGGCAGAAAGCCTTGGTGTAGATTTCGATCTTGGGCATTGTCCTGGAAACCTGTGGTTGCGACGGGCGCTTGTCAATCCGCGCCCTCTTCTCCTTCCAGAACGCGCGCCCAGCACAGAAGGATCACTTTGCCCGCCCCGCCGCGCTTGAGCAGCCGCGCGCAGGCGTCCGCAGTGGCGCCGCTGGTATGGACATCGTCGACCAGCACCACTGTCTTCCCCGCGAGCATTTCCCGCGCGCCGGGCGCCAGCGCAAAGGCCCCCGCGACTGCCTTTGCCCGCGCCCGCGCGCCGAGCCCGCGCAGCACCGGCGTTGCCTTCACCCGGCGCAGCAGCCCGGGGGCAAGCGGCACGCCGTGCGCGCGCGACAGCGTCGCCCCGATCAGCGCCGCCTGGTTGAACCCGCGCGACCATAGCCGCCAGCGATGCAGCGGCACCGGCACGAGCAGCGCGGCCTCCTCGGGCATCAGCCGCGCCATCGCCCGCGCCATCGTCGCCGCGCAGGCCAGCCGCCCCGAATATTTGAGCTTGAGCGCCACCCCGCTGGCAACCTCGCCATAGGCCACCGCCGCGCGGATCCCGTCATGCGGCGGCGGATCGGCGATGCACGCGGCGCAGCGCGCCCCCTCCCCCCGGTCAAAGTCGAACGGCAGATGGCAGGCGGCACACCAGGGCGGGCCGAGAAAGCGCAGGCTCGTCCAGCAGCCGGGGCAGAAGCGATGGTCCGCCGGAGTGATCGCGCTGCAGCCCGGGCAGCGCGGCGGCAGCGCGAGATCGGCGATCCGAGCGAGAGGCGCTGCCCAGCCCATAGCCGCCTTGTCCCCGGCGGCGCGGCGGCGCACAAGCGCGCCATGCCCCAAAATGGTCCCAGCGATTCCGAGATCTTCAGCCGTACGCTCCGCCGCAAGCGCCGCGACCGCGCCGCCCGCCGCTACGAAGGCTTTGTCCGCGAGCATATGCTCGAGGGGATCCATGACCGGCTGGTCGGCGTGACCCGCAGCTTCCACGACGTACTCGACCTGGGCAGCTTCGCCGGCGGCTTCGACCTGCCCGGCGCCGCGATCACCCGGATCGACGCCGGCGGTGCGTTCGCGGAAGCGGCCGGCGGCATCCACGCCGACGAGGACCGCCACCCCTTCCCCGAGGCGAGCTTCGACCTGGTGGTGAGCGTCGGCGTGCTCGACCAGATCAACGACGTGCCTGGCGCCCTCGCCCTTGCCCGCCGCGCGCTGCGCCCCGACGGGCTGTTCCTCGGCGCCTTTCTCGGCGCGGGCACGCTGGCGACCTTGCGCAGCGTGTTCCTCGCGGCCGAGGGCGACCGCCCGGTGGCGCGCTTCCACCCGCAGATCGACGTGCGCGCCGCCGGCGACCTGCTCAGCCGCGCCGGCTTCGCGCTGCCGGTCGCCGATGTCGACACGCTGACCGTGCGCTATTCGAGCATGTTCGCGCTGCTCCAGGACCTGCGCGGCATGGCGGCGACCAACTTGCTGCCCGGCACCCCGCCGCTGACCCGCGGCGCGCTGGCCCGCGCCGCCCAGGCCTTTGCCGAGCGCGCCGCCCCGGACGGCAAGACCGCGGAGCGCTTCGAGATCGTCTATCTGACCGGCTGGGCGCCGGACGCCTCGCAGCCCCAGCCGGCGAAGCGGGGGAGCGCGGTGGCGTCGCTGGCGGAGGCGTTGAAGGGGAAGGGTTAAGGGGCCGGCGATTGCTCCCCGCCCGCGCCAGTTTGCTCCGGTTTGGAGTGAACTACGCTTGCAATGTTGGAAAATGTTCCTGAAATGTTCTTGCCGCATTAGCGAAAGGCGGCAGGATGCAATTTTCAGGGCAAGAGCGACGAACGGCGTTTTCGATGTGGATGCGGACGGGGCGATGGCCGCGTGTGGAGGCAGCACGAAGCGTCGAGGTAAAATTCAACCCGTGGCACGATCCGCGGAACGGGCAGTTTACGTTCGCCGGGGCGGGGCAGAGTTACGGCCAGGGCGGTCAGGCCAATGCTCGCACGGCGAGGGCGGCCGGCCGCCGAAGCCAGGATGCGTCAAAGGTCACCTACGTTGAACAACCCGCCTTACCGCCAATCAATAGCATGGCGGAGGTAGAGACCTGGAGGACTAGGGAGCGGTCAAAGCATGCTGGGCAGCCAGACTACCTCAAGGCGATTGATGCGCAGTACGAGAGGTATAAAGCCTTCTTTTCAGCCAAGACTTCTCTGAACCAACTGGGCAAGTTCGCCGGCAGCGGCGTCGCAGGCGGAACCCAAGGAGATGGAGATGCTCGCGCGGGGGGCGAAAGCTTTGGCGGTAGTGGTGCTACCGGTAGCCGGGCTGGCGGCGCCTTCGCGGGCGGCGGCGGAAGTTTCGGCGGTGGCGGCGCGAGCGGCACCTGGGAAGATCCGCGCTTTGTCGGTGGAGGCGGCAGCGGCGGCGGTGGCGGCGCTACCAGTAGCTGGGAAGAACCGCGCTTTGTCAGCGGTGGCGGAAGCTTTGCCGGCAGTGGCGCAACCAGCAGCTGGGAAGCCCCCGGTTTTGTCGGTGGCGGCGGAAGCTTTGGCGGCGGTGGCGCCACCGGCAGTTGGGAAGCACCTCGCTTTGTCGGCGGTGGCGGAAGCGGCGGTGGAGGCGGCGCAACTGGAGGTTGGGACACGCCTCGCTTTGGCGGCGGCGGAAGTTTCGGCGGCGGTGGCGCCACTGGCAGCTGGGTCGTCCCTAGGTTTGTCGGTGGTGGCGGAAGCTTCGGAGGTGGCGGTGCCACTGGAAGTTGGACGCCTGCCCCTTCGTCGACAAAACCTCAAAAGCCCACGCCGACCAAGCCAAATTTGGGCTTCGGCGGGGCAGGTGCGACTGCCAGTTGGAGCGACAGCGGCAGAAACGACAATAAATTTGGCGGTGCTGGTTCGAGCGGAAGCTGGTCGGGTGCAGCACCCAAACTGCCGAATTCGCCAACCCAAACCCGCCCACAACTTCAACAGGCTTCGGCGAGAAGTCGTCGACCGGAGCAATTTCGTCATTTCGAACGCAACGGATATGAATATCAGATCGATTCAGCGGGGCGCACCCGGCAGGTTTCCGGGACGCTGATGCTAAGCCAGACTCAAGTAAGATCTCGTACAGCTCAGGAACAAGCTGGCGGCTCCGACAGACGGCGTGATGATGACGGCGGTCACTATATCGCAGCGCGCTTTAATGGACCGAGCGACGCGTTCAACCATTTCGCTCAGAATGCGAATTTCAATCGGGGCGCATATCGGAGGCTGGAGGATGAGTGGGCCCGGTCCCAGCGTGCAGGTAAGCGCGTAATAGTGAATATCGTCCCCCACTATCGAGGGGCATCGCAGCGGCCCACGAGTATCGTTGTTAGGTACACGACAAACGGGCATCGATCGAGAAAGAGATTTTGGAATGAGCGCAAGGGGATAGAAAATGCAGAGCAATGAGAGTGAGGCAATACTGCAGGAAATTGGAAATCTCCTTGCAGAAGATCTCGAACCTCCCTTCGACAGCATATTACTTCACGCGATACTCGCGGAAAACATGGTCGGACCCTCTATTTTCAAAGACCTCGGAGATCATATAATATATCGAGATGTGGCTCTTGATCTATTAGACGAAGTGCTCCTTGATCTTTGGTATACTTTTCCCCCGAGGGAGCGCTGGGCCGAGATGGAATATCTGATCCGCGATGGCAAATTCGAAGTGAAGTACGTCTACGCTGACGAGGTTGCCCCTATAGAGATCGAGAATTCACTCGACCGGCGCGACAGGATCGTTCGGGAATATTTTGGCGACAAGCCCATCGTATACCCGCCTTTAGAAGGCAATGAAGGGGTAAAGTTCGAAGGCTGACCCAAGGCACATCCTGGAGCCGGGCCCCACTCTGTCATTAACGAGGCGGGCCCCGGCGATATTAGCACCAGTTGCTCCGATTCACCCCACCTCCAGGCGCTGTTGTCACCAGCAATCCTCGCAACCGAAGCTAGGACAGCCAAATCATGATGGTTCATCAACTAGCACGAACGATAGCTAATTTTTATATCGCGCTAGACTTCTCGGAAGAGGATATCCACGAAGATGATGTGGTTAAGATATTGGAGAACGTCGCAATAGATTTGCTAGAACTTGATCCTGAATCGCGTAAGATATTAAGTGATGCCTTCCGTAATATTGCACCTGAATATGACGTCGATTTCCGAGAATATGTAGAGACTTTCCCCGCCACAATCGGCATAGAAGAGGAAGAGATATAGGGTTAGCCCTCGCTATCCTGTCGTTCGCACATCACCCCATCCCCACCAGCGCTTCCACCAGCGGCACATCCGCCGGCGGCATCGGCATCGCGCGCATCTCCACCGGGGTCACCCAGCGCAGCTCGGTCGCGTGGTGGGCCACCGGCTCGCCCTCCCATTCGCGCAGCCCGTACAGGAGCAGCAGCAGATGCCGCCCCGCCAGCGGCTCGCTGGCAAAGGCCAGGGGCACCAGGTCTTTCACGCTAAGCGTTATTCCCAGTTCCTCGTGCAGCTCGCGCGCCAGCGCGGCCTCGGGGCTTTCGTTCGCTTCGATCTTGCCGCCGGGGAACTCCCACAGTCCCGCCATCGGCTTGCCCGGCGGGCGCTGCTGGAGGAGCACGCGGCCCTTTCCGTCATGCATCGCCACCGCAACGACCAGCAACATCTCAGACACGCCCATCGACACTTCGTTAAGCCTCTTTGGCTAATTTCCGGCCATCATTGGAGAAGAAGCGCCGTCAATGCGAGCCCTGGTTCACCTAATCCGGTCTGCGATCCTCGATAGCCGCGCGGCTACCGCGATCGAATATGGCCTGATCGTCGCCCTTATCGTCATCGCGATGATCGCGAGCCTGCAGGGCGTGGCCGGCGTCACCATCGGCATGTGGGGCAATGTCTCCAACAAGGTCGCGGCCGCCTCGCAGTAAGTTTGGTTACGGCATCGTAACACTTGCCTTTAGGCGTTTCTTTACTTCCCGCCGGTATCCCCGAGCTTGCCGAACCGGTTTTCCGGAGAGGCCGGGTGAATGAAGCAATTGAACACTGGAGACCGGTTATGATGAAGATCCGCAAGTTCCTTAAGAATTCCAAGGGTGCCACCGCAATCGAGTACGGCCTGATCGCCGCTCTGATCGCCGTTGCCGCGATTGCCGCGATGCAGGGCCTGGGCAACACCCTGAAGTCGACCTTCACCAACGTTTCGTCGAGCATGAAGGTCGGCTAAGCCACCTTCCGACATTCGGAACGAAATCGGGGCGGCGGGATTATCATCCCGTCGCCCCTTTTCGTTGCGGACAGGTGCCTGTGCCCAAGCGTTTCCTGAGACTATGGCGCGAATCGCGTGCCGCCACCGCCATCGAATATGGCCTGATCGCCGCGCTGATCGCGGTGGCCGCCATCCTGGCGATGCAGGGGCTGGGCAATACGCTCAAAAAGACCTTCACCAATGTCTCGTCGAGCATGAAGACCGGCTAGGGATTTTTCCTGAACCCCGGAAAACCGGCTGCTTCACCGAACGTACATCCCAGGCGCCTATAAGGAGGGGATGAAACAGCTATCCTCCAAAAAGGCGGTATCGCCGGCCGAGCTGGTGCTGGTCGCGTTCCTTGCGGTCTGCGCGGTGCTCGCCGTCGTCCAGGGCCTCGGCATGCTGGGCGCGAGCCTCGCCGACAGCGAGCACAGCGCGCCGGTCCGCTAAGCGCGGCTAGATCCGGCCCATCGCCAGGAACTTGGCGCGGCGCGCCTGGCGCAGGCTCTCGGGCGACATGCCGTCGAGCTTCTGCAGCGATTCCTCGATCGCATCGCCCAGCGCATGGACCGCGGCCCCGGCATCGCGGTGCGCGCCGCCCAGCGGCTCGCCGACGATCCGGTCGATCACCTTCAATTCCTTGAGATGCTGCGCGGTGACCTTCATCGCCTCCGCCGCGTCGGGCGCCTTGTCCGACGTGCGCCACAGGATCGAGGCGCAGCCTTCGGGCGAGATCACCGAATAGACCGCGTGCTCCATCATCAGCACGGTATTGCCCGCCGCGAGCGCGACCGCGCCGCCCGAGCCACCCTCGCCAAGAATCGATGCGACCAGCGGCACCCCGAGATTGAGGCACGCCTCGGTCGAGCGGGCGATGGCCTCGGCCTGGCCGCGCTCCTCCGCCTGCACGCCCGGGAACGCGCCCGAGGTGTCGACCAGCGTAATCACCGGCAGGTTGAACTTGTTGGCCAGCGCCATCAGGCGGATCGCCTTGCGATAGCCCTCGGGCTTGCCCATGCCGAAATTATGCTTGAGCCGGCTGGCGGTATCGTCGCCCTTCTCATGCCCGATCACCATCACCCGGCGCCCGCGGAAGCGGCCGAGACCGCCCTGGATCGCATTGTCGTCGGCAAAGGCGCGGTCGCCGCCCAGCGGCATGAATTCCTCGATCAGCCCGGCGACATAATGTTTGAAATGCGGACGCTCGGGATGGCGGGCGACCTGCGTCTTCTGCCAGGGCGTGAGCTTGGCATAGGTGTCGCGCAGCAGCTTCTCGGCCTTGGCCTGGAGCGGGCCGATCTCGGCATCGATGTTGACGGCGCCGCCCTCGGCGGTCTGGCGCAGCTCGTCGATGCGGGTCTGAAGCTCGGCGATCGGCTTCTCGAAGTCGAGGAAAGTGGTCATCGGTGCGGGGGCTAACCTTGCCGTGTCTTCACGTCAACGAGTGCTTCCCCCAAAGGATGCCTCTGGTTGACCAGTTCGACCAGCCGGCGGCTGTCGACATGGGTGTAGATTTCGGTCGTGGCGATGTCCGCGTGCCCCAGCATCGCCTGCAGCGCGCGCAGATCAGCGCCGCCCTCGAGCAGGTGGGTGGCGAAGGCGTGGCGCAGCACGTGGGGGCTGACGCGGTCGGGCGGGATGCCCGCCTCCCCCGCCAGCGCGCGGACGAGCTGGTAGAGCCGCACCCGCGAGAGATGGACCTTGCCCGATGGGAAGAGGAACGGCTTGCCCGGCGCGACATGCTCGCGCCAGGCGGCGACGGCGGCGCGGGCGCGATCCGAGATCGGCACCAGCCGCTCGCGACCGCCCTTGCCCTTGAGGATAAGATAAGGCCGGTCTGGCGACACCGCGTTGCGGGGCAACGACATCAGCTCGGTGGCGCGCAGGCCCGAGCCGTAGAGCAGCTCGATCAACGCCTGGAGACGCAGGTCGTTCGGATCGGGCGGCACGCGGGCGATGCGGGCGGCGATCGCCGCAAACATGCGGTCGACATCCTCGACGCTGAGGATCTTGGGCAGCGGGCGGGCGGTGCCGGGGCGCGGCAGCGCGGCGGAGGGATCGTCCTTGCGCAGGCCTTCGTCGGCAAGGAAGGCGTAGAACCGCCGCAGGGCCGCCGATTTGCGCGCAACGGTGGCGCGGGCGAGCGGCTGCCACTCGGCGGCGAGCGCCTCGATCTCGGGCCGCCCTGCCCCGCTCATCGCGCCGGCGAGGAACTCGGAGGCGAGGCGAAGGTCGGTGCCATAGGCGGCGATGGTATTGGCGGCGGCACCCGCCTCCGCCCGCATCATCTCGAGAAAGCGCTCGATCAGCGCGCGGTCTTCGCCCGCCGAGCCTTGCGAGGCACTACCACTAAGCGCGGTCAAACCGACCGCGTGACCGCCTCCACGGCGATCATCCGCGCATAGCTGGTCATCCCCGCCGCGCGCATCGACGCGACGATGTGGAACAGCGCCTCGGGAGTCACATTGTCCCAGATGCGCGATTGCATGCCGACCGCGGCGAGCAACGCGACCATGCCCGAATCGCCGCGCTTGCCGGCCGCGTCGATCGCGCGGGTCCAGTCGTTCGCCGCGCCGATCCGCACGTCGAGCGCGGCGGCACCACGCTGGGCGTCGCTGGTCTCGAAGCGGCCGAGGCCGGCGAGCCCGGCAAAGGCGAGCTGGGCGCGGCGCTTGCCCGCGGCGTCCTTGAACGCGTCGAAATCGCCATAGGCGACCGGGCCGGCGGCCCCGGGATCGCCCAGCGCGAGCATGCCCCAGGCAATGCTGCCGCGCGGCACCACCGAGCGCCACTCCATCGCCTTGGTCTCGTATCCGGCGGAAAGCATCGAGGCGATCAGCCGCTCGGGCTCCTCGACCTTGGCATCGGCCGGGATCCAGGAGGCGGCGCGGGCGGTGAGGATCAGCCGGCCATATTGGGTGCGCGGCGTGGTCGCTTCGGCCCATAGCGTGCGGATCGCCTTGATCCGATCGGCGACATCGCCATCGACATAGGCGGTGCGCAGATCGCGCGCGACACCGCCCTCGGTCGTGTTGGCGTCCTCGCTTTCGGCGATCTCGCTGTAGAGATCGACCAGCCCGGCATTGGAAAAGACGCCGGCAGTGGCGGCGAGCTCGGCCGAAGCGGCGCGGGCGCGTGGGCTGAGCTGCGGCGCCAGCGCCTGCCAGTAGCGGACCTGCGGGCCGGCGGTGCCGTAGAGCGAGAGCGGCACGTCCTCGCCCGTCGCGGTGGCGAGGCCCCAGCGCCAGGCGGAGAGTCGGGTGATCCCGCCCCATTCGAGCGTGACCGCGCGGCGGCCCTGTGCGCCGGTGCCGAGCACCTTTTCGGCAAGGAGATTGTCGATGTCGCTGGCGGGGGTGCCGCCGCGCGCCTGATCGAGCAGCTGGCCCGCTTCGTTCGGCTTGCCGGCCAGGCCCGCGCACATCGCCTTGGCGAGCGCCCAGCCGCGCTGGTGGATATATTGGTTGCCGCGATCGGCGATGCCGCACAGGCCACCCGGATCGGCGGTGGCGAGCGAGACCTGCATCGCCACCTGGAGCATGCGGGTGGTGTAATTCTCGCCATCGACGTCGTTGACCACGGCGCGGGCGGCATTGGCCTCGCCCATGCGCAGCAGCAGCCAGGCGCGCTCGGCGGCGAAGTCCGCGCCGTTGATGTGCGCGGGCGTGTCGAGCGGCGACATCAGCGCACGGCGGAGCGCAATCGACACCCAGCGCGAGGCGACCGGCGCGCTCGTCCGCTGCATCAGCGCGGCGAGGACGCGGCCATCGGTCTTGCCGAAAGCCTTGGCCGGGAATGGCGTGTTGCCCGCGGCGATGACGCCGACCTTGTTCAGCGAATGCCGGGCGAATTCGGGCAGTTCGTAGCGCGAGAGATCGACCGGGCCAGTGGGCAGCGGCTCCGCCTCGGCGGTGTTGCCGATAGTCACGATCCCGGCGACGGCATCGGCACCATAGGTCGCGTTCGACACGGCGCTGGGCGCGCTCGCGGCAGGGGCCGTCGCAGCGGGCGCGGCAGCGCTCGGTGCGGGCTTGGGCGCCGGAGTCGGCTCGTCAAAGCCCGGCGGCAATAGCGATTCGGGCTTGTCCTGCTGCCCGAGCGCAGGCACCGCTGCCCCTGCCAGCAACAGCCCGGCAAGGGCGAGGTGACGGCCCTTAATTGGCGAGATTTGCAAGCGGGACCACCTTCTCCATGCGGACCGGCTCCTTCTTGGTCTCGCGGCCCGCGAGGAAGAACAGGCCGCCAACCAGGACGACGAGGATGACGATCAACGCAACGATCAAGCGGGACATGAAAATGGGTCCGGAAATAGTGGCTTCGCGGGCCTTTTGCCCGACGACCGCCCTCGCTGTATAGCCCTCACGAACATGTTAGAGACGCAGGCAGTGAATAGCGGGTGGATGGGCAAGCCGATCGTGCTGATCGGGCTGATGGGTGCGGGCAAGACCACGGTCGGCCGGCGCCTGGCGCAGCGCATGCGCCTGCCCTTTGTCGATGCCGATCACGAGATCGAGGCTGCCGCCGGGATGACCGTGGCCGACATTTTCGAGCGCTTCGGCGAGGCGCATTTCCGCGACGGCGAGCGGCGCGTGATCGCCCGGCTGGTCGATGGCGCCCCCAAGATCATCGCCACCGGCGGCGGCGCGTTCATGCATGAAGGCACGCGCGAGCTGATCCTGAGCAATTCCATCGCAGTGTGGCTCGATGCCGAGCCGGAGGTGCTCGCCGACCGCGTCCGCCGGCGCGATACGCGGCCGCTGCTGCGCGGCCGCGATCCCGAGGAAGTGCTCATCGAGCTCGCCGCGGTCCGCAATCCCTATTACGCGCTTGCGCCGATCCGGGTGCCCAGCATAGCAGCGCCGCACGACACCACCGTCGACGCGATCCTGAAGGCCCTGCACCCGTGACCATCGTCCCCGTCGCGCTTGGCGACCGCAGCTATGACGTCCGCATCGAAGCCGGGCTGCTCGCCCGCACCGGCGAGGCGCTCGCCCCGTTCGACAAAGGGCGGCGCTGGGTGATCGTGACCGACGAGAATGTGCGCCCGCACCTCGCCACACTGCAGGCAGCGATCGGCCCGAGCGAGGCGATCATCCTGCCGCCGGGCGAAGGCACCAAGAGCTGGGGGCAGCTCGAGGCGCTGCTCGACAGACTGCTCGAGCTCGGTATCGAGCGCAGCGACAACGTCATTGCGCTGGGCGGCGGGGTGATCGGCGACCTGGTCGGATTCGCAACCTCGGTGCTCAAGCGTGGCTGCAGCTTCGTCCAGATCCCCACCACCCTGCTCGCCCAGGTCGACAGCTCGGTCGGCGGCAAGACCGCGATCAACACGCGCGCCGGCAAGAACCTGGTCGGCGCCTTCCACCAGCCGAGCCTGGTGATCATCGATCCGAGCGTGCTCGATACCCTGCCCGCCCGCGACCTGCGTGCCGGTTACGCCGAAGTGGTGAAATACGGGCTGATCGACGATTTCGCCTTTTTCGAATGGTGCGAGGCCAATGCCGCCGCGCTGATGGCCGGCGATCCGGCGGCGCGCGAATATGCGATCGCCCATTCGGTCGGCGCCAAGGCGCGGATCGTCGCCGCCGACGAGCGCGAGACCACCGGCACGCGCGCATTGCTCAACCTCGGCCACACCTTTGGCCATGCGCTCGAGGCCGAGGCCGGCTTCTCCGACAAGCTGCTCCACGGCGAAGGCGTCGCCGCCGGCATGGCACTGGCGTTCGGCTTCTCGGCGGCCAAGGGCATCTGCCCCGGCCAGGATGCCGAGCGCGTCTCGGCGCACCTCGCTGCCGTCGGCCTGCCCAACGGGCTCAAGGCCGCCGGGATCAGCGCCAGCGGCGCCCGTCTGGTCGAGCATATGCTGCACGACAAGAAGATGAGCGCGGGCACCCTGCCCTTCCTGCTCGCCCGCGGGATCGGCCAGACCTATCTCGACAAGAATGTGGATCTTGCCGACGTCGCCGCCTTTCTCGACGCGCAGCCGCGCTAGAATTCGAGCTTCACCGGGCCTTCCTCGACCACGATCTTGCCTTCCTTCCGCCAGCGGTCGACCACCTCGACGATCGAGTGCTTGGCCGGGTCATATTCCTGGCCCTTGCGCCCCTTGCCCCAGGCTTCGTGCGTGGCATCGCAGCTCGCCGCATCATAGGTGAGGTGCACGGTATAGCCGCCCTCGGGCCGGATCTGCTCGATCAACTCGAGCGTCGCGCGATCGGGATTGCCATAGGTGCCGTCGCCCGACGCGATATAGTGCTTCGCGCGGACCTGCTTGATCAGCCCGGGCGTGACGTTGCGGATCGATCCGTGGTGCGGCAGCTTGAGCACGTCGACATCGAGCACCCCGCCAGCCGGCATCAGCTTGGCTTCCTCCAGCCCCTTCACGACATGGTCCCCGCGCGCATCGCCGGTGAGCACGATCTTGGTGCCGTGGAGCTCAAGCAACGCGACGATGCTCGACAGGTTGGGCACCGCGGTATCAAGCTGGGCGCCCAGCGCGGCGAGCGCGGCAGTGTCCTTCTTCTGCTGCTTCGCCTTCCACGCCGCCCACTCCTTGCGCAGATTGTCGATCCCGCTCTGGATCGGCCCGACGATGGTGATCGTCGCGTCGCCGACCTGCAGCACGCGCGGCGCCGTGGGATCGAGCGTGAGCAGCCGCTGGTCGGGCGGGTTGCGCACGATGCGCAGCGCCGCGGCGATGCTGGCCAGCTTGCTGCCCTGGCCATAGCTTTGCAGCACCAGCCGCGCGGTGTGCGACTTGGCGTCGCCGAAGGCCAGCTCGCCGCCCAGTCCGGCAAGCACCGTCGGCGCGTCGAGCGCACGTGCGGCATTGCCCTCGCCTTCGCCGAGCAGTCCGTCGAAGCTGTTATGGAGCAGCCATTTCGGCTGGTACGGGCGCGGCGCCCTGCGCTGATCGGCATCCTGGATCGCGGTGAACAGGTCGAGCACGCCGAGGATATGATCCTCGTCGATATGGCTGATCATCACCGCATCGAGGTTGAGCGGTTTCTCGGCGGGAAATTTCTTCGCCTCTTCGTCCAGCCGCTTCTTGAGCGAGCCCGCATAGACGCCCGCCGGACCGCCATCGATCAGCAGGCGCAGCGGACGTTCTCCGTTGGACCTCGGAAAGGTGAGGAACAGGCAGTCGCCGTACCGGGCGGGAAGCGCTTCGAACAACATGGTCGTGCTCCTTGTCGGTGGTTCGGGAGGCTTCGGTTGGACCGTGGCCTTCGCCCGGAGGTATTTCTCGTTCAGCGGGTTGCTGTCGGTGGTCATGGTCAGCGCGTCTGCAGCGCGCGCAGGGCATCGACCAGGCCGGCGCCCTGGAAGTGCCGCTCGCGCCCGAGATCGGTGGCGCTGCGCATGATCGTCGTCTTCACCGCCGCCGGATCGCCGACCATCTCCGGGTGGCGCGCCATCAGCAGCGCGGCGATGCCGGAGACGTGCGGCGCGGCCATGCTGGTGCCGTCGAGCCGGCCGATGCCGAGATTGGGCAGCGGCCCGTCGATCTTCTCGCCCGGCGCCACCACATCGGGCTTGGCGCGCCCGTCTCCGGTGGGTCCGCGCGAGGAAAAGAAGCTCACGCCATATTCGTGCGGCCGCTCGCGGTGCGTCGCCCCGACGGTGATCACCGAGGCGGCGTTGCCCGGGTCAGCGATCGAGATCGCCGCATAGCCGCGATAGGGATCTTTGGTCGTCAGATAAGTCTGCGCGCCCCAATTGCCCGCTGCCGCCACGACGCTGACGCCCGAGCTGACCGTCGCCTCGCACGCCATGCACACCGGGGTGCGGCCACAGGCATAATTGTCCATGTCGTGCTCCATGCCGATCGACAGGTTCACGCCGTGGATCATCATGTAGCGGTTACGGCTGTTGAGCCATCGGACATATTCCAGCGCCGCCAGGATCGCGACTTCGGTATCGGTGCTCGATTCGCCGAGCACGCGCAGATCGTAGAGCCGGATCGTCGGGCAAACGCCGCGGAAGACCCGCTCGTCATTCTCACGCCAGTCGCCGCCGAGCACGCCGGCGACATGGGTGCCGTGGCCGTTGGGCTTGTCGTCCGAACCGCGATCGAGCCGGTCGATCGGCACTTCGAGCAGCCGCGACAGCGCCTCCCAGTCATAGGGCCGCCCCTGCGTCGCGTCGTCGCGCAGCCGGTCGAGCCAATGCGTCGCCTCTTCCTCGCTCATCGCCAGCTTGTCGCGGATCAGCGCGAGCTGCGCCGCACGCGCGGCTTCGTCGAGGACGAGGTCGAACGCGGCAAGCGCGCGCATCATCGAGAAGTCGAGCGCCTTGTCGATCCGCGTCGCGAAGCCACCCGCGTCATGATCGCGAAAGGCGGGGTGCGACCCGTCTATTCCCGAATCGATCACTGCCCAGGTCACCGTGCGGCAATCGATGTCGAACACGCGCAGCGCCGCGTCGGCCTTGACCGTCTCGATCGACACGCCGAACGGCTGGACTGCCCGGTTGAGCGACACTCGCCAGATTCCGGCGGCGTCGAGCAGGTCCTGCGGCAGGCGGGGCCAGCCATAGTGAATATGCTCGCGCCATCCGGCGTAGCTGAGATCGTCGCGCGCCGCGAGCAGCGTGGCGACCAGCAGCGTCTCGCGCAACTCGGCCGAGAGCTGGGCCTGATATTGCTTGGCGAATTGCCGCAGCATCATCAGGAACGAGCCCTCGCGCATCTCCAGCATCGGCGAGGAGGCGATCAGATTGTCGAGCTCGCGCAGGCGCTGGGGAAGGTCGAGCCCGGTGAGCGGCAGTACCACATGGACGAGATCGTCGAAGCTCAGCCGCGCCGCCACCGCGCCTTCCACCGGCATGATGTGCCGCTCGCGTCCCGGCTCGGCGCGCGGCAATGCGTCGAAGAGCGCGCGCGCCAGCCGCGCCGCCGGGATCGTCTCGCGCGGCGTGAGGAGCAGGTCGATCGTGCCGTTGATATCGCTGCCGAACGCGTACCATACGTCCAGCTGGACGGCGCTTTCGGTGAGCAGGCGGGGTCCGCCGCGGCCCTCCAGCAGGATGCCACGTATCTGATCTCGTACGGCAGGATCATTCGCCATCGGTTCCGCCCCTCGCGCAGGTGTACCGGCCCGGCTTCCCGAGAAGCCGGCGCTGCACGCCAATCATCGTCGAATCATTTTCTCGCGCCCCGATGCCGCCGATACTAGGCGCCGCCGGTATCGTGTCGACTCCGAGACGATCGGAAATGGCGGCTTCGGGCGCAGGGAAACCTTGTTGTCGCCCCGCGTTGTCCGGGATTGAAGGTAGCCGCCGATGCGGCACCACCTTCGCCCACGACAGAAAAATCTGCTGCGCCAAGGATATGATGGCCTTTCCTGAGAGTCCCGCTTCATCGTTCGACAGCCTCGGCACGCTGGGCCGGCTGACCGCCGCGATCGGCACCGAATCGCCGCTTGGGCCGGTTTCCGGCTGGTCGAACGCGCTCACTGCCGCGGTGCGGATGATGCTGCCCGCGCGCGCCGAGATCGTGATGTTCTGGGGGCCGGAATTCTGTGCGCTCTACAACGATGCCTATGTGCCCACGATCGGCGACAAGCATCCCCGGGCGCTGGGACAAAGCGCCCGGATCTGGTGGGGCGAGCTGTGGGACGATCTCGGACCGCTGCTCCAGGGCGTGCGCGATACCGGCGAGACCTATTGGGCGAAGGACCGCCCCTTTTATATCGAGCGCGACGGCGGGCGCGGCGAGACAGTCTATTTCGACATCAGCTATTCGCCGGTGTTCGACGATGACGGCAGCGTCGGCGGCGTCCTGTGCATCGTCAGCGAAACCACTGCGCGCGTGCTATCCGAACGCGAGGCGATCGCCGATCGCAACCGGCTATGGACGCTGGCGCGCGACCCTTTCCTGATCGCCGACAATCAGGGCGTGTGGCGCAACGTAAGCCCCGCCTGGACCGAGATTCTCGGCTGGAGCACCGAGGAGCTGGTCGGCCGCACTTCGCAATGGATGGAGCATCCCGACGACGTGCGGCGCACGCGCGAGGAGATCGACGATCTTTCCTGTGGCGCGCCGACGATGCGCTTCGAGAACCGATTCCGCGGCAAGGATGGCGAATATCGCTGGTTCAGCTGGACCGCGGTGCCCGAGGGCGAGATGCTCTACTGCGTCGCCCGCGACATCACTACCGAGCGCGATGCTTCCGAAGCGCTCCGCGCCGCCGAGGAAGCGCTGCGCCAGTCGCAGAAGATGGAGACGGTGGGCCAGCTGACCGGCGGGGTGGCGCATGACTTCAACAATCTGCTCCAGATCGTCACCGGCAATCTCGACATCCTGCAGCGCAACCTGCCGGCGGATTCGCCCCGCCTGATCCGCGCCGCCGGTGCCGCGATGAACGGGGCGCAACGCGCCGCGGTGCTAACCCAGCGCCTGCTCGCCTTCGCGCGCCGCCAGCCGCTGGCCCCCGAGCGGATCGATCCCAACCGGCTGATCGCCGGCATGTCCGACCTGCTCCACCGCAGCCTTGGCGAGACGGTGGAGACCGAGATTGTGCAGGGCGCGCGCATCTGGCCGGTCGAGGTCGACGCCAACCAGCTCGAGAATGCGCTGCTCAACCTCGCGATCAACGCGCGCGATGCGATGCCGCAGGGCGGCAAGCTGACGGTCGAGACCGCCAATACGCACCTCGACAGCCATTACACCGCGCGCGACGCCGAAGTGCGGCCCGGCCAATATGTGCTGATCAGCATCTCCGACACCGGCACGGGCATGGACGCGGACACGGCCGCCCGCGCTTTCGAGCCCTTCTTCACCACCAAGGAAGTCGGCCGCGGCACGGGTCTCGGCCTGTCGATGGTCTATGGCTTCATCAAGCAGTCCGGCGGGCATGTGCGCATCTATTCGGAGCGCGGGCACGGCACGACGGTGAAGATCTATTTGCCCCGCTTCTTCGGCGAGGCGGCCGAGGTGCAGCCGCATATCGCGAACGACGTGGTGCCGCAGGGCAGCCAGGAAGAGACGATCCTGGTGTGCGAGGACGACGAGAATGTCCGTGCCTACACCGTCGAAGTGCTGCGTGAGCTTGGCTACCGGGTGATCGAGGCGGGCGACGGCCCCGCCGCGCTGGCGGCGATCGAGGCCGAGCCCGGGCGGATCGACCTGCTGTTCACCGATGTCGTGTTGCCGCGCGGGATGACCGGCGCGGTGCTCGCCGCCGAAGCGCAGGCGAAGCTGCCGGAGCTCAAGGTGCTGTTCACCACCGGCTATGCGCGCAATGCGATCGTCCATCACGGGCGGCTCGATCCCGGCGTCCAGCTGTTGCCCAAGCCGTTTACCTATACCGACCTGGCGGCGAAGGTGCGCGACGTGCTGGACGGCTGATGCGTCAGTTGCCGTTCACCCGCGATCGGCTTAGCACGCCGCCATGCGCATCCTTGCTCCCCTTGCCGCCGCGATGCTGATCGCCGCCCCCGCCGCCGCCCAGAACGGCAAGCCCGCCCCGATCCTGACCACGCCCGAGGCGAAGGACGTCTGGACCCATGCCGAACCGCAGGTGGCGCGCGTCACGCATGTCGACCTGAACCTCGACGTTGATTTCGCAAGCAAGACGCTCTCGGGCGTCGCGACGCTCGACGTGCTGGCGGCCAAGGGTGCGACGAAAATCGTGCTCGATGTCGATGACCTCATCATCGATTCCGTCACCTGCCCCAAGGGCAAGCCGCTGCCCTTCACCATCGGCGCGCGTGAGACCGAGATCGGCCTCGGCTCGGCGCTGAGCGTGCAGCTCGAGGGCAACACGCAGATCCTGGTCCGCTACAAGACCAGGCCCGGTGCCTCGGCGCTCCAGTGGCTCGCGCCCGAGCTGACCGCGGGTAAGAAGATCCCGTATCTGTTCAGCCAGGGCCAGCCGATCAACAACCGCAGCTGGATCCCCACGCAGGACAGCCCCGGCATCCGCCAGACCTGGTCCGCCACGCTCACCGTGCCCGACGGCTTCGTCGCGGTGATGAGCGGCGAGCGGCTCGACGGCGACAAGGGCGAGCTGGTGCCCCACCAGAAGCGCAAGTTCCGCTTCAAGATGGACAAGCCGGTGCCGCCGTACCTGATCGCGATGGCGGTGGGCGACCTCGCCTTCAAGGCGACCGGCCCGCGCTCGGGCGTATGGGCCGAGCCGAGCCAGCTCGATGCCGCCGCCTATGAGGTCGGCGATGTCGAGAAGATGATCGACGCGGCGCAGGCGCTCTATGGCCCCTATCGCTGGGGTCGCTACGACATGCTCGTCCTGCCGCCGAGCTTCCCGTACGGCGGCATGGAGAACCCGACCCTCACCTTCCTGACCCCGACGATCATCACGGGCGACCGCTCGAACACCGATGTCGTCGCGCATGAACTGGCGCATAGCTGGTCGGGCAATCTCGTGACCAATGCGACCTGGTCGGATTCGTGGCTCAACGAGGGCTTCACCACCTATTTCGAGAACCGGATCATGGAGGCGGTCTACGGCAAGGAGCGCGCCGCCATGTATGCCGATCTCGATTGGGACGGCCTCGTGCGCGACATCAAGGACGCCGGCGGCAATGATGCGCCGACCACGCGCCTTCACGGCGATCCCGGCGCGACCTTCGGCCAGCTCGACTATTTCAAAGGCTCGACCTTCCTGCGCACGATCGAGGCGGCAGTCGGGCGGGCGAAGTGGGACGCATATCTGCGTTCCTATTTCGATCGTCACGCCTTCCAGCCGCAGACCACCGCCGGCTTCCTCGCCGACCTGCGCGCGAACCTGATCAAGGGCGACGCCGCGCTCGAAGCGAAGCTGGAGCTCGATCGCTGGGCCTATATGGCCGGCCTCCCGGACAATGCCGTCCATGTGCAGTCGCAGACGCTCGCCGCCGTCGACGCGAAGCTCGCCGCCTTCAACGCCGGCGGCCCGGCAAGCGCAGTGCAGCCGACCGGCTGGGCGACGCAGCAATGGCTGCGCTTCCTGGTCGGCCTGCCCCGCCAGCAGACCCCGGCGCGCCTGAAGGAACTCGACGAGACGCTCGGCCTCTCGGCATCGAACAACGCCTATGTCCGCTCCGCCTGGGCCGAGCTGGCGATCGCCAACCGCTACGAGCCCGCGCTGCCGTCGATCGAAGCGTTCGTGAAGCGCGTCGGCCGGGGCCTGCTGATCTATCCGATCTACAAGGACCTGATGGCCCAGGGCGACTGGGGCAAGCCGATCGCGCTGCGCTTCTACGAGAGCGCCAAGGCGGGGTACCACCCGAACGCAGCGGCGGGCGTGGCGAAGATCGTCGGCGCGACCGACTGATCAGCGCGCGGACGTCGCTCCCTGATAGGCTTGGCGGAACAGCTGCAGGTCATTCGGATCGACGTCCGACACCGCCCAATATTCGAGCCCACCATTGGTCCAGCGCACCAGGCTGTAGCCCTTGTGCCGTACAGCGCTGGCGCCGGGCAGCGACAGACCGGCCGCGGGGCGCACGAACAGGTTTATCGTGTGCAGCGCGCGCTTGTAGACGATCGCCGCCGCAGGCTTGTCCTCGATATAGTCCATCCGCCCGCCGACCAGCGGGAAGCCCTGCGCCGCCAGCTCTGGCACCGGCGGGGCGAAGTCGATCCGGCCGTTGAACCAGGGCTTCACGACGTGCCGGTTCGACGTGGCGATATCGACGACATGGCCGGCGATCAGCGAGCGGACATGGCTTTGGACGAGTTGGTCCTCGGTATCGCTGCGGGTAAGCTGTGGCGCCGCGACGAGCAGCGCCAGGCTCGCGGCAATCGCGCCGGTCAGCGCGCCCGAGGCCCAGCGCCCGCTCGCGATATGGCCGAACAGCCCGGCCCGCGCAGGCTTGGGCACCTCGGCATCGAGCATCGCCTCGATCCGCCCACGCAATTCCGGCGAAGCCTCCGTCCGCGGGGCAGCGGCCATCAGCGCGCGCACCGCCTCGATCTCGTCGAGTTGGGCGCGGCATTCGGGACAGGTCTTCAGATGCGCTTCCAATGACACGGTATTGGCCGCGTCGAGTTCGCCATCGGCATAGGCGTGGATCAGCGCGGGCTCGGGATGCGAGGTCATGCGCGCTTCTCCGCAGCCGGCAGCAGCAGCTCGGCGAGCATCTGCCGCGCCCGCGCCAGCCGCGACATGACGGTGCCGATCGGAACCCGGGTGATGGCGGCAATCTCCTTGTAGCTCATCTCTTCCAGCTCACGCAGCACCAGCGTCTCGCGAAACGGTTCGGGCAATTGCTCGACCACGCCGCGTACCATCGCCGCTTCGCTCTTCTCCGCAAGCACGCTTTCGGGGCTCTGGTCCTCCACCGGCTCTTCGGTCAGTTCTTCGGTAGCGCGCGCCGCCCCGAGGCTGTTCAGGAAACAATTGCGCACGATCGCCAGCAGCCAGGCCTTGGGCGCTTCGCCGCGCCATGTGTCGAAGCTGCGGAACGCGCGCAGATAGGCTTCCTGCACCACGTCCTCCGCCGCGCTGGCATCGCGAGTCAGATAACGGGCGAGCGTCAGCGCGGCATCCATGTGCGGCAGCATCAGACTGCGGAAGCGCTCGGCCTTTTCCTGCGCGGCGGCGCGCTCCGCCGATGCGCGATCGGCGGAGAAAGCGAGCCTGGGTCGGAAGATGCTGACGCCCACGTATCCCCTCAGCGCGCCTTGACGATCACCTTGCCCGTCATGTGCGGGTGGAGCTGGCAGAAATAGGCGAACTCGCCGACGCGGGTGAAGGTGTAGCTGAACTTGCCGCCGGTATCCAAGGCGGGCGAGTGGAAGCTGTGATCAGTCGCGGTGACGGTGTGCGGATCCTCGTCGGCATTGGTCCAGGTCACCGTGGTGCCGACCGTGATCGTCAGCACCTGCGGAGTGAAGGCGAAGCTCTTGATTGCGACGCTCACTGCGGGCGCCGGCGCGATCGCCGCGGCAGTGACCGAGACGCCGAGCCCGAGCATCGGCAACGAGAAGGCGGCGAGGAACAGCACCCGCGCGGTGAGGCGGAAAGTCATACAGATACTCCTTGGGAAAGATCAGCCGAGCGTCTGCTCGATCAGCGCGATGGGGCTGTTGCCGCGCACGAAATTGGCGGTGCGAATGCCCAGCATTGTCGGAAGCTGCGCCGCCGGCACCGTCAGGGGTCCGGGCGACGGCGCAGCGCCGGGCGCCGGCTGCGGATAGGCAGTCGAGCGCGCCGAGTGGAAGGCGACATTGCCCTCAACCTTGTGCAGGATCTGGTGGATATGGCCGTTGAGCACGGTCACCGAACCGAAGCGGCGGAGCAGCGCCAGCGCCCGGGCGCTGTCGTCGGTGCCCCAGCCCCATTCCTCATAGACCGTCCAGAGCGGGATATGCCCCAGCACCACGACAGGCGTGCTCGCCGACAGCCCAGCCAGGTCCTTCTCCAGCCAGGCAAGCTGCTCGTCGCCCAGATGCGCCATGCCGCCCGCCTTCAGGTCCGCGACATTGTTGAGCCCGATGAAATGCACGCCTCCATGCTCGAAGCTGTACCAGCCGGTGCCCATGCTCCCCTTGCCGTGACGGGCGAGGAAATTGGCGCCGGGGGTCTCGTCGAGCCAGTCATGCTCGCCGGGCACGAAGAAGATCGGCACGTCGAGCCCGGCGAGGATCTTCGCAGCATCGTCGAACTGCTCGGGCTTGGAGAGATGGGTGATGTCGCCGGTATGGAAGATCAGGTCGGGCTTCACCGCGAGCGCCTTGATCTTCTCGACCGCCTGCATCGCGGTGGCGCGCGTATTGGGATTGGCCGCCTTGTCGAAGCCGATATGCGTGTCGCTGATCTGGAGGAAAGTGAAGGGCTTGGGCCCCTTCCCCGCCATCGCGGGCATCGCGAGCGCGCTGTCGAGATCGATCGATGAGGCGATGCCGCCGCTCATCGTGTAGAGCGCCGCGGTCCCGGCCCAGCCGGCACAGCGCGAGAGCATGCGGCGGCGGTCGAGCGGTTCGTGGTGATGGTCGTCCATGGCGGATCCTGTCCTGCGTGTTCGTCACGCACCAAGACAGGAGGAGCCGCGGGTTTATTCCCGGGCGGCAAAAAATTATTCGAAGGCGAACACCGCGGTCGGCTTCTTCACCGCGCTGTCGGTCTCCGCAAAGGCGTACTCTGCCAGCACCCGCAGCCGCTCCAGCCGAAGCGGCGCCCGATACGGATCGCCCACCAGCACCTCTATTCCAGCCGCTCGGCAGCGCGCGAGAAACGGCTCCATCCGCGCCGCCGGCTCCGGATCGTAGAACACATCCCCCGCCAGGATTAGATCGACATCCGGCACGGGTCCTTCGGTCAGGTCGCCATGCACGCCTTCGATCATCACGCCGTTCGCCGCGGCGTTCAGCGCAAGCGCCGCGATCGCATAGGGATCGACATCGGCGGCAAGCACCTTCGCCGCACCCGCCTTGGCTGCGGCGATCGCCACCAGCCCCGATCCGCAGCCCAGATCGAGCACCCGCCGTCCGCGCACGGTCTCGGGCCGGTCCACTACGAAGCGCGCGAGCGCCAGCCCGCCCAGCCAGTAATAGGCCCAATAAGGCGAGCCGAACGCGTCATCGTCCGCCGCCAGCCGGCCCAGCCCGCTCGCCGGCACCGCCTTGTGCAGCGCGATCTCCGGAATGCCGGGCACGGGCAGCACGGGCAGCCGGTCCCGGATGAACTCGGTGACGTTCAGGCCGGCCGCCGCCATGCGCCGATCGCCATGCAGATCCAGCCGGCAATCAGCGCCGCGCCGCCGATCGGCGTGACTGCGCCCAGCCAATGCGGCGCGCCAAACGCCATCAGATAGAGCGTTCCCGCGAACACCGCGCCGCCTGCCACGAACAGCCAGGGCGAAATCCGCTCGCCCATCCGCACCGCGACCAAAGTCGCGACCGCGTGGACCAGCTGATAGTGCCCGCCGGTCTTGAGCCACTCGGCCGCCTGCCCGCTCGCGCCATGCGCCGCGAACGCCCCTGCCGCCACGGCCAGCGCGCCCGAAAGCGCCGCGAGCACGGTCACGATCCTCACAATCCAATCTCCTTCAGGAAATGCGGCCCGCTCGCCACCACCATCGCGATTCCCACGGCGAGCGCCGCAAAACTCATCACCAGCACTGCGCCGGCCAGCATGTCCTTGGCGACCTTGATCGACGGATGGATGCCGGGATGGAGCAGGTCGATCACCGCTTCCATCGCCGAATTGACCAGCTCGAGCGCGAGGACAATCGCGCAGCACACCGCGACGAGCCCCCACCAGATAGGCGCCGGGCGCAGCACAAGCAGTGCGAGGATCGCCGCGCCCGCGAGCCGCGCCTGGCTGCGAAAGCTCGCCTCGCGCGCCCAGCCGGTGCGGATGCCGGCGAGCGCGAAGCCCATCCGCTCGCGGAAGGGCCGGCCCTTCATCCCGAACTCTCGAGATCGACCTCGATCGCCGCGGCGAGGCTGGCATGGGTGATCATGCCGTCGATCCCGGCGCGCAGGTCGCCGGTCTCGCGCTGCACGTCGAGCCGGGCATTGTCGCGCTTGCGATACTCGGCCTCGGTCTTGTCGATCTCCATCTGGTCGACGCCGACGGCCTGCATCGCCTGGCGCGCCATCATCACCGCGCTTTCCAGCACTTCGCGCACCACGCCGCCGATCGGCGCGCCCTTCATCTTGATTACGCTGCGCCGGTCAAAGGCACGCACGAAGATCGTCGCCTTGGGAAAGGCGTGGTGGACGGCCTCGAGGAACTCGGCGTCAATCTTGTCGCCGTCGTTGCAGAACATCACCAGCTCGGCCTCGGCAGCGCCTGCCTGGCGCAGCAGGTCGATGCGCAGGCCGTCGCCATAATAGACCTTCATGCCGAAATCGCCGGCGGTCTGGATCATCTCGACATCGGTATCGATGATGGTGACGGGAATGTCCTGCGCGAGGAGCATCTGCGCCACGGTCTGGCCGAAGCGGCCATAGCCGACCACGACCGCGTTCGAGCCTTCGTGGCGCGGCAGGTCGAGGTCCTTGGCACTCGGGGCCGGCTCGGTGCGGATCCGCTTGGTGGCCATCATCAGGAACGGCGTCGTTGCCATCGACAGCGTGACGATCGCCCCGAAGATGCTCGCCGCCTGCCCTTCGATCAGCATCGCCGACTGGGCTTGGGCGAACAGCACGAAGCCGAACTCGCCGCCCTGGCTGAGCAGCACGCCGAGCGCAAAGGCCTGTCTGCGCGGCATGCCGAACAATATCGCCAGCCCCATGATCAGCGCGGCCTTGGCCGCGATCAGCGCCAGCGCCATGCCGACCACGAAGAAAGGCCGCTCGGCGATCGCGTGAAGGTTGAGCGTCATGCCCACCGCCAGGAAGAACAGGCCGAGCAGGATCGAGCGGAACGGCTCGACATCGGCTTCCAGCTCGTGGCGATAGGGCGAGTCCGCCAGCATCACGCCCGCGATGAAGGCGCCCAGGGCAGCCGAAAGCCCGATCGCTTCCATCACCGCCGCCGCGGCAATCACGGTGAACAGCCCGGCGAAGATGAACATCTCGCGTTCGCCGAGATTGCCGATCAGCCGGAACAGCGGGCGCAGCAGATAGCGGCCGGCGAGGATCAGCCCGATGATCGCGGCCACCGTATAGATGCCGAGCAGCCAGCCGGGCGTGCCGCTCTGCGCGTGCGGGTTGCGCGAAAGCGCCGCGACGATCGTGATCAGCGGGACGATCGACAGGTCCTGGAACAGCAGGATCGCGAAAGCACGCTCCCCCAGCGGCGTGCGCAGCCGCCCCGCCGATTGCAGCATCGGCAACACCTGCGCGGTCGACGACAGCGCCAGCGGCAGGCCGAGCGCGAGCGCGGCACCGATCGAGCTGCCGGTCGCGACCCACACCATCCCGGCGATCACCACGCCGCAGATCGACACCTGGAGCAAGCCGAGCCCGAAAATATCCTTGCGCATCCGCCACAGCCGCGAGGGGCTCAGCTCCAGTCCGACGAGGAACAGCAGCAATGCGATGCCGAGCTCGGCGATGCCCATCTTGCTCTCGGCATCACCGACCAGCCCGAGCACCTGCGGCCCGACCACGGCGCCCGCGACGAGATAGCCGAGCGTCGCACCCAGCCCGAAGCGGCGGAAGATCAGGACGAAGACAAGCGCGAAGCCGAGCAGCGGCACATATTCGCCAAGCAGCGAAGCATCACTGGCGTGTTCCATCAGCCGCGCGCCTCGCTTGCGGCTTCGGCGACCGCCTCAAAGGCGAGGCGGATCGCGGCGTGACGGCCGCGGTGCTCGAGCGCGGGCGCGAACAGGTCGAGCCCCGGCCAGTCGGGCGGCGTGGCGCGATCGCCGGCGAGCCAGGCGGTGAGATCGTCGCGCGCCACGTCCAGCTCTTCCACCGATCGGCCCACCGCGTGCGCTTCCATCAGCGCCGCCGATGCCTGGCCGAGCGCGCAGGCGCGCACGACCAGCCCGAGCGCGGCGATACGGCCGGAATCATCCATGTTCACATCGACGGTGACACGGCTCCCGCAGACCGGGGAGCGCTTTTCGACGGAGGCCATCGCCCCCTCCAGCCGCGCCTCGAACGGCACGGATGCCGCGAGGCGCAGGATTTCAGTGTTGTAGAGCGGCGCGTTCATGTGCCCCCGACTTAGGGGAGCGGGCCGCGATGCGCGACCCCCTATCGGGTAGAATTCGTTTCGACCTCGGCAGCTTCATTGCCATGTGCCCCGCCGAAGACCGGTTCGCCCTTGCGGCGGCGATCGACGAAATCCGCGATGCCCGCGCTCGTCGCGTTGAGCAGCGGATAGGTGGTCGACTTGGTCATCCATTGCGGCCGGTTGGCCGGGCCGCCGCCAACCGTGTCGAACAGCAGCACGAGCAGCAGGAAGGCGATGCTGACCAGGATCAGGCCCTTCAGCGCGCCGAAGCCCAGGCCGAGCGCGCGGTCGATGGGCCCGAGGAAGCTCTCGCGGGTGCGCGATCCGATCGAGCGCGCGAGCAGCCGCCCGCCGAAATAGGTCACGCCGGTCAGCACGACAAAGGCGAGCACCGCCCCGCCCTGCGCGGTGCCGACAAGCCCGGCCAGCACCGCGGCGAGCGGGGTGTGGAACAGCTTGAGCGCCAGCACGATCAGCAACCAGGCGACCAGCGCCAGCACTTCGGTGACGAAGCCGCGCAGGAATCCCAGCACGCCGGCACCGCCGATCACGAGCAGCACGATGATGTCGAGCCCGGTCAAAGTCATTGGAACACGTCCCTCCCGGGGACTCCTATGCCTCAAGCGGCAAGGGAGCGGGAGAGGAAATCAGCCCTGGCGAGTGATGCGCAACGCCCAGCGGTCAAAGCCCAGTTCCTCGACGCGCTTCATCACCTTCTGCGCCAGTGCCGAGGGCGGCACCGCCTCGCGCGCGAGCACCCAGAGATAGCGCCCGCTCGGCTCGCCGACGATCGCCCAGTCATAGTCGTCGCCATGATCGAGCACCCAATAATCCCCGGTGTAGAGCGGGCCGAAGAACGAGACTTTGAGCTTGGCGTTGGTCACCTCGTCCGCGATGATCGCCTTGCCCTCGGAGACGCTGCGCTCGCCGTTCAGCGTACCGCTGTTGATCACGCTGACCCGCCCATCGTCGAGCAGCGCATATTCGGCGGTGACTGCGTCCAGCCCCTTCTCGAAGCGGTTCTCGTGGCGGGCGAGCTCATACCATTTGCCGAGATAGCGGGCGAGATCGACCGGCTTGGCGGGCTCGGGCACCTTCTTGTTGATCACCGGCGGGCGCGTGGCGCGCGAATAGAGGACGGCGCCGCCAATGGCGGCTGCGGCAACACCCGCGGCGATCTTGAGGGCGGTCGATTGTTTCATGTGCGTCACTTTGCTGCGTAAGTTGCGGAAATAATAGCCCCTTGCCGCCTCAACTTATCGCCCCAGCAGATGATCCACGAACTGGCCGAGCGACTTGAAGCCGGCGAGCTGCAACCCGCCCTTGTCGTTGACCTGCGCGATCGGCGCCATCGCGCGACCGAAGCCGAGCTTGGCCGCTTCCCTGCACCGAAGCGCGCCATGCGCAACGGGACGCACCTCGCCCGAAAGCGCGACTTCGCCGAACACCACCGCATCCGCCGGGATCGGCCGTTCGGACAACGCCGAGACCAAGGCCGCCGCCACCGCCAGATCCGCCGCCGGGTCCTGCACCCGGTAGCCGCCGGCGATGTTCAGATAGACTTCGCAGGTCGAGAAGCTGAGCCCGCAGCGCGCCTCGAGCACCGCGAGAATCATCGACAGCCGCGCCGAATCCCAGCCGACCACCGCGCGCCGCGGGGTGGCGCCGCTCGCCAGCCGCACGGTGAGCGCCTGCACTTCGACCAGCACCGGCCGCGTGCCTTCGAGCGCGGGGAACACCACGGTGCCGGTCACGCTCTCGTCGCGCGAAGTGAGGAACAGCGAGGACGGATTGGAGACTTCCTCCAGCCCCTCGGTCTGCATCGCGAACACGCCGATCTCGTCGGTGCCGCCGAAGCGATTCTTCACCGCGCGCAGGATGCGGTACTGGTGGCTGCGCTCGCCCTCGAAGGACAGCACGGTATCGACCATATGCTCGAGCACGCGCGGCCCGGCGATGCTGCCGTCCTTGGTGACGTGCCCGACCAGCACCACTGCGGTGCCGCGTTCCTTGGCGAAGCGGATCAGTTCGCCCGATGCGGCGCGGACCTGGCTCACCGTTCCCGGTGCGCCCTCGATCAGGTCCGAGTGCATCGTCTGGATCGAATCGATGATCAGCAGTGCCGGCGGCTCGCCCTCCCCCATCGTCGTCAGGATATCGCGTACCGAGGTTGCCGCGGCGAGCATCACCGGCGCCTTGCCCAGACCGAGCCGGCGCGCACGCAGCCGGACCTGGTCCGCCGCTTCCTCGCCCGAGACATAGGCGACTGTCAGCCCGCGCATCGCGATCTTGGCCGCCGCCTGCAGCAGCAGCGTCGACTTGCCGATGCCCGGATCGCCGCCGATCAGTGTCGCACTGCCCTCGACAAAGCCGCCGCCCAGCGCGCGATCGAGTTCGGCGATCCCGGTCGAGGTCCGGTCGGGGAGCGCGATGTCGGTGTTGAGCCCGCTCATCAAAATGGCACGCCCGCCCGACTGGAGGTTATGCCGGGCCTGGAACGGCGTCACATTCGCGCCGGCGTTCTCGACGAGCTGGTTCCACTCGCCGCAATCGCTGCATTGCCCCGCCCATTGCGAGGTGACCGAGCCGCAGGCCTGGCAGACATAACGCTTCTTGGGTTTCGCCATGCGCACGACGTAGCGCGAGAACAGGAAGGGAACAAGAGGCTAGTCAGCCGTCAGCTCCCGGCCGAGCTTCAACAGCTTGGTCCCATCCTCCTGCACGATCAGATAGGCCGGGTTCTCCGGTGATCCGTTGCGGGCGACCTTGGTGCCCTTGAAGGTCCGTTGCACACGACGCTCGAAACGCTCCTCGATCTTGCCGTGCGCCGTGTCGTCGGCCCAGGTCCAGTGAACCTTTGCGCCTTTTCGGAAGCTGTTCCTCATGGGCGGGACAATTCGTCACATGCCCACAAGGTTGCCCCATGCGCTCGCGGGCGGTATCGCGCCCGGCATGAAGCCCACCGACCTCCGCGTCGCGCTGTTCAGCGGCAACTATAATTATGTCCGCGATGGCGCGAACCAGGCGCTCAATCTGCTCGTCGGCTTTCTGCTCGAACAGGGCGCGCAGGTCCGCGTCTATTCGCCGACCACCGACACCCCTGCCTTCCCGCCGACCGGCGACCTGGTGAGCGTGCCCGCGCTTCCCGTTCCCGGCGGCCGCGACGAATACAAGTTCGCGCTCGGCCTGCCCAAGCAGATCCGCGAGGACCTCAAGGACTTCGCGCCCAACATCGTCCACGTGTCGGCGCCCGAGTTCCTCGGCCATGCTGCGGTGCGCTGGGCGCGGCGCAACCACATCGCGTCGGTCGCCTCGCTCCACACCCGCTTCGAGACCTATCCGCGCTATTACGGCGTCGGCTTCCTCGAAAAGCCGCTGATCAAGCTGCTGACGCGCTTCTACAACAGCGTCGACGCGGTGGTGACGACTGGCCCGATGCTCACCGACATGCTGCGCGGCTGGGGCGTGAAGGTGCCGATGAACATCTGGTCGCGCGGCGTGAACCATGCGCGGTTCAACCCGGGCAAGCGCAGCAGCGAATGGCGCCGTGGCCTGGGTATCCAGGACGACGAGGTGGCGGTGAGCTTCCTCGGCCGGCTGGTGCTGGAAAAGGGCCTCGACATCTTCGCCGAGGTGATCGCCGAGCTGCGCGAGCGCGGCGTGAAGCACCGCGTGCTGGTGATCGGCAAGGGGCCGGCACAGGAATGGTTCGCCGAGCGCGTGCCCGAGGCGGTGTTCGCCGGGTTCCAGGCGGGCGACGATCTCGGCCGCGCGGTCGCCTCGATGGACATCTTCTTCAATCCCTCGGTCACCGAGAGCTTCGGCAATGTCACGCTGGAGGCGATGGCCGCCGGCGTCGCGGTGGTCGCCGCGCGCGCGACGGGACCGGTCGGGCTGGTCGACGAAGGCGTCAACGGCCTGCTGGTCGAGCCCGGCAAGGGCGCTGCGCAGCGCTATGCCGACGCGATCCAGTTCTATTGCGAGAATGACGATGCCCGCCACGCCGCGGGCGAGGCGGGCCACCGCATCGCCGCGGCCTATGACTGGAACTCGATCAACCAGAAGGTGCTCGACACCTATCTGGAAGTGATGGACGCACGAGGGGCGTAACCCCCTTACTTCCAGTCGTACTTCAGCCCTTCCTCACGGAAGGCGAACCGGTCGAGGTGGCGTTCCACGGCACCCTTCAGCCCGTCGAGCTGCTCGGTCGAGCTCGCATCGATGCGGATGTCGAGCCCGGTCTCGGCAACGTTGAACGTCACCACCGCGTCCCCCGGGTAGTCCGCACCGCGCGCGTCCTTGGGGAAGACCACCGTGCCGTTCTCGGGGGTGAACTCTACCTGGAGGTTATGCTCCCAATGCTTGCAGAGCTGCTGGAGGTAGCGGCTGGCATGGTCGGTGGGCGCCAGCGTCTCGGCCGATATCGTGGTCATGGTCATAGGTTTCGTCTCCATCGGCGGCGGCACGATACCGAGCCGCCGCCGCAATAGTTCGAGCCGCGGCAAGGCTCAGAGCCGCTCGATCTTCCGCGCGGCCTCGTCGAGAATCTCGGCGACGTCGTGCAGAGTCTCGGCATCAACGCCCTCGGACGAAAGCCGGTCCTGCAATACGGCGCGAAGATTGCCCATCGCACGGCGGATCGGGCCGCCGCTGGTGCGCTCGCGCTCCTGGCCGAGCATCTGGAGCCGCTCGAACAGCGCCGCCACTTCCTCGGTCCGCTCGGCGAGATGCGCCGTGCCGGCCGCGGTGATCGCGAACTGCTTCTTGGCGCCTTCGCTCTTGCTCTCTTCGATCAGGTCCATGTCGTCGAGCATGGTCAGGGTCGGATAGACCACCCCCGGGCTCGGGGCATAGGCGCCGCCCGAACGCTCCTCGATCTCGCGGATCAGGTCATAGCCGTGGCGCGGCTGCTCCTCGATCAGCTTGAGCAGGACCAGCCGAAGCTCGGTGCCGTCGAACACGCGGCGGCGAGCGCCACGTTCTCCACGCTCCCCGCCAAAGCCGCCCCGCCCCCGGCCAAAGGCCATGAAGAAGTCGCCCCCGCCGCCAAAGCCGCCGCGGCGGCCGCCGAAATGCATGCCACGCTGGCCGCAATGATGATGTCGCATAAATACTCCTTGTACGACTCGTGATGCGCACAAGATATATCTTATACTGTTTTTTACAAGCCCTAGCGCGCCATCAACATGCTCCGCACCCCCGAACGGAACATCGGCACCCGCGCACCGAGCCGCAGTCCGGCATGGCGGACCGCCCGCGCGATCGGGCGTTCGTCGGTATAGAGCGTCACCAGGAAGTTGGTGCCGAGCCACAGCGGACGCGCGGCGGCGCGGTGCCCCTCCTCATAGGCACGGACCACTGCGTCGCTGCCCGGATCGCGCCCGCGCCGCACCGCCTCGCCGATCTCCGCCGCGAGCAGATTCTGGCCGCTCAGCCCCAGGTTGAAGCCATGCGCGGTGACCGGGTGCATCCCCACTGCCGCATCGCCGATCAGCGCCGCGCGGCGCGTGCCGAAATGCTTCGCCCAAGTGGTGACCAGCGGATAGACGTGGCGCGATCCGGCCATCTCCATTGGCCCGAGCACATTGGCCGAGCGGCGGGTGAGCTCCACGGCCAGCGCCGTGTCGCACAGCGCCGCCAGCCGATCGATCTCGCGCTCGGGCAAGGTCAGCACCACCGACGACATGCCGCCATTGAGCGGCAGCAGCGCGATCGTCTGGCCATGGCCGAACCATTCGGTGGCGATCTGGTCGTGCGGCTTGGGATGCGTCACCCGTGCGACCAGCATCGAGCGGCCGAGCCGGTTGACCTCAGCGGCGATGCCCAGTTCCTCGCGCAGCGGCGAGAAGCGCGAATCCGCCGCGACCAGCAGCCGTCCGCGTATCCGTTCACCGGTGGACAGCGCGACTTCGGCGAAGCGCCGGTCGGTGTGCGCCGACACCACGCTCGAACCGCAGGCGAGCCGCAGCCCCGGCTGCCCAGCCACGCTCTCGAACAGCGCCCGGCGGATCAGATGGTTGGGCACCAGCCAGCCCAGCGCCTCCCCCGCCGGCCCCGGCTCGAAATCGAGCGCGAAGGCCGAGCGTCCGTTGCGCACCCGCGCGGCTTTGAGCGGCGAGATCCGCCCTTCGGGAATGCGCCGCCACGCCCCCAGCCGCTCGAGAATGGCGCGCGAGCCATGCGTCAGCGCGATCTCGCGCCCGTCATAGGCGGGATCGGCCAGCGCGGCGTGCGGCTGGCGCTCGACCAGGATCGTCTCCAGTCCCATGTCATCCAGCGACCGCGCCAACGCCAGTCCCGCCGGGCCGCCGCCCACGATGATGACGTCATAGTCCATAACCCGCCTCCTTTGCGGGCATGATGCACCGGTCCGCCGCGTTGCCAATTGCGTTTGGTCAAAGCTTGGGATGCAGAAATCGTCGCGGGCGACTATCTTGGTCCGATGGCCGATCTCTTCGCTGCCCAGGAACCGTCTTTCGCCCCCGAAGCCGCGCCGCTGAACGGCCCGCTTGCCGACCGCCTGCGCCCGCAGCAGCTCGCCGATGTCGTAGGACAGGAGCACCTCACCGGCCCCGAAGGCGCGATCGGGCGGATGGTCGCGGCGGGCAAGCTCTCGTCGATCATCCTCTGGGGACCGCCGGGCACCGGCAAGACCACGATCGCGCGGCTGCTCGCCGATGCTGTAGGCCTGCGCTTCGTCGCGATCAGTGCGGTGTTCTCCGGTGTGGCCGACCTCAAAAAGGTGTTCGCCGAGGCGAAGGAATATTCCCGGCTCGACCGCAAGACCCTGCTCTTCGTCGACGAGATCCACCGCTTCAACCGTGCCCAGCAGGATGGCTTTCTCCCGTATGTCGAGGACGGCACCGTCACTTTGGTCGGCGCCACCACCGAGAACCCGTCGTTCGAACTCAACGCCGCCGTGCTTAGCCGTGCGCAGGTGCTGATCCTCCACCGGCTCGACGCCGCCGCGCTTACCCGCCTGCTCGACCGCGCCGAAGCCGCTGAGGAACGCCCCCTCCCACTCACCCCCGATGCGCGCGAGGCACTGGTCGCAAGCGCCGATGGCGATGGCCGCTTCCTGCTCAACCAGGCCGAGACTTTGTTCTCGGTAAGCTTCGAGAAGCCGCTCGATCCGGCAGCACTCGGCGACTTTCTCCAGCGCCGCGTCGCGGTCTACGACAAGGATCGCGAGGGGCACTACAACCTGATCTCCGCGCTCCATAAATCGGTGCGCGGATCGGATCCGGACGCCTCGCTCTATTATCTCGCGCGGATGCTCACCGCCGGGGAAGAGCCGCTCTACGTGCTGCGCCGGCTGGTGCGCATGGCGGTGGAGGACATCGGCCTCGCCGACCCCAACGCGCTGGTCCAGTGTCTCGCGGCCAAGGATACCTATGAGTTCCTCGGTTCACCCGAGGGCGAGCTGGCGATCGCACAGGCCTGCCTCTATCTCGCCACCGCGCCCAAATCGAACGCCGCCTACACCGCGCAGAAAGCGGCGTGGCGCTCGGCGAAGGAAACCGGCTCGCTGATGCCGCCGCAGAACATCCTCAACGCGCCGACCAGGCTGATGAAGGACATCGGCTACGGCAAGGGCTACACCTACGACCATGATGCCGAGGGCGGCTTTTCGGGCGACAATTACTGGCCCGAGGAAATGGCGCCCCAGAATTTCTACGCCCCCACCGATCGCGGGCACGAGAAGCGCATCGCCGAGCGCATCGCCTGGTGGAACGAGATGCGGGAGAAGCGCCGCGATGGATGACTGGGACGACGCCACTGCCTTCGCCCGCACCCTGCCCGAAGTGGTGATGGAAAGCTGGTGGGGCACGCCTTGCCCCAAGATCAACGGCAAGGGACTGATGTCGCCCGGCCGCGAGAAGGGCAGCTTCGGGCTGATGGTCACCAATCCCGAGAAGGAAATCCTGTTCGAGACCGACCCCGAGACCTTCTGGCAGACCGACCACTACGCCAACTACCCGATGCTCCTCGTCCGCTACGGCACCGACAGCCGCGAGCGGATCGAGCTCTACATCCAGCGCGCCTGGTGGGACCGCGCCAAGAAACCCCAGCGCATCGCCGCCGGGATGGCGGAGCGGCCCTGAACTTCACCGACTTCATTGCGATCGACTGGTCGGGCCAGGCAGTCGAGCGCCCCAAGGGCCTGGCCGTCGCCCGTGCGCAGGCCGGCACGGACGCGCCGATACTGGTCGAGCGCAACTGGTCGCGCCAGGACATTGCCGACTGGCTCGGCGCGTTGGCGGACAGCGGCACGCGGGCACTGATCGGGCTGGACCTGTCCCCTGCTTTCCCGATGGCCGACGAGGGGGCCTATTTCCCCAGCTGGAACCGCTCGCCGCCCGACGGCCCGGCGCTGTGGGCGCTGGTCGACCAGCTCTCCGCCGACGACCCGCATCTCGCCGCGACCAGCTTCGTGCAGCACTCCGAGGCGCGCCGCCACTTCCGCCAGAGAGGCGATTGCGGCGACCTGTTTCCGCCCGGTCGCGGGCGCTTCCGAGTGTGCGAACATGGCCAGGAGGCGATGCGCCTGTCCCCGTACAGTTGCTTCAACCTGGTCGGCGCCTCGCAGGTCGGCAAATCGAGCCTCACCGGGATGCGCGTGCTGCACCAGCTCCGGGGCAAGGTGCCGATCTGGCCTTTCGACCCGCTGCCCGAGACGGGACCGGTGCTCGTCGAGATCTACACCGCGCTCGCGTCGCGCACCGCAGGGATGCGCAAGGGCATCTCCAAGATACGCGACGCCGAAACGCTCGACGCGATGCTTGCGGTGCTGGGCTCACGTCCCCATTCCCCGCTCGCCCGCTATGATGACCACGCCACCGATGCGATGCTCAGCGCCGCCTGGCTACGCACCGTAGCGGACGATCCGGGGCTGTGGGCGCCAGAGGGCCTCACCCCCGAGCTCGCCTGCACCGAGGGCTGGACCTTCGGCGTGCGCTGAGCGGCACCGGTCGCAGGCCTATCCGCTTTCATCGCGCGGCGCGCGCCAGCGGAACGCGAGCGGCGCAGGGGGCGGGAAACCATAGGAAGTAACCGCGTGCAGCCCCTTTTCCTCTTTCTCTCGTCGCTCATCCTCGCACCCCAGGCAGCGCCCGCCCCGGCTCCGATATCCGAGAGCATCACGGTGCAGGATGGCATGGCGGTGATCTCGTCCGACGGGGTGACCGTCGCCAAGACCGCCTATATCCCAAAGCCCAGCCAGACCTATGTCGCGGAGAAGAGCTTCTTCACGCTCGAGGAACGGATTTTCTTCCTGCGCCGCATCTATCCGCGCGAGGCCTGGGTAGACGGCAATGTGGTGCGCCTGCGGATGACCGCGAAGCAGTTCCGCGCCCGCTCGCAGAACCCGCCCGCCTATTGACCCGGAACCGGCTCAGGCCGCCTGCGCCGCGATCTCGCGCAGTGCCTGCTCGAACGCCTCGGGCGGCTGGCCGCCGGAGATCAGCCATTTGTCCTCGATGATGATCGCGGGCACTGAGTTGATCCCGCGGCTCTGCCACAGCTGTTCGGCCGCGCGCACTTCATCGGCATAGCGGCCCGAGGACAGCACCTCGCGCGCCGCCGCACCGTCGAGCCCGGCCTTCTCGGCCGCGGCGACGAGCACATCGGCGTTCGACGGATCCTGCTGGTCGGTGAAATAGGCCGTGAACAGTGCATGCTTGAGCGCAGCCTGCTTGCCCTCGATCTCCGCCCAGTGGAGCAGCCGGTGGGCATCGAACGTGTTGTAGATGCGGCTATCGGCCGAGCTGTTCATCGCGAAGCCCAGGTCGGCGGCGCGGTCGCGGATCATCTGGCGGTTCGCGGCAGACTGCTCGGGCGTCGAGCCGTATTTCCGCGCGATATGCTCGCCGATATTCTCGCCTTCGGGCGCCATCTGCGGATTGAGCTCGAACGGCTGGAAATGGATATCCGCCGCGACCACGCCCTCGGTCCGCGCCAGCGCTTCCTCCAGCCCACGCAGCCCGATGATGCACCAGGGGCAGGAAACGTCGGAGACGAAATCGATCTTCAGCGGGCGCGGCATGGGCAAGTCCTTTTCGAGCTGTCGAACCGCAAATGGGGAGCGCGCGCCCGCTTGCCAACGCCCCCTTGTCGGCCTCAGCTAGCGTGTATCGCCTTGGTGATCATGTGACCCTCAACGCCCTCCGGCCCGTCCTCGGAGCCGAAGCCGCTTTCCTTCAGCCCGCCGAACGGCGCGTCGGGCCAGGAGGTGCGGACATTGTTGATCAGGACCATCCCTGCCTCGACCGAGTCGCCCAGCAGATTCTGGCGCCGGCCATTCTCGGTGAAGCAATAGGCGGCGAGGCCATAGGGCAGCCGGTTGGCCTGTTCGATTGCATCCTCCACCGTGCCGAAGCGGGCGAGCAGCGCGAGCGGGCCGAAAGGCTCGTCGTTCATCGCCGCCGCGTCGATCGGCACGTCGCCGAGCACCGTCGGCTGGAAGAAGAAGCCGTTGCCTTCGCCGCGCCCGCCGCCCGCGAGCAGCTTGGCACCCATACTGCGGGCGTCCTCGACCAGCGCCTCGATCGTGCCGGGGCGGCGCGGATTGGCGGTCGGGCCCATGTTGGTGCCGGCGTCACGCCCGTCACCGAGCTTGATGCGCCCCGTACGCTCGGCAAAGCCCGCGGCGAAGCGGTCGTAGATGCCGTCCTGGACATAGAAGCGCGTCGGCGAGACGCAGACCTGGCCGGCATTGCGGAACTTGTGCGCAACCAGCGTGTCGAGCGTCTTCTCGAGATCGCAATCGTCGAAAACCAGTACCGGCGAATGGCCGCCCAGTTCCATCGTCATCCGCATCACCGTGTCGGCGGCGAGCTTCATCAGATGCTTGCCGATCGGCACCGAGCCGGTGAAGCTCAGCTTCCGCGTGACCGGCGAGGCAAGCAAGGTGCGCGAGACGGTGTCGGGCACGCCGAACACGATCTGCGCGACATCGCCCGGCAGCCCCGCATCCTGGAAGCACTGCATCACCGCAATCGCGCTGGCCGGCGTCTCTTCGCTCGGCTTCAGGATCACCGAGCAGCCTGCGGCGAGCGCGGGCGAAATCTTGCGCACCGGATTGATCACCGGGAAATTCCAGGCGCAGAACGCCGCGACCGGGCCGACCGGCTGCTTGACCACCAGCGAACGCGTTCCCGGCACGCGCGGCAGCACCTTGCCATAGTTGCGCAGCGCCTCGCCGGCATGGAATTCGAGCAGGGCCGCCGAATAGAGCGCCTCGCCCCGTGCCTCGGCCAGCGGCTTGCCCTGTTCGAGCGTTGCGATCGCGGCCAGCGCATCAGCGCGCTCGCGCATCAGCGCGGCGGTGCGCATCAGCACGGCGGCGCGCGCCTCGGGCGGCGTCGCCCGCCACGCCGCGAAGCCGCGCTGCGCCGCTTCCAGCGCGTCATCGAGGTCCTGCCCGTTCGCCAGCGGCAGATCGCCGATCGTCTCTCCGGTGGCTGGATTGAGCACCGGCTGCGTGTCTCGCCCCGCCGCACCGCGCCATTCGCCGGCGATGAACAGTTTCAGATCGGGAAGCGCGCCAACGGTCATTGCAATGCCTTTCGCCACCACCGGTAAAGTCCGGTATCGCGCCCTCTCCCTTCACCAATCCGGTCGGCCACGCAACATGGCAAGAAGGCACCCGATCATTCGAGCCAGGCATAGTGCCGCAACGAGTCTTGACCGGACGGGCCGATCCGAGCAGAGGCGCAGAAAGCCGCAAGGGTCCGCGGCAGTCCCGATCGTGCCGGGTTAGCTCAGCTGGTAGAGCAGCGGTTTTGTAAACCGAAGGTCGCGGGTTCGATTCCTGCACTCGGCACCATTCACGCCATCAGGCGGTAGCCCACTCCCGGCTCGTTGCGGATCGCCGAGGGCATGGCGGGATCGTTCTCGATCTTGCGCCGGACGCCGCGCGCCGCCACCCGCAGATACTCCACGTCATGCTCATGCCCCGGCCCCCAGACGGTGCGCAGCAACTGGCTGTGCGTCACCACGCGGCCGGGATGCTTGGCCAGCTCCGCCAGGAAGCCGAACTCCTTCGGCGTCAGATGCACTTCCTCGCCCGCCTTGCGCACCAGCCGCGCCGCGAGATCGATCTCGATCGCGCCGATCCGCACCACCGGCGCCTCCGCCTCGGCCGAAAGCCGGTGGCGCAGCGCGGTGCGGATGCGGGCGAGCACTTCCTCGGTATCGAACGGCTTGGTGACATAATCGTCCGCGCCCAGGTCGAGCGCCGTCACCTTCTGGTCAGTCGCGTCGCGCGCCGAGACGATCAGCACCGATGCGCCCGCCGCCTTGAGCAGCGGCACCAGCTCGAGCCCGTCGCGATCGGGGAGGCCAAGGTCGAGCAGCACCGCCTCGGGCTTGTCGATCTGCATCGCGCTCAGTGCATCGCGCGCGGTGCCGGCCTCGACTACGCGGTAGCCCGCTCGCGTCAGGCCGGCGCTCAGCAGCCGGCGGATCGCGGGCTCGTCGTCCACCACCAATATCTTCGCCTGTTGGCTCATTCGCCGGCGCTTCCCTTGCGGAGCAGTGTTTCGGGAAAGCGGATCGTGAAGATCGCGCCCGCCGGGTCGCTGCGATTCGCCGCCGATACGCCGAGCCCCATCGCCTCGGCAAAGCCCTTCACGATCGCAAGGCCCAGCCCGGTGCCACCCTTGCGGTCCGATCCTTCGATCCGGGCAAAGGTCTCGAAGATCCGCGCCTCATCCCCAGGCGGCAGGCCCGGTCCCTCGTCCATCACGCTCAGCGTCATGCTGCCCGGCTGGCGCCGCGCGGCGATCGTGATGGGCGAGCCGGGGTCGCCATATTTCCCGGCATTCTCGATCAGGTTGATCAGGCAATGGTGGAAGAGCTGCGGGTCAAGCGAGACGAAGGGCAATTCGGGCGAGACGTCCAGCCGTACCGGGTGATCGTCCAGCACGCGGCGCAGGTCATGCACCGCACTCGCCACTGCCTCGGCCAGGTCGACTGGCTCGATCGACTGGTGGAGCGCCCCCGCCTCGATCCGCACCATGTCGAGCAGATTGGCGACGAAGCGGTTGAGCCGCTCGGCCTCGGCGCGTGCTGCGGAGAGCTGCTCGCCCTGCCCCGCGCTCGCCGGCTGCATCTCGCCGAGCATGCCCAGGATCGTGGTCAGCGGCGTGCGCAGGTCATGGCTCACCGACGAGAGCAACGCCGCGCGCAGCCGGTCGCGCTCCTTCAGCTGCGTCACCGTTGCCATCTCGCTCTCCAGCGCGATCCGCTCGAAGGCGAGCGCGGCCTGGTCGAGCAGGCTGAGCAGCAGCGGCAGCTGGTCCGAGCGCAGCGGATTGCCCGCGTCGCTCCGCGCGATCCCGAACACACCGAGCACGCGCCCGCCGGCGGCAAGCGGGTGGAACAGCCATTCAGAGGCCGTGAGCGTGTCAGATCCACGCCCCGCCGGGCTGTTATGGTCGAACGACCATTGCGCCGCCGCCTGCTCGATCATCTCGAGCCGGTCCTCGGGCGGATAGGCGGCGCGCAATACCAGCTGCCCGGGTTCGGGCAGCAGCAGCATCGTGCTGACGTCGAGCAGACGCGCCACTTCCGCGCACAGCGTCTGGCCCAGTTCCTCCTGCGTGCTCATGCCGGTGAGCAACCGCGCGAACCCGGCGAGCGTGGAATTCTGCGCGGCGCTGCGTTGCGCCAGCGCCGCCTGCGCCCGCACGCGCGCGGCCAGCTGGCTCGAGACCACCGCCACCCCCATCAGCACCAGCACGGTGATGATGTTCTGCGGGTCCTGGATCGTGAAAGTGTGGGTCGGCGGGATGAAGAAGAAATTATAGGCGAGCGACGAAATCAGCCCGGTCACCACGCCTGCGCGCACGCCGTAGCGCGTCGCCGCGAACATTACCGGCAGCAGATAGAGCAGCCCGATATTGGTGATGCTGCCGAACGAGAACAGGCTCGCCCCGAGCAGGGTCACCCCCGCGACCAGCGCAAGCGAGATCGCATAGACCCCCGGCGAACCCCATTCCCCCGCCGGCCGCCGCACCGGCCCGCTCGGCGCCGTCGCTTCGAGCATCGGCAGTACATGCACCGCGACGCCCGGCGTCTCGCGGACCAACCGATCGACCACCGACCCATGGCGCAGTTCGAACCAGCGCGAGCGCGCCGACTTGCCGACGATCAACTGCGTGGCCCGCGCCTCGGCGGTGAAGCGCTTGAGGCCGTCGAGCACCGATTCCGCCGGCACCGATGCGACCTGCGCGCCCAGCTGGCTGGCGAGATGCATCGACGCAGCAACCTGCGCACTCTCGGCATCGCCGAAGCGCGCGGTGCGCGGCGTCTCGATATGCACCGCGGTCCACGGCGCGCGCAGGCCATCGGCGATGCGCTTGGCGGCGCGGACAAGCTCGACCGATCCGGGCAGCTCGCTCACCGCAACCACCAGCCGCTCGCCCACGCCCCAAGTGCCGGCCAGCGCATGGGTGCGCAGATAGTCGAGCATCTGCGTGTCGACCGCCTGCGCCGCGCGGCGCAGCGCCAGTTCGCGCAAGGCGGTAAGGTTCGACTTGGAGAAGAAATGCCCAAGCGCCCGCGTCGCTTCCTCGGGCACATAGACCTTGCCCTCGCGCAACCGCTCGATCAGCTCGTCGGGCGGCAGGTCGACGATCTCGATATCCGCCGCCTCGAGCACGCGGTCCGGCACCGTCTCGCGCACTCGCACCTTGGTGAAGCTGGCAACGACATCGTTCAGGCTCTCGATGTGCTGGATGTTGACCGTCGAATAGACGTCGATCCCGGCGGCGAGCAGCTCCTCGATATCCTGGTAGCGCTTGTCGTGCCGACTACCCGGCGCGTTGGTGTGGGCGAGCTCGTCGACCAGCACGAGGCCTGGCGCACGGGCCAGGATCGCATCGAGATCCATCTCGGCGATCGTGCGGCCATGATAGTCCACCGGCCGGCGCGGCACGATCTCCAGCCCCTGGACCAGCGCCTCGGTCTCCGCCCGTCCATGCGTCTCGACCACGCCGATGATCACATCGGTGCCCGCCTTGCGCCGCGCCGCGGCCTCGGTGAGCATTTCATAGGTCTTGCCCACCCCCGGCGCGGCGCCGAGGAATACCTTCAGGCGGCCAAAGCCCTCCTGCGCGGCGGCGCGCAGAAGGGCATCGGGATCGGGTCTGTTGTCCGCGTCGCTCACCGCGTGGCTTGTGCGCCCTGCGCCACCTGCTTGTCGAGGTCGCGATTGAGCGCGAGCACGTTGACGCGCGGCTCGCCGAGGAAGCCGAGCAGCGGATGCGCGACATGCGCCTCGACGATCGCCCGCACCTTCTCTGCGTCCACCCCGCGCGCCTTGGCGACGCGGTCCACCTGGTAAAGAGCCGCCTCGGGACTGATGTCAGGGTCGAGCCCCGAGGCGGAGGTGGTCACCAGATCGGCGGGAACCGAATTTGCTGGTGCTGACTTCGTGGCGGCAATGTCCTTGGTCACGCGGTCGGACAGCGCCTGCGCTGCGGGACCGAGGTTCGATCCGGCCGAAGCGCTGGCGTCATAGCCATTGGCGCCGGCGGCCGAGGGGCGACCGTGGAAATAGCCCGCGCCGGCAAAGCCCTGGCCGATCAGCTCGGAGCCGCGGACCTGGCCCTTCTCGACGATCAGGCTGCCATTCGCCTGATGCGGGAAGGCAAGCTGGCCAATGCCGGTAAGCGCCGCCGGATAGGCGATGCCGAGCAACAGTGCGAACAGGACCGTCAGGACGATCGCCGGACGGAGCGCGGTGGTGAAGTCTTTCAACATCTATCTATTCCTCAGGCGAGGTGAAGGCCGGACACGACTAGGTCGATCAGCTTGATCCCGACGAACGGCGCCAACACCCCGCCCAGCCCGTAGATCGCCAGGTTGCGCGCGAGCAGCGGTCCCGCGCCGATCGGGCGGTATTTCACGCCCTTCAGCGCCAGCGGCACCAGGCACGGGATGATCAGCGCGTTGAAGATGATCGCCGACAGGATCGCGCTTTGCGGGCTCGCCAGCTGCATCACGTTGAGCACGCCGAGCGACGGGTAGAGCACGATGAACATCGCCGGGATGATCGCGAAATACTTGGCGATGTCGTTGGCCACCGAGAAGGTGGTCAGCGCGCCGCGCGTCATCAGCAGCTGCTTGCCCAAGCCGACGATCTCGATGAGCTTGGTCGGATCGCTGTCGAGATCGACCATGTTGCCCGCCTCGCGCGCCGCCTGGGTGCCGGTGTTCATCGCCACGCCCACGTCGGACTGGGCAAGCGCCGGCGCGTCGTTGGTGCCGTCGCCGCACATCGCGACCAGCCGCCCGCCCTGCTGCTCCTTGCGGATCAGCGCGAGCTTGTCCTCGGGCGTCGCCTCAGCGAGGAAATCGTCCACCCCGGCCTCGGCGGCGATAGCGGCGGCGGTGAGCGGATTGTCGCCGGTGATCATCACGGTACGGATGCCCATCCGGCGCAGCTCGCCGAACCGCTCGCGGACGCCTGCCTTCACCACGTCCTTGAGCGCGATCACCCCGAGCAGCCGGCCGTCCTCGGCCACCGCCAGCGGGGTCTGGCCCTGCCGCGCAATCTCCTCCGAGACCCGACGCAGATCGCCGGCGACAGCCGTCTCCCCCACCCCCGGATTGGCGCGCAGGATCGCATCGACAGCGCCCTTCTGGATGAGGTTGCCGCCCATCCGCACGCCCGAGATGCGGGTCTGCGCCGTGAACGGGATGATCTCCGCGCCCTCGGGCAGTATCTTGGTCGCCACCGCATATTTGCCCTGGGCAAGCGCGACGACCGAGCGGCCCTCGGGCGTCTCATCCGCCAGGCTGGCGAGCAAAGCAGCGCGCGCCAGTTCGTCGCTGGTCACCCCGCCCAGCGGCCGGAACTCGCTCGCCGCGCGGTCGCCGATCGTGATCGTGCCCGTCTTGTCGAGCAGCAGCACATCGATGTCGCCCGCAGCCTCCACCGCGCGGCCCGACTTGGCGAGCACGTTGAAGCGCACCAGCCGGTCCATCCCCGCAATGCCGATCGCCGAGAGCAGCGCAGCAATCGTCGTCGGGATCAGCGTGATCAGCAGCGCCGCGAGGATCGCCACGGGAATTTGCCCGCCCGCATAAGCGGCAAAGCCTGGGATCGTCGAAACCGCGATCAGGAAGATGATCGTCAGCCCGACGAGCAGGATCGTCAGCGCGATCTCGTTCGGCGTCTTCTGCCGCTCTGCGCCTTCGACCAGTGCGATCATGCGGTCGAGGAAACCCTGGCCCGGCTCCTGCGTAATGCGCACCTTGATCCGGTCCGAGATCACCCGCGTGCCGGCGGTCACCGCCGAACGGTCGCCGCCCGCCTCGCGGATCACCGGCGCGCTTTCGCCGGTGATCGCGGCTTCGTTGACCGAGGCGACGCCTTCGATCACTTCGCCATCGGCCGGGATCAGGTCGCCGGTCTCGACCAGTACCACATCGCCCTTTTTGAGCTGCGAGGCGGCTACGGTCCGTCCATCGGGCAGCCGTGCGGTGAGCTCGGACTTGGTGGCGCGGAGCGACGCGGCCTGGGCGCGCCCCCTGCCCTCAGCCAGTGCCTCGGCAAAGGTGCCGAACAACACGGTGAGCCACAGCCAGACGATGAGCTGGATCTGGAAGCCGATCGACAGGCTGGTCCCGCCGAGGAACAGCAGCACGGTGAGCAGGAGGGCGACCACCGCGGTGGTGAAGAGCACGGGGTTCTTCACCAGGGCGCGGGGGCTCAGTTTCTTGAACGCGTCGCCGATGGCCGGGCCGATCAGCGCGGGCGTGAACAGGGTTGCGGTCGTCATTTGAAGGGACCTCAGAAGAGCTGGCCGTGGATCATCGCGAGATGATCGGCGATGGGACCGAGCGCGAGGCTGGGGAGGAACGTCAGTCCGCCCAGCACCAGGATGATGCCGACGAGCAGGCCGATCCACAGCAGTCCGGTCGTCGGGAACGAGCCCGTGCTTTCCGGGTGGACCTGCTTCGCGGCCAGGCTGCCGGCGATGGCGAGCACAGGCACGATGATGAAGAAGCGCCCCACCCACATCGCGACGCCGAGCAGCCCGTTGTAGAAGGGCGTGCCCGCGGTGAGGCCGGCAAAGGCCGAGCCGTTGTTCGCAGTGGCAGAGGTGAAGGCGTAGAGGATCTCGGTGAAGCCGTGCGGCCCCTTGTTGAGCGGCCCCGCAAGCCCCGCCGGCAGCACCGAGGCGAGCGCCGTGCCGCCGAGGATCATCAGCGGCAGCACCGCGATCGCCAGCACCGCGAGCTTCACTTCGCGTCCCTCGATCTTCTTGCCGACATATTCGGGCGTACGCCCAACCATCAGTCCGGCGACGAATACCGCGAGGATGGCGAACAGCAGGAAGCCGTAAATGCCCGCACCGACGCCGCCGACCACGACTTCGCCGAGCTCCATGTTGAACAGCGGCACGAGTCCGCCGAGCGCCGTGAAGCTGTCATGCATCGCATTGACCGCGCCGCACGAGGCCGCGGTGGTCACGGTAGCGAAGAGCGCGCTGGCGGCGATGCCGAAGCGGACTTCCTTGCCCTCCATATTGCCGCCGGCCAGGCCGAGATGGTGGAGCACCGGGTTGCCCGCGGCTTCCTGCCAATAGGTCACGCCCGCACCGACCACGAACAGCGTCAGCATCGCGGCGAGGATCGCCCAGCCCTGGCGCCTATTCCCCACCGCCTTGCCGAACGTGTAGGTCAGCCCGACGCCGAGCATGAAGATCGACAGCATCTGGACGAAGTTGGTCAGCGCACTGGGGTTCTCGAACGGGTGCGCCGAGTTGGCGTTGAAGAAGCCGCCGCCATTGGTGCCGAGCATCTTGATCGCTTCCTGCGACGCCACCGGCCCCAGCGCGATCGATTGCTTGGCGCCTTCCAGCGTGGTCGCATCGACCAGCGCGGCGAAGGTCTGCGGCACGCCGCTGGCGATCAGATAGAGCGCGTACACTACGCAGATCGGCAGCAGCACGTAGAGCGTCACCCGAGTCATGTCGGCCCAGAAATTGCCGATCCCGCTCGCCTGTTTCCGCGCGAACCCGCGGAACAGCGCGAAGGCGATCGCGATGCCCGTCGCCGCCGACAGGAAGTTATGGATCGTCAGCCCCAGCATCTGGCTGAGGTTCGAAAGCGCCGCCTCGCCCGAATACCATTGCCAGTTGGTATTGGTGGTGAAGCTGATCGCCGTGTTCATCGCGCCATCGGGCGAGAGGCCGGCGAGCCCGCGCGGGTTCATCGGCAGCAGGTCCTGGAAGCGCAGCACCAGATAGGTGAACAACAGCGCCGCCAGCTGGAATGCCAGCATATGTAGCGCATAGCGGCGCCAGCCCTGCTCGGCATTCGGGTCGACCCCGGCCAGCTTGTAGAAGCCACGCTCCACGGGGCCCAGCACGACATGGAGCGGCGTGCGCCGCCCCTCATAAATGGCGAACAGCCACAGCCCCACCGGCTTGGCCAGCGCGACGAGGAGGGCCACGAAAACAACGATCAGCATCCAGCCTTGGACGGTCATGGCGCGTTCCGATCAGAAGCGCTCGGGCCGGACGAGCACGGCCACGAGGTAAAGGAGCAGGCCCAGCGCAGTGAGCCCGGCGAGAAGTAGCGGCAGCGGCATCGCGGTTCTCCTCAGGCCTGGTCGCACAGGCGGACACAGGCGAGAGTCAGCAGGAACAGTCCTGCGAGCACCCCCAGCCAGATCAGGTCGTTCATTGGATTTCCCCTATCGGTGGCGGGCATGCCGCTCGGGCAGCGCGCAAAGGCGGAACAGGCCCGGGCCCTCGGCGAGCAGAGCCCAGCCGAGTGCCCAGGCGGCAACGGAAAACATGGCCTCGCCGAATTCGGCGGGGGCGACGGGATGGGGGGACGGCCGGCTGGCCGAGAGGCTCAGTGTCCAGAGCGCAAGCGCGCAGGCGGCAAGCAGCAGCACGCCGCCGAGCCGGAACCCGAGCTCAATTCTCCAGCCGCATCCGCCCGTCTCGAGGCGGCGCAGTAACGCCGGCATTGCGAAAACTCCTCACATCGTCACGGCGGCGATGTGGGGCGGGCCGGCATTAAGGTTCCACGGGGAAGTTCGGGCCGGGCATAAAGAAGGCGTAAAGTCGCCTGGCCGCCGGACACAAAACGACCGGCGCACGGAGGCGTGGCGCCGGCCAGGAAAGGGAATGATTTGGGCTCAAGGTTGGAGCGGCGCGCCTTGCGGGCGCCGCCCCGTCCCCTCCCCCCGAAGGTCTAGAAGTTCATGCGCAGCCCGGCGGTCACGATCCGGCCGGTGCTGGCATAGGTCTGGCTCACCGGGTTCGCCGCATACATGGTGCGGTACTGCGGTGCGTTGGTCATGTTGCGACCCTCGAGCGAGAGCTTGGCGAACTTGGTGAGCGCGTAGGACATCGCGAAATCGATGTTCAGCTGCTCCTCGTTATAGCCGAAGTCCGCGAACACCGGCGAGTTGCACGGGCCGCCCGCCACGGTGGTGGTGCCCACCGAGCAGGTGCCGCTCGCCAGCGGGAAGCGGTTCACATAGCGCGCGCGCCACGAACCCGAGACACGCGCCGAGAACTTGCTGTCCTCGTAATAGAGCGTCGCGTTGAACGCATCCGGCGAAGTGTTGAGGAACGGCCCCTCGGCATAGGTGTTCGCCGCCGTGCCCGAGACCGAGGTGGTGGTGTTGAGCACCGTGCCCGTCAGATAGCTCAGGTTCGAGTCGATGTGCGTGTAGTTCGCGATCACGCCGAAATGCTTGAGGAAGCCCGGCAGGAAGAAGAAGTCGCTCTGCAGATTGACTTCGACGCCCTTGATCGTGCCGCCCGGTGCGTCCTGGAACTGGCGGATCGCCCAGGTCCCGCCCGCCTGGGTATAGGCGTTGAGGCCGGCGTTGGTGATGAAGCCCAGCACCTGCTGGTACACCGCCGGCTCGAACACGGCCGAGAGCGGCGCCTCGAGTGCGACCTGCTGCGGGAAGCTGTCGATGTTCTTCTTGAACAGGTTCACTGCGATCAGGCCGTTATGCGTGAAATACTTCTCGATGCTCAGGTCGAGATTGGTCGCGCGGAACGGGTTGAGATAGGGGTTGCCCACGGTCAGCGACGGTGCCGCGCCGCTGGTGGCGAGGCTCGAGCTGAACGCAGTGGTGCCCGGGGTCAGGCTGGCCAGCTGCGGACGCGACATCACCTTCGAAGCGGCGAAGCGGATGAGCAGGTTGTCCTGCACTTCCCAGTTCGCGTTCATCGAGGGCAGCCAGTCCCAATATTCGTTCTTGGCGGTCACTGCGAGGCCGGCGACGCCATCGGCACCGCCGACATTGCCCGAACCGAACACGCGGGTGTTGGCGACGCGCAGACCGGCATTGCCGCGCAGCGGGCGGCCGAGCAGGTTGACGTTATAATCGACCTGGAAATAGCCCGACACGTCCTGCTCGGTGACGCCACCCTTCTGGCGGCCGTCGACCGAGGCACGGAAGTCGCCCCATTTGTTCACGCAGTTACAGTTGATGCCGAACTGGTTGATGAACTTCTGGGTATCCGGCGCATAATAGCTGGTCGGCGTGCCCGACGACACGTTCAGGCCCTGTCCGAAGCTGATCGTGCGGCCGAGATCGGTGATGTTGAGGTGCGATTCCGCCAGCGTCGGGTTGATCGCCTCGATCGACTGGGTGCGACGGCCCTGGTCGCCGACATAGTCGAACTGCTTGGCGGTGCCGCCGAACTTGATCGACATCTCGGGCAGCGCGTCGAAGGTGAAGTTGACGCGCGCCACCTTGAACTCATTGTCCACGGTGTTGGTGAAGTAGCGGATCGTCGACAGGCCCTTCACCAGCGTCCAGCTGCTCGGGTTCGCGACGTCGAAGCCCGGGCTGAACACCGGCATCTTGTCGCCGCCGCGGTCGTCGAAGACATAATTGTCCTGATCGATCGCGTTGAATTCGGTGAGCGTGCCGTAGGAACGGAACTCGGACTTGGACCAGCCGCCGGTGGCGTCGGCATAGAAGTTCGGTGCGAACTCCTGGTGCACGTTCAGCGTCACCTGCTTGAAGTCGGTCCGGCCGAACTGCGTGTCCGAGAAGCTGCGCCAGTCGACATCGTCGAGCACCATGTAATCGGCCTGGCCGGCGCTGTTGACGTGCGCGGCGCGGATCTTGGTGTTCGGACGGCCGAGCAGCTCGTTGTAATAGCCGGTCTGGGTCCCGCTCGCGACATAGCCGGGCGAGGCCGGATTGTTGTAATAGTCATACGGGTTGAGGTTGTTCGGGTTGAGGCTGTTGAAATAGCCCGTCAGCGGCGTCTGGCCGACGCCGTTGCCCGCTGCATCGCCATTACAGTCGATCGTCGCGCTCGGCACGCAGTTCGGATAGAGCGCCACGCGATCCGCATAGCCATTCGCGGTGCCGATCGCGCGCAGGCCGGCGGTGCCGACGCCGAGAACACGCGCGTTGGTGCCGTTGCGGTTCAGGCCGATCGGCGTGATGCCGGTGCTGTCGCTGTTCTGGTCGTAGCGCGAGAAGACGCCGTCGAGCGTGATCTCGGTGCCCGCGCTCGGCTTCCACTGCATCGTCGCGGTGGCGCCGATCCGCTCATAGTCGAGATACTGGCGGCCGATCGAGGGCAGGCCCGGGATGATCGTGGTCGGGGTGATCACTGCATAGGCGGCGGGATCCGAACCGAAGGTCGCGCCGGTGCCCTGGTTGTTCGGGCGGGCAAAGCCGTAGACCGCCGGCGTCACGCCCGCGATCGCCGAGTTGCGATACGTATATTCGAACACGCCGATGTTGCGGCGGTACGAGTCGATCTGCTGCTCCTGCTTCTGGTACGCGCCCGAGACCAGGATGCCGAAATTATCGGTGACATGGACCGAGGCCAGGCCGGTGAAGCGCGGGTTCCAGCTCTTGCCGTTCTCGCGATACTCGGCCTCGGCGCCCACGGCGAAGCGGTTCTTCTTGTAGCTGAGCGGGCGGCCGGTGGTCAGGTCGATGATCGCGCCGAGCGAGCCTTCGTCATTCTCCGCCGCAGTGGACTTGGTCACCTTGATCCCGCCGAACAGCTCGGAGGCGAAGGTGTTGAAATCGAAGCCGCGCGAGCGGTTCGCGCCGGCGTCGGACTGGTTGCCGCCCGCGATGTTCTGTGCGTCGGCGCCGTTCAGGCGCACCGACTGGAAGTCGCCGCCCAGGCCGCGCACGGTGATCGTGCGGCCCTCGCCATTGTCACGGTCGATCGAGACGCCCGGCAGGCGCTGGATCGATTCCGCCAGATTGGCGTCCGGGAAGTCGGCAATGTCCTCGGCGGTGATCGCATCGACGATCTGATTCGAGTTCTTCTTAATGTTGACCGAGTTGGCCAGCGAGGCGCGGAAACCGGTGACAACGATGGTCTCGCCCTGGGCCTGGGCCTGCTCCGGGGTCTGCGGTGCTTCCTGCGGCACGTCCTGCGCGGAGGCGGCAACGGCAGTCGTGGTCTCGGCAGCGGCTCCGGCCGTCTGGGCCCAGGCCGGTGCGGCCATCACCAGCGCAATGCCGAGCGCGCCGAGCGCCGTCGTGCCGCGGAGCGCCGAACGGCGCACAGCCAGGTTGTCAGCGGTAGAAAGCATCGATTCCTCCCCAAAGTCTTCTCATCGACAAGCACTGGTCGATGCGCCCATTGGAGCCCGGAATTAGGGTGCGACACAGCAACGCGGAGGACGACCGAAGTCGCTCCGCAAAATACAGCTATGTCGCGACTTGCCCCCTCCTACGCCCCGTATGCGAATCTACATGTTCGCTTGAGCGCAAGCGTCTCAGCCACGCTTGTTCACCCTCTTGATCACGCGGGAAGCCCCCGATGTCAACCGGTGTCATTGAACAAAATGTTACAATTCGGGCATTGCGCTATTTCAGCAACATCGGGGAAATGCCGCTGTGCGGCACCCCAAAAATACGCCTTATCCGTCGCGCGGCGGGGCGACCGAGGCGCGGTGGATCAGCGTGGAGGGAAACAGCGACGGCTCCTCCACGGCATTGTCGTCGCCCCCGAAATATTCGGCGAGCAGCTTGAGCGCCGCCGAGCGGGCCATCGAGATGATCGGCCAGTGCACCGTCGTCATCGGCGGCCAGATATGCGAGGCGATCGCGGTGTCGTCGAAGCCGATGATCGACAGATCCTCGGGCACGCTCATCCCGCGGCGGCGCGCGGCGTGGAGTGTCGCGGCCGCCATCTCGTCGTTCGACGCGAAGATCGCAGTGGGACGCGGCGACAGGTCGAGCAGCCGGTCGGCCGCGGCCAGGCCAGTCTCGAAGGTGTAGTTGCCGTCGGCGATCAGGCTGCGCGGCAGCTTGATCCCGGCCTGTTCGAGCGCATTCTCGAAGCCCTTGCGGCGCTCACGCGCCGAGCGGAAGCCATGCGGGCCGGCGATCAGGCCGATGCGGCGATGGCCCAGCGCGATCAGATGGTTCACCGCCTCGGTCACCACCTCGCTGTCGTTCGACGCGACCATGTGCTCGGAGGAGTCCAGTGTCGCCGAGCCCATGCGGACATAGCGGATGCCCAGCTCGCGGCAGAGCTCGGCCACCATCTCGTTCTCCGAGACCGGCGGCAGGAACATCACGCCGTAGAGGCGCTGGCGCTCGAGGAAGTTGCGCACATCCTCGAGCATCGTCGAGCTGCCGCGGTCGATCGGGCGGACGATCAGCTCGAACTCGGTTTCGCGCATCGCCTCGAGCATGCCGGCCTGCACGTTCATCACCATCTGGGCGTTGGGATTGTCGTGGATCAGCCCGATCAGGAAGTTGCGGCGCAGCGCCAGCGCGCGCGCCTGGACGTTGGGGACATAGCCTAGGTCCGCGATCACCTTCTCCACCTTGGCGCGGGTATCCCCGTTGAGCAGCGGCGATCGGTTGATCACGCGGCTGACGGTCTTCTTCGACACGCCAGCGATGCGGGCCACGTCGTTGATCGTGGGCTTTCCGGTTCTCTCCATATTCGTGAACATAATGACCCACGAGACAAAGCGATACGGGTTTGTCGACAGCCCTGTCAGGTAACCGGTGTCAGGTCAGGAACCCGGCTGGATATACGGCACCCTGCCCCACAGCTCACGCTCCCATTTGCGCGGGTCGTTGACCACGCGGCTGTTCGCATCGAAGACCATCGTCGCGCGGTTGGGCAACGTATAGGGCGCCCAGGCCAGCCCGCGCGTCGCCGGACGCCCGGTGCGGGCAAGCGATGCGAAGGCGCCCATCACCTGCCGGCTGAGCTTCTGCGCGGCCGGCCCGGTGCCGGCGAACGAGCCCGGCGCTTCGAGCGTGCCGAAGGCGAGTGCGATGTCCATCGTATGCGGCGCGCCGCGCTCGGGCTTGGTCGGCGACTGGAAATCGACCTGATAGACCCAGGTCGACTTGGCCCCGGAGGCCGCCCGCGCATCCGCCTCGAGCAACTGGCCCGGCCAGCTTCGCCCGGCGGTGGTCGCGCGGTAGAAGAGCTGTTCGGGCGTGTCCGACGGGAAATGCGCGCGATACTGGCCGACGACCCATTCGGGCAGCAGGTCCATGCGGAGTTCCGGCGCCATCCGCGCGGCGACATTGTCCCAGGTCAGCCCCTTCACCTTCGCCGAGCCCGGATCGATGAAGGCGCGTGTCTCGTCATGCGTGTTGCCCAGGATCATCGGGATCGCGAGCGATTGCGGGTTGGCATCGGGCCAGAACGGGTGGCGGGTGAGCCACTTCATGTCGAGCACCGGCCCGAAATAGACGCCCCCGCCCAGGATCGGATCGGTCGCGTCGAGCGCATCGACCAGCTTCTCCACCGGCATGTCGAGCAAAGGCTGGAGATTGTCCTCCTTCACCCCGAGCTTCGCCAGATAGGCCTGGGCGCGCTTCGTCGCGTTGATCGGGCCCGAAGCCGTGACCTGCTGCCCGCTCATCGTCGCGGCGGAATGGAACAGGCCCTTGGCCGCCGGCATCCCCATCAGCGTGGCGATCTTTGCGCCGCCGCCCGACTGGCCGAACAGGAACACGCGGCCCGGATCGCCGCCGAACGCCGCGATATTGTCCCGCACCCATTGCAGCGCGAGGATCAGGTCGAGCTGCCCCAGATTGCCGCTGTCGGCGAAGCGCGGGTCGAGCCGGGCGAGGTAGAGATAGCCGAACGCGTTGAGCCGGTGGTTCACCGTCACCACCACCACATCCTCGGCCGCCGCCAGCTTCTCGCCGTCGTTGAGCGGCACGGTGACGCTCCCGTTCGAATAGGCGCCGCCATGGATGTAGAGCATCACCGGGCGCTTCGCCGCCTTGTTGGCGCCGGGCGTCCAGATGTTGAGGAACAGACAATCCTCGGAGGCGGGCTGGCCGCCCTTCCCCTGCGGACAGATCGGTCCGAAGTCGTGCGCGGGGACGCTCTGGCCCAGCGCCGCAAAGGCTGTCGGCGCGCGGAAGCGCGGGGCGTTGCCATAGCGGATGCCCCGGAAGCGCAGCATCCCGCCATCGAGCCTGTCGCCCTCGAAGCGCCCGGCTCGGGTCTCGACCACCGCATCCCCGGGCGCCGCCCGCGCAATCAGCGGCACCGCCGCCAGCGCCACGCCGCCCGCCACCACCGCACGCCTCGATACGCCACTCATTGACTAGCTCCCGTCATCATATGCCCTGCGGCTTCTTCGATCCGCGCCAGCGCCTCGCGCGTCACCACGGCCTGGCGCCCGGCTTCCTCGGCCTCGCTGGCCAGCCCGCCCACCCGGTCGCTGATCGTCGCGATCAACACCGCGATCTCGCGCGAAGAGACCGCCGTCTCGTCGATCGAGGCGAGGATGCCCGACACCGTCGCCATCTGCGCCTCCATCTCGCCCGATATGGCGCGGACGCGCGCCAGCAGTTCGGTGACGATCGCCAGGATGGCGCGGTTGGTTTCCGCCATCGCGCCGCTCGCCGCCTGTGCCTCGCGGATCGTCTGGGTCACCCCGCCGGTCGCCTCGGCGGCCTGGTCGGCCAGCGTGCGCACTTCCTGTGCGACGATCGCGAAGCCGCGCCCGCTATCCCCTGCCCGCGCCGCCTCGATGCTGGCGTTCAGCGCGAGCAGCTTGGTCTGATAGGCGACGCCCGAGATCAGCGTGATCACGCTTTCGATACGCGCGGTGTGGCTGGCCAGCATGTCCGCGCTTTCCGCGCCCTTGTTGGCGATCGCATCAGCATTGCCGGCCACTTCCGCCGCGACCTGCACATCCTCGCGCGCGCGCTCATAGGCGGAGATCAGCCCTGCCGCGTTGCGTGCGGATTCGCCCATCGCCACCGCCGCCTGATCCGCCGCCGAGGCGACTTCGGTTGCCGGCTTGCGCAGCCCGAGCAGCTCGGCGGCGGTATGTTCGGTGAACTGGGCGACCTCGCGGCTCGCCCGCGCGGTGCTGGCCAGCGATACGTTGAGCTCGGCGCGCACTTCGCTCAGTTCCTGCCGACGGGTCGCCTGCGCCCGTTGCCGTGCGATCTGGCGCAGCCGGCTGGCGATGATCTCGAATTCGATCACGGCGAGCCGCTGCGTGGCACGCGTCAGCCGCTCGAGCTGGGCGGGGTCCTGCGAAAGCTCGAAGAACAGCGCATGGATGTGCATCTGCGCGACGAGCATCGATGCGGCGACGGTGGAGAAGTCCATCCCGTCCTCGGCGATGCGGTCAGCCTCCGCCACGATCCGGTCGATCCAGGCCTGGTCGATCGGGCGGGAAAGCTTGATCCGGGCATAGTCCACCCGGCTTTCGACCAGCGTGTCGGCCACCGCATGCCCAGCGCGCCGCTCCAGCAGCTCGCGCGCGATGCCGGCGATATGCGGCTCGATGAAGCGCCATGCCTCACCCAGCTCCGCCTCGAGCGTGTGGTCTATCCCGTAAGCCCGGCGCAGATCGGCGGCATCGCGCGCCTCCGGCGCCGCTTCAGCGGCAATCGCGAACGTCTCTCCCATCGGCCATTCCCCACCCCTTGCCCGGGACGATTTTTCGCCTCCGGCCCGATTAGCGACGGACGTCGAGTCCGCCTTCGTCGAATGCTGCCAGATCGGCGCGCGTGAACAGGCTCGCATCTCCTGGTAGCGAATGTTTTAACGCGGTCAGCGCAAGGCCGGCATGGGCCGCGGCCTTTGCGTCGCCCTTGCTCTCGATCAGGCCATGCAGCACGCCCGCGGCGAACGCATCGCCTGCCCCGATACGATCCACGATGCCGGCGATAAGAACTTCGTCGGTCTGATAGCCACCGGCCCGCGTATCGACCCGCGCCGAGACGCGGTGGCTGTCGGCGTCGTCGACATGGCGCGCGGTGTTGGCGATCGTCTGGAGCTTCGGGAAGGCCGCGAACGCCGCCTCCGCCGCCTCGCGCCGGCGATCGGCGCCGTCGCCCGAGAATTCGCGGCCGAGCAGCAGCGAAATGTCGCGGTGGTTGCCGAACAGCAGATCGGCATGGCCGATCAGCTGGGTCAGCACCGCCTTGGGATCGCTGTCCCAGCTCTCCCACAGCTTTGCGCGGTAATTGCCGTCGAACGACACCGGAATGCCGCGCGCGCCGGCCGCCTCGGCAGCGGCAATCGCAGCAGCGGCGGTGTTGTGGCCAAGCGCAGGCGTAATGCCCGAAAGATGCAGCCGCGTGGCGCCTTCGAGCAGCGCATCCCAGTCCCAGGACGAGGCATCGCGCTGGGCGAACACCGAATAGGCCCGATCATAGACGACCTCGGAAGCGCGCAGCCCCGCGCCCGGCGTCAGGAAATACAGGCCCAGTCGGCCGGCTTCCGAAACCACCGTCGAAGTATCGACCCCGCGCCGGCGCAATTCGCCGATCACTGCGCCGCCCAGCGGATTGTCCGACACCGCGGAGATCATCCGGACCTTGTGACCCAGGCAGGCGAGCCCGGTGGCGACATTCGCCTCGGCCCCGCCGACATTCACTTTGAGCTTCGGCGTCTGGAGCAGCAGCTCGCGCCCCGGGGGCGACAGCCGCAGCATCAGCTCGCCGAAAAAGACAATGCTCATCGCGCCAGCCACCCGCCGTCGACCGCGAGGATATGGCCCTGAACATAGTCCGAGGCCGAGGAGGCGAGGAACACCGCCGCGCCGCCCATGTCCGCCGGATCGCCCCAGCGGCCCGCCGGGATGCGCTCCATGATCGAGCGGTTGCGGTTCTCATCGGCCTGCAGTGCCGCGGTATTGTTGGTGGCGATATAGCCCGGCGCGATCGCGTTGACGTTGACACCCTTGGCCGCCCACTCGTTCGCGAGCAGCTTGGTCAGCCCGCCAATGCCCGACTTGGACGCCGTATAGCTCGGCACGCGGATGCCGCCCTGGAAGGTCAGCATCGAGGCGATGTTGATGATCTTGCCCCGTCCCTGCGCGACCATGTGCTTGCCCGCCGCCTGGCAGAGGAAGAACACCGATTTCAGGTTGGTGTCGACGACCGCGTCCCAATCCTCCTCGGTGAAGTCGAGGCTGTCGTTGCGGCGGATGATGCCGGCATTGTTGACCAGGATGTCGAGCCCGCCCAACTTATCCACAGCTTCGTCCACAACCCTGTTCACAGGCTCGATAGTCGAGAGATCGGCCGAGATGATCTCCGCCTTGCGGCCCAGCGCCCGCACCTTCTCGACCGTTTCCTGCGCTGGCGTGCGGCCGACAGCGGCAACGTCCGCACCGGCGGCGGCGAGCGCCAGCGCGATGCCCTGGCCGATGCCGGTATTGGCGCCGGTGACTACGGCAACCTTGCCGGAAAGATCGAAGGGATTGGTCATGATCTACTCCCACCCCTCACCGCCATCGCTCCCCTTCCGCTTGCGGGAGGGGTCGGGGGAGGGCCTGTAATGCATCGGGGAAGGACACGCCCTCCCCCAGCCCCTCCCGCGAGCGGGAGGGGAGTAAAAGGACTTACACCAGCTGGCAGATGTCCAGCACGTTCATGTCGGTATAGTCCTGGTTCTCGCCGGCCATCGCCCAGATGAAGGCATAGGCCTTGGTGCCCGAGCCCATGTGCACCGACCAGGGCGGGCTGATCACCGCTTCCTCGTTCTGCACGACGATGTGCCGCAGCGCATCTTCCTGGCCCATATAATGGAAGACGCGGTCCTTCTCGAGATTCTCGAGCTCGAAATAGAGATAGATCTCGCTGCGGCGCTCATGGATGTGCGGGGGCATGGTGTTCCACACCGAACCGGGCTTGAGCACGGTCAGGCCCATCACCAGCTGCGCGCTGTCGCACACGCCCGGGATCACCAGCTGGTAGATCGAGCGCTCGTTCGACTCTTCCAGCGTGCCGCGGTCCAGCCGGTTGGCGTCGGCGATGCCCAGCTTGCGGGTCTGGAAGCCCTTATGCGCCGGGCACGAGACCAGGTAGAAGCGCGCGCCGTCGCCCGAGAACTGCACGTCCTTGGCGCCCATAGTCACGTACAGGCAGTCCTTGTTGCCCAGCGTGAAGCTCTCGCCGTCCACGGTCACGGTGCCTTCGACACCGCTGATGTTGACCACCGCCAGCTCGCGGCGCTCGAGGAACGGATGCCCCGCCGCCGAGGCCGGCTCGGTCTGGTCGGGCAGCTTCACCGAACCGGTGTCGACCGCGACGCCGCCGATCACCATGCGATCGGCGTGGGTGTAGTTGAGCACGCACTCACCGTCGCGGAACAGGTCCGTGATCAGATAGCGATCGCGCAGTTCCTCGTTCGAGACGCACTCCATCATGTCGGGGTGCGTGGCGTAATAGGTACGATCGAACATGGGGGAGGACTCCGTTAGGTTCAGGCTGCGGCGGCGACGGGCGCCGGCGCGGGTTGGTCGAGCTTGTACGCCTTGCGCACCAGCCCGTTGGTAAGTTCATGGGCGAGCTCCGCCGCTTCCCAGTCGAGCAGCCGCCCCTCGGCGACCAGCCGGGCGAGGAAGCCGCAATCGATCCGCCGGGCGACGTCATGGCGCGCCGGGATCGAGAGGAAGGCGCGGGTGTCGTCGTTGAAGCCGACGGTGTTGTAGAAGCCCGCGGTCTCGGTCACCTGCTCGCGGAAGCGGCGCATGCCCTCGGGGCTGTCGTGGAACCACCAGCTCGGCCCCAGCTTGAGGCACGGATAATGCCCGGCCAGCGGCGCCAGCTCGCGCGAATACACGGTCTCGTCGAGCGTGAAGAGGATGATCGACAGGTCGGTCGAAGTGCCGAACCGGTCGAGCAGCGGCTTGAGGCCGTGCACATAATCGGTGCGCATCGGGATGTCCGCGCCCTTGTCGCGGCCATGGCTCTCGAACAGCCCGCCATTATGGTTGCGGAAGCTGCCGGGGTGGATCTGCATCACCATCCCATCCTCGACGCTCATCGCCGCCATCTCGGTCAGCATCTGCGCGCGGAACAGCTCGGCATCGGCCGGGGTCCAGCGATCCGACAGGATCGTGCGGAACAGCCGCTCGGCTTCGTCCTTCGACAGGTTCGCCGTCGCCGCGGTCGGGTGACCATGGTCGGTCGCCGTCGCTCCCGCCGCGCGGAAATCGGCGCGGCGCTTGCGATGGGCGGCGAGATAGCCGTCCCACGAATACACGTCCTCGCCGGTCTTCTCGGCGAAGATCTTCATCGCGCCGGCGAACTGCTCATGCTCGACGTCGATCACTGCGTCGGGGCGATAGGTGGTGACCACCCGCCCGTTCCAGCCGCTGTTGTGGATGGCGTGGTGTGGCGAGAGATCGTCCTGCGGCCCCTCGGTCGTGGCGAGGAAGCCGATGTTGAACCGGTCGAACAGGGCGCGAGGCTTGAACGCGTCGGTCGCGAGCTTCTCGTTGATCGTGTCGTAATAATGATCCGCAGTGCTCGCATCGAGCGCCACGTCAAAGCCGAACACCTCGCCGAACACATGCCCCAGCCACATCGCCGAGGGCGTGCCGCGGAACAGATAGGTATGCTCGGCAAAGGTCCGCCACGCCGCGCGCGGATCGGTCGCCGGCATGCCCGCCTTGCTCGGCACGCACAGCGCGTCGAGCGACACGCCCTGCGAATAGAGCATGCGGTAGATATAGTGATCCGGCGACAGCAGCAGCTCGGTCGCGTTCGACCAGTTGGCGTTGGTCGAGAACCAGGTCGGATCGGTGTGACCGTGCGGGCTGATGATCGGCAGCCCGGCCACTTCCGCATAGAGGGCGCGGGCAATGCCCCGCATGCGGTCCTCTGCGGGAAGCAGCCGGTCCGGGTCGAGCTTGAGGGGACGTGACATGCGGTCCTCTTACGCCTTTTTGCGTGTCATTGCGTTGACAACGATCGCCAGCACCGTGACCGCCGCGCAGACGCCCAGGATCGCGTGATAGGTGCCGGGTTCGAAGCACGGGCTCGCCGGGCCCATCCACACCGGCACGCAACCCTCGACCGTCGGCTTGCCCGAGGCGAGGAAGATCACCACGCCGACCAAGCCGGTCACCGCAGCCGCGATCACGGCCCAGGGCGTCGAGGCGCGGAAGCTCTCCACGCGCTCGAGACGCGGCGACAACAGATGCACCGCCAGCACGGCGAGGAAATAGGCCGCGCCTGCGCTGATGAACATCGGCGCGTAGCTGCCGACGCGGTCGAGGATGTCGCCCGAGTATTTCGAGAACAGCGCGCCGCCGATCGCCCCCACGGTGCCGCCGATGCCGATCACCGCACCCACGGCGAAGCGCGGGAACGTGTCGGAAGGCAGCGTGTAGAGATTGGCCGAGAAGCCCTGGTGCGCCGCAGCCGCAATGCCGATCAGCGCGACGCTGATCCACAGATTGTCGACCGAAGTGGCGAACACCACCGGCAGCACGAAAAAGGCGCAGATCAGCATGGTGAGCTTGCGCGCCTTGTTGACGCTCATGCCCGACTTCATGAAGCGGCCCGAGAGCCAGCCGCCGAAGATGCTGCCCACGTCTGAGATCAGGTAGATCGCGCCCAGCGCCAGCGCCGCGGTCGGCGTCGACCAGGTCTTGAGATCGAGATTATACTGCGCGCCCAGGAAGCCGGGCAGCCAGAACAGATAGAACCACCAGATCGGGTCGATGAAGAACTTGCCCAGCGCGAACGCCCAGGTCTCGCGCGTGGCGAGCAGGCGCAGCCACAGGCCCGGGGTCTTCACATCGGGGTCGGCCGGATCCTGGGTGATATAGGCCAGCTCGGCCTCGTCCACCTTGGGATGCGCGGCGGGATCGTCGCGGTAGAAGGACAGCCAGGCGATCAGCCACAGCACGCCGAAGATGCCGGTGGCGATGAACACCGTGCGCCAGCTCATGTGCAAATGGGAGATCATCAGATAGACGATCAGCGGCGTCAGGATCGCACCGACGTTCGAGCCCGCGTTGAACAGGCCGATCGCGTAAGCGCGTTCCTTTTGCGGGAACCACTGCGCGACCGACTTCACGCCGGCCGGGAAGTTGCCCGATTCACCGATGCCAAGGCTGAACCGCGCCAGCGCAAACTGGGTGACGCTATAGGCGCCGCCATGCGCGATATGGGCGATCGTCCAGATCACCACCGCGACGGCATAGCCCAGCCGCGCGCCGATCGCGTCGACGACCTTGCCGAAGCCGAGATAGCCGATGGCATAGGCGATCTGGAACCAGACGACGATGTCGGCATAGGTCCGCTCGTCCATGTGGAGGGCGGGATCTTCCATCATGATCGGCTTGAGCAGCCCGATCATCTGACGGTCGATATAGTTGATCGCCGTCGCCGCGAAGAGCAGCGCCACGATCACCCAGCGGTATCGCCCGATGCGCGCCGTCGCGCCGGCGATTGCCGCCTCCCCAGAACCCGCCATCACTCTCTCCCTCTTATTTTCTGCCCGCGACCGCCGAATCAGGCGTCGTGAATGCCGACGATACGGCACTTCACGCTGTAGTCATTCGCGAACCGCGCCTCCACCAGCTCGCCAACGCGAACGGGATGGACGCCGGTGACCGCGCCGGTGGAGATCCACTGGCCCGGCGCGAGCGGCAGCTGCCGGTTGGCGGCAAGCTCGAACAGGAAGCGCACGGCACCGAAGGGACCGTCGAGCATCGTGCTCGCCGTCGCCTCGCCGGCCACTTCGCCTTCGATGGTAAGTGCCACCGGCCATTCGATAAAATCGGTGCCGCGCGGGATCGCCGCGCCGATCACCAGGCCGTTGTTGTTGCCGAAATCGGAGACTGTGACCGCCGGGCCGTGCAGGTTGATGCCCGGGAAAGGCGAGCTCGCCACTTCGATGCCGACATGGATGGCGTCGACATATTCGGCGACTTCTTCGTTGGTCCAGGCGCGGTCGAAATTCTCCGGCAGCGCGCCCAGGCGCAGCAGATATTCCGCCTCGCCTGCGGCAAAGCCCTGCTCGAACACCGGCATCTCGGGCACTTCGCCCGCGCCCGGCGTGACGATCGAATCGGCGAAGATCGGGCCGGTCAGCCGGTTGGTGCCGAAGGTGGCGTCGAGCGGCTCGGGGATCTTGCCCACTTTCCAGCCCGCGACCTTGTCCCCGAACAGCGCGATCGCGCGCTCCTGGATGACATAGGCTTCGTCGAGCGTGCCGGGTAGCTCGCCCGGATAATCGATCAGCGCATTGCCGGTGTGGCGGGCCGAAACAAATGCTTGGGCGATGGCCTCGGCCGGTTCCCGTCCTTCAATCAACGCAAATTCCCCATGTTGCAGGTCGCGAGAGAGCTCTCGTCATGTCCGGCACGCGCGAACGCGGCCGCGCCCGACATCGCTGCCCGTCCCGCTTCGCCCGCTTGCAGGAACCGCTCGCCTCCGACGATTCCCTAAGGTGGAGAAGACAGGCCGAACCGGTGCCGGACCATGTCGAGTAACTTGCGCGCGATCTCCTCTCCGAGTGGCCGCGGCCCGGCTTTGCGCGGGTCCGCGAGTTGTCTGGCCAATGCTACCGGTGTCAGGCGGGCACGTCAACGCACCTCAGGCGAGATGATCGACCAGCGCACCGTTCACCCGCACATTTTCGAGCCGAAGCCCCTCGGTATGCGTGACGATGCTCGGCTGGGTGACACCTTCGAAGCTGCAATTCCGCAGCGTGATTCCCGTCACCGGCGCTCCCGGCAGGCCCTGGCTGTCGAGCACGCGTACGGCGTTCTTCACGCGCAGCCCTTCGACTACGACATTGCGCAGCTTCGGCACGAACGGCCCGTTCGCGCCTTCCTCGTAATTGAAGTCGCAGGTCACCGCGGCCTTGCCGATCTGGCCGACATCGAGGTTGCGATAATAGAAATTCTCGAGCAGCCCGCCGCGCAGCGCGTTGTTCTTGAAGCGGATCGCGTACCAGAGGTCGGGCGAGTCCATCACGCAATCCTCGGCGAAGATCCAGCGCGCGCCGCCCGAGATCTGCGATCCGACCACCACGCCGCCATGCCCCGCTTTCATCCGACAGTTGCGGATCAGGATGTTCTGCGACGGACGCGCCAGCCGCCGGCCATCGGCGTTGCGCCCCGAATTGACCGCGATGCAATCATCGCCGGTGTCGAAAATGCAATGCTCAATGAGCGCACCGTCGACGGACTCGGGATCGCAGCCGTCATTGTTCGGCCCATGCCCCATGATGTCGAGCCCGCGCACGATCAGGTTGCGGCACAGCACCGGGTGGACCTGCCAGAACGGCGCACCCCGGAGCTTCACGCCCTCGATCAGCACATTCTCGCATTCATAGGGCTGGACGAATGCCGGGCGCAGATAGTCGCCCTCGCCGAACATGCGCTTCTCGACCGGCACGCCGTCCTCGGCCATCTGGAACAGCCGCGCGCGCGCCTTGCGCTGGTCGGGCATGCCTTCGCGCCAGCCATGATCGGTCGTGCCGCCCCACGGCCCCTTCCACGCCCACCAATGCTGCGCACTCCCCTGCCCGTCGAGCGTCCCCTCGCCGGTCAGCGCGATGTTCTTCTGCCGCCGCGCATAGACGAGCGGCGAATAGTTCATCAGCTCCATCCCCTCCCAGCGGGTGAAGACGATCGGGTAATGCGCGGGATCGGTACTGAAGAGCAAAGTCGCATCGCGGGTGACGTGCAGGTTCACGCCCGATTGCAGATGTATCGCCCCGGTGAGGAAGCGCCCTGCCGGAACCACTACCCTGCCCCCGCCCGCCGCAGCGCAGCCCGCGATCGCGGCGGCGATCGCCTGGGTGTTGAGCGTCGTCCCGTCACCCTTCGCTCCGAACGCGGTGATGTCGAAGTCGCGATCGGGAAACACCGGCGCCTTCACCGCCCGCGCAATCTCGGCCGCCCGGTCCCACGGATCCGACTCGGCAGCGAACGCGGCGCGCGGCGCCAGCCCGAAAGCGGCACCCGCACCGGCATGGCGCAACAGGTCGCGGCGCGAAGACATCGGCAATCTCCCCTCATTCCGGTACTTTTTGACACCGGTTGCCACGATGCTGTCGCGTCTGCGCCACAGCGTCAAGCGGACATGGGTCGGAAACGAGAAAGATATTGTCACCGGTGTCACTCGACGCCATGCTTGACAGGAAAGGCGGCAAAGACCGTCCTGCTACCGTTCAGAGAGGCATGTCATGATCCGCAGTTCGGCCACCAGCATCGCCCTGGCCTGGGCACTCGCGCTCGCCGCGGGACCTGCCTTCGCGCAAGGCACCGATGACGGCCTGCTCTTCCGCGCCTCGGGCGACAAGAGCGGCACGGCGGAGAAGGCAGGCGGCGATGCGGTCCCCAATTTCCAGTCGCGCGTGACCACCACGCCCGACGGCGCGATCGGCGGCGCGTTCCGCTGGGCCGATGACGGCTATCTCGCCTGGAACGCGCCCGGCAATATCGAGGCACAGCGCGGCACCCTCGCCTTTTTCTGGCGCTCGCGCGAGCAGGTCGGCGAAGCACCCTTCGTGATCTTCCGCGTCGGCTATGCCGATCATTCGAGCTGGGACATGGCGTTCCTGCGCATCGACTGGAATGGCCACGGCTTCGACGCCTTCGTGACCGACGCCAACCTCTCGCGCGTCCGCGTCTCGTTCACCCTGCCCAAGCCCCCCGCCCCCGACGCATGGCAGCACATCGCCTTCGCCTGGGACGAGACCGTCGGGGTCAGGCTGTTCGTCGACGGCAAGGAAGTCGCGCGCAAGGACCAGAAGGCCGATCTCGATACCGGGCTCGACCAGTTCGGCCTCGCGGGCCGGATCATGGCGCCGCACCAGGTGCAGAGCCGCTACAATTTCATGCGCGGCAGCGATCTCGACGAGATCCGCGTCTATGATCGCATGCTCGACGCCGCCGGCATCGCCGCGCTCGCCGCCAAGGCCGAGCCCGCCCCGACCCCGGCCCCCGTTGCCGATGCGGGCAAGCAGGCCGCCTGGCTCCACCGCTTCGGCTGGGACGCCGCCTCGCCGCCGGTGCTCGACGACAAGGTCACCAGCGTCCGCAAGGTCGAGTTCGCCGATGCGAAGGACCTGAAGGAATGGATGTGGAAGGGCGTCGACGGCATCGCCGAGACCACCTGGCCCGGCGTCTACAACCGCTCGCGCCTGCCCGGCCGCGACGATTATTTCGAGCTGCCCGACTGGAACGTCTATGTCGAGGGCGGCAAGACCTACACGCTAACCGTGCCCGCGACCGAGAAGTTCAACCGCGTCGAGATCCGCGGCGCGGCCTATGGCGCGCTCGATTATTCGGCGGACGGCACTGCCTATCGCAGCCTGGCCAAGCGCCCCAAGGGCGTCGTCCGCAGCGTCACCGCGCTCGGCGAGGCACAGGGCGGCACGCTGCGCTTCACCAATGTGATGCAGGAGCAGCCGATCCAGGAAATCTGGGCCTATGATGTCGGCTCGCTCAAGGAGCCCGAGGGCAGCTTCAAGCTCAACTACACGGTAGACGCCAAGGTCTCGGCCAATCTCGCCGCGCTCGACAGCCTCAACGCCTTCATCCGCGGCCGCTACCCCGCCGACGAGCGCAACACCGTGCTCGCGCTTCCCCCCGGCGCCGGTACCGCCGCCGCGGGCGCGGGCAGCGCCGCCTCGACCGGCGCCGCCGCGCATGTCGAAGGGGCGATGCCGATCGTCCATGTCCTGATCCCCTCGGGCTTTGGCGACGCCTTCCCCGGCCGCGCGCTCGCCCGCGCCTGGAACTATGGCTGGGAGAACACCCGCGACGGGCTCGACGGGATCGCGCTCGACATCCCCGCCCTCAAGGCCACGCCCGGCAAGGACGGGCTTATACCGCTCAACATCAAGGTGAAGGACCCGATCTGGCCGGGCCGCGACATGATCGACCTGTCGGTCTCGGTCCGCCCGAACGAGGCGCGCACGCTGTGGCTCGACCTGCGCGACCGCATCCTCACCAATGACAGCCTCTATCTGAGCGTCGCTTCCGCCGCGCCCGACTTCGGCCCGGCCTCGCTCGACGGCATGAACATCCGCCTGGTCTTCAAGGATCGTGCCGCCGCGCTTCCCGAGCATGTCGCCGACCGGTTCAGCCAGGTGAAGGACAATTGGGCCTTCCTGGTCGAGGAGCATACCGCCTCCAAGCGCGCCGGCCTCTATCGCCGCGTCTTCGGCGATGTCAGCGACCTGCTCCGCGTCGATCCCGACAATGTCGAGGCCCGCCGCTACTGGGCCGACATCAGCTATGGCGCGCAGAACCTGCCCGAATTCAAGCAGCCCGAAGCCCCCGCCGGCGTGCCGCTCTGGGCCTTCCGCCAGCTCGAGGACCTCAGGATCACCCGCCAGTTCGTCAACTGGTGGATCGACAATCGCCAGGTGCCCTATGGCGATTTCGGCGGCGGCATCTCGGATGATACCGACCTCACCCAGCAATGGCCGGGCCTGGCGCTGATGGGCGTCGATCCGGACAAGATCAACGGCTCGCTGCGCGCGCTCTCGGACGCGGTCTACAAGAACGGCATGATGGTGAACGGCCTCGGCCACATCACCACCGACGAGCTCCATGCCTATGAGGAGGGCATGAACTCGGACGCCGAGCGGCTCTATCTCAACTGGGGCGAGCCCCGCGCAGTCGAGCGGCTGATGGCGACGGTGAAGGCGCTCAAGACCGTCATCCTCCCCAACGCCGCTGGCCATATGCACTTCGCCAGCAACTGGTACGGCGCGCAGAAGACCTATCGCGAGGGCCCGTTCGAGTGGCAGAAGCCCTATAGCTGGGTCGTCCTCCACGCCCCCGTTCTGGTCGGCCTCTACAACGGCAATCCCGATGCCCGCGGGCTGATCACCGGCACGGTCGACGGCCTGCTCGCGCATGGCAAGCAGGACGCCAAGGGCAATTGGAGCTACCCCAACGAGATCAACTGGCGCACCGATGCCGAGCGTGTCGGCGACGGCGGCGGCGCCTCGACGCCGTTCCAGGCCGCCTGGGCGGCGTATCGCTTTACCGGCGACGCCAAATACCTCACCCCGATGCTCGCCCGCGCCGCCAAGAGTGGTCCCGGCTCGGTGCAGGACATCAACGAGAACGTCATCGCGCTGCTCGGCAAGGACAGGGACTGGTCCAGGACGCTCACCGACAAGGCGAAGAAGGGCGGCGCCTTCGAGCAATGGGCCGCCTGGGACGCGACCGGCGACACCAAATATCTGGACTCGCTCCACGCCGCCGCGATCGAGGACAAGTCGCAGCGCCAATATATGTACACCGAGGGCCATTGGTGGTCCGACCGCGTCGACCAGCCCAATGAGATCCTCCAGCGCGAGCGTCTCGGCGGCATTGCGCTGCGCCGCAACCAGACCTGGCCGGGCAATGCGGTAAGCTGGCGCTTCGACGATCCCGAGGGCGCGCTCAGGACCGCGATCCTGGTGCCGGGCGCCACTCCCGCCCATTTCAAGGTCATCGCCTATAACACCGGCGACACGCCCCAGGCCGCCGAGATGACGAGCTGGAACGTCACCGCCGGTGAGTGGGAGATGACCGGCGGCGGCGCCACCAGCCCGCTCCATCTCGAGCGCAGCGCCGCGACCCGGGTGACCTTTGCCCCGCACGCCACCACCGAGATCGAGTTCACGCTGAAGACGCCGGGCGAGGATGTGTCGACGCGCCCCGATCTCGGCATCGGCAGCGACGATGTCGTGGTGAAGTCCGGCAAGCTCGCCGTCACCGTCCACAGCCTCGGCGCGAAGGAAGCGGCGGGCGGCACGCTGACGATCGAGGACGCCGCGGGCAAGGCGCTGGCGACCACCGCGATCCCCGCCCTCGCCGCCCCGCTCGACCTGACCCCGAAGACGGCGACGCTGCGCCTCGCGCTCCCCAAGAGCGCGGTCCGCGTCCGGGTGGCGCTGCCGGGCAACGCCGCCGAGGTCACGCAGCGCAACAATGTGGTGGCGCTGCCCCGCTGAACCGGAGGATCGCGATGTACCGCCGCCAGTTCCTCGCCGCCGCCGGCATCGCCGCGCTCCCGCGCGTCGCCTTTGCCGAGCCCGATCGCGACGCCAAGCTGCGGGCGATGCTCGACAAGCTTTCGGGCACGCCCTCGGTGAAATTCGGGCGGGTCTCCGGCTTCGATCCAGACGGGCTGTCGCCCGCGTCGCGAATCGACCTCGAGACGGTTGTCGCCGGGCTCGACGCCGACTCCTCGATGGCCCGGATATTCCCCGGCGGCCGCTTCGGGCGCTCGCCCTATGTGATCGCGCCCAATGCCGGCGCCTGGCGCGAGGCTGCGCCGGCCGCGGAGCGCGTCGAGGCCGAGACCGCGCAGATCGAGGCCGATGCCGCGCGCGGCGTGGTCCTGCCCGCCCCGCTGCTCGAAAAGACCCGCGCCGGTGTCGCCGCAGCCACCGGCAAGGCGAACGGCCCGGCGGCGGAGGCGCTGCGCAAACAGGCGGCGCTGCTCGCCGAACTCGCGCCAAAGGCACCCGCCGAGCCGGGCACCGGCCGCTTTCCGGGCGGCGAGGACTATTTCGCGCTGCTGCTCGCGCGCCATTACGGCCGGGTCGACCCGAAGGACGCGCATCGCAGGATGCTGCACAAGGCACACGAACTCGGCAGGCGCGCCGACAAGGTGCTCCGCCGGCTGGGCTATACCAAGGGCAGCGTCGGCGCCCGGATCAGCGCGGCGTTCCGCGATCCGCGCTTCCTGTACAGCGACGACAATGCCGGGCGCGACCGCGCCGTGGCGGACATGAACGCCTGGCTCGCCCGGACCCGTCCGCGCCTGCCCGCCTTGTTCGGCGCGCTGCCGTCCGAATGCGGCAACGTCGCCGCGGTGCGGATGACGCCGAAGGAAGAAGCCGAGGGCAAGCAGGGCTATCGCACTGTCCCCACGCAGACCACGGCGGGCGCCTATTATCCCGACCTGCAACGCATCCGCGATCGCCCCAGCTGGACGCTCCCCGCCGTCGTCCATCACGAGCTGCTGCCCGGCCATATGATCCAGTTGCCGATCGAAGCAGCGGCGAATCCACACCCGCTGCGCCTCGAATATGCCCCCGCCTTTGCCGAGGGCTGGGCAATCTACAGCGAGGAGCTGATGGCCGCCGACGGCGCCTTTGCCGGCGACGATCGCGCGCTGCTCGGCCATCTGCACTGGCTGTTGTTCCGGATCGGCCGCGGACTGGTTGACACCGGTGTCCATATCGGACATGAAACACTGGAAGAGACGAGCAGCAAGCTCGCCGCATTTCAGGGAGAGGCAGCCTATTTCGCGCCGATGGCGCAGGATATCGAGCGAATCTGCATTGAACCCGCCATGCGCGCCGCCGAGGCGCTGACCTGGCTGGATCTGCACGATCTGGGCACCAAGGCAAAGCGCAACGGCCCGGAATCGCTCAGGAAATTCCATCGCGAGCTACTCGCCAACGGGCGCAGGCGGACCGCGGTAACAAGAGCATAGGCCGGATCAGAACCGGCCATGGTTTCACAGAGAGCCGGCGCCAGCCGGCCAAAAGCCGGGCGAGCCGCAGAAGTGGCCGGCCCGGAAACACTGATCATGGGAGAACAAGGATGCGTAAAGGGACTCGCAACATGTGGTATGCCGGCGTTTCGCTGGCGGTAATGGCCGGCGCGAGCATCGCGACCCCGGCACTCGCGCAGGACGCGCAGACACCGCCCGCCGCCGAGAACACCGCCCCCGAGCCGGACCAGACCACCGACGGCGCGATTGTTGTCACCGGTTTCCGTCAGTCGCTCGACAAGGCGCTGAACGTGAAGAAGAACTCGGTCTCCTCGGTCGACGCGATCGTCGCCGAGGATATCGCCAAGTTCCCCGACCAGAACCTCGCCGAATCGCTCCAGCGTATCCCGGGCATCTCGATCCAGCGTGACGCCGGCGAAGGCCGCGCGATCACCGTTCGCGGCCTCGGCGCGCAGTTCACCCGCGTCCGCGTCAACGGCCTCGAGACCGTCGCCACCTCGACCGACGGCGCCTCGGCCAATCGCGACCGCGCCTTTGATTTCAACGTCTTCGCCTCCGAGCTGTTCAGCTCGCTCGTCGTCCACAAGACCGCCGAGGCCTCGCTCGACGAAGGCTCGCTCGGCGCGGTGGTCGATCTCAACACCGGCAATCCGCTCAACGGCAAGACCGGCTTCACCTTCGTCGGCTCGGCCCAGGCCAGCTATAACGACCTCTCGAAGAATTGGGGCCCGCGCTTTGCCGGCCTGCTCTCGTGGAAGTCCGCGGACGGCACCTTCGGCGCCTCGGTCTCGGGCGCCTATTCGAAGACCGACAATCTCGAGCTCGGCAACAACTCGGTCCGCTGGGCCCAGGCCACGTTCGACCAGGTCAGCGGCACCAATTGCTGGACCACCGCCAATTCGGGCGGCACCTATGTGCCCAGCGCCGTCTGCTCGCAGGCAGCGCTCTCCTTCCACCCGCGCATCCCGCGCTACGGCACTGTCCGCCACGATCGCGAGCGGCTGGGCCTGACCGGCAGCGTCCAATGGGCGCCGAGCGACGCGACCAAGATCTCGATCGACGGCCTCTATTCGCGGTTCAAGGAAACCCGCGAGGAGAAGTGGCTGGAAGTGCTGCTCCGCTCGAACGAGCGCTCGATCAACGTCGCGAACCCGGTTTACGACAGCAACAACAATATGATCTCGGCGACGCTCAACGACGCCTGGGTCCGCACCGAACATTATCTGCGCAAGTCCGATACCGAATTCTACCAGATCGGCGGCAGCTGGGATCAGGAGCTGGGCGACAGCTTCCGCTTCACGCTGATGGGCGGCCTGTCCAAGTCGAATGCGGACATCCCGGTCGAGACCACGCTGATCCTCGATGACCGCGACGCGCAGGGCTATAAATACGACTATACCAACATGCAGAGCCCGGTGCTCAGCTTCGGCACCAGCGTGACCGATCCGGCGAACTTCCAGCTCGCCGAGATCCGCGATCGCCCGTCGAACGTCACCAACAAGTTCAGGACCGCGCAGCTGCGCACCGAATGGGACGTCGCCGAGGGCTTCCAGATCAAGGCCGGCGCGATGTATCGCCGCTTCGACTATGACGTCGTCGCCTATCAGCGCGATACCGCGGTGTGCGGCAATGGCGGGCTCGATCTGGTCCTGAAGACGCTCACCTGCTCGACCACCGCGACCTTCGGCCCCACCGCCGTTTACGGCTTCCCGGCCACTGCGGGCCTGACCGAGCTGGTCAATCTCGGCAACGCCGGCCAGCCGGCGGGCACCACCACCAGCTGGGTGGTCGCCAATGTCGATGCGGCCGCGGCCTATACCGGCCTCTACAACCGTCCGCTCCTGCTCGACGTGGGCAACAACCGCCAGGTCACCGAAGAAGTGAAGGGCGGCTATCTCCAGTTCGATGCCAAGGGCGAGATTCTCGGCCTGCGCTACGCGCTCAACGCCGGCATGCGCTATGCCAAGACCAACCAGAGCTCGACCGGCATCAACGGCACGCTGCCGGTGACCGTGAAGCGCGATTATGAGGACTGGCTGCCGTCGGTGAACGTCGCGCTGTTCCCGACCGAGAACATCATCCTGCGCGGCGCGATCTCCGACGTGATGACCCGTCCGACGCTCGGCAGCCTGACGCCGGGCGGCTCGGCCGACGGCTTCAACTACCGGGTGAGCTTCGGCAATCCGAACCTCGATCCCTATCGCGCCACGGCCTATGACCTCGCGGCCGAGTGGTATTTCGCGCCGCAGTCGATCTTCTCGGTGGCGCTGTTCAAGAAGGACGTGAAGAGCTTCCCGGTCAGCGCCACGCTGACGGGCCAGACCTTCACCTCGACGGGCCTGCCCTCGACGGTGCTCGCCGCCTCGTCGCCGGCCTTCCTCAACCCTGCCCAGCTGTCGCAGCCGATCTGGACCGTCGTGACGACGATCAACGGCACCGGCGCGTCGCTGAAGGGCGCGGAAATCTCGATCCAGGCGCCGTTCCGCTTCCTGCCCGGGTTCCTCAAGAACTTCGGCGGTATCGCCAACGTCACCTTCATCGACTCGACCGCGAACTACAGCCAGTCGGCCCCGGCCACGGCAGTGAACGCCAATGGCTCGCTGACGCTGCCGAACAAGGTCTTCTCCTCGACGCTGTACGGCGTGTCGAAAAAGGCGTTCAACGCGACGCTCTATTATGAGGACAAGAAGTTCAGCGCGCGCGCCTCGGTCAGCTATCGCGGACCCTATGTCGACATGGGCTCGGGCACCGGCAACGTGTTCGAAGGCTATAACGCGATCACCAACGTCGATGCCTCGGTCCGCTACAAGCTCACCGAGTGGATCGAGCTGTCGGTCGAGGGCACCAACCTCACCGACGCCTATCGCGATCGCTACACCGACACCGCTGCGAACCGGAACTACGAGTATAACCACTTCGGCCGCACGATCCTGTTCGGGGCGCGCCTGAAGCTCTGATCCGGCGAACCCTTCCAACCTCCGTCCTTGCCGGCGCGGCGCCCTCGGGTTCCGCGCCGGTTTTTTATGGGCGGGGCTTCGGGGCGGGCCGGCTGAGGATGAAGGCCGCGCAGGCGCCCATCACCAGCGCCACGACCAGGTCGACCCACACGGGCGGCCGCGCGCCCCACCAGAACACCGCATAGCCGATCGCGATGCCCCCGCAGGCGAACGCCTTGGCCCGGGCCGGGATCGCCCCCTCCTCGCGCCAGGCGACGAGCGTCGGGCCGAAGCGCTTATGGGTGAGCAGCCAGGTCTCGAGCCGCGGCGAGGAGCGCGCGAAGCAGCCCGCGGCGAGGATCAGGAAGATCGTCGTGGGCATCAGCGGCAGCAGCGCGCCGATGATGCCCAGCGCGACGAAGAACAGTCCCAGCGCGATCCATAGCGGCCGCGTCAGCCGGTTTCCCGGCCTCTCCTGCCCTTCATCCATGCAGCGTGCGCTTCATTCGACAGGCCTACCCGTTGCGAATGATTAGCGTTAGTCAAAGCGGAAGGTCGGAGCAACGCTCCGCGGCAGCGCGCCGGACTGTCCTGGTACGGGTGGTCGGACTCGAACCGACATGTTGTTGCCAACGGCGGATTTTGAATCCGCTGCGTCTACCATTCCGCCACACCCGCATGCCGATCGGCGCAGCGGCCAGGCATCGATGTTGGTCGCTATAAGAAGGCCTGCGGAGGAATTCTAGCCGCTATTGCAGGTCCGGCCGGGTCTAGCCTGGAACGAACCTGAGCGTGCGCGCTACCAGCCAGACTCCCCCAGCAGCGAAGACTGCGTTGTTCACCGCGAAAATCCAGAAAGTAAAAGGTCGCCTGTGGCGCGCGCCGACCGCCCATACCCCCCAGGGCACGGTCATGGTTCCCGTGCGAAAGCCGTTCACCAGGCTCCATGCGCAGGCGATGAACAGGACTAGGCCGGCAAAGAATGAAAGCGTGTCGTTCAATTTGTGTCCCAGCAGTCGCCCCTCTTAAACAGGGCCAAGCGCATGCTTCAATCCGTTCGGATGCGCGCGACGGAATGAGCGCCCGCCCTCAACTCCGCGGCGCCTGCCGCCGATAGCTCAGCGCCTCCGCGACATGGATGCGCCCCACGCCCTCCGCGCCCGCCAGGTCCGCGATCGTCCGTGCCACGCGCAGCACCCGCGTATAGCCGCGCGCCGACAGCCGCATCGCCTCCGCCGCCTGCGCCAGCAGCTTGCGCCCGGCCTCGTCGGGCGAGGCATGCGCCGTGAGGACCTCCCCGTCCGCCTCGGCATTGGTCCGCGCCGCCACGTCGCGGTAGCGCGCGCCCTGCACCGCCCGTGCTTCCGCCACCCGCGCCGCGACCTCGGCCGATCCCTCCGCCACCCGGTCCAGCACCAGGTCCGCCGCGGTCACCGGCTGGACCTCGACATGCAGGTCGATCCGGTCGAGCAAAGGCCCCGAGACCTTCGCCTGATAGTCCGCCGCGCAGCGCGGCGCCCGCGCACAGGCCAAAGCCGGATCGCCGAGATGCCCGCAGCGGCACGGGTTCATCGCCGCGACCAGTTGTACGCGCGCCGGAAATGTCACATGCGCATTGGCCCGCGCCACGCTCACCACCCCCGCCTCGATCGGCTGCCTGAGCGAATCGAGCACCGCGCGCTGGAATTCGGGTAGCTCGTCGAGGAACAGCACGCCGAGATGCGCCAGGCTCACTTCGCCCGGCTTCACGCGCAGCCCGCCCCCGGTCAGCGCCGCCATCGAGGCCGAGTGGTGCGGCGAGCGGAACGGCCGCGCCCGCGTCAGCCGACCGCCATTCAGCGTCCCCGCCACCGACGCGACCATCGACACTTCGAGCGCCTCGCCCGCATCGAGCGGCGGCAATATCCCGGGCAGACACGAGGCGAGCAGCGACTTGCCCGCGCCCGGCGGCCCGCACATCAACAGGTTATGCCCGCCCGCCGCCGCGATCTCGAGCGCGCGCCGGGCGGTCTCCTGCCCCTTCACCTGAGTGAGGTCGGGCCCGAACGCGGGCGTCTCGATTTCCCCCGCCGCCGGTGCCGGCAGCAGCTGGTTGCCCTTGAAGTGGTTGAGCAGCGCGATCAGGTCGGGCGCCGCGACGACTTCCACCTGCCCCGCCCAGGCCGCCTCGGGCCCCTGCGCGGCGGGGCAGACCAGTCCCTTGCCGATCTCCGCCGCATGCAGCGCCGCGAGCAGCACCCCCGGGCTCGGCGCGATCCGGCCGTCCAGCGCGAGTTCGCCGACCACGACATAGCCCGCCAGCGTCTCGGCATCGACCACGCCCATCGCCCCGAGCAGCGCCAGCGCCACCGCCAGGTCGAAATGCGATCCTTCCTTGGGCAGGTCGGCGGGCGAGAGGTTGAGGATGATGTGCTTGGGCGGCAGCGCCAGCCCGATCGCGGCCATCGCGGCGCGCACCCGCTCGCGGCTCTCCGCCACGGCCTTGTCGGGCAGGCCGACCACGACGAACTTCGGCAGCCCGGCGACAAGGTTGCACTGCACCTCCACCGCACGTGCCTCCAGCCCCAGATAGGCAACCGTCGAAACGCTCGCGACCAAGCCCTGCCCTCCCCCAAGTGCTGGCAAGGATAGCGGCATTTCTCCAAAGCGGCGGGGAAGTGCCCCCGTTATGGATCAAGCGCGGGCCCGTTGCGGGAAGCACCGCACCGGCATAGCCTGCCGCACATGGTCCGCGCGCTCACCCCCGGCAATCGCGGCGCTTCCGCCCTGGCGGCGGCGGGCGTGCTGGTACTGGTGTTCCTGCTGCTGCGCGCCGGCCTCTCGGTGCTGCTGCTCCCGCCGACCCACGAGCGCCCGCTCCCGGTCGAATTCGTCACGCTCCCGCCGCCACCCGAGCTGCCCCGGCCCGAGCCAAAGCCGGTCCCGCCCCAGTCGCACCGCATCTCTCCGGGCACACCTGCCCCTGCTCCAGCCCCGCCCCAGACCCCAACCGCCACGCTCGCCCCGCTGGCGCCCGCGGCCCCGCCCGTCGCGCCCGTGATCGGCCCCGGCGGCATCGGTAGCGGCACGGCGCAGGGGAGCGGCGGCAGCGGCAAGGGCGGCATCGGCGGCGGCACCGGCAGCGGCACCGGCAGCGGCACCGGCAGCGGTATCCCCGCGCCCGCCCCGGCCAAACCCCGGCTGCTCCCGCCCGACTGGGTCCATATGCCGACGCCCGAGGAGCTCCGCCGCGTGAACCCGCCCGGCGCGCAGGCGCAGAACCAGAGCGGCGACGTGCTGCTCGCCTGCCACATCCTGCCGACCCGCCGCCCCAAATCCTGCCGCGTCGTCCGCGAGACCCCGCGCGGCTATTTCTTCGGCGCGGCGGCGCTCGATGCCTCGCGCGACTTCCAGATCAATCCGCCGATGCGCGGCACTACGGTCGATGCCGAGGCCTGGGTGGTGATCCCGGTGCATTTCAACAACGACTGAGCGCCGACGATCACGGCGCCACCGGCGCGAACTCCTTCTTCACTGCGCCCAGCAGCGGGCTCGTGCCGTTCGGCAGATAATCATAGTTGATCGCCCACAGGATCGTGCCGCCCAGCCCCGCCTCGCGCACCCAGGCCGCCTTGGCCGCGATCGACTGCTCGTTCTCGAAGGAGAGGAATCCCGCCTTGTTGCGGCCCGATCCCGCCGGCGTGTAGCCGCCGCCGGCATAGCTGCGATAGCCGACCTGCGCCTCGGCATCCCAGTGATAGGTGCCGTTGGTCAGATAGCCCATGCGCACCAGCTCGGAATAGCGCAGCGCCACATCGTCGACTTCGAAGATCCGGTTGGCTTCGGTATCCTGGCGCGGGCCGGTGACGCCGGGGCCGAAATAGATGCCGTAGAAACCGATGCCGATGCCGATCTTGCTGCGCGGCACCCCGGTCTTGGCATAGGCCTCGACGCTCGACGCCAGGTCGCGCGGCGTCTTGCCCGTCGCGCCGAAGATCGGACTGCTGAACCAGGAAAGCCAGCCATTGCCGCTCCAGGTCGTGCCGATGCCGTAGCTCATCATATTGTATTGATCGACGGCGTTGGCGAGGTCGGCCTGCCATTGTGGCACCTTGCCGCCGGGCTCGAGGTCGTTGATCGACACCGTATAGCCCGGCAGCGTGAGCAGCGCCGCCTTGCCCGCCCCCTGGTAGCGCGGGCGCTTGGCGAACTCGGCGCGCAGATCGGCGATCAGCGCGAACACGCGGCGCTTGGCCTCGTCGCCGCTCACATGCGGAGTGATGTCGTCGCTGCCCTCGAACTTGTCCTCCCAGTCGAGGTCGAGCCCGTCATAGTCATGCGCGACCATATAGTCGGCGATGTTGCGGACGAAGACCGGGCGGACCGCATCGCTGGTCGAGAGCAGGAAGCCGTCGCCATCGGCCGCGCCGCCCAGCATCAGCAGCGCCTTGCGGCCCGCATCATGCGTGCGCTTGACCAGATAGTCCTCGACGCTGCGCACCCCGTCCGGCGACAGCTTCGCCTCGTGCGCGGTGCCGGCGCCCTCGACCACAGCCCCCGGCGCGCCGTGCAGCGTGCCCCCGCCCGGCGCCACCCGCCCGAAGACGAAATGAGTGAGCGCGGTCATGTCGACCTTTTCGGGCGGATACATATTGTCCCAGAAATATCCGAGATAATAGGCAGTTACCCAGGGCCTGGCGACGCCGGGCAGCGTCACCGCCACTGTCGCCGTCGCCGTCTTGCTCGGATCGGCCAGGCTCTTGGCGATCACATGATAGGTCCCCGCCATCTCGGGCGCGACATAGAGCCCGGCGATCGAAACCGAACCGCCATTCGCTTCCTGCACGCTCCAGCCGCAGCGCGTGTCGATATCGCCGGTCACCGCACAGGCGAATTGCTGGTTGCCATTGGCCGCGACCTGCGCGGCTGCCGGGGTGATCTTGATCGTCACCTGCCCGGTCGCAGTCGGCGAAGGCGTCGGGCTCGGCGTCGGCGAGACGACACCGCCGCCGCCTCCGCCACTGCAGGCGGCAAGGAACAGCATAAGGGCGAGCGTGGGAGCAGATCTATTCATGCGCCGCCCCTGCCCACTCGCGTCCCGCACAGACGAGAAAGGTGCGACAAGGGCTGACCTCGCGTCGATGAAACAAGCCTAAAGCACGATGAACCAACTCCGCGTGTCTTGCACAACCAACACACACTCCCCACGTCGAGTATATGGCCCGCGCACGCAGCCCGATCCTCCGCACTGCCCTGTTCGTCACGGGCGCGCTGCTGATCGCCGTCGCGCCCCTGGTCGGGATCATCCCCGGCCCGGGCGGAATCTTCGTCTTCGCCGCCGGGCTGGTGCTCGTCCTCCAGAACTCGCTATGGGCGCAGAAGGTGTTCGCGCGTACCAAGCGCCGCTGGCCGCGATTCGGCCATTACGCCGACAAGGCACTGCGCCGGGCCAGCGCGCGGCGCCGCCGTCTGCGTGCCGAGGAGGCGAAAATCGCCCGTGCAGAGGCCGAACTGCTGGGTTTTGGAGACACAGCGCGTTGACTCGGTCGGAACGTCCCACTATGGGCACCCGACACGCGGCCGCCCCTGTGGTGGCCCTTTTACGTTCTAGATACTTGAGGATGAGCGATGAAGCGGACCTTTCAGCCGAGCAACCTGGTGCGTGCGCGCCGGCACGGCTTCCGCAGCCGCATGGCGACCCCGGGCGGCCGCAACGTGATTCGCGCCCGCCGCGCCCGCGGCCGCAACAAGCTGTCGGCCTAATTCCGACTGCCGTTGCGCGGCTTACGCAGCGCAAGGATTATCTCGCGGCAAACGCAGGCAAACGGGCTCCCATGCCCGGTTTTGTCCTGATCGTTCGTGCGCGTGACGATGCCGATCCGTTGATGCGGGTCGGCATTACCGTATCCAAGAAAGTCGGCAACGCGGTGATCCGCAACCGGATGAAGCGCCGGTTCCGCGCGCTTGTCCGCGAAGTGTTGCCCGAAGCGGGCCTGCCCGGCGCCGATCATGTGCTGATCGGCCGGAACAGCGGCATCGAGCGCCCGTTCGACGATCTCAAGGCCGAGCTGGTCAAGGCGCTGGCGAAGGTGAAGCGGTGATCGCCCGCTTCCTCATCCTGCTCACCCGCGCGTGGCAGATCGGCCCTTCGGCGGTGCTCCCACCGAGCTGCCGCTACTCGCCCAGCTGTTCGGCCTATGCAATCGAGGCGCTTCGCCGCTATGGGGCTGTCAAAGGCAGCTGGCTCGCCATCCGGCGGATCGCCCGCTGCCACCCATGGGGCGGCCACGGCTACGACCCAGTGCCATAAGTTTTTCCGGGGAATCGGTACGTGAAGGAAGACCAGAAGAATTTCGTGCTGTTCGCGGTGATCGCGGGGCTGCTGCTGTTCGCATGGCCCTATGCAACGCACTGGCTCTTCCCGCAGCAGCCGGCCGCCACGCAGACGGTGAACGGCAAGCCGACCAAGGTCACGCCGGGCGCGACTCCCGCCACCGATTCGCCCACCGCGATGCGCGACCGTGCGGTCGTGCTGGGCGAGAGCCCGCGCGTCGCGATCGAGACGCCCTCGCTCAAGGGCTCGATCAACCTCAAGGGCGCGCGCATCGATGACCTGATGCTCGTCGAATATGCCGAGACGACCGCGAAGAAATCGCCGCCGATCCGCCTGCTCTCGCCGAGCGGTGCCGAGGGCGCCTATTTCGCGCAGTTCGGCTGGCAGGGCGGCGCCCAGGCGCCCGACCAGAACACCGTGTGGCAGGCAAGCGGCACCAAGCTGACCCCCACCACCCCGGTGACGCTGACGACGAAGACCGCCACCGGCCAGGTCTATCGCATCGATCTCTCGGTCGATCCCGACTATATGTTCACGATCCGCCAGACGGTCGCCAATGTCGGCGCGGCGCCGGTGTCGGTCACGCCCTATTCGCTGGTTTCGCGCGCGCAGCGCTCGAAGGACGTCGATCAGTGGGCCGCGCATGTCGGCCCGGTCGCCGTCGCCGACGGTGCCGCCAAGTACATCAACTGGGGCGATATCGAAGCCGCGCCCACCCAGCTTCCCACCACCGGCGGCTGGGTCGGCTATACCGATCATTACTGGCTGACTGCGCTGATCCCCGATCAGCATATCCCGGTTGCGCTCCAGCAGCGCGGCACTGCGAAGCAGACCTACCAGGCCGATTACAGCCTGGCCCAGCCGCTTGCGCTCGCGCCGGGCAAGCAGGCCAGCTACACCAGCCGCTTCTTCGCCGGCGCGAAGGAAGTGAAGCAGCTCGAGGCCTATCAGGCCAAGCTCGGCGTCGTGCAGCTCAGCCGCGCGATCGACTGGGGCTGGTTCGAGATCGTCGAGAAGCCGATCTTCTATTATCTCGACTGGCTGTTCCACCTCGTCGGCAATTTCGGCGTGGCGATCATCCTGCTGACGATCACCATCCGCGGCCTGCTCTTCCCGATCGCGCACAAGCAGTTCGAATCGATGGCCCGCATGCGCGTCGTCCAGCCGAAGATGAAGGCGCTGCAGGAGCGTCACAAGGACGACAAGCAGCGCCAGCAGCAGGAGATCATGAAGCTCTACAAGGAAGAGAAGGTGAACCCGCTCGCGGGCTGCCTGCCGATCCTGCTTCAGATCCCGATCATGTTCGCGCTCTACAAGGTGCTGCTGCTCACGATCGAAATGCGCCACCAGCCGTTCGCGCTGTGGATCCACGATCTCTCGGCACCCGATCCCGCGACGATCATCAACCTGTTCGGCTATCTCCACTTCACCCCGCCGGGCTTCCTGGCGATCGGCGTGGTGCCGGTGCTGCTCGGCGTGTCGATGTTCTTCCAGATGAAGTTCAACCCGGCGCCGATGGACGAAGTCCAGAAGCAGGTCTTCGCGATCATGCCGTGGATGCTGATGTTCATGATGGCGCCGTTCGCCGTCGGCCTGCAGCTCTACTGGATCACCTCGAACTGCATCACCATCCTGCAGCAGCAGTGGCTCTATTCGCGCCATCCGGTGCTCAAGCAGTCGATGAAGAAGGAAGCACCCGCAAAGTGAGCAGCTTCGACGACGACCAGATCGAGGCGGCGAGGAAGCTCTTCGCCGGCCCGATCACGTTCCTGAAGTCGGCACCCAAGCTCGAGCACCTCCCCAATCCGGTGGTGCCCGAGGTTGCGTTCGCCGGCCGCTCGAACGTGGGCAAGTCGTCGCTGATCAACGCGCTCACCAACCGCAACACGCTGGCGCGCACCTCGAATACCCCGGGGCGCACGCAGGAGCTCAACTTCTTCGACGTCGGCGATCCGCTCAGGTTCCGCCTGGTCGACATGCCCGGCTACGGCTTCGCCAAGGCGCCGCGCGACATGCTGCGCCAGTGGCGTTACCTGGTGAACGACTTCCTGCGCGGCCGCGACGTGTTGAAGCGCGCGCTGGTGCTGATCGACAGCCGCCACGGCATCAAGGATGTCGACAACGACATCCTCGACATGCTCGACATGGCGGCGGTCAGCTACCGCATCGTCCTGACCAAGACCGACAAGATCAAGGCGAGCGAGCTCGCCGACGTCTATGCCCGCACCCAGGCCGAGGCCCGCAAGCGCCCCGCCGCGCATCCGGACATCATCTCGACTTCGTCGGAAAAGGGCATGGGCCTCCCCGAGCTGCGCGCCGCGGTGCTCGAGGCGATCGGTTGAGCGCAGAGGCGCTGCTCTTCTCCTACGGCACGCTCCAGCTGGCGAGCGTGCAACTGAGCCAGTTCGGCCGCCTGCTCGAAGGCAGCGACGACGTGCTCCACGGCTACCGCCAGATCGAGATCACGATCCGCGACCCGGACGTGCTCGAAGCCAGCGGCATCGAAGTACACCTCGCCTTGGTCCCCGACGCCAGCGCCCCACCCATTCCCGGCAAGGTCTTCCGCCTGACGCCGGAGGAGCTGGCCGCCGCCGATGTCTATGAGAGCGAGAACTACACCCGCGTCGCCGCCCCGCTGGCGTCGGGCATTACCGCCTGGGTGTACGTGAAGGCTTCGCCGACGGTATCTTTATAACATCGGCTGACTAACTTATGATTCCTGCAATATCGTCGGCATGCGTGAGCAGCTTTTCTGCCCCCGCCGCAACCTTCTCACCCCAGATGACGCCTTCGCCGACAAGTTTAAGACCCTTCCGGGTCTTTTCCCACCATTTTTCCTTTACCTCATCTCCCTCGGCCCGGTTCGACCAGGCTCGAGCAAACTCAGACGCGACCATGCCATAGGCTTTTGAGAGCCCAGCAATGCCCAACGAAGGATAATTCTCAACTGCCCAGTGGAGGAAGGTTAACTGTCCGCGGAGAAACCTTGCAAGTTGTCCGTCAAAATCAGCCCCTTCAATCCCATCAATGAGTTCTGCAATTTGGGCAGCCACCGCCTCCACTGTCACCGTTTCAATATTTGAACGAGTATTCATTGGAAGAACATTAGAGGCAAGATGAATAATATTGAACGTTTCGTCAAGCTGAGCAATATTTGAAACATTATTCTGAAGATATATTACATCATAAGAAGCCCTCATTCTACGAAGGGCCCCTAAGAACAATTCCTTCGATCTCTCATCTTTCACGGATTCTTCAATCTGGCTTCGAAGATCATCCAATTTTGCGGCGAACTGCGCGTATGCGAACCAAAATTCTCCGGTACCGTATTGTGTACCCCAAAACTCAGCCCACTCGTCTCTAAGATCTCTATTTTGCCTTCCCTTCCGGATGGCTTCATAGGCCTCCAAAATCTCACCAGCGAGAGTGGCAGCGCCTGCAACAGTCATACATTCCGCTCCAGATCTATCCGGCCCAAATTACCCTGCCGTTTCAACTGGTCAATGAAACCATCGAGATCATGCTGAGTAGCCCGAAAACACGTAAGGTAGTGACCTCTTCCTGCTTGTAGGCCACACTCCTCCCAAACGGAGGGGACCCGCCACATGACCACTGCGCCCAGCGCACCCGCCCGCCTCGCGGGTCTCGACCTGTTCCGCGGGCTGACCGTGGCCTGCATGGTCATCGTCAACACGCCGGGCAGCTGGGACCATGTCTGGTGGCCGCTCGATCATGCCGAGTGGCACGGCTTCACCCCCACCGACCTCGTCTTCCCCGCCTTTCTCTGCGCGATGGGCGTGGCGCTCGGCCTGTCCTTCCCGCGCGCGATCGATCGCAGCCTGTGGACCCGCATCGCCCGGCGCACCGCGCTGCTGATCGCGCTCGGCTGGGCCTGGCAGTTCCTCGCCCGCGGCCCGGTCGACTTCCGCGTCTTCGGCGTGCTCCCCCGCCTCGGGCTCTGCTACGGCCTCGCCGCCAGCCTCGCGATCCTCACCGCCCGCCGCGACCCCGACGGCCGCGCGCACCTCAATGCCCCCGCGCTCGGCATCGCCGCCGCTGTCCTGCTGATCGGCTATTGGGCGCTGATGACCTTCATCGCCGCACCCGGTCACATGGCGGGCGACCTCAGCCCTGAGGGCAATCTCGCCGGCTGGATCGACCGGATCGCCGTCACCACCCACCATATGTACCGCTACGGCACCGACGCGGCAGGCAATATCGTCTATGATCCCGAGGGCCTGCTCTCCACCCTGCCCTCGCTGGTCAACGTCCTGCTCGGCGCCCTCGCGGCCCTGCTGTGGAAGACGGATCCCGGCCGCGCGACGATGCGCATCCTGCTCGCGGGCGTGGCCCTCACCGTGATCGGCTATGCCTGGTCCTTTGCCTTCCCGCTCAACAAGAAGCTGTGGACCAGCAGCTTCGCGTTGTGGACTTCGGGGCTCTCGGCGATCCTGTACACCGGCTGCATCGTCGCGTCGCGCTCCGCAGGCGTGCGCAGTGCGCTGTGGCCGCTCGACGTGCTGGGGATGAACGCCATCCTCGGCTATATGCTCTCGCTGCTGCTCTCGCTCGCGATGATCCGCACCGGCTTCCAGCGCTGGGCCTGGCACGGCCTCGAGACGCTGATGCCGGGCAACCTGCTCCTCGCCTCGTTCCTGTTCGCACTCGGCCTGCTGGTGGTCGTGCTCGCCTTGCTCATCCCGCTCCACAAGCGCGGCATCCACCTGCGGCTATGATAAACGAGCTGGTAACCATCCCACGCTAGAGACCTTCCAAATGGGGAAGGTTGACCAACACGCGCTCAAGCGGGCGATCTGGGGCAAATGGGCGGCGCTGCAGCCGCGCCTGATGCGCGCGCACTCCGTGGCGATCCAGCGCGGCTATCCGGTTTCCTTCGCCGCCAGCGTCTTCGTCAGCATCATGATGACGCTGATGATCCACGCCAACGGCTATTTCGCCTGGCACATCGCCGCGCTTGCGCTCCACCTCGCGATCAATACCGCGGTGCTGGTCCGCTGGCGCGACGGCAAGGCGCGCGACTGGTGGGTGGAAAACAGCGCGACGACGCTGCGCGCCACCGTCATCGAAGCCGCCGCGGTCTCGTTCGGCTGGTTCCTGCTCCTGTCCACACTCGGCGTCGGCGCGACCGATCAGGAGCTGATCGTCACCACCGCCTCGATCACCGGAGTCGTCGCGATCGGCGCGCTGCGCTACGCCCCGCTCCCGCCCGCCAGCCTCGCCTGGCTCGGCATCGCGGTCGTCATCTGCGCGCTCTACGCGATCTTCGCCAATATCCCCACCGGCGTGTTCATCTTCCTCGCCGTCTTCGTCGCCCTGCTCGCCCGCACCGTGATCGGGCAGGCCGAGCTGGTCAGCGAGCAGTTCGCGCAGGGCGAAGCGCTCGCCCGCGCCGCCAGCGACCGCGAGCTGGTCCACGCGACCAAGCAGCAGGAAGAGCTCCTTCACGCCGCCAACACCGCCGAGGCACGCCACCGCGCCCAGGTCGAGCATGAGCGCGAACGCCGCGCCGAGATCGCCCGCATCGCCGACCGCTTCGAGCACCAGTTCGTCACGGCGATCAGCGAGCTCGCCGCCGCCGCCGAGCAGACCCGCACCTCCGCCCAGGGCCTGGCTGGCACCACCATTTCCACCCGCGACGAGATCCGCGGCGTCGCCGGCCGCGCCGTCCGCGCCGATACCGGCGCCGCCACGCTGTTCGAGGAATCGGCCAATCTCAGCCGCACCCTCGCCACCGTCGAGGCGAGCATCGCCGCGCAGAGCGAGACCACCCAGCACCTCCACGACCTCTCCCGTTCTGCAGACGCGCGCTTCGGTACGCTCACCCAGCACAGCGCCAGCGTCGGCAATATCGCCGACATGATCGCCGAGATCGCCGCGCGCACCAACCTCCTCGCGCTCAACGCCAGTATCGAGGCCGCGCGCGCCGGTGAGGCCGGCCGCGGCTTCGCGATCGTCGCGCAGGAAGTGAAGAGCCTCGCCAGCCAGACCGCGATCGCCACCGGCGATATCCGCGCCCAGCTCGAGCGCATGACCGGCGCAGTCCACGCCACCACCTCGATCGTCGGCGAGATGCGCGACAGCTTCGACCGGATCGGCGAAGTCGGCGGCGCCGTCGGCAACGCGATCGCCAATCAGGGCGACGTGATCCGCTCGATCCAGAGCTATGCCGGCACCGCAGCCGCGCTCACCGCCGATCTCCAGGCCGGCGCCGCCAGCGCCGAAGCCGCCACCGAAAGCGCCGCCCGCACCACGGCCGAAATGGACGCCGCCACCGACACGCTGGTCGGCCAGGCCCGCCGGCTGATGCACGAGATGCAGGAATTCCTGGGGACACTAAGGGCGGCGTAAACTCCTTCTCCCATTTGGGAGAAGGAAGGGGCCCGCTCGCGAAGCGAGTGGGAAGGATGAGGGCAGGCGCGCCTCAATCCTTCAAGCTTGCGGCGAAGCTGCCCTCACCCAACCCTCTACCAAAGGGAGAGGGCTTTAAGCCACCGCCACCTCCGGCCCCTTCTCCACCCGCGCCGCGAGGATCGCCACCGCAGCCACCAGCCCGAACGCCCCCGCCACCAGGAACGCCGGCGTATAGGTCCCCGTCCACGCCCGCACCGCGCCCGCCCCGAACGCCGCGGTCGCCGCGCCGACCTGATGCCCGACCATCACCCAGCCGAACACGATCGGCGCATCGCGCTCGCCGAAATGGACGTTCGCCAGCTTCACCGTCGGCGGCACCGTCGCGATCCAGTCGAGCCCATAGAACATCGCGAACACCAACAGGCTCGACGCGCTGAAATCGAGGAATGGCAGCGCGAGCAGCGAAAGCCCGCGCAGGCCGTAATAGACGAACAGCAATTTGCGCGGATCATAGCGGTCGGTCAGCCAGCCCGAAGCGGTCGTCCCGATCAGGTCGAACAATCCCATCAGCGAAAGCAGCCCCGCCGCCTGCACCGGCCCGATCCCGTGATCGCCGCAAAAGGCGATCATGTGCGTGCCGACCAGCCCGTTGGTGGTCAGCCCGCAGACGAAGAAAGTGCCGAACAACAGCCAGAAGGTCATGCTCTTCGACGCGCGGAACAGCGCAGTGAACGCCAGCGCCGGGGTCGCCGCCTGCTTCATCGGCGGCGGCGGCGCGCTCGCCTCGGTCTCGCCGAAGCGGCGCACGCCCACATCCTGCGGATGCTCGGGGATGAAGAACAGCACCAAAGGAATCACGCAGGCGCTGGCGATCGACACGGCCAGCGCCACCGGCCGCCACGCCCCGCCCTCGGCCAGCCAGGCAAGCAGCGGCAGGAACACCAGCGCGCCGGTCGCGGTGCTCGCGGTCAGCATGCCCATCACCAGCCCCTGCCGCGTCGCGAACCAGCGATTGACCACCGCCGCGCCCAGCACCGACGCCACCGCGCCGCTGCCCACGCCCGAGAACACGCCCCAGCTCAGCACATATTGCCACGGCTCGGTCATCCACAGGCTCGAAAAGGTCGCCGCCGACATCAGCGCCAGCCCGGCGAGCATCGTCCGCTTGATCCCGAACGACAGCATCAGCGCGGCGGCGAACGGCCCGACCAGCCCGTAGAGCATGATGCCGATCGCCGCCGCGGCGGAGATCGTCGCGCGATCCCAGCCGAAATGCTGCTCGAGCGGCAGCATCATCACGCCCGGCGACGAGCGCAGCCCGGCAGAGACGAGCAGCGCGACAAAGGTCACGCCCGCGACGATCCCGGCATAGCCGCGCGCGCCCAGCGGCAGACGGGAAAGCACCGCGATCATGCCCGGCCGCCTTCGGCGCTGCGCACCAGCGCCTGGAGCCCGAGATCGAGCCCGCGCAGCAGCTCGCTGCCCATGCCCGCCTCCACCCGTCCCTGCACCTTTTCCCAATCGGGCTCGGCACCGGTCATCGCGGCGTGCCCGGCCGGTGTCAGCGTGGCGAGCTTGGTCCGCCCGCTGCCGGCGCGCACCGTCACCCAGCCCAGCTTCTCCAGCGGCGCCAGCGCCCGGTAGAGCGAGCTGCGGTCCATCTCGAGCTGCTCGGCCAGCCGGCTCAGTGCCAGCGGCTGCGCCCGCGAGATCTTGCGCAGGATCGAGAATTGCGCGGTGGTCATGCCATGGCCGGCCAGCGCCTCGTCATAGACGCGCGCCACCGCCCGGGTCGCCTTGCGCAGCATCGTGCAGGCGCAGGTCACGGAAAATTGATCTTGATGCATATGCATCGTGTATACACATCATGTATATACATCAAGGCTTGCCGTCAGCTCAGCGGCGCCGCGTCCTGTTCCGGTGCATGCAGATCGGCCGGCCCGGCGGGATCGAAACCGGCGGGCATCTTCTCGGTGAGCGTGAACGGCAGGATCCGGCCCACCTTCTCCGCCGCCGCGCGCACGTCCGGATCGGCGGCAAGGCGCTTCTGGAACCGGTCGATCCGGCGTGATTCCTCGAACGGATAATTGACCGAGCTGGGCTGCAGCCAGCGCAGCGCCCAGCCGCGGCGGCTCTCGTCGGCCAGGCTCTCGATCAGCAGCGCCTTGCCGCCGGCGAAATCGTCCTGGCATCCGTAGATTTCTATCGCCGGGTCGGGAAGTCCGATCCGCGACATCAGCACATCGGCGACATCGCCGTGCGCCTCGTCGGCCTTGCCGCCCCGGATCAGCGCGCAGGCCCGCACCGCCTCGACGCCGACCAGCGCCGCCTTGTTGATCTCGGCGCCCTTGCGCTGGGCGGAACGCAGCCACGCGGTCGCGGTGGTGCTGGACTCGGCATAGCGACCGAGCGTGAAGTAGATCTCCGCCAGGTTGCCGGTGAAGTTCAGTTGCTGCGCGGAATCGGGATAGGGATAGGCCGCGTCGACGCGCTTGAGCAGCGCGACCGCCTCGTCGCCCTTCCCCTGCCCCAGCAGCCCGCGCGCCACCACCGGCGTGATGAACTCCACTCCGTCATCGTCGAACTTCAGCGCCTCGGGCGCGAGCATGGGCAGGAACAGGTCGGTGATCGCCGAATAGGCACGCACGCTGTTCAGGCCCCGGGCATAGTCCGTTGCGCTATCCAGACTACCGCCGCTGCGCCAGTCGCGGCGCAACGCCTCGAAATACAGCTTCTGGCTGCGGGAAAGGTCGTCGCCACTCCAGCGGGCGATCGCCGGCCACAGCTTCTCGTAGCGGCGATCGAGATAGAGCTGCACGAGATCGCGGGGGGCCAGCACCGACGGGACGAGCGCGCCGGCCTCGGCGATCTTGCCCGCCTCCACATATATCCGGATCTGCGCCAGCGCCCCGTCCGAGGTGCGCCGTGCGGTCTGATCGGCCATGCCCATCTCGGCGATGCGCGCGGAAAGCGCGTCGGCACGCTTGTTGTCGCCGAGATCGCGCAGCCGTTCGCGCATCGTGTCGAGCTCATAGCTCCCGCTCATCATCGCGAGGCTGGGATATTCGCGGCTCAGCGCCATCCACAGGTCCGCTGCCCGCTGGGGCGCGCCGGAAAAGACCATCGCATTTATGGCGTAGAGTTTGACCTGGGGCACGCCGGGCGCAAGCCGGATCGCCTCCTCCGCGGCCATCAGCGCGTCCGTATTCCGGTTCACCCGCGAAAGCAGCGTCGCGCGCATCGACTGGACGATGCCACGCAGCGGGGTGGGCCGATCGAGCCGGGCGACCAGCGTGTCGAACGCGGCCAGCCCGTCCTTGGGCTCCCGCATCGTCAGCGCCATCGCGATATCCGGCAGCAGCGCGCTCTCCGCGGGCTCGGCATAGTGGCCAAGGCCGGCCTGCACCGCGGCCACGGCGTCCTGCCCTTGCGGTGCCGTCTGAGCCTGTGCCGGCACGGCAGCCGCCAGCAGCGCGAACGCGATCGATCCAGCTTTCAGCATTGAAGCCCCCTCTTGCCCGCAAGCTTACCGCACCGCTCCGCGCTGGCAACTCCCTGCACGCCACCGATCAACCCATTGCGGTGACTTGGCATTTGTCGCTTTCCTACAGGTGCATAGCCGAGCTATGTTCTATTTATGTTCTCAAATTCCCTTGCCTCGCCCCGGAAAGTCACATGTAAGCGAGTCAAAGGAGTCAACGTTTTCGGGCGGTTGCCATTCCCCCTGCCCCGCCGCTATCCCGGCTGCCATGAAGCTCTATATCGGCAACAAGGCCTATTCCTCCTGGTCGCTGCGCGGCTGGCTCGCCTGCAAGCAGGCCGGACTCCCCTTCGAGGAAGTGGTGGTGCCGCTTTACGACCAGGATTGGGAGAAGCGCCGCGAGGGCGACGAGTTCGCCCCCTCCTCGGGCAAGGTGCCGATCCTGTGGGACGGCGATGCCGTGGTGTGGGACAGCCTGGCGATCGTCGAATATCTCAACGACAAGACCGGCAACGAGAAGTTCTGGCCGGCCGACCCTGCCGCCCGTGCCATGGCCCGCTCGATGGCCGCCGAGATGCATTCGGGCTTCGCCAGTCTGCGCCGCAAGCACGGCATGAACATCCGCCAGGTCTATCCGCCCAAGACCCCCGATGCCGATGTGCTCCAGGAGATCGCCCGGATCATGGAGCTCTGGGCGCAGGCGCGTGCCCGCTATGGCGGCGAGGGCCAGTTCCTGTTCGGCGAATTCGGCGCGGTGGACATCATGTTCGCTCCGGTGGTGACGCGCTTCGTCACCTATTCGCTGCCCGTGGCCCGCTTTGCCCCGGCCTATATGAACGCCGTGCTCCAGCATCCCTTCATGCAGGACTGGATCGCCGGCGCGCAGGAAGAGGATTGGGTGATCCAGCAATTCGAAGCCGATCCGGTCTGATCGGCTTGCGCGACCGTGCAGTCGCGCGCAGGTTTTCCAAAATACACTTCCACCGGGTCGCAAACCTCAACCCGGGAGAAAGTGCATGCTAGACGTGAAGAAGCTTCAGCAGCGCCTCGGCGTGACGGCGGATGGCGGGCTGGGGCGCGATACGCTTGCCGCCCTGTGCGCCAAGGCCGGAGCGTCGGCGGCGATTGCCCCCGAGCTCGGGCTCGCCGCCAATGTCCATCTGCGCACCTATGGCATCCTCGATAACGGCCTGCGCCTCGCCCATTTCATGGCGCAGTGCGCGCATGAGAGCGGCGGCTTCAAATATAACCGCGAAATCTGGGGGCCGACGGCGGCGCAGAAGAAATATGAGATGAACGCCGCGCTGGGCAATGATCAACCCGGCGATGGCCTGCGCTATCTCGGCCGCGGCCCCGGCCAGCTCACCGGCCGCGCCAATTACCGCCTCTATGGCCGCAAGCTCGGCATCGATTTCGAGAATAACCCCGAACTGCTCGAGGCCTGGTCGCTCGGCCTGCTCGCCTTCTGCGCCTATTGGGACAATTGCGCGCTCAACGACTGGGCGGACAAGGACAATCTCAAAGCCGTATCCAACGGCATCAACCGCGGCAGCCCGACCTCGACCAAGGACCCCAACGGCTGGACCGACCGCCAAGCCCGCTACGCCAAGATGAAGGCGCTGATTTTATGAGGGCAAACCCTGCCCTTTCCGTTCGTCATCCCCGCGAAGGCGGGGATCCAGAGCCAAAGGCGATTCGGCTTGTTACCCTGAATCCCCGCCGTCGCGGGGATGACGGATCAGGAAAAGGACGATCCATCCTTCCGCCGAAACCCCTGTCCGGCAGGCAGGAACATGTCGATGTCGGGATAATGGCAGTCGCTGGCCGAGGGCCGGCCCACGGCAATGTACACGCACGACGCATCGCTCCGGTTCTGCAGCACATGGCCGTTGCCGTCCCCCTTTGGAAAGGCCGCGACGTCGCCGGGCCGCATCATCGTCTCGCCGCCATCGTCGACCAGCACCGCCTCGCCGGCGAGCATGACGACGAACTCGTCCTCGCCTTCATGCCAATGCCGCTGGGCGGACCAGGCGCCGGGCTCGAGCGTGACATGGCTGAAACCGATGTCGGTGATCCCGCTGGCCGGGGCCAGCCGGCGATACCAGCGCCCCTGCACCGGCCCGGCATATTCGGCCGGATAGCCGGTCGCATTGGTCTGCGGGATTGTATCGAGATCGAGCTTGGGCAATGCCACCTCCAACCAATGCCGGAGACTATCTTGCCCGACGCCATCGAACTGACCAAGGCCCTGATCGCCGCCGAGAGCGTCACGCCAGCCCGGGGCAGCGTGTTCGACGTGCTGGAGGCGGCGCTCCTCCCCCTCGGCTTCAAGGTCGAGCGCTTTGTCGAGGGCGAGGCACCCGACGGGCCGGTCGAGAATTTGCTGGCGGTGCGCGGCACCAGCGGCCCCCACTTTGCCTTTGCCGGCCATCTCGACGTGGTGCCGCCGGGTGCCGGCTGGACCAGCGGCGCTTTCGAGCCGGAAGTCCGCGGCGACCTGCTCTATGGCCGCGGCGCAGTCGACATGAAGGGCGCCATCGCCGCATTCGTCGAAGCCGCGTCCCGGGTTCAGGGCGGCGTGACCAGCCTGATCATCACCGGCGACGAAGAAGGCCCCGCCACCTTCGGCACGCCCCGCCTCATCGAGCGGATGGCCGAGCGCGGCCTGCTGCCCGACATGTGCCTGGTCGGCGAGCCGACCTCGCAGCACCGACTCGGTGACATGATCAAGATCGGCCGTCGCGGCTCAACGGTCATCGACATCGTCGTGCCCGGCAAGCAGGGCCATGTCGCCTATCCGCATTTGGCGGATAACCCCATTCCCCGCCTGGTCCGGGCGCTCGCCGAGATCGACGCCATCGAGTTGGATGCCGGCAATGACTGGTTCCAACCCTCGAACATCGAGATCATCGACCTCACCGTCGGCAATCCGGCGACCAATGTCATCCCCGGCGAGGCCAAGGCGCGGATCAGCATCCGCTTCAACGACCAGCAATATGGCCCGGACCTGATCGCCCGGATCGAGGAAATCGTGCAGCGCCACGCCCCCCGCGGCGTGGTCAAGGGCCGGGTCTATGGCGAGGCGTTCCTCACCGAGCCCGGCGCACTCTCGGCGCTGATTTCAGGGGCCATCGAGGCGAAGCTGGGCGTGGTGCCCGAACTGTCCACCACCGGCGGCACCTCCGACGCACGCTTCCTCTCGAAGCTCTGCCCGGTGGTCGAGTTCGGCCTGCTCAACGCCACGATGCACAAGCTCGACGAGGCCGTTGCCCTCCCCGATCTCGTCGCACTCACCAATGTCTATGAGGAGATATTGAAGCGAGCGCTCGCTTAACCTGCGATCCGCTGCTGCGGCGCGACGCCGCGGGCCCATTCGAGGAAGGCTTCTTCTTCCATCGGCGTGGCGACGGCGTAGCCCTGCAGGATGTCGCAGCCAATGACGCGCAGCACGGTGGCCTGGTCCTCGCTCTCGATCCCCTCGGCAACGGCTTCGCAGCCCAGCCCGTGGATCAGCCCGATCACCGCCTGGGCGATGGTCCGGGCCTCGGCGCTGTCGGCGACATGCTCGATCAGATGGCGGTCGAGCTTGATGCGGTCGATGGGCAGCGTGCGCAGACGACCGATGTTGGAATAGCCGGTGCCGAAATCGTCGATGGCGACGGTGGCACCGTCGGCGCGGAGCAGGGCGATGGCGTCGAGCACTTCGCTCGAACAGTGCATCGCCAGCGTCTCGGTGATCTCGAGCTCGAGCAGATGCGCCGGGGCATTGGCCGCTAGCATCGCCTCGCGGAGCATCCGGAAGAAGCCGGCATGGTCGAGCTGGCGCGGACTGATGTTGACGGCGAGCCGCTGCTGGATGCCGAGGCGGCCCCAGCGCGAGATGGTCTCGGCGACGCTCTCGACGACCCATTCGCCGATCTCGACGATCAGGCCGGTCTCCTCGGCGCGCTGGATGAAGGTGCCGGGCATCTTGAGCCCATCGGGGTGGCGCCAGCGCAGCAGTGCCTCGGCGGCGACGATGCGGCCGTCGGCGGCGGAGACCTGGGGCTGGTAGACGAGGGTGAACTGGTCCTTGTCGACGGCTTCGCGGAGATCGCTTTCGAGGCGTGCCCGGTCGGCGATCTCGGCGGCGAGGATCTCGGTGAAATGCTCGGCGCGGCCGCGGCCCATCGCCTTGGCGTGGTACATGGCGGCGTCAGCGGCACGCATCAGGTCGTGCAGCGTCGTGCCGTGCTCGGGGCGCAGCGCAATGCCGATCGAGGCGCCGATCGACACTTCCTGGTCGGCCAGGTCGAACGGCTCGGACAGCGCATAAAGGATGCCGCGGCCGATCCGCTCGGCGTCGCGGACATTGCGCAGCACCGGGAAGAACATCGTGAACTCGTCACCGGCGAGACGCCCGATCAGCGGTGGCCGGGCATCGGCCTCGGCGGCGAAGCGGTCCGCCACAGCCCGAAGGCGATTGGCGACCATGCCGAGCAGCGCGTCGCCGGTAGCGTGGCCCATCGTGTCGTTGACGTGCTTGAAGCGGTCGAGATCGATGAAATAGAGCACCGAGGTCGTCGTCGGCGGCAGCTCGGCGAGCATGCGTTCGGCGGCGCGGCGGAAATTGGTGCGGTTGGGCAGCGACGTGACCGGATCGAACATCGCCAGCCGCTGGACGCTCTCCAGATTGGCGTGGAGCTGGCTGAACAGCCCATCCATGGCACGGGCAAGCTGCGGCACCGATTCGCCCACCTGGGGTGGGATGCCGCTCTGCAGATCACCATTGGCGGCGCCCTGCAGGCGCTCGATGGCGGCGTCGAGCGATTCGGCGGTGGAGGCGATGGTGCGCTCGGCCGAGGCCCAGCACATCGCGCCGCAGACAATCGCGGCAATCAGAGCGCGCCCGGCGCTCTCGACGGTGATCATCTCGGGAGTCGAGGCTGCAGCCAGCGCCAGGATGAACGCCACGGCTCCGGCGCACATCGCAAAGGCGATTGCACGGCTCTTGAGCGAAAACCCTTCCACTGCGCTCGTTCTTCCCCCCGGAATCACTCACATGCCGGCAGAAGACCGGCGACGACCCAGGATCATTCGCAGAGAGAAGTTAAGATTTTTCTCGGGGCCGCCGCAGCACGATGTAGAGCGCACCAGCCCCGCCGTGGCGCGAATGCGCGCTCCTTACGGCAGCGATACGATCGGAGAAGCGCGATGCGCCGAGCCAGTCGCCCACTGCCGCGCGGATCGCGCCGCGGGCATGCGGTCGCTCCGATTCCGGTCGCGGTGCCTTGCCGGTGACGAGCAGCAGCACCCGGTCACCGCGCGCTATCGCCGCCTCCAGCCCGAAATCGAGCCGGTCATAGGCGGAGGAGAGGCTGTGCCCGTGCAGGTCGACGGTCGATTCCGGCGCGACCAGCCCGCGCGACAGGCGGCGATCCCAGGAGCCGTCGAGCGTGTTGGCGGCTTGGCCGCGCGCCGGCGCGAGCGGCGGCGCTACGGGGCGCGGCGCCGGAACACGACCCTTGGGCTTGGGCTTGGCCAGAACGGGCGCAGGCGCGACCGGCGCTGCCTTTTCAAGGGCCTCGACGGACTTCACCGGCCGCGCCTTGATCGGCGTGACGCTGGCGACCACCCGTTTCCACAGCGCCGCTTCCTCGGGCGCGAGCCGTCTCACCGCTGGCGAACGCCGGCGATGGGCGCGCCGCCGAGCTTGCTGAGCGTGCCGACCGGCAGCAGCAGCCAGGCAGTGCCGCGCGAATTCATGCCGCCTGCGATCGCGCGCGCATCGTCGCCCGCGCCCCAGAAGGTATCGACTCGGTTGGCGCCCTTGATCGCCCCGCCGGTATCCTGTGCGATCCACAGGCCATTGGCCTCCGCGCGGTCCATCGAGAGGAACACCGGCGCGCCCAGCGGAATGAACTTGGGATCGACCGCGGCGCTCACCTGGCCCGTCACCGGGAGCCCGAGCGAGCCGTTCGGCCCCGCGCCCTTCAGTTCCTGGAAGAACACATAGCTCTTATTCTCCCACATGATCGCCTGCCCCTCTTCGGGGTGGGTGCGCAGATATTCCATGATGCCCTGCATCGATGCCTTGCCGGGCTGGAGCAGCCCGCGATCGCGCATCAGCGCGCCGATGCCGACATATTCGCGGCCATTCTGGCCCGCGAAGCCTATGCGCATCACCTGCCCGTCCGGTCCGCGAAGACGCCCCGAGCCCTGGATCTGGAGGAAGAACAGCTCGACCGGATCGGCCGCATAGGCGATCTCAAGCCCGCGCCCGTTCAGAGCGCCTTGGTCGATGTCCTTGCGATCGAAATACGGGACGAACATCTTGCCGGCGACGCGCCCGCGGATCTTCTTGCCCTTCAGGTCGGTGGAGAACTGGCCGAGATCGACTTCGATGATGTCGTCGGGCTTGGCATAGACCGGCACTTCATAGCCGGAACGCTTGTGGCGCGATCCGGCGATCTCGGGCTCGTAATAGCCGGTTGCCTGCGCCTTGCCGTCGGCGACCTGCACCGTCTCGAACCAGCGCCCGAAAAACGCATGCGCATCGCTAGTCGACCAGGTCTTCGCAGCATCGCACGCCGGCTGCCAGTCAGCACCCTGAGTGAGCCCGCTCGTGTCGGTGCGGCGCACCAGCGAGGGGCAGCTCAGCCGGAAGGCAACCAGCGCGCGTGCCGCAGCATCGTCACTCAACGGCAGCGTGTCGAAATCAGGTCCCGGGATCAGCCCGGCTGCCTTCGAATTAGCGGTACCGGCAGGCGCGGCCGCCGCCGGCAGCGCGGGGAGCGGCGTTGCCGGAATCGGCTGGCGCGCGGCAGGGTTGGAATGCGGCTCCGCCACGTTCCGCGTCTCGCGGGGCACGGTCCTCGGCACTTCGCGCGCCGGCGGCGTATAGCTGGTATCGACGCCATGCGGCACCACGCCGCCCGAACACGCGCTCAACAGCGCAGCGAGCGCGACTCCCCCCCAGATTCGCATGTACAGGCCCCTTAGGCTTCGTCGGTTTCGACGAGCTTCCAATTGGGATCGTCGCTGCGGAGCTTCCGCGCGAAGGTCCAGATGTCGTGGGTCTCGACCGCGTCGCTCAGCGAGCCGCCGATCACATTGCCTTCGCTGTCGCGCGTCACCGCGGCGATATCGGCATCGAAGCGCACGGTGATGCGGGCATTCTTGCCCTCCACCACGGCCTCCGAGATCATGGCGCGCTCGATCACGACCAGGCGGTTCTCCAGCACATGGCCGGCGGCCTTGCGGTCGGCGATCGCCTGGGCGAAGCCGGCGCGGACATCGTCCTCCACCAGCCAGCCGAGCGTCTCTTCGTCGCCCTTCCAAAAGGCTTCGAGGATCATCTTGTAGGCGCTCTTGGCGCCCTCGATGAACTGGGCGACGTCGAAGCTCGAATCCGCGGCGATCACGGCCTTCAGGCCGGTCTCGGCGCCGCTCTCGATCGCGCGCCCGCCGGGTTCGCGCACTTCGGGCACCTGATCGATCGTGCGCGGCAGCGGCGGCAGCGGCACGCGCTCCTCGCTGGGCTTGGGCAATGCCTGTTCATGGCCGGTGCGCTTACCGAGCACGGCATAAAGACGGAGAGCCAGGAAACCGGCCACCATGGCGAACAGGATTATCGTGTACACTACGCCTCCAAACGCTTCGCCGGTTAACATAGGCCTAAGCGGCCCGCGTTTCAAATCGCCACAATCGGGGGTAATTGAAACACAGCCGCCCGCCTGCTAGGCGCGCAGCCGACCCAACGCTTCAACAGCGTGAAACTTTCCGAAAAGAGGTAGCTTGAAATGGCCGAGAACGACACGATCGCCGAATTCGGCGAGCCCGCAGCGAATGGCGAAGACACCGCGCCCGCCGTTGGCCTGCTGTCGCAATATGTGAAGGACTTCTCGTTCGAGAACCCCAACGCACCGGCGATCTACCAGAACCCGACCGCCCCGGCGATCGACGTGCAGTTCAACATCGGCTCGGGCAAGGTCGCCGACGACGTGTTCGAAGTCGTGCTCAAGATCGAAGTGCGCGCCAATGCCGAGGCGCAGACCGCGTTCATCGTCGATCTGTCCTACGCCGGCCTGTTCGGCATCCGCAACATCCCCGAGGGTGAAGCGCTTGACGGCTTCCTGCTCGGCGAGGCTCCCCGCCTGCTCTTCCCGTTCGCCCGCCGCGTGCTGGCCGATGCCGTGCGTGACGGCGGCTTCCCGCCGCTGATGCTCGAGCCGATCGATTTCGGCGGCATCTACCTGCAGCAGCGCGAGATGAACCAGTCGGGTCTGACCGGCGACATGGCGGGCGAAGCCTGATCCATATTTAAGGGGGGAAGGCGATGAAGCTCGCCCGCAGCCTCGGCTCGGTTGGCGGGCTCACGCTCGCCAGCCGCATCCTCGCGCTGGTGCGCGATTCGCTGCAGGCCCGCTATGTCGGCGCGAACTTCGCGTCGGATGCGTTTCTCGTCGCCTTCCGCCTCCCCAATATGTTCCGCGCCTTCTTCGCAGAGGGCGCCTTTTCGTCGGCGTTCATCCCGCTGTTCAACCAGAAGCTCGCCGGGAGCGATGGCGAACGCGGGCCGGCTTTCGACTTTGCCGAGCGCACGCTTGCCGTGCTCTTCACCTTCCTCGTCGCGATGACGCTGGTGATGCTCGCCGCTGCCTGGCCACTCACGGCGATCCTCTCGGGCGGCTTTCACAAGCAGGCGCCAACGCACGACCAGTTCGCCTTCGCGGTCGAGCTCAGCCGGATCACCATCCCCTATCTGATGCTGATCTGCCTCGCCTCGTTGCTGGGCGGCATCCTCAATTCGCTCGACAAATTCTGGGTCAACGCCGCGGCGCCGATCCTGCTCAACATCGCGATGGTGACGGCGCTGTTCGTCTTCCACGGCACGCCGGAGCAAACCGCCCGCGCCCAGGCGATCTCGGTGCCGCTGGGCGGCGTCGCGCAATTGCTCTGGCTGTGGTTCGCCTGCCGCGCCGCCGGCGTCTCGCTGCGTCCGCGCCTGCCGCGGCTCGATCCGGAGGTACGCAAGCTGATGAAGCTGCTCCTGCCCGCCGCGCTCGGCGCCGGCGCGGTGCAGCTCAACCTCGTCATCTCCACCGCGCTCTCCGGCTATCTGCTCGGTGAAGGCTCGATCTCGTTCATCTATTATGCCGATCGCCTCAACCAGCTGCCGCTTGGGATGATTGGCATCGGCCTCGGCACGATCCTGCTCCCGACCATCTCGCGCCTGCTCACCGCCGGCAAGGACGCCGAGGCGATGGAGACGCAGAATCGCGGCATGGAGCTCGCGCTGTTCCTCACTTTGCCCTCGATGGTCGCACTGATCGTCGCCGCCGAGCCGATCGTGCGCGGGCTGTTCCAATATGGCCATTTCACTGCCGACGACACGGTGAAATGCGCCTGGGCGCTCGCCGGCTTCTCGATCGGCCTGCCGTCCTATGTGCTGGTCAAGGTGCTGACCCCTGGCTTCTATGCCCGGCAGGACACGCGCACGCCGGTGCGCTTCGCGATGATCTCGGTAGCGGTGAACATCGCGGCCAATCTCGCGCTGATCCCGGCGATCGGCCATATCGGCCCGCCGCTGGCGACGGCTTTGTCCTCGACCGTCAACGTCTGGCTGCTCTACGCGGCGCTGCGCAAGCGCGGCCATTTCATTCCCGATGCGCAGCTCAAGCGCCGCCTCCCCCGCCTCGCGCTGGCGGCAGGGCTGATGGGTGCCGCGATCTTCGGGTTCGACCGGTTGCTCGATCCCTGGCTCGATGGCTTTCTGTGGCAGCGCTATGTCGCGCTGGTCGCGCTCGTCGGCGCAGGCGTAGCGATCTATGTCGTCGCCTGCTTCATCACGCGCGCCTTCCGCCTGTCCGACCTGAAGGCGCTGGTGCGGCGGCGCGCGGCGGGCTGAGCCGACTCAGCTCAACAGCCAAACCAATGTGAGCGCCGCGATCCCCAGGCAGAAATACCCCATGAGGCCGATCGCCATGTACGCGGCCGTGTTGAGTGCCTTTTCCCGATAGCCCAGGAAGAAGAGCATCAGGATGACGAAGAGCATCGGCCCGAGGCATATCGAGAACGCCATGCTCGCGATGCGGCCGGCCTTGCTCAGCGGCTCCTCGGCCGGAGGCAGGCGCTCTTCGCGCTCCTGGAAGATATCGTAGCGGATCTGGCGGCCTTCCTCCTCCGAGATGCCGCGCCTGCCGATCTCGGCCCGCGCCGCGGCGATCGCCTCGGGCGCATAGTCTTCGCCGATATCCGGATGCGCGATATCGAAGAGCGCCTCGTCCGGCAGCCGCGCCATCGTCTTCGCAAAATCTGTCGCCATCATTCCCCCTCCACCCAGCATGCCGACGGTGCCGCGATCGGTCAATTCGCGGCGCTTCCCTCCCCGCTTCCGGCCCGCTAGAGCCCTTTTGTCCCTGACACCGCTGTGCGGCCGCGTCCCCGCCGTCTCGGACCCGCGGCCCGTCCAAAGGCCGAACGGTCAGCCCGGGCGTGGAAGGAATAGCATGCGCGTCGTTTCCGGCATTCAGACCACCGGCAATCTTCACCTCGGCAACTATCTGGGGGCGATCAAGAACTGGGTGGCGATGCAGGACCAGGGGGAATGCCTGTTCTTCCTCGCCGATCTCCATGCGCTGACGGGCAATATCTCGCCGCAGGAGCTTGCCAATTCGACGATCGAGATGGCCGCGACGCTGATGGCGTCGGGCATCGACGATCGCGCGGTCCTGTTCAACCAGGCGCGCGTGCCCGCGCATGCCGAGCTGTGCTGGATCCTCAACGGCACCGCCCGCATGGGCTGGCTCAACCGCATGACCCAGTGGAAGGACAAGGCGGGCAAAAATCGTGAAGGAGCGTCTGTCGGCCTGTTCACCTATCCGGTGCTCCAGGCAGCCGACGTGCTCGTCTACAAGGCCACGCATGTGCCGGTCGGCGAGGACCAGAAACAGCATCTCGAGCTCGCCCGCGACATCGCGGCCAAGTTCAACACAGATTATGAAGTCGAGCTGTTCCCGCTGCCCGAGCCCTTCATCTCCAAGGCCGCGCCGCGGATCATGAGCCTGCGCGATGGCAGCGCAAAGATGTCGAAGTCCGATCCCTCGGACCTGTCGCGCATCAACCTGTCCGACGATGACGACACGATCGCGCAGAAGTTCAAAAAGGCGAAGACCGATCCCGAGCCCCTGCCCGACTCGTTCGACGCGCTGGCCGAGCGCCCCGAGGCGAAGAACCTCGTGACGATCTTCGCCGCGCTCTCGGACCGCGATCCGCAATCGGTGGTCGCCGAGTTCGCCGGCCAAGGCTTCGGTGCCTTCAAGCCGGCGCTCGCCGACCTCGCCGTCTCGGTGCTCTCGCCGGTTCGGGAGCGGCTTAACCAGCTACTGAACGACCGCGCGGCGGTGGGCGCACAGCTCGCCAGGGGTGCGGAGCGCGCCAACACGCTCGCCGCGCCGACGCTGCTCGCGGCCCAAAAAGCGGTCGGCCTGCAGGTCTGATCCCCGCTTCTTCCCCGGCGAAGGCCGCAACCGTTACGGGTTGTTGACCAGTTTCGCCGGGGAACCCTTATGGGTACCGCCGGGTTTCTGTGGGCGGAGAGTGCCCATGCGTAGCCTGATACCCGTGCTGCTCCTCGGGAGCGCAGTTGCAGCCTGTAGCGGTGGCGGAGGTGGTTCCGGCGGCGGTGGCGGGACGGTCGTCACGCCCACCCCGACTCCCGCCCCCGGCTCAACCCCGACGCCAACGCCCACGGTGTCGCCCACGCCGACGCCGGTCAGCACCGAGCCCGCCACCGGCACCGACTTCCTGACCGGCGCGGCGCTGCTCTACAGCGCTCCGCCCAATATCGGCGCCTGCAACGCCGGCACGCTCAAGCCCGAGGTCGGCGCGCGCGTGCTGGCGACGCTCAACGACATTCGCGCGCATCACAATCTGCCGCCGGTCACCTATGCTGCGGCGGACGAGCCCGCCGTCCAGCAATCCGCGCTGATGATGGCCGCCAATGGCGCGCTCAGCCATAATCCGCCGACCAGCTGGAACTGCTACACCAGCGCCGGTGCCACGGCCGCGGGGCAGAGCAACATCTATCTGGGCACCGGCGGGCTGCGCTATTCGCAGGATGCCGACATCATGATCGGCTGGCTTACCGACACCAACAACGTCACGGCGAACAATATCGGCCATCGCCGCTGGCTGCTCTATCCGTTCCTCTCGACGATCGCCTATGGCCGCGTTGCCGGCGTCTGGCAGACCAGCAACCGTGCCGATGGCGCCTCGATCAAGGTGATCAACAGCAGCCAGAACACCGCCGGTCCGCTGCCCGATTATGTCGCCTATCCCTTCCAGGACTATCCGGCGCGCTATTATGACAATGGCGCGCTGCTCTCATTCGGCGTCATCGCCAACAAGACGTCGAACTTCGGCACGAACAGCTCGGTCAACTTCTCGGGTGCGACGATCAGTGTGCGGGTGCGCGGCGGTGCGGCGCTCACCGTGTCGAACATCTCGTTCGACAATGACGGCTTCGGCCTGCCCAATAATCTGCAGTGGAGCGTGGCCGGCCTCACGGCGAACACCACTTACGACGTAACGATCAACAACGTCATCGTCAGCGGTGCGGCGCGCAACTACAGCTATTATTTCAAGCTGGTGCCCTGAGCGGGCTGATTATGTCTAGTCATAAACAGAAAAGGCCGGGGCTTGCCCCCCGGCCTCTCCGCACGTCCCTTGCGGGACGTATCAGGGTGGAGGCGTGACCGATCTGCGTTGCCCCGCTCTCAGCTCCTCCACCCTGCCCTCCCGGGGGACGGGAGGGAACATAGCCCTAAAGCTTGCCCTTTAGCCCTCCAGCGTACGCATCAGCGTACGTACTGCGGTGTCGATCTCCACGTCCTTGCCGCGCAGTTCCTCGATCCGCTTCACCGCATGGATCACGGTCGAGTGATCGCGGTTGCCGAACTTGCGGCCGATCTCCGGCAGCGAGCGCGTGGTCAGGCGCTTGGCGAGGTACATCGCGATCTGGCGCGGCCGGGCGATTGCCACGGCGCGGCGCTCCGAGATCAGGTCGATCTGCTTGACTTCGAAGTGCGATGACACTGCGCGCTGGATCTCGTCGATCGTGATCCGGCGCTGGGCCGAGCGCAGCACTTCGCCGAGCACGTTGGTGGCGAAGTCGATCGTGATCGTCTCGCCGTTGAGCTGGGCATAGGCGACCAGGCGGTTGAGCGCGCCTTCGAGCTCGCGGACATTGGTGGTGATCCGCGCCGCGAGCAGGTCCATCACTTCGTGCGGCATCGTCACTGCCGGCATCTCGAGCAGCTTGCGGCCGACGATCGCGCGGCGCAGCTCGAGTTCAGCCGGCTTGATGTCCGCCACCAGCCCAGAGGCCAGGCGACCGACGAGACGCGGCTCGAAGCCTTCAAGCGCCTGGGGCGCGCGGTCCGCCGCGATCACCAGCTTCTTGCCCGAGGACATGAACTCATTGACGGTGTGGAAGAACTCCTGCTGCGTACCGTCCTTGCCGCCGATGAACTGAAGATCGTCGATCATCAGCAGGTCGACCGAACGCAGCCGCGCCTTGAACGCGTGCGTGTCCTTGTTGCGCAGCGCCTGGACGAACTCGAACATGAAGCGCTCGGCGGTCACATAGATCGCGGTCGCTTCCGGATTCGCTTCCAGGAACGCGTGGCCGATCGCGTGCATCAGGTGCGTCTTGCCCTGGCCCGTGCCGGCGTGAAGATAAAGTGGGCTGAAGCGGGGCGCACCCGGCTCGGCCATCGCCTTGGCGGCGTTGCAGGCGACGCGGTTGGTTGCGTCGATCACGAAACGGTCGAAGGTGAAGCGCTGGTCGAACTGCGGACGCTCGGCCGGCGAGGCCGAAGCCGCCACCGGAGCCGAATCGGCGCTCACCGGCGCCGCGCTCAGCACGCGCTTGGGCTCTTCGGCCACCGTCTCGATCGAAACGCTGCGCACGGCCGGGATCTGGCCGCGGAATTCGAGCAGCAGCCGCTCGGCATAGTGATTCTTGACCCACTGGGTCATAAACGCCGACGGCAGGCCAAGACGCACGATCTCAGCGTCGCTGCCCGCGATCAGGACGACCGGCTTCAGCCATTGGTCGAACAGGCGCTGGCCCGCCGAGCGGCGCAGATTCGCGCGCACATGCGTCCATGCCTTTGCAACCAAAGCTTCCATCCCATCCCGCTCCAAGGCCTGCACCTGAGTCACCGTGACGCACCCCTCCTTCGCGGGAAGCTGTCTGCATCCCGCGCGCCAATTCGATCCGACATGAAGCCCACCGGCACCGGACATCCCCGGTCATGGTGCAGTAGGCCATTACACCCGAGTGAGGTTACCCCCCGGATACCCGAGCAAGAATCTCGCCTGGGAGGTCTGTTTTAGGGAGCCCCAATCGAGTCGAGCAAGGGGGTCCCATGTAAAGATTCTGAAATAGTTTTGTTGACTCGCCATAACCCACGGAAATGCGTGGGGACGCTTCTACAACCCGCTGAAAACCTTGGTTTCTGCGAATTGTTGCAGACCAAAGACAGTGCGACTCGCGCGTTTCTCAGGGTTCCAAGATGGTAACCACGATTCGTTCCGCAAGCATCTGTCGGACACGACAAAAACCCCGCGGAACCAGGTCCCGCGGGGCGTTTGTTACGGAAAAGTTACGATTATGCCAGCGCTTCGACGCGCTTGTTCAGACGTGCGAACTTGCGCGAGGCCGTGTTCTTGTGAAGCACGCCCTTCGACACGCCGCGCGCCATTTCCGGCTGCGCAGCGGCGAGCGCGGCAGCAGCCGCAGCCTTGTCGCCGGCCTCAAGGGCCGACTCGACCTTCTTCACGAAGGTGCGGATACGGCTCACGCGGGTGCCGTTGATCTCCGCACGGCGCGCATTGCGCCGGATACGCTTCTTCGCTTGCGGCGTATTCGCCATGCCGTGTCGTTCCTAGCTCGAAATGTTTAGGGCGCGGGGAACAAGCCTCCACGCCCGGAAAGACGGGCCCCTTAACGCCCACAGCGATTCGGGTCAACCAAGAACGATACGGCACGGTGGTGGGATGGGCTCGCCTGGCATCGGCACCCACCGGGAGTCGAAGAAAACCCCTTCCATCACGAGCCGCTTGTTCTCGAATCGCGCAGTGCCCCGCCATTCCCCTCCCAGCGAGAGGGCACCGGTAGCCTGGTCCCAGGTGTAGCTGCCACTGCCGCTCGTCATCGTCTCCACCATCGCCTCCGGGAAGGTGAAGTCGTATCCGCCATTGTCGAAGAAGCGGATTTCGGAAGGCATCCTTGCCCGGCAATTCTGCGATTCGATCAGATGCCAGCTTCCAGTGAGAACTTGCTGTTCCCGCCCGGTGACCTTCACCGCGCGGCTATAAGGCAGGCCGCCCACGCGCATTGAAAGGATGATCTCCTCGCCCGCCTTGGCATCGGGCCTGACCTGCAAACGCTGCGCCCCGCGCAGTCGCGCCGGGCCCTTCACCCGCAAGCTGGTGATACAGCGCTGGGGGATCGCCTTTTCGCCGTCCGGCCCGTCGCGATACACGAATTCGATCGCAGTCTCGTCGCCTGGTCGCAGTACCGCCCGGTCGAACTGGGCAGCCCGGAGCGACCCGCCGATATGCCGGCAGTCCGCCGTACCGGCCGCGAGCAACGCAAGAGCAGTCAGCAGCATGTCCCCCTCCTATTTCTGGCAGGCAGGGCACCAGAAAGTGGACCGCCCCGAATCGACCCGCCGCTCGACCAACCCTCCGCAGCCGCAGGGCTCGCCTTCCCTACCGTATACCCGCCACTCCTTGGCGAAATAGCCGAGCTCGCCGTCGGGCCGGGCATAATCGCGAATCGTCGAGCCGCCGGCGCGGATCGCGCTCTCCAGCACCTCGCGAATCGCAGTGACCAGCTTGTCCAGCCGCGGCTTGGTGATCGTCCCGGCCTCCCGGGTCGGCGCGATGCGGGCGATGTAGAGCGCCTCGCACACATAGATATTGCCGAGCCCCGCCACCGTTCGCTGATCGAGCAACAGCGCCTTCACCGGCGCCACCCGTCCCTTGAACACGCGCGCAAGATGCGCCGCATTGAAGTCCGGACCCAACGGCTCCGGTCCCAGCGCCGCAAAGGGCGGCCAGGCGGCCAACGCGTCAGTCGGCACCAGATCGACTGAGCCGAATCGCCGCGGATCGTTGAGCGCCAGCCGGTGGTGCTGGGTATCCAGCACCATATGGTCGTGCTTGCCGATCTCCTCGGGATCGATCCGCCAGCGCCCCGACATGCCGAGATGGAAGACGAGCGTATCCCCCCGATTCGTCTCGATCAGCCCATATTTGGCCCGCCGCCCGAGTCCGGTGACGGTCGCCCCGGTCAGCCGCTGGCCCAGCCCTTCCGGGAAGGGCCGGCGCAGGTCGGGGCGGTGAAGCGTCACGCGCGTGATCGCCTCGCCCTTGAGGACGGGCTCCAGCCCGCGGACAGTGGTCTCTACTTCGGGTAGTTCAGGCATGTACGCTCCCTAGCCCAGCAGCCCTTCCTTCGTCGAGAAACGCCCGCTAGAGCCCCTGACATGACCGACACCGTCTCCTTCGGCTACGAGGATGTGGCCCCCGAGGAAAAGACCCGCCGCGTCGGCGAGGTCTTCTCCAGCGTCGCGGCCAAATATGACCTGATGAACGATGCCATGTCGGGCGGCCTCCACCGCCTGTGGAAGGACAAGTTCGTCCGCCGCGTGAAGCCGCGCGCCGGCGAGCATATCCTCGACATGGCCGGCGGCACCGGCGACATCGCCTTCCGCATGGCGCCTTCGGGCGCCGCGATCACGGTGGCCGACATCAACCCCGAGATGCTCGCCGTCGGCGTCGAGCGTGCCGCCGAGCGCGGGATCGACGGGCTGGTGTGGAGCGAGGCCAATGCCGAGACGCTGCAATGGCCCGACAAGTTCTTCGACGCCTATACGATCGCGTTCGGCATCCGGAATGTGACCGACATCCCCAAGGCGCTGCGCGAAGCACACCGCGTATTGAAGCGCGGAGGGCGCCTGTTCGTGCTCGAATTCTCCACGACCCAGTGGCCGGGTTTCGCCGAAGTCTACGATGCCTATTCGCACAAGCTCGTCCCCAAGCTCGGCCAGATGCTCGCGGGCGATGCGGAGAGCTATCGCTACCTGATCGAATCGATCCGCCGCTTCCCGCCGATGCCCGAGTTCGAGCGCATGATCCGCGAGGCCGGCTTTACCCAGACCAAGGTCGAGCCGCTGCTCGGCGGGCTGGTCGCGATCCATTCGGGCTGGAAGATCTAAGCGCACGTGACCGCACCCGCCGTCCATCTCTGGCGCCTGCTCAAATGGGGGCGCATCCTCGCGCGCCATGGCGCGCTTCGCGGCATCGAGCAGGATCCGCACACGCCCAAGCCCGTGCGCCGCGTCGCCCGCCTCGCCCGCTTCGGCGCGCGCGTGCCCAAGGTGCCGCGCTACGCCGATGCCTTTCAGGCGATCGGCCCCGCCGCGATCAAGCTCGGCCAGACGCTCGCCACTCGCCCCGATCTGGTCGGCGACGAGGCGGCGCATGATCTGCTCCGCCTGCAGGACGCGCTGCCGCCTTTGCCCTTTTCGGTAATCCGCCAGCGGATCGAAGCCTCGTACGGCCGCCCGCTCGAGACCTATTTCGCCGAGTTCGACGAGCACCCCGTCGGCGCCGCCTCGATCGCGCAGGTCCACCGCGCAATCACCACCGACGGCCGCCAGGTCGCGGTGAAGGTGCTGCGCCCCGGCATCGAGACCGAGTTCGCGCGCGCGATCGACACCTATGAATGGGCCGCCGCCCAGGTCGAGAGCATGGGTGGCGAGGCGTCGCGCCTGCGCCCGCGTCTCGTCATCGAGACCTTCAAGCGCTGGACTGCGCGCGAGCTCGATCTGCGCCGCGAGGCCGCGTCCGCTTCGGAGCTGGCCGAAGGCATGCAGGCCGAGCCCGATTTCATGGTCCCGCAGATCGACTGGCAGCGCACCACCGGCAAGGTGCTCGTCCTCGAATGGATCGACGGCATCAAGCTGTCGCATGTCGACCGGCTGGTCGCTGCCGGGCACGACACGACCGTCCTCGCCAGCCGGCTGATCAAGGCCTTCCTCCGCCAGGCGATCGCCGAGGGCTTCTTCCACGCCGACATGCACCAGGGGAACCTCTTCGCGCTCCCCGACGGCCGCATCGCCGCGATCGACTTCGGTATCATGGGGCGGATCGACCGCCGCGCCCGCGTCTGGCTCGCCGAGATCCTCTACGGGCTGATCACCGGCAATTACAAGCGCGTCGCCGAGATCCATTTCGAGGCGGGCTATGTGCCCCCCCACCATAATGTCGCCGAGTTCGCCACCGCCCTGCGCGCCGTCGGCGAGCCGATGCGCGGGCTGGCGGTCAAGGACATGTCGATGGGCGCGATGCTCGACGGCCTGTTCTCGATCACCCGCGACTTCGACATGCAGACCCAGCCGCACCTCCTGCTTCTCCAGAAGACGATGGTGATGGTCGAGGGTGTCGCGCGGACGCTCGATCCCGACATCAACCTGTGGGACGTCTCGGCGCCGTTCGTCCGCGAATGGATCCGCACCGAGCTGGGCCCCGAGGCCAAGATCGCCGATCGCATCGTTGAGGACATCCGTACCCTCGCCCGCCTGCCCGATCTGATCCGCAACATCGAGCTGCGCTTTCCCGGGCCGGGCGGCGCGCCGCCCTCGCCACCGCTCAAGGAGATCGAGCGGATCCGCGTGGTCGGCGGCTGGCGCTATGCGTTGGTGGCCGTATTCTCCGGTGCCGTCGGTGCCGCGATCATGATGTATCTGCTCTCGTGAAGGCGCCCGCGTTCCGGTGGCTGGCCGAGCCGACGCGCTTCGCCGCGCTCGGCCGTGGCCGCGCCCGGATCGCGCTCGGCATTCTCAGCCTGTTCCTGCTGCTCTCGCTGACTGCGCTGGTCGCACTCGGGCCGCCCCCGGTGAGCGGCGACCCCGCCAAGCGCGCCGATGATCAAAGCGACGTCGTGCTCTACGAGAATATCGTCGCCGGCGTCGCGCACGGCGGCGGCTACTACGAAGTCGCGGCGGACGCCCTTCGCGCCGGCAATTATCCACTGCGCCCGTTCATCTGCTTCCGCCTGCCCGGCCTCGCAATGGTCGAGGCGCACCTGCCCAAGCCGGTGACGCTTGGCCTGCTCTATGCGCTCGTCGCCGCGGTCTTCGCCGTCTGGGGCATGAAGCTGCGTTCTGGCATGACGCGCTGGCCGCCCGTCGCGATCGGCCTCACTTTGCTCGCCGGCGGACTGATGGCGTTCGTCCAGCCCGATCTCTGGGCCTTTCACGAGATCTGGGCGGGGCTGCTCGTCGCGCTCGCGCTCGGCATCCGCAAACCGGGTCGCTGGATCGAGGCAGTCGGCATCGCACTGCTCGCCATGCTGATCCGCGAGACCGCCGCGCTGTTCGCCATCGTCATGTTCGCCGCCGCCTGGCTCGAGGGCCAGAAGCGCGAGGCGATCGGCTGGGGCGCAGCACTCGCCTGCCTTGCTGTAGCGCTCGGCTTCCACTTCTACGCCGTAAACCAGGTCACCAGCGCCGCCGATCCCACCTCGCCCGGCTGGGCGGGCCTGGGCGGTTATGGCTTCTTCGCCAAGGCGATGGTGCTGTCGACCGCGCTCCAGCTCTTCCCACTGGCGCTCGGCGTGCTGCTCTTCACCCTCGCCTTGTTCGGCTGGATCAGCTGGAAGGACCAGGCCGCCGCCCGCGTCGCCGGCACGCTCGCTGCCTTCGGCCTCGTCATCGCGCTCTTCGCCCGCCCCGACACCTTCTACTGGGCATTGATGGTCGCCCCGCTCTCGCTGATCGGCCTCGCCTTCGCGCCCGATGCCCTGCGCGACCTGTTCCGCCAGGCGCTCGACAGGCGTAGGATCACCGTGACAAAGGTGGTGCGGTGAGCGACGCAGCTTTAAATCGCAGCGGCAGCTGGGCGCGGGCGTGGATTGTAGGCGCGTTCGTGCCCTTTGCGATCGGTACGACGCTATCCCTCGTGATAGAGGCGTGGCGGGGCCTGAGCTCCGAGCAGGGCCTCGACTTCGCGGACTGGTCCCCGGGCATCCTGCCGTTCGCGATGCTCACCGCGACCATCGCCTCCGCTGTCGCGCTGTGCTTCGTACTTCTGGCTCGCTTTGCCGAGCGCCGTGGCCCCAGGCCGCTCCACGTCTGGCTACTGCTCGGGATCGCTGCGGCCACTCCGATCGCCCTGCTGTTTGAGGGATTTATGGCGGTAGAGCCATTCGAGCGGTGGGAGATCACAATCTGGAGCTACCTGCTCCCGGCCCTCTATCTCTACATCGCGAGCATGATCGGCGCGCTGACCGCGTGGCGCGTGCGCCGTGGAGCCTGGCACGCATGAACAAGATCCTCCTGATCGTCGGCGGCGGCATAGCGGCGTACAAGGCGTGCGAGTTGATCCGCCTGTGCCGCAAGGCCGGGATCGAAGTGAAGTGCGTGCTCACCGCCGGCGGCCAGCATTTCGTCACGCCGATGACGCTCGCGGCGCTCAGCGAGAACCAGGTCTACACCAATCTCTTCGACCTCAAGGACGAGGCCGAGATGGGCCATATCCAATTGAGCCGTGAAGCGGACCTGGTCGTTGTCGCGCCCGCCACCGCCGATCTGATGGCCAAGATGGCCGCCGGCATCGCCGACGATCTCGCCACCACGCTGCTGCTCGCCACCGACAAGCCCGTGCTCGCCGCTCCGGCGATGAATGTGCGGATGTGGCAGCACGCCGCCACCCGCCGCAACGTCGCCACGTTGCGCGGCGACGGGGTGACGGTGCTCGAGCCCGATGAAGGCCCGATGGCCTGCGGCGAATACGGTCCCGGCCGCCTGCCCGAGCCCGAGGCGATCCTCGCCGCGATCCAGCGCCATTTCGGCAGCGGGACCGGTGATGCCACCGGCAAGCTCACCGGCAAGCACATCCTCGTCACCGCCGGCCCAACCCATGAGCCGATCGACCCCGTCCGCTACATCGCCAACCGCTCCTCGGGGAAGCAGGGCTATGCGATCGCCGGCGCGCTCGCGGCCCTCGGGGCAAAGGTCACGCTGGTCTCCGGCCCCGTCACGCTCGCCACGCCCCCGGGCGTCACCCGCATCGATGTCGAGACCGCGCAGGACATGGCCAATGCCGTCGCCCAGGCACTCCCCGCCGATGCCGCGGTGATGGTCGCCGCGGTCGGCGACTGGCATGCCGAACGGGCCGACCAGAAGCTCAAGAAGCAGGCCGGCACGCCCCCCTCGCTCACGCTTTCCGAAAACCCCGACATCCTCGCCATGCTCGCGGCCAGCCCGCGCCGGCCGGGACTCGTTATCGGCTTTGCGGCAGAAACCGAGCACGTCATCGATCACGCCACCGCGAAAAGGACTCGCAAGGGCGCAGACTGGATTGTCGCCAACGATGTTTCGGGCGATGTGATGGGCGGTGAAGCCAATGCCGTTCATATCGTCACCGCAGATGGTGTCGAAAGCTGGGAACGCCTGCCCAAGGACGAAGTCGCCCGCCGGCTCGCTGCACGTATCGCCGATGCGCTCTAGCCTCGCATTGCTAGTGCTCAGCGGCGCCCTTGCTGCCTGCACGCCGGCGACCGGCCCGGGAAGCCCCGCGCCCGCCCCCGGACTTTATACCCAGAGCTTCGGCAACACGCCTGCCAAGCAGGTCCGCACGCTGATCGTCGTGCTTCACGGCGACGCGCCCTTCGCCAAGCCCGACTATCACTACGCCTTTGCCCGAGCCGCCTCCGACGCCGTGCCGCAGAGCATCGCCGTCGCGCTGCTCCGCCCCGGCTATGAGGACCCGCAGGGCCATCGCTCGCCCGGCGAGCGCGGCCAGACTACCGGCGACAATTACACCGCCGACCGCATTGCCACCGTCGCCGAGACGATCCGCCACCTCCAGCACCGCTATGGCCAGGCGCGCACCGTGCTCGTCGGCCATTCGGGCGGCGCCGCGATCGCGGCGGACCTGGCATCGACCTATCCCGGCTTGGTCGACGGTGTCGTCCTCGTCTCCTGCCCCTGTGCGCTGCCCGAATGGCGCAAGCACATGAAGACCGTCTCGCCGACCCCGCTCTGGGACGCACCGGTCACCAGCCTCGATCCGGTGAAGCTGGTCGGCGGCATGTTGCCCTCGCTGCGTGCTGCGGTGCTGGTCGGTGCCGACGACAAGACCACGCCGCTGCGCTTCTCGCGCCTCTATGCCGAGGCGCTGTCGCTGCGCGGCATCGCCACCGATTTCCGTATCATCCCCGGCAAGGACCATGAGCTGCTCGGCGATCCCGAAGTGATCTCCGCGCTCCAGCGCCTTGCCGCCGCCCTGCCAGGAAAATCTTGATGCTCGCACCGATCCGCATTGCCCTTCAGCGCCTGCCGCACGGTGAGGGCCTGCCCCTCCCCGCTTATGCGACCGAAGGCGCCGCCGGCATGGACGTGGTCGCGGCAGAAGACCTGGTGCTCGCCCCCGGCGCGCGCCATGCGGTGGCGACCGGCTTCGCGATGGCGATCCCGCTCGGCTATGAAGTCCAGGTCCGCCCGCGCTCGGGCCTTGCGCTCAAGCACGGCATCACCTGCCTCAACACCCCCGGCACGATCGACAGCGACTATCGCGGCGAAGTGAAGGTGATCCTCGCCAATCTCGGCGACACTCCCTTCCCGATCGCCCGCGGCGACCGTATCGCGCAGCTGGTGCCCGCGCCGGTCCAGCATGCCGATCTCGAGGAAGTGGCATCGCTCGACGATACCGCGCGCGGCAGCGGAGGCTTCGGCTCGACAGGCAGATGAGCAGCCTCCTCCTCCTTGCCGCGGCGCTGCAGACGGCGCCGATCGACTGGGACGCGCTGGCCCCTCTGCCGTGGCGCGCGCCGCCGATCGTCACGCCGGACATGCAGAGCTTCGTGAAGCGCGAAGTGCGCCTGCGCAAATGCGCGACGCCCAGGCCCGGCGAGATCGCCGTCGCCGTCGCGGTGCTGATCGACGAGAGCGGCAATGTCCGCACCTCGGTCCCCCGCGCGATCAACTGCCCCTCGGTCGAGCAATATGCCGCGGCTCTCGTCCCCGGCCTGGCGCGCGGTAACCTGCTCCCGCGCCCGGGAGCGACCGAGCAATGGTATCGCACCACGCTCACCTTCACCTGGACGCAATGACCCTCTCCGACGCGGAGCTGGAGCGCTACGCCCGCCACATCGTGCTGCGCGAGATTGGCGGCGGCGGGCAGATGCGGCTCAAGGCCGCGCGGGTGCTGGTGATCGGCGCGGGCGGGATCGGCTCGCCTGCGATCGAATATCTCGCGGCCGCCGGGATCGGCACGCTCGGCGGGGTCGATGACGACCAGGTCTCGCTCTCCAACCTCCAGCGCCAGACGCTCTACGCCACCGGCGATGTTGGCCGGCCCAAGGTCGAGGCCGCTTGCGCCCGCGTCACCGCGCTAAACCCCGAAGTGACCTTCACCGGATTCGAGCAGCGGATCGATGCCCGCAGTGCCGACGCGCTGATCGCGCAGTTCCAGCCGAATGTGATCCTCGACGGCTGCGACAATTTCGCCACCCGCCTGCTCGTCGCCGACGCGTGCCAGCGCCACCGCATCCCCCTGGTCTCCGCCGCCGTCTCCGAGTTCGAAGGCCAGCTCGGCGTGTTCCGCGGCTGGGAGGCGGAAAAGCCCTGCTATCACTGCTTCGTCGGCCATGACCCCGAGCGCCCCGGCATCAGTTGCGCCGAACAGGGCGTGCTCGGCGCACTCACCGGCGTGATGGGCAGCCTCGCCGCCCTGGAAGCCATTCGCGCAATCGCGCCTTTTGGCGAGGACCCGGCAGGCAAGCTCCTCCTCGTCGATGCGCTCGCCTTCCGCTTCCGCACGCTCACGCTCCCCAAGGATCCCGGCTGCCCGGCCTGCGCCGGGCCGGCAACGCCCTAGCCTGAAGTCGCGTCAGTCGCGCAGGCAGGCCCAGGATCCAGCATCCATAAGTGCCCCGTTGCTGTTCCGATGCATCACATAATAGCCGAAGGGCCGCGCCGTGCCTTGCGAATCGATGATGATGTGCGCGCTGCCTTCCATCGTTCCCGTCGAGTTGCCGAGCGTGAAGCGCAGGACGTCCGTCCCTGGCATCAGGCTTGCAGTCACCATCGTTAGAGGAGTGCTGTACAGCACGGGAACATCAGTCATCGTAGCAACTTGACTGCTCTTGATCGCAATCTTGAAGTAATCCGGATATATGGTACTTACCGTACGGCAATGATAATAGCCATCATACGGATTTGAAGTATCGGCAACGGCGACCTTGAACTTTACCGTACCATATTCCCTGGCAGACACCGTGATCGCGAAAATGCCGGGCCGACTGAAATAGCCAGGCATCCAGGTGGCGATCCCCGACGCGTCTGTACGTACTTGGTCGGGCATGTTCAGCCCTGCATTCCGAAACCCGGTGAACGTCACCAACACATTCGACGCAATGGCACCGTCCGCGGTGGTGAGCCGTACCTGTAGCGGCCGCGCAAGCATGTTGCCTTGATCGACGCTTTGCGCATCGCCGGATTCGACGCGAATCGACCCACTCGAGGAAGTTGGCGTGGGAGTCGGCGTCGGGGTGGGAGTTGGCGTAGGCGTAGGCGTAGGCGCGGGCGTGGAGCTGCCGCTGCCGCTGCCGCTGCCGCAACCGGCAACCAATGTCAGGGCAATCAAACCGAAAGCGAAACCAGCGGCACGAGACATTGAGGCACCTTGTATTCTTATGGGTCGAGGCGAGCATCGCCCAGTCACCGACGGGTGCAGCGCCAGTCGCGCGGTCGGGGCTGAAGTCCGCCATCCTGCTGGGCAATCGTAAAACTGCCGGTCAGCCGCGCCGTCCCCTCTTCATCGATGACGATCGGGCTCCGATTGAACGCGACGCCGTAGAGCCCGCTCCCGATATAGCCAACGACCGTGTGCGCAGCGGGATCATAGGTCCCGGTAAAGTCATGATAGAGTAGCGGGTCGCGCGCTACGAGCGCATTGTTCAAGATCGTGAACTCGTGCGACCCGATCGACGGCGACTCGCCAGGGGTTGAATCACGGCCCTGATAGGTCGTGCAGTAATAGTTCCCGTCATAATCGTTCGGCGTGTCGTTCACCGTCACCGTGAAGCTCACCGAATTGTAGCCCGCTGCCGATGCGGTAATCGTATAGGCGCCCGGATTGCGGAACGCGCCTGGCACCCAGGTTGCCGTCCCTGCCGTGCTCGTCGCGACCAGTTCGGGGGCATTGAGGCCGTTGTTGCGCGTTGCAGTGAAAGTGACACCGACATTCTGGTCGGGCTGACCTGCTGCATTGGTAAGCCTGACCCGGAACGGAAGCCCGATATCACGATTCTGATCCACCGTCTGCCCGTTGCCCGATTCGATCGTCATCGTCGGAGCATCGGCAGACCGAGCGATGTTGTCGGCGCATAGTGCAACCGCCGGGATTGCCAGGATTGCTAGCGTTCGTAGATATCCGAGCATCGCATCCCCACCATTCTTCGCGAGCCGAAGACGCCGCCGTGACAAACACCCTACCTTTTTCCCGTGACTTCGCAATGACATGAATTGACTTTATCTACCCGATTCGGGTCCGCCTCTATGCTGAACGCTACTCGCTTCCGCGCCGGGAAGCCCCGCCGAGCCATGGTGGACTTGAAAGCCGTACATCCGTATCGCCCGCGCTATGACCAAGCGCGTCCTTGTCACCGGCTCCGCCGGCTTCATCGGCTTCCACACCGCCAGCAAGCTGATCCAGCGCGGCGCCACCGTGCTCGGCGTGGACAATTTCAGCGCCTACTACGACGTGGCACTCAAGGAAGCGCGCAACGACATACTGTCGAACCATCCGAACTTCCGCGTCGCCCGCGTTTCGATCGACGACATGGAGGCCTTTGGTGCAGAATGGGCTGAATTCCAGCCCGACATAGTGATCCACCTCGCCGCGCAGGCCGGCGTGCGCCACTCGATCGACAGCCCGGAATCCTATGTCGCGGCCAACCTGATCGGCACCTTCAATGTGCTCGAGCTGGCCCGCCGCCACAAGACCGGGCACCTGCTCGCCGCCTCGACCAGCTCGGTCTACGGCGCCAATACGGACATGCCATTCACCGAGACGCAGCGCACCGCCACGCCCTTGAGCTTCTACGCCGCCACCAAGGGCGCGACCGAGCTGATGGGCCACAGCTACGCGCATCTCTTCAAGACGCCGATGACCTTCTTCCGCTTCTTCACGGTCTATGGCCCCTGGGGCCGGCCGGACATGGCGCTGTTCAAGTTCACCAAGGCGACGCTCGCGGGCGAGCCGATCGACGTCTACAACAACGGCAACATGGTCCGCGACTTCACCTATGTGGAGGACCTCGCCGAATCGATCGTCCGCCTGACCGACGCGGTCCCCGGTGACACGCCGGTGGAAGGCGACAGCCTCTCCCCCGTCGCGCCCTTCCGCGTCGTCAATATCGGCGCCGGCCAGCAGACCCAACTGATGGACTATATCGGCGAGATCGAGCGTGCGCTCGGCAAGGAAGCGATCAAGAACTTCCTGCCGATGCAGCAAGGCGACGTGCCCGCCACCGAGGCCAGCTCCGCGCTGCTCAAGGCGCTCACCGGCTATGCGCCCACCACCCCGCCCAGCGCCGGCGTGCCCGCCTTCATCGATTGGTATCTGGCGCATTATCGAAACTGAAACCCCTGATCCGGCATGACGCGCGAGAGCGTGTTTCACCGGTAATGGGGTTTCTATGAGCATCGAATGGCCCGCCCACGGCCTCAAGCTTCAGGCACGGATCGAGGGCGGCACGGCGATCATCGGCCTGGTCGGCATGGGCTATGTCGGCCTGCCTCTCGCAGTTGCCTTTGGCGAAGCCGGTTGCCCGGTCCTCGCCTTCGACGTTGATCAGGCCAAGATCGACGCGCTCGAAGCCGGTGAGAGCTACATCAAGCATATCGATGCCGCGCGCATCGCACCGCTGGTCGAGAACGAGAAGCTGCGCGCCACCGCCGATCTCGGCCGGCTGGGCGAGGCCGATGTGGTGCTGATCTGCGTCCCCACCCCGCTCACCCGCCATCTCGAGCCCGACCTGAAATATGTCGAGAGCACGACCCGCGCGATCGCCAAGACGCTGCGCCGCGGCCAGCTGATCATCCTCGAATCGACCACCTATCCGGGCACGACGAAGGAAGTGATGCAGCCGATCCTCGAGGCCGAGGGGCTGATCGCCGGCAAGGACTTCTTCCTCGCCTATTCGCCCGAGCGCGAAGACCCCGGCAACCCGACCTTCTCGACCACCAAGATCCCCAAGGTCGTCGGCGCCGACGACACCGTCTCGGCAGACCTGGCGCTCGCGCTCTATCGCCATATCGTGCCCCAGGCGATCCAGGTCTCATCGGCCGCCACCGCCGAAGCGGTGAAGATCACCGAGAATGTGTTCCGCGCCGTCAACATCGCGCTGGTCAACGAGCTCAAGCTCATCTTCACTGCGATGGACATCGACGTGTGGGAAGTGATCGATGCGGCCAAGTCCAAGCCGTTCGGCTTCATGCCCTTCTATCCGGGCCCGGGCCTGGGCGGGCACTGCATCCCGATCGACCCCTTCTACCTCACCTGGAAGGCGCGCGAATATAACCAGCACACCAAGTTCATCGAGCTGGCCGGCCAGATCAACGCGGACATGCCGCAGCATGTCGTCCGGGTCCTCGCCGACACGATGGACGCCCGCTTCGGCCGCGGCCTGCGCGGGGCGCGCATCCTGGTGATGGGCGTCGCCTACAAGAAGAATGTCGAGGACATCCGCGAAAGCCCGTCGCTCCGCCTGATGGAGATGATCGAGGCGCGCGGCGCCATCGCCGATTTCCACGATCCGCACGTCGCCCAGATCGACAATACCCGCGAGCATCCGACGCTCAACTTCCGCAACGGCGTGGCGTGGGACGAGACGGAGGTCGCCAAGTACGACGCGGTGCTGATCGCCACTGATCACGACGCGGTCGACTATGCCGGCCTCGCGGCGTCGGCGAAGCTGATCGTCGACACCCGCAACGCCTGCGCCCGCGCCGGCGTCATATCGGACAATATCGTCCGCGCCTGAGCGCAGCGCTCTTTCGCGGCCCCGGCCCCGCTGATAGACACTGCGTCATGCCGGGCCCGGGCGACATCGATCCCTATGAGGTTCTCGGCCTCAGCCGCAAGGCGGACGATGTCGTGATCCGCGCCGCCTGGAAGGCGCTGATCCGCAAACATCATCCCGATTCGAGCGCCGCTGCCGACGCCGCGGAAACTGCCGCCAGGATCAATGCCGCTTTCAAACTGCTCATGACACCCGAGGCACGCAGGGCCTATGACCGCAGCGTGGCGGTCATGCCGACGCCCCCGCGCCATCCCTGGGCCAGGCCTGCGCCCAGCCCTCCGCGGCCGGTGCCGGCACCACGACGGCGCGGCCGGCGCTTACGCATCTTCGCCCTGGCGGGGATAACCGCTGCACTGATGGGCTGCGTGGCGTTCCTCGCCGTCGACAGCGACATCGCCCTCCCCGCGCCGGTGCAGCGCGCCGCCTATGGGATCGTCACCGATCCATCGATCTCACGCATGCGCACCAATGCCCGCCGTTTTCTCGGGCTCGATACGCCGCGTGCTTATGCGGCGGCGCCGTCCGGCCCGGTAGTCGACACAGCGCCGCCGCCGGTGGATGAGGCCGGCACCGCGACCACGGCCAAGAACCTTCTCGCGCTTTCCGCCCGCGACGGCGCAGCGGCCGCCACGGAGGCGCGAACCTGCATCGCCGAGACGCAAGCCAAGCCGGATTGGCAGCGGATGGACAATTGCGTGGCGTTGCATATCGCGGGGTTGGGCGCGGCCGATGGCGTGTTTGGTCCGCCGCAGCCCGATATGGACTATTTCAAGCAGGCCACGCTTGCCTTGCCCGAACGCTATGCCGTGCTGTCGGACGACAGCACCATGGTCGCTGCGAGGATCGAGACGATCCGCAAGATCGTATGGGCTGTGATGCTTCGCAGCCTTGAGGTCCAGCTTCGCGCAAGGCCCGTCACGCGGGGCGACTAGCTTCTCCGCGCCGCCTCTTGGAAGCGCCCCCTCCGCATCCCCACATATCGAGGCGAAACGGAGATTCGCATGACCGAATATCGCAAGACCCCCGAAGCCATCGCCGCGCTCTCGCCTGAAGAGTTCCGCGTCACCCAACAGAGCGGCACCGAGCGCCCCGGCACCGGCAAATATCTGAACAACAAGGAGGCGGGCATTTATGTCGATATCGTCTCCGGCGAGCCGCTGTTCGCCTCGACCGACAAATATGAATCCGGCTGCGGCTGGCCCAGCTTCACCCGGCCGATCGCCAATGTGACCGAGTTGCGCGACACCAGCCACGGCATGACCCGCACCGAAGTCCGCTCCGCCAATGGCGACAGCCATCTGGGGCATGTCTTCGACGATGGCCCGCGCGATCGCGGCGGGCTGCGCTACTGCATCAACTCCGCGTCGCTGCGCTTCGTCCCGCGGGCGCAGATGGAGGCCGAAGGCTATGGCGCCTGGCTCGATCAGGTCGAGCAGCCGGCCTGAGCTTGAAATGTAGGATTTCGTCTGATTGAGTCGAGCGGCCGGGATCACTCCCGGCCGTTCTTTGAAATCGGGAATAACACGCTTCGCGCATCGCGGAGGATGCCCCGCGCGCGCGTGAGTGTCGTGACTTTCGTGACTTTCGGCGGCTCAGCCGGGGCAGCGGCTCGTCATGAATTCGCGGATCGCCGGGGCGATGTCCTCGCGTTCCAGCGCCACGGCGATGTTCGCCTGGATGAAGCCGGCCTTGTCGCCGCAATCATAGCGCGTGCCCTCGAAGGTCACGCCGTGGAAGCGCTGGCCGCCGATCATCTGGGCCATGGCGTCGGTCAGCTGGATTTCGCCGCCGGCGCCCTTCCCCTGCTTCTCGAGCACCCGCATCACTTCGGGCTGCAGGATATAGCGGCCGATCACCGACAGGTTGGACGGCGCGGTGCCCGGGGCCGGCTTCTCGACCAGCCCCTTCACTTCGGTCAGCGACCCGTCGCGCGCGCCCGGCGTGATGATGCCGTAGCGGTGGGTCTGGTCGTCGGGAACGATCTCGGCGCAGATCAGGTTACCGCCCACCTTGTTATAGGCGTCGACCATCTGCTTCAGGCAACCAGGCTTGCCGAGCATGAAGTCATCGGCGAGCAGCACCGCGAAGGGCTCGTCGCCCACGATGTCGCGGGCGCACCACACGGCATGGCCCAGGCCCATCGGCTCCTGCTGGCGGACATAGGCGACTGCGCCAGGCTTGAGGCGCGTTGCGTCGAGGACCTCGAGCGACTTGCCGCGGGCGGACATCGTCGTCTCGAGCTCATAGGCGATGTCGAAATGGTCCTCGATCGCGCTCTTGCCGCGGCCGGTGACGAAGATCATCTGCTCGATCCCCGCCTCCAGCGCCTCGTCCACGGCGTACTGGATCAGCGGCCGATCGACGATCGGCAGCATCTCCTTGGGAAGCGCCTTGGTGGCCGGCAGGAAGCGCGTACCCAGGCCGCCAACGGGAAACACGGCCTTGCGCAGCGGCTTGATGGTCATCGAGTAAACGCCTCTCCAATGCAATCGGGCGGCCATAGCGGCGCGCCTTTGGTTTCGCAATTATGTCCCCTGTCGTAACCACATGGTGAGGGGACCGGGGTAAGGAGCCTGCATGACCGCAACTGGCAAGCGCATCCTTCTGATCTTCGGCACCAGGCCGGAGGCGATCAAGCTGTTCCCCGTCGTCCGTGCGCTCGCCGCGGTACCCGGGCTCGACGTACGCACCTGCGTCACTGCGCAACATCGCGGGCTGCTCGACCAGGTTCTCTCGATCGCCGGCCTCACGCCGGACGTCGATCTCGACCTGATGGAGCCGGGCCAGACGCTCGACCAGCTCACCGCCCGCCTGCTCATCGGCCTGGGCAAGGTGATGGATGACGAGAAGCCCGACCGGGTGATCGTCCAGGGCGACACCGCCACCGCGATGGTCGGCGCGCTTGCGGCCTATTACCGCAAGGTGCCGGTCAGCCATGTCGAGGCCGGGCTGCGCTCGGGCGACATCTACCAGCCCTGGCCCGAGGAAGTGAACCGCCGCATCGTTGCGCCGATCGCCGACCAGCATTTCGCGCCGACCGACACCGCCGCCGAGGCGCTGCGCCGCGAGAATATCGCGCCGGAAACGATCCACGTCACCGGCAACACGGTGATCGACGCCCTGCTCGCCACCCGTGCTCGCATCGAAGCGGATCCCGGGCTCGCCGCCGGACTCGATCCGATCGCTGCCCGCTTCGCCGGCAAGCGCATCGTCCTCGTCACCACGCATCGCCGCGAGAATTTCGGCGGCGGCATGGAGGATATCGCCCGCGCGCTCGGCCGCATCGCCGACCGCGACGATACCGCGATCCTGTTTCCGATGCACCCCAATCCCAATGTCGTCGCGGCGATGGACAAGCTGCTGGGGAACCGGCCCAACGTCGCCCGCATCGAGCCGCTCGACTATCCGCACTTCATCCGCGCGCTCGAGCTTTGCCATATCGTGCTCAGCGATTCGGGCGGCGTGCAGGAAGAAGCCCCTGCGCTCGGCAAGCCGGTGCTGGTGATGCGCGAGACGACCGAGCGCCCCGAGGGCGTCGCGGCGGGCACCGCCAAGCTGGTAGGCACCAGCCCGGAACGCATCGTTTCCGAAATCTCAACCCTCCTCGACGTGCCGTCCGCCTACTCGGCCATGGCCCGCGCCCACAATCCGTTCGGCGACGGCTTCGCCTCGGAACGGATCGCCACGATCGTCGAAAACAGCTTTCGCGGCTAGTTCGCCGCACTCATCTTGATGGCGCCATTCAAGCCGTTGGGAAAGAACCCGCCGCGATCGGTTGCGGAGCGCGTGCCGAACAAGATGTTGAGCACCTGCTCCGGCGCGCGCGCATAGGCAAGGCCATTGGCGCCGGTTGGCACGAGATTGCCAACTCCGTTCACGGCGCGCCCCCCCTGATCCTGGTCGCTAGCTCCATCCAAGCCGTCGCGCGCGCTGGAGATCGCCTCGGACTGGTCGATCAGCGGCGATGCCGCCGACGGCGTCCCGAGGCGCTGAAGCGTCGTGCGTATCATGCCGGCATGATACGCCTTGGCGCCGAGCACCCCGGCGATCCCGGCTCCTTCGGATGCCGCCAACCTCGCGATATATACCCCATGATACATGCTGACGCTGACATCCAGCAGGATGAACGTCGCCAGCAGGAGCGTCTCGGTCGTTTCATAGGGATTGAAGCTCCCAGTCGCGTCGACGATACCTGCCGCACGCGCGATCGTGGTGAAGCCGCCGGTTGCGCTGCTGCCAATATCGATCTGCGGCTGAGCGATCCTGCCGTTGAGGATCAGCTGGCGCAGAAGCATGACATGCGCCCGGCTGTGGCTGGCGAGTTCGACAACGTGCTGGGCGAGGAGACCGTCGAGCACGCCGCTGCTCGGCGCCTTGGCGCCACCGGTCACCGATCCCGGGACACCGGTACCAGTCAGCAGCGACGCGTCGAGCCCGGTTCCAGTGCTGGCAAAGGCGAAGAACTGGGCCTCCAGATAGGCGACGTTCAGCGCGAAATTCATATAGTCGGTCGTGTTGTAGTTCGACGTCGGCGTTGGAGTGGGCGTGGGCGTTGGCGTTGGCGTTGGCGTGGGACTGGGTGCCGGCGTGGGAGTCGGCGAGCTGCAGCCCGACAGCACCGCGCCTCCGACCAGTATCGAAGCTTCTCCTGCAAGTTTCAGGACGTTCCGGCGATTGCGCATCTCTGTGCCACTCATGCTGACAATCCTTCGGCTAGTTCGCATCACTGCGAACGAACCCGCCGTTCACACCCGCAGGGAAGAAACCGCCGGAGGACACCGCCGAAGCATTGAGGTAGAGAAGGTTGAGCGCCTGGGTCGGCGGGCGCGAGAAGATACGGCCCGAGGTATCGACGGGCGCGATGTTGCTTTCGGCCGGCGGCCCCTTGATCACGGCAATGCCCTGATCGTCGTCTGCCGTGCCATCGAGGCTGTCCCGTGCCGCCGAAAACTTCTCGGCGGCATCGATCAGTGCAAAGGTGATAATGCCACGCGCGTACAGGATCGAGCGGATCGCGGCGGCGTGATAGGCTTGGGCAGTCATGATCCCGACTGCCACGTCCAAGGCAGCACCGCGACCATCGAGCGACTGAAGAATACCGCGACTGGCAGTTACGCTCACGTCCGCGATGATGAAGGCTCCGATCAGGTAGTTATTTTCGGAGGCGTATGGATCGAAGACGCCACCGCTATCGTTGTCAGCGAGGCGCGCCAGCGCCGAAAACGCGTTGGCGCCGGTGCCGCCAATATCGATGGCGGGTTGCGCAATCGCAGAGCCTCCGAGTTGCGCCCGCAACGCCATGACATGGCCCAACTTGTCGGCGGCGATCTCTTTCGCATACGCTGCCAGATTGGCGTCGGTGAAGGTTACCTGACGCCCTCCAGTCGCCGCGCTGGCAGTGCCGGTGCCTGTCAGCAGATTCGCCGGAAGCCCGACTCCCGAAGTCGCGTAGCTGTGATACTGCGCCTCAAGATACTGCACGTTGAGCAGGAAGTTGATCAGATTGGTATCGGTGTACAGCGCCTGCGCCGTGGCCAGGCCCGCCGTAACCAGGCTGGCCAGGACAAGCGGAACCGCAAACAGCGCTTCGCGCCGCTCCAATCCTTTCGGATGAGCATTCGGCACGTGATCGCGGGGCGAAGCGACGGAGGTCATAATTTACGATCAAGCTCGTGATGATCCGGGAATGCTTTCACTTTCTCCCGATTCTAGCAAGCGGGCTCGAACATCGTCGATTGCCTTCGCGCCAATTCGCGTTTCCGAAATCTCAACGCTCCTCGGGCATGATCGCATTCCAATCGGCATGGCCCGCATAGCTGCGGCCCGGCCTCACGCGGATTGCGGGGATCGTCGCACATGGTTTCGGATTCTGAGCTCAAGGTCTGTGTTCTCGGCCTGGGCTATATCGGACTTCCCACAGCAGCGGTGATCGCACGCACCGGCGCGAAAGTGCTGGGCGTCGACGTCCACCAGTCGGTGGTCGACACGGTCAATTCGGGCAAGGTGCATATCGAGGAGATCGACCTGGACGGCCTGGTCTCCGGCGTCGTCGCGCGCGGCAGCCTGCGCGCCTCGCTCAATGTCGAGCCGGCGGACGTCTTCGTCATCGCCGTTCCCACTCCGTTCGGCGAGAATCACGCGCCCGACATCGGCTATGTCCTGAAGGCCGCGACCAATGTCGCGATCACGCTGAAGGCGGGCGACGTGGTGATCCTCGAATCCACTTCGCCGGTGGGCACCACTGAGAAGGTTGCCGAGCTGCTCGCCCAGCTCCGCCCCGACCTCAAGATCCCCGGCCATTGCACCGGCAGTGCCGACGTCGCCATCGCCTATTGCCCCGAGCGCGTGCTGCCCGGCCGCATCCTGGTCGAGCTGATCGACAATGACCGCGTCATCGGCGGCATCACCCCGCGCTGCGCCCGCAAGGCACTGCAATTCTACCGACGATTCGTGCGCGGCGCATGCGTCACCACCACGGCGAAGGCCGCGGAGATGACCAAGCTCACCGAAAACGCCTTCCGCGACGTCAACATCGCCTTCGCCAACGAGCTGAGCCTTGTCGCCGAGAAGATGGGTGTCGATGTGTGGGAAGTGATCCGCCTCGCCAACCGCCATCCGCGCGTCAACATCCTGTCGCCGGGCCCCGGCGTCGGCGGGCACTGCATCGCGGTCGACCCCTGGTTCCTGGTCAGCGCCGCGCCCGAGCAGACGCCGCTGATCCGCACCGCCCGCGAAGTGAATGACGGCAAGACCGATTATGTCATCGGGCACGCCACCGCGATGCTCGAGGCCAACCCGGCGGCCCGCGTCGCCTGCCTGGGCCTCGCCTTCAAGGCGAATATCGACGATTTCCGCGAGAGCCCCGCGCTCAAGGTCGCGCAAGCGCTGGCGCAGCGTTTTGGCGAGCGCATCCAGATCGTCGAGCCCTATGCCGACACCCTGCCCGCAGCCTTTGACGGCACCCGCGCCGGGCTGATCGACATCGACAGCGCGATCGAGAGCTGCGGCATCTTCGTGGTGCTAGTCGATCACGACGTGTTCAAGTCCGTCCCGCTCGACGAGCGTGCCGACAAGCAGGTCTATGACACCCGCGGCATCTGGCCCGATCAGCCGCGCGGCACTGCCGGCGAGCCACTCCGGCTGGCGAGCTGATCCACCGCCCTTAGTGGCGGACCAGGATCGACTGCCAGTCGCCGTCCAGCGGCTTGCCGCGATCGGCGATCAGCGCCGGCACCAGCGGGCGGTTGGACAGCTTCTCGATCTTGGCGGCTTCGGCCTCGAGCGTCGCCACTCGATCACGCCAGGCAGGGTGCGAGCGGCTGCGCAGGATGCCGCCCGCCTTGCTGGGTCCGAAATGCTTCCAGAATGCGACGGTCGCGCGGATCGGATAATCGGCGTTGGCGAGCAGGTAGATCGAAAGCAGGTCCGCCTGCACCTCGGTCTGGCGAAAATACTGCACATTGGCGCCAAATCCGGCGAGCAGCCCGTAATCGACCCCGCGCGCTTCCAGCCGGTCGCGGTGATGCAGGATGTTGTGCGAAAACTCATGCGCGATGACAGCAGCGAGCTGATCGTCGGAATAGTCGTCCAGAAAGCCGGAGCCAATCTGCACCATCGTGCCGTCCGCCGAGGCGCCAAAACCGCCATCGAGCTCGAGCTCGAAGCGCGACTTGCAGGCCGGCACCGGCACGAGCGTGACCCGAATCGGCGAACCGGCCCGAATCGCCTCGACTTCGATAGGCGCATCGGCAGGCAACGCAGCGATGGCGAGCTGCGCCGCCACCAGCTTGTCGGTGCTTCCCGGCTTTCCCGGCAATGCCGCGATATCGACGGTGCCGAGCCGCACCAGCGAATCATCGGCGTGCAGCCCGGCCCGCTCCGCGGGACCGTCCGGCAGCAGGCCTTCCACCGCGACCGGTGTGGCGAAGCGGAAATGCGCGCGTGCCGATTCGCGCGTGCCTGCGTCGAACTGGTCGAGCGTGTGCAACTGCAGGCCGACCCCCGCCTCGATCCGGTCACAGAGGCGTACATTGGCGGTCGCCAGCCGCCAGCCAATCCCGGCTACGCGCATATCGGCCGACCGCACCGCCTCAAGTAGAGAAGTGTCATCCGCCTGCGCGGGGCTGGCGACGAGCGCAGCGAGCGCTATAAAACCGGACATTGCGCCGCGCCGGCGACCGGGAAACAGAGAAAATGCGAGCATCATGCCCTGCTCCTACGCTTGTCCGGCGCCATCAACAAACCGCACCGGCGCGCGCAGGTGCGAATCGTCCGGGGCCGCATTGCGATTCGGGCGCCGCTTGCTGATTTTTGCGCCGCAACTCGCCCGGAACGGTGCAATCTAAACAAAACCGTCACAAAAAACCGCCTCTAACCATCGCGAAACACGCCCATTTTGGCTGAGAGACTTCATTAACCCCCTTGGCGATATTGGTGCACCGCGTTAAGGACGGCTCCGTAACCACTTGGTTCGGGTCGACCGAGTGCTAACGGGAGTTCGGACAAACCGAACCAAGTGTTGCGAATGGGTCACGGCGAGAACTTTCTCTCCGTAGCCAAAGTTTGAGGTGTTGCGGCAGCGCAAGTCCTGTGCCATAGGGCTGCCTGACGAGAGCACCAGAGCTCGAAAGAGGGAGAAAAAGAGTGTTCACTAAGCTTCTTACGGCTGCTGCTATCGCGTCGATGGCAACTGCTCCTGTTCTGGCCGCTCCGACGAGCGCTTCGAAGCTGTCGCTGTCGGGTGTTCGCACCGCGACCGCCAGCAAGAAGAAGAGCGATCTGGCTCCGGCCGTTCTGATCGGCGTTCTCGCCACTGTCGCCATCATCGGCGGCGCCGTGGTTCTCGCCGACAGCGACGACACGCCCGACAGCCCGTAGTATCGGACTGCCTAGGCAGAGTTTCGAAGTGGCGGCCTAACGGCCGCCACTTTTTTATGCCCAGCCTTCTTGGTGCCCAGTAGATGCCGTTCGATTGGTCTGGGTAACCCTTCGGTAAAGATGCGCCCCCGCGCCCGGAGCGCCAACGTGAAGCCGAGCACCCAACGGCCCGATGCACGATCGCCTTGACGGGCAACTTGTTTCCCAAGAGGTTACACGGCGCCGAGTTACCGCTATGACGGTGATCCAAAGGCATCTCTCGCTTACAAGCTCCATTGAAGCTTCCTATGATTTCTCAACTGTTCCGACGCAAAGCTGTATCCCGTGAACCGCAAGGCAGCATCCCACCCGGGAAGCGGATCTATGCGGTGGGCGACATCCATGGTCGCGCCGACCTGTTCGACACCTTGCTAGGCCTGATCGCACAGGACCATGTGAAGCGCGGCGGCAGCGAAGCTCTGCAGATCATCCTGCTTGGCGATCTGGTCGACCGCGGCCCCGATTCGGCGGGCGTGGTAGAGCGGGCGCTGCAACTGGAAACCGCGTCCGGGAACACGCGGTACCTGCTGGGTAATCACGAAGAGGTCTTCCTTAAGGCGCTGGGCGGCGACCTGAAGGCGCTCGCCTTTTTCTGCAAAATCGGCGGACGCGAAACCATTCTTAGCTATGGCATATCCGAGGAAGAATATCGGGCTGTCGACTATTCCGAACTGCTCGAGCTGCTGCGCACGCGGGTGCCGCCATCGCACCGCGCGTTCCTCCAGCGGTTCGAAGACCTGATCGTCCTTGGCGACTATGTCTTCGTCCATGCCGGGATTCGCCCCGGCACCTCGCTCGCGCAACAGCGGTCATCGGACCTGCGATGGATACGCGACGAATTCCTCGGATTCTTCGGTCCATTCGAAAAGATCGTCGTGCACGGACACACGATCACGTCGGAGGTCGAGATTCACCCTCATCGGATCGGCCTCGATACCGGCGCCTATGCCACGGGCTGCCTGACAGCCATGGGATTTCAGGGGACAGAGCGCTGGGTTCTGCAGACCGGCGCCTAACGCCAGAGGCCCGCAGCTGCAAGGGAAGCCCGGACGCCTCCCTTTATCTGGATCCGAAACCGCTCACGACGGTGTGCAGGGTCTTCGCGACGATCCACGCATCCAGCCACGGAGAAAAGTTCTTGATGTAGTAAAAGTCGTAGTGGAGCTTGTTCATCACCTGGTTCAACTCGACGACGTGCCCCTGATTGACCTGCGCCCAACCGGTAATGCCAGGCGGCACGATGTGGCGATATCGATAGAATGGCAGCTCGCTCTCATACCAGGTAGAAAGCTGCTGGGCTTCGGGCCGCGGGCCGATCCAGCTCATTTCGCCGCGCAGAATGTTGAGAATCTGCGGAAGCTCGTCGATCCGCGTCCGGCGCATGAACCGACCGAGCCGCGTGATGCGGGGATCGTTGTCCTTGGTCATCGCATCGCCCCGCGCATCTTCCACCGGTCGCGTTACCATCGTGCGGAACTTCGCGACGCGGAAGCGCTCCCCTCTATATCCGACACGGACCTGCCGGAAGAGCACAGGCCCTGGCGAGTCCAGCTTGATGAGTATAGCAACGATCACGAAGAACGGCATCAGCAGCAGGCCGACGACAACCGCCGACAGGAAATCGATCACCCGGCGCAAGCGCAGATAGCCCACGAACGGTATAAGCGAACCGAAGCTGTTTTCGGAGAGATGCTCGATCTCGACCTGACCCGTAAGCGATTCCTGCAATTGCTTCACATGAAGGACTGGCATGCCCTCCAGCGCGCAATCGGAAAGAAACGCCTCCCATTCATTCGGCAAGTCGGCCCGGAAGTCTGCGACGAGAAAGTCGTACTGCCCCTCGCTGCGCACGGGCTCGTGCAGCCAGGCGAGTTCCAGCGATGCGATCTCCGCGAGCTTGGCAACGCTGCCGAAGGGCACAATGCCGACACGCACTGGCGGGGCCCGCTCGATCATCAGTTGAACGACATACAGCCAGATCAGCGTGGCGCCCCCTGCGCCGAGCATGGCCGCGCGGCTATAGTCGAGACGTAACAGCAGGAAAATGAGGAAGGTCAGTCCGAAGCAAGTGAGAACGGAAGGAAACACGAAAAAGGCGCTGTGGATACCGGGATAGAGTGAGATGTTTCGGACGAGATACACGCTGGCCAAGGCCGCAACCGCCGCGCCCAGCGCGGTCTGCTGCGCCGACAATGTCTGGAGAAGGTTCGGATAGAAGAGCGCGAGAATGGCCATCGGCAGCACAACGCCGATCACCAGTGCGCCTCCCATCTGGAGCCGCATACGGTTCCAGATGCGCGACGCCACATAGCGATTATGATGCTTAGCTTGCAGTACCCGTGCCACCAATCTACCCTCTTCAGCCGGCCCTGCCGTTTTCCACCGCGTTTACGCGAAACCGAACCGCCTCATTCCGACCTTTAAGCGCGGCTCGTATCGGAGCCGCCCTCCATAGACAAGCAAGAGCCTGACGCTGCCGGAGAATCGGCGGAGTAAGTTCGACATTCGAACCGCTTGACCACCTCAGCCCGCAGCAAATCGTGATAGCGCACCGCGGCTTCGCTCCCTTCCGCCGGCGACCAGAACGAGACTTCCTTGGCGGCCGCGGGCTGGAACGGACCCTGCTTCACTTCGAACAGGATCGATCCGGCAGCAAGCGCAATCACCGTATGCCATTGGCCAGGGTCGAGCTCGACCCCAGCCCCATCCTGCGCGCTCGTACCAAACGGAACGCAATCCGACACGCGGCCCGCATCATCGAATGCAACGAGCGCGAACCGCCCCCTAACGGCGATCAGCAATTCGCGCTTGGGATCGGCACAATGCCGGTGAGGCCGGATGTAACTGTCGACGCAAATGGCATTGAACAGTCTCTGGACCGGCTCATCCAGGGTCGAATGGACATTATGATGCTGCCGGCGCCGGGGGGCGCCTTCCGCTCGCGCCACAAGGTCGTCGAGAAAGGCGGGAGAGAATTCAGCGAACCCCATGGCGCCCCTCGCCTAGTGCCTCGATCCAGCGCTCCAGCCGATCGACCAGGACCGTCCGATTGAACTCCTGGGCGCAGTAACGGCGGCCGCTCTCTCCCTGATGCCTTCGTTCTTCGGGGCTCAGGCGCATCAGTGCACGGACATTCTCGGCCAACGCTACCGGATCGCTCGCCGGGCCGACCACGCCGGCACCGGATTCGCGAATGACATTAGCGCCCTCGCCATCCAGCATGCCCAGCAAAGGCCTCCCCGAGGCCAGATAGCTCTGGACCTTGCCGGGAATGGTCATGCTCCAGATCGGGTCGTTCTTAAGCGACACGAGCAGGCAGTCGGCCCCATTGAAGAAGGACGGCATGCGTTCGAGCGGGAAGCGGCCGAGGAAGACGACTTTGTCCTCGAGGCCGCGCCTGGCGACATCGGCCTTCGCATCTTCCGCTGCGCGTCCGTCCCCCACCACGATCCAGCGCAATGCGGGCGTATCGCGCAGCGTGTCCGCTGCTGCGATGATCGCCGGAAAATCCTGCGCCTGGCCGATATTGCCCGCGAAAAGGATCTTGAAGTCGTCCGCATAGGGATCGAGCTCGGGCGCCAGCGCCTCCGCTGCGCCGTCCGCGTCGAACATCGCCTCCGCCCAACCCGGGAAGTAGCGGACCTTCTCCGTGCCGCCAGCATAGCGCTCGACATTGTCGAAAAAGGCCCTGGACTGCACGAGGATGCGATCGCACCTACGATAGATGAAGCGCACCAGCGCCCCCACCGCCCGCAGCGCACGAGGGGACTTGACCACGCCCACCGCGGAAAGCGTATCGGGCCACAGATCCAGCACCCACATCAGAACCGGGGTGCCTCGCCGCCAGCGCAACCAAAGCGCCGGCAATGCCGACGTGATCGGCGAGGTCTGGAAAACGAATATCGCGTCGAACTCGCGGCCACGCAGCTTGCGCGGGCCGAACGCCCAGCCGGAAACGACGAAGCTCAGATAGTTGGCGATGAGCTGAAGGCTGCGGCGCCCGCGCGGCACGACGGGAACCCGGAAGACCGGCGCCCCCTCGAATTCGGCAAACCGCTTCGGATCGGCGCGATAGTCGGGAAATATATGCCCGTCAGGGTAGTTGGGCTGCCCGGTGAGCACGATGACTTCATGCCCGCGCGCGATCAGCTCGTGCGCGAGGTCGTTGACGCGGAAATTCTCCGGCCAAAAATACTGGCTCAGGATGAGCAGGCGCATCGGTCGCCCTAATATGCCTTCCACACCGTACGCCGAACATAGTCGGTATAGCTGTGGATGATTCGCACGATCTTGGCCGAGACATTGGGCATCGAATAGTCCGCGACAAGCCGTAACCCGCGCCGGGTGCCGCGCGGTTGCGTGGCGAGAATCGCAAGCCCTTGCTCGACGCGCTCTATGTTGAGACCTACCATCATCACGGCCGCCTCCTCCATGCCCTCGGGGCGCTCATGCGCCTCGCGAAGGTTGAGTGCCGGGAAGTTGAGGATCGAGGATTCCTCGTTGATCGTTCCGCTATCCGACAGCACCGCCCTCGCCGATTTCTGAAGGCGCACATAATCGTGGAAACCAAGCGGCTTCATGAGGCGGACGAGCGGATGGAAGGTGGCGCCCGCGGCGTTGATCCGGTTCAGCGTACGCGGGTGCGTGGAGACGACCACCGGCAGCTGATGGCTCTCCGCCACTCGATTGAGGATATCGACGAGCCGGAAGAAGTTGGCATCGCTCTCGATGTTCTCCTCGCGATGGGCGCTGACCACGAAATACCCGTTCTCGGTCAGTTCGAGCCGGTCGAGCACGTCGGAAGCGTCGATCCGCTCCATATAATGGTGCAGCACCTCGAACATCGGACTGCCGGTCTTGATCACCAGATCGGGCGAGAGGCCCTCGCGCAGCAGGTATTCGCGCGCGATATCGCTGTAGGTGAGGTTCACGTCAGCGGTGTGATCGACGATGCGGCGGTTCGTCTCTTCGGGCACACGCGCGTCGAAGCATCGGTTACCCGCTTCCATGTGGAAGATCGGGATGTGCTGGCGCTTGGCGGGGATCACCGACAGGCAGCTATTGGTGTCGCCCAGCACGAGCAACGCGTCCGGCGCCACTTCGCGCAGCAGCGGATCCATCTTGATCAGGATGTTGCCGATGGTGGCCGAGGGAACGCCGGTTGCGGCATTCAGGAAATGGTCCGGCTTGCGGATGCCGAGGTCATCGAAGAATATCTGGCTCAACTCGTAGTCGTGGTTCTGGCCCGTATGGACCAGCACATGATCGCAAGTCTCGTCGAGCGCGGCAAGCACGCGCGACAGCCGGATGATCTCCGGCCGCGTGCCGACGACGGTCATGACCTTGAGCTTCTTCATGACAGCCTAAACCTTCATCGAAATGGTGTCGGGGCGAGCGCGATCGAAAATCTCGTTGGCCCAAAGCATGACAATGAGCTTGTCGTCGCCCACGTTGGTGATGTTGTGCGTCCAGCCGGGGATGGTCTCGACGATTAGCCCCTCGCCTCCGTGCGTAACCACTTCATGCCTCTCGCCGGTGACGATGTGTCGGAAGCCGAAATGGGCCTTGCCCTGGATCACCAGGAATTTTTCCGCCTTGGTGTGGTGATAATGATCGCCCCGGGTCACGCCGGGATGCGCGATGAAATAGGAGAATTGGCCGCTATCGACCGTCTTCAGCATTTCGACAAATTCGCCGCGCGGGTCCTCGCGGCCATACACCGGGACGGAATAGCTGAAATCTTCCGGAGGAAGATAGCTGAGATAGGTCGAATGGAGCGCTCGCTCCAGGCCCGTCCCGACCGGCGGCGTGGTCAACGTGTCACGGCTCTCGCGAAAGCCCCGGATCCTGTCGGCCACTTCGCCGACCGTAATGCGATAGATCGGTTCGACCTCGCGCAAGCCCGAACACTGGGGCGGATTCGCGAGCAGGCCGAGAAAGGCATCGACCACGTCATCGATATAGACGAGCTGCAGCGGGGCGACAGGGTCGTGGATCGTGATCGGCTTGCCCCGGGCTATATTGTGGCAGAAGGTCGCCACCGCCGAATTATAGTCCGGCCGCGCCCATTTCCCGAACACGTTGGGCAACCGGAAAATATGGATGGAAGCACCCAGGGCCTCGCCGAGCCGCAACAAAGCGTCCTCCGCCTCGCGCTTGCTTGTGCCGTAGGCATGATCGGCTGCCACCTGGATGGTCGAGGCGTAAACGAACGGTGCGGCGTTTCCCGCCTCGCGAAAAGCCTCGCACAGCGTTTCGGTGAAGCCGGTGTTTCCCGTGGCGAACTCGTCCGGGTCCTGCGGCCGGTTGACCCCCGCCAGGTGGAAAACGAACTCCGCCCGGCTCGCGGCATCGGCGATCTCGGCGGCGTCCGGACTGCGTCCCATTCGAATGACGTTGTGTACGCCGAGCTCCGCCAAGCGGACGCACAGATTGCGCCCAATGAAGCCGCCTGCACCAGTGACGAGGATCGTGCTCACTATACCACCTCGCTATCGGCGTCCTCACCCACCTGCACCCGCTGAATGAAGGTGAGCTTGGCTAGGAGCGCCTTCATTCCCGCGACATCGAGCTGGTGCGTGTTGTGCGAGTTATATTCCTCGCCCTGACCGAGGCGCGCTTCGCCCTGCTCGACGAACTTCTCGTAGTTGAGGTCTCGGCCATCGGGCGGCACGCGATAATAGTCGCCCAGATCCTCGGCCTGCGCCATTTCCTCTCGGCTGAGCAGCGACTCGTGCAGCTTCTCACCGTGGCGGGTGCCGATGACGCGAATCGGATGCTCCTTCTTACCCAGCATTTCGCGAAGCGCCTGGGCGAGCGTGTCGACCGTTGCGGCTGGCGCCTTTTGCACGAAGATGTCGCCGTTGCGACCGTTCTGGAATGCGTAGAGCACCAGTTCCACGGCGTCGTCGAGCGTCATCATGAAACGGGTCATCGACTTGTCGGTGATCGTGATCGGCTTGCCGTTGCGAATCTGATCGACGAACAGCGGGATCACCGAACCACGCGAGGCCATGACGTTGCCGTAGCGCGTGCCGCAGATCACCGTGCCAGTGCCCTCGAGGTTGCGCGACGAGGCGACCATGACCTTTTCCATCATCGCCTTGGAAATGCCCATGGCGTTGATCGGATAGACGGCCTTGTCGGTGCTGAGACAGACGACGCGCTTTACGGCGTTGGCGATGGCGGCCTCGAGCACGTTCTCCGTGCCCAGGACGTTGGTCTTGACCGCTTCGATCGGGTGGAACTCGCAGGAGGGGACCTGCTTCAGCGCGGCTGCGTGAAAGATGAAGTCCACGCCGCGAACCGCGTGCGCGACCGAACGATAATCGCGGACGTCACCGATGTAGAACTTCAACTTGGAGTTGTTGAAGTGCTTGCGCATGTCGTCCTGCTTCTTCTCGTCGCGGCTGAAGATGCGGATCTCCGCCAAATCAGAGTCGACGAAGCGGCGAAGCACCGCATTGCCAAAGGACCCGGTGCCCCCGGTGATCAGCAGGCTCTTCCCAGCAAACATAGTTCGATCCCATTTTTTCCGATTGAGCCGTGGGCCGCACCGGTCAGCTCCAGGCAGCGCTGCTGCCATACGGACAGACCGGAAAAGCGCCCCCTACCCTGTGTGCGCCACTCGCTGGACAATCGCTTCCCTCGCATCCGGCGACGGATAGTTGATCAGGACGGCGCGATACTGCCCCTTGAACACGAAAAGACTTCCCGCCACCGCTCCGACGACACCAACGGCATCGATCAGCGCGGCGATATCGTCCAGCGAGCCACATCCCCCCAGGAAGCTGATCGGCACGTTCACGCGCTCGCGCAGTTGCCGGGCGAGGTTGAGGTCATATCCCGACATCGTTCCGTCGCGCTCGATCACGTTCATCACGATCTCGCCCGCTCCCGCGCGCGCAGCGGCCTCGGCGAATTCCAGCGCGCCAAGGCCCGCCTTACGAGTGCCGTTGTGCGTATAGACGTCGTAGCCCCCACCCAGCATGCGCTTGCGGACATCGATAACCACGACCACGCTCTGGCGCCCGATTTCAGCCGCGATCTCCTCTACCAGCGCTAGCGACTGCACCGCCGCCGCGCTAAGGGCGACCTTCTCCACGCCGAGACTAATGATGCGCGAGGCCTGCTCCGCGGTCGTGATCCCGCCACCATAGCAGAGCGGCATCCGGCATTCAGCGGCGAGGTGGGAAATCATCCGATAGTCAGGCTCGACACCGTTCTTGGTCGCGTCGATGTCGAGGACGACCAGTTCGTCCGATTCCTTCTCGTTGAAAATGCGAACGGCATTGATGGGGTCCCCGACATACTTCGGGTCCTTGAACTTGACGGTCTTTACCAAGCCGCCTTCGTGCACGAGCAGGCAGGGGATGATCCGGGGCCGCAGCATGATCAGAGCTCCGCAAAGTTCTTGAGGAGTTCACGTCCGAAATGATGGCTCTTCTCGGGGTGGAACTGCACGCCCCACACATTCTCGCGATTCACCATGCACGTGAAGCGCCCGCCATATTCGACCGTCGTCGCAGTATCTTCCTCTCGCGCATTGTCGAAATAGAAGCTGTGGAGGAAATAGTAGCGGGGGTTTTCGATCTTCCGCAAAAGGCTAACGGGCCGCGCGGCAGTGACGTCGTTCCAACCCATGTGCGGCAGGGGCAGCTGATTCTGCGCCGACCATCGCCCAGTGAGCGACCGCACGACGCCGCTGATCCAGCCCAAGCCGGGCTTGGTCCCTTCCTCGCTACTGTCGCCCAGGATCTGCATCCCGACACAAACACCAAGCACGGGCACCTTCTGCTCGAGCACCAGGCGATCGAGCATCGACCGCATGCCCGACGCGGCAAGCAGGTCCATCGCGTGATCGAACGCTCCGACGCCGGGCAGCAGGATATGATCGGCTTCGGCCAGCTCCTCGGCTGTCCGTGCTGCCTTTGCCCGGATGTTGAGCCGATCGTAGAGCGTCAGAAACGCTCCCACGTTCCCCAAGCCGTAGTCTACGATATGGATCACCGGATGATCGCCCTCTGGATCCCCAGCGTGCGGAGCACCCAGGCCCCGAGGCTCATAACCGGCATGATGTTCCGATAGTCGCGATAGGTGTGCTTCGGGGCCTCGAACATCGCCTGCAGCTCCGCGCTCTCAATACCGAGCTTGGTAGCGATATAGTCGAAATCCTGACGCACCTGCTCATCCGAATAGGGCGCCTTCTCGATCCGCTCGAGCGCTTCGTCGCGCGCCAGCTGACCGGTCAGAATGAGGCTGGAGAAGTGCGCGCGGCGCTTGTCATAGCCAAACCGTGTGCGCAGCCAGTAGCCCTCGTAGAAGCGCGTGAAGCGCGATTCATAGTGCTTGTGCGGGTAGCGCTGCCATCCGTACCGATCGACTAGCTCCTGCATCGCCGCTTCCTTGCGATACGGCACGGAGTTGAGCGGCTTGACTACCCGGACTCCCTTCACGAACCGGTAGAAGAGCTTGAACTTCAGGATACCGGCCAATGGGAACTTCTTGAGCGGGCGCTTGCCAAACTTCCGGTGAATGTCACGCAGCTGCATTAGATCCGACGCATGATAGTGCCATTCCAGCGGCTCGCGCACGCATTCGGTGGAATAATTGGCACCAGTCAAGATGTACTTCACCTTATTCTTCGCCGCAAAATTGTATAGGCCAGCAAAGAAGGCATGATCTTGCGGCGTATCCAAGTGCGGAACACCTGCCTTGAAGAAGGCAAGCTGTAAGTCCCTCATTTCGGGCCAATCAACAACCTCAGTGTAGAGGTCTAGACCCAGGCCATCCACAAGCTTTTCGATATTATTCACGGCCTCCTGGGAGTTCCACCCAGCATCGACGTGATAAAGCAATGGACGAAGGCCAAATTTTTCCTTGGCGAGATAGACTAGGTAGCTACTGTCGACACCGCCGCTCAGACCGATCAGGCAATCGAAATCTTTACCGATTCCATCTTTCTTGATCTGCTCGACCTGAGACATGATCTCGCGCTCGCCGCGCTCATCGGCATGCCAATTCGGAAGAATATTGGAGTAATAGTTCTCACAATATTCGCAGCGCCCGTTATCATCGAACCGAATCTGAGAATCGCTCGTATCCATTATGCAATTGTTACAAATCTGATACGGCCGCGCGTGCTCTTCAGAAGACATTGGGATTATAGCTCGATGGTTTGAATCGGATTTTCCTATCGGCTACAAAATTCTCGCTGGCAAGCAAGATGCGGCACTGCAACGATCATTATCCTAGGGCTTTCAGCTCTGCCAGCAACCATTCCGCCGCAGCTTCTCCGCCGCCGCATCGCGCAATCGAGCATGTCAGCGCCCCACCGCCTTCGTAATCCAGTTCCATGAACGAGCTGTGGCTTGCGAACACGCTAACCGCCGGGCGGTCTTCCTTGGCACAAACGATATCGGCCAGATCCAGCAGCGTATCCTTGCGCACATCATACACGTGTGCCGGGTGCAGCTTCACTGCGACCGGCAGGCCCGATCCGGCACGGAAGCGCGTGAGAAAGGCAATCTCCTCATCGATGTGCGGCGCGGAAGAGGCAAGCAGCAGAATGTCCTGACGGACTGCCGCCGGAGCCGCAGGCTCCCGCTGAAACAGGAACCATCGTTCGACGCGGAAATAGGCCGCAAACAAATCCACAAAGCGCTCAGCCCGGACGCCGAGCATCTCCACCGTGCCAAAGCGATGCGGGAACTCCAGCGTGCTGGAGAGGAACCCGTGCTGCACGATGCACAGCCGGCGAGAAGCGTTGGAAAGCAGAAAGGCCCAGCGCTGATAGTGGTCGTCCGTCCAGACGGCACGTTCCGGATTCTCGGCCGCGAATGCCGTCAGCAGCGCAAGCGCGGTCGCGTCTCGCATATGCAGCAGCAAATCGAAGCGCCGGCCGGAACGCGCTGACAGGACACGGCCGTAGAGCAGCGCAATGGCAAGTGCGCAGCGAAGCACTCCCCGCACGCCGATCGCGGATGCAAGCTTCGCCGGGGTCAGTTCTGCGAAAAGCGTCGGCGGCCCTTCGCTCGCCGGCGCCTGCGCGATCGCATCCAGGATCAACGCCCGATTGCTGGGCACGGTCGGCAATAGACAGACATCGTCGCCGAGACGCGCACTTCGGATGGAGCGCCCTGCGGCAAGCGCGAGATCGGCTATCTGCCGGAGTGCGATCGCGCCGGCAGCCGCAACAAGAAACGGAAGATAGAGCCTTCCCACCCGCCGCCGAAGTGCGATTTGCGCCATCGGCTTATAGTTCGGCATCCAACCGCGAGCGGCCTCGCCAACCATGTTCTCCCGCCGATACTGGACGTCTAGAGCGCGCTCATTCTCCAACGCTCGGAACACAAGTCCGGCAATCGCACCCGGCCGGGCCGGCGTGCGTGGCTCACGCATGCTGATATTGGGAGATGGCGCGAACACCGCCGCCGGTCAGCGCAAGCCGGCAAATCGCGTACACCAACAGATACTGCAGAATGTAGATCGGCAGTTCCCACGGGATGAGCGTTCCCCGCAACATACTGAACATGCGCAAGAACTCGAGCAGAAAAACCGGGATCATCGGCAGGTTCATGCGGATAATCGCGCGACGAAACAGCCAGCCGATTACGCTCGCGTAGATTATGAGCGGGAGGGGTTCGAGCAGGATACCGTAATAGTTTAGGTAAAGCTCGGTTTCGAGGGGCCATTGCTGCGTGGCATGCTCCCGATACCATTGCTCGGGGAAGAACTCCTTGGTCAGCATTACGCTGATATCGAAATCGTCGTCGACCCCGGCATAGCCGAAAATCTGCAGCGGCTTGATCAGGACCTGATAGCTGGTCGTGAACCAATCCGGATTGCGAGTCCCCACGATCCAGTCATGAAGTTGATAAGTATTGAAGTACCCGATCAGCATTTCCATGAAGAAAGCGGGCGAGGCATAGAATCCCCCTGTACGGATCAGGGTCCCCAGGTAGAGTAGCACGAAGAATATGACAGCAAGCCGCCCAACCCATTTGAGGCTGAAACGCAGCTTCATCAAATAGGGCGCAAGGTAGATCATAATCAACACGATGAGGCGGCTTTTGAATCCGGCCTGGAAGGACAGAATGATCAGCAGCGCAAGGAACAGCAGGACGAGCCTGCCCTTGCGCTGGGCGTGATAGGTCATCACGCCGAGCAGGAACACCGCGGCAGTTCCAACGGGCGCGATCGCCACGTTCAACAGGCCATAGCCCTCGCGCTTGGACAGATAGGTCTCGCTATAGTCCGACAGCCACTGACCGATGCCCGCAGTAGCCTGGATGAACCACACAACCAAGAATATGGATATGCCGATCGTCGCATAGACGATGGGCGGGCTGACCTCGGCTATCTCCAGCTTGACGGATGGCTGCCCGACTGCGGACGACTTGGCGCCGCCGCAGAAGAAATAGAGCGCGAAGTACAAAACGAGATAGGTGACCTCGATCTGATACAGCGTATAGGTGGCGAACGTATCCCAGAACACAGTCTGCCCCCAGGGCAGCTGATACTCCCACCCGATCATGGACAGGATGAAGTTCAACCCGCACGATACGACCACATAGAGTCCGTAATATGCGAAAAGCATATTGTTCGGATGGAAGACGCGGTCTGGCGGGAAGGCGAGATAGGTGAGGACGATGATCAGTGCGAGCGACACCCCGCCCCACGGCGCAAAGCCGATGAGCAGATTCAGCGTGATCAGCGCGGGGATAAAATAGATACGAAACATCTAGCGCGCGCCTCCAGCGCTCGGGAAAACGGAAATTCCTCGAACCTTGAGCAGTGGAAATACCAGATAGATCGCGAATCCGACGAACCAGACGCCAAGTAGAACTTGCCGCACGGCGAAAGGAATATCGGGATCGAGCCCGATCAGCAGCGGTAGCCCCCCTATCGCGAGATGGCGCGCCCCTGCACTCACCGACAAGAGTTCAATGCCTTCGAGCTTCTTGACTAGCATCATACACCCGAGAGCCATACCGACATAGGCGATCACGACCGACCAAGCGGCGATCGAGAAGCCAAGAGACGGGATCAGCATCAGATTCAACGCCATATTGACCGCCATACCGAGCGTGGCGACGACCGAGACGACGCCTGGCCGGTCCCGGAACGCGAGCACGCGCACCCAGATCTGGAATAACCCGAGCGCCATCCCGGCATAGGCGACCACGGGAATGATCGCAAACGCGGCCGAATATCGGTCGGGCAGGAACAACCACGCCGCAAGCTCCCCGAATGCCATCACCCCGGCGAAGCACAGCGCCGTCAGCGCAAAGACATCGTCTGCGCCTGAGACAAGGGCCTTCTGGTCATCGCCTTTGAGCTGATCGAAGAAGCTGCGATTCACCGCATTGGTCAGCGCTGTCGCCGCGATCAGCGGCAGCATGCCGAAATTGTAAGACAGGCTGAACAGTCCTGCTGCTCGCTCTCCCTGGTAATGCTCGACGATTATACGCGACACCTGCGACAACAGGGTGAGGCTCAGCATGTAGGGCGTGATCGGCATGGCATAGCCAAGCATCTTGCGGATGTAGGGCACCGAAAGCTTTAGGTTAAAGCGAAACATGCCCGAGAAGATGAAGTAACCGATCACGGGCAAGGCACCCGCCACGTCTCCCAGGATCAGTGCGAAGCCGCGATGCGAAGTCATGAACATCAGCGCCACCATGGTCACCGACACAGAAGCGATGGCGCGGATGATCGTGGCGCGCAGAAGGAACATGCCGTTCTGGTTATAAGCCGCAAATTGCGTGATGAGACTCTCGAAGATGAAGCCGTGCGTGACGAAGAGCAGGCATAGCCAGGTTGTCAGCGGCCATTCGGAGGAGCCGCGCTGGACCACCCAGGCCGCCACGCCAAGGAATATCAACGAAGCAAGCACAAGCTCGACCAGGACGGTGGAGATCATCACGTCATTGTCGACATCGTCTTCGTATAGATATCGCCCCACCCCCAGGTACAAGTTCACGGATATAATGCTGGCGAAGATCCAGATATAGGATGAGAAGACGCTGTAGAATCCGAATTCCGCCGGATCGACGAAATAAGAATAGACGAAGACCGAGAACAGCTGAGCAATTTTGCTAAAGAGCATCGAGCTCGTGTACAGCGCACTCTGCCGCAACAGCGGAGTGTTGATCAGACGAAAGATCATCTTCACCGGGGCGGTTCGCAGAATATCCTTAGGCGACACTGCCTGCGCCCCGATCCCTAACGATCGCGTTCATGCGCGCGAACAGCTTCTTGTGCCCGGCCACGCTGAGATGGTGGAAGTCAGACATCATCTCGGCTTCAGTGAAATCCGCAGTCGCGACGTGAGGGCGCACCTCGAGCAACTGGTTGTATGCGTCCACCTGCGCGGTAATACCCGGCAATTGCTGCTCATAAGCCGAGGAAGCCGGCGGTATGGTGATCCACCAGATCCGCCCAAAGGTCTGCTCGAACTTGTCGAGATAGACGCGATAGGTGTCGATTGGAGTGTAGGACAGCTTGCGGAACTTGCGGATGGTCGCCGCATTCTTCTGCACCAGCTTACCAATCATTCTCCCGACAAGCGGGAGCGCCTTGATCGCCTGCAGCTCGATCTCCTTGAGGGCCCGGGGGGCACAATCGACAATACCGGACTGCACGAAGCAGAAATCCGGACGGACGGTCCTGTGAAAATAGCTCGTATAGTTGAACAGCCGCTCGATCGTGGCGCCGCCATGACCATAGTGGATGACATCATAATCCGGGTTCGCCGCCTTCAGCTGGGCGATGTAGCTTTGCTCATATAGCACCCATTCAGGCTCCGACCGCGGGAACCCGAGAGAGTCAGTGATGATCAGGATTGTGGGACGAGGCACCCTTGTCTGCATCCGGGCGTTATTGATCGGAACCGTAATTCGCGATCCGCTTGTAGATCGGCCAGTTCGCCAGTTGCTCGTCGAGAGTGCAGAGCCCGACGTCGCCGTCTAGCATCACCTCGACCTGGCGGTAGAGCCCCGGCTTGAACTGTTTGTCGAGCGCGTCGTCGAGCTCGATTTCGACCGGCGCAACCTTGCCGAGCGAAATATACTGCAGTCCTTCCAGCGGGCGAAAGATCAGGCGCTTGCTGGGGAGCAGCACTTCGACACCCCAGCGCCCGGGCGCCGCCCAATTGGCATGGTAGGAGAACAGCGCGCCGCTTTCGGTCCTGCCTGCGCCCACGAAGGTGGATGCGGAAGGATGCCACGCCAGGCCGCCCGAGGTCAGCGCGTAGAGTTCCGTCGGAGAGCCAGCGAGATGGAAGGCGAGATCGATCACATGGGTCGAATTGCCGACGAGCCAGTTTTCCTTCACCCCCGGTGCCTTGGGGATCCTCTCGATGATATGGCTCCACTCGTTGAACTCGAAGGTCAGCGAGCGGACACCGCCCTCCTCAGCGATGATGCGCCGCGCCTCGATCACCGATGCATAGAAGCGACGATTATAGGCGATATACACTTGCGCGCCGCGCGCACGCGCGGTCTCGGCGAGCTGAGTAAGCGCGGCCTCGTTGAGTGCGCCGGGCTTCTCCACCAGCAAGCGCAGGACACCAGCATCGATCAACGCGCGCGCAACGGGTGCCAACTGCTCCACGGTAACCGCGACGATTGCCACTTCCGGCAAGACGGGGGCCGTCGCAAGATAGTTCTCGATACCACCCGCCACGCATTCCGCGCCGGTCTTCTCCTGAAACCGCGCGGCGGAAGCCTCGCTTCGCCCGACCACTGTGATCGGCACCGACATCGCGGTCAGCACGTTCCAATAGTCGACAGCCATCGGGCCAGAGCCGACGAGGAGAACTGACTGAGAATGCATGCCGAAGGTGCCTCAGGTAATCGGGCAAATATTTGCAGGCTGGCCTATATAGCGTGCAGCGAACGACGCAAGCGCACGCACGAAGGGCACGTGGCAGGCAGCCGATTCCGCATAGGTCGGCAACTGGCATTCGCCCCGGCTCAGCAACCCCTCGGCAATCTGGGCGCCCACATCGCTGAGGAACGGGTTGGTGAAATCTTCGGTCGTCCAGCGCTTCTCCGCATGATCGCCGAAAAAAGCAGTTCCGGTTGCCTCATCCAGCACGCAACTGCGCCCTTCCGCGCGCAGCTCAATGATGATCGGCTCCCCGGAATCGCCACGGGAAGTCGCTTCGAACCGGCCGCTCGGCGAGGTTCCCGTCAGCGTTCCCGTGAATTCGTGGAAGCCCGACCGTTTGCTCGCGATCACCTGGGGATCGAGCGCGTCGGTGGAGAACGCGTTGACGGTCTCGCCGCCGAGAAAGGCATAGAGGTCAAGGAAATGAACCCCGTTGCAGCCCAGCCCCCACTCGCCGCCCGACACGTTCATCTGCCATAGCGGCCGCCCCGCGAAAAAATCGCGCACCCTGTCGTAGATGGGATAGGCCCTGCGGGTGCAGTTGACCCATACCGAGGTTCCGCAGGAGGCAAAAAGTTGCTGCGCCGCGTCATAGTGCGCAAGGTCTTGGAACAGCACTTTCTCGAGTAGCAGATACCGCACCGAGGAGGCACCCAACAGCTGCTGCAGCACCTTCCACCGCACATCGGCGGCGGTCGCGACGATGACATAGTCGAGAGCCCTCGGCAGCTCGGTCAGTTGCTGGGTGAAATACAACTTATGATCCGCGCCCTGCGCAATGACCGATGCCCTTTCCCGCGCGGTGTCGAGCGAGGCGGCTGAAGGGTCCATCACCCATATCTCGCATGGGAAGGTCAACTTCATCAGGGCCTGGAGATGGCGGCTGCCGAGCTGTCCGGCACCGATGACCGCGAGTTTGCGCATGGGATCTCTCAGAGTGAAAAGCCGTCATCGACGACGATGTTCTGGCCGGTGATGTGCTCGGACAGATTAGAAAGCAGAAAAACCAACGTACCGGAGATGTCGTCCTTGTCGAGCATCCCCTTGCTCGCGCAGAAGCTGCGATACTTGTCGAGGAAGGGCTCGGGCTGCCCGTCCAATATGCCGCCCGGGCTGATCACATTCGCCCGGAGACCCTTGCCGTAAAAGTATTTCGCCATGTAGCGAGTCAGGTGGATGACCGCCGATTTGATCGCGGCATATTCGACCGGCATCGTCATCGGCGTGCCTTCATACACCTCGAAACGGGGCGCCATCACGCCGTAGATCGAGGCGATGTTGACGATATTCCCGGGCACTTTCTCGCGCTCGAAATAGGCGGCCAGGCGCTGGCTGACGAGGAACATGCCCGCGACGTGCTGCGAGAGGTTCTCGCTGAAGTCCTGATAGGTGACCTCCTCGAACTTTCGGCCGTAATTGGCGTTACGCGGATACGCGCTGTTGACGACCGCATCGATCCGCCCGCGATCCGCATGGACCTGCGCGATCATCGCTTCGACGGAGTCGGTCGAGGTGATGTCGAGCTGCGCCACGCCAACCGGGCGCCCCGTCTCTTGCGCGATCGCCTGCGCTGCCGCTTCCGACTGGGCGAGGTCCCGATCCGCCACGACCGGATAGCCGCCCTGGCGTGCGATCGCCGCGCAGAATGCCTTGCCGAGGCGCCCCGCCCCACCGGCCACGATCACCGTGTTGTCGGCGAGCAACGCGCCGGTCTCGAGCTTCATCAAATTTCTCCGGCGCCAGCGCGCCCCATGAGTTGCTCCACGAGCAGGAAATCTACTTCGCTGTCGATGTCGATCGAGCGCTCCTCGGGCATTACGTAAAGGCGCGTGCCATCGGAGAAGAGCGAGCTGCCGCTTTCCAGTGCCGCGCGCCGCCATACATAGATGGAGGCGTTCATGTCGAAGCTGGCAGGCGCGTCCTGCCGTCGCACCACCTGCGCCAGAGGCGCCTTGGAAAGACGGGGCACGCCGGCGGAATCGAGCTCGACCATGTTGAAATAGGGCGAGCGACGGGCCGGCATCGCCGTGATCACATTCGTCGCGCCGGGATCCTCGAGCATCGCGACCGAATTGCGAATGTCCTCGATCGAGCGCAGCGGCGACGTGGCGTCGAGGTCGACGCAGATGTCAAACCGCGCGCCCAGCTGGCGCTCCACCTCGGCGACGCAATGCTGGATCACCGGCAGCTTGGCGGCCGTGTCCGTCGCCAGCTCGTCCGGGCGGCGGACAAGGCACATCGCACCATATTCCCCGGCGATCTTGAGGATCTGATCGCTATCGCTGCTCACCGCGACGATGTCGAACAGGCCCGACGCCACGCCCTGGCGGACGCTGTGCGCGATCAGCGGCAATCCATGCAGCATCCGGACGTTCTTGCCCCGCACGCCCTTCGATCCCGCGCGTGCGCATATCGTGCAGATCCGCTTCATCCCGCCACCCATTCCCTTCGTTCGGTTGCCCGCTCCGCGGCATCGATCAGCCGGAGCGTGTCGAGCCCATCCTCCAGGCTGCAGGCGTCCGCATCGGCGCCCGCGAGCAGCGCCTTGTGCATCTCGCGATAGGTCGTGTCGCGATCGACGGTGAGCGCTTCCGGCACGCCGTCCACCGTCAGCGTGTGGGCCACCAGGTCCAGCGCATAGGTATGCGCCTGCGTGTTGATCACCAGCTGGCGACGGGCGGCGCGGTCCAGATAGCTCATCTGCACAGTCACCACTGGGCAGGACGCCGTCTGCAGCAGCAGCGCGTACACGTCGTCGCTCGCGATCTCGAGATCGCTGAAATGTCCACCCAGCGCGGCGACGCTGCGCCAGCGCCCGAGCAGCCAGCCGGCATAATCCAGGTCGTGGCTCAGGTCTCGCAAGGCGCCGCCGCCGAGCGAAGCGTCCGCCGAATAGCTGGTGCGATAGTCGGTACCTGGCCGCCAGTCGGGCAGATATTGCCCCACATAGATGTTCGTCGAGATCAGCGTCTCTCCCTGCAGCAAGGCACGAAGCTTTTGCAGGCCCGGGTGAAATCGAAGATTATAGGCGACCGAAACTGCCGCGAAGCGATGCGCCGGAACCGCGCACGGGGCCTGGAAGGCCGGCTTCTCGATCAGCACGCGCCCTTCGAAGCCAAGGGCGGCGAGCGCCGCCAGGGTGTCATAATGCGCCGCGGTCTCGTTCGCGATCACCACATAATCGGGCCGATCGGTCTCGAGCGTTTCCTCGAGCGTGCGGCGCCCGCGGGGATGCTCGACCGGGCGGCGGCTGACCACCGAGACCTGGCAGCCCAGCTCCTCGAGGATACGGGCGTGACGCTGACCGATCGAACCGAAGCCGATCACCGTCGCCCGGCCAGCCCCGGGGATGGCCTCAGTTGAAGAGAGCGGCGAAGTCGGCATTGGCGCGCTCGTATTCATGCGGCTGCCCGACATCAAGCCAATAGCTCTCCACGTTGTAGGTGCGCACCAGCTTTCCGGCGCCCACCGCCTCGGAAAAGAGCGACGGCATGTCGTAGAACTGGTTCCGTGGAATGAGATCGAGGCATCCGGGCGATATCACGTTCATCCCCGCGCTGATCGTGTAGCTGCTGACCGGCTTTTCCTCGATCGCGACGACGCGGCCCTCGCTTTGCCGCACCACGCCGAACGGCACCTGCATGTCATAGGTGCGCACGCCGACGGTGATCTCGGTGTCGTGGCCGACATGGTCGTCGATCATGGCGCCAAAATTCTGCTTGGTGAGCACATCGGCGTTGGTCACCAATATCGGCAGCGCAGGGCGCTCGGGCAGCAGGCCGAGCGGCCCCGCCGTGCCCATGCGCTGATCCTCGCGCAGATAGCGGATGTCCGCGTCGAACCGCGCGCCGTCGCCGAAATGCTCCTCGATCTGCTCGCCGAGATAATTGACCGCGATGTAGATGCTGGTGAAGCCCTGCCCCACGAAGTTCCGCACGATGGTCTCGAGCAGCGGGCGCGGCCCCACGGGAAGCATCGGCTTTGGCGTCGACTTGGTCAGCTCGCGCAGGCGCGAGCCCAAGCCGCCGGCCATGATCACCACCCAATTGTCGCGGGCCGTCGGCGCCAGGAAATCGTCGATCAGGCGGAGCCCGATCACGATCCCGCGCTCGTCCAGCACCGGAATCTGATGCAGCGCAGCGCTACGCATCGTCGCGAGGATGCTTTCCGTGCTGTCCGTCGCCGAGGCACAATGCGGGTGCTCGTTCATCGCCTCGCTGACCAGCGACGACAATTCGCCCCCCTTCAATAGCGCGCGGCGGATATCCCCGTCGCTCAGCGTGCCCAGCAGTTTGCAGTCCGGCGACGCGACCAGCAGCACCTTGGTGCCCGCCTGGTTGAGCATGACGAGCGCGTCGCGAAGCGGCGCATCAGGAGCGACGAGCGTGCTCTCCCAGTTGTTCACTGCAATTGCCCCATAATTCTTGCCGGCACCCCGGTCAGAGTGCCGTAACCTTCGAAATCGCGCGTGACCACGGCCCCCGCACCTACCACCGTCTCGGGGCCGAGGCTCCGGCCCTGCAGGACCGTAGCGCTCGCCCCGATATGACAGCCATCTTTCAGAATGACGTCACCGCACAGCACCGCCGCCGGCGCGATATGCGACCAATCGCCGACCTGGCAGTCATGCTCTACCACGCTGCGCGTGTTCACGATGCAGCCCCGCCCGACCTGGGCCCCGGGCTGCACCACGCTTCCCGCCAGCAATTGCGCGGTTTCCTCGATCTCCGCATGCTCCGAGACGATGGCGCTCGGATGCCGCACCCCGACGAAGCGCCACCCGTCCCGCTCGAATGCTTCCTGCGCGCGCCGCCGGATGGCGGTGCTGCGGACACCGCCGATGCCATTGACGAGCAGGACCTCGCCTGCGGTCACGCGTCCCCGGAAATCACCTTCCTGCACAATGGCGATGCCGAAGATATGCGCGCCGACCTTCGCCGGATCGGTCTCGAGAAAACACTCCACCCGGCTGCCCCCGGCCTGCAGCGCATCCGCGACGACCACGGCGTGCCCGCCGGCACCGATGATGGCCACGCGCATCCCGGTCACCGCGGGTAAACTTCACCTGCGGCGACGTCCTGGCGGGCAGCGGTGCCGACCAGCCCCCAGATCTCCGCGGGCATGAGCCCCTCTCCACAGCGCGCCGTGGTCAGATCTTCGCGGGACAGCACGCTGCCGGCGGCAACGTCGCGTGCCGCGATGACCTGCTGGCGCCCGGCACGGCGCGAATCCCATTCGCTCGGCTGCGGCGCCTTCATCCCGTCGCCGATCATGCGCTCGACCGCGCGGATCTCGCGGACCATCGCCGCGAACTCGCCCGGCTCGAGCGAAGCCGCGTGATCGGGCCCCGGGAGCGCGCGATCCATGGTGAAATGCTTCTCGACCAGCACCGCGCCCCTGGCCACCGCCGCGACCGAAGCCGTGGCACCCATGGTATGGTCTGAATAACCGACGGGCAGGCCGAAAGCGGCGCGCAGCGTGTCCATCGCCGCGAGGTTCACTTCGTCGGCGCGCGTCGGATATTGCGTCGTGCAGTGCAGCAGCGTCACGCGTCCAGCCAGGCTCGCCCGCCGCTCGGCCACGCTCCAGCTCCGCCAGACGTCGTCGAGCGACCGCGGCTCCTCCGTCTCGTTGAAGGCGTGCGACAACACTGCCAGCGCCTGCTCGACATCGGACAGCGTCGCCATGCCGGTGGAGAGGATCAGCGGAAGATTGGCCCGCGCATATTGCCAGAGCAGCGGCCCGTTGGTGAGCTCGCCCGACGGCACCTTGACCATCGGGATGCCCAGCCCGACCAGCAGCGCCAGGCTCTCGACGTCGAACGCCGTCGACATGAAGTCCATGCCCTTGGCCTCGGCGTGATGCTTGAGCGCGCCATGCCATTCCCAGGGCAGCTCGAGCTTGCTCAGCATCTCCTGCTGGCTTTCTTCGCCGCCGGTGGAGGCCGTCTGGTACGCGGCCTTGCCGACCTTGCGCGAGGTGAGCTTCGCCGCGTTGAACGTCTGGAATTTCACTGCGTTCGCCCCCGTCTCCGCGGCAGCGTCGACGAGCGCGAAGGCAAGATCGCGATCGCCGTTGTGGTTCACACCGGCCTCGGCAATCACATAGACTTCGCGCATCAGCGAATTTCCTTGATGATCATGAAAGCTTCCGCCGCCATCCGGCTGGACTGGCTGCCGCGTAACTGCGCCAGCGCGCGCATACAAGTTTCACTTCGCGGAAATGGAAAGGCGCCCATCTCGCCCTCGAACATCTCCATGATCGAAATCTTCTGGTCGAGATGCGCCTCGATGTCCACGAACAGGTTCGGGCGGAAGCCGGGATCCTCCGGCTTCATTCCGAACTCGGTCTCCGATACCGTCTCATAGGCGTAGACCGAGCGGACATAGGGATAGCGGAAGGTCTTCGCGCAGGCGACGGCGGCGTCATAAACGACGGCGTGGTCGCTGTGCGCGTCGTTGCGGTACGGCACGTAGAGTACGGATGCCTCGATCGCCGAGACTGCGCGACCCACGGCGCCGATCACATCGAGCAACGGCAGCGTTTCGAGGCGCATGCTCGGCAGGGCGCATTGGTGGACGCCGGCAAAGCCATAGGCCTTGGCCACAGCCTCGATCTCGGCCGCGCGGCTCGCCACCCGCTCGGCAGCGAAGCCGATCGCCTCCGAAATCTCGGTCACGATCAGCCAGTGGACGGCATCGCCTTCGGCGATGTGCCGAAGCAGCGTGCCGCCGCAGCCCAGCGTTTCGTCGTCCGGATGCGGCGCGATACAGAGGATCGTCCTGGCCATATCAGTAGGTGATGTCCTTGATGAGGAGCGCTTCGTCGATCGGCGTCGATGCGATGATCTCGGCGATGCGCGCCGAGGAGTGCCCGTCGCCATAGGGGTTCTGGCACGCGGCGACCATCGCGCGATAGTCGGTGTCGTAGATCGCCTTCTTCACGGCGGCGACGATTGCCGCCACGTCGTGGGGGACGAACTCTACATTACCCGCGTTGAGCCGGCCGGTCTGGCGGTTTCCGACATTCACCACCGGAAGCTTGAGCAGCGGCGCCTCGAGGATGCCCGCGCTCGAATTGCCGAGCAGGCACGATGCGCGGCGCAGCAGGTTGACGAACTCGAGCCTTGGGATGTTCTCGGCGGTGTAGAGGAACGGAAGGTCCCCGAACTCCTGGATCGCGCGGATCATCTGCTGCCCGCCCGCATCGGAATTGGGGTAGCTCAGCACGGTCGGCAGCTGCAGCTCGCGCACCGCTTCGAGCGTGGCGCGCATCTGCTGATAGGCTTCGCCGATCTCCGTCGACAGCGCGTGCTGGATCACCGCGAGCAGCGGCTTGTCGTCCGAGATCTCGATGCCGAGCCGCGCGGAGAGCTCCGAGCTCGACAGCTCGGGCACCTCGAGCAGGCGGTCGAGCCCGGGGTTGCCGACGTTGAACACCCGCTCGGGCTGCTCGCCGAGCCGCAGGATCCGCTCGGCGCTCGGCGCGCTCGTGGCGAAATGCAGATGCGCGAGCTTGGTGACCGCGTGGCGCACCTGGTCGTCGACATTGCCGACCACCCGGTCCCCGCCGGAGATATGGGCAACCGCGATGTTCATGTACGCGCCGACCAGCGCGGTGGTCATCGATTCCTCGCGGTCGCCCAGCACAATCAGCATGTCAGGGTTGATGCGGTTTACCGCCTGCACGAGCCCCTGCAGCTGAATTCCAAGCCCCTTGACGCGGCACGCGGGGTCGTCGCCGTTGAGCAAACTATGCACCTCGTCCGCGATTTCGAATCCGTCCGCACGGATCTCGTCAATGGTCCGGCCATAGGCTTCGCTCAGATGCGCGCCGGTCGCGATGATCTTCAGATCGAGGGCCGGGTGCCGCTCAATTGCACCGAACACCGACGACATGATGTCGTACTCGGAACGAATTCCGGTAACCCCGAGGATCAGCTTTTTTGATTTACTCATCACCAGCTCACGATTTGAGATAGTTGCGCCACTCGGGGCCGCAATTGAAAAGGATGTCTACCGCCGAAAGTCCTCCAACAAAACCGATCTTTGGATACATCTGTGGATAGGGTTCAACCGTCGCCGGCGCACGAAACTCTACCTCGACGCCAGCTGCCGCGAAATCTTTGAGAATCATATAGTCCTTGCCACCGGTACCCGAAATATAGTGCGTCGCACCGACTTCCTGGCAAAGGTTAAGTACTAAATCGGAAGCCTTGCCAGTGGCTTCCATTTCACTGCTTTTCGACCAGGGCGTGGCAATGTCGAACCACCGCATCATCTGAAGCGTCAACTCGATGTTCAGCGCAGAAAGATTATCCCATTCCTGCATGAAGATCTCGTCTAGGTCGGATTCGAACCGCGAAAAATCCCTTGCCTTGGCGTAAGATTGTTTGATCGATTGCAAATGCTTTTTACGCCAGTCGGCGCTGTTCTGGATCGGCGTGTTGCAGATCTTTTGGCCGAGACTTTGCTGCACCGGTACCGTGAGCCACAATGGCCCGTTCCCAGTCTTCACCTGGTTGCGATTTTGCAGACCGTTCTTCTGAAAATCCACGCTGTCGAGAAAGATGAAATGATCGCTCTCCGCGATCTTCAGAAGATAGGGCAACCAAGGCAGATATTGTGGTTGATGGATCGATACCCGCATCATGCACTCGTGCGCGCCGCCGTCCGCACCGCTTCGACAAGCGTTTGCGCGACGTAGATGGCGTCGTCCTCCGAAATGCGCGGGTGACACGGCAGGCAAAGGTGTCGGCTCAGCAGCGCCTCGGTGCGGGGAAGCGTGCCTTCGGAATAGCCGCCGATCGCCCGGAACACCGGTTGAAGATGTAGCGCCGGCTGATAGGCCCAGTCCACCGCAACGCCTTGGCCCATCATATATTCGGTCACCGCGACACGATCGATCTCGGGATCGAGCAGCAGCGGCACCTTCCAGAACGACGAGTTCTCAAGGCTGGCCGGCATCACGAGCCGGATGCCGTTCTGCCCCGCCAGATCACGAGCATAGACCGCGGCGACCATGCGCCGGCGATCGAGATACTCATGCAGCCGCGCCAGCTGCGTGCGCCCCACCAGCGCAGCCATTTCGGTCATGCGCACGTTGCGCCCCGGCATCAGATACTGCTCAGTCTTCGCCGTCATATCCCTGCCGCGATGCTGAAAGCTGCGGGCAAACGTCGCGATTGCGTCGTCGTCGGTGGTCAGCATCCCCCCCTCGCCCGCCGCCAGCACCTTGGTGGAGAAGAATGAGAAGCATCCGGCATGGCCGAAGCTCCCGGCTTGGCGGTCGCCGATCCGGGCGCCCGGCGAGTGCGCCGCGTCTTCGATCAGGAAGATACCGCGCGCGTCGCACATTTCGCGGAACGCCTGGATTTCGGGCGCGATATTGCCAGCCATGTGGACGACGATCACACCTGCGGTGCGCTCCGTGACACGCGCCTCGACATCCGCCAAATCGAGACAGAGGCTATCGCCGACCTCTGCGAACACCGGAATGCCGCCAGACAAGTGCACCGCCATCCCGGTTGCGATGAACGTCTCCGCCGGCACGATCACTTCCCGTCCGGCCACGTTATAATATTGCAGCGCAGCCTCGAGCGTCGAGGTGCACGCATTCATCGCGATCGCGTGGCGAGTCCCCACCATCGCTGCGAATTCCTCTTCAAAAGCCCTCACATTCGGGCCCATACTGAGCATGCCATCAAGGATCTGGTCGACCCCCTCGAGGATACGAGCTTTGTCTTCCGCATTGAAATGCGGGTCAGCCATGGTGATCGATCGCTTCAATTGTCCAGTCCTTGCAATTGTCCCTTGCGGACCGCCGCGTAACGTCGGATCGCCTCACGCAGATCGGTGGGTGCGAAGCCCAGCACGCGCCTCGCGCAATCGACGTCGAAAACGAAGTCCCCTTGGGGGGCCTTGTTGTCCAGCAGCCTGATCTCAGCTTCGGCACCGAGCGCCTGCTTGACGATGTCCGCTATTTCGCGCGAGGAAACCACCTGGCCGGAACCGATATTGATCGGCACGAAGCCCGGCTCGACGGGCGCGTCGATCGCGGCGACAAGCGCCGCAACGCCGTCTTCCGCCGGCAGATAGTCGCGCCGGATTCGGCCTCCGGTAAATAGCTCGACCGGCTTTCCGGCAGCCAGCGTGTCGATCAGATAATCTGTAACCCCACCCCCATCGATGAATCCGCAAAGGCGCAGTGCCAGATACGTGCCGCCGTAGCGCGCCTGGAAAGAACGCCCCCAATTCTCGCTGTTTATCTTGCTTGTGGCATAAGGGCCTGTGCCGATCAGCGGAAACTGTTCGGTGACCGCAAGATTGTTGGGTGCGCCATAGACGACCTGCGAGGAAGCAAGGACGAAACGCCGCACGCGCGGCGCAAACGCCTCGAGCAGGCATATAGTCGTCTGCTCGTTCGCAGTGACATAGAAGCTCTCTTCGCGCCCCGGCTGCGGCCGTGCGCCTGCGGTCGCTCCGGCGAGATGGACGACCGCCTCGACATCGGGGAAGTCGGCGGCATCGATTCCGTCCGCCGCGAGGTCACGGCGGACCCAGCGGACGCCATCTAGTCCGCCGATCTCGGCGGGCGCATCCCCACGTGCGAACGCGACGACCGGGCGCCCCGATCGCGCCAGCGTATTGACCAGCCGGCTGCCTAGAAAACCGGCGGCTCCGGATACCAAGACTACCACGCGTCCCCCCACATTCGTCGGCGTTCGCCGGCCCGGGTACGACGCCCCTTCACACGACAAACCGGCACATGCAAAGTCAATTTGCGATGCGCCGAAGGTGACTGGTCATCCCGGCCCCGCCGAAGCGGAAATACCCACTTTCCCAGCCGCAAGCGCAAAAGGGTGATACCCCAAACCTTCAAAGTTGAGCGGGCGGCACGCTGCTGGGCAGGTTGACCACCCGCTCCGCGAGCCATTGCGCGTTGCTGAGGTCTCCCCGTATCGACTTCTCGTACATCGGTAAGTGGTTCATCAAGGCCCAGATCGGGCGCGTCATCACGCCTTGACCGTTAGTCTGGCCGAGCAGCGCGTCGCGTTGCTCGCGGCCTTCGCAAATCACGGCATTCAACCAGTAATTCGAACGGCACCCTTCCGGCTCCCGCACGAACTGATATTCGTTGCCGTCGAGCAGCGCTGCGTAGCGCTCCGCCAGCGCACGCTTTGCCGCGAGGAAGCCCGCGAGCTGCTCCATTTGAGCACAACCGAGCGCCGCGTTCAGATTGGGCATGCGATAATTATAGCCTACCTCGTCATGCACATATTCAAACGGATGCGCGACCTTCGCCGTGGTCGTAATGTGCTTTGCCCGTGCGCCGAGTGCGTGCGACGTCAACACCATGCCGCCGCCACCTGTGGTGATCGTCTTATTGCCGTTGAAGCTTAGCGTGGCCACCGCTCCGAAGGTGCCAGTATGGCGTCCATTATAGTAGCTCCCCAGCGATTCCGCCGCATCCTCCAGCAACGGGATGCCCCAGATCGCACAGACATCCACCAGCCGATCGAGTTCCACGGGATGCCCGAACGTGTGCATCGGCACGCAGGCTCGGATCGCGCGCTGGGCCTGCTTGGTACGGCAAAGGCCGTCATCGTCCACGAACGCATTCTCTTCGAGCCAGGCGGCCAGCGCAGCAGGAGACAGGCCCATGGTATGCCGATCGACATCGATGAACAACGGCTCGGCGCCGCAATAGGAGATCGCGTTGCAGGTTGCGACGAAGGTCAATGGCTGCGTCACTACCAGATCACCCGGGCCGACGCCCAGCAACCGCAATCCGATATGCAGCGCCGCCGTGCCGTTCACCGTCGCAACGGCCCGTTCGCAACCCGTGAACGCCTCGATATCGCGTTCGAATCGGTCGACGTAGGCGCCGACGCTCGACACGAAGGTGCTCTCGATCGCGTCCGCGACATATTTCTGCTCATTGCCCCGGAATGCCGGCGCGTGCAGCGGAATCGGATCACTCGTGCGATATTCTTCGCGAATGAACTGGATCAGGCGATCGGCGGTCCCGGTCTCAGACATTGTAAAGACCCGGCTTGTATTTCGCTAGATTGGCGGGTTCCACGAACCAGTCGATGGTCTTCTGGAGGCCGGCCCGAATGTCGACTTCCGGTTTGAACCCCGTGAGCTCGGCAATTTTGGCGTTGTCGCACCACAGGCGGAAGACTTCGGACTTTTCCGGCCGGGAGCGCTGCCGGTCCTCGATGAACTCCACATCGCTGTTCATGAGCTCGCGGATCAGGTTGAGCGTGTCGCCCACCGAGATCTCGAAGTTCGAGCCGATATTGACGGTCTCGCCTGCCGCCGCGTCACATTCGGCTAGCGCCAGGAAGCCGCGGCAAGTGTCGGTCACATAATTGAAGTCACGCGTAGTGGTGATGTCACCCAGCTTGATCTGCTCCTGGCCGCTGGCGATCTGGCTGATGATCGTCGGGATCACCGCGCGCGCCGACTGGCGGGGGCCATAGGTGTTGAAGGGCCTTGCCACGGTGAGGGGAAGGTCGAAGGCATTGTGGTAGCTCATTGCCATCGCATCCGCGCCGATTTTTGAAGCGCTGTAAGGCGATTGCGGCTGGAGCGGATGCTTCTCGTCGATCGGGACGTAGCACGCGGTACCGTACACTTCGCTCGTCGAGGTATGGATGAAGCGTCCGACACCATTTTCGAGCGCTGCCTGGCACATGTTGAGCGTGCCGGTGACGTTCGTGTCCACATAGCTCGCCGGCGCGACGTAGGAGTAGGGAATCGCGATCAAGGCGGCCAGGTGGAACACCAAATCCTGGCCCTTGGTGATGACGCGGCAGAAATGCGGATCGCGGACATCGCCCGAGACAATCCGAAGGGCATCGCTGGCGGCGACGTCTTCGAGCCAGCCCCAATAGTTGAAAGAATTGTACACCGAGAGTGCAGTGACCTCGTGGCCCTGCGCGAGCAGCAACTCGACCAGATGGGAGCCGATGAACCCATCCGCCCCGGTAACCAACACCTTTGCCATCTATGCTATCCCAATCGATCAGATTCTGAGTTTTGCAGCCGCCCCAGCGCGGAGATCAGCCTGCGCGCAAGTCAGGTGACGAAATCACGAACTCAAGCGGCGATTGGCCCTCTGGCGAGGTGACAATGAGATCGAGGTACTGAACCCCACATTGCGACGAAACCTGGATCGCGGTCGGCGTTTGCATCGTGCCGCCGCTGCCGAATGTCCCCATCCAGATCGTCGGCTCCGCAGCGGAGAGCGCGCACTTCAAGGCCCAGCGACCATCGGCGCCCGCAGGCCAGGACTGGCTCTGGAGATTCGACCTGAGATGGTAGGTCCCCGGACGCAGGAACAGCAACTTGCGTGCCGCGATCAGCTGCGCCCCGGAATCGAGAAGCACATGCAGGTCCGTCGTCTCGCCGCTTGCCTCTCGGCGCTGGAAGCCGACCGAGAGCGGCGCAGCACCCGTGAGCTGCCAGGAGACCGGCGCCCAGGTCGGCTTGGTGCTGTCCGGGTTGAAACCGGCAGCCGTAAGCAGTTCTGCCTTGGCGCCACGCATACCCAGGAAGGTTTGACGCAGCGTATCGAAATGCCTTTCCGCGCCAAGACCGACCAGCAGGAGGCTCTTGATGTTCTCGTTCGGATCGATACGCGGAGCAGCACCGGAAGCAGCCAATATCCGAGCCACAGTCTGCGAGTGCCCGCCGGCACGGATCGCGTAGCTCAGAAAAGCACCGATCCAGGAATGCCCCGCGCGGACCTGGCTGATGAACGCATTGCCGACTACCGGATCCTCGATCGCCTCGGCAAGGATTGGAAAGAGGATGCCTTCCGCGTCCTTCGCCGTAGTCAGCGCGATATTATAATGCTCCAGCGCCTTTGGAATGTCGTTGTTCTGAACCATCATCTCGATCAGCGCGAGCTGCGTGCCGAGATCGCGCCGCGACAGGCGAGAGGATAGATACAGCAGTTGCTCGGAAGAGGCGGCCTTTCCGCGTAGCTGCTCGGAAATTGCCAGAAGACGCACCGCACCCGCTGACAGCGGCGCCGAGCGAAGCGCGCGGTGCGCCACATCGGCCAGCGCATTCGCACTGGGGACCTGGCCCACCCGCTGAATCTGATTGTCCATGTTACGGACTAGGGCGCCTGCATCGTTTGCATTTAGGGCGAGCGCGCGCGGCGGGTTGTGATAACGCAGATATTCCACGGCGGAGAACAGCCCGGCCCAAGCCGACAGAGCGACGGTCAGCGCTGCCAACGCGACGCGCCCGGCTATACGCCCTGCGCTACCATTCCCCAAAGCAGGCATTATTTCAGGACCGACGTCTCGGCGTCGCCCTTGGCGTCGCCGCTGCCGCCATAGCCATAGCCATAGCCATAGCCATAGCCATAGCCCGCCTGGCGCGCCTTGAGCTTTGTCAGCACGGTGCCGAAGACATGGGCGTGGACCGAGCGCAAGCGCTCGAGCGACGCACGCAGGCCGCGAATAGCGACGCCTTCCGCCTGAGCGACGAAGATGCAGCCCTCGACCACGCGCGACAGAAGCGGAGCGTCGGCCAAGCCCAGAATCGGCGGGGAATCGATCACAACGTGGTCGTAATTCTCCAGCAGCTCCTTGGTGAGCGTACGCATCCGATCACCGCTGAGCAGTTCGGCCGCGCTGGGCGGTGTCGGCCCGGCGAACATCGCGCTGAGTCCCGGGCTGCCAGTCTCGACGACCGAGCCTGCCCACTCGTTCTCCCCCGCCAGGAAATTGCTGAGGCCACGATCGTTCGTCATGTTGACGAAATGGTGCAGCGAGGGCGAACGCATATCTGCATCGATGATGATGACACGCTTGCCGGTCCGGCCCAGCACTTTGGCCAGCGCCCAACTGGTCGTGCTCTTGCCCTCTGCAGGGTGCGTACTGGTCACCATGAACGCCCGGGGAACCCCGTGGTCCGTGGAGAAGGCCAGGTTCGACCGTATGCTGAGATAGGCTTCCCACAACACCGATTTGGTATCGTTGAGCAGGCCCAGCACGTCTTCGTCCTCGACGTCCGGAACGCTGCCCAGCAGCGGCACCTGCAGCGCTCGCGTGACCTGGCTCGGCTCCCTCAGGCCTTCGTCGATCTGCTCGAGTCCAAGCGTGGCGAGACCAGCCAGGCCCATGCCCACGAGCAACGCGAAGGCGAGGTTCAGCGACAGCTTCGGCGCCGAGGGCTTTTCGGGTACCTTAGCGACGTCGACGATCGCAATATTGTTCGCACCGACACCCGCGACGCCGATTTCCTTGTAGCGCTGCAACAGGCCGTCATAGAGCTGACGGTTGGTATCGGCTTCGCGCTGATAGATGTTGTACTGGATGGTATCACGCTGCTGCGTGTTCATCTGGCCCTTTAGCGCCTCGACCTGCGCGCGCAGGTTCTGCTCGCGCTCGAGCGCTTCGGTATATTCGCGCGAGCGGCCAGTGCGAACTCGCGCCTCTTCGCGGGCAATGCTCGCATCCAGGCTGCGGATCTGCTCCGCAAGCGCGCGCGCGGCGGGATAGCCAGGCTCGAACTGAACCAGAAGCTTCTGATATTCGGCAGCCGCCTCCGCTCGTCGCTGGCGCAGCATCGAGATCGACGAGGTGCCGGAAAGCGCCTCGGGGCTCGCGTTCTGGCCGCTCGCCTGCTGGCGGCTCTCCGCCGTCACTCGGTCCGCAGTTGCACGCGCCAGCGCATCGTTAAGCGCCTCGAGGTCGCTGGACACCAAGGTTCGGTCGACCTCGCTACGGCCATCCGCACCCTTGCTGCGCCCAAGGGCGACGATGCCCTTGCTCTGGGCATAGTTAACCGCCTCGCGCTCGGAATTCTCAACCTTCGCGCGCAGTTCGTTCAAACGCTCCTCAAGGAACTTGCGGGCATCCGACGTTGACGCGAATCGGCGATCGATGCTCGACTCGATAAACTGCTGGGTCCAGGTATTGGCGATCTGCGCCGAGAGCGTCGGCGATGCGCTCGTGAAGCCAACGTCAACGAGGCGCGAGTTACGAACGGGCTGGACCGCCACGTTCTTTAGAAGAAGCTGAACGGCAAGGGCTTCACGATTGGCGCGCTCCTGCGCCGTCACAGGTCCTTCGTCGCGGCCGAAGAACGAACCGTTACTGATATCGACGCCGAAGGCACGGAAGAACTCCGGGCTCGATCCGAGCTTCAGCGTGCGCGAGACGCGCTCGGCCAGGGAGCGGGCCGAAAGCAGCGAATACTGAGTCTGATAGAATTCCAGATCACGGCTGGCCTCGGGCGATTCGATGCCCTGGACGTTCGTGATGTTCTTCTGCTCGCGGCTGATCTCGATGCGAGCAGTGGCCGTATATTTCGGCGTCATCAGCAGGCTGATCACCAGACCCGCGGCGAGCGACGCCGCCACGATGCTCGCTATGACCCATTTCCAGCGCAGCACGATATGCCAGTACTGGAGCAGAATCGGGGCAGCGGAGAACTCATGACCGCCGCCCTCGACGACGGCGCCAGTTTGAGGCTGAACCGCGAGGTTCTTGGCGGCAGAAGTCTGAAACATATCGCTTTCTCAATAAATCACTGATGGCGGCGCGTTACTGCAGCAGCAGTATCAGGGGCGCGGTCAAGAGCGGCGTAGCCTGCAACACATCGCGGAAGACTCGCCGCGCCTGGGAGTCGCCGACAACGATCACGTCGTTGGCGAAGACCTCTGGGTCGCCATAATAGCCACTCCGGATCGCCTTCAAATTGTAGATGCCAGCCATCTGCTTGCCATCGACTGTACGGAAGACGATCACGTCGCTGAGGCGCGCGAATTCCGTCGCCCCCTTCGCCGTGGCGACCGCGCGCATCAGCGTCATCTTGCCGACGACCGGATAGAGGCCCGGCTCCTTCACCTCGCCATCCACGGTCATTACCTGGCTGACCGTCTCCTTGAGATTGACGGTAACCTGCGGATCGCGGACGAAACGCGAGCGAAGCCGATCCTCGATGATCTTCTCAAGCTCGCCCGGGGTCTTGCCGGCGGCCTCGATGATCCCGGCGAGCGGGAAGGAAATGCGTCCACCGGCATCGGTCTGAACTTCCTTCTTGCTTAGGTCCTCGATCCCGAACACGTCGATGACCAGCTTGTCGAACGGGCCGATCAGGTACGGGCGGTTCTGCTCGAACAGATCCGTGCGCTCGGGCGGCGGCAACTCGCCTTGCGCCACCTGGATGTTGGAGGGCGCGCCGGGGGTCATCAGCGAACGCTTGTCCCCGGTGCAGCCGGCAAGTGCGATGCAGATAAATAGAGGCAGGGCTAGTTTGATCATTGCGACACTCGTTGCGAACTCATGAACCCGCTATCTCCGGAGCGCCCGCTCCAGCCTTGTTTCGTAGCAGATATAGATGGCCGTTCCGGCTTCGCATGCCGTCGAGCAACCACACTGCCGCGACGACCGCGAAACAAGCTAGCGAAGGAACACGGAGAGGATAGTCACCCACGCTGGCAAAGCCAAGGATCAAAAGAACCACCGAGCCTAATCGGCCATAAGCCGCTGCCGAGGCACCGGTCGCCGCCTGCCGCCAGACCCGAAGGGAGGCGACCGCCCAAGCGACCACGGCGGTGACGAGCGCGAGCAGCCCGCACAGGCCGGCGGTGAGATAGATTTCGAGCCAGTCGTTGTGCGCATGGTTGACGTAAGTCGTGCGCAATTGGCTAAGCGGCTCCTGGATCTGATAGACCTGCTGGAACGACCCCAGACCGGATCCGAAGGGAAAGTAACCGGAAGCCATGTGAGCAATCGGCCCCCACATGCCGAACCGCGCATCCTCCGCCTGGCCAGGCGCGATGAGACGGTCGAATGCCTGGCCACGCGCGAGTAGGATCGTCACCGCGGCAACGCCGAGCACCGATGCACCCACGATCACGAGCGGCGCGATCGACCGGCGCGCGCCGCGCTTGAGCTGCCCTTCAATCTCAGGAGCGCGATAGAGGAACGGCACCGCAAGCAGCCCGAACGCGCCCGCGATCAAGCCAGCGCGCGAGCCCGTCACCAGGATCAGGGGAACGACGATGAGCGAGATTGCAACCGCCAACCCCTGCCGCACTCGAGCATGATCGACCATCCGAACCGGCTCCGAGGCGAAGAGCGCGAGCATCGGGAAGATGCATGCCAGGAACACCGCGGCGTGATTGCGGTTAGCGAACAACCCCACCGCCGAGCCACGGTTGGTGATCTCGTAGAAATAGAAGGCACTGCGCGAGCCGTCGAGCATCTGACACAGGCCGACAAGACCCGAAACGAAGCAGACCACGATCAGAACAGGCAGAATCCGCGACAGATCGCGCCGGCGCAGCTGAATTGCGAGAAGCAGCACAGCAAGCGGCGCGAACAATGAGAAAACGGCGTTCCAGGTCGCGCTCGGCACCATGCTGAGCGGCCGCCAGGTCGCCCCCTCCCCGCTGAGCCGGTCAACTTCAGCGAGAACGCCGCGCCCGGGGAGCAACGCCCAGATGCTCGGCGGCAACGGGATGAGCTGAATTAACGCAACGGCGAAGATGGCGGCTACGAAACCGAGGAGGAACTTGCTCGCGCGAAGTACCCCGGGTCGGATTGTCCAGATTGCGAAGCCGCACATAAGGACCGACAGCGGGCGCAGAAAAATCAGCGACTGGATATCACCACGCGCGCCACCACCGAAAGCGAACGTCACCGCCAGGAATGCTGACAGCACCCAGAATTGGGCCGATGCACGGTCCTCATCAGTCTTGCGACGCACCAAGTGAAACCACCGCGAATCTACTTCGGAAACCGCCCCGCGAGCCCCGATTGCATCCGTGCCCTAATTTCTCCGCCGCGGCGCGTCAACCCTACTCTGCGGCCATCACCGCAATATCACGGAATAATTCGAGTTGTATTGGCATAATACCATAAGTAAATCTTCACGATCATCACTCAATATTCAAAAATAAACGATCGATCCAAGGATATATATCTTCATACAGGCCTGAAAGATCGATATATTGGCGAGTATCCAATCAACTTATTGTGCTCATCATATTCCGGCTTGACCGAAACAACATCCCCAATCATGCCAACGGCAGGAATTGTCGCACCCGCGAGACTGGCGCCGTCGTTTCTTATGCCTGCGACAATACGGCCCTTGTCGTTCTGAATGGCAAAGACGAGCTGGCCAGCCTCCGACGATGCGCGCTGCCTAAGCGCGAGCGCGCCGTCCAGCCCCCCGAGCTCGGCAGTCTCATTGCCGTCACTTCCCGCGAAGCGCATGCTCCCCACGATGATCGGATCATAGAGGCGCGCACGACTGCCCTGCACGATCAGGTTCGCGACGCCCGGCACGTAAAAGGATTTGGGGACCGAGCCCGTCTCCGGCGTGACGACCAGAACGGTATCCCTTAGCGGCGGCCCGTGGTCATCCGCCACAACGACCCCGCCCCTGGGCGCGGTGCCGCCGATGTCGAGAAAGATGTCACAACTGCTGGTCGCACTGCCGCGGCCGCTGTGCCCTGGGTCAGCGCTCCCGATCAGCGCCTTGCGATCGCACTCGCCCTTGTCACCGACTACACGAAGGCGCGCATTCTTGGCATAGGTGCAGACCAGCGCCTCGACGGTGGCTTCCTGCGCCTGCCAGGGCTTGCCTGACGGTGCCAACCGCCGCGCCGCGGCCGACTTGCTCGATATGACATGGCAATCGACGTCGATGCCATGGACTCGTCCCAGCAGCACGTCCTTCTGGCAGTCGATCGCCTGCGCCCTGATCCGCAGCCCGGAATAAGCGCCGGGTGGAACAGGACGCGAGGCGGGCTCGCCGCCAATCGCGACCGCGGTGAAACACGCCTCCGCGAACAGCTCGACGTCCACTGCCATCTTTTTGCCGGCGAATGATACCGGGTCGATGTCTGCACCGAAGCCTTGCGCGCAACCATAGGCGAACAGCCGCGCCACGAGCCGCCCGAGGTCGCGCGTCTGCGGCAAGCATTGGATCGTCAGCGCCTTGCCGCCATCGACGAAATCGGACTTGTCGACCGAGGGAAGCTGATCGCACCAGATATCCATCAAGGTGATATTGTCGAAGCCGCCGGTGATGCTCACAGCATTTGAGCCCGAGCCCGCCCGGCCGAGCAAGTCGGCCATCAGGCGCAGGTCGCGGAAATGGAGATTGCGCAGACCGCGAAGCTGGAAGACGTCGGCGCCGCCAACCGAAGTGGTCTTGAACACCGAGGATGGGCCGCAGCCGGAAATAACAATATCCCGGCAATCGAGCAGCGCGTCGATCGCGCCGGTCTGCCGCCACGGGAAATGCGCGTCGCCGATGTCGTAGACGCCGCCAGGGTGATGGAGATCATGGCCGAAACGCAATGCGGACTGCCACGCCTCCGTTATCGCGGCCAAGAGCTGACGCGGCGCCATGGCGCCGTCGGCGCGCGCGCCGAAGGATTCGAAGGACCTGGTTTCGCGCCCAACCCCGGACGGCGGCGGGGACGCCTGCGCCTGGGCAGCGGCGGGCGAACCCGGCAGAAGAGCACCCGCCGCCGCCGCGGAGCCAGCGCCAAACAACCCCAGCGCCTTACGCCTGTCGAACCATTGTTCGTCGGTCGACACAATCCTCCGTCCCATCACCAGCCGGGTATCGCGCGCATCAAAGCCTGTCCGCTTTGGAGGCGCGCGGGCACCGGAAACGCATTAATTGCCCTTGTCGGCACCCGGACCTGCCGACGCCGGCCGCAAGCGGTCGAACACTTGCTGAAGTCGGGCGGAAATGGCCAGCGCACCTGCGGCGGATAGGTGCGCCTTGTCCATGAACAGCATGACGCCCCCTCGGGCGGCATCGCACCGTTGTCCGGCACAATAGAGATCGAACAGCGGCAGGACGGTGGCGGAACCCCGAAGCTGGCCGAGGATAGAAGCGTTCACTTCCCGATCGATCGCAGCCACGCGCCCTATATCGAAGGTCAAGCACTTGGCATTGCTCCGGCCATTGAACGCCGCGGCCTTGAGGCAGGACGCCGGGTCCGACATCGGGATCGGCGCCTGCCCGAACACCACGACGGCAATTCCGCGGGCGCGCATCGCTTGGGCAAAGCTCGCCAGCTGACCAGCGACATAGGATCGCGGATCCCCTACCCACTTGCCGCTCGCCGGCCCGGCACGGATCGTTCCGTCAGCGTAGATGTCCCACCGCGCCGCGAGAAACACCATCTTAAGCTCGGAATTGCGGGCGATATAGTCCAGTACTGCCGCGTTGAATGCGCTGCAGCCCTTCTGGATCGGATCGGCCGGTTCGAACCGGCCGGTGACCACCGGCAGGCAACGCGCCTTGGTGAACCGAGCCATGGAAAGGCCGTTGCGCACCGCCTCCGCCTCGAACAGCGGCGCGAGCTGACCCGCATGGCTGTCCCCCAGCAGCAGCGCGTTCACCGGACGGGAAGGGTCGCCGATACGGCACTGCCCGCTCACCGGAAGCGTCGAACCCTGCACAAGGCACGGCGACGCGCCAAAGGCAGACGATTCCTTCGCGATCTGTTGGGCCTGCTCGGGCGCGGCGTTGGCGCGGGACACGACACCGTGCGTGGCAAGGGTTCCCGCGCAGAGCGCAATGACCGCCAGCGTAGCGACGAATCCTATCGTGAACAGTTTGTTGCGACTCAACGCCTTCGAGCGGAACGGCTTCTCCACGAAGCGTGTCGAAAGATAGGCCACGACCACCGCGAGCACCACGACACCGCTCGCGTGCGGCAACGTCAGATCGCCGAGGGTCAGATAGCGGGCTATCGACAGCAACGGCCAATGCCAGAGGTACAGCGAATAGGAAATCAACCCGATGAAGACGAAGGGCCGCATAGAGAAAAGGCGGCCGACGCCGGTGTTCTGCGCGCAATGGATAAACAATGCCGCTCCCAGGCAGGGCGGGATCGCCGCCAATCCTGGAAAGCTTGTGCGATCGGTATAGGTAAACATGGCGATGCCGATCAGCACCACGCCGAGCAGCGCGAGAATCGAGCGCGTCGTCGGCCGCTGGATCGCTGGCACGGCCCCCACCGCCAGTAGACTGCCCGTCATCAGCTCCCAGGCCCGACCGAAGGGCAGATAGAAGTTCGCGTCGGGATTGACCTGCTGAAGGCCAATGCTGAACGCGAGCGACACGACGAACAGGAACCAGAGTACCGGCTCGAGTCCTCGCCGCCAGTATCGTGTAATCACGAACAGAAGCGGCGGAAACAGGACGTAGAACTGCTCTTCGACCGATAACGACCAAGTGTTGAGCAGCGGCTTCAATATCGATTCAGAATCGAAATAGTCCGCCTGGCGCAGGAACAGGATGTTCGACGCGAAAAAAGTCGTCGCCAGGATTTCCTTCGCCGCGGCGAACAAATGATCGGGATCGAACGAAACAAATCCGACAATGAACAACGCCAGCAGCATCATGTACAGGGCGGGAATGATTCGCCGTACGCGCCGTTCGTAGAATGTGATGAGTGAGAACTTACCGAAATTGATATCGCTGAGGATGATCGACGTGATCAGGAAGCCCGAAATCACAAAGAAGACATCGACCCCAACAAAGCCCCCGCCGAGCAGATCCTTGCTGGCATGGAATATCACGACCGGCACGACGGCCAGCGCGCGAAGCCCGTCTATCTCCGGGCGGTACTTCATGTGCGGATGCGTGGTGAGGAGCGCGGAGTCGTCAGCGGAGTCTGGCAAGGCCGACGCAGCCTGGCCCGGCAGGCCATCGCGTGCAGCCGCCTGCGTCGTCGAGTTCACAGCAGCCCGCCCCTCCGAATTCGATTCAAATTTCACGTCGGATCAGGTCTATACGTAGCAGACGCCCAGCCGTCGAGAGAGCGACCGGACATGCCGAACGCGCAACCGCAAGCGCTTACTGCGCCTCGGGCCCGCCCGGCTGCGGGCCGCCAGGGGCTCCGCCCGGACCACCAGGGCCACCCGGAGCACCGCCGCCCTGCTGCTGTTGCTGCATCATCTGCTGCATCATCATCTGGCGCAGCTGCTCGGCCGGGATCAGGTCGTTCACCTGAAGGTCGAACTGGAGGAGCTTGCCGTAGAGCGGGTGCTGCGGGCCGGCCTTGTCATAGGCGAGGCTGGACGGGATCCACACGCGCAGCTTCGAGCCCTTGCTCATCATCTTGAGCGCTTCGTCGAAGCCCGGGATCGCGCCGCCGACCTGGAGCGGAATCTCTCCGGCAGGCTGGAAGACCGTGCCGTCGCGCAGCGTGCCGGTGGTGAACACCTTCACGCCGTCGCCTTCCTGCGCCTTGGGGCCGGCGCCTTCCTTGAGCACCTGATACTCAAGGCCCGACGGCGTGGTCTGCACGCCGATCTGGCCCTTGTTCCAGGCGAGGAACTCCGCGTCGCTGCCCTTGGCCGCGACCGAAGCGCGCGTGCCGGTCCAGGCCAGCGCCACTGCGATCGCAATGGCGAGGACGAGACCGGCCCACAGCCAGACCTTGTAGCTGGATTTTACGGGCTGGAGCGGAACGGCGGTCACAGACATGCGAAAAGCTCCAGGCCGGGTATTCAGCTACCCAAAAGTCACGAAAGTCACGACACTCACGCGCGGGAGCGCGCGCGAGCGAGCGCAGGATTACCGGGCGCTGTCGCGCTCCATGCGCTTGCGCTCGAGCTTGCGGGCGCGGCGAACCGCGGCAGCACGCTCGCGAGCACGCTTCTCGCTGGGCTTCTCGTAGTGACGACGAAGCTTCATCTCGCGATACACGCCCTCGCGCTGCAGCTTCTTCTTGAGTGCGCGCAGTGCCTGGTCGACGTTGTTGTCGCGAACGATGATCTGCATAAACCCGTCAGTGCTCCGGTCAAATCAATAGAAAAGGGTTCGCCGGAACGCGAAGGTTGCGGCGTAAGGGCGGCCACCTAACAGCGTAAATCCTATTTTACAAGGGCGAACAGGCCCCACGCCCCCAGCAATACGGCGAGCCGCTCAGGCGGCCGGCTTTCCGGTGCAAAGACCAAGGCGCTTGCCATAGACGCGCATGCGGACCGCAGCATAGCCGGCCTGGCCCTTCACGCCGCTGTTCTGCTGCACGTCGACGTCATAGGCATCCTTGCCCATCGTGCCCTTGTAGAGGAGCGTGGTCTTCGCGCCATTCACCTGGGTACACTGGATCTCGACGTCGATCTTGCCGCCCTTCTGGACGAAGTGCGGGAAGGTGCAGGTGCCACCAACCTTTTCGAGCATCGTGATGTCCACGGGCGCAAGGTCGCTTGCCTTCTGGCACTTGACGGCGTGCCGTGGAATCTTCGCCGCAGCCTCCATCTGCCCGTCATGCTCCGGTCCCGGCCCGAAATCGGCCGAGACGAGCTCGGTGCCCGATTCCCAGGTGCCCGGCTGCATCGCCTGCTTGGCGCGCGCCGCCTTGGTGAGGCCCGAGACGTCCTTCATCGAGGCGTTGCTCACATCGACCTCGCCGGTGGCAGCGGCCTGGCGCTCCGCGGCGGACTGGCACCCGGCCAGCGCAAGGGCGCCGACCAGAAGGGTGGCACGCATCTTCATGAAGTCCCTCTCCAAATTCCTGGGCTTTCCACAGCCGATCCCGCCGCCAAAGACAAGACCGATCTTCGCGTTATAGTGGCGCGATGACGAGCACCGCCGCCGCCCAGCCGCCCGCCGCCCCGCCCCCGCACCGCCTGCGCTCGATCCTGGGGGGATCGGCGGGCAATCTGGTCGAATGGTATGACTGGTACGCCTATGCCGTGCTCGCGAGCTATCTCGCGCCGCATTATTTCCCCAAGGGCGCCAGCCAGGACATCAGCGCCTGGATCGTGTTCGCGATCGGATTCTTCATGCGGCCGATCGGCGGCTGGCTGATGGGCATCTATGGCGACCGGCGCGGGCGCAAGGCAGGGCTGACGCTGTCGGTGACGCTGATGTGCGCAGGCTCGCTGCTCATCGCGCTGACGCCGAGCTATTCGGAGATCGGCGTCGCCGCCACGATCGCGCTCGTCGCCGCGCGGCTGCTCCAGGGATTGAGCCTGGGCGGCGAATATGGCGCCAGCGCCACCTATCTTTCCGAAATGGCGGGCAAGAAGCACCGCGGCTTCTTCTCCAGCTTCCAATATGTCACGCTGATCTCCGGCCAGCTTGTCGCGCTGGTCGTGCTGCTCGTGCTCCAGGCGGTGATGACCGAGGCCGACCTGAAGCAATGGGGCTGGCGCATCCCCTTTGCGGTGGGCGGGGTGCTCGCGCTGGGCGTGTTCTGGCTGCGTCGCCGGCTCGCCGAGACCGAGAGCTTCGCCAAACGCGACGCGGGCAAGCAATCGAGCGCGCTGGCGCTGATCCGCGATCATCCGCGCGAGGCGGCAGTGGTGATGCTGCTCACCGCCGGCGGCACGCTCGCCTTCTACGCCTATACGATCTACCCGATCGCATTCCTCAAGAAGACCGCGGGCTTCTCGGACGCCGCGGCGACGCAGGTCAATGCGGCGGCGCTGTTCGTGTTCATGGCGATCCAGCCGCTGGCCGGCGCGCTATCGGACCGGATCGGGCGCAAGCCGCTGATGATCGGCTTCGGCATATTCGGCACGCTGCTCAGCTATCCGATCTTCGTCGCAATGGAAGGCGCGCGCGACGCGATGACTGCGTTCCTGCTGATGACCGGCGCGCTGGTGATCGTCACCGGCTATACCTCGATCAACGCGGTGGTGAAGGCCGAGCTGTTCCCCGCGCATATCCGCACTTTGGGCGTCGCCCTGCCCTATGCGCTGGCCAATGCCCTGTTCGGCGGCACGGCGCCGAGCGTGGCGCTCTGGTTCAAGCATGAGGGCTGGGAGCGCGGCTTCTACTGGTATGTCACGGCGATGATCGGCGTGTCGCTGATCACCTATCTGCGGATGCGGGACACTGCGAAACATTCGCAGATCCTCGAGGATTGATGAGTTATTGCTAATCATTAGCAAATGACCTCACTGGCCGTACCCTTCCATTGTCACCCCGGCCTTGTGCCGGGGTCCACTGCGAGGCTGGCCATGGACAAGAGGTTTGAAGTCATTGCGCAAGGCATAGTGGACCCCGGCACAAGGCCGGGGTGACGGCTGGGCATATCGCCCCTTTCCCCGGCGAAGGCCGGGGCCCAGACTAAGCCGTGCGCGGCGAAGACGCGCCAAGGGCGCGTGACTTTCAAGGACTGGGCCCCGGCCTTCGCCGGGGAAAGAAGCGTTGGCGGGAAAGAAAGTGCGGACCGTCGCGACAAACCGTTACGGGTTTTCCTTCGCCGCTCCGTCTAATGTTTCCGTGCGTTGCAGCCGTGCAATACCGGCGTTAGGCTCGGCCTCTATCTCTATGGGATGCCACAAGCAGCTTTAGCACCCGCCTTGGATATCGAGACCCGCCTGCTGATCGTCGATGACGATCCCGGAATCCGCGAACTCACCGCGGCCTTCTTGTCGCAGCACGGCTATGTCGTCGACACCGCATCGGGCGCGATCGAGATGCGCACCCTCGCCGCGCGCCACGATTATGCATTGATCATCCTCGACGTGATGATGCCGGGCGAGGATGGCCTGTCGATCCTGCGCTCGATGGACCGCGAGACCGGCCCGGCGGTGATCCTCCATTCGGTGATTGGCGAGGACATCGACCGCATCGTCGGGCTGGAGATGGGCGCGGACGATTATGTGCCCAAGCCCGCCAATCCACGCGAGTTGCTGGCGCGCATCCGCTCGGTGCTGCGCCGCAGCCAGGGCGACCGCGCCGCGCCCGCCGCGATCCCGACCCGCGCCTTCCTGCGCTTCGCCGGCTGGCGGCTCGACCCCGTGGCGCGCCAGCTCTGGGATCCGGACGATGTGATCATCAACCTGTCCGACGGCGAATTCCGCCTGTTGCTCGCGCTGGTCGAGCGGCCGCGGCGCGTGCTGACCCGCGACATGCTGCTCGATCTCTCGCGCGGCCCCAATGCCGAGCATTTCGACCGGGCGATCGACGTGCAGATGAGCCGCCTGCGCAAGAAGCTGGCCCGCCCGGGCTCGGAAGAGCTGATCCGCACGATCCGCAACGAAGGCTATATGTTCGTCACCGAGGTGACGACCAAGTGATCCAGTCCTGGACGCGCCGCTCGATCACCGTTCCCATCGTATTGCTGGTGATCGTCGCGGCGCTGATCGCGACGACGACGCAATTCACGATCATGTTCAACGGCCCGCCCCCCGGGCCGGGGCCGCTGCCGCTCATCCGTGTGGCGGAGGCGCTGCGCACCGGCACCGTGGCGCCCACGGCGCAGGCCCGGATGAGCGTGACCCGCACCACCGAGGACAAGTTCGGCCGTGCCGACGAGCGCCCCTCCCCCGAGCGCGACGCCGCGATCGCACGGCTGGCGGGCGTGCCGGTCGAGCGCGTGCACGGGCTCTATGAATTCCCGGCGCGTGACCCCGATCAGGACATGCACGGCAGCTTCACCGTGGCGCTGGCGGACGGCGATGGCTGGGTCGTTGCCTCCAGCGCGTTCCGCCCGGCCTTCACGCCCTGGCACCTCGCGCGGCTGCTGGGGATGCTCGGCACGCTGCTGGTGCTGTCGTTGCTTGCCTGGGGCGTTGCGCGCCGCATCTCGAGGCCGATCCGCGAACTGGCGGGCGCCGCCACGCGAATGCGGCTCGGTGCGCGCCAGCCGATCCCCCACAAGGGCCCGCGCGAAGTGCACGACCTCGCCCGCGCGCTAGATTCGATGCAGGAGCGCATCCTGCTCGAGGCCGAGAATCGCGGCGCGATGCTGGGCGCGATCGCGCATGACCTGGGCACGCCGCTCTCGCGGATCGCCTTCTGGGTCGAGCAGCTCCCCGATGCGGCACGCGTCCGCGCCGAGGCCGATATCGAAGAGATGCGCGCGATGCTGAAGGCGGCGCTGCGCTTCACCCGCGACGAACGCAGCGCGGCCCCGCATGAGAAGCTCGATCTGGGCAGCCTGGTCGAGAGCCTGGTCGACGATCTGGCCGCGGCAGGCACGCCGGTGGCCGCCGAGCCGGGCCCGCGCGCGGTGGTGCGCGGCGATCCGGCGAAGCTGCGGCGGCTGTTCGCCAATCTTATCGAGAATGCGGTGCGCTATGGCGAGCGCGCCGACCTCAGCTGGAGCGTGGCCGGGGGCAAGGTGGACGTGGTGGTCGAGGATGACGGGCCCGGCTTCGACCTGGCCCGCGCCGATGCACTGTTCGCGCCGTTCGTGCGCGGCGAGGCATCGCGCAACCGCGAGACCGGCGGCACCGGGCTCGGCCTGGCGATCGTCCGCTCGATCACCGAGGCGCATGGCGGCGAAGTGACGCTGGAGAATCGCGAGGGCGGCGGGCGCGTGCGGGTGCGGCTCCCCGCCTGAGCTGCAATCCGCTGCAACATTTCGCTACCCCGCGAAATCGCATCGTATGTCCGGGATGTGACTGGAGCCTTCTACCAAGGAGGCACGATGCAACATTTCGACGACCATGATCTGGGCCTCGCCCATGACCTGAAGGCCATGGAGCAGCTCGCCAGCCGCCGCCGGGCGCTCGGCTGGTTCGCAAGCGCAAGCGGCGCGGCACTGCTCGCCGCCTGCGACGGGGGATCGGGCAGCGGCACCACCGCGAGCACCGGTTCCACCGGCAGCGCGACGCCGACGCCCACCCCTTCGGCCACCGCCACCCCGACACCGACTGCGACCGCCACGAGCGGTACCTGCGTGGTCGATCCGACCGAGACCAACGGCCCCTACCCGGCCGACGGTACCAACACGTCGAGCGGGATCACCTCCAATGTGCTGACCGCCGCGAATGTGGTGCGCAGCGATATCCGTTCGAGCTTCCTCGGCAGCTCGACTGCGACGGCGGCGGGGGTGCAGGTGGTGCTGACGCTCACCCTGGTCGACGTGAACGCGGCGTGCGCGCCGCTGGCGGGCTATGCGATCTATATCTGGCACTGCGACCGCGACGGGAAATACTCGCTCTACGACCTGCCGGCAGAGAGCTATCTGCGCGGCGTGGGGGTGACCGACAGCAACGGCCAGGTGACCTTCACCACGATCTTCCCAGGCTGCTATTCGGGGCGCTGGCCGCACATCCATTTCGAGATCTTCTCGAGCGTGGCGAACGCGACGGGCGGGCGCTACGCGACGCTGGTCTCGCAGCTTGCGATGCCGAGCGCGGCGTGCAGCACGGTCTATAATGGGGCGAGCGGCTATACGACGAGCGTGCGCAACTTCGCGAGCATCAGCCTGAACAGCGACAATGTGTTCGGTGACAATAGCAGCGCGCAGATCGCCCAGCAGACGCCGGTGATGAGCGGCAGCGTGACTGCGGGCTATACGGCCACGGCAGTGATCGGCATCGCGCGATAGGGTGCCGGCGCGGCGGGCGTGATCCTAGAGGATCATGCCCCCGCCGCCGCGGATCGCCAGGACGCGGCCGATCGAATCGAACAGCGCGTCCATCGCCACCGGCTTGAACAGCACATCGTCGGCGCCCACCGCCATGCAGCGTTCGCGCAGGTCCACCGCGGTATCGGCGGTGACGACGATGATCGGTATCTCGCCCTTGGCGTCGCCCCGCGCGCGGATGCGCTGGATCGTCTCGAACCCGTCCATGCCCGGCATGCGCAGGTCGACCAGCACCACGTCGAAGCTCTCGGCCTCGAGCATCGCCAGGCCTTCCTCGGCCCAGCTGGCCTCGGCCATCGTCGCCCCCGCAACGTCGAGCATGTCCTTCACGACCCGACGGTTCATCGGATCGTCCTCGATGAAGAGGATGTTCATGCCCGCCCGCCCATGGCGACCGGTTTCCAGGAAGTGCGCGCGACCGTTTTTTTCATGTCCGGTGTGCTATCGCCCTAAGCCGCTCGAGATACAAGCGGGTCGCGACCACCCGCTTTTGAATTTTCTTCCGCAGGCGGAATGATAGCATTGATCAGGTCTGCGCCGGTAACGGGTTTTTCGATTATCCGCCCGCCACTTGCCGCAACCAGCTCATCAACGGTCTCTACATCGGGCTTGAGCCAGAGCACGAAATGCGACGTGGTCTCGCTCGCCGCGCGGAGCGCGCGAAGGGCGGATGCGGCCCCTTCGGACTCAATCTTGAGAGTCCCCTCATCGGCAAGGAGATGGCTGACACCGCCTGCCTCGAGCATCGCCAGCGCCTCAGCGACGTTTGCGGCGAAGCGGAGACGGGCGACGCGTGGCTCGAACAGCGTGCGCAGCATCGAGCGGGCGATCGGGTTCCTGTCGAGCACGACCAGATCGAGCCCGCCGGCGCACTCGCTGGTCGTGGCGGCCTCGGGCGCCTCGGCAGGGACCAGCGGCAGATCGAGGATGAAGCGCGAGCCCTGGCCGTCCTGGCTCTCCACCTGGATGTCGCCACCCAGCGCGCGGGCGAGGTTGCGGCAGATGGCGAGGCCGAGCCCGGTGCCGCCGAAGCGCCGGGTGGTGCTGGTATCGACCTGGCGGAAGCTCTCGAAGATCTCCTCGAACTTCGCGCGCGGGATGCCGATGCCAGTATCCTCGATGCTGAGCTTGAGGCGACGGGCATCGCCCTCCCCCTCACCCACTGCGCGCAGCGTGACGCCGCCCTTTTCGGTGAACTTGATCGCGTTGGAGAGCAGGTTGAACACCACCTGGCGCAGCCGCGCGGTATCGCTGACGATCCAGTGCGGCGCGTGGCTCAGTTCGAGCTTGAAGGTCAGCCCCTTGGCGCGGGCCTGCTCCTCCCAGAGGCGCGTGACTTCGCGCAGCATCGCCGTGAGGTCCATCGGCGCCGCCTCGACGGCGAGATTGCCCGTCTCCATCTTGGCGACGTCGAGAATGTCGTCGACCAGCGTGCGCATCGTGATGCCGGCGCCGTGGACGATGCCGATCCGCTCGCGGATCTGCGGCTCGAGCCTGGAATCCGAAAGCATGACCTGGGTCATCCCCAGGATGCCGTTCAGTGGCGTGCGGATCTCGTGGCTGGTCGTCGCCAGGAACTCGGTCTTGGCCTTGAGCGCCTTTTCCAGCGCGCTGTTGGTCTCGCCGAGCACGACGTTGGCGGCGCGCACGCGGTTGCGGCTCTTGCGGATCGTGACGAGCCCCCAGCCGAGCGCGCCCATCACGATCACCGTCGCCGCACCGATCAGCAGGAACAGGCTGAGCTGGTAGCGAGCGGTGCGCTCGGCCTCGTCGGCTTTCAGGCGCTCGATCCTGGTCTGCTGATCGGCCCAGTTGAACTTCGCCGCCATCAGTGCGGCGCCGGTGGTGGTGGCGACCTTCGATGCCTCGTCACCGAGCCGCTTCGCGGCCTTGAGGTGTTCGAGCGCATCATGATTGGCGCCCGCGCGATCGAATATCTCATAGGCGTAGAGATGGTCGCTGCGGAACTCGACGGTAGTCTTGGCGAGATCCATGCCGGCAAAGGTCTGGCGGATCAGCCGCACCGCCGCACCATTGTCACCCCGTTCGGAGGCGAGCACGGCGGCGGTCGCCAGCAAGTGCCGGCGCAACAGATCGGCGTCCGCCCCCTTCACCAGTTCGAAGCCGCGCGAGATCAGCTCACTGGCGAGGTCGAAATGCTTCAGCGCGACCTGGCTGCGCGCATAGTTGCTGAGAATGCGCGCCTCGAGCACCGGCTTGCCGATCTCGCGCGCGATGCGCAGCGCCTCTTCATATTCGCGCGCCGCCTCGACGTTGCGGTCCATCGCGAACAGCACGTTGCCGCGATTATTGTGCAGCGAGAGCGAGAGCACCGGATCGCCGTCATAGAGATCGGCGGCCTGGCGGAAATATTGCTCGGCACGGCCATTGTCATTTGCCGAGCTGTAGAGCGATGCGATGTTCTGCAGCGCGACGGCCTGGCTGCGCGCTTCCTTGACCTCGCCAAAGATGCGGAATGCGTTCTGGTAGCTGTCGAGCGCGCGCACCGCCTGGTCGAGTGCCATGAACAGCGCTCCCTGCGACATCAGCAGGTCGCCACGCAACTTGATCGGCTCCTGGATCGCGTTGATCAAGCCAAGCCCGTCGGCGATCAACGGCTCGGCCTTGGCCGGTTCGTCGTTGCGCAGATGCGCCTCCGCCGACAGCCAGCGCGCAGTGGCCTGGGCGAGCGCGCGCTGCCGGGAATCGGGCAACTTGCGGGCAAGCAGATCGATCGTCGCGGCGTGGCGCAGCGCCTCCGCTTGATCGCTCATCATGCTGTCCTTCGCCGCCTGGATCTCGGCGGTGATGGCCGGCGTAAAGGCAGGCGCGGCACCGGGCGATGTCTGGGCGAGCGCCGGGACCACGGCAAACAACGCCAGAAGCGCGAGGAAATGGCGCAAGGCGGCGCGCATCAGGCGCGCTTCCAGAAACTCTCGGGGCGAACGAACGAGGTCGGCGACCCGCCCGCATTGTCGAGATGGCCGTCGTCGATCATGAACTTGCGGAAGGCGTCGAGCCCGAGCGGGCGCGAGATCAGGAAGCCCTGGACCATGTCGCAGCCCATCACGCTGAGCAGCGCCAGCGCGGACGGCGTCTCGACGCCCTCGGCGGTGACTTCCATCTCGAGCGCATGGGCGAGGTCGATCGTCGAGCGCACGATCAGCGGATCGCGGTTGCTGCTGGTGAGCTGCATGACGAACATCTTGTCGATCTTCAGCTCTTTGGCTGGCAGCTTCTTGAGATAGGCGAGCGAGGAGAGTCCCGCGCCATAATCGTCGATCGCCAGCGTCACGCCGCTGTCGGCAAACCATTGCAGGTGGCGGATCGCGCTTTCGGGATCGCGGATGACCGCGGTCTCGGTGATTTCGAAGCCCAGCTTGGCATCGGTATTCGCCAGCATCTCGCAGACTTCGTTGACGAAACCGGGATCGGCCAGCAGCTGGCCCGAGATGTTCACGAAGAGCAGCAGGTCGAACCCGTCGGCGCGCAGCTTCTTCTGGTCCTCGATCACCTGGCGCAGCGTCCACAGCGTGAGCGCAGAGATTTCGCCCGACTGCTCGGCAACCGCGATAAAATCGCCCGGCAGGATCAGCCCGCGGGTAGGATGCTGCCAGCGGACCAGCGCTTCGGCGCTGGCGATCTCCTGGCGGCGGACATGCACCTTGGGCTGGTATTGCAGGAACATCTCGCCCCCGGCGATCGCCCGCGGCAGTTCGCGCATCAGGGTGAGCTTGTCGAAGGCGAGATCGGCGCGGGTGAGATCGAGCATCACCACCCGGCCATCGGCGCGCGCCTGATCGAGCGCGGATTCGGCGGCCTCGGCGAGGAGAACCTCGTCATCCTCGACCGAAGGCGCTGCAGCAACACCGAAATGCATCTGGAGCTGGTGCGGCTCGCCATCAAGGTCGAGCGTGCGCAGGAAACCCTTGCGGATCCGGTCGATCTCATCGGCGGCGGCTTCGGGCGATTCCCGCTCGAAGGCGATCTCGATGATTGCGCGGCCGGCGGCAGCGATTCGGGCGTCTGGGACCAGCGTGGTGATTCGCCGGGCGACGTCCAGAACCAGCGAATCGGCGCGCGCACGGCCGAGATGGCGGCGCAGCGACGCAAAATTCGCAATCTCGCACAGTCCCAAAACGTGCCAGTAGCGCCCTTCGACGTGACGATCGTTACTTGCCCGGTGCAATTCGCCCCGGCGCGGCCTGGCCCGGCGCTCGACGCGCCCACCACTATCGCTCCGGCTTTCCCGCACTTCATGGGACAGCACGAATTCCCTCGCGATTTCCGCGTGTTCCGCGGATTTCGCGACCGCGCTGAATGCAGCGCTGGTCGGGTTCCCCAAAGGCTCTTTGCGTGCCGACATGCCCCTTTTGCCTAAGCGGTGACCCTTGAAGGAACCGTTAAATCAAGCCGCCAAAGTGATTTCGATCGCGCCAATTCCGCAGAAATCCTGATTGATTCATTGTTAAGTGATCTTTAACCATCCGAATCGCGCATCCGTGCGCACCGATGGGAGATTAGAAATGTCTGCGTTTTTCACCCTTCTGTTCCGTGACGGCGGCGGCAACGACATCCGTCCGTTCTAACGAACGTTCATCCGGGCCGGCGGTGGAGCGATCTCAATTGAGGTCGTGCTGACCGGCCCGGACGACAAACAGAAAGGCGGCCTCGAGCCGCCTTTTTTATTGCCTGGCGTACGGAGAGAGCCACGATCGCGCCCTTGCCCCGGGCGCTGGCGTCGCTATCTGCGCTTCAGACTTTCTTCCCAAGGGGATCCACGTTGCGCATCGCGATGATCGGCACGGGCTATGTCGGCCTGGTTTCCGGCGCCTGTTTCTCGGACTTCGGCCATGAAGTGGTGTGCGTCGACAAGGACGCGCGCAAGATCGAGCTGCTCCACCAGGGCGTGATGCCGATCTACGAGCCGGGCCTCGACGCACTGGTCGCGTCGAACGTGAAGGCGGGGCGCCTGTCCTTCACCACCGATCTGGCCGAAGGCGTGAAGGATGCCGACGCGGTGTTCATCGCCGTCGGCACGCCCAGCCGGCGCGGCGATGGCCATGCCGATCTGAGCTATGTCTTCGCTGCCGCCCGCGAGATCGCCGAGAACCTGACTGGGCCGGCCGTGATCGTCACCAAGTCGACCGTACCGGTGGGCACGGGCGACGAAGTCGAGCGGATCCTGCGCGAAGTGGCGTCCGGCGCCGCCGCGAAGGTCGTTTCCAACCCCGAATTCCTGCGCGAAGGCGCGGCGATCGAGGACTTCAAGCGCCCCGACCGCGTGGTAGTCGGCACCGATGACGAAGAAGCGCGCGATGTGATGCGTGCCATCTATCGCCCGCTGTCGCTCAACCAGAGCGCGCCGATCCTGTTCACCGGCCGCCGCACCAGCGAGCTGATCAAATATGCCGCGAACGCGTTCCTGGCGGTGAAGATCACCTTCATCAACGAGATCGCCGACCTGTGCGAGGAAGTGGGCGCCGACGTGCAGGAAGTCGCGCGCGGCATCGGCATGGACAACCGCATCGGCGGCAAGTTCCTCCATGCAGGCCCCGGCTATGGCGGCTCGTGCTTCCCCAAGGACACGCTGGCGCTGCTCAAGACCGCAGGCGACAACGAAACCCCTCTCCGGATCGTCGAGGCCACCGTGCAGGTGAACGACGCCCGCAAGCGCGCGATGGGCCGCAAGGTCATCAAGGCAATGGGCGGCGACATCCGCGGCAAGACCGTCGGCCTGCTCGGCCTCACCTTCAAGCCCAACACCGACGATATGCGCGACGCGCCGAGCCTTTCGATCGTCGCGGCGCTGGAGGATGCCGGCGCCACGGTGAAGGCCTATGATCCCGAAGGCTTCGAACAGGCGCGGCCGCTGCTGCCCAATGTCGAATTCAGCGAGAGCGCCTATGCCGCGGCGGACGGCGCCGATGCGCTGGTGATCGTGACCGAGTGGGACGCCTTCCGCGCGCTCGACCTGAGCCGGATCAAGTCGCTGCTCAAGACGCCGCTGCTCGTCGACCTGCGCAATATCTATCCGCCCGCCGATGCCGCACGTGCCGGCCTGACGCTGGTCGGCGTCGGCAAGCCGAAGCGCGCCTGAGCCACGCTCTTCCGGGGAGGAAAGCAATGAAGGCCAGCCTGCTGCAGATGACGAGCGGGATCGATCCGTCCGCCAATGCACGCGTGATCGCCGAGGGCGTGGCGCGCGCGGCGGCGGAAGGCAGCGCGATGCTATTCACGCCGGAAATGTCAGGCCTGCTCGACGGCAATCGCGAGCGCGCGCGCAGCAATGTGGTGGCGGAGGCGGACGACCGCGTTCTCGCCGCGACGCGCGAGGCAGCTGCGAAACATGGCGTCTGGGTGCACCTCGGCTCGCTGGCGGTGCTCGGCGAGAGCGGCAAGTTCCTCAATCGCGGCTTCGTGATCGACGGCACCGGCGAAATCCGGGCGAGCTACGACAAGCTCCACCTGTTCGATGTCGACCTGCCCACCGGCGAGAGCTGGCGCGAATCCAACACCTATTGTCCCGGCGAGCGCGCGATCGTGGTCGACACGCCGATCGGCAGGCTCGGCCTCGCCATCTGCTATGACATGCGCTTTCCGGACCTGTTCCGCGCGCTGAGCGATGCGGGCGCCACCGCCCTTTCCGTCCCCGCCGCCTTCACCCGGCCCACGGGCCAGGCGCATTGGCACCTGCTGCTGCGCGCGCGTGCGGTGGAAGCCGCCGCCTTCGTCATCGCGGCGGCGCAGACCGGCGTGCACGAGGATGGCCGCGCCACCTATGGCCATTCGCTGGTGATCGATCCCTGGGGCGAAATTCTGCTCGACATGGGCGAAGAAGCCGGGCTTGGCTCGGCCGAGATCGACCCTGCCCGCGTCGAAGACGTCCGTTCGCGCGTTCCGGTACTGCGCCACCGCCGGCCCATCCCTCCCGTCGAGACCTTTGCATGAGCACCAAGACCGAAAATACCAAGGTGTCGGCTCCGATCGAGGATCGCCAGCAGCTGATCGACTATTTCGCCGGGGGCGAGAAGCCGGGCGAACAGTGGCGGATCGGCACCGAGCACGAGAAGTTCGTATTCTCGACCCAGGATCATCACGCGCCAAGCTATGACGAGCAGGCTGGCATCCGCGCCTTGCTCGACGGGCTGACCAGCTATGGCTGGAAGCCGGTGCTTGAGGGCGACAATGTGATCGCACTTTCGGGGCCGGACGGCACGGTGAGCCTGGAGCCCGCCGGCCAGCTCGAGCTTTCGGGCGCGCCGCTCGAGAATCTCCACGAGACCTGCAACGAGACCGGGCGCCATCTGGAGCAGGTCAAGCAGGTCGGCGACAAGCTGGGGATCAACTTCCTCGGCCTCGGCATGTGGCCCGACAAGACACGTGCCGAGCTGCCGATCATGCCCAAGGGCCGCTATGGCATCATGCTCCGCCACATGCCGCGGGTCGGCAATCTCGGCCTCGACATGATGCTGCGCACCTGCACGATCCAGGTGAACCTCGATTACGCCACCGAGGTGGACATGGTGCAGAAGTTCCGCGTCGGGCTGGCGCTGCAGCCGCTGGCGACGGCGCTGTTCGCCAACTCGCCCTTCACCGAGGGCAAGCCCAATGGCTTCCTCAGCTATCGCTCGCATATCTGGTCGGACACCGATCCGGCGCGGACCGGCATGCTGCCTTTCGTGTTCGAGGACGGCTTCGGCTATGAGCGCTATGCCGAGTATGCGCTCGATGTGCCGATGTACTTCGTCTACCGCGACGGGAAATATATCGACGCCGCCGGGCAGAGCTTCCGCGACTTCCTGAAGGGTGAGTTGCCCGCCTATCCGGGCCAGAAGCCAACGATCGACGACTGGGCGGACCATCTCTCCACGGCCTTCCCCGAAGTACGGCTCAAGACCTTCCTCGAGATGCGCGGCGCCGATGGCGGGCGCTGGGGCCGGATCTGCGCGCTACCCGCCTTCTGGGTCGGCCTGCTCTATGATCAGGGTGCGCTCGACGCGGCATGGGACCTGGTCAAGGGCTGGTCGATGGAAGGCCGCGAGGAACTGCGTAGCGCGGTGCCCAAGCTGGCGCTCGACGCGCCGCTGCCGGGTGGCGGCAAGCTCAAGGACATCGCCGGCGAGGTTCTCGACATCGCGACGGCGGGCCTCAATGCGCGGGCGCGGTTCAACGCCTCGGGCGACAATGAGAGCGGCTTCCTCGACCCGCTGCGCGAAGTGGTGCGCACCGGCAAGGTGCCCGCGCAGGTGCTGCTCGACCGCTACAATGGCGACTGGGGCGGCGACATCACCCGCGTCTACGAAGAAGCGCGCTTCTGATATCGCCCATGCCCGGCACTTATGGGCCGGGCGCCGCTGGGCATGGCACAGGCCCGACCGCCTGCTGTAGGGAACGGACATGGTTTATTTCCTCGGCATAGATGCGGGTGGCAGCCATTGCCGCAGCCGGTTGACGGATGCGGACGGCGCGATCCTGGGCACCGGCGAGAGCGGCCCGGCCAATACGCGGATCGGCATCGAGCGGCTCCACGCCGTGCTGAGCGACGTCGCGCAGCAGGCGATCTCCGAAGCGGGGCTCGACGAAGCCCAGGTCGCGACGATCCGCGCCGGCATGGGCATCGCCGGGATCACCCGCACCGGGATGCGCGAGCAGCTTGCGGCGCTCCCCTTCCCCTTCACCGAGATCGCCTTCGTCACCGATGCCGCGATTGCCAACCTCGGCGCGCATGGCGGTGCCGAGGGCGCGACGCTGATCATCGGCACCGGCAGCATCGCCGAGGTCCGCGTGGGCACCACCAGCTTCGCGATCGGCGGCTATGGCTTCCCGATCTCCGACGAGGGCAGCGGCGCGGCTTTGGGCCTGAGCGCGATGCGCCACGCGCTGCGCGCGCTCGACGGTCGCAGCGAAGTGACGCCGCTCAGCCACGCCGTCACGGCCGGCTTCGGACATGATACCGCCCGCGCGGTTGCCTGGATGGATGCGGCGACGCCCAAGGATTATGCCGCCTTCGCCCCGCTGGTGATGGACTATGCCGAGAACAACGACGCGATCGCCCGCTCGATCGTCGAGGATGCGGCCCAGCATATCGAGCGCTTCATCGAGACGATCTTCGCGCGCGGCGCCGTTCGCTGCGCGCTCGCCGGCGGCCTGGCGCTGCGGATAAAGCCCTGGCTGCGCGCGCGCACCGTGGCGCGGCTGACCGATGCGATCTCCGATCCGCTCGACGGCGCGCTGCTGCTCGCCGGCCTGCCTGCTACCGCCCTGCCGACCCGGAAATCCGATGTCCACTGAGACCACTGACCCCCGCTACCGCGAGATCGACCGCTGGCCCACCGAGACTGCGGTGGAGGCGATGCTCGAGGCGCAGCTTGCCGCAATCGCGGCGCTCAAGAGCCAGACCGCGCCGATGGCCGCAGCTATCAACGCCGCCGCCGAACGCCTGCGGCGCGGCGGACGCATCGCCTATGCCGGCGCCGGTACCTCTGGCCGGATCGGCGTGCAGGACGGCGTGGAGCTCACTCCCACCTTCAACTGGCCGTTCGAACGGCTGGTCTTCCTGATCGCCGGCGGCCCCGCCGCGCTGACCCGGACGCAGGAAGGCGCCGAGGACAGCCGCGAGGCGGCCGAGCAAGCCATTGTCGCCGAAGAGATCGGCCCCGACGATGTGCTGATCGGTATCGCCGCCAGCGGGCGCACGCCCTATGTGATCGCCGCGCTCGAGGCCGCACGCGGGGCGGGCGCTCTGACCATCGGCGTGGCCAACAACCCCGACACGCCCGTGCTGCGCGCCGGAGAACATGCGATCCTGGCCGATACCGGCAGCGAAGTCGTGGCAGGCTCGACCCGGATGAAGGCGGGCACTGCGCAGAAGGTGACGCTCAATCTGATCTCCACCGGGATCATGTTGCGCCTTGGGCTCGTTCATCACGGGCTTATGGTGAACATGCAGGTCTCGAACGCAAAGCTGCGCCAGCGCGCGATCCGCATGGTCGGCACGCTGGCGGAGGTCGAAGCTGGCCCCGCCGAGGCGGCGCTCGACGCCGGCGGGCGCGACATCAAGACGGCCGTGCTGGTCGCCCGCGGGCTGAACCCGGACGACGCTAGGGCACGGCTGACGGCGGCGCAGGGCAGCCTGGGCGCGGCTTTGGACACGCTGGCGTGAAGGCATTCCGCAACGCACACATGCTGCTGGCCGAGGGCTGGCGCGACGATGGGTGCGTTGTGGTGGAAGGCGACCGGATCGCCGCGATCCTGAGCGAGGCCCCTGCGGGCGTCGATGTGATCGACCTGGGCGGCGCCACGCTGCTCCCCGGGTTCATCGACGTACAAGTGAATGGCGGCAGCGGGCTGTTGTTCAACGACGATCCCAGCGTCGAGACGATCCGGGTGATCGCCGAGACGCATCGCCGCTATGGCACCACAGGCCTGCTGCCGACACTGATCAGCGACGACCTGTCCGTAGTCGAGGCCGGCATCCGCGCGGTCGATGCCGCGATCGAGGCGCGCGTGCCCGGCGTGCTCGGCATCCATATCGAGGGGCCGTTCCTCAATCCGGTGCGGCGCGGCATCCATAGCGAAAGCAAGATCCAGCCGCTGCAGGACCAGTTCCTGGCGCTGCTCGAGTCCTCCACGCGCGGCAAGACGCTGGTTACGCTGGCGCCCGAGGCGGCGACGCCCGAGCAGGTGGCCCGGCTGGTCGCGGCGGGCGTGATCGTCTCGGCCGGCCATTCGGATGCGCCCTATGAGACAGTGCGCGACGCGATCGACAACGGGCTAAGCGGCTTCACCCATATCTTCAACGCGATGTCCCCGCTCACCAACCGCGCCCCGGGCATGGTCGGCGCGGCGCTGGAGGACCCCGAAGTCTTCGCCGGGATCATCGCCGATGGCTATCACCTCCACCCGGCGACGCTGCGGGTGGCGCTGCGGGCCAAGGGCCCCGAGCGGCTGATGCTGGTGACCGATGCGATGCCGAGCGTCGGCAGCGACGAGAGCATATTCCTGATCCATGGCCGCGAGATCCACCGTGAAGGCGACCGGCTGCTCGGCGCCGACAACACGCTGGCCGGCTCAACGCTGACCATGGCGGGCGCCGTGAAGGGCATGATGGAACAGGGCCGAGTGGGGCTCGACGCGGCGGCGCACATGGCCTCGGCCACCCCGGCGGCATTCCTTGGCCTGAGCGGGCAGCTCGGCCGGATCGCGCCGGGCTACCGGGCGGACCTGGTGCTGGTGAACGACGCGCTGGAAGTGACGCGCAGCTGGATCGGCGGGGTCTAGAGAACCCCCAGCCGCTCGCCCTGATAGGCACCGGTGCGGATCGGCTCCCACCAGTCGCGGTTTGCAAGATACCAGTCGACGGTCTTCGCAAGCCCCGTCTCAAAGGTCTCGCTCGGCTGCCAGCCCAGCTCCTGCTCGATCTTCGACGGATCGATCGCATAGCGGCGATCATGCCCCGGCCGGTCCTGGACGAAGCGGATGAGGTCGCGGTGCTTGCGGCCGCCTACGCGAGTATCGAGCAGGTCGCAGATCGCCTCGACGACCTGGAGGTTGGTCCGCTCCTGGCGGCCGCCGATCAGATAGGTCTCGCCGCTCCGGCCCCGGGTGAGCACGCGTTCCAGCGCCTCGGCATGATCCTCGACATGGAGCCAGTCGCGGATGTTCGCGCCCTTGCCGTAGATCGGCAGATCCTTGCCTTCGAGCGCATTGAGGATGACGAGCGGGATCAGCTTCTCGGGGAAGTGATGCGGCCCGTAATTGTTCGAGCAGTTCGAGAGAACCACCGGCAGGTCATAGGTCTCGTGCCAGGCGCGGACGAAATGGTCCGACGCGGCCTTGCTCGCCGAATAGGGCGAGGACGGCGCATAGGGCGTGGTTTCGCTGAACACGCCGCTGTCGAACGGCAGATCGCCGAACACTTCGTCGGTGGAGATGTGGTGGAAGCGGAAGGCCGCGCGCTTCGCGTCGGACAGGCTGCGCCAATGCTCCAGCGCCGCGTCGAGCAAGCGGACCGTGCCGAGCACATTGGTCTCGACAAATGCCGCCGGGCTGTCGATCGAGCGATCGACATGCGTCTCGGCAGCCAGGTGCATCACCCCTTCGATCCGCTCGTCGCGCATCAGGCGGAACATCGCTGCGGCATCGCCGATATCGGCGCCGACGAAACGGAAATTGGGCCTGGCCATGACACTGGCGAGCGACGCCATGTTGCCGGCATAGGTGAGCTTGTCGACGCAGACGACGCGGTAGCGCTTCGCCACCAGCAGGCGGCACACCGCCGAGCCGATGAACCCGGCACCACCGGTTACCAGGATGCGGCGGATCTTCGGCGCGGGCGCCCCTACCGGTTCAAGGAAGCTCATGCCGCGGCGGCGTCCACGCAGCGGCGCAGATAACGGGCATAGTCGGTCTTGCCCATCGTATCGGCGCGCGCGAGCACGGTTTCCGCGGAGAGATAGCCGAGGTCGAACGCGATCTCTTCCGGGCAGGCGATCTTGATGCCCTGACGGTTCTCGATCGTGCGGACGAAGCTGGCCGCGTCGTGCAGGCTGTCATGCGTGCCGGTATCGAGCCAGGCATAGCCGCGGCCGAGCCGGTTCACGTTGAGATTGCCCTGCTCCAGATAGGCCGAGATCACATCGGTGATCTCCAGCTCGCCGCGCGGGCTGGGCTTGAGCGTGCGGGCGATATCGACGACCTGGCTGTCGAAGAAATAGAGGCCGGTCACCGCCCAGTTCGACTTGGGCTCCTCGGGCTTCTCGACCACGCTGGTCGCCTTGCCGGTCTCGGAATCGAAAGTGGCGACGCCGTAGCGCTCGGGATCGTCGACCTGATAGGCGAAGACCGTCGACTGGCCCTGCATGGCGGCTTCGGCGGCAGCGCGACCCTTGGTGGCGAGACCGTCGCCATGGAAGATGTTGTCACCGAGGATCAGCGCGGCGGGGCCGCCGTCGAGAAACGCCTCGCCGATCGTGAAGGCCTGCGCCAGGCCCTCGGGCGCGGGCTGCTCGGCATATTCGAAGTTGATACCAAAGGCCGAACCGTCGCCCAGCAACAGCTTGAACATCGGCAGGTCGCGCGGGCTCGAGATGATCAGGATGTCGCGGATGCCGGCGAGCATCAGCACCGACAGCGGATAATAGATCATCGGCTTGTCGAACACCGGCAGCAACTGCTTCGAGATCGACAGCGTGGCTGGGTAAAGGCGCGTACCGGCGCCGCCCGCGAGGATGATCCCCTTCACGGGCCGGCCCGAAGGCGCGGCAGATGCGGACGAAACGACCAATTTTCCTCCCCGGCGCCGGGGCGCGACAGGAGCGCGGCGCACGGCGAATTGTGCACCGGAATTGGTTCAAGAACTGCTAACCGTGGAAGATATCAGGCGGGCAGTACGTCGCTCTCGGCAATATCGGCATCGACAACGGCGGGCTCGCGGCGCGGCGCATCGAGCGGCACCATAGACCAGCCATCAAATGCAAAGGCCCGCGGCGCGACGGACTCGCCCGCAGTCTCCAGTCCCTCTTCTCGCATCGGTCTCTCCGACTCATTTCTGCGTTGGCGGTCCTGATACGCGCATTATCAGCCATTTGGTAGTCGGCCCGCCCCGTTTGCGGCGGTATCCACCGCTAAACATAAACTAGATCGCGCGACCCCGGCGGGCTTCCTAAATCGCCCGCCATGCTGCATTCCCGGAACATGACGGAGACACAGGCAGAAGGCGCGACCGCCGGGCTCACGCCCGCACGCCTGACGCATCTCCAGCGGCTGGAAGCCGAGAGTATTCACATCCTGCGCGAAGTCGTCGCCGAGGCCGAAAGCCCGGTGATGCTCTATTCGATCGGCAAGGACAGCGCGGTGATGCTGCATCTGGCGCGCAAGGCCTTTTACCCGGCGCCCCCGCCCTTCCCGCTGCTCCATGTCGACACGACCTGGAAGTTTCGCGCGATGTACGACCTGCGCGACAAGGCCGCGCGCGATGCCGGGATGGAGCTGCTCGTCCACAAGAACCCCGAGGCGGAAGCGCAGGGAATCAACCCGTTCGACCATGGCGGCCGCCATACCGACATGTGGAAGACCGAAGGGCTCAAGCAGGCGCTCGACAAGTTCGGCTTCGACGCGGCGTTCGGCGGCGCGCGGCGCGACGAGGAGAAGAGCCGGGCCAAGGAGCGCGTGTTCAGCTTCCGCACCGCTTCGCATCGCTGGGATCCCAAGAACCAGCGCCCCGAGCTTTGGCATCTCTACAATGCCCGGAAGCAGAAGGGGGAGAGCATGCGCGTCTTCCCGATCTCCAACTGGACCGAGCTCGATATCTGGCAGTACATCCTCGCCGAGGGGATCGAGATCGTGCCCTTGTACTTCGCGGCTCCCCGCCCGACCGTGGAGCGTGACGGGCTGCTGCTGATGGTCGATGACGATCGCTTCCGGCTGAAGGACGGCGAAGTGCCGGTCGAGCGCTCGGTGCGCTTCCGCACGCTCGGCTGTTACCCGCTGACCGGCGCGGTGGAGAGCGAAGCGGATACGCTGGAGGCGGTGATCCAGGAGATGCTGCTGACGACGACCAGCGAGCGTCAGGGCCGCGCGATCGATCACGACCAGGCCGCGTCGATGGAGAAGAAGAAGCAGGAGGGTTATTTCTGATGACCTCCTATCGCCCCGACGCGCTGATCGCGTCCGACATCTCCGCCTATCTCCAGCTTCACCAGAACAAGTCGCTGCTGCGCTTCATCACCTGCGGCAGCGTCGACGACGGCAAGTCCACGCTGATCGGGCGGCTGCTCTATGATTCGAAGATGATCTTCGAGGACCAGCTCGCGTCGCTTGAAGCCGACAGCAAGCGCGTCGGCACGCAGGGCGGCGAGATCGACTTCGCCCTTCTCGTCGACGGCCTCGCCGCCGAGCGCGAGCAGGGCATCACGATCGACGTCGCCTATCGCTTCTTCGCGACCGAGAAGCGCAAGTTCATCGTCGCGGATACGCCGGGGCACGAGCAATATACCCGCAACATGGTGACCGGTGCCTCGACCGCCGATCTCGCCGTGATCCTTATCGACGCGCGTAAGGGCGTGCTCACCCAGACGCGGCGACATTCGTATCTCTGCCACCTGCTCGGCATCCGCCACATCGTGCTGGCGGTGAACAAGATGGACCTGATCGGCTATGATCAGGCCGCCTATGACGCGATCGTCGAGGACTATCGCGCCTTCGCCGAGAGCATCGGGATCACCGAATTCACGCCGATCCCGATCTCAGGGTTCAAGGGCGACAACATCACCGGGACCAGCCCCAACACGGTCTGGTATACCGGACTGTCGCTGCTCCAGCATCTGGAGAGCGTGGAGCTCGACGCGGATGCCGATGCCACCCGCCCCTTCCGCCTGCCGGTGCAATGGGTGAACCGCCCCAACCTCGATTTCCGCGGCTTTGCCGGGATGATCGCGGCGGGCAGCGTGAAGCCCGGCGACAAGGTGCGGATCCTGCCCTCGGGCCAGACCACCAGCGTGGCGCGGATCGTCGCGTTCGGCGGCGATCGCGAGGAAGCCGTCGCCGGCGAGAGCGTGACGATCACGCTCACCGATGAAGTCGATTGCTCGCGCGGCGACGTGATCGCCGCCGCCGATGCGCCGCCGCAGGTCGCCGACCAGTTCCAGGCGACGATCGTGTGGATGGACCAGGCCGAGATGTTGCCGGGCCGCGCCTATTGGCTCAAGCTCGGTACCCAGACCGTCAGCGCGACCGTCCAGCCGCCGCGCCATGCAGTGTGCGTCAACACCATGGCCGAGCTGAGCGTGAAGACGCTGGGGCTCAACGATATCGGCGTGGCCGAAGTCTATACCGATCGCGGCGTGGTCTTCGAGCCGTACGCGGACAGCAAAGACCTGGGCGGCTTCATCCTGATCGACAAGGCGACCAACGCCACTGTCGCCGCCGGCATGCTCAACTTCTCGCTGCGCCGGGCGCAGAACGTCCATTGGCAGGCGGTGGAGATCAACCGCGAGGCGCATGCCCGCCAGAAACACCAGGCTCCGCGCCTGCTGTGGTTCACCGGCCTTTCGGGCTCGGGCAAGTCGACCATCGCCAATCTGGTCGAGAAGAAACTGCACGCGATGGGCAAGCACAGCTTCCTGCTCGACGGCGACAATGTCCGCCACGGGCTCAACAAGGATCTGGGCTTCACCGATGCCGACCGGATCGAGAATATCCGCCGCGTGGGCGAAGTCGCCAAGCTGATGACCGATGCCGGGCTGATCGTGCTCACCGCCTTCATCTCGCCCTTCCGCGCGGAACGCGAGCTGGTGCGCCGGATGCTGCCCGAGGGCGAGTTCTTCGAGATCTTCATCGATACGCCGCTGGAAATGGCCGAGAGTCGCGACGTGAAGGGGCTCTACAAAAAGGCGCGCGCCGGCGAGATCGCCAACTTCACCGGCATCTCCAGCCCCTATGAGGCGCCGGAGAGCCCAGAGATCCGCGTCAACACCGCCAAGGAAACGCCCGAGGAAGCTGCCGAACGGATCGTCGAGACGATCATGGGCGGCTGGAGCCCGGTGATCTGATGACCGACGCCGAACTGGCCCGGGAGATCGCGGCGGAAGCGGGCACGCTGCTGCTCCGCATCCAGGAGGAGTGCGCCGGCGGTGATCGCGGCGATCGCGAGGCCAATGCGCTGATCCTCGCCGCGCTGGCGCTCGCCCGGCCCGACGATGCGGTGCTGTCCGAGGAATCGGCCGACGACCCGGCGCGGCTGGCGGCGAAGCGGGTGTGGATCGTCGACCCGCTCGACGGCACACGCGAGTTCGCCGAGCGGCGCGAGGACTGGGCGGTGCACGTCGCGCTCGCGATCGACGGCCAGGCGGCGGTGGGTGCGGTCGCCCTGCCCCGGCTTGGCTGCACGCTTTCGAGCGATTGTCCGCCCGCACTGCCCGAAGGCGAACTGCCCCCCCGGATGCTGGTCAGCCGCACCCGGCCGAGCCAGCTCTGCGCCAATGTCGGCGAGCGGATCGGTGCGGTGCATATCGGCATGGGCTCGGCCGGCGCCAAGGCGATGGCAGTGGTGCGCGGCCAGGCCGAGATCTACCTCCATTCGGGCGGCCAGCATCAGTGGGACAATTGCGCGCCGGTCGCAGTGGCGCTCGCTGCCGGGCTGCACGCCTCGCGCATCGACGGCTCGCCGATCGTCTACAACCAGCCGAGCACGAGCATCCCGGACCTGCTGATCTGTCGCAAGGAATGGGCGCCGATCGTGCTCGAAGCGGTGAAGGATTGCGGTGCCTGAATCTCTGAGATTCCACCGCTAAGTGACTCTTCCCGATTCCCGGCGACTCGCGGATTCAAGGCGAGTCGCGCGTAGACGGCGAATCCCGAATATGGTAAACGCTCCGTTTGGGAGGGGCGTTTTTGACTGCCGAAATCTGGTTCTGGCTAGCGATCGGATTCAGCTTTGCGGGCTATGCGACGTACCTGATCGGGTTGCGTCGTGAGCTGGTGGAGCCGAACCGAGCGTCGTGGCTGATCTGGAGCGCGGCGACCACGCTCGAGGCACTGACCTATGCCGCGGTGAACCCCGGCGCGCCGCAGGGCTGGGTGTTCGCAGTCTCCTCGGTCGCCTGCATCATCGTCACGCTCGGCATCTGGCGGCGCTCGTCCTGGGCAGCCCCTTCGCCCACCGAAACCTTCTGCATCGCCGCCAGCCTGACCGCACTGATGCTGTGGCTCGTCTTCCGTGAGGCATTCTGGGCGCACATGCTCGTCGTCATCGCCGTGCCCGTCAGCTTCTGGCCGACCTGGGCGAGCGTGTGGACCGATCGCAGCCGCGAGCGCTCGCCGGCCTGGGGCCTGTGGACCTTTGGCGACCTCGCCACCCTGCTGGTTGCGGTGCGCGGCGCGGAGCTGGGGGTGGCCGAGCTCGGCTATGTCGTGGTCGAGTTCCTCTGCCATGCCAGCGTATGGTTCCTGATCGGCCTCGCGACGATCAACCCCCTGCGTAGCTTCGGCACGCGCCGTGGCGGGCTGGTGTGGCTCGACCGCTACCGGCCTTCGAACAACCTCTTCAAGGTGGGTGACAACCATCTGGGCAAGGCCGTGTTCGCCGCGAGCGGCTTTGCCGAGGGCGATGTGCTGATCGAATTCACCGGCCGCCGCTTCCGCGCCGACCAGATCCCCAGCCTGATGCGCGGCCGCGGCGACCGTTTCGTCCAGGTGACGCCCGACCATTATATGGGCCCGTCCGGCCGGATCGACGATCTGGTCAACCATAGCTGCGACCCCAATGCCGGGCTGCGCTTCACCGATGACGGCGTGTTCCTCGTCGCGGTGCGCGCGATCGAACCGGGCGAGGAGATCGCCTGGGATTATTCGACGACGCTCAGGGAATCGAACTGGCACATGATCTGCCAGTGCCGCTCGGAAGGGTGCCGCCGGGTGATCGGCAATTTCGACAGCCTCGACCCCGATCGGCAGGAGTGGTTCCGCGCGCGCAACCTGGTGGCGCCCTATCTGCGGCGGAAGGACGAGGTCGCCGGGCCGCGAAAGGTTGTGGGGCGGCGCTAGGCCGCGATCTCGCTCGACTGGGCGAGCTGTGCCGTTCCCATGGTGAGGATCGCCTTGGCGCCCGTCCCCTTGCCGTCGCTGACCAGGTCGAGCCGGCCTTCCATCGCCAGCATCGAGTTCGCGCACCAGTGCAGCCCAAGTCCGCCCGATTTGTGCGCACGGGTGGAGAAACCGCGCTGGAACAATGTGGGCGCGGTTGACGGGTCGAAGCCCTCGCCGTCATCGCGAATATGGATTTCGGTGCTGTCGCCCTTGTTGTGGATCGTCACGGCGATCGAGCCACTCTTGCGCCCGGTCGCCGCGATCGCCTCGGCGGCGTTGGCGAAAAGGTTGCCGACGACCTGGCTGAGGATCACGCGGTTGGCCATCACCAGATGCGAGGCCGAGGGGAAGCTGAAGGCAATCGAGTTCTCGCCCGAATAGCGCGCGATCGTCGCGTTCTGGGCGACGATATCAGTGATGTCGCAGGCGTCGAGCGGCGGGCGCTCATGCGCGGCTTCCTGCTGCTGGCCGATGATCTCGAGCACATGGTGCAGCGCCTCGCGGCCCACCGCGATCTGCTCGCGACGATCGGCCCGCTCCTGCTCCACGCTTTCGATCGCGGCGGCGAGGAAGGCGACGAGCTTCTGGCGGCGTACCGCGGGCACGTCTTCGTTCGCCAGCTCCGAAAGCGCGCGATCGAGCAGTGCGCGGTCCATCGGCGCGCCGGTGCCGAGACCCTGGCTCAGGATCGTGCTGATCGGGTTCAGCGCATTGCGGACATTGTGCATCACCGCCACGGCGCTTTCGCTGCGGCCGAGCGTGAAGCTCTGCACCTCGAGCTGCTCGCGCAGGTCCTTGAGCTGCTTGAGCATCGAATTGAAGCTTGTGACGAGACTGCCGATCTCGTCGTCGCGCTGCTTGTCGGTGAGCAGCCCGAGCGCGCCCGAGGCACGGACGACGCCCATATGGCTCTCGACGCGCTTGAGCGGGCGCAGGACGAGACGCGTGATCATCCGGCGAAGCGCCAGCAGCACGATCGCCAACAATACCGACGACCCGACCACGGCGAGGATCAGCATCCGGGTGCCGAGCGTCGAGAGGTCGCGCGGGACGCTGTAGGTGGCAGTGGCGACCGGGCGACCATCTGCGCCCGGGATCGGGACGGCGATCTGCGTGCGCGTTGCGCCGGGCGTCCGGGTGACTTCGGCCACCGGGTTGTCGAGCGCGAGGCTCGCCTTCAATTGGAGCAGGGTGCTGAGCTGCGCGGCGGTGACGGCGCGGGCCATCAGCACATAGCCGCGCGGCGTACCGCTGCCGTCGCTCTTGCGGACCTGGGCGATGCCGACCGCGGCGAGCGTGTCGCCGAGGCGAACGAAGAAGCCGGCCGAGCTCTGGCCCTTCAGCGCCCTGGCGAAATCGAGACGGGCAATGGCATCGGTGAGGCGCGCGCGCATCGCGGGGACATCGGCCTGCTTCTCGAGGTCGAGCCAGCGCGCGATGACGATCGAGCGATCGGGCCGGACATAGGCCATGCCGTTGACGTCGAGATTGACCATGGCGAGTGCGGAGAAACTCTCCTCCTCGAACGCCTTGGTCGGGTTGGCCATGTAATCGTAGGACGAGTTCCAGTCGCCATAGTCCCGCACCGCGTTCTCGACCTTGGCCGAGACGTCATGCACCACGGCCTGGGTACGCGCGACATGCGCACCCACGGCATCGTCTTCGAGATGGCGGAAGCTGGGGGTGATGACGGTGGCGAGCAGCAGGGCGAGTGCGGCGGCGCCAAGCACGCCGACGCCGGTCAGGATCAGTACCAGTTTCGCGCCGAGCGAGGCCGGCGCCTTGAGGCGCCATGCGGATGGCATCAGCCGTGCGTCCCGTTGCTCAGCTCGACCTCGGGCTCATCGGTGCCCATGAAGCGGTTGTTCGCCAGGACCAGCGCGTCGTCGGCGTCCATCGGGCGCGCGAGATAATAGCCCTGCATATGGCTGCACCCGGCCAGGCGCAGCGCCTGGAGCTGGGCCTGGGTCTCGACGCCTTCGGCAACGACTTCCATGCCCAGCGCGCGGCCGAGATGGATGACCGAATGGACGATCGCGGCGCTCTCGCGCTCGCGGCCCATCCCGTCGACGAAGCTGCGGTCGATCTTGAGGCAATCGAGCGCGAAGCGGCGGATATTGTAGAGGCTCGAATAGCCGGTACCGAAATCGTCGAGCGCGATGCGGAAACCCATCTGACGCAGCTTGAACAAAGTCTCGGCCGCACGCTCGACATCGTCGAAGATCGCCGTCTCGGTGATTTCGATCTGGAAGCGGCCCGGCTCAACGCCGGCGCTGGCGACGCGCTCCATGATGTGCGCGACGAAGTTATGGCGGCGGAACTGGCGCGGCGAGAAATTGACCGAGACATACTGGCCCGGCCAGGTTTTCACCGTCTCCACCGCGCGATCGATCACCCAGTCGCCCAGCTCGTGGATCAGGTTCGATTCCTCGGCGATCGGGATGAACATGCCCGGCGAGACCATGCCATATTCGGGGCTGCACCAGCGGATCAGCGCCTCGAAGCCGGTGATCTCGAGCTGGTCGCGGCCGACGATCGGCTGGAAAACGAGCTTGAGTTCGCCCTTGGCAATGGCTTCGGAAAGCCCGCCTTCGATCTGGCGGCGGAAGCGGATCGACTCGTCCATCACTTCGTCGAACAGGCGGACGATGCCGCGGCCGGCATGCTTGGCGTCATTGAGCGCAAGGTCGGCGCGGCGCATCACGTCGATCGGATCGTTGATCGTGCCCGGCGCGACGACCATCAGGCCAAGCGAGGCGCCGCCCTGGACCGAATGACCGAATACCTTGAAGCTGATCGAGACGGCCTTGAGCAGCCGCTCGGCGACCATCTCCGCCTCATCCTCGCCGGTGACCGGATAGAGCATCGCGAACTCGTCGCCGCCCAGGCGGGCGACAAAGCCTTCGGCGGGGACATTGGTCTGGAGGATCTCGCAGACCATCCGGATCAGCTCGTCGCCGGCGAGATGGCCGAGCGTGTCGTTGACGATCTTGAACCGGTCGAGGTCCATCATCGCCATCGCGAAACACTGGTCGCCCTTCACAGCCTTGCCGAGCATGTGGAGGAACGACAGCCGGTTGGGCGCGTCGGTGAGCGAATCATGGTTGGCCATATGGACGGCGCGGGATTCATTGGCGGCGAGCTCGAGCTTCTGCTCCTCGAGCAGCGTGATCGCGCTCTTGAGTTTGGCGTCCGCCTGCCAGCGATGCGAGAGCGCGGTGGCGGTCTGCATCACTTCTTCGGCCTGGAAGGGCTTGGCGATGTAGAAGATCTTGTCGGCGGGCCCGGCGGCGCGGCTGATGTCGAGTGGCGAGAAATCGGAATAGCCGGTGACGATCACCAGGTTGATGTCGGGATCGAGCGCGCGGATGCGGCGGGCGGTTTCCTTGCCGTCGATGCCCGGGGGCATGCGCACGTCGATGAACGCGACGGCGAAGCGATTGCCGGTCTCGATCGAGTCTTTGAGCGCCTCGACCGCGTCGAGCCCCTGGTTGAAATGCGCGCAATCGAATTCGAGCGTGTCGTTGGCGGGCTCGGGCTCCGGCGCGGCGTCATCGTCACCGAACAGCTCGGCCGCCATCGCGTTGAGCGCTATGGCGTTTCCGCCGCTTCGCGCCCCGAACACCTGGCGGTACGACTCGTGCATCGCCGGTTCGTCGTCCACGATCAAAATGCGCACGTGCCTGTATCCCCTCGCTCAATCCTTCAAACGGGGTAAGCGGACAGCGTTAAGGAGCGGTAAAATCGTTACGCCGGCGCAGGGGAAATGCCGCGTGACAGGGTTAAGGCGCGCGCTTTGGTTTACCCGCCTGCCCCGGCACGATAGCAAGGCCGGATAACAGGAGGATGCATGACTGAAGTGCTGGCCGCACGATCGCTGCTGTTCGCGCCGGGGGATTCCGAACGGAAGATCACCAAGGCGGGTGCGAGCGGGGCTGATCTGGTGCTGCTCGATCTCGAAGACGCAGTGGCCGAGGCGAACAAGCCGGCGGCGCGCGCCCTGGTCGCCGAACATCTGAAGACTGCCGAGCGTGCCCAGCCGCAATGGGTGCGGATCAACCCGCTCGACACGCCCCACGCGCTGGCCGACCTGGCCGCGATCGTCCCAGGCAAACCCGACGGGATCATGCTGCCCAAGGCGACCCGCGCCGAGGCGGAATTGCTCCACCATTATCTGACCGCGCTCGAGGCGGCGCACGGCCTGCCGCAGGGCGAGATCCGCACGATCGTGGTGGCGACCGAGACGGCGCCGGCGATCTTCGGGCTGGGCAATTATGGCGGCTGCCCGCGCCTTGCCGCGCTCACCTGGGGGGCGGAGGACAGCGCAACCGCGCTGGGCGCCACGCACAATCGCGACGAAAGCGGCGAATATGACTTTCCCTATCAGGTGTTCCGCGCGCTCGCGCTGGCCGGGGCTGCGGCGGCTGCGGTGACGCCGATCGAGACGATCCATGGCGATTTCCGCGACCTTGACGGGCTGGAGAAAGTCGCGACCAAGGCGCGGCGTGCGGGGTTCCGGGGCATGCTCGCGATCCATCCCGACCAGGTGCCGGTGATCAACCGCGCCTTTTCCGCCTCGCCTGCCGAGGTCGAACGGGCCGAGCGCATCGTTGCCGCCTTCGCCGCGGCGCCGGGCGTGGGCACGATCGGCATGGACGGCGAGATGCTCGACATGCCGCATCTCAAGCGCGCACAAGCCGTGCTGGCCATGCGCCGGGAATGATGTTTAGCTGCGCTAAGTCTAGGAAATCACTGATGCAGCTGCTTGGGGCCAGATGATCGACGCTTCGGCCGAACCGCTCCCGGTGGGCGAGGACGAATTCCGCCTGATCGCGGACAGCGCCCCCGTTTCCGTGTGGGTCACGCGGCTCGACCGGCAGCGCAGCTTCGTCAACCGCGCCTATGTCGAGTTCCTCGGCGTCTCCTATGAAGAAGCGCTGAGCTTCGACTGGCGGCGGATCATCCATCCCGACGATGCGGCGCGGATGCTCGAGGAATCGATCGCGGGCGAGGCGAGCCTTGCCACTTTCGAGCTGCAAGGCCGCTATCGCAACGCGCAGGGCGAATGGCGCTGGCTCCACTCCACCTCGCAGCCGCGCCGCGACGCGGAAGGGCGGCACATCGGCTTTATCGGGGTCGCGCACGACGTGACCGCCGCCAAGACCGCCGAACTCGCGCTTCGGGAACGCGAGGCACAGCTCTCCGCCTTTATCAGCCAGACCACCGCGGGCTTTGCTCAGGTCGACCTCGAGGGCAATTTCACGCTGGTCAACGACCGGTTCTGCGAAATCGCCGGCTGGAGCCGCGACGCGCTGATGGGCATGACCATGCAGCAGATCACCCACCCGGACGATCTCGCCCGCAACGTGCCGCTGTTCGACAAGGCGGTGCGCGATGGCACCTCCTACACCCACGAGAAGCGCTATATCCGCAAGGATGGCGGCGTGGTGTGGGTGAACAATTCGGTGGCGGTGATCCGCCGACCGACGGGCGAGCCGTTCGGCGTGCTTTCGGTGACACTTGACGTGACTCAGCGGCGCGAGGACGAGGAGGCGCTGCGCCGGAGCGAGGAGACGTTGCGCCTCGCCACCGAGACGGCGGGCATGGCCACCTGGGAAGTCGATCTCGAGACGCTGGAGGGGGTGTGGTCGCCCAACCGCTTCGACCTGCTCGGCATGCCGCGCAGCCCGGACAGCCGCGGTACCTTCCAGGAATGGCTCGACCGCGTGCATCCCGAGGATCGCGCGCTGGCCGAGACCGCCGCCCGCCGCTGCTTCGAGCAAGGCGTGCCCTATACGATCGAATACCGCATCCTGCGCGCCGATGACGGCGCCGAACGCTGGCTGCAGAGCCATGGCAGCCGCATCGACTATGCCGACAGCCGGATGAGCCGCTTCGTCGGCGTCTCGTTCGACGTGACCGACCGCAAATGGGCCGAGGAAGAGCTGCGGGAGAGCGAGGCGCGCTTCCGCACGATCTTCGAGCAGGCCAACGACTTCCTGATCACCACCACGCTCGACAACAGGATCACTTCGGTGAACCCGGCGGTGATCGAGGCGATCGGCTATCCCGTGGGCGAGATCATCGGCCGCACGATCAGCGACTTCATGGACCCGGACCAGTTCGGGATCGCCATGGATGCGTTCAACCGCAAGCTCCAGCATGGCGGATCGACCCGGCTTACCGTGAAGCTGCGTGCCAAGGGCGGGCGCGAGCTGATCTGGGAAGTCAATTCGCAGCTCAGCCTCGACGAGCAGGGCCGGCCGGTGGCGCTGCACGCGATCGCCCGCGACATGACCGAGGCAAAGCGTGCCGAGGCGCATCTGCGGCTGCTGGTCGACGAGCTCAACCACCGGGTGAAGAACACGCTGGCGATCGTCCAGGGCATCGCCCAGCAAAGCTTCAAGGACGACGTGCCCCCACGCCAGGCGCGCGCGGCGTTCGAGGGCCGGCTGGCGGCGCTGTCGGAGGCGCACAGCCTGCTCACTCGCGAGCATTGGAGCCTCGTCTCGATGCGCCAGATCATCGACGACGCGCTGCGCCCGCATGGCGGCGAAAGCGGCCGCTTCACGCTGGACGGGCCCGACCTGACGATCCTGCCCAAGACCGCGATCAGCCTGGCGCTGGCGATCCACGAGCTGGCGACCAATGCGGTGAAGCACGGCGCCCTGTCGCGGCCCGAGGGTCATGTGACGATCGCCTGGCAGCGCGTGCGAGACGGCGGCCCGGCGCGGCTGACCATGACCTGGCAGGAACAGGGCGGCCCGGCGGTTACCATCCCGACGCGGCGCGGCTTCGGTACCAGGATGATCGAGCGCGGGCTGGCCGCCGAGCTGGGCGGCACGGTGGCGATCGAGTTCCGCCCCGAGGGACTGGTCTGCACGGTCGACGCCCCGCTGCCCGAGGGCGCGGAATGAGCGGGCTGGATGGCCTGCGCGTGCTGATCGTCGAGGACGAGCCCGTGGTGGCGATGTACCTCGAGGACATGCTGGAGGCGCTAGGCTGCGAGACGATCGGGCCGGCCAGCCGGCTGGCCGAGGGCATCGCGCTGGCCGAGGCCGGCGGCTTCGACGCGGCGATCCTCGACATCAATCTGGGCGGCGAGCGCAGCACCCCGATCGCCCAGATGCTGCGCGAACGCGGCCTGCCCTTCGCCTTTGCCAGCGGCTACGGCAATCCGCCCGAGGGCTTTGGCGAAGGCGTGCCGATGATCGAGAAACCCTATCGCGAGGCCCAGGTGGCCGGCGCGCTCGGCCAGATGCTCCGGACCTGATCGCGCCCGCGGGGCGACTTGCCAAAGAACCAACAAGGCGGAAGCCAAGCAGGCGAAATCCTACATTGCAAGGCCCGGAGCAGCGCAGCCGCCGCCCCGGTCCCCGCCTTTAGAACTGCTTCGACAGGCGAAGCTGCAGCGTGCCGGCCTTCTCACCCTGGCCGGTGCGCAGCCCGGTCTCGAAGTCGAACGACCAGCCGCCCTTCAATATGTCGAACCGCGCGCCCAGGCTAAGCTGGAGCTGCTCGCGCTTCCAGCCATTGCCGGTGAGCGCATAGGTCGCGGCACCCGGGATGTCGGCATAATCGAGCCACTGGGCATCGACATCGGCGAACTCATGGTTCCACTCAGCGCGGACGCGCGGCGTGACCGAACCGAAGCTCATCTTCTGGCGATACTGGAAGCGGGCGCCGATCGTACCGGTGATCGAGCTGACCTGACGGGCATCGAAGCGCAGATTGTACCGCCCTGCCCCGCTCTCGGTATAGGCCTTGAGATCGGCATCCATATATTCGCCGCGGCCGTAGATCGACCATTGCAGGCCGCCATTGCTGCGATCGATGCCGAGCGAGATGCCCGCCACCGTATAGTTGCCGTCGCGGCTGCCGCGTGCCGTGGCATCCACCGCCGCGGCGATGCGCCGGGTGGTGAAGTCGAGCTGGCCGCGGCCGATCACGCCATCGATGAAGGCACCCTGGGCCGGCTGGAGGCTGGCATAGGCGGCATAGAGCGTGCTGGTGCCGCGCACCTGCGCGCCCGAGCCGATCCGGCTGAGGTCATTGCCATAGCCGCCGCCCAGGCCGACGACGATCCCGTCGCCGAGCTTGATGTCGGCACCGGCGCTGAGACCGGCGGTGGTTGCCGTCACCTTGGTGCGGTCGGTGGTCTTGTCGCGCGTGCCGATGTCGATCGCGCCGCCCGCCCAGGTCGCCACCGAACCGGTGCGGCGGGTGCCATCCTCGTTCGTTTCCGCGGCCTGATAGGGTGCGTCCGCAGCCGAAGTCGTGCCGCCCGCCGTGGTCATCGTCCGGGCGTAGCCGAGCTTGTCCCCGCGCGAGAGCGGCGACTGCGGATCATTGGCGAACTGGCCGATCGCCGGATCCTCACCCGAAATCCGCATCCGCTCGGTGATCGCAAGGCCCCAATCCCGGTCGTCGGGGCGCTGCATTCCGCCATAGCCGTCGCGCGAGACGAGCGTCACGCCCATCGCCATGCCGGCCTGGCCGCCGCCATTATGGAGCTGCTCGGTGCGCCGCATGAAGTTGGACACCTGCGCGCGGGCGAAGCGGCGGGTCGCTTCGGACTGGGCATCGCTGATCGCGCCAACGTTCGGATCGTTGCGCGGATCGGGGCGCGCCTGGACGGTGAGCGTGACCGTGGACGGCAGCGAGGCGCCGTAGAGGTTGCTCAGCGTATAGGTGACCACGATCGTGCCGCCGAAGCGGTTGTTCGGCGTCACGTCGAGGCGATAGCCCCCGCCTGCCGCGACGATCGCGGTGGTGGCTGCGCTGGCCGGCGAGACGCTGACCACGGTCGCTCCGGTGAACGGACCGCGCTGCGCCCCGTCGGTGAGCATCACCGAGACCATCTGGCCGTCACCCGTGGTTGCCGTCTTGGCGACGGGGACCGGCACCTGGCCGACCACGGTGATCGACACTGTGCCAGGCGCGGAGGTGCCGCCCGGGCCGACCGCCACGAAGGTGAAGCTGTCGGTACCGGCATAGTTCACCGCCGGGGTGTAGGTCGCGATGATCGGGCTGGCCGGGGCAGCATCGCCCTTGGCCGGCGTATTGGGCGTGCCGCCGCTCAGCGTTACGGTGCCGTGCGCCGGCGGCGTCTGGATCTGGATCGTGTCATAGACGCCGGTGACCAGCGCCGACAGGTCGATATTGACGCTGGTACCCGCCGTGGTGGTGCTGCCCGCGACCGAGCCGGTGCCCGGCGCCGCGACCGGCGGCGGCGGCGTGGCGACCGTCAGGCTCACCGTCGCCGCGGCGGAGGTGCCGCCCGGGCCGGTGACGGTGTAGGCGAAGCTGTCCGCCCCGAAATAGCCGGCGGTCGGCTTGTAGGTGACGACATCGCCGCTGACCGTGGTGGTGCCGTGCGTCGGCGCCGTGGCGACCGTCAGCGCGCTGTGCACCCCGGTGATCGACGGGGCCAGATCGATGGCGGTGCCGGCGCTGTTATAGCCGACGGAGACACCGCTCTTGGCGGCCGCGACCGGCGCCGCGGGCGTCGCCACCGTCACGCTCACCGTCGAGGCGGCGGAGGTGCCGCCCGGGCCGGTGGCCGTGTAGGTGAAGCTGTCCGCGCCATAATAGGTCGCCGCCGGGGTGTAGGTCACGACCTCACCCGCGATGGTCACCGTGCCGTGCGCCGGCGCCGTGCCGATCGCGATCGCGGAACGCACGCCGGTGATCGAACCCGACAGGTCGATCGCCGTGCCCGCGCTGGCATAGGGCACCGCGACGCCGCTCTTGTCCGCCGTTACCGGCGCCGGCGGGAGCGCCACGCTCAGCGAGACTGTCGCGGGGGCCGAGGTGCCGCCCGGGCCGGTCGCAGTGAAGGTGAAGCTGTCCGCGCCATAATAGGTCGCCGGGTTCGGCGTGTAGGTCACGACATCGCCGGCAATCGCCACCGTGCCATGCGCCGGCGCCGTGCCGATCGCGATTGCCGTATGGACGCCGGTGACCGAGCCCGACAGATCGATCGCCGTGCCGGTGCTCGCATAGGGCACTGCCACGCCGCTCTTGTCGGCCGCGACCGGCGCCGCCGGGGTGGCCACCGTCAGGCTTACCGTCGCCGCGAGCGAGCTGCCGCCAGGACCGGTCGCCGTGAAGGTGAAGCTGTCCGGGCCGAAATAGCCCGTGGCCGGCGTGTAGGTGACGACGTCACCCGCGACGGTCACCGTGCCATGCGAGGGCGTGCTGGTGGCGATGCTGGCGTGGACGCCGGTGATCGAGCCGGACAGGTCGATCGCGGTACCGGCGCTGTTATAGGCAACCGCGACGCCGCTCCTGTTCGACGCGACTGGTGCAGCGGGCGTCGCCACGGTCAGGTTGACCGTCGAGACGTTCGACGTGCCGCCCGGGCCGGTCGCGGTGTAGGTGAAGCTGTCCGCGCCATAATAGCTGGCCGCCGGAGTGTAGGTCACCACATCGCCGGCGATCGTAACGCTGCCATGCGCCGGCGTCGTGCCGATCGCGATGGTCGCGTGAACGCCGGTGATCGAGGCCGTCAGGTCGATCGCCGTGCCCGCGCTTGCATAGGGCACTGCCACGCCCGGCTTGTCCGCCGTGACTGGGGCCGCCGGCGTCGCCACCGTCAGCGATACGGTAGCGGGCGCCGAAGTGCCGCCGGGGCCGGTGGCCGTGTAGGTGAAGCTGTCCGCGCCATAATAGCCGGCCGCCGGAGTGTAGGTGACGACGTCGCCCGCGATGCTCACCGTGCCGTTTGCCGGCGTGCTGGTCGCGATGCTGGTATGAACGCCGGTGATCGAGGCAGTGAGATCAATCGCTGTGCCGGTGCTGGCATAGGGCACCGCGACGCCGGTCTTGTTGGCGACGCTCGGCGCAGGCGGGTTCCCGACCGTCACAGTCACCGTGGCCGGGGGCGAAGTGCCGCCAGGACCGGTTGCCGTGTAGGTGAAGCTGTCCAGCCCGAAATAGCCGGTCGTCGGCGTGTAGGTGACCACGTCGTTCGTGATGGTCACCGTGCCGTGCGACGGTGTGCTGGTGGCGATACCGGTATGGACGCCGCTGATCGAGCCGGACAAGTCAATCGCCGTGCCCGCACTGTTATAGGGAACTGCGGCGCTCTGGGCGGCGACCGTCGGAGCTGCCGGGGTTGCCACCGTGAGGGTCACCGTACCCGTGTTCGATCCGCCCGTCCCGGTCGCGGTATAGTCGAAGCTGTCCGGCCCGAAATAGCCGGCGGTCGGGATATAGGTCACGTCGGTGCCCGCGATGGTGGCGGTGCCGTGCGTCGGGGTGGTGACGATGACGCTGGTATAGCTGCCGGTGATCGAGCTCGCCAGGTGGATCACCGTGCCGGGACTGTCATAGGCCACCGCCTGCGACACGGGCGGCGTGGTCGGCGGCGCGACGAAGGTGAAGATCGCCGCAGACCCCGTACTGGTCTCGTTGTTGACCTTGACCGTGATGGTTTGCGCGCCCGTGCCGACAGCCGGCGCGGTGACGGTGAGCGAGGTCGCGCTCGCGGCCGTGACGGCGCCGTTGCCCGCCGACCCGAAGGTCACGGTGTTGTTGCCCGGGGTGATGCTGAAGCCGGTGCCGCTGACCGTCACCACCTGGCCGACCGGCCCCGTGTTCGGCGACACGCCGGTCACCGTCGGCAGGACGGCAAAGCCGCTGCTGCTGGCCGCACCGGTGGGCGCATAGCCGCTCGGCGTGAAGCCGCCGAGCGAGAGGCCCGCCACCGAACCCGCGGTGACACCGGTATAGTCGATCGTGACGGTGCAGCTGCCCAGGCCGGGCACGCTGAAGCCGTTGAACTGGAAGTCGGCGCCGCTATCCGCTCCGCTTGCGCCGCAGGTGCCGCCCAACGCGCCGCGGCTGACCAGCGCCGAGCCGCTGAACAGTGGCGCGATGTTGGGCGAGGCCGAGGCATTGCCGTTGGTGAAGGTGATCGTCGCGGTCCCGGCCTGGCCGACGCCGATCGAGCTCGACGAGAAGCTGACCGTTACGCCGATCGCGCCCGCCGCGTTTACCGTGAAGCTCTGCTGGTCCTGCGTCGCCGGGTTCCAGTTGCTGTCGCCGGCCTGGTTGGCATTGACCACACAGGTACCGGTCGCATTGAAGGTGATCGTACCGCCCGAGAGCACGCAGCCGCTGCTGGCGCCATCCAGGGAGAGGGTTACCGGCAGCCCCGAGGAAGCCGTGACGGTCGGGGTGTAAGCAGCGCCGCCCACCGATGCGCCGATGGGAGCACTCGACTGGAAGGTGATCGTCTGGTTGGCCTTGGCGATGGTGCCCGACACGGTGGTTCCCGTGACGGTGACCGGTGTCCCCTGATGGTCGGTCGCCTGGATCGAGTAGCTGAAGCCGCCCGCGGTCGTCAGGCTGCCCGCAACCGTGCCCGTAGCGGGATCGAGAGTCGTGCCAGCTGGCAGGGCCCCGGACGCGATCGCATAGATGTAGGGCGTGAGACCGCCCGCGGCCTGATTCGTCTGGGTGTAGCTCGTGCCCACCGTCAATGCGCTGACAGGCGCGGTGACGGCGATCGTCAGAGTGGCTGGCGTCACCGTGAAGCTCTGCGAGACCTGCGGCGCTGCGCTATAGGCGGCGTTGCCGGCCTGGTCGGCAGTGATCGTGCAGGTGCCGATGGCGACAAGCGTCACCACATTGCCGCTGACGGTGCAGATCGACGTGGTGGTCGAGCCATAGGTCACCGCCAGGGTCGACGAGGCCGTGGCGGCGGTACCGCCCGTCAGCGTCAGCGTCGCGGCCGAGAGCGAGGTGTTGGGCAGCGGGCCGAAGGTGATCGTCTGGCTCGCCAGCGCGATCGCGATCGAATAGCTCTCGGTCGCGGTGAGGGCGCTGCCCCCGAAGGTCGCCGAATTGTCGGTCGCGGTCACATTGAAGTTGAAAGTACCCGCTGCGGTCGGCGTGCCGGAGAGCGCGCCGCCGGCCGACAAGGTGGTGCCGGGCGGCAGCGTGCCGGTCGAGCCATAGGTATAGGGTGAAGTACCCCCGCTCGCGGTGAAGCTCTGCGAATAGGCGGTCATCGCCGTGCCGCCGGGCAGTGTCCCGGACGCGGGCGAGAGCGTCACCGGCGCGATATAGGTATAGCTGCTCGACGCGGTACCGCCGACGGTGGTTACCACGACGGTCGCCGGCCCGACGGCATGCGCCGGCGCGACGAAGGAGAAGCTCGAACCGGTATTGCCACTGGTCGCAACCGCGCCGCCATCGACCGTCAGCGTTGCGCCGGTGAGGTTGGCGCCGTTGACGGTCACCGTGTTGCCGCCCGCGATCGGGCCGCCGCTCGGCGACAGCGAGCCGATCGACGGACCCGAGGCGACGGTGAAGTTGCGGACTGCATCGGTCGAGGGATTGGTGAGCGCGTCACGGGCGCGGACGGTGGCGCTATGCCCGCCGACCGCGAGGCCGGTGGCGTTGTAGCTCCAGCTCGTGCCGGTCACCGACGCGGCGAGGAAGCCGCCGGCGTCGATCTTGACCTCGACCGTGGTGCCCGCCTCGGTGGTGCCGGTCAGCGTCACGTTGCTGCCGGTGCTCGCACCTTCGGTCGGCGAGGTCACGACCGGCGCGGCCGGACCCGTGGTGTCGATGTCGAACGCGACCGCGCCCGAGCTGCCGGACGTGACCGTCGACAGAGTCTGGGTGACCGACACGGTGTAGCTGCCGTCCGAACGGGCCGTCGGCGTATAGGTCCAGGCGCCGCCGCCATTGGCGGTGATCGCGCTGGTGCTCAGCGACGACGGGCCGGTGAGCGTCAGGTTGATCGTCGCGTTCGGCGCCGCGGTGCCAGTGAAGGTCGGCGTGTTGTCATTGCTCGGCGTGGTCACCGCGTTGACGGTCGGCGTCAGCACATAGGTGAAGCTCTGCGTGCCACTGGTGCCCGCGCTCGACGCGACACTGACGGTGATCGTGCTGCCCGCACCGGTTGCGCCCGCCAGCGCCGCGGTCGGCACGGTGAGCGTGATCGAGGTGTCGCTGGCGATCGTGAAGGCCCCGCCACTGAGGGTCGCCGCGCCGAAATTCACCTGCGTCGCGTTGGTGAAGTCCGAGCCGGTGAGCGTCAGCGTACTCGCGCTGCCGCCGCCCGTGGTGCTGCCCACGCCATTGGCGACGGAGGCCGAGAGCGAGGTAAGCGTCGGCACCGGCGTCGCGCGGGTGACCGTGACGGTATAGTCCTTGGTGGTCACGCCGTCCGGCGCGGTGACGTGCACGACGACCGGATTGGTACCGACCGCAAGGCCGATCGCGCCCGACGGATTGCCCGAGGTAACGCCGACGGTGTTGACCGTCACGGTCGAGCCCGCGGCATTGACCGTCGGCGTGGCGGTGACCGAGGTCACGTTGCTCGCAACGCTGGTCGTGTAGCTGATCGTGCCCGAAGCGAAGCTGGGGGTCAGCGTGAGCGTCGTCGCGCCGTTCTTGATCGCGAGCGCTGACAGCGTCGCGTCATTCGACAGGATGTTGAAGCTCACCGGCTTGTTCGACGCCGTGAAGGCCGGGTTGGACTGGTCGGTGACGTCGACGCCGAAGTTCACCGTGCCCCCTCCCGGCGGCGTGCCGGTGAGCGTGCAGTTCGAATTCACCGTCAGCCAGGCCGGCGGCGCGGTGGCGCCGGGCGCGCAGGTGCGCGTGCCGAAACCGCCCGTCGTGTCGATGGTATAGCCGCTGAGCGGCGCGCCTGCCGCCGCACCGGTGCCGGAAACGCTCGCCGTGAGCACCGGATCGGCCACCGTGATCGTCACGGTCGCCGGCGAAGCGGAAACGGTCGTGCCGTCCGACGCGACTGCGCGATAAGTGAAGCTGTCGGCGCCGTGATAGCCGGCGGTCGGCGTGTAGATCAGCACCTTGCCCGCGGCATTCGCACCGTTCGCCACATTGAGCGTGCCGTGCGTCGGCGCAGTCGCCGGACTGACGAAGCTGGCGTTCGCCACCGAGGCGGTCAGGTCGATATTGGTCGGAACCGCCGGCGAACCATTGCTGTAGGCCGCGTTCGCGCTAGCCGCGGAGGCGGTGGGCGCCGGCGTGGCCACGGTGATCGCACCCGATGTGCCCGTGATCGAGCCCGTCACCGTATCGGTCGCAGTGATCGTCCGCGAGCCGACGGTGTTGAGCGTAGCCGAGAAAGTGCCGGTGCCGCTGGTCAGCGTGGAGTTTGCAGGCAGCACCGCCGCGCCATCGCTGGAGGTGAAATGCACCGTGCCCGCATAAGCAGGCGTGGTATTGCCGGCGGCGTCCTTCGCCGTCACGACAAGCGTGTTGAACGCGACTCCCGCCGTCGCCGTTGAAGGCGCCGTGACAGTGAATTGCGTGGTCGCGCCGGGTGTGATGTTGAACGCCGAGCTGGTGTCCGGACTGAGCCCGGCCGAGGCAGCCGACAGCGTGTAGCCGTTGCCGGACTTGTTGATGCTCAGCCCGGGGAAGGTCGCCACGCCGGCCACTGCGTTCACCGTGCTGGTGCCGGCCAGCGTGCCGGAAGCCGGATTGTTGGCGATCGCGAGCGTGACGGCCGCGGTGCTGGTCGTCAGGGTACCGCCCGCATCGAGGATACGGACGGTGATCGACGGGCTGATCGCCGCATTGGCGACAGTCGAGGTCGGCTGCTGGACGAAATCGAGCTGCGTCGCCGGGCCGGAGGCCGACACACAGGTCATCTGATAATCGATGTCCGCGTTGAGATTGGTTCCCGAACGGAGGAAACGAAGACCGATCTCGGTATCGCTGGCGCCGACGACATAGCTCACAGTGCCACCGCTCGACGTCAGGGTGCTGGTGCCACCTGCATATTCCACCGTGCTCGCCCCATTGCTGGCGGCGTGGAGGATGCTGACATTATAGGTGCCGGTGCCCGAATAGGAATTCACATCCACATTCAGGTTGATCGTGTCGCCGGCGGCAAAGGTATAGGTCGTCGTGCCGTCGGGGACCAGCGTCGAGGCCCAGTTACCCCCGACGTTGCTGTCGGCGGTCTGCGCGGACGTGCGAACGATGCTGTAGGAATTCTGGTTCGCGTTCTTGAACTTCAGCCCCGAGGTCAGCGTACCTGCGGCATAGGTCGCGCTTCCCTGGAAATAGACTGAATTGCTGTTGATCGCGTCGCAGCCCGTCGATGCCTGGGCCGCGGGAACCGCGATGCCGAAGAGCAGCAGCAGCGCCAGTTGCGCGACAGCCCTGGGGTTGGGACGAGGGGTAGCTGCAGCGCCAAATCCCCGTCGAGCGCTCGACGCGACGGATCGAATGGCGTTGCCAAGCATACAAAGCGCTGGAATTGCACCGATATGCATCAAATTGCCCCCAAAATCCCCCCACGCCCATCGCGAGTCGCGTGAGCGTATATCGTCGGGAAACTAGGGCATTTTTCTTTCAGGGCAAGGACAGTTCATGCGCAAGCGGCTGTGAGAACTGTCTTTATTCGAAGCAGGCCGCTCTTTACTCGAATTGCACCATTTCCGACTGAATTCATTGCCATCCCGACACGATGAACATACTCTGCACTGCCGCAGGTTTTCGCGGCAGGTAGATCGGTTAATCTAGATTTAGTTAGCATCGTCTCGGAGATCGCGAACGCGGATGGGTCACTCCTTCCGCGGCGGGCGGCTTGTGCCCGTTGTCGACTGCCGCTTGCACAGCTGGGAGGGATATTCATGGAAGCCTATATGGGAGTGGTCATGTATTTCGGCGGCAATTTCGCGCCGAAGAACTTTCAGATGTGCATGGGGCAATTGCTCTCGATCTCACAGAGCTCGGCATTGTTTGCCATTCTCGGTACGACCTTCGGCGGCAATGGCATGCAGACGTTCCAGCTGCCGCATCTCGGCGGACGCGCGGCGCTCGGCACCGGCCAGGCCCCCGGGGTCGGTCACAATTATCAGATTGGCGAAATCTCGGGCACCGAGAATGTGACGCTGAACACCAGCCAGATGCCCGCCCATGTGCACAGCGTGTCGATCCCCTATACGCTGCAGGCCTGCACTGGCGTTGCGGCTGCCGACGAGAGCGCCGATCCGATCGCGGGCGGTTGCCTGGCATCGGTGCAGGACGCGGACGGCAAGAGCTCGCCGGTGATCTACGCGCCGGCAGGCTCGGGCACGCCGGTCAACCTCGCGGGCGGCACGATCGCAGGCTCGACCGGCCCGGCCGGCCAGAACCTGCCGTTCTCGATCATGCAGCCCTATCTGGGCCTGACCGCGATCATCTGCACGGCGGGCCTCTTCCCCTCGCGCAACTGATCCGCACCGGCAACGAACATCGGGCCGCGCCGCTCCTGCTAGCAGCGCGGCCCGTAGTTTTTCGGACCTCCGCCGAAAGCACGCCTTAGTTGAAGCTCGCCTGGTAGATGCGCATGTTGGGCAGAGGCGGCAGCTGCGAGATGACGATGGTGTGCGGTCCGCCGCGTCCGCAGTCGAACTCATAGCCCATGTCGAGCAGATAGACCTTCAGCGGCGAGGAGAAGAACAGCGAGAAGGGCTGGCGAAAGTCCAGACCGGCGCCGAGGCGCGGGCTGAGCTCGATCCGGTCCAGCGTGACCTCCGTCGGCTCCGGTACGGTATTGACGCGGACCTTGCGGCCGACCCAGGGTTGGAATTCTTCGGGCCCGAGCAATCGCATGTATTCTTCCTCCCCCTTCCGCGCACTTCATGGCCGTCCAGCCCTGCGGACCCGCATCCTGCCGGGTTCAGCCCCGGGCGGGAAGCCAGTCCGCGCCACTTCGGGGCAAATGACTGGAGAATATCGCTGATGGAGCGCGTCGCCCTTCCGCCTTTCCCGAGGCCAAGGCCGCTGCCGCCGCTGGACCTGCCTGGCATCGCACTGCCGCAGGCCGACGCCAGCCATTTGCCGCTGTTCGCCGGTCTTCACGCCGCCTCACGCGCCGCCGACCTGCTGCTCGCGCCCTGGTCGCAGGTGGAGAAGCGCGCCTTTCTCGACCAGCAATTCGTGTTGCAGCATCGGCACTATGTCGTCGCGCACTCGAAGGGCGATTTCCGCGCGGTGACGCAGGCCGGCACGCCGATCGGCCGCTTCTACTTCAACCGGCACGAGCCCTTATGGGTGCTGATCGACATATTGCTGGCGGTCCCGGCGCAAGGCAGCGGCATCGGGAGCGCGCTGGTCGGCTGGCTGCAGCGCGCCGCCGCTGACGCGGGCGCCGAGGGCGTGCGGCTGAGCGTGATGCACAACAATCCTCGCGCCCGCGCGCTCTATCTGCGGCTGGGTTTCGCTGACCATGGCGAGCCCACCGCGATCAACCAGGGCATGATCTGGCGGCCGTGAGCCAGCCTATTCGACAGTGACCGACTTCGCCAGGTTGCGCGGCTGATCGACATCGGTGCCCTTGGCCACGGCCACATGATAGGCGAGCAGCTGCACCGGCACCGCATAGACCAGCGGCGCGATCAGCGGGTGGACCTTGGGCATGGTGATCGTCGCGACGCAGCCCTCGCCCGCCGCTTCGATCCCGTCATAGTCCGAGATCAGGATCACCTTGCCACCGCGCGCCTGCACTTCCTGCATGTTGCTGACGGTCTTCTCGAAGAGCGGACCCGAGGGGGCGATCACGATCACCGGCACGGCATCGTCGATCAGCGCGATCGGGCCATGCTTCATCTCGCCGGCGGCATAGCCCTCGGCATGGATATAGCTGATTTCCTTGAGCTTCAGCGCGCCTTCCAGCGCCAGCGGATAATCGGTGCCGCGGCCGAGATAGAGCACGTCGCGCGCCGCGGCGACGACGCCGGACATCGCCTGGATCGCCTCGTCATAGGCGAGCGCGGCGTTGAGTGCCGCCGGGGCCTCCGCGAGATGCTTGACCAGCGCCTTCTCCTCGGCGTCGGACAGCTTGCCCTTCGCCTTGGCGAGATTGGCGGCAAGCGCGGCGAGCACTGCGAGCTGGCAGGTGAACGCCTTGGTCGAGGCGACGCCGATCTCCGGGCCGGCGTGGGTGGGCAGCAGCAAGTCCGCCTCGCGCGCCATCGAGCTGGTGGGGACGTTGACCACCGCGGCGATCGTCTGGCCCTCGGCGCGGGCGTGGCGGAGTGCGGCAAGCGTGTCGGCGGTTTCTCCCGACTGGCTGATGACGATCATCAGGCCGCCCTCTTCCATCACCGGCGCGCGGTAGCGGAACTCGCTGGCGACATCGAGGTCGACGGCGACGCGGGCGAACTGCTCGAACCAGTATTTGGCGACCATGCCGGCGTAGAAGCTGGTGCCGCAGGCGACGATGGTGACGCGCTTGATCGCGGAGAGATCGAAGTCCGGGATCGGCAGCGTGACCTGCTCTTCCATGCGCTGCAGGTAGGAGCGCAGCGTCTGGGCGACGACGATCGGCTGCTCGTAGATCTCCTTGAGCATGTAATGCCGATGATTGCCCTTGGAGACGAGCTCGCCGGTGACGCCCGAGATGGTGATCGGGCGCTCGACGGGGTTGTTGTCCTTGTCGAAGATCTGGGCGCCGTCCCGGGTAATGACGACCCAGTCGCCTTCCTCGAGATAGGCGATGCGCTGGGTCAGCGGCGCGAGCGCGAGGGCATCGGAGCCGAGATAGGTCTCGCCCTCACCATAGCCGACGACCAGCGGCGAACCGAGGCGGGCGCCGACGAGCAGATCGGGATGCTGGCGGAACAGGATGGCGAGCGCAAAGGCGCCGTGCAGGCGCGGCAGCACTTCGGCGACCGCCTCGGCCGGGGCCATGCCGGCCTCGACCTTCTCGCTCACCAGATGCGCGACGACTTCGGTGTCGGTCTCGCTCTCGAAGGTGCGGCCGCGGGCGAGCAGCTCGTCGCGCAGCGCCTTGAAATTCTCGATGATGCCGTTGTGGACCAGCGCGACTTCGCCGGTGGCGTGCGGGTGGGCGTTGTTCGTGGTGGGGCCGCCATGCGTGGCCCAGCGGGTGTGGGCGATGCCGGTGGTGCCGGGCAGCGGATTGGCCGCCAGCTCCTTGCCGAGATTGACCAGCTTGCCCGAGGCGCGGCGGCGCTCGATCCGGCCCTCGACATCGGTGGCGATGCCGGCCGAGTCATAGCCGCGATATTCGAGCCGCTTGAGCCCGTCATACAGCCGCTCTGCGACGTCTTCCTTGCCGACGATCCCGACGATTCCGCACATGCTTTTGGTATTCCTGCTTGAGCCCGGCGATCAGCCGAGGATTTCGATCTGGTCGATGCTGTCGACCGCAATACGCGTCTGGAAATGCGAGCCGACGGGCACACGGCGGGCAACGCCCTTCACGCGCACGCGCTTGCCGACGAGCACATCTTCCGCATGCCCACCAAGCTTGTCCTTGAGCGCATTTCGCGCCGTGGTGTGCAGCTCGATGGTGAGGTTGCCGGGATCGCGATAATCGGCCGCCGAGTTGAGATAGGCGCTGAACCCGCCCGCGCCGGCCGAAGCGACGACGAACTCGAAGATGCCGGTGACGTCGCCGGCCTTGGCCGCGGCAATGGTCTCGGCCGGGCCCATCACCGCCTGCGCAAACGCAGGCGTGGAGAGCGTCAGGGCGAGCATCGCAACCATGGACCGCATGCGCATCACTTCTTGCCTTCCTTCAGGGCCTTCATCTTCTCGCGGAAGCTCCGCGCCCAGCCCGGCTTCACCTGCTGCTCGGCCCGGGTGATCCCCAATGCATTGGCCTCGACATCGCGGGTAACCACCGAACCGGCGCCCACGATCGCGCCGTCGCCGATGGTGACGGGCGCGACCAGGGCGCTGTTACTACCTACAAAAGCGCCGTTACCGATCACCGTCCGGTACTTTAAAAATCCGTCATAATTGCAGGTGATCGTGCCGGCGCCGATGTTCGCCCCGGCGCCGACGGTGGCGTCGCCGATATAGCTGAGGTGGTTGACCTTGGCGCCCGGACCGATCTGCGCCTTCTTGGTCTCGACGAAATTGCCGACCTTGGCGCCCTGTTCCAGCTTCGTGCCGGGGCGCAGCCGGGCATAGGGACCGACATCGGCGCCCGACAGGATCTCGGCGCCCTCGATATGGCAGAAGGCGTGGATGGTGACGCGGTCGGCGACGCTGACGCCCGGGCCGAACACGACATTGGGCTCGATCGTCACATCGCGGCCGAGCTGGGTGTCATGGGCGAACCACACCGTCCCGGGCGCGATCAGCGTCGCCCCCTCAACCATCGCGCGGGTGCGGCGGCGCTGCTGCCACTCATATTCGAGCCCGGCCAGTTCGCCGCGGCTGTTGACCCCGGCGACTTCGATCGCGTCGGTCTCGACGCCGACCGAGAAGCGCCCTTCCTGGGCGGCAAGCTCGACCAGGTCGGTGAGGTAATATTCGCCGGCGGCGTTCTCGTTCTTCAGCTGGGCGAGCAGGCGGAACAGGTCCGAGGAGCGCACCGCCATCAGGCCGGAATTGCACAGCGTGACCGCGCGCTCTTCGGGGCTCGCGTCCTTATATTCGACGATCTTGTCGAGCCGGCCGTCGGCGCCGACGATCACCCGGCCATAGGCGCCAAGGTCCGCCGGGCGGAAGCCGAGCACAACCACGCTGGGGCCACCCTCGCCGTGCAGCGCGTCGAGCATCCGGCGCATCGTCTCGGGCGTGACCAAAGGCACGTCGCCATAGAGGATCAGGACGTCGCCCTCGAAGCCGGTCAGCGCTGCCTCCGCCATACGGACGGCATGGCCGGTGCCGAGCTGCTCGGCCTGTTCGGCGGTCTCGACGCCAAGCGGGTGGACCGCGGCCTCGACCTGCTCCTTGCCCGCGCCGACCACCACGACTTCGCGCTCGGCACCCAGTGCCTTCACGCTGTCGATCAGATGGAGCAGCATCGGCCGCCCGGCGATGGGATGGAGCACCTTGTGGGTGTCGGACTTCATCCGCGTGCCCTTGCCGGCCGCGAGGATGATTGCTGCGATCGGTGCCGTCATTGTCCCTCCGTCGCTCGCCCCCTGCCACGATAACCTTGCCAATTCCATAGCCCTGCTGGCAGGCAGCACCGCGATGGCTGATTTCCCTTTCGATATCGTCGGGTTCGACCTGGACGGCACGCTGATCGACACCAGCGCGGACCTGCTCGGCGCAACCAATCACGCGCTCGGCTTGGCCAGGCGGTCGCTGCTCGACAGTGCCGCGGTGATGACGATGGTGGGGCGCGGCGCCAAGCATATGCTCGAGCAGGCGCTCGAGGCATCGGGCGGCTATGACGCAGCGCTGATGGCGCGGGTCTATCCGGCGCTGCTCGATTGGTACCGCGACCATGTCTGCGACCATTCGCGCCCCTTCCCGGGCATGATCGAGGCACTGGATGCGCTGGCGGCCAGGGGCGTGACGCTGGGAATTGTCACCAACAAGTTCGAGTATCTGGCAGTGAAGCTGATCGACGAACTCGGGCTCAGCGCGCGCTTCGCCACGATCATCGGGGGCGACACGATGGGCAAGGGCAACGCCAAGCCCTCCGCCTTGCCGATCGAGGAGATGATCCGGCGCTGCGGCGGCGGGCGCGCGGCGTTCGTCGGCGATTCGATCTACGACGTGCTCGCCGCGAAGAATGCCGGGGTGCCGAGCATTGTCGTCAGCTTCGGCTTCCTCTCGCAGCCGGTCGAGGAACTGGGCGCCGACGCCGTGATCGACAGCTTCGCCGAACTGGTGCCGGCGCTGGAAAAGCTCGGCGGCTAGATCAGCGCATCCGAATTGACGTGATAGCCGGCGAGCTGCGCCTTGCCGGCCACGATCCGATAGACGAACTGCTCCTGCGCGGCGCCATGCTCATATTGCGCTTCCTGATTGAGCACGATGAAGTGTGCGCCATTGTTGAAATTGTCGTTCCAGCCGACCGTCTTGGCGCTGCGGAACTTGCCGAGCTTCGTGTGCACGACATCGAGCAGCTTGAGCCATTTGTCCTGCGCGGTTGCACCGCGCAGCTCCGACGCGCCCTGCTGCCAGCTTTCGGCGAACTTGCCGGCATCAAGCTGCCGGTGGAAATGGGCCACGGCCGCCTCGGCAACCGGCACATCCTTGCCGATTGAACATGCCGACAGCGCTAGCGCAGCCGCCAGAATTACCAGAACCCGCATCACACCCCTTCCCCCGTTTCGCGCCGAAGCTGCCAGCACGCGGCGGCGGTGTCGACGGGAATTAGCTCCGATTCTTGAGCTGGTGGAGCAGGATCGCATTGCCTTCGCTGTCCTGGATCACGCGCATCCGGCAGACCGGCGAATGGATCAGGTCGGTCTTGAAGGTGACGCCCTTTCCTTCGAGATCGGCGCAGAGCGCGTCGAGATCCTCGACTTCGAAGGCGATCGTGCCGCCGGCATCGGAGGCAGGCTTGTCGCCGGTGACGGTGGTGAGCGCGAGGCAGCCGCCGCCGGGGAGGTCATATTCCACCCAAGGAATGCCATAGTCGGTGCTGCTCTCCGGCAGGCCGAGCGTCTGCTCATAAAAGGCACGGGCGCGGTCGAGATCGAGGACCGGGTACATGGTGAAAGCGACCTTGCGGAACATCGGACCTCTCCTGTCGAACGCCGCGAGAGTACCCTCGGAAATCCTACATAACAAGAATTTGTTCTCGTTATGTTTCATGCCGTTAGCCGACGGAGCGGTAGCCCTTGCGGTATTTGGTCCAGAGGTGCCGGGCGAGCATCAGCGGCGGCATGCGCAGCCAGTGGGAGCGGATGTAGAAGGCCTGGCGAAGGAGCCTGCGGGTCTGGCGGCCCCAGCCGTCGCGCGCCGTCAGGCGGCGGAGATAGAGGCGGTCGAGCGGGGTCACGCGCTGCCATTCAGAGGGGACCTCGGTGCCGTAGAGGGCGTGGCTGAGGCGGGCGGCGCGGGCCATCTCGGCGGCCAGGCCGTGGTGGCGGGCGCGCTCTGCCAGGCCGTCCACCCCTCCATCCTGTACCAGACAGTGAAAGTCCCAAAGGTTGCGCATCCCGCCGGCCAGATCGCCGTCCGCCAGGAGGTGGGCGACGGCGTGAACAAGCATGTCCGAACGCGAAAGGTGGCGCAGGCCGTTTTCGAGCGGCTCGCTGGCGGCGAGCAGCGCCGGTGCATCGGGGGTGATCCGGGCGGTCAGCGGGAGGATCGTGTGGTGGACGTCGATCATCCGGTCGCGCTCGCGGTGGATGAGCGGGGGCAGCTCGTGCATCCAGCGGCGATAATAGGCATCGTCATAGGGATCGGGCTTCACCCATTCCCAGCCGGCGGCGAGCAACGCGACTTCCACCTCGTCGATGCGGTCGCGGGGGACCAGGATGTCGAGATCGCCGATGTTGCGGCCCACGGAGGGCGAAAGCCCGGCGGCGGCGAAGGCTGTGCCCTTGAGCAGCACCACCGGCACCTCGAGCGGAGCGAGCGCGCGGCGGGCCATTTCGGCTTCCCACAGCGCCGCCAGCCGCACCTGTTCGGCCGAGGCAATGGCATCGTCGACCAGACGCTCGATCTGAACGGGTAGCGCCAGGCCTTGCAGCCGGTGCGCGAGCGTGCCGGCCATCTGCTCCGCCCTCGCGACGGCGAAGAGTTCGGTCCATTCGCGTGCGGAGAAGGCGATCACAAGCGACGGGTCGCGCAGGACATGCGCAAGGCGCCAGCCGGGGGTCATGCCAGCGACTCCACGAGGGCGATGCCAGCTTCGGTGTCTGGATAGTCTATTGCGCGCGACGGAACGGCCTGGACGAGCCGGGTCAGCGCATCGAAGCCGCGCTCGGCAAGGTGGACATAGTTGGTCGAGGCCTGGGTCAGGCGGACGAACGCTTCACTTGGGGGAACAGGACGTTCCGCTGTCTCGAAGCCGAAGCGCGGGAAGAGCAGCAGCGCCGGTTCGGCAGGCTCGGCCATCGCCGCAACCGCGCGGGCGTCGGGGACGATGTGGCGGATGTCGCCCTTGGGGGTGCCGCGAAGCAGCGGGCCGAAGCGGGCGTCGGGCATCGCCGCCTGTGCGACGGTGATCGCTTCGTTCTTGAGGCTGATCAGGCGGGGAAAGGCGTGGGCCAGGCCGGTGACGGGGTCGATCAACACGAACTCATCGCCCATCAGCCGCCAGCCGCGCGCCATCAGCAGAGCCGCGAGCGTGGATTTGCCGGCACCCGAGATGCCGGTCATCAGCACTGCCTTGCCGTTCCGTTCCACTGCAGACGCATGGAGCAGCAGATAGCGGCGCTGGGCGAGCGCCATCTGGAGGTTCATCCCCATTTCGGCTGCGAGCAGCCCCTGAGCGAGCGGCAGCGGCGCGGCATCGGGAATCGTGAAGTCGCCGCCGATATGGACCGAGGGGCGGAGATATTTGCGCCACGGCCGGGCGGCGAAGAGGTGGACGTTGAAGTCCGGGATCTCGGGCTTCGGATAGTCGCGGTAGAGATCGTCGAGCGCGGCTATGGGCGCGCGCCAGTCGCTGCCGATGCGGAAGGCGGCGGGGCCGATCTGGAGACGGGTGACGTGCCTCACAGCCGCTCCACCAGCCCGGCGGCGACCAGCTCGTCGAGGCGGACGGCGAGCGCCATCGGGTCGGCGTCGAGCAGGTCATAGCGTTCGGAGAGGCGCGCGAGCAGCTGGGCGACCGAGAGCGCATCGGCGGCGAGCGCCTCGAGCATCTCGGGCACCGGCGCGTCCACGACATGGGTGATGCCCGAGGCGCGGTGGTAGATCAGGGTGAGCGCGTCGAGCGGGACGATGCGGAGGGTTTCGGGCGGCGCGGCGCGGTAGGTGGTCATGCCGACGCCCCAAACTCAACCGTCACCCCGGACTTGTTCCGGGGTCCACCGGGAGGCGCGTGCAAGGCAAGAGGCGGAAGCGCAGCATGGGAGGCACAGTGGACCCCGGCACAAGGCCGGGGTGACGAAGAAGGGATAGCGTTGACCTGCGACATGCGATCCCAGCTAGCGCCGGGATGACGAACTGCCCTCGTCACGGCGCTCAGCCGCGCGGCATCTGCAGCGAGGCGAAGCAGGTGAAGCCGCTGGTGCCCGATTGCAGGCGGCGGATGTAGTTGGTGTAGGCGCGGCTCTGTTCGTAGCTGGTGCCGGGCAAGGTGCCGCCGTTCAGCGCATTCTTGACGTCGGCAGCCTTGAACGGGGTGCCGGCGGCGGGGAAGGCACCCTGGGTGCCGGCGGGCACGAGCTTGCCGTCGGCCGCGATATATTGGCCGGCGCGGCCCGGATCGGGGACCGGGATCTCGCAGTTCATCACCGAGGCACTGGTCTGCGCCAGCGCCGGGCGGATCGAGACGATCGCCGACGCGCTCGCGGCGCCGAGCATCAGTGCGCGGCGGCTTGCGTTCGGACCCTGGTTTTCGTCTGCCATAATGTCTTCTCCTGCGCCCCGCCCTCTTTCGCAATCGTAAATCGACGGTGATAGAAGCACGGCAGGCCCGTTGCCGCTGGCGCGCCTCGCCCCTAGAAGGGCGGCGAATGCCCTATTCTTCCGGTATCAAGGCGCTTGTGGCGCTCGGCATCGTCGCCGCGGGCGCGCTGGCGGGGCTGTTGCTCAACGGCGACGTGCAGACGAGCCTGGTCATGCTGGTGTGCGGCGTCGCGGCCGTGCTGGTGGCGACCGCAGGCGGCGATCCCGCCGGGCCGCTCGACACCGCTCCCGCCGTCGCAGAGGGCCCGGGCATCGCCGAAGTGCTCGAGGCCATCGCAGAGCCGGTGCTGCTGATCGCAGAGCGCCGGGTGATCGCCGCCAACAGCGCCGCCCGCACGCTGCTGGGCGAGCATATCATCGGCGAGGATGTGCGCGTCGCCATCCGCCACCCCGCCGCCGCCGAGGCGCTGCTCGAGCCGGGCAACCAGGAGCCTGCCGCGCCGATCCACCTCGTTGGGCTGGGCACGCGCGAGCAGCGCTGGGAGATGCGGGTGCAGACGCTGAGCGACGGCCGCCGCATCGTCCATCTGAGCGACCATACCGGCAGCTACGCCACCGAGCGCATCCGCGTCGACTTCGTCGCCAATGCCAGCCACGAGCTGCGCACCCCCCTCGCCTCCCTGCTCGGCTATGTCGAGACGCTGGAGGACGGCGCGGGCGACGATCCCGGGCTGCGCGACCGCTTCCTCAAGATCATGCACGGCGAGGCGCGGCGGATGCAGCGGCTGATCGACGACCTGATCTCGCTGAGCCGGATCGAAGCGGAGAAATATCGCGCGCCGGACAACCCCGTGGCGCTGGACGAGCTGATCGACGAAGTGTGCCTGGAGCTTTCGGGCGCGCCGCGCGCGGCGGACGTGGTGACCGAGATCGCCGAGACGCTGCCGGTGCGCGGCGATGCCTCGCAGCTGAGCCAGCTGCTCCACAACGTCATCGGCAATGCGATGAAGTATGGGCGCGAGGGCACGCCGATCCTCGTCAGCCTGGTGCCAGAGGGCGATTCGATGGTCCGGCTGAGCGTGACCGACCAGGGCGACGGCATCCCCCCCGAGCATCTGCCGCGGCTGACCGAGCGTTTCTACCGCGTCGATCCGGGCCGCAGCCGGACGATCGGCGGCACCGGGCTGGGGCTTTCGATCGTCAAGCATATCGTCGAGCGGCACCGCGGGCGCTTCGACATTGCCAGCGCCGTCGGCAAGGGAACGACGGTCACCGCGCTGCTTCCCGTGATCGCTGTCATAAAGACGTAACCGTACTGAAACAGAGCCGGGCCGAGCCGCAGGGTGATTCTCGCCCAATGCCGGTTCCCGGGAGACGTGACCATTTTCGGCAGGCTTGCACTCGTGGCGACCGCGCTGACGCTGACTGCCTGCAACGGCAACAGCGCGCGGGAGATCCGCGTGGTCGGCTCGTCGACGGTCTATCCCTTCACCACCGCCGTGGCCGAAGCCTTCGTCAACCAGGGCAGCGGGCACCGCGCGCCGGTGGTCGAATCGATCGGCACCGGGGCGGGGCTGAAGCGCTTCTGCGAGGGCGTGGGCTGGCAATTCCCCGACATCGCCAACGCATCGCGGCGGATCAAGAAGAGCGAATATGCCGAGTGCCAGCGCAACCAGGTCGGCGAGATCATGGAAGTGCAGATCGGCATCGACGGCGTCGCGCTGGCCGAGGCCAATAACGGCCCGAAGCTGACGCTGACCAAGAAGGACGTCTATCTGGCGCTGGCCGCGCATCCGTTCGGCAAGGACAGCAATCCGGCGCGGACCTGGCGCGACGTGAACCCGAGCCTGCCCGCGATCCCGATCCAGGTGATGGGGCCCCCCTCGACCAGCGGCACGCGTGACGCGCTGGTCGAGCTCGTGCTCGAGCCGGGCTGCGCCGAGGCCGATCCGGCCGCGCATGCGATGAAGGCGGCGAAGGACACCAGCCCCTATGACAATCGCTGCAAGCGCATCCGCGACGACGGGCCCTATATCGACAAGGGCGAGAACGATAATTTGATCGTCCAGGGCCTGGCGCAGAACCCCAATGCGATCGGCGTGTTCGGCTATTCCTATCTCGAGGAGAATGCCGACCGGCTGCACGGCGTGCCGATCGAGGGCGTGGCGCCGAGCTATGCGACGATCGCCAGCGGCGCCTATCCGGGCGCGCGGCCGCTGTTCCTCTATGTGAAGAAGCGCCATCTGCGCGCGGTGCCGGGGCTGAACGACTTCCTGGCGCTGTATGCCACGATGTGGAACCCGGGCGGCAAGCTGAGCCGGCGCGGGCTGATCGCGGCGCCCGACGCGGTGCGCGCACATTCGCTGGAGATCCTCAAGCAGCGCACTGCGCTCGATCCGGCCGGGCTGCACTGATGAACCCGCTGGCGCTGCTCTTCCTGATCGCCGGGCTTGGCCTGATCGGCTGGCTGACCGGCCGCGCGCGCGCGCTGCGGATCGATCGCGGCGGGGCGAAGCGGCTCCATTCGCTGCCCTCGCAGCATGGCTGGTATGTCGCAACCTGGGCAGTGCTGCCGGCACTGCTGTTCGTCGCGATCTGGGCCTCGCTCTCGCCGGGGCTGGTGCGCAGCGCAGTGCTCGAGCATCCGGCCGCGGCACAGCTGCCGCAATTCGAGTTCGAGCGCGACGCGCTGCTCGCCGAGGCCAAGCGCGTGGCGGAGAATCCGCAGGATGCCCGCGCCTTCGATCCGGTCGCCCAGCAGCTCGCCGCCCCGACCCGTGCGGCCGAGACTCGCTACAACTGGATGGGCGGCACGATCGCGATCCTGCTTGCCTTCGCCTTTGGCCTGTTCGCCTGGTCGCGGGTGCGCGCGCAGCTCAAGGCGCGCAGCCAGGTCGAGCGGATCGTGATGACGATGCTGCTCGTCGCCTCGCTGATCGCGATCCTGACGACGTTGGGCATCTTCCTGTCGCTGCTGTGGGAATCGCTGCGCTTCTTCGAACAGGTGCCGCTGACCGACTTCCTGTTCGGCACGCACTGGAGCCCGCAGGTCATCGACACGGCGCATCCCGGCAAGTCGCTGGGTGCCGTGCCGTTGTTCTGGGGCACCTTCTTCATCGGCGCGGTGATCGCGATGCTGGTCGCCATCCCGTTCGGCCTGATGAGCGCGATCTACCTGACCCAGTACGCCGCGCCCCGCGTGCGCGCCTGGATGAAGCCGACGCTCGAGATGCTCGCGGGCGTGCCCACGGTGGTTTACGGCTATTTCGCCGCGCTGACCGTGGCGCCGGCGGTGCGCGACTTCGCGGTGATGCTCGGCATGCCCTTCGCTTCGTCCGAAAGCGCGCTGGCGGCGGGGCTGGTGATGGGGGTGATGATCATCCCGTTCGTCTCCTCGATGGCGGACGATTCGATCGCCGCGGTGCCCACCGCGATGCGCGACGGCAGCCTGGCGATGGGCGCGACGCACAGCGAGACGATCTCGCGGGTGCTGCTGCCCGCCGCGCTTCCCGGCGTGGTGGCGGGCGTACTGCTCGCCGTCAGTCGCGCGATCGGCGAGACGATGATCGTGGTGATGGCCGCCAGCGGCGCCGCCAATATCACGCTCAACCCCTTCGAGAGCGCCACGACGGTGACCAAGCAGATCGTCGACCTGCTGACCGGCGAGGCTGAGTTCGACAGCCCGAAGACGCTCGCGGCCTTCGCGCTTGGCCTCACGCTGTTCGTGATCACGCTGCTGCTCAACATCGTCGCGCTGCGCGTCGTGAAGAAATACCGGGAGGCCTATGAATAAGCCCGCTCCCGAGGCCGTGCGCGCGCCGACCGACTGGAAGACCGCGGCGATGCAGAAGCGCATCCGCCGCCGCTATGCGCGCGAGCGGCGCTTCAAGCTGTTCGGGATGATGGCGGTGATCCTGTCCGCCGCGTTCCTCGCCTTCCTGCTGTTCACCATGGTGACCAATGGCTGGCGCGGCTTCACCCGCACCGAGATCGCGCTGCCGCTCGATTTCCCGGCGATGGCGATGAAGATCGACCCGGCGCAACTCTCGACGCCGGGCGCCGACCTCGCGCTGGCGGGCGCCGAGCTGGAGGACAAGGTCTCCAATGCCGCACTCGCCGCCTATGGCCCGCAGGGCGTGCCTCTGCTGTCCGACGCGGCCTGGCTCAAGGTGCGCAACGCGCTGAAGGCCGATCCCTCGCTGCTCGGCCGCCGTACGACGCTGTGGGTGCCGGCATCGACCCAGATCGAGCAGGGGCTGCGCGGCAACGACACCGCCGCCGCGCCGCTCGCCCGCAAGCTGGGCGATGCGGGCAAGCTGCACACCGGGTTCAACACTGCCTTCTTCCACGAATCGGATTCGACCGATCCGGTGGCGGTGGGCATCTGGGGTGCGCTCAAGGGCTCGCTGCTGACCATGGCGGTGACCTTCCTGATCGCCTTCCCGGTGGGCGTGCTCTCGGCGATCTATCTCGAGGAATATGCCCCGAAGAACCGCTGGACCGACCTGATCGAGGTTTCGATCAACAATCTGGCAGCTGTGCCCTCGATCATCTTCGGCCTGCTCGGGCTCGCGGTGTTCCTCGGCTCGTGGAGCCTGTTCGGGATGCGCGTCGGGCCGCTGCTGCCGCGCTCGGCGGCGCTGGTCGGCGGCGTGACGCTGGCGCTGATGATCATGCCGGTCATCGTCATCGCCAGCCGCAACGCGATCAAGGGCGTGCCGCCCTCGATCCGCGACGCCGCGCTGGGCATCGGCGCGAGCCGGATCCAGGTGGTGTTCCACCATGTGCTGCCGCTCGCCATGCCGGGCATCCTGACCGGCACGATCATCGGCATGGCGCGTGCACTGGGCGAGACCGCGCCGCTGCTGCTGATCGGCATGCGCGCCTTCATCGTGACGCCGCCGGGCGGCCTGACCGACCCCGCCACGGTGCTGCCGGTCCAGATCTTCCTGTGGTCCGACGAAGTCAGCCGCGGCTTCGTCGAGAAGACCAGCGCCGCGATCCTCGTGCTGCTGGTGTTCCTGCTCGCCATGAACGGGCTCGCCATCTATCTTCGCAACAAGTTCGAGACCCGCTGGTAATGACCGACGCTGCCCCCCTCCCCGTCTCTGCGCACAAGATGTCGGCGCGGGGCGTCAGCGTCTCGTACGGCGACAAGCAGGCGATCCGCGACGTCTCGATCGATGTCGACATGGAGAATGTCACGGCATTCATCGGCCCGTCGGGCTGCGGCAAATCGACCTTCCTGCGCACGCTCAACCGGATGAACGACACCATCCCGACCGCGCGGGTGACCGGCGACATCACGCTGGACGGCGAGGACATCTACTCGTCGGCGATGGACGTGGTCCAGCTGCGCGCGCGCGTGGGCATGGTGTTCCAGAAGCCGAACCCGTTCCCCAAATCGATCTACGAGAATGTCGCCTACGGCCCGCGCATCCACGGCCTCGCTTCCTCGAAGAGTGCGATGGACGGGATCGTCGAGCAATCGCTGCGCCGCGCCGGCCTGTGGGACGAAGTGAAGGACCGGCTGAGCGACAGCGGTACCGCACTTTCGGGCGGCCAGCAGCAGCGTCTCTGCATCGCCCGCGCGATCGCCGTCGATCCCGAAGTGATCCTGATGGACGAGCCCTGCTCGGCGCTCGATCCGATCGCCACCGCCAAGATCGAGGAGCTGATCCACGAGCTGCGCGGGCGCTATGCGATCGTGATCGTCACGCACAACATGCAGCAGGCGGCGCGCGTCAGCCAGAAGACCGCCTTCTTCCATCTCGGCCAGCTGGTCGAATATGGCGACACCGACAACATCTTCACCGCGCCCAGGCAAGAGCGCACGAAGGACTATATCACCGGCCGGTACGGCTAGGAGCAGGCATGACAGGCAGCCAGGAACATACCGTCAAGGCGTTCGACCAGGACATTGGCCAGCTGCGCGCGCTGATCTCGCAGATGGGTGGGCTGGCCGAGCAGGCGATCGAGGACGCGATGCTGGCGCTCCAGCGCGGCGATGCCGAGCTCGCCAACGAAGTGCGCCTGAAGGACAAGCAGATCGACGCGATCGAGGCCGAGCTGGAAAAGCTCGTCGTCCGCGTCATCGCGCTGCGCGCGCCGATGGCGGACGATCTGCGCGAAGTGATCGCCGCGCTCAAGATCGCCGCGGTGATCGAGCGGATCGGCGATTACGCCAAGAACATCGCCAAGCGCGTGCCGCTGATCCATGCCGAGGGCGAGGAGCGGATCGAAGTCGTCTCGATCCTGCCGGCGATGGGCCAGCTCGCCGCCGACATGGTGCACGACGTGCTCGACGCCTATTCGGCGCGCGACCCGCAAGCGGCGGTGCGAATCTGCGCGCGCGACAATGCGCTCGACGATTTCTACGATTCGATCTTCCGTACCCTGGTGACCTACATGGTCGAGAATTCGAAGACGATCAGCCAGGTCGCGCACCTGCTGTTCGTCGCCAAGAACCTGGAGAGGATTGGCGATCACGCCACCAACGTGGCCGAGATGGTCTATTTCGCGGCGACAGGCGATTACATGGCCGAGCGCGAGACCGGCGAAGCCGAGACGAACTGAGCGAATTGGGGAAGAATATGGCCCGCGTGAAAATGCTTCTCGTCGAAGACGACGCCGCGATCGCGGAGCTCGTCGCCTATCACTTCAAGCGCGAAGACTATGAAGTGAAGCACACTCCGGACGGCGAGGAAGCCCTGCTCCTCGCCAAGGAGGCAACGCCCGACATCGTGCTGCTCGACTGGATGGTCGAGGGGCTGAGCGGCATCGAGGTCTGCCGGCGCCTGCGCCGCATGCCCGAGACCGCGAACGTGCCGATCATCATGCTCACCGCGCGCGGCGAGGAAGAGGACCGGGTACGCGGGCTCGAGACCGGCGCGGACGATTATGTCACCAAGCCTTTCTCCCCGCGCGAGCTGGTCGCCCGGGTCGGCGCAGTGTTGCGCCGCGTGCGCCCGGCATTGGCAGGCGAAGCGCTGATCTATTCGGACATCGAGATGGACACGGTGGGCCACAAGGTCCGCCGCGGCGGCGAGATCGTCCAGCTCGGGCCGACCGAGTTCCGGCTCTTAAAACATTTCCTCGAGCATCCGGGCTGGGTGTTCTCGCGCGAGCGGCTGCTCGACGCGGTATGGGGGCATGACAGCGACATCGAGAGCCGCACGGTGGACGTCCATATCCGCCGCCTGCGCAAGGCGATCAACCATGGCAACCGGCCGGACATCATCCGGACGGTGCGCTCGGCAGGATATGCGCTCGACGCGGGGAATTGAGGTCTAATTCCCCTCCCGCTTGCGGGAGGGGCCAGGGGAGGGCCTGAAGGGGTGGCGCGACACGCTTACCTCTCGCATGTCGTCCCCTCCCCCAACCCCTCCCGCAAGCGGGAGGGGAGCTTTGTGAACCCGATTTAACGAAACCATCCCTTTCCCTTCGCGTTGCTGGGTCCGGGCGTACTAAATGCGCCCGGTTCCAGGAGACGACCCCATGAAACTCCTTGCCCTGGCAGCCGCGATGACGCTCGTCACCGGCGCCGCCCATGCGCAGACCTCCGCCCAGAAGGCCGAGGCGCCGAGCAACAACGAAGCCACCAAGCTGGGCGGCTATGCGCCCTCCGGTCCGCTGTTCAGCACCGGCACCGCCCCGCCCCCGGGCACCCAGGTCGTGTTCGTGCCGAGCACCCAGACGCCGACCGAGGCCTTCCCGCCGCCGGCACCGAAGGACAGCTACCCGATCTGCAAGCGCGGCCAGTTCGACGGCTGCCGCCAGCGCGGCGGGCGCTGAGCCGAAGCTCCCCGTTTTCGGGACCGACTGTGCCGGGCGCGCAACGTTTCGCCCGGCACCGCGTTTCGAGTGGTGCGGGCGGGGGACGAATTTGAGAGGAAGCACCGCATGAAGTTCATCTTGCTCGCATCGGCCCTGGCGCTCGGCGGCACCGCCTTTGCGCAGGACGTGCCGCAGACGGCCCCGCAGACCGCGCCGGCCCCGACGCCGCCTGCACCGCCGACCCCGCCGGTCGACACGCCGCCAGCGCCGCCCGCGGCCGAGCCCGCGACGCCGGCCGACCCCGCGATGCCGGCGACCCCGGCGACCAACCCGCCGCCTGCTGCGCCAGAAACCCCGGCTGCCCCGGATGCGGCTATGGCCCCTACCCCGCCGGCTCCGCCCGCGGCCGCTCCGGCACCGCCCGCACCGCCCGCACCGCCGGCCGCAGAAGCGCCGATGCCTTCGGACCCGAAGAGCTATCCGCGTTGCTCGAAGACCATCAAGGATCATTGCCGCCAGTCGCGGTAAAGGATTGGCCGGCGGGCGCGCTTGCGTCCGCCGGTTCCTTGGCTAGGCTCCCGCGATCATTCCGGGAGCCTTTTCATGACCATCGACTTCAAGGACCGCGTCGCCATCGTCACCGGTGCGGGCGGCGGGCTGGGCCGCGGCTATGCGCTCGAGCTGGCCAAGCGCGGGGCAAAGGTCGTGGTCAACGACCTGGGCGGCGCGCGCGACGGCACCGGCCATTCGGATGCGGCGCTCAAGGTGGTCGAGGAGATCGAAGCGCTGGGCGGCGAGGCGATCTCGAATGGCGGCAGCGTCACCGACTATGACCATATGGTCGCAATGGTCGAGGCGGCGAAGGCCAAATGGGGCCGGATCGACATCCTGATCAACAATGCCGGCGTGCTGCGCGACAAGAGCTTCGCCAAGATGGAGCCGGAGGACTTCAAGTTCGTCGTCGACGTCCATCTGATCGGCTCGGCGAACTGCACCAAGGCGGTGTGGGAGACGATGCGCGCGCAGAATTACGGCCGCATCCTGATGACCGCCAGCTCCACCGGGCTGTTCGGCAATTTCGGCCAGGCGAATTACGGCGCGGCCAAGCTCGGCCTCGCGGGGCTGACCAAGACGCTCTATCTCGAAGGCGCCAAGCACGGGATCAAGGTCAACACGATCGCGCCGGTGGCGGGGACACGGATGACCGAGGACCTGTTCCCCGAGGAGGCCTTCAAGGTCTTCGCCCCCGAGAATGTCGCGCCGGCCGCACTGTTCCTGGTGAGCGAGGACGCGCCGACCAACCAGATCGTCGGCGCTGGCGGCGGCGTGGTCCAGGCCGCCTATGTCACGCTGACCCAGGGCGCCAAGCTGGAGGCGCTCACCCCTGAATCGGTGCAGGCGCAATGGGCGCAGATCATCGACCGGACCGGCGAGATCGTGCCCGGTTCGGGTGCCGAGCAGACGATGCTGATTTTGAACAGGTTGCAGCAAGAATAGCCGTCATCCCGGCGAAAGCCGGGATGACGATTTGTGGCGCCCGCCTTACCGTATTGCCTCACTAACACACACATGGTATATCGTCCCCCAACAGGAGGAGAATGCCATGTATAGCGAAAGCGATCTGGCCAGTGCCGTGGAAGCGGGGGCGCTTTCCCCCGCCGCCGCGAATGCGCTGCGCAACTATGTCGCCGAGCGCCGATCGGCGCCGGCGGTGGACGAAGAGCATTTCAAGCTGCTCACCGGCTTCAACGACATCTTCGTGGCGATTGCCGCCGCGCTGATCCTCGTCGCGGCGGGGCGCATTGGCGCCTATTTCGGCGTGATGGCGATCGGCATCGGGCCGGAAGAGCGCGAAGTGGGCGGCAACATGATCGGCGGGGGCATCGCCGTGGCCGCATCGAGCTGGCTGCTCGCCGAATATTTCACTGCCAAGCGCCGCATGGCGTTGCCCTCGATCCTGCTGATGCTCGGCTTTGTCGGCGGCGTGGCCGCGACGCTGTCGGGCATCTTCGCCGCGAACATCCCCTGGATCGAGGAGCAGATGCACCTCGCGACCGACCTGCAGCGCCAGCAGCTGGGCGGCGCCGTGGCCGCGACGGTCGGCGTGCTGACCGCGATCGCGACCTGGATCCACTGGAAGCGCTTCATGGTGCCGATCACGGTTGCCGCCGGTGCAATGGTCATCGTCGGTGCCGCCGTGGGCGTGCTGCTCGCGCTGGTGCCGCAGGCCAAGGACTGGGTGAACGAGATGCTGCTCGTCGCGGGCGTGGCGATGTTCTTCTTCGCGATGCGCTGGGACATGAGCGACCTCGAGCGCCGCACCCGCCGCTCGGACGTGGCGTTCTGGCTCCACCTCGCCGCGGCGCCGCTGATCGCGCATCCGGTGTTCCATATGCTCGGCGTGTTCGACGGCGAGGTTACCGGCCCGATCGCCGCAGTGGTGATCGCGCTCTACATCGTCTTCGCCTTCGTGGCGCTGGCGGTCGACCGCCGCGCGCTGCTCGTCTCGAGCCTGATCTATGTGCTGTGGGCGATGTACGCGCTGTTCCAGGCGACCGGCGCGGTCGAGCTGGCCGCGGCACTGACCGCGCTGGTGATCGGTTCGGCGCTGCTGCTGCTCTCGGCCTTCTGGCAGCCGGTGCGCCGCGCGGTCGTCGGCCTGCTCGGCGGGCTCGAGGAGCGGCTGCCGCCGACCCAACTGGTTACGGCCTGACCTGACACAGGCCGTACCTCCCTTGGGAGGATGAGAGCCCAGGTCCCCAGCCCAGGCTTTCGAAACCCTGCCCCTTCCGTGTCCCCGGCACGGGAGGGGTTTTTACGTTCAGGGCTGTTCGATCACGGCGCCGGGCCGCGCGCTCATCGCGGTGCCGATCGAGGAGCAGACGATCAGGCACACCGCGAACCATTGCAGGCCGGTGAGCACCTCGCCGAGCAGCAGCAATCCCATCAGCGCGCCGACAGCGGGCTCGGCGCTGAGCAGGGTGCCGAAAGTGTTGGCCGGCAGGCGCGGCAGCGCGATCATCTCGAGCGCATAGGGGATCGCGCTGGAGACGATGCCGACTGCCAGGCCGAGCAGCAGTGCCTCGGGACGGAGCAGCGCCGCACCCGAATGGAGGACGCCGACCGGGACGACGAGACAGGCGGCGATCAGCATGCCGCCCGCCGCCGCCGCCGGGCCGTGCGCCTTGCCGGCGTGGCGGCCGGCGAGGATATACGCCGCCCAGCAGGCGCCCGCGACCAGCGCGAGAACGACACCGCGCCAGTCGAGATGCGCGGCGCCCTTCCAGATCGGCAGCAGCAGCAACAGGCCGAACACCGCCAGGCCGATCCACAGGAAGTCGACCTTGCGGCGCGAGGTGAGTACCGCGACCGCGAGCGGGCCGGTGAACTCGATCGCGATGGCGATGCCGAGCGGGATGTAGGACAGGGCCTTGTAGAAGCTGAGGTTCATCACCCCGAGCACGACGCCGTAGATGAGGAGCGAGCGCCAGCCCGCCTCGAGCCTGACGCGCCAGGGGCGGAACACCGCCGAGAGGATCGCCGCGCCGACGATCAGGCGGAGTGCGGTGGCACCTTCCGAACCAACCAGCGGGAAGAGCTGCTTGGCGAACGTCGCGCCCATCGTGACCGAGATCAGCGATATGAACAGCGCGCCGAGCGCGACGAGATCAAGGCGCGCGGAAGCGGGCCGGGAAACGGCAAGACTGGACATGGGCGTACTCGGAAGTTCGATGGTGTGCGGCCCAAGCTACGGATTCCGAGCGATAAGAGCGGTTTATTTTTGCGGTTACTCGATAAAGTTTATCGCCCTAGGCTCGAAAAATGACGAAGATTGAACCGCTCGATTCGTTCGACCGCAAGCTGCTCGAACTGCTCCAACTCGACGTGCACCAGCCGGTTGCGGCGCTGGCCGAGAAAGTCGGCCTCTCCGCGCCCGCCTGTTACCGGCGGATGCGGCGGCTGCGCGAGGCCGGGGTGATCGAGCGCGAGATCGCAGTGGTGCGCCCGAAGACGCTCGGCTGGCCGCTGTCGATGATCGTGCTCGTCTCGCTGGAGCGCGAGAACGCCAATACCGTGGCGGAGATGTTCGACATGTTCCGCGCCGAGCCCGCGGTGATCGAAGCCTGGAACGTCACCGGCGACCATGACTTCGCGGTGCGGATCATCGCGCGCGACATGGAAAGCTATGACGATCTGGTGCGCCGGATGTTCTCGGCACACGAGCGGGTGCGCACCTTCGAGACGCTGGTGGTGATCCGTGAGACCGGGACGAGCCCGGTGCCGGTGGCCTGAAAGATCGAGCTCAGACGCCGTGATGGGCGTTGTCGAACAGCCAGCCCGCCTGCCAGCAGCCATAGACCAGCGCCAATAGCAGGATCGGCCGCCACCAGCGGTGCAGCGGCTCGCCGCGCAGCGAGATGATCAGCCAGATCATATTGGCGAGCCCGAACAGGAGCAGGATCGGCGCGGTCGCGAGGAACCAGCCGATCGCCTCGCCGATAATCGGATCGGAGGGGTCGGTGATCTGGGGCTCGGCCCAATATTGCGAAGCGAGCGCGAGGAACGCGCCGATGCCGGCCAGATTGACCAGGAGCCAGGCGAGCGCGGTGCGGAAGGTCGTCTTCATGCGACCGACCTAGGCGGAGGTGATGCAGTCTTCATGCAGCGCGCATGGGTTTGTCGCGGCTATTCCTCTTCGGGCAGCGGCATTGGCGGCGTGGCGGAGAGCAAATGCGGGCCGACGAGCAAGCCGAAGAGGAAACCGCCGAGATGCGCCTCCCAGGCGATGCCGCCGGCGCGACCGGAGAGCAACGCCGGCAGCGTGATCAGCGCGATCAGGACCAGGTTCTGCTGCACCAGCCCCTTGACCGCGAGCCAGACCTTGCGCGAGCGCACCGCCACCAGCGCGGCGCCACTCGCCTCGAGCCGGATCAGCAGGCCGAGCAGCCCGCAGATTGCGCCCGATGCCCCCAGCATCGGCGTGGTGCCGAGGGGATGGATGGCAAGGTACATCGCCATACCCGCGAGCCCGCTCGCCACGAACAGCGCCAGATAGCGCAACCAGCTTTCCGGCCAGCGGCCCATGAGCGCGATCAACGGCGGACTGACCCCGCACAGGGCGGTGGCGTTCATGACGATGTGCCAGATCCCGGCATGCGCGAACATGTGGAGCGGGATGGTCTCGAACCGACCCTGGGCGAGCGCCCGGCCCGACACGCCCCAGTCGCTCATCCCGTTGCGGAAGAGATCGTAGAATATCCACAACGCGGCCATGATGCCCGCCAGCGCATAGGGAAGGATCTTGCTCTGCCAGGGAACGTGCCAGCCGATACGGAAAAGCGCCTCATCGGTCTCCGCGTCATGCTCCGGTGCAGATTGGCTGAACATGCGATCCCCCCGGATGTGCCGTCTATTCCTCAACCAGCTTCATCAGCCGGCGCTCGACCGGCGCGAGGACCGGGCCGAGTTCCTGCCCGCGCTTGAGGATCATGCCGCCCTCGCCGACCAGCGCCCACATGCCCTGGCGGTTGCGCAAGGCCGGGCGCTTCTCGATGCGGAATTCGGGACGCTCGGCGGCGCGGCGGAAGGCGGCGAACACGGCGGCGTCATTGTCGAAGCTCATCGCATAGTCGCGCCAATGGCCGGCGGCGACCATCCGGCCATAGAGATCGAGGATGCGGGTGAGCTCCAGGCGATCGAAGCCGACCTGGCCGGGACGTCCGAGCGGGAGCGGGGTTACGGTGCCCATTTAGGCGCTGTCGCGCTGCTCCCCTTCCGGATGGCGCTCGGCCAGCACGGCATCGAGCCGCTTGCGCATCGCCTCGAGCTCGCAGCGCATGATCTCGAGCTTCTGGGTCTGGGGATCGAAGATCTCGCTGCACGGCGTGCCATAGGGCACGAAGCCCTTCTGCCACTTCTCCGCCTCGACCAGCGTGGACTTGGCGGGGATGCCGACCATCACCGCGCCTTCGGGCACGTCGCGCGTCACCACGGCATTGGCGCCGATACGGGCGCGCTCGCCGACCGTGATCGGCCCGAGCACCTGCGCGCCCGAGCCGAGGATCGCGCCGTCGAGGATCGTCGGGTGGCGCTTGCCCGCCACGCCATTGTCCGGGCTGGTGCCGCCCAAAGTGACGCACTGGTAGATCGTGACATTGTCGCCGATCTCCGCAGTCTCGCCGATCACGACAAAGCCATGGTCGATGAAGAAATTGCGCCCGATCTTCGCGCCCGGATGGATGTCGATCGCCGTCATCCAGCGCGACCAGTGGTTCACGACGCGGGCGAGGAAAAACAGGCGATTGCGGAACAGCGCGTGCGCGATGCGGTGATAGCCGAGCGCCCATACGCCCGGATAGAGCAGGATCTCGGCATTGCTGCGTGGCGCCGGATCGCGCGCACGGATCGAATCTAGATACGCCTTAAGACGCTGGAACATGGCCGGTTCCCCTTTGCCGCGTCCATTTAGTGCATAGCCGCGCCGATTTCCAGAACGGCCCATCCCAGGCTTTGCCCCGCTAAACAGTATGTATCTTGTTGGAACTCGTTACGCCCGTCATCCATTCCATCCCGGCCCAACCTTCAAGGTGCGAATGATCTTTGGACTCGACCTTTCCGCCCTGCTGCCGTTCATCGCCGTGGGTTTCGCCGCCCAGATGGTCGACGGTGCGCTTGGGATGGCGTTCGGGGTAATCAACTCCACGTTGCTCGTCAGCGTGATGGGGATGCCGCCGGCGCAGGCCTCCGCGATGGTCCACACCGTCGAGACCTTCACCACTGCCGCATCGGGCGCGAGCCATGTCTGGCACAAGAACGTCAACTGGAAGCTGTTCGGCCGGCTGCTGATCCCCGGCGTGATCGGCGGCGTGCTCGGCGCCTATGTGCTGAGCACGGTCGATGCTTCGGTCACCCGCCCCTTCGTGATGACCTATCTCGCCTCGATCGGCATTTACCTGCTCTACCGCGCCTGGCGCGGATCGGTGGAGCCGCGCGAGCCCAAGATCATCGAGCCGCTCGGCCTTGCCGGCGGATTCCTCGATGCAGCGGGCGGTGGTGGCTGGGGGCCAGTGGTGACCAGCAATTTGCTCGTCCAGGGCGCAAGCCCGCGCACCACGATCGGCACGGTCAACACGGTGGAGTTCTTCCTCACCGCCACTGTCTCGGCCGCGTTCATCGCGACGCTCGGCTGGGCGGCATTCTCGCTGCAGACCGTGGGGATCCTGATCGGCGGGCTGATCGCGGCGCCGTTCGGCGGGCTGCTGGCGAAGCGCGTTCCGACCCGGGCGCTGATGGCGCTGGTTGGCACGTTGCTGACCATCACCAGCGCCTATTCGGTGTATAGCGCACTCAGTCACTGATCCGGGCCATTTCCGACCGGAGTGGGCTTGCCAGGCGTGCATTACCTGGGAGACCTTGCCCGTCGAGGGAGAAGCGCATGTTCTGGATGACCGGCCTGGCGATTACGCTGGCGAGCACGCCTGCCGCAGGAGCGGACAAGTGCCACGGAGTCACGCTCGAGGAGGGCGGGCTCAAGATGAACGTCTCCGCCTCGCAGCAGGACGGTGAACCCGCATTCGTCAGCTATATGCTGATCCTGTCCTACAACGCCGATCACAGCTTCGCGCTCGGCGCTAGATATGCGCCCAAGGGAGACGCGCTGGGCGCCCCCACCGGATTGTCGATCACCAGCCAGGTTGTGATGCCGGACGCGATTGCAGGCCCGACGGAGCAGCTGCAATGGTTTCCCCAAAGCGCACAGCCCGGTACCGGCGGGACCGGATGGGTCGTCCATCGCCGTGATTCATCGGCGAATATAGGCCGCGCCTCGGTCACGATAGCCAAGGCTGGTGCGGGCGACGCGGCGCAGACCATCGACCGCGCCCGCCTGGGCGGCGCCTATCGGATCGAGCGCCGGGATCAGAATGGCAAGCTGCTCGCCTCCGGCACCGTGCGCCTGCCGGCGGAGCCGGTCGTGACGGCGCTTTTCCGGAAAGCGCGCGCGGCCGCGATTGCCGGCCTGGAACCCTGTGTAACCACGATGACGATCGCGCCAGCGCCTGCCATGGCGCCGCCCGCGCCGCCTTCGCCCCCGCGATAGGCCATCCGTGTCAAGTCGATCAGTTGCGCTTTATTGATTGATTTGATCGATCAACCCGAACGGGCTTTCCCATTTCACATTGCGCTGCAGCAACCCTATTTGCCGCATTGCAACAACAACCCCCGTTCTGGAGGAATACCAAGCAATGGCTCTCATCGGCAGCACCATCAAGCCGTTCACCGCGCAGGCCTTCAAGGAAGGCAAGTTCGTGCAGGTCACCGACGCGGACACGAAGGGCAAGTGGGCGGTGTTCTTCTTCTACCCGGCCGATTTCACGTTCGTGTGCCCGACCGAGCTCGAGGACCTGGCGGACATCTACCCGCAGCTCCAGAAGATGGGCGTCGAGGTGTACTCGGTGTCGACCGACACCCACTTCAGCCACAAGGCCTGGCACGACACCTCGCCGGCGATCGGCAAGATCAACTACTACATGCTCGGCGACCAGAACCACGCGCTGTCGACCAATTTCGACGTGCTGCGTGAGGGCCAGGGCCTGGCCGATCGCGGCACCTTCGTCGTCGATCCGGAAGGCGTGATCCAGCTGGTCGAGATCACCAGCGAGGGCGTGGGCCGTAACGCGGCCGAGCTGCTCCGCAAGATCAAGGCTGCGCAGTACATTGCCGCGCACCCGGGCGAAGTCTGCCCCGCCAAGTGGGAAGAGGGCGCCGAGACGCTGGCGCCGTCGCTCGACCTGGTCGGCAAGATCTGATCCCCCAGACGCCCGTTAGCCCCCTGGCGGGCGTCCATGCGGCCCGGGACGGCAGGTTACCTTTCGTCCCGGGCCGTTTTGTATCCTGCTCGTCACCCCGGCCCTGTGCCGGGGTCCACTGAGCAACCGGCGGTGCCGCCAGGAAATGCACTGGCCGCATCCTCAAACAACCACCGCCAGTGCCTCGCGGCGCGGTGGACCCCGGAACAAGTCCGGGGTGACGAAAAAAGGAAAAGCCATGCTCGACGCCAATCTGACCCAGCAGCTCAAGGGCTATCTCGTGAACATTCGCGAGCCGATCGAGCTGGTCGCCTCGCTGGGCGACGATGCCAAGTCGCGCGAGCTGGGGGAGCTTCTCGAAGAGATCGCCGCGCTTTCGGACAAGGTCTCGGTCGTCCGCACCGACGACGACGCCCGCAAGCCGAGCTTCCTGATCCACCGCACCGGCAGCGATATCGGCGTGCGCTTCGCCGGTCTGCCGATGGGGCATGAGTTCACTTCGCTGGTGCTCGCCTTGCTCCAGGTCGGCGGCCATCCGAGCAAGGCGGCGCAGGAGCTGATCGAGCAGGTCAGGAACCTCGACGGCGACTTCACTTTCGAGACCTATTTCTCGCTGAGCTGCCAGAACTGCCCTGACGTGGTGCAGGCGCTGAACCTGATGGCAGTGCTCAACCCGCGCATCCGCCACACCGCGATCGACGGCGGACTGTTCCCGGCGGAGGTCGAGGAACGCAAGGTGATGGCGGTGCCCACCGTGTTCCTGAACGGCGAGCCGTTCGCCAGCGGCCGGATGGAGCTCGAGCAGATCGTCGCGAAGATCGACACGGGCGCGGCCAAGCGCACTGCCGAGAAGATCGCGGGCAAGGAGCCATTCGAGGTGCTGGTGGTCGGCGGTGGCCCCGCCGGCGCGGCGGCGGCGATCTATGCAGCGCGCAAGGGCATCCGCACCGGCATCGCCGCGGAGCGCTTCGGCGGGCAGGTGCTCGACACGATGAGCATCGAGAACTTCATCTCGGTCTCGCACACCGAGGGGCCGAAGCTCGCCGCGCAGCTCGAGCAGCACGTCAAGGACTATGACGTCGACATTATGAACCATCAGCTCGGCGCGAAGCTGGTCCCGGCCAAGCATGAGGGCGGGCTGCACGAGGTCGTGCTGGCGAGCGGCGCCTCGCTCAAAGCGCGTACCGTGATCCTCTCGACCGGCGCGCGCTGGCGGACGATGGGCGTGCCGGGCGAGGAGGAATATCGCAACAAGGGCGTGACCTATTGCCCGCACTGCGACGGCCCGCTGTTCAAGGGCAAGCGCGTGGCAGTGATCGGCGGCGGCAATTCGGGTGTCGAGGCCGCGATCGACCTGGCCGGCCTCGTCGCGCACGTCACGCTGATCGAATATGACAGCCAGCTGCGCGCCGATGCGGTGCTGCAGCGCAAGCTCGGCAGCCTGCCCAACGTCAAGGTGATCACCTCGGCGCTGACGACGCTGGTCGAAGGCGATGGCGAGAAGCTGACCAGCCTGACCTACAAGGACCGCAACCACGGCACCGAGCATCAGGTCGAGCTCGAAGGCATCTTCGTGCAGATCGGTCTGGTGCCGAACACCGAGTGGCTGAAGGACGCGATCGCCCTGTCCAACCGCGGCGAGATCGAGATCGATGCGCGCGGCGAGACGAGCCAGCCGGGGATCTTCGCGGCGGGCGACTGCACCACGGTGCCGTACAAGCAGATCGTGATCGCGATGGGCGCGGGTTCGACCGCGGCGCTGTCGGCGTTCGACTATATGATCCGGTTGCCGGATGAGTTGAGCGAGGCGGCGTAATCTCTCGCTGATGGAGAGTGGAAAGGGCCGGGCGCGATCCCGGCCTTTTCTTTAACCCTGCGCGGTGCAGGATATCGGCCATGACCGGCGCACTTCCCCTGCTGTTGGCCTTCGCCGCATGGAGCGGCGCGGACGAGCATGGCACGCAGTTCGGCGCGATGACGCTGATCCTGAACGAGGGGAAGCGCGACCCGGCGGCGCTGCCGATCCTCGACAGCCCCGGCATCCGGCCCCAATTGCAGTTGCGATGGAAGGCGCCGGGCGGCGACATGGCCGTGTCGCTGCTCGATGATGGCCACGTCCTGCAGATCGAGGTCCGCGGCCATGACTGCCTGCAGGCCTCCTCCTTCTATCACTATGTGCGCCGAACCGGCGAGCCCGGGCTCTGGCGGGCGATGGGCGGCCAGCTGCACGCGCTGGCCAGGGCTTGCCCGCGCGTCTCCGCCGAGCGGCGGGCCGCGCTCGACCGCGAATTCGCCGGCACGCGGGACGATTTCGTTGCCGGCGTCGAAGCGTTCAAGAAGCGCGCCGGGTCCGTGGTGGCCCAGGACCTGAAGCGCTGCGCCTTCCCCATCTTCCCGAAGGGGCGCGTGGCCATGGTTCCCGACTCCACCACCGATCGCTGCGGGCGAATGTGGTAACAGGGTGACGTAATCGCCCGAGCCACTATATAGGCGCCTGACAATCGAAACAGGCGATCAATGGCGCAGACCACCTATCTCCCGACGCTCAAGCAGCTCCAATATCTCGCGGCGCTCAAGGACCATGGCCATTTCGGCCGGGCGGCGGAGAGCTGCTATGTCACGCAGTCGACGCTGTCGGCGGGCATTCGCGAGCTGGAGACGCTGATCGGCGTGGTGCTGGTCGAGCGGACACGGCGGGTGGTGCGCTTCACGCCGTTGGGCGAGCGCATCGTCGACAAGGCGCGGCGCGTGCTGCGCGAGGCGGATGAGCTGGGCGACCTGGCGCGTGCCGCCGGGCGGCCGCTTTCGGGCGAGATGCGGATGAGCGTGATCCCGACGATCGCGCCCTTCCTGCTGCCGCGCATCCTGCCCAAGCTGCGCCGCGACTATCCCGACCTGAAGCTCTATCTGCGCGAGGAGACCAGCAGCCAGGCGTGCGAGGGGCTCCACCATGGCCGGACCGACTGCGTGCTGCTCGCCCTTCCTTATGCCTGCGGCGATGTCGAGACGGCGGCGCTGTTCGACGACCGGCTGTTCGTCGCGTTCCGGGAGGGCGAGATGGACCCCACCGCCTCGATCCGTCCGGCGGAGATCGACGAGACACGGCTGCTGATGCTCGAGGACGGGCATTGCCTGAAGGAACATGCGCTGGCCGCCTGCAACCGGCCCGAGCTGCGCGCCGAGGCGACGATGATGGGCACCTCGCTGCACACGATGGTGCAGATGGTCGATAACGGGCTGGGCGTGACGATGCTGCCCGAGATGGCGGTGGATGCGGGGATCCTTGACCACACCCAGGTCACTGCGCGGCCGCTGGATGCGGAAAATGCACTGCGGCGGATCGCTTTGGTGTGGCGCAAGGCTTCGCCCCGGGAGCGGGACTTCCGGCTGCTGGCGGATGTGCTGGCGGAGGCGCGGCCCTGAACGGCCGCCTATTCCACGATCACCCGCACCGGGAAATATTCCCAGCAGGATATGGCGAGCCTCGCGCTGATGCTCCGATAGTGGAAGAACAGATTCTCGGTGTTGCCGATATTCGTCGATGGCGGATTCTTGGCGTGCCTGTCGCTATCGGGATCGTAGAAATAGTAGCGATCGATCTGCCGGTCATATTCCCAGCGGCCGACCTTGGTCTTGTCGGACACGCGCTCGACCAGCGCGTGGCCCACACGCTGCGGAAGCTTCCTTTGCACGGTGAACGCCTCGCCGTGCAGGATGCGGAATTCCTTTTCGTCGGGGCGGAGAATGCCCTTCAGATCGGCGCGGCGCGCATAAATCGACGGCAGGGCGTCGCAGGCGCGCTTCAGCTCTTCTTGCGAGGGGTGCGGACCGATCCCGGTGCAGCCGGCCGCGGCCCCGAGAAGCAGGACGGCAGCCAGGCAGGCGCCCGACGATCGAGCAAGGGGTGCGTGTCTGCTCATCATCGCCCTTCTCAGCTTTCCCAGCGCGTCGCGGCTTGCGCATCGCTTGCGCGAGGCTCGACCCAGCTGGTTTCCTGCCCCCGCCATTCGCGCTTCCAGAAGGGCGCGTCGGTCTTGAGCCGGTCGATCAGGTACGCACACGCGTCGAGCGCCTCGCGGCGGTGCGCGGCGGCGGTGCCGATGAAGACGATGCGCTCGCCAACTTCCATCCGGCCGATGCGGTGAAGGATCGTCACGCCGAGCAGGTTCCAGCGGTCCATCGCCGCCTCGGCGAGCGTGCACAGCGCATCCTCGGTCATGCCGGGATAATGCTCCAACTCGAGCGCGGTGATGCCGTCGCCGCCGCGGACCACGCCGGTGAAGCTCGCCACCCCGCCGGCGCCGCGTTCCTCGAGTGCCGACAGTTCCACGGCGAGCTCGATCGGCGCGGAGTCGATCGAGACGCGAATCATCCGCCGGTCACCGGGGGGAAGAGCGCGACTTCCTTTGCGGCGCCCAGGGGCGTGTCGAGCGAAACGAAACGCTGGTCGATCGCGGCGCGCAGCTTCGCAGGCTCGGCAAAGGCGGCGGCGTGACCGGGGCTTTGCTGTGCCAGCCAGTCGATCAGCTCGGCGACAGTAGTGACCGCTTCGGGCGGGTCGACGCGCTCCTGCCCTGTCCCGACAGCCTCACGGACCCAGGCGAAGTAGAGCAGGTCCATCAAGTATCCATGTGGCGCAGGCCGACGCGGAGATAGTCCCAGCCGGTGATCAGCGTGAGCGCAGCGGCGATCCAGAAGGCGAGCAATGCCGCCTGCCAGAGCCAGAGGAAATCGGGGAGCGCGCCGGCGAGGATCAGTCCGCCCAGCGCGATCAGCTGGAGCGTCGTCTTCCACTTGGCGAGGCGCGAGACGGGAAGCGAGACCTGGATACCGCCAAGGAACTCGCGCAGGCCCGACACCGCGATCTCGCGCACCAGGATCACCAGCGCGGGGATCAAATGCAGGTCGGTGATGACGTGACGCCCGGCGAGGATCAGCAGCACCGCGGCGATCATAATCTTGTCGGCGATCGGATCGAGGAACACGCCGAGCTTCGACACGGTGCCCTGCGCACGGGCGAGATAGCCGTCGAAATAGTCGGTGATGCCCATCAGGCAGTAGATCGCGAAAGCGATGCCGTAGCCCAGCCGCCATTCCGGCCACCAGAGGAACGCCGCGAGCAGCGGCACGGTGATGATGCGGGAGAGGGTGAGGATGTTGGGCAGCGTCAGCATGACCCGAGCTTTATCACTGCAAATATCCTTCCGTCATCCCCGCGCAGGCGGGGATCCAGAGCCAGAAACGGACCGCCCGTCACTCTGGATCCCCGCCTGCGCGGGGATGACGAGAAAGAGTAGCTACTTCAACAGCTTGAAACGGATCGCCTGGCCGCCGCCCGGCGCCAGATCGAGGGTGAGTGCGTCGGCACTGGTCACCACGCGCTTATCGATCGTGTAGGCGACCGGGTTCTTGACGTAATCGGCATCGGCGCTGTCGCGGTAGATCTGCGCTTCGTAGCGCTTGCCGGGCGCGAGGAAGTCGAGCTTCACCGGCAGCTTGCGCGCCATCTCGTCGGTGATTGCGCCGAGATACCAGTCGCCGCCGCCACGCGGCTGGCGGGCGACCACGACATAGTCGCCGATCTCCGAGGCCAGCGTCCTGGTCGTCTCCCAGTCGGTCGGCACGTCGAGGATGAACTGGAAGGCGTCGAGATGCTTCTCGTAATTCTCGGGCAAGTCGGCCGCCATGTGGATCGGCGAATAGAGCACGACATATTCGGCGAGCTGCGCGGCGAGCGTCGACTGGTTGCGCTCGCTGAGCAGCGTCTTGCCATGCTCGAGGTCGAAGATGCCGGGCGTGAAGTCCATCGGCCCGCCGAGCAGGCGGGTGAAGGGGATGATCGTGAGGTGCTCGGGCGGGTTGGTCGGGCGGCCCCAGGCGTTGAACTCCTGCCCGCGCGCGCCTTCGCGGCTCACCCAATTGGGCCAGGTGCGGCGCAGGCCCGTGTCCTTGACCGGCTCATGCGTATCCATCGTGATGTGGCGCTTGGCTGCCGCCTCGATGACCTTCAAATGATGCTGGACCATGAACTGGCCGGCGAACCACTCCTTGCCGCCCTCGCGATCGAGGATGTCGCCTGAGTGGCGGACATAGCCGGTCTTCACTGCCGGCACGCCGACCTTCGCGTAAAGATCGAGCGCGTCGTCGAGCTGGTTCTCGTAATTGACCACCGCGCCGGCGGTCTCGTGATGTCCGATCAAGTGGACGCCCTTCGACTTGGCATAGGCCGAGAGCATCGGCAGGTCGAAATCGGGATAGGATTTGGTGAAGCTGAACTTGTCGCCATTCTCGATCCACTCGCCATCCCAGCCCTGGTTCCAGCCTTCGACGAGCACGCCGTCGAACCCATATTTCGCGGCGAAATCGATGTAGCGCTTCACATTGGCATTGTTGGCGCCGTGGGTCGGGCCGCCGCCCCAAGTGGTCTTGTTGAGGTGCATCTCCCACCACACGCCGACATATTTGCCGGGCTTGAACCAGCTCTGGATGTCGGGGAGCCTGCTCGGCTCGTTGAGGTTGAGCTCGATCCGGCTGTCCGCCAGCGCGCCGGGCGTGGTGCCGATCAGCACGGTGCGCCACGGGGTGGAGAACGGGCCGGTCTTCTTCGCGCCGACGCCGTCGGGCCACGGCATCAGCCAGGCAGTGAGGCTGCCCGCGCCGTCGCCCTGGAGCAGCATGCTCGGAAAATCGACCAAAGCCGCTTCGTGGAAGGAGAGATAGAGGCCGTTGTCGCCCTTGAGCGTCAGCGGCGTTTCCGCGAGCGTGATCCGGCGCGCATCGGTCTGGGTGTAGAGATACTCGTCGCGCTCCTGGCCGAGGCCCTGATACCACCAGGCCTGATAGGTGCCCTTGGTCCTGAACTGCGTGCGGTCGGCCGTGACGCCGACCTGCTGGCCCGCGGGGACGCCGGCATAGGTATAGCGGAAGCCCACGCCGTCATCGAAGATGCGGAAGGTGACCTGCATCGCCTTGTTGAGCGCGGTGTCGCCGGCGACCGTGACCGTGAGCTCGTTGTGGTTGTCGCGGATCAGGCGCTGCTCGCCCCAGGGCTGCTCCCAGCTGGTGTCCGAGGCAGAACGGCGAACGTCGGTGATCGCGGTGTAGCGCGCCTGGGGTTCCCCGGCGAAGCTGAGGCCAAGATTGGAGGGTGCGATCACCACCTGATCGCCGCGCTTCACTTCGTAGCGCGCCTGCCCGCCTTCGACCGACACGCAGACTTCGAGCACCTTGCCCGGCGACTGGGCGCATTCCCCCGCAAGGGCGGTGCCGGGAAGCGCGAGTGCGAGGAGCGTAACGAGGGTACGAACAGTCATCCGGTTTCTTTCCTGTGGGGAGATCATGGCTTGAGGAATGCGGCGCGCAGGCGCTGGCGCAGCGCAGCGCGCTCGGTCGCGCGCAGGTCGCCCAGCGCGCCGCGCTGCGACGGCGGGATATGCGCCGCGCCGTCCTCGGCGAAGACATGGGTTTCGAACATCGCGCGCCAGTACGCGCGCTCGTGCGGCGGCAGTTGCTTGTAGGCGAGCAAAGCGGCGAGGAAGACGTCGTTGGGTTGCTCGACGCCGATCGCATCGTCGCCCCACCAATAATTGACCATCGCGTTGAACGGCCCGAGCGAGCTGACGTGATGCCACCAGCTGCGCGGGATGAAGAGCGCATCGCCGGGATCGAGAAAGGCAATGCGCGCCGTGGCCAGCGCATCGGCGAAGCGCGGGAAGCGGCTCAGGTCGGGCGCCTCGGGATCGACCAGCGACAGCGGTGGCGGATTGTCGAGCGGGCCGACATAGAGGTTCGCGACCTGATCGGGCGGGAACAGCAGGAAGCGGCGGCGCCCGGCGAGGACGCAGGCGAGGTTATGGTCGCGGTCGTTATGCGTGCGCGTATGGACCGGGCCGCCGACCCAGAGGCGCGGGGCGACCTCGGCAGGCAGCAGCGGCATCGGGTTCTGCGCGACGAAATCGGGCATCTGCGCTGCGAGCGGCAGCATCTGGACGGCGACATACGGCGCGTTTTCTTCGCCGGCGAGGCGCAGGATGCGGTCGAGCGCGTCGCTGAGGCGGGCGCTGCGGCGAGTGAAGTTGAACTCGCGCAGGTCCGCGCCATAGCCGAACTTGCCCTGGGTGCGCGCGGGCGCTTCCATCACCGGCACCGGTGCGCCGCGATCCATGCCCTTGAGATAGGTGGGAAGTTCCCCTGCCCGGCCGGCGGCGAGCGCGGGCCAATGCTCGAACAGGCCCTTGAGGACGACGGGCACGCCGGCGGCGATCAGGCCGGCGAGATCAGCGGGCGGCGGCGCGGCGCGCGCGGAGACGCGCGGCAGGGCGTCGAGCAGGCTCGGCTCGGGCGTATCGGTGCGGCGCAGAGGCTCAGCCATGGGCGAGCCCGGCCAGCCAGGCGTCCTGCGTGGGCTGGCGGAGCACCTGCTCGCGGACGAAGCCGAGCATCCGGCGGAACTGTGCCTTCACTTCGTCGGGCGGCACGCGGTCAATCGCCGGCGGCCAGCTTTCGGGTTCCAGGCCATGGCCGAGGAACAGCGCGCGCCAGCTGTCCGGCGGGAGATTCTCTTCTTCGAACGGGACCAGCTCGGCGCGGGCGCGGAACAGCGCGATGGCGTGGGCGAGATCGGGGGCGACGCCGGCTTCGCGCGCGGCATCCCAGAACGGTCCTGCGTAGCGGGCGAGCGCGTAGTGCGCGGACTGGAAATCGCGGATGCGGTCGAGCGCCTGCGGGGCGGTGCGGTTATATTCGTCGCGCTCGGCGGCGAAGCTGGTGGTGGCCGGGAAGCTGGCAAGCAGCTGGACCAGACCTATCTGCAGGCCGAGCAGGTCGAGGCCGTGGACAGGATCGAAGCTGGCGCCGAGCGTGACGCAATTGCCGGTCCAGGGCTGCGCCGGCCGGCCGGGCGCGACGGTGCGGGCCATTGCGCCGGTGAGCGGGAGGCTGCTGGCGACGGTCGCAGCGAGCAATGCCTGCTCGTCGCCGGCATCGGCGCTCGACCAGGCGTGGACGACGTAGGTCGCCGGGCGGCCGGGATGGAGCGCCGTCCAGCCGGTTGGGCCGGCGCGGTTCTCGGCATAGACGGGGACGTTGGGGAAAGCGGGGCCGATAGCGGCGAGGACCCGGTCCACCGGGAAATGCGCGCGCCAGCTGAGGAAGTTCGCGCTGTCGAGCAGCATGCCACCGGTATCGACGAACAGGTCGGCAGTCAGGCGGCGCCCTTCGCCGAGATCGAGCGCGACGATCGTCTCGCCTTCGCGCTCGGCGGTGACCCGATCGGCAGTGTGGACGGTCACGCCGTGGCGGATCGCCGCGTCGCGCAGCAGGCGGGCATAGGGGATCGCCGGCAGATGATAGCCATAGTCGCAGCGGCCGTAGATCTCGTTCTCCTCGTCAGGGAGCATGAGGCGGCCCTGGCGCGCGGCGGCGGCGGTGAGCGAGAAATCGTCGAGCGGGACGTTGAGTCCGTACGCGCGCGCCTTGACCCAATGCGCAAAGAAGTCGCGCCCGCCGATCTGGGTGCCGGCGGAGCCATAGGCGTGGAGAAAGGCCGGATGCGCGCCGGCAAGGTCGGTGAAGTTCTGGCCGAGCGTCAGGCTGGCGCCGGTGGCGCGGAGCAAGGCGGCCTCGTCGATGCGGAGCTGGTTGTGCAGCGCCTCGAGCGCCGGGAAGGTGGCGTAGACATCGACCGGGGCGAGGCCGCTGGGCAGTTCGACCGCCTCGACCTTCACGCCCGATGGGCCGAGCCCACGGGCCAAAGCTGCGGCGGTAAGCCAGAGCGGGGCGTCACGGCCGGCGACGACGACGGTGAAGGGGGTGCTCATGCCGACACCGCCTGGTCGTCGGCGCCGCGGCGGGTTGCCGAGCAATAGCTCTCGATGAACTCGGCATGCCCGGGCAGCGCCGCCGCGTTGGTGGCGATGCGTTCCTTGAGATCGGCGAGGCGGTCGGTGACTTCGTCGAGCGGGGCGCGGTCGGCCTGGCGATCATAGGCCTGGGGCAGAATCCCCTGCCCCATCAGCACCGCCAGCCAGCTGTCGCGCGAGAACAGGCCGAGCGTATAGTCGGGCGCGCGGCCGCTCGAGCGGAACAGCTCGATCTTGTGGGCGAGGCTGTCCGGCAGCGCCATGTTGCGCACATGGTCCCAGAGCGGTTCGCCGTGGCGGGCATTGGCGGTGTAATGGAGCACCAGGAAGTCGCGGGTGCGGTCGTAATGGATCGCGTAGAGCCGGTTGAACTCGGCGGCGAGGCGCGGATCCGGCGCGCCGCCCGGGAGCGGCATCAGGTTGGCGAGATCCATCACCGCGGCCTGGATCAGGAAGATGCTGGTCGATTCGAGCGGCTCGAGAAAGCCCGAGGACAGCCCGATCGCGACGACATTGCCTTCCCAGCCGCGCTCGCGGCGGCCGGCCTGGAAGCGCAGCGTGCGGGGATCGGCGAGCGGGGCGCCGTCGATCGCGCCGAGGACAGTCTCGCGCGCCTGCTCCTCGGTGCAAAAGGCGCTCGAGAAGACATAGCCATTGCCGGTTCGGTGCTGGAGCGGGATGCGCCAGGTCCAGCCGCCGGTCTGGGCGGTCGAGCGCGTGAAGGGCGTGATGCCGGAAACGCTGGCGCAGGGCACGGCCATTGCGCGGTCGCAGGGTAGCCATTCGCTCCAGTCCTGCCATTCCACGCCCATCGCTGCCCCGAGCAGCAGCGAGCGGAAACCCGAGCAGTCGATGAACAGATCGCCCTCGATCGCAGTGCCGGATTCGAGCGAGACGCTTTCGACCAGCCCGCTCTCGGGATTGCGCGCGACATCGACGATCTTGCCCTCGACGCGCCGCACGCCGCGCTGGGTCGCCCAGCCGCGCAGGAACTGGGCGTAGAGCCCGGCGTCGAAATGATAGGCGTAGGAGAAGGTCGAGCGGATCGAGCGCGTGTCTTCGTTGGGCAGGTCGAACACGCCTTCGCGGCACATCGCCACGGCGAAGCTATAGTCGAACCAGTCGCCGACGGCCTGGCCGGCAGCCTTGGCGCGCAGCCAGTGGTGCTGGAAGTCGAGCCCGCCCCAGCGCTCGCCGAACGTGCCGAAGGGGTGGACATAGCGGCCGCCGGGCTTGTCCCAGCCGACGAACTCGATGCCCAGCTTGAAGCTGCCCTGGGTGGCGGCCATGAACTCGGTCTCGTCGAGCCCGAGCATCGCGTTGAACTCGCGAATGTGCGGCAGCGTGGCCTCGCCGACGCCGACCGTGCCGATCTCGTCGGACTCGATCAGGGTCAGCGCATAGTCGGTATTGGGGAGCAGCCGCGTGAGGCCGGCCGCGCACATCCAGCCCGCGGTGCCACCGCCGACGATGACGACGCGCAAGGGCGTCGCGGATGGGTTCGAGCTGGACTGCATGACAACCCCCTGAAGAGAAAAACGGCGCCGCCGGAATGAAGGAACGACGGCGCCGAGGGGAGTTAGAACTTGAACCGGGCGCCGAACTGGAAGCGGCGATCGACGCGGCTCCAGTTTGCGTCACGGTAAACGGGCTTGGCGCCGGGCGTCTTGCTCGTGTCGCCGAAGATCTGCTGCTGGAACACGCTGGTGGTGCCGAGCAGGTTCGATCCTTCGATCGAGAGCTCGACCCATTTGGCCAGCGAGAAGCGCAGCGAGCCGTCGAGGAAGCCCGCCTCCTTCTGGAACACCGGCAGGCCGATGCAGCAGTCGAGGTTGTTGGTGAGGAAGCGCGAGCGCCAGTTATAGGCGACACGCATGCCCACCGGGCCCTTTTCGTAGAGCAGCACGGCGTTGAACGTGTGCTTCGAGATGCCGGCCAGCTGGTGCGAGTCCATCACCACGCCGCGTCCGCCCGACACGTCGAGGCCCGCGCCGAACCCGGCGGTGCTGCCCGAGTCGAGCCCGCCCACCGTAACCAGGTTCGAGTTGCTGATGTTCGACTGGTCGACGAACGTGTAGTTCAGCTGCGTACCAAGCCCGCTAAGCGCGCCCGGCAGGAAGTCGAAGAAGGTCTGGAACGCGAGTTCGACGCCCTTCAGCGACCCGCCATCCTCGCCATTGCGCGGACCGCGCATCAGCACCGTCTGGGTCGAGCCGTTATTGGTGAAGCTGCGGTAGAACTCGCCGTACGCGATGCTCGAGTTCAGCTTCTTGTAAAAGACATCGGCGGTGAACGAACTGCTGCGGCCGAAATAATGTTCGAAGGTGAGGTCGAACTGGTCGGCGGTGATCGGCTTCAGCGCCGGATAGCCCGAGTCCGCGCGGAACACGAAGTTGTAGCCGGTGACCGTGCCCGCCCCGTTCCGCACCAGATACGGCGAGGTCGCCGAACCATCGAGCGTCGGGCCCTGGATCGAGACGAAGTTGCGCAGCAGGCCGAAGTCCGGCCGCGACATCGCCCGCGAATAGCCGAAGCGCATGAAGGTCTTGTCGCTGAAGCCGAAGCGGATGTTGAAGCTCGGCAGCCAGTTGTCATAGCCGGTCTTGTAGGTGTTGGGCGTGCCGCCGCCGCTGGCGAATGCAGTGACCTGCGGCGTGGCGAAGCACATCGGGTTGACGATCCAGTTTACCGGCAGCGCCGAGCCGCAGGGCTGGTAGTTGGCGAAGGTGCTGGTCAGCGGATAGCCGACGCTGCCGTCCGACGCGATGTTGGTATGGACGTAACGCAGGCCGACATTGCCGCGGACGTTGACGCTGCCAAGGTTCATGCCGTCCCCGCCGAAGCGGATCATCGCATAGGCCGCGGTGGTCTTCTCCTTGACGTGCATCACCTCGGACGGGAGGTAGCAATCGTTGACCGTGGCGTCGGGACGGTCGCAGATCGGCGACCAGCCCGGCGAGATCGGCGAGTTGGTGGTCGGGCCGCTCAGCCCCTGCACCAGCCGGGCGCGATCCTGCAACACATCGCGGCTGAGATAGACCAGGCCGGGATTGTCATAGACATTGCCGTCGAAGAAGTTGCTGCCGAGCGTGGTGGTTTCCCACAGGCCGGCGCCATAGCCCTTGAAGTTGGGATGGCCCGCGGCGCAGGCCGGATAAGCGGCGGGCGTGGTGTTATCGATGTTGAAGCCCGGGCCGTTGCAGTTCCACGAGGCCGAGATCGGCGTCCAGTTGAACGTCGAGTAGCGGACCGTCTGGCTGCGATCGGCATAGCGCACGCCGACCTTCAGCGAGTCCAGCCAGCTGCCCTCGTTAAAGTCATATTCGGCGTCACCACGGAAGGCGGTTTCCTTGGCGTCATTGTCTTCCATGTGCGCCTGGATGAACGGCAGCCAGTAATTGTGCGGGTTGGAGACGCCGCCGGTGGCGTAGTTGACGTTCGAGCCGGGCAGCAGCGCGACCTTGGGGACGCCCTTGCTGTCGACGCTGTACTGCATATTGGCCATCGAGCCGACCGCGACGAGGATGTCGTCATTGGTCGTGTTGGCCCAGATGTGCTGCGCATCGAGGTTGATGTGGAGCCGCTCGGTCGGATCCCAGCTGATGTTGCCCGAAAGGTCCTGGGTCCGCTCGCGGTGATCGAAGTTGCGGGCCTCGTTCTGGAAATAGAGGCCGTCCTGCAGCGTCGAGCAGACCGACGGCGCGGCGCAATTGTTGACGAAGGGCAGGCCCGGCACGGCCGAGCCGGTGTTGATCGCGTCGGCGGTGCTGCTCCAGCTGCCCGCCCAGCTGCCATGGCCCTGGGTCAGCGTTCCCGACTGCAGCATGCCGTCCGAGCCGAAGACGAAGGCGGGCGTGCCCGGCGCGGCGCCGAGGATCGAGCTGGCGCGCGGATTAAAGGCCGGCGTGCCATAGTAATTGCCGTCGAAGATCACGTGGCTGGCCCGCTCGAGCCAGGCGTTGTGATACTCGCTGTCGTTATACTGGGTGGTCAGGCGGAAATTGCCGGAATTGTTCTCATACTGGCCGGCCAGCGAGATGCCGCGGCGGGTACGGTCGTAATCGACCTGCGAATAGCGGATGCCATCCGGGATATAGGCCCAGCCCGAGCCGCCGAACGAATTGGCGCTGCAGGCGACCACGCCGTTGTTCACAATGCCGTTGCCCGCGCCGTTGACGGCGCCGGCGGAGCAATAGGTGTCGATCTTGTCCATGATCACGCTTTCCGTGCGCGTGACGACATGGCTGCGGGCGAAATCCGCCATCAGGCCGAAGCGGCCGATATTGGTTTCCCAAGTGTTGGAGATCAGTCCCGAGAACTCGCCGGTCCACTCCTTCGAGCGATCGCCATAGGTCGCCTTGGCATTGCCGGCGACGACGAGGCCCTTCTGATCGAACGGCAGGCGAGTGCGCAGATTGACCGTGCCAGCCAGGCCGCCTTCGATCATCTCCGCGGTCTGGTTCTTGTACGCGTCGACGCCCGACATCAGCTCGGGCGAGATGTCGTTGAAGTTGAGGCCGCGATAGCTGTCGGCCGAGAAGCTGTCGCGCCCGTTGAACTCGGTGCGGACGAAGGTGAGGCCGCGGATGAGCACGCCGGTGGGCTCGCCCGAGGGGTGGGTGGAGTCGTCAGTCGACTGCATGCGCGAAGTGGTAATGCCCGGCACGCGCTGGAGCGCGCCCGAAACCGACGTGTCCGGGAAAGCGCCGATGTCGGTGGCGGTGATCGAGTCGACGACCGTGTCGGAATCGCGCTTGATCGTCTGCGCGGTCTCGAGTGCCTTGCGGACGCCGACGACGACGATTGCATCGCCATTGTCTTCCTGCGCGGCCTCGGGTGCGCTGGCCGGGGCCTGGGCGGTCTGCGCCTGCGCCGCGCCGGCAAAGCCCATCAGGACTATTGCGGCAAGCGAGGCACTCCCCCTGAGTGCGGTGATCTGCTTCATGTTTCCTCCCTCCGTTTCGCCCCTTTGCGGAGCTGTTGCACGCGCGGCGCCGCGGGGCCCCTGCCCCACGGCGTCACGTCAATCCGGTTGCTGGTGCGTGGAAGAGCGATCGCGCGAAACACGCGCACGGCCATGCCGCGCGCTGATGCGCTGTATCGCAAGCCGGCTTTGCCGCGCTTCCCCCAAGACACCCTCCTTTGTGCCGGCCACGCTCGATGGCGCCGCCGTGCGTTGCGAGCCGACCGTCCGGAGGCGTGGAATGCCCTCGGCCCTACCGGGCGGCTCACTTTGCGTAACTTTGCGTAAATTGAGCATAACCGCAAGAGGGAAATTATCCCTAAGAGAATTGCTCATATCTTGTTATTTTATAACGGCTTTATGAGAGGCGGTAGCTACTTTGGTGCAAATTGTTACCGCAACAAGCGACTCACAACGTGCAATTTTGCCTTGCTTATTATGCAAATTTTGCACAAACAGGCGGCCGCAATGCAACGCCATGCCATCTTGCTTGCCCGTGGGGGATTAGGGTCGGGCGCCGGTATCGGCGCTGCGCGGAAGCCTGAGCGCGAAGCCTGCTGCAATCAGCAAAGCGGCGGCGGCAAGGACCAGCGCATATTCGGCCTGGCCATGAAAGACGCGGCCGACCAGCGGCCCGAGCATCGTCGAGGCGACGAGCTGGGGGATCACCAGGAACATGTTGTGGATGCCCATATAGACGCCGGCCTTGCCGGGGGGCACGCTGCCGGCGAGCATGGCATAGGGCATCGACAGGATCGCCGCCCAGGCCAGGCCGACACCCACCATCGGCAGCCACAAGGCCACCGGATTGTCGACGAGCAGGAAGCCGAGCAGCCCGGCGGCACCGAAGCACAGGCACAGCGCGTGCGTCGCGCGGCGGCCGAGCCGCTCGCCGATACGGGGCAGCAGCAGCGCACCGAGCGCGGCGACGCCGTTATAGCCGGCGAACAACACCCCCACCCAGTCCGCCGCGGCATTATAGCCCGGCGAAGTGGGATCGGCGGTGCCATAGTGGCGCAGCGCCAGCGCGGGCACGGTGTAGATCCACATCGCGAACAGCCCGTACCAAGTGAAGAACTGGACGAGCGCGAGACGCTTGAGCAGCTCGGGCATCGAGCGGATGTCCTCGACGATCTCGAGCATGCCGATCGAGCTGCGCCCCAGCCGGCGCAGGCGGACCACCACGGCCTGGAGCAATCCGAACAGGAAGGCGATGCCGGCGATGACGTAGATTTCGCGCTTCCAGCCGGCGAGTGCTGCGGCCCCCGCGATGGCGAGGCCGGCGAGCATCCAGGCGATGCCGTGGCGGACCAGCGAGGCGGCGCGCTCGCGCGACAGGATATGCGGGGGCATCGCCTCGTCGGGCAGGCGCGGCGGCGGCGGGCATTCCGGGGTGGTGACGATCGTCCAGCTCACCGCCACCAGCAGGCAGAAACCGCCGATATAGAAGGCAGTGCGCACCGATTGCGGCAGCATGCCCGGCTCGGGCTGGCCGCTGAGCCCCGCCCAATGGACGAGCATCCAGGGCAGCGCCGAGGCGAACACCGCACCGACGCCGATGAAGAACACCTGCATCGCGAAGCCGGCGGTGCGCTGCGCCTCAGGCACGCGGTCCGCCACCAGCGCGCGGAACGGCTCCATCGCGATGTTGATCGACGCGGTGAGCACCCAGAGCATCAGGCTCGCCGCCCACAAGCTGGTGGCATTGGGCATCAGGAACAGCGCCAGCGCCGTGCACAAGGCGCCGGCCAGGATATAGGGCCGTCGCCGGCCGAGCCGGCCGCGGGTGCGGTCGCTCAGATGGCCGATGATCGGCTGGACGAGCAGGCCCGTGGCGGGGCCCGCGATCCACAATATCGCAAGATCGTCGAGCTCGGCACCGAGCGTCTGGAAGATGCGGCTGGTGTTGACGTTCTGCAGGCCCCAGACGATCTGGATGCCGAGCAATCCGAAGCACATGTTCCAGATTTGCAGCAGGCTGAGCCGCGTTCCCGCACGCGCGGCATCGCTAGCCCCGTCCGGCCGGCCTGCTTGCAATGGAACCCCCTCGATGCGTTAATCTGGCCGTATTCGGCTTTTCTCAAGCTTGGGCACAATGGGCAGCAGTAGCAACAACAATACGACGCTGGAGGATCTGGCGAAGCTGGCCGGCGTGTCGATCTCGACCGTTTCGCGGGCGCTCAACGATCACCCGCTAATCAGCGCGCGGACCAAGCAGAAGATCTGGGCGCTGGCACGCGACCATGACTATCCCTTCCGCCCCTATATGCCGGCCGCGCCGGTGGGGGCCGAGGGGACGATCGTGATCGTCACGCCCTTCATGCGCGGGCGGCCGCTGCCGCTGTCGCACCCCTTCTTCCTCGAGCTGCTCGCCAGCATCGGCGAAGCGGCGCGTGCGCGCGACTGTGACTTCACGGTGAGCCACACCACGCCGCACGACTATGAAGATCTGGTCGCCACGACCACGACCAGCCGGGCGAGCGGCGTGATCTTCCTCGGCCAGTCGATGCTGCACGACGCGTTCAACCAGCTGACCGACAGCAACGCCAATTTCGTGGTGTGGGGCGCGCAGATGGCCGGGCAGCGCTATTGCTCGATCGGGTCGGACAACCAGCTGGGGGGGCGGCGCGCGACGGCGCATCTGGCGCGGCTGGGGCGCAAGGCGATCCTGTTCCTGGGCGGCACCGATCCAGAGTCGATGCAGCGCAAGCGCGGCTATGCCGAGGCGCTGAAGGAAGCCGGGCTCGAGATGGACCCCAAACTGGTGGTGCCGGTCGATTTCGAGCTCGAATCGGCCGATGCGGCGGTAAGCCGATTGCTCCGGCGCCAAGTCCATTTCGACGGCATCGTCGCCTCGTCCGATCTGATCGCGCTGGGTGCGATCCGCGCGCTGCGCCGGGCGGGCGTATCGGTACCGGGCGACGTCTCGGTGGTCGGTTATGACGACATGATGCTCGCGCGGCTGAGCACGCCGGCGCTCAGCACGATCCGGCAGGACACGTTCGAGGCGGGCCGCCAGCTCGTCTCGCGGATCCTCGACCCCTCCCCCGACCCCAGCGCCGAACGGCTGCCGACCGACCTTATCGTGCGGGAGTCCTGCGGAGGATGAAAACTCTGGCTCTTCTGGCAACGGCTCTTCTGGCCGCCTGCTCCCAACAGCCGAAGCGAGAGGCATGGGCTGTGGTCATCAGTATCGCGCCGCACGCGAACCCCAAATGGAGCGCCGACGAAGTCGTCGTCACGGCCCGAACGGAGGACGGCGCCTTCGGATCGAAGCAAGTGCTGGCGACGCGGCTCAATTGCCACGTCGGGGATGCCGTGCATGGATCCGCACGCGGCCTAGCACTGACGCTGGACGAGCGCGCCTGCGAACGTTGAGGCTGGCCTTGCCCGCCACCGGTGCCATTAACCGATTGCCGCAACATAGGCCCCTCGGCTATGGCCACGCCTTGTTCAGCGGGAATACCCGCATTCAGAGGTAAGGTTCGCTTATGCATGGTGCGGCGCTCGGTTTGATGCGGGAGCGCCGGTTCCTGCCGCTGTTCGTCACCCAGTTCCTCGGCGCGTTCAACGACAATCTGTTCAAGAACGCGATGATCTTCTTCGCGACCTACCAGATCTTCAACTCGGTCGAGGACGAGACCCGGTTCAGCGCGATCGCCACCGGCATCTTCATCCTGCCCTTCTTCCTCTTCTCCGCGCTCGCCGGCCAGCTCGCCGACAGCTACGACAAGGCGAAGATCATGCGGATCATCAAGGCCTGCGAGTTCGGGATCATGCTAATCGGCGCCTCGGGCATATTCCTGAAGAGCCTGGAGCTGATGCTCGTCGCGCTGGTCGGCATGGGCATCCACTCGGCGTTCTTCGGCCCGATCAAATATGCGATCCTGCCCCAGCATCTTGAGGAAGACGACGTGCTGGGCGGCACAGGCATGGTCGAGGCCGGCACCTATATCGCCATCCTGTGCGGCACGATCGCCGGCGGCGTGATCAGCGCGCATGCGGCGGGCTTCGCGGTGGTCGGTGTGGCAGTGCTGGGCTGGCTCGCCTCGCTCAAGATCCCGCCGGCGCCGCCGATGACCAAGCTCAAGATCGACTTCAACATCTTCCGCGCCTCGTGGCGGCTGATCTCGGCGACGATGCACATCCGCCGGCTCTATCTGGCGATCATCGCGATCAGCGTATTCTGGACGATTGCCGCGGTGCTTGGCGTGCTGTTCCCGCCGCTCGTCAAGAACGTCTTCCATGCCCAGAAGGACGTGGCGAGCGTATTCCTGGGCATCTTCTCGGTGGGCATCGCGATCGGATCGGTGATCATCAACCGGCTGCTCAAGGGCCATGTCTCGGCAAAATACGCGGTACGTTCAGTGCTGGCGATGATGGTGTTCGTGATCGGCTTCTACGCGACTGCGCATTTCTGGCCGATCCACGAAGGCCCGCTGCTCAAGACCGCCGAGTTCGTCGCGCTGCCGATCGGCTGGGCGGTGCTGGGATCGCTGCTCGCAATCGCGATCACCGGCGGCATGTTCGTGGTGCCGCTCTATGCCTTTCTGACCACCACCGTGGAGAAGTCGCAGACTGCGCGGACGGTGGCGGCGAACAACATCGTCAATTCGGGCTTCATGGTGTTCGGATCGGTCGGCATCTTCGGGGTGAGCAACATCCCCGGGGTCGGCGTCGCCGAATGCGTGTGGGTCGTGGTGCTGCTCTGCCTCGCCTCGGCCTGGTGCGCGAACCGGCTCTACAAGGCCGAGGACGCGCCGCACGCGCCCGACGTGCTGCCCTGATCAGGCAGCCGCGCCGTCAGGCGATAAAGGTGAAGAAGCAGACGAAGAAGGCCGTGAAGCTCAACGCGAAGAGCTTCATGTCGCTGTCGTCGCGCAGCTTGCGCTGCTGGGCCACCGCACGGCGGACATAGCGACGGAACGGGTGGCGTCGGGGGGCGTAGCCCTCGAGGAGAAGCTGGCTCTGCATGACCAGCAGTTAATAACTTCTTAACTTTTGCCGCCAGCGTTACGTTTAGTTAACCAGTGTCCGGCGGTGGGACAGCTATTGGTTTATTTCGGCGCCGGCCCGGTGCTCGAGCGCACCATCAGCTTATGCTCGAGCGCGACGCGCGGCTGCGGTGCGGCGCCGGCGAGGATCAGCTCGGCCGCGGCAGCGGCGAGATCATAGACCGGCTGGTGGATCGTGGTGAGCGGCGGCCACACCGCGCGCGCCAGATCCGAATCGTCGAACCCCGCAATCGACAGCGCACCCGGCACATCGATGTCATTCTCATGCGCGACGGCGAGCGCGCCGGCGGCCATGTCATCATTGCCGGCGAAGATCGCAGTCGGCCGCGCGCCTTTGCCGAGCAGCAGCTGCTGGGCCGCCGCATAGCCCGAGTCGAAGCTGTAGTCGCCCGGCACCACCAGCGCCGGATCAAAGGCGATCCCCGCCGCTTCGAGCGCGGCGCGATAGCCCTGGAGACGCTCGGACGAGGAGATATGGCTCTCCGGCCCCGAGATGAAGGCGATGCGGCGATGGCCGAGGCCCGTGAGGTGTTCGACCAGCTCGCGCGCCGCCGCGACGTCGTCCATCGTCGCCGCAAGCCCGCTTTCGCGCCGCACGCCGGGGGCGATGCGAACATAGGGCAGACCGCGCCGGTCGAGCTCGTCGAGCAGCTCGGTCGCTTCGGTGACCGGCGGCGAGAGGATGAGCCCGTCGAGATGCGTCTCGTCGATCAGCGCCAGCACATTGGAGACCAAGTCGGGCGACTGGCTGTCGATCGGCTGGATCAGCAGCCGATAGCCCTGCTCGGTGCAGCGCTGCTGCGCCCCGGTCTGGACGTGATAAATGTAATAGGGGCTGGGGTTGTCGTAGAGCAGCCCGACCTGGAAGGATTTGCGCCCGGCGAGCGTGCGGGCTGCGTGGCTCGGCCGGAAGTTTAGGCGGGCGACGACTTCCTCGACACGGCGTCGCGTCTCTTCGCTGACGTGCTTTTCGTTGTTGAGCACGCGGCTGACGGTCTTGAACGACACGCCTGCAATCTTCGAGACTTCCTTGATCGTGGGACGGCTAGACATTTCATTCCCCACCGGGAAGCGGCCCCGGCCTGGACCAGCCTTATTTGACAGCGCTGGCAGAGCGCAAGCTAAGATGCGGCACGATGGACGCTGTTCCGCCCCTTCCCGCTGCCCAATGGATCGCCGCGCGGCTCAGGCCGGGCAGCCGCCGCCCCTTCGTGCTGGGCATCGCGGGGGCGCAGGGCAGCGGCAAGTCGACGATCGCGCGCGCGCTGGCCGCGCGCTTCGGCTGCCCGGTGCTGTCGCTCGACGACCTGTATCTCGATGGCACGACGCGGCAGCACCTGGCCGACACCGTCCACCCGCTGCTGCGCACCCGCGGGGTGCCGGGCACGCATGACGTCGCCGCCGGGCTGGCGGTGATCGAGGCGCTCGCGCGCGGCCCTGCCCTGCTCCCCCGCTTTGACAAGGTGCGCGACGAACCCGGGGCAGCGGAACGGGTCGAAGGGCCTGCGGAGATGCTGATCCTGGAAGGCTGGTGCCTGGGCGCACGGCCACAGCCTGAGGCGGACCTGGCCGAACCTATCAACGATCTGGAACGCGAGCATGATCCGGATGGACGGTGGCGGCGCTGGGTAAACGCCCAACTGGCCGGCCCCTATCAGGCATTATGGGCGCGGATCGACCAGCTCGTCTTCCTTGAGGCGCCGTGTTTCGAAATCGTCGCGGACTGGCGGACTCAGCAGGAACGCGCGGCCGGTGGACCGATGACCGACGCCGAGATTCGCGACTTCGTGCAACATTATGAACGACTGACCCGTCACCTGCTACGCCATGGCCGCGAATGGGCAGACGCGACGCTGCGCCTGGACGAACGCCGCCGCCCGATTGATCCAGATTAATCCAGCATCGGGACCCGCCTCGCTTCGAGACAGATTACGAAAATTACACGTGCAGGTGAATGTTTCCATCTATAATGGATGCATCCCTAAACCTCGGGAATCGAACACAAACCCCGGAAACAAAGAAACTCTGGAGTTTAGTTGGGTGTCGCAGTCTCTACGCGTCGGTCGCTTTTCCACTGCTGATATCCACCCCGCCGATCGCTATGATGCGTGGAAGGCCGAATGGCAGACGCTGGCCCCGCTTTTCACGACCGAGCCCCTGGAGGAGTTCCGCGTAAACAGCGAGCTCGTGCGGCTGGGCGAGGTCGGCTTCCTCTATACCGACATCGCTTCACAGCGCTGGAAGCGTGACAAGCGGCTCGTCGACGAGGGCCAGAACGGGCTGGCAGTGGTGGTCAATCTGGACGGCAAGGCAGCGGGCACCGCGGGCAGGAACGACTGGGTGCAGATGCCCGGCTCGGGTGTACTGGTCGACCATAGCCAGACTTCGCTCCACGATTCCGCCGGCGGGCGCAGCATCGGCTTCTCGATCCCGCGCCAGATGGCGATCGAGGCGGGGCTCGACGTTGCCAGCCTGCACGGCATGGTGCTGAGCCCGGCAGAAATGTCGATGCTGACTTCGCATATGTTCCAGGTGCGCGAAGCCCTGCCCCGTTTCGCCGAGGAGGATGCACCGCGGCTCGGCCAGTCGATGTTGGACCTGCTGGTGCTGACGCTGAAGGGTACCCGCCGCAGCGAGGCACCGGGGTTCCGCGAGGATCCCGCCACGCTGATGCTGCGCGCCCGCAAGGAGATCCAGGCGCATCTCGGCTCGCCAAGCCTGACCATCGCCAATCTGTGCCGCAAGCTGGGCGTCTCGCGCAGCACGCTGCACCGGCTTTTCGAGGCCGGCGGCGGCGTCCAGGCCTATATCCGCGACATGCGGCTGGAGGCCGCGCGCCATTTGCTGCTCAATCCGGAAAATGCCGAACGCATCGGCGACATCGCCGAACGACTTGGCTTCAGCGACGCCGCGCATCTGAGCCGTCTGTTCAAGGCGCGGTTCGGCGAGACGCCCAGCGATTGCCGCGCGCGGAGCATGTTAACCCGTTGATGTCCCAAAGCGGGAGCCATCCCACCATGCGACATCGATCCAAATCGGTGACACGGCTGTTCAACGGGAAACCCCGGAATCTGCCCTAGGGGATTCCCCCATGTCTGTCGTGTGTCCGCGAGTCGCGCGCGCACGCATCAACGGGTTTTCGGGGGCTTCCAGAATGATCGATCGTGGCAATGGCGTGCGTGCGTCCAAGTCGGCTTCGGTGCGCGTGGGTCGTGAGGCGTTGCTGCGCAAGGCGCTGCTCGGCTCGACCGCGCTGATCGGCATCGGCCTGGTCGCCACGCCCGCGGCGGCGCAGACCATCGTCTCGCCCGCTGGCGGCGGCACCATCTCGCGCAACGGCCCCAGCAATCCAACGGTCAACAACCAGACCGGAAGCGGCGGCGGCGTCCTGGTCACCAACCTCGCCGGCGACACGGGGATTACGGTTACCGGGGTCACGATCGCCAACACGACCGGCTCGCCGCCGAATGAGAACGCGCTGGACATCAGGAGCTCGACGAGCGGGCTCAACTCGATCGGCGTGATTTTCGCCGGCACCAACAACCTGAGCACGACGGTCAGCGGCGGCTCCGGCTATTACCAGCAGACCAATGCGAACGAGGCGCTCACCTTCCAGTCGGGCGGGTCGACCTTCACCGGCAGCTATGGCCTGACCATCGCCGCGCCTGCCGGTTATGCGACCCTCGATTCGACGGGCTTCAACCAGTCGTTCGTCGGCAACGGCACTGCAGTCGCCGGCATCAATATTGTTACGGCCGTCAATGCCGACATCCGGATCGGCGGATCGTCGATCACCGGCTTCGCGACCGGCGTGAACGCGCAGAATTATTACGGCACCGGCTTCATCTCGACCGGCGGTACAATCAACGCGACGTCGGTCGGCATGCGATTCACCGCCACGGGTGGCGGCAGCGTTGTCAATTCGCAGAGCGCGATCACCGCGCCGACTGGCATCCTTTCGAACGACGTCACCGGCTCGACGATCACCACGAGCGGCAACGGCACGATCAACGCGGCGAGCGCCGGCAACGGGACCGGCATCAGCGTCTCCAGCACCGGCAGCGGGGTGACCACGGTCAACGTGGGCGCGGCGATCGGCAACACGACCGCGTTCGGCACCGGCGTTTCGCTGACGACCGGCAATCCGTCCACCGCGACGCTGAACGTCACCACCACCGCGGCGATCACCGCAGCGACCTATGGCCTCTATCTCCAGGCATGGGCGCCCGCCGGCAGGGGCACGATCGATATCGGCGCGAACATCACCGCCGGCACCGCCATCTCCAATTCGGGCGGCGTATACGACTATATCATTCGCTCGGGCGCCGTCGTCACCTCCACCGCGGCCGGCGCCTCCGCCTTGTCCTCCGGCAACAGCACCTCGACGCTCAACAATGCCGGAACGTTGCGCGCCACCGGGGCCGGCGCCGCCGGCTTCCAGGGCTTTGGCATCCAGACGATCACCAACAGCGGCACGATCGACGGTGCAGCCCAAGGCATCTCGATGGTCAACACGACCACGATCAACAACACCGGCACGATCCAGGGCGGCACCGCCGGCGGCATCCAGGGCTCGATCGGGACGGTCAACAACACCGGCGCCGGCGCGCTGATCACCGGCAACACCGGCATCACTTCCACCGGCAATCCGTTGACGCTCGTCAACAGCGGCACGGTGAGCGGCACGACCTGGGGCATCGTCTCGGGCGGTTCGACCACGAACATCACCTCCAGCGGCACGATCAGCGGCACCACCGGCGCGATCCAGCTGAACGCCACCGGCACGCAGTCGGTCAACCTGCAGGCGGGCTCGACCACCACGGGCAACATCACCGCGACCAACAACGGTACCCGCACGATCGCTGTCGCGGGCACGCTGGCCGGCGGCTATGACGCGACCGGCGGCGCCAACACCGCGGTCGACAATTTCACGCTGAACGCGGGCGGCAGCGTCTCCGGCGCGATCGCGCTGGGCGACGGCAATGACAGCTTCAGCTATCTGGGCGGTACGCTGGGCAGCACCGTCGACGGCGGCGCGGGCACCGACGGCTTCTTTGTCAACATCGGTTCGTCGAACAACGCCACGCTCGACCAGGCGAACTTCACCAATTTCGAGAGCTTCTACCTCACCACCGGCAACCTGACTCTCACCGGCAGCCGTAGCGGCGGCGCGGGCTGGACCGTATCGGGCGGCAACGCGACCACGTTCATCCTCAACGGCTCGCTGACCAACATCACCGGCGTCGGCGTCACGCTGACCACCCCCGACCTGATGTTCGTCCAGTCGGGCGCGCAGCTGAGCGCGACCGGCGACGTCATCTATTCGAGCGGCACCGGCAACAACATCCAGAACAGCGGCACGATCACCTCGGGCACCGGCCTGTCCACGGGCATCGCGATCGGCAGCGGCACCGTCGATAACTATGGCACGATCACCTATGCCGCCGGCGGCGCGATCACCACGCAGGGCAACGGCATCCTCGCCAGCAGCAACCAGCTGTCGCTGAGCAATCACACCGGCGCGACCCTGGTCGGCCGCTGGGACGGCGCGCGCGCCAACAACGGCGCCTATGTCGTCAATGACGGCCTGATCCGCGGCGACCGCTTCGCCGGCGTCGAGATCACCGGCACCAGCATCGTCTTCAACAATGCCACCGGCCGCATCTATGGCGCGACCGGCGAAGGCGCGGGCCTGCTGATTAACAGCGGCGCGGTGCAGGTCACCAATGCCGGCCAGATCGTCGGCACGGGCACCGCGGGCATCTACAATGGCGGCGCCGGCCTGTTGAGCGTGAGCAACTCGGGCACGATCGCCGTCGGCACGCTCGACGGCTCGAACAACTATGTCACCGGCGGCTCCACCACGGCGATCCGCAGCGGCAGCGCCAGCATCACCAATAGCGGCCTGATCGAAGGCCCGGCGGGCGGCATCATCACCAGCGGCGCGCTGACGCTGGTCAACACCGGCACGATCAACGGCTTCGGCATCGGCACGCCGAACTATGACGGCGTCAATGTCGGCGGCCTCTCCAATATCCTCAACGCGGGCACGATCTCGCAGGGAACCTATGCCGCGATCTACATGAACGGCGGCGGCACCGTCACCAACGCGGCGGGCGGCACGCTGGCCGGCGGCAATGGCGGCATCGGCGGCGTCGCGGTCGGGATCGGCGGCGTCGGGGGTACCTTCAACAATTACGGCACTGCGACCAGCGCGGGCGGCAACGGCGTGACCGTCGGCAACGCCGGCGCCACGATCAACCTGTTCGCCGGCTCGACCACCGGCAACATCACCGGCGGCAGCGGCAACGACATTCTGGCGATCTATACCGGCCAGACCAATCCCGGCGCGATCACGCAGAGCTACCCCGATGCGGTGACCGGCGCGACCGGTACCGTGACGCTGCAGAACAGCGGTACGCTCGCCGCCGCCGCCTTCGGTGCGGTTGACCTCGGCACCGGCAACGACACGCTGCAGCTGCGCGGCACCGGCACCGGCGCGCAGCAGGGCGAATTCGCGCTCGCCACCTCGACCGGCGCCGAGACGATCACCAAGCTCGACAGCGGCATCTGGCGGCTCTCCGGCGCGGCGGCCGTGTCCGGCATCACCGTCAATTCCAATGGCGGCACGCTGCTGTTCCAGGGCACCAGCGGCATCGGCACGATTAATGCGAATGGCGGAATCGTGCGCGCCAATGGCGCCGGCGCGTTCGGCAGCGCGGTCGTCCACCTGCTCTCGTCGAACGTCCAGTTCGCCGCCTCGGGCGCCTATGCCAACAACTTCGTACTCGACGTTCCGGCGGTGCTGAACGGCCAGCCGGCCGTGTTCGAGAATCTGTTCGGCGGCAACGCCATCCTGAGCGGCAGCATCACCTCGGGCAGCGGCACCAACGCCGCCGGCCAGGCGATCGGCACCTCGCAGGCCGTGACCTTTACCGGCATTGCAAACAGCCTGTTCAACCTCACCGGCACCGGCAACAGCTGGACCGGCATCACGACGATCGACTTGGGCGTGACCGTGCGCGGCTCGACCAGCGCGATCTCGGGCGGCAGCATCACCAACAACGGCACGCTCACCTATGTCCAGTCGGGCGCCAGCTCGAGCGGCACGGTGATCTCGGGTACCGGCGCGCTGCGCGTTGAAGGCGGCCAGGTCACGCTGACCGGGTTCAACACCTATACTGGCGGCACCACCGTCGCCGGCGGCAGCCTCCAGGTGGGCAACGGCGGCTCCAACGGTCGCATCACCGGCGCGATCAGCGTCGATGCGGGCGGTACGCTGATCTTCAACCGCAACGACAATTACGACTTCACCAGCGCGATCAGCGGCGCAGGCAATGTCCAGGCGCTCGGCACCGTCTCGCTGAGCGGCGCGATCACCAACACCGGCACGCTCACCGTGGATTCGGCCACCGGCGGCCAGGTCACGCTGACCGGTAGCCGCAGCGGCGCGGCAGTCAGCGCCGTGACGCTGGCCGGTGCGGGCAACGTCCTGCGCGTCGGCCTCACCGGCTCGGTCGCGGGCGGCCAGTATCTCGGCGTCCGCCTCGGTGGCGTGGGCGACGGCGTCGATAATTTCGGCTCGATCACCAACACCGGCACCGGCGGCGATAGCGGCTACGGCGCCGGCATCGGCGTGGTAGCGACCAGCGGCACCACCACGATCAACAACGGCTCGGTCAACAACTCGACCGCGACGATCAGCGGCCAGAATGGCGGCATCAACCATGTCGCCTCGGGCGGTGTGGTCGCCACCGGCCTGCTGACCGTCAACAATTACGGCCTGATCAGCGGCAACCTCTACAACGCGATCGAAAACCAGGGCGGCTCGGGCGCGCTGACCGTCACCAACAACGCCACCGGCCGGATCATCGGCCAGGGCAATGCCGGCGGCGGCAACGGCATCGGCATGGGCGGTTCGGCCGCGCTGACGCTGACCAATAGTGGCCTGATCGTCGGCCGCAGCAACGGCGTCGCGACCGGCAGCACGGTCAACATCACCAACAGCGGCACGATCGCGGCGGGCACGCTCTCGGGCGGCACCAGCGGCTCGCTGGTCGCGGGCGGCGGCAACGGCATCCAGGCCGCGGGTGGCTCGATCAACAACCAGTTCGGCGGCGTGATCCGCGGTTCGTTCCTGGGCGGCAGCGGCAGCGACACCAACGCGATCACTTCGACCGCGGCGCTGACCGTCATCAACAGCGGCCAGATCCTCGGCGTCGCGCTCGGCTCGAACTCGACCGTGCGGACCAACGGCGTCTACACCTCGGGCGGCGCAGGCACGATCACCAACAACGCCGGCGGCCAGATCACTGGCGGCTGGGACGGCGTGTTCCTCACCGCCGGCGGCAGCGTGACCAATTCGGGCGCGATCGCGGGCAACCAGTATTTCGGCGTCGAAGCCGCCACCACGATCACCAACAACAGCAGCGGCCGCATCTTCGGCTTCTCCGGGGGCGCGACCCTGCAGGCTGGGGGCACGCTCAACAACAGCGGCCTGGTCGCCGCGGCGACCTATAATTCGACGGCCGACAGCTACACCCTCAGCAGCGGCACCGCCGTCTCGATGAGCTCCGGCACCGTCGTCAACCAGTTTGGCGCCACGATCACCGGCGCCAGCGGCATCAGCGCGACCGGCGCGCTGCAGCTGGGCAATGGCGGCACGATCACCGCCACGACCGGCACCGGCCTGAGCGTGAGCGGCACGGGCCAGGTGCTGACCAACGATGGCACGATCAGCGGCGGCTCCAGCACGACGCAGGGCTATGGCGTGAGCTTCAACAGCGGCGCCGCGGGCTCGCTCACCAGCCGGTCGGGCGCGCTGATCACGGGCACCCCCGCCGGCGTCTGGGTCAACACCACCGGCAACGTGTCGATCGACAATGGGGGCCGCATCGTCGGCACCGCCGCCGGCAGCCGCGGCGTCTATTTCCAGAACGGCAACGCGACGATCACCAACCAGTCGGACGGCCAGATCATCGGCCAGGGCTGGGGCGTCCTGTCCGCCACCACCGCGAACATCAACAATAGCGGCTTCATCGGCGCGGGCACGCTTTCGGGCGGCACCTCGGGCGGCTTCACGGAGAACGCCAGCGGCAACGGCGTCGTCTTCAACGGCGGCTTCCTCAACAACGGTGCCGGCGCGACGATCGTCGGCGGCAATTACGGCGTCGCCTCGGGCGGCATGACCGCGACGACCGTCAACAACAGCGGCACGATCACCGGCGGCACCTATGCAATCTACATGGCCGGGCTCAACACCAACGATACGGTCAACCTCTTCAGCGGCTCCGTCACCAACGGCGCGATCGCGCTCGGCAACGGCGACGACACGCTCAACTGGTATGGCGGCAGCTTCACCAGCATCGATGCCGGCACCGGCCGCGACCAGTTCACCGCGAGCGTCTTCGCGCCGACGACGCTCGATCTCTCGACCCTCACCGGCTTCGAGAGCCACAGCCTGAACGGTGGCGACACGCTGACGCTGACCGGCACTCAGCTGGCCACCGACGGCGGCTGGAACGTGACCGGCAGCAACCTGGTGGTTGGTGGCAGCGCGACGCTCGAAATGACCGGCACGGGCGTGACGCTCAACGATGCCGGCGCGAGCCTGACCGTCAATGCCGGCGGCCAGCTGATCGCCCACGACGCCTATGCCGTGGCCGCCTACGCCGGCGGTAGCGTGACCAATGCCGGCCTGATCAAGTCGGCCGGCAGCGGCTTTGACGGCGTGATCACCAATGGCGGCACCGTCGACAACCAGGCCGGCGGCCGGATCATCGCGGCGGGCAACGGCGTCACGCTGCAGGCCTATGGCACCACGCTCACCAATGCCGGCGTCATCGCCGGCGAGGTCAACGGCGTGGTGGGCAGCGACGCCTATCAGACGGTGAACAACACGGGCGTCATCGTCGCGGGCACTGCCGGCGACAACGCCACCGCATATTGGCAGACCAATGCCAACCTCAACACCGGCGACGGCGTCCATTTCACCGCGGGCGGCGCGGTCACCAACGTCGGTGGTTATGTCAACGGCAACACCACCGGCATCATCGTCGGCGGCGCCAATGGCGTGAACATCTCGGGCGGCGCGGCCACGATCGAGAACTCGGGCACGCTCCAGGGCAATAGCGGCTACGGCATCGCGATCGACACCGCCGGCGGCGTGACCTCGACGATCACCAACCATAATGGCGGCTCGCTCGTCGGCGGCACCGGCGCGGCGCTGCTTTCGGGTGACGGCACGGTCAACATGACCAACGAAACCGGCTCGTACATGTATGGCGGCATCGTCTCGACCGGCAACGGCACGCGCAACATCGACCTGTCGGGCGTGGTCTATGGCAATTACGACGCCAGCTCGGGCGCGGGCATCGACAATGTCGTCCTGCGCGGCGGCTCGATCTACGGCGCCAATCTGGGCGATGGAGACGACAGCTTCACCTATATCGGCGGCAATATCCTCGGCCTGGTCGATGGCGGCGCGGGCAACGACAAGCTGTTCGCCGATTTCGGCGCCGGCTCGAGCTACAATGTCAGCCTCTCGAACTTCACCGGCTTCGAGAGCATCGGCCTCGTCTCGGGTGACATGTACCTGACCGGCCCGGTCAGCGATCCGAACCAGGCGATCTATGCCGGCGTGGGCGGGATGCCCGCCGGCACGATCACCTTCGACGGCACCGGCGCCCTGACCGGCGACATCTACGTCAATGGCGGCTCGATCCGGGCGAACACCGCCGGCGCGTTCGGCACGGGCACGATCCACATGATCGACCCGACCGCGACGTTCGGCGCGACCGGCACCTATGCCAACAACATCAGCCTCGAGGTGGTCACCCCGTCCTCGGCCAATCCGTCGACGCTGAACGCCGATGCGGGCGTAATCGCCACGCTGACCGGCGCGATCACCACCAGCGGCGCGGCGGGTGTGGATCCGACGCAGGACTTGGTGATCGGCGGCCAGGGCACGATCGTCCTGACCAACACCGCCAACAACTGGCTGGGCAGCACCACGATCAATTCGGGTGCGACGCTCCAGGGCGCCAGCGACACGATCTCGGGCTCGGCGATCGTCAACAACGGCACCCTCGCCTATCAGCAGGCCTATAGCGGCACGGTCTCGCAGGACATTTCCGGCAACGGCTTTGTGAATGTGAGCGGGCTGGCAACAGGCAACGTGCTGACCTTCGCGGGCACCAACAGCTTCAACGGCTCGATCGTGATCGCCGACGCATCGAACGTCGCGATCAGCGGGGCGACCAATACCGGCTCGGCAACCAGCGTGGACCTCGGCAATGGCGCAAGCAGCCTCACCGTCACCGCGACTGGCAGCCTGACCAGCAGCACTTCCGCGGTGAGCGGCTCGGGCGCGGGCCAGAGCGTGTTCAACCTTGGCGCGATCACCGGCAATGGCGACGCGATCTTCATGACCGGCGCCAATGCGCTGGTCGACAATAGCGGCAGCATCACCGGCAACCGCGCGCTGTCGACCAACAGCACCAACGCTCAGCTGATCAACCGGGCAGGTGGCACGCTCACCGGCAACGCCTATCAGACGGTGTATCTCGGCAATGGCGGCACGATCGACAATTCGGGCACGATCCAGTCGCTGGCCGGCTCGCAGGCCATTTATGCAGGCAACGGGGTCGCCGCGATCACCAACAATGCCGGCGGCCTGATCACCAGCGCCGGCACGGTGATCGCCGCCTATGGCGCGGGCTCGAGCGTAACCAACGCGGGCAGCATCACCTCGACCGGCGATACCGCGGTCTATCTGGGCGGCGGCGGCACTGTCACCAACTCGGGCAGCATCACCGCCAACGGCAATGGCGTGGGCGTGTGGACCAGCGCCGGCGGCACCTTCACCAACCAGTCGGGCGGCACGATCACCGGCGGCTATGCCGGCATGTATCTCGACAGCGCCGACCTGATCACGGTCAACCTGGAAGCCGGCTCGACCACCGACCGGATCTTCTCATTCGGCAATGGCGACCGTGCGATCAACATCGCCGGCACGCTGAATGGCGGCTATTACGGCGGCGCGGGCGCGGACGCGATCATGCTCGACACCAGCGCGACCGTGAGCGGCACGCTGGACGGCGGCGCGGGCGTCAACACGCTGGCACTGACCGGCACGGGCACGGCGACGCTGGGCGCGATCTCCAACATCGCCAGCGCGACCAAGTCGGGTACCGGCACCTGGACGCTCAGCAGCACCACCGACGTCACGGCCTGGACGGTGAACGGCGGCACGCTCGCCGCCTCGGGCGGCAGCGCGATCAGCGACACCGCACTGGTGACCGTTGCGGCGCCGGGCACGTTCCAGCTGCTCAACGACGAGGCGATCGGCAACCTGGCCGGCACCGGCACCGTCGATCTGGGCGCCAACGCGATCGCGATCACCTCGGGCACGAGCAGCTTCGGTGGCACGATCACCGGCAATGGCGGCGGCCTGGTCATCTTCAGCGGCGCGGGCCTCACGTTGAGCGGCGCGAACAGCTATACCGGCTTCACCAATGTCGGTGGCACGCTGACGCTGGGCGCGTCGAACGTGCTGGCCGATGCATCGGCGCTGACCGTTCAGGCTGGCGGCACGCTCGATCTGCAGGGCAACAGCGATACGGTGGCCATTGCCGTGTTGCGCGGCACACTGAACGGCACCGGCACGCTGACCGCCACCGAATATGACCTCAATGACGCGGTCGTGAACGGCAACCTCGGCGCCGGCACGCTGTTCCAGCTCGGCGGTACCTCGGTGCTCAACGGCACTTCGGCAGCCACCGATGTGCAGGTCCAGGCCGGCACGCTGGCGCTGGGCGGCTCGGATCGCCTGGCGAACAATGCGGCGGTCCTGGTGCTCTCGGGCGCGACGCTCGACCTCGGTGCATTCAACGACACGGTGGGCACCGCGGCAATTGCCGGCACGCTGAACGGCACCGGCACGCTGACCGCCGCCGCCATCCAGCTCGATGGCGCGGTAGTGAACGGCAATGTCGCCGGCACGCTGATCAACGCCAGCGGCACCTCAGTGCTGAACGGCACCTCGGCAGGCAATGTCTCGGTCAATGTCGGCACGCTGCGCCTCGGGGCGGCGAACCGCCTGGCCGACACCGCGACGGTGGTGGTCGCTTCGGGCGCTACGCTCGACCTCGCCACGTTCAACGACACGATCGGCACGCTGGGCCTGAACGGCACGCTGGCCGGCACCGGCACCCTCACCGCCAGCCAGTATCAGCTGACGGGCGCGACGGTGGACGCCAACCTCGGCACCGGCACCGTCTTCAACCTGGGCGGCACCTCGGCGCTGAACGGCAATGCGGCGGGCGGGCTGGTTGTCCAGGCCGGCACGCTGGTCCTGAACGGCACGGAAGGCGGCGACGTCGCGGTTGCCGGCGGCACGCTGGCGCTCGGCGGGTCGAACCGCCTCGCCGACACTGCCCTGGTGACTGCCTCCACGGGTGCAACGCTCGATATCGGCGCGTTCAACGACACGGTCGGCACGCTGGGCCTGAGCGGCACGCTGGCGGGCACGGGCACGCTGACGGCGAGCCAGTATCAGTTGACCGCTGCGACGGTGAACGCCAGCCTCGGCGGCGGCACGCTGTTCAACCTGGGCGGCATCTCGACGCTGAACGGCACCGCGGCAGGCAATGTCTCGGTCCAGGCCGGCACGCTGGCGCTGGGTGCGGCAAACCGCCTCGCCGACAATGCCACCGTGCTGGTCGCTTCGGGCGCGACGCTCAACCTGGGCGCCTTCAACGACATAGTCGGCGCGCTTGGCCTGAACGGCACGCTTGCCGGCACCGGCACGCTGACCGCTGCGGAATACGACCTGACCGGCGCGAGCGTGAATGCCAATCTGGGCGCGGGCAACCTGTTCCAGCTCGGCGGCACCTCGGTGCTCAACGGCAGCTCGGCCTCCACTGCGGTGCAGGTCCAGGCGGGCACGCTGACGCTGGGTGCGGCGAACCGTCTGGCGGATAGCGCGGTGGTTTCGGTCTCGACCGGCGCGACGCTCAACCTTGGTGCCAACAGCGACACGGTCGGCGCGCTGGCGCTGGGCGGCACGCTGGCCGGTACCGGCACGCTGACTGCCGCCCAGTATCAGCTCACCGCCGCGACGGTGAACGCGAACCTGGGTGCGGGCACGCTGGTCAACATGGGCGGCATTTCGACGCTCACCGGCACTGCGGCGGCGAACGCTGTCACCGTCCAGGGCGGCACGCTGCGTCTGGGTGCCAGCGACCGTCTCGCCGACACCGCGACGCTCGGCATCGCAACGGGCGCGACCTTCGACCTCGCCACGTACAACGAGACCGTCGCCAGCCTGGCCGGCACCGGCACGCTGGCGCTCGGCACCGGCCGCCTGACGCTCTCGGGTGCAGGCAATTCGGCGTTCGGCGGGGCGATCACCGGCTCGGGCTCGCTCGACAAGCAGGGCGCGGGCACGCTGACGCTGGCCGGCACCTTCGCCACCACCGGGCGCTTCGACGTCTCGGCGGGCACGCTGGCCTTCTCGGGCTCCTCGCAGGGCGGCATCCGCGTCCAGGGCGGCGCGCTGATCGGCTCGGGCACGCTGGGCGGCGCGCTGACGCTCAATTCAGGGACCTTCTCGCCGGGCGGCCTGGCAACGGGCCAGTTCGGCGCGATCAACCCGATCGGGTCGTTCACCGTGGGCAGCCTGGTTGCGACCGGCGGCTCGCTCCTGTTCGACTTTGGCGGCCAGAGCCTCAACTTCACCTCGGACTCGATCCGAGTGAACGGCACCGCGACGCTCTCGGGCGGCACGGTGGCAGTCAACGCGCTGACCGCGGCGGCAAGCGACTACCGGTTCAACCAGCTCTACACGATCGTCCAGGCGAACGCGCTGAGCGGCACCTTCGCCAACG
>NZ_JACCFG010000010.1 GCF_013416555.1 Sphingomonas sp. R-74633 | reverse complement strand
ACGGCGCGCTGGGTGGCGCGTTCGGCGACCTGGACGCCCTGCAGGCCGACATTGAGGCGCGCGTTGTTCATCATCGTGAACATGGCGCGGATGCCGCCGAGTTCGGGGCCGACCAGTTCGCCGATGCAGTCGTCATGGTCACCAAAGCTCAGCACGCAGGTCGGCGAGGCGTGGAGGCCCATCTTGTGCTCGATCGAGACGGTGCGGACGTCGTTGAAGGCGCCGTCCTCGAGCCGATATTTCGGCACCAGGAACAGCGAAATGCCCTTGGTGCCCGCCGGCGCTCCCGGCGTCCGGGCCAGCACCAGGTGGACGATGTTGTCGGCCATGTCGTGGTCGCCGAACGAGATGAAGATCTTGGTGCCCTTTAGCTTCCACTTGCCTTCGCCCACGGGCGTGGCGGTGGTGCGCAGCGCGCCGACATCCGAACCGGCCTGCGGCTCGGTGAGGTTCATCGTGCCGGTCCAGGCGCCGGTCGAGAGGTGGGGCAAGTACGCCGCCTGCTGATCGGGCGTGCCATGGTGCATCAGTGCCTCGACCGCACCGACGGTGAGGATCGGGGCGAGCGCGAAGCCCATATTGGCGGTGCCGAGCGTCTCCAGCACCGCAATCGACAGGCTGACCGGGAGCCCTTGCCCGCCATGCTCCGCCGGCGAGCCGATCGTGCCCCA